>NZ_JAHLPP010000018.1 GCF_018917965.1 Pseudoflavonifractor sp. MSJ-37 | reverse complement strand
CCAGCCGAACAAGCCCTGCTCCAGCCCGTAACGGATACCATCCCTGACAGCGTTTTGAAAACTCTGGTTCAAGTATCCCAGCGAAACCCGGCTCTCGTATTGTACACCGGAGCCAAGCGGGAGTGGTGTAACAGACAGTCCGATGGATGCCCAAAACGGGTTGGGCGGCACCTCGATATGGATGGTGTGGCTGGCTGCTTTGAGCGGCCGCTCCATATAAATGACGGTGGGTTCCTTTACCACTGTTTCAAGCTTGTATTTTTCCGACAGCAAAGCGGAAACAACCTCCAACTGCACCCGGCCCAAAAAAGAAAGAATGATCTCATGGGTGATGGAATCCACCTCGCAGCGCAAAAGCGGGTCAGTATCCGCAAGTTGCGTAAGAGCGTCCAGCAGCCGTTCTCTTTGCGCTGCCGTTTTCGGCGCAATCGACGTCCGCAGCATGGGGAGGGGGTCCTCACGCCACCTTTTACGAGGGAGCCGGGTTGGGTCCCCTAATACATCGTTTAACCTCACGCTGTCGCTGGGAAGGATAACAATTTCACCCGGATAAGCGGTGTCTGTCCGAACAATTTCCCCTTTGGATGGAATACGCATCTCTGTGATTTTCAGCTTTTCTCTCCCGGCCAGGGCCACCGTATCCCGCAGGCGCAGCGTTCCGCTGTAT
>NZ_JAHLPP010000017.1 GCF_018917965.1 Pseudoflavonifractor sp. MSJ-37 | reverse complement strand
GGCGGCCATGGGATGGTCCTCCCCGCCGGAGCGGAGCGTCAGGCCCACGGCGCCGCCCCTATGCCGGACCCAGGCCCGGGCGCTCTGTCCCGCCGGGAGGGCGAGGGGGCTGGCGGTCATGACACCAGATGCGGCGGTCCGGCCGTCGATCCGGAAGGTGCCGCCCAGACCGTTGTTGCGGTCGTCCCGGTAGAGCTGGGCACCGCTGGCCGTCACCTCTATAGACATCCGGCAGCGGTCGCCGGGGACCACGTCCACGCCATTGCAGTAGATCGTCCGGCTGTCTCCGGCGGAGGAGGGCCAGGTGGGGGTGCTGGTGCCGCTCTCCCGCACCTCGTCGTTGACGGACAGGCTCCACCGGACCGTCAGATCATGGTCGGAGCCCAGAGGGTACAGATAGTAGAGGAAGCTCTTGATGACGCCGTAGCCCGTGGCCGTGACGAGCTGGGTGGAGGTGGAGGAGGTGGTGCTCCCGCCGCCGCCCCTGCCCAGATCGATATCGGTCTGGGCAGGCGTCCGGCCCAGCACCAGCCGTCCGCCGGACCGCAGGAACCCGCTCTTGGACTGGATGCCGCTCCCATCCCGGAAGCCGTCGAAGAGCATGGCCCGTTTGAAGCCGGTGTACTTGCCCTCGTAGTCGTTTTGCAGGAGCAGGTTGTAGAGGTGATAGTTCAGAT
>NZ_JAHLPP010000016.1 GCF_018917965.1 Pseudoflavonifractor sp. MSJ-37 | reverse complement strand
TTGCCAGCCTTGATGGCCTTGATGGAGTCGATGAGCATGGGGGTGACCTTGAACAGGTCGCCCGCGATGCCGTAGGAGGCCACCTCGAAGATGGGGGCGGACTCGTTCTTGTTCACGGCGATGATGCACTCGGAGTCCTGCATGCCGGCCTTGTGCTGGATGGCGCCGGAGATGCCCAGGGCCACATAGATCTTGGGATGCACGGTCTTGCCGGTCTGGCCCACCTGATGGTCGGCGGAGATCCAGCCCGCATCGACGACGGCGCGGGAGGCGCCCACGACGCCGCCCAGGACCTCGGCCAGCTCGTTGGCCAGGGCCAGGCCCTTCTCCACGTCGGAGCTGATGCCGCGGCCCACAGAGACCACCACGTCAGCGCCGATCAGGTCCACCAGCTTCTTGGCGGCCTTCTTGACCTCCAGGACCTCCACCTTGATGTCGTCCTTGGACAGGGCCACGGCGGGCTTCTCCACGACCACCTTGTCGGCCTTGGCCTGGTCGAAGGGGGCCTTCTTCATGACGCCGGGGCGCACGGTGGACATCTGGGGACGGAACCGGGGGCAGATGATGGTGGCCATCAGATGGCCGCCGAAGGCCGGACGGGTCATCTTCAGGTTGGTGTTCTCCTCGAACTTGGTGTTGTCCACGTCGATGGTAGAGGTGGTCTTGAGGAAGGCCTTGTACTTCTCCACATCCACGTCCAGGTGGGTGCAGTCGGCGGTCAGGCCGGTGTGCAGACGGGCGGCGCACCGGGGGCCCAGATCCCGGCCGATGTTGGTGGCGCCGATCAGGAAGATCTCGGGCTTCTTCTCCTCCACCAAGTCGCAGATCACCTTGGCGTAGCCGTCGGTGGTGTAGGTCTCCAGAAGCTCGTGGTCGCAGACATAGACCTTGTCCGCGCCGTAGCCGCCCAGCTCCTTGGCCAGGCCCTCCACGCCGTGGCCCAGCAGGACGCCGCACAGCTCCACGCCCAGATCGTCGGCCAGCTTCCGGCCCTCACTGATCAGCTCGAAGTCGGTGTTCATCAGCTTGCCTTCGCGCTGCTCACAGAATACCCAGACGCCCTTGAAGGCGCCGGTGTCTTTACTATCAAAAGCCATTTCGTCGGTCTCCTTTCGATCAGATCAGGTGCTTCTCGTCCAGAAGCGCCGCCAGCTTGTCGCAGGTGCCCTTGTCAGAGCCCTCCAGCATCAGGCCGGCGCCCTTCACCGGGGGAGAGAAGGACTTGTACACGTTGGTGGGGGAGCCCTTCAGGCCGATGGTGTCCAGATCGATCAGGGGGTCGTCCTTCAGGGTGTTGAAGTCGTACACCTCATAGGGCTTGGCGTAGGCGTCCATGATCCCGCCCACGCTCATGTACCGGGGCTCGTTCAGCTCCTTGATGCAGGTCAGCAGGCAGGGCATCTGCACCTGGATGCTCATGTAGCCGTCCTCCAGCGCACGCTTCACGGTCAGGCTCTTGCCGGTGGCCTCGATCTCGGAGACGTAGGTCACCTGGGGCAGGTGCAGCTTCTCCGCGATCTGGGGGCCCACCTGCGCGGTGTCACCGTCGATGGCCTGACGGCCGCAGAAGATCACGGTCTCGTCGTCCACGCCGATCTTCTTCACCGCCGCCGCCAGGATCTGGGACGTGGCGTAGGTATCGCTGCCGCCGAACTCACGGCCGGACACCAGCACGGCCTTGTCCGCGCCCATGGCCAGCAGCTCCCGCAGCATCCCCTCCGCGGGCGGGGGGCCCATGGAGACCACCGTCACCTCGCAGCCCGTGGCGTCCTTCAGACGCAGGGCCGCCTCGATGGCGTTCATATCATCCGGGTTGGTGATCGTGGCCATAGACGCACGATCCATGGTCCCGTCCGCCTTCACGGCCACCTTGCCGGAGGTATCCGGGACCTGCTTCACACATACGATCGCTTTCATCAGAA
>NZ_JAHLPP010000015.1 GCF_018917965.1 Pseudoflavonifractor sp. MSJ-37 | reverse complement strand
TGACCGCCAGCCCCCTCGCCCTCCCGGCGGGACAGAGCGCCCGGGCCTGGGTCCGGCATAGGGGCGGCGCCGTGGGCCTGACGCTCCGCTCCGGCGGGGAGGACCATCCCATGGCCGCCGGGGAGAGCCGTCCCGCCATGGAGCTGATGGGCCGGAACGCCTGCACGGAGCAGTCCTTCACGCTGGACCGCCCCGTGGAGGCCGGAGACTGGCAAGTGGTCCTCACCGGTGCGCTGGGCGACGGCGAGGACGAGATGGCGGTGTATGACTACGGCGTGATCGTCCTCTGACACGCCAAAGGAGCGGGCCATACGGCCCGCTCCCGGCTCCAGCCCCGCCAGTCGGCACGCCGACCCGGCTAGAGTATAATAAGGGCAGACGAGGGCACACCGACAAACGGTCGTCCCCCAGGTTTTATGCTAAGAAGTGATTGCTAGCTTTCTGAGGGCAGAGCGGTCACTTCTTGCGTTTCATGATCTGGTAGACCAAGTCGATGATGCTGACGATCAACAGACAGAACTGGATCAGTATCCGCCCCCAAAAGCCAATGAAAACGCCAGCTTTCCCCGATCCAGGGCGGCTGGCGTTCTGTTTTGCGGTCTATGTGGTCCAGCCAAAAACAAGCCCGTCCCCCAGACGTTTGGTCCGGGGGACGGGCTGTTTTGCTAGGTCAGTTCAACAGAGATCTTACTGCCTATTGAAGCTGATCAAGCCTTCTTAGTGACGGTGTAGTTCCAAGTCTCGGAAACGACACCACCATTGTTCTTGGTGATCTTCAGAGTGGCAGTCTTGTCAGTCGTATTGACCCCGGTCACCTCGACGGCCTTGGCGGAGTCATTCTGACCCAGAACATTGTTCTTGATAGTGTCCTTCAGGACGGACTCAGAGGGCTCATCGCCAGTATAGGTGATCTTGATGGTCTTCGTGCTGGCATCCACGACAACATCGGTCACGGTAGTGCCAGTGGGGGTGGAACCGCCGGAGGAGGAAGTACCGGAATCCTTAGACACGATGGCCAGGATCTCCTTATCGCTGTTGTACAGGATCGTGGTCACTTCGCCCTTGCTGTCGTTGCTGGGCAGCTTGCCGAGGGACACGGAATCGTAATCGCCGTCCTTGTCCTGCTCGACCCACACGGTCTTGTCGGTCAGCTTGTACTCGTCGCTATCGGTGGCAACGGTGGTGCTGGAGATGTTGACCGCCTTGTCGGTGGTATAGTTGCTGGTCGCGGTCTTGGCCGCAGTCAGAGTATACACGCCGTCCTTGTCCACAGAGTACAGGTACAGAGTGTTCTTCTCCACGGTGTCATCGATGTCCACCTTGAGATCCACGACCTCGTTGGTGCCGGCCAGGATGGCCTTCACGTTGGTGTAGTCCGTGGTGGAATCCAGGACCTTGGTGACATACAGGAAGTCAGCCACGTCCTTGCTGGTGATCTTAGTGCCGGTGAAGGCCACAGCCGCCATCTTGCCACCGGCGTTGTAAGCGGCCTCAGCATAGACGCTGTCCACGCTGGGAGCCTTGGTGTAGCCGGTGTACACGTCCACATCGTCGATCTTATTCCCCTTCACGGAGACATAGAAGAAAGCGGTGTTGGAGGTGGCGTACTTGGTCTGGTTCTTACCACTGGCGAGAGACAGGCCGCTGATGGCGGTCTTGTTCTTATCGAAATCGGTAGTAGTGGCAGAAGCGGTGCCCTGCTTCGCGTTGGTCAGCTTGATCTCCTTCTTGCTGTTGATGGAGTAAGCGTACACACGGTCGCCAGCCTGATCATTATCCGTCGTCTTGGTAATGGTGGTGGTGACATTGGGCTTCACGCTGCCGCTGGCCAGAGTGTAGGTGCCGGTGGTGCCGTCCTGCAGGGTGACCTTCACGCGGTCACTGTCCACGCCGGAGCCGGTCACGTCGGAAGCCCAGACGTAAGCATAGTTGCCGGAGTCGGCCTCAGCCTCGCCCATGGCCACGACCAGACCGTTCTGATCCAGATAGAAGACAGCGTCCTTATCCAGATAGTCCTTGTCAATTGCGTTCGCAGGCACGATGTCATCATCGCCGCCCTTGTAGCCGACCACGTTGGACATATCGTACTTGGTACCGGACACGGTGACGGTCTCAGCGGACTTGTAAGCGTCCAGAGTACCAGAGACGGACTCAGCCTTCTGCACGTGCAGGTCGCCGCCGATCCAGGCAGCCAGGACATAGTCGTCCTCCTTCACGTCGTCGAAGCCCACGACGTCCTTCTTCTTGTCGGCGCTCAGGCCCTTGACGGAACCGGCATCGACAGTGATGGAACCGTCGTCCTTCTCGGACTTCTTGGAGACCTGGCCGAACGCCAGCTTCTCCAGCAGGATGTAATCCACATCGCCGTCGTCATCGTTGTCGATCAGGGTCTTGGTGATGCCGCGGTTGGGGTTGGAGCTGTCCTTCTTGGCGCCCAGAGTGATCTTGTCAGAAGTGGACAGGTCGCCCCACTTCTTGGCCTTGCCGTAGTTGTCGACGACCAGAGTGGAGGACACGATGTCCAGATCGTTGTCGTCAGCCAGATCCTCGACATCCTTGTTGGTGGCGATGGTGGCGACCTTGTTGTCCTCACTCATGACAGCAGAGCCCAGGACGGTGGCCTTGGAGCTGTTGCCGGAGTCGTTCTTGACGTACAGGGTGATGGACTTGCCCAGCTCGTCCTTGCCAGTGGTCACGGAGTAAGTGCCGGACTTGAAGACCTTCTGGTCCTCATCATCGCCATAATTGGTGACGCTGATGTAGGTCTTGCCGTCATCCTTGGAAGAACCCTTCTCAGCAGTGGAGGTCAGGTCGGCGAACTCGTTGGCGGTGACGACGCCCTCGACCTTGATGGCGTTGAACTTGTCCTCCAGCATGGTCTTGCCGGTCTTGTTCTGGACGGCCACGGAGGTGCCGTTGGCGTTGTAGGTCCAGCTGTAGGTGACGGTGTCGGC
>NZ_JAHLPP010000014.1 GCF_018917965.1 Pseudoflavonifractor sp. MSJ-37 | reverse complement strand
GCCGACACCGTCACCTACAGCTGGACCTACAACGCCAACGGCACCTCCGTGGCCGTCCAGAACAAGACCGGCAAGACCATGCTGGAGGACAAGTTCAACGCCATCAAGGTCGAGGGCGTGGTCGTCGCCAACGAGTTCGCCAACCTGAACTCTTCCGATGCCAAGGGCTCCTCTATGGATGACGGCAAGACCCGCGTCGAGGTCACCAACTATGGTTCCGACGAGGATCAGAACGTCTTCAAGACCGGCACTTACTCCGTGACCACTGGTCAGGACGAGCTGGGCAAGTCCATCACCCTGTACGTCAAGAACGACTCCGGCAACACCTCCAAGGCTACCGTCCTGGGCTCCGCTGTCCTGTCTGAGGACAACAAGATCGCCGTCTCCGCTGGCAACAAGGACGTCACCAAGCTGGCCGACGACAACGATCTGGACATCGTGTCCTCCACTAAGGTCGTCAGCAACTATGCCAATGCCACTGAGTGGGGCAAGCTGGACGACGCCACCCGCAAGAGCATCGGCGCTCTGAAGGATGACACCCACGTTAACCGCGGCGTGGAGAAGGTCCTGATCGACAACGACGATGACGGCGATGTGGATTACATCCTGCTGACGAAGCTGGCGTTCGGTAAGGTCACTTCCTACTCCACCAAGAGCGACGGCTCCATCACCGTAAACGCTGGTTCTGCTGTCACCGGCCTGACCGCTGATGACAAGAAGGACGTCGTGGGCTTCGATGACGTGAAGAAGGACGACTATGTCCTGGCTGCCTGGATCGGCGGCGACCTGCACGTGCAGAAGGCTGAGTCCGTCACCGGCAAGCTGGAGGCTCTGAAGGAAAAGGAGACCATGACCGTGGCTGGCACCTCTTACGATGTGTCCGCCGTCCTCGGTTATACTGGCGGCGATGACGACATCTACTCCGCTTCCACGGTCACCAAGAACTTCGTGGACAGCGAAGGCACCTTCTATCTGGACCTGAACGGCATGGTCATCGCCGTGGGCGAGGCCACCGAGAACGGCGGCAAGTATGCCTATGTCTGGGCTGGCGACAATGACACCACCGGCATCGACAGCGACCGCGTGAAGGTCACCCTGGAGGACGGCACCACGAAGGTCTACACTCTGGACAGCGGTACCGCTGATACGGTCAAGACTGCTGTCAAGGCTCTGAAGACCAGCACCGCTGACACCGCTCTGGGGCGTGTCTATGCTTACTCCATCGGCTCTGACGGCGAGATCAAGCTGACTGCCCCGAAGGACAATCTGTCCGTGACGGGTGATGCGAGCGAGTTCACCAAGAACAAGACTCAGGTCGGCGGTCTGACTGTGACTGACAGCGCCAAGCAGACCAAGTATGCTTCTAGCAGCACTGTGTTCTTCTATGTCACCATTAAGGGTGGCAAGATCGACGATGTGGACGTGTACACCGGCTACACCAACGCTCCCTCTGTGAGTTCTGTCAAGGCCTATGCCGCTTACAACGCTGGCGGCAACATGGCCGCTGTGGCCTTCACCGGCGGCAGCATCGTCGGCAAGGACGTAGCCGACTTCGTGTATGTGACCGATATCGGTACTTCCACCAACGATTACACCAACGCCAAGGCCATCCTGCCTGGCTCCTCCGAGGAGACTGACATCAAGATCGATGGCAGCTGGGACAAGAACGGCGCTTATCTGTACACCATCACGAAGGATAACACTTATAAGCTGACTGATCCCGCTTCCGGCAGCTATGAGTCCAAGTCTGGTAGCCCCGCGCTCGTCGTGAACAACATCTCCAGCAAGACCGTGGCGACCAATACCGCTGAGTACAAGCTGACCGACAAGACCGTGTGGGTCGAGCAGAAGGACAACGGCGATTTCGATACCGCCTCTGTCGGGACTCTGCCCAACAACTCCGATAAGGGCCTTGTGACCTATCTGCTGCACAACAGCGACAGCGAGCTCCTGCTGGTCGTCACCAAGGCGGCTAAGAGCGGCTCTACCACTCCCAGCACTCCGACCACCACTGATGTCATCACCAAGGTTGACCTGACTATTCCCAGCAAGGTGACTGTTACCTGTAAGAAGGGTACTGATGTCGCCACGCTGGACATGGTCAATGAGGTCATCCCCGCTGTTCAGAAGGAACTGACCAAGAAGGGTTATACCGTCAAGTCCATCACTCTGAACGACGCGGGTGACACCTACACCTTCGAGGTCGTCAACGGCCTCATCACGGCGAACTACAAGCTGGCTACCACCGATGTGAAGGCGGAGGTCTAAGGCTATCCATAGACAGATTCCTTCTAGTCTGTTGGTATGACCAAACCGCAAACGCCACCCCCGGGCTTCGGCCCGGGGGTGGTGTTCTAATAGGAACCGATCCGCTTGCAGACCACAGGGACCGCAAAACAGAACGCCAGCCGCCCCGGATCGGGGAAAGCTGGCGTTTTCATTGGCTTTTGGGGGCGGATACTGATCCAATTCTGTCTGTTGATCGTCAGCATCATCGACTTGGTCTACCAGATCATGAAACGCAAGAAGTGATCGTCTCGGCCTTCCGATCGAGCGATCACTTCTTGTAACTCATTTAAGAGGCGGACCGTCTGCTGACGGTGCCCTCGTCTGCCCTCATCATACTCCACCAGGGCGGCGTGTCGACTGGCGAGGCTGGAGCCGGGAGCGGGCCGTATGGCCCGCTCCTTTGGCGTGTCAGAGGACGATCACGCCGTAGTCATACACCGCCATCTCGTCCTCGCCGTCGCCCAGCGCGCCGGTGAGGACCACCTGCCAGTCTCCGGCCTCCACGGGGCGGTCCAGCGTGAAGGACTGCTCCGTGCAGGCATTCCGGCCCATCAGCTCCATGGTGGGACGGCTCTCCCTGGCGGCCATGGGATGGTCCTCCCCGCCGGAGCGGAGCGTCAGGCCCACGGCGCCGCCCCTATGCCGGACCCAGGCCCGGGCGCTCTGTCCCGCCGGGAGGGCGAGGGGGCTGGCGGTCA
>NZ_JAHLPP010000013.1 GCF_018917965.1 Pseudoflavonifractor sp. MSJ-37 | reverse complement strand
GCCGACACCGTCACCTACAGCTGGACCTACAACGCCAACGGCACCTCCGTGGCCGTCCAGAACAAGACCGGCAAGACCATGCTGGAGGACAAGTTCAACGCCATCAAGGTCGAGGGCGTCGTCACCGCCAACGAGTTCGCCGATCTGAACTCTTCTTCCGAGAAGGGCTCTTCCAAGGACGAGGGCAAGACCGTCATCGACGTGACCAACTACGGCTCCGACGAGGACCAGAAGGTCTTCAACGACGGCACCTACTCCGTCTCCACCGGCAAGGACGAGCTGGGCAAGTCCATCACTCTGTATGTCAAGAACGACTCCGGCAACAGCTCCAAGGCCACCGTCCTGGGCTCCGCTGTCCTGTCTGAGGACAACAAGATCGTCACCTCCGCCGCCAACAAGAACGTCGACAAGCTGGCCGACGACAACGATCTGGACATCGTGTCCGGCACCAAGGTCGTCTACAACTACGGCGGCGCCAAGGCCTGGAGCGAGCTGAGCGCGGCTGAGAAGGCCGGCATCGGCGCTGTGAAGCCCAACCGCGGCACCACCAAGACCCTGATCGACAACGACGACGACGGCGATGTGGACTACATCCTGCTGGAGGACCAGTTCTTCGGCAAGGTGAGCAAGTACTCCACGAAGGACGACGGCTCCATCACCATCGACATCGGGTCTGCTTGGAACAACAAGAACCTGACTGCCGATGACAAGAAGGACGTCGTGGGCTTCGATGACGTGAAGAAGGACGACTATGTCCTGGCTGCCTGGATCGGCGGCGACCTGCACGTCGCTAAGGCCGAGTCCGTGACCGGCAAGCTGGAGTCCTACAAGAAGGGCGAGACCTTGACCGTGGCTGGCACCAAGTACGACGTGTCCCAGATCGCCGGCTACACCGGCGGCGATGACGACATCGAGGCGGCCGCCAACGTGGACAACGCCTATCTGGACACCGAGGCCACCTTCTATCTGGACCAGAACGGCATGATCGTGGCCGTGGGCGACGCCACCGAGAACGGCGGCAACTACGCCTATGTCTGGGCTGGCTCCAACAACAGCAACAACGGCATCGACAGCAACCGCGTGAAGGTCACCCTGCAGGATGGCACCACCAAGACCTACGATCTGGACGGCGACACCGCTCCCACCATCAAGTCTGCGGTCAAGAGCCTGTCTGTCGGCAACGCGGACTCCTCTCTGGCCCGCGTGTACGCTTACTCCATCGGCTCCGATGGCGAGATCAAGCTGAGCGACGCCAAGGGTCTCTATGCCCAGAACACCAGCACTTCCACCGACTTTACGAAGAACAAGACCTACATGAATGGCCTGTCCAAGGTCGGCGGCGGCACTCTCCAGAGCGCCTATGCCTCCTCCAGCACCGTCTTCTTCTACGTGTCCATCAAGGACGGCGAGATCGACGATGTGGACGTGTACACCGGCTACGCTTCCGCTCCCTCCGTTGACGACGTGAAGGCCTATGCCGCTTACAACAACGGCGGCAACATGGCCGCTGTGGCCTTCACCGGCGGCAGCATCACCGGCAAGGATGTGGCCGATCACCTGTTCGTGACCAAGATCGTGAACCACACCAAGGACACCACCACCGTCAAGGCCATCCTGCCCGGCACCGATGAGGTCACCGAGATCAAGGTGGACGAGAGCAACTTCCAAGTTGACGCCCACGAGACCGGCCTGTACCTGTACACCGTCAACACCGACGGCACCTACAAGCTGACCGCCGCCTCCAATGCCGGCGCCAGCAAGGACATCCTGACTCCCAACGGCGCGGCTAAGATCTCCAGCAAGACCATCGCGGTCAACAATGGCGGCACCGTTTCCGAGTACAAGCTGACCAGCAAGACCGTGGTAATCGAGATCGACGGCACCAACTTCGACGACTTCGACAACGCCTATGTGGGCTCCCTGCCCAGCAACGACGACCGCGCCCTGGTCCGTGAGATCCTGGTGAACGGCGACGACGAGGTGCTGATGATCGTCAAGGGTCTGGACAGCAGCTCCACCCCCGTGGCTCCCAGCGAGAGCGGCTATACCGCGAACGTGAAGGACATCAACGGCACTCTGACTCTGACCAAGTACAAGGGCGATAACTTCACTCAGTCCCAGATCATCTCCATGATCAAGTCTGGTCTGGATGATGTGAAGAGCGTCAAGGCGAACGGCGGCGCCTCCTATGACGTGACCTTCAACGATGGTTCTGTCATCACCTACACTCTGAGCACTGTGAATCTCTACAAGGTCTCCTACAACGGTTCTACCGTGTTCAAGGCTGTGAGCGAGACCATCGACGTGACCAAGGGCGCTAAGGTCCTGTCCGTTGCGACCGACGCTTCCACTGGCGCTGTCACCTACACCGATGTCACCACTACCGGCGACAAGTACACCGTGACTGCTGCTGATGTCGTGCTGGTGGACGGCTACAAGGTCGATGTGGGCACTGTCACCGGCACCACCTATGCGACCGCCGCTGGCAAGTCCGTCACCGCTTCTTCCGCTGGCTATATCACCGCTGGCGATGTGGTCACCGTGAAGGCCGCTGATGCTACCCACACCACCACCGTCTCTGTTGACGGTAAGGTCGTGTTCAGCACCACCAAGACCACCGGCGAGTGCTTCGAGATGCCCAAGGCCGATGTGACTTTGGCTTCCATCGAGACTCCTGTGGAAGTGTCTGTCACTCTGACTGGCACTGTTGCTGGCATCAAGGCTGAGCTGAGCCAGAACAAGGCGATGAGCGGCGATACCGTCACCGTCACCCTGACCACTACCTCCGTCATGGCTTCTGACACCACCGTGAAGCTGGAAGCCTCTAGCGGCTCTACCGTCACCCCCAATAGCACTACTGGCATTAAGTTCACTGCTGGTATGCCCGTTGGTACTGTCCGTGAGTTCAGCGTCGTGCTGGGCAACAGCGCTTCCGAGACTCTGACTCTGGGTACGATCTAAAGCTGCCTCCCTCTAAAACTGCCTAACAGTTTTCCACCCCCGGGCCGAAGCCCGGGGGTGGTTTTTTGTCCGGGCCATCCGGTCCGCTCCTTTGGCCTGTTAGAGGACGATCACGCCGTAGTCATAGACGGTCATGCCATCCTCGTCCTCGCCCAGCGCGCCGGTGAGCACCGCCTGCCAGTCTCCGGCGGCGAGGGGGCCGTCCAGCCGGAAGGTCTGCTCCGTGCAGGCGGTCTTGTTGCGGAGCTCCACCGAGGGCGCGGCCTCCCCGGCGGTCATGGGATGGTCCGCCCCGTTGGAGCGGAGGGCCAGTCCCACCGAGCCGCCGCTGTGCCGGACCCAGGCCATGGCGGAGCGCCCCGCCGGGAGGGCGGCCGGAGCGCTGATCAGAGTCCCGGCGGGCATGGCCTTGGGCGTGACCAGCACCGTGCCGCCCAGATGGGTGGAGGAGGCGGCGGAGCGGAACTTCACGTTGTCCACGGTGGCGTACACCCGGAAGAGGAAGGTGGAGCCCTTGGCCACCGGCGTCTCCGGGATGGGGAAGGTGTACTCCCTGAGCCCGCCGCCGGAGGGGGCCGCGAAGGCTTTCGTGGAGCTCCATGTGAAGCCGCCGGTGGTGAAGTAAAGGTTCACGTCCACATCGCCCTTGACGGCGGAGGTGGTCTGCATCTGGAACCTCAGCCCGGTGACCACGCCGCAGCCGGTGAAGGCTAGATTCAGGGAGAACAGGTCCTTGGCGTAGGCGGAGCCATAACCCAGCGGATAGTCGCTCTGGGTGGTCCGGCCCAGCGCCGCGCCGGTGGGCGTGAGGGGGAAGCCCTCCCGGCTCTGGATCAGGTCGGCATTGCGGAAGCCGTCGAAGAAGAGCGCCCGCTTGAAGCCGGTGTACTTGCCCTCATAGTCCCGCTGGAGCAGGAGCTCATAGAGCTGGTAAGCGGTGTCGATCCCCCGCTGATCCAGCCGCCCCAGCGCCCCGTCGATCTTGGCCAGGTCCTCGTTGAAGTCCGTCCGCAGGAACGGGTCCCCCGGCTCCCACTGGTGGAGCTGATAGTGTTCGGTATGATTCGGCATATCCATTCCTCCTTGTGTTGGATGTGACCGGGGAGGAGATGGCCCGAACGGGACGGGACCGTCGGACGAATGCGGGAGAAAGGAAAAATTTTTGCAAGCGGTCTTTACAAACCGGATAGAGGATGCTATAATATATCCTGTTCAATGTTCAAAAGTTCATATGCGTCCGTAGTTCAATGGATAGAGCGTCAGATTCCGGTTCTGAAAGTTGGGGGTTCGAGTCCCTTCGGGCGTACCAGACAAAGGCTTTCCGCGTCAGCGGAGGGCCTTTTCTGTTTTTATGTCTGATGCCGCAGTCGCCGATCAGGCTTCGCCTTCTCGGGAAGGGACTCCTCGGTCGGGGACGTGCCACAGGCACCTCCCCTCGGTCGGACTTCGGGCGTACCAGATAAAGGCTTTCCGCGTCAGCGGAGGGCCTTTTCTGTTTTTATGTCCGATGCCGCAGCCGCCGATCAGGCTTCGCCTTCTCGGGAAGGGACTCCTCGGTCGGGGACGTGCCACTGGCACCTCCCCTCGGTCGGACTTCGGGCGTACCAGACAAAGGCTTTCCGCGTCAGCGGAGGGCCTTTTCTGTTTTTCGGTCTGATGCCGCAGTCGCCGATCAGGCTTCGCCTTCTCGGGAAGGGACTCCTTGGTCGGGGACGTGCCACTGGCACCTCCCCTCGGTCGGACTTCGGGCGTACCAGACAAAGGCTTTCCGCGTCAGCGGAGGGCCTTTTCTGTTTTTATGTCTGATGCCGCAACCGCCGATCAGGCTTCGCCTTCTCGGTAAGGGACTCCTCGGTCGGGGACGTGCCACTGGCACCTCCCCTCGGTCGGACTTCGGGCGTACCAGACAAAGGCTTTCCGCGTCAGCGGAGGGCCTTTTCTGTTTTTAGGTCCGATGCCGCAGCCGCCGATCAGGCTTCGCCTTCTCGGGAAGGGACTCCTCGGTCGGACTTCGGGCGTACCAGATAAAGGCTTTCCGCGTCAGCGGAGGGCTTTTTCTGTTTTTCTCCCGCTTTCGTCCGACGCTCCCGTCCCGGTCTGCCCGTCTCTTCCTTGGCCATATCCAAACTAAGGAGGGATTGGAATGTCGAACTATACTCAACACTATCAGCTCCACCAGTGGGGACCGGGGGACCCGTTCCTGCGGACCGACTTCAACGAGGACTTCGCCCGCATCGACGGGGCGCTGGGCGGGCTGGCGCAGGCCCACGCGGATCTGAACTATCACCTCTACAACCTGCTCCTGCAAAACGACTACGAGGGCAAGTACACCGGCTTCAAACGGGCCATGCTCTTCGACGGCTTCCGGGATGGGAGCGGCATCCAGTCCAAG
>NZ_JAHLPP010000012.1 GCF_018917965.1 Pseudoflavonifractor sp. MSJ-37 | reverse complement strand
CTTGACAAGCGAACGAGAGTGTGCTAAAATATAGCGCACTGGACAGCGGAAGCTGTCGAGCGTGTACCTTGTAAATTAAACAACGTGAAAGTAACACGAAGCACCAGAAGGACAAATCGTCCTTCACAAGCAGAAGTTTGTGGAGGGGCGACTGTCAAACATTTCTTTGAAGCTTGAATCAGCTTCGATAAGATCGATTTAGAGAGCGGAAGCTCTTTAGATACCATTTTATTGAGAGTTTGATCCTGGCTCAGGATGAACGCTGGCGGCGTGCTTAACACATGCAAGTCGAACGGAGCGCTCTTGACGGAGTTTTCGGACAACGGATAGAGTTGCTTAGTGGCGGACGGGTGAGTAACGCGTGAGGAACCTGCCTTGGAGTGGGGGATAACAGTCCGAAAGGACTGCTAATACCGCATGAAATAGCGGAGCTGCATGGCTCTGCTATCAAAGATCTATCGCTCTGAGATGGCCTCGCGTCTGATTAGCTAGTTGGCAGGGTAAAGGCCTACCAAGGCGACGATCAGTAGCCGGACTGAGAGGTCGGCCGGCCACATTGGGACTGAGACACGGCCCAGACTCCTACGGGAGGCAGCAGTGGGGAATATTGGGCAATGGGCGCAAGCCTGACCCAGCAACGCCGCGTGAAGGAAGAAGGCTCTCGGGTTGTAAACTTCTTTTAAGAGGGACGAACAAGATGACGGTACCTCTTGAATAAGCCACGGCTAACTACGTGCCAGCAGCCGCGGTAATACGTAGGTGGCAAGCGTTATCCGGATTTACTGGGTGTAAAGGGCGTGTAGGCGGGACTGCAAGTCAGGTGTGAAAACTATGGGCTCAACCCATAGCCTGCATTTGAAACTGTAGTTCTTGAGTACTGGAGAGGCGATCGGAATTCCGTGTGTAGCGGTGAAATGCGTAGATATACGGAGGAACACCAGTGGCGAAGGCGGATCGCTGGACAGCAACTGACGCTGAGGCGCGAAAGCGTGGGGAGCAAACAGGATTAGATACCCTGGTAGTCCACGCTGTAAACGATGGATACTAGGTGTGGGGGGACTGACCCCCTCCGTGCCGCAGTCAACACAATAAGTATCCCACCTGGGGAGTACGATCGCAAGGTTGAAACTCAAAGGAATTGACGGGGGCCCGCACAAGCGGTGGAGTATGTGGTTTAATTCGAAGCAACGCGAAGAACCTTACCAGGGCTTGACATCCCGGCGACCGGACTAGAGATAGTCTTTCCCCTTCGGGGGCGCCGGTGACAGGTGGTGCATGGTTGTCGTCAGCTCGTGTCGTGAGATGTTGGGTTAAGTCCCGCAACGAGCGCAACCCCTATTGTTAGTTGCTACGCAAGAGCACTCTAGCGAGACTGCCGTTGACAAAACGGAGGAAGGTGGGGACGACGTCAAATCATCATGCCCCTTATGTCCTGGGCCACACACGTACTACAATGGTGGTCAACAGAGGGAAGCAAGACCGCGAGGTGGAGCAAACCCCTAAAAGCCATCCCAGTTCGGATCGCAGGCTGCAACTCGCCTGTGTGAAGTTGGAATCGCTAGTAATCGCGGATCAGCATGCCGCGGTGAATACGTTCCCGGGCCTTGTACACACCGCCCGTCACACCATGAGAGTCGGGAACACCCGAAGTCCGTAGTCTAACCGCAAGGAGGACGCGGCCGAAGGTGGGTTCGATAATTGGGGTGAAGTCGTAACAAGGTAGCCGTATCGGAAGGTGCGGCTGGATCACCTCCTTTCTAAGGAGACTTCACAGGAGCAAGCTCCTGTGTAACGTCCTAAGGTCAGTTTCTGGTGTGGAAAAGCTTTCACGTTGTTTAATTTAGAGGGTACACGAGATGGGGGCGTAGCTCAGCTGGGAGAGCATCTGCTTTGCAAGCAGAGGGTCATCGGTTCGAGCCCGATCGTCTCCACCAGAGTGGACCGACATGGGCCCATAGCTCAGCTGGCTAGAGCGCACGACTGATAATCGTGAGGTCGGTGGTTCGAGTCCACTTGGGCCCACCACTCGAAAAGAAGCCAGGTCGAAGCTCCTGAAAGAGATCGGGAGTTTCGACCTGGCCTCGAGAGAGGTCAGACCTGCACCTTGAAAACTGAACAATGTAGATCAAAAGTGATGCAAGCAAGCAACAGAGGGCAACAAAGCAAATGTTGTGGAACTTAGAATAGAATGGCGGAAGCTGTTCTAGCAGAGGGTAAAACAATGTAGCCAAAGAATGAACTCTGGAGCCTGCATGATTCTTGATGACTATAGAGAACAGCTAGAGCTGTTCTACGAGGTCAAGCTAGAAAGAGCGCAAGGGGAATGCCTTGGCATCAGGAGCCGATGAAGGACGTGACAAGCTGCGAAAAGCTTCGGGGAGCTGCAAATGAGCGTTGATCCGGAGATATCCGAATGGGGGAACCCGCTGGAGCAATACTCCAGCATCCTGCGTTGAACCAAATAGGCGTAGGAAGGGCACCGCCTGAACTGAAACATCTAAGTAGGGCGAGGAAAAGAAATCAACCGAGATACCGCAAGTAGTGGCGAGCGAACGCGGCAGAGGCCAAACCGAGAGACTCGTCTCTCGGGGTTGTGGACTCACATAACGGTCAGGTAGTCTAATCGAACGGCATGGGAAGGCCGACCATAGCGGGTGATAGTCCCGTAGGTGAAAGACGATTCTGGTCAGTGAGTATCCAGAGTACCACCGGACACGTGAAACCCGGTGGGAAGCAGGGGGGACCACCCTCCAAGCCTAAACACTACCTGATGACCGATAGAGGAGCAGTACCGTGAGGGAAAGGTGAAAAGGACCCCGGGAGGGGAGTGAAACAGAACCTGAAACCTTGTGCTTACAAGCACTCAAAGCCCGTCAATGGGTGATGAGGTACCTTTTGTAGAATGGTCCGGCGAGTTATCGTCACTGGCAAGCTTAAGACATTCAGTGTCGGAGGCGAAGCGAGAGCGAGTCTGAACAGGGCGCATGAAGTCAGTGGCGATAGACCCGAAACCGGGTGACCTATCCATGAGCAGGTTGAAGTGGAGGTAAAACTCCATGGAGGACCGAACGCACGCTCGTTGCAATGATCGGCGATGACTTGTGGATAGCGGTGAAATTCCAATCGAACTCGGAGATAGCTGGTTCTCCCCGAAATAGCTTTAGGGCTAGCGTTATCTTAGTTTACCGGAGGTAAAGCACTGAATGGGCTAGGGGCCGATAAGGTTACTGAACCCTATCAAACTCTGAATGCCGGATAAATGATGGATAGCAGTCAGACAGTGTGAGATAAGTTTCATTGTCGAAAGGGAAACAGCCCAGACCCACAGCTAAGGTCCCAAACATATGCTGAGTGGAAAACGATGTGGAGCTGCGAAAACAACCAGGATGTTGGCTTAGAAGCAGCCACTCATTAAAAGAGTGCGTAATAGCTCACTGGTCGAGTGGCTCTGCGCGGAAAATATAACGGGGCTAAGCATATGACCGAAGCTTGGGCTTGTCTTAGGACAGGGGTAGGGGAGCGTCGAATACGGGGCGAAGTCGCAGCGAGAGCGGCGGTGGACTGTATTCGAGTGAGAATGCCGGAATGAGTAGCGAGAATCATGTGGGAATCATGATGGCCGAAAATCTAAGGTTTCTTGGGGAAGGTTCGTCCGCCCAAGGTGAGCCGGGAGCTAAGGCGAGGCCGCGAGGCGTAGTCGATGCACATACGGTAGAGATTCCGTAGCCGCCGAACTTTAAGCACGCTGACACTTTGGAATAGAGGGACCCGGGCGTTGGTAGACCCGGGCGTAAGGGACCGAACTATAGTAGGGAAGTCCTCGATGTCCAGAGGCGAGAAAAGGCGTGAGGTATACTAAGGCGCCCGTACCGCAAACCGACACAGGTAGATGAGGAGAGAATCCTAAGGCCAACGGGAGAAGGGTTGTTAAGGAACTCGGCAAATTGGCCCCGTAACTTCGGGATAAGGGGCGCCTCCTACGGGAGGCCGCAGTGAAAAGGCCCAAGCGACTGTTTACCAAAAACACAGGTCTATGCTAAATCGAAAGATGACGTATATGGGCTGACGCCTGCCCGGTGCTGGAAGGTTAAGAGGAGAGCTCAGCGCAAGCGAAGGTTCGAATCGAAGCCCCAGTAAACGGCGGCCGTAACTATAACGGTCCTAAGGTAGCGAAATTCCTTGTCAGGTAAGTTCTGACCCGCACGAATGGCGTAACGATTTGGGCACTGTCTCAACAGCCCGCCCGGCGAAATTGTTGTACTGGTGAAGAAGCCAGTTACCCGCAACTAGACGGAAAGACCCCATGGAGCTTTACTGTAGCTTAATACTGGAGATCGGTAGATCATGTACAGGATAGGTGGGAGGCATGGAACTACGGGCGCCAGCCTGTAGGGAGCCATCCTTGGGATACCA
This sequence comes from Pseudoflavonifractor sp. MSJ-37, assembly GCF_018917965.1. Taxonomy (GTDB): domain Bacteria; phylum Bacillota; class Clostridia; order Oscillospirales; family Oscillospiraceae; genus Pseudoflavonifractor_A. The sequence continues at coordinate 1,171 of NZ_JAHLPP010000012.1, read as the reverse complement.
CCCTTGATCTGCTGGTTTTCTAACCTGCGGCCCTGGATCGGGTCGGGGGACACTGTTAGGTGGGCAGTTTGACTGGGGCGGTCGCCTCCAAAAAGGTAACGGAGGCGCTCAAAGGTTCGTTCAGCACGGACGGAAATCGTGCATTGAGTGTAAACGCATAAACGAGCCTAACTGCGAGACCGACGGGTCGAGCAGTAACGAAAGTTGGAGTTAGTGATCCGGCGGTATGTGAGTGGAAATGCCGTCGCTCAACGGATAAAAGCTACCCTGGGGATAACAGGCTGATCTCCCCCAAGCGTCCACAGCGACGGGGAGGTTTGGCACCTCGATGTCGGCTCGTCGCATCCTGGGGCTGTATTCGGTCCCAAGGGTTTGGCTGTTCGCCAATCAAAGCGGCACGCGAGCTGGGTTCAGAACGTCGTGAGACAGTTCGGTCCCTATCTGTTGCGGGCGTAAGAGATTTGAAGGGAGCTGTCCTTAGTACGAGAGGACCGGGATGGACGTACCGCTGGTGCACCAGTTGTCCCGCCAGGGGCATAGCTGGGTAGCTACGTACGGACGAGATAAACGCTGAAAGCATCTAAGCGTGAAACTCCCCCTAAGATGAGATCTCTCACTCTTCATGAGGTAAGGCTCGATGTAGACTACATCGTCGATAGGCCAGAGGTGGAAGCACAGTGATGTGTGCAGCTGACTGGTACTAATCAGCCGAGGGCTTGACCTTAAGTGACAAGAAAGAAATGCAGGCGCTTGCGAGCGGAGCGGAAGACTACATTGTTCGGTTTTGAGGGTGCAGGAGCGCCCCTCTTCTGAGAAGGAGAGCGGAGGTGGGAGGAGATGCATAGAGCTCCTCCCGCGTACCTTCCTTCTCGAAGGAAAGTACGCGCCTTTAGCTCAGTTGGTAGAGCAACTGACTCTTAATCAGTGGGTCCCGGGTTCGAATCCCTGAAGGCGCACCAATGGCCCGTTGGTCAAGTGGTCAAGACAGCGGCCTCTCACGCCGTTAACATCGGTTCGAATCCGGTACGGGTCACCAAAGCTCTTGACGAGAGAGCGAGAAAAGAGTAGAATAGAGACAGTCGGTGTTGATTGCGGTGAGGGTCCACCTGTACCCATCCCGAACACAGAAGTTAAGCTCACCTGCGCCGAAAATACTTGCCTGGAGACGGGC
>NZ_JAHLPP010000011.1 GCF_018917965.1 Pseudoflavonifractor sp. MSJ-37 | reverse complement strand
TTGTCAGTGAACTTCTCGTAGCTCGCAGCACCGGCGGTGGTCATCATACCAAGGACCATGGTAGACGCCAGACCGACGCTGAGAACCTTCTTGAGGTTGCTCATTGAGGATTCCTCCTTATTTGATTTGAGAAAGCGGCGTTTTCCCCTGTTTTCCCGCACTTTTCCCGGAGAAAATGTGTGGTCGAACGATGGTACGACTCCCCTTGCCTCTGGAGATATCTTAAAACATTTTTCTCCGCCCGTCAATGGGTCCGGGCGAACTGTAACAAAGCTGTAAAAAAGGGCTGACACCCCCGCGTGTGTCGAGAACAGTTAGACGGCGCTTCCAGAGAAAAAGTTCCCGCCGGGCAGAAAAAAACGAAAAAAAACCCCCTTCGCGCCAAAGGGCGTAGGGGGGCGGGCCTTGTCATTTTTGGTCGGATATGGTAGGATAAAAACAGCCTCCGGCCCAAAAGGCCGGAGGCCGAGCGTCGCCGCGCTTTAGATCGGCGGTCAGCCACTCCCTTTGTAGAAAGGGGGTGAGGCGGATGGGAAACAGACGCTGGGCGAAAGTCCTGCGCGTTGTGGTGTCAGTCATCGTCATCCTCGCGGTGATGATCTGCATCTCCCCAAAAGCGTGTTGACCGCTGGGCTGCCACCCAAGCGGTCAACGTAGAAATACGATAAGACTGTATAGAAGGGGCTGACCATCCGATCTGCGGCGGCGCTCTTTCTATCTTTATTATAACCACTGGCCGGAACGCTGTCAAGCCGTCCCGGACGAGGACAGACCGCCCCGGTACTGGACATCCAGCGCCGGGGCGGCCTATTTATGGACCGATCGGTCCTTACTTGTTCTGGAACACGGCGGGACGCTTCTCCAGGAAGGCCTTCATGCCCTCCTTCTGGTCCTCGGTGGCGAAGCACATGGCGAACAGCTCGTTCTCCACGGCGATGCCGTCGTCGATGTCCATCTGCATACCGCGGTCGATGCAGGCCTTGGCGTACTTGACGGCGATGGGGGCGTTCTTGGTGAAGGAGCGGGCCATCTCCAGGGCGCCGTCCATCAGGGCCTCGGGGGCGTAGACCGCGTTGACCAGACCGATCTTCTCGGCCTCGTCGGCCTTGATCATCTTGCCGGAGAAGATCAGCTCCTTGGCCTTGGCGATGCCCACGCGGCGGGGCAGGCGCTGGGTGCCGGAGAAGCCGGGAGTGATGCCCAGGCCCACCTCGGGCTGGCCGAACTTGGCCTTCTCGCTGGCCAGGATGATGTCGAAGCACATGGCCAGCTCACAGCCGCCGCCCAGAGCGAAGCCGTTCACCGCGGCGATGGTGGGGATCTCCAGCTTCTCGATGCGGCGGAACAGGGCGCTGCCGTTCTGGCCCCACTTGCGGCCGGTGGCCAGATCCATGGTGCTCTGCTCGCCGATGTCGGCGCCGGCCACGAAGGAGCGGCCCGCGCCGGTGATGATCAGGGCGCCCAGGGAGCTGTCCTTCTCCACGCTGTCGATGACCTGCTCCAGCTCGCCCACCACGGTGGAGTTGAGGGCGTTCAGGGCCTCGGGCCGGTCGATGGTGATGATGCCGATATTGTCCTGCTTCTCATAATGGATCGTCTGATACATAAGAAGGACCTCCTAAGAATTCAGATAGAGATTTTTTCCTGATGTGCGGAACTTCCCGCTTCGGTGTTTATTATATCATCAGGAAGGGCCTGTCAACAAGCCTTTTCGCGCAAAAAAATGACGGAGCGCCGCCCGGACGGACGGCGCTCCGTTTCATTTTTCACCGATCTGGCTGAAGGTCAGACCGATGAAGATCAATCGGAAAAGTTCGCTCAGTCCTGAGCCATCTTGACGTACTTGGCGTAGCGGGCCTTGACGTCGGAGACTTCCTTCTCGTAGAGGGCGGCGGCCTTCTCGGGGAAGTTGTTCTTCAGGGAGGCGAAGCGGTTCTCGCCCATCAGGAAGTCCATGACCTTGCTGGTGTCGGGCTCCTTGGAGTCGAGCTGGAAGGGGTTCTTGCCCTCGGCGACGCGGCGGGGATCGTAGCGGTACAGGTGCCAGTAGCCGCACTCCACAGCCTTCTTCATCTCCTGCTGAGAGCAGCCCATGCCGGCCTTGATATGCTGCTCCAGGCAGGGGCAGTAGCAGATCACGATGGAAGGACCGGGATAGGACTCGGCCTCACGCAGAGCGCGCAGGGTCTGGGCCTGATCGGCGCCCATGGCCACCTGGGCCACATAGACGTAGCCGTACTGCATCAGGATGGCGCCCAGATCCTTCTTGGCCACCTGCTTGCCGCCGGCGGCGAACTTCGCGGTCGCGGAGGTGGGGGTGGACTTGGAGGACTGTCCGCCGGTGTTGGAGTACACCTCGGTATCCAGGACCAGCAGGTTCACGTCGCGGTTCTGAGCCATGACGTGGTCGATGCCGCCGAAGCCGATGTCGTAGGCCCAGCCGTCGCCGCCGATGGCCCACACGGACTTCTTGGTCAGGTACTCCTTGTTGTCCAGGACGTACTCGGTGTCGGCGTTCTTGTCGGCGCTCTCCAGAGCGGCGATCACGGCGTCAGACACGGCGCGGGACTTGGAGCTGTCCTGCCAGTTGGCCTCGTAGTCGCTGATGACGTCCACGGCCACACCGTTGTTCTTCAGGTTGGCCAGGTGGATCAGCAGCTCCTTGCGGATGGCGTCCTGCGCGTGGAAGAAGCCGTAGGCGAACTCGGCGTTGTCCTCGAACAGGGAGTGCTCCCAAGCGGGGCCGTTGCCGTGGCAGTCCTTGCAGTAGGGCAGGATGGGCGCGCCGCCGCTGATGGCGGAGGAACAGCCGGCCGCGTTGCCGATGTACATCCGGTCGCCCACCAGCTGGCTGACCAGCTTGATGTAGGTGGTCTCAGCACAGCCCGCGCAGGCGGAGGAGAACTGGAAGTAGGGCTTGGCGAACTGGATGTGCTTCACGTCCTTGTCGCTGATGATGTCCTTCTTCAGGTACTTGTCGTTCATGGCCACGTCGTCGAACAGAGGCTGCTCGTCCTTCATCTCCTCGAACGGAGTCATGACGAGCGCGTCGGCCATCTTGTCGCTCTTGTTGGCGGGGCAGGCGGTCAGACACACGCCGCAGCCCAGGCAGTCATAGGGGCTGACCTGCATACGGAAGGAGTAGGCGGGGGCGTCCTTGCCCAGGCCCTTGGCGGGCACGGTGACGAAGGAAGCGGGCACCTCGGCCTTCTCCGCGTCGCTCAGCAGGACGGGACGGATGGCGGCATGGGGGCAGCACATGGCACAGGCGTTGCACTGGATGCAGGACTCAGGGTTCCACTTGGGGACCTTGATGGCCACGCCGCGCTTGGAGTAGACGGAAGTGCCGTTCTCCCAGGTGCCGTCCAGCACACCGTGCTTCTGGAACACGGAGACGGGCAGCTTGTCGCCCTTCTGCTTGTCCATGGGCAGGACGATGTCCTTGACGAAGGGAGTGGCGTTCTTGGGCTCGGCCACGGGGGTGTCGGCGGCATTGGCCCAGCTGGCGGGGATCTCCACCTTCACGGCGGCGTTGATGCCCAGATCCACGGCGGCATTGTTCTTGTCGACGATGGCCTGACCAGCCTTCTTGAAGTAGGAGTTGTAGTTGTTCTTCTTCATGTCCTCCACGGCCATATCCAGGGGGATGACCTTGGTCAGGGCGAAGAAGGCGGCCTGCAGGATGCTGTTGGTGCGGTTCGCGGGCAGGCCCACCTGGACGGCGCACTTGGCGGCGTCGATGATGTAGAAGTTGGCGTGCTTGTTGGCCAGATCGCGCTTCATCTTGCCGGGCAGACGGGTCTCCAGCTCCTCCACGGACCAGGGGCAGTTCAGCAGGAAGGTGCCGCCCTCCTTCAGGTCCTCGGTGGTGTCATACTTGTTGACATAGGTGGGAGCGTGGACGGCCACGAAGTTGGCGGAGCCGACGCAGTAGGTGGAGCGGATGGGCTCGTCGCCGAAGCGCAGGTGGCTCTGGGTCAGGCCGCCGGTCTTCATGGAGTCATAGGAGAAGTAGGCCTGCGCGTACTTGTTGGCCACCAGGCCGATGGTGGAGATGGCGTTCTTGTTGGCGCCGACGGTGCCGTCGCCGCCCAGGCCCCACAGCTTGCAGGAGACCTCGCCGGGATGGTTGAGCTCCACTTCCTTGTAGTCCAGGGAGGTGTGGGTCACATCGTCGTTGATGCCGATGGTGAAGTTGTTCTTGGGCTCGTCCTTCTTCAGGTTGTCATAGACAGCGATGAACTGGCCGGGAGTGGTGTCCTTGGAGGACAGGCCGTAACGGCCGCCCACGACCTTGATGTCGGTACGGCCGGCCTGGTTCAGGGCGGTCACGACGTCCAGATACACGGGCTCGCCCACGGAGCCGGTCTCCTTGTTGCGGTCCAGGACAGCGATCTTCTTGACGGTGGCGGGGATCGCGTCGGAGAAGTGCTGGACGGAGAAGGGACGGTACAGATGGATCTGCACCAGGCCCACCTTGCGGCCCTGCGCGTTCAGGTAGTCGACGGTCTCCTTCACGGCCTCGGAGGCGGAGCACATGACGACGATGACTTCCTCCGCGTCGGGAGCGCCATAGTAGTTGAACAGCTTGTAGTCACGACCGGTGATCTTGTTGATCTCGTCCATGTAATGCTGGACCGTGGCGGGGACGACAGCGGCCTTGACGTTGGCGCCCTCCTTGCACTGGAAGTACACGTCGGGGTTGACGTTGTTGCCGCGGTTGGTGGGATGCTCGGGGTTCAGCGCGTTGCGGCGGAACTCCTTCAGAGCCTCCTGATCCACCAGGGGACGCAGATCCTCATAGTCCAGGGCCTCGATGCGCTGCATCTCGTGAGAGGTGCGGAAGCCGTCGAAGCAGTGCATGAAGGCATACTTGGCGCTGATGGCGGACAGATGGGCGACCGCGCCCAGATCCATGGCCTCCTGAGGGGAGGAGGACATCAGCATGCCATAGCCGGTCATACGGCAGGTCATGAAGTCGGTGTGATCGCCGAAGATGGAGTGGTGGTTGGAAGTGACCACGCGGGAGGCGATGTGCATGACGCTGGGGAGGAACTGGCCGCCCATGGCATACATGGCGGGGATCATCAGCATCAGGCCCTGGGAAGAGGTGAAGGTGGTGGTCAGAGCGCCAGCCTGCAGGGAGCCGTGGCAGGTACCGGCGGCGCCGGCCTCGGACTGCATCTGGATCACGTCGACGTTGGAGCCGAACAGGTTCTTGCGGCCCTTGGCGGACCACTCATCCACCTTCTCGGCCATGGGAGAGGACGGGGTGATGGGGTAGATGGCGGCGACCTCGGTAAAGGCATACGCCACGTGAGCCGCGGCAGTATTGCCGTCCATCACGACGTAATTTTTCTTCTGGTTGGGCATAATTTATCCTCCTTGTACTACAAACAGTAGTTCCAAAGGCCCTGCAAAAGGGGTCTGTGGGGTATCGAAACGTTCCGGAGGCCCGGACGTCTGATGTCTCTTTTCTCGTTCGATGGGGAAGTCCCGGCTTTGTCAGGGACGTGAGAAGAGCCCGCGGGCTTGGATGGTCCGGCGGGGCTCGTTCTCACATGACTGCAAAAGGGGAAAACGCTTACTTGCCAGCCTTGATGGCCTTGATGGAGTCGATGAGCATGGGGGTGACCTTGAACAGGTCGCCCGCGATGCCGTAGGAGGCCACCTCGAAGATGGGGGCGGACTCGTTCTTGTTCACGGC
>NZ_JAHLPP010000010.1 GCF_018917965.1 Pseudoflavonifractor sp. MSJ-37 | reverse complement strand
CGGGTCTGGGCCTGCACGCCATCTTTAGCGGAGATCACCAAGATGGCCCCATCTAAAACAGCCAAAGAGCGGTACACCTCCGCCAAAAAATCCATGTGGCCGGGCGTATCCACAATGTTAACTTTACATCTGTGCCACTGGAAGGAAGTGACTGCCGCTTGAATGGTAATCCCACGCTGCCGCTCCAAAAACATGGTGTCCGTCCTCGTTGTCCCTTTTTCGACGCTCCCCGGTTCTGAAATGGCTCCGCTGGCATATAGCAGGCTCTCCGTCAAGGTCGTCTTTCCAGCGTCTACATGGGCAAGAATTCCAATATTGATTATTTTCATGTGATTGTCCTCCCTTTACAGCCCCAAAGGGCATAAAAATCCCCAGCAGTAAAATACTTTTACCACTGGGGATTATAAGTTGCGGACATACACATATACAGCATACACCTGTTTGTGATTGCTGTTTTTGGGGATATGTCAAAATTGATAAGGCAAAAGTATTCTTAAATTGGGTACAAAAAACTAAGCCCCTACAAAAGGAGCTATCATAATCCTTTGTTCCCACTATTTGATTATAGTTTTATTTAAGAATACCTTGCCGCATATTTTTTACTCCTTTTCTGGATTAAATCATTGTATCACATCAGTTTTAGGAAAGCAAGTACCTAAAAGAAATTTTTCTTCCCCTTACCCGCCCCGAAAACGCCTTGTAGGGCGTTTCTGGGGCGTTTACAGCCCTTTCTTAAATTCCTCCACCAACAGATCGCTCAAAGCCTGTGATGGGCGTATTTTGACCGTTATATGCCCCTCCGGTACGGTGTCCCACCATTTGCGGATCGTTTTCGGATCAAGTCCGGTGTCCCTATGACAATCGGCCTTGCGTCCCTCTGGATGCTCCTGCCGCCACGCATAGACTTGCGCTTTCTTTTCTTCTGCCCCTTTTCTTCTCCATGTGCCGCCAGGATAATCCACTTCCTGCACCGCCCTTGCTCTTTTCAAATGCTCTTTCTGTGATCTACCATTCCTCTTGTTGCGCTCGATGCGAACATCGGTCAGAGCTTCAATATCGGAAATCGTGAAATTGTAATACTCCTTGTCGTAGGCTTCCAGCGCACTCCGTATATCTTCCTCGGTCAATGCGTTCTCATGCTTCACCATCTGCAGATCATCAAAAGCCTCTTTCATATCCTGCCGGAGCTGCTGCTTCGACACACCGCATTTGTAAGCATAGATAGCAAGGCACATCAAAAAGAAATACCGATGCCCGCCCTTTATCTCTCCGATCTGCCGCAGCCACCAATGGTAGAGCGCATACGGATCATCACCATGCACCTTTCCGGCAATATCCCACTTCTTGCGTCCTTTCTCGCCTCTCACAACAACACGCTCATACCACTCCGGATATGCCTCCCTCGCCTCAGCTCGTGTCATTTTGGATGGGCTGAAAGGCTTATTGACATCCACCCTGTTTTCTGGCTTTGCGTAGGCGTTCAGATAATCCAGCGTTACCCGTTCTCCGGTACGGAAAGCGACCAGCTCCGTCCCATGCTTGTCATTGATGCTGCCCACCATGCGGAAGCTCTGATTGATGGATTGATACTGGATCGCCTTGACCTGCGAAGTGCTGCCATACTCCCATAGCCGGAAAGTGAGGTCATATTTCAGACTTTTAAGCTGAATTTTTATATTCGGGTATAGGTCAATCGGCTGCTGGAAAACATAGTAGATATGCAGCCCTGTCCCCGACAGAACAAGGAAAGTCGGCATCGGCAACCGGCGCACTCGCTCCGGATCGCCGCCAAAGCGCAGAAAGAGGTTGCGCAGCTCGGCAAGACCTACGCCATCCAGATCGAAGATCAGAGCATACATCCGCTGGGCGTTCTCCAGCCTGTTCTCCTTTCTGCGATATGCAAGACCGCTGCACAAAGTAAGGCTGTTCCCCTCGACAAACTCCATGTAATCCTGTTCCCATGTGTCGTTATACATCTTCCTGCGCCGGAGCTTCTTATCCTCGCTCTGTTCGTCCCGATACAGATACACAGCGTTCGGATGGGAAAAATCCGTGTGCCGTTCTCCGGAGTTCTCATTGTCCGGAAACAGCTCTTTATAAAACTCATAGCCTCCGACCTCCGGATATTGTGCGCTCAAATACTCGTAGCAGCCTCGATAATTCTCGGTCATATTACCACCTCACAAAAGAAAAAGTACCAAAAAGAAAATCCGCTGCGGCGGGGATCGCCTGCGGGCGGGAAGGGGGAAAAGGGGGAGCAAAAGAGCGGCGGCTACGCCGCCTTAAAGAGAAAGTCACCTCCCCCTTTTCCCCCTCGCTGCGGGGCATTGAAAGTGCCGCCACTATGGAAAACCCGATGGGTTTACCACAGTGGCTTGGAAAACCTCTAACGAGGTTTACCACACTTCCAACACCCCTCCGCTCACCCCCCTTTTCCCCTCCGACTTTCTCCCTTTCAGAGAGAAAAAATATAGGTTGGGAGTACCCTTACAGGGGGCTTAGATTATCAATACAGCAATTCCCTATTTTCAGTTGTTATTATAGCCTGTCCGAAAGAGATTTTCAAGCCCTCCGGACAGGCTTCTTTTACAGCTCCATGCCGCCCATTCCTCGCTGGTGCTGCTGTTGCTCCTGCTGCTGTCCAATCTCCGGATCGGGCAGCAGCTCCCTCGCCTTTTCAAGCAGAGGACGCAGACGCTCCGGCAAGTGTTCTTCCAAGAAGTCCAGCATCCGACCGATGCCGTCCGTCAGACGCTCGGTGAAGCTGCGTTCCTCCTGCAGCTCGGATTGCAGATAATAGTTTTCATCGCGCAGCCTCCGGTTTTCCTGTTCAAGCCTCTGCTGCCGCTGCGCTTCTTCCAGCCGCTTCTTCATGGACGGCACCTGTGACCGCAGACGGGTGTTTTCCTCCGTCAGCTCCTGTACCTTGTGCCGATCCGTCACGCTGCGCAGTGCCATTTTCTTTAGCTGCTCGACCTGATCCACCGTCACGCCCTTTACTGCCCCTGTGAGCGTCTTTTCCGGCTGAATATCATGCAGGGGTGCATTTACCCTGTCAGCCTCCTTTAAGAGCCGCACAGTGCCTTTCAGAGCGTCCCGCTGCCGTTCCAGCTCAGCAACCTCCCGCTCTACTGCCGCTGTCTGCTGCTGCACCGCTTCCAGCCTCGCAGCCGCTTCCTTGAACTGCGGCAAGTCCATGTGCGGTCTGTTCGTGCCGAGAGAGATAATTTCAAAATCGTGCCGCTGGGCGATCTCCGTCAGAGCTTCTTTCTCCCGTTCCATCCACGCCGCCCATTCGGTCTGCTTTCTGCCGACACCGACAAACCCCTGCTGCTTCAATGCCTGTTTCATAGATACCCTTGTAGAAAGTCCTCTTGACTGCTCCGTTGCCACAGGGATAAAATCGACATGGAGATGGGGCGTTGCCTCGTCCATGTGCAGCACCATATTGAACACCCGCAGATGGGGGTTGCGTTCTGCAAAAGACTCCGCAAAATCTTTCAGAGCTGCCGCCGCCCGTTCTCCGTCCGGCGTACCGCACCCACAGTCGCTCATGTTGCCGATCTGGAAGATCGCTTCATGGAACAGCTTTTCCTGTTTACTCTGCCGGATATGCTCATAGTAGTCCGGTATCTTATCTCTCGTTTTGGTTTTCTTTGCGTTGTAGGCTGCGAGAGCTTCATCAAAGACCATATGATAGACCTGCTTCAGATCCTCGTTGCAGAAAACAATGTTCTGCTCCGTCCGGCTCCGGTCTACATTCGCCGCTGAGAAGCTGCGGTTGTTGTGCCGGATGCTCCCTGCACCTGTCATACCCGAAATCGTAACTCCCATAAAATCGCCCCCTTTCCGCTTATTCTTCCGTCCTCTATTTTATCATAAATTTCCGCTAAAAACAACCTCTTTGTTACTTTCTGGTGAGAAAGTAACGCAAAAGCACTTTCACACCGCCACCCCATCGGTGCAGCGGTGTGAAAGTGCTTTGCGCCCCTAAAGGGGAGGGGTTGCCGGAGCTGCTTCACTGCCGGCTCGTGCCTGCTGCTCTGCCAGCTCCGGAGGGGCGCTGCCCCTGCCGTCTGCGGACGGCTCCCCGACCTTCATCCCACCGATAAACTGAAATTTAATACTCAATGACAATTTTCTTGCACTTCTCGCAGAGCCAAGCCTCCGCAGACGCTCCACCAAAAGGTCCACCGATTGACTTTTCATTGAGTTTGATTGACTTGCCCCCACCAATGTTGAGGGCCGCAATAACTCGTTCTTTTTCGCTCCAATAGACACCATCTCTGCATTGAATACAACCAAGTTGCATTTCTTCACCACAATACGGACATTTCATTTTAATCACCCCTACAAATTCCCGATTTGTCGTTCTGTTTAGTCCCCAAAGAACCTACTAAACCAGCTACGCTTTTGAACCGGTTCTGTCTCACGCTCCGGCTGATCGGCTCCGGACTTGCCGGAAAGAAGCTGCTGATGCATTGTCCCAGCATGGAGAGCCTGGGCCGCTGCCGCAGTCTGCTGTGCCGTCACCAACGCCGAGCTGACCTCCGCCAACCTTGCGTTCAGTTCCTCGATCTGCTTGTCCTTTACAGCAAGTTGCTCGCTTTTCCGGTCTAATTCTCCCTGCAGCATAGCGATCAAAGTGGTTTCGCAAGTTTCGCAACTTGCTTTCGCCTGTTGCGAAACTTGCTTTCGTTCAACACCTAAATAATGCTGATATATGGCGGTTTTTTGACTTTCGCTGATTGCGAAACTTCCTTTCGCATCTTTCGCAACATGGTTTCGCCTACACCATGCACGAACTGCCTGTTCCGACACGCCACATTCTATTGCAATTTCCGTTATTACACCCGCCAAATATCATCACCACTCTTTCATCCGGAGTTAATCTCAAAACAAATCGCTATGAGATCCCGTCCTTATCAATTTCAAAATCAAAGTCTGCCGAACAACTTTATAGACCAACAGCCAGTCCGGCTCGATGTGACATTCTCTCATGTCCTTATAATTTCTGGAATTAGTGAGAGCATGATCTCGATACGCCTCCGGCAACGGCTGCTCGTTACACAACAGCGTGATCACTTCCTCCAACTTCTTCGGATCGCAGCCTCTCTTGATCGCAAGCTTGTAATCTCGTTTGAACTGCCCCGAAAACTCCGGCTTAAGCATTCAGCGCCTCCATCAGATCTGCAACGCTATCAAACGGACCATACATATCCTCTCCCTTTTCTGCCGCCTCCATCGCCGCATAGGTAACAGCATTCGGCTCGTCAACCTTGACTTCAAAGGGAAGTCCATGACACCTAAGTGCCTGTCGATAAAAAATACCCGTTGCCGTACTCAAATCCATTCCGAGGGACTTAAAGAGAGCTGCCGCCTGTGCTTTCAGCTCCGGCTCCATTCTTATCGTCATATTTCCTTTAGCCATAATAGCACTCCTTTCCTCGTCATTTTTAGCTTGCACTAATATTATATTCAATATTCGTGACATTTGCAAGTGCATTGCAAATGTTTTTTTGCAACTTTTCTATGAACAGTGCTTTCTATATGCTAACACCGCAGCGTGTACATTTAGGGGGTGAAAAAGCCTTATTTCGCGCGGTTTTCAAGCCTCGTTTTCGGTGGGGTAATATAAAAACCCTTATCTTTACATTACCTTCTGAAACATATGGCGCACCTTGTCCAGGCGGCTGTTTGGACGGCGGGGCTGGATGACCGGCTGACCGACAGCGGCCTGATATCCTTTCAGCTCTGTAAGGCATACGCTCCGCCCGTTGGTGTAAAAGGCCAGATCAGTACGGTATGCCTGTATACAGCGGGCGGGAATCTCGCCAGTAAAGACAACTTCATCCTTTTTTACCTGGGCCGTTTCGATGGTGGCACAGTATTTCGGTGCATCATGATAAGCCCTGGAAAGGTATTCCTGGGGCGCATAGAGGATGAAGGAGAGATAAGGTTCCAGCAGCTGCGTCCCCGATTCCTTCAATGCCTGTTCCAATACAATCGGGGCCAATGAGCGGAAGTCCGCCGGCGTGCTGACCGGACTGTAATAAAGCCCGTATTCAAAGCAAATCTTACAGTCCGTTACGTTCCAGCCGAACAAGCCCTGCTCCAGCCCGTAACGGATACCATCCCTGACAGCGTTTTGAAAACTCTGGTTCAAGTATCCCAGCGAAACCCGGCTCTCGTATTGTACACCGGAGCCAAGCGAGAGTGGTGTAACAGACAGTCCTATGGATGCCCAAAACGGGTTGGGCGGCACCTCGATATGGATGGTGTGGCTGGCTGCTTTGAGCGGCCGCTCCATATAAATGACGGAGGGTTCCTTTACCACTGTTTCAAGCTTGTATTTTTCCGACAGCAAAGCGGAAACAACCTCCAACTGCACCCGGCCCAAAAAAGAAAGAATGATCTCATGGGTGATGGAATCCACTTCGCAACGCAAAAGCGGGTCAGTATCCGCAAGTTGCGTAAGAGCGTCCAGCAGCCGTTCTCTTTGCGCTGCCGTTTTCGGCGCAATCGTCGTCCGCAGCATGGGGATGGGGTCCTCGCGCCACCTTTTACGAGGGAGCCGGGTTTGGTCCCCTAATACATCGTTTAACCTCACGCTGTCGCTGGGAAGGATAACAATTTCACCCTGATAAGCGGTGTCTGTCCGAACAATTTCCCCTTTGGATGGAATACGCATCTCTGTGATTTTCAGCTTTTCTCTCCCGGCCAGGGCCACCGTATCCCGCAGGCGCAGCGTTCCGCTGTAT
>NZ_JAHLPP010000009.1 GCF_018917965.1 Pseudoflavonifractor sp. MSJ-37 | reverse complement strand
TTGTCAGTGAACTTCTCGTAGCTCGCAGCACCGGCGGTGGTCATCATACCAAGGACCATGGTAGACGCCAGACCGACGCTGAGAACCTTCTTGAGGTTGCTCATTGAGGATTCCTCCTTATTTGATTTGAGAAAGCGGCGTTTTCCCCTGTTTTCCCGCACTTTTCCCGGAGAAAATGTGTGGTCGAACGATGGTACGACAGTCCTCACACCTGCCATTTCCGTACTGTTTTCAAGAGAAAAGGGGTATTTTTCGGGGCAAAACGCCCCCGAAAAATACCCCTGGTTGACTTTTGGTTGACATAGGATATGGTTTTGATGCGAAAGAGTCCTGGAAGCCTTGCGCCGCAAGGCTTCCAGGACTCGGGTTGGTTGACATTTGGTTGACATGGGGGGAAACTCATCATCTGGACATGGGCAGGAGGGCCGCGCCGATGATGCCGGCGTCATTGCCCAGAGCCGCCCGGACGAGCCTGGTGCGGCGGTCATTGTTCCGGGCATAGTCCTCCCGGTCCAGTACCGCCCGGATCGGGGCCAGCAGCTTCTCTCCCTGATAGGCGATGCCGCCGCCCACGCACAGGACCTCCGGCTGGAGGATGTTCACCAGGCTGGTGATGCCGCTGGCCAGATAGTCGATATACTCCGCCACGACCGCTTTGGCGGTCTCGTCCCCCCGCTCGGCGGCATCGAAAGGGGTCTTTCCCTCTACCTTCGAGGGATCTCCGCCGCACAGCTCCCATAGGAGAGACTGGCGGTCGGCCTCCATCCGCTCCCGGGTCCGGCGGATCAGGGCCGTGGCCGAGCAATAGGCCTCGAAACAGCCCCTCCGGCCGCAGGTGCAGAGCCTCCCGCCATGCTCCAGGACCATGTGTCCTACCTCCATGCCGGCGTAGTTGAAGCCAGTGTAGAGCTTCCCATCCAGCACAGCGCCGCCGCCCACACCGGTGCCCAGCGTGATGGCGGCCATGGAGGCGCTCCCTTTGCCCGCTCCGGCGGCATACTCGCCCAGCGCGGCGGCATTGGCGTCGTTCTCCAGATAGACCGGCATGGGGACCGGCATCCGCTCCGCCGTCAGCGCCGCCAGAGGGACGTTCTGGAAGTCCAGATTGGTCCAGAGCTTGACAATCCCCTCCTTAGGGTCGATGCTCCCCGGCGCGCCGATGCCCAGCGCGGCGATCTCCTCCAGCGGGATCCCCGCAGTCTCCGCCGCGGCGCACGCGGTGGAGGCCATGGCTTCTGCCACCGGCACCGCGCCCCGGGGCGTGGAGGCCCGGCTCCGGCCCAGGATATGCCCCTCCTCGTCCACCACGGCCGCGGCGATGTTGATGCCGCCCAAATCGATGCCCAGATACTTCATCTGTCTCAGCCCCTTTCCCTTGTCCTTCTATGATATCCCATCCAGGTCCGGCTGTCATCCGTTTTTTGGATGGCAATCTCCGAACTTGGTATTTGCTTTTTGCGCGCCTCTGTCCTACGATGGAAGGGCACCAGAGGATGGCCAGGCCTTCTCCACCGCCCGGATGAGCCGCTCCTTAGCCCCGGTCACCGGCAGATACCGGCTCCAGATCAGATAGACCTGGGCCGGAGGCAGTTCCCGGACCGGCACTTCCACACAGCTGCTCTCCGGGGGCAGGGCCCCGCCGAAGAGCACCGTCCCGGCGGTCCCGTCCGCCACCAGCTGGGTCAGTAGAGAGAGCTGGTTCGTGTGGAGCATGATGTCCGGCCGGAGCCCCGCCCGCCCACAGGCGGCCAGCAGGTCCGAGGTGAGGAAGCAGTCCTCCGCCACCATAGCCAGCGGGAAGCGGACGATATCCGCCAATCCCACGGATATCCGGCCGGCCAGAGGACTCCCGGCCGCGGTGTAATATCTGATCTCCCCCGGCGCGATCAGATACTGCCCGAAGGCGGCGGAGACCGGCTCCCGGGTGGAGGTGAAGGCGGCATCCAGGCCACCGTCCAGCACCTTCTGGCGGTTGGAGAGGGACCCGCTCTCCACGATGTTCAGCCGGAGCCGGGGCTTCCAGTCCTGGAGGACCTTCAGGACCTTGGGCAGGAACAGCAGGCCGCTGGTGGGCGGGATGCCCACGTCCAGCGTCTGCTCCGCCCGGCCCAGGCGCTTCATCCGGTCTGAGAATGCCTCCGCCTGCTCCAGCAGGAGGGCCGCGCCGTCCCGAAACTGGGCGCCCTCCTCCGTGAGGATCAGCCCCCGGCTCTGCCGCAGGAAGAGGGTCAGTCCGAATTCTTCCTCCAACTCATGGACCATGCGGGTCAGGCTGGGCTGGGAGATCCGAAGCTCCTCGGCGGCGCGGGTCATGTTCAAATGCTTGCAGATGACCTGGAGACAGACCAGTTGGGCCAGCTTCATGGTGGAGACCGCCTCCTCAGTGTCCGTATCGGCTCATGAGAGCATGATACCACACCCGGCGGGTCCTTGTCACCCCTCTGGGCTATCTGCCATCCCAAGAAAGAGGTCGATCGTATCATGAGAGAGCTATGGAAACTGTACCGGGTGTTCTTCAACATCGGGATCTGCACCTTTGGCGGAGGCTATGCCATGCTGGCCCTCCTCCAGCGGACCATCGTGGAGCAGTACCACTGGGCCACAGAGGAAGAGTTGATGGACTACTATGCCATCGGTCAATGTACCCCCGGCATCATCGCCCTGAACACCTCCACCTTCATCGGCTACAAGCGGCGCGGGATCCCCGGCGGCATCGTGGCCAGTCTCGGCTTCCTGTCGCCGTCGATCGTGATCATCCTGATCATCGCCCTGTTTTTGAAGAATTACGCCTCTCTCCCGCTGGTGAAGCACGCCTTCACCGGCATCCGGGCCTGCGTCACCATCCTGATCCTGGACGCGGTACTCAAGCTGGGCAAAAAATCGGTGGTAGACAAGCGGTCCTGGGCGGTGTTCCTGACCGTGGCCCTTCTGTCCGTCTTCACGAAGCTCTCCTCCATCGTGCTGATCGTGGCCGCCGGAGCGGCGGGCTGGTTGTTTTGGCACAAGGATGTGGAACAGGAGGCGGCCGAACGATGATCACTTTGCTCCGACTGATGCTCGCGTTCTGCAAGACCGGGCTCTTCGCCGTGGGCGGCGGACTGGCCACCCTGCCCTTCATCTATGAGATGTCCCGGACCACAGGCTGGTTCACCGCGCAGGACATCCTGAACATGGTCGCCGTCTCCGAGTCCACCCCCGGCGCCATGGGGATCAATATGTCCACCTATGTGGGCTTCATGACCAGCGGGATCCCCGGCGCAGTGCTGGCCACCCTCTCTCTGGCCGCCCCGTCGATCGTGATCATCGTGATCATTGCCAAGGGCATGGAGCGTTTCAAACGCTCTCCCATCGTCCAGTCGGTGTTCCGGGGCCTGCGCCCGGCCTCCACTGGACTGATCGTGGCGGCGGGGCTCGGCGTGGCGAAGCTGGCCTTCTTTCCGGAGGGAGACCTGACGGCCGGACTGGACCTCCCCGCGGCCGTGCTGGCCGTGGTGCTCTTCGCCCTCCTGCGGAAGTGTAAGCTCCACCCGCTGGTGTGCATCGCCTCCGCCGCCGTAGTGGGGTGTGTGCTCCAGATGTGAGCCCGTTCTTTTCCACATCGCCCGCCCATTCGGTGGACAAAAAACGACCACGTTCCTGTCATATGGAACGTGGTCGTCCTCATCTCACCGCCTTCGTGCCCGGAGGAAGAACGCCAGGGCCGCGCCTCCGCTGACCAGCAGAGAGAGGTAGAAGCTGATCCCCCGGCTCACCAGCATGGCGGGGGCCGTCAGGGCCGGGCCGAACACGGGCCGGAACACCTGCACGAAGCCGCCCTCCGCCGGGCCCACCGCGCCGGGCAGGGGCAGGGCGGACACAGCCAGGGTCAGCAGGGCCTGGCTCCCCCAAAAGAAAGCCGGTCCCGTGCCGCTCAGGCCAAAGGCCCGGTACACCGCATAGGGGATCAGGAACGACGCCGTGAGCTGGAGGGTGGTCAGCCCCAGCAGGATCGGTACCAGCACCGGAGAGGACCGGAGGACTGCGGCACCGGCGGCGTACTCGGCCATCTGCCGCTCCAGCTTCGCGCCGGCGGCGGCGCGGTCCCGGCAGAGCCGGAGAGCAGCCAGAGCATCCAGGAGCTTCCCTGCCAGCCGGCCCGCCGCCTTTGGCAGGAAGAGGAAGGACAGCATCCCTGCCGTCAGGACCGCCGTCACCCCGCCGCCGTAGAGGAGCAGGAGCCCCATGCCGCCGCCCAGCTCTGCCCGGAGCCCGGGCAGGAAGAGCCAGGCTCCGGCGGCACAGCAGAGACTGGTCACCTGATAGCTCACCGCCACCAGGAGCATATCCAGAGCTCCATGGACGGCCGGGATGCCGTCCATGGCCATGGCCCACACCTGGGCGGGCTGGCCTCCGCTGGCGGAGGGCGTCACCGAGCTCATGCAGAATCCCGTCAGGGAGTACCACAGGCACCACTGCCAGGGCACCCGGTGCCCCAGCCGCCCCAGGATCACATGGGTGGACAGGGCCTCGCACCCTATGAACACGCCCATCAGGGCCAGCCCTACCGGAAGGATCCAAAGGTCCACGCCCCGAAGCGCCGCCAGAAGCGCGGCCGCCGGCCGGTCCCGCAGGAGGAGCCAGGCGGTCAGGCCCATCATCCCCAGAAGGAGGGCCAGGCCCGCCGCCCCTTTCCGCCGACCGGTCCGGGGCGGCTGGACCGCCATCTCTGCGTGTTCCACCATCAGGCGCACCCCTCCCGTCCAGCCACCAGGGCCGCAAGGGCCTGCTCCACACCGGCCACGCTCAGCTCCCGCTTCCGGCTCCGCATCCGGGCGGACATCTCCGCCAGAGCGGCATCATCGTAGAGGAGCCCCTGGACCGCGGCCAGACACTCCTCCGTCTCCTTGGGGGCCGAGCGGGCCAGCCCCGCCCGCAGGAGAAAGCGGGCGTTGTTCTTCTCCTGCTGGAGGAAGGGCTCCCACAGCAGGAGGGGAAGCTCCGCGAAGATGCTCTCGAACACGGTGATCCCGCCGGGCTTGGTGAGCATCAGGTCGGCCCGCTCCATGTACTCCCAGGGTCGGTCGGTGAAGGGCACCGCCCGGATGTTGGGCCAGCGTCCCGCCAGCCGCCGGTACAGCTTCTCGTTCCGGCCGGTGAGCACCGTGACGCGCACACCGGGCAGGGCGTCCAGCGCCTCGTAGAAGCAGTCCTTCCGGGGCAGGAGGCCCAAACCGCCGCCCATGATCAGCAGATGCCGCTCCATGCCCCGCTCCCGGCGGTACAGGGACCGGAACTCCGCTTTCACCGGGATGCCGCTGACCAGGATCCTGGCGGGGTCCACGCCCTTGGCGGCCAGCCGCTCCCGGATCTCACGGCTCCCCACCAGATAGCAGTCCACTGCCCGGTGGATCCACTCGTTGTGGACGGACAGGTCGGTGACGCAGGTGATCAGAGGAAGGTCCTTTCCCGCCTCCTCTTTCCAGCGGGACACCAGTCCCGCACAGATCGGGTGGGTGGCGATCACCGCATCGGGCCGCTCTTCGCCCAGGAGGACCTCCAGCCGCTCCAGCATGGGTCCATCCAGCAGGGACCGGCTGTCTGTGGGGAGATGCTCCGTGAAGCGATAGTAGGCATTGAACAGGCCGCTTCCATAGGTCACCAGGGCCCGGAAGGCTCCGTACAGCGTCTGAGAGAGCCCGGGCAGTGCGTAGTCGAAGAAGTCGGTCATCCGGAGCTCCGCCTGGGGAAAGGCCCCCTGGAGCTGTTGGCGCAGGGACCGGGCCGCCGAATCGTGGCCCATGCCGAACCGGCCGCTGAGGATCAGGATCTTCATGGCGCTCCCTCCTTTTCTGGCTCCCAGTATAGCGGGAAAGACTTTAGAAAATAGGATGGAGTTCATTAAGACGGTCTTAAGAGATCGTAAAAGGTCTCTTACAACTACAACACAGAAGGTGCCCGGCCTCCGGCAGAGCCGGAGACCGGGCACCAGAAGGCGGACGGACGCATCAGGCGGGCATATCGCTGGGGGCTGGGACCGGGATGGTCTCCGTGGAGACAGGGGCGGGCACCTCCTTGCGGAAGCGCTTGAACACCACACTGCCCATGAGGCCGGCCAGGATCCCGCCAAGCGCGCCCAGGAACAGAGCCAGGATCACCCTTTTGGGGTCGTTGAAGGCGAAGGGCGCCAGCAGACCGGGAATGGGAGAGGCCGTTCCGGGGGCATCGTTCACGATGCCGAGCAGAGCCGCCGCGATGCCGGCCAGACCGCCGCCGAAGAAGTTGGAGCCGTAGATGGGGATCGGGTTCCGGGTGATGATGGGGGCCTGCGTCAGAGGCTCCAGCATGACGGCGATGATATTGCTCTTGTCGCCCAGACGCAGACGGTGGAACACGATACCGTTGGTGAAGGAACCGCCGAAGCAGGCGATCGCCGCGATGCCCATAGGCAGACCGGTGAGGCCCAGCATGGCGGTGAGGGCCATGGAGCTCAGAGGAGAGGTGCAGATCATCTTGATGATGCCGCCCAGCAGGAAGCCCATCAGGATGGGAGACTGGTCGGTGGCGGCGGTGATGGTCTGGCCGATATAGCCCATGGCGGCGTCGACGAAGGGCTCCGCGCCGAAGGCGATGGCCCGGGACAGGGGAGCCAGCAGGAGGGCGCCCAGAATCACGTTCAGGCCATCCGGCAAATATTTCTTGATCAGAGGGGACAGGAAGCCCACCACATAGCCCGCCACGAAGCCGGGCAGGATGCCGTAGCCGCCGGCGGCCACGCCGGCCACCACAGCGAACACCGGGTCGGCGCCCATGCCGATGGGCACCAGGATGGCGGCAGCCACGCCGCCCATGCTGCCAGAGGTGGTGCCCACCTCGCCCAGGAACTTCAGGCCCAGCAGGTCGCCGGAGATATAGGTGTGGACGGCTTCCACCAGGAAGGTGGCCACCGCCGCGTCGGCCAGACCGGACATGGCCTTGGAGCCCATGGGCGCTTTCATGCTGAACAGGGAGAAGCCGGCCAGCGTCAGGAGCAGCAGGCCCATGCCAAGAAGAATGGTCGTCATGATCGTACCTCCTATTTCTTGTCGTGTTTCGTCTTCCTCGTTCGTTGGCTCCATTCTATCGTCAAGTTTCATAAAGAATCAGAAAGTAACAGAAAAGAAGATATCTATTTTGCCATCCCGTCCACTTTTGGGGATAGTCACAAAACTCTCAGGTATGTTTTGAAAGATCTGTCATTTTATTATCGCGGTCAGAAAATTTTTGTGCTTTTTCAGGCTCATATGATGATTTCCTGTTAAATTTTTATCAAAATATCACGCCTGACCGCTCCAGATCATCCAGTGGGGAACGATGGACAAAAAAGCGGGGCCGCCGCAGAACGCACAGTCCTGCGGCGGCCCCACTCGGTCCGGTCCTCATCAGCGCTCGGAGCAGAGGGCGGCCAGAGCATAGAGGAATTTCTTCACGGAGACCCGCCCGTGGTCGGTAGAGCGGCCCCGGATACAGTCCATCTCCCGCCGGACCTGCTCGAAGTGGTAGAGCGTCCCGGCGTACTCGTGGAAGGTGTCGTTGCCGTAGTCCTCGATGCCCAGATTAGCCAGATTGACCATGCCCGCCATGGCCGCCCGACGGATCCGCTGTTCCATGGCCTTGGGGGAGTCGCTGAACCGGGCACAGAGCTGAGACACGGTGAGTTGGGCCCCGCCCGCCTCCGGAGAGCGGAGGAAGCCCACCACCTGAGAGATGTCCCGGCAGGCCGGATCTCCGCTGATGCCGATCCGATGGAGCACCATGTTGAGGATCGTCTGTCCCCGGTCCTCGGGCGGCGGAGCGGGCCTGGCCGCCGGACGCTCCGGGGCGGTGCCGCCCCCCAGGAGTGAACGCATCTGCTCCAGCGTCCGGTCCATGGTCAGGCCCCGTCCGGCCCGCCGGACCACGCTGACCACCTCCACGCTGTTGATGGGCTTGGTGATGAAAAAGTCCACGCCCGCGTGATAGGCCTCCGCCACCATATCCTTGGCTGTGACCTGAGAAAGCATCAGGAACCGGACGCCGGGAAAGCGGTCCCGGGCCTGCCGGACGAACTCGATGCCGTCCATGTCGGGCATCAGCAGGTCCGTGATCACGATGTCCGGACGCATATGGCGCAGGCCCTCCAGCGCTTCCGTGCCGCTGGCGGCACTGCCGATCACATCGCCCAGATCGCTGTCCTCGATGATGATGCGCAGGATATCGATGGACGCCGGGTCGTCATCGACCAGATAAAACAGCATACGGTCATACTCCTTCCAACCCCCGCGCCGGGATGTCCAGATGGAACACGGTCCCGCCTTCCCGGACCTCGACCCGGATCGTCCCATGGAGCTTGTCCTCGGTCAGCTCCTTGACGATCGCCAGGCCCAGGCCCCGGTTCACCATACCGGTCGTGGGGTCGATCTTGCTGGAAAAGCCGGGTCGGAACACCTGTCCGACCCTGGAGGCCGGGATGCCCCCGCAGTCGTCCGCCACCTGGAAGCGGAAGCGATCCCCCTCCCGCCGTCCCGTGACGGTCAGGTGGAAGCGCCGTCCGGTCCCGGCGGCCTCGACGGCGTTGTCGAGCAGGTTGCGGAAGATGGACATGAGATAGGGGTGCCGGGTGGTATAGCAGTCGTCCTCCAGACGGACGGTGAGGACCACGTCCTTCCCCGCCGCCCGGGCGGTGCGCTCCACGCTCCGCTCCAGCACGTCGAAGAGCTCGCTCAGCTCCATGCCGGGCACAGCCGCGTCCCGCTCCATGGCCTCGGAGATCCCCCGCATCAGGAGGAGGTACTCCTTCTTCACCTCGTGGATGTCCTTGGCGATGGCCAGAGCGGTGTCGGTCTGGGCCCGGTCCGCTCCGGAGGCACGGAGCTGACTGTAGAGCTGATAGGCGGCGTTCATGGTGTCTTCGATCAGCCCGGTGCCCCGGTCCATCCAGGCCACCTCGCTCTCGAGGGCGGCGGTCATCAGCAGGAGCCGCTGATAGCGCTCCGCGTCCTCCCGCCGGAGTACCTGGACCCCATAGCGGTCCAGCGCCCACAGGAGGAGCCAGGCAGTCCCGGAACGCACCAGCGCCACCAGCAGGATCTGGAGGAACTTCTCCGGCCGGAGTGCCCCGCCACCCAGCCGCACGGTGAGTTCCGCCAGATTGGACAGGGCATCGATGGCGGTCAGGGACAGGAGGGCCCTTGCCTCCAGCGGATGGAAGGAGATCTTCCGCCCCCAGAGCTGGAAGAGGAGCCCGCAGACCAGATAGAACAGCAGCTCCGGTCCGTTGGCGGCCCAGCATCCGTCCAGCGATCCAGTCCCCACCCATTGGACCAGCCCCCGCAGGAGATAGACCAGCGGGGCGGCGGCCGCCCCGGCGGCGAAGGCCGGCAGATCCGGCATCAGGAACAGGAACACCGGCATGAGGATGATCGCGGCGGAGACATTGAAGGCAGCGGTCACGATCTGGATCGACACCTGAGAGGCCAGCGCCAGCAAGACCGCCGCCGGCAGGACCAGCCGCACGTCCCGGGCGTCCGGCACCGCATGTCGCTCCATATGGTCCTCCTCCCTCCGCCCCTATGGGGGACAGCTTTTTCTCACGTCAGCTCCCCTATCATACCGCGATCCAGCAGATTTGTACAGAGCATTTCAGTTTTTAGTTCCACGTTCATCTATATTATACAGAACGATGATAGAGCAGTATAGCGGATATCCCGCTCACGGCCGGTTCCGCTCGCCCCAGACACAGAGCTGGTCCAGAACGCCCATCAGGGAGCGGCCGCGCTCGGACAGAGAATATTCCACCTTGGGCGGGATCTGCGGGTACTCCTTCCGGACGATCAGCCGGTCCGCCTCCAGCTCCTTCAGGTTGCTGCTGAGGGTCTTGTCGGTGATGTGCCCCAGATAGCGCTTCATCTCATTGAATCGCACGGTCCCATATTCCATCAGGCAGTACAGGATCACCATCTTGTGCTTCCCGCTGATCAGAGACATGGTATAGCTGAACCCCGTCTCCCGGAAATCCGCCTCCTCGATATAGGCCTTGATACCGTCCCGCGGCATGGTCACACTTCCTTTCAAGATAGTACCTGTCTTTTATGACAGTACTTGTATCTTCTCCGCCATTCGATATAATGATAGCCAGAGCACTGGAAAAAGTCCAGTACGGATCAAAAATGGAGGTCATTTATCATGAAGAAAGATCTTGGGGTCAAGCCTTATCTGTTCCCGATGCCTGTACTCATGATCGCCACCTACGGCGATGACGGCGCCGTCGATGTCATGAATATGGCTTGGGGCGGCATCTGCGGCCACGACATGGTCTCCCTCAACATCGATGACGACCATAAGACGTCGGAAAACATCCGGAAGCGCCATGCCTTCACCCTCAGCGTCGCCGACATCCCCCACATCGAGGCGGCCGACTTCTTCGGCATCGCCAGCGGGAACAAGATGCCGGACAAGTTCGAGCGGAGCGGCCTCACCGCCGAGAAGAGCCAGAAGGTGGACGCCCCCATCGTCCGGGAGTTCCCCCTGACGCTGGAGTGCGAAGTGGTGGAGGACAAGATGGAGGTCTATGGCCACCATGTCATCGGCCGGATCGTGGGTGTGCTGGCAGACACCGACGTTTTGGACGAGAAGGGCTATGTGGATCCCACCAAGCTGAACGCCTTCGTCTTCGATCAGTTCCAGAGCGGCTATTACGCCATCGGTGAAAAGGTCGGCCAGGCTTGGAGTACCGGCGCTCCCCTCATGAAGAAGTAAGTGCTCCGACCACACAACAGGCCCGCCGCGGGATCGTTCTATCCCGCGGCGGGCCTGTGTTTGGGTCCAGTGTTCTGTTTTATTTGATGTGGGTGGTCAGCAGGCCCACGCCCTGGACCTCGCACTCCACAGTGTCGCCGCTCTTGAGCCAGCGGGGCGGGTCGAAGCCCAGACCCACACCGGCGGGAGTCCCGGTGGCGATGATGTCGCCGGGCTCCAGCGTGATGCCGTGGGAGAGCTCCGCGATCAGGTGGGGGATGTCCTTCAGGAACAGTCTGGTATTGCTGTCCTGACGGAGCTCACCGTTCACCCGGCTGCGCACGTCCACCTGGATGGGGAAGGGCAGGGCGCTCTTATGGACCAAAGTGGGGCCCATGATGGAGAAGCCGTCCAGGCTCTTGCCCCGGTACCACTGGTTGTGCTTCTTCTGGAGGCTCCGGGCGGACATATCGTTGAACACAGAATAGCCGAAGATATAGTCCTCCGCGTCCTCCGGGGCCACGTCCCGGCACTCTTTGCCGATGACCACGGCCAGCTCCACCTCATAGTCCAGACAGGGATCCAGGTCCAGATGGCCGTCCACCGTGGCCCCGTCAGGGGTCATGATGTGGGCCCGCTTGGAAAAGTAGACCGAGTCCTGATGCTCGATCTTGCCCATGGCCGCCTCGCTCTCCTCCAGATGGGCGCGGTAGTTCACGCCCACGCAGATGATGTCGTGGCTGGGCCGGGGGATGGGGGACAGGAGCCGCACCTGCTCCACGGGAGTCCCCTCCAGATGGGCGGCCGCCTCTGCTGCCCGGGCGGTCAGCTCCGGATCCGCCGCGGCGATGAAGTCGTTCAGCGAGGCCCAGTCGCCCAGACCGGCCTCCGCCAGACCGCAGACCTGCTTCCGGTCCGCGGAGAGCAGGCCGGGGCACGGGACGCCGTCCTGCTCAAAGGTCACGAATTCCATGAGATACACCTCCTGTATGTGTGGAAAAGCGGCAGACGGAGCGCGAAAACGCATCCGTCTGCCGCTCTTGAGCGCTTATTACACGAAGTTGCAGACACGGGCGATGGCCATCTCGACATAGCCCAGGGACTCAGCCTTGGTCTGCTTGCCGCTGGCCACCTTGGAGACCAGCTCCATCAGGTCGTCGCCCATCTTCTCCAGGTCGCCGCCGTAGATCACGGGAGAGGCGTCCACATCGATGTTGTCCTCCATGTTGGCGAAGGTGATGCGGTTGCCGGTAATCTTGATGACGGGGGAGATGGGGTTGCCGGTGGGGGTGCCGCGGCCGGTGGAGAACACCACGACCTGAGCGCCGCCGGCCACCATGGCGGAGACGGAGGAGGGGTCGTTGCCCGGGGTGTCCATGATGACCAGGCCCTGATGGGCCTCCACCTGCTTGGCGTAGTCATACACGGCGTTCACAGGAGCGTGGCCGCCCTTGTGGATGCAGCCCAGAGACTTCTCCTCCAGCGTGGTGATGCCGCCGGCCTTGTTGCCGGGAGAGGGGTTGCCCTCGCGGACTTCCTCGCCCACCAGGGAGAGGGCCTTCTCATAGCGGTGCACGATCTCGAAGATGCGGTCGTGGACCTCGGGGGTGGCGGCGCGGCGGGCCAGGATGTGCTCGGCGCCGATGAACTCGGTGGTCTCGCTGAGGATGGAGGTGGCGCCCTCCTTGACCATCAGGTCGGAGAGCTGGCCGATCAGCACGTTGGCGGCCAGACCGCTGGTGGGATCGGAGCCGCCGCACTCGGTGCCCAGGATCAGCTCGGACATGGGGAACTTCTCCCGCTGGAGCAGAGAGGCCTCGGCGACCATCTGCTTGGCGTAGCGGACGGCCTGCTCCACGGCCTTCAGGGTGCCGCCGGCCTCCTGGATGATGACCTGCTTCAGGGGCTTGTTGGTGCGCTCCTGGATGGCCTTGACCACCAGATCCATCTGGCAGTTCTCACAGCCCAGAGACACGACCACGGTGCCGTAGACGTTGGGGTTGGCGGCGTAGCCAGCCATGACGTCCATGGTGTACTGCTGGTCGGACTCCACCTGAGAGCAGCCAAGCTGGTTGCTGAAGGTGACAGAGCCCACCACCTGCTGGGCGACGATCCGGGTGGTGTCGGAGGCGCAGACGCTGGCGGGCAGGATCAGCACCTTGTTGCGGATGCCGACACGGCCGTCGGGACGACGATATCCATAAAATTCCATTTCTCGTTCCTCCTTACAGTTAAGCCTCGGCTTCCAGATCTTCCCGGTGGCTGGTCACGTTGTGGACGTGGACGTGCTCGCCGGTCTTGATGTCACAGGCGGCGATGCCGATGTGCTCGCCGTACTTGACGATGGGGTCGCCCTTGGCGATGTCGCAGGTGGCCAGCTTGTGGTAGATGGTGATGTCCTGCTGAGCGGTCAGGCTCTTCTCCTGGCCCTGGCACAGGTAGGTCACGGTGTCGCCCTTCTTGATCGGCTCGATGGCGACGGCCACGTTGTCCTTGGGGTCGATGATCATAGCGTTCAGCATATGATGCTCTCCTTTCGGTCTGTTCAGGCTTCATGATATCCGTCCGGGCCGCACTTCGGACCCGGCTGGCGGCTGAGCGGATGGACGGGCCGGACAGGGACTCGTCCCATATCCCGTTCTGGAACGTCGTTCCGGCAGGGCCAGTCCCCTTCCGCCGGACCTGCTGGTTCCCCGGGGTCCGCATGGGCCGGGCCCGGGCACAGGTCTTGTTACGTTCACTAATGTAACCGATTCTCCCGAAATTGTCAAGATAGGACCGTGTAGAAATCCACTCAAAACGCCATTTCGTTGCAAAACAGAACACTTTTGCGTCATAAAACTGTTCCATACTTGTGCCGCTCTCCCGCCTCTGCTATGATGCAGGAGATCCATATCTTTTTATCAAAGGAGGCCCTCCTCATGCATCTGTTCCTCACGGGAGCCATCGGAGTCGGAAAGTCCACCCTGCTCCGGGCGCTCCTGGCCCGGACCGGCCGGACGCCCGGAGGGTTCCGCACCTGCTGGGATCCCACCGGGCAGTCCCTCTACCTGCTGTCCTGGGACTGGACGGGGCCGCTCCGCCCGCGGGATCGGGCCGCCCGGCGCACGGACCGGTGCGCGCAGGCCCTGCCCGGCCGCTTCGACCGTCTGGGGCCGCCTCTGCTGGTCCCCCGGCCCGGACAGGACCTGCTGATCATGGACGAGCTGGGGTTCCTGGAGCGGGACGCTCTCCGGTTCCAGCGGGCCGTGCTGGACGCGCTGGACGGTCCTCTACCCGTGCTGGGCGTCATCAAGCCCCGGCCCAGCCCCTTTCTGGACGCCGTGCGGGCCCATCCGCTGGTCCGTATCGTCCCCGTGACCACGGCGGACCGGGACGCCCTCCGGGCGTCGCTGGATCTGGAGGCGGTCCTGACGGACCGGCGGTGAGTCCTCCCCGCAGATCCATCTTCTCCCTCCTCCGTCCGACGGTCCCGTCCCGTTCGGGCCGTCTCCTCCCCGGCCCTATCCGAACACGAGGAGGAATGTATATGCCGAATTATACGAAACATCATCAGCTCCACCAGTGGGGACCGGGGGACCCGTTCCTGCGGACCGACTTCAACGAGGACTTCGCCAAGATCGACGGGGCGCTGGGCGGGCTGGCGCAGGCCCACGCGGATCTGAACTACCACCTCTACAACCTGCTCTTGCAAAACGACTATGAGGGCAAGTACACCGGCTTCAAGCGGGCCATGCTCTTCGACGGCTTCCGGGATGGGAGCGGCATCCAGTCCAAGAGCGGGTTCTTCCTCGCCAGGACCGGACTGGTCATCGGCCGGACCGGCCAGAGGGACATCGGCCTGGGCTACGGCCCCAACTCCGTGCTGGAGGCAGAGAGCCTGCCCATGGCCGTGACCGCCTGCGGCACGGTGAGCGGCTTCCGGTTCAAGCTCTACGCCAGCACATCCGTCTCCGAGGCCGTGTCGGTCACGGGCACCCTCAGCGTGAACGGCTCCGACGCGCGGACCTCCACCCAGACCTTCGATCCCCCCGCCTCCGGCAAAAACGCGGAAAAGACCTTCGTCCTCCCGGATACGGACGTAGCGCCGGGGGACGTCTGCATCATGCGCCTCAAGAGCGCCAACAGCCGGGTCAGCCTCTTCAAGGACACCGCCAACACCCGGCTGGGCGGCGTGCTGACCATCACGCCCAGGGGGGCCGTCTCCGGGACCATGACGGGCAAGCCGCTCCCCCTCCCGGCGGGCGGCGGGGCGGTGGCCTGGGTCCGGCATAAGGGCGGGACTGTCGGGCTGGCCCTCCGCGCCGACGGGACGGAGCGGACGTTCTCCCCGGAGTCCGCCCGGGCCGTTGGAGCCGTCCGGGACGGCACCCTCTGCACCGAGCAGGCCTTCCGGCTGGACGCCCCCATCCGCGCCGGGGAGACCCAGGTGGTCCTCACCGGCGCGCTGGGAGACGGCGAGGACGGGATGACCGTGTACGACTACGGGGTGGTGGTGCTGTAAAAATTTCTCTGATCTGGATGTTTTCCAGACGGTGCCTGTGGTATAATAAGATAGATAATGAGATAAAAGGAGGCGGGCGTCCATGGCGGTCACAAAGGTCTCTCTCAAAAATATCACGGTGTTCGACACGCTGGACCTTTCGTTCTCTGGCGGCATCGAAGTGTTCCTCGGTGTGAACGGCGTCGGCAAGACCCACGTCATGAAGCTCCTGTACAGCGCCTGTCAGGCCGCCGACCCCAAGACCTCGTTCTCCCATAAACTGGTGCGCTGTTTTTGGCCGGACGACCATCGGATCGCCCGGCTGGTCCGCAAGCGTTCCGCGAAGGAGCGGACCGGGGGCGAGGACCTCTCTGCGGTGGTCCGGGTGACGGCCCGGACCGGGGATGGGACGAACAAGGTCCTGACCGCCTCCTTCCACGACAAGACGCAGCGGTGGAACGCGGACGTGACCGGCGAGGACGGCTGGGAGAAGCAGCTGGACGGCCGCCGGAGCATCTTCATCCCCGCTAAGGAGATCCTGTCCCACTCCTACAACCTGAATGCCGCCGTGGCGATGAACAACGTCTCTTTCGATGACACCTATCTGGATGTGATCGACGCGGCCAAGATCGCGATCTCTCCGGGACGGGACAGCGCCGTCAAAAAGCAGCTGCTGGACCGGTTGGAAATGATCGTGGACGGCAAGGTCTCCTTCGACCCCAAGCGGGACGAGTTCTACCTGCGGAAGGGCAATACCCGGCTGGAGTTCAACCTGGTGGCAGAGGGCGTGCGCAAGATCGCGCTCCTGTGGCAGCTGGCCAAGAACGGCGTCCTGATGGACGGCTCCGTCCTGTTCTGGGACGAGCCGGAGTCCAACATCGACCCGGTCAACATCCCGGTCCTGGCGGACTTCCTGCTGGAGCTCCAGCGGAACGGGGTGCAGATCTTCCTGTCCACCCACGACTACTTTTTGGCCAAATATCTGGAGCTAGAGCGGAAGCCCGAGGACAAGATCCAGTACCACTCCTTCTATCTGGACGGCCCCGGCGGCGTGCGGACGGAGACCAGCCGGGCGTTCACCCTGCTGGAGCACAATTCGATCATGGAGACCTTCGTCCGGCTCTATGAGGCGGAAGTGGACAAGGAGATGCGGCCGTGAAGCAGGTCGAAGAGTCCGGCATGATATTCGGCCCATTTCCAGAGGAACAGTTCTACCATCTGGAGCGGTCCAGTCTTTATCAGAACACCGGGAAGCAGAACGGCGTCTGTACGGTCGAGTTCCTGCTGTCCCGGAACGAGCGTTTCCTCACCTTTCTGGAGGCGAAGTCCAGCTCGCCCCGGCCGGGCGGGGACCGTCAGGAGCGATTCCAGGCCTTCATCCACGAGATCGCGGCGAAGTTCCTCCACTCCTTCGACCTGTATCTGTCCGCCGCGCTGGGACGGCATGAGGACTGCGCCGATCTGCCGGACTCGTTCCGAGGGCTCGACCGGTCCGCTGTGACGTTCCAGTTCGTCCTGGTGATCAAAGGGCACAAAGAGGAATGGCTCCCCCCGATCCGGGCGGCGCTGGAGCAGGTCCTGCGCGCCCACCGGCGCATCTGGGCCAGCAAGGTCGTCGTCCTGAACGACACGATGGCGCGGAAGCAGGCGCTGATCTGCGGGAGCGGTACATAGAGATATCATAGCGCGCATCGAGAGGAGTCCGGCCGCCGCCGGGCTCCTCTTTTTCGGTATCCATCCGATCTCGTGCATAAAAACGCCCCTCCCCCGGGCCGAAGCCCGGGGGAGGGGTGTTCACTTATCGAGTGAAATGGTACGAAGATGGCTTACAGGCCGTACTCCAGACCGCTCACGTCGAACTTCACAGTGGAGGTACCGACCACAGTAGTGCCGTCAGCCTTCAGCCAGTTGATCTCCATCGCCTTGGGGGCGGTGTCGCCGTTCAGGCGCTGGACCAGGATGAAGTAGTTGGAACCATCCAGCTCAGCGGCGGCAGTATAGCTGTCGCCCTTCTTGAAGCTGTACTTAACAACATCCTTCAGCTCGTCGGGGACCTGGATGCGCAGGATAGCATAGTAGCCGGACTGCTCATCGATAGCAGAGGAGTTGAAAGCGGTGAAGCCAGTGGTGTAGCCGATGGTGCCGGACAGGACCACAGTCTCGCCCTTAGCGGAAACGGTGATATCCTTCATGCCGTCCTTCAGGGAAGTCTTGAGGACGGAATCAGTCACGGACAGGTCAGTGTAGACCTTGTTCAGGTCAGCGCCGTTGCCCTTGAGGACAGTAGCGGTAGCAGAGGTATCCTCAGAACCGGTCTTGCCGTTCTTGATGACGATCAGCTGAGCCTCGTTGTCGCTGTTGGCCAGCAGGTAAGCGACCACATCGTCCTTGCTCACGGTGCCGCCCATCTCGGCGGTAGCGTCGCTCAGATCCTCGGAGTCATCGACCACCAGAGTGTCAGCAGTGATCTTGTACTCGTTCTTGCTGGTGCCGTTGTTCAGGACGAAGACCTTGCCGCTGACGCGGTCGATGGTCCCGCTCACGTTGTCGGTGATATCGTCCAGATCGTAGTTGCCGTCGCTGTCGCGGCTCCAGGTGTAGGCAGTCTCCTTGCTCACATCGTCGTTGACCTTGATGGTCTGGAGCTCGGCGGAGCCGGACACGAACGCCTTGACGGTGGTGGTGTCGCCGTCATAGCCGGCGTTGTCGATCTTGGTGACGTACAGGTTGTCCTCCTGGCTGGCGGTAGCGACCTTAGAGCCCACGAAGACCACAGCCACCACGCGGGTGTCGTTGGAGTTGGTGTAGACATAGGCCTTGACGTTGCCGTCGACGGCGGAAGTGCTCTTCACATCGGGAGCCTTGGTGTAGCCGGTGTACACGTCCACATCATCGGTGCCGATAGAGCCAGCAGAAGTACTGCTGCTGTTGAAGTTGGTGTAGGTGCCACCCTTGGCGCTGACGTAGAAGAACGCAGTGTTGGTGCTGGTGTAGTCAGCGGTAGCGATATCATCGCTAGACAGAGTGTTGTACTTGACAGCGGTCTTGTTCTTCTCGAAGCCAGCGTTGGTAAAGGCATAAGCCTCAGTAGTCTTGCTGGTCTTACCGTCAGACTGCTTGCCATAAGCGTTGTCCAGCTTGATCTCCTTGTTGGAGTTGATGGAGTAGCTGTACACGCGGCCCACGACGGCGTCAGAAGCCTTCTTCACGTCGCCCTTGTCGTTCAGGTTGTAGGTGCCGGTGGTGCCGTCGGACAGGGCCACCTTCACGCGGGTGTCGATGCCGTTGGCAGAATCCTTGGCCAGGACCAGAGCGTAGTTGGAAGCGGTCTCCTCAGTGTCAGCCATCGCCACGATGTAGCCGTTCTTGTCCAGGTAGAAGGTGGCATCACCCTTCAGAGCGCTGTCCACGTCCGCCTTGACGGAAGCGGCACGGACATCGTCATCGCCGCCGGTGTAGCCCTCGACGGTGGAGACGTTGTAGGTGGTGCCGGCCACGGTGATCTTGGTGGCGACTTCTCCGGAGTACTTGTAGGACTCCAGAGTGCCGGAGACGGACTCGGCCTTCTCGACATACAGGTCGCCGCCGATCAGGGCAGCCAGGACATAGTCGTCCTTCTTCACGTTGTCGAAGCCCTTCACATCGTCCTTGTCATTGGCGGTGAACTTGGTGTCACCGGCGTTGACCACGATGGAGCCGTCGCCAGAGGAGACATAAGTGGTGACCTTGCCGAAGTTGAAGGTGTTCAGCAGGACGTAATCCACCTTGTCGTCGTTGTCGTTGTCGATCAGGACCTTCTGCACGCCGTTGGTGCCCTTGGCGTCCCAGTTGGAGGGCGCGTCGGCCTCAGCGTAGTTCTCAGCGACCTTGGTATTCTTGCCAACCGTCAGGTCGTTGTCGTCGGCGACGGTCTTGATGGAGTCGTCGGAGGCGTCGGTGACGACCTTGTTGTCGTCGGTGATGATGACGTTGCCCAGGACCTTCGCCTTGGAGGAGCTGGAGTTGTCATCCTTCACGTACAGGTTGACGGTGCGGCCCAGCTGGTCCAGACCGGTGGACACGGAGAAGGTGGCGCTGCCGTCGAAGGCGGACTGCTCGTTGTCGCCCTTGACGCCGTTGGTGATCTCGATGCGGGTCTTGCCGTCGCTCAGGGAGGAGCCGGTGGCGGACTCCAGGTCGGCGTACTCGTTGGCGACCACGACGCCCTCGACCTTGACCGCGTTGAAGGCATCCTCCAGCATGGTCACGTCGTGGGTGCTGTTGTTGACGGTCTTGGTCACGTTGACGCGCTGAGGAGTCACGGTGATCTGGCCGTTGGCGGACACGCCGGTGACCATCTCATACTTGACCTTGGTGGCGTTCAGCGCGTTGTACACCATCTGAGCGGCGTTGTCGCGGGTCAGGGGAGCGGAGGTGTTCATGCTCTCCAGATCGTCGTACAGACCGGCCTGGTTGGCCAGCACGTCGGTGGCAGTCTGCCAATTGGCGCCGCCGATGTTCTCGTAAGAGCAGTTGTAGCCCAGGGCCACCAGCAGCATCTTGGCGGCCTCAGAGCCGGTCACGTTGGCGCTGGGGGCGAAGGTGTTGTTGCCCTTGCCGGAGATGATGCCCTGCTGCACGCAGTAGGCGATGTACTTCTCGGCCCAGTTGCCCTGGGTGTCGGAGAAGGTGGTCTTGAGAGCGCCCAGCTTGGGCTCGGTGCCGCCGTTCAGGGCGACGCAGACCAGACGGGCGAAGGACGCGCGGTCGATGTTCTGCTTGGGGGCATAGGTGCCGTCGGTCAGACCGGCGATGATGCCCAGCTCGCTGACCATGGAGACCGCTTCTTTGTTGACGATCTGATCCTTGTCAGCAAACTTGTCATAGTTCGCAGCACCGGCGGTGGTCATCATACCAAGGACCATGGTAGACGCCAGACCGACGCTGAGAACCTTCTTGAGGTTGCTCATTGAGGATTCCTCCTTGTTTGATTTGAGAAAGCGGCGTTTTCCCCTGTTTTCCCGCACTTTTTCCGAAGAAAATGTGCGGTCGAACGATGGTACGACAGCCCTCACACCTGCCATTTCCGTGCTGATTCCAAGAGAAAAGGGGTATTTTTCGGGGCGTTTTGCCCCGAAAAATACCCCTGGTTGACTTTTGGTTGACATGGGATATGGTTTTGATACGAAAGAGTCCTGGAAGCCTTGCGCCGCAAGGCTTCCAGGACTCGGGTTGGTTGACATTTGGTTGACGTAGCGCTGGAGCGCACGAAAAAAGGCGGGCTGTGCCCGCCTTTTCCGTCCGCCAGGGAAGGGGAGACCGTCAAGTCCCCTCTTCCTTTAATATATAAATATGAACTTTGTGTTCTACAACGTGGAGTGCAGACATCAGCCGCGGTAGCCCAAGACCCGGCTGATGTTGGCGGCGGCCTTTTTGATCTCCCGGATCATATCGTCCTGATCGGCGGTCATCCGATAGTCGGGGCCGGAGACGGACACAGCCGCGATGACCTTGTGGCTCAGGTCATAGATCGGGGCACCGATGCAAATCAGGCCTGGCTCGATCTCGCCGTTGTCCATGGCGTAACCGTTGAGTCTGGCCTGGGCCAGCTCCTCCAGGAGCTGCTGTGGGGTGACGATGGTCTGGTCGGTCAGAGGCTTGCAGTCCTTGAGCCAGTCGCAGTACTCCGTGATGGCCTTCTCGCTCTGATGGGCCAGGATCACCTTGCCCGCGCTGGTGGCGTAGGCCGGGGCCCGGGAGCCGATCTTCGTGTTGCAGACGATGGAACGGTGGGTCTCCACCTTGTCCAGATAGAACACGTCGTGATCCAGCAGGACGCTGAGGTTGATGGTCTCCTGCACGGTCTCCGACAGATGCTCCAGCTCCGGGCGCGCCACCCGCCGGAGATCCGTCTGCCCGAGGATCACGCTGGAGAGGAGCACCAGGCGCGGCCCCACCCGATAGCTCTTGCGCACTGGATCCTGCTCCAAATACTGCCGTTCTACCAGCGTGGAGACCTGCCGGTACACCGTGGTAGTGGGGATACCGAGATGATCGACCAGCGCTTTGAGGGTCCATTCCGTCTCACTGTCCATAAAACATTCCAGAATGTGTAAAGCGCGGAGGATGCTGGATACTTGTTCCTTCGCCATGGGGTACTCTACCTTTCTTGCTCTTATTTTCTACAGAGCGATCACAAAATTCGCCTTGACAAGCCGTCGTAAATTGTCTATGATTAGCATATCACAAAGTGCCCGGTTTGTGAATCTTTTTCTCCCATTTTTGCGGAATCTTTTTCCGCACTGTGGGATCGAGGAGTGTATGTCATGGCACAGGAAGCAATGACGCTTACCCATGCTCAGGTCATGGAGATCATCCCCCACCGGGATCCCATGCTCCTCATCGACGAGGTCAGCGAGCTGATCCCCGGCCAGCGTGTCACCGCATCCTTCTGGGTGGACCCGGCCCGTGAGATCTTCCGGGGGCATTTCCCCGGCGACCCTGTCCTGCCCGGCGTCTATACGGTGGAAGCCACCGCCCAGGCCACCGATCTGGTGCTGATGACCAAGCCCTGCTACGCTGGCAAGACCCCGCTGTTCCTCGGCATCGACAATGTGAAATTCCGCAAGAAGATCCTCCCGGGGGACACCCTGGAGATCCATGCGGAACTGTTCAGCGAACGTCCTGAAAAGGCCATCGCGTCCTGCAAATGTCAGGTCTTCACCGACGGAGACCTGGCCGCGGAGAGCGAAGTCACGATCGCGATGCGCTGAAGCCCCATCTCCCGAATGGAGCGCCTGTCCCCGAGTTTGCTCGTCCAGGTGCTCCATTTATCCCGTACCCCTTTCGGAATCGAATTCCATTTTTGGATGCCGGTCCCGCCCATGACTGCAAGGAGGAAAAAATCACATGATGACATCTCAGGAGTACATCGAAAGCCTGCGCAAGCTCAAGACCCGCGTGTACATGTTCGGCGAGAAGATCGAGAACTGGGTGGATCACCCCATGATCCGTCCCTCCATCAACTGCGTTGCCATGACCTACGCCATGGCGCAGAACCCCGAGTACGCTGATCTGATGACCGCCACTTCCAGCCTGACCGGTCACAAGATCAACCGGTTCACCCACCTGCATCAGTCCACCGACGACCTGATCAAGAAGGTCAAGATGCAGCGCCTGCTGGGCCAGAAGACCGCCTCCTGTTTCCAGCGCTGCGTGGGCATGGACAGCTTCAACGCCGTCTTCTCCACCACCTATGAGATCGACGAGGCCCATGGCACCCACTACCATGAGAACTTCAAGAAGTTCCTGACCATGGTGCAGGACAACGACCTGACCGTGGACGGTGCCATGACCGACCCCAAGG
Organism: Pseudoflavonifractor sp. MSJ-37; assembly: GCF_018917965.1. Taxonomy (GTDB): domain Bacteria; phylum Bacillota; class Clostridia; order Oscillospirales; family Oscillospiraceae; genus Pseudoflavonifractor_A. The sequence goes on along the minus strand of NZ_JAHLPP010000009.1, from coordinate 2,349 downwards.
GCGACCGCTCCAAGGCGCCCCACGACCAGGCCGATTCCGATATGTTCGTCCATGTGGTGGAGCGCCGCCCCGACGGCATCGTGGTCTGCGGCGCCAAGTGCCACCAGACCGGCTCCATCAACTCTCACTGGCACATCTTCATGCCCACCATCTCCATGGGCGAGGCGGACAAGGATTGGGCCGTCTCCTTCGCCTGCCCCACCGACGCTGAGGGCATGTACATGATCTACGGCCGTCAGTCCTGCGACACCCGCAAGATGGAGAAGGACGCCGACATCGACCTGGGCAACAAGGCGTTCGGCGGCCAGGAGGCCCTGGTGGTCCTGGACCACGTGTTCATCCCCAACGAGTACATCTTCCTGAACGGCGAGTACGAGTTCGCCGGCATGATGGTGGAGCGCTTCGCCGGCTATCACCGCCAGAGCTACGGCGGCTGCAAGGTCGGCGTGGGCGATGTGGTCATCGGCGCTACTGCTCTGGCCGCTGAGTACAACGGCGTGGAGAAGGCCTCTGCGGTCAAGGACAAGCTGATCGAGATGACCCATCTGAACGAGACCCTGTACTGCTGCGGCATCGCCTGCTCCAGCCAGGGCTTCAAGACCAAGGCCGGCAACTACCAGATCGACCTGCTTCTGGCCAACGTCTGCAAGCAGAACGTGACCCGGTTCCCCTACGAGATCGTCCGGCTGGCCGAGGACGTGGCCGGCGGCCTGATGGTCACCATGCCCTCCGAGGCCGACTTCAAGTCCGACACCGTGGTGGGCCGCAATGGCGAGACCATCGGCGACATCTGCAACAAGTTCTTCGCCGCCCGCGAGGGCGTGGCCACCCAGGATCGTCAGCGCATCATGCGTTTCCTGGAGAACATCTGCCTGGGCGCCGCCGCGGTCGGCTACCGGACCGAGTCCATGCACGGCGCCGGCTCTCCCCAGGCCCAGCGCATCATGATCGCCCGCCAGTGCAACATGCAGGGCAAGAAGGACCTGGCCCGGGCCATCGCCGGCATCCATAACAAGTAAGCAATCCCTTTTATCATAATCAGATCGAAACAACGACAATAGGAGGCGATCACATGGATTTCACGCTGACGAAAGAGCAGGAACTGATCCAGAAAATGGTCCGTGAGTTCACGGAGAACGAAGTGAAGCCAATCGCGGCGGAGACGGACAAGACGAGCACCTATCCCAAGGAGAACATCGAGAAGCTGTTCGAGTATGGGATCATGGGCATGTGCGTGCCGAAGGAGTACGGCGGCGCGGGCGCGGACGACCTGTCCGCGGCGCTGGCGGTGGAGGAGCTGAGCAAGGCGTGCGCGTCTACCGGCGACATCGTGGCCACCCATAACGGCCTGTGCTGCGACCCCATCCTGCGCAACGGCACCGAGGCTCAGAAGCAGAAGTACCTGCGGATGCTGACCGAGGGCCGCAAGGTGGGCGCGTTCGCGCTGACGGAGCCCAACGCCGGTTCCGATGCCTCCAAGGGCACCACCACCGCGGTGCTGGAGGGCGACCACTATGTGCTGAACGGCTCCAAGGTGTTCATCACCAACGGCTATGTGGCCGATGTGTGCGTGGTGTTCGCCATGACCGATCCCAGCAAGGGCACCCGCGGCATCTCCGCCTTCATCGTGGAGAGCAGCTTCCCCGGTTACTCCGTGGGCAAGCACGAGGAGAAGATGGGCCTGCACGGCTCTCCCACCGCTGAGCTGGTGTTCACCGACTGCATCGTGCCCAAGGAGAACCTGCTGGGTGCCGAGGGCAAGGGCTTCAAGATTGCCATGCAGACCCTGGACGGCGGCCGCATCGGCATCGCCGCGCAGGCTCTGGGCATCAGCGAGGGCGCCGTGGCCGAGGCCATCGAGTACACCAAGAGCCGCGTGCAGTTCGGCAAGCCCATCTCCCTGTTCCAGAACACCCAGTTCGTGTTTGCGGACATGAAGGTGGCGATCGAGGCGGGCCGTCTGCTGATCCATCAGGCCGCGACGCTGAAGAGCGCCGGCAAGCCCTTCACCACGGAGGCCGCTATGGCGAAGCTGTTCTGCTCCGAGAACTCCATGAAGATCACCACGAAGGCCCTTCAGATGTTCGGCGGCTACGGCTACACGAAGGACTACCCCATGGAGCGCATGATGCGTGACGCCAAGATCACCGAGATCTACGAGGGCACCAGCGAGGTGCAGCGGATCGTGATCTCCAGCCACATGGGGCTGAAGTAAGGAACGGAGGAGACATTCTGATGAAAGCGATCGTATGTGTGAAGCAGGTCCCGGATACCTCCGGCAAGGTGGCCGTGAAGGCGGACGGGACCATGGATCGTGCGTCTATGGCCACGATCACCAACCCGGATGAT
>NZ_JAHLPP010000008.1 GCF_018917965.1 Pseudoflavonifractor sp. MSJ-37 | reverse complement strand
CAGTAGGCGATGTACTTCTCCGCCCAGTGGCCCTGGGTGTCGGTGAAGCTGGTCTTCAGGTTGCCCAGGTTGGGCTCCTTGCCGCCGTTCAGGGCGACACAGACCAGGCGCGCGAAGGACGCGCGGTCGATGTTCTGCTTGGGGGCATAGGTGCCGTTGGTGAGGCCGGCGATGATGCCCAGCTCACTGACCATGGACACGGCATCCTTGTGCTCGATGTCGGCCTTGTCAGTGAACTTCTCGTAGCTCGCAGCACCGGCGGTGGTCATCATGCCCATGACCATGGTAGACGCCAGACCGACGCTGAGAACCTTCTTGAGGTTGCTCATTGAGGATTCCTCCTTGTTTGATTTGAGAAAGCGGCGTTTTCCCCCGTTTTCCCGCACTTTTTCCGAAGAAAACGTGCGGTCGAACGATGGTACGACAGCCCTCACACCTGCCATTTCCGTACTGTTTTCAAGAGGAAAGGGGTATTTTTCGGGGCAAAACGCCCCGAAAAATACCCCTGGTTGACTTTTGGTTGACATGAGATATGATTTCGATACGAAAGAGTCCTGGAAGCCTTGCGCCGCAAGGCTTCCAGGACTCAGGCTGGTTGACATTTGGTTGACATGGGGGGACGAGACCGCTCTCTGACCACCTGGTCCGGCGCGTTTTGTCGAATATTGTCGAATCGTGTCGAAAAAATGAAAAAACAGCGATTTTTAGATATAAACACGATAACATTGAAATCACCGAAGGAATCTGCTATACTATCTATCAGTTGATAGGGCAGTCCGCAGGAATCGATGACGGCTCGCTCCATTCCATATATCGTTAGACATAGAGAGGGAGGATCCCATGCCGGAAAAGATAGAAAACACCGGTCTCTCCACGGCTGGAGACCACACGGTGATCGACAAGCTCTTGGATAGATCCACTGGAAAAGCCGCCATGGCCATCCTGTACGAGTTCACGCTGTCCGAGGACCGGGATGAGCTGGAGTTCGATCTCGCCGCCAAGGACTGGACGCAGTATACTGCTGTGCTGTTCTCCTATACGCCTCCCAAGGGCGCTCCCGCCGGCCAGCTGGTCATGGATCTGGGGGAGGACGCCTACCACTATGTGCCGACCGCTTCCGGTCTGGTCCGCAAGGAGCATCTGGCGGTCGTCTCTGCCGCTCAGGATATGAATGCGCTCTTCCTCCGCAGAGAGCCGGACAAGCCGCTCCAGGCCACGGTCTACTCCGGGCCTGAGGCGTCCATCTCTATGACCGGACCCGATGCGCCTTCCAGGCCGCTCCGTCTCACCGGTCCCATGAAGACCGGTAGCCGCTTTGCGGTGGTCGGCGTCATGGAGCGCTGAACCGATCCCATCGACCGTCGTTCCTCCCGGAACGGCGGTCTTTTTATCTGGAAAAACAGGATGGATCAGGTATGATCCTCCAGCCTCCGGGCAATGATAGGTCCGGAGGTGCAGCACACATGAAACGACCATTCCTGGAACGACTCGGCACCATGCTGGAGGAGAAGGGCTTCTACATAGCCCTTCTCCTGTGCGCGGCAGCGCTCGGGATCTCGGGCTATCATCTTTTCACCGATGGATCTTCCGCACAGGCGGAGGCCCCGGTGGTCGAGCCGGTCACCGTCACCGTCCGGCCGACACCGAAAGAACGTTCGGTCACGCCTCAGAAGCCGCAGGTCAGCGCGACGCCCCGACCCACGGCCCGGCCGAGACCATCGGCCACCGCGGCCCCCTCTCCCAGTCCGCTCCAGACGCCGGACCCGGAGGCGGTGGCTCCTGTCTTTTCGGTCCGCCCGGTAGAGGGAGAGGTCCTGACCCCCTTCAGTACGGACACGCTCACCTACAGCCAGACCATGGGCGATTGGCGCACGCATGAGGGCCTCGACCTGACTGCGGAGCTGGGCACTCCGGTGGCCGCCGCCGCGGAGGGGACCGTCAACGCCGTCCAGCAGGACGAGCTCATGGGGACCATCGTCACGGTGGAGCACACCGGCGGGCTGGTCAGCGTCTACGCCAACCTCTCCACCGAGCCGGTGGTGGAGACCGGAGATCAGGTCCAGGCCGGAGACGTTCTGGGGACCGTGGGCGGCACCGCCGCCGCGGAGAGCGCCGACGAGCCCCATCTCCACTTCGCGCTCCTGAAGGACGGCCAGCCGGTAGACCCGGCAGACTATCTCCCTACTGCCTAAGCCGGCTCGATGCGCAGAACGCCTGCTGACGATCCCGTCGGCAGGCGTTCTTCCCGCATATCGGTCTTTGGGCCTGCATAGGCTCTCCCGGGAGGTGGTCCGTATTGTTCCGACAGTCCTCCCGGGCCTGGGCCCGGGATCTGATCCTGGGGGCGGGGGTGCTCTGCGCCGCTCTGGCTCTGCTCCTCTATCCCACTGAGGCGATGGAGGGCGCCAAGCAGGGGCTCCGTCTGTGCTATAATGTGATCATCCCGTCCCTATTCCCCTTCTTCGTCCTGTCCGCTCTGGTGGTGGAGCTGGGGCTGGCCGCCGGTCTGGGGCGGATGCTGGAGGGGATCATGCGGCCCCTCTTCCGGGTGGACGGCGTCTGTGCCTCCGCCTTCGTACTGGGGGCCATCGGCGGATACCCCGTGGGGGCCAAGACCGCCATCGACCTCTATCAGCAGGGCATGTGCTCCAAGACCGAGGCAGAGCGGCTCCTGGCCTTCTGCAACAACTCCGGTCCGGCCTTCATCCTGGGCGTGGTAGGGACCGGGGTCTTTTCCAGCGGCCGTGTGGGGCTCCTGCTCTATCTGACCCACGCAGCGGCGTCCCTCTGCGTGGGGATCCTCTTCCGCTTTTACAAGGGTGCCGGCGGACGAGCCGCCGGCACTGGCGTCCGGCCCCAGTTCCAGGCCAAACGGTTCCCGGCCGCTCTGACCCGCTCGGTACAGAGTGCCGCCTCCTCCGCCCTGAACATCTGCGCCTTCGTGGTCTTTTTCACGGTGACGATCCGGCTCCTGAGCCTGTCCGGGGCGATGGCCGCGCTGTCCGGGGCGCTGAGCGTTCTGCCGGGCCTGGACCGGGTCTGGGCGGAACGGCTCCTCACCGGTCTGCTGGAGATCTCCTCCGGGGTATGGACCCTCTCCGGGGACGGGCCGCTCCCCGGACGGCTGTCCATGGCGGCCTTCCTGCTGGGCTGGGCCGGGATCTCCGTCCACTGTCAGGTCCTGTCTTTCCTGGGGGAGAGCGGCCTGTCCGCCAAGACCTATCTGGCTGGAAAAGCCCTCCACGGCATCCTGGCCTCCGCCCTCACCGCTCTGGCCGTACGGATGGTCCCCCTGGAGGCCCCGGCGGCCGCCCTGCTGTCCGGACCGGCGGCCGATATGGTCGCCGGTCCCGGCTTCGGAGCGGTCCTGAGCGGCTCCGCCGCATCCGCCGGAGGGCTCCTCCTGGGGATGCTCCTCCTGATCCGGTCAGCCGGAAAAAGGTCTGTTCACCGCCGGTCGGGAGTGATATAATAGGGAAGATGAGGAAACTAGCGAGAAAAGAGGTCACGCCATGCTGTTCAAGAAAGAGATCGAACCCCGGTGCGCCTACTGCGCCCGCGGGACCCAGCTGGAGGAGGGCTCTGTCCTCTGCGCGAAGCGGGGCGTGGTGGATCCGGCCGGCCACTGCCGTTCCTTCCGGTACGACCCCCTCAAGCGGGTGCCGCCCCGTCCCGCCGCGCTGGACCTGAGTCGGCTGGAGGACGAGGACTTCACCCTGTGACGGTCCATCCGCATCCATACTGATAGATGAAACGGCCCAGCGGCGCTCTAAACGCGCCGCTGGGCCTCGTTCTGTGTCTGGCGATCGGGACGCCGCTCATTTCCCCTCGATGCCCTCGTCCTCGGCGGCTCGGACCAGGCGGGCCAGCAGCTCGGCCGTGCCGTCCAGGCCCAGCACACTGCTGTTCACGCAGAGCTCATAGTCCTCGGGCTTGCCCCAGCTCTCGCCGGTGTAGTACTCCGTATAGCCCTTGCGCTGCTTGTCCACCTTGCGGACATAGGCGGCGGCGCTCTTCTCGTCCAGTTGTTCCCGCATCCCGGCCCGGCGGATCCGGTCCTCCCAGGGGGCGCAGATGAACACGCTGTGGTGGGGGATGCCCGCCTTGCGCAGGATATAGCCGGCGCACCGGCCCACGAAGATACAGCTCCCCTCCTTCGCCTTCTCCCGGACCACCTCGCTCTGGAGCCAGAACAGAGTGTCGTTGGGAGAGCCGCCCCGGGTCACCACGGAGCCGTTGCCCTCGTACAGGCTCCGGTAGAGCCAGGGATTGGTCTTGCGCTCGTCCACCTTCTCCAGCCGCTCCAGCTGGATGCCGCCCTTCTCCGCGGCCAGCTCGATCAGCTCATAGTCATAGAAGGGGATGTTCAGGCGCTTGGCCAGCCGACGGCCCACCTCGCGGCCGCCGCTGCCGGACTGCCGGCTCAAACAGATCACAGTATGTTCCATATCGGAACCTCCCTTCAGGAAGTCGAATGATCGTTTCGCCCTCTAAGGGCAGTTTCATTTTATCACTTTTGACATTTGGTGTCAAACTCGGGCGATGATATCCATACAAACTGCACGATCTGTCGAATGGCCCGTATGGTTAGGCAGAGCTTCCCTGTTGAATCCCTACCGCGATCATAGTATAATACAGGCGGAACGACTCGAACGAGGTGAGCGCTTTGAAGATTTCTACTAAGGGCCGTTATGCCCTGCGGGTCATGACCGATCTGGCCGTCCATCGGGACGAGGGGCTGATCCCCCTCCACGAGATCGCCGCCCGGCAGGATATCACCGTCAAATATCTGGAGCAGATCATCGCCCTGCTCAGCCGGGCCGGCTTCCTCCAGAGCGTCCGGGGGAAGAGCGGCGGCTACCGCCTGCTCCGGGAGCCCAAGGACTACACCATGGGGGAGATCCTCCGGGCCACAGAGGGCAAGCTGGCCCCCACGGTCTGCCTGGAGGCGGGACCGGAATGCTGTCACCGGCATCAGCTCTTCGGCGACTGCATGTCCATGGGCTTCTGGCAGGACTTTTATGACACCATCAACCATTTCCTGGACAGCCGCACCCTCCAGGACCTCCTGCCGCCGGAGACGGCCGGGAACGAGGAGGCAAAGGCCGGTCCGGCAGAGGACGATTGAATTTCTACTTGACAGGTAGGAAAATCAGTGCTATTATCATACCAACGAGCTAGGATAACGGACATGACAGTCCTGACAGGAGGCATCCACCTATGTACGTCTACGCGGACAACGCCGCCACCACTGCCATGAGCAAGACGGCGATCCGGGCCATGGAGCCCTATTTCGACACCATCTACGGCAATCCCTCCTCCCTCCACAGCGTGGGTCAGCGGGCCGCCGAGGCCCTGATGGAACAGCGGGCCAAGGTCGCGGCCTGTCTGGGGGCCAAGCCCGAGGAGATCTACTTCACCTCCGGCGGCAGCGAGGCTGACAACCAGGCCATCCGCTCCGCCGCCCTGCTGGGGGCCAAGAAGGGCAAGCGGCACATCATCTCCTCCGCCTTCGAGCATCACGCCGTCCTCCACACCCTGAAGAAGTTGGAGCGGGAGGGCTTCGAGGTCACTCTGCTGGACGTGGGCCCCCTGGGGCTCATCCGGCCCGAGGACGTGGCCGCCGCCATCCGGGAGGACACCGCGCTGGTCACGATCATGTACGCCAACAACGAGGTGGGCACTATCCAGCCCATCGCCGAGATCGGCGCCATCTGCCGGGAGAAGAAGGTCCCCTTCCACACCGACGCGGTGCAGGCCGTGGGCCACATCCCCGTGGACGTGGACAAGGACCACATCGATATGCTCTCCCTCTCCGCCCATAAGTTCCACGGCCCCAAGGGCGTGGGCGTGCTGTACTGCCGGAAGGGCCAGCCTCTGCTGACCTTCATCGAGGGCGGCGCGCAGGAGCGGGGCCGCCGGGCCGGCACCGAGAACTTGGCGGGCATCGCCGGTCTCGCCGCCGCGCTGGAGGAGGCCGTCTCCCATCTGGACGAGAACGCCGCCCACATGACCGCCCTGCGGGACAAGCTGATCGACGGTCTCTCCCAGATCCCCCACTCCCGGCTCAACGGCGACCGGGCGCGCCGGCTCCCCGGCAACGTGAGCTTCTGCTTCGAGGGCATCGAGGGCGAGAGCCTGCTCCTCCTGCTGGACGCCAAGGGCGTGGCCGCCTCCTCCGGATCGGCCTGCACCTCCGGCTCTCTGGACCCCAGCCACGTCCTGCTGGCTCTGGGCCTGCCCCACGAGATCGCCCACGGCTCCCTGCGTCTCTCCCTCTCCGAGTACAACACGGAGGAGGAGATGGACCTGATCCTCAAGGCCGTCCCCGAGGTGGTGGCCTACCTGCGCGATATGTCTCCCGTCTGGGAAGATCTTGAAAAAGGAGTCAAGCACCATGCTATATAGTGAGAAGGTCATGGACCACTTCCAGAACCCCCGCAATCTGGGCAAGATGGAGGACGCCGACGGCATCGGCGAGGTGGGCAACGCCAAGTGCGGCGACATCATGAAGATGTATATCAAGGTCGCCGACGGCATCATCACCGACGTGAAGTTCAACACCTTCGGGTGCGGCTCCGCCATCGCCACCAGCTCCATGGCCACCGAGCTGGTGAAGGGCAAGCCCATCACCGAGGCCGTGAAGCTCACCAATCAGGCCGTGGTGGAGGCCCTGGACGGTCTGCCCGCCCAGAAGATCCACTGCTCCGTCCTGGCGGAGGAGGCCATCAAGGCCGCCGTCAAGGACTACTACGACCGCAACGGCATCTGCTACGACGAGAAGGATCTCGCCCCGGCGGACGAGTGCCCCTGCTGTCATTGATCCGCGTTCTACTCTCTCTTATCTCTTTGGGGACAGGCTCCGGCTGATATGGCCGGGGCCTGTCCTCGTTTTGGGATAGGCGAAACGCCCGCCCGGCTCCCATCTGTAAGGAGCCGGGCGGGCGCGTCTTATGTTTCCTCCAGCAGATGCCGGAGCCTCTCCATGGCCCGCTTCTCGATGCGGGAAATCTGCACCTGAGACACCCCCAGGACCTTGGCGGTCCGGTCCTGGGTATAGCTCCGGAAATACCGCAGGAGGATCACCCGCCGCTCCCGGTCGGGCAGGGCGGCCACGGCGGCGCGGAGGGACTCCCGCTCCACCAGCGCCTCCTCGAAGCCCTCGGCCCCCACGGCGCTCTCCAGCGTGACGCCGTCGCCGGTCTCCGTCTGGAGGGAGGCCACCGGCTGGGCCGCCTCCTCGGCGGCGGCGATCTCCTCCGGCTCCAGACCGGTCTCCTCCGCCAGCTCGGAGAGGGAGGGCTCCCGGCCCAGAGCGGCGGTCAGGCGCTCCTGGGCCTGCCGCAGGACGGCCCAGCGCTCCTTCATGCCCCGGCTCACCTTCACGGCCCCGTCGTCCCGCAGGAACCGCCGGATCTCCCCGGCGATCTTGGGCACGGCGTAGGTGGAGAACTGGCACCCGAAGGCCGGGTCGAACCCCCGCACCGCCTTCAAAAAGCCCAGACAGCCCAGCTGGTACAGGTCCTCCGGGTCCACGCCCCGGCCGTAGTACCGCCGGACGATGCCCCAGATCAGACCGCCGTTCTCGTTCAAGATCCGGGTGCAGGCCTCGTTGTCGCCTTTGCGGGCCTCCTCCAGCAGCTCCGGGGTGTCGGCGACGCTCATGCGCCCCCGCCGATCCGGCGGGCGAGGCGCTTCGTCATGGTGACGGCGGTGCCCTTCCCCGGGGCGGAACGGACCTTCACCCGGTCCATGAAGCTCTCCATGATGGTGAAGCCCATGCCGGAGCGCTCCTCGTTCCCGGTGGTGAAGAGGGGCTCCATGGCCTTGTCCACGTCCGGGATGCCCACGCCGCTGTCCTTCACCAGGATCTCCACCGTGTCCCGGCCGTAGATCCGCAGGCGGAGCAGGATCTTTCCAAGGGCGTCCGGGTAGGCGTGGACGATGCAGTTGGTGACCGCCTCGCTGACGGCGGTCTTGATGTCGTTGATCTCGTCCAGCGTGGGATCCAGCTGGGCGGCGAAGCAGGCCGCCGCCGTGCGGGCGAAGCCCTCGTTGGAGGAGCGGCTGAGGAAGGTCAGCGCGGCCTCGTTTTCCGGTCTCTGTCTCATATATGTATCCCCCCGCTCATTCAAAGGTCATCAGGCGCTCCAGACCGGCGGCCCGGAGCACCCTCCAGGCCTGGTCCGGCACATGGACCACCCGGACGGCTCCGTCCAGCTCCTGTGCCCGGCGATAGGCCCGCAGGAGCACCGCGATCCCGGAGCTGTCCATGAAGCTCACCCCGGACAGGTCCAGCGTCAGCCGCCGGGGCAGGGCGGTGTCGGCCAGCCGGTCCAGTTCGTCCATGATGGCCCGGGCGTGGTGGTGGTCCACCTCGCCGCTGAGGGCGGCGGTCACGTCCCGCCCCGCCCCTGTGATCGTCACTGGCATAGCTCGTCCCTCCTGGAAATTTCGGTATGACGGCAGGATACCACAGACCGGATGGAGGATGTGGTCGAACGGTGCGGCCCCATCGTTTCCCCCCTCCGTCCGACGGTCCCGTCCCGTTCGGGCCGTCTCCTCCCCGGCCCTATCCGAACACGAGGAGGAATTTGAATGGCAACTTATACGGAACATCATCAGCTCCACCAGTGGGAGCCGGGGGACCCGTTCCTGCGGACCGACTTCAACGAGGACCTGGCCAAGATCGACGGGGCGCTGGGCGGGCTGGAGGCCCGGACGGCGGTCCTGCCGGATCTGAGCTACGACCTCTACAATCTCCTGCTCCAACGGGACTATGAGGGCAAGGTCACCGGCTGGAAGAAGGCCATGATCGTAGAGGGCTTTCTGGATGACCGCTGTATCGCCGCCAAGGACGATCCGCTGATCCTGGGGCGGCGCTGTCTCACCCTCCACAAGACTGGGCTCAGCGCCCTGGACCTGGGCTGCGGCTCCGACGGCCCCTCTTCCGCGGAGACCCGGGTCCTGACGATCGACGGCGGCGGCATCCTCACGGGGATGACCTTCCAGTGGCACAACAAGGGCAGCTCCGCCCACGACAACACCTACCGCTGTACCCTGACCCACAACGGCACGGCCCTCTTCACGGACTACGTCTACAAGGCGTCCAAGGTCTCCGGCAACGGCACGGCCTCCTGCACGTTCTCGTTCCCCACGCCCTGCACAGTGAAGCAGGGCGACACGGTCCGGGTGTCCCTGACGGCCTCCTATACCAACTCGGCCCTTCTGCTGGAGCGCTCCGGCGCCGGGCTGGGCGGCTCCTTCCAGATCACGCCGCTGGGGGCGGCCTCCGGGACCATGACCTCGATGGAGCGGGACGTCCCGGCCTCCCACGGGGCGCTGGCGTGGGTGCGGCACAGCGGCGGCTCCGTCTCGCTGGCGCTGAACTGGAGCGGTCAGGCCCGCCCCATGTCCCCGGACGGACAGCGGACCACGGTGGAGCCGGGAGAGGGCCTCCCCTGCACGGAGTCCATGTTCCGGCTGGACGAGGTCCTCCCGGCGGGCCCCATGGCGGTCCGGCTGGACGTGGCCTGTGGGGAGAGCGCCGTAGTCCATGTCTATGACTACGGTCTGATCCTGCTGTAAAAAATGACCCACCCCCGGGCCGGAGCCCGGGGGTGGGTCTGTTCGCTCATTCAGAGCGGACGATCATCTCAGAGAGAGGATCAGTTCCAAGCGCTGCCGTCCCAAGTCTTGGTGGCGCTGGTGGCAACGCCGCCGGCGAGGACGGTGAAGATGGTGGAGTCGGTCTCGTTCTTGACCAGAGCGCCCTCTTCCGCCTTGATGCAGCCGTTGGCGTTCATGGAGGTGACGGTGTTCTTGACATCCAGCTCCAGAGTGGCATCCAGGACCAGATTGCCGTGCTTGTCGGCGCTGTCCTTGGTCACAGTCAGGCTGTTATTGAAGGTGGTCTTACCGGTCAGGACCAGAGTCTTGCCCACGGGCACGACCACATCGCCGGTGATGTTGCCGGACACGGTGACAGTATCGTCGGCCTTGAAGGCATCGGTGATATCACTGCTGTCCACATCATACAGGACGCCATTCTTGGTGATGACGATCATCAGAGCCTCGTCATCGCTGTTGACGACGGCCATGACGGTGTCGCCCTCATCGACGCCGCCGTTCAGGACCGCGTCAGGCTTGCTGGGATCGTCCACGTTGTCGATCACGACGGTGGAGGACAGGATCTTGTACTCCGTGCCGTTGTCCACGACCAGAGTGGTCTTGGGATCGTTGGTCACGGTACCGGCAACATAGTTGGCACGAGCCACAGTATCCAGCTCGTAGTTGCCGTCCTTGTCGACATTGTAGGTGAACAGGTTGTCGGAGTAGTCGTACAGGTCCTCCAGCTTGCTCAGGCCGCCGCTGACCTTGGAGATCTTGATGGTCTCAGCCTCGTCCTTGCCATTCCGGTAGACATCAGCGCTGATGGTGTCATCGTCGTTCATGGAGCCGACCTTGTAGACGAACAGATGCTCATCCACGTTGGTGGCCACGCTGGTGCCGGTGAAGGCCACAGCGACGGTCTTGCCGCTCTTGTTCTCGGCAACACTGACGCTAGAGGTAGAAGTGACCTTGGGGGCATTGGTGTAGCCGGTGTAGGTGCTCACCTTATCGATGGCGGAGCCGCCGCTCTTCAGGCTGACATAGAAGAAGGTGGTGCTGCTGTTCGCATAACCGACAGTCTTGCCATCGACGGCAATAGCGGTCTTGTTCTTATTGAAGGTCGCGCTAGCGCCGGTGTGGTTGCCAGTAGGATACTCCATCTTGACCTCGCCGGAGCTGGTCACGCTGTAGGAGACGATAGCGCCCTGGGCATTACGGTCATCAACGCTGTTACCATCCGTCAGCTGAACTCCGCCAGCCTTCACATAGACCTTGCTGTCGGAATCGACCACATAGGTCTTGGTGGTGCCATCCTCCAGAGTCAGCTTGACCTTGTCGTCGCCGATGGAGCTGCCCTTCTCGACGCCCCAGACCAGAGCGTAGGCATAGGCGGAGGTCTCAGCATCGCCCACGGCGACCACGCGGCCGTTGCGGTCCAGATAGAAGGTCGCTTCCTTCTTCAGGGTGCTGGACGTGCCATACTTGGAGGCATCCTCCAGATTTCTGGTGTCGAAGGGCACATCAGAGACATCGTACTTGGTGCCGTTCACAGTCAGAGAGCTGTCGGTCTTGTAGCCGGTCAGGTTGCCAGTGACGGTCTCAGCCTTCTGGACGTGCAGCTTGCCGCCGATCAGGGCGACCAGGACATGATCGTCCTTCTTCACGTCGTCGAAGCCCACGACATCCTTCTTCTTGTCGGCCTTGAAGGTAGAACCGGCAGAGATGGTGATGGAGCCGTCATCCTTGGTGGAGTACTTGGTGACCTTGCCCAGCTCGAAGGTGTTCAGCAGGACGTAGTCCACATCGCCGTCATCGTCGTTGTCGATGAGGACCTTCTCCACGCCCTTGGTGCCCTTCGCGTCCGCAGCGGACTTGGCCAGATCGGTCACATTGCCATAGTTCTTCGCGACCTGAGTCTTATCGCTGCTGTAGGACAGGTCCAGATCGTTGTCATCCGCCACCGTGTAGATGGAATCGCCGGAGGCATCGGTGACGACCTTGTTGTCCTCGGACAGGATCACGTTGCCCAGAACGGTGGCCTTGGAGGAATTGGAGGAGTCGTCCTTCACATACAGGGTGACAGAGCGGCCCAGATGCTCCTCGCCGGTGGAGACGCTGAAGATAGCCTTACGACCGGAGAAGGCAGACTGCTCATCGGTGTTGGTGATGTTGATGCTGGTCTTGCCCTCGTCCATAGCGGAGCTGCTGGGGCCCTTGCTCAGATCAGCAAACTCGTTGGCCACGACGATACCCTCGACCTTGACGGCGTCGAATGCGTCCTCCAGCATGGTCACATCATGGGTGGTGCCGCTGACGGTCTTGGTCAGGTTGACGCGCTGAGGAGTCACGGTGATCTGACCAGTGGTGGACACGCCGGTGACCATCTCATACTTGACCTTGGTGGCGTCCAGAGCGTTGTAGATCATCTGAGCGGCGTTGTCGCGGGTCAGGGGCTCAGAGGTGTTCATGCTCTGGAGGTCATCGTACAGGCCGGCCTGGTTGGCCAGCACGTCGGTGGCAGTCTGCCAATTGGCGCCGCCGATGTTCTCGTAAGCGCAGTTGTAACCGAGGGCGACGAGGAGCATCTTGGCGGCCTCGGAGCCGGTCACGTTGGCGGAGGGAGCGAAGGTGTTGTCGCCCTTGCCGGAGATGATGCCCTGCTGCACGCAGTAGGCGATGTAGGGCTCAGCCCAGTTGCCCTGGGTGTCCTTGAAGGTGGTCTTCAGGTTGCCCAGCTTGGGCTCCTTGCCGCCGTTCAGGGCGACACAGACCAGACGGGCGAAGGACGCGCGGTCGATGTTCTGCTTGGGGGCATAGCTGCCGTTGGTGAGGCCGGCGATGATGCCCAGCTCGCTGACCATGGAGACGGCATCCTTGTGCTCGATGTCGTTCTTGTCAGTGAACTTGTCATAGTTCGCAGCACCGGCGGTGGTCATCATACCAAGGACCATGGTAGACGCCAGACCGACGCTGAGAACCTTCTTGAGGTTGCTCATTGAGGATTCCTCCTTGTTTGATTTGAGAAAGCGGCGTTTTCCCCTGTTTTCCCGCACTTTTTCCGAAGAAAACGTGCGGTCGAACGATGGTACGACAGCCCTCACACCTGCCATTTCCGTGCTGATTCCAAGAAAAAAGGGGTATTTTTCGGGGCAAAACGCCCCCGAAAAATACCCCTGGTTGACTTTTGGTTGACATGAGATATGATTTCGATACGAAAGAGTCCTGGAAGCCTTGCACCGCAAGGCTTCCAGGACTCGGGTTGGTTGACATTTGGTTGACATGGGGGGCGATCACTCCGCAGTGACGGTGTAGATCGTCCGCTGGTGATACGTCTCTCCGGCCCGGAGGATCGGGCTGGGCTGGTCCGGATGATGGATGGCGTCAGGCCAGCCCTGAGCCTCCAGGCAGAAGGCTGAGCGGGGCCCGTAGACCGCGCCGCCCTTCCCCCGCTCGCCCGACAGGAAATTGGCAGTATAGAGTTGGAGCCCCGGCTGAGTCGTCTCACAGACCAGCTTGAGTCCACCGCCCGTCACCACCGCCGCCCGGCGGAGCGGTCCGACCGTCTGCCCGTGGAGGACGAAGTTGTGGTCATAGCCGTTCCCCAGCGTCATCTGGGGATGCTCCCGGGCCAGGCCATCCAGAAAGGCGGTAGGCTCCCGCAAATCGAATGGGGTGCCCTCCACTGACAGGAGCTGGCCCGTAGGAGTGCTCTCCGGGCCGATGGTGCCGATGCGGTCGGCGAAGATCTGCACGTTCTGGCCGGCCAGGCTCCCGGCCCCATGGCCCAGCAGGTTGAAATAGCCGTGGGTGGTGAGACTGCACAGCGTGTCCTGATCGCTCTCCGCCCGATAGTCGATGGCAAGGGCACCGGTCTCCGTGAGGGAGAACGTCACCCAGACCTCCAGCGTACCGGGGAAGCCCTCCTCCCCATCCGCGCTCCGGCAGGCCAGCGTCAGCGTCTCGCCGGCCGGCATGGCAGTCCAGAGCTTCCGGTCGAAGCCGGAGGTCCCACCGTGGAGACAGTTGGGACCATTGTTGGCGGCCAGCGGATAGATCCTGCCATCCAGCGGGAAGGATGCCCCGGCGATCCGGTTGGCCACCCGGCCTACGGTGGCGCCCATATACTTGTCCTGGGCCTCATAGTCTCCTATGGTATCGAAGCCCAGCAGGATGTCCCGCCGGCCCTCCGGGGCGGGCACCCGGAACGAGCGGAGCGTCCCGCCATAGGTGAGGAGCTCCACGGCATAGCGTCCGGCCTCGCCGGTCCAGCAGTCCACCGGATCTCCGGCGGCCGTGCGCCCAAAGGGCGTTCTCGTCCATCTGGTCATGGGCGCACCTGCCTCAGGAAGCGGCGGAAGGCCTCCCGGCCCTGAGCATCCCGCTTATAGACGCCCGCGTGGGTCAGGACCTGCGCAAAGACCTTTCCGGTCTCCTGCTCCACGATGTCCAGCGCGTCCTCCGCGGAGAGGTTCGGATAGTCCGCCCGGAAGGTCTCCGCCCAGTCCGCGTGGGGGGCGGACAGCGGATCTGCCCGGAGATCGGTCCCATCTGCCAGATGGGCGGCCACCGCGGCCAGTTCGCCCTTCAGGCGGGCCGGAAGTACGGCCAGGCCCATGACTTCGATCAGGCCGATGTTCTCCTTCTTGATGTGGTGGAGCTCCGCGTGGGGATGATAGAGGCCCAGCGGATGCTCCGGGGTCGTCAGGTTGTTCCGCAGGACCAGGTCCAGTTCATAGTCCTCTCCCCGGCGGCGGGCGATGGGGGTGATGGTGTTGTGGGGCTCCCCGCCGGTCTCCGCCAGGATGCAGACCTCCTCGTCCGTATAGCTCCGCCAGGACTGGAGGATCTGGTCGGCCAGCCCGATCAGCCGGTCTCGGTCCGGTCCGCCGATCCGGATCACCGACATGGGCCACTTCACGATGCCCGCCCGGACATCCTCGAAGCCGGGGAACACGAAGGGCTCCTCGATGGGTGCCCGCTCCATGGGAAAGCTGTAATGGCCGCCCTGGAAGTGATCGTGGGCCAGGATGGAGCCGCCCACGATAGGCAGGTCTGCGTTGGAACCCACGAAGTAGTGGGGGAACTGGGCCACGAAGTCCAGCAGCTTACCGAAGCAGGCCCGGTCGATCTTCATAGGGACGTGCTCCCGGTTGAACACGATGCAGTGCTCGTTGTAGTACACATAGGGGGAGTATTGCAGGAACCAGGGCGCCTCGGCGATCGTCACCGGGACCACCCGGTGGTTCTGTCGGGCGGGATGGCCGATCCGTCCGGCATAGCCCTCGTTCTCCGCGCAGAGCTGGCACCGGGGATAGGCCGTAGGGGACAGCACCCGGGCGGCGGCGATGGCCCGTGGGTCCTTCTCCGGCTTGGAGAGATTGATGGTGATGTCCAGATCCCCATACTCCGTGGGGACCTTCCACTGCATATCCCGGGCGATCCGGTCCCGGCGGATATAATTGGTGTCCTGGCTGAACTGATAGTACCAGTCGGTGGCCTCCCGGGGGGACCGGGCATAGAGCGCCCGGAACCTGGCGCGGACCTGGGCGGGCCGGGGGGTGAGCCGCCCCATGAGCTCCGTGTCCAGCAGGTCCCGGAACGTCACGCCATCCTCGGTCAGCACGCCCCTGGCCCGGGCATCATCCAGAAGGGTCTCCAGGATCGGAGCCAGCTCCAGCTCGCCCCAGTCCCGCCCGGGGTCCGTCCAGCCATCCAGACGGAGCACATCCAGAACGGTGTTCACCGCCCAGATCCGCTCCTCCGGCTCGATGAGGCCTTTCTGCTGGGCATAGCTCACCAGCTGGGAGACCGCGTCGTCGATCGTCATGATACGCTCCTCCATTCAGGCCTCATAGCCGTGGGGATGGCTCTTGTGCCAGTTCCACGCAGAGGCGATGATGGCCTCCAGGCTGTTCTGCTCCGGCTTCCAGCCCAGCACGTCCATGGCCTTCCGGGAGGAGGCGATGAGTTGGGCGGGATCGCCGGCCCGGCGGGGGGCCATCTCCTCGGGGATGGAATGTCCGGTGACGTTCCGGGCGCAGTCGATGACCTCCCGCACAGAAAAGCCCACGCCGTTGCCCAGGTTGAACACATCGTTCTGCCCGCCCCGGATCAGGTAGTCCAGCGCCAGGATGTGGGCCTGGGCCAGATCGGAAACATGGATATAGTCCCGGATGCAGGTGCCGTCCGGGGTGGGATAGTCCCCGCCGAACACCATAATCTTCTCCCGCTGGCCGTTGGGGACCTGGAGGATCAGGGGGATCAGGTGGGTCTCCGGGGCATGGGCCTCGCCGATGGCGCCGGAGCGGTGGGCGCCGCAGGCGTTGAAGTACCGCAGGGCCACATAGTGCAGACCGTGGGCCTTGGAGACCCAGCTCATCATGTGCTCCATGGCCAGTTTGGTCTCCCCGTAGCAGTTGGTGGGATCGGTGCGGTCGCCCTCCAAGATGGGCACCCGCTCGGGCTCGCCATAGGTGGCGGCGGTGGAGGAGAACACGATCTTGTCCACTCCGTGGGCCACCATGGCGGACAGGAGCACCATGGTCCCGTGGAGGTTGTTGTCGTAATATTTCAGGGGATCGGACATGGACTCCCCCACCTGAGAGGAGGCGGCGAAGTGGATGACGCCTTCGATGTCCTCCTTCTCGAAGAGGACGTCCAGGGCCGCCCGGTCCCGGATGTCCAGCAGATAAAAGCGGGCCTTCGGGTGGACCGCCGCCCGGAAGCCGGTCTGAAGATCATCGGCCACGACCACGTCGCGGCCCGCGTCAATGAGCTCGTAGACGGTGTGGGAGCCGATATAGCCCGCGCCGCCAAGTACCAGGATAGCCATAGTTGAGATTACCTCCCTGCGGAATGGTGGATGGATCGGATAGGATGGACGGCTCAGGCCCAGAGGACCGCGCCGCCCACGGGACGGATGGACATGACATGGCAGCGGCCTTCTCCGAGGACAGCCTCCACCCTGTGGCGGAACGTCTCCAGAAGGTCCAGCGGCACGAAGGCCTGGATGGTCCCGGCGAACCCGCCGCCATGGACCCGGAACGCCCCCCGGCCGCCCAGAGCGAGCTCGGCGGCGGCCAGAGCCACGGCTACCGGCTGTTCCCGCACTGTCCCGGCGGGGGACACGTTCTGGAGATAGACCCAGGAGGACCGCCCGGAGGACCGGACCAGCTCCAGGAAGCTCTGGAAGTCCCCGGCGGCCAGAGCGGCGCTCTCCGCGGCGGCCCGCCGGTCCTCCTCGAAGAAGTGGAGGGCCCGGAGGACTGCCCGGTCTCCCGCCGCGGCCCGGAGCTCCGGGATATGCGCTAGGAACGCGTCCTCGGGCACCTCCCGGAGGACCTCCTTCCCGAAGAAGGCGGCCACAGCCCTCATCTCTCCAGGGATGGCTGCGTACTCCGCTGTCAGGTCGATGTGGTCCGCTCCGGAGTCGATGATGCACAGGGCATAGCCCTCCGCCGCCAGATCCACTTTGCGGGGCTCCACCACAGGGGCGGATGGATCGGCGAAGTCGATGGCCACCGCGCCGCCCACGGAGGATGCCATCTGGTCCATGAGGCCGCTGGGCTTTCCGAAATATACGTTCTCGGCGTACTGGCCCATCTGGGCGATCGTCACCGGAGAGAGCTCCTGCCGGCAGAAGAGCACATTGAGGATATTGCCGATCAGGACCTCGCAGGCGGCGGAGGAGGACAGACCGGAGCCGGGCAGGACATCGGACACCACATAGGCGTCGAAGCCTGCGGGCACATAGCCCAGCTGGGCCGCCCGGGCCGCCATGCCCCGGATCAGGGCGGCGGTGGACTCCTTCTCCTCCGGCCGGGGCGACCGGTCGGACAGGTCTACCTCCACCAGAGGCCAGCCCTCAGACTGGAAGCGGATCGTGTGCGTGCCGTTGGGCGCGGCGCAGGCCAGCAGGTCCACGTCCACTGCCGCGGCCAGGACCCGGCCGTGCTGGTGGTCCGTGTGATTGCCGCCGATCTCCGTCCGGCCAGGAGCGGAGAGCATGGCCGCCTCTGTCCGGTCGTCCCGGCCGAAGGTCTCCTGGAAGGCCCTGGCCACTCGGGCCGTCCGTGCCCGCTGGATCGTTGGGCGTTCCTCCACCCCCAGACAGGCCAGGGTACGCAGGCAGTCGTCCAGCGCACCGTCCTCCAGCGCTTGATACAGTTCAGAAAGTGTTCTCATATAGTCACCTACTCGTATGGGATGATGGGAGACAGAAAAGAGGGCCGCGCTGAAAGCGTGGCCCTCTCCCGGGCACTGGGCCCTGTTTCGTTCATTTCTTGACCAGATACTTGCGCATATCCAGGGCGCAGGCGAACAGGATGATGCCGCCCTTGACCAGATAGATCAGGTCCTGAGAGACGTGGGCCATGTTCAGGCCGACGAAGATCAGCCGGAGCAGGAGCACGCCGATCACGATGCCGCGGATCTTGCCGATGCCGCCGACGAAGGAGACGCCGCCGATGACGCAGGCCGCGATCGCGTCCAGCTCGTAGTTGAAGCCGGTGTTGGCGGTGTTGGAGCCGATGCGGGCGCCCTCCACGAAGCCGGTCCAGCCGTACATGGCGCCGGCCAGAGCGAACACCATGATGGTGGTGGCGAACACGTTGACACCGGAGACCCGGGCAGCCTCCTCATTGGAGCCAAGGGCGAACATGTTTTTGCCGAAGGTGGTCTTGTTCCAGATGAACCACATGAGGGCGGTCAGCAGGATGGCGAACCAGACGAAGTTGGGGATGGGGGTGCTGGTGCCGTTGCCAGTGGGCACGCTGACGAAGGAGCCCTTGATGAAGTCCGTGTAGCTGGGATCCAGGCTGGAGATCGCCATGCCGCCGTTGTTGCCCTGCTGGACATACAGCAGGAGGCAGGTGTACAGGATCAGCTGGGTGCCCAGGGTGACGATGAAGGGATGCAGCTTGAACTTGGCCACGAAGAAGCCGTTGAACGCGCCCACCAGAGCGCCGATCAGCACCACGATCAGGATGACCACGGGCACGGGCAGGGTGCCGATGTTGGTCCACATCTTGCTGGCGCTGCCCACCTTCTGGAGCAGAGAGGCGGAGATGCAGGCGGTCAGACCCACGCACCGGCCGGCGCTCAGGTCGGTGCCGGTCAGGACGATACAGCCCGCGATGCCCAGAGCCGCGGGCAGATAGGCCGCCGTCTGGGACAGGATGTTCACCAGAGAGGCGGGGGCCAGGAAGTTGGAGTTGCAGAAGAACTGGATGTAGATGACCGCCAGGATCATCAGGATGTACAGCGCGTTGTTCATCAGCTTGTCGCCGAGAGTTTTGCGGTCGAAGCGCTTGGCGTTCGCGGCCAGCTCCTTGGACTCATTGCTCATGGATCGTGTTCCTCCCTCTTATGTCAAACATATTTGGCGGCCAACGTCAGGATCTGCTCCTGAGTGGCGGTCTTGGCGTCCACCTCGCCGGCCAGACATCCGCCGGACATGACCAGGATCCGGTCGCACACGCCCAAAAGCTCCGGCATCTCGGAGGAGACCATGATGACGCCCTTGCCCTCCTTGGCCAGATCGATGATGAGCTGATAGATCTCATATTTGGCGCCCACATCGATGCCGCGGGTGGGCTCGTCCAACAGCAGGACCTCCGGCTTGGTCAGGAGCCAGCGGCCGATGATGACCTTCTGCTGGTTGCCGCCGGACAGGGAACGGATCTGAGTCTTTTGGCTGGGGGTCTTGATGTGCATGGCCTGGATGGCCCACTCGGTGTCCTCCGTCATCTTCTTGTCGCTGAGGCAGATACCGCCCTTCAGATAGCTCTTCAGGTTGGAGATGACGGTGTTGTCCTTGATGTCCCGGATGCCGAAGATGCCGGTGGCCCGGCGCTCCTCGGTCAGCAGGGCGAAGCCGTTCCGGATGGCCTCGCGCGGGCTCCGGTTGTGGATCTCTGTGCCATGGAGCCGGATGGTCCCGCCGTCCCGGGTCATGGAGCCGAACAGGTTCTCCAGCACCTCGGTGCGGCCGGAGCCGTCCAGACCGGCGATCCCCAGCACCTCGCCCTTGCGGAGCTGGAAGGAGGCGTCCCTCAGCCGGGTGTATCTGCCCTTCAGATGCTCCACGTCCAGGATCACCTCGCCGGGCTCGTTCTCCTTGGGCGGGAAGCGGTTGGTGAGCTCACGGCCCACCATCAGGCGGATAATCTCGTCCATGGTCAGCTCGCTGGCCGGCCGGGTGGCCACCCAGGCGCCGTCCCGCATGATGGTCACGTCATCGCTGATCCGGAGGATCTCGTCCATCTTGTGGGAGATGTAGATGATGCCGCACCCCTTCTTCTTCAGCATATCGATGATGCGGAAGAGGTGCTCCACCTCGGACTCGGTGAGGGAGGAGGTGGGCTCGTCGAACACGATGATCTTGGCGTCATAGGAGACCGCCTTGGCGATCTCCACCATCTGCCGCTGGGAGACCGGCAGGGTGGACATGACGGCCTTGGGGTCCACAGAGACCTCCAGCGTGTCGAAGATCTCCTTCGTGCGCTGGTCCATGATCCGCTCGCTGACCACGAAGCCCGCCACCTTGGGGTAGCGCCCCAGCCAGAGGTTGTCCTTCACGGTGCGGGTCAAGGCCTGGTTCAGCTCCTGATGGACCATGGCGACGCCGTTCTCCAGCGCCTCCTTGGAGCTCTTGAAATGGATCTCCCGGCCGTCCAGGGTGATGGTGCCCGCGTCCCGGCTGTAGATCCCGAACAGGCACTTCATCAGGGTGGATTTCCCTGCGCCGTTCTCGCCCATCAGGGCGTGGACGGTGCCCGCCCGGACCTTCAGATCCACGTGGTCCAAGGCCTTCACTCCGGGGAACTCCTTACAGATGCCCTTCATTTCCAGCAGTACCGGCTGGTCCATAAAATTCCTCCTCTCCATATGCGCGAAGCCGCTGCCTGCGCCACTCCTCCACTGAGTGGGGAGAGGGAGCACAGGCGGGGGCTCCACGGGCGCCCGCGGGGCTGCCCGGAAGGCAGCCCCGCGGACCGTCGATCGTGGGGTCAGGATGAACGGCGGTCCCGTTCGATCACTTGGTATACATGGCGTAGGGGACGCGGATCTTGGCGGCGTCGCTGTCCACCACATACTGGTCGGTGTTGTCCATCAGGGCAGCGCCGTCCTTCACGTTCTGCACCAGAGTGGCGATGGTGGCGGCCATGGCCTCGCCGTCCTGCTTGACGGTGCCGGCCATGATGCCCTCGTCGATCTTCTCCACGGCGGAAGCCATGGCGTCCACGCCGTAGACGGGGATCACCTTATCGCTGCCGGGCTGGTTGTAGCCGGCCTGCTGGAGGGCGGAGATGGCGCCCTCGGCCATGCCGTCATTGTTGGCGATGACCAGCTCGACCATGTTGTTGTTGCCGTCGTTGTACTGGCCCAGGATGGTGTTCATGTAGTCGGTGGCGGCCTGAGAGGACCAGGCGCCGGTCTGGTCGACCAGATACTTCTTCTCGTTCTGGGCGTCATAGAACTCCAGATCAGGCTTGCCGGCGGCCTCCAGGACGGTGTTGGCATCCTCCACGCCGTACTGGGTACGCATCTCCGCCTCGGGGTTGCCCTCCTGGCCCTTGAACATGACATAGGAGATCTTGCCGTCGCCGTTCAGATCCACGGCGTCGTAGTTCTCCACCAGATACTCGCCGATGGCCTGGCCCTGCATATGGCCGGCCTCCGCGGGATCGGTGCCCACGAAAGCGGACTGGTCATAGCTCTGGATGACAGAGGCGTCGAAGTCGCGGTTGAAGAAGATGATGGGGATGCCGGCGGCCTTGGCGGCGTCGGCCATGTTCTGGGCGGCGTCGGGAGAGGCGTTCTCCACCACGTTGACGATCAGCAGGTTGTAGCCGTCGGTGATGGCGGTGTTGACCTGGTTCGTCTGCTCGCCCTGGTTGGTCTGGGCGTCGAAGTTCTGATAGGTCACGCCCAGGCCGTCCAGTTGGGCATCCATGGCGGAGCGGACGGTGGAGATGTAGGCATCCGCGAAGTTGTAGTAGAACACGCCGACCTTCAGGTCGGACTGCTGACCGGCGGGAGCAGTGGAGCCGGCGGGGGCAGGCGTGCTGGCGGTACCGCCGTTATTGCCGCCGCAGGCGGCCAGAGAGGCGGTCATGGTGAGTGCGAGCGCAAGAGCAGGGATCTTCTTGTTCATGTCGATCGTTCCTCCTTTGAATGTCGCCCCGCCATCCGGCGGGACCATCACGCCGGCAGCACACGCCGGCTGGCTTGTCTTTATTATAGCGTATGTCCAATTCGAATGAAATGGACGGACCGATCATTCATAGATATTTTTTCCAAACCAGAGCCGTCTCTCCACCTCATCATTGGATGATTTGCGAAAAAGAGGGCATATCCGGCCATTTAGCCGAGGTTTATTTGACCATCCGGCGGGAAACAGCGACGGAAATAATGCCAGAGAACCTGCAAAAGGTCCTCTTCCGATCGGTGCCGATCGGAAGAGGACCTTTATTTATATGGACTTTTCCGTCATTCCTCCTGTGGCCGCGCGCCATACCGCTCCGCGAAGGCCCGGGGCGAGATGCCCTTCAGCCGTTTGAAGGCCCGGGAGAAGTAGAGGGGATCGTCGAAGCCCACGGAGTTGGAGATCTCCCGGATGGAATAGATGCTGTTGGTCAGCAGGAAGCTGGCCCGCTCAATCCGGTAGGAGTTGAGGAACTGCTTGGGGGATACATGGAACCGGGCCTTGAAGCTCCGGTAGAGACTGCTCTGGCTCACAGCGGTCAGGTCTGCCAGAGCGGCGATGGTGATGGGCTGTTCATAGTGGTTCATGATGTAGTGGGCGGCGGTCTCGGCGCAGTCCTCCCGAACGGCGGCTCCGCCGGAGAGGCACTGGGCCCGCTCGATCAGGAAGGCCAGGAACCGGTAGAGCTGTCCGGTCATGGCCGGGCCGCACCAGGGGGCGGTGCCGTATTCCCCACACAGGTCCAGCAACATCCGGGCGATCTCATCCGGGAAATAGGCGTGGAGCACCGGCCGTGCCGGGGCGAAGGCGGTCTGTTCCACCAGCTTGCGGGCATCCGAGCCGTAGAACCCCACCCAGACATACTCCCAAGGGTCCTGCTCATCGGCATAATAGAGGATGGGCGTGTCCGGATAGGTGAGGAAGGTGTCCCCCTTGGACAACGGCCAGCGCTCCTCGCCCACGATCAGGCATCCCTTTCCGGAGAGCACATGGTGGATCAGATAGTGGTCCCGGATGCCGGGTCCCCAGCTGTAGCGGGGGGCGCACTGCTGTCTGCCGGTGTTCTGCACATAGAGCGAGGCCGTTTTCCGCTCCAGCTTGAACGAATATTTGTAAACTTCTTCCTTTTTCATGTGGACCGGGCCTCCGTCGCTGCTTTGTCGTTCGATCGGTGAGACAGTTATATCATACGGGTGCCGAATATGTCAAATCCTACTTCGCTCCATGGAGCAGACATCTCCTGTTTTTCCCTCGTGACAGCACAGTCGATTCATAAAATATCAAAAAATCGCACTGTTCCATTCAAAATGATGTGTGCATAAATTTTGTAATTATATGGTTTTAAATACAAATATAGGCATACAAGAATCGTCCAAAACAGTTTACGCAGCAACTGGACCGAACGGTTTTTTCGTCGATGCTTGACAAATCCACGTGGAATGGTTATGATGTCTGTGACAAAAATGGACGGCACGAATGGTCGTTCTTTTTTGGAGTCATCTAGTGAAATGCTATTCCGCATCGTGGAAATGTGCTTCTGTCATGCACCGCTCCACCGGGACAGGATCTCACCGGAGGGAAAGGAGGGACGCTCACCACGCGTTCGATCTGATCGTCATCCACTTGGGAAGGTAGATGTGATCCCGCGGCTGTGTCGTCAGCCGCACCGCGCGGCCGTATTTCTGGGAAGGTTTCCGGCCGCGTGACTATCCTAAAACGGAAAGGGAGTTTTTAGAGTGTCTGCTGGTATGTTCCTTGTGACTCTGGTGCTCGCGATCGCCGTCCTGGTCCTGCTGATCATCAAAGTCAAGCTGCACCCCACGTTCGCACTGTTCCTGGTCGGCCTGGTCATGGCCATGGTCAATGGCTTCTCCTTCGTCGATTCGCTGAGCCTGCTGACCGGCGGCTTCGGCGGTACCCTCCAGAGCCTCGGTATCCCCATCATGCTCGGCGCCATCCTGGCCATGGGCGTGCAGGACACCGGCGCCGCCAAGTCCATCGCGAACTGCTTCATCAAGCTGTTCCATGGCAAGAACCTGGAGTTGGCTCCGTCTCTGACCGCCTATGTGGTGTCCATCCCCGTGTTCGGTGATATCACCACCATCCTGTGCTCCAACATCGCCAACGTTCTGTCCAAGCGCAAGCACATCTCTATGTCCACTATGGCCGCCTTCACTCAGACCGGCCTGAACCTGACCCACGCCATGGTGCCCCCCACCCCCGGCATCCTGGCCGTGTCCATCGCCTTGGAGGCGGATCTGGGCGCCGTCATCGGCTGGGGCATCCTGGTCACCGTCATCGCCTTCTTCCTGACCTGGATCGTCCTGAAGAAGTGGTGTGAGAAGGAGTGGATCGAGCCCGTGCCCGCCGTGGTCGAGGGTCTGGAAGAGACCAAGTCCGACGACGTGAACGAGCTGCTCATCAAGGACGCCGATCTGCCCGGCGCGTTCGCCTCCTTCATGACCATCGCCATCCCCGTCATCCTGATCGCCGGCGGCTCCGTCATCAAGATGTTCATCCCCGACAGCGCCCCCGATGACGCCATGATCCGCACCGTCGCCGCCATCATGAGCGACAAGATCGTGGCTCTGGGCATCGCCGTGTTCTACACCATGATCCTGGGCTGCTGCCACAAGGCCTCCGTCCGCAAGAGCAACCTGGAGGCCACCGGCAAGGACCCCGCCGGCTTCAACGAGGTCGTGCTGAACAGCTGGATCGCCCGTGGTCTCGAGGTGGCCCTGGCCGCCCTGCTGATCACCGCTATGGGCGGCGCCTTCTCCAAGGTCATCCAGTCCTGCCCCGCCATCCCCCTGCTGAGCGACCTGATCGGCGGCACCGGCTTCCCCGCCATCCTGATCCCCTACCTGACCGGCGCTGTCATGATGACCGCCGTCGGCTCCATGACCACTGCTGGCCTGACCGCCGTGGGCGTGGTCGCCCCCATGATGGCTTCTCTGGGCCTGAGCCCCGTGGCCACCACTCTGGCCATCGGCGCCGGCACCCTGTGCTTCAACCATGTGACCAACAGCGGCTTCTGGGTCGTGTCCCGGTTCTTCAACCTGGAGAAGATCACTCAGGGCCTGAAGTACATCACCATCCCCGATGCTGTGGCCAGCGTCTTCTGTATGATCCTGGTCTTCATCTTCCACACCGTGGGCCTGTTCTAAGCGGACCCGTCTGACGTGTGACCTATCTTCCCAAACCTGAACGCTGTGAGATCAGCGCAAGCAGCGAGGAGCCTCTTCTCCTCTCAGCGGAGCGCCCCTGAGGAGGAAGGCCTGCTTACTCGCCGAAATGCTGGTAGGCAGGCCTTCCTCATTTTTTCGATACCACTTCATCCAAACGATCTTAGGAGGATCTTTCTTATGAAGCAGACTAGCCATGACGCCCGTATGCTGTGGGCTCAGTTCGACGCGCTGGAGATGGGTTCCGGCTGGGACGACACCGACATCGTGAAGCCCCAGATCATGGTCGAGAGCGTCTACGGTGACTCTCACCCCGGCTCCACCCATCTGAACCAGCTGGTGGAGCAGGCCGTCTACGGCGTGTACGAGAAGGGCGGCAAGCCCGCGAAGTACTACGCCACCGACATCTGCGACGGCTGCGCGCAGGGCCATGACGGCATGAACGTAGTCCTGGCTTCCCGCGAGGCCATCGCCAACATGGTCGAGGTCCACGCCTCCGCCGTACCCTGGGACGGCATGATCCTGTCCTCCAGCTGCGACAAGTCCATCCCCGCCCATCTGAAGGCCATCGCCCGGATGGACATCCCCGCCATCTTCATGCCCGGCGGCTCCATGCGTCCCGGTCCCGACATGACCACCTCTCTGGTGGCTGGCGACATCTCCCTGCGTCAGCGCCGCAAGGACGCCATCACCGAGCAGGAGATCCGGGACTACAAGCTGACCGGCTGTCCCTCCGTGGGCGCCTGCACCTTCCTGGGCACCGCCTCCACCATGCAGTGCATGGCCGAGTCTCTGGGCCTGACCCTGCCCGGCGCCGCTCTGGTGCCCGCCACCATGCGCGACATCCTCCAGTATGCCCGCTACGCCGGCCGCAAGATCATGGAGCTGGTGGAGAAGGACATCACCCCCAGCAAGATCCTGACTGAGGCTGCCTTCAAGAACGCCATCATCGTGCATTCCGCCATCGGCGGCTCCACCAATGGCACCATCCACCTGCCCTCCATCGCCCGCGAGCTGGGCTACGATCTGCCCATCGAGCTGTTCGATGAGATCAACCATCAGGTGCCCCACATCGGCAACATCAACCCCTCCGGCACTCAGCTGACCGAAGCCTTCTGGTTCGCCGGCGGCATCCCCATGGTCCAGTGGCTCCTGCGGGACATGCTGGATCTGGACGTGATGACCGTCACCGGCAAGACTCTGGGCGAGAACCTGGAGGACCTGCACAAGGACAACTGGTTCGAGCGCAACCTGGGCTACCTGCACAACTACGGCCTGGAGCGCGACCAGGTCATCTTCCCCGTGGAAAAGGCCCCCGAGAAGGGCTCCGTGGCCATCCTGAAGGGCAACCTGGCCCCCGAGGGCTCCGTGCTGAAGTACTCCGCCTGCGCCATGAACCAGCGCGAGGTCGTCAACGCCAAGGCCCGCGTGTTCAACTGCGAGGAGGACGCCCACGACGCCGTCGTCGATAACAAGATCGATCCGGGCGAGATCGTCATCATCCGCTACGAGGGCCCCCGCGGCTGCGGTATGCCCGAGCAGCTGATGACCACCGAGGCCATCTGCTGTGACGAGCGGATCAACGGCTCCGTGGCCCTGATCACCGACGGCCGGTTCTCCGGCGCCACCCGCGGTGCGGCCATCGGCCACGTCTCTCCCGAGGCGGCCTCCGGCGGCCCCATCGCCTTCCTGGAGGAGGGCGACCTGATCTCCTACAGCGTCAAGGACCGCACCATCAACGTGACCGGCATCCACGGCGTGCCCTGCTCCATCGAGGAGGCCACCAAGGTCCTGGAGGAGCGCGCCAAGAAGGGCATCATCCCCCGCGAGCCCCGCAAGGGCTTCTACAAGCTCTATACCGACCGCGCTCTCTCCGCGATGAAGGGCGCCGGTCTGGAATAAGAGATCGATATCCTCTTCTACCCTCTCTCTGCGCTCCGCCCCCGTGCTCCGGCACGGGGGCGGAGGCATTTTTTCTACGTCTTTTCGCGGTGCAAAATGCTTGACAAAGCGTCTCTGAGGGCCTATCATGAGGGTGTATATGGGAACGGTGTCCTCCCGGAGAAAGGACCCGTTTTTTTGAAGGATCATATTTGGAAAATGGTTTCACGATACGGAATCGTCATCCGCTCCGCGGAGACATGAGAGGAGTCATCGACATGAATGCATCTTATCTCAGCCCGGCCATCACCCTGTTCCACGCCGACGGCAGCCTGGATCTGGACAGCCAGAAGAAGCTCTATGAGAACCTGATCGCCCATGGGATCGACGGCATCCTGGTGGAGGGCAGCAGCAGCGAGTTCTTCGCCATGGATATGGAGCAGCGCCGGGCCATGGCCAAGTTCGCCATCGACACCATCGATCACCGAGTCAAGCTGATCGTGGGCACCTCCAGCATGGTGGCCCGGGAGATCATCGACTTCTCCAACTACTGCCTGGAGCAGGGGGCCGACGCGGTCATGATCCTGCCCCCGTACTACTTCCATTTCGACGACGAGGCCCTGCTCCAGTACTACGACCGGCTGGCCGGGGAGATCCACGGGCCCATCTACATCTACAACTTCCCCGACAACACCGGCTACACCATCGCTCCGGAGACCGTGGTGAAGCTGGCCAAGCTCCACAGCAACATCGTGGGCATGAAGGACACCATCAGCGGCATGGACCACACCCGTGAGCTGATCAAGACCGTCAAGTCCGAGCTCCCCGAGTTCGAGATCTACTCCGGCTTCGACGACAACTTTGCCCACAATGTGCTGGCCGGCGGCAACGGCTGTATCGGCGCCCTGTCCAACGTGGTGCCCGAGGTCTGCACCGCCTGGGTCCGGGCCTTCCGGGAGAACGACCTGGAGGGCATCGCCAAGGGCCAGCAGACGATCGACCGGCTCATGGACCTGTACTCCGTCCGGAGCCCCTTCCTGCCCGTGCTGAAGGAGGCTCTGCGGCTCCGGGGCATCTCCGCCACCAGCGCCAGCACCTTCCCCATGCCCAACGCCACCGTGGAGGACGACGCCGCCATCCAGGCCATCTTCCATAAGGACAGCATCCACTGAACTTAAGCGTCCCTTTGATCCATCCTCAGATCCATTAAGAAAGGCGTTGACTCGAAATGGATATCGCGAACTACCTCAAGTCCGTGTTCTCTCTGGAGGGCAAGACCATCCTGATCTCCGGCGCGGCCGGCGGCATCGGCGCGGCCATCAGCGAGGGCGTGGCCAAAGCCGGGGCTCAAGTCGCCCTGTGCGGCCGCACCCTCTCCAAGTGCGAGGCTCTGGCCGACAAGCTCAAGGCCGAGGGCTGTGACGCGGCCCCCTTCCTGCTGGACGTGGCCGACCTGGACAGCATCCACGCCTGTGTGGACGCCGTGACCGCCGCCTACGGCAAGATCGACGTGCTCTTCAACGTGGCGGGCATCAACAAGCGGGAGGGCCTGCTGGACGTGGACGAGGCAACCTACGACCGGATCATGGACACCAACCTGAAGGGCGTGTTCTTCCTGAGCCAGGCCGTGGCCCGGGAGATGTACAAGCGCCGGAGCGGCAACATCATCAACATCGGCTCCCACAACGACGAGGGCATGCTGGGCGGCTGTTCCGTCTACGGCGCGTCCAAGAGCGGCGTGATCGCCCTGACCCGCTCCATGGCCGTGGAGTTCGCCCAGTACGGCATCCGGGCCAACGCGATCAGCCCGGGCCATATCCTGACCGAGCTGACCCAGGTGACCTGGGACCACCCCACCCGGGGCGACTACCTGCGGGACCGGATCGCCATGGGCCGTCCCGGCACCCCCGACGAGCTGGTGGGCATGGCGATCATGCTGGCCTCCGACGCCTCGGTGTACATGACTGGGCAGGCCTACCACGTGGACGGCGGCTGTCTGTGCGGCGGGAAGCCCTGGGAGTATGACACCGCCTACAAGGCGTAAAAAGGCCGCAGGACGCCAAAGAGCGGGCCATACGGCCCGCTCCCGGCGTGTCGAACGCGACCATCTGAGCGCCCCTCTCGTCGAGGGGCGCTTTTTCATGCCCATTTTTTCTCCCCTCCGTCCGACGGTCCCGTCCCGTTCGGGCCGTCTCCGCCCCAGTCCTATCCGAACACGAGGAGGAATGTATATGCCGAATTATACGAAACATCATCAGCTCCACCAGTGGGGACCGGGGGACCCGTTCCTGCGGACCGACTTCAATGAGGACTTCGCCAAGATCGACGGGGCGCTGGGCGGGCTGGAACGACGGGCCTTGATGACCGCCTACGACCTCTATGATCTGATGCTCCGGATGGATCTGGAGCGGCTGGGCGGCGGGGCCCAACGCGGGCTATTCTACGACGGCTTCCTGAACGACGCCGCCATCGCCGAGATGGATGAGGCCCTCACGCTCCAAAACGGGGCGCTCCGCCTGTTCCGTCAGGGCGAAGCCGGCTGGACCGACCGCCAGAGCTCCAGCTTCAATGGACCTTATTACAGCGCCCTCTATACCGCCGTCCACACGGCCACCGGGCCCGGGATGCTCACCGGCTTCACAGTCATCGCGAAAAGCTCCTCTGCCGCCAGCGTTTCTCTGGAGGTGTGGGTAGACGGGGCTAAAGCGCGCCAGCAGTCGGTCCGCTTCCCCGCCTCGTCCTCTGCGCAGGAGGCGGCGGTCACGCTGGAGGAGCCGGTCCGGCTCTCTGCCGGCCAGAAGTACTATGTGGGCTTCCCGAAGGGCGGCAGCTCCGCTCTCGACCTGGCCGTCACCGCCTCAAACAAGCTGGCGGGCACCGCGAAGATCGTCCCCCTGTGCGGCGAGACCGCTGATATGACCACGATCTCCGCCACGCCTCCGGCGGGATGCCGGAGGGGCGTGCTCTATGCCCGGTACAGCGGAGGCGCCGTATCCCCGGCCCTGAACGGCACGCCTCTGGTCCAGACGGGACAGCGGGCGACCACCGAGACCGGCGGTCAGCCCTGCACCGAGGGGACTTGGACGGCAGAGCTGGACGGCGGTCCGGTCCAGCTCACCTGGACCCTCCACAGCGGAGAGGAGCATTGTACGCTCTACGATCACGGTCTGCTGTTCTTCTAAATGGACACGAAAACACCCCCGGGCCGAAGCCCGGGGGTGTCTCGATCATTCCGAAATGGTCCGTCAGGACAATATCGGATGGTTACTTAAGCGATAACGATGGTGTAGGTATCCACCATGGTCTTGCTGGTACCGCTCTTGGTGTAGGTCACAGTGACGATATAGTCGTCAGCAACATTGCTGCCAGTGACCGCAGTCGCGCCGTCATCCTCATAGACGGCAACCGCAGTGTTGCTGCCGCCCTTCAGAATGCCGGCCAGAGTAGTGCCGGTCAGGCTAGCCTTGTTCGTACCACCGATGGTGATGATATCGCCACTGACAGTAACGGTCACGTTGGCGGTATTAGCGGCATCCTTGTCGACAGTGATCGCGGTCTTGCTGGCGTCGTAAGGCAGGGTCACGAAGACAGCCTCCAGATCCTTATCACTGTTCGCCTTGAAGGCAACATAGTCACCCTCATTGATGACAGACTCAAGCTCAGTGTCGCCGCCGTCGATATTGGCAATGACAGTATCCTTGGTCAGCTTATACTCGGTGCCGCCGATGATGACGGAGTCGCCGTCGATGCGGGTCACATTGCCCTTATCAGTCAGCTCGCCGCCGACCTTGTAGAAGCCCTTGCTGGTAAGAGTGTAGGGATACAGGGTCTCGTTGGCCTTGTCAGTGGTCACGACAACGTCCTTCACGATCTTACCGTCCACGATGGCGTTGTACAGATAGCCGTCAGAGTTCTTGCCCAGCTTCTCATACAGATAGATATAGTTGCTGGCGCTCTTGGTGCCGTCAGTCACGACCACGACGGCCTTGATGTCGCCGTCCTTGGTGAAGTACTTATAGTCGGTCTTGTCGGTGTTCTTGAACTCCAGACCAGAGACCTTGTCCTTGCCCACATAGACATCGACCTCATCAACGCTCAGGTCGGTGAAGCTCTTAGTCGCAGCATCATAGGCGCCCTTGGGAGCAACATAGAAGTACACAGTGCTGGAATCGGCGTAAGCGCCGGAGATACCGGTCACAGTGGCATTGCCCTTCTTGATGGTGATATTGTCGTTATCGACGTCTTCAGCATCAACAGCCTCCAGAGTGATTTCGTCATCGCTCACAGTGTAGGTGCACAGAGTGTTCACGGAATCCTTATTGACACCAACGCTGTCGTCGGACAGAGTGTAGGTCTTGGTAGTACCGTCGTCCAGAGCCACCTTGACCTGGACATCGTCGCTGGCGCCGCCCACGAGACCGGCCTTTATCAGGAAAGCGTAGTTGTTGGTGGCGTTGGTGCCATCGACCGCGATCACATTGCCCTTCAGATCCAGATAGAAGGTGGCTTCCTTCTTCAGGGTGCTATAACCCTGAGCGCTGGTCAGAGTGTTGCCATCGCTGTAGAAGTTCAGGCCGGAGGCATTGTACTTAGTGCCGTCCACGGTCAGAGTAGACTTGGCTCCATCGGCCTTATAGGCGGTCAGCTCACCGGTGACAGACTCAGCCTTGGACACATACAGCTTGCCGCCGATGACAGCGTACATGACGTAGTCGTTCTTGGCCACGTTCTCGAAGCCCACCACGTCGTCCTTGTCATCGAAGGACAGAGAGCTGGTGCCGTTCAGGATAATGGACCCGTCATCCTTGGTGGAGTACTTGGTGACCTTGCCCAGCTCATAGGTCTCATAAATGACATAATCGACCTTGCTGTCATCGTCATTGTCGATCAGCACACGGACCTCACCGCGATAGCCGTCATCACTGATGTCAGAAGTAGTAATGTCGCGAGTAGCGTTGTAATTCTCGGAGACCTGAGTCTTGTTGGTACCGGTAGAGACGTAGCTCAGCTTATTGTCGCTAGCCACGTCCTTCAGGGAGTCACGGCTGGAGTCCTCCACCACGGTGTTCTCGCTGGTAACGACCACAGAACCGATAACAGTGCCCTTGTCGGCAGACTTTGCGGCAGTGGTAGAAGGCTTGACGTACAGAGTCACAGCGCGGCCCAGCTCGTCGCGGCCGGAAGACACGTTGAAGGTAGAAATACCGTCGTAGTTGTCCTGGCCCTTCTCGTGGTTGGTGACATCGATGGTGGTCTTGCCCTCCTTGAGAGCATCGCCGCCGTTCTCGATGTCAGCATACTCGTTGGCGACCACGATGCCCTCGACGGTCACGACGCCGAACTTGTCCTCCAGCATGGTGTCGTCGGACTTGTTCTGCACGGCGACCGCAGTGCCATTGGCGTTGTAAGTCCAGCTGTAGGAGACCACGTTGGCGTTCAGAGCGTTGTAGATCATCTGGGCGGCGTTGTCACGGGTCAGAGGATTGGAGGTGTTCATGTCCTCCAGCTCGTCGTACAGACCGGCCAGGTTGGCCAGGACGTCGGTGGTGGTCTGCCAAGTGGCGCCGCCGATGCCCTCGTACTTGGTGTTGTAGCCCAGAGCCACCAGCAGCATCTTGGCGGCCTCAGAGCCGGTCACGTTCGCAGAAGGAGCGAAGGTGCCGTCGCCGCGGCCGGC
>NZ_JAHLPP010000007.1 GCF_018917965.1 Pseudoflavonifractor sp. MSJ-37 | reverse complement strand
GCCGTGAACAAGAACGAGTCCGCCCCCATCTTCGAGGTGGCCTCCTACGGCATCGCGGGCGACCTGTTCAAGGTCACCCCCATGCTCATCGACTCCATCAAGGCCATCAAGGCTGGCAAATAAGACATATGGATACAAAAAGCTCCTCCCCGCCCGGGGAGGAGCTTTTGTGTCATGTGGGATCAGAGAGCGTAGGGGACGGGCGCTGTCCCGTCCCGCAGGCTGTTAGAGGAGCTTACTGGAACATCATGTTGCCGAGGCCGACATTCGGATCCGTTTGACCAAGGCCATTATGTACCTCAATCTTCATCTGGAGCCCATGGTTCAGGGGGATGGTGACCTTCCGGGGAAGGGCCTCCGGGTCCACCGTATAGTTGGCCACCCGCACGTCATCTACGTAGAAGATCACTTCGGAATCGAGGTTGCCTGTACCATCGATATGTCCCAAATCCAAAGTCAGGCTACTATATGCCCCATCCAGATTGAATAGCGCCCATTGAGTGCCACGGGAAGTCGCCAAAAACCCATTCCCATACTCTTTACCACCCATTTTCATAGTCTGAGCACCCGTAACTATCCCTGTACGTCCGCTGCCCCAGACCGTATACGGCTTGCACACATCCTCCATCCGATAGCTCCCGGTGGTCATGGGAGAGCTTCCAATGTAGGCCCGCTTGGTGTTTCCGTCGTAATTGACGGCCTTGCCCAGGGCCTGGCTCACGGCCCGGAGAGGGATGTAGGTGGTGCCGTTGTAGACGAAGGTCTCCACGCTCTTGCCGTTGGCATCCTTGGGGTCCAGACGGACTCCGTCCACGAAGATCTCGATGCCCTGCAAAACGTTGATCTTCTTGCTGGTCAGCGCCGCCGCCCCCGCGGGGACAGCTACGCCGAGGGCCAGAGTCGCCACGAGGACCCCGGCCGCGAAATCGCGCGCCCGGTGCAGTTTCATGTCAGGTTCCTCCTCTTTTTATTCTGTTGTTCCATCCCGGCGGGTGCGGGGGAGAGGGCCGGATGCCCGGCCCTCCGTCGTGCGCGGGATGGAAAACAAAAACGCCGTGCAGGGTGTTCCCCCACACGACGCAAGAGGCCGGACCTCTGTAATGCTACAGGCGCACGCCAAAAACGGGTCTCCCGGAGGGCCTTGTAAAAGGCGGCGGGATACCGTATAATAAAACGTGCGATGCGGTTCTATGCCGTGGTGTAGGTGGTGTTGCACCTGCGCAGGCACGTCGGGACTCCTACCTCCCGGCGTGCTGTCGCATTTTTGTTTTCCATGGCTATCTTACCATAGTTCCGCGCCGTTTTCAACCGGTTTTCGGAATTCCGACCATATGCCGCTCCGCCCCAGTGTATACACTGGGGCATTTTCTGTTTCCACATCTACGGTCCTCTCTGTGGAAAACATCACAGCGTCCGCTCCATATCGTACCACACGGCCCCGCCGTGGACGGACTGGGAGACACCACAGTTCCGGAAGCCGAATTTCTCATAGTAGTGGATCAGGCGGTCCTTGCAGGTCAGCACCACCCGGCGCTTCCCGGCGGCACGGGCCCGGTCCAGATAGGTCCCCATGAGCCGGGCGGCCAGGCCCTGACGGCGATGGCTGGGCAGGACGGCCAGACCAAGGATGGCCAGCGTCTCGCCGTCCCCGCCGGCTCCGCCGGGCTCATAGATGGAGTCGCAGATAAAGCGCTCCCGGATGGCCGGGCCGTTCAGCAGGCCCACGATCCGGCCGTCCTCCTCGGCCACCAGGAACCAGTCGGGGAAGGCGGCGATGCGGTAACGGAAGGCCTCCCGGGCGGCGGCCTCCGCAGGCGGGAAGCCGGCGTTCTCTACGGCGCAGACCCCGTCCAGATCGGCCGGGACGGCATTGCGGATGAGGATGGACATGATATCGCTCCTGTCATATCGAGATCAGATGGGAAAAGGCCCCGGACGGCTCGTCCGGGGCCTCAGTCTGTCAAGAAAGCCGTTTCTTTCATTGAGAGATGAAAAGCCTCGCAGAGTTCCGTCACCCGCAGGTGACGGAATAAAGTGTAAGACGTTTTTTCTGAGGACATGTGCCTCAGAAAAAACTCTTCTCAGGCCGCTAGTGTGCGAGCAAAGCGAGTGCGCGCGGCGGCCTGCATCCTATCGAAGAAATGCTTGCATTTCTGAGAGGCGTGTCGAACTGGTTCGACACGCCAAGGCCCCGGACGGCTCGTCCGGGGCCTTCGTGTGTGTTTTGGGGAGAAGAGGCTCAGGCCTTCTTCTTGGAGGCCTCGCGCATCCGGGCACTGTGGTCCAGCAGACGCTTGCGCAGACGCAGGTTCTCCGGGGTGACCTCCAGCAGCTCGTCGTCGCCCAAGAACTCCATGCACTGCTCCAGAGACATCTGGCGGGGCGGGGTGAGGCGCAGGGCCTCATCGGAGCCGGAAGCGCGCATGTTGGTCAGCTGCTTCTTCTTGCAGATGTTGACGGAGATGTCCTCCTGCTTGGGGGTCTCGCCCACCACCATGCCGGCGTAGACGGGGGTGCCCGCGCCGATGAACAGGACGCCGCGGTCCTGGGCGTTGAACAGGCCGTAGGTCACGGCCTCGCCGGTCTCGAAGGCCACCAGAGAGCCGGTGGAACGGCGGGCGATGTCGCCCTTATAGGGGGCGTAGCACTCAAAGACGGAGGCCATGATGCCCTCGCCCTTGGTGTCGGTCAGGAACTCGTTGCGGTAGCCGAACAGGCCGCGGGCGGGGACCAGGAACTCCAGCTTCATGCGGTCGCCCACGGGGTTCATCTCCAGCAGCTCACCCTTCCGGGCGCCGATCTTCTCCATGACCGCGCCCACGGAATCGGAGGGCACGTCCACCACCAGACGCTCGATGGGCTCGCACTTCTTGCCGTCGATCTCCTGATACAGCACACGGGGCGGGGAGACCTGGAACTCATAGCCCTCCCGGCGCATGGTCTCGATCAGGATGGACAGGGACATCTCGCCGCGGCCGGCCACGTTGAAGGAGTCGGTGTTCTCCGTCTCAGTGACCTTCAGGGACACGTCCTTCAGGGTCTCACGGAACAGGCGCTCCCGCAGCTGGCGGGAGGTGACGAACTTGCCCTCGCGGCCGGCGAAGGGGGAGTCGTTCACGGAGAAGGTCATCTCGATGGTGGGGGCGGAGATCTTCACGAACTCCATGGGCTCCACCGCGTCGGGGGAGCAGATGGTGTCGCCGATGGTGATGTCACCGATGCCGCTCATGGCGATGATGTTGCCGGCGGTGGACTGGGTGACGGGCATCTTGCCCAGACCATCGAACTCATAGAGGGAGACCGCCTTGGCCTTCTGAGGGGCGGCGTCAGGGTCGTGGTAGTTGCAGACCACGATCTCCTGGTTCTGCTTGATGGTGCCGCGCTCGATGCGGCCGATGGCGATCCGGCCCACGAACTCGTTGTAGTCGATGGAGGAGACCAGCATCTGGAAGGGCTTGTCCACATCGGCCTCGGGGGCGGGGATATAGTTCACGATGGTCTCGAACAGCGGGGTCAGGTCGGTGCCGGGCACGTCGGGGGAGTAGGAGGCGGTGCCCTGACGGCCGGAGCAGAACAGAGTGGGGGACTCGAACTGCTCGTCGGTGGCGTTCAGGTCCAGCAGGAGCTCCAGCACCTCGTCCACCACCTCGTGGATGCGCTGGTCAGGACGGTCGATCTTGTTGATGACCACGATGACCTTATGGCCCAGCTCCAGGGCCTTGGACAGCACGAAGCGGGTCTGGGGCATGGGGCCCTCGGCGGCGTCCACCAGCAGGATGACGCCGTTGACCATCTTCAGGATGCGCTCCACCTCGCCGCCGAAATCGGCGTGGCCCGGAGTGTCCACGATGTTGATCTTCACGTCCTTGTAGTGGACGGCGGTGTTCTTGGCCAGGATGGTGATGCCGCGCTCCCGCTCCAGGTCGCCGGAGTCCATGACGCGGTCCACGGTGGCCTGGTTCTCCCGGTAGATGCCGCCCTGCTTGAGCATCTCATCCACCAGAGTGGTCTTGCCATGATCGACGTGCGCGATGATGGCAACGTTCCTCAAATGTTGATCCTGCATATTTGGTGATTCCTCCTGATCGGTCCACGGGACCCGCAGGCGCGGGGCGCGTGCAGACATGATGAAGCATACGAAAATCTCAGTCCAATATTATAGTCTGTCGGACGGCAGAATGCAACTTTTTTTGCGGTTAGGGACGGCTTTTCGGCTATTCTTCCAATGGAAGCGGTCCGGCTTCCGGGCCATACGGTCGCTTTGCGTGTCCCTGCGGGGATCGGCGGTTGACAGTCCGGGGCATTTCGGGTAAAATATCACCTTGAGCATGGCTCTATGCGCCAGCAGTTCGATCGGATAGAGCGCACCCCTCCTGAGCGCACGGACATCGATTACCGATGGCACCACTTTTTCCACAATTTCACAACAAGCGTCTGTAGCTCAGCAGGATAGAGCGTCCGCCTCCTAAGCGGCAGATTGTTCGATTCCTTCGAGCCTTGAAAATTGCATAAAACTTATAAATGTCTCAGTAGCTCAGCTGGATAGAGCACACGCCTCCTAAGCGTGGGGTCGGAGGTTCAAATCCTCTCTGGGACGCCAGAAAGCACCGCTGCAAGCCTTTTTTCGGGGTTTGCAGCGTTTTTTTGTTCCTCCTTCTCCCGGTAATTTCACTTCCGTTACCGGGAGATTTTTATACGCCGCATGATGTATATTTGCTAATTGGACTCGAACGCTTTTCAGAAATTTGCTAAGAAAATTCTGCGTTTTGCTAATTCGATTTTTCGGATCACTTTGCCGGGGCTTGCGCCGCTATCAGGGCTGCGAGCGCACTTGCCAGCTCCGGCGACTTCTGAAGCTGCTCCACAAGGCTTTCAAGGTCCAGGGTCGCAGGCTCCGATTTTACCGGTTCTTCCGGTGGACGGACATTGCGAAGATCAGGCTTGGCATAGAAGGCTGTCTCGAATTTCTGAGCATTGACCTTTCTATCCTCGTCCAGAATGTGAGCATAGATACTGGTTATCATGTCAATCTCGGCATGGCCCGTATCGCCCTGGGTGGCTTTCAGATCGCCGTGGTTCAGTTTTAATTTGTAGGTGGTACTGGAATGACGGAGAGAATGAAAGACCACATCAGGGAGCTGTGCATCCCGCTTCAAGCATCGAAATGCGTTGGAAATGACCGTTTCCTCACAAGGGCGTCCATTCGGTAACGCCACCACAAGGTTATGATCGAGAGATGCTTTTGCAAAGGGGGCTTATATGCTCGGCGCTGAGGATAGAGAGATCATGCTGAAATAAAAAAAGACCTGCTTCGGCAGGTCTCAGTCTGTCAAAAAAGTGATCTCTCACGGAGAACGATGCAAGGGCCTCGCAGAGTTCCGTCACCCGCAGGTGACGGAATAAGATGCAAGGCGTTTTTTCTGGGGACATGCGCCTCAGAAAAAACTCTTCTCAGGCCGCAAGTGTACGAGCGTAGCGAGTGCGCGTGGCGGCCTGCATCTCCCTCTCAGAAATGCCAGTTCGTTCTTCACAAAGAACGAACTGGCATTTCTGAGAAGCGTGTCGAACTTTTTCGACACGCTGAGACCTGCTTCGGCGGGTCTAAATTACATAGGATCATTGAGTCTGAAAAAACCTTTGAAATTCTTATTCATACTTGCCACCCAGGATTCCTTTTGCAAGCTCCATGCCAATCTCATGGGCCTGCTCCGGCGTGACCTCCTTGATGTGGTATCCACAGTTTACTCCGGCCGGGTGAAGCTTCCCGAGCTTTGTCGAAAAAACAAAAGCGCCCTATGGACGATCTTTTCGTCCATAGGGCGTGATATTTGCTGTGAGGTTTAGTGGTCCAGGGGCTCAGCTTCCCATTCGGTGACGGTGCCGGAGGTGGCGTCGATGGTGAATTCGTGCTCCGTGCCGCCGTAGATGATCTTGCCCTCATACTCCGGGCGTCCATCGTCGTAGTCCAGTTTCCACTCATAGATGTCGCTGGCTGTTGCGCCGGATACGCGGGCAAGGGCAGTCTGCTTTGCCGTCGTCTCGCTGACGGTGGCGCTGTTGCCGGTGCCGACCACGGTTTTCGCCTCGTAGGCGGAGTTGAGGATCTCGCCGGTGGCGGCGTCGACCTCATAGTCGTATTTTGCACCGTTTGCGTACCACTCGATCTCGTAGACCTGACGGCCATCGTCATGATCCAGCTTGGACTTGGTGATGGTGGCGTCTGCCGCCTCGATCCCGGCGTGAGCAAGGGCAATCTCCTGCGCCTTAGCCTCATCCACCGCGCCGGAGGAGGTGCTGGGCGCGGTCTGTGCCGGTGCACCAGCCGTGCCGGATGCAGTGGTATCCGTCTGCGCCTGCTCCATGCTGATCTTCGCCGCCTGATCTGCCGCAGGCGCATTACCGCACCCGGCCAGCGCCGCCGCAAGCATGAGCGCTGTTCCGGTCAAAAGCCATTTTCGTTTCACGGGGCGTTCCTCCATTCGTGAGTATTGCGTGAAGTGTAACAGATAGAAACATACCTTGTCAATGGGTAAAACAAGATCTGAGGGGAAAAGAGCCTGCGTATCCGATGCCATCGATGCGGTATCCCGTGTACTGGAACACGCCGTTTTTGTAGACATCCCATGCCCCCATGGAGTAGGTTCCCGGAGGGCAGGAATCGAATGGCGCTGTGATCTGCTCTGCCCGCCACTGGTAAAGTGACGCGCTTCTGCCCGTGGCATTTCCGGCTGGGGCAGCTTGCTCCAGTCGCAGGTGGCGGCAGGTAGCTCTCCCGGCGGTGCGCCGGAAACGGCATCGTTGTCCCAGCGGGACACATCCGTGATGGTGTAGTCGGTCCCGTCGTCACAGCGGATCACGTCGCCTGCCTTTGGAACATAGCGGGAGACCTCCGCAGTAGAGGCGGCGGTCTGTTTTTTGATCCCATGATCCTGTCACCACCTTTTGGAGCTATTATGGAACGAAGTTTTTGATATCGATCCTGCTTCTGCCGCGTCTGCACACACCAGCGGTGATCCGGCTGGACCATCACACAGGTGACGAGGGTGATGATGTTCTCCGAGGCGTCATCCAAAACACTGGTATCATCTATCCGGACAGCGGTCCAGTCTCGATATAGAACGGCTTCCCGGTCCTGCCGGCCTTTACTTTCCGTCATGGGAAATAGTATAATAATAGACCTCGAAACAGGAGCTCGCCGGAGAGGCGGGGCTGAAAGGAGCAAAAAGTGGGATGGAGAACAAGCTTTTGGACCGATGGAACGACAAACAGACGGCCTATGGTACTTTCACGCAGCTGAAGAGCACGGTCGCGGTCGAGAACATCGCCTGCGCCCCCTTCGATTTCGTCATCATCGACGGGGAGCATCAGGAGATCGGCACCGACACCATGACGGCCGCCATCGCGGCGGCAGAGGCGGCGGGCATGGCCCCCATGGTGCGGATCGGGGAGATCTCCCGCCGGTCGGTGCTCCATCCTCTGGATGCCGGCGCCGCCGGGCTCATCATCCCCGCTGTCAAGACGGCAGAAGAGGTCCGGACGCTGGTGGCCTACGCCAAGTTCGCCCCCCTGGGGGACCGGGGCTATCTGCCTACCCGGGACTGCCGCTGGGGGACCCGGCCGGGCTTCGCCCCCACCGCCTACATGGAGGAGGCCAACCGCCGGACCATCCTCATGCCTCAGTGTGAGACCCGGGAGTGTCTGGAGCACATCGAGGAGATCGCCGCCATCGACGGGGTGGACGGCATCTTCGTGGGGCCCATGGACCTGTCCATTGCCCTGGGGATCCCACTCCAGTTGGATGCCCCGGAGCTCCGGCGGGCGATCGACCGGATCGTGGCGGCGTGCAGGGCCAGCGGCAAGATGACCATGACCTTCGCCGGTGACGCGGAGACTGCCCACCGCTATGTGGAACAGGGCTTCGACAGCGTGGCCGTGGGGGCGGACACCTTCCTGCTGATCCACGCCTATCAGGCCCTGTACGACCAGCTCAAGCGCTGAGCGGACCGATAAAAAAGGCCATGCCAGGGACGCGTGTCCCGAGCATGGCCTTTTTTTATCTGCTATTTGTGGGGAAAGTAGGCGGTCCAGCACCGTCATGCCTCTTTGACATACAGATCCTCTACGGCTGGAGCAGTCTGCCGGAGCAAAGCGTTGAAGTCGTTCTCGCAGATGGGCCGGTAGTACAGGAAGCCCTGGAGCTCGTCACAGCCCTCCCGGATCAGGAAGTCGGAGACCTCCTCGGTCTCTATGCCCTCGCAGACGATGGACTTATCCATCCGCTTCAGCAGGTGGAACAGCTCCTGGATCACGATCTCGCCGGCGGGGGTGAGACCGTCGGCCACGAATTTCCGGTCCAGCTTCACCTGGTCGAAGAGGATGTCCTTTAGCGTGTTCAGAGAGGAGTAGCCGGAGCCGAAGTCATCCATAGAGATCCGGATGTGCTTTTTGTGGAAGGCCCGGATGAGCTGGTTCACCACGTCGGGCCGTTCGATGTAGGCGCTCTCGGTAATCTCGAACACGATCTCATCGGTGTCCACCTGATAGCGGTCGATCAGGGCGTCCACCGCGTCCATGAGGAGCTGGGGCCGGGCAAAGTGGACCGGGGACAGGTTCAGAGCCAGGGGGACCCGCCGCTGTCCGTCCGCCCGCCGGCGGGACATCCACTGGAACGCCTTTTCGTAGACATAGAGGTCCAGATCCACCACATCGCCGGTCTCCTCCAGCAAAGGGACGAACATCCCCGGCATCCAGACGGTGCCGTCCGGCCGGACCCAGCGGACCAGCACCTCGGCGCTCTCGATCTGGCCGCTGGCCCCGCCCACCTTGGGCTGGAAATAGATCTGGAACTCGCCGCACTCCAGCGCGTGGCGGAAGGAGTGGACCACCTCGGCCCGCTGGCGCTCCTGCCGGGCCATCTCGTCGGTGTAGCAGCAGAGATGGGTCTCCTCGCGCTTGGCGGCCCGGCGGGCGGTGTTCGCATGGGTGATATAGTCCTCCGGCAGGACTGCGGGGTCGGACAGGGGACAGGCGCCGGTGTCAATCACGAAGGTCCCCACCGGGAAGGTCTCCATGATCGTCTGGGCGATCTGCTGGTTCTGGATCTGGACCTGCTCCAGAGCATCGTCCAGCGTCCAGCCGGTGATGTCCAGGAGCGCCACGAACACATCGGCGTGGAACCGGTAGACGGTCATGGACCGGTCCACCGCCTGGAGGGCGTCATAGAAGGCGTTGAGCACGGCGTTGCCGGTCTGGTAGCCGTAGGCGTCGTTGATCAGATGGAAATCCCCCACATCCATCATCAGCAGGAGGGTGCTGTGGCGGGAGGAGGCGTTCAGGAACGTCTGGAGCTTGGAGGTCAGCGCGGCGGCGGTGATCGGCGGGATAGACCGGTCTGTGTGGACGGAG
This sequence comes from Pseudoflavonifractor sp. MSJ-37, assembly GCF_018917965.1. Lineage (GTDB taxonomy): Bacteria > Bacillota > Clostridia > Oscillospirales > Oscillospiraceae > Pseudoflavonifractor_A. The sequence goes on along the minus strand of NZ_JAHLPP010000007.1, from coordinate 72,265 downwards.
AGGGCGGCCGCATCCAGCTCCTGCCGCTTCTTGGCGGCCTTGTCCCGGTACATCTTCTGGTCGGCGATCTTCATCAGGTCGTCCATCAGGTAGTAGTGATCCCGGTAGCTCACGTCGTAGCCCACCGCATAGCTGATCGGCAGGATGGCGGTGCGGTCATAGTCCGCCACCAGAGTCTGGAGGCGGGCGTCCATGGCGGCCAGCTCGTCCGGGGTGGTGTGCTCCTGGATGATGACGAATTCATCCCCGCCGAACCGGGCCAGGAAGCTGTTGGAGGACAGGGTCCGGGTCAGGAAGGAGGCGAAGGTCTGGATGCACAGGTCGCCCTTGTCGTGGCCGTAGAGGTCATTGATCTGCTTGAGACCGTTCAGGTCGAACATCATGATGCCGATGTCCAGCGTGTCGCTCCGTTCCCGGAGCTGGCGGAGGTACTTCTCCAGAGCCTTCTTGTCCTGGACACCGGTGACGTCAGTATAGGCCCGGGCGGAGATCTCCACCAGATAGTCCCGCAAGATCAGGAGGACAGTCTCCGCCAGGACGGAGCAGACGATGCAGGCCGCCAGGAGCGGCCGGAGCGAGGGCGAAAACTGCCCCCTGCTGTAGGAAGCCAGATGGAACGCCCACATGGCCAGCAGAAGGCAGAGGAAAGGAAAGACCATGCCAGCCTGACAGACGTTCACGGCCTGAGATCGCTTTTTCATGAAAGACCTCCGACAGTTTAGGAAAAGGATACGATGATCAGCTTGGCGAACGCGCCGGACAGACCGATCTTGCTGCCCTTCACGGTGACGACATAGTATCCGTTGAATCGGCTCAGGACGTTGATGGTCTCGCCAGGGAGAAAGCCCAGGGCCTCCAAATGATGGCGCTGTGCCTCCGTGCCACAGATTTTTTGGATCGTGTGGCTGGCGCCGATGGGGACCAGATTGAGCGGCATGGGGATCACCTCGATAATGGTTAGCTGATACTAACTCATGGCGGAAAGATGATACCACCAATGCGGCAGGATGTCAAGGGAGGGCGGGCATTTTCCGGACTGCCGTGTGTGCCCGGCAGTCCGGGAAGCCCTTCCGTACAGCAGAGCGGCAGTCCGTGTTCCAACGGACTGCCGCTCGTTCCAGACAGATGGGATGAGGACGGGTCACCGCTTGAGGCTCTCCGCCCAGACGGCGTACTTGGACACCTTCTCCTCGCACTCGGCAGGAGAGGCGCCGTTGGCCAGGATATAGACCTTGACCTTGGGCTCGGTGCCGGAGGGACGGACGATCAGACTGGTGCCGTCGGCCATCTCATAGCGCAGGACGTTGGAGCCGGAGAGCTCCATGGCGCGCTTGCCGCCAGTGGCGGTGTCCACCACGGTGCCGTCCTGATAGTCCTTCCGCTGGAGCACGTCCACTCCGGCGATCTGGTCCAGGGGATGCTCCCGCAGTCCGGACATGAGGGCGGCCATCTTCTTCAGGCCGTCCAGACCGGGCATGACCAGGTTCAGGGTCTTTTCGCCGTAGTATCCATACTTCTCGTAGCACTTCTGGAGGGCGTCGTAGAGGGTCATGCCCTGTCCAGCGTACCAGGCGGCCATCTCGGTGAGGACCAGAGCAGCGGTGACGGCATCCTTGTCCCGGACGTAGTCGCCCATCATGTAGCCGTAGCTCTCCTCGTAGGAGAAGATGACCTTGCCCTTGCCCTCGGCCTCCAGCTGATTCTTCTTCTCGGCCATGAATTTGAAGCCGGTGAAGGTGTCACAGCAGGTGACGCCGTTGGTCTCGGCCACCTTGCGGGCCATCTCGGTGGTGACGATCGTCTTGAGGGCCACCGGATGCTCAGGCAGGGTCCCGGCCCGCTTTTTGGCCCCGATGAGGTAGTCTAGCAGGAGCACGCCGGTCTGGTTGCCGGAGATGGTGATATAGTCGCCCTTGTGGTCCCGGACCATGATGCCCACCCGGTCCGCGTCGGGATCGGAGCCTAGGATGAAGTCGGCCCCTTCCTTCCGGGCCAGATCCACCGCCAGATAGAAGCCCTCCGGGTTCTCCGGGTTGGGGGAGACCACGGTGGGGAAGCTGCCGTCCACCACCATCTGCTCGGGCACGCAGATCACGTGCTTCATGCCCAGGCGGTGCAGGACCTCTGGGATCAGCTTGTATCCGGTGCCGTGGAAGGGGGTATAGACCATCTTGAAGGTGTCGGCCACCTTCTCCACGGCGGCTCTGTCATTGACCTGGCCCATGACGTTGGCGAGGAACTTCTCGTCGGTCTCCGCGCCCATGAGGGTGATCAGACCGGCGGCGACAGCGGCGTCATAGTCCATGCGCTTGATGGAGGTGAAGATGTCCAGCTCCTCCATCTTCTTCGCGATGGCGGCGGCGTGGTGGGGCGGGAGCTGGGCGCCGTCAGCCCAGTAGACCTTATAGCCGTTGTACTCCTTGGGGTTGTGGCTGGCGGTGACGTTGACGCCGGCGATACAGCCATACTCCCGCACGGAGAAGGACAGCTCCGGAGTGGGGCGCAGGGACTCGAAGAGGCGGACGGGGATGCCGTTGCCCGCCATGACGCAGGCGGTCTCCCGGGCGAACTCCTGAGAGTGGTGCCGGCAGTCGAAGCAGACGGACACGCCGTGGGCGGCGGCCTCAGGACCCTCGGCCAGGATGACCTCGGCGAAGGCCTGGGTGGCGTGGCGGATCACATGGACGTTCATCTGGTGCAGACCAACGCACATGGTGCCCCGCAGGCCGGCGGTGCCGAACTCTAGAGGGGCGAAGAAGCGGGACTCGATCTCCTTCTCGTCGCCGCGGATGGACTCCAGCTCGGCCTTCTCCTTGGCGGAGAGGGCGGGGCTGTTCCGCCATTTTTCATACTGATCGAAGCAGGACATTGGGGATGACCTCCATTTCTGATCCCGATTCTGGCCAAAAGAGAGCGGACGGGATCTTCCGGTCTCAGTATAGCACAAAGCCGCCCCGCCCTTCAATGGGAACGGAGGGGAAATCGAGCGGATCGGCCGGAGCCGATGGATACGGGGCCGCGCTCTTCCCTTTTTCCCCCTCATGTGCTATGCTCTAAAGGAGAACGCAAACGAATATTGGTGGTGACCGAACGATGGAACGACCTCGCCTGCCTCTGGGCGACTATTATCAGCTCCTCCTCAAGCACGGCCTTCTGGCCGACAAGACGCCCCTCCGCGCCGATCTGGGCCGGACGGTGGAACTGGTCTCCTGCGACTCCAAGCAGGTGATTCCCGGGACCCTCTTCCTCTGCAAGGGAGCGGCCTTCAAAGGGGCCTATCTGGCCGCGGCGGCGGCTGCTGGCGCCTTCGCCTACGTGAGTGAGGAGCCCTATCCCGAGGGCGGCGCCCTGCCCTGCATCCGGGTGACGGACATCCGCACCGCCATGGGCCTGCTGGCGGACCTGGCCTATGGCCATCCCTCCGGGAAGCTCACGATCTGCGGCATCACCGGCACCAAGGGCAAGACCACGACCTCCTTTTACCTCAAGTCCATCCTGGACGTCTGGCTGGCGGGGGAGGGCCACCGGCCCAGCGCGATCCTCTCCACCATCGTCACTGACGACGGCGTGGAGCGCCGCCCCGCCAAGCTGACGACTCCGGAGCCGCTGGATCTCCAGCGGCATCTGTGCAACGCGGTGTCCTCCGGGGCGGACTATGTGACCATGGAGTTCTCCAGCCAGGCCCTGAAATACGGCCGGGTGATCGGGGTGGACCTGGACTGCGCCGTATTCCTGAACATCGGCGAGGACCACATCTCCCCGGTGGAGCACCCGGACTGGGCGGACTACTTCGCCTCCAAGCTCCTGATCTTCCGGCAGGCCCGGACCGCCTGCGTCAACTTGGACTGCGACCACGCCGAGGACATCCTGACCGCCGCCGGGGCCTGCGACCGGGTGGTGACGTTCTCCCATCGGGATCCCACCGCCGACCTGTATGCCTCGGACCTGCGCAAGGAGGGAGAGACCATCCGCTTCCATCTGCGGACGCCCTCCTACGAGCGGGACATGACGCTGGGGATGCCGGGGCTCTTCAATGTGGAGAACGCCCTGGCCGCCGCCGCTGTGGCGGAGGTCGACCGGATCCCGGCAGAGGCTGTGGCCGAGGGCCTGGCCCGGGCGGCGGTCCCCGGCCGGATGGAGCACTATGTCTCCCGGGACGGACAGATCTCGGTGGTGGTGGACTACGCCCACAACGGCATGAGTCTGGAGGCGCTCCTCCGGTCCGCCCGGGCGGAGTATCCCGGGCGGGAGCTGACCATAGTGTTCGGCTGTACCGGCGGGAAGGGCATCGACCGCCGGGAGGGCATGGGCAAAGCCGCCGCCGCCCTGGCCGACCGGATCATCCTCACCGAGGACGATCCCGGTCCCGAGGAAGTGGCGGACATCTGCGCCGACATCCAGCGCTGGCTGTCCAAGGCGGGCCGGACCGGCGAGATCGTCCCGGACCGGGAGGAGGCCGTCCACCGGGCCATCCTGGACTGCCACGCTCCGGCGGTGGTGGTGCTGGCGGGCAAGGGCTGTGAGACCGCCCAGAAGCGGAAGCACGGCCCGGAGCCCTGTGTGCCGGACGGCCTGCTGGCCCAGAAGGCGCTGGCGGCCTATGACGCGCGCTGAGCTGGACGATCTCTTCCGGACATCGGGAGCCGTTGGTTGGGGCTGGACCCCATATGAGGCCCTCTGCTCCTATATGGACGAGGCGGCCCGGGAGAAGGCGGAGTCCCTCTGCCCCGGCCCGAGGAGCGTGCTGGCCGCCGCCTTCTCCTACTACACGGGCGACCGGCCCGGAGATCTGTCCCTCTATGCCCGGGGGCGGGACTACCATCTGGTCCTGACGGAGCGGCTGGGTACGGTCTGCGATATCCTGCGCAAAAAATACCCGATGTATTCGTTTACGGCGGGGGCGGACAGCTCGCCTCTCCCTGAGCGGGCGGCGGCCCGTCTGGCCGGGCTGGGGATCATGGGCCGGAACGGGCTCGTCATCCTGCCGCCCTGGGGGAGTTGGCTCTTCCTGGGGACGGTGCTGACAGATCTGCCGCTGGACCTGCCGCTTGCGGCGCCCAGCCCCGACTGCATGGGATGCGGGCGGTGCGCGGCCGCGTGCCCCGGCGGGGCCCTGCGGGAGACGTCCTTCGATCCGGAGCGCTGTCTCTCCCATCTGACCCAGAAGAAAGGGGAGCTTCCCCCGGAGCAGGCGGACCGGATCCGCACCCATCCGCTGGTGTGGGGGTGCGACGTGTGCCAGCGGGTCTGCCCCTACAACGCCGCCCCCCGGAAGACGGAGCTGCCCGAGTTCCGGGAGGGGCTGATCGACGACCTGACGCCGGATATGGTGGAGGGCCTCACCAATCGACAGTTCAAAGAACGCTTCGGGGACCGGGCCTTCGCGTGGCGGGGCCCCGCGCCCCTGCGGCGGAACTTCGCCCTTCAGGGCCATGCCGCCGGTACAGACGGATGAGACAGGAGAGGAGCGGTCAGGATGGGGAGGAAACGAACGATCCAACTGGGGACCTTTCTCCTGGTGTCTCTGCTCTGCTTCGTCATCCTGTCCAATGACAGACCGGTCCTCTCGCTCTTCCCGACCATCGAGCAGGCCGCCGGGGCAGATGTCCGGCGGTCGGGGCCGGGCGAGGGGCACCGATGGGGAGCATGTTCGGGCGTCCAGCTCCAGGAGGTGCTGGACTGGATGCGGGAGGAAAAGGCGTCATTCCGGGGCTTCTGGGATGGCGGGACGAGCGAGGACTATCAGGAAGCGCTCTATCAGATGTGGTTCTGGTATGGAGAGGAACAGGGCGGGCGCGTCACCAGCCTGTGGATCGACGATCAGCGCGTCCTGTATTTCGACCACTACCGCTACCGGCTCTCCAAAGAAGGGCTGGTGTCCTTCCGGACCATGATGGACCGGGTGCTCGACGATCCGACAGAAGAATAAAAAATAGGGAACAAGGATCGGCTCACATCTCCAAAACGGAGATGTGAGCCGATCCTATACGTTTTGTATTCGAATATCAGCCCCGGCGCTCCCGGATGACCTTGAGGATCTGGAGGACCAGAGTGGGGAAGAAGGCCAGACCCAGGATCTGGAGAAGCTGGGTCCCGCCCAGAGCGGCCGCCTGGAAGAGGGTGCTCAGTCCCGGCAGGAGGAGCACCGCGGCCAGCAGGACCACGCCGGCGGCAAAGGCCGCCAGAGACCAGGGGTTGGAGCCCAGACCCAGCCGGAAGAGGGACTCCCGGCCCCGGCAGTTGAAGCCGTGGAAGAGCCGGGCCAGCGTCAGGGTGGCGAAGGCCATGGTGGAGGCCGCCGCCGCGCCGCCGCAGGCCCGTCCCAGATAGAAGGCCGTCATGACCGGCACCGCGATCAGCAGGCCCTGCCCGAAGATCTGGCCCAGCAGGACCTTGTCCAAGATGGGGGCCTTGGGGTCCCGGGGCTTCTGCTTCAACAGCCCCTTGCGGGCGGGTTCCATACCGATGGCGATGGCGGGCAGGGAGTCGGTCAGCAGGTTGATGAACAGCAGGTGGACCGGCTGGAAGGGCACGGACAGGCCCGCCAGAGCCGCGTACACCACCGACAGGATGGCGGCCATGTTGCCGGAGAGCAGGAACGCGATCGCGTTCTTGATGTTGGCGTAGACGCTCCGGCCGTTGACCACGGCCCGGACGATGGTGGCGAAGTTGTCGTCCGCCAGGATCATGGAGGCGGCGTCCTTGGAGACCTCCGTGCCGGTGATGCCCATGGCCACGCCGATGTCGGCCTTCTTGAGGGCGGGGGCGTCGTTGACGCCGTCGCCGGTCATGGCCGCGACCGCGCCCCGGCGCTGCCACGCGGAGACGATGCGGATCTTATGCTCCGGGGAGACCCGGGCGTAGACTGACACCTGGGGCAGGATCCGGTCCAGCTCCTCGTCGCTGAGCTCGTCCAGCTCCACGCCGGAGAGGGCGGTGTCCCCCTCCCGCAGGATGCCGATCTGCCGGGCGATGGCGGAGGCAGTGACCTTGTGGTCGCCGGTGATCATGACGGTGCGGATGCCGCCCTCTTTGGCGTCGGCCACCGCCTGGATCGACTCGGGACGGGGCGGGTCGATCATGGACACCAGGCCCACGAAGGTGAAGCCCTGCTCGTCCTCCAGGGTCAGGTCCCGGACCGACTCCACAGCCTTCTGGGCGAAGGCCAGCACCCGCAGGCCCTCCCGGGAGAGCTGATCGTTCACGGCCATGATCGCGGCCCGGCGCTCATCGGTCAGGGGGACCTCTCCCTTAGAGGTGAGGAGCTTCACAGAGCGGCCCAGGAGCACGTCGATCGCGCCCTTGGTCAGCAGGGTGGGGGCCCCGTCCACCAGATGGAGGGTGCTCATGAGCTTCCGGTCGGAGTCGAAGGCCAGCTCCCGGAGGCGGGGGTGATACCGGCGGTAGAGCACATCGTCCACCTGAAAGCCGCCGGCGGCCAGCTGGAGGAGGGCCACCTCGGTGGGGTCGCCGATGGAGGCGCCGGAGTCCAGGTCGTAGGTGGCGTCGCTGGCCAGCAGGCCGATCTTCAGCAGGAGGCGCTGGGGGGCGTTGTCCAGCTCCAGATCCTTGGCGTCCAGCAGTTGGCCGTCGGCCCAGATCTGCTGGACCGTCATCCGGTTCTGGGTCAGGGTGCCGGTCTTGTCGGAGCAGATGACCGACACGGCGCCCAGGCTCTCCACCGCCTTCAGATCCTTCATGATGGCGTTCTGGCGGGCCATCTTCTGAGTGCCCATGGCCAGCACGATGGTGACGATGGAGGACAGGGCCTCGGGGATCGCCGCCACGGCCAGAGCCACGGCGAAGAGCAGGGAGTCCAGGATGCCCATGTGGGACCGGAAGATGGACAGCAGGAACACCACGGCGGAGATCGCCATGATGACCATGGCCAGTTTCTTGGAGAAGTCGTCCAGACTGACCTGGAGAGGGGTCCTGCGCTGCTGGGTCTGGTCCATGAGGGCGGCGATCTTGCCCAGCTCAGTGCCCATGCCGGTGGCGGTGACCACCGCCATGGCCCGGCCATAGGTCACCAGCGAGCCGGAGAACACCATGTTTTTCTGGTCGCCCAGAGCCACCTTCTCATCGGCCAGCGGGGCGGGAGATTTCTCTACCGGCTCGCTCTCACCGGTGAGGGAGCTCTCGTCCACCTTCAGAGACCAGCTCTCCACGATGCGGGCGTCGGCCACCACCAGGTCGCCGGCCTCCAGCACCACGATGTCTCCGGGGACCACCTCGGCGGAGGGGACTTCCACCCGGACGCCGCCCCGCAGGACCTTCGCGGTGGGGGAGGACATGGCCTTCAGGCTCTCCAGCGACTTCTCGGCCTTGAGGTACTGGACGGTGCCCAGGATGGCGTTGAGGATCAGCACGGCGAAGATGACGATGGTGCTCTCCACATTGCCCGTCAGAGCGGAGATCACCGCGGCGGCCAGCAGGATGACCACCAGCAGATCCTGGAACTGTTCCAGGAACAGAGCGGCCACGCTCTTGCGTTTGCCCTCCTGGAGCTGGTTGGGACCGTGCTCGGCCAGACGGCGCTGGGCCTCCTGGGGGGCAAGGCCGTTCCGGCCGCATTCCAGGGCATCCAGGACCTCCTGGGGCGGACGGCTGTACCAGGGCTTGGACATGATCGATACACTCCTTACTTCTCATTTTTTTCGCAGATGACAGGGGAGGGGTATAAAAAAAGACTTTTTGACAGCCGAAGCGGCCGTCAAAAAGTCTTGCTGCCAATGAGTTGGCGCATATCGCCAGGCGGTGGGCCCCGCCGTGATGTTGACGATACGCCCGCAGACGGTCTGTCCACGGTACTACTCCCTTTTTGCGTGCCTTTACTCTATCACGGCGCGGATGGAAAGTCAAGCGGTCTGATATCCTGCGAAGCAGAAAATTTATAGATGAGGATCAGTTGTTCATAGAATATTAAAAAAGGTGTTGTAGGATAGACCTGACCCTTTCACAAGTCACAAGGAGCGTGTATCATAGATGACAGTTCAAAAGAAGAGCGCCGGGAGGAAGCGGCTCTGCCGCCTCCTGGTCGTCCTGTCCTGTACGGCGATGCTGTTGACGCCGGCCTTCGGCGCCAGCTTCACTGATGTGTCCGCCAAGGCATGGTATGCCGAGGCGGTGAGCGAAGTCACCAACGCCGGACTCATGGCCGGCACCGGGAACGGGAAGTTCAGCCCCAACACCCCTGTCACCCGCGGCATGGCGGTCACCGCCCTGTGGCACCTGGCGGGCGCGCCGAGCGCGGAGGGGACCAGCTTCACCGATGTGCCGAACGGTATGTGGTACACCACTGCCGTGGCCTGGGCCGCCCAGAAGGGCATCGCCTCCGGCAACGGCAAGGGGAAGTTCAGCCCCACTGCCGCAGTCACACGGGAGCAGCTGGCCGCCTTCCTCTATCAGTATGCCCGGGTCCAGGGCCTGGATACGGCCAAGGGAAAACTGAACGCCTATACGGACGGCAAGACCGTTTCCAAATGGGCCGTGGATGGGATGGAGCACGCTGTGGGCGCGGGCCTCATCTCCGGCAGTGCCGGGAAGCTGAGGCCTCAGGCCTCCACCACCCGGGCCGAGCTGGCCGTGGTGCTGGAGCGGCTCATGACGCCCGCTGTTGGCTGAACCGGATGGATGGAACGAAGAAACGACGATAGACAAACCGGCTCTCAGGTGTTATCCTGATAAGGCGACGCGGCACGGCCGCCGTCATCCGAGAGCAACGCAGGGAAAGGAGAGAATTTCCATGGAAGAGACATCCAATGTCCTGATGACCTATCTGCGCGTGACCCAGCGAATGTCACAGCAGTTCCGGTCCCACTTCGGGCGGCTGAACCTGACGTTCCCCCAGGCACTGGTCCTCAACGTACTGGCGGAGGAGGGGCCTGTGCCCATCAGTACGCTGGCGGAGCGGACCGGGAGCGCCAACAGCACCGTGTCTGGCATCGTGGACCGGCTGGAGAAGCTGGAGCTGGCCAAGCGGGAGCGTTCGGAGAACGACCGGCGGGTCATCTACGTCTCCGTCACGGACAAGTACCGTGCCCTGCGGGAAAAGACGGCCACCGATGTGAATGGCTATTTCGACTCTCTGCTGGACAAAATGGATGAAAAGGACCGCTCTATGGTGAAGAGCGCCTTAGAGAAGCTGGAGACCGCTCTGGACGACGGGGAGCGGGCCAGGAACTGAAGGAACGATCGAAACGGGATGGGATAGACGATGGCAAGACGCGGCAGTCGATATGGATATGGGAGCTACCGCGGCCGTTCCAGGGGCCGCACCGCGATGAAGGTCGTGGTCGGTGTGTTGGCCGTGGTGCTGGCAGCGGTATTGGCGCTCTTCTTCCTCCAGGAGGACCACATGGTCTTTACGAAGGACGGGCCCCATCTCAGCCTCCCCTTCCTGGATGGGAAGAAGGATCCGGACCCCACACCGCCGGAGGGCAGCGAACCCATCGTGGTGGTGACCACGGCGCCGACCCCCACTCCGGAGCCGGAACAGCCGGTCCATGCCGCCCTCCTGCCCCGGACGGCCTTGAGCGACGGCACCGCCGCGGCTCAGCTTGCGGAGCTGGGCGCGGACACGGCCGTCTTCGACATGAAGGCCGATGACGGCAGTCTGGGCTATGTCTCCAATCTGGAAACGGCCAAGCAGGCGGGGGCTTCGGCCTCGGATGCCGGCCTGAACGCCGCGGTCCAGGCCCTGAACGGCACGGAGCTCCACACGGTGGCCCGGGTGTCCTGCTTCCGGGACAACAAGGTCCCCTATGCCATCCCCAGACTGGGCATCAAGACCAACAGCGGCTACAACTGGCGGGACAGCGGCGATGTGCGCTGGCTGAGCCCCACCAGCGCGGAGGCCCGACAGTATGTGACCGATGTGTGCGTGGAGCTGGCCAAGCTGGGCTTCGATGAGATCCTGCTGGACAACTGCGGCTATCCCACCAGCGGCCATCTGGGCTATATCAAGGTGGGCGAGGCCTATGACGCCGCACAGTTCCAGACCGTAGTATCCGCTTTCTACGATCAGATCAAGGCGGCGCTGGCCTCCTATCCTGATGTGAAGCTCTCCATCCGCACCAGCGGCGGCGTACTGACCGGAGGCTTCGATGAGGCCAGCGGACAGAGCGTGGCCGCTCTCCTGCGGGATGCGGACCGCATCTGGGCCGATCTGGGCGGCACCAGCCGGGCCGATGCGGTGCAGGCCCTCAAGACGGCCGGCGCGGAGACACCGGACTGCCTGCTGGTGACGGTAGGCACAGCTGCCGGGAGCACGGCGGAGAGCTGGGCCATCCTGAACGAAATATGAGACAAGAGACCGGCGGTCCCGACAAGAAGGGACCGCCGGTCTCTTTTGCGCTCATCCGGATCTGGACGGGGCGGAACAGGGATGTGCGCCGCCTCGAAGGGATAGGATGAGCGGGTGAAAGGACAGAAAAATGATACGGATGGAGAAGGATATACATTTTGAACAAAAATAACGGTGAAACTTCTCCATCCAGAAAATGGATGGAGATGGTGGCGGGAGGACGTTCAAAAGCCGTATAATAGTCAAAATTTTAACAAAAAACGGCATATATACTCATGAGTTTAGTTAAAAAGCGACCGTGGATCTCGATTTGAAAGGTCGAAAAATCAAACTTGCAATTCGTACGAAATTCAAGTATCATTTTTACAAGATCCTATGGAGAGTTTATAACAAATCACGAAGGATCTGCTATCGCATACGAGCAATGAAAGGCGGTGAAGAGATGTCTCTGGAAGGGATCAAGCAAGTGACCGAGACCGAGGACCTGACCCAGCGGCAGAAGAACGAGGCACAGGCCAGGGCCAAGCAGACCGTCGCCGAAGCACGCGGCGCCGGCGAGGAGCTCCTGGCGAAGGCCAGAGCGGAAGCCGAGGCGCAGGTGAAAGGGTATATGGCTGAGGCCGAGGAGCGTGCCTCTCATCATACGGAACAGGTCCTGGAAGAGACGAAGCAGTCCTGCGGGGCACTTCGTCAGGCGGCTGAGGGCCGGATGGCTGAGGCCGTGGCACTTATCGTCAGAAGGGTAGTGGATGCCTGATGGCCATCGTCAAAATGAAGCGGGTCCGCCTCTTTGGCATGCGCTCAGACAGAGAAGAACTCCTCAAGCTGCTCCAGCATATGGGGTGCGTGGAGATCGACGAACCTTCAGAGCTCACCGACCCGGCTTGGAGGAAGCTTTCCCGGCCGGATGAGCGGGCCCTCAATGAGGCCAGAGACGACGGCGCGGCAGCCCAGTCGGCTCTGGCGGTCCTGAAAAAGTACGCGCCGGTCAAGGGCGGCCTCCTGACGCCCCGGCCGGAGATCACCGAAAAGGAGCTCTTCGACGACGCGGCCTATGCCGCTTCGCTGGAGACCGCCCGGACCCTGATCGGGGCGGAGCAGAAGATCGCCTCCATCCATGCGGAGATGAGCAAGAAGCGGAGCCAGAAGATGACGCTGGCCCCCTGGCTGGGGATGGACCTCCCTCTGGAGACGCCCTCCACCCGGGACATGGTCCTCTCGCTGGGCACCATCTCGGCCAAGACCCCGCTGGAGGAGCTGACCAGCGCTTTGGCGGCGGTCACGGATCTGGCCCAGGTCACAGAGATCAGCGCGGACCAGAACAGCCGATATCTCCTCTTCGTCTGCCATAGGTCGATGGAGGAACGGACCGCAGTGACCCTGCGGGACAATGGCTTCACGCCCACCAGCCTGCGGGGCTGGACCGGCACCGCCAAAGAGAACGATCAGCGTCTGGATCGGGAGCTGGCGGAGCTGGACCGGGAGCTGGAGGAGACCAAAGCCTCCATCGTGGCGCGGAAGGACCGGCGGGGCGCGCTGGAGCGCTGTGCCGACCGGGCCGAGCAGGACCTGAAGCGGGAGGAGGCCAAGAGCCGTCTGCTGGACACCGCCTCCACCTTCTTCCTGGAGGGCTGGATGCCCGCCGAGTCGGTGGCGGGGCTGAGCAGGGCCCTGGAGCCCTTCGCTTGTGCTTGGGAGACCCAGGACCCGGTGAAGGAGGAGTATGAGAAGGTGCCGGTGAAGCTGAAGAGCAATCTGATCACCGAGCCCCTCACCACCATCACGGAGATGTATTCCCTCCCCGCCTATGACGGCGTGGACCCCAATCCCCTCATGATGCCGTTCTATGTGTTCTTCTTCGGCTTCATGTTCGCGGACCTGGCCTACGGTCTGATCCTGGCCGGTGCCTGCGCCCTGATCCAGATCCGGACCAAGCCCAAGGGAGGCTTCGGCCAGCTGGTGCGGCTGATGATCATGTGCGGCCTGTCCTCCGCCACGATCGGCTTCCTCACCGGAGGCTTCTTCTCCGACGCGATCAGCCGGGTGTGCGGGATCCTGGGCACGGCGACGCCCCAGATCCCTTTCCTGACGGTCCATCCCGTCTTGGATGTCATGAACGACCCCATGACGGCCCTGATCCTGTCCCTCATCATCGGCATGATCCAGATCCTCACCGGCATGGCTGTGAAGTTCTATATGCTCTGCCGGGACGGACAGTTCTGGGACGCCGTGTGGGACGTGGGCACCTGGTGGGTGATCTTCGCCGGCATCGGTCTGGCGGCGGCGGGCATCGGCTCTGTGGGCGGCGTGCCCGTGGTGCTGGTCATCGGCCTGCTGATGCTGCTGGGCCAGGGCCGGAATGGAAAGGGCTTCGGCCGGGTCACCGCCATCGTGGGCGCCATCTACAACGGCGCTACTGGGTACTTCGGAGATGTGCTCTCCTACTCCCGTCTGATGGTCATGATGCTGGCGGGCTCCGTCATCGGTCAGGTCTTCAACATCCTGGGCGCCATGCCAGGACAGGGCCTGCCCAAGCCGGCGGCGCTGATCATCTTCTTCATCGTGTTCGCGATCGGACACGCCTTCAACATGGCGCTGAACGTGATCGGTACCTATGTACACACGTCCCGCCTACAGTATCTGGAATTCTTCAAGCAGTTCTATAAAGAGGGCGGCCGGCCCTTCCGGCCCCTGGATATCGACACAAAATATGTAGACATCATCAAGGAGGAAAAGTGATCATGGGATTCGGTGAATTTTTGGCTGCCTACGGCGGCGCTGTCTTTGGTTTCCTGGGTGCCGGTCTTGCGGCCGGTCTGTCCTGCGTGGGTTCCGCGAAGGGCACCGGCCTGGCCGGTGAGGCCGGCGCCGGCCTGCTGTGCGAGGACCCCTCTCAGTTTTCTAAGGTCCTGATCCTTCAGGTCATCCCCGGTACGCAGGGCCTGTACGGTCTGGTCATCGCCTTCATCGCCCTGATGCAGATGAACGTGTTCGGCGGCAGCGTCGATGCGATCACCGTGGAGGGCGGCCTGCGGGTCCTGGCGGCCTGTGTGCCCATGGCCATCGGCGGCCTGCTGTCCGGCATCGCTCAGGGCCGCGTGGCGGCCGCGTCCGTGAACATCGTGTCCAAGTCCCCCAACGACTGGTCCAAGGGCATGATCCTCTGCATCATCGTGGAGTTCTACGCCATCCTGTCCCTGCTGATCTCCTTCCTGATGCTGCTCAACTCCAGCCCCGTGGCGTGACCGCACAAATAGGAGAGATTTATGGACGGAATCGACAAGATCACCAGCCGCATCAGCGCCGACGCTCAGCAGGAGATCGCTGAGATCGACGCCAAGGCGGCGGCGGAAGCGGCGGAGATCGCCGAACAGTACCGCCAGCGCGCCCAGAAGGAGTCCGAGGACATCCGGACCAAAGGGCGCGCGGCGGCCGAAGAGCGGGAGGAGCGGCTGGCCAGCGTGGCTCAGCTGGAGGCCCGCAAGCTGACTCTGGCCGCCAAGCAGGAGCTTCTGGAGGAGACCTTCCGGAAGGCTCTGGAGGCCCTTCTGGCTCTGCCGGAGGGCGAGTATGTGGAACTGCTGGCCAAGCTCATCGCCGAGGGCAGCCAGTCCGGACAGGAGCAGGTCATCTTCTCCCAGAAGGACCGGCCCCGCTTCGGCAAGGCCGCGGTCACCCGCGCCAACGAGCTGCTGGGCGGCAAGGGACGCCTGACCCTGTCGGTGGAGACCCGCCCCATCGGAGGCGGCTTCATCCTCAGCGACGGCGAGGTGGAGGTCAACGGCACCTTCGACACCCTGGTCCGGCTCCAGCGGCGGGACTTGGACGCGGCCGTGGCCAAGGTCCTCTTCGATGAGGGCAAGTGATCCCGATCCCCAGACCGGAAAGGAGGAACTGTCTTGGCCAGAAAGCGGAAAGACACAGACTATCTCAGCATCTCGACTCGGGTGCGGGCCATGGAGAACCGCCTCCTGACCCGGGAGCGCATGGAGCGGATGATCGATGCGCGGACCGATGAGGAGGCCGTGAAGGTCCTGGGCGAGTGCGGGTACGACGAGATCCCGACGCTCACCGCCAACGGGCTGGACCGGGTGCTGACCCGGGCCCGTGACGGCGTCTATCAGGACCTGCGCTCTGCGGTGCCGGACAAACATCTGATCGACGTGTTCCAGATGAAATACGACTATCACAACATCAAGACGCTCATCAAGGCGGAGGCCATGGGGGTGGACGCGGGATTGTATCTCTCCAGCGGCGGGCGCTACGCGCCCCCCACGCTGACGGAGGAGTTCCGCCGGGACGATCTGCGGGAGTGCAGCGATGCCTTCCGGGCGGCCGCCAAGGCCGCCAAGGAGACCCTGGCCGCCTCCGGCGATCCTCAGCAGGCCGACTTCATCCTGGACAAGGCATACTTCCGGGAGATGACCGCCGCCGCCAAGGAGAGCGGGAGCACCTTCCTGGAGGGCTATGTGGCCCTGCTGGCCGACACGGCCAACCTGCGCTCGGTGGTCCGGGCGGCCCGGATGGGCAAGAACGGCGACTTCCTGGCCCAGGCCCTGGTGCCCGGCGGCCATGTGGAGGAGCACACCCTGCGGGAGGCCAAGCCCAACGAGCTGACCCGGATCTTCCGGGGCGGCCCGCTGGCGGACGCCGCCGCGCTGGGCGTGGGCCTGACCACGGCGGGGGAGGGCTCCTTCACCGCCTTCGAGCGGGCCTGTGACGACGCGGTGGGCGGCTACCTGCGCCAGGCCAAGCGGATCCCCTTCGGGGACCAGCCGGTGGTGGGCTATCTCTACGCCAGAGAGGCGGAGCTCACCGCCATCCGCACGATCCTGTCCGGCCGCATGGCCGGTCTGGACGCGGACACCATCCGGGAAAGGCTGCGTGAACCCTATGTATAAGATCGCCGTATTGGGGGACAAGGACAGCGTCCTGGGCTTCAAAGCCCTGGGGCTGGACGTGTTCCCCGTGGAGAGCATGGAGGAGGCCCGCAGGACCCTCCACGCCCTGGCCAAGCGGGACTACGCGGTGATCTACCTCACCGAGCAGGCCGCCGCCCAGATGAAGGCCGACGTGGACCGCTATAAGGACGCGGTCACCCCTGCGATCATCCTGATCCCCGGCACAGAGGGCTCTCTGGGCATCGGCATGGCCAATGTGAAGAGCGCCGTGGAGCGCGCCGTGGGCGCGGATATCCTCTAACAAGCATCAGACATCGAGCATCGCCCGCCGGATCCGCCGACGGGCGTGTGGAAAGAAGGTATACAGCCTATGGGAAAGATCGTCAAGGTGTCCGGTCCTCTGGTGGTCGCCACCGGGATGGAGGACGCCAACATGGCCGACGTGGTCCGCGTGGGCGAGCAGCATCTGATCGGCGAGATCCTGAACATGAACGGAGACTCTGCGTCGATCCAGGTCTATGAGGAGACCTCCGGCCTCGGCCCCGGCGCGGAGGTGGTCACCACCGGCTCCCCTCTGGCGGTGGAGCTGGGCCCCGGCCTCATCGAGAACATCTACGACGGCATCCAGCGCCCGCTGGAGGAGATCATGAAGAAGGCCGGCGCCAACATCACCCGCGGCATCGAGGTCCCCGCCCTGAGCCGGGACAAGAAGTGGGCCTTCCAGCCCGTCGCCAAGGCCGGTGACACCGTCCAGGGCGGCGACGTGATCGGCACCGTGCAGGAGACCAGCGTGGTGCTCCACAAGATCATGGTGCCCCCCAAGATGAGCGGCACTCTGGTGTCCGTCTCCGCCGCCGGCGACTACACCGTGGACGAGACCGTGGCCGTCCTGAAGGACAGCAAGGGCGAAGAGCACGCCCTCACCATGGTCCAGAAGTGGCCTGTCCGTGTGGGCCGGCCCTATAAGCACAAGTATCCCCCCAAGGCCCCCCTGTGCTCGGGACAGCGGATCATCGACACCCTGTTCCCCATCGCCAAGGGCGGCACCGCCGCCGTGCCCGGCCCCTTCGGCTCCGGCAAGACGGTGGTCCAGCACCAGCTGGCCAAGTGGGCCGACGTGGACATCGTGATCTACATCGGCTGCGGCGAGCGCGGCAACGAGATGACCGACGTGCTCCGGGAGTTCCCCGAGCTGAAGGATCCCCGCACCGGCGAGTCCCTGATGAAGCGGACCGTGCTGATCGCCAATACCTCCGATATGCCCGTGGCCGCCCGTGAGGCGTCCATCTACACCGGCATCACCATCGCCGAGTACTTCCGCGACATGGGCTACGACGTGGCCGTCATCGCCGACTCCACCTCCCGCTGGGCCGAGGCCCTCCGTGAGATGTCCGGCCGTCTGGAAGAGATGCCCGGCGAGGAAGGCTATCCCGCCTATCTGTCCTCTCGTCTGGCCCAGTTCTATGAGCGGGCCGGCATGGTGGAGTGCATGGGCTCCGACAGCGAGCGCCGGGGTTCGCTGACCGCCGTGGGCGCGGTGTCGCCTCCCGGCGGCGACCTGTCCGAGCCGGTCAGCCAGGCGACCATGCGGATCGTCAAGGTGTTCTGGGCCCTGGATTCCTCCCTGGCCTACAAGCGCCACTTCCCCGCCATCAACTGGCTCAATTCCTACTCCCTGTATCTGGACTCCCTGAAGCCCTGGTTCGATGAGAAGCTGGGCAGGGGCTTCCTGGACGACCGTGAGAAGGCCATGACCATCCTCCAGGAGGAGTCGGCTCTGAACGAGATCGTCCAGCTGGTGGGCAAGGACTCTCTGTCCCCCGCCGATCAGCTCACGTTGGAGACTGCCAAGATGATCCGGGAGGATTTCCTCCAGCAGAACGCCTTCGTGGACGTGGACAGCTACTCTAGCTACGACCGTCAGGAGAAGTTGCTGGCTCTGATCCTGAACTACGACAAGCTCTGCCGCGAGGCCGTGGGCAAGGGCGCCCAGACCGCCGACCTCTTCGTCATCCCCAGCCGCGAGAAGCTGGGCCGCGCCAAGAGCGTGGAGGAGACCAGCTATGTGCAGGCCTACTCCGATCTGGTCCGTGACATGGCCAGTGAGATCGACGCCTGCGTGGCGAAAGGAGGACTGGACGCATGATCCGCGAATATAAGACGATCCAGGAGGTCAACGGTCCTCTGATGGTGGTCCGCCGTGTCAAGGGCGTGGGCTATGACGAGCTGGGCGAGATCGAGCTGCCCGACGGCACCGTCCGCCGCTGCCAGGTGCTGGAGGTCAACGGCGACAACGCCGTGGTCCAGCTTTTCGAGGCCAGCGCCGGCATCAATCTGAAGGATTCCAAGATCCGGTTCCTGGGGCATCCTCTGGAGCTGGGCGTGTCCGGCGATATGCTGGGCCGCGTGTTCAACGGCATGGGCCGCCCCATCGACGGCGGTCCCGAGATCCTGGCCGAGGAGCACCGGGACATCAACGGTCTGGCCATGAACCCGGCCGCCCGTGACTACCCCAACGAGTTCATCCAGACCGGCATCTCTACGATCGACGGCCTGAACACCCTGGTCCGCGGCCAGAAGCTGCCGATCTTCTCTGGCTCCGGCCTGCCCCATGCGGCCCTGGCCGCCCAGATCGCCCGTCAGGCCAAGGTGCTGGGCGATGACGCCGGCAACTTCGCCGTGGTGTTCGCCGCCATCGGCATCACCTTCGAGGAGTCCGACTTCTTCGTGCAGGAGTTCAAGCGCACCGGCGCCATCGACCGTACCGTGCTGTTCACCAACCTGGCCAACGACCCCGCCGTCGAGCGTATCGCCACCCCCCGGATGGCCCTCACCGCCGCCGAGTATCTGGCCTTCGAGAAGGGGATGCACGTGCTGGTCATCCTGACCGACATCACCAACTACGCCGAGGCCCTGCGTGAGGTCTCCGCGGCCAAGAAAGAGGTCCCCGGCCGCCGCGGCTACCCCGGCTACCTGTACACCAACCTGGCCACCATCTACGAGCGCGCCGGCCGTCAGCTGGGCAAGCCCGGCTCTATCACTCTGATCCCCATCCTGACCATGCCCGAGGATGACAAGACCCATCCCATCCCCGACCTGACCGGCTATATCACCGAGGGCCAGATCATCCTGAGCCGGGAGCTCTACCGCAAGGGCATCAACCCGCCCGTGGACGTGCTGCCCTCCCTGTCCCGTCTGAAGGACAAGGGCATCGGCGTGGGCAAGACCCGCGAGGACCACGCCGGCACCATGAACCAGCTCTTCGCCGCGTATTCCACCGGCAAGGAGAACAAGGAACTCATGTCCATCCTGGGCGAGGCCGCCCTGAGCCCCACCGACCTGCTGTACGCCAAGTTCGCTGACGAGTTCGAGAAGCGCTATGTCTCCCAGGGCAACGACACCAACCGGACCATCGAGGAGACCCTCCAGCTGGGCTGGGAGCTGCTGAGCATCCTGCCGCCCGCGGAGCTGAAGCGCATCAAGCCGGAGTTCATCGAGAAGTACCTCCCGAAAAAGGAGGGATAACGTATGCCGGCCATCAATGTGAACCCCACCCGCATGGAGCTGACCCGGCTGAAGGGCCGGCTGAAAACGGCGACCCGGGGCCACAAGCTCCTGAAAGACAAGCGCGATGAGCTGATGAAGCAGTTCCTGGACGTGGTGCGGGAGAACCGGGCCCTTCGCAAAAAGGTAGAGGACGGCCTCATGCAGGCCTACGGCTCCTTCACGGTGGCCTCGGCCCTCATGTCCAGCGAGATGCTGGAGCAGTCTCTGCTCTACCCCAAGCAGAGCGTGGAACTGGATATGAGCTTCCAGAACGTCATGTCGGTGGAAGTGCCTGTCTACCAGTTCAAAACCAAGAGCGAGGATCCGGGGGAGGTCTATCCCTACGGCTTCGCCACCACATCTGGCGAGCTGGATGACGCGGTGGACGCCATGGCCTCCGTGTTCCAGGATATGCTCCGCCTGGCGGAGATCGAAAAGACCAGTCAGCTCCTGGCGGAGGAGATCGAAAAGACCCGCCGCCGCGTCAACGCGCTGGAGTACGTCAAGATCCCCCAGATGCAGGAGGCTATCAAGTATATCTCCATGAAGCTGGATGAGAACGAGCGTTCTACCACCATCCGCCTCATGAAGGTGAAGGATATGGTCCTCCAGGACGCCATCCAGGACCGTCAGGCCAAGGACCGGGAGGCCATCGAGGCCGCCGGAGGCCATCTGGACGCGCCGGAGGAGATCTGATCCGAACATCGTGGAACGAAGAAGAAAGGCGCTGCCCGGGCGGGCAGCGCCTTTTCGATATTCGGAGGAGTTTCGTCAGTCCTTTTGATGGCCGGACTGGAGGGGCTTGCCATCCGGAGTGGTCATCGTGTCCAGCGTGGAGGTGAAGGACTCGGCGGCATAGCCGGAGGTGCGGCTGAGCTGGCCCCAGGCCATCCACAGACCGAAGAGCCAGAGGAGCAGGCTCTTCAGCACGTCCGCGGGACCGAACACGGTGCCATACAGGGCGGGGGAGAGGGCCGTGCCCTGGCTCCAGGCAGCGAAGAAGAGCTGCAGCAGGAACAGGCCGGCCAGAGAGGTGACGGCGGTGGCGGTCAGAGGGGCCCGGTGATCGATCTTGCCCCGGAGGAGCTTATAGCCCTGGAAGGCCAGCAGGGGGATCAGGGCATAGGCCAGCAGGAAGATCCGGCCCATCAGGATAGTGGTGACCACCGAGGGGAGGGCACCCACCAGCGCGCCCAGCACCGCACCGATCCAGCCGGTGGGCACAGAGCCGGCCTTGGCGGCGGGGCGCAGATCCTTCGCGGCGTTGCGGACACAGGCCCGGTGGACCGGACCGAAGCCCATGTCCTGGACCTTGGCCAGTGCGTCGCAGTGCTTCTTCTGACAGATCGGGCAGACGTCGGGGATGGGGACCTTATCAGCCGCCAGAGCGGCGGTCATGGCATCCAGCGCCCGGGCCAGATCGTGGGCACCGCCCTTGTTTTTGGCGGCATTGTAGGTCAGGGTATAATTGCCGCGGGCGGCGATGCCAACGGTCCAACCCTGGTCCAGCTTCCCACGGAGGGCGGTGAGGGCATCGGTGGAGAGGACGCCGTCCACCCGGACAAAGAAACAGACGACGCCCTGCCCCCGGGTGATGAGGGCCGCCTCGAAGGGATAGCGGCGGCTGGCACCATAGACCTTCCCGTCGCCGGTGAGCCGGAAGCCGCCCTCCTGGGCGAAGCTCCGGAAGGCCTGAGACAGCGTGTTCGTAGATGTGCTCGACATATCGATCGGCTCCCTTGCATTCAAGTAGGAAACATTGTATCATAGATGGAGCCTGAAAAACAGCTTTTTCTGCGTCCGATGATCCCACTGGCCTTATCCGATATCTGCGGACTGGGTATTCCAATGGGGACGGAGGATGCTATCATGATATCTAGGAGGTCCTTGCCTATGTCCCATGCTGTCTGTCCGGAGCCCCAGCCCTGCTGGCCGGCCGTGAAGGAGACCGGACCGATCTTTTTCGACACCCATGCCCACTATGACAGCGACGCCTTCGATCCGGACCGGGATCAGGTCCTGGCCGGTCTGGCGGACCGGGGCGTGGCGCTGGTGGTGGACCCCGGCTGCGATCTGCCCTCCTCCCGGATGGCCGTGGAGCTGGCGGAGCGCTGGCCCTTCATGTATGCCGCCGTGGGCTTTCACCCTGAAAATTTGGAGGGGGTGGAGCGGCCGGATCTGGACCAGATCCGGGCCCTGGCGGCCCATCCCAGGGTCAAGGCCATCGGCGAGATCGGTCTGGACTACTATTGGGTCAAGGACCCGGAGGGACGGGCCAAACAGCGGGCGTTCTATGATGCCCAGCTCTCTCTGGCGGAGGAGCTGGATCTGCCCGCTATCGTCCACGACCGGGACGCCCATCAGGATTGTCTGGACATCGCCCGGGCCCACCCGAACGCCCGGGGCGTGTTCCACTGCTACGCCGGGAGCGTCGAGGAGGCGAAGATCCTGGTGAAGATGGGCTGGATGCTCTCCTTCACCGGCAGCATCACCTTCAAGAAGGCCCGCCGGGCGTTGGAGGTGCTGGAGTGGCTCCCCATGGACCACATCATGCTGGAGACCGACTCCCCGTATATGACGCCGGAGCCCTTCCGGGGGCGGCGGTGTGATTCAGGGTATTTGTGGCGCATGGCGGAGACCGTGGCCCAGATCAAGGGTCTGACCACCGAAGAGGCGGCCCGCGTCACGATGGAGAACGGGAAGCGGTTCTTCCGCATCCCATGACACGGCATTTAGAGAAATGAGAGAAGAGGAGAAGAACGACTATGATGACGATCTCTTATGAATATGAAGGCGCGCTCTATGTGAACCTGACCAACAAGTGCGACTGCGCCTGCGTGTTCTGCCTGCGGCACAATGGACACAAGGGAAGCATCTACGCCGACGACCTGTGGCTGGAGCATGAGCCCAGCCGGGAAGAGGCTCTGGCCGACCTGACGGCCCGAGATCTGGCCTCCTACCGGGAGCTGGTGTTCTGCGGCTTTGGGGAGCCCACCTTCCGGATCGATGATATCCTGTGGCTGGTGGATCAGCTCAAGGTCAGGGTGCCCGCCCTGCCTCCCACCCGGATCAACACCAACGGCCACGCGAACCTGATCCACGGCCGGGACGTGGTGCCGGAGCTGAAGGGACGGATCGATACCGTATCCATCTCTTTGAACGGTTCCACGGCGGAGGAGTACTGCGCCGTCACTCAGCCCAGGGACGGGGTGAAGGGCTGGGAGGCCATGCTGGACTTCACGAAGGAGGCCACGGCCTACGTGCCTCATGTGATCATGACCATCGTGGACAAGGACAAGAGTCCTGAGGAGATCCAGCACTGCCGGGAGCTGGCAGAGAGCCTGGGCGCCAAGCTCCGAGTGCGGGCCTATATCCCGGAATAAAAGCGATATCCCTCTCAAAGCGGCGGTCCGGACGGGCCGCCGTTTTTCCGGTCTGCAGAGGCGAGAGAACAGATCGTACGAAGCCATGCGGCGACGGAAGCTGGATCTTTACAAAATGCAGGTTGCATTTTCATGCATGCGGGAGTATAATGCACTTGAATTTCAAGAAATGTGAGGCTAGACGAATGGACCGAAGCACCCTCACAACTGCATCTTTCTCCTTTACCTATGGCTGGGCTCGATTTATGGGCGCCGGCTTTTTTGGCATGGGTAAATAAAGAAAGATGGAATGGATGAGGGGCTCGCGGAGAGTCCAAGGTTTGCCGCAGATAACAGGCACCTGACGCGCTCATCGATCTCATCGATGGACGGGTCAGGTGCCTTTTCGTATTTCAGAAAGGATGGATCATCATGGTAGTCATCATGAAACCCGGTACGCAGAAGCAGGATATCGAGGCTCTGGCTCAGAAGTTCGAGTCTCAGGGGCTCCGCGTGGGCATCACCAATGGCGTGGGATGCAGTATCCTGGGACTGGTGGGCGACACCACCGCGCTGGACATGGACAAGATCGCCATCGACCCCCATGTGGAGCGGGTCATGCGCGTGCAGGAGCCCTATAAGAAGGCCAACCGGAAGTTCCATCCCGAGGACACGGTGGTGGACGTGAACGGCGTCAAGGTGGGCGGCGGCAACTTCGCGGTGATCGCCGGCCCCTGCTCTGTGGAGAGCGCCGAGCAGGTCACCGGCATCGCCAGAGACGTGAAGGCCAGCGGCGCCAAGATGCTCCGCGGCGGCGCGTTCAAGCCCCGTACCTCCCCCTACTCCTTCCAGGGCATGGGCGAGGAGGGACTGGACCTCCTGCTGGAGGCCAAGAAGGCCACGGGCCTGCCCATCGTGTCCGAGATCATGGCCCCCCGCTATGCGGAGGTCTTCGAGGAGAAGGTGGACCTGGTGCAGGTGGGTGCCCGGAACATGCAGAATTTCGATCTGCTGAAGGAAGTGGGCAAGCTGAGCAAGCCCATCCTGCTCAAGCGCGGCCTGGCCAACACCTACGAGGAGTGGATCATGTCCGCCGAGTACATCATGGCCGCCGGCAATGAGAACGTCATCCTCTGCGAGCGGGGCATCCGCACCTTCGAGACTTACACCCGCAACACACTGGACCTGTCCGCCATCCCCGCCATCCGCAAGATGAGCCACCTGCCCATCATCGTGGATCCCTCCCACGCCGCCGGCATGTACTGGATGGTGGAGCCCCTGGCCATCGCCGCCACCGCCATCGGGTGCGACGGCCTGATCATCGAGGTGCACAACGATCCCCCTCACGCCAAGTGCGACGGCCAGCAGTCCCTGACCCCCGAGCACTTCGACCAGGTGATGAAGAAGGTGGAGAGCCTCCGCGCCTGGCGGAACACCATGGACTGAGACCGGAGCGGGACGACCCATGAGGAAAGAGGAGGAGCGCATGACATGAGAACGCTGACTGTGGACCTGCCCGGACGGGCATATGACATCCAGATCCAGCGGGGCCTGTTGGATCTGGCGGGCGAGCGGTGCCGGACGGTCCTGCCCAAAGCCGCCCGCATCTTCCTGGTGACGGACAGCAATGTGGAGCCCCTGTACCTGGAGCGCACGGCCGCCAGCCTGCGGAGCGCTGGCTTCCGGGTGAGCACCTGCACCGTCCCCGCCGGGGAGAGCGCCAAATGCCCAGAGGAGCTGGCTATCCTGTGGGAGAACATGATGTCCGCCGGCCTGACCCGCACCGACGCGGTGGCCGCTTTGGGCGGAGGCGTGGTGGGCGATCTGGCCGGCTTCGCCGCCGCCACGATCCTGCGGGGTGTGGACTTCATCCAGATCCCCACCACCCTGCTGGCTCAGGTGGACTCCTCCGTGGGCGGCAAGGTGGCCGTGGACCTGCGGGCGGGCAAGAACCTGGCCGGGGCCTTCTGGCAGCCCAAGCTAGTCCTCATGGACCCGGACGTGCTGGACACCCTGCCGGACAGCACCTTTGCCGACGGCATGGCGGAGGTCATCAAATACGGCTGTATCTTCGACCGGGCGTTCTTCGACTTCCTGGCCGCCCGTCCCAGCCGGAAGGAGCTGATGGCCGATATCGAGCACATCCTCTACACTTGCTGTGACTGGAAGCGGTCCGTGGTGGTGGAGGACGAGCGGGACACCGGTCGCCGGATGCTCCTGAACTTCGGCCATACCCTGGGCCACGCCTACGAGTTGGCCGGCCACTATGAGACCTGGACCCACGGACAGGCCGTGGCGGCGGGCATGGTGCTGGCCGCCAAACTGGGGACCAAGCTGGGCCTCACGCCGCCGGAGCTGGCGGGGCAGATCGAGCGGGCCGTCACGGCCCTGGGCCTGCCTGGCACGATCGAGTGCAGCCACGAGGAGTACGTCGCCGCCATCGGGCTGGACAAAAAGGGCGCCGGAGACGACATCTCCCTGATCGTCCTGGAGGAGATGGGGAAGGCCGTCCCCCACAGGATGTCCAAGGCCGCCCTGCTGGAGGCGCTGTGATGAGAGTGACGATCGCACCCCGGAGCCTGGAGGGGGCCATCACGCCGCCGCCCTCCAAGTCCCAGGCCCACCGGCTGATCATCGCGGCGGCCCTGTCCGACGGCTTCTGCCGCCTGTCCAACGTGGCCCTGTCCGAGGACATCCAGGCCACCCTCCGCTGTATGCGGACGCTGGACGCGGACGCCTCCGCCGATGGGACCATCATCCGGGGCTGTGGACTGGTGGACGGCCACGAAGATCCGGCCCCTGAGTGTATGGACTGCGGCGAGTCCGGGTCCACCCTTCGGTTCCTGATCCCTGTGGCGCTGGCGCTGAAGGGGAAGGGACGCTTCACCGGACACGGCCGGCTCATGGAGCGCCCCCAGGAGCCCTACTTCCAGATCTTCCGGGAGAAGGGCATCCGGTATGCGCTGGAGGACGGCGCCCTGACGGTGGAAGGGACGCTGGCACCGGGGGTCTATGAGCTGCCGGGCGACGTGTCCTCCCAGTTCATCACCGGCCTGCTGTACGCCCTGCCTCTGCTGGAGGGGGATTCAGAGATCCGTCTCACCACGGAGCTGGAGAGCCGGGGCTATGTGGACATGACGCTGGACGCGCTGGAGCGGTTCGGCGTGGAGGCTGGATACGACGGGGCACGGACCTTCCGGGTCCCAGGAGGACAGGTCTATGAGCACCGGGACATGGCCATCGAGGCCGACTGGTCCAACGCCGCCTTCTGGTATGCCGCCCGGTCCTTCGGCTGTCCGGTGGAGATCGGCGGGCTGGATCTGGAGTCCGTGCAGGGGGACAAGATCGTCCACCGGCAGGCTCAGCTCCTGAGCGGCCGGGGCCTGATGGAGCTGGACGTGAGCCAGTGCCCCGATCTGGTGCCCCCGCTGGCGGCCATGGCCGCCCTCCGGGCGGGGGAGACCACCAAGATCCTCAACGCCGGACGCCTGCGCATCAAGGAGAGCGACCGGCTGGCCACCGTGACGGAGGTCCTCAGCCGGCTGGGCGCGGACGTGGAGGAGGGAGCCGATTCCCTGACCATCCGCGGGAAGCTCCGGCTGGCGGGGGGCGTCACTGTCTCCGGCCACAACGACCACCGGATCGCCATGATGGCGGCCATCGCCGCCGTCCGCTGTGAAGCCCCCGTGACGGTCGAGGGCGCGGAGTGTGTGAAGAAGTCCTACCCCAACTTCTGGGAGGACTATGAGTCTCTGGGCGGCCAGATCGTCCGGGAGGAGGAAACGGCATGAGATACACCATCTTCGGAGAGTCCCATGGTCCCGCCATCGGCGTGACGCTGGAGGGCGTCCCCACCGGGATCGAGCTGGACTGGGCCTTCATCCGCTCGGAGCTGGCCCGTCGGGCTCCCGGCAAAGATCCTACCTCCACGCCCCGGAAAGAGGCCGACGAGCCGGAGGTCCTCTCCGGCCTGTTCGAGGGCCGGACCACCGGGACGCCCCTCTGCGCCGTGATCCGCAACACGGACACCCGCAGTAAGGATTACAGCCAGCTCAAGGATATGCCCCGGCCCGGCCACGCGGACTACACCGGTCAGGTGCGGTACGGCGGCTATAACGACTACCGGGGCGGCGGACACTTCTCCGGCCGGCTGACGGCCCCTCTGGTCTTTGCCGGGGCAGTGGCCAAGCTGGTGCTGAAGGAGCGGGGGATCGGCGTGACCGCCCGGGTCTCCCAGATCGCCGGGATCCAGGATCCCACGCCGGAGCAGGCCCAGGCCGCGATCCTGGCCGCCAAGGCGGAGCAGGACTCGGTGGGCGGCTGCATCCGCTGTGCCGTCACCGGGATGCCCGCCGGCATGGGGGCGCCGGACTTCGGCTGCAACGTGGAGGGCATCTTCTCCCAGCATCTCTTTGCCGTGCCCGCGGTGAAGGGCATCGCTTTCGGGGCGGGCTTCGGCTTCGCCGCCATGCGGGGGAGCGAGGCCAATGACGCTTTTTGCTTGGAGGATGGCCAGATCCGTACCCGGACCAACCACACCGGCGGCGTCAACGGCGGCATCACCAACGGGATGCCTGTGGAGTTCGAGGTGGTGTTCCGTCCCACCCCGTCCATCTCCCGCCCCCAGCAGACGGTGAGCCTGTCCCGGATGGAGGAGACTGAGCTGACCATCGAGGGGCGGCACGACCCCTGTGTGGTCCTGCGGGCCCTGCCTGTGGTGGAGGCCGCGGCGGCCCTGGCCGCCTGCGAGGTCCTGAGGATCGGATGATCTCCGGGACTTGCGCGCCGGGGTCGGATAGTATACCATAAAAAGAAAGGCATCGGCCCTGGAACGAGGATGGGCAGGAAAGGGAGAACGGCATGAGCGGATTGGATCAGTACCGACAGGAGATCGACCACATCGACGAGGAGCTGGTGGAGCTCTTCCTCCGCCGGATGGAGATCACCGGAAGGGTGGGGGAGTGGAAGGCGGCCCACGGAGTGCCGGTGCTGGACGCCGGACGGGAGCGGCAGGTCATCGCCGCCAAGACCGCCCTGGCGGCGGACCCTGCCCGCCGGGCCGATGTGGCCGAGCTCTATGAGAGCATCATGGCCATCTCCCGCCGCCAGCAGAGAGGACTGGTCACAGAGGACGCCGGGGACCCGGGGTATGCCGCCTATGTGGAGGCGGTGGCCAAAGCCCGGCCGCCGGTGGAGCGCCCCCGGGTGGTCTATCAGGGCGAACCGGGATGCTACAGCGAGGAGGCCGCTGTGGGCTTCTTCGGGAAGGATGTGTCCAGCCGGGGCCTTCCCTGGTTCAACGACGTGTTCACGGCTCTGGAGAGGGGCGAGGCCGACTATGCCGTCCTCCCAGTGGAGAACAGCTCCACCGGTTCCATCCGGCAGGTATACGATCTGCTGGCTCAGTACCACTATTATATGGTGGGTGAGTATCAGGTGAAGGTGGAGCACTGCCTCATGGCCCTGCCTGGAGTGGGGCTGGAGGACATCCGGACGGTGTACTCCCATGAACAGGGGCTCATGCAGTCGGAGAAGTATCTGGATCAGCACCGGGAGTGGGAGCGGGTCCCGACGCTGGACACGGCAGGCTCCGCCAAGCAGGTGGCCGAGACCGGCGACCGCACCGCCGCCGCCATCTGCTCCCGCCGGGCCGCGGAGATCTACGGTCTGCACATCCTGGCGGAGGGGGTCAACTACAACAGCCAGAACCACACCCGCTTCGTGGTGGTCGCTCCGGTGATGGAGCTCCGGCCCGGACGGAACAAGATCAGCGCCCTCTTCCGTCTGCCCCATCAGAGCGGATCCCTCCATGAGATCCTGACGGTGTTCGCCGTACAGGGGCTCAACCTGCTGAAGATCGAGTCCAGGCCCATCCCCGGACGGGGGTGGGAGTACCTGTTCTTCCTGGATTTCACCGGCGACCTGGCCGCCCCCGGCATGGATGGGATGCTCCATGAGCTCTCCCAGTTGGCCAGCCAGGTGCGGATCCTGGGCAACTTCAAGGCGTGGGAGGACGAGGACGCATGAAGAACGTGATCCTGATCGGCATGATGGGCTGCGGCAAGTCCACAGTGGGCGCCATCCTGGCCAGACGTCTGGGCATGGAGCTGAACGACACCGACGCCATGGTGGAGGAGATCGAGGGGCGCTCCATCCCGACCATCTTCGCGGAAGAGGGGGAGGAGTACTTCCGGGGCTGTGAGCTGGCGGTGGCGGAGGACCTGTCCGAGCGGAGCGGCCGGGTGGTGGCCTGCGGCGGCGGTCTGCCCCTGCGCCGGGACTGCATCGCCCCGCTGAAGGCCAGCGGAACTGTGTTCTTCCTGCGCCGGGACCCGGGCGCGATCTATGACAGCGTATCCATGGAGGACCGCCCTCTGGGACAGGCCGGGCGAGAGGCCTTCCTGGAGCGGTACCGCAGACGGGAGCCGGTCTACGAGAAGTGGGCCGACCATATCATCGAAGGTCATTCCACCCCGGGAGAGGCGGCGGATATGATCATGGAGGTCTTGGACAAATGAAATTCCTCATCATCAACGGGCCCAATCTGAACCTGCTGGGCCAGCGGGAGCCCGGCATCTATGGCGAGAACACCTATGAGAGCCTCTGCCTGCGGCTGAAGGCCTTCGCCGCCGAGCACGGCTCCACGGCAGAGTGCTTCCAGTCCAACCACGAGGGGGCCATCGTGGACGCCATCCAGGCGGCGCAGGGAGTCTACGACGCCATCGTCATGAACCCCGGCGCCTATACCCACTACTCCGTGGCGATCCTGGACGCCCTCAAGGCGGTGAGCGTCCCCTGCGTGGAGGTGCATATCTCCAACATCCACCAGCGGGAGGAGTTCCGCCACAAGAGCGTCACCGCCGCCGGGTGTGTGGGGCAGATCTGCGGCCTGGGGCTCTACGGCTATGAGGCCGCCATGTCCTACTTCCTGTCCCGTCAGGAGGGCTGAGATCATGCAGGTGGAGCTGAAGAACACCACGAAAAAGCTCTGTGTCATCGGGGACCCGGTGCTCCACTCCAAGTCGCCGGTCATCCAGAACACCATGATCCGGACTCTGGGGCTGGACTATCTCTATCTCTGTCAGCCAGTGGCCCGGGGGACCTGCCGGGAGTGGCTGGAGTGCGCTGAGTTCGCCGGATACGCAGGCTTCAATGCCACGATGCCCCACAAGCAGGAGCTGGTGCCCCTGATGGACGCGCTGGACGAGGATGCCCGGATGTACGGCGCGGTGAACACCGTGGTCCTCCGGGACGGGAAGCGGTACGGCTACAACACCGACGGCCGGGGCTTTCTGGCCGCTCTGGGGCAGGCCGGGGTCGCCACGGAGGGCCGGACCGTCCTGGTGCTGGGGGCCGGCGGGGCCGCGAAGGCCGTAGCCCCCAAGCTCTGCCAGGCCGGGAGGGCCGAACGGGTGATCGTGGCCAACCGGACCGTGGAGAAGGCGGAGGCCCTCTGCGCCGCCCACGGGGACGGACGGATGGTCCCGGCGGCGTTCGACCAGGAAACGCTGAGCAGGCTGGCGTCGGAGGCCGACCTGGTGGTCAACTGCACCAACTTGGGGATGACGGGCACGGCGGGGCAGTTCGAGTCCTTCGGCTTCCTGGATGCCCTGAAGGACGGGGCGGCGGTGTGCGACCTGATCTATGCCCCGGCGGAAACGGAACTCCTGCGGCAGGCCCGCCTGCGCGGGCATCTGGGCCTCAACGGGCTTGGGATGCTGATCTGGCAGGCCGTCTTCGCACTGGAGCATTTCACCGGGGAGAGCATCGACGGGGGGGCCGTCCTGCCCGCTGTGGAGGCGGCGCTGGCGGCCTGCGGCTGAATATGCACAAAGGACCGGAGCGGAACGAGCTGGAGTTCGGCGAAAAAATGGGGTATGGCGGCTTGACACCACCGCTCCGATCTGGTACAATAAACGAGTGCCTGTGATAAGGGCACACCTTGCGATGATGCGGGAGATTGCGGCTTTGCCGGTAACTTCCGCGGAGTATGTCCGAGCAAATCGGGCGGCTGAGAAGGTTCCGTACACGGCGTATATCGCTGTGCAGGGACGAAACCGGCTGCTTTTGCGCCGGTTTTCTTCGTGTCACAGAATGATACGCACGGAAACGTGTACAGAAGATTCTCACCGTACGAAGCGTGCACGGAATACAGAACGTCACTTCGTATGTTTCAAGGAGGAAAACAATCATGGCAGCTCAGAAAGAAATGATCCGCATCCGCCTGAAGGCCTACGACCATCAGCTCATCGACCAGAGCGCTGAGAAGATCGTCGAGACCGCCAAGCGCACCGGCGCTTCCGTGTCCGGCCCCATCCCCCTGCCCACCAAGAAAGAGGTGGTCACCATCCTGCGGGCCGTCCACAAGTACAAGGATTCCCGTGAGCAGTTCGAGCGCCGCACCCACAAGCGCCTGATTGACATCCAGAAGCCCTCCCCCAAGACCGTCGAGGCTCTGATGTCTCTGGAGCTCCCCGCCGGCGTCGAGATCGAGATCAAGCTGTAAGGCTTCTCGTCTGACGACCGCAAACGAATGTGTTGAACCCGCTGTCCATCGCATCTTGAGATGGACGGGTCAAGTTGGCCGAGCAATGAGAGACCAATGCTCAACTCGTCCAACCAATAACCTTATCAAGGAGGAAAAAACATGGAAAAGGCCATCATCGGTAAGAAGGTCGGCATGACGCAGATCTTTGACGCCGAAGGTAAGGTCATCCCGGTCACCGTCATCGAGGCGGGCCCCTGCACCGTCGTGCAGAAGAAGACCGAGGAGAAGGACGGCTACACCGCCGTGCAGCTCGGCTACGAGGAAGTCGCCGAGAAGAAGCTCACCAAGCCTGAGCTGGGCCATCTGAAGAAGGCGGGCGTTGCCCCCAAGAAGGTCCTGAAGGAGTTCAAGCTCGACAATGCCGCCGAGATGAACGTGGGCGACGAGGTGAAGATCGATGTGTTCGCCGAGGGCGACCGCGTGGACGTCACCGGCATCAGCAAGGGCAAGGGCTACGCCGGCGTCATCAAGCGTCACGGCGCCCATCGCCTGAAGGAGTCTCACGGTACCGGCCCTGTGCATCGTCACGCCGGCTCCATGGGCCCCGCTACCGATCCTTCCCGCATCTTCAAGGGCAAGATCGGCGCCGGCCATATGGGCTGCGATCAGGTCACCGTCCTGAACCTGGACGTGATCAAGGTGGACTCCGAGCTTGGCATCATCGCCGTGCGCGGCGCGATCCCCGGCCCCAAGGGCGGCCTCGTGTATCTGCGCAACAGCGTGATCAACGTCAAGGAGAAGGGTGCGGCTGCCGGCATCAGCAACAACCCGCAGAAGGCTTCCGCCCGCGTCAATCCCCAGAAGGCGTCTGCGCGTAACCGCTAAGAAAGGAGAGAAACCAAATGCCTAAGGCAAACGTTGTTAACATGACCGGCACGAAGGTCGGCGAAGTGGAGCTCTCCGACGCCATCTTCGGTATCGAGCCCAACGAGGTCGTTGTCCACGAGGTCGTCAAGAACCACCTGGCCAACTGCCGTCAGGGCACCCAGTCCGCTCTGACCCGCGCTGAGGTCTCCGGCGGCGGCATCAAGCCCTGGCGCCAGAAGGGCACCGGCCGTGCCCGTCAGGGTTCTACCCGCGCCCCCCAGTGGACCCACGGCGGCATCGTGTTCGCTCCCAAGCCCCGTGACTACAGCTACACCCTGAACAAGAAGGTCAAACGTCTGGCCCTCAAGTCCGTCCTCTCTGCCAAGGCCGCTGAGGGCAACATCGTGGTCGTGGACGGCCTGTCCCTGGACGAGATCAAGACCAAGAACATGAAGAGCTTCCTCACCGCCGTCGAGGCGAAGAAGTCCGTCGTCGTGACCTCCGAGGTCAACGAGAACGTGGTGAAGTCCTCCCGGAACATCCCCGGCGTGGTCACCACCACCGCTAAGATCCTGAGCGTTTACGACATCGTGAACGCCGACAAGTTCATCGTGGACAAGGCTGCTCTGGCCGTCATCGAGGAGGTGTTCGCGTAATGGCTACCGTCGCTTATGATATCATCAAGCGTCCCATCATCACTGAGAAGTCCGCTTCTCTGTTCGAGATGAAGCAGTACACCTTCGAGGTGGCCAAGGACGCCAACAAGATCGAGATCGCCAAGGCTGTCGAAGAGATCTTCGGCGTGAAGGTCGCTAAGGTCAACACGATCAACATGGACGGCAAGCAGAAGCGCACCGGCCGTTACCCCGCTGGCCGCCGTCCTTCCTACAAGAAGGCCATCGTCACCCTCACCGAGGACTCCAAGACCATCGAGTTCTTCGAGGGCATGGTGTAAGGAGGTATTGAGATATGGCTATCAAGACGTTCAAGCCCACTACCCCCTCCCGCCGTCACATGACTGTGTCCGCCTTCGAGGGGATCGACAAGAAGGCTAAGCCCGAGCGCAGCCTGACCGAAGTCCTGAAGAAGAACTCCGGCCGCAACAGCTACGGCCGCATCACCGTCCGCCATCGCGGCGGCGGCAACAAGAAGAAGTACCGCGTCATCGACTTCAAGCGCGACAAGCAGGGCACCGCCACTGTGGTCCGCGTGGAGTACGATCCCAACCGCTCCGCCAACATCGCCCTCATCCAGTATGAGGATGGCGAGAAGCGCTATATCCTGGCGACCGTCGGCATGAAGGCCGGCCACATCATCACCACCGGTCCTGAGGCCGACATCCTGCCCGGCAACTGCCTGCCCATCGCCAACATCCCTCTGGGCACCCTGATCCACAACATCGAGCTGTATCCCGGCAAGGGCGGCCAGCTGGTCCGCGCCGCCGGTGAGTTCGCTCAGCTGATGGCCAAGGAGAACGGCATGGCTCAGGTCCGTCTCCCCTCCGGCGAGGTCCGTTATATCCGGCCCGAGTGCTTGGCCACCATCGGCCAGATCGGCAACATCGAGCACGAGAACATCCAGATCGGCAAGGCCGGCCGCAAGCGCCACATGGGCTGGCGGCCCACCGTCCGCGGTTCCGTCATGAACCCCAACGACCACCCCCACGGCGGCGGCGAGGGCAAGAGCCCTGTTGGCCGTCCCGGCCCTGTGACTCCTTGGGGCAAGCCTGCGATGGGTTACAAGACCCGCAAGGGCAAGAACCGCACCGAGAAGTTCATCGTCAAGCATCGTAACGCGAAGTAAGGAGGCAGTAAAAGATGAGCAGAAGTATCAAGAAAGGCCCCTTTTGCGCCCCCGAGCTGCTGAAGCGGGTCGATGAGATGAACCAGACCGGCGAGAAGAAGGTCCTCAAGACCTGGAGCCGCGCCTCCACCATCTTCCCCGCCTTCGTGGGGCACACCTTCGCCGTCCATGACGGCCGCAAGCACGTGCCCGTGTACGTGACTGAGGACATGGTGGGCCACAAGCTGGGCGAGTTCGCCCCCACCCGCACGTTCCGCGGCCACGCCGGCGCTAAGACCGGTAAGTAAGGAGGAGAGAACATGGAAGCGAAAGCTGTTTTGAAGTATGCCCGCATCTCTCCCCGCAAGGTCCAGATCGTCTGCGATCTGATCCGCGGCAAGAGTGTGGCTGAGGCCACCAACATCCTGATGGCCACCCCGAAGGCCGCCTCCGAGCTCATGCTCAAGGTGCTCAAGAGCGCCGCGGCCAACGCTGAGAACAATCACCAGATGGATCCTGAGAAGCTGTATGTGTCTACCACTTACGCGGCTCCCGGCCCCATCCTGAAGCGGATCATGCCCCGCGCTCAGGGTCGTGCGTACCGGATCAACAAGCGTACTTCTCACATCACCATCGCGGTGAGCGAGCGCTAAGGGAGGAGGAACAAAATGGGACAGAAAGTCAATCCCCACGGCCTGCGCGTGGGTGTCATCAAGGATTGGGACTCCCGCTGGTACGCCCGCAACGAGAAGGTCGGCGACCTGCTGGTCGAGGATAAGAAGATTCGTGATTACCTGAAGAAGACCCTGTACGGCGCCGGTATCCCCAAGATCGAGATCGAGCGCGACAACGCCAAGGTCCGCATCTACCTGCACTGCGCCCGTCCCGGTGTCGTCATCGGCAAGGGCGGCGCGGACATCGAGCGTCTGCGCCTGACTCTGGAGAAGATGATCGGCAAGTCCGTGGCGCTGAACATCGTCGAGGTCAAGAACCCCGACATGAACGCTCAGCTGGTGGCCGAGAACATCGCCCAGCAGCTGGAGAAGCGCATCGGCTACCGCCGTGCCATGAAGAACGCCATGGGCCGCGCCATGCGCATGGGTGCCCGCGGCATCAAGACCTGCTGCTCCGGCCGTCTGGGCGGCGCTGAGATCGCCCGCGTCGAGCACTATCACGATGGCACCATCCCCCTGCAGACCCTGCGCGCCGACATCGACTATGGCTTCGCTGAGGCTGCCACCACCTACGGCCGCATCGGCGTGAAGGTGTGGATCTACAAGGGCGAGGTCCTGACCCAGAGCCTGCGGACCACCCCTCGCACCCTGGACACCAAGAACTTCAAGGAGCGTCCTGACCGTCCCCGCCGCGACCGCCGCGACGGCGACCGCAGAGGCGGCTTCAACCGCAACGGCGGCTTCAACCGCAATGGCGGCCGGCCCCAGGGCGGCTTCAACCGCAACGGCGGCGCTCGTCCCGCTGCCAACACCCCGAAGGAAGGAGGCTCCAACTAATGCTGCTGCCTAAGAGAGTGAAATACCGCCGCGTGCATCGCGGCCGCATGAAGGGCAAGGCCCTCAAGGGCAATACCGTCACTTACGGCGATTGGGGCCTTCAGGCCACTGAACCCTGCTGGATCACCAGCAATCAGATCGAGGCCGCCCGTATCGCCATGACCCGCTACACCAAGCGTGGCGGTAAGGTCTGGATCAAGATCTTCCCCGATAAGCCCGTGACCGAGAAGCCCGCTGAGACCCGAATGGGTTCCGGTAAGGGCTCCCCCGAGTACTGGGTGGCCGTGGTCAAGCCCGGCCGCGTGATGTTCGAGATCGCCGGCGTTTCCGAGGAAGTCGCCCGCGAGGCCCTGCGTCTTGCTTCTCACAAGCTGCCCGTCAAGTGCAAGATCGTGAAGAAGGAGACCGCCGAGACCGAGATTGGTGGTGAAGAATGATGAAGGCAAATGAAGTCCGCAAGATGAGCGCCGCCGAGCTGGAGACCAAGCTGGGCGACCTGAAGAAGGACCTGTTCCAGCTCCGTCTTCAGCATGCCACCAATCAGCTCGAAAATCCTGTCAAGATCGCTGAGGTCAAGAAGGATATTGCCCGAGTCAAGACCATCCTGCGCGAGCTGCAGCTCGCTGGCCGATAACGTAAGAAGGAGGAAATAGAGCATGGAAAACAGAACTTCTTCCCGCAAGACCAGAGTCGGCCTGGTGGTCTCCGATAAGATGGACAAGACCGTCGTGGTCGCCATCGCCGACCGTGTGGCCCACCCCCTCTATAAGAAGATCGTGAAGCGGACCTACAAGCTCAAGGCCCATGACGAGCAGAATGCCTGCGGCGTGGGCGACCGCGTCCGCGTCATGGAGACCCGCCCCCTGTCCAAGGACAAGCGGTGGCGCGTCGTTGAGATCATCGAAAAGGCGAAGTAAGGAGGTGCCGGAATGATTCAGCAGGAAAGCTATCTGAAGGTCGCCGACAACACCGGCGCCAAGGAGATCAAGACCATCCGTGTGCTGGGCGGCTCCAAGCGGAGATACGGCAACATCGGCGACGTGGTCGTCGCCTCTGTCCGTAAGGCTCAGCCCGGCGGCACCGTGAAGAAGGGCGAGGTCGTCAAGGCCGTCATCGTCCGCTCTGTCAAGGGCGTCCGCCGCAGCGACGGCAGCTATGTCCGCTTCGACGACAATGCCGCCGTCCTCATCAAAGAGGACAAGAACCCCAGGGGCACCCGTATCTTTGGGCCCGTGGCCCGCGAGCTGCGCGACAAGGATTATATGAAGATCCTGTCCCTGGCTCCCGAAGTGCTGTAAGGGGGTAGGAGAAACATGAATAAGATCAACATCAAGAAAGACGACCTGGTCGTCGTCCTGTCCGGCAAGGATAAGGGCAAGCAGGGCAAGGTCCTCTCCGTCATGCCCAAGGACCGCAAGGTCATCGTCGAGGGCGTCAACATCGCGACCCGTCATGTCAAGCCCCGCAAGCAGGGCGAAGAGGGCGGCATCGTGAAGAAGGAAGCCCCCCTGTACGCCTGCAAGGTGCAGCGCGTGTGCCCCAAGTGCAACAAGCCCACCCGCATCGGTCATAAGATCGAGGGTGACAAGAAGGTCCGCATCTGCAAGAAGTGCGGCGCCGAGATCTAAGAGAGGAGGAGACATCGTAATGGCTGATAAGAAGGTCCCTAACCTGAAGAAGAAGTACCAGGACGAGGTCGCTCCTGCTCTCATGCAGAAGTTCGGCTATAAGTCCGTGATGCAGATCCCCAAGCTGGACAAGATCGTGGTCAACTGCGGCTGCGGCGAGGCCCGGGACAACGCGAAGGTCCTGGAGGCCGTCGTGGGCGACCTGACCAAGATCACCGGCCAGAAGGCCGTTATCACCAAGGCCAAGAAGTCCGTGGCAAACTTCAAGCTGCGTGAGGGCATGCCCATCGGCGCCAAGGTCACTCTGCGCGGCGACCGTATGTGGGAGTTCGTGGACCGCCTGTTCAACGTGGCCCTGCCCCGCGTGCGTGATTTCCGCGGCATCAACGGCAACGCTTTCGATGGCCGCGGCAACTATGCTCTGGGCATCAAGGAGCAGCTGATCTTCCCTGAGATCGAGTACGACAAGATCGACAAGATCCGCGGCATGGACATCGTGTTCTGCACCACCGCTCAGACTGATGAAGAGGCCAAGGAGCTGCTGACCCTGATCGGCGCGCCCTTCGCCCGCTAAGGAGGAGAACGTCAATGGCTAAGAAGTCTATGATCCTGAAGCAGCAGGCGGAGCCCAAGTTCTCCACCCGCCGCTACAACCGCTGCAAGATCTGCGGCCGTCCCCACGCCTATCTGCGCGACTACGGCATCTGCCGTATCTGCTTCCGCGAGCTGGCTTACAAGGGCCAGATCCCCGGCGTGAAGAAGGCCTCCTGGTAATCATACCGACACGCAAAACGCTGCGCCCGGCGTGCGAGAGCACGTCTGGCGCTTGCGTTGCGTGAGGGAAAGTTCCAAAAAAGGCGGATCCTGGCAGATTTTCGGCCTGGTAGTGCCGTCCTCGTTGTAAGATCTGTCAAGTGTGACCTTTTTCACAGGATGCGGTAGGGCGTTTCGCCAAAAGTGAAAAAAATCATACTTTTCCCTTTTCAACGAGGGCGTTTCACTATATAATATTTCTTTGGCAGACGGTTAAAAGGTCGGAGCCCTGCGAACTCCGATACCTTGCCGCCTTAACAGGCTCTTCTCACGGGCCTGTAACTCTAACAAGGAGGGTAAACTCATGCATATCACCGACCCTATTGCGGATATGCTCACCCGCATCCGCAACGCGAACAACGCAAAGCATGACACCGTGGACGTCCCCGCGTCCAACATGAAGAAGTCCATCGCTCAGATCCTGCTGGATGAAGGCTATATCAAGAACTTCCAGCTGATCGACGACGGCACTCAGGGCGTCATCCGCATCACCCTGAAGTACGGCGCTGGCAAGGAGAAGGTCATCTCCGGCCTCCGCCGCGTCTCCAAGCCCGGTCTGCGCGTGTATGCCGGCTCTGACGAGCTGCCCCGCGTGATCCACGGCCTGGGCATCGCTATCGTTTCTACGTCCAAGGGCGTCATGACCGACAAGGCTGCTCGTTCGGCCCATGTCGGCGGCGAGGTCCTTGCGTTCGTCTGGTAAGGGAGGAGAGTAGAATATGTCTCGTATCGGAAGAAAGCCGATCTCCATCCCCGCCGGTGTGGACGTGAAGATCGATGGGAACGTCGTGACCGTCAAGGGCCCCAAGGGCTCCCTGACCCGTGCGTTCCACCCCAACATGACCATCGCTCAGGAGGGCACTGAGATCCATGTGACCCGCCCGAACGACCTCAAGGAGAACCGCAGCCTGCATGGCCTGACCCGGACCCTGATCCACAACATGGTCACCGGTGTGACCGAGGGCTTCAAGAAGGAGCTGGACGTCAACGGCGTCGGCTACCGTGTTGCCATGGAGGGCAAGAAGCTGGTCATGAACCTGGGCTTCTCCCATCAGGTCTTCATGGAGGCTCCCGAGGGCATCACCATCGAGACCCCCAGCGCGAACAAGATCGTGATCTCCGGCGCCAGCAAGGAGCAGGTCGGCCAGTTCGCCGCTGAAGTGAGAGAGAAAAGACCTCCCGAGCCTTATAAGGGCAAGGGTATCAAATACACTGACGAGGTCATCCGCCGCAAGGAAGGCAAGACCGGCGTCAAGAAGAAGTAAGGAGGTGTGCCAACATGATCAATCGTCCCAATACCAAGGCGCAGCGGCTTAAGCGCCATCAGCGTGTCCGCTCCAAGATTTCCGGCACGCCCGAGCGTCCCCGTCTCAACGTGTTCCGCAGCGAGACCAACATCTATGCCCAGATCATCGATGATGTGAACGGCAAGACTCTGGTCGCTGCTTCTTCCCTGGAGAAGGGCTTCGAGGGCAAGGGCTGCAACTGCGAGGCTGCCAAGAAGGTCGGTCTGGCCGTTGCCGAGCGCGCCAAGGCTGCCGGCATCAGCACCGTGGTCTTCGACCGCGGCGGCTTCGTGTTCCACGGCCGCGTGGCTGCTCTGGCCGAGGGTGCCCGCGAGGGCGGCCTCGAATTTTAAGGGGAGGAGAAAACGAACATGGCTAGATTTGAAAGAGAACCCAGCGAGTTCACCGAGAAGCTCGTTTCTCTGAACCGCGTTTCCAAGACCGTCAAGGGCGGCCGCATCTTCAAGTTCGCCGCCCTGATGGTGGTCGGCGATGAGAAGGGCCGCGTGGGCTTCGGCCTGGGCAAAGCCTCTGAGGTGCCCGAGGCGATCCGCAAGGGCATCGAGGATGCCAAGAAGAATATGTGCACGGTGAGCCTGTCCGGCACCACCATCCCCCATGAGGTCATCGGTGAGTTCGGCGCCGGCCGCGTGCTGCTGAAGCCCGCTGCCCCCGGTACCGGCATCATCGCCGGTGGTCCCGTCCGCGCCGTCATGGAGGCCGCCGGCATCCGTGATATCCGCGCTAAGTGCCTGCGCTCCAACAACCCCCAGAATGTGGTCTCCGCCACCTTCGAGGGCCTGAAGACCCTCCGCAGCCCTGAGGAAGTGGCTCGCGTCCGGGGCAAGAGCGTCGGCGAGATCGTAGGTTAAGGAGGGCCGACCACAATGGCTAACATGAACATCAAGCTGGTCAAGAGCCTGAACGGCCGCATCGTCAAGCATAAGGCGACTGCCGAGGCGCTGGGCCTGCGTAAGATCGGCGACACCACCGTACAGCCCGACAACGCCGCGACCCGCGGCAAGATCGCTCAGATCGGTTACCTGCTGCAGGTGACCGAGGAAAAGTAAGGAGGTGCGCGAAATGAAACTGCATGAACTGTCCCCCGCGCCCGGCTCTGTGAAGAAGTCTTTCCGTAAGGGCCGCGGTAAGGGTTCCGGCAACGGCACCACCGCCGGCCGCGGTCAGAAGGGCCAGTGGGCCCGCTCCGGCGGCGGCGTCCGCGTGGGCTTCGAAGGCGGCCAGATGCCTCTGACCCGTCGTCTGCCCAAGCGTGGCTTCAACAACATCTTTGCGGAGCGGCTGGAGGCCATCAACGTGGCCGCCCTCAACAAGTTCGAGGACGGCGCCACGGTCACTGCCAGCGATCTGCTGGAGAAGGGCATCCTGTCCAAGTGTGAGCACGGCGTGAAGATCCTGGGCAACGGCACTCTGAGCAAGAAGCTCACCGTCCGCGCTTCCGCGTTTTCTGCCTCCGCCAAGGAGAAGATCGTTGCGGCAGGTGGAAAGTACGAGGTGATCTAAGTGATCGAGACCGTACGCAATGCCTGGAAGATCCCTGAGCTGCGCAAGAAGCTCCTCTTCGTGGTCTTCGCGCTGCTGGTCTTCCGCCTGGGCTCCGCCGTTCCCGTTCCCTTCGTGGACGGGTCCGTTTTCGCGAAGCAGATCACTGCCATGAGCGGCACGATCTTCGGCCTTCTGGGCGCGATGAACGGCACCGCTTTCTCCCACGCGACGGTGTTCGCACTGGGAGTGCAGCCCTATATCAACAGCTCCATCATCGTCCAGCTCCTGACCGTGGCTATCCCGGCTCTGGAGCGTATGCAGAAAGAGGGCGGTGAAGAGGGCCGGAAGAAGATCGCGGCCATCACCCGGTATGTCACCGTGGCGATCGCTGTGATCCAGGGCTTTGGCTATTACACTCTGATCCGGAACGTGGGCGGAGATGTGCTGGATACCACCGGTGTTCCCGGCTGGTGGGCGGCGGTCGTGATCGTCGTCTCCTTCACCGCCGGCTCCGCCTTCGTCATGTGGCTGGGCGAGCAGATCACCGAGTATGGCATCGGCAACGGTATCTCCATCATCCTCTTCGCTGGTATCCTGTCCCGCGGTCCCTCCATGATCGAATACATGGTCGTGGGCGTGCGGAACTGGTCCAACGATGTGGCGGATTCCTTCAAGCTGCATCCTCTGGGTGTGGTTGGCATCGTGATCGGTATGCTGGCGATGGTCGTCTTCATCGTGTTCATCCAGAACGCAGAGCGGCGCATCCCCGTCCAGTATGCCAAGCGTGTGGTCGGCCGGAAGATGTACGGTGGCCAGTCCAGCCATATCCCCCTGAAGGTGAACATGACCGGCGTCATGCCCATCATCTTCGCTCAGTCCATCGCCTCTCTGCCTGCCACCATCGGGGCGTTCGTCCCCTCCGCGCAGGTCGAGGGCAGCGGCTGGAACACCTTCCTGAAGGTGTTCGACACCACCAGCGTCTTCTATATCGTGGTGTATTTCCTGCTGATCCTGGGGTTCAGCTACTTTTACTCCACCATGCAGTTCAACCCGGTGGAAGTGGCCAACAACCTGAAGAAGAACGGCGGCTTCGTCCCTGGCTTCCGCCCCGGCAAGCCCACCGCGGACTTCATCAGCAAGGTCCTCAATAAGATCACTCTGTTCGGTGCCCTGTACCTGTCCGTGGTGGCCATCGTCCCCATCGTGACCGGCGGCATCCTGAACAACCAGAGTCTGGCCATCGGCGGTACCTCCATCATCATCGTGGTGGGCGTGGCGCTGGAGACCGTGAAAGCCATGGAGGCTCAGATGCTCATGCGGCATTATAAGGGCTTCCTGGAGTAACGAGGTGTTTTGGCTATGAAGCTGATCCTTTTGGGCGCCCCCGGCGCCGGCAAGGGCACGCAGGCTGAGATCATCAGCCAGAAGCTCGGCATCCCCACCATCTCCACCGGCAACATCCTGCGGGCCGCCGTGAAGAACGGCACTCCCGTGGGTCTGAAGGCCAAGAAGTTCATGGATGCGGGCAAGCTGGTCCCCGACGAAGTCATCATCGGCATCATCGAGGAGCGGCTGGCAGAAGCCGACTGTGCCAATGGTTATATCCTGGACGGGGTGCCCCGCACCATCGCTCAGGCTGAGGCTCTGGATAGAGCCGGGATCCATTTCGATGTGGTCCTCTCCCTGGAGATCGACGACGCGGTCATCGAGAAGCGCATGACTGGCCGTCGCACCTGCCACTCCTGTGGCGCCACCTATCACGTCACCGCCGCCCCTTCCAAGGTGGAGGGTGTGTGTGATAAGTGCGGCGGTCCTCTGGAGCAGCGCAAGGACGACCAGCCTGCCACCGTGCAGCATCGTCTGGAGGTCTATCATCAGGAGACCGAGCCTCTGAAGCACTATTACGAGGCCAAGGGCGTCCTCAAGTCCGTCCCCGATATGGGCGGCATCGAGGCCACCAACGCGGCCATCATGGAACTGCTGGGGAAGTGATGAGATGGAAATGATCTCTCTCAAATCTCCCCGCGAGATCGAGCTGATGCGCAAGGCTGGGCGGATCACCGCCCAGGCCCGCGCACTAGCCGGTACGATGGTGCGTCCCGGCGTGTCCACGCTGGAGATCGACACCGCAGTTCGGAAGTTCATCGAGAGCAAGGGTGCCCGCCCCTCCTTCCTGGGGTATGGCGGTTTTCCCGGCTCTGCCTGTGTCTCCATCAATGATGTGGTCATCCACGGCATCCCGGATCACCGGAAGCTGGTGGAAGGCGATATCGTGAGCGTGGACGTGGGCGCCTATATCGATGGCTTCCATGGAGACTGCGCCGCGACGTTCGCCTGCGGCGAGATCTCCCCCGAAGCGAAGCGCCTCATCGAGGTGACGGAGCAGAGCTTCTGGGAGGGCTTCAAAATGGCCCGCCCGGGCAATCGGGTCTATGACATCTCTCATGCCGTGCAGCAGTACGTGGAAGCGAACGGTTGCTCGGTGGTGCGGGATTTCGTGGGTCACGGCGTGGGCGTCAAGCTCCACGAGGCTCCCGAGGTCCCCAATTTTGGGCCTGCCGGCCATGGTCCCCGGCTCCAGCCGGGCATGACCATCGCCGTCGAACCCATGGTCTGCGCCGGTGACTGGCACGTGAAGGTCCTCAAAGACAAGTGGACCACCGTGACCGTTGACGGCTCCCTGGCCGCCCATTATGAGAACACGATCCTCATCACCGACGGGGAGCCCGAAGTGCTCACCTGTCCCGGAGAGTGAGCTATGCAGGACTATACCGGCTGGATCGTCCGATCCACGGCAGGTCATGACAAGGGCGAGCTCTTCTGTGTCACCGGGATGGAAGGCGGATACCTCCTCCTGGTGGACGGCAAGCGGCGGAAGCTCTCCCGGCCGAAACGAAAGAAGCCGGGCCATGTGGAAGTGGAGGACAGCGGTGCGTATCAGCAGCTGCATCTCCAGCGCTTCCGCATGGGAGAAGAGATCTCCGACCGGGCACTCCGGAGGGCGCTGGCCGCTTTCCGAGCTGTAACAAGGAGGGTATGACGCTTTGGCAAAAGATGATATGATCGAAGTGGAGGGCGTCGTGGTTGAGTCCCTTCCCAACACCACGTTCCACGTGGATATCGGAAACGGCCACATCATCCTGGCCCACATCTCCGGCAAGCTGCGGATGAACTTCATCCGCATCCTACCCGGTGACAAGGTGACGGTCCAGATGTCCCCCTACGATGTGACCCGCGGACGTATCACCTGGAGAAGCAAGTAAGCGCTCCGGTCCCGTCCCGGGCACTCCCCAGCGCGGCGGCATGATCCCATGCCCGCGCACGTACCAACAACGACCGGCAGTCGAGGGGCCTTGCCCCCGCCCTGCCGGGGCCATCAGGCTACCAGGAGGTTACTAGAATGAAAGTTAGACCGTCCGTGAAGCCCATGTGCGAGAAGTGCAAAGTCATCAAGCGCAAGGGCAAAGTCATGGTTATTTGCGAAAATCCCAAGCATAAGCAGAGACAAGGTTAATAGGAGGTGCAGAAACAGTATGGCACGTATTGCTGGCATTGACCTGCCGAAGGACAAGCGGATCGAGATCGGCCTGACCTATATCTTCGGCATCGGGCGCACCAGCGCCAATAAGATCCTGGCCAAGA
Source organism: Pseudoflavonifractor sp. MSJ-37 (assembly GCF_018917965.1). Taxonomy (GTDB): domain Bacteria; phylum Bacillota; class Clostridia; order Oscillospirales; family Oscillospiraceae; genus Pseudoflavonifractor_A. Next base: position 27,628 of record NZ_JAHLPP010000007.1, on the reverse strand, counting down.
CCGGGATCTCCCCCGATACCCGCGTGAAGGACCTCACCGACGAGGACGAGGCCAAGCTGCGCGAGGTCATCGGTCATGAGTACACTGTGGAAGGCGACCTCCGCCGCGATGTCGCGATGGACATCAAGCGTCTGACCGAGATCGGCTGCTACCGTGGCACCCGTCACCGCAAGGGCCTGCCCGTCCGGGGCCAGCGCTCCAAGACCAACGCCCGTACCCGCAAGGGTCCCAAGCGTACCGTCGCGAACAAGAAGAAGTAAGGAGGGATATCGATGGCTACTGCTGCTAAGACCGGCAAGAAAGTGGTGCGCAAGCGCCGCGAGAAGAAGAACATTGAGAAGGGCCAGGTGCATATCCGCTCTTCCTTCAACAACACCATGGTCACTGTGACCGATATGGGCGGCAACGCCCTGTCCTGGGCCTCCTCTGGCGGCCTGGGCTTCCGTGGTTCCCGTAAGTCTACCCCCTTCGCCGCTCAGACCGCCGCCGAGACCGCCGCTAAGGCTGCCATGGAGCACGGCCTGAAGACCGTCGAGGTCTACGTGAAGGGCCCCGGCGCCGGCCGTGAGGCCGCCATCCGCGCTCTGCAGGCCGTGGGCCTGGAGGTCACCCTGATCAAAGACGTGACCCCCATCCCCCACAATGGCTGCCGTCCGCCCAAGCGTCGCCGCGTGTAATAGAAGGAGGAAGTAGAAATGGCAAAGAATATGCAGCCTATCGCCAAGCGCTGCCGTGCGCTGGGCATTTCTCCTGCCGCTATGGGCTACGCCAAGAAGGAGAGCAACCGCAATCCCGGCGGCCAGATGAGAAAGAAGAAGAGCGAGTATGCCCTGCAGCTCTCTGAGAAGCAGAAGGTCAAGTTCGTTTACGGCATCATGGAGAAGCAGTTCCGCTCCTACTATGAGAAGGCCGCCCGCATGCCCGGCAAGACCGGCGACAACCTGCTGGTCCTGGTGGAGCGCCGCTTGGACAATGTGGTGTACCGCATGGGCTTCGCCGCCACCCGCCGTGAGGCCCGCCAGCTGGTGAGCCATGGTCACTTCACCGTGAATGGCCAGCGCGTGGACATCCCCTCCTTCCTGGTGAAGGCCGGTGATGTGATCGAGGTCCGTGAGGCCAGCCGTTCTTCCGTGAAGTTCAAGAAGCTGACCGGCGAGGACGCCCCCACCGTGCTGCTGCCCCAGTGGCTGGAGCGCGAGAAAAACTCCCTGAAGGGCACTGTCACCAAGCTGCCCGTCCGCGAGGACGTGGACCTGCCCATCGAGGAGCACCTGATCGTCGAGCTGTACTCCAAGTAATAGCCGCGTACCCTCGATATTTTGGTGAACGATATGACCAAGCGGCGGGCGTTGCCCCGCCCGCCGCTGCGATAAGGAGGGTAACACATGGTAGAAATCGAGAAGCCGCGCATCGAGTGTGTGGAAAATCCCGGAGACGGTTCTTACGGCAAATATGTGGTAGAGCCGTTGGAGCGTGGCTATGGCATCACGCTCGGCAACTCCCTGCGTCGGATCCTCCTCTCTTCTCTGCCCGGCACGGCGGTCACCTCCATCAAGATCGCCGGTGTACAGCACGAGTTCACGACGATCCCCGGCATCAAGGAGGACGTGACTGAGATCGTCCTCAACGTGAAGAACATCATCGCCAAGCTCCACTGCGAGGGAGTCAAGACGGTCTACATCGAGGCCAATGGCGAGTGTGAAGTCACTGCCGGTGACATCAAAGCCGACGGCGAGGTCGAGATCCTCAATCCTGAGCTGCACATCGCCACCCTCGGCCCTGACGCCAGCCTGAACATGGAGCTGACGCTCTCCCACGGCCGGGGCTATGTGCCCGCCGACCGGAACAAGCCGGCCCAGACCGTCATCGGTCTGATCCCGGTGGATTCCATCTATACCCCGGTGCGGAAGGTCAACTACACGGTGGAGAACACCCGTGTCCGCGACCTCACCGACTTCGATAAGCTGACCCTGGAAGTGTGGACCGACGGTACCATCACTGCCCGGGACGCCGTCAGCCTGGGCGCCCGCATCCTCTGCGACCATTTCGTCCTCTTCACCGATCTCTCGGAGACCATGGGCTCCAAGTCCACGGTGGTGGAGAAGAGCGAGGCCCAGCGGGACAAGGTGCTGGAGCTGACCATCGAGGAACTGGACCTGTCCGTCCGTTCCTTCAACTGCCTCAAGCGCGCCAACATCAACACGGTGGAGGATCTGATCTCCAAGACCGAGGATGAGATGATGAAGGTGCGCAACCTGGGCCGCAAGTCCCTGGAAGAGGTCATCAACAAGCTGGCGATGATGGGCCTGTCCCTGGCCAGCGAGGACAACAACTGATCGGCCTGACCTGTCAGCGCCGCAGGGAGGAGCGGTCCGGGGGCATGTAACGTCCCCTCCCGGCTCCGGCGGTCCGCCGCCGGCTCTCTCTGAGAGGCTTTTCCAGAGGGCAAGGTCCCTCAGGACGAATCTACACTGGGTTTCGCCGTGCGAAACACCGATAGGAGTTGACTCACATGTCCGGATATCGTAAACTGGGCCGCCGCAGCGATCAGCGGAAGGCTATGCTCCGCGCCATGACCACCTACCTGCTGGAGAACGGTCAGATCAAGACCACTCTGAGCCGCGCCAAGGAAGTGGCCCCCATCGCTGAGAAGATGGTGACTCTGGCCAAAAAGAACGATCTGGCCAGCTATCGTCAGGCTCTGTCCTTCATCACTAAGGAGGACGTGGCCAAGAAGCTCTTCACTGAGATCGGCCCCAAGTATGCCGACCGTAACGGCGGCTACACCCGTGTCGTGAAGATCGGCCCCCGCCGCGGCGATGCCGCTGAGATGGCCATCGTCCAGCTGGTGTAAGAAAGACCGAACGAACGCCCCTCTGCCACTGGCAGAGGGGCGTTTTTCTGCTTGTGCTGAGATCGGAGCTATGGTAGGATGAGGGCGAAGGGAGGGAGGGCCACGATGCGGGAACTCGTCTTGGTGCTGATCAGTCTGCTGCCGTTCGCGGGGAGTTATATGCTGGAACGGCAGATGACGACTACGGGAGTCATGCCGCCCTTCCTGTCACTGGCCACGCTCTTCCTGCTGGCCTGGGGCTTCGCGGCATGGGCCGCGGTCCGGCTGGGGATGACAGGGCGGCGGGTCCTGCTCTGCCTGCATCTGGTGCCGACGTTGGACCTGGTACTGCTGGCGGTCCAGGAGCTGATCCTGCGGCGCTATTGGATGAGCTGGCTGGGCGTATGGTCTCAGCTCTACTACCTTCCGCTCGTGAACATGGCCGCCCGCCTGACCCGGTGGAGCGGACGGCTCTTCATGACCTATGTCACAGCGTTCCTGATGCTGCTGGCAGCGGCCTGGCTGGGGACGAGGCTGGGAACACGACACAGAGAATGAGAAAAAGGCGGAGCCGGCCGGCTCCGCCTTTTGCGTTCGATCAGGATCGGAGACGTTCACTGGAGCAGGATGGAGAGGAAGGTGTCCTTGTCCAGCTTATTGAAGTAGTCGCCGATTTCCACGCCCTCCAGGGCGGCACGGAGGGCGGACTCCTCCAGAGGTCTGCCGATGAGGCGCTGGGCCAGCTCGTGGCTGTCGCCATTGCCGAAGTAGTCACCGAAGAAGGAGAGGGCGGTGATCTCGCCGCCACGGGCCACGTCCATGTGGACCTCCAGTTTGCCGCAGCCCTCTACCCGGCGCTCCTTCCGGATCTGGCAGGCAGGGGAACGGCCATAGTTCCACTCCCACTTGTCGTAGACCTCATGCTGGAGGGCCTTCACCGCCTCGATGTCGGCGTCGGTGAGGGGATAGGGCTTCAGGCCATACTCCTCGAACATGAACTCCCGCAGGATCCGCAGGAAGTCCTGGGTGGAGATGTCCTCCTTCACATAGGGCTTGATGTTGGTGACACGGCTGCGCACGGACTTGAGGCCCTTGGATTCGATCTTGTCCCTGGAGACGGCCAGCGCCTGGCTCACCACCTCTAGGTCGGAATCGAACATGAGGGTGCCGTGATGCATGACTCGGCCGTGCTTCATGTACTGGGAGTTGCCGGAGAACTTCTTCCCGTCCACGGTCATATCGTTGCGGCCGTTGATCTCGGCGGGGACGCCGATGCTCCGCAGGGCCTTCACCACCGGGCGGCAGAAGGTGGAGAAGTCGAATTTGCTGACGCCGCCAGTGTCGGCGATGAAGGTGAAGTTGATGTTGCCCATATCATGATAGACGGCGCCGCCGCCAGACAGCCGGCGCACCACCTGGATGTCATGCTCCTTCACATAGGGGGCGTTGATCTCGCCGATGGTGTTCTGATGCTTGCCGACGATGATGGCGTTGTCATTCTGCCAAAGCATGAAGTAGTCCTGGCTCTGGTCCAGCTTGTCGAAGACATACTGCTCCAGGGCGAGGTTGAAGTGAGGATCGCTGCTGGTGCTCTCGATGTAATACATGTTGTTCGACCCTTTCTCTGAGGTATTGGCCGTATGCGGCAGTCCTGAGTCTGTACGGACCGGTTCATATTAGCACAGGAAGGGGAGATTGACAAGCCTTATGAAAAAGGTTAAAATACGGACCATATCGAATGCGCCGGAACTGGAACGGCTTCCAGATCTTGGCGGATATTTAGGAGTGTATGTTATGGACAAAAGAGAGGATGGCGGGATCCGTGCGTTCCTGAAGCGCAAGAACATCGAGATATCAGCCAAGAGGTATGGCGTGGAGGCTCTGGGCGCGATGGCCCAGGGCTTGTTCGCGTCTCTGCTGATCGGCACGATCGTGGGGACTCTGGGCAGCCAGTTGGGTATCGAGGCATTCGTGACCGTGGGGACCTATGCCAAAAACACCATGGTGGTGGGTGCCGCCATGGCCTGTGCCATCGGCTGGGCCCTCCAGTGCCCGCCGCTGGTGCTCTTTTCCCTGATCACCGTAGGCGGGGCCGCCAACGAGCTGGGCGGGGCCGGCGGGCCCTTGGCCGTACTGGTGATCGCCGTGATCGCGGCGGAGCTGGGCAAGGCGGTCTCGAAAGAGACGAAGATCGACATTTTGGTGACGCCCTTCGTCACCATCTTCTCCGGCTGTATGCTGGCGACGATGTTCGCGCCGGCCATCGGCATGGCGGCCTCCTCGGTGGGCCGGGTCATCATGTGGGCCACGGATCTCCAGCCCTTCTTCATGGGCATCGCCGTATCGGTCCTGGTGGGCATCGCCCTGACTCTGCCCATCTCCTCCGCGGCCATCTGCGCGGCGCTGGGACTCACCGGTCTGGCCGGCGGCGCGGCAGTGGCCGGATGCTGTGCCAACATGGTGGGCTTCGCCGTGCTCTCCTTCCGGGAGAACGGCTGGGGCGGCCTGATCTCTCAGGGGCTGGGCACCTCCATGCTCCAGATGGGCAACATCGTCCGCAACCCCAAGATCTGGATCCCGCCCATCGTGGCTTCCGCCATCACGGGCCCGCTGGCCACCTGTGTGTTCCGCCTTCAGATGAACGGTGCGGCCGTGTCCTCCGGCATGGGCACCTGTGGTCTGGTGGGCCAGATCGGCGTCTATTCCGGCTGGGTCAGCGATGTGGCCAGCGGAGCGAAGGCTGCCATCACGCCCTTCGACTGGGCTGGCCTCGTGCTGATCTCCTTCGTCCTGCCGGGTCTGATCGCGTGGCTGGTGGGCCTGGTCTGCCGCCGGGCAGGCTGGATCCGGGAGGGAGATCTGACGCTGGAGCGGTGATCGGTCCAGCGGTCGGAAAGAAAAAGCCGGAGAGACCGCAGAGACGCTTGTATTTCCTGTTTTATTTTGTTAAGATGGGATCAGCAGGGGAGCAGAGCTCCCCGAATATGAGCGTGAAAGGAAGGATCTTATGATGAAGCAGAAGAGCAAGCTCCTCTCCCTCCTGCTGGCAGTGGTCATGACGTTCAGTCTGGCCGTCCCTGCCATGGCAGTGGAAGTCCCCGATGCCGGCGACAGTCTGGCGGGGAAGATCGTGATCCTGCACACCAACGACACCCACGGCGGTGACATGGTCTCCCACGAGGGGGACAAGACCACGGACTCCATCGGCACCGCCGGTGTGGCCCAGTTGAAGAAGGACTATGAGGCCGCCGGAGCCGAGGTGCTCCTTCTGTCCGCCGGAGACGCCATCCAGGGCGCGCCCATCGTGAACCTGGACAAGGGCGTCTCCGAGATCGGCTTCATGAATGCCGCCGGCTATGACGCGATGGCTCCCGGCAACCATGAGTTCGACTACGGCTATGAGAACCTGAAGAGCCTGGCCGCCTCCATGGACTTCCCCCTGCTGGCCGCCAACATCGTGGACAAGGCCACCCAGAAGCCCGTGTTCCAGACGAACGGGATCTTCGTGTACGGCCTCACCAAGATCGGCGTGTTCGGTCTGGCCACCCCAGAGACCGCCTCTAAGGCCAATCCCAAGTATGTGGAGGGCCTGGAGTTCCTCCAGGGCGAGGCCCTGTATGCCTGTGCGCAGGCTCAGGTGGACGCCCTGAAGCAGGACGGCTGCGATCTGATCGTGGCCTTGGGCCATCTGGGGGTGGACCCGGAGAGCGCCCCCAACCGCTCCATCGACGTGTGTGAGCATGTGAAGGGCATCGACCTCTTCGTGGACGGCCACAGCCACTCCACCAACGAGCAAGTGGCCGCCCAGAACGGCGGGAGCAACGTCATCGATGGGACTCTGCTGGTCTCCACCGGCACCAAGCTGGCCAATGTGGGCGTAGTGGTCTACGATCCCGACGCTGAGAGCCTGGAGTACGGCGCCGTCGCCGCCAGCGATTACACCAAGAGCGACGCGGCGGTGGACAAGGCCGTCACGGAACGGAACACCGCTGTGGACGGGGAGCTCTCCGCTGTATTCGCCAAGACTGAGGTGGATCTGGACGGCGAGCGCGCCCCCGGCGTCCGCACTCAGGAGACCAATCTGGGCGACTTCGCCACCGACGCGATCCTGTGGCAGGCCCGGGAGTATCTGGGCCAGGATAAGGTGGATGCCGCGATCACCAACGGCGGCGGCATCCGCGCCAGCATCCCCGCCGGGGACATCTCCATGAAGACCATGAAGACGGTGTTCCCCTTCGGCAACACTGTGGCCACTGTGACGCTCACCGGCGCTCAGCTGCTGGAGGCGCTGGAGGCCGCCACCTGTTCCACCCCCACCGCGATCGGCGCGTTCCCCCAGGTGTCCGGCATCTCCTTCACCATCGACACCGCCGTGCCCTATGAGAACGGGGCGCAGTACGGTGACACCACCTACTTCGCTCCTGCCGCTCCCGGCGCCCGGATCAAGGACGTGACCATCGACGGCGCGGCCCTGGATCTGACCAAGGAGTACACCATCGCCACCAACGACTTCACCGCCGCCGGCGGCGACACCTACTATGTGTTCAAGCAGGCCAAGCTGTTCGACACCACCGTGGCCATGGAGGACGCGCTGGTGAACTACACCCGCGACGTGCTGGGCGGCACCATCACCGCCGAGCGGTATGGCGCTCCCGCCGGCCGCATCACCGTCCTCAAGGACGTGCTGGCTGACTATGGCGACGTGTCCGCCTCTGCCTGGTATGCGGACGCGGCCCGCTTCGTGCTGACCAACGGTCTCATGAACGGCACCGGCAAGGCCAGCTTCGCGCCGGAGGCCACCGTCACCCGGGGCATGGTCTATCAGACTCTGTACAATATGGCGGGCAAGCCCGCTGTGGCGGAGGCCGCTACCTTCTCCGATGTCTCCGGCAAGTGGTACGCCGATGCCGCCGCCTGGGCGGAGGATCAGGGTCTGACCACCGGCGTGGGCAAGGGCCTGTTCGGCGGTGAGAAGGCGATGACCCGCCAGGAGCTGGCCAAGGTCTTCGCTGACTACGCCGAGACCACCGGCATCCATGCCGCCAATATGGAACTGACTGCCTTCACCGATGCCGCCGACGTGGCCTCCTGGGCCAAGGACGGCATGGAGCGGGCCGTGGCGCTGGGCATCCTGTCCGGCTCCAAGGGCCGGCTCATGCCCACCGGCACCGCCCAGCGGTCCCAGCTTGCCCAGATGCTCAAGCAGTTCTCCAAGCTGGAGCCGACCTATACGGTGGAGCATATCACGGTCCAGAACGGCAGCCGTCAGGTGCCCGCCATCGTGACCATGCCTGTCTCCGCCTCCAAGGACAACAAGGTCCCAGCGGTCATCATGGACCACGGCCATGGTGGGAGCAAGGATGAGAACGTGGGCTTCGGCGGCATCGCCGTGGCTCTGGCTCAGGAGGGCATCGCCACCATCCGCATGGATTTCCCCGGCTGTGGTGAGTCCAAGGAGCCCTTCACCGAGAACTATTTGTCCAACATGATCTCGGACTCCAACGCCTGTAAGGCGTATCTGCTGGCCAACTATCCTGTGGATCCGGATGCCATCGGTATCCTGGGCTACTCCATGGGCGGCCGCATCGCCGCCACTCTGGCGGGCGAGAAGGACAGCGGCTATAAGGCCGTGGTCCTGCTGGCCGGCGCGGTGATCGACGGCCGTTCCCTGATCGCGTCGATCATGGGCGGAGATGACAAGATGGATGCCGCTCTGGCTCAGGCGGAGCAGGAGGGAAAGTACACCCTCACCACCCGGTACGGTCAGGTCCAGGACCTGTCTTCCGAGTGGTTCCATGAGCTGATCGCCTCCCAGCCTCTGGCCAACGCCGCCAGCTATACCGGTCCTGTACTGGTCATGTATGGCGACAAGGATACTATCGCCCCTGCCGAGGTGAACAAGCTCTCCCTGAAGGCGTTCCCCAATGCCACTGAGATCGTGGTGAAAGACGCGGACCACGGCTACGGCTTCTACAGCGACCAGCCTGATGTGACGGCCGCTGTGGAGGGCGGGATCTCCGGATTCTTCTTCCAGCATCTGCTGGCGAAGACCACGGAGCAGGCCGCGTGATGCGCGGACCGCAATGATGTTCGTTGAATGACACCGGGGCCGGCCCGTCCTTCGGGACCGGGCCGGCCTTGGTACATCGAGTTTTCCCCAAACGAAGTGAAAGGTGTGGATATCTCATGAAGAAGAAAGCAGTTGCTCTGGTCCTGACCGGCGCTATGGCGCTGTCCATGGCCGCTCCCGCCTTGGCGGCGGAGGGCGCCGCCTTCACCGATGTGGACAGCAAGGCGTGGTACGCCTCCGCCGTCTCCTTCGTGGCGGAGCAGGGCCTCATGAGCGGCACCGGCAAGGGCGCCTTCGCCCCAACGGCTACCGTGACCCGTGCCATGGTCTACCAGACCCTGTACAATATGGCCGGGAAGCCCGCTGTCTCGGACAAGGGCGGCTTCACCGACATCTCCGGCAAGTGGTATGCCGATGCCGCCGCCTGGGCGGAGAGCACCGGTCTGGCCGCGGTGCCCAAGGACAAGACCTTCAACGGCGAGCGGGCCATCACCCGGGCCGAGACCGCCGCGGTCCTGTCCCGCTATGCCAAGCTCAACAACATCGTCTCCGAAGAGGGCGGCATGGCCATGAAGGAGGCGCCCGACTACGATAAGATCCCCGCTTGGGCTCTGGCTGATATGAGCTTCTGCTACTATAGCAACGTGCTGAAGGGCGACGACAAGGGCAATCTGAGACCGCTGGGCACCACCCAGCGGGCCGAGCTGGCTCAGATCCTGAAGCAGTTCTCCGCTCTGACGCCAGTCTATACGGAGACTGTGGTGTCCATCGACGTGCCGGAGACCGACGGGATCCCCGCCCACTCCATCCCCGCCACCGTGACGATGCCCGCCTCCGCCTCCAAGGACGCCAAGGTCCCCGGCGTGGTCATGCTCCACGGCACCGGCTCGAATCGGGATGAGGCCGGCAGCGGCTATGCCACGGCCGCGCCCATCATGGCCGCCAGCGGCATCGCCACCATCCGCATCGACTTCATGGGCAACGGCGACTCCAAGGCCAGCTACACCGACTACTGCTATACCTCCGCCAAGGTGGATGCCAAGGCTGCCGCCGACTATCTGGCCGGTCAGACCGGCGTGGACGGTGCCAAGCTGGGCGTCATGGGCTGGAGCCAGGGCGGCACCGACGCGCTCCTGGCGGCCGCCGCCTATCCGGACACCTTCAAGGCCGTGGTCACTTGGGCTGGCGCGCTGGATCTGACCGGCAGCTCCATGTTCGGGGACACCACCTTCGAGGATGCCTACGCCCAGGCCAAGAGCAAGGGCTCCTACACGATGACCTTCGACTGGCGGGACGCGCTGGAAGTGGGCACCCGCTGGTTCCAGGAGGTGGGCGAGACCGATATGCGGAAGGTCGTGGCCCAGATCAAGGCCCCCATCCTGGCGATCCAGGGCGAGGCCGATACCACCGTCACCCCTGACAACGCCGACAAGATCAGATCCGCCGCCGTCAACAGCGCCTCGGATACCCATTTCATCGCCGGTTGCGACCATACCTTCAACGTGTTCTCCGGAGACCTGACCGCTCTGAAGGATGCCGTCAGTGCCGGGGACGATTTTTTCCTCAAGCAGCTGGGCGCCGCCCAAGAGGAGACCGAGAGCGACGAGGGCTCCGCCAAGGACTATATCGCCGCCCATGAGGCCGACTTCTTCCTGACCGGAAAGACCTCCTATACCATCGAGGGCATGATGGTCTCCAAGGACACCTCCTTCCATAACGACCTGGAGAACACCGACTACACCGCCAAGGACGACGGCGTCAGCGTGGTCCTCAAGGGCACCAGCGGGGAGCAGTGGGTCTCCAAGCTGGAGAAGGTCCTGTCCACCTATACCAAGCCCGACGGCTCCGCCCTGACGGCCGCTGACTTCACCGGGAAAAAGGACACCTTCGTCCCGATCAAGACCAAGGCGGCTCCGGACACCAACTTCGCCTGCTTCGTGCCCGCCGCCATCCGCCTGACCGTGGATACCGCCTGGGGCGACACCCTCCATGTGAACGACCCGGTATCCAGGCATGGCGACGGTGACTATCTGGTCTGTGCCAACAAGGACGGCAAGCCCGACTTCTCCGACGTGTGGGTGGTCAACGGCGTCACCTTCGGCAGTACCTACGACACCAGCCGGGGCCCCGCCGCCGCTAAGGTCTAGGAGTCCAGAAGTACGGCCGCACCAACATCGCCGTCTGCATCGATCACGGCAGGCTGAACGAGACCGCCGGGGGTGGACCGCTCCGCCGACCGGTCCAAGGTGGACCTGCAGAAGGCCGCTCAGGACTATCTGACCGCCCACGGGATCGCCTCCGCCCAGATCGACGCCCACCAGGCGGATTTGAGCAAGTGAGCCGGACCAAAATAAAAGCAGCCCCTGCCGGACGATCGTCCGGCAGGGGCTGCTTTCCTATGAGGATCAATCCACCTTGGAGGTTTCGGCCTCAGCGGCGGCCTTGGGCTTGCGCTTACGCTTCACCTTGGGCAGGTTCTCCGCGCCCAGGATCTCATACACGCCGCCCATGAAGCGGTCCAGCACCACCAGGAGCTGCTCCAGATAGGCCTCTCCGGCGGGGGTAGTGTGGTAGAACTGGCGGCGGCGGCCGTCTGGGGCGATGCACTTTTCGCCAAGCTCGATGTAGTGAGCGTCCAGCAGACGGTAGACGACAGCGTAAGGAAAGGTGATGTTGAGGCGGTCACTGCTGCGCTCCAGAAGGAGGTCGGTGATCTCGTTGATGTACATCTCCCGTTCCCGGAGAAGGTAGAGCACCAACAGCTCGGTCGTGCCTTTCTTCAGGTTTTCTTCCAGTCCCTCGGGGGACATGCTGGTCTTGCGTTTGCCGCGCTTGGCCTTGAGTACAGTCTCGTTCGTCATAGCGTTCTTCTCCTATCCTCCGCGTTCCGCGGGCAGTATACAGATCATGGATATTCGTATTATACCAGCTTGGAGTGGGATCGACAAGAACTTTAGAAGGAAGCTATTTGCGCTGAACGATATTTTGATGAAGGCAAACGGAGAGGCAGCTCTGTGCGGCCCGCCCCGTATGGACGAAACGAGCGGGACAGGATGGAAGAGAAAGATGGTGGACAAACGGACGGAAAAGAATTATAATGACACGAAGCGAAGAGCGCCTGCCGCCGGCCATGACCGGGACAGGCACTTGGAGAGAGGAGAGGAAACGAAATGCAGGCTGTGCAGAGAGGGCTGATCCTGCCGGGAGCACTGCTCCTGTTGGCGGCCCTTCTGTGTATCCCGTCCTATCTAGAGGAGCGGGAGGCGGCGGCTCCGGAGACGCCGCATCCGACGATGGAGCTAGCCCTCCGCCTGGAGGACCGGCCCATGGCGGAGTGAGCGAAGCAAAACGAAAGAGGAGCCCTCCGCAGAGATCAGATCGCTCTGCGGAGGGCTCCGGTCCATTTTTTGAGAAAAGACGGCGGACTTACTTGCTGGCCCACTCGCCGGTGGCGCTGGCCTTCAAGTAGGCATTGATGAAGCCGTCCAGATCGCCGTCCATGACGGCGTTGATGTTGCTGGTCTCATAGCCGGTGCGGTTGTCCTTCACCAGCTGATAGGGCATGAAGACGTAGGAACGGATCTGGCTGCCCCACTCGATCTTGAGCTGGACGCCCTTGATGTCCGAGATCTTCTCCAGGTGGGCCTCCATCTTGAGCTGGACCAGGCGGGAGCGGAGCATCCGCATACAGTTGTCCCGGTTCTGGAACTGGCTCCGCTCGGTCTGGCAGGAGACCACCACGCCGGTGGGCTTATGGATCAAACGGACGGCGGAGGAGGTCTTGTTGACGTGCTGGCCGCCGGCGCCGGAGGAGCGGTAGACCTGCATCTCGATGTCCTCGGGACGGATGTCCACCTCCACGTCGTCGGGGAGCTCGGGCATGACCTCTACGGCGGAGAAGGAGGTCTGGCGGCGGGCCTGGGCGTCGAAGGGGGAGACACGGACCAGACGGTGGACGCCATGCTCGCTCTTCAGATGGCCATAGGCGTTCTCGCCGGAGATAGTGATCGTGGCACTCTTGATGCCGCCCTCTTCGCAGTCCTGATAGTCCATGGTCTTGCAGTCATAGCCATGGCGCTCGGCCCAGCGGGTGTACATCCGGTAGAGCATCTGGGCCCAGTCCTGAGCCTCGGTGCCGCCGGCGCCGGCGTGGATGGTCAGGATGGCGTTGGAGTTGTCGTACTCGCCGGTGAGCAGGGAGGAGAGACGGGCCTCCTCGATGTCGGCCTCCAGCTTGATGAAGCCCTCTTCCACCTCGGGGACCAGAGTTTCGTCCTCCGCCTCGTTGCCCATCTCGCAGAGGGCCATCAGGTCGGACCACTCGTCCCGGCGGCGCTTCTGACCGTCCAGCTTGCCCTTGAGCTGGGAGATCCGCTGCTGGACCTTCTGGGCCTTCTCCAGATCGTTCCAGAAGCCGTCGGAGGCGCTCTCCGACTCCAGCATCTCCGCCTCCTGAGCGGCGGCCTTCAGACCCAGCGCCTGCTCCAGATCGTCCAGAGCGGGCAGGATGTTGTTCAGTCTCACTTTATATTCGTCGAATTGAAGCATATCACACACTCTCACATCTCATTCGATATTAGCCTTTCCATTATATCCAATGAGAGAGCAAATGTAAAGCAAAACTGTCGGTCCGGCGGGGAAAATGCACCTTAGCGGTCGCTGACGGGCCGTTCCGTCTCCGTGGAGAAGATCAGGTCGTCCACGTCCTCCCGGGGCGCGGGCATCGGGGCGGGCGCGGGGCTGTCTGGGGTGTGTTCCGGCATGGCATCTGCCTCCTTCCAATGGTCCTATCTCAGTCTATGCGACGGGGCGGGAGATATGCGCATGGCCGGCCGGAAAAATTTTTTGAAAATGTAGTTGACGATCGCGGGAGAATGTGTTATCATAATCAAGCACTCAGCAAGAGCGAGTTTGCGACCGGAAACGCCGGAGTGGCGGAATGGTAGACGCCCGGGACTTAAAATCCTGTGGGAGCGATCCCGTGCCGGTTCAAGCCCGGTCTCCGGCACCATATCGCGGGATAGAGCAGCTTGGTAGCTCGTCGGGCTCATAACCCGGAGGTCGTAGGTTCAAATCCTACTCCCGCAACCAGATGAAACAGCCATCTTCTTTCGAAGATGGCTGTTTTCATATTTTGCCATAGGCTATGAGCGGAGATCGGCTCCATTTTTTCTGGGACAGCCGCTTTACATCAGCGATCAAAAGTGGTAAAGTAGATACAGACAACGCGATGAAAGACATCCAGTAAGGCGCTGGACCATCCCTTCTCCAGAGAGCTGCCGGTCGGTGCGAGGCAGAGAAGCGTCAGCGTCCCAATTACCGTCTGGAGCAGCGCCCGGAAACTCTGATCAGGAGGAGTATGCGGCGCCGGGTGCGCCCGATACTGCGTGGGGGATAGCCATATCCCATGAGGCCGCGGTGACGCGGTGAACTGAGGTGGTACCACGAGTCGCTCTCGTCCTCTGTGTCCCGGCTGGGCACGGAGGGCGTTTTTTATCCGCTCCGTCCGGCGTCGGGATCCGAGCGAAGTTTGGATCATCATGAGGAGGGGCAAACGATGCCTAAGATCACGTTCTATCAACACGAGCCGATCCCGATGGAGATGCACAAGGTCAAGATCGTCCAGCAGCTCCATCTCCTGCCTGCCCAACAGCGTCTGGAGAAGATGCGGGAGGCCGGCTTCAATACCTTCCAGCTCCACAACGGGGACATCTTCCTGGATATGCTGACCGATTCCGGCGTCAACGCCATGTCTGACCGGATGCAGAGCGCCATGCTGGTGGCGGACGATGCCTACGCGGGATCTGAGACCTTCTTCAAGATGCAGCGCAAGCTGGAGGAGATCTTCGGCATCCACTACTGTCTGCCCGCCCATCAGGGCCGCGCCTGTGAGAATATCCTGGCCACCCGTTTCGTGAAGCCCGGGAACTGCGTCATCATGAACTACCACTTCACCACCGCCAAGGCCCACATCACCCGGCTGGGCGGCCGCGTGGAAGAGCTGGTGAAGAAGGAGGGCCTCGTCAGCCACAGCGACCTGCCCTTCAAGGGCGACATCGATCTGGAGGCTCTGGAGGCCTGCATCCTGCGGGAGGGGCCGGAGAACGTGCCCTTCGTCCGGCTGGAGGCGGGCACCAACCTGATCGGCGGCCAGCCCATCTCCTGCGCCAACATCGAGGCCGCCACTGAGATCTGCCGGAAGCACGGCGTCATGACCGTGCTGGACGCCTCGCTCCTTCAGGACAACCTGTACTTCATCAAGACCCGGGAGCCTGAGATGCGGGATCGGACCGTCCGGGAGATCGCCCGGAAGATCGCCGACCAGTTCGACATCATCTACTTCTCCGCCCGCAAGTTCGGCTTCGCCCGGGGCGGCGCCATCTTGGTGCGGGACGAGGCCCTTTTCCACTCCATGGAGGACCTGATCCCCATGTTCGAGGGCTTCCTGACCTACGGCGGTATGTCCGTGAAGGAGATGGAGGCCATGACCGTGGGCTTCGACGAGAGCATGGACATGGACGTGATCTCTCAGGGCCCTCAGTTCATCGACTACTGTGTGCGCCGTCTGGATGAGTACGGCATCCCCGTCATCACCCCCGGCGGCGGTCTGGGCGCCCACATCGACGTGAAGGAGTTCCTGCCCGATGTGCCCCAGGAGCAGTACTCTGCCGGTGCGCTGGCCTGCGCCCTGTACATCTGCGGCGGCATCCGGGGCATGGAGCGCGGCACCCTCTCCGAGGAGCGGGAGCCCGACGGCACCGAGCGCATCGCCTCCATGGAGCTCCTGCGGCTGGCCTTCCCCCGCCGGGTGTTCACCCTGTCCCAGACGGAGTACGTCATCGACCGGGTCAAGTGGCTGTATGACCACCGGAATCTGGTG
This sequence comes from Pseudoflavonifractor sp. MSJ-37, assembly GCF_018917965.1. Lineage (GTDB taxonomy): Bacteria > Bacillota > Clostridia > Oscillospirales > Oscillospiraceae > Pseudoflavonifractor_A. Next base: position 11,845 of record NZ_JAHLPP010000007.1, on the reverse strand, counting down.
GGCGGCCTGCGCTTCGTCCACGAGCCGGCCACTCTGCGCTTCTTCACCGGCGTACTGGAGCCGGTGAGCGACTGGCCTGAGAAGCTGGCGGCGGCCTACCGGGCCGACTTCGGCGACGAGCAGTGACAGCGCTTTCCCCATAAGAGATACTATGCCCGCCCCGAGGCCGCTTCGGCCTTGGGGCGGGCATGTTTCGCTCTTGGCCGCCGCTTGACATCCTGTATGGCCTGATGTTAAGATGGATATATCGATATTCGATATATGGAGAGGGAGGAGGGGGAACCATGGCGCGGAAGAAGCTGGACACGCTGACGGAGCCTATGTACTATATCCTGCTGGCGCTCCGGAGCGAGCGTTACGGGTACGGCGTCATGAAATATGTCAGTGCCCTGACGGACGGCGCGGTGAACATCGGCGCGGGGAGCCTCTACGCTCTGTTGGAGCGCTTCGAGAAGGATGGCCTCATCGGCCTGAGCCGGGTGGAGGACGGCCGGAAGTACTACCGCCTGGCCCCGAAGGGGGCGCGGGTGCTGGAGCGGGAGTACCGGCGGATCCGGCGACAGGCATCGGATATGGAGCGGGTCTTGCGGGAGGAGGCGGAGGGATGAGACGGAAGCTGGGGTGGTTCCCCTATGGGGCCATGGACCGGGCCGCGGCGGAGGACTGGCTGGAGCGGCAGAGTGCCCGGGGCTGGGATCTGGACCGGATCGGGCCCGGTGGCCTGGCCCTCTGGCGGCGGGCGGAGGAGATGCCCTCCGGGACCCGCTGGTGCGTGGATCTCTGTCCGGAGCCGGAGGAGGCGGATCTCCGCCGGTATCGGGAAGCGGGTTGGGAGCTCCAGACCCAGTCCGGGCCGCTGGCGATCCTGAAGGCCCGGACCGTGGCGGACCCGGAGCCAGTCCGCTCCGACCTGCGCTGGACCGGGCGGGACCGCTTCCGCCGGACCGTGTGGCCGCCGCTCCAGGCGGAGCTGGAGACGGCGCTGGCCCTGCTGTTCCTGCTGGCGGCCCTGTGGATCATGGCGCGGCAGGGCCGGCGGCCCGTAGTGGGGCCCGCCGACCTGCTGTGCCGGACCTCGCCCCTGTGGCTGGCCCTGAGCGTCCTCTGCCTGACGGCGGGACTCTTCTGGATCGGAGTCGCCGGTCTGGCCTGGTGGAGACGAGAGCGGGAGGGCCGTGCGTGGCGCTCCACGGTCTTGTCCCGCTGGGCCGCGCGGTGCAGAGGCCTCCTGCCGAGGCTGGAGCGGCTGTTCGCGGCGCTGTACGTTTTGTTCCGGCTCTGGGAGCTGAGCATGGGCGTGCTGGGCTGTCATACCACGGATCCCTTCCGGCGGGCCGCCCTCCGGGACCGGCCGATCGTCATGGCGGAGGACCTGGGCCTGGACGGGCGGACGGTCTCCCGGACGGACCTGTCCCCGGTGTGGGCCCTGATGGTCCGGGGAGAGCGGTATCAGGAGACGGTCCGGCAGGACGGGGGATACCAGTTCCTCACCTGTGAGCGCTATGTCTGCGGTACGGAGGGCTATGCCCGCCGGCTGGCCTGCGCGCTGGCGGACCAGTGCGGCACGGGGGACTATGAGGGCCTGGGGACGCTGGACTTCCAGCCGGCGGAGCTGGGCTTCGACGAGAGCTGGACGGCCCGGGACGGCGCGTTCCTCCTGCTCCGGCAGGGGCGGACGGCGGCTCTGGTGGGGACTTATTCCACCGAGGGCCTTGGCCCGGACCTGACGGAGACGGGGCTTCTCCGCCGTGTGGCGGAGCGGCTGGGGATGGAGGCGGAAGGATGAAGGAGAGACGATATGCCTGGTTCGGCTTCGCGGACCTGGACTACAAGGCGGCGGAGCAGTGGCTGGAGGACTGGAAGTCCAGAGGCTGGGAGCTGGAGAAGCTGATTTGCGGCATGGCTGTGTTCGTTCCCCTGAGCCGGCCGGACCTGCGCTATTCCGTGGATCTGGCCCAGCCGAGGCGTCTGCTGGGGGCGGCGGAGGACGGAGCCGGGAGCTATGACCGGCTCTGTGCCGACGCTGGCTGGGAACTCACTGGCCGGTGGGGCCTGATCCGGGTCTATCAGTCCAAGCCGGGCCGGACCGTGGTGCCTATCCAGACCGACGAGGCGCTGGAGGCCGACCGGCTCCGGCGGCTGGCGCTGGTCCCGGCCATGGGCGCGGCTCTGGGGACTCTGGCCACGACGGCCCTCTATGCCGTCCTCCTCCTGCTGATCGGACACAGCAGTTTCTACCCCTTCCAAATGTTCTACGAGCCGGCAGCTCTGGGGGAGATGGTCCTGCTGGCGGCTCTGCTGGTCTGGACCGGGTATGAGTTCTGCGCCGCGCTGGCCTATGGGATCCGGGTGTGGCTGGCGCTGGAGCGGGACCGGGCCTTCCCGCGGCCCCAGATGGGCGCGGCCCGCTTCCGGAGCGGGATGAAGCCTGTGCTGATCCTGGCGGTACTGGTGCTGGCGCTGGGCAGTCTCCTGAGCGGGGACATCCGTCGGTCCGAGCCTCTGGACCCGGCGGCCCTGGCGGCGGAGGGCCATCCCGTGGTGACGGCGGCGGATCTGGGCCTCGGCGGCACGCTCCCGGAGGACGGCCTGACCCGGGCGGGCGGCCGGATGCTCTCCTCCCGGACGTTGCTCCAGACGATCGACGGCGGAGGGCTCCTGTATGTCCGGCGGGAGGACGCCGCCTGGCCTTGGCTGGCGGAGGAGGTGTTCACGGAGCTGTCCCGTGGCTTGGACAGGGACGAGATCCGGGAGATCCTCTGCGGCGGCGGAGGGACAGAACAGGCTGTGGATCCGCCGGCGGGCGTCCGGGCGGTCTGCGTCCGGTACGAGCGGGGGAGCTGTCTCCTGCTCCAAAGCGGCCGGACGGCCGTGCGCCTCATGGGAGATCTGGACTTTACGGATTCGGCGATCCTTGATACAATAGCTTCGAAAATGCAGTTAGGAGCGTGATCCACATGGCGAACGTATTGTTCGTGAATGCCTGTGTCCGGCAGGAGAAGTCCCGGACGCTGAAGCTGGCCCGGCACTTCCTGGCCGCCTATGCCGCCCTCCACCCGGAGGACACGGTGGTGGAGCGGGACGTGATGGTGGAGCGGCTGGAGCCCCTCTATCCCGATACGCTGGACTATCAGGAGCGTCTGCTGGAGGAGGGCCGGACCGACGATCCCATGTTCGCCGCCGCCCACCAGTTCGCCGCCGCCGACAAGGTGGTGATCGCCGCGCCCTTCTGGGAGCAGTCCTTCCCCGCGGTCCTGCGGGTCTATCTGGAGCGGGTGTCCGGGAAGAACCTGAGCTTCTACTACGACGAGGCGGGCGGGAAGCACAGCCTGTGCCATGTGCGGAAGCTCCTGTTCCTCACCACCCGGGGCGGCGATTTCTCCGCGCCGGAGGCCCAGTGGCTGGAGATGGGCGCCAATCAGCTCAAGGCGATCGCCCACTCCTTCGATATCCCGGAGTTCCGGACCATCGCCGCCGACGGCCTGGACATCGTGGGCAATGACGTGGAGCAGATCATGGCCAAGGCCATGGCGGAGTGTGATGAGGTTGCCAAGACCTTCTAAAATGAATACGAGACGTCATATCAGATGACGAAACAACGGCCCGCGATCATATCGCGGGCCGTTGTTGGCGTCTCGGAGGGGGGATGTGCGTCAGAGCATCTCTCTGCGGCCCTCCAGGGCGCGCATGAGGGTGGCGTCGTCGGTGTACTCCAGATGGCTGCCCACGGGGATGCCGTAGGCCAGCCGGGTGACCTTCACCTGGAAGGGCTTCAGGAGCCGGGAGAGATACATGGCGGTGGCCTCGCCCTCGGTGTCGGGGTTGGTGGCCATGATGACCTCCCGAACGCCGCCGGCGGCCACCCGCTCGATCAGCTCCTTGATGTGCAGGTCGTCGGGACCCACATGGTTCATAGGGGAGATCACCCCGTGGAGCACATGGTAGAGCCCCTCATACTCCCGGGCCCGCTCGATGGCCACCACGTCCTTGGGAGTGGCCACCACACAGATGACCCCCTTGTCCCGCTTCTCGCTGGAACAGATGGCACAGGGCCCCTCGCCCTCGGTCAGGTTCTGGCAGACAGGACACAGGCAGATAGACTGCTTGGCGGCCGTGAGGGCGTCGGCAAAGGCCTGGACGCTCTCCGGGGGCTGGGAGAGGATAAAGAAAGCCAGACGCTGGGCGCTCTTCCGGCCGATGCCCGGCAGACGGGCGAACTGCTCGGTGAGCGTCTCCAGCGCGGGAGGGAAATACTGCATGGAGGACCTCCGTAGTCAGGACGGACTCATCCCCGCAGAGCGGAGATGGCCATGGCGGGGTCGGCGGCGCCGTAGACGGCGGAGCCGGCCACCAGGGTATCGGCGCCGGCGGTCACGGCCCGGCGGGCGGTCTCGGTGTTGATGCCGCCGTCCACCTCCAGCCGGCAGGCGGGGTTGTACTGCTGGATCAGAGATCGGATCTGGGCCACGGTGTCCAGCTGATCGGCCATGAAGGACTGGCCGCCGAAGCCGGGCTCTACCGTCATGACCAGCACCATATCCAGCTGTTCCAGATAGGGGATCACGGCCTTGGGGGAGGTGATGGGCCGCAGGGCCACCGCCTTCTTCACGCCGCAGGCGTCCATGAGCCGCAGGGCCTCGGAGATGCCGCTGGGGCCGTCGGCCTCCAGATGGATGGAGAGCAGGTCGGCGCCGGCCTTGGCAAAGGCCTCCACATAGCGGACGGGCTTCTCGATCATGAGATGCACGTCCAGGAACATATCGGTACACTTGCGGATGGACTTGACCACAGGGATGCCGATGCTGATGTTGGGGACGAACATGCCGTCCATCACGTCCACATGGAGCCAGTCGGCGGAGGAGACACGCTTGATGTCCCGCTCCAGGTTGGCGAAATCGGCAGAAAGGATCGAGGGTGCGATCTTGATCATTACGATATCCTCCGTTCAGTCCTCCCACAGGGGGCCGGAGCCGGTCTGCGGGAGGGAGATCGCGGGGCCGGAGCCGGACACCCCGCGGCTGGGAGACACATAGGATGGAGCACGCGGCAGGGGTGCGGAAGCGCCTGCGTGGCCGGACTGGCCAGCGCTCTCCCACACAGCCACGGGGCCCGGTCCCGGCTGGGGCCGGTCACGCGCCGCTGAGATAGTTGGCCGCCGGTGGGCTCCGCCGGCGGCCGACACAGGGGATGCTTCGTTTAGAGGACGGTGTTCACCACGCGGGCGTCGTAGCCCGCGGCCTTGAAGGCGTCCAGGATGGCGTTCTTATGGGCGTGGCCGAAGGCCTCGGTGGTCACCCGCAGCTCCACGCCGGCCTGACGGTTCAGGTTGACGAACTGGTTGTGCTCCAGCTTGATGATGTTGCCGTTCTCCTTGGCCACGATCTGGGCCACCCGCACCAGCTCGCCGGGGCGGTCGGGGAGCTGTACGGAGAAGGTGAACACCCGGCCACGGTTGATGAGGCCGTGCTGGACCAGAGAGGAGATGGTGATCACGTCCATATTGCCGCCGGAGAGGACAGACACCACGTTTTTGCCCTTGCAGTCCAGATGGTTCAGGGCGGCGATGGTGAGCAGGCCGGCGTTCTCCACGATCATCTTGTGACGCTCCATCATGTCCAGGAAGGCGTCTACCAGCTCGCTGTCGTGGATGGTGATGATATCGTCGATGTTCTTCTGGAGATAGGGGAAGATCTTGTCGCCGGGGGTCTTGACGGCCACGCCGTCGGCGATGGTGTCGACCTTGGGGAGGGTGACCACATGGCCGGCCTCCAGGCTGGCCTTCATGCAGGCGGCGCCCACGGGCTCCACGCCGATCACGGTGACGTTGGGATTGAGCAGCTTGGCCAGAGTGGACACGCCGGTGGCCAGTCCACCGCCGCCGATGGGCACCAGGATCACGTCCACGTCGGGCAGGTCCTTGAAGATCTCATAGGAGATGGTGCCCTGGCCGGTGGCCACGGCGGGGTCGTTGAAGGGATGGATGTAGGTCAGGCCCCGCTCCTCGGCCAGCTTGGTGCAGAGGGCGGCGGCATCGTCGAAGGTCTCGCCGTGGAGGATGACCTCGGCGCCGTAGTCCTTCGTATTGTTCACCTTCACCAGCGGGGTGGTGGTGGGCATGACGATGGTGGCCTTCACGCCGGCGTGCTGGGCGGCATAGGCCACGCCCTGGGCATGGTTGCCGGCAGAGGCGGTGATCAGGCCCTTCTCCTTCTCCTCCTGAGAGAGGGTGCTGATCTTATAATAAGCGCCGCGGATCTTGTAGGCGCCGGTGACCTGCATGTTCTCCGGCTTGATGTATACATTGTTGCCAGTGTTCTTGGACAGGGCGGGGCTGTAGATCAGATGGGTGTCCTGGATGACGCCGGACAGTACGTTCCGGGCCTCTTTGAACTCGTTGAGCGTGAGCATGGGAATGTCCCCTTTCTTTGACACAAGTGGCACAGCGGATGGGGGTCCCGCCCTTTCTGTCAGGGGACTGGACCGGGCCGTTGCGGGTCGTCTTCTCCAGGCCGGGACCGTAGGAAAAGGCATTTTATATATCATACTGATCTTTCCCCATAAAGTCAACGGAGAAACTGACCAGAAACGGCACGCTCAGAGGCCTGCTCCCGTGGAACTTTCCTTGACACCGCCTCGGGGGAACGGTACAATAAACTAGAACGAATCGACCTCAGTTTGGAGGAAATGCCGATGGCGAACAAAAAGATAGCGTCCACGATCCCCATCTATGCGGCCGGCATCGTCTGGCTGCTCTGGTCCATGGCTCTGCCGCTCTATGCGCCGCTCCATTTCATTGGGGCCGCTGCCGCCTCTCTGGCGGTGTATGTGCTGGGCCGGTGCCTGATCTGGAAGGACTATGTGGTCACCTATCCTGACGCGGACGGGAAGGGGAAGGAGGCGGACAAGACCGCCCAGCCCAAGCAGGAGGCCGCGAAAAAGCAGGAGCCTGCCGTCTCTCCGGAGGTGGCCGCGCTCCGGGCCGAGCGGGACCGGGCCGTGGGAGAGATGAAGCGGCTGAACGCCAGCATCGCCGATCCAAAGATCTCCGCCCAGATCGACCATCTGGAGGAGGTCACCGGCAAGATCCTGGACTATGTGGCGGAGCACCCGGAGAAGCAGTCTCAGATCCGCAAGTTCCTGGACTACTACCTGCCCACCACGCTGAAGCTCCTGAACGCCTACGACCGGATGGACAGCGCCGGGATCTCCGGCGCCAACATCGACGGGACCAAGGGCAAGGTGGAAAAGATGATGGACACCATCGTCACCGCCTTCGACCGCCAGCTGGACGCCCTGTTCGGAGACGAGGCCCTGGACATCGCCACGGACATCACCGTTCTGGAGCGGATGCTCTCCGGAGAGGGCCTGACCGGCTCCGACTTCCAGGCCGGAGCGCAATAAAAGAGACGGATATCACGAACTGGATTCGACTTCCCGAATGGAAGGACGAGAAGAAAGGATGGATCAGCTATGTCTGACGAACTGGATATGATGCCGGAGCTGACGCTCACCCCCACTCTGGATACGGCCGCGGCCGCCGCTCCGGAGGCCCCCGTTCTGACGCTGGGCGATGAGCCTGCGGCCAAGCCCGGCCAGATGACCGAGGCCGAGCGGGAGGCCGCCGCCGTCAAGCTGGATGAGAGCCGTCTCAGCGAGGCCGAGCGGAAGATGGTGGACGACTTCGCCCAGAAGATCGACCTGCGGGATTCCAACGTGGTGCTCCAGTACGGCGCGGCGGCCCAGAAGAACATCGCCGGCTTCTCGGAGAGCGCTCTGAACTCCGTGCGGACCAAGGATCTGGGCGAGGTGGGCGAGGCCCTGTCCTCCCTGGTGGTAGAGCTCAAGCACGTAGGCACGCCTGAGGAGAAGAAGGGTGGCATCCTCGGCTTCTTCCAGAAGAAGAAAAACGAGCTGGAGGAGATGAAGATCGCCTACTCCAAGGCTGAGACCAATGTGGACAAGATCGCCTCCCTTCTGGAGAAGCATCAGGTCACCCTGATGAAGGACGTGGCCATGCTGGACCAGATGTACGAGCTGAACATGAAATATTATAAGGAACTCACCATGTATATCCTGGCGGGCAAGAAGCGGCTCCAGCAGGTCCGGACCGGCGAGCTGGAAGAGCTCAAGCAGAAGGCCACTCAGACCGGCGCTCAGGAGGACGCGCAGGCCTACAACGACCTGGCCAATATGTGCGAGCGCTTCGACAAGAAGATCCACGACCTGGAGTTGACCCGGGTGATATCCATCCAGATGGGCCCCCAGACCCGCCTGATCCAGAACAACGACACCCTCATGCTGGAGAAGATCCAGTCCTCGCTGGTGAACACGATCCCCCTGTGGAAGAGCCAGATGGTGCTGGCTATGGGGCTGGAACACTCCCGGCAGGCCACCGCCGCTCAGAGCGCCGTGACCAACATGACCAACGAACTGCTGACCAAGAACGCGGACCTGCTGAAGATGGGCACCATCGAGACGGCCAAGGAGGCCGAGCGGAGCGTGGTGGATATCGAGACCCTGAAGCACACCAACGAACAGCTGATCTCTACGCTGGATGAGGTCATGAAGATCCAGCAGGACGGCGCCCAGAAGCGCCGCGACGCGGAAGCCGAGCTGGGCAAGATCGAAGGTGAGCTGAAGCAGAAGCTGCTGGAGCTGAGAGGCTGAGACAGACCGGACCAGCCGACGGCCCAGCTCGGCGCGGGCGGTTCGTCCGCCCGCCGCGCGTGAGCGCGTCCAAGCACCGCCGCAGGCGGTCTTGCCGCAGGGACGATCCATTCGTCCCGAGGAAGGAAAGGATGGGGGGCCCAGGGAAGGGCGTCCCCGGCGCCCTTCCCTGGGGACTGGGCAAGATCGAAGGTGAACTGAAGCAGAAGCTGCTGGAGCTGAGAGGCTGAGACAGACAGAACGGATATTTGCGCTTGAGGAGAGTGATGCCCCTTGAAGAAACGGACCACAGCCATCGTGCTTTTCGTGTTGATGGTGGCGGCCGCCATCGGGATCGGACAGGCCAGGAAGCAGTCTTACCTGACCGGCCCTACGCCCAGCATCCCGCTGGAGAGCGGGCTGGACACCGGCAAGGTCAGCCGGTTCCTGGATGACCAGGCGGGCCTCCTTTCCAAGAGCGCGGCCCAGACGGTGCTCAGCTATGACGCCAACTGGGACAGCCGTTATAACAGCGTGGTGGCCCTGGTCACCGTAGAGGACGCCGGGACCGACGATCTGGAGACCGCCGCCCAGTCTGCCGGTCGGGCTATGGGCTTGGGGGATGGAGACGCGATCCTCTATATCGACGATGCCACCGGAAGCTACTATGTGTACCCCGGCACCGAGTTCTCCGCATTCCTGACGAACAGCGTCATGCAGGAGCTGGACGAGCGGGTCCTGTCCGGAAACGACTGGGAGGACGGTATCCTCAGCTTTTATCAGGGGATGGACGGGGTCTACCAGAGCTATTTCGGCGGGAGCGCCGTGATGCCCGGTGAGGACTATGGCTACAGCTATACCTATGAGAGCGGAGTGGATCAGGGCACGGTGCTGGTCTTTACGGTGGTGCTGATCCTCATCATCGCGTCCATCGCGGACCGGTACCGCTACAACGATTACCGCCGCCGCTATTATGGCGTGCCGGAGCCTCCGGTGGTGTTCCGGCCGATCTTCTTCTGGCACGGCCCGCGGTCCAGCTGGTACCGGCGCCATTGGGCCCCGCCGCCTCCGCCTCCGGGTGGCCCGAGAGGAGGGCCCGGACCTGGCAGAGGGCCCGGTCCTGGCCCTGGCGGTCCCAGGCCCGGTGGACCCGGTCCCGGCGGCTTCGGCGGGGGACGTCCCTCCGGCGGCGGCCGTCCCGGCAGTGGGTTCGGTGGGAGCCGTCCCTCTGGCGGAGCCCGTCCTGGCAGCGGGTTCGGCGGGAGCCGTCCCTCTGGCGGAGCCCGTCCCGGCAGTGGGTTCGGTGGGAGCCGTCCCTCCGGCGGGGCCCGTCCCGGCGGCAGTTTTGGTGGGAGCAGACCTTCCGGCGGCTTCGGCGGGAGCCGGGGCGGAGGGAGCTTCGGCGGCAGCCGTGGAGGCGGCTTTGGCGGCAGCCGCGGCGGCGGTGGAGGTTTCGGCGGCGGACGCCGCTGACCGGTCACCATTTAGGACATACGATGGCCCCGGAACTCCCGAGAGAGGGAGTTCCGGGGCTTTTTGCTTGCCAAAGGCATACGGCTATGCTATCTTAGAGAGGAAGATCCCATCTATATTTATAGGAGGTGGAGCGATGCGCTTCGATCGAGTCCGCGCGAAATGGGACGCCCGTGCCGGGATGGCAGGGGCGTCGCCCCATCCGATGCTGGTGACATTGGTATATCTTCTGCTCACCACCGGTCTGACCAGCGGCGGGAGCTTTGTGATCCTCCTGCTGGCCTCCAATTCGCCGCTCGCAGCCCTGAAGGGGATGGCCCTGGGGGCGGACTACTATCCGGCGGAGCTTTGGAGTGGAGCGTGGCTCCTGCCATACCTGTTCTTCACGATCCTCATGGGGCTGTTCTCCCAGGTGCTGGCGGCGGGCTATACGGCTTACAGCCTGAACATGGCCCGGGGCCGGCGGGCGGGTCTCCAGGATCTGCTGGACATCTTTTCCATGGCGGGCCGGGTCCTGCTGGCGGTGGTCTGGGTGGGCCTCAGCGCAATGGGCTGGACGATGCTGGGCATGGGGGCGTTGTTCCTGCTGTGCCTTCCGGGGGCGCTCCTCGGCGGGCCGGCGATGCCCCTGACGGTGTTGGGTGCAGTCGGCTTCATGATCTATGTGTTCTGGGTGTCCCTGCGGTATGCCCTGACCTTTTTCTTCCTGGTGGATGAGCCGGAGGCGGGAGCCCGGGCGGCGGTGCGCAGCAGCGTGGCCTATATGCGGGGGTGGAAGTGGGAGTGCTTCAAGCTCCAGATCTCCTTCTTGGGCTGGCAGATCCTGTCCGCCCTGACGGCAGGGATCGTGGGCCTGTGGGTGACGCCGTACAGCATGACGACCATGGCCAACTTCTATGATTTTTTGACGGGCCGCTGGCCCAGAGGTCCCCAGTCCGGGGCGTTGGACGGGACAGCCCCGTTCTGAATGGAAAAAGATACGGCCGCCGATGGACCAGATCCGGTCCGTCGGCGGCCGTATGCGTTTCAGGACTCCACGTGGAGGGCCTCCGCCCAGTCAGCGGCCTTGAAGCCGGGGAGGGCGAAGCGGCCGCCCACCAGCAGGGGACGCTTGACCAGCATCCCGTCTGAGGCCAGCAGCTCCAACTGTTCCGCCTCGGTCATGGCGGGGAGACGGTCTTTCAGCCCCAGAGCCCGGTACTGGAGACCGCTGGTATTGAAAAAGCGCCGGAGGGGGAGGCCGCTCTGGCGATACCAGTCCCGGAGCTCATCCACAGAGGGGCGGTCGGTCTTGATGTCCCGCAGATCGTAGGAGACGCCGCGGGCATCCAGCCAGGCCTTGGCCTTTTGACAGGTAGAGCACTTGGGGTACCAGAGGAAGATCATGGCAGTCAACTCCTTTTCTGGACTCTATTCTGCACGATAGAGCGGAAATTGGCAAGACCGATCTTGCCATGTCAACCAAAAGTCAACCAGGGGTATTTTTCGGGGCAAAACGCCCCGAAAAATACCCCTTTTCTCTTGAAAACAGTACGGAAATGGCAGGTGTGAGGACTGTCGTACTCCACTCGTGGACGATTGTCTCCCGATTAGCTTCAAAATCAAACAAGGAGGAATCCTCAATGAGCAACCTCAAGAAGGTTCTCAGCGTCGGTCTGGCGTCTACCATGGTAATGGGCATGATGACCACCGCCGGTGCTGCGAGCTACGAGAAGTTCACTGACAA
>NZ_JAHLPP010000006.1 GCF_018917965.1 Pseudoflavonifractor sp. MSJ-37 | reverse complement strand
AGCGAGAAAAGAGTAGAATAGAGACAGTCGGTGTTGATTGCGGTGAGGGTCCACCTGTACCCATCCCGAACACAGAAGTTAAGCTCACCTGCGCCGAAAATACTTGCCTGGAGACGGGCCGGGAAGATAGGTAATGCCGACACAAAGAGTCTGGTCGAACTGGACTCTCCACATTCCTCCTTAGCTCAGTTGGTAGAGCATGCGGCTGTTAACCGCAGGGTCGTTGGTTCGAGTCCAACAGGGGGAGCCAGAACGAGTCGGCTTGCCGTCGTGGCAACGCGGCGGCAGGCCGTTCTCATCGTTCCATCAGGACCGAACACCGAGTTGGGCCTTTAGCTCAGTTGGTTAGAGCAGCCGGCTCATAACCGGTCGGTCCACGGTTCGAGCCCGTGAAGGCCCACCATGTAGGGGTATAGCTCAGCTGGTAGAGCAGCGGTCTCCAAAACCGCGTGCCGAGGGTTCGATTCCTTCTGCCCCTGCCACGTAAAAAGCAGCGTTGCTGTCATATATAGAGGACAACAAAATGGCGCGGTAGTTCAGTTGGTTAGAACGCCGGCCTGTCACGCCGGAGGTCGAGGGTTCAAGTCCCTTCCGCGTCGCCATTTTGCTGCTGTAGCTCAGTAGGTAGAGCACATCCTTGGTAAGGATGAGGTCTCCAGTTCGAATCTGGATAGCAGCTCCAAGAAAACCATCGAATCATTGATTCGGTGGTTTTTCTTTTTATCCGAAAGGAGATACCATCGTGACCAAGAAACGTTATGTCCGCTTGAAGCTGAAGATGCTCCTGATGGTCGTACTGGGCGCGGTCGTGGCCGGAGCCCTGGGGCTTTTCCTAAAGGAGACGGTGGTGGACGGACTCTTAGAGGACCCATTCGCCTCTTTCTTCGTTTGGATCGCGACCCACCTGTTCGGACAGACACAGCAGGTGGCTTTGGATGCATACCAACACTATATCCGCAGCTATAAAGCGGAATGGGTCCTGTTGGGCACCGGCTTCCTGATGCTGATCGCCTTCTATCTGGCCATGGGACGGTTCACCCGATGGCTGGACCAGATCGCCTCTGCCACGGCTCAGGTGGCCGACCTTTCGGCGGAGGAGGTGGCCTTGCCGAAGGAACTGGAGCCGCTGGAGCGAGATCTGAACACGATCCGCCGCCAGCTTCAGGACCGGGAGGCCGCGGCCAAGGCCGCAGAACGGCGGCGGCAGGACCTGATCTCGTTCCTGGCTCACGACCTCAAGACGCCGCTCACCTCTGTGGTGGGCTATCTGACCCTCCTGCGGGACGATCCTGGCCTCACACCGGAACAGCAGGGCAAATTCACCGGCATCGCCTTAGAGAAGGCGCAACGGCTGGAGGAGCTCCTGGGGGAGTTCTTCGACATCACCCGTATGGATCTGGGGGCCGACCCCGCACGGATGGTCCCCGTCCAGCTCACCATGCTGCTGGAACAACTCACCGATGAGTTCTATCCCATCTTCACGGAGCGAGGGCTCCGGTGTGCCACGGAGATCGAGCACCATCTGTCGGTGCTCGGAGACCCGGACAAGCTCGTCCGGGTCTTTGATAACGTACTGCGCAACGCTGTGAATTACAGTACCCCGGACAGCGAGATCCGGGTGACGGCCAGCCGGGAGGGTGGTCAGGCTGAGATCCGGATCTCCAATCAGGGCCTGGAGATCCCCGAGGGGGAGCTGGCCAACATTTTTGAGAAATTCTACCGGCTGGATGCCGCCCGTTCCACCCGCACCGGCGGGGCCGGGCTGGGGCTGGCCATCGCCAAGGAGATCGTGGAGCGCCACGGCGGCACCATCCGGGCCGAGTCCAACGGCCGCTCGACCAGCTTCATCATCTCTCTGCCCTTACTGGACGACGGCGTTTGATGGATGGAACGCCGATCCTCGACAAAACACCCGAAATAGCGGGGCGTTGGATACGGAACGTTGACTTTTTAGTGGGAACTTGATAAAATAATCGATTAGATATGATAAACTGGTCATTTAGTGCCCGCGATCGGGGAGGTGTTCTCCGCCAATTTCCTGGTGGACCTCCGCCGGGACGAGGCGGGCCGACATCGCCAAGACCGACCTCCTCCGCCGCATGAGCCACGACATCCGCACCCCGAAATGGCATCCGGGACATGGTGGAGATCGGCGGAGGCACCATCTCCTTCCTCCGTCGGAAAGATGTGGAGCGCTGTCTGGCCGCCGGCATGGACGGACCCAGCTCCAAACCCCTGGATACCGCAAAGCGGACCGCGGCGGTATCCAGATATATCCGGGCCGGAAGGGCCCGGGCCTGAGAGGCAGATGAAAACAGATGGATGACAGACAGACCATATTGATCGTAGACGACTCGGAGATGAACCGGGCCATCCTGATGGCGATCCTTGGGGAGGAGAAGTATCTCTTCCAGGAGGCGAAGAACGGCCGGGAGGCGGTGGAGCACCTCCAGCGGCAGATGGATATCGACCTGGTCCTGCTGGACGTGAACATGCCCGTGATGGATGGGTTCGGCGTACTGGAGATGATGGGCCGCGCCTGCTGGCTGGAGGAGATCCCGGTGATCATGATCTCCGCGGATGAGGATCCGTTCTCGATGGAGCGGGCCTATAATCTGGGCGCCACCGACTACATCCGGCGGCCCTTCGATGCCAAGGAAGTCCGGAGGCGCGTGGACAACACTTTGATGCTCTACGCCAAGCAGAAGCGTCTCTCCCGTCTGGTGGCCGAGCAGGTCTATGAGAAGGAGAAGACCAGCGACCTGATGATCAGCATCCTGAGCCATGTGGTGGAGTTCCGCAACAACGAGAGCGGCCAGCATGTGATGCACATCCGCACGATCACCGAGCTGGTCCTGCGGCATCTGGTGGTCAAGACCGACCGCTTCAAGCTGACGGAGAACGACATCTCTCTGATCTGTACCGCCTCCGCCCTCCATGACATCGGCAAGGTCAGCATCCCGGACGAGATCCTCAATAAGCCCGGCAAGCTGACCGATAGGAGTTCGAGGTCATGAAGACCCACACCGTGGTGGGAGCCGCCATGCTGAAGGACGTGCCGGTCAGCCAGGACGAGCCTCTGGTGAAGGCCGCCCACGAGATCTGCCGCTGGCATCATGAGCGCTGGGACGGACGGGGCTATCCCGACGGCCTCAAGGGGGACGAGATCCCCATCTCCGCCCAGGTGGTGGCTCTGGCCGACGTGTACGACGCGCTGACCAGCGAACGCTGCTATAAGAAAGCGTTCGACCACGACACGGCGGTGCGCATGATCCTGAACGGGGAGTGCGGCGCTTTCGCGCCCCTGCTGATGGAGTGCTTATCTGAGGTGCGGGAGGCCCTGCGCCGGGAAATGGGACAGATGGACGGCAAGGGGCACGACCACGAGAAGGAGGCCCGCCGCCTCTCCAATGAGATCCTGCAGGGCGAGGCCCTGCCCAAGAGCGACCGCCCCCAGCGGATGCTGGACATGGAGCGGACCAAGAGCAACTTCTTTTCTGCCATGACCGGCGGGATCCGCTTCGACTATGACGTGGCCTCCGGATGGGTGAGCATGACCGAGTGGGACCGGGATGGCCGCTGCCATGACCGGCGGATGGATCTGAAGGAGGCCAGAGACTTCCGGATCCTGAGCCAGAGCGACCAGGAGCGTCTGCTGGGACTGGTCGGGCAGGCCACGGTCCAAAAGCCGGAGGTCCAGATGACCGCGCTCCTGCCGACTGGCCGGAGCTGCCGCTGGCACCGGATCGACGTCCTGACCATCTGGAGCAAGGAGCCCCCCTATCAGCGCATCGGCATGGTGGGCCTGATCGTGGATATCCACGATGGAGCCGCCCGGCAGAGGGCCCTCGCGCTGGGGCTGGGCATGGACAGTACGGCAGACGCGGCCAAGACCATCCAGAGCCTGTCCGAAGTGTTCGATCTGGTGCGTCTGGTGGACCCGGTCAAGACCGAGGTGCTGGAGCTGGGCGAGGACGGAGCCCTCAAGAGTGCCGGCACCCACTGCTATGGCGTCTGGACGGCCCGGGACCGCTGTGATGACTGCGTCTCCGCCGCGGTGTTCCAGGACCATGGCTGCCAGAACAAGCTCCAATTCGCCAACAACGAGATCTACCATGTGATCGCCCGGTACGCGGAGGTGGACGGCCGGCCCTGCGTGCTGGAGATGGTCTCCAAGCTGGACGAGGGGCCCTGGGTGGACAACGGCGGCAAGCGCCTCCTGCTGGAGAAGGTGGCCGACTGCCGGGAGGATTATTTTCTGGACCCGGTGAGCGGAGCGTACAGCCGCCGCTACTTCGAGAACTATGCCGCCCGGCTGGAGACGGCCGACGGCGTCATGATGATAGATGTGGATGATTTCAAGACCATCAACGACGAGCATGGCCATCCGGTGGGGGACGAGGCCCTGCACCTGATCGCGGACACGGTGCGCGCCTGCGTGCGGGAGACCGATATGCTGGTCCGCTTCGGCGGCGACGAATTCCTGCTGGTGTTCTCGGACCACATCAGCCGGGACGCTTTTTGGGAGCGGATGGGCACGATCAAGCAGAAGGTCAGCCAGCTGGTCCTGCCGGACTATCCGGCGCTCCGGCTGTCGATCAGCATCGGCGGCGCCTATCAGATCTGGCCTCTGGCAGAGGCCATCAAGCAGGCCGACCGGCAGATGTATGAGGACAAGCGGCGCCCCGCCGCGCGTCTGGGCCGCGGCCGTCCCTGATACAGGCCGTCGGGCCCCCTTTTTGAGCGATACCGAGTCTACTCTTTAGGATATATGGAAAGAAAGGTCGGAACGAACATGACTCTGGAAGAGTTCTATACCGCGATCGGTGGAAATTATCAGGAGACCATGCAGAGGCTGCCCAGCGAGACCATGATCCGCAAATTCATCCACAAGTACCCGGGCGATCCCTCTTACGCCAGCCTGTCCGCCGCGCTGGAGGCCCAGGACTGGCCCACCGCCTTCCGGGCGGCCCACACCATCAAGGGCGTGGCCCAGAACCTGGGCTTCGGGCTCCTCTACAAGACCGCCGCGGCGCTGACAGAGGCCCTGCGGGGGCCAGCGGCTCTGGCCGACGCCGACAGGCCCCTCTGGGACGCGGTGCGGGAGGCGCAGACGCTGACTCTGACGTCGATCGGGGCGCTGGACTGACACCTGATATGACGGGTGCTGTCCCGTCCCAGACGTCCATTGCTGAGCAACTGTCTGCCCCGGAGCCTCGTGGACCGGGAGGGCGTTCGTGAACGGCCCCTCGGATGTCCGCATCCTACATATGGGAACGGTAGGGAAAACGGGCATCGGTCTCTTGACATCACCGGCCCGGTTTGCTACACTACCTATATATCGATATGTGATTTTCGAGGGCCTTTCCAGTGTCGGAGCACAGACCGGCCGGGACATATCGTAACGATAGATCATTGGGCAAAGCCGTCGAAAGACGGCGACGCAAAGTTGAGCGTCTAAGGCGGAGGCAGGGCCTTCCGCTATGATCGGCTGGCTGCGATCCACGGGAGTCGTCTACCCTTGGAGCGTAGCCAGTTTTTTGTCCAGTCCGGCAGGACGGAACGGGGAGATCGTCCCATGAGAGCTCCGGACCGGAAGCGGATAGGAAGGAGGCGGGGATCGTGCGCGGAATGAAGAAGAAGGGCTTCACGCTGGTGGAGCTGACGGTGGTCCTCGTCATCCTGAGCATTTTGGCGGCCATCGCGGTGCCGAACCTGACGGCCTATATCCATCTGGCCCAGTTCCGCCGGAACGAGTCCTACGCCAAGACCATGTACCTCTCGGCGGAGTCCGCCCTGACCTACCGCCGCACGGGTGGTACTTGGGAGGAGCTGGCCCTCCGGGTGAAGGAGGAGGGCACCGAGGCGGTCTTCTCCGATCCGAACGCCCCGCGGGGCCGGATCTACGGTCTGCGGCTGGACGCGGGGGAGTATAGCTCCGGCGCCCTGTCCGGCGACGGAGCCATCGTGGCCCAGCTTCTGGAAGAGGACACCTATGACAAGAGCCTGCTGGACGCAGCGATCTGTGTGGAGATCGACGTGGAGTCCGGACAGGTCTATTCTGTTTTTTATGGGACGGCCTGTACGGCGCTGACCTACGACACGTCGCCGGAGAGCGTCTCCGTGCTGAGCATGGCGGACCGGAGCTATGACACCCGCCGGACGGAGCGTCTGGGCTATTATTCGGTGGATGACGTGGCCAATGTGGTGGATCTGGAGCAGACCAAGCTCAAGATCCGCTCCATCAGCCTGGTCAACAGCGAGGCCCTGACCCTCAACTGGACCAGCAACTCCGCCCACGGCGATAACGATGTGTATTTTGAAGTCAAATTCTACGATGCGGATACCAACGACACCCTCCTGACCATCGCTCAGGTGAAGCGTTCCGGCATGGGCACGCTCAGCGGCGACGGCAAGGTGGTGTATCTGTCCACCGATGTGGCCGCCGGAGGAGCGGCGAGCGGCGAGTGGGCCTATCCTCTGGCCTATGACAACGCCACCGGCCGGTTCACCCTGACCATGGACGCCATGATGAAGGCCAGTCTGATCGACGCGCTGGCCAAGGACGGCGCCGGCACGGCGGCCATGACCAGCTCCACCAGCATCAGCCGCTTCGGCGGCGCGCTGGCCGCGCCCCGGAACATCTATGCCACAGTGCAGGCGTTCCCGGACTATTCCGGCGGCCTCACCGGTGAGTATACCCAGAGCACGGCCCTCCAGTCCAACACCGCCAACTCCATGTTCGCGGACGGCTCCAGCACCGGGGACTATGGGATCGCCGCCTTCCGGCACCTGTCCAACATCCGTTATATGGACGGGGCCGCTGAGACGCAGACCTTCACCGTCACCGCCCGCGCTCTGGACTGGACCAGCGACAGCGTGACGGTCTATGAGACCACCGCCGGAGAGGCCACGACGCTGAAGGCCCTCCACGGCGGAGACGGCCCCAGCTTCCCTACCATCCCCTCTCTGGGGGAGACGCAGACCCTGCGGGGCACCGACGGGAGCCTCCTGAGCCGTCTCACCGGCCTCTTCACCGGAGAGACGGCCATCGCCAACGTGGAGCTGGACCGAGCCTCCATCCCCACGGACGGCGTCTGGCTGGGCCTCTTCGCCCAGAACGAAGGCACGATCCAGGATCTGCGCCTGACCAGCCCCGGCGTGTCCATCACGGCGGGGGAGGACGGCGGCCATAAAAAGCTGACCGGCGCGGCTGCCGTGGCCGGGAAGAGCACCGGCACGCTGAGCGGCGTCACCGTCGAGGGCGTCCGTGTGGCGGCGGACCTGAGCGAGAGCCAAAACAGTGCCGATCCTCTGGGCGTGGGCGGCGCGGTGGGCGTACTGGACCTGTCCTCCGGGACCGGCGCGGCGAAGGACATCACCGTCTCCGGCACGGTCACGGGCACGCTGAAGGCCGCCGGGACCAGCGGCGGCAACGGCGTGGGCGGCATCGCGGGCTTCGCGCGTCTGTCCGACACCACTGTGGTCGAGTCCTGCACCAACGAGGCGGAGGTCATCGGCGACCGCCGGGTGGGCGGCATCGTGGGCTGCGTGAACGGGGCCGCCCCTGTGAGCACGGTGGTCCACAGCGCCGATCTGGTGGACTGTGACAACGAGGGCCTGGTCCTCTCCAGCGCCGATGCCTCTGCCTCGGATGGGGACACGGGACACTATATCGGCGGCGTGGTCGGCTATGCGGTCGATACTGTGCTGGAGAAGTGCACCAGCCGTTCCGGTCAGGCGCAGGGCTATGCCTATACTGTGGCCGACAAGGACAAACTCAAGGGACGCTATGTGGGCGGTATCATGGGCTACGGCAGCGGCAGCCTCGTCCGGGACTGCGCCACCCAGTCCGGCGGCTATGTGCTGGGCCGGGACTATGTGGGCGGCATCGTGGGCGGTCTGGTCGGCTCGGGGAGCTCCCTGAGCGACATGATCCAGGCCCAGAGCATCAGCGTCACCACCAACGCCAGCTATGTGATCGGCTATGACTACGTAGGCGGCATCGTGGGCGAGAACCGGGGCGAGTCCACCATCGAGCGGTGCGTCAACACCGGCGTGGCCGCGGGCTATGGCAAGTACATCGGCGGTATCGTGGGCGCGAACGTGGCGGTGGAGACCATGGACGGTCCGACTCAGGTCCCCACCGTCAAGGACTGCGCCAGCTATGTCTCCGATACCTCGGACAAGATCTACCGCATGGTGCTGGACTGGGAGGCCGCAGGCGACTGCGCTGGCGGTCTGGCGGGCTACAACAGCGGCAGGATCCAGTTCCGGGATGAGGATGGCGTCATCACCACCCGGAGCGTCTCCGGCATCGTGGTGGGCCGGAACTTCGTGGGCGGTCTGGTGGGCTTCAACGACGCCGGCGGCACCATCGATGTGGCATATACCCTCCTGAGCGGCCGGGTGGCCGCCAGCGGCGACTGCGTGGGCGGCCTGATCGGCCTGAACGCCTCTGAGGAGATGCTGGGTCAGAGCTATACTGTCCAGCCAAGGAGCGTCAAGGGCCGCTTCTATGTGGGCGGCGCGGTCGGCGCCAGCGTGGTGGACCTCTCTCAGGACCGGACCATCGACGGCATCCGGGTCACCAGCCTGGGCAGCATCACGGCAGAGGCCTACTGCGGCGGTCTGATCGGCTACTATCGGAGCTATTCCGCCGGTCAGCTCCCCGCCGGCCGCTCCCTGCTGATGGAGCTGATGGACGAGGGGACCCGGCATCACTACCTGCCTGCCGTGGCCGATGGCGCCAACATCCCCAAAACGGCCAAAGCGGACGGCTTCCTGACCTCGAACAATGATCACAGACTGACGGTGAAGGGCACCGGCATCGAGACCACCGCTGTCCCGGTCAACGACATGGCCATCCGGGCCTATGCCTATGCCGGCGGCATCGTGGGCTATGCGGATCAGGGCAGTTTCCTGATCCTGAAGGACTGCTGGAACAAGGGCACCTTCGACCAGCCCGCCGCCGGAGAGTTCGCCGACAGCACGCTGGCCAAAGGCGTGGACGTGGCGGCCTATCTGGACGAGGGCGGCTATACGGAGGCCGTCGCGGACCTCCGCGCCGAGCTGGGGGAGGGAGACACGCTCCGGGCCTCCATCGTGGGCGGCGTGATCGGCGTCAACGGTCCCGACCATGTGATCGACCACTGCACCAACACCGGCGCCATGAATGGACACACCGCCCTGGGCGGCATCGTGGGCCTGAATGAGGGCCTGGTCCTCGACTGCGTCCTCAAGGGGAGCATGGGCAGCGCCGCTCAGGACTATGTGGGCGGCATCGTAGGCCTCAACGTGGGTAGCACCGGCGACATCGAATACGGCTCCGGAGACGATAAGGTGTCCTATGTCCACGGAACGGTCCAGAACTGCGCCACCGAGCAGGGCCGTACCGTCACCGGACGGGATACGACCGGCGGCATCGTGGGCTGGAACATGACCGGCGGCACCGTGCGGGACTGCGTCAGCAGCGCCAACGTCACCGGCGGGAGCGCCGTGGGCGGCACGATCGGCCGAAGCGGCGGCGCGCTGGTCTATTCCCAGAGCGTCTCCGCCGGGAAGGACCGGACCGTCCGGGGCTCCGGCTCCGGCGTGGGCGGCCTGATCGGCGTGAACACCGCGCGGGGCACGCTCCGGATCGCGGGCACCGGCGGCATCACCGCCGCCGACAGCGGGCTCACGATCCGGGGCGACCGGAAGGTGGGCGGCATCGCCGGCATCAACAAGGGCGCGCTGAGCGGGACGAAGGATGCCTGGCTGATCAGCTCCGCCAAGCTGGTCCGGGCCGCCAATGGCGAGGCCGGCGGCGTGGTTGGCGCGCAGGAGGGCGGGGATGCCATCCTGTCCTATGTCCAGAACACGGGCGCCGTCATGGCCGACAAGAACGCGGCCGGCGGCATCGTGGGCGTGGCCTGGGCCGGCAGTGCCCTGGACCACTGCTCCAACAGCGGCTCCGTCACCGCCAGCGCCGGCTATGCCGGCGGCGTAGCCAGCGAGAACTATGGCACCATCCAGAACTGCGGCGTGGCCTCTGTCCAGATCCGCAGTCTGGGCGTGGAGGAGAGCGGCGCGGTGTGCGCTGTGAACCACGAGGGCGGCGTGATCGTGGGCAGTGCGCCTACGGACGGGAACGTGACCATCTCAGGGACCGCGAAGGTCCTGGGGGCGGTGACGGGCCTCGACCGGGGCACCGTAGGCGATGAGACCGGCTCCGCCTCCACCACGGTGCGCTTCCAGCCCCGGTACATGGTCAACGGCACCCTCACCGTGGGCGGCGCCGTGGGCCGGAACGAGGGCGGCACCGTCGTGGACGTGACGGTCGTCTCCAGCTTCAAGGACTTCTCCAACTATCAGTATCTGGGCGGCGTGGTGGGCCGGAATGAGGTCCGCACGGAGAACGGTGTCTCCACGGCGGGGACTGTGCGGTCCTGCGTCTACTCCGGTGAGATCCGGGAGTCCAAGGGCGCGGCGGGCAGCTGCTACGGCGGCATCGCCGGCTGGAACGCCGGTACGCTGGAGGACTGCTCCGTGTCCGGCCTGACCCTGACGGCCGCCGGCGTGTATACCGCCACCTCTACCAGCACTGCCGAGCAGAAGGAGGCTCTGGCCTCCCATATGGGCGGCATCGCCGGCAAGAACGAGACCACCGGCCTCATCCGGGGCTGCACCCTCTCGGACGAGACCGACGATGCGCACAGGACGACCATCACCGTGGGCTACGGCATGGTGGGCGGCGTGACCGGCTACAACAAGGGCACGATCGAGCGGTCCGGCGACGCTGGGACCGCCAGGCTCATGGACGGCGTGGAGAAGGTCAGTACCCTGCTGGCCAACATCGAAACGCGGAACATCGTCCCGGATACCGGCCGGGTGGAAACGCAGAACAACAAAGAGATCGATGCGCTCTCCTACGCCGGAGGCAGATCGCTGACGGCTGGCCGGTCCGCCCAGATGAAGATCACCGGGAACGGCACCCTGGGCGGCATCACAGGCTACAACGCTCCCAGCGGTGAGCTGACGAAGTGCGCCAGCGGCAACTGGCTGCTGATCAACAGGTCCCCCAGCATCGGCGTGGGCACCGGCGGCATCATCGGCATGAACGAGAGCGAGAAGGACCTGTCCTTCCTCCTGAACCGGGCCTTCGTGGGCCGCTGGACCTCGACGGATCTGACCGACCGCTTCGCCGGCGGCATCATCGGCAACCAGATGGACCAGACCACCGCCACCTGGACGATCCAGGGCTGCGTGAACTATGGCATGGTCTACTGTTACCGGGGCAACTACGCCGGCGGTGTGGTGGGACAGTGGACCGCCAACGGCGGCACGATCCTGGACTGCTATAATTACGGCAGTCTCCAGACCACCTATCATACGGCTTGGGTGGGCGCTTCCGGCGGCATCGTGGCCCAGCTCTACCACGCCTCCTCTGGTCAGGCTTTCAACATCGTAGACTGCCAGAACCACGGCAGTATGTATCTGGCCAACGGCAGCAGAGGCAGCGGAGCCAATGACAGCGCCGGCATCCTGGGCAACGTGACCGCCTATAAGTCCAACACTGCCGACGGCGGGCAGAGCTTCACCATCAATGTGGTGGGCTGTGTCAACGGTCAGGGCGTGGAGATCTACTCCTCCTCCATGGCTTCCGGCATCGTGGGCTTCTTCTCCGCGGACGACGCGTCCTCGGAAAGCGGAAAGATCGCCCAGTCCACCAAGAACATCATCCTGAACATCGACCGGTGCCGGAACTACGCCAGAGGGCTGTCCGGCGGAAGCTTCCGGGGCGGTATTTTTGGAGACCGCTATGGGGACGTGAGCCAAAACACCTATATCCAGAACTGCTTCTCCACGTCGATCTTCGACTCGACCGACAACGACACCGAGATCGTTTCGATGTCCGGCAGTAGCAGCCGGCCGGCTACCCTGGACGTGACTCAAAAGGTGGGCGACAACTACTACTTCCTGGACCGATGGTCCCTGACGGAGCGGGGCGCGTCCCTTACGAGTGGCACTGCGTTCCCCGGTACCGGAGGAAACGTCTCCTTCAATAAGGGGCGTGAGGAGTCCCATCGGGCAGACGCCCGGATGATCGCTTACGGCACGACGGCCAGCGGCAGCAT
This sequence comes from Pseudoflavonifractor sp. MSJ-37, assembly GCF_018917965.1. Classification (GTDB taxonomy): domain Bacteria; phylum Bacillota; class Clostridia; order Oscillospirales; family Oscillospiraceae; genus Pseudoflavonifractor_A. Next base: position 140,965 of record NZ_JAHLPP010000006.1, on the reverse strand, counting down.
CTTCGCGGCCGAGGCCGGTCCGCTCCGCACCAACAAGAACGACACCCACACGAAGAGCTATGGCATCTATGACCACATGGACCAGAGCAATTCCTACATCACCGGCGGCGGGAATCTGATCAAGAGCCGCTATAACGGCCAGGAGGTCGTGGGCGGCCGGATCCTCTTCTACCTGCCGAGCGAGCCCTATGGTCGGATACAGAGCCTGGACAGCAACGGGAGCTTCCTGAGCAGCCTCAAGAACGAGGACAGCTGGTCCATCGATCGATACGTGAAGTCCGGCTACATGAAGGGGCTGGAGAGCCTGGTGTCCGGGCCCTCCGGCGCTCAGATGGCCGTGCCTCAGAAGGTGGAGCTCGCCGAGAGCGACGCCGGATTCACCGTGACCATCACGGACGCCAGCCGCCCCCTGTACTATGAGGGCGTGGTGGAGACGGCGGACGGGAAGGAGCTCCTCTCCGGCCTGCGCTTCTTCCCCACGGAGAAAGGCCAGGGCGGCTGGGTCAGCGAGACGCAGCCCCACCAGAGCGGTGTCACCACCGGCCATTTCCAGCTCCCCGAGGAGCTGCGGAAGGAGACCGCCGGGAAGGAGATCGTGGTGAAGGTCCGGGCCGTCAGCATCGACGAGGACGTGGCCCCCTCCGAGTGGACCAGCCGCGGCCTCACCAACACCACGGTCCTGCCCGACCCCGCCATCCGCATCCAGCTCTACAACTATAACTTCTCCACCAGCCATTCTGAGTACGTCTACTGCTACACGCTGGAGGATCTGGACGCCTTCCAGGCCTTCGACGGCTGGGCGGTGAAGCTGGAGATCAATGGCCAGACCCGGACCCTGGACGCCCAGAACACCGCCGCCTACATCGACGGCCAGGGCGTGCAGGAGCTGAAGCTCACCGCTTCCGCCGGAACTGCCAACGGCGTGACGCCAAACCCGGTGGTCACCACCGTGTCCACCTATACCCCCAACAGAGCCACGAACTACAAGCCGGACGCCACCCTCCAGAGCCTGACGGCTCAGATCTCCGGCGACACGCTGGAGGACCTGACGATCACCGGCGGTCTGACGGTCCGGGAGCCCTCTGTGAACACCCCGCCCGTCTACCGGGTGGAGCTGGTGGGCGAGATCGGGGGCACCACCGTCACCTTCGCCTATGAGGACGTGCTGGCGGCGGCGGGCAGTACGGTCAACGCCACCTTCCGGGATCTGCCCCGGCAGATCTTTGAGGCATCGGACCTGCGCCTGCGGGCGTGGTACGCCGCCTCCGGCCTGGGCCCGGTGTACGCCTACGGCGACGGCTTGGGCCGATTCAACAATGCAGAGGCGGCCGCCCGGGACACCATCCGCACCTATCGGGACGACGGCACCTACACCGACCAGATCCAGTACAGCATGGTGCTTTGGGAGAAGGACAGCAAGTGGGACTCCTTCTACAAGCACGACTGCTTCAAGGAGACCGCGCTGTCCCTGAAGGCCCTCCCCGCGCCGGAGCTGTCCGACACGGCGGAGCGGGAGCTGATCGACGGCTCTCTCTCCTATACCTTTAGCTGGGATCAGGACAAGCCCGCCGCCACCTATACGGATGCCCGCTATCAGGTGGAGCTGATCGGCGTGACCGCCGACGGCGCCCGGGTCACCATCCCCACCGGCGAGGCCTATCCGGGCGAGACGGCCAAGTCCTTCACCATCGCGGCTGACAGCTGGAGCTTCCCGGCTGTGGAGCTGACCGTGGGCCGGATCGGCGACGCGGCGAGGAACGAGATCGGCCTCAGCACCACCAAGACCTATGCGGTCCAGCAGAGGCTGGAGCGGCCGGGACAGCCCACTGTGGACAACCCGGACATCAACGAGCTGGTCTACCGCATCAGCTGGCCCGCCATCACCGACGAGACCGGCTGCGGCAGTTATCAGATCTGGCTCCAGACCGCCGGCGGTGCCGCCGCCAAGCTGGGTGATCCCGTCCCGGCGGCGGGCGCGGCCCAGTATGAGGCGGAGCGGGACCTGTCCGCCTACGCCGGACAGGAGGTCACCCTCTATCTGGTGGCCCAGTCCAACAGCGCCGCCTATGCGGACAGCCCCAACGGCGTCAGCTACTCCCTCACCGTGCCCCAGCGCATCGGCGTGCCCACGGTGACATGGGGATACAGCTGGACCGACGACCTCGATACGCCCACCCCGGCGGCCGACTTCCGGAGCGGCGGCCTCAGCGTCACCGTGACGCCGGACGCGGGCAGTCTGCCCCCGGGCGGCAGTACCTACCTGATCCGGGCCGTGATCACGGACGCGGATGGGGACAAGCTGGCCGACTGGCCCGACGAGGGCGTGGAGGCCATGGCCGCCGACCGGAACGACGTCTATCACCAGTCCCTGACCGGACTGACCACCCGCTGGGCGGGCCAGTATATCCAGTTCCAGGCCCGGATCTCCAGCGCCGCCGGACAGGTCAGCTCCGACTGGGTGACCAGCGAGCGGGTGCGGCTCCCTGCCGTGAAGCTGGACAGTCCCTCCGCCGTGGTGGGGCAGATCGGCCGGACGATCCCCGTGTCCGTCAACGTGAAGGCCGACATCGACCCGGAGGAGAAGCTCTGGACCGCCGAGCAGACTACGATCGCCTGGACCGGCGTGGACAGCGCTGACCGGTACGATTTGGTCCTGACCGACAAGAACGGCGGGAAGTGCCAGCTCCGCATCACGGAGACCGACACCTCGGTCCCCACGGTGGAGGTGTCCGCCGACGGGACCGTCTGGACCGGCGTCACGCCCAAGCCGGACGGCTCCTGGGCCGTGACCGGCCCGATCCGCTTCTCCGGCGCCTATCAGACCGACAGCGGCGCGGCCTACGCCTATGCCTATGAGCTGGGCACGGTCCTCCAGCGGGAGGCCGACGGGGACGGGACGATCGGTTATCGCCTGATCCTGCCCAATGTGTCCGGCCTGACGCCCAGCGACGGCCAGCGCTTCGCCCTCCCGACGGAGGACGTGGCGCAGATCGCCGGCGTGTCCGTGAAGGCCGACGTGTCCGGCGGCAGTCAGGCCTATGTGAGCTCGGACGTGCGGGAGCTGACCTTCCGCTAAAGACCAAACGAACGACCCAGGACCCCAGAGAAAGGAGGCGGAGGCAGATGAGACGGATCCGACGGGGCTGGACGGCCCTGCGGGCCAACCGGCGGAAGGGCGTGTCCCTGATCGTGGCCCTCTGCGCCTCCGCCCTCCTGCTGGGGCTGACCCTGAGCCTGATCTGCTCCTCGGCCCTGCTGATGGCACGGGCGGATCGGAAGATCGGGCGGGAGCGGTGCTATCAGCTGGCCCAGTCCATGGCGCAGGTCCTGGACAAGGAGCTCCGCCGCTACCACACCGACCGGAGCGGGTCCGGCGTGTCCGCGGGGGACCTGCCCTCCCCGGACGGCACCTTCTACAAGTACGCCGACCAGATCCTGGACAACGAGAGCTACCGGACCTACGACCCCGCCGACCCGGAGCGCACCACTTATTATGCCCGGTACGACGCCGGGGACGAGGGCGGGATCTTCACCCTCCGGCTCCGCAAGCTGGACTCGGAGGACGTGAAGGATACGGTCCCTCCGGCCGGGACCTTCCCCTACGAGAGCCGGGAGGCTCAGACCACGGCACTGGAGAACGCCCGCTTCATCACCCGCCAGTTCCAGGTGGACGTGGTGTCCAAGCTGGACGGGGAGGAGTACTCCTATTCCAGCGAGTATTACCGCAAGGACGGATTCCAGGTGGACTACACCTGGCAGAGCAGCGACCGGAGCATGTCGGTCTACTGGAACGGCGGCGCGTTCTACTGGGACGCCACCTTCCAAAGCCAGGTGGTCCCCCTCGTCTACCATGACGGAGAGGGGAACGTGACTGGGACGGAGTCCGTCACCATCGGATACGCGTACAACACCAACATCGTCAACTACAAGGAGTTCCAGCCCGCCTATCTGGAGGGCCGGCAGGACCAGCAGGAGGGAGGCGGGACCGATGAAAACGGTCAGACGGATCCTTGACCGGCTCCGCTCCCGGCGGGGCGAGTCCATGGTGGAGATCCTGGTCTCCACGGTGGTGTTCCTGATGCTCTTCGGGACGCTGGGCGGGGCGGTGCTCTTCGCCGGGCACGCCCAGCAGAAGGCCCAGCAGATCCGCGCCGACGCCGCCCGGCTCCAGCGGGAGGTCCGGGCGGCGGCCGCCTCGGACGACGGGAGCGCCGTCACCGCCGGGTTCTACGCCGTCCCTACGCTGGACAGCGCCAACACCAGCGGCCGGGAGGTGTTCCGGGTGGAGCTCCAGCCCCAGACCAAGACCGCCGGAGGGACGCGCTTCGCCCTCTTCGGCCCGGGAGGTGGGGACGGATGATCCATCGCGTCTGGTCCCGCCTGCGGGACCGCCGGGGCATGACTTTGGCGGAGCTGATCGTCAGCGCGGGCCTGCTGGGGCTGGCCATGGCCCTGATCGGGGCGGCCCTGCCCCCCGCCGCCCGGAGCGTCCAGCGGCTGGAGGCCCTGAACGAGGCCGAGACCGTGGCCGACGACCTGCTGGAGCTGGTCCGGTCCGATCTGGAGGCGGCCCAGGGCTATGTGAAGATCTACGCCGATGACGACGATCTGGCCGGACGGTCCGGCGTGGACCGGGGCGGCACCGGCTCCGCCGTGGAGTTCCAGAACGGGGACGGCTTCGTGCTGGTCCTCAGCGCCGGAGGGTGTGGGGAGACCCAGATCCTCAAGGCCGACGGCACGGCGGACACGACCCAGGCGGCGGTGGACCCCGGCTATCTGCTGGAGCGCTGGTATTCCGGCGACAGCCGCACCGGGACCTACGCCTATACCACCGGCGGAGATCTGACCGCCCGGGCCGTGGGCACGCCCTATCCCAAGGGGGCCTACCTGGGCTTCACCGTTCGGCTGGCCTTCACGGCGGGGACGGGGGACACCGTCACCGCCGCCGCCACGGTCCTCCGGCCGGACGGCACCGAGCTGCTCACCGACGAGCTGGTCATCGACCTGCGCTATCTGGATCTGGACAGCGCGTACCGCACCGAAGTCACGGCGGCGGACTGCTGAGCGCCCCGATATCATCCCATTGGAAACACGGCCGCACCGCTGTGTTTTTATAAAAAAACATCCCAAACAAAAACGAACTGGAGGCAAAGAATATGCGCAACAAGCTGCGCGCTCTGAAAAAGAGCGACAAGAAGGGCTTCACTCTGGTGGAGCTGATCGTGGTGCTGGTGATCCTGGCGATCCTGGCGGCCCTGCTGATCCCCGCGCTGACCGGCTACATCGATAAGGCCAAGGAGAAGAGCGTCACCGCCGAGTGCCGTCAGGTGGTCATGGCCGCCCAGACGCTGTATGATGAGAAGTACGGCGAGGCTACTACTGCTACTGTGAACATCACCTTTGCGAAAGATGGTTCTCCTACCATCACTTTCAAGAAGGTCGCTGATTTGGCTGAGGTGGCTGAGGGCAACATTGACAGCATCACTGCGAACAACACCACCCATAAGATCAGTGCGGTCCAGTATACCAACAAGGGTATCACCGTTAAATATGACGGTGCGAAATACGAGAAGCAGTAAAATCTAGGAGGACATAAACGATGCTGAACAAACTGCGCGCTCTGAAGAAGAGCGACAAGAAGGGCTTCACTCTGGTGGAACTGATCGTGGTGCTGGTGATCCTGGCGATCCTGGCGGCCCTGCTGATCCCTGCGCTGACCGGCTATATCGACAAGGCCAAGGAGAAGAGCGTCACCGCCGAGTGCCGTCAGGTGGTCATGGCCGCTCAGACACTGGCGGATGAGGCTTATGGAGCTTCTGATGCGGCCTCTCCCACTATCACTTTCGCGACCGACGGTGCTGGTGGTACCGAGATCGACCTTGAGGATGTTGCTAAGCTGGCTGAGGTGACTGAGGGCAATATCAAGGCTATCACTGCCAATAAGACCATCACCAAGGTCAATTATGAAAACAAGGGTATCAAGGTCCAGTACAAGGACGGCACTTATACCAAAATCACCACTACGAACTTCCCTGACTAACCCATGAAACTCATCACCAAGCCCCGGGAACACACTGCGCCGGTGCGCTATGGCGCGGTGTCCTACTGGCTGACGGTGGCGTGTGCGGTCCTGCTGACGGCGGTGGTGATCGCGGCCGGCGTGCTGGGCCTGATGGTCCGGGCGGACGCCCAGATCGCTCTGGGCAACGCCAAGGCGGTGCGGATGGCCCTGCACACGGTCTCGATCGAGCGCTACGGCGCGGGGCTCCCCTTCGCCGACCCCTCCCAAGCGGGAGGGGTCCCGGCGGAGGTGTACCGGGAGGTGCTCCATCTGAGCAAGGCCCCCGGCGATCTCTGGCTCCTCCAGACGGGGGAGGATGGCTATGACGTGGCCAAGCTGATCTATACGGAGGGGGCGTTCACCGTCACCTACACCGCCGACCCCGCCTCCTGGGTGGTGGACGGCCAGATCGAACTGATCCATGCTGTCCCGTGAGGGGACCGCGCCGGGTGCGCGGGACGGTCCTCCTGCGGGCGGCATGGCAGGTCACAGCGTCTCGGTCCCCGGGGCTCTGTGACTTGTCATGCGGGGAAAAGGGAACATAGAAAATTGGGGCGGAGGGGTCCGACTCTCCCCCCGCCGTAGTCGATCGCCAAGGAGGTCGTCGTTTGCTCTATCTGGCGTACAGCCTCATATGGATCCTGCGCTTCCTGCTGGGGGCCTGCCTGTTCAGCTTCTGGAACGTGGTGGCGTGGCGTCTGCCCCGGGGGGAGTCGCCCATCAGGGGGCGGAGCTGCTGTTCCGTCTGCGGGAAGACCCTGACCGCCGGGGAGCTGATCCCCTGTGTGAGCTTCCTGCTCCAGCGGGGCCGGTGCCGGGGGTGCGGCGCGAAGCTGTCGCCCCGCTACTTCTGGGTGGAGGTCCTGGGCGGGGCCTGCTCCGTTGGATGTGCCCTCCGCTTCGGCGGGGAGACGCCGCGGGCGGCGCTGGTGTTCACGGCCCTGTCCCTCCTGACGGTGGTGAGCCTGATGGACTGGGACACCATGGAGATCTGGGACCGGTTCGACCTGGCGCTGGCCCTGTGCGGGCTGGCGGCGGGCTGGCTCTTCCCGGAGATCGGCTGGGGGAGCCGGCTGATCGGCGTGTTCGCCGTCAGCGTGCCCATGCTGGTCGTAGCACTGATCGTCCCCGGCGGCTTCGGCGGGGGAGACATCAAGCTCATGGCGGCGGCGGGCCTCCTGCTGGGCTGGCAGAGGAGCCTGTTCGCCGTGTTCCTGGCCCTGCTGGCCGGGGGCGGCTATGGCATCTGGCTCTTGGCGGCCCATAAGGCGGGCCGGAAGGACCACTTCGCCTTCGGCCCCTTCCTCTGCGTCGGCATCGCCGCCGCCCTCTTCTGGGGCGGGGACGTGGTGGGGTGGTACGCGGGGCTGTTATAGGCCTCTGTGTCCGCCCGCCGATCGGGGGCGGCGGGGCCCGGCGCGCGGCGTCCCATTCTCAACGTTCGACTCTTCGACAGGAGTGATGATATGGCACAGCAGACACGGCCCCATGTCCGGGGGGATGGACGGAGCGCTCCGCCCGTCCCATACCGGTATGTGGCGAAGGATATGGAGGGCAACACCGTCCGGGGCGTGGCGGAGGCCGCCGACCAGAACGCCCTGTACGCCGACCTGAAGAGCCGGGGCCTGTATCTCCAGAGCGCCTCTCAGCGCGGAGGCGCCGCCAAGCGGGACATGCTCAAGCCCAAGATGCTCTCGGAGTTCTGCCGTCAGGTGGCGACCCTGCTGGCCGCCGGCGTCAGTCTGACGCGGGCGCTGGAGATCGTCTGCAAAGAGGACAGCATCCCGGCGGCCCAGCGGCGGATCTACGAGGCGGTGCTGGCCGAGGTGCGGAAGGGCGCGGACCTGTCCGTGGCCCTGGAGGATCAGGAGGTGTTCCCGCCCCTGATGCTGGGCATGGTCCGGGCCGGCGAGGGCACCGGCAGTCTGGACAAGGTCATGGAGCGGCTGGCCCTCCACTTCGAGAAGCGGTATCAGATGGAACAGCAGGTGATTTCCGCCCTGATCTATCCGGCGGTGCTGGCCGTACTGGCTGTGGCGGTGGTGATCGTGATCGTCACCTTCGTCCTGCCCCAGTTCGGGGACCTGTTCTCCAACATGGACAGCCTGCCGGGGAGCACCATGCTGCTGATGGCCTTCTCCGACTTCATGGTCAGCAAGTGGTACACGGCGGTGATCGGGCTGATCGTGTGCGTGGTGGCGGTGCGCATGGTCCTGCGGATCCCGGACGTGCGGCTGACCGTCGATCGGATGAAGCTGACCATGCCGGTGTTCGGGCCGCTGAACTCGGTGATCTGCACCGCCCGCTTCGCCCGGACGCTGAGCAGTCTGTATGCCAGCGGCATGCCGATCGTGAACGCCCTCCAGATCGGGCGGGACACGATCGACAACACCTATATCATGATCCAGTTCGACGAGGTGCTGGCCCGGGTCCGTCAGGGCGAGGCGCTGTCCGCGTCGTTGGAGCCGGTGGTGGGCTTCCGCCGGAAGCTGAGCAGCACCATCAAGATCGGCGAGGAGACCGGCCAGCTGGACTCCATGCTGGACCACATCGCCGAGTCCATGGAGTACGACGCCCAGCAGGCCACCAAGCGCATGGTCACGATCCTGGAGCCCATGCTGATCGTGCTGATGGCGCTGGTGGTGGGCTTCATCATGGTGGCAGTCATGTCGCCGATCATCGGTTCCTACGGCGCGATCGAGGGCTCCTCGGGCCTGTGACCGCCGGGAGAGAGAAGGAGTAAGCATGGAGAATATCGTCGTGGCGCTCCGGGAGGAGCGCATCCAAGTGACGGTGGGCAAGGCCGGGCCCCGGCCGTCCATCCGGGCGGCTTACAGCGCCCCGGTGAAGCAGGCCGGACCCGAGGGCTGGGCCCCGGTCCTGGCGGAACTGTGGACGGCCCACGGCCTGCCCCGGAAGGGCGTGACGCTGGTCCTGCCGGATACGGCGGCCGCCGTGCGCACCATCAGCGCCCCGGATATGTCGGAGAAACAGCTGGTGGAGCTGGTAGGCCATGAGATGCAGGGCCGGGACCCGGATCCGGTGGTGGCGGACTACGTCCCCCTGGGCCGGGACAGCGAGGGACATCTGCGCCTCCTGTGCGCCTCCTGCCGCCGGGAGGTGCTGGAGGGCTATCTGGACCTGTTCCGGGAGCAGGGCATCGCCCTGGCCAGTGTGACAGTGCCTCTGGCGGGCTATCTGAAGCTGATCCGGTCCATGCCGGAGATGGCGGGGCAGACCTGCCTGTGGCTGTGCTTCGAGGAGGCCAGCGTGCTGTCCGTGCTGATCGAGGACGGCGCCTACCGCTGGTCCAGCCGGAGCCGGATCTTCAGCGAGCCGGGGACCCTGGACTTCGGCACCGAGATCGCCCGGAACGTGTCGGGCACCATGCAGTTCCAGACCACCGGCCGGACGGGCCATTCCATCGGCACGGTCTATCTGGCGGGCGGGGACAAGGACCTGCTGGAGGTCTGCCGCCCGGGCATCGAGGGCCTGGGCCTGAGCGTCGCCCCCCTGCCGGAGCAGGGGCCCTTCCGCGCCCTGCCGGCGGGGGAGGCGCTGGGCGACTGGCTGGACTGCGCCGGCGCCATGATCCGCTGAGAGGGGGTGTGTACAGTGGCGAACAAACAAAAAGAGCTGGACCTGCTGAGGGTCTACCGCAAAACGACCCATCGCCGGACGGGGCCGGACCTGATCCACGCCTGGTACACGCCAGGCCTGATCCTGGCGGTGATCGGGCTGGCGGTCTGGGGCGGCATCCTGCTGGGCGACCGGGGCCTCAGCGGCCAGATCAGCGAGACGCTGGACTGGCTCAGCGACCCGCAGGTCATGGATCAGTACTACGAGTCCCGGCAGAAGCAGGCGTATAACGAGGGCGTCCTCCAGGACATCCAGGAGGTAGAGGCCCTGACCGGCGCGCTGGACACCTATCCCCGGGTGGACCGCGCGCTGGTGGCCCAGATCCGGGCCGCCGGCGGGGCCCAGGTGGACATGGCGCTGACCGGCTATGATGCGGCCAGCGGCCTGCTGTCCTTCGAGGCCCGGAGCGCCCAGGTCATCGACATCCCCGGCTATGTGCTGAGCCTCCAGGACACGGGGCTCTTCGACACGGTGCGCTACACCGGCTATGAGTACGACGATGGGACCTATATCCTGAGCCTGAGCTGTACGCTGGCGGCCAAGGACGGGGGAGAGGAGGCGGCGTCATGAAGCTGACAGTGACCGAGCGGGACAAGCGGCTCCTGCGGCTGGTGCTGATCCTGGCGGCGGTGGCCGTCAGCGTCCGCTTCCTGATCCTGCCCGCTCTGGACTGGCGGGAGGAGCTGGAGTCCCAGCTGGCCGACGTGACCGCCCAGCGGCAGGAGTGGGAGGAGCAGATCGCCCTGCTGGACACGATCGACGATACGATCGCCCAGAACGAGGCCCGGCGGGACGAGGTGAGCCAGCCCTTCTACCGGACGAAGCTGGAGACCCGGCAGATAGACGACATCATCACCGAGCTGGAGCTGGCCAGCGGGCTCTTCCCGGAGACGCTGGACCTGACGGAGCCCGCCCCCGGCACGGCGGCGGCCTACGTCCCCGGCGGGGCGGACGCGGCGGACCAGACGGTCCAGTCCGCTTCCGTGGAGGATGACACGTCCGCCGCGGAGGACGGGACCACGGACGGCGGGACTCAGGCTCAGGCCCCGGCGGATCCCCGGTATGTGTACATCGGCACCGCTACTCTGGGCGCCCGGGGCGGCATGGAGCAGTGGCTGAGCTTCCTGGACCGCACGGCGGCGGCGGGGGTGAAGCTGCGTGTCACGTCCTTCCAGGTCAGCGAGGCCGCCTATATCGCGGACAGCGCGGTCCCCCTGACCACGGAACGCATCACCTGTACGATGGAACTCTATATGTGCGTGGATGACGGAGAGGAGACGGTATCGTGAGCAAAAACCTGCGGATCGGTGAGATCCTGATGGAGCGGGGCTATATCGACGAGGCCCAGATGGACCAGGCCCTGGCCTATCAGAAGGAGCACCGGGAGATGCGGGTGGGCCAGATCCTGATCGAGCTGGGCTTCGTCACTGAGTCCCAGGTGCTGGAGGCGCTGGCCGCCCGTCTGGGGCTGGAGATCGTGAACGTGGGCCAGCTCAGCGTGGATCTGGATGCCGTGGCGCTGATCCCCCGGGAGCTGGCGGAGAAGCAGGATCTGCTGGCGGTGAGCCGTTCCGGTCAGGATCTGGTGGTGGTCACCAACGATCCTCTGAACTACTTCGCGCTGGAGGAGGTGCGGCAGCTCACCGGCTGTTCCGTGTCCCCCCGGCTCAGCGAGCGGGGGCCCCTCCGCCGGGCGATCAACTACTACTACTCCGAGGTGGGGGCCCGCCGGGCCGCGCGGGACGCCAACAAGGGCTTCGCCCAGAACGACATGGAGCTGTTGGAGCTGGAGGAGAGCGCGGGCGGCGATCCCGAGGCCCCGGTCATCAAGCTGCTGAACAGCCTGCTGGACCGGGCCGTGACCACCGGCGCCAGCGACGTGCATATCGAGCCCTATGAGACCCAGACCCGGGTGCGGATGCGCCTAGACGGCGCGATCGTGGACTATGTGACCCTCCAGCGGAGCATCCACCAGCCCCTGATCGCCCGCATCAAGATCATGTCCGACCTGGACATCGCCGAGCGGCGGCTCCCTCAGGACGGGCATTTCCGGATCCGCACCAACGACGGCACGGCGGTGAACATCCGTGTCTCCATCCTGCCCACCGTGTTCGGCGAGAAGGCGGTGCTCCGCGTGCTGGCCACCGCCGGCCATGTGGACTATGCCGAGCACTTCGGCATGAACGAGGAGACCTGGCAGAAGTTCGTGCCCATGCTCAACGCCCCCAATGGGATCATCTACATCACCGGCCCCACCGGCTCCGGCAAGTCCACCACCCTGTACATGGTGCTGGAGCATCTGTCCCGGCGGCAGGTGAACATCTCCACCATCGAGGACCCGGTGGAGAAGAACGTGCCCCTCATCAACCAGACCCAGGTGAACCCGGTGGCGGGCCTGACCTTCGAGATGGGCCTGCGGGCCCTCCTGCGGCAGGACCCGGACATCATCATGGTGGGCGAGACCCGCGACGGCGAGACCGCCAGCATCTCCGTCCGGGCGGCCATCACCGGCCACATGGTGCTCAGCACCCTGCACACCAACGACGCCATCTCCAGCATCGTCCGCCTCCAGGACATGGGCGTGGACAGCTATCTGATCGCCAACTCGCTGGTGGGCCTGGTGGCCCAGCGTCTGGTCCGCAAGGTCTGCCCCCACTGTGCGGAAGAGGTGGAGCCCACGCCCCAGGAGCAGGTCCTTCTTGGCCCGGACATCCACACGGTCCACCGGGGCACGGGCTGTCCCCAGTGCAACGGCACCGGCTACCGGGGCCGGTTGGCGATCCACGAGATCGTGACGATCGACCGGACGATCCGCCGGATGATCAGCAAGGGCGCCGACGTGGAGGAGATCGAGGCCTACGCCCGGCGGGAGCAGGGGATGCGGAGCCTGAAGGAGCAGGGCCTGGCCCTGGTGGCCCAGGGCATCACCACTCCGGAGGAGCTGCTGAAGGTGGCGTGCTACAACTGACTGAGTTCGATAGAACGGCATGAGAAGAGCCGGACGGCATCGGAGGATGCCGTCCGGCTCTCGTTTTTCAGTCAAGATGCAAGCTCACAGGCTCAGACGAGTACGCACAGGCGGAAACGGAGAGGCTCTCCCCGGAGTCCTCTGTCTCATATCTGAAAACTCCGAAGCAAGGCCTCCAGCGCCTGCTTCTGCGCCGTGGTCAGAGCGGAGATCTGGCGGCACAGGTCCTGATCCAGTTGGGCGTCGGCCTGGGGGACATCGAAAAAATCCCGAAGCGAAATTCCAAGCGTCTCGCATAGCAGTGCCAGATTCTCCACGGAGATCCCCTTTTCATTCAGTTCTACAGAGCGCAGGAAGCTCTGTGACAGTCCGCACAGATTGGCCAGCCGATTGGTGCTCCAACCCTTTACCTCGCGCAGTTCGATGATCCGGTGCCCGATATCCATAAAAATACCTCGTAGCCATTTTTAATAACTTTAGCAAAGAAGGCGTCCGGTATTTACATTTATGGAGATATATATTATACTTATAGATATGACACGGGTGGAAGAGGCAAAATCATGCCATTTGCGAAAAAGCGAAAGCGCTTTGACCGACGGATTGAAACTGGGAGGACGATATATCATGGAAGACCGGAACTTAGACTGGCGGATCAGACGGCTGGGGACTGCACTGTTATGTCTGACGATGGCGGTATCCTGTGCCGGCTGTTCATCCGGCGTCGGGAACGACTCCAGCACCGCAGACAGCACGCAGAGCGACGAGTTCAGCAAGCCGCTGGGGGATCGGGAAAAAGATAACAGCTCGCCGGAAAATGATACCGCAATGGGATTGAAGAACATCAAGGTCGATTCCAGCACGGTAGAGCTGACCGACGAACAGAAGGCGGTCATTGAATATTTTGACGAGGACTATTTACAGCTGACCGATTACGAATTTATGCGCCGCTATCCTGATCTCTTTCAGGGGGCGCAGGTCTCTGTTTACGGTGCAGTCATCAAAGTCCTTTCTATGGATGAAGATAACTATGAGATTGTGATTTGGGCAAACGTGGTCCCTTATGGGATGGCCTATGATGAGGAAGCTTATAAGCAGATGTACGGCGGACAGTATATCGTCCTGCGGGGCAAAACGGATCCGGCGGGGTGGTATATGGAGAATGACGTGCTCATGGGCTATGGCCGCTATACCGGAGTAGAGACGGTGGACATCGATGGGACGTCGTACACCATCCCCTGTGTGAATGTGTACCATGCGAATCAGGCGGCGGAGGATGCTGGGATCATCATCAGCGAGCGATTTGATGCTGCCACTGTCAAGACGGTAGCAAAAACGATTTTCCATGACATTGAATTCCGCAAGGCGGCCTTGGACGACTTCACTGAGGAGACGGCGCTGCTTCTTTTGAATACCACTGGAGGAGGGAATTATTACTCCCTCGAGGAGGCGGAGGAGAGTGCGGCGGAATTCGGCTATGACCTCAGTGACAGTCTTCCGTATTATACCGTAGAACTGGAAGATCAGAGCAACGCAAACTTTACGAAATTTCTGTTCGCAAAAGACGGAGGCGAGATCATCGACGCCAAGGATCCAGTGTTCAACGATACCATCCGGCGCTGCGTGGAGTTCTCTGCGGACTTTGAACACTACTTCGTATTTACCTATGACACCAGCCTGGAAGCGTTGAAGCTGGGGTACTACGATAAGGACCTGCATAAAGTTTGGGAGCGGGAGTTTGAGGAAACCACCAGTGCGGTCTACGACTACACGAAGAACAACATCTATCTTGTGGCGAATAATCAGCTCTATGTTATCAACACTGAGACGGGAGAGGATACCTTTGCTCCGGCCTATGTGGGCGCACGGATGGCGATCCGCAAATTTGAGGACGGTGTGTTGATGGTATCGGCAAGCAGATCGGATGGGATCGTGAAGTCCGGCCTGGATGGTGCTATCCAGTGGACAGCGAACCTCATTGCCGATGTGGAGGATGTCGGCGGGGTCCAACTGGTAGACGGCAACTTGGTCCTCCAGTACACCGACGAGACTTGGGAGGACCATTACGCACTGGTAAATTATGAGACGGGAGAAGTCATGCTCAACATATGAGCTTGTCATAAGGCCGGAACGGCCTTGTCTCAGACAGCCGAAAAAATATGCGGTCGGGTCTCTCGACAGCTTGAGCCGGACGACATCGGGGGATGTCGTCCGGCTCTCGTTTCACGCGAAGATCGTGTCTGGGGATGCGTTACTTCATGGAGTTCTCGTAGGCCTCGATCATCTTCTTGACCATCTGGCCGCCCACGGAGCCGGCCTGACGGCTGGTCAGGTCGCCGTTATAGCCCTGCTTCAGGTCCACGCCCACCTCGGACGCGGCCTCCATCTTGAATTTGTTCAGAGCCTCGCGGGCGCTGGGGACGGAAGGCTGATTGGAAGTGGTAGACATAGCGTGCATCTCCTTACGTTTTTTGTTGCGGATCGTATCGGGCGATCCGAACATAGCTTTTCCGCGGGATGCCGCCGTTATGTGGACCAATTCATAGCAAAGCTGGAAGCCGTGTTTCCGGTGCGCTGTTTTTCCACAAGATCGGATCCTGCTGTGGAAAATTTGCCTTAGAACTGGGCCTCTGCGGTCCTGATCCCGGTCCAGAGCCGGTCGTTTACGGGGGTGGGGATATGATGCTTTTTCCCCAGGGCCCGGATGGTCCCGGCGAAGAGGGACACTTCCGTGGGCCGGCGGGCCAGCATATCCTGCCGCATGGAGGGCATATTGTCCGGGCCGAAGCCGTCGATGACCTTGAGCCAGTCCGCCAGCTCCGCATCGGTGATGGGCGTGCCCTCGGCGGCGGCCACCGTCCGGACCTCCTCCATGGCGGCGATCATGGTGTCCCGGGCTTCACCGGGGACCTGCACGCCCCGGTAGGGGATGTCATACAGGGCGCAGGTCTGATTGACCCCGGTGTTCACCATCAGCTTGCTCCACTGGGCGTGGAGGATATCTGCCGGCTCTTCGCAGGCGATGCCAGCGCCCTCCAGCAGCGCTACCACCGCCGCCAGCCGGGGGGAGCGGCTCCGGTCCTTCTCGCCCAGCAGGAGACAGCCGGGAGAGGAGTAGTGGAGATGAGTGCCCTCCCGCACCGCGTCCATGCCCTTGGCCACGCAGTAGAGGACCTTGTCCGCCCCGCAGACGTCCCCGATGATCCCCTCGCTGGACACGCCGTTCAGGGTGGAGACGATCACCGTGTCCGGCCCTACCAGCGGCTCCACCAGCGCGGCAGCGGCCTCCAGCCCGGTGGCCTTCACGGCGAAGATCAGCAGGCCGGCCTTAGGGGAAGTGTCTATATCCGTCAAAAAATGGAAGCCGCAGGGGCGGTCGTTGCAGGTGAACTCGGCGGCCGCGTAGCGGCGGGCCCGCTCCGGGTCCACGGCGAAGGCCACCCGCTCCCGGCCATAGGCGGCGGTGAGCTTCTCCCCGAAGAGGATGCCCAGGGCCCCAGCCCCCACCAATACGATCGGCTTCTCGCTCCAGTCTTTGTCCATGTGGTCCAGCTCCTTTTGCACACCGCGGCGGCCTCCGGTGGAACGATCTGTTTGAAACGGGGCGGCGATCGTGGTATGGTATGATAGATATCAGAAAATGAGCCCGTAGGCTCGCTTCAAGCATACCCCAGTTGATGGGGAAATGCAAGGATGACCCAAGGAAGGGAATGGATCGCTATGGCAGAAGAAAAGACCAACGTGATGCGCCTGCTGGACCAGCGGAAGGTGCCCTACACGCCCCATCACTACGCCTCCCCGGACGGGGCGGTGGACGGCGCCACCGTGGCCGGCCTGATCGGCCGGGACCCCGGGCAGGTGTTCAAGACGCTGGTGACGGTGGGGGCCTCCAAAAACCACTATGTGTTCGTGATCCCCGTCCTGCGGACGCTGGATCTGAAGGCCGCCGCCAAGGCCGCCGGGGAGAAGTCTGTGGCCATGATCCGTCAGGCGGAGCTGCTGCCCCTGACCGGGTATATCCACGGGGGATGTTCTCCGCTGGGGATGAAGAAGCCGTTCAAGACGTTCCTGGACGAGCGGGCGCAGGGGCTGGAGACCATGGTCGTCAGTGCCGGCCGGATCGGTGCCCAGGTGGAGCTCTCTCCCCAGGCTCTGGCCAAGCAGGCCCGCGCCCGCTTCGCGGACGTGTCTAAGGACGGGGAGTGAGCGGCCGGGCCTCACCCGGTATCCCCTAAATATACGACAGATACAGGAAAAGACCCGCCATCCGGCGGGCCTTTTCGCCAGACGGTCAAAAAAGTCATTCCTCACGTTGAGCGATGCAAGAGCCTCGCAGAATTCCGTCACCCGCAGGTGACGGAATGAGATGTAAGGCGTTTTTTCTGAGGACATGCGCCTCAGAAAAAACTCTTTTCAGGCCGCTAGTGTGCGAGCAAAGCGAGTGCGCGCGGCGGCCTGCATCCCATCGAAGAAATGGCTTTGCCATTTCTGAGAAGCGGGTCGAATTTTTTCGACACGCTGAGCAAAAGACCCGCCATCCGGCGGGTCTTTTCGCGTCTGGTCCCGTCCCGGCTCAGGTGAGCTGGAACTGGCCTGTATACAGCTGATAGTAGCGGCCCTTCTGGTCCAGGAGCTCCTGATGGGAGCCTTTCTCTTCGATCTCGCCGTGCTCGATGACCACGATGCAGTCGGAGTTGCGGACCGTGGACAGCCGGTGGGCGATCACGAACACCGTCCGGCCTTCCATCAGGGCGTCCATGCCCTTGGAGATCAGGGCCTCCGTCCGGGTGTCGATGGAGGAGGTGGCCTCGTCCAGGATCATGACGGGGGGATCCGCCACCGCCGCCCGGGCGATGGCCAGCAGCTGGCGCTGGCCCTGACTCAGGTTGCCGCCATCGCCGGTGACGAAGGTGTCATACCCGTCGGGCAGACGCCGGATGAAGGAGTGGGCGTTGGCGATCTTGGCGGCCTGGATGCACTCCTCGTCGGTGGCGTCCAGACGGCCGTAGCGGATGTTGTCCATGATCGTGCCGGTGAAGAGATGGGTGTCCTGGAGCACCGCACCCAGCGCGTGGCGCAGGTCGTCCTTGCGGATGGCGTGGACGTCGATTCCGTCGAAGGTGATCATGCCGCCCTCGATCTCATAGAACCGGTTGATCAGGTTGGTGATGGTGGTCTTGCCTGCGCCGGTGGAGCCCACGAAGGCGATCTTCTGGCCGGGGTTGGCGTAGACGCTGATGTGCTTCAGGATCCGCTTGCCGGGGACGTAGGAGAAGTCCACATCGGTGAAACGCACCGCGCCCTTCAATTCGGTGAGGTAGTGGTCCTCGCCAGGCACGTTGCGGACCGCGCCCCGGACCAGATGGAGCGTCTTATGGCCCGCCTTGTCCGGGTAGCTCCAGGCCCAGCCATGGCCGGCCAGGGTGGACAGGTCCTCCACCTCGGTGAGGCGGCCGTCCGGCTCTACCCGGACCCAGATGCCGTCGCCGTCCTCATGGGGCGGCAGGAGCTTGAGGCCCTGCTCCGTGCGGACCGCCTGACCAAGTTCTACCAGATCCTTGCCCTCCTTGAGGACGGGCACCAGATGCATGACGGCGGTGCGGGGAGTCTTCCAGGCCCAGGCGTGGGGCCGGCCGCCGCCGGTCTGGACGGAGAGCGCGCCGTTGGCGTCCCGCTCCGCGGGCACCAGCGTCACCACGCCCTGATCCTCCTCGGGTTCGGCGTCCATGGCGTCGAAGATGCGCTCGGCGCCGGCCAGGGCGGAGAGGATGGTGGTGAGCTGCTGGGAGAGCTGGCTCAGGGGCTGACCGATCTGGCGGCAGTAGCCCAGATACAGGGTGAAGGAGCCCAGCTTGAAGCCTGCCACGATGGACAGGGCCCCGCCGAAGGCGGCGGTGAGGGCATAGCCCACGTTCATGATGTTCATGGAGATGGGCATGACCGCCGTGGAGTAGAAGTTGGCGGCGGTGGCCACGTCCCGGTAGCTGTCGTTCAGACCCTTGAACTGGGCCTTGGCCTGCTCCTCATGGGTGAATGCCTTGACGACCTTCAGGCCCTCGATGGTCTCCTGGATGTTGCCGTTGACCTGGCCGAGGGCGTCCTGCTGGGCCTTGTAGTACCGGCGGCTCTTGCCGCCGAACACCTTGAACACCAGGAAGGTGGCGCCCAGAGTCAGCACCGACACCAGGAAGAGCAGGGGACTCACCACCAGCATGACCACCACCAGGCCCACGAACATGATGCCGCTGGAGATCATGGACACCAGGCTCTGCTCCAGCGCCAGCTGGACGTTGTCCGCGTCGTTGGTGAAGCGGCTCATGAGCTCACCGTGGGTGTGCTTGTCGAAATAGGACAGGGGCAGGCTCTGGAGATGGTCGAACAGGTCCTTGCGGAGCCGGTTGGTGCCCCGCTGGGCCAGCTGGACCATGATGGCCGACTGAGCATATACCGCCGCCACGCCGATCAGATAGATGCCGACCAGCTTCAGGAGGTCCGCGATCAGACCGGCAGGACTGCTGTATCCGCCATAGGCGATGTTGTTGATGATGACCAGGTTCACGAAGCTGGAGCCGCCGATGTTGGTGCCCACCGAGGTGAGCAGACATAGCAGGACCAGCACCAGAGGCCACTTGGACCGGGTGAGATAGCCCAGCAGACGGGAGACCGTCTTTTTCAGGTCCTTGGGCTTGTCGAAGCCGCCCCGGCGGCCGTGGCCAGGACCGCCCTTGGGGATGTTGTTCTTGTTCTCTGCCATCAGCCCTTCACTCCTTCCTGCTGAGACTGGTAGATCTCCTGATAGATCTGGTTGGAGGCCATCAGCTCCTCATGGGTGCCGACGGCGTTTATCCTGCCGTCGTCCAGCACGACGATCCGGTCGGCGTACTGCACCGAGCTGATCCGCTGGGCGATGATGATGACGGTGGTGCCCGCCAGGTCCTTCTTGAAGGACTCCCGGATCAGGGCCTCCGTGGTGGAGTCCACAGCGGAGGTGGAGTCATCCAGGATCAGGATGGAGGGGCGGCGGAGCATGGCCCGGGCGATGCACAGGCGCTGCTTCTGGCCGCCGGACACATTGGTACCGCCCTGGTCCAGCATGGTGTCGAACCCGTCGGGCAAGCCCATGACGAAGTCGTAGGCCTGGGCGCTCTTGGCGGCCTGGATCATCTCCTCCTCCGTGGCGTCGGGACGGCCCCAGAGCAGGTTCTCCCGGATGGTGCCGGAGAAGAGCACGTTCTTCTGGAGCACCATGCCGATCCGGGCCCGGAGATCATCCAGAGGGTACTCCCGCACATCCACGCCGTCCACCAGCACCGCGCCGGCGGCGGCGTCATAGAACCGGGGGATCAGGTTCACCAGAGAGGACTTGCCGGTGCCGGTGCCGCCCACGATGGCCACGAACTCGCCGGGGGCCACATGGAGGTCCAGATGCTCCAGCACGTCGTCGCCGGAGCCGCTGGACTGGTACTTGAAGGACACGTCCCGGAACTCCACCTCGCCCCGGGGCGCGGGGAGCTCCTTCCGGGCGCCGTCCCGGATGGAGGGCTCCGTCTCCAGCACCTCCAGGATGCGGTGGCCGCAGGCGACGGCGCGGGAGAGCTGGAGCAGACTCATGGACAGCATCATGACGCTCATGAGCATCTGGAAGATATAGGTCAGGAAGGAGCTCAGGTCGCCGATCAGCATGGAGCCGCCCATGACCTGGCCGCCGCCGATCCACAGCACGCCCGCCGTGGCGGCGTTCATGCTCAGCGTCATGAGGGGCATCATGAGGATCACGGTCATGTCCACCTTGGTGGTGGCCTTGGTCAGGGCGTCATTGGCCTTCTGGAACTTGAGCTTCTCGTGGGACTGCCGGACGAAGGCCTTCACCACCCGGATGGCCACCAGGTTCTCCTGGGTGGTGTTGTTCAGGTCGTCGATCCGCCTCTGCATGGCCTCGAAGAGCTTGCTGCAGACCTTCATGAGCAGGCCGATGGCCAGGGCCATCAGGGGGATGATCACCGCCATGACCAGCGTGAGCTGGGCGTTGATGCTCACCGCCACGGCCAGGGCCGCCACCAGCATCACGCCGGAGCGGACCAGGAGGCGCAGAGCCATGGCCACCATCATCTGGATGGCGTTCACGTCGTTGGTGGTCCGGGTGATCAGGGACGCCGACGAGAACCGGTCGATGTCGGCGAAGGAGAACTCCTGGATCTTGTCGAACAGGCCCCGGCGCAGGTTGGCGCCGAAGCCCTGGGCGCTGATCGCCGCGAACTTGGCGCAGAACATGCCGCAGGTCATGCTGATCATGGCCAGCAGGAGCATGGACAGGCCCATCTGGAGGATGTAGGCCATGTCCCGATCTACGATGCCCACGTCCACGATGGCCGCCATGAAGCGGGGGAGCGCCAGCTCACAGGCCACCTCCAACACTGCCGTGAGCGGGGTGAGGATCGCGTAGCGCTTATACTCGCCCAGATATGGCAGGAGCTTTTTGAACATATCGCTGTTTCATCCTTTCTTCTTGGCGCAGGGGCCGCAGAACTCTTCCAGATCCGCGTCCCCCAGCAGATTGTGGAGCATCCGCTGGTGGTATTCCCCCAGCTGGCGCCGTTCCTCGGCGGAGAAGCCGGCGAACATCCGGGCGTTCACCTGGTCGAAGCTGGCGGAGCAGGCCTCCAGAGCCCGGCGGCCCTTTTCGGTGATGGCCACCCGCTTGCACCGCTGGTCGGCGGGGTCGCCCCGCTTTTCCACATAGCCGCCCCGTTCCAGAGACTTGAGGGACACGGCCATGGTGGCGGGCGAGATATGGAGGGCGTCGGCCAGCTCCTTCTGCGAGGCCAGCCGGCCTGTCTTCTCCCAGTCCCGGATCACGAAGAGGATCGGCGGGGAGCCCAGATCGTCCAGCCCGTGGGCGGCGAGCTCCGCCTGGAGCGTCTTTTGATGGGCCCGGTGGAGGGCGTGGAAGAGGATGCTCGACGTAGTGCGTGCTGACATGAGACGACCTCCTTTATTTCATCAGCATACTTATCATCAATATGCTAACGTATTCTACGCTCCTGTCCCGGCAAAGTCAATAGGGGAAATGTGAACATTCTGTGGCTTCGAAGCGGAGCGGGGGGATGGACAGGGCCGGTCACGCTGTGTTATGCTTAAAAATAAGCGTCAACGGCGGGCAGCTCTCTGGGTCCATCCGCCGTGACACACCGAGGAACGAGAAAAAGGAGCGAGGAGACTTCTATGGCAGATGAGTCGAGACCGACGAAGGGCCGCTATGAGCGGGACCTGACCGAGGGCAGCGTGGTGCGGCAGCTGATCCTGTTCGCCCTGCCCTTTTTGGCATCCAACCTGATCCAGTCCCTGTACAGCGTGGCGGATATGCTCATCGTGGGCAATTTTGCCGACAATATCAGTATGTCCGGCGTGAACATCGGCAGTCAGATCACCTTCATCCTCACCAACATCGTGGTGGGCCTGTGTACCGGCGGCACGATCCTGATCGCCCAGGCCATGGGCCGGAAGGACCGGAAGGCCATGGAGGAGGTCACCGCCACCCTGATGACCACTCTGCTGATCGCGGGCGTGGTCATCACGGCGCTGATGATCTTCCTGCGGGTGCCGGTGCTCAAGCTGATCCAGACCCCGGCGGAGGCCTTCGACGAGGCGGACCGGTATCTCACCGTCACCTGTACCGGCATCCTGTTCATCTTCGCCTACAACGTGCTCAGCGCCGTCCAGCGGGGCATGGGCGACTCCAAGCGCCCCTTCTACTTCGTGCTGATCGCCTGCGTCACCAACATCGCGCTGGACTTCGTGTTGGTGGCCATCTTCAAAATGGGGGCCCTGGGCGCAGCGCTGGCCACCGTGTTCTCCCAAGCCTTGAGCGTGGTGCTGTGTATGGTCACTCTGGCCCGGGACGAGTTCGTGTTCGACTTCAAGCCCAGCTCCCTGAAGATCCATCCCCACTACATCGGCCGGATCTTCCGGCTGGGCCTGCCCTCCGCGGTGCAGAACGGCGTGACCAGCTTCTCCTTCCTGATCATCACGGTGCTGACCAACTACATCGGCGGCGTGAACGCCTCGGCCGCCGTGGGCGTGGTGTCCAAGTTCAACGGCTTCGCCATCATGCCCGCCGTGGCCTTGGGGGCCTCCATCTCCACCGTGTGCGCCCAGAACATCGGCGCGGACCGGTGGGACCGGGCGGTCAAGACCTGCTGGACCGGCACGGGGATCGCCTTCGCGATCTCAGCGCTGATCTTCCTGATCGCCCGGCTGTTCCCGGCGGAGATCATCGCCCTCTTCAACCGGGAGCCGGAGCTGATCCAGTACGGCGTGGTGTACATGAAGAGCTTCTGCTTCGACTATCTCTTCGTGCCCCTGTGCTTCTGTGTGAACGGCCTGTTCATCGCCAGCGGGCACACCACCTTTTCTCTGATGAACAACATGATGTCGGCCCTGCTCCTGCGGGTCCCGGCCTGCGTCCTGTTCTCTCTGACGCTGGGCTGGGGCCTGATGGGCGTAGGCGTGGGCGCCCCGGTGGCCTCCGCCGGCTCTCTGGTCGTCATCGTCCTCTTCTACCTGTCCGGCAGGTGGAAGGAGAACGTGGCGGCCCAATGATCTCATGACGGCCCGCGGGCCGAAAAGGAGCGATCTCAGCGATGCTGTTGTCTGCGGAAAACATCACCAAGACGTATGGGACCCGGGTCCTGCTGGACCATGTGTCCTTCTATCTGGAACCCGGCGAACGGGTGGGCGTGGTCGGCATCAACGGCGCGGGCAAGTCCACCCTCCTGCGGATGCTGGCTGGAGTGGAGGAGCCCGAGACCGGAACGGTCCAGCGCTTCCCCAACGTGCGGCTGGAGTACCTGCCCCAGAGCCCGGACTTCGACCCGGAAGCCACCGTGCTGGAGCAGGTCCTGCGGGGCCTGTCCTCCGACGCCCGGGCCCTGGCGGAATATGAGGCCAAGACCATCCTGGACCGGTTGAGCGTCTCTGACTTCGACCAGCGGATGGGGAGCCTCTCCGGCGGCCAGCGGAAGCGGGCGGCCCTGGCCGCGGCGCTGGTCCGGCCCTGCGATGTGCTGATCCTGGACGAGCCGACCAACCATCTGGACAGCGAGATGACCGCCTGGCTGGAGGACTGGCTCAAGAGCTTCTCCGGCGGGCTGGTCATGATCACCCACGACCGCTATTTCCTGGAGCGGGTCACGAACCGGATGATCGAGGTGGACGGCGGGAAGCTCTACGGCTATGAGGGGAGCTACGAGGACTTCCTCCGCCGGAAGGCCGAGCGGGAGGAGTCCGCCCGGGCCAGCGAGCGCAAGCGCCAGTCCATCCTCCGGCGGGAGTACCAGTGGGTCATGCAGGGCCCCACCGCCCGGGGCACCAAGAGCCGGGAGCGTCTGGAGCGCTATGAGGCCCTGAAGGAGCAGTCCGGACCGGCGGAGAAGTCCACACTGGAGCTGTCCTCCATCTCCAGCCGCCTGGGCCGCAAGACGATCGAGCTGAAGGGAGTCTGCAAGTCCTATGAGGGCCGGATGGTCCTGCGGGACTTCGACTGCAATCTCCTGCGGGACGACCGGATCGGCATCGTGGGCCCCAACGGGAGCGGCAAATCCACCCTGCTGGATCTGATCGCCGGGCGGATCCAGCCGGACGCCGGCACGATCTCTGTGGGCGAGACGGTGCGGATCGGCTACTTCTGTCAGGAAAACCCGCCCATGGACCCGGAGATGCGGGTGATCGACTATGTGAAGGAGATCGGCGAGCGGATCGAGACCCCGGAGGGCACCGTCACCGCCGCCCAGCTGCTGGAGCAGTTCCTCTTCCCGGCCGATGTGCAGTGGAGCCCGATCGGCAAGCTCTCCGGCGGCGAGAAGCGGCGGCTCTTCCTGCTGTCGGTGCTGGCGGCGGCCCCCAACGTGCTCCTGCTGGACGAGCCCACCAACGACCTGGACATCGAGACCCTGACCATCCTGGAGGACTATCTGGAGGGCTTCCGGGGGGCGGTGGTGGCCGTGTCCCACGACCGGTATTTCCTGGACAAGACCGCTCGGCGGATCTTCGCTGTGGAGGGGGACGGCCGCATCCTGCCCTATGTGGGGGGCTACACCGACTATCTGGCGGCCCTGGCTGAAAAGCGCCGGGCGGAGAAGCGGGCGGCGGGACCGAAGGAGAAGAAGGAGCGCCCCCGCTCTGCCGGACCGAAAAAGCTCCGCTTCAGCTATAAGGAACAGCGGGACTACGACACGATCGAATCGGACATCGCCGGGCTGGAGGCCCAGCTGGCGGACAACCAGGACCAGCAGGCCCAGTGCGCCACCGACTATGTGGCCCTCCAGCGGCTCCAGGAGGAGCAGGCCGGACTGGAGGCCCGGCTGGAGGAGAAGATGGACCGCTGGCTCTATCTGAGCGACCTGGCCGAGCGGATCGCCGCCCAGGACGCGGAGAAAAAGTGAAGGACGGCCCAGAGCGCGGAGACAGGCATCGGCCCTGCTCCGCGCTCTTTTTCGCCTCCGGATACGGACCGATCGGCCCCCTGCCGCATATGGTGAGTCAGAAACCGACCGATCATCGCCGAAACGGAGGGCTTTTTATGGCAGACAGACCGCAGGTCCGCTTTTTCCTGGGGGCCAATTCCCCCGCAGGCTTCTACTCGCTCTATGATCAGTTCATGCCGCCGGAGGAGACCGAGGACTATTTCCTCATCAAGGGCGGCCCCGGGTGCGGGAAGTCCACCCTCATGCGCCGGGTGGCCAAGGCCATGGAGGAGGCGGGCCATCCAGTGGAGTACATCCTGTGTTCCGGGGATCCGGGGTCGCTGGACGCGGTGCGCTTCCCGGACCGGAAGGCGGCGCTGGTGGACGCCACCGCGCCCCATGTGGTGGAGCCCCGCTGTCCCGGGGCCATGGAGCGCTATGTGGACCTGGGGGCCTGCTATGACACGGCGGCCCTCAAGCCCCTGCGGGATGAGCTGGCCGCCTGTATGGAGGGCTATCCCGACTGTTATGCCCGGGCTTACCGCTGTCTCTCCGCCGCCGCCCAGATCCAGGACGACATCCGGTCCATGCTCCTGACGCCGGAGCTGGAGGCCCGGCTGAACAAGCGGGCGGCCGGGATCCTCAGCCGGGAGTGCCGCCGCACCGGCCGGGAGCCGGGGAAGATCTGCCGGCGGTTGCTGGACGCCGTGACCTGCCAGGGGCCCATGTGCCTCTTCGGGACGGCGGACGCGCTGTGCCGGAAGGTCTATGAGGTGTGGGACAGCTATGGGCTGGCCCATCCGCTCCTGGCCCGTCTGGCCGCCGGAGCGTCGGCGGCGGGCTATGACGTGATCGTCTGCCCGGACCCCATGGACCCGGAGCGTCTGCGCCATGTGTTCCTGCCCGGACTGGGGGTGGGCTTCCTGTCCAGCACGCCGGGGATGCCCTATGAGGGGAAGCGGCCCTACCGCCGTCTGCGGCTGGACGCCATGCTGGACCCGGAGCGCCTCCGCCGGGACCGGACCCGGCTCCGCTTCTCCCGGAAGGTGGCGGACGCCCTCACTGCCGAGGCAGTGGAGGCCATGGCCGAGGCCAAGGCCAAGCACGATGCGCTGGAGGCGGTCTACAATCCCCATGTGGATTTCCAGCGGGTGGAGGAGACCGCGGAGACCATCGCGGGGGAACTTCTGGGAGAAGAAGGCAGTCGTTGAGCGCGGATAGATAGACAAAGTCCCCCGGAGAGCAGCCGCTCTCCGGGGGACGGTCATTTCAAGCGCTGAGGCAGGAGGCGAACGGACTTACAGATCCAGTTCGTCCTTCGTGGAGGCGACCCGGCAGGAGCTGGTGCCCTTCATATTCGCCTTTCCGCTGGTGAAGTTGGCATAGTACCATCCGGCGGGCCACTTGTTGGTGCTGTAAACGTTGATGGAAGTCTTGCCGTCGATGGTCACATTGGTGCCCTTGACCACATCGCCGGAGGTGAAGATGTCTCCAGGCTTTCCGCTGATGAAAAGAGGATCGGAGGATGCGTCAGGAGAGGCAGAGACCGTCGTCATGGGGGCGGCCGTAGGCGCATCAGCCGCCGTACAGGCGGCTATGCCGGACAGCATCGTGCCACAGCAGAGCATGGCTGCGATGGGCTGCTTCTTCATAAAATGCGTCCTTCTTTCTAAAGAATGAGGCCTCACAAAGCTTTTTAGAAAGGACAGATAAATGTGCAGCTGCTGATAGAATTTGTTCCGCCCACGGGGCGGGTGCGTTGTGTCCTCGCCGGACGGGCCGCTTACTCAGCGGGAGCTCCCTTTCTTTTTCTCGCGTGAGAAAAAAGAAAGGGGGAAAGAAAAAGAACGCCAGAGGGGGCGGACCTCCCCTCTGGACACCCCCTATGCGCTCGTTCTCTCCTCGTTCTGTCATAAAGGCCTTTGCTTCGTCTCGGACGTCCTCTGATCGCGCGAAGCGCACGACCGAGAGCCTGTCGAGGGGCGTCGGGGACGCCGCCCCTATGATGGTCTGGATCCGCAGAGCGCTCCCGTCTGATCCTGCCCTTCGAAGCGGGGAGCCATCTTGTCTTTTGAGTCGAAAAACGTCCGTCGGGAGCGCCGGGCGAACGTGTGTGTGCTGCCAGGCTCCCGCAGGCGCTGTCTCCTTCGAATGCCGGCCGGGGACGCATTGGGGGGAGTCCAGAGGGGGATCGACTGTCCCCCTCTGGCGTTCTTTTTCTTTCCCCTGTTTCTTTTTCTGGCGTCCAGAAAAAGAAATAGGGTCCCCGCCGGATAGGCGGCCCGTCCGGCGAGGACACCCCCGTCCCGCCCCTTGGGCGGAACAAAAGACCGGCCCCGCCTCCGCCGAGACGAGTCCGGTCTTTTTTGATCAGCCCTGTGCCGCGCCGTGGTCCGGCAGGGCGATCTCAGGCATGAGTTCTCTGGAGATGACGCCCAGCATCTCCTCCAGCAGGTGGGTCTTTTCCGGGGAGAAGCGCTCCTTGATCCGGCCCATCACCGTGGTGAGATAGCCGTAACTGATGTTGTAGTAGTCGATGTACTTCTGAGTCACCAGCAGGTGATACTCCCGCTTGTCCTCTGGGGAGCGTTCCTTGCGGACATACCCCTTCTGGATCAGGCTGTTCACCTTGTAGGCCGCGTTGGGCGGAGAGATGTTCACGAATTTCGCGAACTCGTTGATCGTAGGCTGTCCCAGGGCCATGATGATCTCCATACAGAAGGTCTCGACCGTGGTGAGACTGGCCTCCCGGTCCTGGAACCGGGAAAAGACAGTCCGGTAAAAATGGAGCTTGAACTTGGTATACACGTCGTTGAAGGTCTCGTCCAGCATCGCTCATCCCTCCGCACAGTCTTATTTCTACTGCTATCTATCATAACAGGATCGGACGGCGGAGTCGAGTCCAACTTACTGGATCACGAAGGTCAGCTCGGCCTGGACCGCGATCTTGCCGTCCACCCGGGCCACGGCCTTGCCGTAGCCGATGGGGCCCCGCTTGTCGGTCAGCTCACAGGAGAGCTCCAGCACGTCGCCGGGGACCACCTGCTTCTTGAAGCGGCAGTTCTTCACGCCGCCGAAGATCGCCAGTTTCCCCCGGTTCTCAGGCAGGCACAGGGCCGCCACCGCGCCGGTCTGGGCCAGGGCCTCCAGGATCAGCACGCCGGGCATGATCGGCTGGCCGGGGAAGTGACCGGGGAAGAAGGGCTCGTTCATGCTGACGCACTTGATGCCCTTGGCGGACTGGCCCGGCTCACACTCCACGATCTTGTCCACCAGCAGGAAGGGCGGACGGTGGGGGAGGATCTCCATGATCTGCTTGATATCCAGTTCCATCCTCAGCCCTCCCAGCGTTTGAAGATCAGGCAGGCGTTGTGCCCGCCGAAGCCGAAGGCGTTCACCATGGCGTTGCGGATCGGGGCCTCCCGGCCCACGTTGGGCACCACGTCCAGATCGCAGGCCGGATCGGGGACCCGGTAGTTGATCGTGGGGGGCGCGAACTGGTCCCGCAGGGCCAGCACGGTGAGGATGGAGGCCACCGCCCCGCTGGCGCCCAGCAGATGGCCCATCATGGACTTGACAGAGCTCATCATCAGCTTCCGGGCGTGCCCGCCGAAGGCGGTCTTGACGGCCTGAGTCTCGCCGGAGTCGTTCAGCGGGGTGGAGGTGCCGTGGGCGCTGATGTAGTCCAGCTCCTCCGGGGCGATGCCCGCATCCTGGAGGGCCAGGCCCATGCAGGCCGCCGCGCCGGCGCCGTCGGGGCAAGGGGCGGTGATGTGGTGGGCGTCGCAGTTGGCGCCGTAGCCCGTGATCTCGCCCAGGATCTCCGCGCCCCGGGCCATGGCGTGGTCATAGTCCTCCAGCACCAGGATGCCGGCGCCCTCGCCCATGACGAAGCCGGAGCGCTCCTGATCGAAGGGGATGGAGGCACGGCTGGGGTCGTCGGTGGTGGTCACGGCCCGCAGACTGGTGAAGCCGCCCACGCCCATGCCGGCGATGGTGGAGTCCGCGCCGCCGCACACCATGACCTCGGCATAGCCGTCCCGGATGTGGCGGAAGGCGTCGCCCACGGCGTTGCTGCCGCCGGCGCAGGCCGCCACGGGACAGGTACACATGCCCTTCAGGCCGTACCGGATCGCGATCTGGCCCGCGGCCATGTTAGGGATGATCATAGGGATGAAGAAGGGAGAGATCCGGTCGAAGCCCTTCTCGAAGCCCTTGTGGCACTCGTTCTGGATGGTGTTCATGCCGCCGATGCCGCTGGACACCATGACGCCGATGCGGGCGGGATCCTCCCGCTCCAGATCCAGGCCGCTCTGCTCCATGGCCTCGGCGGCGGCGATCATGGCGAACTGGGTGAAGCGGTCCATACGCCGGGCCTCCCGGCGCTCCATATAGTCCTCGGCGTTGAAGTCCCTGACCTCACCGGCCAGCTTGACCTTCATGTCCGAGGTATCGTACTGCTGGATCGGGGCGATCCCGCAGACGCCGGCCCTGGCGGCGGCCCAGGACTCTCCGGCGGTCCGGCCGATGGGGGTGACGGCCCCCAAGCCGGTGATGACGACGCGTCGTTTTTCCATAGTTCAGATTCCTTTCAGGCAGGAGCCTAAGATAGAGACCGGCTGTGGCGGTCGGGAAGCGGGGCGGTCATACGGCCATGCCGCCGTCCACGCAGAGGACCTGGCCGGTGATGTAGCCGGACGTCTCGGCGGCAAAGAAGGCCACGGCCCGGGCCACGTCCTCGGGCTGGCCCAGACGGGCCATGGGGATGCTCTTGAGCAGGGCTTCCCGGGCGGCCTCGGGGAGCACGGCGGTCATGTCGGTGTCGATGAAGCCGGGGGCCACCAAATTGACGGTCACGTTCCGGCTGGCCAGCTCCTTGGCGATGGACTTGCTCATGCCGATGAGGCCGGCCTTGCTGGCGGCGTAGTTGGCCTGTCCGGGGTTGCCCCGGAGGCCCACTACGCTGGACAGGTTCACGATGCGGCCATAGCGCTGCTTCATCATGGGACGGTAGGCCGCCTTCATGCAGTGGAACGCGCCCTTCAGGTTGGTGTCCAGCACGGCGTCCAGATCCTCCTCCTTCATCTGGAGGGCCAGCTTGTCCCGGGTGATGCCGGCATTGTTCACCAGGATATGGAGGGCGCCGAAGCGTCCGATGACCTCCTTCACCATGGCGTCCACGGCGGCGGCGTCCGCCACGTCGGCCTGGATGGCGAAAGCCTCCGCGCCCAGCTCCCGGCAGGCGGCGGCGGTATCCTCCGCGGCCTGAGCGTTCCCGGCGTAGTTCACGGCCACGCGGGCGCCCTGCCGGGCCAGCTCCAGACACACGGCCCGGCCGATGCCCCGGCTGCCGCCGGTGACGAGGGCGGCCCGGCCCGTCAGTTCCATGCTCATGCTCCTTCTCCTTTCAGGGCGGCGATGACCTTGTCCAGGTCCTCCGCCGTATCGATGGCGTAGGTGTCGATGCCCTTCACGGTCTTGCGGACGAAGCCGGAGAGGGTCTTGCCGGGACCGATCTCCACGATGGTGTCCACCCCGTGCGCGGCCATACGGCGGATGGTATCCTCCAGATAGACGCTGGACTGGACCTGCCGCTCCAGCAGGGCGGGGATCGTGTCCCCGGGGCCCATCACATCGCCCTTGCAGTTGAAAAGGACGGGGAAGGCCATGGGACGGAACTCTACCGTGCGGAACTTCTCCCGGAGGGCATCCCCGGCGGGGGCCATCAGGGAGGTGTGGAAGGGGCCGCTGACCTTCAGAGGCACCACCCGGCGGGCTCCGGCCTCCTTGGCCAGCGCGCCGGCCTTGTCCACGGCGGCGGCGTCGCCGGCGATGACCAGCTGGCCGGGACAGTTGTAGTTGGCGATCTCGGCCACCCCCAGGTCAGCGGCGGCGTCACAGGCGGTCTGGAGCTTCTCCCGGTCCAGGCTCAGGACGGCGGCCATGCCGCAGGGCCGGCCGGTGACGGCCTCGGCCATGGCCTTCCCCCGGAAGGCCACCAGCGCGATGGCATCCTCGGGGGACAGGGCCCCGGCGGCCATCAGAGCGGAGTATTCGCCCAGACTCAGTCCGGCGGCCATGGAGGGCCGGATCCCGGCCTGATAGAGCAGGCCGGTGACGCCGGCGGCGAAGGCCACCATGCAGGGCTGGGTGTACCGAGTGTCGGAGAGCGCTTCCTCCGGACCGTCGAAGCACAGGCCCTTCAGATCGAACTCCACCGGGGCGCGGTCGAAGATGTCCCGGAAGAGCGGAAAGCGGTCATAGAAGTCCCGGCCCATGCCCACGTGCTGGGCGCCCTGACCGGCGTATAGGAAAGCGAGCTTCATATCAGATACCTCGTTCGCGGGGGCGGATCCAGGACCCGCCCGGTCTCTGGCCGACGACAGGCAGGGGGCGCCCGTCTGGGCCCTTTTCATTCGGCCCGCAGGGGCCTGGTCCGGCGGGCTCCGGATTCATTCCGCCTTCAGGGCCTCCAGCCGCTGGACGGCCTGGGCCTGGAGCTCCTCGAAGATGGCCCGCAGGGGGCGGATCTGGTGGAGCATCCCGGCCACCTGGCCGGCCATGAGGCTTCCGGTGCGGGTATCGCCGTCGAACACGGCCCGCCGCAGGCTGCCCAGTGTGAACTGTTCCAGCTCCATCTTGTCGGCGCCGGCCTTCTCATGGGCCAGATAGTCCTTGGTCATCTGGTTCTTGATGACCCGGACGGGGGCGCCCACGGAGCGGCCCGTGACCACGGTGGAGCGGTCCTTGGCCTGGAGCAAGGCCTGCTTGTAGTTCTCATGGATGGGACACTCCTCGCTGACCAGCAGGCAGGTGCCCAGCTGTGCGCCGCAGGCGCCCAGCGCATAGGCGGCCAGGAGCTGGCGGCCGTCGGCGATGCCGCCGGCGGCGATCACGGGGATGTCCACCGCGTCGCAGACCTGGGGGACCAGCGCCATGGTGGTGGTCTCGCCCACATGGCCGCCGCTCTCGGTGCCCTCGGCGATCACGCCGTCCACGCCCGCTTTGGCCATCATTTTGGCCAGGGACACGGCGGAGACCACGGGGAACACCTTGGCTCCGGACTCCTTCCACATGGAGACGTAGGGGCCGGGACTGCCCGCGCCGGTGGTGATCACGGCCACCCGCTCCTCGGCGGCGATCTTGGCCAGTTCATCGGCCTTGGGGTGCATGAGCATGATGTTCACGCCGAAGGGCTTGTCGGTGAGGGACCGGCACTGGTGGATGTGCTCCCGGAAGGACTCCGGGGCCATGCCGCCCGCGCCAATCAGGCCCAGGGCGCCGGCGTTGGAGACGGCGGCGGCAAAGGCGCCGGTGGCGATGTTGGCCATGCCGCCCTGGATGAAGGGGAACTCGGTCCCCAAAAGCTCGTTGAGTTTCATGTCGTTTCCTTCCTTTCCGGGCGTGGTCACCACTCAAACAGGGCGCCGCCCCAGGTGAGACCCGCGCCGAAGGCCACGGTGACGATCTTCTGTCCCCGCGCCAGCAGGCCCTGCTCCGCCATCTCGTCCAGCGCGATGGGCACCGACGCGGCGGAGGTGTTGCCGTAGCGGACCATGTTCTGATAGAACTTGTCCAGCGGCGCATGGAGGCGCTTGGCCGCCGTCTCGATGATGCGGCGGTTGGCCTGATGGGGGACGATCCAGTCGATGTCATCCAGCGTCAGGCCGCTCTTGGCCAGCAGGTCCTGCACGCAGGAGGGCAGGGCCTCCACCGCGAAGCGGTAGACGGCGGGACCGTCCATGTGGATATAGGTGGTCTCAGGACCGGGGCCGTTGAGCCACAGGGGGGCGGCGGTGCCCCGGCTGCCCAGGGCGGCGTGCCAGAGCCGGTCCTCCAGACACACCACAGCCGCGCCGGCTCCGTCTCCGAAGAGGACGCAGGTGCTCCGGTCGGTCATATCCAGGATCCGGCTGAGCTGATCGCAGCCGATTAGCAGGGCGTACTTCTTTTTGCCCTCTGCCAGGGCCAGCAGGCCCCGGACGGTCTCCAGCCCGTAGAGGAAGCCGGTGCATCCGGCGCTCACGTCGAAGGAGGGGGTGTCCTCCGGCAGGCCGAGGGCGGCCTGGACCAGACAGGCGTCGGAGGGGGAGGCGTAGTCGGGGGTGCAGGTGGCCACCACGCAGACGGCCACCTCGTCCGGGGCCGCGCCGGCCCGCTCCAGGGCCAGACGGCCTGCCCCGACGCACAGGTCCACGGCGGTCTCCCCGCGGGAGAAATGGCGCTGGCCGATGCCAGTGCGGCTGCGGATCCACTCGTCGCTGGTCTCCACAATCCGGCTCATCTCGTCGTTGGTCACGATCCGCTCCGGTACGCACCGGGCGGTCGAACAGAATCGAAGTCCTCGATTCATGGGGCCTCCTTCCGGGCGCTGAGGCCCATGGCACGGAATTTCTGATAGCGATGGGCCGCCGGGTCCCGTAGCTTCAGGAGCTGGGCCAGGCTGGCATAGAGGGCCTTGTCCACCGCCTGATAGACCTGCTCCGGGTCCCGGTGGGCGCCGCCCAGGGGCTCGGGCACGATCTGATCGGCCACGCCCAGCTCCACCAGATCGGCGGCGGTGAGCTTCATGAGGCCGGCGGCCTCACCGGAGCGGCTGGCGTCCTTCCACAAAATGGAGGCGAAGCCTTCCGGGGAGAGGACGGAGTACACGGCGTTCTCCAGCATGAGGACCTTGTTGGCCACAGCCAGCGCCAGCGCGCCGCCGCTGCCGCCCTCGCCGGCGATCACCGTGACGACGGGCACCCGCAGGGCGGACATGAGGGCCAGGCTGGAGGCGATGGCCTCGCCCTGGCCGTGGGCCTCGGCCTCCAGGCCGGGATAGGCGCCGGGGGTATCCACGAAGGTGATGACCGGCCGGTGGAACTTCTCGGCCTGCCGCATGAGGCGCTGGGCCTTCCGGTAGCCCTCGGGG
This sequence comes from Pseudoflavonifractor sp. MSJ-37, assembly GCF_018917965.1. Taxonomy (GTDB): domain Bacteria; phylum Bacillota; class Clostridia; order Oscillospirales; family Oscillospiraceae; genus Pseudoflavonifractor_A. Next base: position 106,925 of record NZ_JAHLPP010000006.1, on the reverse strand, counting down.
GAGGGCATCCCGAAGTTGCAGGCCATGTTCTCCTCCAGATCCTTCCCCTTCCGGTGGCCGATCACGGTGACGGGCAGGCCGTGGAACCGCGCCACGCCGCCCAGGATGCTGGGGTCCTCGCCGCAGGAGCGGTCCCCCCTGCACTGGAAGAAATCGGTGAAGAGGTGCTGGATGAAGTCCAGCGTGCCGGGGCGCCCGGCATGGCGGGCCAGATAGACCCGGTCCGCCGGGGCGCAGTCCCGGCAGGCCTCCAGAAGCTCCGCACGGTCCCGCAGGAGCTGGGAGCGGCGGAGGACGGCGGCTCCGTCCTCCCGGCCCTCCAGCGCGGCCCGTTCCTGATCCAGCGCGGCGATCTTCTGTTCCAGTTCCTGGATCATTGGAGGCGGCCCCCTTTCTCATGGAGCTTCAGCAGCTGGAGGATGGTCTCCCGCAGCTTGGCCCGGGGGACGATCTGGTCCACGAAGCCGTGCTCCTCCAGATATTCGGACCGCTGGAAGCCCTCGGGGAGCTTTTGACCGATGGTCTGCTCGATGACCCGGGGACCGGCGAAGCCGATCAGGGCCCCGGGCTCCGCCAGGGTGTAGTCGCCCAGAGAGGCGAAGGAGGCGGTGACGCCGCCGGTGGTGGGGTGGGTCAGCACGGAGATGTACAGCCCGCCCGCCTGAGAGAAGCGCTCCAGCGCGGCGCTGGTCTTGGCCATCTGCATGAGGGACAGGATGCCCTCCTGCATCCGGGCCCCGCCGCTGGCGGAGCAGATGATCAGGGGCAGCCGCTGTTTCCGGGCCAGCTCCACCGCCCGGGCGATCTTCTCGCCCACGGCGGCGCCCATGCTGCCCATGAGGAAGCGGCTGTCCAGCACGGCGGCCACCACGCTCCGGCCGGCGATCTTGCCCCGGGCGGTGACGACGCCCTCGGTGAGGCCGGTGTCCCGGCGGACCTTCTCCAGCTTCTCATCGAAGCCGGGGAAGCCCAGTACGTTGGGCAGGGAGAAATGCTCGTCCAGCTCCTGGAAGCTGTGGGGATCCAGGAGCATGGACAGGCGGAGATAGGCGCCGATCGGGTGGTGATGGCCGCACTGGGGACAGACATAGAGGGCCCGGGCCAGGTCCCGCTTGGAGACCGGGGCGGAGCAGGCCGGGCACTGCTCGAAGAGATCGGCCTCGGGCCGCTTGATGCCCGCCTTCTCCCGCAGGCCCCGCTGGGCCTGGAACTTGGACAGCCGCTCCCGCCGGGCGCGAAACAGGTGATTCAAGGCTCGTTCGCCTCCTTAGCGATAACAGGGATCAGAAAACAGGGGACGTTCATCCTTCTTCCACGGCGGGTCGGGGGGCCTCCCCCCGGTCCCAGGCCAGAAGCTCGTCCATATGCTGCGTCAGGAAGCCGGTATCGTACCGGCCCCGGACGAAGTCGGGATGGTAGAGCAGGAGATGGGCAAAGTCGGCGGTGGTGGGGTAGCCCTCCACGATCAGCTCGCTCAGACAGCGGCGCATCCGGCGGATGGCCTCCAGCCGGGTGGGGGCGTGGACGATGACTTTGGCGACCAGAGAGTCGTAGTAGGGGCTGACCTCATACCCGTTGTAGAGCATGGTGTCCACCCGGACGCCCGGGCCGCCGGGCAAATGGAGGAACTCGGTCTTTCCCGGGCAGGGCCGGAAGCCGTGGCGGAAGTCCTCCGCGTTGATTCGGCACTCCAGCGCGTGGCCGGTGAGCCGCACCTGATCCTGGGTCAGGGAGAGAGGGAGCCCCGCGGCGACGCGGAGCTGTTCCTTCACCAGATCCAGGCCGGAGACCATCTCGGTGACGGGGTGCTCCACCTGGACCCGGGTGTTCATCTCGATGAAGCAGAAGGTGCCGTCTGCGGCCAGCACGAACTCCACGGTGCCGGCGTTCACATAGCCGGCGGCCTTGGCGGCGGCCACGGCGGCGGCGCCCATCCGTTCCCGCAGGGCGGGGTCCAGAGCCTTGGAGGGGGATTCCTCCACCAGCTTTTGATTTTTCCGCTGGATGGAGCAGTCCCGCTCTCCCAGATGGATCACATTGCCCCGCTGATCGGCCAGGATCTGGAACTCGATGTGCCGGGGGGAGAGGATCAGCTTCTCCAGATAGAGCTCACCGTTGCCGAAGCAGGCCTCGGCCTCGCTCTTGGCCTCGTGGAAGAGGCGCTCCAGGTCCTCCGGGGCATCCACCCGGCGCATCCCCCGGCCGCCGCCGCCGGCACTGGCCTTCAGGAGCACGGGCCAGCCCACTTCTTCGGCCAGAGCCAAAGCGGCCCCGGCGTCGGCCACAGGGCCGTCCGAGCCGGGGACCACAGGGACGCCGCTGGCCTTCATCAGGGCCCGGGCGGCAGATTTGTTGCCCATCTTCCGGATCATGTCTCCGGTGGGGCCGATGAAGGTGAGGCCGCACTTGGCGCACAGGTCGGCGAACTCGTCGTTCTCCGACAGGAAGCCGTAGCCCGGGTGGACGGCGTCACAGCCCGACTCCACCGCGGCGGTGAGGATGGCCATCTGGTCCAGATAGCTCTCCGCCGCCTTGGCGGGGCCCACGCACACGGCCCGGTCGGCCAGCTGGACATGGAGGGAGTCGGCGTCGGCGGTGGAGTACACCGCCACCGTCTCCACGCCCAGCTCCTGGCAGGCACGGATGACCCGCACCGCGATCTCGCCGCGGTTGGCGATCAAAACGCGTTTGAACATGGGAGGGGCCTCCTTACTTGAAGCGGAAGAGAGGCTGGTCGAAGCCCACCAGCTCGCCGTCGGAGACGAGCACCTCGGCGATCACGCCGTCCATGGGGGAGGGGACCTCGCTCATCATCTTCATGGCTTCCAGGATGCAGAGGGTGTCGCCCTTTTTCACGGCGGCGCCCACCGGGGCGAAGGGGGCGGCGTCGGGGGAGGCGGCGGCGTAGAAGGTGCCCACCAGAGGGGCCTTCACCACCGGGCCCTCGCTCTGAGCGGGGGCCTCCTCGGGAGCCGCCGGCGCGGCCGGCTGGGCCAGAGGGGCCGGCGTAGCCTGGACGGGCAGGACCGCCGCGGGGACGGTCTTGTCCAGCACCAGGCGCAGGTCCTCCTGCTCCAGCTCGAAGCGCTGGATAGAGCCACGCTCGAAGCGGTCCATCAGCGCGAAGATATCAGAGAGCTCCATGGCTTACTTGTGCGCGTCGATGTAGCGGACGATGTCGCCCACGGTCTTGACGTCCTTCAGGACCTCGTCGGGCATGGAGATGCCCAGCTCGTCCTCCAGAGCGGCGTTCAGGTCCACGGCGTCCAGGGAGTCCAGCTCCAGGTCGTCGGTGAGGCTGGCCTCCAGAGTCACAGACTCGGGGTCACAGCTCAGGTTGGAAACGATGATATCACGGACTTTCTCGAAGGTATCCATAGTAAACTCCTTTTTTCACGGCAGTGCCGGTGTTTGATACGGTCATTGAGAGGCATTTTAGTTAAATAAATTTAATTAAAATGATTTAAGCGTATTGTATCCACCGGGAGGAGAAATGTCAATGGGGAATTTGCCACGGGGGCGCTCTGAGGAGATGATCTTGTGAGGATCCACAAAACAGATGGGGGCGGATCGGAAGTTTTGGACGACAGACGTAGCGGGAAGAGGATGGTCCGCCCACGGGGCGGAGATGGGGGATGCGCTCGCCGCGCGGGCCGCCTATCCGGCGGGGACCCTATTTCTTTTTCTGAGCGTCAGAAAAAGAAACAGGGGAAAGAAAAAGGACCGCCAGAGGGGGACAGTCGATCCCCCTCTGGACTCCCCCCAATGCGTCTCCGGCTGGCGTTCGAAGGCAACAGCGCCCGCGCGAGCCTGGCAGCACACACACGTTCGCTTGGCGCTCCCGACGGACGTTTTTCGGCTCAAAAGACAAGATGGCCTGCCGCTTCGAAGGGCAGGATCGGACGGGAGCGTTTCGTGCATCCAGACCTCCATAGGGGCGGCGTCCCCGACGCCCCACCATAGACTTTCAGCCGTGCGCTCCGCGCGATCAGAGGATGTCCGAGACGAGGACAGGGCCTTCATGACCGAACGAGGAGAGGACGAGCGCATAGGTGGTGTCCAGAGGGGAGGTCCGCCCCCTCTGGCGTTCTTTTTCTTTCCCCCCTTTCTTTTTCCTCACGGGAGAAAAGGAAAGGGGACCCCCGCCGAGCAGGCGGCCTGCGCACACCCGCAAGGGGCATGCCGCATCCGTAAGGCGGCAAAGCCGCCAACGGCTGCGCAAGCGAGGACACAACGCACCCACCCCGTTGGCGGGGAAACAGACATCACCGGAGAAGGGCATAAAAGATCCCCCCGACGGCGATGCCGTCAGGGGGATGCACAGTCGATATCTATTTGTCCCACACCGTGTGCGTCCGACACGCCTGCTGGGCGGCCTCCAGGTCCGCCTTCTGGACGAAGATCCGATACTGGGTCGATGCAGTGGGATCCTCTCCGGCACTGCCCAGGAGGGAACGGACCGGTCCAGAGCCCGTCACTTGTGATAGCTGCTCCCCTCGCCGATCTTGAAGCCCCGGTAGATCTGTTCCAGGAGCATGACCCGGGCCAGGTGGTGGGGGAAGGTCATGGGAGACATGGACAGCTTCAGCCACGCCTCCGCCTTGATGGAGGGGTGGAGCCCGTAGGACCCGCCGATCAGGAACACCAGATGCTTGGCCGAGCTGGCGGCGCAGTCCTCTAAGATCGCCGCGACCTCCTCACTGGAGCGGAGCTTCCCCTCTACGCACAGGGGGATGAGGCGGGGACTGGGGGGCAGCTTGGCCCGGATCGCCGCCGCCTCCTTCTCCAGCGCCGCATCGATCTGGCCCCGGCTGGGGTCCGGAGGCAGACGCTCCTCCGGCAGCTCGAGCACCTGGAGCTTGCAGTAAGCGGACAGCCGCTTCACATACTCCGCGCAGGCATCCAGATAGAACTTTTCCTTCAGTTTGCCCACGCAGATGAGATAGACGCTGAGCATGGCGTTCCTCCTGTTCCTGGGATGGATGGGTCGTCAGACGATGTAGGTGGGGCCCTTCTCGGACCGGGGGGCCACGTCCAGCCGGACGTCGCTCCCGATGACCGCCCCCCGGCGCTCCAGAGCCAGACGCACCGTGTCATAGGCCCGCTGGGGGGTGTCGTTCTCCTTGGAGAGATGGGCCAGCACCAGCGTGCGGGCCTGATCCTCCGCCGCCTCGCACACCAGCTCCGCCCCGGCCTCGTTGGACAGATGGCCGTAGTCCCCCAGCACCCGCTCCTTGAGGAAGTAGGGATAGGGACCGGACTGGAGCCACTCGATGTCGTGGTTGGTCTCCGCCACCAGCAGATGGGCTCCGGCGATGCCCCGCTGGACGGCCTCAGTCACATGGCCCAGATCGGTGACCACCGCCGCCTTCCGGCCGCCGGCGGAGACGGCATAGCCGTTGCTCTGGGCGGTGTCGTGGGGCGTGGCGAAGGTCTCTACCGTCAGGGGGCCGATCTGGAAGGACTCCCCCGGCGTGAAGCCGAAGAGCCGGCCTTCCAGGGCGGGGAGCTTCCCCACCAGAGTCCCGGCGGTGCCATAGCTGGCGTAGACCGGCGTGGGGAGCTGGCGGCTCAGGGTGGCCAGGCCGGAGATGTGGTCGCTGTGTTCGTGGGTGATGAGCACGGCGGCCAGGTCTGCCGGGGCCACGCCAAGCGCTTTGAGGGCAGTGGTGATCCGGCGGGCGGAGATCCCGGCGTCGATGAGGATATGGGTGCCGCCCTCGGAGACCAGCGCGGCGTTCCCGCTGGAGCCGCTGGCCAGAGTGGTGAGTGTCAGCAAAACGATCGCGCTCCTGTTGGATAAAGATAGCAAAAAGAAGGGCGGCGGATGATCCGCCGCCCGTGTCGTCATATTGAGAGAGGGGCGTCAGCCGGCCGTGACCTCGCTCTGCTCCTCGTCGGGGGTGATGACCACCCGGATGTCGGCCCCCACACCGGAGAGCTTGCGGACGATGTCCTCATAGCCCCGCTCGATGTGGTGGATGTTGCTGATCTCGGAGGTGCCGTGGGCGGCCAGAGCGGCGATGATCATGGCCGCGCCCGCCCGCAGGTCGCAGGCCCGGAGCCGGGCCCCGGTGAGCTTTTCCACACCTTCGATGACGGCGATCTTGCCGTCCACCTGGATCTGGGCGCCCATCCGCCGGAACTCGTCCACATAGCGGTATCGGTTGTCCCACACGCCCTCAGTGATCACGCTGGTCCCCTTGGCCAGACAGAGCACCGCGGCGATCTGGGGCTGCATATCGGTGGGGAAGCCGGGATAGGGCAGGGTCTTGACGTTGGCCCGGCTGAGGGGGCCGTTCCGGCGGACCAAGACCGCGTCGTCCCGCTCCTCGATGTCCACGCCCATCTCCACCAGCTTGGCGGTGATACACTCCAGATGCTTGGGGATCACGTTCTTGATGAGGACGGAGCCGCCGGCGGCGGCGGTGGCCGCCATATAGGTGCCCGCCTCGATCTGGTCGGGGATGATGGAATAGGAGCCGCCGCCCAGACGATCCACGCCCCGGATCTTGATCACATCGGTGCCGGCGCCCATGATGTCCGCGCCCATGGAGTTCAGGAAGTTGGCCAGATCCACGATGTGGGGCTCCTTGGCCGCGTTCTCGATGATGGTCAGGCCCTTGGCCAGCGCGGCGGCCAGCATGATGTTCATGGTGGCGCCCACGGACACGATGTCCATGTAGACCGTGGTGCCGTTCAGCCGGCCGTCCTTGGCGGCGGCGTGGATATAGCCGCCCTTCACATCCACCTCGGCACCCATGGCCACGAAGCCCTTGATGTGCTGGTCGATGGGGCGGCCGCCCAGATCGCACCCGCCCGGCGGGGGGACCTCCGCGCTGCCGAAGCGGCCCAGCAGGGCACCGATCAGGTAGTAGGAGGCACGGATCTTCCGGGCCAGAGCCTCGGACACGGGGGCGTTGTGGATGTGACTGCAGTCGATGTCCACGGTGGTGCGGTCCACCGTGCGCACGTCTGCGCCCAAGTCCTGGAGGATGTTCAGGATCAGGGTCACATCGCTGATCTGGGGGATGTTCTCGATGCGGCAGACACCGTCTACCAGCAGGGTGGCGGGGATGATCGCCACAGCAGCGTTCTTTGCGCCGCTGATCGCGATCTCGCCGAACAGCGGTCTCCCGCCGTGGATCACATATTTTGTCAAGAGCGCACCTTCTATCTCCATCTCCGGGGCAGGGCCCGGCGTCGAAACGGCGGTGGGGATCTCTCTCCTGGGATACCACCGCCGCCTGTCATCTGTTCGTCAAGTCCGGGCGCCTAGCGCGCCCGCATCGAAGCCGAAGTTATCAACTCAAAGTATTATAGCATCATGGCACTATAAAATCAAAACAAATTTCAGCTCTCCGGCACGCGGACGATCTGGGATCCTGTCCTGTCTCCAACTTGCCCCGGAGGAGCGCCTCTTATGCGGCCCCGGACAAGAGCGGACCGGGCGGCCGCAGGGACCGGAGACCGGCGCCCCGCGGCCGTCCGGCCGTCGGAAAATGCGTCAAAATGCAGCGTCGATGAGGGCTTTGGCGGCCTTGGAGCAGGGGTGGAGCAGGACCTGCTCCGTGGGGCCCTCCTCCGCTATGCGGCCCCGGTGGAGGACCGCCGTCCGGTCGCAGAAGGACTGGACCAGAGCCAGGTCGTGGCAGATGAAGAGGATGGCGATCCCGTCCTGCTCCTTCAGCTCGGCCAGCAGATCCATGATCTGCCGCTGGACGGTCATGTCCAACGCGCTGGTGGCCTCGTCGCAGATCAGAAGAATGGGCTCCGCCGCCAGGGCACGGGCGACCGCCGCCCGCTGGCACTGGCCGCCGCTGACCTCGTGGGGACGGCGGGCCCCCAGGGCCGGGTCCAGCCCGCACCGCTCCATGAGGGCGGCGGTCCGGCGCTCCCGCTCCCGCCGGGGGACGCCCCGGACCCGCAGGCTCTCGCCGATCCCGTCCCCCAGCGTGCGCCGGGGATCGAAGGACTCCGCCGGACTCTGGAACACCATCTGGAGCTGACGGTAGACCGCCCGCAGGTCCCGGCCGGTCAGGCCGGTGATGTCCTGCCCATGGAGGAGGATCTGGCCGGAGGTGGGCTCCAGCAGACGGCAGACCATCCGGGCCACCGTGCTCTTGCCGGAGCCGGACTCGCCCACCAGACCCAGACACTGGCCCGGGGCGATGGAGAAGCTCACATCCTCCACGGCGGAGAGGGCCGTATGGCGGCCGGGGAAGGTCTTGCACAGGTGCCGGACCTCCAACACCGGTGTGGACATGGGCTCACGCTCCTTCCGGCGGGCGGCGGAGATGGGGGACCGCCTCCATCAGCGCCTGGGTGTAGGGGGACTGGGGCCGGTCCAGCACGGCGGAACAGGGCCCCTGCTCTACGGCGGAGCCCTCCCGAAGGACCAGGATCCGGTCGGCCATGGCCCGGATGACTCCCATGTCGTGGGCCACCAGGACGATGGCCGTGCCGCGCTCCGCCCGCAGGCGGAGGAGCTCCTCCACGACCTGCCGCCGGACGGTCACGTCCAGCGCGGAGGTGGGCTCGTCGGCCAGCAGGAGCCGGGGCCGCAGGAGCAGGGCGGCGCAGAGGCCCACCCGCTGACTCATGCCGCCGGAGAGCTGGAAGGGCCAGCTCTCCCATACCCGGGCCGGGTCCTCCAGCCCCAGCTTGTCCATGAGGTCCAGGGCCTCCCGCCGGATCTGGTCTTTGGGGACGGAGCGGTGGGCCCGCACGATCTCACAGAGCTGGGGGCCGATCCGCCGGACGGGACAGAAGGAGGAGCGGGCGTCCTGGAACACCATGCCGATCTCCGGCCCCAGCAGGGCGCGCCGCTCCCTCGAGGAGATGTGGATCAGATCCCGGCCCTGATAGCGGACGGAGCCGCCGGCGATCTGCCCGGAGGGGCCCAGCAGACCGGTGAGGACCTTGAGGACGGTGCTCTTGCCGGAGCCGGACTCCCCCACGATCCCAAGGATCTCGCCCTCCTCCACAGAGAAGGAGAGCCCCCGGAGCGCGGGCTGGCCGTCGTAGGAGACGGAGAGAGATGTAGTCTGGAGCAGGGGCATGGCGGACCTCCTGGTGAGAGTCGAGAGTTTTTTCCGCCGCGGGCGGGAAAACGATCATCCGATCTTGAGCGCCCCGCTGATCTCATAGTAGTCGCAGGGATGAGCGTCGATGCCGCTGACGTTGGAGGCGGTGACGATGCCCATGTTCAGATGGGACACGAAGAAGAAGGCGTCATCGTCCAGGATCTGCTGCTGGAGCCGGACCGCCAGATCGGCCCGCTCCTCAGGGGCGAAGGTCCGGTGGAGCTGGTCCACCAGAGCGGTGACGGTGTCGTTCTGATAGTGGCCGTAGTTCTTGGCCCCCGTCACCGTGCTGGTGAAGAAGTACTCCGGGTCGCCGGTGGGGGCGGTGGTGGTGGAGCTCACATAGACGTCGAAATCCCCGGCGGCGGCGTAGGTCCGGTGGTCGGTGGTGTCGTTCACGTCCACGTCGATCCCGATGTCCTTGAGGGTGGACTGGGCATGCTCCGCCAGCTTGGGCTGTTCCAGACGGGTGGGGTAGGTGAGCCAGCGGATCGTCAGCTTCCGGCCGTCCTTGTCCACATAGCCGTCCCCGTCGGTGTCGGTCCAGCCGGCCTCGGTCAGCAGGGCTTTCGCGCCCTCCGGGTCATAGGACACAGTGGAGACGGCGCTGTTTCCGTAGGAGAAGCCGTCCGGGAAGGCGGCGGAGGCGGGGACGCCCCGGCCCTCCATGATCACGGAGCAGAAGCGCTCTTTGTCGATGCCCATCTCCACGGCCCGGCGGATCCGGGCGTCTCCCATGAGGGGGGAGTCGAAGTTGAACTGTCCGAAGAAGCACCGGCTGGTGGCGGTGGAAGAGATCCGGTAGGCATCGTTCTCGAAGAGGGAGTAGTTGTCATACTGGAGGCCATACGCCCCCTGGATGTCCCCGTTCTGGAGGGCGGCGGTGAGGGCGCTGGCGTCCTCGAAGGAGCGGACCACCACGTGGTCCACGGAGGGCACGCCGCCCCAGTAGCCCTCATTCTTCTCCAACTGGATCTCGGTGGGGGAGACGGACGTGGCCACATAAGGGCCGGTGCCCGCCACATTGGCGGAGCCGCCCTCCCCCTGGATGCCGTAGTCCATGTCGATGATGGCTCCGTAGGGGTCGCCCAGATAGTGGATGAGGGCGGGACAGGGGGCGTTGGTGTGGATCGTCAGCGTCAGGCCGTCGGCGTCGATGGAAGCGATATCCAGATCGGAGGGAGCCCGGTCGTGGCGACCGACCAGATCCTCCAGACACTCCTTCACGGCCTGGGCGTCCATGGCCCGGCCGCTGGAGAAGCGGACTCCGTCCCGGAGCGTGATCTGGACCGTGGTGTCATCCAGATAGGTGTACGCGGTGGCCAGCCAGGGCTCTGGCTCCATGGCGTCGCTGTACCGGAACAGGGTCTCGCCCACACCGTAACGGAGGGCGCTCCAGCCGGAGTAGTTGTCATGGGGGTCCAGACCGGCATCGCCCATGGACTCGCCGTAACCGGTGGTGCCGTAGACGAAGGTGGTCTCTGCCGGCGCGGCAGTGGTCCCGGCGGACGGACCGCCGCAGGCCGTCAGACCAACGGCGAGGATCAGGGTGAGCGGGAAGTGCTTCATTCGTTCCATAGGGATCTTATCTCCTTACTGTGGTCCATGATATATAGGATAGGAAACGGCTGGGGGCGTCAGGAGGTCTGCCTGCGGGGGTCCATGACGTCCCGCAGAGCGTCTCCGAAAAGGCTGAACACTGTGACGGTCAGAAAGACCGCGCCGACCGGGGCGAGGACCATCCAGGGAGCAGTCTGGAGCAGGCTCCTGCCGTCGTCGATCATGCTGCCCCACTCGGCCATAGGGGGCTTCACGCCAAGCCCCAGGAAGGACAGGCCGGCCAGCTCCATCATCATGGTGCTCAGGTCCAGCACGGCGGCCACCAGGATCTGCCCCAGGATATTGGGCAGGACGTGCCGCAGGAGCAGCCCCGCCGGGGAACAGCCCGCCAGCCGGGCGGCCATGAGGTAGGGGGCCTCCCGCTGGGCGATGGTCAGGCTCCGGGCCAGACGGGCGAATTTGGGCCAGCTGATCGCGGCCAGGGCGATGACCGCGTTGTGGATGCCGCCCCCCAGCACGCCGGCCACAGCCAGGGCGAACACCAGCGTGGGGAAGGCCAGGAACAGGTCGGACAGGCGCATGAGCACGGTGTCCAGCCAGCCGCCCAGCCAGCCGCAGAGGAGGCCGATGGCGGTGCCCGTCACGGCCGTCACGGCGGTCAGGGCCAGCGCGGCGTAGATGCTGACGGTACTGCCCGCCAGCACCCGGGAGAACACGTCCCGGCCGAAGCGGTCGGTGCCCAGCCAATGGGCGGCGCTGGGGGCCTGCCGCACGATGGACAGATCCTGGACATTTGGGTCCAGGGGGCAGAGGGACCGGGCAAAGAGGGCCGCCGCCAGCAGGAGGGCCAGCAGGATGGAGAAGAGGATCAGCCGGGCGTGGGCCCGGTCCCGGCGGCGTCTGATGAGGCTCATGAGGGACCGCCTCCCTCCCGGGCCTGGGGGTCCAGATACCAGCAGAGGATATCGGAGACCAAGTTCACGGCCACGTAGATCACGGCCATCCAGGCCACATAGGCCTGGATGATCGGGTAGTCCCGCATATCGATGGCGTCCACCGCCATCTTGCCCACGCCGTCCCACATGAAGATGGTCTCCACGATCGTGGTGCCGCCCAGCAGACTGCCGATGGACAGGGCCAGCAGGGTGACGATAGACAGCAGAGAGGCCCGCAGGACGCTCCGCCCCACGATCGCGCGGCCGGGGATGCCACGGGCCCGGGCGGCGGCCACATAGTCCTTCCCCAGCTCCTCCAGCACAGCAGCCCGGATCTGCCGGGCGTATTTGGCGGTCATGGGGATGGCCAGCGTCAGGGCGGGCAGGACGATGCTCCGCCCCAGATCCGCCGTGGCGATCGTGGGCAGGAGCTGGAGCCGGATGCAGAACACATAGATGAGGAGGACGGCCAGGGCGAACCCCGGCAGAGAGGTCCCCACGAAGCTGAACAGCCGCACCAGCAGATCCGGGAGCTTCCCCTGCCGCACGGCGGCCAGGATCCCAAGCGGAACGGCCAGAGCCGCCGTCAGCAGGACCGAGACCGCCGTCAGGGCCAGCGTGGCGGGGAGCTTGGAGACGAAGGTGTCGTATACGTCCCGGTGGGACACATAGCTCGTCCCCATGTCGCCGTTGAGCATCCCAGCCGCCCAGCGGCCATACTGGACCAGGAAGGGATCGTCCAGACCGTACTCCGCCTTGGTCCGGTCGACGACCTCCTGGGAGACGGCGGCCCCGGCGTTCTCGTAGAGATAGGTCACCGGATCGCCCCCCGCCAGACGCATCATGCCGAAGGACAGGAAGGTGATGCCGATCAGGATGGAGATCAGGTGCAGGAGCCGCCGGCCGATATAGCGCAGCATGGGGCCCTCAGACGGCGGCCCCGGCCGGGACCAGACGCTCCGCCCGGCGGAGGGCGGCGGCGCGGCGCTTCACCGCCCGGATCAGGAACATGGGGGTGGAGGCGTTGTTGATCCGCTCGGCCCGGGTCCACACCCGCCGCCAGATCTCCCGCTCCACCTCCACCCGCATCCCCAGACGGCGGAGGAGCTCCGCGTCCCACACGGGCCGGGCCTGCCGGGAGAGAGGAGCCTGCCGGGCGATGGCCTCCATGGCGTCCACGTCGGTGCCGGCGGTGTCGTCCTCCACCTGGAGGTCGGCCACGTTCTGCCGGTCCTGGGCATGGGCCCCCAGAGCGGCCTCGTCGTAGAGATAGCGGTACCAGTTGGCGTCGAAGTTCAGCAGGAGGCCGCCGGGCTTGAGCACCCGCACCCACTGGCGGTAGGCGGCCTCCGGATCGGCCAGGTTCCAGGTCAGGTTCCGGGACAGGACCACGTCGAAGCGGGCGGAGGGGAAGTCCAGAGCCTCGGCGTTCATCTGCCGGAAGCAGATCCGGTCCGCCAGAGGCCCGGCGTTGTGCCGGGCCTCCCGGAGCATGGCGGCGGTGTAGTCCACCGCGGTCACATCATAGCCGGCCTCGGCCATGAGGATGGCGAAGAAGCCCGGACCGGTGCCGATGTCCAGCACCCGGATGGCTCCAGGCTCCCGGCCGGGGAACTGGGCCCCGATCCGCTCCCGGAGGAGAGAGCCCCACACGGCCCGCTGGCCGGTGGCCAGCTCGTCCTGGTTCACGGCGGAGTATCCGCTGGCCCGTCCGGTCCAGTAGGTCACGTTGTCCTGATGATAAGCGCCTCGGCGCGTCTGTGTCATTTCCATGGGGGATACCTCTTTCTGTGCTGGGATCAGGCGTAGGCCGCGATCTTGAAGATGGGGGTGGGGTTGTAGAACTCGTCCTCTCTGGGATAGACCCGCTTCCAGACGCCGGTGTCCACGGATACGTCATGGAACCCGGCGTCCCGCAGGAGCTCCGCGTCCCAGTGGGGCCGGGGCTTCTGCCCCGGCCGCAGGGCGTCTTTGAAGGACTCGTACCGGGCCATGAGTCCGGCGGAGATGTCCTGATGGGCGTGGTGGGCGGGGAGGTGATCCGGGGGCGCCTCCCGGCAGTAGTCGGCATCGAAGTCCAGCAGGACCCCGCCGGGCTTCAGAAGCCCATGCCAGGCCCGGTAGGCCTCCCTCAGATGGGGCAGGCCCCAGGTCAGGTTGCGGGTGACGATGGCGTCGAAGCTCCGGGGGGCGAAGGCGGGGGCTTCCGCGTCCATGACGAGGAACTCCGCTGGGAGCCCCAGCTCCCGGGCGGTCCGGCGGGCCTCCCGGATCATGGCCTCGGTCAGGTCGACGCCGGTGACAGTATGGCCGCAGGCGGCCAGCAGGAGGGCGAAGAAGCCGCTCCCAGTACCGAGATCCAGGATCCGCCAGTGGGTCCCGGCGGGGATGTGGGACTGGAGCTCAGAGAGCCAGAGGTCGTGCTTCTCTCCTTGGAACTCCCTGCGGCGCAGAGCGGAGAAGGCCTCCGCCCGCTCGGTCCAATAGGCGGTCATCTCTTGCTTCAGGTCTGTCATAGGTGCTGGGCCTCCGTGTCAGTAAGGTGTATGAGGACAAAAAAAGTCCGCTGTACCCGCGCCCTCATGGACGCATACAGCGGACTTCTAGTCCGTGAACGCTCGAAAAAAGGAAAAAGATGAAGCCGGGAACGGGCTCCGCCCGCGCGGCGGTGCTCCTGCACGGCCGGCAGGGGACGGCACGCCCCTGCTGTTCCGAACTATTATAGCAGGATATCCGCCGCCGGGGAAGCCCCCCGGGGGGTCCCATTTTGCCCCTGGATGCCGCCGGATCCGGCTCCGGTGGTCCCATCGGTCCTTGAAGCCGGCCCGGACATATGATAAGATGGGGACCAGATCTGGATCGGACGGGAGGGAGACTATGTTCAGGCGGCTCAGGATGATCATGGGCTCGGGGACGATGCTGGGTCACTTTTTACAGGCGCTTCCCATCGCCTGTGCCGCGGGCCTCCTGTATGCGGTAGTCCGGATCGCGGGGCAGAAGCGGAGGAACGCCCGGATCGGGTGGAAGAGGGAGCTGCTGAGGGCCCTGTTCGTGTGCTATTTGACCGGACTGATCAGCCTCGTCGTCCTGCCCGCGAATTTCTGGCTGCGGATCTATGACGGGCTCTTTTTGGGCTGGTGGGATGAGCTGGGGCCGATCCTCCAGATCGGCGATGTGGAGCTGGTCCCCTCCATTATCAAGCATCTGGATGGGACACGCTCGATCGGAAGCTGGGCCAGAACGATGCTGGCCGGCAACGTCATCCTGTTCCTCCCGCTCGGTCTGTTCCTCCCCATCGTCACGGGGCGGAGGGGCTGGAGGACGGTCCTGTCCGCCGCCGTCTTGGCGCCGGTCTGCCTGGAGACGCTCCAGCTGTTCTTCGGCCGGAGCTTCGATATCGATGACCTGATCTGCAATTTCATCGGGATCGCGCTCGGCGGAGCCATCGCGTCGGCGGTCCTTGCGGCTGGCGGGAACGAACGATGAGCGCGAAAAACGACAGAGGAGGCGGGGCGATGGAGACGGAGCACGCACATCATCACGAGCATGAGGAGGAGCAGGGCCATCCCCACGGCCATACACACAGCCATACCCAGACCAGGGCGGTGGTGAACCGGCTGTCCCGGGCGATCGGGCATCTGGAGTCGGTGAAGCGGATGGTGGAGCGGGGCGAGGACTGCTCGGAGGTCCTGATCCAGCTGGCGGCGGTCCGCGCCGCCCTGAACAGCACAAGTCGTCTCATCCTGGAGGACCACATCCAGCACTGCCTGCTGGACGCGGTGGAGCAGGGGGACCCGGCGCCCTTGGAACAGCTCAACAAAGCGATCGGGCAGTTCCTGAAATAAGTGGATATGCGAGGAGAGGGACGGACTGTCCGATCGTTTTGGCGATCGGACAGCCCGTCCCTTCTGTTTTAGCTGTTCAGCCCCGCTGGTCGTACCCTTCCAGGAAGGAGTGCTCCACTCCGCGGGCCTTGAAGCCGGGCATGGTGTCCAGCTTCACCGCATGGATGCTGTTGAAGATGCTCTTCTCGATGTTGGGGTCATCCCGCTTCAGACGGCGGAGGAGGGTCTTGATCTCCTGCCGCTTGGAGCCGCCGCCCCCGTTGTCACAGATCGCGCAGCTCTCCGTGAAGCGGCAGGCGCACTGGATGAACTCCAGCTCATTGTACCGCCGCCAGGCCAGGATGCTCTCCTCGTGGACGCAGTACAGGGGCCGGATCAGCTCCATGCCCGCGAAATTCGTGCTGTGGAGCTTGGGGAGCATGGCCTGGAGCTGAGAGCCGTAGAACATCCCCATCACGGTGGTCTCGATCACATCGTTGAAGTGGTGGCCCAGCGCGATCTTATTGCACCCGAGCTCCTTCGCCTTGCTGTACAGGTGCCCCCGGCGCATCCGGGCGCAGAGGTAGCAGGGGGACTTCTCGCTGTTGTTGGCCACCTCGAACACGTTGGTCTCGAAGATCGTCACCGGAAGCTCCAGGAGCTCCGCGTTGGCCTCCACCTTGTGCCGGTCGATCGGGCTGTAGCCCGGGTCCATGATGAGGTAGACCAGCTCGAAGGGATAGTCGCTGTGCCGCTGGAGGAGCTGCATCAGCTTGGCCAGGAGCATGGAGTCCTTGCCGCCGGAGATGCACACGGCGATCTTGTCCCCGGGCTGGATCAGCTCATAGCGCTTGATGGCGTAGGTGAAGGGCTTCCACAGCTCCCGCCGGTATTTTTTCAGGATGCTCCGCTCGATCAGCTGGCAGGGGGTCAGTTCCCGTCCCATGGCATCCACGTCCTTTCTGTGTTGTCGTTCATGGCCGGACCAGCGCCGCATAGCAGTCCCGGAAGGCGGCCAGGAAGCCGTCGATATCCGCCTCGGAGACGGCGCCGCTGAGGCTGATCCGCCAGGAGCACAGGGCCCGTTTCCGGTCCCGGCTCACAGCGTACACCGCCTTGGAGGGCATCCCGTCGGAGGAGCAGGCCAACTTCACTGACACGCAGATGCCCCGGTCGGACAGGGCCTTCTGGAAGGCGGCGCCCTTCACGCCCTCCACGCTCACGTTCAAGATGTGGGGCACCGCCCCGGCGGGGCTGTTGATCTGGAGCTTGGGGTAGGCGCTCAAGGCCTCCCGGAGCCGGACGTTCAGGGCCTGGACGTGCCGGAACGTCTCCTCCCGGCGTTCCAGAGCCAGCCGGAGGGCGGTCTCCATGGAGGCGGCCAGGGCCAGGGCCGGGGTGCCGCTCCGGTAGATCGTAGTGCTGGCGCCTCCGTGGAGGAGAGGCTCGACCACCAGAGCCTCCCGCTTCAGCAGGAGGCCGCTCCCGTTGATCCCCCCCAGCTTGTGGGGCGCCAGGCTCAGAGTGTCGATCCCGTCGAAGGAGAGTCCGATCCGGCCCACGGCCTGGGTAGCGTCCACATGGAGGCGGCACCGGGGGAAGTCTTTCAGGATCTCCCGGATCTGGTCCAGAGGCTGGACGGTGCCCAGCTCACTGTCCACGGCGGTGACGGCCAGCAGGGTGGTGTCCGGCCGCAGGAGCTCCCGGAGCTGGTCCAGATCGATGGCGCCGTCCCGGCGGATGTCCAGCAGGTCGATCTCCCAGCCCTGCTGCTGGAGGGCGGTGAGGCTCCCGCCCACGGAGGAGTGCTCCAGCTGGGTGGAGAGGATATGCTTCCCCCGGTGGCGCTCGGCCTTGGCGATGCCCTTCAGGGCCAGATTGTTGGATTCGGTGGCCCCGGAGGTGTAGATGACCTCGGAGGGCTTGCAGCCCAGAAGGGCGGCGATGGAGGCGGTGGCCCGGTCCAGCTCAGCCCGGGCGGCCTGCCCGGCCGGGTGGTCGGAGTTGGGGTTGCCGGGGAAGTTCCGGCTGACCTGACAGAACCGCTCCAGCACCGCCGGATCCACAGGGGCGTCCGCGGCGTAGTCCAGATAGATCATGGCGCCAGCGTCTCGTTCATGCTGCCGGTGCGGTAGCCCAGTAGGTCCATGGTCACATAGGAGAAGCCCCACTCCTTGAGCTTCTCATAGACCTGCTCCCGGACCCCGTCGGCCAGGAGCTTCCCGAATTCCTCCGGCCGGAGCTCGATCCGGGCCAGAGTACCGTGGATGCGCACCCGCACCTGATGGAAGCCCAGGTCCAGCAGGAGCTGTTCCGCCTTGTCCACCATGGACAGCTTCTCCTCGCTGATGGTCTCCCCATAGACGAAGCGGGAGGACAGGCAGGAAAAGGACTGCTTGTTCCAGGTGGCCAGCCCAAGTGCCTTGGACAGGGCCCGGATCTCACCCTTGCACAGATCTGCCTTCCGCAGAGGACTGGACACCCCCAGCTCCTTCACAGCCATCAGGCCGGGACGGTAATCCCCGTCGTCATCCGTGTTGGAGCCTTCGGCCACGAAGCCGATGTCTCGGGCCCTGGCGATGTCCCAGATCTTCTCGAAGAGCTCGTGCTTGCAGAGATAGCACCGGTTTTTGGGGTTCTGGCGGAAGCCGTCGATGTCCAGCTCCTCGGACTGGCACACCACGTGCTCGATCCCGTTCTGGGCGCAGAAGGCCTGAGCCTCCTTCATCTCCCGGGCGGGGAAGGAACAGGAGGCCGCTGTCACGGCGATGGCCTTGTCCCCCAGCACGTCATGGGCCACCCGGAGCAGGAAGGTGGAATCCACGCCTCCGGAGAAGGCCACGGCCACGGCGCCCATGGCCGCCAGGTCCTCCCGGAGCTTCTGATATTTTTCCTCGGTCGTAGGCATGAGAGATCTCCTTTATCCATTATCCATATGAGTCGAACGTGTCCGCAGAGCGGTGTTCCGTGGATACATAAACATAGTATGTTTATCGGTTGAGTAAGATGATAGCACGGTACGCCCACCTCTGTCAACGGGGGAGATGTCTGTGTACCGGCGCGTATGATGAAAAAATTTTCCGAAAAATCGAAAGATTTTTCATTCTCATCGGAGCAGACATCTTGTAGAATGGTACCAGACGACAGGGGAGATATCCCACGTGGATATGTCAAGTTGTCGGAAACCATCAGTTCAAATACGCGGGAGATGGAGGGAACGATGTATCATCTGCTGTCCTATCCGATCGACGATCATATGCCGGCCTGGCCTGACAGTCCACAGCTGGATGTGGACAAACGGCTCCAGATCGCCAAGGGCGATGTGGCCAACACAGTCTATTTCAGCTTCTACAACCACACGGGCACCCACATGGACGCCCCCAACCACTACCTGGCCGACGGCATCCAGATCGCCCAGCTTCCGCTGGAGCGGTTCATCTATGAGAAGCCCCTGATGGTGGAGCTCCCCAAGGAGCCCTGCCAGAAGGTGACGGCAGAGGACCTGATCCCCTATGCCGACCAGATCGCGGACTGCGACCTGCTGATGATCCACACCGGCTTCGACAAGGTCCGTCAGACCGACGTCCCCACCTTCGAGCAGAGGGGACCGGGCATCGGCTCTGACTGCGCCGCCTGGCTGGTGGAGCACGCCCCGGCCCTGAAGGCCGTGGCCGTGGACTTCGTCTCCCTGGCCTCTTACAGCGATCAGGAGGACGGCAATGAGGCTCACCGGACCCTTTTCCGGGGGAAGGACGGCCATTTCATCTGCGGCATCGAGGACGTACATATGCTCCCTGTGGTGGGGAAGAAGCTCAAAAAGGTCGTGGCTCTGCCCATGCTGATCCAGGGCATCGACAGCGCCCCCGTCACCATGGTGGCGGAGACCGACGACTGATCTCGGACCCGAGCGGGACCGTTCCCGCTGGTACATATGGAAAGAGACGAACAAAAACATTGAGGAGGACGACGAAATGAAAAAGAACGTGATGGCTCTTGGTCTGGCCGCTTCCATGATGCTGACTCTGGCCGCCTGCGGCGGCGGTTCCGGCTCCGGCGGCGCCAGCTCCGCCCCCCAGGCTTCCGGCTCCGGCTCCGGCGACGGTGAGGGCGGCTACAAGATCGCCTTCAGCAACTCCTATGTGGGCAACGCGTGGCGCACCGCTTCCGTCAACATCTTTGACGCCTACACCGCCGATCTGGTGGACCAGGGCGTCCTCTCCAAGGCGTATTCCTCCAGCGCCGGCGACGATGTGCAGGCTCAGATCAACGAGATCCGCAACATGATGAGCGAGGGCTACGACGCCATCGTCTGCATCGCCGCCTCCGCCACCGGCCTCCAGTCCGTGCTGGAAGAGGCCGCTGAGCGCGGCATCGTGGTGGTCTGCTTCGACGCCAACGTGGACTCCGACCTGGTGTACAACGTGAACACCGACCAGCACGAGTACGGCCGCCTGCTGGCCCAGTCTCTGGCCGACCGCATGGACGGCAAGGGCAACATCCTCTGGATCAAGGGCATCGAGGGCAACCAGGTCACGCTGGACCGTACCGCCGGCATGGAGGAGGTCCTCCAGAACTACCCCGACATCAAGGTCCTGGGCGAGGGCTTCGGCAAGTGGGACATCTCCACCACCGCCTCCGTCATGAGCAACCTGATGAGCGCCTACGGCTCTCAGGGCATCGACGGCATCCTGTCTGAGGGCGGCGGCGGCCACGCCATCGTCCAGTCCCTGAGCGAGAACGGCATCGATCCCGCCTCCATCCCCATCTCTGAGGGCGAGATGTTCAATGCCTGGATGAAGGACTGGGTGGACCTGGATCTGGACGCGTTCAGCACCGCTCAGCCTCCGTACCTGTCCGCCGCCGCCGTGGATGTGGCCCTGAAGGTCCTGAACGGCGAGGAAGTGGACTCCTGGACCTATATCGACCTGCCCACCTGCTCCTCCACCGAGGAGGCCAAGGACAAGTGGTATCAGCCCGATCAGGAGGGCGGCTTCGTCTGCGACTGGACCGACAACAACAACACCTGGAACCTGTCCGTGGAGGACGTGGCCCCCAAGTCCTAAAGGGAAGGGCCGAGACGGCATCGACCTGACACGGCGCAATTGAATGACTGACGGAAGGGGGCCGTCTCAAAACGAATGGTTTGAGACGGCCCCCTCCTTATTTCTCAGGAGTGGTGAAGAGAATGGATGTTAGGAATCAGACAGCGGCCGCCGCGGAAGCGGAGCCCAAGACGCAGGTGCCTCTGATCGAGACGGCCCATGTGGGCAAGCGGTTCGGCGGCATCATCGCGCTGGAGGACGCACAGATGAAGTGCTATCCCGGCGAGACCCACGTGCTGATCGGCGAGAACGGCGCCGGCAAGAGCACCATGGTGAAGATCATCTGCGGCGTCACGATCCGTGACACCGGCGATATCTACATGAACGGCGAGAAGATCGAGATCAACAGCGCCCAGGACGCCAACCGCCACAAGATCGCGGCGGTGTTCCAGGAGTTGTCCCTGATCCAGGAGCTCTCCGTGGCGGAGAACATCTTCATGGCCAACGAGCCCTTGACCCGCTTCGGCCGGATCGACTTCAAGCAGATCTACAAGAAGGCCCAGGAGTTCCTGGACCAGATCGGCCTGGATCTGGAGCCCCGGATGCTGGTCCGGGACCTGACCCTCTGCCAGCAGCAGCTGGTGGAGATCGCCAAGGCTCTCTATAAGGACCCCGACGTGCTGATCCTGGACGAGGCCACCTCCGCCCTGGGCGAGAAGGAGGTCAAGTGGCTCTTCGCCATGATGAAGAAGCTCACCAAGGAGCAGGACAAGGGCATCCTCTTCATCTCCCACCGTATGGACGAGCTGGAGCAGGTGGCCGACCGGGCCACCATCTTCCGCGACGCCCACTACATCATGACCTTCCCTTGGGGCCAGCTGGGCAACGATGAGATCGTGGAGCACATCTCCGGCCGCAAGGTGGCCCTGGAGGACATGGAGCGGCCCAAGGGCAGCGACACCGATATCGCGCTGGAGCTCCGCCACGCGGGCAAGGGCACCGTCCTCCACGATTTGAACCTGAAGCTCAAGAAGGGCGAGATCCTGGGCATCGCCGGCCTGTCCGGCCACGGCCAGGTGGAGCTGCTCCACGCCCTGTTCGGCGACGGCGAGTTCGACACCGGCGAGATGCTGGTGGAGGGCAAGCCCGTCACCGTCCACAACGAGCGGCAGGCTCTGGCCAACGGCATCGTCCTGATCCCCGAGGACCGGAAGAACGACGGCCTGATCCTGACCCGTTCCATCGGCGAGAACATCACCATGATGAGCCTGAAGGAGATCTCCAATGCCGGCGTCCTGTCCGGCGCCAAGGAGAAAAAGACCATCGCGGACGCCATCAAGCGCATGAGCATCAAGGTGTTCAGCTCCGACCTGCCGGTGGGCAGCCTGTCCGGCGGCAACCAGCAGAAGGTGGTCATCGCCAAGGCGCTGGCCACCAATGCCAAGATCGTGCTCCTGTCCGACCCCACCCGCGGTATCGACATCGGCACCAAGAGCGAGATCTACCGTCTGATGGTGGAGCTGACCAAGGAGGGCTACTCCATCGTCTTCTATTCCACCGAGACCGCCGAGCTGCTCATGCTGTGCAACCGGGTGCTGGTGTTCTACGAGGGCCGCATCGCGGCCGAACTGGAGGGCGACCAGGTCACCGAGCGCAACATCATCTCCCAGTCCATCGGCGTAGGAGGCGAACAGCAATGAAAAACAATAAGCTCGTGAAGCTCTTCCTGCGGCGCTACGCCGAGGGCGTGGTGGCCTACTGTGTGCTGGCCGTGGTGCTGGTGCTCTTCGCGTTCAACCAGGCCGACTTCTTCACGGTATACGGTCCCCAGTCCATCTTCAACCAGGTCATCACCCTGTGCGTGGCCTCTCTGGGCCAGACGGTGATCATCCTCACCTCGGGCATCGACCTGTCGGTGGGCAGCCTGATCATCTTCACCAACTGCGTGGCCGCCACGATCTATATGCCCGTCACCAATATGGTGGGTGGGAACATCGTGGCGGGCGGCATCGCCACCGTGGTCATCGTGCTGATCATCGGCGTGCTGGCCGGCCTCTTCAACGGCTGCATGGTGGTCTACGGCCGCCTCCAGCCCATCGTGGTCACCCTGGCCACCGGCTCCATCTTCAGCGGCCTGGCCCGCTATGTCCGTCCCACCCCCGGCGGCGAAGTGCCCAGCGCCTTCGCCCGCTTCTTCACCGGCCGCGTGGGCGGCGTGATCCCCATGTCCGCCATCATCCTGGCCCTGGTCATCGTGTGCATCTGGGTCCCCTACCGCCGCAGCCGCTCCGGTCAGGCCCTGTATGCCATCGGCGGCAATGAGAAGGCCGCCTTCCTGAACGGCATCAAGATCGAGAAGGCCAAGCTGACCGCCTACTGCGTGGCCGGCCTGTGCGCCGCCATCTGCGGCGTGCTCCTGACCGCCCAGACCCGTTCCGGCGACCCCACCGCCGCCAACAACTTCACCAACAACTCCATCGCGGCGGCGGTGCTCGGCGGCGCCTCCCTGGCGGGCGGCAAGGGCTCCTACTTCGGCTCCATCGCCGGCGCCATGACCCTGTCCCTGATCGTGGGCCTGCTGATCTTCTGGAAGATCTCCTCCTACTATCAGAACCTGGTGCAGGGCATCATCCTGATCCTGGCCCTGTCCGTCGGCTTCTTCACCGCCTACGCCAAGCAGAAGCGGGAGAAGGCCAAGGCCATCGCGGAAGAGAAGGAGGCTGCCTGATATGGAAGCGACTGAGAAGAAACTGGACCTGAAGCAGCTGCTCACGTCCAACGGGCCCCGCATCGTCCTGATGATCCTGGCCCTGTACCTGGTCTCCGGCATCCTGGAGCCCAACTATCTGGCCCCCAGCCACATCATGAGCGTCCTGGTGCTGTGCAGCTTCCTGGGCATCATCTGCATCGGCCAGACCCTGATCATCCTCACCGGCGGCGCGGACCTGTCCGTGGCGTACAGCGTCACCTTCGCGGCCTGCATCTTCGCCCAGACCACCAAGACCACAGGCAACGGCATGATCGGCTTCGCCGCCACCATCGCCGTGGGCATCCTGATGGGCCTGTTCAAAGGCATCGGCGTGGCCGTCCTGCGGATCACCCCCATGGTCATGACGCTGGCCACCAACGCCATCCTCATGAGCTGCACGTTCCTGTACACCCAGGGCGTGCTGAAGGGCGAGTCCACCGCGCTGGTCACCGCTCTGGCCAAGGACAGCTTCCTGGGCATCCGGTACTGCGTGCTGGTGTGGGCGGCCCTGGGCATCCTGACCATCTTCCTCCTGCGCAAGACCGCCTTCGGCCGCAAGATCTTCGCCGTGGGCTGCAGCAGCCGGGTCACGGACCTGTCCGCCATCAACACCAAGGCGGTGCTGATCGGCGTGTATGTGATCGCCTCCGTCATGATGGCCATCGCGGGCATCCTGCTGATCGGCCACCTGGGCTACCCCAACTACACCATGGCCGACGACTATCAGCTGATCTCCATCGCGGCGGTCGTCATCGGCGGCACCTCCATCCTGGGCGGCCACGGCGGCTATCTGGGCACCATGGGCGGCGTCGTCATCATCTACCTGATCCAGAGCCTGCTGATCATCCTGAACATGGCCGAGGCCGGCCGTGAGATCGTCAACGGCGCGATCATCCTCATCATCCTGCTGGCCTATGGCCGCGGCAAGAAGCAGAGCGCGTGAGCATAAGGAGGAGCTTGTCATGAGTCTGGAAAAACTGTGTGAAGCCCTGAGCGATATGGAAGTGGTGGAGCTGGGCCAGTACCTGGAGGAGAATATGCCCACCCATCCCACCCACTCTAAGTTCTATAAGGTCCGCTGGCATGGGATCCATCTGGGCGACGTGTGCAACGACTTCCAACTGATCCTGAACGAGCACAACGGCACCCATGTGGACTCCTTCGGACACTATATCGACAAGCCCGGCTACGAGTTCATCGACCAGGTGCCTCTGGCCAAGATCTGCGGCCCGGCGGTGACGGTGGACGCCACCTTCCTGAAGGACCGGGAGACCATCGAGAAGGAGCATCTGCTGGCCTGGGAGGAACAGCACGGCCCCATCCGAAAGGGGGACGCGGTCCTCTTCGACTTCGGCTGGATGAAGTACTGGGACGTGCGCCCCAACGAGAGCCGCTTCTGCCACGACTATCCCGGCGTGGGCGCCACGGCGGCCCAGTACCTGCTGGAGAAGGGCGTGCGCATGGTGGGCGTGGACACCCTGGGCGTGGACAAGGACGGCGCGGACAACGATCCGGCCCACCACATCCTCCTGTCCAACAAGATCCCCATCGTGGAGAACCTGCGCAATCTGGACAAGCTGCACGACGTGCGGGGCTGGTTCATCGCCCTGCCCCTGCTGATCCGGGACGGCTCCGCCTCCCCGGTGCGGCCCGTCATGCTGATCGACAAGCAGTGACCGATCCCGGAAAAACCGAGAGCGCGTACCGCCCGAACGGCGGTACGCGCTCTTTTGCGCGCTGATGAGTGGAGGGAACAGGGCAGTCCGTTCCTCCGGCCATTTCTGGACGAAAAAGGGTCCTTCCGGCCGCTGACGACCGGAAGGACCCTCTCTTTGCTTTTTGCGGGAGCTTACTGGAACATCATGTTGCCGAGGCCGATGCATGAACCGCTTGTTACGATTTTCATCTGGAGCCCATGATTCAGGGGGACCGTGATCTTCCGAGGAAGGGCTTCCCCTTCCACCGTGTAGCTGGCCACCCGTACATCGTCCACATAGAAGGTCACTTCGGCATTGTTGCCCCAATCATCGATAGACCCGAGGTCCAGAGTCAGGCTGTTATAGGCACCGTTCAGATTGAATAAAGCATATTCATCGCTGATAGCGGAAAACGCCCTGAGTCCATTCCCGTACTCGTTTCCGCCCATCTTCATCGTGTCGGCACCTGTGTACGTGTACATAAAGCCCGATTTCTGATACGGCTGGCAGACATCCTCCATCCGGTAGCTCCCGGTGGTCATGGGAGAGCTTCCGATGTAGGCCCGCTTGGTGTTGCCGTCGTAGTTGACGGCCTTGCCCAGGGCCTGGCTCACGGCCCGGAGAGGGATGTAGGTGGTGCCGTTGTAGACGAAGGTCTCCACGCTCTTGCCGTTGGCGTCCTTGGGGTCCAGACGGACTCCGTCCACGAAGATCTCGATGCCCTGCAGAACGTCGATCTTCTTGCTGGTCAGCGCCGCCGCCCCCGCGGGGACAGCTACGCCGAGGGCCAGGGTCGCCACGAGGACCCCGGCCGCGAAATCGCGCGCCCGGTGCAGTTTCATGTCAGGTTCCTCCTCTTTTTATTCTGTTGTTCCATCCCGGCGGGTGCGGGGGAGAGGGCCGGATGCCCGGCCCTCCGCCGCGCGCGGGATGGAAAACAAAAACGCCATGCAGGGGATCCCCTACACGGCGCAAGAGGCGGACCTCGAATGCACACAGAGCGCACGCTCAAAAACGGCGCCTCGGAGGCCTTGTAAAAGGTCCCGGGATACCGTATAATTGATGTGCGGCGCGGCCTTGGCCGCAGTGTAGGTGGTGTTCTCACCTGCGCAGGCGCGCTGGAGGGTAGGATCTCCGGCGCGCTGCCGCATTTTTGTTTTCCATGACCATCATAGCACAGTTTTTGCCGGGTTTCAACCGGTTTTCGAATGTTCGCGGGCGGAGCGGCGGGGCCGCCCGCTTCCATCCTCGACAGTCCTCTGCGCAAAGGAGATGATCCCCATGCGGACGCCCGGCCGCGTTTTTTCCGACTTGAAGATCCGGCAGAAGATCCTGCTCTTCGGCATCGTGTCCATGGTCCTGCTCTGCTCCGTGTTCGTGCTGTTCTACGGGGTGGTGGCCTCCCACACGGTGCTGGACCGGGCGGAGGAGGACATGGGGGACGAGCTGGACCAGATCGCCGTGTTCCTGGACGATGTGGATCTGGCCATCAGCTGCCGCCTGCGCCATCTGGGCACCAGCATCACCATCCAGCAGACCATGGACATCGCGGCGCAGGGCGGGCGGCAGGCCCGGTCCTGGTCGGCGGACGCCCTGCTGAAGGACATCTGCCTCACCGACCAGATCCAGTCCGTCGCCCTCTATACCATGGACGGCCGGTTCGTGATCGGGAGCGACTCAGAGGCCAACGAGATCCAGCGCCCCTCCAGGGCGGTGCTGGAGGCGGTCTGCCGGTCGGAGGGGAACTACTGGCACGACGACGCCTCTTATGACACCGCCCGCACGGACCAGCTGGCGGTGTACCATCTGATCCGGACCCGGGAGGACGCCCCGCCGATCGGCATCGTCCGGGCCCAGGTCAGCCGCTCCGCCCTGACCGACCTCTACGGCTACATGGGCCGGAGCGGCCGTTCCGACGTGTACCTGTTCACAGCGAAGGGCAATCTGGTCCTGCCCATAGAGGCCGACGTGTCCGTCCTCCGCCCCGCCCGGAGCGCCTTCGAGGCCGACGCGGCGGGGCAGGCCCGGAGGACCTACACCGACCGGGGGGAGCAGTATCTGGTCCGCACCCAGACGCTGGAGCGGTACGGCCTGGTGCTGGTGGACATCGCACCCTACAGCCGGATCATGCAGGAGGTCCAGATGATGCAGGGCACGATCCTGGCGCTGGCGATCGCCTGTGTCCTGGTGTATATGCTCTTCTTCTCCGCCATGGGCGAGTCCCTGTCCCGGCCGATCCTGGCTCTGTCCGCCCGGATGCGGGAGGTGGGCGGCGGCCGTCTGGACCTGCGGTGCAACAGCGACAGCGGGGACGAGATCGGTGAGCTCTCCCGGAGCTTCGACCGGATGCTGGACCAGCTCCAGGACCTGATGGCGGAGAACGAGGCCTCGGAGCAGAAGCGCCACGAGCTGGAGCTGATCTCCCTCCAGACCCAGATCACGCCCCACTTCCTCTATAACTCTCTGGACAGCGTCAGCGCGCTGGTCCAGATGGGAGAGGACGAGGCGGCCTTCCAGATGTCTCAGGCCCTGAGCCGGTTCTACCGGGGGGTGCTCAGCGACGGCCGGTGCGTGATCCGGGTGTCCGAGGAACTCCAGATGATCGAGAGCTATCTGAAGGTCCAGTCCCAGCGCTATCGGGACGGCTTCGACTACACGGTGGATGTGGACCCGGCCCTGCTGGACGCCAGCATCGTGAAGCTCACCCTCCAGCCGCTGGTGGAGAACGCCATCTACCACGGCATCCGGGCGGTCCGCCGCCGGGGCCTGCTGACCATCACCGGCCGGGTGGAGGCAGGCGGGGACATGGTCCTCTCGGTCCGGGACAACGGAAAGGGCATCGATACCGCCGCGGAGGAGGCCGCCCGGGAGGCCGTGGCCTCCGGCCGGCGGGGGAAGGGCGACCTGATCCTCCACCGGAAGGGATACGGGATGTACAACGCGGACCAGCGCATCAAGCTCTACTTCGGAGCCGGCTACGGCCTGCGGGTGAGCTCCGCGCCGGGAGAATGGACGCAGGTGGACGTGCATCTGCCTGTGTGCCCCTATAAGGAGTACCAGCAAAATGATCTCAGTTCTGATCGTCGATGACGAATATCTGCTCCGGAGCCTGATCCGGCGCTCCATCCCCTGGGCTCAGGTGGGCATGGAGCCGGTGGGCGAGGCCGGGGACGGGGAGGAGGCCCTGGACTTCATCCGGGCGCACCATCCTCAGGTGGCTCTGGTGGACATCAATATGCCCATCATGAATGGGCTGGAGCTGGCCCAGAGGGTCCGGGAGGAGAAGCTGGACACCAACATCGTGTTCCTGACCGGCTACCGGGACTTCGAGTACGCCAAGCAGGCCGTGACCTATCAGGCGTTCGACTATCTGCTCAAGCCCCTGTCCGTGGAGGACACGGTGGCGGTGCTGTCCCGGCTCCGGCAGAAGATCGAGCGGGAGCAGACAGTCAGCGCCCATGTGAAGGCGGCGGAGCGGCAGGGGGACAAGGGCCAGCGGCTCCTCCGGGACCGGTTCCTCCACCGGCTGGCCTTCGGCCGCCTGCGCCAGAGCCCGGAGCAGACCGCGCAGGAGCTGGCGGAGCTGGGGGTCACGCTGGAGCCGGAGCATCTGCTGGCTCTGGTGGTGGAGATCGACGTGCCCGGAGAGGAGCGGGACGACGGCCTCTATGTCTACGCGGTGCTCAATATGCTCCGGGAACTGCTGGAGGAGGCCGGAGGCTTCCGGAACGTGACCGGCATCTCCGAGGTGGACGATTGCGCCGTGCTCCTGTGCAACACGGAGCGGGACCCGGAGGAGGCCCTCCGCGGGCCATGGGCCAGCCTGACCGCCGCGGTGGCGGAGCACTTCCCCTTCCGGATCTGCGGCGGCGTGAGCCGGGGCTTCGTGGGCTATGACGGGATCGACCGGGCGGTGCGCTCCGCCATGGACGCTCTGGGCGGGCGGTTCTACCAGACCGGAGACCTGTTCTTCGCGGATTCCGCCGCCGGTACGGCGGGGCTGGGGGTGTTCACCTCTGTGGATCTGGAGAGCCTCCAGCTCTGTGTGGACGCCGGCGAGTGGGAGGAGGGCGCCCGGCTGATCCGGACCGTGTTCGGCCAGATGCGGGAGCAGCGGACCCAGGGGAGCTTCTGCCGGATGGCGGGGCTGGGCCTGCTGGCGATCCTCTACTCCATGGCGGCCAAGCATCAGGTGGACATCACGGTGGTCCAGGGCGAGGGCCGCCCCCTGTCGGAACAGATCGACCAGAGCGCCTCCTGTGATGAGCTGGAGGAGCTCCTGCTGGCCTGCTACGGCCGGCTGACGGAGGCCGTCCAGGGCAGTCGGAAGGTCTCCAAGCTGGTGTCCGCCGCGCTGGACTACATCCGGGAGAACTACTGCTCCAGCGATCTGTCTCTGAAAAAGATCGCGGCCGGGGCGTATGCGGCCCCGGCCTATGTGAGCTCCCTGTTCAAAAAAGAGGTGGGCATGTCGGTGACGGAGTACATCACCATCAGCCGCATGAAGAAGGCCGCGGAGCTGCTGGTCCGGGACCCGGGCCTGAGCCTGACGGCGGTGTCTGAACAGGTGGGCTATACGGACCCCTACTATTTCAGCCGGTGCTTCAAGAAGCACTACGGCGTGACCCCCTCCAAGTTCCTGACCGACCACAGCGGCCGGGAGGAGTGAGGGCCTTCACCACTCCACGCCCTCCCGGGCGGGGATGCCCCGGTCGAAGGGGTGGCGGCGCTTCACCATCTCGGTGATGTAGTCTGCCCGGTCCAGCAGGGGCTGGGGGGGCTCCCGTCCGGTGAGGACCACCTCGGTGTCCGGGGCGAGGCCGTCCAGCAGGAGCAGGACCCGGTCCAAAGGGACCATGCCGCTGTTGAGGGCGGCGCACAGCTCGTCCAACACCAGCAGATCCGCCCCCTCCGCCGCCCGGAAGGCTGCCTCCAGGATGTCCCGCTGGCGGAGGGCCTCGGCGGCGCGCTCCTCCGGCGTCATGCGGAAGGTGAACGTCATGGACGGGGGCGCGGGGATCAGCGCCACGGTGGGCAGGAGGGCCAGCGCGGCCCGTTCGCCGCTCTTGTCGGATTTGAGGAACTGGGCCACGACCGCCCGGCGGCCCCGGCCGGCGGCCCGAAGGACGAGCCCCATGGCGGCGGTGGTCTTGCCCTTGCCATCGCCGCAGTAGATGTGGATCACAGCGGTCGCCTCCTTGGGATGATCGTACAGAGCGGATGGCGGGACGCGGGCCCCAGATCGTGGGATCCGCAGATCGCCATTTTTCGCCAAAAGGAGTAAAGTAAAATGGAATGAACGCACGGAGAGAAAGGTCTGACCGAGCGATGGAAGCGACAGGAGAACGACGAACGACCCTGCGGGGCGAGCTGGCTCTGGCAGTGGCGGTGTGCATCAACAGTCTGGGCGTGGTGCTGATGCTCCACTCCGGCTCCGGCATCTCCGCCGTGACCAGCGTGCCCTACGCCTTCTCCAAGGTGCTCCCGGCCCTGAGTCTGGGGACCTGGACCTATCTGTTCCAGGGACTGCTGGTGCTGACGCTGATGCTCCTGCGGCGGCGGTTCGTGCCGGCGTATCTGTTCAGCTTCGTAGTGGGCTTCTGCTTCGGTGAGCTGGTGGACGTCCATACGCTGTGGGTGGACCGGCTCCCTCAGACGATCACCCTGCGGATCGTGTACTTCTGCGTGAGCTACCTCATCATCTGCTTCGGCATCGCCCTGTCCAACCGGTGCAAGCTGCCGATCACCCCGACGGACCTGTTCCCCCGGGAGCTGGAGGACATCCTGCGTATCCCCTATTCCCGGATCAAGATCGGGTTCGATGTGAGCTGTCTGGCGGTGACGGCCGTCATGGGGCTGTGCTTCCTGGGCCATATCGACGGCCTGGGCATCGGCACCGTGGCGGCGGCCTTCACCATGGGGAAGGTGATCGGCTGGATCGGCGGGAAGATGGACCGGAAGGTCCGCTTCGTATCGGTGCTGGAACACTGAGATCTCCCGATAGAACGATGGCCGTCCCGCAAGGGACGGCCATTTCGCGTCATAAAATAGGCGGGGACGCCGTGTGCCGGCGCCTTACAGCAGGATCACGCCGGCGTCCTGACAGGCCTGGACCGTGGCGGGATCCCACACGCTGGCCTGGACCTCGCCGATGTGGGCCTTGCCCAGCAGGAACATACACAGGCGGGACTGGCCGATGCCGCCGCCGATGGTCAGGGGCAGCTTGCCCTCCAGCAGGAGCTTGTGGAAGGTGAACGTCCGGCGCTCGTCGTGGCCGGAGATGGTGAGCTGGCGGTCCAGAGTGGCGGGATCCACCCGGATGCCCATGGAGGACAGCTCGAAGGCCTGGCCCAGCACGGAGTTCCAGACCAGGATGTCGCCGTTCAGGGTCCAGTCGTCATAGTCGGGGGCGCGGCCGTCATGGGGCTTGCCGGACTTCAGGGCGCCGCCGATCTGCATCAGGAAGGTGATGGGATGCTCCTTCACCCAGGCGTTCTCCCGCTCCTTGGGGGAGAGGTCGGGCCAGCGGTCCTCCAGCTCCTGCGTGGTGACGAAGGAGATCGCACTGTCCATGACGGGCAGGGCGGTGAGCTGGGGGAACACGGACTGGAGGGTGGTCTGGGTCTGGCGCATGGCGTTGACGATGGTGGTGACCGTCTCCTTCAGATAGGTCTCGTTCCGGTCCCGGGGGGCGATGACCTTCTCCCAGTCCCACTGGTCCACATAGACGGAGTGCAGGTTGTCCAGCTCCTCCTCGTCCCGGCGGATGGCGTTCATGTCGGTGTACAGGCCCTCACCCACGGAGAACTGATAGCGGTACAGGGCCATGCGCTTCCACTTAGCCAGGGAGTGGACCACCTGAGCCTCCTTCCCGGCATAGGGGATATCGAAGGAGACCGCCCGCTCCACGCCGTTCAGATCGTCGTTCAGACCGGTGGAGGCCTCCACGAACAGGGGCGCAGAGACCCGGCGCAGATGGAGGGCGCCGCCCAGGGTGTCCTCGAACAGGCGCTTGAGCAGGCCGATGGCCTTCTGAGTATCATACAGGTTGAGGCAGGGGGCGTAGCCGGCCGGGATGACGGTCTTGGACATAAAAACATCTCCTCATCATCAGGGGACAGCGGCTCTCCGCAGCGGGCGGGAGGACGGCGGTCCACCTATCGCTTTTTCGATCTAACGAGGCAGATTATACCCCATGATCCTACTTCTGGCAAGGCAGAGGCCCAAAAAAGTACCGGCAGTCTGAAAACTTTTCCCCGGTCCGATCCGTCTGAAATAGAGAAGAGGACGGAGCCGGGACGGTCCGCCTCCCTCTGCCGCGGGTCCGGATGGGGCTTGTACGATCGGCCTGTCCGGGGCTATAATAGTCTGACTCGACGCGGGAGGAGGGATGATGCCATGGACCGCGTTCAAGAAAACAGCCGTCTGGTGGCGGACTATGCGGTGGCCCATCAGGAGGACCTCTATCGTCTGGCGTACAGCTATGTGAAGGACCGGGACGCCGCTCTGGACGTGGTGCAGGAGAGCATCGCCAAGGCGCTGGCCAAAGCCGGGACCCTGCGGGAGCCGGCCTACCTCAAGACCTGGTTCTGCCGGATCCTGATCAACGAGAGCATGGACTACTTCCGGCGGGGCCAGCGGCTGGTACCTCTGGAGCTGCTGCCCGACCGGGCGGCGGATCCGGGACCGGACCCCGGCGAGCGGCTGGACCTGTACGACGCGGTGGACCGGCTGGGAGAGAAGGAGCGGACGGTGATCCGCCTGCGCTTCTTCGAGGATCTGAAGCTGGAGGAGATCGCCCAGGTGACGGGGGCTAACCTGAACACGGTGAAATCACGGCTCTACAAGGGCCTCAAGAGGCTCAAGACTTGGACTGGGGGGGACTTGGACGATGCATGAAGCATGGGAGCGGGCCAAAGCCTGCTATCAGGATATCCCTATCCCGGAGGAGCTGGATGGGGCCGTATCCGCGGCTCTGGCGGAGGGGAAGCGCCGTCAGGGCCGCCGCCGGGCGGTCCGGCGGGCCTGGAGCGGCGGTCTGGCCGCCTGTGTCTGCTTCTGCCTGCTGGTGAACGGCTCTCCGGCCTTCGCCAGCGCTATGGAGTCCATCCCGGTGCTGGGCCAGCTGGCCCGGGTGGTGACGGTGGAGCATTGGAAGGTCGAGGACCGCCGCCGGGTGATCGATGTGCGGATGCCCGCTCTGGCTGATACGGGGAACACCGAGCTGGAGCGGCGGCTCAACGACGAGATCCGGGCGAAGATCGATGCCATCGTGGCGCAGGCCGAGGAGGAGCAGAAGAACGAGCTGGAGGCCTATCTGGCCACCGGCGGGAAATGGTCGGACTATGAACCGCTGATCCTCGATGTGGACTATGAGGTCAAATGCTCCAGTGAGCAGTATCTCTCCTTCGTGATCACAGCCACCCGGGTCCGGGCCACCTCCTATACAGAACTCTATATCTATGATCTGGACCGGGCCACCGGGGCCGACGTGTCCCTCCGGGACCTGCTGGGGAAGGATTGGAAGGCCCGCTGTGACGCCGCCGTCCGGGCGGGCATCGCCAAGCGGACGGCCGAGGATCCCAAGGCATCCTACTTCACAGAGGAGGGGGGCTTCTCCGGAGTGGGGGACGACCAGAAGTTCTATATCCGGGAGGACGGGACCCCGGTGCTGGTGTTCGAGAAGTATCAGGTGGCCCCGGGCTATATGGGCATCCAGGAGTTTCCAGTGGAGGCGGAGTGAGCCTCCGCCGGCTGCAAAAAAAGTTGAAAAAGTAGTTGACAAACCGGGAGCCAGCCGTTATAATAACTCTTGTCCTGTTTCGGCAGAGGCATCTATGGCGGCATAGCTCAGTTGGCTAGAGCATGCGGTTCATACCCGCAGTGTCCCCGGTTCAAATCCAGGTGCCGCTACCATAGGTCGTCCAGACCTTTATCACGCTTGGCGCGTTGGTCAAGCGGTCAAGACACCGCCCTTTCACGGCGGTAACACGGGTTCGATTCCCGTACGCGTCACCACGACGGGAGAGGAATCGCTCCCGCCAATTGGAGGCTTAGCTCAGCTGGTTAGAGCGCCTGCTTCACACGCAGGAGGTCACTGGTTCGAGTCCAGTAGTCTCCACCATGAGAAAGACACGACGTCGGTCGTGTCTTTCTTTTTTTATGTACAGAGAGGGGGCCTGCCCATGTGGGCAGGCCCCTCCTCTCCTATGGCGGGTCCGTCAGCGTCCCACCATGATATCCAGGATCTCGCTGTCGGTCTGGCGCATGCCCTGACGGGCCAGACGGCCCACGCTGGCGATGGTGTCCTCCACGCCCTTGCGGATGATGCCCTCACCGCCCACGAACTGGTGGCCCCCGTGGAGGTACATCTGGTAGCCCATGAGGCCCGCGTCCACCGCCGCGGCGATCTTAGCGGCGCAGGAGGGTTTGGCGCCGTCGCAGATCATGCCGGAGCAGATCGCCAGCGTGTTGGCGATGGTATGGGCGATCACATCGTACCGGCCGCCCTGGAGATAAGCGATGCCGGTGGCGGCACCGCACCCGGCGCTCACCGCCCCGCAGAAGGCGGAGAGGCGGCCGATGCCGGTCTTTTGGTGGATGGTGATCAGATCGGCCACAGCCAGGGCCCGAAGCAGGTCCTCGTGGCTGGAGCCCAGCTCTTTGGCGTACTCGATCACAGGCAGGGAGGCGGTCATGCCCTGATTGCCGCTGCCCGATACGATCACCACCGGGAGCTCACAGCCGCTCATGCGGGCGTCGGAGCCGGCGGCGGCCGCCGCCCGGGCCCGGACCGTGATGTGGTCCCCGCAGGTATCCAGCAGCATTCGGCCGATCTCAGCCCCCCAACCCCCGGCCATGCCCGCCTGAGAGATGGCCGTGTTGTACTGGATCTGCCGCTCCAGAGTCTCCGCCGCGTCGGCGGGCTCCAAACAGTCGGCGAAGGCCACGATCTCCTCCACGCTGAGGACCGCGCGGTCGGTGTGGGGACCGCCGTCTGCGGCAGAGCCGCCCCGGAAGAGGACCGCCCCGTCCCGAAGGATCTCGGTGATGTTGGTGTGCCGGTCCACGATCTCGCAGGAGGCGCGGTGCCCGCCGCCCTCTGCCGTCACTTTGATGTAGAAGATCTGGTCTCCTTGCGCGGGGACCACCTGGATGGGGCACCGGTCCAAAAGGGCGTGGATCTGGCGGATCTCCTCCTCCGTGACCTGAGAGAGGACCTCCAGATCCAGTTCGGCCCGGCCGGCCGCCAGACCGGCGGCGGCCGCCGCCCCGATGCCCTTGAGACCGCCGGTGTTGGGCACGGTGACGGCCTTCACGTTTTTGATGATGTTGCCGCTGACCTCCACCCGGCAGGACTCCGGCGGCAGGGCCAGAGCCTCCCGGGCCTTGGCGGCGGCCAGAGCCACGGCGATGGGCTCTGTACAGCCCATGGCAGGGATCAGCTCTTCCCTCAGGATGGCGATATACTGGTCATAATGTGGGGTCCGCTCCATATTTGCTTGCCTCCTTTATCGATGGGGCTTTCTCAAACTTCATCATAGCACGTCCTGAGTTCTCCCTCAACCGATCGGGATAGTAGGCAGAACGGGGCTGTTTCCGGTCTGTCCAGCTCTGAAAAGGAAACGCCGCAGTTTTGTATGCTGGACGATGGACCGGGGGGAAAAGGGGCGGCATTTTGTCGATACCTGTCCTTGTTTTTCCCGCTTTGGACCGATATAATAGTAGGGAAACAGTATCATGTATGCGTCTGCGCGGCGCCCAGCGCGGGCAGTTTATGAAGGAGTGAAGCCCAATGTCGAATATTTGGCATGACATCGATCCCCACCGCATCCAGCCGGAGGATTTCGTGGCCGTCATCGAGATCCCTCAGGGGAGCAAGAAGAAGTACGAACTGGATAAGGAGACCGGTCTCATCATCCTGGACCGTGTGCTCTACACCTCCACCCACTATCCGGCCAACTACGGATTCATCCCCCGTACCTACGGCGATGACGGCGATCCTCTGGATGTGCTGGTCCTCTGCTCGGAGGCCATGGATCCTCTGACGCTGGTGCGGTGCTATCCCATCGGCTACATCTCCATGCTGGACGGCGGCAAGCGGGACGAGAAGATCATCGCCATCCCCTTCGCCGATCCCACCTACAATACGTTCAAGGACCTGATGGACCTGCCCGGCCATGTGTTCGACGAGATGGCCCACTTCTTCACGGTCTACAAGGCCTTGGAGGGCAAGGAGACTGTGGCCGGCGACGTGAACGACCGCGCCGCCGCCGTGGAGGTCATCAAGAAGGCCATGGAGCACTACGACGAGTGCTTCGTGGACGGGAAAAAGAAGGACTGAAAAAAGGACCGCGTGCCGAACTGGTTCGGCACGCGGTCTTTGCCTCCGGGGCGCCGATGAGCGGACCGTTTTCGACAGTTTGATCGAATCTTAATGGTTTTGGCGTTTTCTTTCCCGGTCAGATATGGTAAACTGGAGTCATCCAGCCGGGGAGGCGGTCTCCACGGCTCTTTTCCGGACAGCGGCATCCGCCGCCGTCCGTCTCACGAGCGGATCTATCTCGAACATATCTGAGGTGGCAATGATGCAGAACACATACGACTGTCTGGTCATCGGAGCGGGCTTTGCCGGAGCGGTCACGGCCCGGGAGCTGGCCGAGCGGGCCGGGAAGCGGGTCCTGGTGCTGGAGCGCCGGGACCACATCGCCGGCAACGCCTACGATCGGCCCGATGCGCACGGTATCCTGATCCATCAGTACGGCCCCCACATCTTCCATACGTCCAACGAGCGGGTGTATCGGTATCTCTCCCGGTTCACCCAGTGGCGGGACTACCAGCACCGGGTGGTGGCCCAGGTCCACGGCACGGAGATGCCGGTGCCCTTCAACCTGACCAGCCTGGAGCTGGCTTTCGGCAAGGAGAAGGCCGCCGCGCTGGAGGCCAAGCTCCTGGCGGCCTACGGCCCGGAGAAGAAGGTCACGATTCTGGAGCTGCGGAAGAACGGCGACCCGGAGATCGCCGCGCTGGCCGACTACGTGTATGAGAACGTGTTTCTCCACTATACCATGAAGCAGTGGGGCCAGACTCCGGAGGAGATCGACCCCAACACCACGGCCCGGGTGCCCGTGTTCCTGTCCCGGGACGACCGGTACTTCCAGGACCCCTGGCAGGGGATGCCGCTGGAGAGCTACACCAGCCTCTTCCGCCGGATGCTGGACCATCCGAACATCACCGTGGAGCTGGGCGCGGACGCCCAGGACCGCCTCTCCCTGAAAGAGGACGGTACGGTGGAGCTGGATGGCGCGCCCTTTGCCGGCCCGGTGGTGTATACCGGCGCGGTGGACGAGCTCTTCGGCTGCCGCTATGGCCGCCTGCCCTATCGGACGCTGGAGTTCCGGTTCGAGCACTATCCCGTGGACTTCTGGCAGTCCCACGGCACGGTGAACTACACCGTCAGCGAGGAGTGGACCAGGATCACCGAGTTCAAGTATCTGACCGGTCAGGAGGCCCCCGGAAGCACCACCATCGCCAAGGAGATCTCCCATCCCTACACCGGCGCGGCGGAGGAGACCCCCTATTACGCCATCATCAGCCCGGAGAACAACGCCCTGTACGGCCGGTACAAGGCTCTGGCGGACCGCTATGCGGGCCTGCACCTGCTGGGCCGTCTGGCGGAGTACAAATACTACAACATGGATGCCATCGTGGCCCAGGCCCTCGCCCTGAGCGACACGCTGGTGGAGAAGGGAGCCTGAGCCCCATGGAAAAGATTGTCACCTTTGCTGTCCCCTGCTATAACTCGGCGGCCTATATGGACCACTGTGTGGAGACGCTCCTGTCCGGCGGACCGGATGTGGAGATCATCCTGGTGGACGACGGCTCCACCAAGGACGACACCCCCGCCATCTGCGACCGCTATGCTCAGCAGTACCCCGATATCGTGAAGGTCATCCACCAGCCCAACGGCGGCCACGGAGAAGGCGTCAATCAGGGCCTGCGGAACGCCTCCGGCCTCTACTACAAGGTGGTGGACTCCGACGACTGGCTGGATACCGACGCCCTCCAGAAGGTCCTGGCCAAGCTGCGGGAGTTCGCCAAGCGGCCCGCCCCGGTGGACCTGATGATCTGCAACTACGTCTATGAGCACGTGGAGGACGATACCCAGAAGGTCATGCGCTATACCAACGTGTTCCCCGAGGGGAAGGTGTTCGGCTGGAGCGAGATCGGCCGCTTCCGGCCCTCTCAGTACCTGCTGATGCACTCGGTGATCTACCGCACGGAGATGCTCCGCGCCTGCGGGCTGGAGCTGCCCAAGCACACGTTCTATGTGGACAACATCTTCGTGTATCAGCCTCTGCCCTATGTCAAGACCATGTACTACATGGATCTGGACCTGTACCGTTACTTCATCGGCCGGGCGGACCAGTCGGTGAACGAGAAGGTCATGGTGGGCCGGGTGGACCAGCAGGTCCGGGTCACCCGCCTGATGATCGACGCCCACGACCTGCGGAAGGTCCAGACGGAGCAGCCCAGGCTGGGGCGGTATATGTTCAACTATCTGGCCATGATGATGACGATCTCCTCCATCTTCCTCATCATCGACGGCTCTCCGGAGGCCCTGGGGCAGAAGACCCAGCTCTGGGAGTACCTGCGGAGCGTGGACGTGCGGATCTATCATAAGATGAAGTACCGCGCCGTGTCCGCCGTGTCCAACTTCCCCGGCTATCAGGGCCGGAAGCTGTCCGTGCGGCTCTACCGTCTGGCCCGCCGGATCTATAAATTCAATTGAACCGCTGATGAGACAGAACGGCCCTCCACGGGAGCGCAAGCTCCCGTGGAGGGCCGTTTTGGCATTGGATGGACTTGGACGGCAGGTCGGAAGAACGATATGGACGGTTCGACACACGACCGAACAAAAACAGAACGAGCCCCCTGTCCGGCATCCGGGATGCCAGGCAGGAGGCTCGCGTTCGGTCAAATCATTTTTCCAGCCGGTCCGCGATGACGCGGGCGACCTTCACGCCGGAGGCGCCGGCCTGGGCCAGACCGCGGGTGACGCCCGCGCCGTCGCCGATGGCGAAGAACTTGGGCAGGGCGGTCTCCAGCTCGCCGGACAGAGCCAGGCGGGAGGAGTAGAACTTCACCTCCGCGCCGTAGAGCAGGGTGTCGTAATTGGCGGTGCCGGGGGCCAGCTTGTCCAGCTGGTAGATCATCTCGATGATGTCGTCCAGCTGGCGCTTGGGCAGGGCCAGAGACAGGTCGCCGGGGACGGCGGCGGTGAGGGTGGGCCGGACGAAGGACTTGCTCATCCGGTGCTCGTTGGTGCGGATGCCGGCCACCAGGTCGCCGAAGCGCTGGACCAGCACGCCGCCGGCCAGCATATTGGACAGGGAGGCGATGTGCTTGCCATAGCGGTAGGGCTCATTGAAGGGGGAGGTGAACCGGTTGGACACCAGCAGGGCGAAGTTGGTGTTCTCACTGCGGAGGGAGGGGTCGGAGTAGGAGTGGCCGTTGACGGTGTTGATGCCCTCCACGTTCTCCGCCACCACATGGCCGTAGGGGTTCATGCAGAAGGTGCGGACCTGGTCGCCGTACTGCCGGGTGCGGTAGACCAGCTTGGACTCGTACACCACGTCGGTGATGTGCTCGAACACCTTGGCGGGCAGCTCCACACGGACGCCGATGTCCACCTGGTTGTTGATCAGCTCCAGGCCCAGGCCCTTGCACTGGTTGGCGAACCACTCCGCGCCGGAGCGGCCGGGGGCGGCGATCAGCCAGGTGCAGTCCACCTGATCGCCCTTGTCGGTGACCAGACGGTAGCCCTCTGCGCCCAGATCCTCGATGTGCTCCACCGCGGTGCGGAAGCGGTACTCCACGTGCTCCTTCACGGTCTCGTAGATGCTCTGGAGGATCTTCAGATTGTTCTCCGTGCCCAGATGCTTGCACCGGGCCTGGAGAAGGTGCAGGTCGTGCTCCAGGGCCCGCTTCTCCAGCGCCTTGGCCTCGGGCGTGGAGGTGGAGAACACCTGCGTGGTGGCGCCGTGCTTCACGTTGATGGTGTCCACATAGTCGATCAGGTCCATGACCTCACGGCCGTCCATGAAGTCGGTGAGCCAGCCGCCGAAGGCGGTGGTAAAATTGTATTTGCCGTCAGAGAAGGCACCCGCGCCGCCGAAGCCGCACATGGTGTCGCAGACCTTGCAGTGGATGCATTCCTTCACCTTCCCGGCCACGATGGGGCAGCTCCGGGTGTAGATGTCGGCGCCCTGATCCAGCGTGACTACCTTCAGCTGAGGACAGCGGCGCATGAGCTCATAGCCGGCGAAGATGCCGGCCTCGCCGCAGCCGATGATGGCAACGTCATAGCGTGTGTTCATGTGCGATCTCTCACTTTTCTCATAAAGATTTATTGTGGGAGGACTGGACGGTCCTTCCCAATATGCTATTATAGCAAAAGAGCGGACCGTTTGCAACGAAAAACGGCCGCGGGGACGGTCCCTTCGGTCTTTTCGGCCGGAAGGACCGTCCCCGCGGGACAGAGAAGGCGTTCACGCGCCGATCATATCCAAAAAATGCCGGTGGATCGCCGGGTCGTCGTTCAGCTCCGGGTGGAAGGCTGTGACCAGCAGCTTCTCCTGCTGGGCGGCCACGATGTGCCCGTCCACCTGAGCCAGCACCGCCGTGCCGGGCCCGGCGGAGACGATGTAGGGGGCCCGGATGAAGGTCATGGGCCGGGGCCCCAGCCCCGCCACCTCCGCGGTGGTGGAGAAGCTGCCCAGCTGACGGCCATAGGCGTTGCGCTTCACCCGGATGTCCATGGCGGCGAAGCAGGGGACGCCTCCCTCCACCTCCTTGGCCAGCAGGATCAGCCCCGCGCAGGTGCCGAACACGGGCAGGCCGGACCGGATCCGCTCCCGCAGGGGCTGGAAAAGGTCCAGGTCCCGGAGGAGCTTGCCCATGACGGTGCTCTCCCCGCCGGGGAGGATCAGGCCGTCCAGCCCCCGGTCCAGGTCCCGCCGCTGGCGGATCTCGAAATGCTCCGCTCCCAGCCGGTCCAGCATGGCGGCGTGCTCTGCGAAGGCGCCCTGGAGCGCCAGGATCCCGATGGCCATCTTACTTGCCCCGCTCCGCCATGAGGATGGCGATCTCGTTCTCGTTGATGCCGACCATGGCCTCGCCCAGGTCGGTGGAGAGCGCGGCGAGCTTCTTGGCGTCGGTGAAGTTGGTGACGGCCTGCACGATGGCAGCGGCCCGCTTGGCAGGGTCGCCGGACTTGAAGATGCCGGAACCCACGAACACGCCCTCCGCGCCCAGCTGCATCATCAGAGCCGCGTCGGCGGGGGTGGCCACGCCGCCGGCGGCAAAGTTCACCACCGGGAGCTTCCCGTGCTCGTGGACGTATTTCACCAGCTCCACGGGGACCTGGAGCTGCTTGGCGGCCTCATAGAGCTCGTCCTCCCGCAGGTTCTGGACCCGGTGGATCTCGGCGTTCATGGCCCGCATATGGCGCACGGCCTGGACCACGTCGCCGGTGCCCGGCTCGCCTTTGGTGCGGATCATGGACGCGCCTTCGCTGATCCGGCGCAGGGCCTCGCTCAGGTCCCGGGCGCCGCAGACGAAGGGCACCTGGAACTGGGTCTTGTCGATGTGGTACACGTCATCGGCGGGGGAGAGGACCTCGCTCTCGTCGATATAGTCGATCTCGATGGCCTCCAGGATTTGGGCCTCCACGAAGTGGCCGATCCGGCATTTGGCCATGACCGGGATGGAGACGGCCTCCTGGATGCCCCGGATCATCTTGGGGTCGCTCATGCGGGAGACGCCGCCGGCGGCCCGGATGTCCGCGGGGATCCGCTCCAGAGCCATGACGGCGCAGGCGCCGGCGGCCTCGGCGATCCGGGCCTGCTCCGGCGTGGTCACGTCCATGATCACACCGCCCTTGAGCATCTGGGCCAGTTCTTTGTTCAGTTCATAGCGTGTCTTTTCCATCTGTGGTGTCCTCCGTTCGATATTCAGTGAGGACAGGATACCACATCGTGGCCATATTTAAATATCCAGATATCGATAATCCGATGAGGTCAGAATAACGAAGGGGTCAGCGGGGGAGCCGCTCCTTCACCTGACGGAGGCTCAGCCCCTGCTCCCGGGCGATCTTGGCCAGGTCCTCATACTCGTACTTGGACCGCTCCGCGCCGTAGCCGGAAGCCGTCTTGCGGCGGACAGGCCCGAAAACAGTCTGCACCGCTTCGACGCTCCGGCGGAGGACATAGCGCTGGAGCTTCGCCTCCCGGACGCCCAGGGTGGTGGTGTGCCGGAAGAGGAGGGCCAGCATGGCCTCCCGGTCGGCCTCGGTACAGAGGACCTGGATCATGGTGCCGGGGCGGGACTTCTTCATGCCGACGGCACTGGTGTACACGTCCAGCGCGCCGCCGGCCAGCAGCTCCTCCACGGCGAAGCCCAGCTCCTCGCCGGTCATGTCGTCCAGATCGCAGGAGAGCTCCAGCACCTGATCGGTGTGGTCGGCGGAACGGCCCAGCATGGCCCGGACACAGTTGGCGGCGGGGAAGTCCTTTTTGCCCATGCCGTAGCCCACCGCCTGGAGCTCCATGGCGGGCATCTCGCCGAAACGGGTGGCGAAGTGCTTCAGCAGGGCGGCGCCGGTGGGGGTACACAGCTCCCCCTGGATGGAGCCGCCGTAGATGGGCACGCCCTGGAGGATCGTGGCGGTGGCGGGGGCCGGCACGGGGAGGATGCCGTGGGCGCAGTGGACGTGGCCGCTGCCCACATGGACGGGGGAGACCACCACCTCATCGGGGGCGAGCTTGTCCAGAAGCAGACACACGGCGGTGACGTCGGCGATGGCGTCCATGGTGCCCACCTCGTGGAAGTGGATCTCGGTGACGGGCATCCCGTGGGCCTTGCTCTCAGCCTCGGCGATCAGGTCATAGACGGCCATCACGTCATCCTGCACCCGCTCCGGCAGGGCCAGATGGCCCCGGACGATGTGCTCGATGTCATGGAGGCCGCTGTGATGGTGATGATGCGCATGGTCGTGTCCATGCTCGCCATGGTCATGGGGATGCTCATGGTCATGTCCGTGTCCGCCGTGGTCGTGGGGATGCTCGTGGTCATGTCCGTGTCCGCCGTGGTCGTGGGGATGCTCGTGGTCATGTCCGTGTCCGTCGTGGTCGTGAGGATGGTGGTGGTCGAAGCTCTCCTCCTCCTCGCCGTCCACGGTGACGGCCATGTGAGTGCCGGTGATGCCGCACTTCACGGCGGGCTCGGCGCGGAAGGCCACGCCGGGGAGGCCCAGAGCGTCCAGCTCCTCCAGGAACGCCTTGCGCTCCGCCTCGGGCAGGAGCTCGTACAGGGCGGCGGTGAGCATATCGCCGGCGGCGCCCATGCCGCAGTCCAAGTAAAGAGTCTTCATGCGAGTCAGTCTCCTTTTTTCGTATCCATGTGGTTGATCATACTGGCCAGATAGCCCGCGCCGAAGCCGTTGTCGATGTTCACCACCGACACGCCGCTGGCGCAGGAGTTGAGCATGGACAGCAGGGCGGACAGGCCGTGGAAGGACGCGCCGTAGCCGATGCTGGTGGGCACGGCGATCACGGGGCAGTCGGCCAGACCGCCGATCACGCTGGCCAGAGCGCCCTCCATGCCGGCGATCGCCACGATCACACTGGCGCTCATGATGTCG
Source organism: Pseudoflavonifractor sp. MSJ-37 (assembly GCF_018917965.1). GTDB lineage: Bacteria > Bacillota > Clostridia > Oscillospirales > Oscillospiraceae > Pseudoflavonifractor_A. Next base: position 63,329 of record NZ_JAHLPP010000006.1, on the reverse strand, counting down.
TCCATGTGGGCCAGGGTCCGGTGGAGGCCGGCCACGCCCACGTCGTAGAGCCGCGTCACCCGGTTGCCCAGCACCTGAGCGGTGAGGGCGGCCTCCTCGGCCACGGGGATGTCGCTGGTGCCGCCGGTGGCCACCACCACCGTGCCGATGCCGCCGGGCTCCGGGATGGGACCGGCGATGCCCACCTGCGCGTCGGCGTGGTAGTCCAGTGGGAAGGACTCCATCACCCGCTCCGCCTTCTCCGGGGAGAGGCGGGTGACCAGGACCGTGTCCTGCCCGTGGTCTCTCATCACACTAAGGATGCCTACGATCTGCTCCGGGGTCTTGCCGGCCCCATAGATGACCTCGGCGGCCCCCTGACGGACCTTCCGATGGAGGTCCACCTTGGCGTAGCCGATGTCCTCGAAGGGCTGTTCCTTGAGCGTCAGCATGGCCTGCTCGATCGGGAGGGAGCCGTCCTTCACGGCCTCCAGGAGCTGCTTCAGATCAGTTTCCACCGCGCACCTCCAGATCCAGCAGGACCTCGCCGTACCACTGTTTCAGGGCAGAGAGGACCTCCGCCCGGTGTTCCAGCAGACGGGGGAGCTGGTCCTCCGGGAGCTGGAGCTTGGCCCGTCCATCCAGCCAGCGGACCCGGAAGTCGGTGAAGCCCAGGGCGAAGAGGGCGCCCTCCGCTGCCTCGGTCCGGGACAGGATGTCCCCAGTGATCGGGACGCCGGCGGGCACCCGGGTGGCCAGACAGGCATAGGCGGGCTTGTCCCAGGTGAAGAGCCCTGCCTCTTTCGAACGGCGGCGGATCTCGGCCTTGGTGAGCCCGCACTCCCGCAGGGGAGAGCGGACGGCCATCTCCCGGAGCGCCCTCATGCCGGGACGGTCCCCAGCGTCGTCAGAGGCGTTGGTGCCGTCCAGCAGGACGTGGAAGCCATCGGCCCGGGCGGCGGCCAGGATGGTGGAGAACACCCGCTTCTTGCAGTGGTAGCAGCGGTCGGCGGGGTTGGCGCACACCTCGGGGGCGGCCAGCACGTCTACGGGGAGCACGGCCATGTCGGCCCCCAGCTCCCGGGCCAGCCGCAGAGCGTCGTCCAGCTCGAACTGGGGCTGGAAGGCGGACTTCACGTAGTAGGCCTTGACCTTCGCTCCGCTCCGGATGGCCTCATAGAGCAGGTAGGAGGAATCGACGCCGCCGGAAAAGGCCAGCGCTACAGAGGGCTCCTCTCGGAAAAAATCTTGCAGTGTCATAGTGATACCTCTTGTCATCAGGGTCTGGAAGCGAGCGGGCGCAAAAAAGGCATATGCCGCCCTTCGGGACGGACATATGCCTCATACAGCATGGATCATCGTGCGGGGGTCGAGACGCCTGGGTCACAAGGGCGCTTCAGCGCCCGCCATCCGCTTCCTGCGAACGTTCCCTGATATGATAGCAAAACCGGGGGCGGCTGTCAACGGGGACCGTGGAGAGCGGATCGCCGATCGAGACAGGAGACCGCCCCGGCCGCTGATAGCCGGGGCGGTCTTTCTCCCATCTCCTACTTGTTATAGGTATCGAACTGGTCGGTGACGGCCTTGCCGGGGGCGGGGGTCAGCAGGGAGACCACCACGATCGCCACACAGGCGCACAGGAAGGCGGGCAGAAGCTCGTAGATCGCGAAGGCGCCGCCCATGGGCGCGATCAGATACTTCCAGATAAAGACCATCCCGGCGCCCACGACCATCCCGGCCAGCGCGCCCCACTTGTTGGACCGCCGCCAGAACAGGGAGAACAGCACCACCGGGCCAAAGGCCGCGCCGAAACCGGCCCAGGCGAAGGACACCACCCGGAACACAGAGCTGTTGGGATCCCAGGCCAGGAACACGCCCACGATGGCGATGGCGATGACGGTGCCCCGGGCCACCAGCATGGCCTGTTTGGGAGCCATCTTCACCTTGCCGAAGCCCTGGATCAGGTCCTGAGACACGCTGGAGGCCGCCGCCAGGAGCTGGGAGTCGGCGGTGGACATGGTGGCCGCCAGGATGCCGGACAGGATGATGCCCGCCATCAGGGCCAGGAACAGGCCGTGCTGGCTCATCAGGTCGGCCAGCTTGATGATGATGGTCTCGGACTCGGAGCTGGTGGTCAGCATGGGCAGCTTGCCCACCTTGGACACGCTGTATCCGATCACGCCGATGAACACGGCCACGCACATGGACAGGACCACCCAGATGGAGGCGATGCGGCGGGAGGTGCTCAGCTTGTTGTCATCCTCGATGGCCATGAACCGGAGCAGGATGTGGGGCATGCCGAAGTAGCCAAGGCCCCAGGCCAGAGTGGAGGCGATGCTCAGCCCGCCGAAGGAGGAGGCGGTGCCGCTGGCGGCGTCATAGCCCTGGGTCATGTTCAGATAGCCGGGGAGGGCTTTGGCGTTGGCCGCCACCACGTCCAGACCGCCGGCCTGCTGGATGCCGAACAGGACGATCACGATCAGGGCGATGGTCATGAAGATGCTCTGGATCAGATCGGTGGTGGACACGGCCAGGAAGCCGCCCAGCACCGTATAGCCGATGATGACGACCGCGCCCACCACCATGGCCACATGATAATCCACGCCGAACAGGCTGTTGAACAGGGTGCCCACCGCCTTGAAGCCGGAGGCGGTGTAGGGGATGAAGAAGATCAGGATCGCCAGCGCCGCGATGCAGGAGAGCAGATCCTTCTCATCGCCGTAGCGCTTGGAGAAGTAGTCCGGCACGGTGATCGCGTTGAGCCGGGCGGAATACCGGCGGATCCGCTTGGCCACGATCAGCCAGTTCAGATAGGTGCCCACGGCCAGGCCGATGGCGGTCCAGCCCACCTCGGCCATGCCGCAGAGATAGGCCAGTCCGGGCAGGCCCATGAGCAGGTAGCTGCTCATATCGGAGGCTTCGGCGCTCATGGCGGTGACCACGGGGCCCAGCTTGCGGCCGCCCAGGTAGAATTCGTGGGAGCTGTCTCCGCTGCCCTTTCGGCTGAAGTAGACGCCCACCAGGACCATGGCCAGCAGATAGACGACGATCGTGGCTACGATCAGGAGCTGTGCGCTCGTCATAGTTATCCTCTCCTCTTTCGTTCTTCCACCGCACACAGAGGCGGCAGACAGTTTCGCACATTTTACCACAAAAGAGGATGGAATGAAATACAGAACGATGTATAGAACAAAGTCTGTACATCGTCCTGCATTTATTGGTGGGCTGACTGTGATACAAAGGATCTGCGCTGTACTTATATTAGATTTACGATCTATACAGTTTGCACGAATTTTTCCGGACCGGTCCGGAAGCCGGAGAAGAACATGGGCATCATGCTCTGACCGTACTTGCGGAGGGAGTAGCTGCCCCGGGAGAGGCACCAGTCGTAGATCAGGGCCCGTTCGCACAGGGCGTACACCTGCACCATCTCGTTGACGGTCACGTCCCGGCGGAGTTCCCCCCGCTCCTGCCCCTGGAGGACGATCTGCCGCAGGAGCTTGTAGTAGAACCGGTCGTGGTCCAGCAGGTGCTTTTCGCCCCGGGTGGTGAGCTGGGTGGAGTAGAGCCGGGCCAGGAGCTCCAGAGACACCGAGTCGTCGATCATGGCGAAGAGCTCCCGGTTCAGGTACATGAGCTGGTCGAAGCGGTCCATGTCCGGGTCCATGGTCTCCATGAGCTCCTCATACTTCTGGTCGAACAGATAGGACAGGGAGGAGAGGAGGGCGTCCTTGCCCTCGAAATAGTGGTAGAAGGACCCCCGGGAGGTGCCGGAGGCCTCGATGATCTCCTCTACGGTGGTGTCGTCGTAGCCCTGCTGATAGAACAGCTGCCAGGCGGCCTGGATGATCCGTCCCTTGGTGTTGCGGGCATTTTTCTTGGCCATGATGCGCCTCCTGATGACATGATATGACCCCGGGGAGATCGCGTGGGATCGTCCCCGGGGTCTCATCCATCGACCATCATACGGGATGAGGGCCGCCTTTGGCAAGTCCTATTTCACTTGGAACGAGGTCGAAGCTCCGGAGCCTGGATCAGATACAGGGCTCCGGCCTCGGGCTGCCAGGCCAGGAAGGAGCCGTCCTCCAGTCCCCGGTACTGGGTATAGGCGGCGGGGAGGTCCACCCGCACGGCGCGGAGCGCGCCGTCCCCGGGGACCACGGCCCAGGTCTGCCAGTCCTCATCATTGCCCAGAGCCGCCGTGCCGCCGGAGCAGAGCCGGGAGAGCTCCGTCTCCGTCTGGGCCAGCACCACACCGATGGGATCCAGCAGACGCAGGCCGTCCGGGGCGGAGACCAGCGCTCCGCCGGTCAGGGGACAGGCCCCATAGATCTGCCCGTCGCCCACGGGCGTCTCCGTCACATTGCCCGCCCCGTCGATCTGGCAGAGCACCGTGCCGTCCTGCCCCTTGGCGGCGAAGAGGCAGAGGCTCCGGTCCCCGGAGGGGATCAGGAGGGTGGACGCCGCGTCCGCCTTGAGCACGGTGCGGGCCTCATCGGTCTCCGCCAGATCCACGCCGTGGGAACCGCCGTCGGGATCGTACCAGCTGACGGCCAACGTGCCGTCCAGGTCCGCCAGCTTGGGGTCATCCTCCCCGAAGCCGAGGCAGGCGCCAGTGCGGAGCGTGGCCGGATCCCCGCCGGTCCGGTCACAGCGGAGGACCTCATAGGGACAGCTCTCCGCTCCGGCGTCCAGATGGACCAGCGTCCAGGCCACGCCCTCCGCCCCGGTCAGAGCCGCGCCGGAGCAGTACACGCCCGCCTCCAGATCACGGGTCCACAGGGTCTCGCCGGTGTCCCGGTCCCAGAGGATCAGGGAGCGGCTCTCGGTGGAATAGCCCTCCTCCCGGAAGCCGTCCTCGCCCTCGCGGAGCGGGTGGACCCGGGCGAAGAGGACCTGGCTCCCGGAGGCGTCCAGCAGCTCCAGCGTCTCGCCCTCCGCCGTCTGGAGGGACAGACCGATCGGCTGGGCGGCCCAGACCTCCGCCTCGGGCGCGGTACTGGGCGCGGGGCTTGGCGTAGGTGTCCCGGCGGGGGCCGCGCTTCGGCATCCGGCCAGCAGGAGGCCGGGGAGGAGCATCAGAGGGAGCACACGGGTGCGGTCCATAGAGGATACCTCCTTCACGTTCGTGGATGCGGGGCGGGAGCGGGTCAGAGCTGGACGCCCTGGCCCTGCTCCAGCCAGCGCTGGAAGTCGGACTGGTAGAGCTGGGACCCGGCCGAAGACTCGGTCTCATAGCCGCCGGTGAAGGTCAGGCCCCCGTCCTCCGCCCGCTGGAGCACCACCACGGGGAAGCGGGCCTCGGGCGGGACCATCCAGCCGTCCTCCACGGTGTCGTCGAAGAGGACCAGCTTGTCCGGGTCCGCCGCCTTCAGGCGGATCGGGGCCCGGAAGAGGAGATAGGCGGCCCTATCGGCGGGATAGACCTCCTCCAGCGTCACAGCGCCGGTCCGGAGTTCGGTGAACGTGGTGGGGTCCTCCGTATAGGACGCCTGAGCGGCATCATAGGACTCCAGAAGCGCCGCCCAGAGGGGCTGGGCCAGAGCCTCCACCTGCTCGGCGGCGTCCGCATCGATATCTGAGGCGGGAGAGGTGACACTGGGCGCGGGGCTTGGCGTAGGCGACCCGGCGGGGGCCGCGCTTCGGCACCCGGCCAGCAGGAGGCCGGGGAGGAGCATCAGAGGGAGCACACGGATGCGGATCATGGGTATACCTCCTTCCTCAAGTCTCATTCGGATCGAAGTTGACGAAGATGGGATCTTTGGTCTGGAGGCGGAAGGCCAGGAGGCCGCCGTCCCGGTCCTGATAGAGCGTGCCGCCCCCGGCGGAAGAGATAAGCGTCCGTGCCCGTCTCCGCCTGGAGGAAGTAGACGCCGTCCTCCTGCGCGTGGATGGTCCCCCGGCCCAGGAGCGCGCCGTCCTGATAGCGGTACCAGCCCCCTTCTGTCGGAAAGGTCAGACGCTCCGCCGCCGTGGATGCGCCCAGCGTGTAGGTCCCCCGGAGCGGCGCGGGCTGGTCCGGATGGGCGGCACGCCATTGGACCGCGTTCCCTGCCAGCGAGACGGCCAGCAGGAGAGGGAGGCGGCGTTCGATCATATCAGTCATGAGAGGACTCCTTATATCACGAGAGGGACGCATGGGAGATCACCATCCTAAGAATATAGAGAGATAAACAAAAAACTTTATTTTAGATTACAAAAGTAGTTAAAAGAAAGCTCTTTGGCTAGGTGTGTAGATCAATCGCTGCTACCTACAGTCACATCGAGTTCAACTCTAAAAATTCCCTTCTGCGTCGAACTTTGTGCAGTCTTGTTATCGAATTTGTTGCCATGCGTATCGATGCTTAGTGCAAAATAGTTCGATGTGTTACGAATGGGTCCCGTTACTTCGGCATAATGGGCTCGAAGATCTGATGGGAGCGATCCGAGTTCTCCATTCGTGATCGTAGTACGAGTTTTTTGACCAGACAAGAGGGAAGATAGAAAACCAGCGGCAGCATAAGGATGGATGTACATACTGTACGGATGTGAGAGCGGTCCTCCATCTGTTATCTCCTGCTTATGGCCTTGCTCTAGAATTCGCTCGTCGAAGCTGCGGTGCGGACGCGAACACGGCCGGAGAAAGCATTGCCGGAAGTGCCGATGATAGAGATGTATCTGCGCCCGCCTCCGATATTACTGAGACAAAGATCTCTGTAGTCCTGAGAACCAGCGGCAACAGTAAATTCGCTCTGCTTAGCGCCGGTATAAGAGTCGGAAGTGATCCTGACAGTGATGGAGGTCTTGCCGGTATTGTTCACCCAAACACGGTAATGGCGTTCGGTGCCAGGAACGTCAAAGTAGTCGGTCCAGCTTCTGCTGCCATCCTCATTGAACGTTTCATCAAGGCGGATATCATGGGCGATGAACATTTGGGAGAGTGAGTACGGCGGGCCGTTATGATCATCATGCTCACTCACGATATCGACCTCAGTACCCACCTTGATGCCGGGCTCGACATAAAGAGTGTAGTCGTCATAGTAGAACGAGATCTCACGTTGAGTCCTCCAATCGACGATGGTGAAGCCATCCTCATCCATACGGAGGACTGTCCCATGGTAGTTCTTTTTGAGTTCATCTCTGCGATGGGTGATGAATATCTGGAAGATCGGGTATGGCGGGTCGCCATATTCCTCATGCTCACTCACGATATTGACATCGGTGCCTATCTTGATGCCGGGTTCGACATAAAGAGTGTAGTCACCATAGCAGAACGGGATCTTATAATGGGGCCCCCAGTCGAAGATAGTGAGGCCGTCCTCATCTGTACGGAGGACTGTCCCGTAGTATTCTTTGGCGATGATATGGGACTTCTGCTCATCCAGAGGGTGGGCGCAGACATAAAGGATCCGTGCGATAAGGAGCAGAAGAAGAGCAAGGATGATTTTTTTCTTCATATGGTACACCCCCATATGTGACAGAGGGCTGATCTTAAAGATCGACCTCCTTCTCGCCGTCGATCACATCGCTCCCCTTGGAGCTGGTGACGGTGACGGAGTAGACCAGACGATAAGTTCCGCCGAGATGCGGTCAGAGACACTCATCGCCCGGACCTTGAGCTGGCAGGTGACGGCGTTCCCGTTCCGGGAGATCGAAGGAGTGATCCTGGCCTGGCTGTTCCATCTTGCGGCGGCCATCGCGCCAATCGAACAGAGCATGGACAGGATGACAAGGAGAGAGAGCACGCGTTTCTTGAACATGTGAGATGCCTTCTTCCTGTATAAAATGGGGGATTCTCTGGCTTGATAGTACCATATTCTGCATCGATCCGTAAATAATTTTTTAAGAAATTTTATTTTTATAAAAAATGAGTGTACAAATCTAAGGCCATCCAGCTTCTGTTTTTTGGATGTCCCTGACGCAGACGCTAGACACGAAAAAGTCCCTTTATTCGTATAACGTTTGAGCGGACGGTTTTGTGACACGTCAAAATAGACAAATCAGAGGCGACGATCTTGGCACCGAAGAAAAAGAAAGAGCTCCAGCCAAAATGGTCGGTGTTCTTGTAGTTTATCCGGCCATATGAGATAATATGGAGCCAATCAGACCTGAAAATCGGTATTTGACGAAGGAGTGTGATTGTATGAAAAAGTTGATAGCATTGATTTTAGCATTGGTTTGTGTTCTCTCTTTGGTTGGTTGCAGCAACAGAAGCATGAATTACATCATCAGCAACGAGCCAAGCATTACAGGTATTGTCAAAGAAACGAATGAAAATGCCACCCTGATTGAAAATGATGATGGTGAATATTGGGTATCTCTGAATGTGGAGAACAAGGATAGTGTGACCAATTTCAATGTCGGTGACGAAGTTGTGGTCTATTACGATGGCAATGTTGCAGAAAGCTATCCGATGCAGATAAACACGGTCTACGCTATCACATTGAAAACTCCTGCTGACAGAACGGAGAACACCAAATCTTGAATATAGAAAAGGAATGTGATCGTATGAAAAAAATCTACATACATAATCGGAAGTATTGAAATGATCGTTGGTATTATTTTGCTGTTCATTGTATCAATCATTAAAGGATCATATAATTAAGCCAATTGCGGTTTGTCGAACAGATAACAAAGGCGCACTTCTATACACCGTTCGGTGTAGTGCATTACGCGCGGAACTTGGCTCTCCCTTTGGGAGAGCTGTCGGCGCAGCCGACTGAGAGGGAAAAACATGACCATACCAAAGGACAACAGTCAACTGGAAAACGCCCGGCGGTTACGCAGTGAGATGACACCCCACGAACGAAAGCTATGGTATCTTTTCCTCCGCAAATATCCGGTGAAGATTTATAAACAGCGAATCATCGGGAGATTTATCGTAGACTTTTATTGTGCTTCTGCCAAGTTAGTTATTGAATTGGATGGTTCTCAACACTATGAGCCTCAGGGGATGGCCTATGATTCTGAGCGTTCCGCATTTTTGACAGCGCTTGGATTGGAGGTCCTGCGTTTTTCCAACCGAGATGTTGATATGGATTTTCGCGGCGTGTGCACACAAATTGATATCACCATTCAAAAACGCCTGTAAGACCCTCTCAGTCACCTTCGGTGACAGCTCTCCCAGAGGGAGAGCCAAGGGGGCTGCCTGCAACTGTGTCATATGCCATATTAGCATAAAGAAACGGAGCGTATCCGCACCGATACGCTCCGTTAACTGTCTTACGAACGCCCCGCTGATTGGCTGGAGCTCTTTGCCCCGGATCATTCGATTTAGGATATTTTTTGGATACTTTTGGCCATTTTCATCAATTCGTCTGTGGGGAGGATACCGCTCAGACAAAAGGCGGCATCTTCTGCTTCATCATACCAGATCACCGTACTGATATCATCGGCCTCGATCCCGGAATACAGCGCGGCGCGGAGGAGGGCGTCGAAGTCGTCATCCATCGTACCCCTCCTCCCGCAGACACAGGATCAGCCGCTGACGGGAGCGCTCCACCCGCTTCCGGGCGGCGGCCTCGGTGATGCCAAGGGCCCTGGCGATGTCCCGGTGGCTCCACTCCAGCAGGAAGCGGAGCTCCAGCACCTCCCGGTCGCCGGGGGGCATGGAGCGGATCAGCTCCACCAGCCGGGCGTGGGCGCTCCGGCTCTCGGTGGTCTCCGGCGCGGGAGGGTCCCAGTCCTCGGGCATCGCGGTCAGGCGCTGCTCCTTCCGGCGCATATCCAATGCGGCGTGTTTCGTGATCGTGACGGCCCAGGGGCCGATGGCCGCCCGGTCCGTGTCGTAGAGACGCCGAAGCGTCGGGAACTGCCGCAGGATGGCGACCATCACGGTCTGGAGCCCGTCCTCGGCACGGCGCGGGTCCCCCAGTGTCTGGAGGAGCAGCGCGTACAGCCCGTCCTCATACCGGCGGTGGAAGGCCCGGAACAGCTCCCGGTCGTCCTCCTCCGGCAGGACGGAGAGGTCCAATAGGATCAGCATGGATCAGTGGCCCCAGAAGGCCCGGGCGGCGTCCAGCTGGTCCGGGGGACAGACCACATAGCTCACGGTGAGCCGGTGTCCGGCGGCGTCGTACATCCGCCGGGCCAGGTCCTCCCCGAAGGCTCCGCAGACCTCCAGGGCCCCGAAGCCGGCGTCGGCCAGCTCCACGGCCTTGGCCAGAGCCTCCTCCGGATCCCGGACGGTGAGGATGTGGGCCTCGGTGCCGTCGCTGGTGGTCAGGAGGGCCCGGTCCTTCTCCGGGTCGTGGCAGGGGTTCATGATCAGGATCGCGTATTTGCGCATAGCGTCTCGTTTCACCTCCATCCTACCAGAAACGCGCGAGGATGTAAAGGAGATATCGTCAATACTGCGTCACCCAGTGGGAGATCAGCACCGTGGGCACCAGCCACATGGCCAGGAACACCAGCAGGGCGAAGGGGGACAGGGCCAGATAGGCCCCCATGAACGTGAGATAGAAGGCCAGCAGGACCCCGACGCAGGACCCCAGGCAGGTCAGCCCCGCGGAGAGCCGGACCGCCTTGCGCAGACGCCTGGCCCCCACGGCGGCCTCGGTGAAGGGCCCCACGCCCTCCCGGCAGAGGACGGCGGTGAGCACTTCGCTGTGGGCCTGCTGGGGGGAGGAGAGCTCCACCCGGCGCGCCACCGGCGGGAACTCCATCTTGTCCGCCGGGAGCTTGAAGCGCTGGCGGAGCATCTCGGGGATGATGCTGAAGTCCCGGGTGGCCAGCACGGGGACGATGTGGCTGCGGATCAGAGCGTGGAGGGAGGGCTCCACCGTGCCGTGGAGGGTGTATTTCAGGGCGAAGATCCCCGCCAGCTCCCCGTCGATGGCGCAAAAGACCGCGTTCTTCACGTGGAGGCCCTGGGGGAGCGGGACCTCCATCAGGTGCATGAAGGCCGCCGAGCCCACCAGCACCGACTGGTCCCGGATCTCGGCGGACACGCCGCCGCCCTCATAGCAGGTGAAGTCCCGGGTCCGGCGGTAGACGGCCCCCTGCGTGCGGAGCAGGTCGTGGAAGATCTTGTCCAGGCCGCACCCGGAGTCCCGGATCATGGTGGCGGTGACGCCCACCACCTTTTCCACCGGGAAGTCCCCGAAGATCTTGATGCCGTTCAGGCCCACGGTCCCCGGGGGGAAGAGGTCCTGATCGGTCAGCAGGATCCCGGCGGAGCCGCCGGTGCCGCAGACGCCGTCCCATCCGGCCAGAGCCGCTCCGCTCTTGGCCAGCCGCAGGGACAGCTCCCGCCAGGGGATGCCGTAGCACAGGCCGGAGGAGAGGGAGGCCCCCGCCGTCAGCGTGGCGGACAGGGCCCAGATCAGGTCCTGAGGCCGCCCCCGTCCGATGGAGGACAGGATGGCGAAGAGCACCGCGGCGATCAGGATCAGGGGGGCCATGATGTGGTAGATCCGCTGGGCCCCGTCCGGGGCCTGGATCTGGCGTCCGAAGCCGATCGGCTCCCCGGACCACTTGGCGAAGGTGTCCTTGGCGTTCCACTTGTGCTCGTCCAGAGTGACGAGGTAGGGCTCCGAGGCCGAGGCCGCCGTGCGGCAGGCCACCCGCAGGCCACGGCGCTTCCACAGCTCGCCCCACAGGCCGAGAGCCAGGGAGAGGACCGCCGCCGCGCAGTAGGGCTGGCGGACCGGCTCCTCCGGCGACAGGGCCAGGAGCAGGGCGTCCGCCAGCACGGCGAAGCAGGACAGCGCGGCCACGCTGTCCAGCTCCGGCCGCAGGAAGAGCAGGTGCTTGAGCCCCCGGCCGATCCCGTCGATGCCGATCAGCATGGCCGCGCCCAGCAGGCCGGCCTGGGCGAAGCGCAGGAGCGGCTCCTGTCCCGCCAGCGGCGCGGGCAGACCGATGCCCAGATAGGATACGCCCGCCAGCCAGACCAGCGGCGCGGAGAGCAGGAACAGCAGGAACACCCGGAGCTTCATGCCGCCCAGACCCTTGCTGTACCGCTGGAACAGCTCCTTTGGAGGCAGGTCCGGGGCGGGCGGGGGCATCCGGCGGGGCCTGCGGGGACGGGGGGGCTCCTCGTCCTCCGGTTCCTCCACATCCACGCCGGGGATGTAGCGCTCGGCCCGGCGGACCTCCGGAGCGTCTCCGGCGTCCTCCTCCTGGAACATCTGATCGGCGTAGGCGTCGGCCTTCTTCTTCAGACGGCGGATCTGTCCGCCGAGGCCCTTGTCCCTGGGGTCCTCCCCGGGGAAGTAGACCAGCTTTTCCGGCGGCTCCGGTCCGGGGGCGGGCGCTTCGTCCGGCACGTTTAGAGCCTTGGACGGCCTTGGCTTGGAGGGCTTGGGGGCCGGGGCCTCCTGCGCCTCATCGCCTGCCGGCGCCTCGGGCGGCGGGGGGTCCGACTCCCCCGGAGGGATCGGCGGCTGTTCCGCCGTCTCCTCCGAAGCGGCTTTCCGGTCCCGGGGATGGAAGAAGGAGAAGAGGCGGCGTCTGCGGTGCGGGGCGGGGACCGCTGCCCCGGAAGGCTCCGGCTCCGACTGGGACGCGTCCGGGACGTCCTCCGGAACGGCGTCCGTGTCCTCCTCCCTTATAGAAGTGATGGGGGTCGTATCCGTGTCAGCGGCGGCGGTCTCCGGGGCCGGCGTCCCGTCCGGCTCCTCCGCTTGGGGGGGAGCAGGGAAGGGGACCACCCGGCCCTTGTCCCGGGGCTTGCTGGAATACTCAGCCAGGATGTCCTCCAGAGAGAACTCCAGCTCCGGGTCCTGGGATTTGGACCGCTCGCTGCGGTCGTCATGATCCTTCGACATAGGCTTCTCCTGTCAAAAGCCGGAGCCGTTCGGCTCCGGCTCAGTCATTCGTTCAAACATAGCGGGGGCTCATCCCATGCGCTGGCGGACCGCCTCATAGAGCAGGATGGCGGCGGCGGCGCTGGCGTTCAAAGAGTTGAGCTTGCCCTTCATGGGGATGCGGACCTTGAAGTCGCAGGTCTCGGCCACCAGACGGCCCATGCCCTCGCCCTCACTGCCGATGACGATGGCGGCGGGCCCCTTCAGGTCAGCCTCATAGATGGTCCGGTCCCCGTCGGCGGCGGTGCCGAAGATCCAGACGCCCTCGTCCTTCAGCTCCTTGAGCAGAGCGGGCAGGTTGGGCACCCGGGCCACGGGCACATGGCTGACGGCTCCGGCGGAGGTCTTGGCCACGATGGCGGTGAGGCCGGCGGAGCGGCGCTTGGGGATGATCACGCCGTGGGCGCCGGCGCACTCGGCGGTGCGGATCACGGCCCCCAGGTTGTGTGGATCGGAGAGCTCGTCGCACACCACGATGAGCGGGGGCTCGCCCTTCTCCCGGGCGGCGTTGAGGATGTCCTCCACGCTGGCGTACTCCCGCACGGCGGCCAGGGCGATCACCCCCTGATGGGAGTGGGTGCGGCTCATGTTGTCAAGCTTGCGGCGGTCAGCTTCCACCACCACCACGCCCTTGCCCCGGGCGGTGGAGGCGATGTGGCCCAGAGCGGCGTCGGTCTCGCCCTTGGCGATGTAGATCTTGTCGATGGCGGTGCCAGCCCGCAGGGCCTCGATCACGGCGTTGCGGCCCTCGATGATGCCGTCGGCTCCGGCCTCCCGGTCGGCGTCCCGGCGGGGAAAGTTCTTCTCGTCTCTCATATCGGTATTCTCCTGCTTTCGTGATGGCGGTCCATTCGCTGGAAGCCATGGATGGCGTCATATGCATGATAGGATAGTATACCACATTTGGAGGGCGGGAAAAAGGGGGACTTCCATCGGGAGGCAAATGGTCCTGTCACAGAAAGTTTACACCTTTTCCGGCCCCGCTTCCTTGTATTCAAAGGTGCTTTGTGTTATAAATAAGGATAACCGCCTTTCGCGGGCGGGATCTATCTTGAACAGCGAGGAGGGCGAGCGTTTGAAGCCCGATAAGCAGCGCAACAACAGTCCCAACAACAAGCGCAACCTGATGGGGATCGTCTCGGTCCTGTTGTGGGCCCTGGTGATCACTATTTTGGTGAATTATTTCCTCTCCATGTCGGATCAGGCCAATTCGGACCTGATCCAGTACAGCGACTTCATCCGTCTGGTGGAGGAGGACAAGGTCTACGCGGTGGACATGGACTCCAACAAGTACACCATCTATCTGAAGGAGGATGTGGCCGCCGTGGGCATCGACCCGGACACGGTGCCGGAGCTGCCCACTTCCACCACACCGGCCACCGGTTCCACCGCCGCGGCCAGCCAGATGATGGATATGCTCACCGGTCCGGACGACAGCGCCGCCGGCCAGTCGGTCAGCGCCAAGCTGGCCCGGGCCCACAGCTATTACTGCGCTCCGATCCTCAACGACTTGAGCCGGGTGGTCCCCCTGATGGAGGAGCACGGCGTGATCCAGTACGGTACGGAGTACCAGCAGGAGCTCTCGCCCATCGTCACCTTCCTGGTGCAGTGGGTGCTGCCCATGGTGGTGTCCGTGGGCCTGTTCATGCTGGTCTTCCGGGGCATGGCCGGGAAGATGGGCGGCGGCCTGGGCGGCGTGGGCAAGTCCAACGCCAAGGTCTATGTGGAAAAAAAGACCGGCGTGACCTTCAAGGACGTGGCCGGTCAGGATGAGGCCAAGGAGTCTCTGGTAGAGATCATCGACTTCCTCCACAACCCCCAGAAATACACCGAGATCGGCGCGAAGCTCCCCAAGGGCGCTCTGCTGGTGGGCCCTCCGGGCACCGGCAAGACCCTGCTGGCCAAGGCCGTGGCCGGAGAGGCCAACGTGCCCTTCTTCTCCATCAGCGGCTCGGACTTCGTGGAGATGTTCGTGGGCGTGGGCGCCAGCCGGGTCCGGGACCTCTTCAAGGAGGCCAACAAGATGGCCCCCTGCATCGTGTTCATCGACGAGATCGACACCATCGGCAAGTCCCGGGACAACCGCATGGGCGGCAATGACGAGCGGGAGCAGACCCTGAACCAGCTCTTGGCGGAGATGGACGGCTTCGATCCCACCAAGGGCGTGATCCTGCTGGCCGCCACCAACCGGCCGGAGGTGCTGGACCAGGCTCTCCTGCGGCCCGGCCGCTTCGACCGCCGGATCACCGTGGACCGGCCCAATCTGGCCGGCCGTCTGGCCACCCTCCAGGTCCATACCCGCCGGATCCGTCTGGCGGACGACGTGGACCTGAACAAGATCGCGCTGGCCACTGCCGGCGCGGTGGGCGCGGACCTGGCCAACCTGGTGAACGAGGCCGCGCTCCGGGCGGTGCGCATGGGCCGGAAGGCTGTGGACCAGAACGACCTCTTGGCCGCCTTCGAGCAGGTGATCGCCGGCGCGGAGAAGAAGAACTCCGTCCTCTCCGAGTTCGAGAAGAAGCTGGTGGCCTATCACGAGGTGGGCCACGCCATGGTGTCCTTCAAGCAGAAGAACACCACCCCTGTGCAGAAGATCACCATCGTGCCCCACACTCAGGGGGCTCTGGGCTATACCCTCCATCTGCCGGAGGAGGACAAGAACCTCCAGACCCGGGACGAGCTCATGGCGGAGATCGCCACCCTCATGGGCGGCCGCGCCGCCGAGGAGGTGGTGCTGGACACGATGACCAACGGCGCCGCTCAGGACATCCAGCAGGCCACCAGTCTGGCCCGGAACATGGTGGCTCTCTACGGCATGAGCGACAAGTTCGGCATGATGGCTCTGGCCTCCCGCCGGAACCAGTATCTGGACGGCGGCTATGGCATCGACTGCGCTCAGGAGACGGCCGCCGACATCGACAAGGACGTCATGTCCATCCTCCGCAAGTCCTATGAGAAGGCCGTGGGCATCATCCGGGACAACCGGGCGGACATGGACAAGGTGGTGGAGTATCTGCTGAAGAAGGAGACCATCACCGGCGAGGAGATGATGGCGATCCTGGAGGGCCGGGACCCCGCCACGGCCGACAACTACGGCGCCCGCCCCGAGAAGGACACCACCGTGGAGCCCCCTGCCCGCAGCATCCACATGACCAGCGAGCCGGTGCGCCCGCCCCAGCCTCAGGACAGCGGGGACGGCTCCGCCGCCCCGGCAGAGCCGGAAGCGCCTCAGGATCCTCAGGATCCTCCCAGAGGCGAATGACGAAGAAACAGACAAGGAGCCGCTCCGATCTCGGAGCGGCTCCTGTCCTGTTTTTTGGGAGCGCGGTCATGGGGCGGCGGGCTTACAGGAACCGGCCGTTGCGGACACAGGTGGGAGCCTGACCGTCGAACATCGTCACCATGAGATCGCCTCGGCCGAAGGTGAGCGCGACGACTTTGCCGTTCCGGTCGTAGAAGATCTGGATCGCCACAGACTCTTTGGGATAGAGCTGGAAGAATCGACCGATCGTGGAGCCGCTGCTGGGGATCCACGCCCCCTCGAACCGGTAGCGCGCGGTGGCGTAGTCCTCACTGTCCAGATAGCGCAGGACCTGCTGGCCGATCCGCTTGCTGGCGTTGAGACCCGTGGTGTGATGGTTTTTCTGCTCGTCCTGTAGGGTGGCGTTCGTGATCCGGCCCAGACCGGAGACCTTGCGGCCGTTTATCATACAGGAATGTCGGCAGTTTTCCGCATCGAACCCGTCGTCGTTCAGCGCGTAGCATTCCGAAGCGGCGGCCTGTGCGGCGGTCCAGACCCCGCGGGCCTCCGTGATCAGGGTCTTTTCCTTTGCCTTGTCGATATATCCGGTCAGAGCAGGGACGATCGATGCCGCGAGTATCGCAAGGATAACGAGTACGACGATCAGCTCCACCAGCGTGAAGCCGCGCCTGTCGGTCCGTGTTCTTCTCATGAGCCTCTCAGCTCCTCTCTTGTATGATATATGGGGGAAGCAGGACCTTCTTTCTGAAATGATAGGACTTTTATGCGGGGCCGTCAAGTAGGAAGGGCCCCATATCCAGACGGGAAGGGGCGCGGAGACCGGGATGCCCGGGCACTTTCCCACAGCATCGCCCAAAAGAACGGCGTTGCAAAATGGGGCGGGGGCTGGTATGATAGATGGGAATATCAAAAAGGGACCTGCCCTTTTTCGGAGGTGCTTTTACTACTATGGCAAAGATCCAGATGAAGACTCCCCTGGTGGAGATGGACGGCGACGAGATGACCCGTATCCTGTGGAAGGACATCAAGGACATCCTCCTCACCCCCTATATCGACCTCAAGACCGAGTATTACGACCTGGGCCTCCCCGAGCGGGACAAGACCGGCGACCGGGTCACGGTGGAGGCCGCCGAGGCCACCAAGAAGTACGGTGTGGCCGTGAAGTGCGCCACCATCACCCCCAATGCCCAGCGCATGGACGAGTACAAGCTCCACGAGATGTGGAAGTCCCCCAACGGCACCATCCGGGCCATCCTGGACGGCACCGTGTTCCGCGCGCCCATCATGGTCAAGGGCATCTCCCCCGTGGTGAAGAACTGGGAGAAGCCCATCACCATCGCCCGCCACGCCTACGGCGACGTGTACCGCTCCACCGAGTTCCGCATCCCCGGCCCCGGCAAGGCCGAGCTCCTCTTCCGTGGGGAGGACGGCCAGGAGCTGCGCCAGACCATCTATGACTTCGAGTGCCCCGGCGTGCTCCAGGGCCAGTACAACAAGGACACCTCCATCCGGTCCTTCGCCCGCTCCTGCTTCCAGTACGCCGTGGACACGAAGCAGGACCTGTGGTTCTCCACCAAGGACACGATCTCCAAGAAGTACGACCACACCTTCAAGGACATCTTCCAGGAGACCTATGAGAAGGAGTATCGAGATCAGTTCGAGGCCCTGGGGCTCACCTACTTCTACACCCTGATCGACGACGCGGTGGCCCGGGTCATCCGGTCCAAGGGCGGCTACATCTGGGCCTGCAAGAACTACGACGGCGACGTGATGAGCGACATGGTCTCCACCGCCTTCGGCTCTCTGGCCATGATGACCTCCGTGCTGGTCTCCCCGGACGGCAAGTATGAGTATGAGGCCGCCCATGGCACCGTCACCCGCCACTACTACAAGTATTTGAAGGGTGAGAGCACCTCCACCAACCCGGTGGCCACCCTCTTCGCCTGGACCGGCGCCCTCCGCAAGCGGGGCGAGCTGGACGGTCTGGAGGACCTCCAGCACTTCGCCGATCAGCTGGAGGCCGCCACTGTGGCCACCATCGAGGGCGGTACCATGACCAAGGACCTGGCCGGCCTGTGGGAGGGCAGCGCCCCCGCCAACGCCGTGGACAGCGCCGCCTTCCTGAGCGCCATCAAGGCCGAGCTGGACCGGCGTCTGGCCTGACCGGACCACTCATATCACAGACAGCAAAGCGCCGCCGCGGATCGCAGATCCGTGGCGGCGCGTTCGTTTTTTGGGATGGACCGGTCTTACTTCTCCTCTACCGGCAGGAGACAGCCGTCCTTGTCGTACTGGAGGCGCTGGACCTCGGCCTTGGTGTTCTTCACGATGGAATCCATGCGGATGCCCTCGGTGATGTTGGCCACGAAGGTGTAGGCCACGCCGTGGCGCTTGGCCCGGCCGGTGCGGCCGATCCGGTGGGTGTAGTTCTCCATCTCGTCGGGCACGTCGTAGTTGAACACGGCGTCCACGTCGTCGATGTCCAGGCCTCGGGCGGCCACGTCGGTGGCCACCAGCACCCGGAGCTGGCCCGCCTTGAACTTCTCCAGCGTCTTTTCCCGGACCTTCTGCTGGATGTCGCCGTGGATGGCCTCGCAGGAGATGCCCCGCATCTTCAGCAGGCCGGCCAGCCGGTCGGTCATGTTCTTGGTGTTGCAGAAGGCGATGGCCCGCTCATAGCCGCCGTGGGTCAGCAGGGCCACGATGGTGTCCAGCTTTTTCTCCCGGCTGTCCAGATCGATCCGGTACTGCTGGATGTCGGGCTTGGAGTCCTCCACCGGCCGGACGGTGATCTCCACTGGGTCCCGCTGGTACACCCAGGAGATGTCCATGACCTCCCGGGAGATGGTGGCGGAGAACATGCCCAAGTTCTTCCGGTGCTTGATCTGGTCCAGGATGCGGGTCACGTCCTTGATGAAGCCCATGTCCAGCATCCGGTCGGCCTCGTCCAGCACCACGGTCTCCACCTTGTCCAGCCGGACGGTGCGGCGCTTCATGTGGTCCATCAGGCGGCCGGGGGTGGCCACCACGATCTGGGGACGCTTCTTCAGGGCGGTGATCTGCTTCTCGATGGGCGCGCCGCCATACAGGCAGACGGTGCGGACGCCCTCCTTGAACTCGCACAGATCCCGGAGCTCGTCCTGGATCTGGAGGGCCAGCTCCCGGGTGGGAGCCAGGATCAGGCCCTGGACATCGGTGGACGCCGGGTCGGCGTGCTCCACCATGGGGATGCCGAAGGCGAAGGTCTTGCCGGTGCCGGTGGGGGCCTTGGCGATCACGTCCTTCCACTCCATGAAATAGGGGATCGCGCCCGCCTGGACGGGGGTGGCCTGGACATAGCCCTTCTTGTCGATGGCCCGCATGACCGGGGCCGAGAGGCCCAGGTCGGCATACTTGGAGACGCGCTCCACCTGCTCACCGTTGATCTCGATCATATCGTTCGTTCCTTTCTCTCGTGTGCCAGATCCAAGGTCCCCATCCATCTGAACGACACGATATCCGTTCGGGAACGCCGCTTGACCCCGGCGCGACCTTCGATCTCAAGGGGGGAGTTTTCCCCCCTTCGGCTCAAAATCAGCTTATTGTATCATAGATAGACGGGAGATGCAAATCGAGAGTTTCGCCCAAGGAGACGTTCCATTTGGGCGAAAAAGGGGGACGGCCCCGTGATGAGGCCGTCCCCCGGCTGATATTTTGTTCACTTGCCCATGAGGCGGTAGAGGAACATCACCATCTGGGCCCGGGTACAGGGCAGGTCCGGCCCGAAGGCGGTGGCGGAGATCCCGCTGGTGATGCCGTTCTGGGCGGCCCACAGGACCGCGTCGTGGAAGTAGTCCCCGGCGCTCACGTCGGTGAAGGCGGAGGAGCCGGACACGGCGGGGCTCTTCTGGCTCCGGTACAGGAAGGCCGCCATCTGGGCCCGGGTACAGGGCAGGTCCGGGCTAAACGTCTCCTTGGAGGTACCGCTGGCGATCCCGTTCTCCGCCGCCCAGCGGACGGCGTCGGCGCAGTAGGAGCCCTCCGCCACGTCGGTGAAGGTCAGGGCACCGGTGGGCGCGGGAGAGCCCGCCGCCCGCCACAGGAACGTGACGATCTGGCCCCGGACACAGGGCAGGTCCGGCCCGAAGGTGGTGGCGGAGGTGCCGCTGGTGATGCCCTCGTCCACGGCCCAGCGGACCGCCTCACGGTAGTAGGCGTCCGCCTTTACGTCGGTGAAGGGGAACGCCTGATCCGGACCGGGAGCGGGCGTGACGGTCTCCGGGACGAAGGACACGCTGGTCTTGACGGCGGAGCCGGGCATGAGGAAGGTGTACTTGCCGTCGCCCGCATCGGTGAGCGTCAGCGCATTGCCCTTGTAGTCGGTGACGGACAGGGAGCCCAGCACATAGCCGGGGTCCGGTGTGACCGTGATCGTCACCCTGCTGCCCTTCTCCGCGTTCCGGGGCGTGACCTGGATGGAGCCGTTGGCCACGGAGCTCCCGCCGGGGACCGTGACGGGGTAGCTGGGATCGTCGTCATCGTCGTCGTCATCACGGACGGTAGGCGTGGGGGTGGGGGCGTTGACCGTCACCGTGCAGGAGGCCGTCTTGCCGCCGTCCGTGGTGGTGACGGTGATGGTGGCCGTACCGGCGGCCACGGCGGTGACGGTGCCGTCATCGGAGACCGTGGCGACCGGCTCGTTGTCGCTGGACCAGGTGACGGACTTGTCGGTGGCGTTGTCAGGGGAGACAGTGGCCGTCAGCTTGCCGGTGGCGCCGACCGTCAGGGTGAGGGCGGACTTGTCGAGGGCGATGGAGGTGACATGGCGCGGGATGATCGGAGTGCGGCCCTCTTGATACAGATAATCGCCGCCGCCTGTTTTGAGTTCGTTATAGAACGCTTCGGTCGTCATGTACTCGGGCGTTTTGGCGGCACCGGCCGTGACACCTTCCCCCATACCTTTCACACGACCTGAGATATGTTCAGTTTCGGTAAAATAGTTATTTTCAAAAGCGGGAGTACCGTTGCCGACCTGTCCAGCGATACCACCAAGGCGGCTATAGGAAACAGCGGGTGGAGTGATGGTGGCAGTATACTGACTCAAATCGATCAAACCGGAGAAATAGCAGTTTTTGACTGCAACACCATCATAGATATAACCAACGATGCCGCCAATATCGGTAATACCCTTTCCGAGCGGAGTCAATTTGCCGGTATTATAACAGTTGTTGATGGTAGAGTTCGCACTTAACGATCCGACGATGCCGCCGCCATAAGTAGCCGCAAGAGTCATATCACCCGTATTGGAGCAATATTGTACCACCGAATTCATGCAGTAACCCACGATGCCTCCTGCATACATACTGCTCATTTGGTCATTGTTTACCATTGTGTTTATAAGAGTGCCCCTGCTGTGACAGTATTCGATGGTAGTATCTTTGGCATAGCCAATCATCCCATAGAATCCATTTGTAAAATAGCCATTGTTATTGGAGGAAACTTCTGAAACACAGTCAGAGATTTGGCAGGAATCTGCATATCCTGCAATTGCACCAAAACAAGTTTGCCCACTCACAGTGGCATTAGCGATGCCAGTTATGGTCAGACCAGACACTTCGGCCCCATAGATTTCACTAAAGAAGCCGACGGATGCACCCTCTTCTTTTCCATAGCAACTGGAAAAGTCGAGCTTGATGGTATGGCCATTCCCCAGAAACTTGCCGCCGAAATATTGACTGACGTTGCCTTTTGGATCAACTGCGGCATTTCCGATAGGCTTCCAGTCGATTCCAGACAGATCCAGATCCGACTCAAGAGAGACGATGGTATCTGGATCTTCGTATTCACCGCGATCGACCGCCGCCGCAAATTCGTTCAGATCATCAACGGACGCGATGACAGTCTTACTGCCGGTCCCCTCCTCCGCCAGCGCCGCCATGGGCAGCAGGGTCAGGCACAGGGCCAGGGCTGTGAGTATGCTGAGCAGTCGTTTCTTCATACAAGTCCCTCCTATGACAGAATGGTAGTTGCGTCCCATTTCACGGTGAAATGGGACGAGGAAGCGCTTCCTCGTCATTCCTGCCCTAATGATACACCTTTTTGGGGGCGGTGTAAATACAGCGAAAGGACCGTCCCCGCGGTCCCGCCTCCGCCTTGCAATTTCCATCATCCCGTGATATCATCGTACCACTATGATAGAAAGAGGTCCCGAACGTGAGAGAACAGAAGAAACCAGCCCCTCAGGTGTGGAACGTGGAGGCGGATGACGTGCTCCTGCCCTTCCTGCTGGCCCATGTGAAGGGGAAGTCCCGCAACAACATCAAATCCATGCTCTCCGGCGGGCAGTTCCGGGTGAACGGCCGCGTGTTCACCCGCTTCGACCATGCCCTGGCCCCCGGCGATCAGGTGAGCCTGGCCCCCAAGCAGGTGGTGGAGGCCCCTGAGCTGCCCTTCCCCGTGCTCTATGAGGACCGGGACATCATCGTGATCGACAAGCCCGCCGGCCTGCTGACCATCGCCAATGAGAAGGAGAAGTACCGCACCGCCTACCATATCCTCACCGACTATATGCGGGAGAAGGTCCGGGACGGTCGGGTGTTCATCGTCCACCGGCTGGACCGGGACACCTCCGGCGTGGTGCTCTTCGCCAAGAACGAGGAGACTAAGCGGGCGTTCCAGGAGGACTGGGACGGCCGGGTCCGCCGCCGGGGCTACCGGGCGCTGGTGGAGGGAGTCCCCGAGGAGCCCGAGGGCACCATCCGCTCCTGGCTCCGGGAGACCCGGACCCATCTGGTGTACTCCGGCCCCAAGGGCCGGGACGCCAAGGAGGCCGTGACCCGCTACAAGACGATCTGCGCCGGGGGCGGCTACGCTCTGCTGGACATCGACCTGGAGACCGGCCGCAAGAACCAGATCCGGGTGCACCTGGCCGACCTGGGCCATCCCATCGCCGGGGACCGGCAGTACGGGGCCCGGACCCGGCCTCTGGGCCGCCTGTGCCTCCACGCCAACGAGCTGGTGCTGGTGGACCCCCGCTCCGGGGAGGAGCGGACCTTCGCCGCCAAGGAGCCCGCCGCCTTCCGCCGCCTCTGCCGGGAGCAGAAGCCCCGGGAGGACCGGGACGGCCGGAAGGGGAAGAAGGGAGATCGGGGGAACGGATCGGGGCGAGATCCCTCTTGACAGCCGGCCCCGCCGGTGGTATCCTGCAAGAGACAAAACGGATAGGGGAATGAGGTGCTCCCCCGCCCGCGGACGCGCTCCGGGGCGGAACCGTTCTTCTGAGGATGAGAAGAGCTGATGACTTCTGTGATCGAGCGTCACAGGGGGCATCAGCTCTTTTTTCGTCCCTATCCGAGAGGAGGAGTTTTTTCTATGATAGCATCGCTCGCGTTCATCTTGCTGGCGGGACTGGCCGCCGCGGCTTTGTGCCGCGGGATCGGCCTGCCCCGGATCATCGGGATGCTCTTCGTGGGCATCCTGCTGGGGCCCTGCGCCCTGGACCTGCTGGATCCCGCGATCCTGTCCGTGTCCGCCGATCTGCGGAAGATCGCCCTGATCGTGATCCTGCTGAAGGCCGGCCTGTCGCTGGACCTGTCCGACCTGAAAAAAGTGGGCCGTCCGGCGGTGCTGATGGCCTTCGTCCCCGCCAGCTGCGAGATGCTGGCCTTCTTCCTGCTGGCGCCCTCGCTCCTGGGGGTCAGCCGGATCGAGGGCGCCGTCATGGGGGCGGTGCTGGGAGCGGTCTCCCCGGCGGTGGTGGTCCCCCGGATGGTCCAGCTCATCGAGGAGCGCCGGGGCACCGGAAAGGGCATCCCCCAGCTCATCCTGGCGGGGGCCTCCTGCGACGACATCTATGTGATCGTGCTCTTCACCGCCTTCGTGGGCATGGCTCAGGGGGGCGCGGTCCACCTGACGGACCTGCTGGACGTGCCGGTGTCCATCCTGCTTGGCATCGCCGTGGGCGCGGGGACGGGCCTCCTGCTGAGCCGGGCCTTCGAGCGGGCCTATGCCCGGGACCGGATGGTCCGCAACAGCATGAAGATGATCGTGGTGCTGGGCGTGTCCTTCCTGCTGGTGTCGCTGGAGGAGTGGCTCGAGAGCACGGTGCCGCTGTCCGGACTGCTGGCGGTGGTCAGCATGGCCTGCGTGCTGAAGCGGGAGAGCCCGGCCCCGGTGTCCCGGCGGCTGTCGGAGAAATTCGGCAAGCTGTGGCTGGCGGCGGAGGTGGTCCTCTTCGTGCTGGTGGGCGCGGCAGTGGACATTCGTTACACGCTGGAGGCGGGCCTCCCGGCGGCGGCCATGATCGGGCTGGCCCTGTGCTTCCGGGCGGCGGGGGTGTGCCTCTGCCTGCTGGGGACGGAGCTGGACCGGAAGGAGCGGCTCTTCTGCGTGATTGCCTATCTGCCCAAGGCCACGGTGCAGGCGGCGATCGGGTCGGTGCCCCTGTCCTTGGGCCTGCCCTGCGGGCAGATCGTGCTGTCGGTGGCGGTGCTGGCCATCCTGATCACCGCGCCGCTGGGGGCCGTCGGCATGGACCGGACCAGCGGGCGTCTGCTGGCCCGGGAGGACGCCCCATGAGCTCCCGCCTCGACAGGGTCCCTCCGATGGTGCTATAATAGGGCAGAAAACGACAGCGCCCGCCGGAGCCGCCGGCGGGGGAAGGGGACTTTATGGATCAGAAGATCGTTCTGCCCAACGGGGTGCGGATCTGCACCGAGGCCGTGCCGGGGGTGCGCTCGGCGGCGCTGGGCATCTGGGTGGGCACCGGCTCCCGCCATGAGAAGGCGGCGGAGAACGGCGCGGCCCATTTCATCGAGCATATGGTGTTCAAGGGCACCGGACGGCGCTCCGCCGCCGCGCTGGCGGAGGAGATGGACGCCATCGGCGGCCAGGTCAACGCGTTCACCACCAAGGAGTGTACCTGTTTCCACGCCCGGTCGCTGGATCGGCATCTCCCCCGGGCGGCGGACCTGCTGTGTGATATGTTCTTCGACTCCCGGTTCGCCGAGGAGGACGTGGAGACCGAGCGGGGCGTCATCCTGGAGGAGATCGGGATGTACGAGGACAACCCGGAGGACCTGAGCTCCGAGCGGCTGGCCCTGGCGGTCTATCGGGGCACGGCGCTGGCCCGGCCCATCCTGGGGAAGAAAGCCACGCTGGACCGGATGACCGGCGCTTGGCTCAAGGAGTACCAGCGGGCCCATTATGGCCCGGACCGGATCGTGGTGAGCCTGGCGGGCAGCTTCCGGCAGGCGGACATCGACGCCCTGACCGCCCGCTTCTCCGCTCTGGAGCTGGGGAAGCCCCAGGCGGAGAAGAAGGCCTCCTACCGCCCCGCCTTCACCCTGAAAAAGAAGGCCATCGAGCAGGACCATCTGACGCTGGCCTTCCCGGGCCTCCCCTATGGGGACGAGCGGCGGTTCGCCGCCCAGCTCCTGTCCGCCGTGCTGGGCGGAGGGATGTCCTCCCGCCTGTGGCAGGAGGTCCGGGAGAAGCGGGGGCTGTGCTACTCCGTCTACTCCTATGCCGCCGGACACGCGGAGACCGGCCTCTTCGGCATCTACACCGCCCTGAGCCGGGAACAGGAGGAGCAGGCCCTGACCACCATCCGGGCGGTGGTTGAGGACGTGGCCGCCCACGGGATCACGCAGGAGGAGCTGGACCGGGCCCGGGAGCAGGCCGAGGCCAACATCCTCATGGGGCTGGAGTCCACCCAGGCCCGCATGAGCGCCATGGGCCGGGGCGAGGTGCTGGAGCGCCGGGTCCTGAGTCCGGACGAGATCATCGCGGGCTATGAGGCGGTGAGCCGGGAGGACGTGCGGACGCTGGCGGAGGAGCTGTTCCAGCCGGAGGGACTGTCCCTCTCTGCCGTGGGCCGGGTCAAGACCGAGGAGGAGTACCGGCGGATCCTCTGCTGAACCCCGGATGAGTCGAGAGCGTCCGGCCGCTCTTTTGTGCGCATCCCCCTTGATTTCCGCCGCTCATATGGTATACTTAGTGTATTCGACGAAAACAAGCGGGATGTAAACGATGCCAACTGGCGAAATCGCTGGAAGAATGGGCGCCGCATCCCGGAACGAAAGGAAACGTGACTGTCATGGAGAACTGTGATCTGCTGATCCGCAAGGCGGACCTCTTCGATGTGGGGGATGGTCTGGATGTGGCCGTCAAGGACGGGCGCATCGCCCAGATCGGCCGGGACCTGCCGTTCCACGGGGAGACCGAGCTGGACGGGGCGGGGAAGCTGCTGATCCCCGGCTTCGTGGAGTCTCACACCCATCTGGACAAGGCCCTCACCGCCGTGGATGAGGACACCCCGAACCTGGAGGAGGCCTTCGGCATCTTCGAGCGCTATCTGGCCAAGATCCCGGAGGGCGGTATAGTGGAGGACATCAAGGCTCGCTCCCGCAAGGTCCTGGACTGGGAGGTCGCCGCCGGGAGCTGTGCCGTCAAGACCCATGTGCTGGTCTGCCCCCAGTGGGGCATGGCCTCCCATCAGGCCCTGAAGGAGCTGAAGGAGGAGTACCGGGGCAAGCTGGAGCTCCGGGGCATCCTCCAGTGGGACGAGGCCTATGACAAGGAATTCCGGGCCGCCGCCCGGGCGGGGGAGATCGACTTCATCGCCGGCTATCCCCTCTTCACCCCGGACCCCATGGCGGACATCGACAAGGTGTTCTCTCTGGCCGATGAGTACGGCCTGCCGCTGGACCTGCACATCGACGAGCGGGACGCGGCCAACATCGACTGCTTCCTGCGGGTGATCGAAAAGACCAAAGAGCACCACATGGCAGGCCGGGTCACCTGCGGCCATGTGACGGCCCTCTGCGCCGTAGATGACGAGCTGGCCCACCGGGCGGTCATGGAGTGCGCCGAGGCGGGGATCCACATCATCACCCTGCCCTCCTGCAATATGTACCTGATGGGCCGGAAGGACCACCAGCCCATCCGCCGGGGCGTCACCCGGGTGGACGAGTTCCTGAAGGCCGGCGTCAACGTGTCCGCCTCTTCGGACAACATCCGGGATCCCTACCGCCCCTTCGGCAACGGCGACCTGTTGGAGGAGGCCCTCTTCACCGCCCAGGTGCTCCAATACGGCACCCGGGATCAGCTGGCAGAGGTCATGCGGATGGTCACCTCCCGCCCGGCGAAGAACATGCTGCTGGAGGGCTACGGTCTGGCGGAGGGCTGTAAAGCGGATCTGGTCCTGCTGGACGCCCCCAGCGCCAAGGAGGCCATCATCAGCCAGCCCCGGAAGCGCACCGTCCTCCACGGCGGCAAGATCGTGGCCAGAGACGGCGTGCTGATGTGACTCAGGTGGATCTTACGTCCCATCGGGGGCGGGCCTTGTGCCCGCCCCTTTTCCCACGGCGTTCCCTATACTCAAAAATTTGCTTGCGCACGCAATGAAATGGTGCTATGATGGTATCACACCAAAGCACAGGGGGAGATCGGATGGAAGGACTGGTCAAATGGCTCTCCATCGGGGACCGGTATACGAAGATGTATCTGGACCGATGCTTGGCGCCGCTGGGACTCAACAGCAGTCAGCATATGTATATCCCGCGGATCTGCGACGAGCCGGGGATCGCGCAGGACCGGCTGGCCCGGCTCTTCCGGCTCCATCCCAGCAATGTGACCCGGTCGCTGGCGGCGCTGGAGAAAGCGGGCTATCTCTACCGGGAGAAGGACCCGGAGGACAAGCGGACCAGCCGGATCTACCCCACGGAGAAGGCCAGGGAGGCCCGCCCTCTGGTGCGTCAGATCGTGGACCGGTGGCAGGATCTGGTGCTGGAGCCCTTCACGCCGGAGGAGCGGGAACAGCTCGTATCCCTCCTGCGGCGGGCGGCGGAGCGCGCCGTGGCCCTGGCCGAAGAACGGGAGATGACGGAATGAGAGGAGAACGGAAGGAAATGGAGCCGGAAAAGAAAGACCCTCTGGGCACGGAACCGTTGCCCAAGCTCCTGCGGAGCTTCGCGGTCCCCAGTGTGATCGCCATGCTGGTCAGTTCCCTGTACAACATCGTGGATCAGGTGTTCATCGGATGGGGCGTGGGCTATCTGGGTAACGCCGCCACCAACGTGGCCTTCCCCCTGACCACGATCTGCCTGTCGATCGCCCTGCTGATCGGCATCGGCAGCTGTTCCCGCTACTCCCTCTTCTTGGGGGCGGGGGAGAAAGAGAAGGCCGCTCAGGTGGTGGGCAACGCCATGTGTCTGATGATCGTGCTGGGCGTGAGCTACGCTGTGCTGATCCAGATCTTCCTGCGGCCGCTCCTGCTGGCCTTCGGCGCCACGCCGGACGTACTGCCCTACGCGGTGGAGTATACCCGGATCACCGCTGTGGGCATGCCCCTGCTGATCGTCACCAACGGCATGAGCGCTCTGGCCCGGGCGGACGGGAGCCCCAAGTACTCTATGACCTGCATGGTGGTGGGCGCCGTCGTCAACACGATCCTGGACCCCATCTTCATCTTCGTGCTCCACAGGGGCGTAGCGGGTGCGGCTCTGGCCACGGTGATCGGCCAGTTCGCCTCCTTCTGCCTGGCTCTGCGGTATGCCGCCCGGTTCAAGCACATCGAGCTGGAGCGGTCTGACTTCCGGATCGAGCTGAGGGAGAGCTTGAAGATCGCCTCCATGGGAATGAGCAACAGCCTCACCCAGGTGGCCATCACGCTGGTGCAGATCGTCCTCAACAACTCCATGACCTACTACGGGGCCATGTCCCCCTATGGCACGGACATCCCTCTGGCGGCCTGCGGCATCGTGCTCAAGACCAACGCGATCCTGCTGGCCTTCATGATCGGCCTGTCCCAGGGGTCCCAGCCCATCCTGGGATTCAACTACGGCGCGAAGCAGTACGCCCGGGTGCGGGGGACCTATAAGCTGGCGATCACCTGCAACATGGTGATCTCGACGATCGGCTTCCTGCTGTTCCAGCTCTGCCCCCGGCAAATCATCGGCCTGTTCGGCACCGGAAACGAGCTCTATTTCGAGTTCGCGGTGAAGTTCATGCGGACCTATCTCTTCATGGTCCTGCTGAACGGCGTCCAGCTGCTGTCCTCCAACTTCTTCGCCGCCATCGGCAAGCCGGTGAAGGGCATGATCCTCTCCCTGACCCGGCAGGTGATCTTCCTGATCCCGCTGATCCTGATCATGCCCCGGATCATGGGCGGCATCGACGGCATCCTCTACGCGGCCCCAGTGGCGGACCTGCTGGCCTTCCTGGTGACGGTGTGCTCCATCTCCCGGGAGATGGCCCAGATCAAGAGCCTGGAGCGGGCGGAGGTAGCGTGAAGCGGCGCGGCGATCCCGACGCCATGTAAAAAGAGACGGGACATCCGGCCGGATGTCCCGTCTCTTTTCGTATCATAGCATCATACGGATGAAGCTGCATAGGAGCTTCCCGCCGCAGAAGCGGCCGAGTCCTTTCGAACATAGAAAAACAGGACATCCGAGACGGACGTCCTGTTTTGGTCTGGAGCAGGTGACGAGGCTCGAACTCGCTACCTCCACCTTGGCAAGGTGGCGCTCTACCAGATGAGCTACACCTGCATGAGACGAATGATATTATAACGTCATATCGCCTCGATGTCAAGCACTATTTCAAGTTTTTTGTCAGATGCAGTTGGGGACGGTGTTTTGGTCCCAGACATAGCCCAAAGCCGTCATGGAAGCGTCGCTCAGGAGGACCGCGTCGCCGGCGGAGGGATCCACATGGGCATAGCGGCCTGGGGCGATGGCGAACACGTTCCAGAAGCGGGACATACCGTCCAGAGTGCCCTGGACCACCTGACTGTCCAGTCCGGCGGTCTGACAGAGGAGCTGGAAGGCCAGAGCCATGCCCTCGCTGTCGGCCTCGCCGCCGATCAGGGCATCATAGGCCGTAGGACCTGTTCCGACGCGGACCTTCTGCCGCAGGAGCCGGACCACGGCCCGGGCGGCGGCGTCCCCTTCCTCCTCCTGGAAGGAAGGCAGGAGCGCTCCCGCCGCCTGGAGGAGCTCCTGGCTCTTGGTCCGCAGTTCCTCCGTGGGCTCGGGATAGGTGAGCAGGATCTCCACGATCCGCTCCTGACCGGCGTCCGCCGGGTAGAGGGTGACGGTGTAGTCCGGCATCCCCAGAGCGGCGGCGGGGGTGTCGTAGTACGTCTGCCGGATCAAGGAGGCGATGTAGGCCTCATCCTCGGCGAAGTAGGCCACCTGGAGCACCGCCTCCGGAGCGAAACGGCCCAGCTTGTCCTGGAGGACCTGCCGGATCGCACCGCTGCCGGTGACGTTCTTGATGCTCTTGATCTGTTCCGGGGTCCGGCGGTAGCCGATGCGGATCCGGGCCTCGTAGTACTCCACCACCCGGGTGGAGTCGTGTTCGATGTAATCCACGGCATAGGCCCCCAGAGGGGCGTCCTTGGCCACCTCCAGACAGGCGTTGTTCAGATCGGCCTCTACGTCCCTCGTGTAGTTGACCAGCCGGATACTGCCGCTCTCGATGCCCTGCTTCACGAAGTAGAGCACATCGTTGACCAGATCCTGATAGGTCTCGGCCCGGAGGGTGTCCGCGTCGTCGGCGGTGACGGGGTGCTCCGGGTGGGGCGTGACCACCTGCCAGCTCCGCTCCAGCATGGCGGAACAGCCGGACAGGCCCAGCAGGCCCGCCAGCGTCAGGGCGGGGATCGTCTGTTTCCACTTCACGGCGGACCGCCTCCTTTCGGATGGGATCAGTAGCCCAGGGGCTCGCCCACCAGGACCACCTCAGCGTATTCGATGGCGGTGGGCTTCCGCCACAGGACGGACAGGGCACGGCAGATCCGCTGGGGACTGTCGCAGTCATAGCACCGGTCCCCCTTGGCGGCGCAGGGGGTCTTGACGCCCAGACGCTGGGCGTTTTTGGGGGCGGCGATGTTCCGGGCCCGCCAGAGGGCCCCCTCGAAATCGGCGGCGATCTTATTGACGCCCACCACCAGATAGAGGGCCTTATGGCCGAACTGGGCGGCGGCCACCCGGTTGCCGGTGCCGTCGATGTTCACGATTTCGCCGGTCTCGGCCAGACCGTTCACCGAGGACAGATAGACCTCGGTGCCCACGGCGTCCTCCAGCGTGCTCCCGGCCCAATGGGAGTGGAAGGTACAGCAGGCGGGGAGCCGCTCCAGCAGGCCCATCTCCTTCAGCGTCATGGAGCCGCCGGCCCCCACGGTGCGGCCGGACAGGGCCTCCTCCAGGTGGGCGGCGGCCTCCTGGGCGGTGGAGAAATACACGGCGTGGAAGCCGCGGTGTTCCAGGTTTTGACAGAGTTTTTCGATGTCAGGCATGGGATATCCTCCTTAGCAGATAGACGGGGGACGACGGGTCACAGGTCGTCCTTCTTGTACTCCCGGAAGCCATCTCCCAACACCTCGTGGGCGTCGCAGACGATGAGGAAGGCCTCCGGGTCGATCTCCTTCACCATGCGGCGCAGGGGCACGATCTGCTTCTGCTTGAAGGCGCAGAGCAGGACCTCCTTGGCGTCTCCGGACCAGTAGCCCTCCGCGTGGAGCAGGGTGACGCCCCGCTCCATCTCCGTGCAGATGGCCTGGGCGATCTCCCGGGGCTTGGCGGAGATGATATAGGCCACCTTGGCGCGGTCCAGACCGTAGAGGACCATGTCCATGACGGCGGTGGAGATATACAGAGAGACTAGGCCGTACAGAGCGCTGGACAGACTGCGGAAGGCCAGGGCCACGGCGGTGATCACAC
The DNA here is from genome assembly GCF_018917965.1 of Pseudoflavonifractor sp. MSJ-37. Lineage (GTDB taxonomy): Bacteria > Bacillota > Clostridia > Oscillospirales > Oscillospiraceae > Pseudoflavonifractor_A. Next base: position 31,596 of record NZ_JAHLPP010000006.1, on the reverse strand, counting down.
ACAGGTCGGCCCCCATCAGGAGCTTCCCCATAGGGAGCCAGGAGAGCTTGAGCTTCAGGAGCCGGGCGAAGAGGTCGGTGCCGCCGGTGGTGGCTCCCTGGAGCAGGATCATGGCCAGAGAGAGGCCCACCAGGATCCCGCCGAAGATGGCGGCCAGCATGGGGTCCATGGGCGGGAAGGGATAGGCCACCGCCAGCAGGTCCACGAACACCGAGGAGATGAACATGGCGTAGAGGGACGACAACAGCAGATGTCCACCCAGCAGACGCCATCCGAAGAAGAACAGGGGCACGTTGAGCACGATGACCACCATGCCGATGGGGGCCCAGGGGAGAGCGGCGTTGACGATCTGGGCCAGACCGGTGATGCCGCCGAAGCCGATGTCATTGGGCGCATAGCACCAGTCGAACCCCAGTGCGTAGATCACGGCTGCCAGCGTGATCCACAGGTAGGCGAAAACGAGTGGTTTGGCTTTGTCCTTCATTGGAGAGGCCTCCCTTCGGGCGGTGAGAAGTGGAGCATGGATGGCTGGGATCGGGACGTCCGGCCCCGGCCGTCACAGCATCGACAACTGCTGCTCGCCCCGGTCCTCGCCCCTGAGGAGGGCGCCGGCGGCGGGGAGGGCCTTGGGACGGTAGCGCTTCTGGTCCACCACGGCGGTCTCCTCCACCGGGAGGAGCCGTTCCACATGGTACTTGGGCTTCAGGGTCATGACGGCCACGCCCTGGGTGGAGCGGGTGCTCTTGGGGGCCAGGAGAGAGGAGTGGAAGATCAGACAGCGGCCCTCGCTGGAGATCATGGCCAGCTCCCGGTCCTCCTGGATTAGCAGGGCGGCGGCCAGGGGGGACTTGTCCGAATAGGCGCCGGTCAGGCGCTTGCGGCGGGTCTGGGTCTTATAAGCGGCCAGTTCCACCCGGGCGACCTTGCCGTTCTGGAAGCAGAAGAGCACGTTGCCGCTGTAATCACTGGTGATGCAGGCCCACACAACGGTCTCCCCCTGCTCCATGGACAGCCGGGTGGGTAGGTACTCGCCCAGCACGCTGGCCTTGGTGTCCGGGAAGTCGGAGAGACGGGACTTGTAGCACTGCTGCTGGTCGGTGAACACCAGCAGCTCGTCCCGGTTCGTACCCTCCCACTGGAGGAAAGGACCGTCGCCCTCTTTGTACTTCTGCTCGCCGCTCATGCGGAGGGACTGGGGGGTGATCTTTTTGAAATAGCCCGCCTGGGACAGGAAGACATGGACGGGATAGTCGGGGATATCCTCTTCCTGGGCGCCGGGGGCCTCGTTGGAGTAGTCGTAGAGGATCTCGGTGCGCCGTTCCACAGCGTACTTCTTCTTCACGGCCTGGAGCTCGGCGATGATGGTCTTTTTGAGGCGGCCCGTGTCGCCCACCAGGTCCTTCAGGTCGGCGATCTCCTCCTCCAGCTGGGCGGTCTCGGAGATGCGCTTGAGGATATACTCCTTATTGATGTTGCGGAGCTTGATGTCGGCCACATACTCCGCCTGGATCTGGTCGATGCCGAACCCGATCATCAGGTTGGGGATGACCTCGGCGTCCTCCTCCGTCTCCCGGATGATCTGGATGGCCCGGTCGATGTCCAGCAGGATCCGCTTCAGACCCTGGAGAAGATGGAGCTTCTCCTCCTTCTTCTTCATGACGAAATAGGTCCGGCGGCGGACGCCGTCCATGCGCCAGGCGGTCCACTCCTCCAGGATCTCGCCCACGCCCATGACCCGGGGCATGCCCTGGATCAGGATGTTGAAGTTGCAGGAATAGGCGTCCTGGAGGGGGGTGGAGCGGAAGAGCCGGGCCATGAGCTTGTCCGGGTCGGCGCCCCGCTTCAGGTCGATGGTGAGCTTGAGACCGTTCAGATCGGTCTCGTCCCGCATATCGGCGATCTCCCGGATCTTGCCGCCCTTCACCAGCTCGGCCACCTTGTCCATGATGGCCTCCACGGTGGTGGAGTAGGGGATCTCATAGATCTCGATCAGGTTCTCCGACTTGAGGTAGCGCCACTTGGCCCGGACCTGGAAGGAGCCGCGGCCGGTCTGGTAGATCTGCCGCAGGGCGGCCTCGTCATAGAGAAGCTGGCCACCGGTGGGGAAGTCGGGGGCCTTCAGGATGGTCAGCAGGTCACAGCCGGGCTTCCGGAGCCAGGCGATGGCGGCGTCGCACACTTCAGTCAGGTTGAAGCCGCACAGGTTGGATGCCATGCCCACAGCGATGCCCTGATTGGCGCTGACCAGCACGTTGGGGAAGGTGGTGGGCAGGAGCGTGGGCTCCTTCAGGGAACCGTCGTAGTTGTCCACAAAGTCCACCGCGTCCTGGTCGATGTCCCGGAAGAACTCGGCGCAGACCGGGTCCAGCCGGACCTCCGTGTAGCGGGGGGCGGCCCAGGCCATGTCCCGGGAGTAGACCTTGCCGAAGTTGCCCTTTGAGTCCACCAGCGGGTGGAGCAGGGCGCCGTAGCCCCGGGAGAGGCGGACCATGGTGTCATAGATGGCGGCGTCGCCGTGGGGGTTGAGCTTCATGGTCTGGCCCACCACGTTGGCGGACTTGGTCCGGGGCCCGCCCAGAAGCTTCATCTGGTACATGGTGTACAGGAGCTTTCGGTGGGAGGGCTTGAAGCCGTCGATCTCCGGGATGGCCCGGGAGACGATGACGCTCATGGCGTAGGGCATATAGTTGAGCTCCAGGGTCTCGGTGATGGGCTGTTCCAGCACCTCGGCCTTGAGTCCCATGATATTGGGGTCATTGACCCGCTTGGCCCCCTCCTGGGGGGACTTTTTCTTTGCCAAATGTATCAGTCCTTTTGAGGAGTTGAAAATGGAGCGTGGAGGATGGAGAGCGGTCCGCTCTGTGGGGCCTTCACGATGGCGGTCAGGAGGCGAAACGATCCTTGGATGTCAGAGCGGATGTGTTCGGATTCGGGCATCAGAAAGGCAGGCGGAGCCGAGCGGCCGGCCTACGGTCCGCGGTCTACGGGTTCAGGAGATGTCCGCCAGCTCCAGATACTTATATCCATTGTCGGCGATATGGGCCTTGCGGCCCTGGAGGTCGTCGCCCAGGAGCAGATCGAACACCTGAGCCGTCCGGGCCACGTCCTCCGGCATGACCTTGATCAGCCGGCGGCTGTCCGGGTTCATGGTGGTGGCCCACATCATCTCCGGATCGTTCTCGCCCAGGCCCTTGGAGCGCTGGATGCTGACCTTCTTGTCCGGACCGATCTCGGCCAGGATGTCGTTCTTCTCCTTGTCGGAGTAGGCGAAACGGGTGCGCTCTTTGCTCTTTTCCTTGTAGTTGATCTCATAGAGGGGGGATTCCGCGATGTAGACATAGCCGCGCTGGATCAGCGTGGGCACCAGCCGGTAGAGCATGGTCAGGATCAGGGTGCGGATCTGGAAGCCGTCCACGTCGGCATCGGTGCAGATCACCACCTTGTTCCAGCGCAGGTTCATCAGGTCGAAGGAGGCCATATCCTTGGCGTGCTTGTCGTGGACCTCCACGCCGCAGCCCAGGACCTTCATCAGGTCCATGATGACCTCGCTCTTGAAGATCCGGGCATAGTCCGCCTTCAGGCAGTTGAGGATCTTGCCCCGGACGGGCATGATGCCCTGGAACTCCGCGTCCCGGGACAGCTTGACCGAGCCCAGAGCCGAGTCGCCCTCCACGATGTAGAGCTCCCGGCGTTCCGTGTCCTTAGTGCGGCAGTCCACGAACTTCTGCACCCGGTTGGAGATGTCCACATTGCCGGAGAGCTTCTTCTTGATGTTGAGCCGGGTCTTTTCAGCGTTCTCCCGGGAGCGCTTGTTGATCAGCACCTGCTCGCCGATCTTCGCCGCGTCGAAGGGAGCCTCGGTGAAGTAGACATTGAGCTGCTCTTTCAGGAAGTCGGTCATGGCCTCCTGCACATATTTGTTGTTGATGGCCTTCTTGGTCTGGTTCTCATAGGAGGTCTGGGTGGAGAAGTTGTTGGACACCAGGATCAGGCAGTCCTCCACGTCGGGCCAGGTGATCTTGCTCTCGCTCTTCACGTATTTGTTCTGGGCGCGGAGCCAGCCGTCGATGGCAGAGACGAAGGCGGACTTCACCGCCTTCTCCGGAGAACCGCCGTGCTCCAGCCAGGAGGAGTTGTGGTAGTGCTCGATGACCTGCACCGTGTTGGAGAAGCAGAAAGCCACGGAGAGCTTGACCTTGTACTCGGGCTTGTCCTCCCGGTCCCGGCCCCGGCGCTCAGTCTGCCAGAACACGGGCTGGGTGAGGGCGTTCTCGCCGGAGAGCTCCTTCACATAGTCCATGATGCCGTTTTCATACCGGAAGTCGGTGGTCTCGAACCGCCCCCCCACCTGATCCCGGAAGCGGAAAGTGATGCCGGCGTTGACCACGGCCTGCCGCTTGAGCACGTCTATATAGTACTCCGCCGGGATGTCGATGTCGGTGAACACCTCCAGATCGGGCTTCCAGTGGAAGAGGGAGCCGGTCTTTTTCCGGTCGGTGGGCTCCTTCTGGAGACCGCCGATGTTCTCGCCCTTCTCGAAGTGGAGGCTGTATTTGAAGCCGTCCCGGTGGATCACCGCGTCGAAATACTCGCTGGCGTACTGGGTGGCGCAGGAGCCCAGGCCGTTCAGGCCCAGAGAGTACTCATAGTTGTCCCCGTCCCCATTGCCGTACTTGCCGCCGGCATAGAGCTCACAGAACACCAGCTCCCAGTTGAATTTCTGCTCCCGCTCGTTCCAGTCCACGGGACAGCCCCGGCCGAAGTCCTCCACCTGGATGGAGTTGTCCGCGAAGCGGGTCACAACGATCAGGTCGCCGTGGCCCTCCCGGGCTTCGTCGATCGCGTTGGACAGGATCTCGAAAACGGCGTGCTCACAGCCGTCCAGGCCGTCGGAGCCGAAGATGACGCCGGGCCGCTTCCGGACCCGGTCCGCGCCCTTCAGGGCGGAGATGGACTCATTGCCATAGTGTTTCGAACTGGTCGTTGCCATGGACTTCTCCTTTTATCTAAACGAAATGCTCGGAATGCTTTTACCCCTTATCTTACCCCCATTTTGCCCGAAGTGTCAACCTTTCGCAGACGCAACGAGGGCCGCCGCACCGGTCTCCCGGCACGGCGGCCCTCCACGGACGCCCTTACCATGCCCGGGATGCGTCCCGGATACAGATGGCGCGCCGTTCGGCCGGACAGGCCGCCGCTCCTCCCGCCTTTCGCCTGAGGGCACGCGTGCCCGGCACCGGCTTAGAAGGAGATGCGTTTGGGAAGGCGGAGCCTCCACCGCCTGTCCGATGTCAGTATATCCTGCCTGCGGGACCCTATCCGGACCAAAAACTGGTATAGAATGGTCTGGACCGGACAAACTGAGCATACCAGTAGGAGCATGGGATGTCCCGCGGACGGGAAAGGAGCGCGTATATGATCAAGACGGCACAGGAACGGCGGAGGACGGAGGAATGGCAGGTCCTGCTCTCTTCTCTGGAGCGGACCCGGCGGGAGCTGGTCCTGGCCCGGGCGGGGTTCGACGGAGCCAGCGACCCGGAGCTCACGGAGTCCTTCATCTATGAGATGCTGGCCCTTCAGGCCCGGTATGGGTATCTCCTGCGGCAGATCAAGATCCTGGACGGGATGGGACAGCAGACAGACACGGAGGGCCCCTCTCTGGGCCACCTGCCGCAGACGGCCTGTCCCTGAGGCGGGACGAGGATGGATGGGGGTGGATGGATGGAGATGGAACGGCTGGCCCAGGATCTGCCGCTCCTGTTGGGCGCGGCTCTGGCCGGCCTGGTCCTGCTCTGCCTGCGACAGACGGTGGGGCGCTGTATCCGGCTGGCGGGCCGGACCGGGGCCGGACTGGCCTTCCTGGCCCTGTGGGGCCAGATCGGGAGCGCGCTGGGGGCTGGCCTGGGCGTGAATCTGTTCAACGCGCTGGTCTTGGGCATACTGGGGGCCCCGGGCTTCGGCCTGCTGCTCCTGTTGAGCTGGGCGGTCCGGTGAAAAGGGGATAGAGGACTGGCCCGTGATCCATTAGGACCACGGGCCAGTCGTGTTTTTGGGGGGCAGATCAGCGCTTGTTGGAACGGCGCCAGATGTGCATCTGGTCCGCCGCGGTGATGAGCTGGTCCCGGAAGTCGGGATGGGCCACGGAGATGATCTTCTCCGCCTTCTCCCAGGTGGAGGTGCCCTTCAGATCGACCTTGCCATACTCGGTCACCAGCCAGTGGAGGTTGGCCCGGGTGTCGGTGACGATGGAGCCGTTGTCCAGAGTGGGCTTGATCCGGCTCTCCAGCTGGCCGGTCTTTTTGTTCAGGAAGGTGGAGGAACAGCAGATGAAGCTCTTGCCGCCCTTGGAGAGATAGGCGCCCATGACGAAGTCCAGCTGGCCGCCCGCGCCGCTGATGTGCTTGATGCCGGCGCTCTCAGCGTTCACCTGGCCGAAGAGGTCCAGGTCCACCGCGTTGTTGATGGACATGAAGTTGTCCAGCTGGGCGATGACCCGCACGTCATTGGTGTAGTCCACCGGGGCGGCCATGCAGGCCGGGTTGTCATCCAGATAGTCATAGAGCTTCTGGGTGCCGGCGGCGAAGGCGTAGGTCTGGCGGAATCGGTCCAGGTCTTTCCGCGCGCCGGTGAGCTTGCCGGCGGCGGCCATGTCCACGAAGCCGTCCACATACATCTCGGTGTGGACGCCCAGGTCCTTCAGGTCGGACTGGGCGATCAGAGAGCCCACCGCGTTGGGCATCCCGCCGATGCCCAGCTGGAGGCAGGCGCCGTCGGGGATCTCCTCCACGATCAGCTTGGCCACCGCCTGGTCCACATCCGTGGCGGGACCGCCGGCCGGGAGCTGACCGATGGGGGAATCGTGCTCCACGATCATGGAGACCTGGTCCACATGGATGGTGTTCTCCATGCCGCCCAGACAGCGGGGGATGTTGGAGTCCACCTCCACGATGACGATCTCCGCCCGCTCACACACGGCCTGGAGATGGGACGCGCTGGGGCCGAAGGTGAAATAGCCGTGCTTGTCCATGGGAGAGACCCGGAACATGGCCACATGGATCGGGGCCACGTTCTCCCGGTAGAACCGGGGCAGCTCGGAGTAGCGCATGGGGCAGTAGAAGGTGGCGCCGTCGGCGATCATCTTGCGCTCCATGCCGGACATATGCCAGGAGTTCCAGGTGAAATGCTCCGCCACGTCGGGCACCGACATGACGGCGGGCTTATGGAAGAGCACGCCGCCCCGGATCTTCACGTCGTGGAGTTCCTGCCAGCGGGCGGCCAGAGCCTGGTCCAGCGCCTCGGGGGTGATGGTGCACCAGCCGTAATCGATCCAGTCCCCGGACTGGACGACTTTGACCGCCTCTTCGGCGGTGGTCAGCTTACTGAGATACTTCTCTCGATGATCCATGTTCCGAACACCTCGATATTGATATTTTTTTAACGAACTTGTGGGCTCTATTATAGCATTCCCCAAAGCGGGTGGCAAGTAGGGCGGACAGAGAAAATATCGGCAAAAAGTCCCGCCGGACGCGTTCGCGTCCGGCGGGACCGGAGAGAGCGGTACTTACTTGTACAGCTCGGTGAGGCGGGTCAGGTGCTCGTAGCGCGCCTTGGCGGTCTCCTCGTTCTCGGCGAAGAGCTCCTTCGCCAGCTCGGGGAAGGACCGGGTCAGGGAGGAGTAGCGGGCCTCGTTCATCAGGAACTCCTGATAGCCGCCGGCGGGGGCCTTGGAGTCCAGGGTGAAGGGGTTCTTGCCCTCCTTCTTCAGGGCGGGGTTGAAGCGGAACAGGTTCCAGTAGCCGCACTCGACGGCCTTCTTCATCTCGCTCTGGCAGTTGGTCATGCCGCCCTTGATGGAGTGCATCTCACAGGGAGCATAGCCGATGATCAGGGAAGGACCATGGTAGTTCACAGCCTCGTTGATGGCCTTCAGGGTCTGAGCGGGGTTGGCGCCCATAGAGACCTGAGCCACATAGACGTAGCCGTACTGCATGGCGATCTCGGAGAGGCTCTTCTTGGCCACCCGCTTGCCGGCGGCGGCGAACTGCGCCACCTGACCGATGTTGGAGGCCTTGGAAGCCTGTCCGCCGGTGTTGGAGTACACCTCGGTATCGAACACGAAGACGTTCACGTCCTCGCCGGAGGCCAGGACATGGTCCAGTCCGCCGTAGCCGATATCGTAGGCCCAGCCGTCGCCGCCAAAGATCCAGACAGCCTTCTTGGACAGGTAGTCCTTGTGGGCCAGGATCTCGGAGGCCAGCGTGCAGGCGGGGCAGTCGCAGTGGGCGGCGCCCTGAGCCTTCAGCTCCTTGGCATGGGCCGCGACCGCGGCCTGCTGATCGCCGAAGACCTGCTTGCCGGCATCGCTCTCAGCGAAGCTGATCAGATCGTCCACGGGCATGATGGCCTCTTCCAGAGCGGCCACATAGGCCTTGGTGGCCTCGGCGTTGGCCTCGGCATCCTCCAGAGTGTCCAGCCACTTCTGGCCGGCCACGCGGGCGGGCTCATAGACATGGCCGGAGAGCAGCTCCTTGGTCTTGGCGACCAGGCTCTCACGGATGGCCTTCTGGCCCATCAGGATGCCCAGACCGTGCTCGGCGTTGTCCTCGAACAGGGAGTTGGCCCAAGCGGGACCATGGCCGTCCTTGTTGACGGTGTAGGGAGAGGTAGCGGCGGGACCGCCCCAGATGGAGGAACAGCCGGTGGCGTTGGAGACATACATCCGCTCGCCGCAGACCTGAGTGACCAGGCGGGCATAGGCGGTCTCAGCACAGCCGGCGCAGGAGCCGGAGAACTCCAGCAGAGGCTGCTTGAACTGGCTGTCCTTCACGGAGCCGGTGCCCTCCATGTCGGCCTTGGGGGCCACATCGGCCACCATGTAGTCGAACACGGCCTGCTGCGCGGCCTCCTGCTCCTGAGGCACCATGGTGAGGGCCTTCACGGGGCAGACCTTGGCGCAGACGCCGCAGCCCATGCAGTCCAGAGGAGACACAGCGATGGTGAACTTGTAGGTGCCCTTGCCCTTGCCGGCCTTGATCTCCACGGCCTTGGTGGCGGCGGGAGCCTTGGCGGCCTCGTCCGCGGTCAGGGCGAAGGGACGGATGGTGGCGTGGGGGCAGACATAGGAACACTGGTTGCACTGGATGCACTTGGTCTCATCCCAGGCGGGGACGGACACGGCGACGCCGCGCTTCTCATAGGCGGAGGCGCCCTGCTGGAAGGTGCCGTCCACATACTCCTCGAAGGCGGAGACGGGCAGGCTGTCGCCCTCCATGCGGTCGATGGGCTCCAGCAGATCCTGGACCATCTTCACAGTGGCGGGCCGGCCGGCCAGGGTCTTCTCAGCCTTCTGATCCTCGGCGGTAGCCCAAGAGGCGGGCACGTCGAACTTCTTGAAGGCGGTGGCACCGGCGTCGATGGCCTTGTGGTTCATATCCACCACGTCCTGGCCCTTCTTCAGGTAGGAGTGGGTGGCGGCGTCCTTCATATACTGGATGGCCTCGGCCTCGGGCATGATCTTGGCCAGAGCGAAGAAGGCGGACTGCAGGATGGTGTTGGTGCGCTTGCCCATGCCGATCTTGGCGGCCAGGTCGATGGCGTCGATGGTGTACACCTGCACGTTGTGGGCGGCGATATAGCGCTTGGCCACGGCGGGCATGTGCTTGTCCAGCTCCTCAGGAGTCCACTGGCAGTTGATCAGGAAGGTGCCGCCGTCCTTCACGTCCCGGACCATGGGATAGCCCTTGACGATATAGGAGGGGTTATGGCAGGCCACGAAGTCGGCTTTGTTGATATAGTAGGGGCTGCGGATGGCCTTGTCGCCGAAGCGCAGGTGGGACACCGTCACGCCGCCGGTCTTCTTGGAGTCATACTGGAAGTAGGCCTGCACGTACTTGTCGGTGTGGTCGCCGATGATCTTGATGGAGTTCTTGTTGGCGCCGACGGTGCCGTCGCCGCCCAGGCCCCAGAACTTGCACTCGATGGTGCCCTCCGCGGCGGTGTTGGGGCAGTCGTGCTCGGGCAGGGACATGTTGGTCACATCGTCCACGATGCCGATGGTGAACTGACGCTTGGGAGCGGCCTTCTCCAGCTCCTCATAGACAGCGAACACGCTGCTGGGAGGAGTATCCTTGGAGCCCAGGCCGTAGCGGCCGCCGATGATGGTCTTGTCGGTGATGCCGGCGTTGGCCAGAGCGGTGACCACATCCAGGTACAGAGGCTCGCCCTGCGCGCCGGGCTCCTTGGTCCGGTCCAGGACGGCGATCTTCTTGGCGGTGGCGGGGATGGCCTCAATCAGCTTGTCGGGGCAGAAGGGGCGGTACAGACGGACCTTCACCAGACCCACCTTCTCGCCGTGGGTGTTCAGGTAGTCGATGACTTCCTCAGCCACGTCGCAGATGGAGCCCATGGCGATGATGACGCGGTCCGCGTCCGCGGCGCCATAGTAGTTGAACAGCTTGTAGTCGGTGCCCAGCTTGGCGTTGACCTTGGCCATATACTCCTCGACGATGCCGGGGACGGCCTCATAGTACTTGTTGCTGGCCTCACGATGCTGGAAGAACACGTCGCCGTTCTCATGGGAGCCGCGCATGATGGGATGCTCGGGGTTCAGGGCGCGCTTGCGGAACGCCTCGACCGCGTCCATATCCACCATTTCCTTCAGGTCGTCGTAATCCCAGATCGCGACCTTCTGGATCTCATGGGAGGTGCGGAAGCCGTCGAAGAAGTTGATGAAGGGGACGCGGCCCTTGATGGCGGCCAGATGAGCCACGGCGGACAGGTCCATGACCTCCTGCACGTTGCCCTCGGCCAGCATGGCGAAGCCGGTCTGGCGGCAGGCCATGACGTCGGAGTGATCGCCGAAGATGTTCAGGGCGTGGCTGGCCACGGTACGGGCAGACACGTGGAACACGGCGGGCAACAGCTCGCCGGCGATCTTGTACATATTGGGGATCATCAGCAGAAGGCCCTGAGACGCGGTATAAGTGGTGGTCAGGGCGCCGGCGGCCAGAGAGCCATGCACGGTGCCGGACGCGCCAGCCTCAGACTCCATCTCGATGACCTTCACAGTCGTGCCGAAGATGTTCTTGCGGCCGGCCGCGGCCCACTGATCGACATTGTCGGCCATGGGGCTGGAGGGAGTGATGGGGTAGATGCCTGCGACCTCGGTGAAGGCGTAGGACACATGGGCGGCAGCAGTGTTGCCGTCCATCGTTTTCAGCTTACGAGCCATAAACGGGTTCCTCCTTAGAAGTTTTCCTTTCAGCAGCGCCCTTATTCTATCACCAACGTTTCTGTTTGTAAATCGCTGCGGGGGAAGAAAATCAAAAGGATCTGTAAAATTTCCTGCGAAAATCATGCCAACTGCCGGTTTAGATCGTTGAACTCATCATACTGATTGCAAAAAATGGACAGATGGGCTATGATAAGCTATGATGACAGCAGCGTTATTTGATGTTAGCGTATGTTAACTGCGTGCTACCGATCAGTATAGAGGAGTTTTGATGGGACTGGCGGGAGCCGGCGGAAGGATGGTGGAGGGTTTGTTCTGCAAGGTGCGTTCCCTGGGCCTCCAGGGGGTCAACGGATATGAGGTGCTGGCCGAGTGCGATCTCTCCAACGGGCTCCCGGCCTTCGACGTGGTGGGCCTGCCGGACACGGCGGTGAAGGAGGCCCGGGATCGGGTGCGTTCCGCCGCCCGGAACTGCGGCTTCCGTTTCCCGGCGGCCCGGATCACGGTGAACCTGGCCCCGGCAGACCGGCGCAAGGCGGGCACGGTCTACGACCTGCCCATGCTGGTGGGCATCCTGGCGGCCGGGGGCCAGCTCCCGCCGCCGGAGGAGGACGCCGCCTTCGTGGGCGAGCTGTCTCTGGACGGCTCTCTGCGGCCAGTGACCGGGATGCTGCCCATGGCGCTGGCCGCCAGACGGGCGGGCATCCGCACCCTGTATGTCCCGGCGGACTCCGCCGCCGAGGCGACTCTGGCCGGAGACCTGACGGTCTGCCCGGTGGAGAGCGTGGAGGAGCTGGTGGCCCACCTGAGGGGGAAGCGGCGGATCGGGCCGGCCGAGGTGTGGCGGCCGACCGCAGAGCCCGAAGCGGGTCTGGACTTCGCCGACGTGAAGGGCCAGGATCAGGTGAAGCGGGCCCTGGAGATCGCGGCGGCGGGAGGCCACAACCTGGCCATGATCGGCCCTCCGGGGTCCGGCAAGTCCATGCTGGCCAAGCGGCTCCCCTCCATCCTGCCCGCCCTCAGCGAGCGGGAGGCGCTGGAGGCCACCGAGATCCACTCGGTCATGGGCCTCACCTCCCGGGAGAAGCCGATGGTGGTCCAGCGGCCGTTCCGGGCGCCCCATCACAGCATCTCGGCCACCGGCATGGCCGGCGGGGGCTCGCCGATCCCCAAGCCCGGCGAGATCTCTCTGGCCCATAACGGCGTCCTCTTCCTGGACGAGCTGCCGGAGTTCCACAAGGATGTGCTGGAATCCCTCCGCCAGCCGCTGGAGGAGGGGAAGGTCCAGATCTCCCGGGCGGCGGCCAGCGAGGTGTTCCCCAGCCGGTTCATGCTGATCTGTGCCATGAACCCCTGCAAATGCGGCTGGTATGGCCATCCCTCCGGTCGGTGCCGCTGTTCCGAGACGGAGGTCAGGAAGTATCTGGGCAAGCTGTCCGGCCCTCTGCTGGACCGGATCGACCTCTATGTAGAGGTGCCGGCCCTGGACTTCGAAGAGCTGTCCCGAAAGCCGAAGGCCGAGTCCTCCGCCGCCATCCGGGCGCGGGTGGAGCGGGCCAGGCAGGTCCAGGCCGTCCGCTTCGGCAGGGAGGGTCCCGACTGCAACGCCCACATGGGCCCCCGGGACCTACAGGAGCACTGCCCGCTGGACGAGGCCTGCCGGACGGTGATGAAAGGGGCCTTCGAGCGGATGGGCCTCACCGCCCGGAGCTATGACCGGATCCTCCGGGTGGCCCGGACGATCGCGGACCTGGACGGCGCGGAGCAGATCGGGGTCCCCCATCTAGCCGAGGCGATCCAGTACCGGGAGAGCGGCTATTTCCGGAGATGAGGGACGCGTCTCCGGATCGTTTTTCCACTATGAACGAGCACACCAAGAGAGGATGTTGGATATGGCGCTGCCGAAACTGATCGTGGTACTGGGCACCACCGCCTGTGGGAAGAGCGGGCTGGGCGTGGAGTTGGCCCGGGCCCTGGGAGGCGAGATCGTCTCCGCCGACTCCCGGCAGGTCTACCGGGGCCTGGATCTGGGCACCGGAAAGATCACCGAGGAGGAGATGAAGGGGGTCCCCCACCATCTGCTGGACGTGGTGAGCCCAAACCAGGGCTACTCCGCCGCGGAGTTCCAGCGGGACGCCTACGCCGCCATCGACGATATCCTGAGCCGGGGCCGGGTCCCCATCCTGGTGGGCGGCACAGGGCTGTATGTCCGGGCCGTGACGGAGGGCTTCACCTTCACGGACAGCAAGCCGGACCCGGTCCTTCGGGCGGAGCTGGAGCAAAAGACCGCCCCGGAGCTCTATGCCATGTTCCGGGCGGAGACCGGCCGCACCCTCTCCGATGGAGAGGAGAACAACAAGCAGCGGCTGGTGCGGACGCTGGAGAAGCTCCGCTCCGGGGAGGGCCTGGACGCCCCTGCCTCTCAGCCTAGGTATGACTGCCTCCTGCTGGGGGTGGACTATCCCAGAGAGACCGTATGCCGCCGGATCGACGAGCGGCTCCAAAAGCGGCTGGACCAGGGCATGATCGAAGAGGTGGCACGCCTCCGGGCGGAGGGGGCCGCGGACGCCTTCCTGGACGCTCTTGGCCTGGAGTACCGGTATATCCTGCGCTACCTCACCGGGGCGATCCCCAGCCGTGAGGCCCTGTTCGACGAGCTGGGGCGGGCCATCAAGCGCTTTGCCAAGCGGCAGGTCCTTTGGTTCCGGCGGGACAAGGGCGTGCTCTGGCTGGACATGGAGGGGGACCCTGTGGGGCAGGCGCTTCGGGCTTCGGAGGAGTTTCTGGCCCGGTGAACGCTTGCGTTCCGCCGGGAGGTATGTTAGAATACGAAGCAAGGGGTGCGGGACCGTCACCGGGCATCTGCGCCCCTTTTCCTCCGTCCGGCTGAGTCGGAGCGGGAAACATCGCAAAGGAGGTACGGCGGAATGGGCTTTCGTATCGTCACCATCAATCGGGAATTCGGCAGCGGCGGACGGACCATCGGCAAGGAGGTGGCCCAGCGCATGGGCGTGACCTGCTATGACGAGGAACTGGTCAACCAGATCGCCAAGGAGAGCGGGATGTCCAAGGACTTCATCAAGAACTCCAGCGAGGAGGCCAGCGCCAACACCAGCTTCCTCTTCGCCCTGAACAACTGGGCCAACAGCGCCCTCACCGACCAGATCTATATCACCCAGCGGAAGATCATCCAGGGACTGGCGGAGAAGGGGCCCTGCGTCATCGTGGGCCGGTGCGCCGACTTTTTCCTGCGGGAGCGGGATGACTGCCTGAACGTGTTCATCCATGCGGACATGGCCTTCAAGAAAGACCGGATCGTCCGGCTGTACGGCGAGAAGGACGATACCCCCGAGAAGCGCATCACGGAGAAGGACAAGCGCCGGATCGCCTACTATAAGTACTACACCGACCGGACCTGGGGCATGGCGGAGAACTACCACCTCTGTCTGGACAGCGGCGTGCTGGGCATCGAGCGCTGTGTGGATACGATCCTGTCTTTCGTTGAGCATTGAATCAGGAAATATGAAATGAGCGGGCCCCTCCCGGATGGGAGCGGGTCCGCTCGTTTTCCTTATATCGGGACGGTCAGGCGTCCCCTTGCGCCTCCTGATGGGCCCTGGCCTGATCCAGGAGCTCCTGGAAGTTGGGCAGAGGCTTGTCGGTCAGGAAGAAGCTGAAGGTGCCGACGGCGATTAGGGCGCCGTCGTCATTGGTCAGCTCTGCCCGGTAGAGGGTGATGGTCCGGCCGATCTTCTGGGGGATGGCCCGGCAGCGGACCTTCTTGGTGCCGACGGCGGGACGGAGATAGTCCATCCGGCAGTCCATGGTCACGCCCACCCGGCCCCGGGTGGCCACGGCCGTGCCCGTCACTGAGTCGGCCAGGGTGGCCAGACAGCCGCCGTGGACCATGCCCATGGGATTGAGATGCGTCTCGCAGACGGTGATCTCGCCCTCCGCATAGTCCTGCTCGATCTTCGTCATGACGATGCCGTTGTGCTCGCCGAAGCGGTTGCACTTGGCCCGCGCTTCCAGATTACTGTAGGAATCCATCCAGGATCTTCTCCTCTGCTTCTTGCTCCGTCAGGCCCAGGGTCATCAGCTTCAGGAGCTGGTCTCCGGCGATGCGGCCGATGGCCGCCTCGTGGATCAGCTGGGCATCCACATGATGCGCCACGATGGCCGGGATGGAGGAGACCTGAGCCTCCCCCATGATGATGGAGTCGCACTGGACATGGCCGAAGCACTTGTTGTTGCCGGTCATCTTGGGATAAAAGACCTGCTTGGACCGGTCCTGGGCCACAGAACGGGAGATGACCCGGCCGCTGGAGCCCTCGCCGTCCAGGATGATCTCCATATCGGACTCGGCGGTCTGGTCCCCGTGGGTCAGGAGCCGCTCCGTGACCACCGCCTCGGCGTTTTTGCCGGCGGTGATGATGGTCTCCCGCTTGGTGGAGTCCACGCCCCGGATCTGGGTGGTCTCCATCTGGATGGAGGCTCCCTCCTCCAGATACACCACGGTCTTGGGGTTGAAGATCCGCTTGCCGTCGGCGTTGGCATCGCCCTCGCCGTAGTGGCGCTCCACATAGCGGACCTTGGAGTTCCGGCCGATATAGAAGGTGTGGATGCCGTCGTGCTGTGCGGTCTCACAGCCGGTGTTGTGGATGCCGCAGCCGGCCACGATGTCCACATCGCAGTCCTCGCCGATGAAGAAATCATTGTACACCAGCTCGGAGAAGCCGGTGGCGTGGATGATCACGGGGATATGCACGGACTCGTGCTTCGTGCCGGGCTTGACCCGGATCTCGATGCCGGACTTGCCGTCCGTCTTGCCGGTGATCTCGATATTGGCCGTGGAGGCCCGGGAGTCGCTCTGGCCGTTGAGCCGGATGTTGTAGGCCCCCAGAGGGGTCTTTTCCAGGTCGGCGATCTCCTTCAGGAGCTTCCAGTCTGTCTTGTCCATCATGCCTTGTCCACCTCCTGGCTGAGATAGGTGCATCCGGTGGAGGTGCGCTCCAGGATGAGGGGGAAGATCTCATCCTTGGGACCGTGTCTGGCCACTTTTCCGTCCTCGATGAGGACGATCTCGTCGGCCAGGTCGATGATCCGCTCCTGATGGGAGATGATCATGAGGGTGGCCTTCCGCTTGGCGTGGATGGCGCGGAAGGTCTCCGTCAGCTTGGCGAAGGACCAGAGATCGATGCCGGCCTCCGGCTCGTCGAAGATCATGAGGCCGCTGTTCCGAGCCAGGATCGTGGCGATCTCGATGCGCTTGACCTCGCCGCCGGAGAGGGAGGCATCCACCTCACGGTCGATATAGTCGTGGGCACACAGGCCCACCTTGGTCAAATACTGACAGGCATCCTCCGTGGCCAGGTCCTCCCGGCCGGCGGCCAGACACAGCAGATCCCGGACCTTCAGACCCTTGAAGCGGGGCGGCTGCTGGAAGCCGTAGCTGATGCCCTGGCGGGCGCGCTCGGTGATGCTCATATGGGTGACGTCGGTGCCGTTCCAGAGGATCTGGCCGCTGGTCGGCGTGACCAGGCCCATGACGGCCTTGGCCAGTGTGGTCTTGCCGCCCCCGTTGGGGCCGGTGACGACGACCAGGCTGCCGTCTCCGATCGTCAGGGACACGTCGTTGAGGATCCCCAGCGTCGTGCCGCCCTCTTCGGGCACCTGGTATCTCAGGCTTCTGATCTCCAGCATGATGAAAATGCTCCTTCGTAACGTTTCTCGGACCAGTATCATATCACCTTTTTCGCCACAATACAAGAATTATCCCTATAAATGCCCGGAGAATAGGGGATATCTGGGACGCATGGCGGGGAGCGGACATAGGATGGAGGGAAGCATGAACGAGGAGGGATCATGATGCCGAACCAGATCCAGGGGACCGCGCCGGACCGGGAGACCTTTGCCCGGGTATGGAGCCGGGTCATGCCGGAGCCGCGGCCGGACTGCCCCATCGAGGCGGAGCCGGCCGCCGTACCGCCGGTGCCGGTGCCCGCCATCTCCCCGCCGCCGTCGGCAGGACGGGAGACACCGCGCGCGGATCCCGGGCCGGCGTGCCGCCGGGACCGGCCCGCCGGGGAGGGGCTCCCCCTGAGTGAGGGCTCTGCCGCCTGGCTGGGAGAGCTCCAGGGCATGGTCGAGCGGGCGGTGGCCGGATGGAAGGAGTACCGGAGCCTGTCCCGGCGGGCTCCGGGCGGCGGGAGCCGGGCTCTGGGGGCCCTGGCGGCTGAGGAACACCGGCAGGGGAAGCGTCTGGCCGCCGTCTGCTTCCTGATCGGCGGGGCGTGGTACTGGCCGGAGGAGCGGATCCAGCCCGCCCTCCGGGGGGCCTTCCCCCTGTGTCTGCGGGAACGGTTCCGGGAGGAACAGCGGAGCGCCCGGCGGCTGCTGGCCATGGCGGAGGAGATGGAGGATCCAGCCCTCCGGGCCCTCTGCCGGGAGCTGGCCGCCGGAGAGCTCCGCCACGCGGCCGTCCTGCGGCGGCTGGTGGAGGAGCTGTGAGAGAAGGGTGCCCGGAACGGCGGGGATTTATTCCGGGAAAGCGGAGCGCATACAGGCCCCCGGCCGGCGCCTTTACGCGGAGGGGCCATCTGTGTTACGATAAGAAAAACCGATGATCGGAGCGTGAGCGATCGTGATGGACGCGAGGACGATGATGGAATTCCTCCATATGCTGGAGAAGATGAAGTGCAACACCCGCCACTCCTGGACCTCCAATGGGCGGCAGGAGTCCGTGGCCGACCACTCCTGGCGGCTGGCCGTGATGGCCCTCCTCCTGAGGGAGTCCTTCCCGGGGGCGGATATGGACCGGGTGATCCGGATGTGCCTGATCCACGACTGGGGCGAGGCCGTCACCGGAGATATCCCCGCCTTCCAGAAGAACGACGGCCACCGGGCGGTGGAAGCGCGGGCGGTGGAGGGGCTCCTGTCCCGACTGCCGGAGACGGAGCGGGGGGAACTGACCGCCCTCTTCGCCGAGATGGAGGCGCTGGAGAGCCGGGAGGCCAGGATCTACAAGGCGCTGGACCGGCTGGAGGCCGTGATCCAGCACAACGAGGCGCCGCTGGAGAGCTGGCTCCCGCTGGAGCGGGAGCTGAACCGGACCTACGGCGTGGGGGAGTGCTCCCGCGAGCCCCTCCTGCGGGAGCTGCGGGATCTGGCGCTGGAGGAGACCGAGGAGAAGCTGGAAGGGACAGACTGAGACCGAAAGGTCCGCCGGAGGTGGATCCGGCGGGCCTTTCAGCGTGTCGAACCAGTTCGACACGCTTCTCAGAAATGCAAGCATTTCTTCGATGGGATGCAGTCCGCCGCGCACACTCGCTATGCTCGCACACTAGCGGCCTGAGAAGAGTTTTTTCTGAGGCGCATGTCCTCAGAAAAAACACCTTACATTTGATCCCGCCACCTGCGGGTGACGGAACTCTGTGAGGCTTTTGCATCGTTCAACGTGAGAAATGACTTTTTTGACAGACCGAAAGGTCCGCCGGAGATGGATCCGGCGGGCCTTTGCCATATCTTTCTAATGGATTTGCAGATCCGTCTAAAAAACGGGTTGCCATATCATGGTTTTTGAGTTATAATGACCAACGTAGTCGTGATGTTCCATCGGACCCACGGCTGCTCCGATCATTTAACGCAAGGAGAGGAACCTTATGAGCTATTCCGCGCAAAATATCCGCAACATCTGTCTCCTGGGCCATGGCTCCAGCGGCAAGACCACTTTGGCTGAAAATATGCTGTTCCTGACCGGCGGCACCATCCGGATGGGTTCTACCGCCGATGGCAATACCGTTTCCGATTTCGATCCCGAGGAGATCCGCCGCAAGGTCTCTATCTCCACCGCGATCGCTCCTGTGGAATATAAGGGCTCCAAGATCAATGTCCTGGACGCTCCGGGCTATTTCGACTTCGCCGGCGAGGTCATCGAGGCGCTGAGCGTCTCCGGCGCCGCCGTGATCGTCACCCCCGCCAAGGCCGGCAGCATCAGCGTCGGCACGGAAAAGGCGTGGAACTACTGCGAGGAGCGGAAGATGCCCCGCATCTTCTACATCTCCAAGACCGACGAGGACAACTCCGACTATAACGCCGCCTTCGCCGCCCTGCGGGAGCGGTTCGGCAAGAACGTGGCCCCGGTGGTCGCCCCCATCTGGGACGCGGACAAGAAGGTCATCGGCATCATCGACGTGCTCCATAAGCGCGCCTATGAGATGCAGAACGGCAGACGCGCGGAGATCGAGGTCCCCGAGGACAAGCTCCCCGTGCTGGACGAGCTTTACGACGCCCTGAAGGAGTCCGTGGCCGAGACCAGCGAGGAGTTCATGGAGCGCTACTTCAACGGCGAGGACTTCTCCTATGCCGAGATGGTCCAGGGCCTGCGCCAGGGCGTGCGGGACCTGTCCCTGATCCCCTGCTGCTGCGGCTCCGCCGAGGAGGGCCTGGGCACCCTGATGCTGCTGGACACCATCATCGACCTGGTGCCCGATCCTCTGGAGGGCACGCCCGAGCTGGTGGAGAACGCCGACGGCGAGTTGGAGGAGTACGTCCTCTCCGACCGCGCCTATCCCTGCGCCTTCGTGTTCAAGACCATCTCCGACCAGTACGGTAAATACTCCTATGTGAAGGTCCTGTCCGGCAGCCTGACCCCGGATATGTCTCTGGTGGACGCCCGCACCGGCGAGACCGTGAAGATCGGCCGCCTGTATACCATGAAGGGCAAGAAGGCGGAGGAGGTCCGGGAGCTGGTCTGCGGCGACATCGGTGCGATCTCCAAGATGGACGCCCTCAAGACCGGCGACACCATCTGCGATCCCCGCAAGGTCATCAAGTTCCCCGCTTTGCCCTTCCCGGAGCCCTGCTACTCTGTGGCCATCGCCCCCAAGACCCGGGGCCAGGAGGACAAGATCGCCGCCGGCCTCACCCGGCTGAGCGAGGAGGATCCCACCTTCTACTGGAGCAATAACGCCGAGACCCGCCAGATGGTGGTCTCCGGCACCGGCGATATGCAGATGGACGTGCTGGTCTCCAAGCTGAAGAGCCGCTTCAGCGTGGACGCGGAGCTCTCCGTGCCCCGTGTGGCCTACCGGGAGAAGATCCGCAAGAAGGTGGAGGTCCAGGGCCGCCATAAGAAGCAGTCCGGCGGCCACGGCCAGTTCGGCGACGTCAAGATCCGCTTCGAGCCCGGCGAGAACGAGGAGCTGGAATTCTGCGAGGAGGTCTTCGGCGGCGCGGTGCCCAAGAACTACTTCCCCGCCGTGGAGAAGGGCCTGCGCGAGGCGGTCCAGCACGGCGTGCTGGCGGGCTATCCCGTGGTGAACCTGAAGGCCACCCTGTACGATGGCTCCTATCACCCGGTGGACTCCTCCGAGATGGCCTTCAAGACCGCCGCTCAGCTGGCCTACAAGGCCGGACTGCCCGACGCCGACCCGACCATCCTGGAGCCCATCGGCGAGCTGAAGGTCACCATCCCCGACAGCTATATGGGCGACGTGATCGGCGACCTGAACAAGCGCCGGGGCCGCGTCCTCGGCATGGATCCCGACGGGAAGGGCAACCAGGTCGTCTCCGCGGAGGTCCCCATGGCTGAGATGATGACGTACGCCATCGACCTGCGGTCCATGACCCAGGGCCGCGGCGCCTTCACCTTCCACTTCGTCCGCTACGAGGTGGCGCCTCCCGTGGCCCAGCAGAAGGCCATCGAGGCCGCCAAGGCGATCCAGGAGCTGGACAACTGATATAGATAAGAACGACGCGGCCCCCGGCAATATGCCGGGGGCCGCCAGCGTGTCGGACCAGTTCGACACGCTTCTCAGCACTGCTATTCAGGCCCGAAATACGACAGTTCGGGCACAGATGGTTGCGACGGAATGGAAAATATGATATACTTTTATCGTAGAAAAACGATAGATCTTGACGCGGAAAGGAGCGGGTGGAACATGAAAAAGACCTTGACAGCCCCCGCCCCTGCCCGTATGCTTGAGCAGAGCAGAGCAGAGCAGAGCAGAGCAGAGCAGAGCAGAGCAGAGCAGAGCAGAGCAGAGCAGAGCAGAGCAGAGCAGAGCAGAGCAGATAAAACTCTGTCCTTTTGCACTGCCCACAGCCTCTTTTATCCGAAATACGCAGACGCTTTCGAGCATGGAGAAACCATGTCTTGAAGGCGTCTTTTCGTTTGTGTTCCTCCCGCGGAGGCGGGTACAACATAAATAACTATTAGGAGGTAAAAGAGATGAAACGGCGAATTCTTGCAATATTGTTGTCACTGACGATGATGTTCACGCTGGCTCCGGCAGCGTTGGCAGAAGATGGCGGGAGCGGAACAGCTGTGATGGACGGCAACTGCGGTGCAGAAGGGGCGGACGTCCAATGGAGTTTCGATAGCAGTACCGGCACGCTGAAGATCTTCGGCACGGGTGCGATGGCGGATTTTGGGAACTTTGAGGACTCGAGTGGAAGCTATGTAAATAAAGCAGAATATGACAGGTCTCCTCTGTATGATAGTAGGAATTTGATTTATTATGCCGGGACAAAAACCTATGTATCCAACACGCCTTGGAAGGACCTGGGTACAGCGGTGAAAAGTGTTGTCATATCTGAAGGAGTGACTAATGTCGGTACAAGGGCGTTCCGCCTTCCGTGCGTTGAGAGCATTACCATTGCACATTCGGTAACGAGCATTGGCGCCATGGCTTTTGACAGTGAGCCGGAACTGACAACAGTGAATTGGGAGGGCGACTGGTCTCTGGCAGGCCATGCAGCGATGAAGTTTGACGGCTTTGGCAGCTGCAATAAGTTAGGAGAAGGTCAAGAGTTTTCGGACTGGCTGCCGGATTGCTTCACTTCGATGAACGGGCAGACGATCAACGGTTCTGCATTTTCAATCGATTTTGATAAGCTGAACGCACAGCTGACAAACCAGACTGATGGCTATGGCAATTCTGCATTCCAGAATATGCCCAATTTGACGACCGCTACACTGAATAGTCGCTTTGGAACGAATGCATTTAGCGGGTCAGGTATCAAAACGCTGACGCTCTCTTCTGATTTGACCGGCATCCCGGCATATACCTGTGAAAATTGCGCATCGCTGACTTCTGTTGTGATTCCGAGTAGTATCACATCCGTTGGTGATGCGGCGTTTAGAAATTCCGGTTTAACGAGCCTTACATTTGAGGGGGACCGTGCAATCGCATTTGGAAACCGATCCTTTGTGAAGAACGATGCTAGCCCTAAACTCACCGACCTCAAGCTGTCAGAAAATATGAGCATAAGCGATGGCAATGCGATCGTCAGCTATTTGAAAAACGCTGGTGCAGTAATAGATGAAACAACGATCGACCCCTCCAAATTTGCCAATGTGCTTACTACAAAATTGACCGTTGATGGTTCTTTGGGAACAGAAATTACGCGAAAGAATTATCCGAATGTAGCAGAGCTTACAATTAAAGGCGACAGCTATGCTTCTGCTGATTCTGCTTTCTCTGTCGCTTTGGGTGGGACGGGCAAGCTGAAAACACTTGAAATCGATGTCACTGGGATCGCAACCATAAATAAAACCGCCTTTATACGAGAATCTCTGGAATCTGTAAAAATTTCCGCAAAAAATTTGATGCTGACAGGCGATGCTGCATTCTACAACAATTCAGCATTGTCTCGTATTGACTTGACCGGTGTGCGGACGATCACAGTAGACGGAGCGACCCGTACATTTAGTATTGACGGTAACAGTACTACGAGTGATCTTGATCGTTATGTCTATTTGAACGATGTAGCGTGCTGCCAAGCACTTCAGAATCTTTTGGCGGTTGAGCGTAACAAAGGAACCAGCACCTGCTTGATCACCAACGGGGGGACTGTAACAGGGGACGATGGTACATTCAGCGCTGTAACGAAGCCGGGCTACATCGCCACATGGTATGTGTATGACCAAAATAAACCTGACAATCATGGCACTCAAGTCACAAAGGATACACCCACAAGGGGAACTGCCTATATTGTTGAATGGAAGCTGGATTCCGCAAACTATGCAGAGGTCACTTATCAGGACGGCTATACAGATGGTAGCAGGGTAAAAGAGACAGTTGCGAAATCCGGTGGGACTCTGGCCGGAGAAAACATTTTCATCCGTGCCGGTTATACCCTGACTGGCTGGAAGGTTAAGGACGGTGATACGATTTATGGCCCTGGTACGACCGTCGACCTAAGTGGAGACATGACGCTTATCGCCCAGTGGACATTAAATAAGCCTACCATTTCCGGTACAGCAACGGCAGTCTACGGTAATACGGTCACTTTGACTGCCAGCAGCACTGCGGCAAGCAATGCTTCCTATCGGTGGTACAAGGATGGTGCGGCGATTGCCGATAAGACCAACAGTCGCTTGACGCTGACTGATGTTGCCGACAGCGGCGCTTATACCGTGGAAATCACCGTTGACAATGATACCGCAACAAGTGAGTCGACAACTGTGACCATCACCAAGGCCACCCCCACCGTCAAGATCTCCGCAGACCAGACCTCTCTCACCGGCTCCGGCACCGTGGAGCTGACCGTCATCTCCAATGGCGTTCCCACTGAGGGCGAAATTGCAGTGACCTGCGACAACGGCATCACCGTGACCGCGAACAAGGACGGTCCATTCTCCGCGGCACTCCCCAACGAGACCAAGACCTATACCTTTACGGCCAGCTACGCGGGCGATGATAACCACAAAGAGGCTGCCGATACCTGCAAGGTGTCCGTGACCCGGCGGTCCTCCGACGGCGGCTCCAGCTCCTCCGGCTCCAGCTCCTCCGGCAACGAGGTCTCCGTGCCCAGCAAGGCGAGCAACGGCGCCGTGACCGTCAGCCCGAAGAACGCCAGCAAGGGCGACCGCGTGACGATCACCGTCAAGCCCGACAGCGGCTATCAGCTCAAGGACCTGACCGTCACCGACAAGGACGGCAACAAGATCGCCCTGACCGACAAGGGCGATGGCAAGTACACCTTCACCATGCCCGCCGGCAAGGTGGACGTGAAGGCGGCCTTCGCCGAGGCGGCCAAGGCTCCGGACTTCACCGATGTGGCGGAGGGCCAGTGGTACGCCAAGGCCGTGGACTATGTCGCCGATAAGGGCATCATGTCCGGTATCGGCGGCCAGAAGTTCGGCCCCGACGGGAAGCTGACCCGTGCCATGCTCATGACCATGCTGGCCCGTCTGGACGGCGCGGACACCACCGGCGGCTCCACCTGGTATGAGCAGGGCCGCGCGTGGGCCATGGAGAAGGGCGTGTCCGACGGCACCGACCCCGAGGGCGTCATCACCCGGGAACAGCTCGTGGTGATGCTGTACCGCTACGCCCAACTCAAGGGCATCGACGTGAGCGTGGGCGAGGACACCGACATCCTCCGCTATGCGGACGCCCAGAGCGTCAGCGGCTGGGCCATGTCCGCCATGCGATGGGCCTGCGGCGCGGGCGTCATCAAGGGCACCAGCGACGTGACCCTCTCCCCCCACGGCAGCGCCAGCCGCGCCGAAGTGGCCGCTATGTTTATGAATTATTTGGAAAACGTGGCGAAGTGAATGACACCTTGAGGGAAAACGAGCGCCCCCGGCCGCAAGGCCGGGGGCGCGTTCCCGTTCATGGGCGGGGACGCGGAGACGCTCCGTCAGAGAGGCCTCCCAAACGGATTTGCTTTTTAGACGCCGGTGGGAGTAAAATATTCCCGAGCGCCTTGGATATGGGGCTTTCGGAAATCTTAATGAGGACCTCCCATCGTCTTAAAAAAGATAGGATAAGATGGGAGGAGACGATAGAGAGAAAGGATGAACGCTGTGTACAACATCCTGGTCTGCGACGATGACAGGGACATCGTATCGGCGCTGGAGATCTACCTGACCAGCGAGGGCTACGGGGTGTTCCGGGCCTATGACGGGCTGGAGGCGCTGGACGCCGTGAAGGAGCACGAGATCCACCTGATCCTCATGGACGTGATGATGCCGGGACTGGACGGGATCCGGACCACCGCCCGGCTCCGGGAGACCACCAATATCCCCATCATCCTCCTGACGGCCAAGAGCGAGGACACCGATAAGATCCTGGGCCTGAACATCGGGGCCGACGACTATGTGACCAAGCCCTTCAACCCGGTGGAGGTCCTGGCCCGGGTGAAGAGCCAGCTCCGGCGGTACACCACCCTGGGCGGCCGGAGCCGGCCGGCGGGGGAGGACAGCGCCGTTTTCACCAACGGCGGCATCACCATCGACGATGGGGCCAAGACCGTCACGGTGGACGGGGAGAAGGTGGCCCTGACGCCGATCGAGTACAACATCCTGCTCCTGCTGCTGAAGCATCCGGGGCGGGTGTTCTCCACCGGACAGATCTATGAACGGGTGTGGAACGACCCGTCTCTGGGATCGGAGAACACGGTGGCCGTGCATATCCGCCATCTGCGGGAGAAGATCGAGATCCAGCCGGCGGACCCCCGCTATATCAAAGTGGTGTGGGGCCTGGGCTATAAGATGGAGAAGATGTGAGGAGGGATCGGCGGTGACGGAGGGACGGCCCAAAGCGTTCCGGCGGCTGGCCGCGGCGGTCTGGGTGGTGTGCGCGGCGGCGGCCTTCTGGTCCAGCGTCCTGCTGGCCTCCCACTGGGATGACCTGTGGTCCGGGGGAGACTTCTACCAGAGCGGGAGCCTCTATCGGGCGGAGATCGACTACGGCGGCATGGTGACGGCGGCCATGGACCTGTCCCTCCGGGAGAGCTGGGGGGAGGAGCTGGACTATCTGGACCGGCTCCGGCTGGACCGGCTGACGGAGGCCCTCCGGCCGGAGAACACCAACTACCGGGTCCAGGTGCGGCTGGACGACGGGACCTTGCTGTACAGCAGTCTGGCGGAGGGAGAGGCCATGTCGGACCTGAAGGACCGGCAGACCGCCCGCACCGGCATCTCCGCCGGAGATGAGCTCCACGACCGGGACTGGGTGGAATGGGACGAGGAGGGGGACGTCCCGCTCCTCCGGGTCTGGACC
This sequence comes from Pseudoflavonifractor sp. MSJ-37, assembly GCF_018917965.1. Classification (GTDB taxonomy): domain Bacteria; phylum Bacillota; class Clostridia; order Oscillospirales; family Oscillospiraceae; genus Pseudoflavonifractor_A. The sequence continues at coordinate 5,352 of NZ_JAHLPP010000006.1, read as the reverse complement.
GACCAGAACACCTGCGTGACCTTCGACCCACGGAGCGCGGCCGACACGGCCGCCGCCCAGCCGTACGGCTACCGCTGCGCGGATGGGAGCGGGGAGTGGCAGTATGACGAAGCGCTGGATGGGCGCCTCCACGCGGCGGCGGTGGTGATCGAGAGCGGCGTCACGGCTCCGCTCACGGTCCAGGATGGGATCTGGGAGGCTGAGCTGGACTATCAGACGTTCCAGCGGTGGCTGGGACCGGTGACGGTGCTCTGGGTCCTGTCCCTGTCGGCGGCGCTGGCCCTGCTGGCGCGGCTGTGCCGGTCGGATCTGACCGGACCGGTGCGGCTTTGCTGGTGGGACCGGATCCCCTATGAGCTGACGGCGGGGGCGGCGGCCCTCCTGCTGGGGGCCTTGGTGAGCGCCGGGGATCCGGTGGCGTCCAGCATCGAACGGTATGGACTGACGGTCCGGAACATAGTGGGCATGGGCGCGCTGTCCGCGGCGGGAGCGGCGGGAGCGCTGGTCCTGCTGGGGACGACCCTGCGGCAGATCCGGAGCCGCCGCATCCCCCAAAAGACCCTGTGCGGGCGGCTCTATGCCTGGGTCCGCCGGACGGTCCGGCGGGCGGCGGACCTCTGGCCCATGTCCCGGCGGACGGTGTGGCTCTTCCTGCTGTATCTGCTGGGGACGGTGCTGACCGGGCTGACGGTGGTGCTGATCCCGGTCTATCAGGGCGTGGCGCTTTGGGCCATCTGCCGGTGGGTGGAGCAGTGGCGGACCATCCGGACCGCCGCCGGGGAGATCCTGGGCGGAAAGCCGGAGACCAGGATCGACACGGCCCATATGTACCGGGACCTGCGGGAGCACGCGGAACAGCTCAACGATCTGGGCTCCTCCATCTCCGCGGCGGTGGAGGAGCGGCTCCGGAGCGAGCGCTTCCGGGCGGAGCTGATCACCAACGTGTCCCACGACCTCAAGACGCCACTCACCTCCATCATCAACTACGTGGACCTGCTGAAAAAGACGGATATCCGGGACCCGGCGGCGCTGGAGTATGTGGCGGTGCTGGAGCGGAAGAGCCAGCGGCTCAAGAAGCTGACGGAGGATCTGGTGGAGGCGTCCAAGGCCTCCACAGGGACTCTGCCGGTGGAGCTGGTCCGGCTGGACCTGGGACAGCTGGTCCGGCAGGCGCTGGGGGAGTACGAGGAGAAGTTCCGGCAGGCGGAGCTGACGCCGGTGCTGGAGCTGGACGAGACCGGTCCGGAGGTGCTGGCCGACGGGCGGCACCTGTGGCGGGTGGTGGACAACCTGCTGGGCAACTGCTGCAAATACGCCATGAGCGGGACACGGGTCTATCTGGAGACGGCCCTCCGGGGGGACATGGCGGAGCTGACCGTGAAGAACATCTCCCGGGCGGCGCTGAACGTACCGCCGGAGCGGCTCATGGAGCGCTTCGTCCGGGGAGACACGGCCCGGACCACCGAGGGCTCCGGGCTGGGCCTGTCCATCGCCCAGAGCCTGACAGAGCTCCAGGGCGGGACCTTCCGGCTGGAGATCGACGGGGACCTGTTCAAGGCGGAGGTGGGCATCCCACTGGCCCCGGCGGAGCCTGAGCGAGATACCGAGAGCGAAGAGAGGACGGAGGATCTGACATGACGCGAGCGGGAACAGAAGTGGAGCGGAACGAGATCGTGGGGGCGGTCCTGGAGGAGTTCAGGGGCCTGAGCGCCATGCCGCACGGCTCCGGGAACGAGAGAGCCGCCGGGGCGTATCTCATGGAGCGGCTCCGGAGGCTGGCCCTCGCCCCGGTGATGGACGGGGCGGGGAACGTGATGGCGGACGTGCCCGCCAGTCCGGGACATGAGGATCGGCCCCTGCTGATCCTCCAGGGGCATATGGACATGGTGTGCGCCGTGCGGCCGGACAGCGGCTTCGACCCGAAGCGGGACGCGCCCCATGTGCGTGTAGACGGCGGGCTCCTCCACACGGACGGGACTTCTTCACTGGGGGCGGACAACGATCTGGGGAACGCGGTGGTGCTGGCCCTGCTGGAGCGGGGCGCCGTCCACGGCCCCCTCCGCATCCTGTTCACCACCGGTGAGGAGGTGGGCCTCAAGGGCGCCCATCAGGTGGATCCCGCCTGGCTGTCGGGGGCCTGGGGCCTGCTGAACACCGACGGCTTCCATCTGGGACGGGCCATCGTGGGCTCCGCCGGGGGACGGCGGGAGACCTATGCCAGACCGCTGGAGCGGGTCCCGGCCCGGGGGACCATGGGGTGGAGGATCTCCATCACCGGCGGCACCGGCGGGCATTCCGGCGATGACATCCACAAGGGACGGCTCAACGCTGTCCGGGCGCTGGCGGGCTTTTTGTGGAAGCTATGGCGGGAGCTGCCCTTCCAGATCGGGGACCTGGCCGGCGGCACCGCCCACAACGCGATCGCCGCCGGGGCCTCCTGCCGGCTGGTGACGGGGGACGAGGGCGCGGCGGTCCTGCCGGGGGCCGTGGAGGCCCTCCGGACAGAGCTGGTGGGACGCTATGGGGAGACGGACCCTCACGCCAGGGTGGAGCTGGAGCCGGTCCCTCTGCCGGAGACCGTGTGGGCGCAGGAGGCGGCCCGGGACACCTGTGCCCTGTTGACGACCCTGTTCCACGGGGTCTATGAGGCCCATCCCCGCTTCCCGGACGTGGTGGGAGCGTCCTCCAACGTGGCGAAGGTATGGGAGCGGGAGGGACAGGTGGAGGTGCTGGCCTTCACCCGCTGTGCCACCTATGGGGAGGAGAAGGCCCTCTTTGCCCAGCACGACGGAGCGGCGGCCGACCGGGGCTTCCGGCTGGCGAAGGAGGAGCGCTATCCCAGCTGGCCCGGGGACCCGGACAGCCGCCTGGCGGCCCTGCTGGCGGAGGGCTTCCGGGAGACGTCCGACCGGACGGTGGACGTGACCGCCGTCCATGTGGGACTGGAGCTGTCCGTCCTGGGGGCGAAAGCGCCGGGGATGGTGATGCTCAGCACCGGCCCGGAGATCTTGGACGCCCATTCTGTGGATGAGCGGGCCCCGCTGGAGGGCCTGCCGGACTACGCGGCGGCACTGGCCTATGTACTGGAACGGGTGTGAGCGGATGAGATATCAGCGGCGGTCCATTCTCCGGCATCGCCTGCCTTTATGCTTGATGAGGGCCGCGCTGACGGTCTTGGACTGAAATAAAGACGGAGGTCAGGGCCCCGGCTCTGACCTCCGTATCCTATCCGGCGTGAGATATCGGTTCACAGGATGACCTCCCACAGACCAAGCAGGAGCAGGAGCAGGCCGGAGAGCGGGAGGGCCAGACGGTCGGACAGACGGCCGGCGGCCCGGCGGCCCAGCCGTTCCCCCAGCGGCAGGACGGTCAGCGTCACCAGAAACGTGCCCACAGTCGCCAGCGGCAGGGAAAGCCCGGCGGCTCCGGCGGCGACGCCCGCTCCCGCATTGTTCACGGCCAGGGCGGCGGCCAGGCCGATCCAGTCCCGGAGGGCAGGACCGGGAGGCTGGTCCTCCCCGGCGGTCTCCTGCCCCTGGAGGGCGTCCAGAAGGGTCCAGAGCCCGATGCCGATGAGGACCAGCCCGCCCAGTGCCTCTGTGGTCCTGACGGGCAGGACGGTGGAGAAGGCAGAGCCGAGCAGAAGAGAGAGGGCGGTCACTGCGGTGGTCTCGACGGCCAGGACCAGCGCGTGGAGGAGCGAGATCTGCAGGCCGCGTCCTCCGCAGACGACGGCCAGCAGGAGGGTATCCAGATTGCAGGCCAGGGCGAAGCAGAGCGCCGCGGCCATCGAGGAGCAGAGTTCCATAGGGGGCCTCCTTCCGGCCCATCCTATGGGGAACGACAGCGTGGGGTGCGGCGCGTCTTGTCGTACACCGCGGATGAGAGCAGACATCTTATCGTTGTTGGCTTGAAAATGCGGAAAAACGGGCGTTATTTTGGATGAGATCATCATTTACAGCCTGATTTTGCCGCTCTATAATAGGGCTAGTCGTGACTTGGAATCGAAAATCATCGAAATGGAGTGATCCGGTTTGGCTTCCCTATTCATGAACCTGTTCATCGTCACTGGACAGGTCGGGACCCTTTTCCTGCTGATGAGCATCGGCTTCGTACTGGCGAAGCTGGGCAAACTGACGCAAGAGGCGTTGCCTCAGCTCTCGTTCCTGCTCTTGTATGTGGTCACTCCCTGCATCATCATCGACTCCCTGCAGGTGGAGTTCGACCCGGCCCTCTTCCATGACCTGGCGGCGTCTTTCTTCCTAGTCCTGCTGAGCTTCGCAGTCTGCGCGGTGGTCTGTCTGGCCTTCTTCCGAAAAGAAAACAAGGATACCCGGGACACCATGCGCTTCGCCGTCATCTTCGGCAACACAGGGTTCATGGGCTTCCCGCTGATGAGCGCCATCTTGGGCGAGGACAGCCTGATCTACTCCATGCCTGTGTTCGTGGCGTTCAATCTGGGCGTGTGGACCTACGGTGTGTATCTGATGGGCGGGAAGGAGAACTTCTCCATCAAAAAGGTCCTCCTGAGCCCGCCGATCCTGGGCATCCTCGTGGCTCTGCCCATGTTCTTCCTGGGGATCCGGCTACCCTCCGCCATCGGCAGCACCATCGGCTTCGTGGCGGATCTGAACACCCCGCTGGCCATGATCGTGATCGGCGCCCAGATGGCCGCCGCCGATATCCCGGCCACCTTCCGCAACACCCGGCTCTACACGACAGCGGTGCTGAAGCTGATCTTCCTGCCGGCACTCACGGTGGTGATGCTCCTGCCTCTGGGGCTGAACCCCATCAGCTTCGTGGCGGTGGTGATCCTGGCCGGCGTGCCGACTGCCGGCGTGACAGCCATGTTCGCCGAACAGTTCGACAGAGACAAGGAGGGCTCGGCCCAGGTCGTCACGCTGTCCACCCTCATCTCGATCGTCACCCTGCCTGTGGTGGCGGTCATCGCCGAACAGCTCGGCGGCCTTGCATGATGGGATAGAAGATATGCCCCCGGTACGGGTCCCAGAAGAGGGATCGGTGCCGGGGGTTTTTGTATGGAACTGGTGGAAAAGGAAAAACTTCTAAGAAAGTCGAAAAAGGAGTTGACAAATGGGCTTGGGCTTGGTATCATAGTCGAGCGCCTTGCGAGAGGGGCACTTTTGGAAGCCGAAAGCTTCGGGGGAGACCGGGCGGAAGCCGGACGGACCCGCGGGGCTGGATGAAGAAAGTGCTTGACAAACGTGAGAGTGCGTGGTAAACTGAATGAGTTCGCTCGAACAGAGCAGACCACTTCAAAAAGGACGGAGTTTTGAGGTACGAAGGCGGAAAGCCTTGAAAAACCTCGAAAAAAGTTCTTGACAGGCTCGA
>NZ_JAHLPP010000005.1 GCF_018917965.1 Pseudoflavonifractor sp. MSJ-37 | reverse complement strand
AGCGAGAAAAGAGTAGAATAGAGACAGTCGGTGTTGATTGCGGTGAGGGTCCACCTGTACCCATCCCGAACACAGAAGTTAAGCTCACCTGCGCCGAAAATACTTGCCTGGAGACGGGCTGGGAAGATAGGTAATGCCGACACAGAACTGGACGATGAAAGTCGCCCAGTTCTTTTTCCAAGTTGGTGCTTATTGTGATGAGGGTCCACCTGTACCCATCCCGAACACAGAAGTTAAGCTCATCTACGCCGAAAATACTTGCTTGGAGACGGGCCGGGAAGATAGGTAGTGCCAACACAGACAGGAAGAAGCGGACAGCCGATGGCTGTCCGCTTCTTTTGTTGTGGAAGAACAGATGAGACGAATGGGAAGATCAGCGGTCCCACTTGTCGATAAGGGCACGGAGCTGGTCGGCGAAGCGGGCCAGATCCTTGTTGGCGCCGCCGCGGTTGTGAGAGATGACTTCCATCAGGCGGCGTCCGGTCTCCTCTAGGCGCTTGTACGCCGGAGAGGCAGAGTCGGCCACGAAGGCGGGCTTGGATTCCAGAACGATACCAGGAGCCACGATCTTCCCAGCCAGAAGATCATAGACCTCCTCATAATTGGCCGAGTGAGCAGAATAGCCCTGGTCCCGCAGAGTCTGAGCGTAGATCTCAGTGACGTCCTTCTCACCGTGGACCACAAAGACCTCTTTGGGCTTGGGTGTGAAGGCGTGGATCCATCGCAGGAGCCCCTGCCGGTCCGCGTGGGAGGAGAGCCCGTGGAAGTTGACGATCTTGGCCTGGACCGAGATGTCCTCACCGAAGAGCTTCACGGAGCGCACCCCGTCCAGCAGGCGGCGGCCCAGTGTGCCCTCGCCCTGATAGCCCACGAAGACTACGGTACACTCAGGCCTCCACAGGTTGTGTTTCAGGTGATGGCGGATCCGGCCCGCATCACACATACCGGAGGCGGAGATGATCACCTTGGGGGTCCGGTCCAGGTTCAGGGCCCTGGATTCCTCGCTGGTCTCTGTGATGTTCGATCCGGGGAATTGGAAGAGCTCGCCGCCCTTCAGCGCCTCGATGGCATCCTCATCCAGATAACCGTGGAGGTCGCCTGAGAAGATCTTGGTGGCCTCGCCTGCCAGAGGGGAGTCCACATAGACTGGGAAGTGGGGCACAGACTTCACCATGCCCTCCTCCTTCATCTCCCGGATGAAGTAGAGCAGTTCCTGGGTCCGCCCAACGGCGAAGGAAGGGATGATCACGTTGCCGCCACGGCCCAGCGTCTCATCGATGATGGCTGCCAAGCGGCCCGTATAGTCCGGGTCCTCGCTCATGTCATGCTCCCGGTCACCGTAGGTGGACTCGGTGAGCACATAGTCAGCGTCCTGGATGTATTGAGGGTCACGGATAATGGGCTGGTCCCGATTGCCGATATCGCCAGAGAACACGATCTTCCGGGTCTGGTCCCCCTCGGTGAGCCACATCTCTACGCTGGAGGAACCCAACAGGTGGCCGGCATCCACGAAGCGGATCTTCACGCCGGGATCGATCTCCAGCTCCTCACCGTATTCACAGGTCTCCACATGGGTGAGAGCGGCTTCCGCATCAGCCAGGGTGTAGAGGGGCTCCACCGGCTCCCTGCCGGCCCGTCGGCCCTTCTGGTTCTGCCACTGGGCGTCGCTCTCCTGGATATGGGCGGAATCCCGAAGCATGATGGAGATGAGCTCCCCTGTCAGGCGGGTGCAGTAGATCCGTCCGGTGAACCCCTGCTTCACCAGCAGAGGGATCCGCCCGGAGTGGTCGATGTGGGCATGGGTCACGATGACCGCATCGATATATCCGGCATTGAAATCCAGCTCGCGGTTGTCCTGTTCATCCCGGCCCTGCTGGAGGCCGCAGTCGATCAGGATCTTTTTCCCGTTGCATTCCACACAGTGACAGCTGCCGGTGACGGCCTTCGCCGCGCCAAAAAATGTGAGTTTCATGGACAGCCTCCTTGTATATTTTACACGAATATTCTACACCTGTCGAACCGATAAGTCAAGCATCTTGACGGAAATGGATGGAAGATCCACCCAAATGGATCGCCTCCCGCAGACGCCGCTCCAGAGAGCGGTAGGATGGGCAAACGATCCGATGGCCCAGGACGGCGGAGAGGACCTCGTTCCACTGTTCCAGAGGATAGCGCCCTACCTCCTGCACGGTGAGCAGGGTCCACAGCCAGAGCGCCGTGGGCGGTGTCCCCAGGCGTTCCAGCCGGTCCAGGATACGTTCCTCCATGGCAGTCACCTCGGACCAGTATATGCAAATGGCCGGAGCATCCGCTCCGGCCATTTCCGCGTGCTGTATGTCACTTTTTTCGGAACACATGGATCCGGAAGCCTGCTGTCACGTCCAAGCCGGGAAGGGCCTGGAGCCGCTCCACACCGGTCTTGGGGGTCTTCCAGCAGTAGGGGGTCATCTGGAACAGGGCCCACAGATCCTCCGGGTCCCCGATGTGGAGGACGGACTCCACCGGCACCACCTCCAGAGGCTCGAAGCCCTCGTAGGGGATCTCCTCTTCCGGGTTGGGATAGGGCCGGTCGTAGAGCACCTCCTTCATCTCCCACAGATGCCGGGGGGCGGGGACCACATAGAGGAACACGCCGCTGGGGACCAGCACCCGCCGGAACTCTGCCGCCGCCAGCGGGGAGAAGCAGTTTATCAGTAGGTCCGCGCACCCGTCCGCCGCCGGCAGGTGATAGGCAGAGCCCACGGCAAACTCGGTCTCACGGTCCCGTCTGGCCGCCCAGCGGAGGGCGAATTTGGAGATGTCGATCCCCGCCACACGAGGAGAGCGGCCCGCAGCCCGGAGGGCCTGAGCCACTCCGGCGGTGTACCAGCCCTCGCCGCACCCGGAGTCCAGCACAGCGCAGCCGGGAGCGGTATAGCGGAGGGCCAGCTCCTCCAGCGTCTGCCGCAGAGGGGCGTAGTATCCGGCGGAGAGGAAGCGGTTCCGGGCGGCCACCATGGCTTTGTCGTCGCCAGGAGCCTTGGAGTGCTTCTGGTTGGCGGGCAGGAGGTGGACATAGCCTTCTTTGGAGATGTCGTAGCTGTGCCCGTTGGGGCAGGTGTAAGCCCGCTCTCCCCGCTCCAGCGGGGCGAAACAGACCGGACAGCGGAACAGGCTCATGGATGAGCCTCCTTTCCAGTCGAGGATCGGTGGGAACGCACCGGCGGACAGCGTCCTGCCGGGTGCGGCATGGCACGGGAAGAAAAGGATCAGGAGGGAGCGCTCAGATCCAGCTCGACAGGGCAGTGGTCGCTGCCCATCACGTCGGAGAGGATGCGGCTGTCCGCCACCCGGTCCCGGAGGCGGTCAGAGACGATGAAATAGTCGATCCTCCACCCTGCATTGTTGTCCCGGGCGTGGAACATATAGGACCACCAGGAGTAGGCCCCCGTCGTCTCAGGATAGAGCCACCGGAACGTATCGGTGAAGCCGGAGGCCAGGAGCTCGGTCATCTTGCCCCGCTCCTCGTCGGAGAAGCCGGCGTTGCCCCGGTTGGACTTGGGGTTCTTCAGGTCGATCTCCTGATGGGCCACGTTCAGGTCGCCGCAGAGGATGACGGGCTTCTTCCCATCCAGCCCCTTGAGGTAAGCCCGAAAGGCATCCTCCCACATCATCCGGGGACCGATCCGGGTCAGCCCCCGCTGGGCGTTGGGGGTGTAACAGCACACCAGATAGAAGTCCTGAAACTCGGAGGTGATGACCCGGCCCTCGCTGTCCAGCTCGGACAGCCCGATGCCGTAGGTCACGTCCAGCGGCTCCACCCGGGAGAAGAGGGCGGTGCCGGAGTAGCCCTTCTTCTCGGCGGAGTTCCAGAACTGCCGGTAGCCGGGCAGGTCCAGCTCAATCTGATGGGGCTGGAGCTTGGTCTCCTGGAGGCACACCACATCGGCGTCCGCCGCCCGGAAGAAGTCCAGAAAGCCCTTGCCGATGCAGGCCCGCAGGCCGTTCACGTTCCAGGAGATCAGTTTGCGGATGGATCCATCGCTCATGTCAATACCTCCGTACCACGGCCACCACCTTGCCGATCAGCTCGGCGCCGGTGCCGTCGATGGGCTCGTATTCCGGGTTCTCAGGCATGAGCCAGGTCTTGCCGCCCCGGCGGCGGAGGGTCTTGACGGTGGCCTCGTCCTCGAAGAGGGCCACCACGATCTCGCCGTTGCGGCACTCCTGCTGGCGGTGGACCACCACCAGATCTCCGGGGAGGATGCCCGCGTCCAGCATGGACTCCCCCCGGACCCGCAGGGCGAAATACTCTCCGGCCTTGCCGCCGGTGTCGAAGGTCAGGTACTCCTCGATGCACTCCTGGGCCAGGATGGGGGAGCCGGCGGCCACATTGCCCACCACAGGCACCCGGTCGGCGGCCCCGTCCAGCTCCTCCAGGAGGGGCGTGCCGGGGACGTGCTCGCCCACCACGGTGATGGCCCGGGTCTTGCCCTCGGCCTTGGCGATCAGCCCGGCGGCCTCCAGCCCCTTCAGGTGGAAGTGGACGGTAGAGGGGGACTTGAGAGCCACCGCCTCGCCGATCTCCCGCACAGACGGGGGATAGCCGTGTTCGGACTGATATTCGATGATGAACGAATAGATCTGCTGCTGCTTGGGGGAAATGGCCTTCATGGCGGACCCTCCTCCTATGTCGCCCGCCGCCCGTTCCGTCCGGGACGGCGGTGGGATGATATCGTTTTGAATCATTGTACCATATCATGTCCCGGAACGCAAACGTGTGTTCTATATCTGGGAGAAAAAAGCGGGAACTGAAGCCCCCATTTTTACGTCAGATATGATATCATAGCAGATGAGAACGAACGATCTGAAAGCGAGGTAACTCTCATGCGTCATCCGCTCTGCCGTCTGGCCCCGCTGGGGCTGTCCCTCCTGCTCACGGTCCCGGCTCTGGCCGCCGGGATGGGGGCCTTCGTATCTAAGACCACGTACACCGGCTTCTCCGATGTGTCCTCCGCCGCCTGGTACGCCGCCGACGTGGCGAAGGCGGTGGAGCTGGGACTCATGAAGGGCAAGGGAGATGGCCGCTTCGACCCCTCCGGGCGGCTCTCCGCCGCGGAGGCCGTCACCATGGCGGCCCAGGTCCACGCGGCCTATACCGGCCAGACCTTCACCCCCGGCGGTTCCCCCTGGTACCGGAATGCGGTGAAGTACGCCACGGAGAACGGCTTCCTGCTCCGGGGAGAGTTCTCCGACTATACCGCCCCGGTGACCCGGGCGGAGATGGCAGGGCTCTTCGCCTATGCCCTGCCGGTGGAGGAGCTGGCCCGGAAGGGCCGGATCCCCGCCGTGCCGGACGTGAGCTATGCCACGGAGCAGGCCAGTCCGATCTGGCTCCTGTACGGAGCCGGGGTGCTGGCGGGCACCGGAGACGGCTCCTTCGCTCCGGATACGCCGATCGACCGGGCCAGTGCCGCCGCGATCCTGGACCGTCTGGCCTTGCCGGAGCGCCGGGTGGAGCCCTCTCTGACAACTCCTTCCGCCGGGACCACCGTGGAGAGTCCGGACAAGAGCTTCCGCCTGACCTTCGGCACGGGAGACTGGCGGGAGCAGACGGCGGACGGCGGTACCGGCCTGGTCTTCACCGACAAGTCCGGCCGTTTGGAGGCCCTGTCCTTCCCCAAGAGCGCCGCTGCCGATCTGCCCGCTTTCTCTGCGGTCCGCCTGCGGGCTCTGCGGGACGCGCTGGGCGGCGTAGAGCTGTTGGAACAGCCGGGGGCCTGCCTCTTCCGGGGCCTGCCCGCCGTGTCCTATCGCTGGCAGGCGGACGGGATGGTCTATACCCGCTTCACCGTAGAGAACAGCGGCACCTATGTGGAGCTGACCCTGTCTGTCCCCGCTGGGCAGGACGCCCTCTATCGGCAGCTCCTCCAGACCGCCGGGACCTTCAATCTGGCCCTGTGATCGAGTGGAGCGTTAGGAGGGGCCCCAGCCGCCATCCGCTCACAGCTCCTCCGCGGCGGCGGCGCCCTCCCGGGCGGCAGTCTCCTGCTCCAGCGCCGCGTCGGTGACGGTCTGGACACAGCCCTCCAGGTCCTTCAGGACCTCCTTCTCCCAGAAGTGGAGGGGGAGCCATTCTTTCTCCCGGAGGAGCTGGTCGTTCCGCCGGTCCCGGTCGATGTTCTCCTGGATCTTCTCCAGCCAGTAGGCCCGGTTGCTCTTGAGACGCTCCTTCCGGCGCTCCCAGTCGAAGCCATGCCAGAACTCCCCGTCCACGAACACGGCGATCCGGTACCGCCCCAGCACGATGTCCGGCGAGCCGGGGAGACGCTTGTCGTTGAGCCGGTAGCGGAAGCCCGCGTGCCAGAGGGCCTTGGCCAGCATGGTCTCGGCCTTCCCCCGCTTCAGATGGACCCGGGACATCCGCCGGGAGATCTCCGGGGTGGTGTGGAATTCGGGATGCTTCATGGGATGGCGCCTCCTTTTTTCGGCAGATCGGACAAGGGGGAAAGGCTTGATCTTTCCCGGCGGATATGATAAAATGATACGGATATATGTCTTGTCAGTATACCAGAGGATGAGGGGGAGCGAAAGTGGCAGAGCGCGAAAAGATCCGAGTGGTGGAGCTCTTTGCCGGCGTGGGCGGCTTCCGCGTGGGGCTGGAGTCCTGCGCTGGGGAGCGGTTCCAGACTGTGTGGGCGGACCAGTGGGAGCCCGGCCAGCGGGGTCAGTGGGCCTTCCAGTGTTACCGCCAGCGCTTCGGCGCGGAGGCCCGGTGCGTCAACGCCGATATCTCCACGGTGGTGGAGGAGGTGCCGGAGCATGATCTGCTGGTGGGGGGCTTCCCCTGTCAGGACTACTCCGTGGCCAGTACCGGCGCCAAGGGCATCGAGGGGAAGAAGGGCGTCCTCTGGTGGTCCATCCACAAGATCATCGACCTCCGGCGGCCGGACTATGTCCTGCTGGAGAACGTGGACCGGCTCCTGAAGTCCCCCGCCCGCCAGCGGGGCCGGGACTTCGGCATCATCCTGAAATGCCTCCAGGACAACGGCTATGCCGTGGAGTGGCGGGTCATCAACGCCGCCGAGTACGGGAACATCCAGCGCCGCCGCCGGACCTTCCTGTTCGCCTGCCGGAAGGATCTGCCCTTTGGGCGGAAGATGGCGGCGGGCATGGCGTCCGGTCCGGCCGGCTGGCTCACCGGAGAGAGCTTTTTCGCCGGAGCCTTCCCCATCCGGCCGGAGCTGCCGGTGGAGCGGAAGAAGGTCACTCAGACCGATTTGAACGGCTATGAGGATCTGGTGGCCGTCACCGACGGGTTCCAGGCCGCCTTCTACAACTGCGGCATAATGGTGGACGGCCAGATCTGGTCCGCCGAGTCCGCCCCGGCCTATGACGGTCCCTTCCGCACGCTGGACGAGGCGGTGGAGCATGGGGACGTGCCGGAGCGGTACTTCCTCTCCGCCGACAAGCTTCCCAAGTGGGAGACCATGAAGGGGGCCAAGAAGGTCATGCGGACCTCCCGTACCGGCTTCCAGTACCAGTTCTCCGAGGGCGCGATCGCCTTCCCGGACCCGCTGGACCGGCCCGCCCGGACCATGCTGACCAGCGAGGGCACCCCCAACCGGAGCTCACATGTGATCCAGGACCCCAAGACCGGGAAGCTCCGCCGGCTCATGCCGGAGGAGTGCGAGCGGATCAACGGCTTCCCGGAGGGCTGGACCGCTACGGAGATGCCGGAGCGCCAGCGCTATTTCATCATGGGCAACGCTCTGGTGGTCCCCCTGGTGGAGCGGATGGGCCGCCGCCTGCTGGAGATTCGGGACGGACAGTGAGACAGAGAAAGAGCCGGCGAACGGCCGCCAACTGGCGGCCGTTCACCGGCTCTTTGGAGTTTCTTACTTGAGCGCCTTGCGGATCAGGGCCTGTCCCTCAGGGGAGCGGAGGGTGTCCAGCACCACGTTCCGCAGGAGCTCCTGCACGCTCTTGCTGGCCAGGAGGGCGTCCAGCATGGCGCCCTGAGGCTCCGCCTGCTTGGCCTTTTTGGGCTTGGCGGCGGGGGTGGGGACGAAGCCGGGCTCGTCCTCGGCGGCGGCTCCGCCGCCGGCCATCCAGTCCTCCTGACGGGTGCGGTCGCCGCTCTCGCCCCGGAGATAGAAGAGCGAGACGCCGAAGTGGGCGGCCAGCTTCTCCTGCTGTTCCTTGGTGGGGGTGGCCCGACCGGTCTCGAACTTCTCGATGGTCCCCTTGGGGAAGCCCAGAGCCGTCGTCAGCGCGGGACGGCTCACGTTCTCTTCATTGCGCAGGGACTCGATGCGCTGTGCCATAGTCACCATGAAAAAGACCTCCTTCTATTTTGGCCTCTCTGTATTTTGGATAGATAAGGAAAAAGACCGGCTGTTTTCACAGTCGGTCTTTTTATGGAGCAGGTGACGAGGCTCGAACTCGCTACCTCCACCTTGGCAAGGTGGCGCTCTACCAGATGAGCTACACCTGCGAGAACAAATGATATTATACCAGCGCGCGGCGCGATCGTCAAGCACCGATCAGAAAAATTTTGCCGTCCCGCTCCCCTCAGATGCGGAGGGGGAGCGGGAGCAACAGACGGCCGGTGCGGGGGGGCAGAGGGACAGACATCCGGCGGCTCCCGGAGATGGGGAAGAGTTCCCCGGTCATCCGGTCGGTCATGGGGCCGGGGATGGGCAGGTCCACCGGGGCGTCTCCGGCGTTGACCGCGGCCAGCACCCGCCGATTCCCCAGTGTCCGCCAGAAGGCCAGCAGAGGACCCTCTGCCTTCTCATAGACGATATCGCCCCGGCGGAGGGGAGCGCAGGTCCGGCGGAGCCGACCCAGACGGGCCGTCCAGCGCCGGAGGACCGGGTCCTCCCGCCCCCACGGGTAGGTCCGGCGGTTGAAGGGGTCCTCGAACCCCTCCATGCCCGCCTCGTCCCCGTAGTACAGGGTGGGGGAGCCGGGGAAGGCGTACAGGAGCAGGAGACCCGCCATGAGCCGCTCCCGGGCCGGGGCGTACCGATCCGGGGCCAGCCGGGCGGCGGCCCGCCAGTCCCGGCTCTGGTCCAGGCAGGGGGAGCCCATGCCCAGCAGGGTCAGGATCCGGGGGGTGTCGTGGGTGCCAAGGGCGTTCATGGCGGAATGCCAGGCGAAGGGGGGATAGTTGGCCCGCAGGGCCTCCATGGCGTCCCGGAAAGCGGCGGCGTCCCCGCCCAGCAGGTAGTCCAGAGCCGCCCCACGGAAGGGGTAGTTCATGAGCCCGTCGCAGTGTCCACCCAGGAGGTGCTTCCGCCGCACGCCGTACGCGATCTTATTGGAGCCGTCCTCCCATACCTCGCCGATCACCACGGCGTCGGCCTTGGCCGAGCGGGCGGCGGTGTGGAGGGCGTGGACGAAGGAGTCGGGCAGCTCGTCGGCCACGTCCAGCCGCCAGCCGTCGGCCCCCGCCCGGAGCCACCGCTTCACGATGCTGTTCTCCCCCCGGATGATGTAGTCCAGATAGGAGGGCTCGCTCTCGTTGACGGCGGGGAGGGAGTAGATCCCCCACCAGGAATCATATCGGTCCGGCCAGTGCTGGAAATGGTACCAGGGATAAAAGGGGCTGTCGGTGGACTGGGCCGCCCCGGGGACGGCGCTGGGATAGCTCCTGTCCCCGTTGAAATAGCGGCTCACATAGCCGGAGTGGTTGAACACCCCGTCCAGCATCACCCGCATCCCCAGCCCGTGGGCCTCCCGGCAGAGGGCGCGGAACTCCGCCTCGTCCCCCAGCATGGGGTCGATCTGCTCATAGTCTCCAGTGCCGTAGCGGTGGTTCTCCGCCCCCTCGAAGATGGGACAGAAGTAGATCGTCTCCACCCCCAGGGCGTGGAGGTAGGGGAGCTTCTCCCGGACGCCGGCCAGACTGCCGCCGAAGAAGTCCCGGTTGCGGATCTCCCCGTGCGCGTCGGGCCGGTAGACCGGCTCCTCGTCCCAGCTCTGGTGGACCTGACGGCCCCCGACCATGCCGGCGGGATCGGGCACGGACAGTCGGCGGAACCGGTCCGGGAAGATCTGATAGGTCAGGCCGTCCCCGAACCAGCCGGGGACGGCCTCCTGATCGTCGTAGACGGTGAGCTGATAGTCGCCCAGCGTCCGGCTCCGGCCGTCGATGCCCTCCAGCCGGAAGGCATACCAGACCAGCCCCACATAGTCCCCGGTGTCCAGCTCCGCCTGGAACCGGTCCCAGGCCCCGTCCACGCCGGTCCAGGGGAAGGAACGCTCCACCACGGCGTCCCCTCTGCCCTCGAAGCGGGCGGAGAGGATCAGCCGGGAGAAGCCCTCCGCCCGGCGGGGCCGGACGGTGAAGCGGACGCGGGTCCCGGAGGGGACCGCGCCATAGGGACACTGGGACACGCCGTCCCGGGGGTCGAAGGCCAGAGGGTCGGTCATAGAGATCCTTCCTGTCATGATCGGAGTAGTGGTGGGGAGACCCGTCAGCGGAGGAGCACGCCCTCGCCGGTGACGGTCTGGCCGCTGCTCTCCTGACTGAAATAGACGGACAGCACGTCGGCGGCCACCGAGGCCAGCTCTGTGCCGGAGCCGCCGTGCTCCGCTACCAGGGCGATGGCGATCTCCGGGTCGTCATAGGGGGCGAAGCACACGAACACGGCGTTGGCCTCCGTGTCGGAGCGGCCCACCTGGGCGGTGCCGGTCTTGGAGCCCACCTTTACGGGCAGGTCCTTGAAGTATTTGGCCACGCTGCCCTCGTTGGCCATCAGGTACATGCCGCGCTTGACGGCCTCCACGTTGGTCTCGCTGATGCTGATCTGGTCCAGAGGCTCCGGGTCGTTCTCTATGATCACGCGGGACCAGTCGTTGGACTTGACGCTCTGGAGCAGGTGGGCGGGGTAGTGGTCGCCGCCGTTGACCAGCGTGGCGATGTAGTTGGCCAGCTGGAGGGGGGTGGACAGGGTGGTGCCCTGACCGATCGCGGCGGAGAGGAGCAGGCCGCCGTACCAATCCTGGCCAAGCGCCTCGCTGGTGGCGGGACCGGCCACATAGCCGGACCGCTCCGACAGCTCGATGCCGGTCTTTTTGCCCAGACCGAACATGGCGGCGTACCGGTCGATCGTGTCGATGTCCATCCGGTCGGCCATGGTATAGAAGTAGATGTTGCAGGAGTCCTCAAGGGCGTGGGCCAGGTCCTCCAGCCCGTGGGTATAGCCGTGGCCCAATGCCCAGCAGGCGGGGTGATAGTCGCCGTAGGGGTACTTCTTCCCGGCGGGGTACTGGAAGCGGCCGGTGTCCCGGATCTTCTCGCTGGGGGTGGTGACCCCCTCCTGGAGGGCCGCCACGCCGGTGATCATCTTGAAGGTGGAGCCGGGGGAGTAGAGACCCATGGTGGCCCGGTTCAGGAAGGGTTTCAAGGGATCGTTGTAGGCCTCGGAGTAGAGCGCCGAGTCCTTGTACACATGGGCCAGGTCGAAGGTGGGGTAGGAGGCCATGGCCTTCACGCCGCCCTTCATATCGACGATGACGCCGGCGGCGCCTTCCACGGAGCTGCTCAGACCGGGCACCCGGGCGGCTAGGGACTGTTCCAGAGCCTCCTGGAGCCGCAGGTCGATGGTGGTCACCACGTTGCTGCCGGGCTGGGGGGCCAGAGACGCCCCGGTGTCCGGATCCTCGGCCCAGGACTCGCTGACCACCTTGCCGTCGCTGTTGCGCTCTACGATCTTGGTGCCGGCCACGCCCCGCAGGTACCGCTCGAAGGCGGACTCCATGCCGTCGATGCCCACCAGGTCGTTCATGTTATAGCCGTTGGTCTTGTAGTAGGAGTCCTCCGCGTTCCAGGCCTCGGCGGAGATCGAGCCCACCCGGCCCAGGATATGAGCGGCATAGGTGGTGTTATACACACGGGAGGTAGTGGCGTCGATGGACACGCCCTTGAGCCCCGCCTCCTTCACGGCGGTGATGAAGTCGATGTCCACGTCCTCCGCCAGGATATAGGCGCTGGTGGAGGCCCCCTTGCTCCGCAGGGCCAGCTCATAGAGCACGCCGAGCAGGTCCCGGGCCTCGCGCTCGGAGAGGTCCGGGTCCACGTCGAAGTAGGACTTCATCTGGTTCATGAGGGCGGCGGCGGTGAGGCCGTCGGAGGGCTGCTCCGGCAGGGCGGCGGAGGCGGAGCCGGTCTCGGTGGTCTCCTGGGCCTTGGAGAGGGCGTCGGCATAGTCGCCCCACGCCTTGGCCAGATCCACACCGGAGGCGGCGGCCCGGCTCCAGTTGGTGCTGTTCTCCCCCAGGATCTTCATGAGGGAACGGAAGGCCCGCCGCTGAGGCCCGGTGGCGGAGCCCATGGTGTAGACATAGGGGGCGCTCCTGCTGACGGGCAGGGTGTCGGTCCACGTCATGCCCCGCTCCCGGCAGATCGTCAGGAGCCGGCACAGCGTAGCGTTGCGCTCCTCGGAGGTCCCCATGAGGCTGGTGTCCAGCGTCACCTGATAGGAGGCCTGGTTGGAGACCAGCACCCGGCCGCTGCTGTCCAGGATCTCGCCCCGGACGGCCTCCACGGTCTCCGTCTGGGCGTTGCGCTTGGCCGAGCGGGCTCGGTAGTCCGCGCCGTGGACGATCTGGAGGTCATAGAGTACCCCCAGGAAGAGCAGGAAGAGGGCGGCCATGATCCCCGCCACGCAGGAGAGCCGCCGTTGGAAACGTTTACTGTCCATGGATGACCTCGCTTAAAAATGGGTGCCCTTGGGCACCCGCTGGAAGGCCCACAGGAACAGCGCGTAGACAGGGATCAGGAAGGGCAGGGACCAGAGGATCTCCAGTCCGGACAGGCGGAGCATGGCCTCCAGTCCGGCCCGCCCTGCGAAGAGGCGGAACAGGATCCGGGCCCCGTCCAGCCCGGCCAGCACCAGCGCGGCGCAGACCAGACAGCCCAGAAAGTCCCGGCGGAGGACATACTGGGCCAGCAGGCCGGCCCCCAGACCGGCCAGGGTCAGCCCCAGCACCAGCCAGTGCTCCCCGGCGGAGAGGACGCAGGCACTGAACAGCCCCACGCCCAGACCGTAGCCTGCGCCCCCCACAGCCCCCTCCAGCACCGCCAGCACGATCACGGCCAGGGGCAGCAGGACGGGCCGGACCGGCAGGGCACCGATCCGGGGCAGGATGTAGGACTCCAGGATCCAAACGGGGAGGAGGATCAGGGCGTAAACGCCCCATTTGACCAGAAAGTCATGGCGGGTCAAGCTCGTTCCCTCCTCATTCTACGATGTCGAAGCTCTTGATCACGAAGACCTGCTTCAGGTCGGCCAGAGCGGTCTCGGGGACCACCACGGCATAGCGGGTCATGCCGGAGGCCTCTGTGAGGACCTCCTCCACATGGCCCACCACCAGCCCGGAGGGGTAGACGCCGCTGAGCCCGGAGGTGAGGATCTGATCCCCGGCCATGAGCTCGCTGTTCTCAGGCAGATAGGAGAGCTTCAGCTTCCCCTGGCCCATCAGGTCGAACTGGCCCTCCAGGATGGCGGCGTCATCCGTGCGGGCGATCAGGCCGCCCATCTCCAGGTCGGAGTCCACCACGGTCATGATCTCGGACCAGTTGACGCCCACCTCGTCGATGATGCCCACCAGGTTCCCGTACTGGTCCACCACGCAGTCCCCGGCCTCGATGCCGGCGGCGCTGCCCTTGCTGATGGTCAGGGTGGAGTCCCAGTTGGAGGAGCCGTGGGCGGTGACGGTGGCGGACTCCAGCTCCAGATCCCGGCGCTTCTGGGCCAGGCCCAGAAGCGCCCGGAGACGCTCGTTCTCCTCGGAGTCCCGTTCCGCCTCCCGGAGCTGTTTCTCCAGGTCGGCGTACTTGAGCTTCAGATCCTCGTAGTCGGCCTGGAGTTGATCCTGCCGGAAGGCGGCGTCATAGCGCTCCTGGCTCCAGTTGGTGACGGCGTTGACGCCGTTGCGGATGGGGGTGGTGATGATGCCCGCCAGATCGGTCAGCGGGTCCGCAGTCCCGCCGGTGATGGCGGAGGCCACTGCCACGATCAGGGTGAGCAGGACAGCGGCGATCAGGATCAGCAGACCGTTGTCGCGCAGGAAATCCTTCAAGGGGCAGCCTCCTTCCAGTCGTCCGTCATGGTCAGTCCCGGCCGGCGGCCAGATGCATACAGCGGATGCCCATCCGGTCCAGCATCCGGCCCAGCCGGCAGACGGGCAGGCCCATCACGTTGTAGAAGTCGCCCCGGATCCCCTCGATGAAGAGGGCGCCATAGCCCTGGATGCCGTAGGCCCCGGCCTTGTCCATGGGCTCACCGGTGCGGATATAGTCTTCGATCTCCTCCTCGGTCAGCTCCCGGAAGGAGACGACGGTCTCCTCGTGCTCGGTACAGCATTCGGCGCCCCGGAGGACGGTGACGCCGGTGCAGACCTCATGCCGCCCACCGGAGAGGGTGGAGAGCATCTTAAAGGCCTCCAGCTGGTCGGCGGGCTTGCCCAGCACAGCGCCGTCCACGGCCACCACCGTGTCGGCGGCGATGATGAGAGCGTCGTCCCCCACCTTTTCCCGGACGGCCTGGGCCTTCATGGCGGACAGGCGGCTGACCAGCTCCGCCGGAGGCGGAGCGCCGGGGACGCGCTCGTCGATGTCGGGCGAGATGGTCTGGAAGCCCTTCAGGCCCATGCGTTCCAAAAGCTCCCGCCGCCGGGGCGACTGGGAGGCCAAAACGATCTCCATGTGTGTCGTCCTCCTTCCTTATTTTCCAGTGGAGCCGAAGCCGCCGGCTCCCCGCTCGGTCTCATCCAGATCGGCACAGGGGATGAGCTGGGCCTGGACCACGGGGACCACGGCCAGCTGGGCCACCCGGTCTCCGGGCTGGATGGTGTAGGGGACGTCGGACTGGTTCACCAGCCCCACCCGGATCTCGCCCCGGTAATCGCTGTCGATGACGCCCACGCCGTTGGCCAGGGCGATGCCGTGCTTGATGCCCAGTCCGGACCGGGCGAACACCAGCGCCACATAGTCCGCGGAGGGCAGGGCGATGGCGATGCCAGTGGGCAGGGACACGATCTGCCGGGGGGCGATGGTCACGGCCTCGTCCACGCAGGCGCACAGATCCATGCCCGCCGCGCCGGCGCTGGCATAGAAGGGGAAGGGGATGTCCGTCCCGATCTTGGGGGACATGGCTTTGATCTTCAGTTCCATATGTGATCTCCTAACGGTCGAGTTTGAGGATGGGCGGCCCGCCTCCCGGTCACTCCACGTCCCGGTAATAGAGGCCGCGGGTGTATTCTCTGGGCTCCCAGTCGCTGAGGCCCAGATAGCGCTCGGCGGCGCGGACGCACTCCGCCGGGGACTCAGTGGTGAACCGGAGCTGCTGGGCCCACACGCCGGAGCGGCGGATGTCGTTCTGCTTGTCGCCCAGGAAGAGAGTCTTGGAGTTCAGGATCTCATTGCGGCAGCCGTAGGCCCGGACCACCGGGAAGCGGGCCCCCTTCCGGTCGGTGAGGAGCTGGGCCTCCCGTTCGCAGGCGTGGCGGCAGAGGCCGTCGGTGCGGTTGCGGATCAGGCAGTTCTCCGTGATCATCAGTGGCAGGCGGCCGTAGGCGATCAGCTCGGTATCCACCGCCTTGGACAGGTCCCGGATCTGGGCCAGCTTGAGCTCGAAGGAGGCGGTGGCGGACCGGAAGCCCATGTGCCGAAGCTCCTTCATGGCCTGGGAGTTGAAGATCTCCAGACCGAAGCCGCCCCGCAGGGCGAAGCCCAGCTCCTGGGCGGGGGCGATCATGCCCCAGTTGTCGATCAGGGCGTCGGTGACGCCCATGTCCTTCACCCGGCGGAGCTGGTCCATCATCCGGTCCCGCTCCCGGTCCCAGACGATCCGGGGGAGGGCTACGGCGAAGGGCCCTTTTCCGGCCAGCTCCGGGTGGGCGGACAGCTCCTCCAGCGGCACATAGACCAGAGCAGGGGACAGAGCCAGGAGCTCCGGCGTGATCTGGGCGGCCCGGCTCACGGAGACCGTGAGGACCGGGGCCTCCCGGCGATCTTCATAGCGCACACCGGGACGGAACTCCCCACGGCGGCGGACCGGCGGGACCTGCCGCCTGGCGGAGAGGCCCTCCAGCGCCTCCCGGCGCAGGGCGTTCAGGGCGGCGGCGGGCAGGGAGAGCCCGTCGTCGATCTTGGAGCGGACGCCGGTGCAGAGATAGGGGGTGCCGCCGGTGCGGGAGAGCTGCTTCTCCACGCCCTCTGGGGTGAGGGGCTTGGTGCGGGCGGCCTCCGGGATGGGGCCCTCCACCGTGACCACGTTCTCCTGATCGTCCTTGACGCCCACCTGGGCGGGCTCGCCCCGGCGGATCAGAGAGTAGAAGGTGATGGGGACCTGCTGGGCCTCCCGGTCCTCGTAGGTCTGGCGGGCCAGAGCGAAGAGCTCCTTCGGCTCCTTCTGATCCTCCCGGACGCCGAACATGGCGGGGCCCACGGCGTCCTGATAGAACCCGTCGGTGAACCCCTGCCGGGAGAAGGCGTCGGAGAGCTGGCGGACCTCCTCGGGGGTGGGCTCCCGGCCCTCCCGGATGGCGTCGGCGTAGATGCGGGTGACCACCGCCACATACTCGGGCCGCTTCATCCGCCCCTCGATCTTGAGGCAGGCCACGCCCATCTTCCTCAGCTCCCGCAGGTGCCCCGCCAGGGACATATCCTTCAGGGACAGGGGATAGCGGTCGGCCCGGCCGTTCCAGCCGTAGCGGAGGCGGCAGGGCTGGGCGCACAGGCCCCGGTTGCCGCTCCGCCCGCCGATCACGGAGGAGAAGAAGCACTGACCGGAGTAGCACATGCACAGGGCCCCGTGGCCGAACACCTCGATCTCGATGGGGGAGCGCTCGCAGATGTAGGCGATCGCGTCCCGGGACAGCTCCCGGGACAGGACGGCCCGGGTCATGCCGAAGTCCGCCACACGCTTCACGCCGTCCAGATCGTGGACGGTCATCTGGGTGGAGGCGTGGAGCGGCACGTCGGGGGCGGTCTGCCGCACGGCCCGGAGGACGCCGATGTCCTGCACCAGGATAGCGTCCACGCCGATGTCGCTGGCGTCGGCGGCGCAGTCCGCGGCCGCGGCCAGCTCCCGGTCGCCCAACAGGGTGTTGAGGGTCAGATAGACCTTGCAGCCCCGGAGATGGCAGTAAGAAACCGCCGCCGCAAACTCCTCACGGGTGAAGTTCTTCGCGTTGCGGCGGGCATTGAAATCACCGTATCCCATATAGATGGCGTCGGCGCCGTTCTGGACGGCGGCCTTCACCGCCTCCATGGAGCCGGCGGGGGAGAGCAGTTCCAGCATAGTCCCTCCTGATCGTTCGTGATGATGGAGTCGGCGCGGAGCACGGGGAACGTGCTCCGCGCCGCGAAAAACAGCGGGCCCCTTACTTCTGGAGCTTGAAGATCTCCCGCTTGGCCTCGGAGAGCTCCATCTTGAGCTTGGCGCTCTCCTCCAGAGTCTCCTTGATCTGGCGGCGCAGGTTCTCGGCGGACTCCTGCTCCTTATAATACTCGTCGGCGATGTTCATGGCGGCCAGGACGGCGCTCTCCACCAGAGAGGCCCGGCCCTCGGAGAGCACCTCCTGGATCTTGCTGTCCACGTGCTGGGCGACCTTGTGGACGTACTGCTCGTCCTCGGCGGCGACCAGAGCGTACTCCTGACCGGCGATGGTGACGTTGATGCGATTCTTCATGGCAAGTCCTCCTGCCTGTTTCTGTCTTGAAAAAGCCCGCGGGGATGGGTATCGATCATACTCCCTGATAGTATAGCACACGGGCGGGAAATGAAAAAGAGCGAAATGATGAATTTTCTCGGAAGGACCGGGCGGGAATGGACGGGAAGGAATGGATTTTCCCGCCGGACTGTGGTATCCTATCGGAGTACACAGGGAGGGATCATACATGGACTATAAAAAGAGCTGGGCCATCCTGGTGGGCGGCCTGTGGATCGGCGGTATCCTGGCGGCGATCGGATTCTTGGCGAAGATCGACCCGCCCCTCTGGGCGGGCATCGTGATCATGGCGGTGGCTCTGACCCAGGGGGACCTGTTCTACCGGTGCCCCCACTGCAAAAAGCGGATGAACTTCCGCATGAAGCGCCCGGAGCATTGCCCCGAGTGCGGCGGGAAGCTGGACTGAGGCCCCCAGAGACAGCGCCAGCCGCGCCCAGATGGCGTCGGCGCTCATGCGCTTCTGTACGGAGATCCTGAGATAAGACCCGCAAAGGGACGATCCGCCCCCGGCCAGTTCGGCCGGGGGCGGCGTGTTTTTCACCACAGGCGGGGGATGTTCCGCCCACGGGGCGGGGACGTGGGATGCGCTCGCCGAGCAGGCGGCCCGTCCGGCGAGGACACATCCCCCCGCCCGTGGGCGGACACAAACACCCCCTGCCCCTTTGCGTTCCGCCCGGGATCGTGGTAGAATGATGGAACGAACGAAGGAAATGAAAGGAGGGGAGCGCCATGGCCGGGAGCCTGTTGTATCCGGGGGCGATCCTGTCCCTGTCGGCGGACACGGCGGACCGGCTCTGCGCCGCCGGGAACGGAGACGCGGCTCTGCTGTACCTCTTCCTCCTGCGGAAGGGCGGTACGTTCGACCCACGGGCCGCCGCCCATGTGCTCAAGTGGCCGCCTGACCGGGTGGAGGCGGCCTTCTCCGCGCTGGTGGAGCTCCGGCTGGCCGACCGGCGGGAGACCGCTCCCCAGCCCCCGGCCCCGCTGGAGCCGCCGGAGCCTCCGGAGTACAGCGCCGCCGATCTGAACCTGGAGATGAAGCAGGAGGGCTCGCCCTTCCCCGGACTGGTGGGGGAGGTCCAGCGCCTGCTGGGCAAGCTCCTGTCCACCAGCGATCTGAAGATGCTCTATACCCTCTACGACTTTTTGGGGCTCCCGGCGGAGGTGATCCTCCTGCTGGTGAACTACTGCATCGAGGAGATGGAGCGGAAGTACGGCCCGGGCCGCCGGCCCAAGCTCTCCCAGATCCGCAAGGAGGGCTTCGTGTGGCAGAGGAAGGGCATCGACACCGTGGAGGCCGCCGAGGCCCACCTCCACAAGCAGGCCGTCCTCCGGGAGCGGAGCGCCGCCGTCCTGCCCCTGCTGGACATCCGGGGCCGGGCCCCGGTGGAGGCCGAGCAGAAGTACATCGGCGGCTGGCTGGACATGGGCTTCGAGGACGGGGCCATCCGGCTGGCCTATGAGCGCACGGTGCTCCAGAAGGGGAGCATGAACTGGCCCTACCTGAACTCCATCCTGAAGAGCTGGCACCAGAAGGGCCTGCACACTGTGGCGGAGATCCAGGCCAGGGACTCCGGTCGCCCCAGAGCGGCAGCCAACGCGCCCCAGCCCATGCCCGCCCGTCCGGGCGAGGCCGACCGCCGGGTCCGGGAGGATCTGGAGCGGATGCGGGAATATCTGAGCCGGCAGGATGCCGGCGGCCGAAAGGGAGGCTGACGAGATGGGATACGATGGCAATGTGGTCCGCCGGGCCTCCCAGCGTCTGGCGGAGGACCGCCGCCGCCGGCAAGAGGCTCAGGAACAGCGCCGGGCGGAGATCTACCGCCGCCTGCCGGAGACGGCCCGGATCGACCGTCAGCTCAGGCGCACCATCACGGAGATCATCGCGGCCTCGCTGAAGGACGGGAAAGACCCGGCCCCGGCCATCCAGGACATCCGCCGGAAGAACCAGGCCCTCCAGGAGCGCCGGACCGAGCTGCTGACGGAGCACGGCTATCCCGCCGACGCGCTGGACGACCAGCCCGCCTGTCCCAAATGCGGGGACACGGGCTGGGTGGGCGCCCAGATGTGCGGCTGTCTGAAGAAACTCTGTGCCCAGGAGCAGATCCGGGAGCTGTCCAAGCTGCTGGACTTGGGGGAGCAGTCCTTCGATACCTTCTCGCTGGACTATTACAGCGACGAGCCTTGGCCCGGGGAGACGGAGTCCCCCCACTCCCGGATGGAGTTCATCCGGGACGTATGTTACAGCTACGCCAGCCGCTTCCCCAAGTTCGCCTATAAGAACCTGCTCCTCACCGGCGCGCCAGGGCTGGGCAAGACCTTCCTGTCCGCCTGCATCGCCCGGCTGGTGGCCGAACGGGGCTGGTCTGTGGTCTACGACACGGCGGTGAACATCTTCGCCCGCTTTGAAGAGCAGAAGTTCTCCAGAGACGAGCTGGACGTCCGGGACGCCCGGGACGATACCCGGCGCTATCTCCAGTGCGACCTGCTGATCCTGGATGATTTGGGCAGTGAGATGACCACCCCCTTCGTCCAGACCGCCCTCTATACCCTGATCAACACCCGACTGACCGGCGGACGGCAGACGGTGATCTCCACCAACCTGTCCATGGACGAGATCCGCCGCCGCTACTCCGGCCAGACCGCCTCCCGCTTGGAGGGCGAATACCAGGTCCTGCCCTTCTACGGGAAGGACATCCGCCTCCTGCGCAAGCAGAGGCCCATGGGGTAACGAATACGAAACGCCCGGAGAGCGGCCGCTCTCCGGGCGTTTTTCCATATGGGCCCAGGACCTCAGTCCTTCCCCTGTTCCTTGAGGAGGGCCTGCTTGGTGTTCCAGAGCTTCTGAGACAGGTCCACATAGTAGGTGTGGGGGTTCTCGAAGCGCTTGACTTCGTCCCACAGCAGATCGATCTGGGCCGCGCAGTACACCCGGCTCTCGATGATTGAGGGGATCTTGTAGACCAGCTCACCATGCTGGAAGATGGGGACCATCAGCTCCCGGGCCTCCACATTGGTGAAGATCTTACGCTTCCAGGTTGCATCGGGATCGAAGAGCTCCAGCGGCTGGGAGTCGTCCACGGTCTCGTCCCGGAGGCAGACCAGGTCGGCCAGGGCCTTGCCGGAGTCCCTGGAGAAGATCCGGCAGACCTTCTTGAAGTGGGGGGTGGTGATCTTGGAGGGGTTCTCGCTGATCTTGATCTTGGGGATGATGTTCCCCTCCGCGTCCTCCACGGCGGCCAGCTTGTAGACGCAGCCGAACACGGGCTCGGACTTGGAGGTGATCAGCCGCTCACCCACGCCGAAGGAGTCGATGGCCGCCCCCTGGAGGAGCAGGTCCCGGATCAGGTACTCGTCCAGCGCGTTGGAGGCCACGATCTTACAGTCGGTGAGGCCGGCCTCATCCAGCATCTGCCGGGCCTTTCGGGAGAGGTAGGTCAGGTCGCCGGAGTCCAGGCGGATGGCGCACTTGGTGATGCCCTTGGGGAGCAGGACCTCCTTGAAGGCCCGGATCGCGTTGGGCACGCCGGACTTGAGCACATTATAGGTGTCCACCAGCAGGGTGGCGGACTCGGGATAGAGCTCGCAGTAGGTCTTGAAGGCGGTGTACTCGTCGGGGAACATCTGGACCCAGGAGTGGGCCATGGTGCCGCCGGCAGGGGAGCCATACAGCTCATCGGCCTGGGTGCAGGCGGTGCCGGCGCACCCGGCGATATAGGAGGCCCGGGCGCCCAGGATGGCCGCGTCGGGGCCCTGCGCCCGCCGGGAGCCGAACTCGGACACGGGACGGCCCTGGGCGGCCCGGACGATCCGGTTGGACTTGGTGGCGATCAGAGACTGGTGGTTCAGGGTCAGGAGCAGGAAGGTCTCGATGAACTGGGCCTCGATGGCGGGGGCCCGGACGGTGAGGATCGGCTCCCGGGGGAACACGGGGGTGCCCTCGGGCACGGACCAGATGTCGCCGGAGAAGCGGAAGGTCCGCAGATAGTCCAGGAACTCCTCGCAGAAGCAGCCCTTGCCCCGCAGATAGGCGATGTCCTCCTCGTCGAAGCGGAGCTCCTGGATATAGTGGATGATCTGCTCCAGACCGGCGGCGATGGCGAAGCCGCCCCCGTCAGGCACGGAGCGGAAGAACACGTCGAAATAGCAGATCTGGTCGGCCATGCCGCTCTGGAAATAGCCGTTGCCCATGGTGAGCTCGTAGAAGTCGAAGAGCATCGTGTGGTTCATATGTTCTTTCATAAAAGGTTTCCTCTTTCCTCTCATCGGTGGGTGACGGTGATCTGGATGCCCTCCAGCACGTCCAGGGCCTTCTCATGGAGGGCTGGGTCATAGGAGGCGGTGAGCCGGGCGTCAACCAGGATCTCGGTCTCGGGGAGGGCGGCCTTCACCATCACCGCGTTGGTGAGGACGCAGATATGGGACACCAGCCCGCACAGCTCCACCTGGGCATAGCTGCGGCCCTTGAGCCACTCGGCCAGCTCCAGGGAGGGGAAGGTGGGCTTGCGGAACACCGGGTCGCCGGGGAGATGGGCCGCGCCGGTCTCGCCGTACAGCTCCCAGCCGGGGGTGCCGAAGAGGCAGTGGGCGGGCGGGAGCTTCCGGCCCTCCTGGGTGTGGGCATAATCGGAGCCGTGGGTGTCATAGGTGAACGCCACGTCATCTCCGGCGGCGCGGTAGTCCGCGATCCGCTGGGCGATCAGAGAGTCCAGCCGCTCCGCGCCGGGGAAGCCCAGAGCGCCGTCCACGAAATCCTTCTGATAGTCCACTACGATCAGTAATTTTTTCATCTCATATCACACTTTCGGCGGTCCCTCCGGGGATGCCGGAGGCCGCGGGAGAGTCATGGATACTGGTCCGCCCGCCGCGCCGGGCACGGCGGGCGGGCGGAAGACATCAGGCCGGGGGATGGCTCACTTCACGGCCACAGGGCCCATGGCCTCATGGAGCTCGTCGGTGATGGCGCCGTGGAACAGGCCGCCGGCGTAGTTGTGGAGCAGTTCCAGAGAGTGGGTCAGCTGGTCGGGCTTGATCTGGCCGGAGGTGGACAGATCCTGATCCAGGATGAAGCGGGGCTTGGGGTCCTGCTTGCCGCCGTTGATCAGGCCGGGGCCGGCGTGGAGCTTCAGGCGGCAGTTCTCCGCCAGATGGGTCTCCACGTCCACCGTACACTTGGTGACGGCCTTCTCGTCCACGTCGGGCTCGCCCAGCACGCCGAGATAGGGGGACTGGATCAGATCGTCCCACAGGAGCTCGGTCAGGCCCAAACGCTCCTTGGACACGGCGTTCACATAGCGCAGGCCGACCCGCTCGAAGAAGTCGGGCTTGTAGATCTCCAGGAAGGCGGCCACGGCCTTGTCCAGCTTCTGGGCGAAGTCCTCCCAGCGGGTGTAGCGCAGGGTGGACAGGGCCAGGAAGTTCTGGGTCAGGTTCAGCTTCCAGAAGCCGTCCTGGGTGATGAAGTTATAGTTGGTGATGGGAGGCTGCTGCTCCACCTTGGCGTCGGGGGTGCCCAGACCGGTGATCTTGGGAGCGGGGCGCTCCTGCCGGGCCACGAACTGGGGGAACTCATGGCGGATCGCCTCCTGGAAGGCGGCGGGCTCCTCGGTGCCGATGGAGAGGATGGTGGGGAAGCGGAGCTGGCAGATGACCTCGATCAGCGGGCTCTTCTGGTAGACACAGCGCTCGAATTTGGCAAACAACATGGGATCGTGTTCCTCCTGTATTTTCTTCGGGCGGCGCACAGAGGCCCGCCTGTACTGGATATATTCTTCTACATTATAATGCTCATGGACCAAAGCCGCAAGGGAAAACTGGATACTGTTCCATTATAATACCCAAAAGCCCCTGCCACAAGTGCCGGACGCATCTTTTTTCGGCTCACGTACGGCCGACGGGCGGAATAGGATGGGGCACAGTCAGCGGGAAAGGGAGGAGCCCTGTCATGAGACATGAATGGAACATATGGGTGGTGGGCGGCGATCAGCGCCAGGCGGCCCTGGCCCGGCAGCTGGCCGAGGAGGGCCACCATGTGCATACCTTCGCCCTGGAGCGGGCGGGAGAGCCCGGCGGAGGCGCCGTGCCCAGCGAAGAGCTGGACGGCATCGAGCGGGCGGACTGCGTGGTCCTGCCCCTGCCGGTGCTGGGGGAGGGGACGGAGCTCAACGCGCCCCTCTCCGGGGAGCGCTTCCCGCTGGGGGCCGTGCTGGACTGCCTGCGGCCGGGACAGGTGGTGTGCGCCGGCCGGGTGGATCCGGCGGCTGCCGCGCTGGCGGAAGCCCGGGGACTGGTCCTACGGGACTATCTGGCCCGGGAGGAGCTGGCGGTGGCCAACGCGGTGCCCACGGCGGAGGGGGCCATCCAGCTGGCCATGGAGGAGATGCCGATCACCCTCCATGGGAGCCGTGTGCTGGTGATCGGCTACGGACGGCTGGGGAAGGCCCTCGCGCCCCGGCTGGCGGCCCTGGGGGCCCGGGTGAGCGTGGCCGCCCGCCGCTGGTCTGACCTGGCCTGGATCCAGGCCAGGGGCTTCGGCGTGGAACACAGCGGGGAGCTCCATGGCTGGCTGTGCGGCTATGACCTGGTGATCAATACGGTGCCGGCCCGGGTGCTGGACGAGGAGGCGCTGGGGGATCTGAAAGAAGACTGTCTGGTGATCGACCTGGCCTCGCGTCCCGGCGGGGTGGATCTGGAGGCGGCCCGCCGGCTGGGGGTCCGGGTCATCTGGGCCCTGTCCCTGCCGGGGAAGGTAGCCCCGGTGACGGCGGGGCGGGCCATCAAGGACACCGTATGCCATATGCTGGAGGAATTGGGGGTATGAGCATGGAAGACAAGCGCGTGGGCTTCGCCCTCACCGGGTCCTTCTGCACCTTCGCCCGGGCACTGGAGGCACTGGAGCAGGTGGCAGGGCGGTACCGGGAGGTGACGCCGATCCTGTCGGAGCGGAGCGCCTCCACCGACTCCCGCTTCGGCGCCGCCGCCGGGTTCCGGGCCAAGATCGAGTCGATCTGCGGCCGGCCTGCGGTCGACACGGTGGCGGGCGCCGAGCCGATCGGCCCCAAGAAGCTGCTGGACGTGCTGGTGATCTGCCCCTGCACGGGGAACACCCTGGCCAAGCTGGCGGCGGGGATCGCGGACTCGTCCGTGACCATGGCGGCCAAGTCCCACCTGCGCAATGGCCGCCCGGTGGTGCTGGCGGTCTCCACCAACGACGGCCTGGCGGGCGCGGCCAAGAACATCGGGGCCCTGCTGGACAAGAAGCACATCTATTTCGTGCCCTTCGGCCAGGATGACCCGGTGGGGAAGCCCACCTCCCTGGTGGCCGACCTGAGCCGGGTCCCCGAGACGATCGAGGCGGCCCTCCGGGGAGAACAGCTCCAGCCGGTGCTGAGCGTGAGACACTGACACTGAAGGGCGGGCCATCGTGCCCGCCCGCGGCCGTTCTGCGGACACGCCCGGCACCGTGTTTTCCCTCTTGCGTATCTCCCGGCTCTGTGGTAGGATATTTTGGCATCTGCATTCCAGCGATACGGGAGAAAAAGCACCGTTTTCGCTCGTAAAATAGAAGAAAACGCGGGACAGGGCCTGTCCGGGCCCACCGCCGAGATCAAAGAAAGGGATCTTGATATTATGATCGAATTTCACACGATCGGCTTGCGGGACAAGCCCTGGATGGATGCCGCCCTGACGCGGGGCGAGGACCATCGGGGCTGTGAGTACGGCTTCTCCAGCCTCTATCTGTGGCGGAAGGCCTATCAGCACGAGGTGGGGGAGGCCGACGGCTTCCTGGTGGTCCGCCTCCGGGGACCGCTGGGCCACGCCTATCTGTACCCCACCGGCGGCACGGACCGGACGGTCCTCCTCCGGGACCTGAGCCTGGATGCGGCAGAGCGGGGGGAGCGCTTCCGACTGACCGGCATGGACGCGGATCAGGCCGCGGAGCTGGAGCGGCGCTATCCCGGCCGCTTCGTCATCACCGCGGAGCGGGACAGCTATGACTACCTCTACGATATCGACCGGCTGGCCGATTTGCCCGGCAAGAAGCTCCACAACAAGCGCAACCACATCAGCTACTTCACCAAGACCTGGGAGGACTGGCGCTTCGAGCCCCTGTGCCGGGACAACCTGGACGAGTGCCTGGCTATGGACCGGGACTGGTATCTCCAGAGCCGGGAGCGGGAGGGCGACGAGGAGGCTCAGGACCTGAGCTATGAGAACGGCGCCATCCGGGACGCGGTGGACCACTTCGAGGAGCTGGGCATGGAGGGCGGCCTCATCCGGGTCGAGGGGAAGGTCGTGGCCTTCACCATGGGCGACCCGCTGGGGAAGGACTGCTATGACGTCCATTTCGAGAAGGCCTATGGCGATATGCGGGGGGCCTACCCGATCATCAACCAGGAGTTCGCACGCTATGTCCGGGAGAAGCACCCGGAGGTCCGCTGGCTGAACCGGGAGGACGACATGGGTGTCCCTGGCCTGCGGAAGGCCAAGGAGTCTTACTATCCGGACCTGATGGTGGAGAAATATAGCGCAGTCCTGCCGGAAGCCGGTGAAACTTTAACGAAGTGACACAAAAAAGCAATGAAGTGGCTGGGAATATCTGGTCTTGCGTCTAACAAATGTCTCTTGACTGTGGACATGATCTACGTTAAAATAGACAGACCGCATAATAGCGTTCGGCAAGAAGCGGCCGCGATCACTAAAAAAGAACGAAAAACGAAGCGATGAGAACGGAGGGGCAGACCCACGGAAGCGAATGGTCTGTCCCTCCGTGTCCTGTCTGCGGTCGTTTTCGCCGCGGGCGCTCGGAGAAAAGTACATTGTATTGTAAGGAAGTGAAGGAATGGCAAAGTATATCCTGAAGCGGATCGTCATGGCGATCGTGACGGTCCTGGTCGTATCCTGTGTCACCTTCCTGCTGATGATGTCGGTGCCCGGCAGTCCGTTTGCCTCGGAAAGAGCCCTGACGCCTCAGCAGGAGGCCACACTGAACGCGAAATACGGCCTGGACCAGCCTCTGCCGGTGCAGATGGTGAATTATCTGAACAAAGCCCTCCACGGTGATCTGGGCGAGTCTCTGAAGATGCAGAAGGGCCGCGCCGTCACGGACATCATCAAGGAGATGTTCCCTGTCTCCGCCAAGATCGGCGCTATGGCGCTGGTCTGGGCCGTGGCGGTGGGCATCCTGCTGGGCTGTCTGGCGGCCTATCACCGGGGGAAATGGATCGACAGCCTCCTGCGGGTGGTCTGTACCTTGGGCATCTCCATGCCCAGCTTCGTGGTGGCATCGTTCCTGCTGATCCTCTTCTGTTCGCCCATCGCGCCCCAGCTGCTGAAGAGCGCCCAGCTCACCGCGATCTTCGACGCCGGACTGGGCCTCAAGGCCTACTTCATGCCCTGCTTTGCCCTGGGCCTCTATCCCATGTGCTATACCGCACGGCTGACCCGGTCCTCCATGCTGGACGCGATCGGTCAGGAGTACATCAAGACCGCCCGGGCCAAGGGCCTCAAGAGCGGCAAGATCATCTTCAAGCATGCCCTGCGCAACGCCCTCATCCCCGTCATCACCTATCTGGGGCCTCTGGTGGCCTTCACCCTGTGCGGCGGCTTCGTGGTGGAGAGCGTGTTCTCCATCCCTGGACTGGGCCGCTACCTGGTCCAGTCCATCACCAACCGGGACTACTTCATCATCATGGGCGTGACCATCTTCCTGGCCGCCTTCGTGGTGATCATGAACCTGGTGGTGGACGTGGTCTATAAGCTGGTGGATCCCCGGATCGACATCACGAAAGGAGAGTGACCTATGGCGGACAAGCAGAAAAAGCCGGTCATCGGCTCTCTCCAGCCGGACGTGGACGCCATGCTGGACTGGGACCGCCTGACGCCGGACGACTTCGCCCCCGCGGAGCCGGAGGAGAAGGAGAACTTCATCCAGGCCCGCAGGAGCGTCTCCTACTGGTCCGACGCCTGGCGGCGCCTGCGGAAGAACGGGGTGGCCATGGTGGCCCTGGGCGTGATCGTCCTGCTGGTGCTCTTCGCCTTCGTGGGCCCCATGCTGGTGCCCTACGGCTATGACGAGCGGAACATCGGCGCGGAGAACCTCTTCCCCTACCACTACACGCTGGAGGAGCAGGCCCAGTATCAGGAGGCCGCCAGCGCCGCCGACCCGGAGACCGCCGTGGCCAACGCCCGGGCGGAGGCCGAGGCCAAAGGCGAGACCCTCACCCGCAAGGAGGAGGCCCTCATCCGGGCCAAGGCCAAGAGCGGCGGCGAGTACGCCGGCATGAGCGAGGCGGAGGTCTACGCCGCCCTGGGCATCCACAAGCACGCCTTCGGCTACTCCAACAAGGAGCTCCAGCGGATGGCCGACGGGGAGAAGGTGTTCCCCCATATGTTCGGCACCGACAAGCTGGGCCGCGACATCATGGTCCGCACCATGTACGGCACCCGGGTGTCCATGATCATCGGCCTGGCCGCCGCCTTCATCGTGCTGGTGATCGGCGCTCTGTACGGCTCCATCTCCGGCTACTGCGGCGGCAAGGTGGACGCGGTGATGCAGCGCATCGTGGACGTGATCTACTCCGTGCCTGAGGTGCTGGTCATCCTGCTGATCTCCACCAGTCTCCAACCCCACATCACCCAGTTCATCACCGACCATCAGGGCAACGGCCTGGCTGAGTCCATGCGGACCCTGGGCCCCAATCTGATCGCCATGTTCATCTCCTTCGGTCTGCTGTACTGGGTGAGCATGAGCCGCATCATCCGCGGCCAGATCCTCCAGCTCAAGCAGCAGGAGTATGTCACCGCCGCCCGGGCCCTGGGCGCCTCCGGCGGGCGGATCATCCGCCGGCATCTGCTGCCCAACTGCATCGGCCAGATCGTGGTGACCACCTGCCTCCAGATCCCCTCCGCGATCTTCCTGGAGTCCTTCATGTCCTATCTGGGCGTGGGCGTCTCCGCCCCGCTGACCAGCCTGGGCTCCATGTGCCGCGACGCTCTGAGCGGCTTCACCAGCTATACCTACCGCCTGGTCATCCCGGCGGCCATCATCAGCGTGATGATCCTGGCCTTCAACCTGTTCGGCGACGGCCTGCGCGACGCGCTGGATCCCCGCCTGAAGAAGTAAGGGAGGAGGAACGAAATGGATCGGAATATGACAGGAAAGACCGTCCAGAGCGCGCCCGGGGGCAAGCTGCTGGAGGTGAAGGACCTGCGGGTCTCCTTCTTCACGCCCGCCGGCGAGGTCAAGGCCGTGGGCGGCATCAGCTACGACCTGGACCACGGCGAGGTCATGGGCATCGTGGGCGAGTCCGGCTCCGGCAAGAGCCAGGAGGCCTACTCCATCATGGGCCTGCTCCAGTCCCCCGGAAAGGTGGTGGGCGGCTCCATCACCTTCGAGGGCCGGGACGTGCTCGCCTTCTCCGAGGAGGAGATGACCCAGTTCCGAGGCAGTGAGGTGGCCATGATCTTCCAGAACCCCATGACCTGCCTCAACCCGGTGTACACCGTGGGCGACCAGCTCATCGAGGCCCTGAAGGCCCACGACAAGTCCATCTCCCGGGAGGCCGCCGCCAAGCGGGCCATGGAGATGCTGGAGCTGGTGGGCATCAACAACGTGCGCAAGCGCATGAAGCAGTATCCCCATGAGTTCTCCGGCGGTATGCGCCAGCGGGTGATGATCGCCATGGGCCTCATCTGCCATCCCAAGCTGCTGATCGCCGATGAGCCCACCACCGCTCTGGACGTGACCATCCAGGCCCAGATCCTGGAGCTCATGAAGGATCTGCAGAAAAAGACCCGCATGGGCATCATCTTCATCACCCACAATCTGGGCGTGGTGGCCGAGATCTGCGACAAGGTGTCGGTCATGTACGCGGGGCGGATCGTGGAGCAGGGCCCTGTGGACGATATCTTCTACCGCCCCGGCCACCCCTACACCATGGGCCTCCTGCGCTCCATGCCCCGTGTGGATGCCGAGAGCTACGAGCGGCTCATCCCCATCGAGGGCACGCCGGTGGATATGCTGGATCCCCCGGAGGGCTGTCCCTTCGCCCCCCGGTGCGAGAAGTGCATGAAGATCTGCCTGAAGAGGATGCCGCCCTATGTGGAGCTGGGCGACGGCCACCGGGCTGCCTGCTGGCTCCGGGTGGAGGACCAGATCGGACAGAAGCGAGAGGAGGACGGCATCCATGGCTGAGGACAAGATCCTTCTGGAGGTCAAGGACCTGAAGAAATATTTCCCCGTCAAGGGCGTCAAGGGCCCCGGCGTGCAGGCGGTGGAGGGCGTCTCTCTCTTCATCCGCAAGGGAGAGACCCTGGGCTTGGTGGGCGAGTCCGGCTGCGGCAAGACCACCTTGGGACGCACCATCCTGCGGCTCCACGAGCCCACCTCCGGCAAGATCGTCTATGACGGGACCACCATCTTCGAGGGCGAGGACCCCTGGCAGAGGGACGGGGACGGCCATATGACCAAGCGCCGGGTCCCCAAGCCCAAGAGCGTGGATATGCTCCCCTACCGCCGGAAGATGCAGATCATCTTCCAGGATCCCTCCGCCTCTCTGGATCCCCGCATGACCGTGGGCGAGATCATCGGCGAGGCGCTGGACATCCATAAGCTGTACGGCTCC
Source organism: Pseudoflavonifractor sp. MSJ-37 (assembly GCF_018917965.1). Taxonomy (GTDB): domain Bacteria; phylum Bacillota; class Clostridia; order Oscillospirales; family Oscillospiraceae; genus Pseudoflavonifractor_A. The sequence goes on along the minus strand of NZ_JAHLPP010000005.1, from coordinate 162,745 downwards.
AAGGCCGAGCGGGCCGACCGCATCCGGGAACTGCTGGCCATGGTGGGCCTGAACACCGAGCACGCCAACCGCTATCCCCACGAGTTCTCCGGCGGACAGCAGCAGCGGGTGGGCATCGCCCGCGCTCTGGCCGTGAAGCCGGAGTTCATCGTCTGCGACGAGCCGATCTCCGCTCTGGACGTGTCCATCCAGTCCCAGGTGGTGAACATGCTGGAGGATATGCAGGAGGAGCTGGGCCTGACCTATCTCTTCATCGCCCACGACCTGTCCGTGGTGCGGCATATCTCCGACCGGATCGGCGTCATGTATCTGGGCTCGCTGGTGGAGCTGGCCGAGAGCTATGAGCTGAACCGGCACCCTCTGCATCCCTATACCAAGACACTGCTCTCCGCCGTGCCGGTCCCCGACCCGGAGGTGAGCCGCCGCCGTCAGCGGATCGTGCTGGAGGGCGACATCCCCTCCCCCATGGATCCCCCCCACGGGTGCCGGTTCCATACCCGCTGTCCCTATGCCACTGAGCTCTGCGGCCGGGAGGCCCCCGCGTTCCGAGAGGTGGAGCCGGGCCATTGGGCGGCGTGCCATCTGCTGAACAAGTGATGGTGGGAACGGACGGCGGCCTCGATGCCCCGTTCTTTTGGATGTAGGACGTCCCCGTGAAATAGACATGGACGCTGTGCACGGATGTGGACCAGAACGGGTCCAAAAGACAGACTGCTTCTACTTATCATCGCATAAAAGGATAAAAGCGCAGAAATCGGTGATTTCTGCGCTTTTTTCTACGGACTGCACTTAACAGGATCGTAATATTCACTTTACAAGTATCCGTCAAAATGGTATGATAGTCCGGCAAGCGTGAACGGCGGCCGCCGTTCTTTTTCCTGCTCCACAGGAAAAATGACAAGATTTACCTAGGAGGCTTTCGTAAATGAAACAGACGACGAGACTTCTGGCGCTGGGCATGACTGCCGCCATGACCGCCGGCCTGCTGGCCGGCTGCGGCGGGAACACCGGCTCCAAGGACCCCGCTCCCGCGGCCAGCGGCAGCGTTTCTGCAGAGGGCCTGGCCCTGAGCGTCAGCGTGGCCAGCGAGCCCGAGACCATGGACCCCGCGCTGAACCGCACCGTGGACGGCGGCATCATGGCCCACCACCTGTTCGAGAACCTGTACAAGTGGGTGGACAGCTCCGACGGCGCCGGCGACGGCGAGGGCGGTCCCACCGCCGTCCTGGGCCTGGGCATGGCCAAGGAGGAGCCCGAGATCACCGAGAACGCCGACGGCACCTACACCTGGACCTTCACCCTGCGGGACGACGCCAAGTGGTCCGACGGTGAGAGCGTCACCGCCAACGACTTCGTGTACGCCTGGCAGCGCCTGGTCTCTCCCGACCTGGCCGCGCCCTACAACTACATCATCGACATGGTGGTCAACGCCGTGGACGTGCGCGAGGGCAATAAGGACGCGTCTGAGCTGGGCGTCTCCGCCCCCGATGAGCATACCTTTGTGGTGGACCTGACCTACAACTGCCCCTACTTCAAGGAGATCTGCGCGTTCCCCTGCACCATGCCCCTCCGGGAGGACGTGGTCAGCGCCAACAGCAACTGGGCGCAGGACCCCGCCTCTTACCTCTGCAACGGCCCCATGAAGCTGGAGTCCTGGACCCACAACGCCGAGATCGTGATGGTCCCCAACGACCAGTACTATGACGCCGGCTCCGTGACCCTCAGCAAGCTGACCTTCAAGCTGATGGACGACACCCGCGCCATGCTGACCGCCTTCAACAACGGCGAGCTGGACTTCATCAACAACGCGCCGGTGGACGAGATGGCCGCCCTTCTGGCCAACGGCACCCTGATCGCCGGCGAGTACCTGGGCACCTACTATGTGGACTTCAACAACGCCAAGGCGCCCTTCGACAACGAGAAGGTCCGCGAGGCCTTCAACCTGGCCATCGACCGCAACTACATCACCGAGCAGGTGACTCAGCTGGGCGAAGTGCCCGCCAGCGGCTGGGTGCCCGACGGCGTGTATGACGCGGCGGGCGCCGACGGCGACGATTTCCGCACCACCGGCGGTGACTACTGGAGCGTGGATCCCGACCAGTATGAGGCCAACTGCGAGAAGGCCCGCCAGCTCCTGGCTGAGGCCGGCTATCCCGACGGCGCCGGCTTCCCCGCGGTGATCTACCTCTACAATACCGATGACAAGCACAGCGCTATCGCGGAGGCCCTCCAGTCCATGTGGAAGGATGTCCTGAACGTGGATGTGACCCTGAACAACCAGGACTGGAACGTGTTCCTGAGCACCCGTACCGACGGCAACTATGACATGGCCCGGGACGGCTGGATCTGCGACTACAACGATCCCGTGTCCTTCATGGATATGTTCATGACCGGCAACGGCAACAACAATGCCCAGTACTCCAACAGTGAGTATGACGCCATGATGACGAAGGTCCTGAACGACTCCGATGCCGAGGACCGCATGGAGCTGATGCATAAGTGCGAGGATCTGCTCCTGAGCCAGGACAGCGCCATCGCGCCCCTGTACTACTACACCCAGCCCTACATGATGGCCGAGGGCCTCAGCGGGATGTACTACACCCCTCTGGGCTTCTTCCTGTTCACCAACGTGACCAAGGGCTAAATGCGGGACCACCGTCCCGACGCGGAAACGGCGGAGCTTCGGCTCCGCCGTTTTTTCATTTGTCTGTCAGAAGGAAACATGCACAAAGGCGGGCGGTTTTGAGCCGGACGGTGGTGCAGATCCATAAATATGCAAATCATGCTTGCATTTTCATGGATAATGGCGTATAGTCAGGATACACACTTGGGCCGGGGACGTGAGAGGAAAGCACGTCAGTCCCGGACATCTTGCAATGGAATGAGGAGATCTATCATGAAGAAGTTCATCGCTCTTGGCATGGCCGCCGCGCTCTCTGTGAGCCTGCTGGCCGGCTGCGGCTCCAGCAGCAGCTCTTCCACCCCCGCCGCCTCCGCGCCCGCCGCCTCCGCCCCTGCGGAGACCACCGCCGCCGGCGCCTGGACCTCCGTAGCCGACCTGGAGGGCAAGAAGATCGCCGTCCAGGAGGGTACCACCGGCAACGACGTGGCCGACACCATCTCCGGCGCCGAGGTCAGCGCCTTCAAGGCCGCCACCCAGTGCGGCATGGAGCTGATGAACGGCCGCGTGGACTGCATCATCATCGACACCAATCCCGCCAAGGCTCTGGTGGCCGCCAACCCGGACAAGCTGGAGCTGCTGGACTTCCCCGCCAGCGAGGAGAGCGAGACCTACGCCATCGCCACCCAGAAGAACGACGCCGGCGCCGCTCTGGCCAAGGAGTTCGACTCCGCCATGGCGACCCTGAAGGAGAACGGCACCTTCGACGCGCTGGTGTCCAAGTACATCTCCAAGGAAGAGGACGTGGAGCTGCCCGAGCTGCCCGCCGTCACCGATCCCAAGGGCACCCTGACCATGGGCACCAACTGCGAGTTCGAGCCCTTCGAGTATCTGGACGAGAACGGCGAGCCCACCGGCTTCGACGTGGACTTCGTGAAGTATCTGTGCGCCGAGCTGGGCTATGAGGTCACCATCGAGAACATGGACTTCGACGCCCTGATCCCCGCCCTGCAGTCCGGCCGCATCGACTTCATCGCCGCCGGCATGACCCGCACCGAGGAGCGCGAGGAGAACGCCAACTTCACGGACGGCTACTATGAGGCGGTCCAGTCCATCATCGTGGCCAAGCAGTAAACATCCCGCATCATCACATCTATAAGGGAAAGCCTGCGCCGTATCAGAACGGCGCAGGCTCTCCTGCGCTTATCACTACATCGACTGGAGAAGAAAAGGAGGCGGTATCCCCATGGATATCCTGAACTGGTTCGCGTCGTTCGGGGACAAGCTCTTCAAGGCGTTCCTGTACGAGGACCGCTGGAAGTTCTATCTGGACGGCCTGGGCGTCACGATCAGCATCACTCTGGGCGCCATCATCATCAGCACTGTGTTCGGCATGGTGCTCTGCCTGATGAAGCTGTCCAAGCGGAAGATCCTGCACGTCCCCGCGGCGGTCTACATCGACATCATCCGGGGCATCCCCATGGTGGTCCAGCTCCTGATCATGTACAACGTGATCCTGCTCCATGTGACGGACAACAAGATGATCGTGGCGATCCTGGCCTTCGGTCTGAACTCCTCGGCCTATATGGCGGAGATCTACCGCTCTGGCATCAACGCCGTGGACAAGGGCCAGACCGAGGCCGGCCGGAGCTTGGGCCTGAACCAGGCCCAGACCATGTGGCACATCATCTTCCCCCAGGCGCTGAAGAACTGCCTGCCCACCTATACCAGCGAATTCATCGTGCTGGTGAAGGAGACCGCCGTGGTGGGCTACATCGCCATGGTGGACCTGACCAAGGTCTACTCTTCCATCCAGAGCAAGACCTATGACGCCGCGGGGCCCCTGTTCATCATCGCGGTGATGTATTTCTGCATCACCAAGGTCCTCGCGATCCTCTTCGCGCACATGGAAAGGAGGCTCCAGAGCAGTGATCGCCGTTGAACATCTCTCCAAATCCTTCGGAGGCAACCAGGTCCTGAAGGACATCGATGAGCACATCTATCCCGGGGAGAAGGTGGTCATCATCGGGCCCTCCGGCTCCGGCAAGTCCACCTTCCTCCGGTGCCTGAACCTGCTGGAGGTCCCCACCTCCGGAAAGGTCATCTTCGAGGGCACCGTGGTCAACGATCCCAAGACCGACATCAACGCCGTGCGCCGCCAGATGGGCATGGTGTTCCAGCACTTCAATCTGTTCAACAATCTGAACATCCGCAAGAACATCACTCTGGCTCCGGTGCAGACCAAGCTCATGAGCCAGGAGGAGGCCGACGAGACCGCCCTCAAGCTCCTGGACCGGGTGGGCCTGAAGGACCGGGCGGAGGCCTATCCCGCCCAGCTCTCCGGCGGTCAGAAGCAGCGCATCGCCATCGTCCGCGCCCTGGCCATGCGGCCCAAGGTCATGCTCTTCGACGAGCCCACCTCCGCGCTGGACCCCGAGATGGTGGGCGAGGTGCTGGACGTGATGAAGGAGCTGGCCGACGAGGGCATGACCATGGTGGTGGTCACCCACGAGATGGGCTTCGCCCGGGAGGTGGGCTCCCGGGTCCTGTTCATGGACGGCGGCAATATCCTGGAGCAGAACGAGCCCCACGAGTTCTTCGCCCATCCCAAGGAGCCCCGCACGATCGAGTTCCTCTCCAAGGTCCTGTAAGCGCAGACCCAGACCGACGCCCGCCCCGCTGTTTCCACAGCGGGGCGGGCGTTTCACGTCTGCGTGGGAGGTACCGAGTGTCTCCGGAGGCCTGAGCGGCACAGGCGGTAGAGAGGGGCGTGGAAGCGACCGGCGCGGTACGTTCCATGATGGGAGCACCTCCTTTTGATATCGATCCGATGGATCACGTTCGCTGGATGGCGGAGACGGATGTCGTCCGCTCCTCGCCGGTGCTATCATGCCCCCGAAACTTGAAACGAACGCAAAGATCTGTCTTAGACCGGAGAACGATCGAACAGACGGCGTCCGGCGGGCATGGGCTTGTATTATGTGTCCAGATCTGGTATAATCAAAGGTGATTTTCTTGCGGAAAAGGGGGGAGGACAGGATGAAATATCAGCAGTGGCGGCGTCCGGCGGACCGGTCGGAGGCTGTGGCCGCGCTGGAGGCCGGGGGCATCCCCGCTCTGCCGGCCCTGGTGCTGGCGGCGAGAGGGATCTCCACGCCCCAGGAGGCCAAGGCGTTCCTCTCCAGCGGCCCGGATCTGCTCCAGGACCCCATGGCCATGGCGGACATGGACCGGGCGGCGGCCCGGATCCGGCAGGCCCTGGAGGCCGGAGAGACCATCGCCGTCTACGGAGACTATGATGTGGACGGCATCACCTCGACCTGTCTCCTCACCAGCTTCCTGCGGGACCGGGGCGGGACGGTGCTCTCCTATATCCCAGACCGGATGGAGGAGGGCTACGGCCTGAGCTGTGCCGCCATCGACCTGCTGAAGGGCCAGGGCGTCTCCCTGATCGTGACGGTGGACTGCGGCATCACCGCCGTAGAGGAGGCCCGGCACGCGGCGGAGATCGGTGTGGACCTGGTGATCACCGACCACCATGAGTGCAAGGAGTCCATCCCCCAGGCCGCGGCGGTGGTGGACCCCCGGCGGCCCGACTGCCCCTATCCCTTCAAGTCTCTGGCCGGCGTGGGCGTGGCTCTGAAGCTGGCTCTGGCCCTGACCGTCCCGGAGGGGCGGCCCGCCGTCCTGAAGAGCTACGCGGACCTGGCCGCCATCGGCACTGTGGCCGATGTGATGCTCCTGACCGGGGAGAACCGGGCCATCGTGACCATGGGCCTGTCCGTCCTGCGGCGGACCCGGCGGCCCGGCCTGGCCGCCCTCCTGCGGGAGGCCGGTCTAGCGGAGAAGCCCGTGACCTCCATGTCCATCGGCTACACTCTGGCCCCCCGGATCAACGCCTCCGGCCGGATGGGGAAGGCCAAGGTGGCGGCGGAGCTCCTGCTGACCGAAGATCCGCTCCGGGCTTCGGAGCTGGCCAAGGAGCTGTGCAGCCTCAACCGGGAGCGGCAGGCCATCGAGGCCGACATCTTCGCCCAGTGTACCGCGCTGGCCGACGCGGTCCCCGCCGGGGAGCGGAGCGCCCTGGTCCTGGCCGGAGAGGGCTGGCATCAGGGCGTGGTGGGCATCGTGGCCTCCCGTCTGGCGGAGCGGTACTCCTGCCCTGCCTTCATGATCTGCCTCCAGGACGGCCGCGGGAAGGGCTCCTGCCGGTCCTTCGGGGGCTTCAACCTCTTCGCGGCGCTGGAACAGTGCGCTGATCTGCTGGAGGGCTTCGGCGGCCATGAGCTGGCCGCCGGCTTCACCATCTCGGAGGGATGCATCGACGCCTTCCGCCAGCGGATGAACGAGCTGGTCCGCCGCCAGACCGGAGGAGCGGAGATGGTGTCGGTGCTGGACATCGACGCTGAGGTCCCAGATCCCGCCGTGCTCACCCAGGAGCAGGTGGGGGCGCTGGATCTGCTGGAGCCCTATGGCTCCGGCAACGAGAAGCCGGTGTTCTCCATGGCGGGCTGTACCATCGGTTCTCTGGCAGAGGTGGGGGGCGGCCGGCATCTGAAGCTCCGCCTCAACGCGGGGAACAAGGTGTTCGACGCGATCTTCTTTGCCGCCACTGCCGCCGCCGCGGGCGTCCGTGCCGGAGACCGGGTGGACGTGGCCTTCTGCCCCCAGATCAACGAGTTCAAGGGCTGGCGCTCCGTCCAGCTCCAGATCACCGACCTGAAGCCCGCCCGTACCAGGGCCCAGAGCGAGCAGGAGCTCTATGAGCGCTTCTCCCGGGGGGAGGAGCTGACCCCGCAGGAGGCGGCCTTCCTCCTGCCCAGCCGGGAGGAGTTCGTGGCCCTGTGGCGCTACCTGAAGGGCCGCTCCGGCGGGAACGACCTGGAGGAGAACGGCCGCAGGATGTCCCGGAACTTGTCCCGGGACACGGGCCGCCACGCCCCCTTGCCCCGGACCATGGTGTGTCTGGAGGTGTTCGACGAGCGGGGGCTCATCTCCCTGGAGCAGAAGCGGGACTGCTTCCACATCGCCTTCCGCCCGGTGGAGGGCAAGGTGGATCTGGAGCAGTCCGCGATCGTGCGCCGGCTCCGGCGGCTCATGGAGCAGTGACCGGACGGCCTGCGGAGACACAGACAGAGAGAGGCGGCCCAAGGGCCGTCCACACGAAAACGAGGTGGATGGGATGGACCCGATCTGGGAGCGCTATGAGGCGCTGAAGGACAAGATAAAAGAATACGATCCCGGCCTGGATGCCAAGCGGCTGGACGATGCCTTCTTCTACGCGGACAACGCCCACAACGGGCAGCTCCGGAAGGACGGCTCGCCCTTCATCACCCATCCTCTGGCAGTGGCGGAGATCGCGGCGGACCTGGAGCTGGACGAGGACTCCATCATCGCCGCTCTCCTCCACGACACCGTGGAGGACACCAGCGCCACCTATGACGAGGTGTCCAAGCGCTTCGGCAAGAGCGTGGCCGACCTGGTGGACGGCGTCACCAAGCTGACCAAGGTGAAGTATGTCTCCAAGGAAGAGGAGCAGATGGAGAACCTGCGCAAGATGCTCATGGCCATGGCCAAGGACATCCGGGTGATCCTGATCAAGATCTGCGACCGGCTCCACAATATGCGCACCATGCAGTACCAGTCGCCCAAGAAACAGCGGGAGAAGGCGCTGGAGACCATGGAGATCTATGCCCCCATCGCCCACCGCCTCGGTATGCAGAGGGTCAAGTGGGAGCTGGAGGACACCTCCCTCCAGTACCTGGATCCGGTGGGCTATGAGGAGATCTCCAAAGAGCTGGCCGCCCGGGCCGCCGCCCATGAGGAGTTCATGGCCACGATCCAGAAGAAGATCGAGGAACGGCTGGCCGAGGAGGGCATCAAGGCCACGGTCTACGGCCGGATCAAGCACGCCTACTCCATCTACCGCAAGATGTACGGCCAGAACAAGACCATGGACGAGATCTTCGACCTGTACGCCTTCCGGGTGATCGTGGACGACATCCCGTCCTGCTACAACGTGCTGGGCTGTATCCACGATATGTTCAAGCCGGTGCTGGGCCGCTTCAAGGACTACATCGGCACCCCGAAGCCCAATATGTACCAGTCCCTCCACACCACCGTCATCGGGCAGGAGGGCCTGCCCTTCGAGGTGCAGATCCGCACCTGGGAGATGCACCACACGGCGGAATACGGCATCGCCGCCCACTGGAAGTACAAGCAGGGCATGGCCAACAAGGACCTGGGCAGCGAGAGCACCTTCGAGTGGGTGCGCAAGCTGCTGGAGGCCCAGCAGACCACCGACGCGGAGGAGTTCCTGCGGTCCATGAAGGTGGACCTCTTCTCCGACGAGGTGTTCGTGTTCACCCCCAACGGCGACATCATCAATCTGCCCTCCGGCTCGACGCCGATCGACTTCGCCTACTCCATCCACTCGGCGGTGGGCAACCATATGACCGGCGCCAAGGTCAACGGCCGCATGGTGCCCTTCGACACCCAGCTCCAGAACGGCCAGATCGTGGAAGTCATCACCTCCAAGACCGCCAAGGGACCCAGCCGGGACTGGATGAAGCTCTGCAAGTCCAACGAGGCCCGGAACAAGATCCGCCAGTGGTTCAAGAAGGAGCGCCGGGAGGAGAACATCGCCACCGGCCGCGCCGCCTTCGAATCGGAGCTCCGCCACTCCGGGCTGAGCCTGTCCGCCATCACAGGGGAGGAGATCCTGCCCCATGTGCTGAAAAAGGTGCGTTTTGGCACGCTGGACGAGCTGTACGCCGCCATCGGCTACGGCGGCATGACCGCCCAGAAGGCCGTGGTCCGCATCAAGGACGAGCTGGCCCGGCTGGACCGGGTCCAGGCCGAGCGGGCCGCCGCCGAAAAGCTGGCCCAGGATCAGCAGAACGAGACCATCATGCCCAACCGGGGCGCGGCCGCGAAGCAGACGCCGGCCCCCGTGCCGGACAAGACGCCCCGCCACTCCTCCAACGGCATCATGGTGGAGGGGCTGGACAACTGTCTGGTGAAGTTCGCCAAGTGCTGTAGTCCCGTGCCCGGCGACCCGGTGGTGGGCTTCATCACCCGGGGCTTCGGCGTGTCGGTCCACCGGGCCGACTGCCCCAACTGCGCCCCCTCCAAGCGCCGGCCGGAGGAGGCCGGGCGGTGGGTCAAGGTCTCCTGGGTGGACAGCGGGCAGACCGCCTATCAGACCGCGCTGGACCTGTCCGCCAAGGATCGGGACGGCCTGACGCTGGACATCGCCATGGCACTCTCCTCCGCCAAGGTGAAGGTGAACGGCCTCAACGTCCACGCGGCCCCCGACGGGTACGCGCTGGCCTCCATCCTGCTGGAGGTCCGGGACCAGGCGGAGCTCACCAGCGTCATCAATAAGCTCAGCCAGCTCCAGGGCGTCTATCAGGTGAAGCGGACCACGGGATGAGCGCCGCTTCGAAGAGATGCCTATCCCTGTCTTTTCCACAAATATCATCCATCCAGAGCGATGGATCTGGAGGTAACTCGATCATGGAAAATCGCTTCGTGCCCCTGCTCCTGGGGGCGGACATCAATGTATACAGCATGGCCCGGGCCTTCCACGAGGCCTACGGCGTCAAGACCGTGGCCTACGGCATGTTCCGGTCCGGCCCCTGCATGGGCAGTGACATCATCGACTATCGGGTGTGCGAGAAGAACGACGAGCCCGAGGTGGTCCTGGCCAACGTGAAGAAGGTAGCGGAGGAGTTCCCCGACCGGAAGGTGATCGTGCTGGGCTGCGGCGACAACTATCTGACCTCGATCGCCTGCAACCTGCCCAACTTCCCGGAGAACGTGATCGCCCCTTATATCGACCTGGCCACCATGGAGGTGCTGATCCACAAGGAGAAGTTCTACGAGCTGTGCGACCAGTACGGCATCGACCACCCCGCCACCTTCGTCTACAAGAAGGGGATGGGACACGATTTCGAGCTGCCCTTCTCCGGCCCCTTCGTGGTCAAGCCCGCCGAGTCCGCCACCTACTGGGACCACCCCTTCGACACCCAGAAGAAGGCCTATATCCTCCAGACCCGGGAAGAGGTGGACAAGACCCTGGACGAGATCTACGAGCATGGCTATGAGGACTCCCTGATCATCCAGGACTTCATCCCCGGCGACGACAGCTATATGCGGGTGGTCACCAACTACTCCGGCGAGGACAAGAAGGTCCGCCTCATGTGCGTGGGCCATGTGCTCCTGGAGGAGCACACCCGCCACGGCATCGGCAACCACGCCGTGATCATCACCGAGTCCGAGCCCGAGCTGTGCGCCAAGCTCCGCCATCTGCTGGAGTCCATCGGCTACACCGGCTTCTCCAACTTCGACGTGAAGTTCGACCAGCGGGACGGGAAGTTCAAGGTCTTTGAGATCAACACCCGCCAGGGCCGGAGCAACTACTATGTGACCGGCGCGGGCTACAACCTGGCCCGTTATCTGGTGGAGGACCGGATCGAACACAAGCCCTGCCCCCTCACCGTCACCGAAAACCGCCATCTGTGGATGGTCATCCCCAAGCAGGTGGCCTTCGACTATATCCCCAAGAAGTACCACGGCGATATGCAGGCCCTGATGGACCAGGGCCAGTGGGTCAACCCCCTGTTCTACAAGGCGGACAAGAATTTGATCCACAAGCTCCGCATCCTCCGGGACCAGCAGCGCTATAAGCAGCGCTACGCCAGCTCGATGGAGAAGGCCAACGGATGAGGAGCGAGCGGCCGAAGCTGGGCATCCTGGGCGGGATGGGCCCCCAGGCGACGCTGGAGCTCTGCCAGCGGATCGTGGACTACACCGCCGCCGACCGGGATCAGGACCATATCCCGACCCTGATCTACAACGACACCTGGGTCCCCGACCGGACGGCCTCCATTTTGGGGACCGAGGAGGAGCGGGAGGCCTGCTGTCAGTCCCTCCTGCGGGGGGCGCGGCTCCTGCGGGACGCGGGCTGTACCGTGCTGGCGGTGCCCTGCAACACCTCCCACTACTTCGCGGACCGGCTCCAGCGGGAGCTGGAGGGCATGGAGCTCCTCCACATGGTCCGGGCCACGGCGGAGGCCATGGCCCGGCGGGGCTGCCGCCGGGTGGGCATCCTGGCCACCGACGGCACCGTCCGCACCGGCGTCTACCAGCGGGAGTGCGAGGCGCTGGGCATGGAGTGCCCCGCCCTGCCCCCGGAGATCCAGGCCCAGGTCATGTCCATCATCTACGACGAGATCAAGCGGGGCCTCCCCGGCACGCTGGAGGAGTTCCTCCCCATCGACCGGGCGGTCCGGCGGGAGCTGGGCTGTGACGGCGCGATCCTGGGCTGTACCGAGCTGTCCGTGTTCCGTACGGAACACGGACTGAGCGGCTACTATCTGGACGCCCTGGACGTACTGGCCCGCCAGTGCGTCACCGCCTGCGGCTATCCTATGCGGGAAGAACGGGTGGACTGAATCCACAGAAGACGGCGGTCCCTCATAGCGAGGGACCGCCGTTTTCTGTGGATGGAGCGGGTCAAAAGGAGCTGAGGGGGACGGAGCCGTCGTCTTTGGCCTTCTCGATCGTCTGGACGATCACGTCGTAGCTGTAGTCATCGTTGACGTGGATGGTGATCCGGTCGCCCACCTTTTTGCCCAGGACCGCCCGTCCCACGGGGGATTCCCGGCTGATGAGGCCGTGGAGGGCGTCCTGCCGCATGGTGGTGACGATCTGATAGGACTCGGTCTCATCGTCCTCCTCCACATAGACCGTCACCTTGTCATAGAGGCCCACCGTATCGGCGGAGGAGCGGTCATCGATCACCACGGCGGTGCGGATCATGTTCTCCAGGAAGCGGATCCGGCTCTCGTTCCGGTTCTTCTCCTGCTTGGCGGCCTTGTACTCGAAGTTCTCGCTCAGGTCGCCGAAGGCCCGGGCCTCCTTCACTGCCTCCAACAGCTTGGGACGGAGACGGATCCGGCGCTCGTCCAGCTCGTCCTTCATCATCTGGATGTCCTTGGGCGTCAATTCATTGTGCATGACGCGGTCCTCCCTTCAAGATCGAAGCATGAAAAGACCGCCCGCGGATGACGGGCGGCCTCAGTATGTGCCGATGGGGCGCGTTATTCCCAGTCCGCGTAGTCGTCGAACTCGGAGTGGCCGCAGCAGCCCTTCTTGGACTCCAGCCGGGCTCCGATGCCGGCGAAAAAGGCGGAGATCTTGTCCCAATAGGCGATGACGCAGCAAACGCTGGCGGCGGTGGCGAGGGCCAGCGCGACGATCTTCAGCACAAAACGGGCGACCTTCATATCCGTGCCTCCTTATAAGCTAGTATAAGTGTAGTTTACACGCTTTCCGGGCAAATTACAATGTCTATCTCAAAGTTTTTCCCTTGTAGTCAGGGCGGAAATAGAATATAATAAAGTGACTATCATATGCCTGCGAAGCGCACCCGGTGCGCCTTATCCCCATACAGAAAGGAAGGTCCTTTATGAAGCTGCAGACTGAAAAGGGCGAGATCCGCATCAGCAGCGAGGTCTTCACCAACATCACCGGCGCGGCCGCCACCAACTGCTACGGCGTGAAGGGCATGGCGATCCGCTCCACCACCGACGGCCTGGTCCATCTCCTGCGGAAGGAGTCCATGTCCAAGGGCGTGAAGGTCATCTATAACGACGATTCCACCGTCTCCATCGAGCTCCACATCATCGTGGACAACGGCGTCAACCTGATGGCCGTGAGCCGCTCCATCATGAGCGAGGTCCGCTATGTGGTCAGCAAGACCACCGGCGTGGCGGTCAAGAACGTGGATGTCTTCATCGACTCCATGGTCATCGGCTGAGCAGCCCATCCATCGACAGAAAGGAACACAGAACATGAGAGATACCATCGACGGGGCGCTGCTGACACGGATGATCGTCCATGCCTCGGCCTCTATCAACAGCCAGAAGCAGAGCATCAACGAGCTCAACGTCTTCCCAGTGCCGGACGGTGACACCGGCACCAATATGAGCCTCACCATCGGCACCGCCGCCGCCGAGCTGAAGAAGAAGTCCCTCCGCACCGTGGGCGAGGTGGCCTCCGCCAACGCCTCTGCCCTCCTGCGGGGCGCCCGGGGCAACTCCGGCGTTATCCTGTCCCTGCTCTTCCGGGGCTTCGGCAAGGCGGTGAAGGACAAGGAGACCATCGACGGCCGGGATCTGGCGATCGCTCTGGACTTCGGCGTGGCCGCCGCCTATAAGGCCGTCATGAAGCCCGCCGAGGGCACCATCCTCACCGTGTCCCGTCTGGCCGCCGCGCGGGCCGCCGCCGCCGCCCGGGAGGATCCCACCCCTGAGACCGTGCTGGAGGCCGCCATCAAAGAGGGCCATGTGGCGCTGGAAAACACGATCGAGCAGAACCCCGTCCTGAAAAAGGCGGGCGTGGTGGACGCCGGCGGCAAGGGCTTCCTGGTGATCCTCCAGGGCATGCTGGACGAACTGCGGGGCGTAGCCATGCCCGAGGACGGCTCCGACGGGGCCGAGCCCAAGGAGAAGGCCGATTTCGCCGCCCTGAGCGAGGATGAGATCACCTTTGCCTTCGACACGGTGTTCATCATCCGAAAGAACGACCCCGATGTGGACCTGGATCCCTACCGGGCCTATCTGAACAGCATCGGAGACAGCCTGGTGATCGGCGAGGACGACGAGGCCTTCAAGGTCCATGTCCACACCAACACCCCCGGCGACGCCCTGAACGAGGGCCAGAAGTACGGCATCCTGGAGCTGGCCAAGATCGAGAACATGCGCACCCAGGCCGAGGATCTGGCGGCCGGCAAGCACGTCCAGAGCACCGACGATCTGGAGGCCGTGGAGGAGGAGCTGGAGAAGGGCGCCGCCGCCCAGCCCGCCGCTCCCGCCGCCCCGGAAAAGAAGTACGGCGTGGTGACGGTCTGCGCCGGCGCCGGCCTCGCCGCCGTGTTCCGCGATCTGGGCGCCGACGGGATCATCTCCGGCGGCCAGACCATGAACCCCTCCACCGATGACATCATGCGGGAGATCGACAAGACTCCCGCCGAGATCGTCTTCGTCCTGCCCAACAACAGCAACATCATCATGGCCGCCCAGCAGTGCGTGCCGCTGGCCGAGGGCAAGAAGGTGGTGGTCCTGCCCACCAAGACAGTGCCCCAGGGCATCTCCGCCCTGCTGGCCATGGATCCCGACGCGGAGGAGGCCGACAACCTCTCCGCCATGGAGGAGGCCATCGGCCGGGTGTCCACCAGCGAGATCACCTATGCGGCCCGGGACTCCGACTTCGACGGCTTCGCCATCAAGCAGGGGGACTATCTGGCTCTGGCCGAACACCAGCTCTTCGGTACCGACCGGGATCTGGACGCCCTGCTGGAGCGGCTGGCCAAGGCCGAGCCTCAGCAGAAGGCCGAGTTCATCAGCATCTTCTACGGCGCGGACGTGTCCGAGGCCGACGCGGAAAAGACGCTGGAGCTCTTCCGGAAGGACTGCCCTCAGGCGGAGGTCAACCTCCTCCCTGGCGGCCAGCCCGTGTACTACTACATGATCTCCGCGGAATGATCCGATGGATGAAAGCGCCGCGGCGGCCCGTATTTCGGGCCGCCGCGGCGCTTTTCGCATCCAAGAGAGTCACAGGATCCCGCCAAAGACCTTGATCATGAAGCCGGCGGCCACGGCGGAGCCGATGACGCCTGCCACATTGGGGCCCATGGCGTGCATGAGCAGGAAGTTGCCGGGGTCGGCCTTCTGGCCCTCCACCTGGGAGACCCGGGCGGCCATGGGCACTGCGGATACGCCGGCGGAGCCGATGAGGGGATTGACCTTCCCGTGGGTGAGGACGCACATGAGCTTGCCCAGCAGGATCCCGCCGGTGGTGGACAGCAGGAAGGCCAGCAGACCCAGCACGATGATCTTGATCGTGTCCCAGGTCAGGAAGGTGTCAGCCACGGCCTTACAGCCCACGGAGAGGCCCAGGAAGATCGTGACGATGTTGCACAGGGCGTTCTGAGCGGTGTCGCTGAGGCGGTCGGTGACGCCACACTCCCGGAGCAGGTTGCCCAGCATGAGCATGCCGATCAGCGGGGCCGTGTCGGGGATCAGGAGGATCACCAGCGTGGCCACGGCGATGGGGAACACGATCTTCTCCGCCTTGGAGACGGTGCGGAGCTGTTCCATCTTGACCTTGCGCTCCTTCTCCGTGGTGAGGAGGCGCATCAGCGGCGGCTGGATCATGGGGATCAGGGCCATGTAGGAGTAGGCCGCGATCGCGATCGGGGGCAGGAGCTCCGGCGCCAGCTTGGAGGCGGTGAGGATCGCGGTAGGGCCGTCCGCGCCGCCGATGACGGCGATGGCGGCGGCCGCCGCCGGGGCGAAGCCAAGGGCCAGCGCCAGCAGGAAGGCGGAGAAGATGCCGAACTGGGCCGCCGCGCCCATGAGCATGGAGGAGGGCCGGGCGATCAGCGGGCCGAAGTCCGTCATGGCGCCGATGCCCAGGAAGATGATGGAGGGGTAGATCGCGTGCTCCACGCCGAAATAGAAGTAGCGGAACAGACCGCCCTCCTCCAGGATGCCGGTGAGGGGGAAGTTGGCCATCAGGATGCCGAAGGCGATCGGCACCAGCAGGAGGGGCTCGAACTTCTTCCCGATGCCCATGTACAGGAGGACGAAGGAGATCAGGATCATGATCAGGCTCCTGGGGTCCTCCAGAAAGGCGGCGAAGCCGGACTCCCCCAGGATGCGGGCCAGCACTTGGGTGAACGAGAATTGCATGACGCTCCCCCCCTTTATGCCAGGGTGGCCAGAAGGGTGCCGGTATCGACCACCGCGCCCTTCGCGGCCGGGACGGCGGTGATGGTGCCGTCCATGGGGGCGCAGATCTCGTTCTCCATCTTCATGGCCTCCAGGATGAAGAGGATGTCGCCGGACTTCACGGCCTGGCCGGGGACACAGCGGACCTCCAGGATCGTGCCGGGCATGGGGCTTTGGATCGGCTTCTCATTCCCGGCAGAGGCGGCGGGGGCCGGAGCGGCCGGAGCGGGAGCCGCGGGCGCGGCAGGGGCGGGCTGGGCGGCCGGCTCCGGGGCGGGACCGGTGTAGACGGCGGTGGCCTTGCCCCGCTCCACGTCCACTTCGAACTGCTTCCCGTTCAGGGTGACGATATATCTCATTGTCGTTTTCCTCCTTGCCGTCTTACAGTGCCCGGATCCGATGGAAGATCAGGGAGTCCAGAGGGATGCCGGTCTCATAGCTGACCACGGCCATGACCATGGCGGCGGTCTTTTCGTCACAGCCGATCAGGGCCACCTGGCCCGTATAGGCCGCGCCCGGATCCGCTTTCTCAGGGACCGGCGCGGGGGCCGGGGCCGGCGTGGGCGCGGCCGGGGTGGCGGGCGTCCTCCGGCCCGCCACGGCGGTGGTGAGCCGGGAGACCACCGGGATCATGAGACAGAGGATGCCCAGCATCAGGAACACGATGACCAGCCCGGACAGGGCCACCAGGACCGCCTCCAGCGGGGTGAGCGACGTGATGCCCATCTCACTCCACCTCCCGGATGGTATAGCTGGCCACCAGGGCCTCCTTCATGGCGCGGTCGGTGAAGAACTGCTCCGCCTGCTGGGGGAAGGCGATGTAGCTCAGCACATCCAGATCGCTCCTGGCGTCGCCGCCCAGCTTGGCCTGGGCCTCCGGGAACTCCGGGGCCAGCCCCTCGGCATAGCGGCCCCGGATCGGGGACTGGTCCCCCAGGACCCGGCGCTGGAGCTTCGGGTCGATGGGGCCGGGAGCGGTGCCGTACTCGCCCCGGATATAGGCCTGGATCTCCTTGCCGATGCTCTTGTAGCGCTCACCCAGGAGGACGTTGACGGTGGCCTGGACGCCCACCATCTGGCTCAGCGGCGTGACCAGCGGGGGATAGCCCAGGTCTTTGCGGACCTTGGGGATCTCGGCCAGGACCTGATCCAACTTGTCGATGGCGTTCTGGGCCTTGAGCTGGGAGACCAGATTGGAGAGCATCCCGCCGGGGACCTGATAGACCAGAGCGTCGGTCTTGGTGGAGAGGACATAGGGGTCGAACACGCCGTTCTCGGCGAATTTTTTCTGCACGGGGACGAAGAAGTCGTCCACCTGCTTGAGTACCGCCGGGTCCACGCCGCAGTCGAAGCCCATCTGGCCGAGGGCGTAGACCATGGAGGCGGTGGAGGGCTGGCTGGTGCCGCCGGAGAAGCAGGAGGTGGCGCAGTCGATGCCCGCCGCCCCGGCCTCGGCGGCCTTCAGATAGGTCATATAGGCCAGGCCGGTGGTGGCGTGGGTGTGGACATAGACGGGCAGATCCACCGCGTCCTTCAGGGCGGAGACCAGATCATAGCACTCCCTGGGGCTCATGATGCCGGCCATGTCCTTGATGCACAGGGACTGGCAGCCCATGGCCTGGATCTCTTTGCCCAGCGCCACATACATGGCCTGGTCGTGGATGGGGCTGAGGGTGTAGCAGACCGTGCCCTGGGCCTCGCCGCCGGCGGAGAGGCAGGCCTCTACGGCGGTGCGGATGTTGCGCAGGTCGTTGAGCGCGTCGAAGATGCGGACGATGTCCACGCCGTTCTCCACCGAGGCCGCCGTGAACCGGCGGACCGTGTCGTCCGAGTAGTGGTGGTAGCCCAGCAGGTTCTGGCCCCGCAGGAGCATCTGGAGCTTGGTATGGGGCATATGGGCGCGGATGGCGCGCAGGCGCTCCCAGGGGTCCTCGTGGAGATAGCGCAGGCAGGCGTCGAAGGTGGCGCCGCCCCAGCACTCCACGGAACGGTAGCCGGCTTTGTCCATGGTCTCCAGGATGTCTTTGAAGTCGGAGGTAGCCATCCGAGTGGCCATCAGGGACTGCTGGGCGTCCCGCAGGACGGTCTCAGTGATCGCGAAGGGGCTCATGAGCCTCAGCTCCTCTCAATAAATGGATGTTTGGGTCCTACTTGATGAAACGGACGTGCTTGCAGATCTCAGCGGCGGCGGCGTCCTTCCGCTCGTTGAAGGCCACCTTGTTCTGTTCGAAGAGGTTGGCGCCGGAGGCGTCGATGGAGACGATCAGGGGACCGAACTCCTTCACCTTACAGCACCAGAGGGTCTCGGGCATGCCCAACTCGTCCCAGTGGTGCTCGGCGATACGCTCTACCTCGGTGGCGGCCACCACGGCACATCCGGCGGGGAACACGCAGTGGACCGCGCCGAACTCCCGGCAGGCCCGCTCGGTGTTGGGGCCCATGCCGCCCTTGCCCACGAGGACGCGGACGCCGGTCTCCCGCACGAACTCGTATTCGAACTTCTCCATGCGCATGCTGGTGGTGGGGCCCACGGAGACCATCTCATAGGCGTCCTCCTGCCCGGGGATGGGGCGGACGATGGGGCCGGCGTGGAAGATGGCCTTGTCCCGCACGTCATAGGGGAGGGGACGGCCCTCCTCCACCACGCGGCGATGGGCCACGTCCCGACAGGCCATCAGATCCCCGTCCAGATATACGATGTCGCCGATCTTGATGTCGGCCAGGTCCTCCGCCGTGACCGGCGTGACCAAAACTTTCTTGCCGTTCCTGAGCTCTACCATTACAGCTGCACCCCCGAATGAGTCGTTACCGTCGCGTTGAGATCCTTGTCGAACACCACATGGCCCCGCCGATGGCTCCAGCAGCCCACATTGACGGCCACGCCGATGGCGGAGGGATGGCGGGCCGTGTTCTCGATGTGGACGCCCATCACCGAGTTCCTGCCGCTCATGCCCTGGGGACCGAGACCGATGGAGTTGATACCGTCCTCCAGGAGCTTCTCCATCTCCGCGGCCCGGGGGTTGGCGTTGTGGGAGCCCAGGGGACGCATGAGGGCCTTCTTGGAGAGGAGGGCCGCGGTCTCCACGCTGGTGGCCACGCCCACGCCCACCAGCAGGGGAGGACAGGCGTTGATGCCGTAGCTGGTCATCTGGTCCATGACGAACTTGGTCACGCCCTCATAGCCCGCGCCGGGCATGAGGACCATGGCCTTGCCGGGGAGAGTACATCCGCCGCCGGCCATATAGGTGTAGATCTCACAGTGGTCATCCTCGGGCACGATGTCCCAGAACACGGTGGGAGTGCCCTTGCCCACGTTGCGCTTGGTGTTGACCTCATCGAAGGTCTCCACGCTGTTGTGGCGGAGAGGAGCGGCGAAGGTGGCGCGGACCACGGCCTCCTTCAGCAGAGCCTCCAGCTCGCCGATCAGGGGGAAATGGACGCCGCACTTGACCCAGAACTGTAGGACGCCGGTGTCCTGACAGCAGGGGCGGTCCAGCTCCGTGGCCAGCTTCTGATTGTGGGCCATGGTGTCATAGATGGCGGCGGCCAGAGGGGAGGTCTCCTGGGCGCGCAGTTCCGCGAGCTTCTGTTCCACATCGTCCGGGAGCTTTTTGCCGACATAGGCGACGAATCGCGCCATCTTGTCAGTCATCTGTTTCACGCCTTGCTTTTTTACCATAAAAATGGCCTCCTGACTATATAGTATATAGTAGAATTGACGGTTTTGGAAGAGGGCGGAAGGATTTTTTGTTTTGATATCAGATAATGTATCCAAAATAAAAGGGAAGAAATCCTTCCGCCCCGCCGGTGCCTCAAATGGAACAGGGTGGGAAAGGGAAATGATATCCTGCTGCTGAGCCAGATATCATATCTTAGATAATGTATCCATTTGACGGGGCAAATATAACACCAGCCAGCCCCGCTGTCAAGCGGCCGATCGCACTTTCGGCGACCTGCCGGAAAACAGAGGGGCATTTTGGCGGTATCGACGGATCAGGGACGGTCTGTCCGGAGATGGGTCAGGACGTTGTCCAGACTGCGGAGGATATGCGCCTCCATCAGATCCCCGGAGCACTGGGCATCCCGGGCCTCCAGAGCCTCCAAGATCTGGGCGTGCTCCGCCATGCTGAGCTTGGCGTAGTGCTCCTGCGTGACCTTGTGGCCCATGGAGAGGCCGTTCCAGAGACCGGAGAGGAGCTCACGGAGCGGATCGTTGTCGGCGGCGGTCCAGATGGCCATGTGGAAGGCCTGGTTCTGGTCGGAGTAGCGCCGGCTGTCAGACTGGGCCAGCGAGGCGGCGGCCTCCTCATAGGCCCGGCGGATCGGGGCCAGATCGGCGTTTTTCCGGCAGACCGCCATGGCGGCGGCCCGCTCCAGCGCGGCCCGGGTCTCGTAGTGGTCCCGGAGACGCTTCTCCGTCATGCCCAGGACCACGGCCCCCCGGTTGGGGCGCAGTTCGATCAGCCCCTCCCGGGAGAGGATCTGGAAAGCCTCCCGGATGGGGGTGGCGGAGACGCCCAGCAGGGCGGCGGTGTCCTTCAGAGTCAGCTCCTGACCGGGGGCGAGCTGATGGCTCAGGATGGCCTCCCGCAGAGCGGCGGCCACCCGGTCCCGGGCGGGGAGCAGATGGATGGGGCTGAGGGCGTTCATAGGGCGAGCTCCTTTCCGATGTAGTCGGCCATGGTATCGTAATAGTCCCGCACCGCTTGCCGCAGAGGGGCCTCCCCACCGCGGAGGGCCTGGACGATGGCCCGGTCCAGCTCCGGGGCCGGACCGGGGGCGGAGGGACAGGCCTCCAGCGCGGTCTCGAACAGGGCGCGGCGCTGTTGGAGGAAGAGCTGACAGAGGGTGGGGTCGTCCAGCGCCTGGGCGAAGGCAGCGTGGAGGGCACTGCCGCCGGCGTCGGCGGGGAGCTCCAGTCCGGACCGGAGGGCCTGGACGACCAGCTCCCCCTCCAGTGCGGCCAGGGCGGAGCAGTGGAGCCGCAGGCGGCGGGTGTCGAGCCCCACCACCCGGATGTGGCGGTTGGGCAGACGGAGGACGAGCCCCTCGGCCTGGAGCTGCTGGAGGGCCTCCCGGACGGGGATGCGGCTGACCCCCAGACGGGCGGCGATCTCCTCTTGCCGAAGCTTTTCCCCATCGGCCAGCCGGCCAGAGACGATCTCGGCCCGGAGGGCGGCGGCGACCTGATCCTTCAGGGGCAAAATGGTGACAGGGCCCATGGTGACCTCCTTGGTGTAAATTCTATATGTGATATTGTATCCAGAATGAAGCGGGAAGTCAAGGGGGTGGGACCTTTTGCGTAAAACAAGAACGGGGGTGTCGTGTATGTGGACTGGAAGAAATCTGGTCCCCCGATAAAGAAATCCCCACCCGGAAGAGACATATCCGGATGGGGGAACGCACGGCTGTCCGACCGATATTTTAGTGCTCGAAAATGATCACCAGGGATATCCGACTCCTGCTTTCGTCCCGGTGCGAACGGTGATGAGACCGTCCAGAGCGTGATCCTCCGTAGAGTTGACATCGATGTAGAAGACGCCGGTGTTTCCGCTATAAAGATGACCCTTCTCTCCACAGAGGCTCTGTAGAGAGAAGGGTCATCGTCGTATTGAGAGAACGATCAGCTGATCTCGCCGGTGCTGTTGCAGTAGAACTCCACGTAAGCGAGTTTGTTGCTGAACAATGCTCCGCCGACCTTCAGTCTGCCGGATACGGTGATCGCATAGGTGCGAGCCGCATCCATCATTTTGCCGGTATAGCCGGTCTGAGTCCAAGTGGCAGTCGAGCTGGTCGATCTGGAGGTGATGGAAGTGATGCTGTCGAAGTGCTGGCGGTGGGTAGAAGAGTTGAGCTGAGTCACAAAAGAACCCGTGATGGAAATGGTGTACTTGAGCCCCTCCGCTTCGACAGAGGCCGTTTTCGTAGTATAGTCTCTGGAATAAGGCTGAGGTCCATCATAAGATCCATCACAGACGATCTTGGAATTTGCGATCTCAGTGATGAAAGCACGGAACTCGTCAGGGGTACGCCAATCCTCATCACTGAACTCATCCATAGGGAGAACGGAGACGTCGATCCCGGTCTCCTTGGAGACTTCCCGGGCGATTTGGATGTACTCAGCGTGATATTCGGCTTTCATTGCATCGCCGATATGTCTAGAAGCGGCAAAAGCGGACAGATCGAGTGCCATACAGCATACCAGCATGAACCAAGTGAGACCGATCTTTATAGCTCTTTTTTTCATTGGGATAAATGCTCCTTTCTTCCTCCAAAGTTTGATTGGCTTTATGACATTCTATCAAGAGAGGACATGACAGCAGGATATTAAAAATAGACGAGCCCTCGGATACGGACGACATCACTGGACCGATTCTGGAACATCAAATAGTAAGGCCTGCTTTCCGGGACCTGGATCGTTTTCTGGAAGCTGGTACCATATACAGTAGTGTGGTAGAACAGACCATCTGGCCCGACCAGCCCGAATTCAAGCTCGGTATCCAGTGGAGCGGATACACACGCGATCGTGACTGTGCCATCGGACTCCAGATAAAACGGTTTGGAATTTTGTTTCAGCCCATCACCGTCAGAAGAGATATCCCAGTCGATCGAATCGATCTCCGGGTAGGTGCCAGTCGGGTCATCGGCAAAATAGATCGTATCACCGATCTCGAGATCGGAGGAGGAAAAGGTATTTCGTTCCATATGTGCAAGCTTCAAAACATCAGAGCGAGAATGGTGCATCCAGAACACGCCGAGCCAAAGGAAAATAGCGGCGATAAGGGCTGGAACGAGGAGACGGCTCAACATATGGCTGCGAGATGCAGTGGAGGGCGGCGTTTGTACATCCTCCTCTTCTATAGAAGGAGAGGATTCTTGAGGATTAGGCGGAGGGACAGCATCTATATTGCCGATGAGCATATCCATCGGAATGCGATACAATTTGCTCAATGCGATCAAGTTATCTACGGTAGGGAAAGAGGAGCCGACCTCCCAGCGGGAGATGGCCTGACGGGTCACACCCAAGGCATCGGCTACATCCAGTTGAGACAGCTCTCGCTCTTTCCGGAGGGCAGTCAATCGATCTTTCAATTCCATCGATATCACCTCTTTAGTGTCTCTGACTATACGGGATATTGATGGAAAAGTAAACCACATTTGGGTTACATGGGGCGCAATCAACGGTTGCACATGGACTTTTTTCCTGTTTTTATGCTTGAAAAAAGAAGAATATTCCAAAATATGGGTTCTGCTGTCCGCAAAGAATGATCGAATGATAAAGGCGAATATTCGATTTGTGGAGGATGCTTGGGGCCGCTGCAAAAAAATTTTTTCTCTTTTTTTCGGAAAGATGTACGTTTTCGTCCTACTTTTCAGGCTTGGGAGACGACGGGTGAAATGAGGTGATGGACGCGAGATGAACAAGCGGGAACGGGATCGGAAGGAGATCCTCGACCAGATCCGGAGCATGGCGAAGAGCCGGCCCAACGACGCCGTGAAGCTGGCCTTTTTGGACCGGGAGCAGGTGGAGGCCATCGACCAGATGGATCTGATGATGCTCTCGGAGCTGAAGCGGAGCGGCAACGGCGGCGTGGAGGTGAAGCTCAACGACCCGCTCCAGACCATGGAGCGCCTGCTGGGCCTGCTGGAGGAAAAACAGGACGAGCGGGGGAAGGCGGCGGAGTTCTTCCGGGCCTATGAGGGGAGCGCGGAGCAGGGATGAGGTTCCGCAGGTTCTCCCCCAAACAGCGGGAGGTGCTGGGCTGGTGGTGCCCCGGGTCCCCCTGGCGGGACCGGGAGGCCATCATCTGCGACGGGGCCGTGCGCAGCGGCAAGACCCTGTGCTGTGGGATCTCCTTCTTCTGCTGGGCCATGCGGAGCTTCGACGGCCAGCAGTTCGGCCTGTGCGGCAAGACCGTGGGCGCTCTGCGGCGGAACCTGATCGGAACCCTGCTGCCCGCCCTGCGGGAGCTGGGCTTCCGGTGTGAGGAGAAGGTGAGCCGGAACGAGATCCGCGTGTGGTTCGGAGGACGGGAGAACCGGTTCGCCCTCTTCGGCGGCAAGGACGAGGGGAGCGCCGCCCTGATCCAGGGCGTGACCCTGGCGGGGGTGCTCCTGGACGAGGTGACGCTGATGCCCCGGTCCTTCGTGGAGCAGGCCCTGGCCCGTTGCTCCGTGGAGGGCAGCCGGATCTGGTTCAACTGCAACCCGGACAGCCCGGAGCACTGGTTCTACCGGGAGTGGATCGGGAAGCGGGAGATGAGACGGGCCCTGTACCTCCACTTCACCATGGAGGACAACCCCTCGCTGGGGCCGGAGATCCTGGAGCGGTATCAGCGGCTGTACAGCGGGACCTTCTACCGGCGGTTCGTGCTGGGGGAATGGGTGGGAGCCCAGGGCGCCGTGTACGACTTCTTCGGCCCGGAGCAGATCGGCTCGCCCCCGGAGGGGGAGATGGAGGAGTGGTGCATCTCCTGCGACTACGGGACCGTGAACCCGGCCTCCTTCGGCCTGTGGGGCCGGAGGGACGGGGCGTGGTACCGGGTGGAGGAGTACTACTACGACTCCCGGCGGGAGGGCAGGCAAAAGACGGACAGCGAATACGCCGCCGATCTGGCCCGGCTGGCCGGGGGACGGGAGATCGCCTGGGTGGTGGTGGACCCCTCGGCGGCCAGCTTCCTGGAGACCCTGCGGCGGGAGGGCTGGCGGGTGGTCAAGGCGGAGAACGAGGTGCTCCGGGGCATCCGGATCACGGCGGAGCTCCTGCGGCGCGGACGGCTGGTGATCGGTCCGTCCTGCCGGGACAGCATCCGGGAGTTCTCCCTGTACTGCTGGGATCCCAAAGCGCCGGGAGACCGGCCGCGCAAGGAGTTCGACCACGCCATGGACGACATCCGCTACTTCGCGGCGCTGATCGAGCGGCGGGAGCGGGAGAGCTGCCTCCGGGGCGGCTATGTGGAGCGGCAGGCGTTTTGAGAGGAGAGGAAGAAAGATGATATGGTCAGAACGGCGCCGGAAGCAGACCGCTCCGGCGCCCCAGATCCAGATCCGGGAGGAGAGCCGCCACCCCTTCGGGGCCATGAGCGGCTATGTGCCCCTGCGGAACGGGGAGATCGCCCTCTACCGGAGCATCCGGGAGGCCATCCCGATCGTGGACGCGGCCATCCTGAAGCTGATCCGGCTGGCGGGCGGCGTGCAGGTGACGGCGGGAGATCCCCGGGCGGAGGCGGGCCTGCAGCGGTTCCTCCGCACGGTGCCAACCGGACGGGGCCAGCGGGGAATCGAGTCCTTTTTGGACGTCTACCTGGACTCCATGCTCACCTGTGGCCGGGCCGTGGGGGAGATGGTGCTGAGCCAGGACCGGCGGGAGGTGGCCGCCGTGTTGTGCAGCAACGCGGCGGACGTGGAGATCCGGGAGGGGGACAGCCCTCTGGAGTTCGCCCTGTGCGTCCGGCGGGCGGGAGAGGTGGTAGAGCTGCCCTATCAGGATCTGCTCCTCTTCACGCCCTTCCAGCCGGAGACCGACAGCCCCTATGGGGTGTCCCTCCTGCGGTCCATGCCCTTCCTGACCGAGATCCTGCTGAAGATCTATCAGGCCATGGGCATGAACTGGGAGAGGATGGGCAACGTGCGCTTCGCCGTGGTGTACAAGCCCGGGAGCGACGGGCTGGAGCGGGCCTGGGCCCAGGAGCGGTCCGAGCAGATCACCCGAGAGTGGTCCGCCGCCATGCAGGCGGGAAAGAACGGCACCGTCCGGGACTTCGTGGCCGTGGGCGACGTGGACATCAAGGTGATCGGAGCGGACAACCAGGTGCTGGACAGCGAGGTGCCCGTGCGGCAGATCCTGGAGCAGCTGGTGGCCCGGACCGGCATCCCGCCCTTCCTGCTGGGCCTGAGCTGGTCCTCCACCGAACGGATGAGCACCCAGCAGGCCGACATGATGACCAGCGAGATCGCCACCATCCGGCGGAGCCTGGAGCCGGTGGTGGAGCGGATCTGTGGCCTCTGGCTGAGGGTCCACGGCTTCGACCCGGAGGTGACGGTGGACTGGGACGAGGTGGATCTGCAGGACCTGGTGGAAGAGGCCAGAGCCGAGCTCTACCGCCAGCAGGCGGAGAAGGTCCGGCAGGAGAACGAGGCCCCGGAACGGGGGCAGTGAAGGAGGAACGAGATGGAGATCTGCAAGGCGGCGGCCGTAGGCGAGCAGGGAACAGTGAGCGAAGAGGACCTGGCCCTGATCCATGCCCAGAGCCGGAAGGAGCTGACGGCGGAGGAGGTATATACCTTCGCGGTGCGGCTGTGCGACAACGAGATCGACCGGGACGGCGAGCGCTTCCCGGCGGAGACGCTGGCGGAGCTGGCCAAGCTCTTCGTGGGCAAGTGCGGCGTGTTCGACCACCGGTGGAGCGCCCGGGAGCAGGTGGCCCGGATCTATAAGACGGAGCTGGTGCGGGAGGAGAACGCGCGCACCGGTGCGGGAGACGGCTACTGCTATCTGAAGGGCTGGGCCTATATGCTCCGCACGGAGCGCACGAAGGACCTGATCCGGGAGATCGAGGGCGGCATCAAGCGGGAGGTGTCCGTGGGCTGTCAGGTGGAACGGGCGGTGTGCTCGGTCTGCGGCGAGGACATCCACGACCGGGAGCGGTGCGTCCATGTGAAGGGCCGCCTGTATGGCGACAAGCGGTGCTGGGCCGACCTGAAGGGGGCCTCGGACGCCTATGAGTGGTCCTTCGTGGCGGTGCCCGCCCAGAGGAAGGCGGGGGTCATCAAGAGCATGGGCGGCGCAGACGGCCTGCGGGCCCTGGCACGGAAGGAGCCCGCCTGCCGGGCGGAGCTGGAGACGCTGGAGCAGGAGGCCGGTCTGGGCCGCCGCTATCTGGCGGCCCTGCGGCAGGAGGTGGTCCGGCTGGGCGCCATGGCGGAGCCCACCCTGCGGAGCGAGACCCTGCGGAAGATCGCGGACGGGCTGGAGGAGCCGGAGCTGACCGCGCTGAAGCGGGCCTATGGACAGCGGGTGGAGGAGCTCTGGCCCGCCGGGACCCAGCTCAGCTACGAGACGGAGCGGGCCGCAGGCGGCGCGGACGACGAGATGTTCCGCATTTGAATCGAGAAAGGAGCGATGTAGAGATGAAACAGGTCTCATTCGAGGGCATCGGACAGGTGCTGGCCACCTTCGAGACGGAGGAGGGCGTCAAGGAGGGCCAGGTGGTGAAGCTCACCGGCGACGGCAGGGTGGGCCCCTGCGCCGCCGGCGACCCCATCGCCGGTGTGGCACTGGTGGTCAAGAACGGCTTCGCCTCCGTGCAGGTGCGGGGCTTCGCCGCTGTGGCGGCCTCCGGTGTGACGGCGGGCTGGGCCAAGCTCTCCGCTGACGGCAAGGGCGGCATGAAGGAGGACAGCACCGCCGGACGGGACTATCTGGCGGCGGACACGGACAGTGCCGCGGGCACCGTGACGGTGCTCCTCTAAGACATACGGGAAAGGAAGGGACAGGATGAGTCAGTACAAGGATCTGAAGCTGGAGAAGGGGATGTACAACGAGGCGGGCCGCTCCTTCACCCAGGTGCTGGAGCGGGAGGACCCCTCCGAGCAGTACAAGGGCACCGCACTGGAGGGGCTGGACGCCTATCAGCGCCAGCTCAAGCGCTTCGACATCAAGGTGAAGGGCGCCGGCAGCGACGTGGTGGAGAAGTTCTTCGCCACCTCCCAGTCGGCGGTGCTCTTCCCCGAATACATCGCCCGCGCGGTGCGGCAGGGCATGGAGGAGAGCGACCTGCTGCCCCACATCACCGCCGCCGTGACCCGCTTCGAGGGCATGGACTACCGCTCGATCACCTCGGTGCCCCAGAAGAAGGACAAGGACCTCCGTCATGTGGCCGAGGGCGCAGCCATCCCCCAGACGGTGGTGCGGACCAAAGAGGACCTGGTGCGCCTGCACAAGCGGGGCCGGATGCTGGTGGCCTCCTACGAGGCCGTGCGCTGCCAGAAGCTGGACCTGTTCTCCGTGACCCTGCGGCAGATCGGCGCCCACATCAACCGGATGCATCTGGAGGATGCGATCGACGTGCTCATGAACGGCGACGGCAACGAGAACGCCGCCCAGGTCCTCTCCGTGGGCACCAGCCCCATCGGCGGAGAGGCGGGGACCCTGACCTATGACGAGCTGGTGGACTTCTGGTCCCAGTTCGACCCCTATGAGATGAACACCCTGCTGGTGTCCGGGGACGTGATGCGCCAGCTCCTGAAGATGAAAGAGTTCCAGGATCCCCTGACCGGCCTGAATTTCCAAGGCACCGGCCGGCTGACCACCCCTCTGGGGGCCAAGCTCCTGCGGACCTCCGCTCTGAGTGCCGGACGCATGATCGGTCTGGACCGGAACTATGCCCTGGAGATGGTCCAGGGCAGCGACGTGATGGTGGAGTACGACAAGCTGATCGACCGACAGCTGGAGCGGGCCGCCATCACCAGCATCAGCGGCTTCGCCAAGCTCTTCCCCGACGCGGCCAAGGTGCTGAAGGTCTAAGGAGAGAGGAGCGGGCATGGAGGACGAGAAGAGCCTGGAGCTGGCCCGCCTGCTGGGCGACGCGGGAGAGGGTGAGATCCCTCTCCTGCGGACCCTGTGCCGGGCGGCAGAGGAGGAGCTGGCGGCCCGGCTGAGAGAGGGGGCGGCCCCGGAGACGTGCGGCACGGCCTTCCCGCTGGCGGCGGCCTGGCTGGCCCTGGCCGGTCTGGAGGGGAGCCGGGGCGGCGTGGAGCGCTTCTCCGCCGGGGACCTGACGATCCAGTGCGCGCAGGGGGACCGGAGCGGCTGGTATCGGGAACAGGCGGAGCGGGTCCTGGGGCGATGGCTCCGGGACGACGGCTTCTCCTTCCGGGGGGTGAGGGGATGACAGGGAACGTGCTGAACGGCATCCTGCGGCGGTATGGACAGACGCTGACCCGGGAGAGCGGCGGGGAGGGACTGGTGTTCCTCCAGCCCATTTTGGAGCGGACGGAGCAGGAGATGCCCTCGCCGCTGGGCCGCCGGCGGACCGACCGCTTTTTGTGCCTGAGCGGGCCGGAGCTGGCGCTCCGGTGCGGCGAACGGGTGGAGAGCCGGGGAGAACGGTACCGGGTGTGCGGCGGACAGCCCATCCAGGTGGGGGCACGGACCTCCCACTGGTGGGCCATCCTGCGGCCGGAGGACGAGGAGGCGTGAGCATGGCGGGACTGGATGACATCCGGGAGCGGATGGCGGACTATCTGAACGGGAACGGCGTCCCGGCCATCACCGCCTGGCCGGAGCGGCCCAGAGCGGCGGCCAGGGGCGCGGTGGCGGCGGTCTCCCTCCGGAGCTGCGAGGGGGAGAGCGGCGGCTTCCGGGACTATCTGGGCGAGCGCTGGAACGAGACGTCCGGCCGGTGGGAGGAGCTCTACGGGAAGCATGTGACCGTGACCTTCGGGCTGGACCTGTGGGCCGGGACGGGAGAGCAGGGGGGCGAGGAACAGATCCGGAGGGCCTTCGACCGCCTGGCCGGAGCCCTCCAAAGCGGCGGGCCGGACGGTCTGCGGATCGAGCGGCTCGCCTGCGGAGAGACGGACTATGACCGGACGGCGGGACGCTGGCGCTGTCCCGTGGAGGCGGTATGCTCCGCCTATCTGTACGCGGCGGCGGAGGAGGGCGGCGCCTTCCTGGACTTTTGGGTGAAAGGAGCGGTGGAACATTGAGCAGAGGGACTGAGCATGAGCGTCCGGGGGTGTACTCCTCCTATGACGCGTCTACGGTGGTCAGCGCTGGGAGGAGCGGCGCGGCCGTGGGCCTGGCGGCCAGATGCGGGACCGGCAAAGCGGACGAGCTCTGCCGGCTGAGCCGGTATGAGGAGGCAGTGAGCACCTTTGGTGAGCAGGAGGGCATCACGAAGCTGGTGAAGCTCCTCTTCCAGAACGGCGCGGCGGAGGTCTGCGCGGTGCCGGTGGCGGAGGAGGGGAGCTATGAGGCGGCCTTCGCCCTGCTGGCGGCCCAGGAGGGGCTGGCGGTGGTAGTGTGCGACAGCACGGACCAGAGCGTCCAGCAGAGCCTGCGCCAGAGCGTGACAGAGGCCTCCGAGGCACGGCGGGAGCGGATCTGTGTCGTCAGCGGCGGCGCGGAGAGCGTGGAGGCCCTGGCCAAGCGGGCCCAGGCGCTGAACTCCGAGCGGGTGGTGCTGGTGGGCCCCGCCGTCTCCGGCGGGGACGGGGCCGAGCTGGCCGCCGCCGTGGCGGGCGCGGTCGCCGGGGAGAGCGATCCGGCGGTGCCCCTGGGCGGCGCGGAGCTGAAAGGTGTGGACAGCCTCACGGCTGCCTATGGCGACAACGAGATCGATACGCTGGTCCGGGCAGGCGTCACTCCGGTGGAGGAGAGCGGAGGTGTGTGCTCCGTGGTGCGGGGCGTCACCACCCGGACCAAGACCGGCGGCGCGTCGGACACCACCTGGAGGGAGCTGACCACCATCCGGGTGGTGGACGATGTGGTCCCAGCGGTGCGGAACGCCCTGCGGGCCAAGTTCCGCCGGGCCAAGAACACGGAGCAGAGCCGGGGCGCGGTCCGTTCGCAGGTGGTGCTGGAGCTGGAGAACAAGCTCCAGAAGGAGATCATCAGCGGATACAGCGGCGTGACCGCACAGGCCGACCAGGAGGACCCCACCGTCTGCGTGGTGGGATTCGCCTTCCAAGTGGCCCACGGCCTGAGTCAGATCTGGATCCAGGCCCACATCACGGTGTGAGAGAGGAGGAAACGAGATGGAGATGAAGCGGTTCCCCACCAGCAGTGACATCTATCTGGAGGTGGACGGCAGGAAGGTGGCGGTGGTGCAGAGCTACTCCGCCCGGAGCACCAAGACCAGCCAGACGGTGGAAGCCTTCGGCGAGGACGAGCCGGTGGCCACCATCCCTGGCCAGCGGACCCATGTGCTGGAGCTGACGAGGCTCTATGCCACCGATGAGGCCATCCGGGACGGCATCGACTTCCATGAACTGGAGGATTTCAGCCTGGTGATCTGCAAGCCGGACCGGAAGATCATCTATTCCGGCTGTCAGTGGAGCGCGATCAGCGAGACCGGCGCTTTGAGCGCCATGGTGGTGGAGAAAGTGACCATCGTGGCGGCCAAGCGCATCGAGACCGCCGCATGAGCCGGGCGGGACAGCTGGAGCTGGAGGGCGGGCGTTCCCTCCGGCTCCTGAGCGCGAAGGAGACGCTGGAGGCCCGCCGGGAGGCGGCGGGCCTGATGGCAGACGAGGCAGAGCGCGCCCTGTGCGCCAACGCCTGCCTGCTGGCCCGGGCATTGGAGCGGGACGGCGCGCCGGAATTCCAGGATGGCACGGCGGTGCTGGCGGCCTTCACGGCCCGGGAGATCGGGGCGCTGGCGGCCCGATGGGCGGACTTCGACCGGGGAGAGGTGGATGCCGCAAAAAAAGCCATCGGCACGGGCCGGACGACCGGCTCCGCTGGCGCGTGCTGAGGACCTTCGGGGCCCTGCCCAACGAGGAGCGGGCCAGGAGCCTGAGCGGGAAGGACCTGCTCTGGTGCGCCCGGCATATGACGCTGGACGAGGAGGAAGAGCTGGACCGGCTCTGTCCCGTCTGCCGGGCGGAGGCGGAGGAGGGACGCTGCCCCGTGTGCGGCGGGCAGGCCGTGCATGGAGACTGTGGTCAGAACGCCGCCTTCGATGAGGAGCGGTTCCGAACACTGAGCCGGGGGGCGAAGGGATGACAGACTATCTGGAGGCTCTGCTGACCGGAGAGCCGGAGGAGGATGTGTGGGAGATCCCACCGGAGACGGCCGTGATGTGGAAAAAGAGGACGTTCCCCGGCCTGGAAGAGGACCGGGAGGAGCCGCCGGACCCGGCGGCAGGGACCGTGTTTCGACCGGCGCGCCGGGAAACGGTGGAGACAGCGGGACAGGAGGGATCTCCGGCCCCGCCCGGCGCGTCAGAGGCGGCGGAAGCCGATGGACATACCGTGGACGAGGGGCTGGAGGCCCCAGATCGGGCCCGGTGGATCGTCCGGGCGGTGGCGGCGGGCCGGGATGTACGCGGAGCGTGGGACGAGGCGGGAGAGACGGCCCGCCGGACGGCGGAGCGGCTCCGGAAAGCAGAGGTCTCAAGAGAGGTATCTGGATCGGAGGAGCCGGTCACGGGACAGTCCCGGACCGCCGCCGGGAGCGCGGCGGAGATCTATCAGGCCCTTCGGGCGGCCCGGGCCGCGGCGGACTATGCCCGGAGAGACCGGGGGACGATGCGCACGTCTGGAATGCCGGACCGGGGACCGGACTATCCGGCGCTGGGGGCGGAGGAGCTGGACCGGACCTTCCAGCGGGACGCCCGCCGGTATGACGGGACCGGACCGGTCTATTGAGAGGCAGAGAGGAGTGGAGAGGCAGGATGTTGAGTCCTATGCGGTATAAGGATTTCACCTGGCCGCACAATCCAAGGTGGTATACGATCGAGTACGAGCGGGTGCTGGCGGTGGACAAGGTGCCCTTCGGGCGCTATCACCTCCAGGACCTGGGCCCCACCCGGCGGGTCATGCGGGGCGAGGGGGAGTTCATCGGGCCGGAGGCCTACCGGCAGTTCCAACAGCTGGCGGCGGTGTTCTACCGGGAGGGACCAGGGCTCCTGATCCACCCGGTGTGGCAGTGCGCAAACGCCTACTTCGCCGAACTCTCTCTGCGGCAGGAGCCCCGGAAGGACTATGTGCGCTATGCCTTCGCCTTCTGGGAGAGCTATGACGGCTATGAGGACAGCCTGCGGACCGAGACGGCGCGGACCGGGACCGGTGGGACCGGAGGAGGCTCCGGTCCCGGCACCGGCCCGGCCGGGAGCGGCACATGGCACACCATCCGGCGGGGCGAGAGCCTGTGGAGCATCGCCCGGAGCTATGGGATGAGCCTGACGGAGCTGATCGGACGCAACCCTCAGATCAAGAACCCCAATCTGATCCTGGCGGGAGAGAAGGTGCGGGTGGGATGATGGAGTGCTGGCTGGAGACCTGGGACGGGAAACGCCTGGCCCTGCCCCGGACGCTGGAGTGGACCTTCCGCTATGGCATGGGGACTCCCTGCGACAGCTTCTCCGTCGGCTGTATCTGGAACGAGGCCGCGGCGGCGGTGCTGGCGGACGCGGTCCGCTTCGCCGCTCAGGAGGGGGGACAGCGGCGCTTCACCGGCGTGGTGGACGAGGCGGAGACGGTCTGGGATGGGAACGGGGCCCGGCTGACCATCCATGGCCGGGGCATGGCTGCCCTCCTGCTGGACAATGAGGCCGAGGGGACCGAGTATCAGACCGCCACGGTGGGAGAGCTCCTGCGGGACCATGCGGAGCCCTATGGCATCCAAACGGTGGGCGGCGCGGGGCTGGCCCCGGTGACGGGCTTCTCCGTGTCCAGCGGCGAGAGCGAATGGGCGGTGCTGTATCGCTTCGCGCGGTACTGCCATGGGGTGGAGCCCTGGTGCGACGAATGGGGCCGCCTGCGGCTGGACGGCTGGCAGGACGGGACCCGGCACATCGTGGACGGGAAGAGCCCGGTGCTGTCCGCGGGCCTCAGCCAGAAGCGGTACGGAGTCCTGTCCCAGGTGGTGGTCCGGGATCGGGCGGGCACGGAGCGGCACCTGGTGTCCAACGGGGCCTTCCTCCAGAGAGGCGGACAGCGGCGGAAGGTGATGGTCCTGCCCCAAAAGACCGGATACGAGGCCATGCGGTACAGCGGGGCCTATCAGATCGCGCGGTCCTCTGAGGAGGAAACGGTGCTGAACCTGCGGCTGGCGCAGACCTGGGCCGCACGGGTGGGAGACTGGGTGGAGCTCCGGCTGGAGCGGCCCAGGCTCCGCGGGAGCTGGCGGGTACGGTCCTGTGAGACGGGCGTGGGCCGCGGAGGGGCCTATACCGCCCTGGAGCTGACGGAGAGAGGAGGATGACAGGATGTGGCTCTCCCAGAGGAAGAGCAAGACGAAGGACAGCGGCCTGACGCCCCAGGTGGGCCGGGTGACGCTGGAGGAGAAGGAGATCGGCGTCTGGGCCGACGGGGAGCGGCGGGAGCTCCCGGTGTTCGGACCCGGAGGCTATCACTGGAGGCCCTGTGTGGATCAGGAGGTGCTGGTGCTCAAGACCGGAGGCGCGGGGGAGGCTCCCTGCGTGGCCGGGGCCCGGTCGGACACGGATCTGGAGCCCGGAGAGGTGTGCATCCGCGCCCGGGGCGGCGCAGCCATCACCCTGCGGGGGAACGGGACCATCTGGCTGGAGGGAAAGGTCATGATCAACGGCGTGCCTCTGGCCGCGGCCGGAGAGACGGAGGGATGATGGAGCTGATCCTGAGAGACGGGGACTATGTATGGGCCGAGGGACAGGGCCTCCGCACGGCGGAGGGGGCGGAGGAGCGATTGGAGCGGGTGCTCTTCCAGCTGACCGCCCGAAGAGGGGCCTTCCCCCTCCTGCCGGACGTGGGCAGTCAGCTCTGGCGGCTCACGGCCAGCCGGTCCTCCCGGCGGGAGGATCTGGCCCGTGGCTATGTGGCCGAGGCCTTGGCCGGGGAGAGAGACCTGGAGGTGGAGCAGGTCTCTCTGACGGAAGAGGACGGACACGGACGCCTGACCGTACGGCTCACATGGAACGGCGAGCCGTTGACGGTGGGGCTGGAGATCGGAGCGGGAGGAGGATGACATGAAGGAGATCGAGGAGATCTATGGCGAGATGCTGGAGGAGTTCCGGGAACGGACCGGGAAGGAGCTCTCCGGCGCGGGAGAGCTGGAGGTGCGGCTCTATGCCGCGGCGGCCCAGATCCACGCCCTCTATGTGCAGGGAGAGTGGACGGCACGGCAGTGCTTCCCTCAGACGGCCCAGGGGGACTATCTGGACCAGCACGCACAGCTCCGGGGGCTGAGCCGGAGAGAGGCGGTCCGGGCGGAGGGCGTCCTCCGCTTTTCCGTGGATGGAACGGCGGTCAGCGACCTGGCCATCCCGGCGGGGACCGTCTGTATGACCGCCGGACAGATCCGGTTCGAGACGATAGAAAAAGCGGCCCTGGAGGCCGGAGCATCCTTCACCGATGTGCGGGCCCGGGCGGTGGAGCCCGGCGCGGCAGGCAACGCGGTGGCCGGAGCCGTCACGGCCATGTCGGTGGCCCCGGTGGGCGTGGCCCGATGCACGAACCCGGATGCCTTCACCGGAGGCGCGGACCGGGAAGGGGACGAGGATCTGCGGGAGCGGGTGCTGGAGACCTTCCGGCGGATGCCAAACGGCGCCAACACCGCCTTCTATGAGCAGGGGGCCATGTCCTTCGAGCGGGTGGCGGCGGCGTCGGTCCTGCCCCGGAGCCGGGGCAGAGGTACCGTGGACGTGGTGGTCTCCACCGCCGCGGGTCTGCCGGACGAGAGCCTGCTGGCAGAGCTGAGGGACTATTTCGAGGCCCGGCGGGAGATCGCGGTGGACGTGGCGGTTCGGGCCCCCTCCGTGCGTGAGGTGGCCGTCAAGGTCCGGGCGGCGCCCGCGGTGGGATACCGCCAGAGCCAGGCGGAGGCAGCGGCCCGGTCCGCTGTGGAGAACTGGTTCGACGGTACCCGGCTGGGGAAGAGCGTCCTCCGGGCGGAGCTGAGCAGACGGGTGTTCGCCTGCCCGGCGGTGGGGAACTGCGCCGTGGAGCTCCCCACCGCCGATGTGGTGCTGGCAGCGGATGAGCTTCCCCGGCTGACGGCGGTGACCGTGGAGGCGATGGCATGAGCTATGGCGCGTATCTGAAAGAGATGCTGGCTCCGCTGGGGGTCTACCGCATGGAGGAGGGGAGCCTCAACGGAGCGGAGCTGGAGGCGCTGGGGACGGCGCTGGACGGCGCGGCGGCCCGGCTGGAGGAACTGGAGCGGGAGATGCTCCTGACCACAGCGGAGGGCTGGGGACTGGAGAAGATCGAGTCCCTGCTGGTCCGCCGCCCAGTGGCCCACACGCCGGAGGCCCGGCGGAGAGCCCTGGCCGCCCTGCTGAGGATCGGCGGGGACAGCTTCACCCTGGAGGCCGTCAACGACGATCTGAAGGGCTGCGGCCTCAACGCCGTGGCCAGTGAGACGGGGACGCCAGGGAAGGTGGAGGTCCGTTTCCCAGACGTGCCGGGCATCCCAGACGGCTATGAGGAGATGCGGGAGATCATCGAGGACATCCTGCCCAGCCATGTGGAGATCGCGTATGTGTTCTGGTACATCACCTGGGCCATGATGGAGGAACGGTTCCAGACCTGGGGGGACATCGAGGGTTTGGACCTGACCTGGGAAGCGCTGGAGAAGCTGGTGCGGTGAAGAGACGAGGAGGAGATCGCGATGAGAGCGGAACAGAGAGGACAGAACCTGATCGTATACGAGCGGGAGGAGCGGGACAAGGTACAGGAAGCCATCGAACGTCTGGCCCGCCTGAGCGCGGCGGAGCTGGAGGACGGGGACGCCTGCGCCGTGAGCGTGCTCTTCGACCGGTGGAAGGCGGGCGCCGCCTATCAGAAGGGACAGAGGATCGCGGACGAGGCGGGCCGGCTCTACCGGGTGGAGCAGGACCATGTCAGCCAGCCGGACTGGCCCGTGGACGGGACGCCCGCCCTCTATACGCCGCTGGGCGTGGACAGCGGCAGACCGGAGGCGGTACCGGAGTGGAGACAGCCCACCGGCGCGCAGGACGCCTATCAGAAGGGAGACCGGGTGCGCTATGAGGGCGCGGTCTATGTGTCTCAGGCGGATGGGAACGTGTGGGCCCCCGGCACCGGAGACCTGTGGCGGTTGGAGGCGGACTCTACGGAGGGTCGATAGACGATCGGGCGGACATGCCTTATACTGAGAGGGAAGAAAGGGAGGGATGAGGCGATGGACAGCAGGAGCATCGGCGCTCTGATCCGGGCGGTACGCCGGGAGAAGGGCATGACCCAGCGGGAGCTGGGAGAGGTCCTCCATGTGAGCGACCGGGCCGTGAGCAAGTGGGAACGGGAACGGGGCTGTCCCGACATCTCCCTGCTCCCGTCCCTCTCCAACGTCCTCGGTGTGGATCTGGAGCGGATGCTGTCCGGCGATCTGGAGCCTGAACGTGAGAAGGGAGACAGTATGAAGTGGATCGAATTTTATGTCTGCCCCGTCTGCGGTAATGCGATCGCCGCCGCGGAGAAGGCGTCGATCGCCTGCTGCGGCCGGAAGCTGACCGCCCTGACGCCCCAGAAGGCGGAGGGCGTCCACACGCTGGCCGTGGAGGAGGTGGAGGACGAGTGGCTCCTGACCACGGAGCACCCCATGGAAAAGGGACACTCCATCGCCTTCGTGGCCTGGGCCACCGGCGAGCGGCTGATCTTGACCCGGACCTACCCGGAGTGGGACCTGCAGGTGCGGATCCCCCGGCGGGGCCATGGGAAGCTCCTGCACTACTGCACGGAGCACGGGCTGTTCTATCAGCTGTTGTGAACGAGGAACGACCGTCCCACCGAAGGCTATCAGGCCCGGCGGGACGGTCGTCGTCATTTCGATCAGGAGGGAGCCGCATCGACACAGGCAAGGACCCGGCCCGATCTGTCGAGCGCGGTGATGTGGGCGTCCAGGAGGGCCTGCTCCGTCTCCAGATACCAGAGACAGTCGGTGAGCGGGCAGGCGCGGATGGAGACCGGCTCCCCAGAGCAGTCCATCCGGAGCGCGGCGGCTGGGACGTCCACATGGACCAGGAGGCCGTGGCCGAACCAGTCCACGTCGATCGGGGCCGCCGTATCCAGGACGACCCAGTCGCAGACCGCACGGTAGGGGGCGTAGGACCGTCCGGTGGGGGCGATGACGGCGAAGAGCTGATAGTCCCCCTCCCGGGCGGCGAACCAGCGAGACCCGGACGTCTGGTACAGAAGGTCGCTGGCATCGCCATCGGCCTGGATGACATAGGAGCGGAAATAGAGGCGGTCCATCGTCTGCCGAAAGGCCTGCTCTGGCGTGAAGGCTGGACGGAGCGTCAGCCAGAAGAAGCCCAGCGGCAGGAGCAGGAGGAGCAGACGGCGGAGGAACCGGGTGCGGTCGGGATAGAGACGTCTAGTCATATTCCACCTCCGGATCCAACTGGAGCAGGAAGGAGAAGGCGACCTCGCCCCAGCGGTAAGAGACCAGAACGGTCTGGGGGCCTCCGGGGGCGGGGAGCCTGAGATGGCCGGGAAAGTCTGGGTCAGCGGTCAGGGGAGTGCCGTCCGCAGTGGACAGAGAGAAGCCGCGGAGATCAAGGGAATGATCATAAGGCGTCCAGGGGTCCAACTCGACTGCTTGGACATCATAGACACACAGGTCGCTGTAAGTCCCGTCGGGTGAGGCGATAGAGGCCTGGAGGTTATGGAGGCGGATCTGGAACAGCGTGTGCTCGATCCGCTGCCAATGCCAGAGCCGGGGCAGGCTGCTGCTACTGCTCTGGAGGTGATGGTATCGCTGGAGCTGTGTGGCCAGCGGGGACCAGAAGAGGGAAACGGAGAACACCAGAGCGGTGAGCGTGAGCAGGGCCAGCGCTCCGCCGGCCGTTCGGGAGAGGATCCCCCAGAGGGGTGGGTGGAGCGCATCCATGGCCCGGCCGATCGCCGCCGGGTCCCCCATGGCCGCGACGGCCCGGCGGCGGGCCTCCTCCGGGGAGAGGGCGGAATCCCGTGCGCAGAGCGCGTCGGCGTGGTCCTCCAGATGAGCCAGAAGCTCATCGGAGATCTGGGACCGGGCGGGGGCCCAGCGAATCTGGGCGCAGACCTGCTGACAGAAGCGGCGGAAGGAGTCCATAGCATCCCCTCCCCTCAGACGGGAGAGGGCGTGGCCTCACCCTCGGCGAGGATGGCATCCACCAGATGGCGGAAAGCACGCCACTCCGCTTTTTTGTCGTCCAGGAGCCGGATGCCCTGCCGGGTGATGTGGTAGTAGCGGCGGGCACGGCCGGATGGGGCGGTCTTCTCATAGGCGGTGACGGCGCCGTCCCGTTCCAGGGCGTGGAGGACAGGGTACAATGTGCCCTCCTTGAGGGAAAAGGTGTGGTCGCTCCGGGCCTCCAGCGCGGCGATCATCTCATAGCCGTACTTGTCGCCGGTGGAGAGCAGGGAGAGGACCAGCAGACCGGTGCTCCCGGGGAGGGGGCTTTTGTCCAGTTTCATAGGGACCTCCTTCCAAACGGATGCCTCATCTATCTAAGGATAAGATACCTCGGAAGCCGAGGTATGTCAAGCGGAGCGGCGAGATCGCTCTTGTCCCGGCGGAGAAAACATGGTATGGTAACAGGGAAAGACCATAGGAATGGAGCGTGACCCGCGATGTTGGAGAAGATCGAAGCGGTATTGAACGAGAAGGTGCGGCCTAAACTGGCCGAGCACGGCGGGGACTTGAAGGTCCTGCGCTATGAGGACGGCGTGGTCCACGTCCAGCTGCTGGGGCAGTGCTCCGGCTGTCCGTCGGCCTACCTGACCACCGAGAGCGTGATCCAGGCCGAGCTGACCGCGGCCCTGCCCGAGATCGAGCAGGTGGTGGTGGACCAGTCCGTCAGCGACGAGCTGTGGGAGCAGGCCAAGTCCATCCTCCGGGGCGACCCCAAGTGGAAGCAGTGAGCGGAGCGTGTTTTGCGCCCGGTCCTATCTTCGGATAGGAGCCGGGCGCGATTTTTTTCGATCTGCGCAATGGATCCGGGGGAGACGCCGGTGGAGCTCCCAGTGGGGTGAGG
Organism: Pseudoflavonifractor sp. MSJ-37; assembly: GCF_018917965.1. Taxonomy (GTDB): domain Bacteria; phylum Bacillota; class Clostridia; order Oscillospirales; family Oscillospiraceae; genus Pseudoflavonifractor_A. The sequence continues at coordinate 122,642 of NZ_JAHLPP010000005.1, read as the reverse complement.
GATATCCCTAGCGAATATGCCGCCGAAAACAGTTGAACGGACAGCGGGGATATAGTATAATGACACCATAAACAGAGAGATGCGCCTGAAAGGGGGATCGCCTATGGAGCAGCTGCGGAAGAGACGCCGTCGGCTGGTCCTGGGGGTCCTCCTTTTGGCATATCTGGATCGGATGGAGAAGCGTTGATCTTGCGGTCCTGATCTGGTACGATAAGATGGAGTGAAATGAAAAAGTATATAATAAGCGATAAAAAAAGTGCCGTTGTGTTGCTTAGTATCGTGATCCCGCTTGTGATCATAGCACTAGGCCGCTGGATCTACGGCTGGGGCGGCGGAGATATCGATATTCTGGATTTTTCGGCAGAAGGGGTGGAGAGAGTCGAGCTCTATACGGACAATGTGACGATCGCCGCAAACTATGCGACAGAGTTCGATGATGGATTCGGAGTATCCGTCGTGACGGAGCCGGAGGACATCCAGCTGATCATCGACCAGATCGATTCGCTCCAATATGCCGGGAATGATATTCGGGACTATATCGAGCATGGGATAGGTATCGGTGGAACGGTCCACTATGATGCGGACTTCTACTTCAGGGATGGGACAGAGCTTGGAGTGACATTGAGCTCAAATAGCGGCAGTCAGCCGGTCTCTGACCGGATTCTGGGATACAGCCTCGTTCCAGCGGCGAAAAAAGGATTCTTAGGGAAAAACGCCCGAGGCTCTCTGAAATGGATCTACGACCTGTATGAGAAATACCGCCCGATCCCGGAAAAAGAGGCATCCTGACGAGAGGAGGACCGCTCATGGAACGACTGTGGAAGAGACGCCGTTGGCTGGTCCTGGGGATCCTCATTTTGGCATCCGTGCTGGTAGTGGGCTTCTGGGGCTATGGCTGGGCGGGTGGAGACATCGATGTCTTCGACTTCACGGCAGAAAAAGTGGAGCGGGTCGAACTTTATACAAATGATGTCAACTTTACCGCAAATTATATGACCGGACCCGGTATGGGGTCCGGCACATCGACTGTGACGGAGCGGGCGGATATCCAGAGGATGATCGATACGATAAACGCCTTCCAATATGCCGGGAACCAGATCCGGGATATCATCGAGTACGGGGTCGCGTTAGGCGGCGGCATCCGCTATGAGCTGGAGATCAGCTTTACAGATGGGACGAAGCGGCTATTTTTCCTCTCCACATACGACACAGATCCAGCGCGGGATATGATCTTGGGATATGGGTTCTATCAGGAGAAGAAGCTCGGCCTGCTGGGGAAACAGGGGAGAGGCCGTATGGAATGGTTCTACGATCTGTACGAGAAATACCGTCCGATCCCGGAAAAAGAGGCATCCTGACGAGAGGAGGACCGCTCATGGAACGACTGTGGAAGAGACGCCGCTGGCTGATCCTGGGGGTCCTCCTTTTGGCATCCGTGCTGATGGTAGGCCGCTGGTGCTATGGATGGGGCGGCGGGAATATCGACGTTTTCGACTTCGATGCAGAGGACGTGGATCACATCGTACTTTGCAATGGCGACTATGATTTCACAGCGAAATATAAAAATGAGTTTTCAAGTTTGGAACCATCCGTCATAACAGGCCGAAAGGACATCGAGACCATTATCAATGAGATAAATTGCTTTCAATATGCAGGAAATGATCTGCCCAGCCTCCTTCAAGGCAAGATCGGCATGGGCGGCGGGATCCTCCATGAAGTGCAGTTTCATTTCCGTAATGGGGAAGAACGAACATTTTGCCTGTTTACATCAGATGCCGAACCTCGAGGGGATGACGTAGTGATGAGCTACCGATTTTATCGAAAGGGGAGATCGGAACTGATCGGGAAAAATGCTCTGGGTCCTACGGAATGGATCTACGACCTGTACGAGAAATACCGTCCGATCCCGGAAAAAGAGACATCCTGACGAGAGGAGGACCGCTCATGGAACGACTGTGGAAGAGACGCCGCTGGCTGATCCTGGGGGTCCTCCTTTTGGCATCCGTGCTGATGGTAGGCCGCTGGATCTACGGCTGGGGCGGCGGAGATATCGATATTCTGGATTTTTCGGCAGAAGGGGTGGAGAGAGTCGAGTTCTATACGGACAATGTGACGATCGCCGCAAACTATGCGACAGAGTTCGATGATGGATTTGGAGTATCCGTCGTGACGGAGCCGGAGGACATCCAGCTGATCATCGACCAGATCGATTCGCTCCAATATGCCGGGAATGAGATTCGGGACTATATCGAGCATGGGATAGGTATCGGTGGAACGGTCCACTATGATGCGGACTTCTATTTTAGAGATGGGACAAAGCTCAGGGTGATCTTGAGCTCAAATAGCGGCAGTCAGCCGGTCTCTGACCGGATCCTGGGATACAGCCTCGTTCCAGCGGCGAAAAAAGGATTCTTAGGGAAAAACGCCCGAGGCTCTCTGAAATGGTTCTACGATCTGTACGAGAAATACCGCCCGATCCCGGAAAAAGAGGCATCCTAAAACGAACGCCGGAGGCGGCTCAGGACGAGCCGCCTCCGGCGTTTTTGTTCGAGCGGACGTTACTGGTCGGCCAGCAGCTCCTCCAGCAGCTCTACGGCCTCGTAGACCATGCGGTCGCAGTGGGGCTTCTTCTCCTCACCGTTGGCTTTGGCCCGCTGGAGCAGACCGGCACAGTCCAGCACCTGGTTCTTCTCCCGGAAGCGGCGCATGAGGACGCTGGCGGCCTCGGGGCTCTTCTGGGCCATGCCCAGCACCATCAGGGCGCCGGTGACGGCGCCGCAGGTGGAGCCGTGGCGCATCCCGCTGCCGAAGTTGGCCCCCAGGGCGCAGGCCTGCTCTTTCGTCAGGCCGCACACGTCGCTGAAGGGCACCAGCACGGACTGGGCGCAGTTGTAGTGGACATCGGGGTCGTTCCGCAGGGCGCGGGTCTCTTCCATTCGATCCATGTTCTCCATTCTCCTTTTTGTTCGATTTTTGATCTCAGAACGGCCCGTGGGCGCGGGCCGGATCCGGCGGTCAGGCCTGGAGGTCTCCCTCCAGCACCATCTGGCGGTACTCCAGGAAGCGGAAGCCCAGACGCTCATAGAGCCGGACCGCGCCGGCGTTGGCGTCCGTCACCTCCAGGCGGAAGCGGGGATGGTGGGGGTACTGCTCCTTGAGCCAGTGGAACACGGCGGTGCCGTAGCCCTTGCCCCGGCACTGGGGGGCGAAGTACAGCTCCTCGAAAAAGACGCACCGGCCGCCCACCTCGCCGGAGTAGCACTCCGTGACGTAGGCGTAGCCCGCCGGAGCGCCGTCCTCCAACAGGAGCATCCCCCGGAGGAGGGGCTCGGCGGGATCCACCGCGTCCCGGAAGGTGCGCTCCAGGACGGCGGGGTCGGCGTCGTGTTCCACGGCGGGGCTTTTATAGAAGGTCTGGACCATGGGCATCACAGTGTCGTGGTCCTCAGGGGTCATGGCGCGGATCTGGAACATAGGGTGATCTCTCCTGTCTCAGTGTTAGTTGAAGATGCCGGCGTTCTCAGTGAAGAGCCGCTGGATCTGGGTCTTGAGGGCCTGATGCTCGGGACGGCACAGAGCGGGGTCGGCCCGGAGCAGGTCCTGGGCCGCCTCCTGCGCCTCCTTCAGGAGCCGGGTGTCTCCGGCCAGGTCGGCGATCTTGAGCTGGGGCAGGCCATGCTGGCGCTTGCCGAAGAAGTCGCCGGGGCCCCGGAGCTTCAGGTCCTCCTCGGCGATGCGGAAGCCGTCGGAGGTCTGGACCAGGACCTTGAGGCGAGCCCGGGTGTCCGGGTCCCGGCTGCTGGTGATGAGGACGCAGTAGGACTGGTGGCTCCCCCGGCCCACCCGGCCCCGGAGCTGGTGGAGCTGGGAGAGGCCGAAGCGGTCGGCGTTCTCCACGATCATCAGGGCGGCGTTGGGCACGTCCACCCCCACCTCGATCACCGTGGTGGAGACCAGCACGTCCAGCGCGCCGGCGGAGAAGGCAGCCATGACGGACTCCTTCTCTTTGGCCCTCATCCGGCCGTGGACGAAGCCCACCCGCAGGTCGGGGAACACCTGCTCCTCCAGTTTCTTCGCATAGGTGGTGACAGCCTTCAGGTCGGCGAAGCCGGGGGACGGCTCCGTCCCCTCCGGGAGGGGGACGGCCTCCTCCACGGCAGGGCAGACGATGTAGACCTGCCGCCCGAGGCCCACCTGCTTGCGGACGAATCCATACATCCGGGCCCGCTTGTCCTCCCCGACGAGGAAGGTCTCCACCGGCGTGCGGCCGGGGGGGAGCTCGTCGATGACGCTCACGTCCAGATCCCCGTAGATGATGAGGGCCAGGGTCCGGGGGATCGGGGTGGCGGACATGACCAGCACATGGGGGGACAGGCCGTCCGACGTGCCGCCCTTGGCGGCCAGAGCGGCCCGCTGGGCCACGCCGAAGCGGTGCTGTTCGTCCGTGACCACCAGCCCCAGCCGGGCGAGCTCCACCCCGTCGGAGAGGATCGCGTGGGTGCCCACCAGCAGATGGACCGTCCCGGCGGCCAGAGCGGCCCGGACCTTCCGCTTCTCCGCCGCCCGCATAGAGCCGGTCAGGAGGGCCACATGGAGCCCGGCGGGCTCCAAAAGGCCGGAGAGGGTGCGGAAATGCTGTTCCGCCAGGATCTCGGTGGGGGCCATGAGAGCGGACTGCCACCCGGACTTCCACGCCAGATAGCAGCAGGCCGCCGCCACCATGGTCTTGCCGGAGCCCACATCGCCTTGGACCAGCCGGTCCATGGGACGGCCGGAGGCGCAGTCCGCCGCCGCCTCCCGGATGGCCCGCTCCTGGGCCCCGGTCAGGGAGAAGGGGAGGAGAGCCCGGAAGCCCTCCAGACCCTCCGGGGAAAACACCGGCGCTCGTCCTACCGACCGCCGGTCCCGGAGGAAGGCCATGCCGCAGGAGAGGGTGAAGAGCTCCTCGAAGACCAGCCGCCGCCGGGCCAGGTCCAGAGCCTCCTCCGTCTCCGGGAAGTGGATGTTCTGGCAGGCGAAGGGGGCGGCGGCCAGAGCGTGGGCCTGCCGCAGAGCGGGAGGCAGGACCTCGGGGACCTCTTCCACGCACTGCTCCACGCACTGGAGGGCCAGCCCCGCCAGCCGGTTGTTGGAGATCCCGGCGGTGAGGGGATAGATCGGCATGATCCGCCCGGTGAAGCGCGCCCGGCCCTCCGGCTCGAACACCGGATTCGTCATCTGCCGCCGCTGGCCCAGGCCGGTGACGGCGCCGTAAAAGACATAGCTCTCCCCGGGGATCAGGGCGTGCTTCACATAGGTCTGATTGAAAAAGGTCACGTCCATGGAGCCGGAGCCGTCCACGGCCCGGACCTTGGTCAGCTCCAGCCCCTTGCGGACATAGGAGGTCCGGGGCGTGTCGGCCACCATGGCGGGGACGCAGACGCTCTGCCCCTCCGGGGCGGAACGGATCGTGGTCCGGAGCCGCCGGTCCTCATAGTCCCGGGGATAACAGCGGAGCAGGTCCTCCGCCGTCTCCAGTCCCAGCTTGGCCAATCCCCTGGCCCGGGCCGCTCCGATGCCGGGGAAGGCCTCCAGCCGGGTATCCAGATGGATCTCCATGGTCATCACCTCTCTTCGGATCGATGTGGGCGGAGGCTCATTTCATCCGGTTCTTCAGCGGCTCCCCGGCCAGATAGCGGCGGAGCTGGTCCAGGGCGATCTGCGCCAGCCGGCCCCGGGTGGCGGGGAGATGCTCTCCGCCGGCCACATGGGGGGTGATGAGACAGCGCTCCTCCCTCCACAGGGGATGATAGGCGGGCAGGGGCTCCGGGTCGGTCACGTCCAGACCGGCCCCCCACAGATGGCCGCTCCGCAGGACCCGGGCCAGAGCGGCGCAGTCCACCGCCGTGCCCCGTCCGCCGTTCAGCAGGACGGCATCGGCCTTCATCCGGCGGAGGCGGGCCTCGTCTATGAGCCCGTCGGTCTCCGGGGACCGGGGGAGGGTCAGCACCACCACGTCGGCCTGGGGGAGCAGGCCGTCCAGTTGGTCCAGGGCGTACATCTCATCGATGCCCTCGGCGGCTCGGGCGGCATCCCGCCGGAGACCGATCGTATGGGTCCCCAGGGCCTTCATCAGCTTGGCAAAGGAGGAGCCAAGGTCGCCGGTGCCGGCGATCAGGACGGTGGAGCCCGCCGGGGACTTCACCTCGCCGAAGTCGGTCCAGCGGCAGTCGTTTTGGGCATCCCGGTACTGGGGGAGCTTCTTCCACAGGGCGAGGAGCATGGCCAGCAGGTGCTCGGACACGGACGGACCGTAGCCGCCCACGGCAGAGGTGAGCATGGCCCCCTCCGGCAGGACGCCGGGGGCCAGATAGGCATCCACTCCGGCGCTCCAGGTCTGGAGCCATTTCAGATGAGGGGCCCCCGCCAGGTCCGCCACCGGGGGACAGCCCAGGATCACAGTGGCGGCGGCATAGTCGGCCGCCGAGGCGGGGCTGGTCTTTTGCTGCATCCGGGCCACAGGGCGGAAGAGGATCTCGTGTCCGGCGGCGGCCGCCTGGAAGGCGGCCTGCTCTTCCTCGGTGAGACGGAACAGGTTCAGGATGGTCTCCATAAAAATGACTCCTATCGGTATAAATAAGATGCAAAAATACGATTTGAGCTCAATAACCGCGGACCAGGTCTACCACATGGGCCAGCGGTTCCCCGGCGGCATAGCGGTGGAGGTTGTCGGCGCAGAGGGCCCAGATCCGCTCCTCGGTGCCCAGATCGTGGTGGAAGCTGGGCCCGGAGACGTGGGGGGTGATGGTCACGTTGGGCAGGCTCCAGAGGGGGTGATCCGCCGGGAGAGGCTCCGGCTCGGTCACGTCCAGCGCCGCCCCGGACAGGTGCCCGGAGCGGAGGACCTCCACCAGGTCGTCGGTGACGATCAGCTTCCCCCGGCCCACGTTGACCAGCAGGGCGTCGGGCCGCATGAGCCGCAGACGCCGGCCGTCCAGCAGACCGATCGTCTCATCGGTGTTGGGGAGACAGCCGATCACCACCTGGGCCTCCGGGAGCGCCCAGTCCAGCTCGGAGATGGGATAGAGCCGGTCGAAGCCCTCCACAGGACCTGTGACCGTGCGCTTCACGCCAAGGGTCACGGTGTCGAAGGCACGGAGCTTTTTGGCCACCTGCCGGCCCAGGTCCCCGGCCCCCAGGATCAGCACGGTCCGGCCGTCCAGACAGCGCTCCGCCCCGGCGTCCCGCCACAGGCCCTGCTTCTGCTGGTCCCAGTAGCGGGGCAGGTTCCGGTAGTGGGCCAGGATGGCGCCGATCACATACTCGGAGATCGTCCGGCCGTAGGCCCCAGAGCCGTTGGTCAGGACCACCTCCGCCGGAAAGCCGGGATGGCGGGTGTAGAGATCGGTCCCGGCCCAGGTCATCTGGACCCATCTCAGCCGCCTGGCAGCGGAGAGGGCCTCCACCGGGGGCTCGCCGATCACCACCTCCGCGGTGGGGAGCTGGTCCAGATCCTCCGGAGAGCGGAAGGCGAAGCGGTAGGTCCCGGCGAAGTCCCGCTCCAGCCGCTCCCGGATGTGGGGCCGGCAGGGGGCCAGCACCAATGCGTCGATCATAAAGAGGTCCTCCATTCCACACGATATTCTATCCTATCATACCACAGGATCGCCCATCTGGCAAAACAGCGCGGCCCCTGACACCATTTTGGATGTCAGAGGCCGCGCTGGCTTGCTGTCGAAAGGGTTCCTAACGAGGCCCGGGGGCCTGCGGGGGTCTGCTTATTTCAGCTTGATGGTCATGAGGAGCTCGCCAGCCTTGACGGAGGAGCCCTCCTGGATCAGGACCTGATCCACGGTGCCGGCCTTGCGGGCCACCACGCTGGTCTCCATCTTCATGGCCTCGATCACGGCCACCACCTGGTTCTCCTCCACGGTGTCACCGGGCTTGACGCTGACCTTGGACACCATGCCGGGGATGGAAGCGCCGATCTGGCTCTTGTCGGAGGGATCCGCCATGGTCACGTGATGGACGCTGGCCACGGCGTTCTTGTCGGGCACGGCCACCTCGCGGCGCATGCCGTTGAGCTCGAACTGCACGTTGCGGGTGCCGTCGTCGTTCATGTCGCCCAGACCGATGTACTTGATCACCAGAGTCTTGCCGTCCTCGATGTTGATCTTGTTGGTCTCGCCCAGGGCCATGCCGTTGAAGAACACATGGCTGCCCATGCGCATGATGTAGCCGTACTCCTTGCGGTGGCGGCAGAACTCCTCCACCACCTTGGGATACAGGCACCAGGAGATGACGGAGCGGTCGGAGGCCTCAGGATAGAACTTGCAGACCTCCTCCCGGGCCTTCTCGAAGTCGATGGGCTCCAGAAGCTCACCGGGACGGCAGGTGATGGGCTCCTCGCCCTTGAGGACCACCTTCTGCAGATCCTCGGGGAAGCCCCAGGCGGGCTGGCCCATCATGCCCTTGAAGTAGGACACCACGGAATCGGGGAAGGTCAGGGCCTCGCCCCGCTCCACGATGTTGTCGGGAGTCAGATGGTTCTGGACCATGAAGATCGCCAGATCGCCCACCATCTTGGAGGAGGGAGTGACCTTCACGATATCGCCCAGCATCTGGTTGACGGTGACATACATCTCCTTGACGGCCTCGAACTGGCTGCCCAGACCCAGGCTCTCCACCTGGCTCTTCAGGTTAGTGTACTGGCCGCCAGGCATCTCGTAGCGGTAGATGTCGGTGGAGGGGTTCTTGATGCCGGCCTCGAACTTGCTGTACCGCTGGCGCACATCGGCCCAGTAGTCGGAGAGGCTCTGGAGCTTGACGGGATCCAGGCCCGTGTCCCGCTCCTGGCCCTGGAGGGCGGAGACCACCGCGTTCAGGGAGGGCTGGCTGGTCATGGAGGACATGGAGTCGATGGCGCAGTCCACGATGTCCACGCCGGCCTCGGCGGCCATCAGATAGGCGGCCACCTGGTTGCCGGAGGTGTCGTGGGTGTGCAGGTGGATGGGCAGGGACACCTCGTTCTTCAGGGCGGTGACCAGCTTCTTGGCCGCGTAGGGCTTCAGCAGGCCGGACATATCCTTGATGCACAGCAGGTGGGCGCCACGGCGCTCCAGTTCCTTGGCCATCTTCACATAGTAATCCAGAGTGTACTTGTCCCGCTTGGGATCCAGGATATCGCCGGTGTAGCACAGGGTGGCCTCACAGAGCTTGCCCTGGTTCAGCACCTCGTCCATGGCGACCTCCATACCGGGGATCCAGTTCAGAGAGTCGAAGACGCGGAACACGTCGATGCCGGTCTTGGCGGCCTCCTTCACGAAGGCGCGGATCAGATTGTCGGGGTAGTTGGTGTAGCCCACGGCGTTGGCGCCCCGGAGGAGCATCTGGAAGGGGATGTTGGGGATCTTCTCCCGCAGGAGCTCCAGCCGCTCCCAGGGGGACTCGTGCAGGAAGCGGTAGGCCACGTCGAAGGTGGCGCCGCCCCACATCTCCAGAGAGAAGCAGTCGTTCAGGATCTCAGCGGTGCCCTCGGCGCCCTTCAGCATATCGCGGGTACGCACCCGGGTGGAGAGGAGGGACTGATGGGCATCCCGCATGGTGGTGTCGGTGATGAGGAGCTTCTTCTGATCCCGCACCCAGTCCCGCACGGCCTCGGGCCCCTTCTGGTCCAGAAGCTGCTTGAGGCCGGTAGTCTGGGGCGGCGTGTGCGCGAAGGCGGGGAAGCGGGGGATGTCCAGCTGCTTCCGCTCGGCGGAGGGATCGTCCACCTGGATCTGGGCGATGTACTTGAGCACCTTGGTGGCGCGGTCGCGGCTGTTCTCCAGCTCGAAGAGCTCGGGCGTCTCATCGATGAACTTGGTGTGGCACTTGCCGGCCCGGAAGGTGGGGTGGTTCAGGATGTTGGTGACGAAGGGGATGTTGGTCTTGACGCCCCGGACGTGCTCCTCGCTGATGGCGCGGAGGGCCTTGCGGCACACGGCGTCGAAGGTCCGGTCCCAGGAGGTGACCTTGACCAGCAGGGAGTCATAGTAGGGGGAGATCACCGCGCCGGTGTAGGCGTTGCCGCCGTCCAGACGGACGCCGAAGCCGCCGCTGGAGCGGTAGGAGGTGATCTTGCCGGTGTCGGGGGCAAAGTTGTTGGCCGGGTCCTCGGTGGTGACGCGGCACTGGATCGCGAAGCCGTCCATCTTCAGGTCGGACTGCTTGGCCATGCCGATCTCAGGCACGGAGAGGGGCTGGCCCTCGGCGATCAGGATCTGGGCCCGGACCAGGTCCACACCGGTGACCATCTCGGTGACGGTGTGTTCCACCTGGATGCGGGGGTTCATCTCGATGAAGTAGTGGTCGCCGTTCTTGTCCACCAGGAACTCCACGGTGCCGGCGGAGACGTAGCCCACGTGCTTGGCCACCTTCACAGCGTCCTCATACAGGGCCTGGCGGGTCTTTTCGGACACGGACCAGGCGGGGGCGAACTCCACGACCTTCTGATAGCGGCGCTGGAGAGAGCAGTCACGCTCGCCCAGATGGACCACGTTGCCGTACTGGTCGGCCAGGATCTGGACCTCGATATGCTTGGGCTCCACCAGATACTTCTCGATGAAGATGTCCTCGTTGCCGAAGGCTTTCTTGGCCTCGCTCTTCACCAGCTCGAAGGCGGGCTTGACCTCCTCCGGCGTGTCACAGCGGCGCATACCGCGGCCGCCGCCGCCGCCGGCGGCCTTCAGGATCACGGGGAAGCCGTAGGAGACGGCCTTCTCCAGCGCCTCGTCTCCATCCTTCAGAGGGGCGGAGGAGCCGGGGATGGTGGGCACGCCGCAGGCGTGGGCGATGGCCTTGGCGGTGAGCTTGTCGCCCATCTGGGCCAGGATCTTGGAGGAAGGACCGATGAAGGCGATGCCCGCGTCCTCACAGGCCTTGGCGAAATCGGCGTTCTCGCTCAGGAAGCCGTAGCCGGGATGGATGGCGTCCACATGGCGCCGCTTGGCCAGGTCGATGATGGCGGGGATGTCCAGATAAGCGCCCAGAGGGCTCTTGTTCTTGCCGATGAGATAGGCCTCGTCCGCACGGGTGCGGAAGAGACTGTAGGTGTCCTCGTTGGAGTAGATCGCGACCGTGTGGAGGCCAAGATCGTAGCAGGCCCGGAACACGCGGATGGCGATCTCGCCGCGGTTCGCCACGAGCACTTTGTCGAAGGAATGTCCAGCCATGGGAGATACCGTCCTTTCTCGTACTAAAATGAAGGGATCCCTGCGAAAAACTGCGGGGCGGGAGCGCCCGACGAAGGAAAACAGCCGCAGGGGCCTTGAAAACGGCGGTCTAAGTGATTCCGATTATAATACACGGGCTTTGATTTTGCAATCGTTTTTGCTGTAAATTGCATTTTTGGCGGAAGGGACAGGAAAACAGCGGGCGCTCTGCGCTCCCCTCGGCAGACTTGACAAGGGGGACTTGCAGGGTCCTCTTAAGACTCGGACTCCCCCTCCGCCGGGAGGGGCCGGTCCAGGCCGGAGATATGGATCCACCGGCCCCGGTGCCAGCGCAGGGCGCACAGCACGCCCCGGAGCATCAGGTCGATGCTCATGGCGGTCCAGACGCCTGCCAGCCCCAGATGGAAGCGGTGGACGAAGATGGGAGCCAGCACGATCCGCACGCCCCACATACACACCAGCCCGACGATCATGGGATAGCCCACGTCGTGGGCCCCCCGCAGGTTGCTGGACAGGACGATGGAGACGGCGAACAGTGGCTCGGCGAAGCAGACGATCCGCAGCATCCGGGCGGACTCGGCCACTACGGCGGCATCGGAGTTGAACAGGGCAGCCAGGGCGGGCGCGCCCAGATAGAGCAGAGCGGCCAGCACGGCGCACATCCCGGCCCCGGTCCAGGCGGTGAGAGAGCCATAGGCCCTGGCGCTCTCCCTGTCCCGTGCCCCCACCGACTGGCCCACCAGGGCCACGCTGGCGTAGGAGATGCCGTAGGCCGGGAGATAGCACAGGCCCTCGGCGGTGTTGGCGATCTGATGGGCGGCCAGGGCCACGGTGCCGATGGAGGCCACCAGAGCGGTGACGGCCAGCTGGCCCAGATTGATCGTGGCCCGCTCCAGCGCGGAGGGGACGCCCAGCTCCACCGCCTTGCGGATGATGGTGGCGTCGGGCCGGAAGCCCTCCCGGAACCGGACCCGATAGCGGTCTCCCTGATGGATGCCGATATAGAGGAGCATGATGCCGGCGAAGGTCCAGGCGATGGCGGAGGCGATGGCCGCACCGGCCACCCCGAGCCCCGCCCCCGGCACCGTCACAGCCGCCCCGAACAGGGAGACGGTGCGGGTCTCATAGATCAGGAGGAAGTTGAAGACCAGGTTGATCAGATTGGCGGAGAAGTTGAAGACCAGCGGCGTCTTGGTGTTGCCCATGCACCGGAGGATGGCGGAGAAGATCGCGCTGGAGGCACAGAACGGCAGACAAAGGGCGTAGCAGCGCAGATAGGCGGTGGCGGCAGGGCGCACGGAGGCCTCCGCCCCCAGCCAGACGGGGATATGTCCCGCTAGGAGCTGGAACAGCACCAGAGAGAGGAGGCCGCACACGGCGGAGGCCAGGATCCCCTGCCGGATGACCCGGCGGGCCCGGTGGTCATCCTGGGCGCCGATGGCGTTGGACACCTGCACGGAGTAGCCCACCCCCACCCCGGCCAGGATGCCGTTGACGAGCCAGATGGAGGAGGCGTTCACCGACACGGCGGCGGTGGCCTCCGCCCCCAGAGCGCCCACCATAGCGGTATCCGCATAGCTGACCATGGTAGCCAGGAGCTGTTCGATGATGGCGGGCCAGGAGAGCTGCCACATGGTGCGCATCCGGTGCTCGCGGTCCAGAAGTCCAGAGGGCATAAACGCATTCCTCCTCGTTGAAGTCGCGGGGAAAATGACGAAACGTTATCGGGAACGGGGGTCAAACGCCGGTCAGATCGAAGGCAGGGATGAAGGCGCTCTCAGCGGAGGCCGGCTCCTGGACGAAGCCCTCCAGCCCCAGATCGGACATATAGGCCGCCGCCGCCCGGGCCTCGGAGGGGCGGACCCGCCGGTCGATCTCCGGGAACTCCTGAGCCCGGGCCCAGGGGACGTACTGGCTCATGAGGGAGAAGAGGACCTCCCCCGGCTGGAACTGCTCGGAGATCCAGTCCATGACCTCCTTGGCCTCCGCCAGCCGGCCGGGGAGGAGGAGGTGGCGGACGATCACGCCCCGCTCCAGCAGACCGTCCGGCCCGTAGACGCAGGGACCGGTCTGGCGAAACATCTCCAGGATGGCGGCCTTGGCGGCCTCCGGATAGTCCGCCGCGCCGGAGTAGCGCTCCGCCGTCTCGGACCGGCTGTATTTCAGGTCGGGCAGGTAGATCTGGACCAGGCCCTCCATGGAGCGGAGGGTCTCCACCCGGTCGTAGCCGCCGGAGTTCCAGATCACCGGCACGGGCAGGGGCTCGGCCAGTACCCGCCGCAGGACATGGGCGAAGTGGGTGGGGTCCACCAGGTCGATGTTGTGGGCCCCCTGGGCGATCAGCTCCAGGAAGATGGCCCGGAGCCGCTCCTCGGAGACAGCTTTGCCGAAGTCCTGATGGCTGATGGCGTCGTTCTGGCAGAACACGCACCCCAGAGAACAGCCGGAGAAGAACACGGTCCCGGCCCCGCGGGTGCCGGAGAGGGGCGGCTCCTCCCACATATGGAGGGCGGCCCGGGCCACCACCGGCCGGGCGGGCATCCGGCACAGGCCCTCCCCTTCGGTCTCGGTCCGCAGGGCCCGGCACCGGCGGGGACATTGTTCACAGATCATAAAAGACACCTCTTGGCACTTCGGGCATGGAGCCGGTCCGCGCAGTCGTATGGGAAAGATAGCAGGACGCCGGCCTCAGGGCTCTGTCGCGGGACACTCGAAACAGGGCCGGGAGACCGGCGTCCAAGAGGGATGGGGGGTCAGTCCATCGCGTAGAGCATGGCGGCCACCTCAGCCCGGGTGATGGTCTTGTTGGGAGAGATCTTCCCGCCGTAGCCGGAGACCACGCCCTGCCCCACCAGGGAGCGGACATAGTCCGCCGCCCAGGCGGGCACGCTGGAGGCGTCCGAGGCGGTGAGGGCAGGGGTGGGATAGCCCTTGGCCTGCGTGCGGCCCAGGATGGTCATGACCTCCACCCGGCTGATGTTGGCCCCGGCGTTCAGATAGAGCTTCCCGCCGCTCTCACTGCCGCTGAGGATGCCCAGAGCGTACATGGCCCGGATCTCGGGCAGGGCCCAGGCAGGGGCCTGGTCCGCGTCGGCGAAGGGGAGGGCCGTGCCGGCGTACTGGTCCAGATCCAGCCCGAGCCAGCGGGCAGTCAGGGCGAAGAACTCGCCCCGGGTGATGTTCCGGTCGGGGGCGTAGGTCAGGGTAGAGCCCGCCTCGCCGGTGCCGGAGGTGACGCCGGAGGTGTAGAGGTAGGAGGCGGCCTTGGCACCCCAGTGGCCGTCCATGTCGGCGAACACGTTGGCATAGTCCGCGTCGGGGGCGATGTCCACCGAGGACCGGGCCAGGTTGCCGGCGGCATCGCTGGCGGTGACGGTGATCCGGTGGGCCTTCCCCTCGGAGGCGGGGAGCGTGGCGGTGAGGGAAGCGGTCCCGGCGTTCCAGGTCTTGTCGATGGCCTTGCCGTCATAAGTGACGGTCACATAGGAGGCGGGGACATATTTGGTCAAGTTGTCGGAGACGGAGGCGGTGAGCTGGGTGCCGGAGCGCTTCACCGTCACAGTGGGAGCGGTGGTGTCCGTCACCTGCTGGTTGGCGGTGGCGAGCTGATCCAGCCACACCGTGCCGGTGGGAGTGGAGCCGCCTCCGGTGACGCCGATCCCGGACAGGGTGGACGCCCCGGCGGGGATCGGGACGCTGACGGCCTTCCAGCCGGAGAAGTCCAGAGCGGTCAGGGGGACGCTCTGCTCCCCGTCGCTGCCGGTGAACTGGGCGCTGAGGACGTTACCGGACCGATCGCCGTACACCCACAGGCTGAGCTGGGTCTCGCCGTCGGCCAGCTCCAGGGCGCTGTCCACCCGGACGGAGCCGGAGGAGACATCATAGGTGAGCCTGGCGCTCTGGCGGCCGTATTTCACATAGCTCTGGGCCGTCTCCACGGAGAGGGAGGCGGAGCTGGTGGAGGAGAAGGCGGACACGCCCTCCTCGAAGTTCTCCAGTCCACGGGTGTGTCCGGCGATGCTGACGGGGATGGAGATGCTCTTGCCGCCGGCGCTGACGGTGATGGAACCGGAGGCGGCGCTGCTGGCGGCGGTGAACACACCGTTGGGGTCGATGGTGCCCACCGCTGGGGTGCAGGTCCAGGTATAGCTGGTGTCCTGGGAGACCAGGGCCAGCTTCCGGTAGGTGGCGCTGGCCTTCAGGTCCACCTGCTGTTTGGGGGCGGCGTCGAGGCTGGTGACGGTCTTGCCGGTGGCGGCATTGCTGACGGTGATGGTCTGGGGGGTCTTGACCACGGTCATGGTGGTGGTGCCGGATACCTTGCCGCTGGCGGCGGTGACCTGAGTGGTGCCGCTCTCGCTCCCGGCGGTGAAGAGACCGTCGGCAGTGACGATGCCGTCTCCGTTTTGGATATACCAGTCCACCGGCTCAGAGCTGGTCATGGGATAGTAGGCGGTGTCCAGCGGCGTGGCCGAGAGCTGGACGGAGCTGCCGGACAGGACCATGGCGTCGCTGGGCTTCACATAGTAGGACCCCAGCGTCCCGGTGGCGGAGAGGGTGGTGGTCAGGAAGAGGGCGGTGCTGTTGGAGCGCTGGCTCCCGCCGGATGGCTTGTTGACCACCCCCAGGGTGCTCTGGCCGGGATAGGTAGCGCCCAGAGTGGTGGAGCCGCCGCCGTCCAGGGCCACGGCCTCAGTACAGCCCAGCTCGATCAGGCGCATGGCCACCTGCTGGAGGGTACAGCCCACGCTGTAGCCGGACTGTTCGCCGTCGATGGTGTAGAAAAGGACGGTGCCGTCGGGCTTGATGCCGATGGCGGTGCGGGCCCGGCGGGTCTTGGCGTTGGAGTCGCCGCTGAAGCTGGCGGAGTCCACGGCGCCGTCCTTCACCAGACGGCTGGGGGCGCCGGTGGCCTCCACCGCGTCGGCCCAGCGGCTGTCCGGAGAGGTGAAGTCGATGTCTACTGTGTCGCCGGGGCTGAGGGCCTTCAGGGCGGAGGTGGAGGCGGCGCCGCTCTTGTTGTTGACGGTGAGGACATACTTGCCCGCCGGGATGGCGATGGCGGAGCTGGAGTCCTGTACCTTGTCCACGGTGAAGCTCATGCGGCCCATGACCGTAGGGGCGTCAGACTGGGTGAGCTGGATCCCGTCCTCCCGGGCCACGGTCTGGCCCACGTTGGTGGTGACGGGGGTGAGGATCACGTCCACGCCGGGGCTGGTGTTCTGGGTGGTGGTGGCGAAGTCACTGTTCAGCAGGACATAGCCGTTGGTCTCGCCCCGGACCTTGTTCAGACCGCCGGTGACGCTGTGGGCGGCGCCGTGGAAGGTAGCCCGGATCGAGATCTTGGGCTGGCCGATGAAGGCGGAACCGTCCTCCTGGAAGCCGATGCCCCAGTACCAGCCGCCGCTGCCGGAGGCGCTGTCCGCCGAGGGGGCGGAGCGGAGGACCCCGTCGGAGATGACGATCCCGTCCGGGGCGCCGGTGGAGAAGGAGTAGTAGCCACCGTTGATGCCGCCCACCACTCGCTTGCCCTGATCTTCCAGCCGTTTGGCCATGCCGGTGAGGGTGTCCCGGCTGGTCAGGTACCAGCCGTAGGCCATGGTGGGGATCACGTCCCGGCTGGGGGCATAGCTGAGGTAGTTCTCGGTGCGCAGGTCGGAATAGGTGTCGCTCCAGAAGATATCGAAATCGACGCCGGTGCCGGGGGCCAGCCCCACGCCGCCGCTGTGGATATCGTGGCCCAGTGCGTCCGAGGCCGAGGCGGCGGTGCCGGTCAGCATGGTCAGGGCCAGGAACGCGGCCGCCGCCCGCTTCATCCGTTTCGTCATATGTAAAAAGACCTCCTTGGTGCCTATGTGCCGGAACGGTCCGGCACATATCTCAGAAATGACATCCTCCTGCCCTCTCCGGGCAGACAGGACCGGCCGCCTGAGGGCTCACGCGGGAGACAGACGGCCGGCTTTCGCTCATGTTAACATAAACGTCCCGCAATGTAAACAGGACCGTTTTTTTCAGTTTTTTCCACCGGGCCCATCCTCCTGATGATGGAGGTCGCCGGGGGCGGTGCGGCGGAGACGGGGCAGGAGGGTGTCCAGCGCCGCCTTCTCCTGGATCTCCAGCAGCTCACCGATGAGCTGGTTGGAGACCAGGAAGCCGGTGGGGGTGAAGTACCACCGGCGGTCCTGGCGGGCCGCCCAGCCGTGGTGCTCGTATTCCTCCAGCTTCTGCTCGATGGGGTCGAAGTTCATGAAGTACTCCCGGCGGTATTCCCACTCCTCGATGCCCCGGGTGGTGCGGAGGCGGAGCATCAGATATTCGCCGCCCCGCTCCCGCTGGGGGATCAGCTCGGACTCGTCCACGATGTTCCCGCCGTGGAGGATCCCGTCGATATAAGCGTCCAGGTCCCGGACGAAGGAGTAGCGCCGCCCGCCGAAATCGGAGTGCGCGCCGGGGCCGAGACCGATGTAGGGCCGGCCCATCCAGTATTTCAGATTGTGCCGGGACTGGAAGCCGGGCCGGGCGAAGTTGGAGATCTCGTACTGCTTATAGCCCGCCTGGGCCAGCCGGTCTACCATCCAGAGGTACATATCCGCCTGCTGGTCGTCATCGGGCATGGCCTCGCCCCGTTCGACCCGGCGGAAGAGAGGGGTGCCCTCCTCCACCTTCAGGCCGTAGCAGGAGAGATGCTCCGGCTCCAGAGCGATGGCGGCCTCCACGTTGGCCTTCCAGCGCTCCATGTCCTGATGGGGGAGGCCGTAGATGAAGTCCAGACTCACATTGCGGATCTTAGCCTCCCGGGCGGCCTGGACGGCGGCCCTGGCCTGGGCGAAGTCGTGGGGGCGGTGCAGATCGGCCAGATCCTCGTCCCGGCAGGACTGGACGCCCAGAGAGATCCGGCCGACCCCCGCCCGGCGGAGCCGGCTGAGCATCTTCTTGTCCACGCTGTCCGGGTTGCACTCCACGGTGATCTCGGCCTCCCGGGACAGATCGAAGCGGCGGCCGATCTCGCTGAGGATGGCCCGCAGACGTTTCTCCCCGAAATAGCTGGGAGTGCCCCCGCCGAAGTAGACCGTGTCCACCTGATAGCCGCGGGCCAGAGCGGCGGTCTCCCGGATGTGGACCAGGAGCGCCTTGAGATAGTCGTCCATCCGTCCCTCCCGGCCGGCCAGGGAGTAGAAATCGCAGTAATCGCATTTACTGCGGCAGAAAGGGATATGGATGTAGATACCGAGCTTTCCGGGCATAAGGTCCACCTCATCGCTGTGTTTTGCGTTTCTATAACTAAGATATTATAGTCCTTTCCGGCGAGATTGAAAATAGGGGGAGCGGGATTTTCCGTCCTTTATCATGAAACTTGACATCCGGGCCCGGCGTGATATGCTGGTGACATCGACCCAAAACAAGGAGGAGGGGATGGTGATGGAGCGATGGACAGAGCCCCGGCGGCTGACGCTGACAGTGGAGGAGGAACAGGATGGACAGACGGTGGATACGCTCCTCCGGCGGACGCTCCGGCTGTCCGGCACCTCGGTGAAGCGGGTTAAGCGGGCGGAGGACGGCATCCGGCTGGACGGCGTGCCGGTCTATGTGACGGCCCGGGCGGCGGCGGGGCAGATCCTCTCCGTGCTGGTGGGGGACACGGAGGGGGAGACCGGCCTCACGCCTACGCCGGGGGACCTGCCCATCGTCTATGAGGACGGGGACCTCCTGCTCCTGGACAAGCCCGCCGGGAGGCCCGTCCATCCGGGACCGGGCCATTTCGACGATACGATCGGGAATCTTTTGACCTATTATTACAAAAAGACCGGACAGACCGTCAAATTTCGGCCGGTGAATCGGCTGGACCGGGGGACCTCCGGCCTCATGTGCGCGGCCAAGCACGCCCACGCCCACGAGCGGCTGAAGGAGCAGCTCCACAGCTCCGCCTTCCGGCGGATCTATCTGGCGGTGTGCGACGGCGTTCCGCCGGAGGAGGCGGGGACGGTGGACGCCCCCATCGGCCGGGCGGAGGGCTCTCTCCTGGCCCGGGAGGTGCGTCCCGACGGCGCGCCCGCCCGGACCCGGTATCAGGTGCTGGGCCGGCATCAGGGCCGGAGCCTGCTCCGGCTGGAGCTGGACACCGGGCGGACCCATCAGATCCGGGTCCATATGGCGTGGCTGGGCTGTCCCCTCACTGGGGACTTCCTGTACGGCACCGAGGACAGGGCCCTGATCGGCCGGACGGCCCTCCACTCGGCCGGTCTGTCCCTGATCCACCCGGTGACGGGAGCACCCGTCATCCGGACCAGCCTGCTCCCGGCGGATATGGCCGCCCTGATCGGTCCGCTGGCGCTTGAAGCGGCTGGGCGTATATGGTAGAATGGCAGACGAACGACACCCACCGAAAACGGAGGTCCCCAGTGAACGAACTCGAACAGCTCCCCATCCCTCTGCTCCAATGGTTCCAGGAGCACGCCCGGACCCTGCCCTGGCGGTCCGACCCCACCCCCTACCACGTCTGGGTCTCGGAGATCATGCTCCAGCAGACCCGGGTGGCGGCGGTGCTGGACTACTACCGCCGGTTCATGGAGGCCCTCCCCACGGTGGCCGACCTGGCGGCGGTGGACGACGACCGGCTCATGAAGCTCTGGCAGGGGCTGGGCTATTACAGCCGGGCCCGGAACCTGAAAAAAGCGGCGGGCCAGATCATGGACCGCTTCGGAGGGCGGTTCCCCGACACCTATGAGGACATCCTCAGTCTGTCTGGAGTGGGAGAGTATACCGCCGGGGCCATCTCCGCCATCGCCTTCGGCATCCCGGTGCCGGCGGTGGACGGCAACGTCCTCCGGGTGGTGGCCCGGATCACCGGCGACCGGGGGGACATCGGGAAGCCCGACACCAAGGCCCGGATGCGGCAGGCCCTGCTGGAGACCATGCCCAGGCAGTTCCCCGGGGCCTACGATCAGGCCCTCATGGAGCTGGGAGCTCTGGTATGCCTCCCCAACGGCGCGCCTCTGTGCGCCCAGTGTCCGGCGGCGGACTTCTGCACCGCCTGCCGGGAGGGACTGACCGCCGAGATCCCGGTGAAGGCGCCCAAGAAGGCACGGCGGGTCGAGGAGCGCACGGTCTATCTCATCCTCCGGGCGGGGCGGATCGCCCTCCGCCGCCGGGCGGCCAGAGGTCTGCTGGCGTGCCTGTGGGAGTTCCCCAACGAGCTCCGGGGGGACCGGGGAGCCCTGGACCGCTGGGGCATCGCGCCCCTCCACATGGACCATGGAGGGAGCGGGAAGCATATCTTCAGCCACATCGAGTGGCGCATGGAGGGCTTGGTGGTCCACACGGACACCGAGGTCCTGCCGGAGGGCTGGGTGTGGGCGGACCGCGCCGCCCTGGCCGAGACCTACGCCGTGCCCAACGCATTCCAGTCCTTCCTGCCCCTGGCGATAGGGGCACTGGAGGGGGAACAGGAGTCTCTATGGAACTGACCAGCCAGATCGACGCCCAGCGGAGCTTCTTCCATCTGGGCTATACCCGAAGCGTGTCCTTCCGCAGGACCATGCTCCACCGGCTCAAACAGGGCCTGGACCGGCACGAGGCCGCCCTGCTGGCGGCGCTGGAGCAGGATCTGGGCAAGTCCCGCTTCGAGGCCTATGAGACCGAGCTGGCGGTGGTCCGCTCCGAGCTGAAGGATGCCTGGGAGCATCTGGAGCGATGGGCCAGGCCCCGGAAGGTCCGCACGCCTCTGGCCCTGGCCCCCGGCTCCAGCCGGATATACCGGGAGCCATACGGCGTGGCCTTGATCATGGCCCCCTGGAACTATCCGGTCCAGCTGACGCTGGTACCGCTGATCTCCGCTCTGGCGGCGGGGTGTACCGCCGTGGTGAAGCCGTCGGCCTATGCCCCGGCATCGTCACAGGCGGTGGCGGACCTGATCGCCGACGTGTTCGAGTCCAACTATGTCTGTGCCGTCCAGGGGGGACGGGCGGAGAACACCGCTCTTTTGAAGGAGCGGTTCAACTTCCTCTTCTTCACCGGCAGCACGGCGGTGGGGCGGACCGTCATGGCCGCGGCGGCGGAGCGGCTGACCCCCGTGGCCTTGGAGCTGGGGGGCAAGTCCCCGGCGATCCTGGCTCCGGACGCGGACATGGATCTGGCCGCCCGGCGGATCGTGTGGGGCAAGGGCCTGAACGCCGGACAGACCTGCGTGGCCCCGGACCATGTGTGGGTGCCGGAGGAGGCCCGTGACTACTTCGTGGAGCGTCTGGGCCGGTATATCCGGCAGTTCTATGGAGAACAGCCGCTGGAGAGCCCGGACCTGCCCCGGATCGTGAACGAAAAGCACTTCCGGCGGCTGGAGGGCCTGATGGCCTCCGGGCGCGTCGCGCTGGGGGGCGGGCGGGACGCGTCACGCCTCAAGATCGCCCCCACGGTGCTGGTGGATGTGGACGAGGGCGACCCGGTGATGGGGGAGGAGATCTTCGGCCCGATCCTGCCGGTGCTGACCTACGACGGGGACATGGAGGCGCTGATCGGCCGCCTCCAGCAGAAGCCCAGGCCCCTGGCGCTGTATCTGTTCACCAAGGACAGCGCCCTCATGCGGGAGGTCCGGGAGCGGATCCCCTTCGGCGGAGGGTGCGTCAATGACACGGTGATCCATCTGGCCAACAGCGCCCTGCCCTTCGGGGGTACCGGAGAGAGCGGCATGGGCCGCTGTCACGGAGAGGCGGGCTTCCGTACCTTCTCCTATGAGAAGTCGGTCTACCGGAAGTTCCCGCCGGATGTGCCCGTCCGCTATCCGCCCCACGGAGGGAAGGGGCTGGGCCTGCTGAAGCGGCTCATGGGCTGATCACGATACCGAACACGAGGAGAGAGAACGGATGGCAAAGCTGTATTTCCGCTATGGGGTCATGGGGTCCAGCAAGACCGCCAATGCCCTGATGGTGCGATATAATTATGAGGAGCGGGGGCAGGACGCCCTGCTGGTGAAGCCGGAGCTGGACCAGCGGGACGGGGCCCGCTTCGTGGCTTCCCGGGCGGGGCTGAGCCACCCCTGCATCTATTTCAGCGATCTGAGGAAGATGAGCCCGGAGGACCTGCGGGCCTATGCCTGCGTCATCGTGGATGAGGCCCAGTTCCTCACCCGGGAGGAGGTCCGGTATCTGACCGACCTGGTGGACGAGCACAACGTCCCGGTGATCTGCTACGGCCTGCGGGCCGACTTCAAGGGGGAGCTTTTCCCCGGCTCTCAGGAGCTGCTGGCCTGCGCCGACATCATCGAGGAGATCAAGACGATCTGCTGGTGCGGCAAGAAGGCCACCTGCAACGCCCGCTTCGACGCCCACGGCCGGGTGCTGAAGGAGGGGGCTCAGGTGGAACTGGGGGCCAACGACCGCTATATCGGCCTGTGCCGCAAGCATTGGAAGGCCGGCGACTTGGGCCCCGGTCCCCACGGGGACGGTCCCGACACGGCTGAATGAGGAGGAGATCCATGTACCGGCTCATCGCATTGGATATCGACGGGACCCTGATCCCGCCCCACGGGACCTCTGTGAGTCCCGCCGTCCGGGAGGCCATCGCCGCCGCCCGGGCCGCGGGAGTGAAGGTGGTCCTCTGTACCGGCCGCTCCTGGCAGGAGTCGGAGGAGCTGGCTGACGAGGCCGGCTGTGACCGGGTCATGGTGGCCCAGGGCGGCGCGGCTCTGGCCGATCTGGACCTGCGGCGCAACACCCGCCTGTGGGAGTTCCCCACGGAGGTGGGCCGGGCCCTGGTGGCTGAGCTGGAGGACGCGCCGGTGGGTCTCATGCTCTTCGCCGGGAGCCGCCTGCTGGTGAACGAGATGGGGGTAGAGGTGTTCAAGACCTACCCCAGCCAGGGGTTCCACCGGTGCAAGGAGATCGTGGAGCGGCCCTCGGACTATCTGCGGGCGGAGGATCTGCCGCTGAGCAAGGTATACGCCCAGGGAGATCCGGCGGTGTTCCCGCCCCTGATGGAGCGGGTGCGGCAGTTCCCGGAGGTGGAGCTGACCACCTCGGCCCCCTACAACTTCGAGATGGTCCCCGTGGGGGTGGACAAAGGCACCGGTCTGACCGTGCTGGCCGGAGAGCTGGGGATCCCCATGGAGGAGGTCATCGCCATCGGCGACAGCGACAACGACCGGGGGATGCTCACCGCCGTGGGGATGCCGGTGGCCATGGGCAACGCCACGGACCAGATCAAGGCCATCGCCCGGCACATCACCGCCTCCGCCTGGGAGGACGGCGTGGCCCGGGCCATCCGCGATCTGCTGGAGCTGTGACCGTGTCTTTCCCCGGGATCTCTTCCACTGCGTGTTTGGGCATCCCCACGCTTCCGATCCTACACTACACTTGTAATTCCCCGAAAATATGGTATACTGGAGCATAGACGTTTACATCTGCGCCCGCTGGTCCGTCCAGCGGGCGCAGGTGCGTACCGGGCTCTGCCCGGTGAAATAAAAGAGCAAAGGATCCGAGAAATTATGACATTCCGTGAACTCGGCCTGATCGAGCCCATCCTGGGGGCCCTGGCCGAACTGGGCTATGAACAGCCCTCCCCCATCCAGGAAAAAGCCATCCCGCCGGCGCTGTCCGGGCGGGACGTGCTGGGCTGTGCCCAGACCGGCACCGGCAAGACCTGTGCCTTCGCATCCCCCATCCTCCAGCGGCTCTCCGCCGCAAAGCCCCAGGGCCGGCCGATCCGCGCCCTGATCCTCACTCCCACCCGTGAGCTGGCCCTTCAGATCCAGGAGAGCTTCGAGGCCTATGGCAAGCATCTGCCCCTGCGCTCCACCGTCATCTTCGGCGGCGTGGGCCAGGCCCCGCAGGTGGAGCGCCTCAAGCGGGGCGTGGACGTGCTGGTGGCCACACCCGGCCGTCTGGCCGACCTCTACCAACAGAAACTGCTGGACTTCTCCCATCTGGAGATCTTCGTCCTGGACGAGGCCGACCGGATGCTGGACATGGGCTTCATCCACGACGTGAAGAAGATCCTCCGGTGGCTCCCCGCCCAGAAGCAGACTCTCTTCTTCTCCGCCACCATGCCCCGTGAGATCTCCGACCTGGTGGACTCCCTCCTCCATGACCCTGTGAAGGTGGCCGTGGACCCGGTGTCCTCCCCGGTGGAGGTCATCGACCAGAAGCTCTACTATGTGGACCGGGGCAACAAGACCAAGCTCCTGGCCTCCCTCCTGGGCGACGACGTGAAGAACGCGCTGGTGTTCACCCGCACCAAGCATGGCGCCAACAAGGTGGCCGGCGACCTGGTGAAGAGCGGCATCACCGCCGCCGCCATCCACGGCAACAAGAGCCAGACCGCCCGCCAGCAGGCGCTGGCCGACTTCAAGAGCGGCAGAGTCAAGGTCCTGGTGGCCACCGACATCGCCGCCCGGGGCCTAGACATCGAGGAGCTCTCCCATGTGTTCAACTACAACCTGCCCGATGTGCCTGAGACCTATGTCCACCGCATCGGCCGTACCGGCCGGGCCGGGCACGGCGGCACCGCGATCTCCTTCTGCGACATCAACGAGAAGAGCGACCTGAAGAGCATCGAGAAGCTCCTCCAGCGTTCCATCCCCGTGGTGGAGGACCATCCCTGGCCCATGGAGATCTTCGAGCCCCTGCCCAAGGATAAAAAGGGCCGGGTGGTCAACCCCGAGGATGCCGAGGCCCGCGCCGCCGCTAAGGAGCGCCGCCGCGCCCGGGATGCCGCCAACAAGGCCGCCGCGGAGGAGCGCAAGGCCCGCGCCGCCCAGAAGATCATGGGATCGGACGCCGAGTCCGCCCCTCGGAAGAAAGCGTCCGCCCAGGAGGAGGTCCCTGCCGCCGCCCGGAAGAAGCGGGCCCGCGGCTATCGGGCCAGCGCCACGCTGGAGGAGGCCCTCACGGCCACCGCTCCCGCGCAGCCGGTCCGGGAGGCGCGGAGCCGCCGGACGGAGGACTTCCACCACGCCGACCCTCTGGCCGGCGACACCATCATGGACGCCACCGCCCGCCTTCTGGCGCCCCGTCCCCGGACCCTGAGCCAGAAGCAGGAGCGCGATCATGGCGGCCGGGACCGCCGGCGCAAGTCCGCCCGGGGCCATGAGCCCCGAAAGGCCGAGACCGTCCATGAGGCCCCTAAGAGCGAGGAGCGCTCCGGCCGGAAGAAGGGCTCCACTCCCGTGAAGGCTCTGGACGTGCTCAACGGCGGCAACGCGCGGAAGAAACGCAAGGCTCGCGGCAGCGGCGGCGGCCGTCCCCGTGAGACGGTCCTCCGTACCGATGGCGTGAAGGACTCCACGGAGCTCTCCGCCAGCCTCATGAAGCCCTATTACCTCAGCGACGAGGACTGATCGAAACGATGACGCCCGCCCAGCTCCATTCCGGAGCAGGGCGGGCGGTCAGCGTATGGGCCGAGTTCGGCATGCTCCTCAGGAACGCTGGCCCGTCCTCTCTCCCCCCGACGTTCCTTGACCGCACGTTTGGACGTTCCATTTCCTTGACTTTTGTTGCTTTTTGCCCAAAGATCCGGTATACTGAAAGCACCGTTTCAGTCATACTGAGATCTGGGGGAACCTTCCAGCCCGCTCCGTCGTCTACGGAGGAGAAGGGCGAAACAGACCTTTCATCATGATGGAGGTGCAGATATATGAAGAAACAACGACTGCTGGCTGCGGCTCTGACGGTCTCCATGACCGTGGGCATGGGGGCGGTCCCCGCCTCGGCGGCGAGCTTCAAGGACCTGAAGGGCCACTGGGCCAAGACGGACGTGGAATATCTGGCGGACCAGGGACTGGTCAGCGGATACAGCGACGGGAGCTTCAAGCCGGACGCCGCCATGAGCGCGGTGGAGGCACTCCTCTTCTGCGCCCGGGTGGCGCGGATCGACGCCGCTGTCAAGGCCAAGATCGCCAATGCCTGGTCGGACACGCTGGCGGACATCATCCCCTATGATATGCGCTCCTGGGCGGGTCCCGACCTGTCCGTCTGTCTGGAGATCGGCGTGGTGTCGGTGTCGGAGCTCCAGAGCCTGGCCAACAACAACGGCCTGCTCGGCGCCATCCCCCGGGAGAAAGTGGCCCTCTATCTGGCCCGGGCCATGCAGCTCTCCGACGCGGCAGACAGCCTGGACGGCTACTCCCTGAGCTTTCGGGACAAGGACGAGATCGACCGCTCCCTCCGGCCCTATGTCTACCTGTTGAGCCAGTACGGCATCGTGAAGGGCGATGAGCAGGACCGCTTCCTGCCCAAGAGCAGTGTGAACCGGGCCTCCATGACCTCTCTCATGCGCCGGGCCATGGACTTCATGACCCTCCACGGCATCACGATGGATCTGGCGGACTACACGGATTATGAGTGGACCGGCGGCACGATCACCAGCGTGTCCGCCAACGCCAGCGGCTCCGCGCGGATCGGCCTCACCGATCCGGTGAACGGGGCTCGGACCCTGACGGTGCCCAGCTACGCGGTGATCTATCAGAACAACATGAGGGCGGACCAGAGCGCCCTCAAGACCGGAGTATACGCCAAGGTGGAGCTCAATAAGAGCGGCACCCCCACTGCCGTGCGTCTGGGCAGGCAGCCCTCCACCGTCACCGGCACGATCAGCAGTCTGTCCAAGACGGCGGTGGTCCTGAAGGTGGACGGCTCCGCCAAGACCTACAAGGCGGACCGCTTCACCGCTGTGAAGGCCGGGGACAAGACCGGCGGCACCGAGCTGCTGGACAAGAGCAGGGACTACACCGGCGCGGTGTGTCTGGTGGACCGGGACGACCATCTGGCCGCCGTCCAGCTCACCGGCGGCACCAAGACCACCGTGGGCCTGATCGCCGATGTGAAGGCCAGCGGGAGCAGCTCCATGAAGCTCCAGGTCCTGGCCATGGACGGTACCAAGACCAGCTACACGATCCCCGGCTCCGCGGCGGTGTCGGTGAACGGCTCCAAGGGCAAGCTCAGCTCCACACAGGTGGGCGACTACGTGGTCCTGACCGTCTCCAACGAGGACGAGAGCAAGATCACCGGCGTGGAGGTGGACACCAAGACCACCTATGTCCGGGGTTCTGTGCGGAGCACCAGCAAGAGCCGGGACGAGATCACCATCCAGGATTTCGACAAGCGGAAGAACGTGACCTATAAGGTCCCCAGCGGCATCGACATCACCTATGAGGGGGAGAAGATCAGCCTCTCCAAGCTGGACAGGGACGACTATGTGACCATGCAGGTCTCCAAGACCGAAGCCGTGTCCATCATGGCCTATCCCGGCTCCACCAGCGATGAGGGCACCATCCGCTCCATCACCTACGGCACCACCACCGTGCTGGAGATCGTCCGGGATGACGGTACTGTGGTGAGCTACGACATCGACATGGATGACCTGCCCACGATCTACCGGGGAGATGAGAAGAGCACCATCGACCGGCTCAAGAGCGGCGATGAGGTGGAGATCACCATCCGGTACAACGAGGTCAGCGCCATCGACGCCACCCCCCAGAGCGCCAACGCCAAGGGCACCATCCAGAAGGTGAGCCTGGACACCTCCGGCACCACTCTGGATGTCCAGCTCTCCGACGGCTCCACCGTCTCCTACCGGGTGAGCTCCAGCGTGTCCGTGACCCAGGACGGCAAGTCCGTGTCCATCGACACCCTGAAGCCCGGCTTCAAGGTCAGTCTGGTGCTGGAGGGGGATCAGATCCTCTCCATCGAGGTGGACAAGAGCGCCGCCATGGCCAACCAGGTCCAGGGCGAGGTGCTCTATGTGAACCGCTCCGCCGGGGAACTGCTGATCCAGAAGAGCAGCGACAGCAGTGTGGTGACGGTGAACGTGGCCAGCGCCAGCATCCTCACCTCCGGCGGCAAGACTCTGGCACTGAAGGAGCTGTCCAGCGGCGACTACATCACCCTCTACGGCGCGTATGACGGCCTGACCTTCAAGGCCACTCTGATCATCCGGCCTTGACTTTCACCGGATGAATGGATAAAATGAGAACAAATACTGTCGGAACGACAGAAAAAGGATCGAGGTAACTTATGGCACAGGACAAGAAGCAGGTGGAGCAGATCACCGACATGGAGGTGGACTTCACCCAGTGGTACACGGACGTGTGCAAGAAGGCGGAGCTGATCGACTACTCCTCCATCAAGGGCATGTTCATCTATCGTCCCTATGGCTATGCCATCTGGGAGAACATCCAGAAGGAGCTGGACGCGAAGTTCAAGGAGACCGGGCATGAGAACGTGTATCTGCCTGTGCTGATCCCGGAGTCCCTGCTCCAGAAGGAGAAGGACCATGTGGAGGGCTTCGCCCCTGAGTGCGCCTGGGTCACCATGGGCGGCGGCGAGAAGCTGGAGGAGCGCTACTGCATCCGGCCCACCTCCGAGACGCTGTTCTGTGAGCACTATAAGAACATCATCCACTCCCACCGGGACCTGCCCAAGCTGTACAACCAGTGGTGCTCCGTCCTGCGCTGGGAAAAGACCAGCCGTCCCTTCCTGCGCCACCGGGAGTTCCTGTGGCAGGAGGGCCACACCATGCACGCCACCGCCGAGGAGGCCCGGGAAGAGACCATGCGGATGCTGAACATCTACGCGGACTTCCTGGAGAACGTGCTGGCCATGCCCGTGGTCAAGGGCCGCAAGACCGATAAGGAGAAGTTCAACGGCGCGGAGGAGACCTACACCGTGGAGTGCATGATGCACGACCGGAAGGCCCTCCAGTCCGGCACCAGCCACTACTTCGGCGACGGCTTCGCCAAGGCCTTCGGCATCACCTTCACCGGAAAGGACAACCAGCTCCATTATCCCCATCAGACCTCCTGGGGCGTGTCCACCCGCATGATCGGCGGCATCATCATGACCCACGGCGACAACAACGGTCTGGTCCTGCCTCCCCGCATCGCCCCCATCCAGGCCATGGTCATCCCCGTGGCACAGCACAAGCCCGGCGTCCTGGAGGCCGCTGGCGCCCTGCTGGACCGCCTGAAGGCCGCCGGCATCCGGGCTCAGATGGACGACTCCGATCAGTCCATGGGCTGGAAGGCCGCCCAGTATGAGATGAAGGGCGTGCCCCTGCGGGTGGAGATCGGCCCCAAGGACATGGAGAAGGGCCAGTGCTGTATCTGCCGCCGGGACTCCGGGGAAAAGATCTTCGTGTCTCTGGATCAGCTGGAGACCGTGGTGCCCCAGCTGCTGGACGCGGTCCACGAGGGCCTGTACGAGCGGGCCAAGAAGAACCTGGAGGCCCACACCAAAGTGTGCCGCACGCTGGAGGAGGTCAAGGAGTTCGAGGCCAGCGAGGGCGGCTTCGCCAAGACCATGTGGTGCGGCGACCTGGAGTGTGAGCTCAAAATGAAGGAGCAGGCGGGCGTCACCTCCCGCTGTATGCCTCTGGAGCAGGAGAGCGTGGGCGACACCTGCGTCTGCTGCGGCAAGCCCGCCAAGCACATGATCTACTGGGGCGTGGCGTACTAAAAAACGCAAAGCGAAAAATGGGACCGGGCGGAGTGATGCTCTGCCCGGTCCTTTTCCTACTTCCGCTTAGTTTTCCGCCCACGGGGCGGGACGGGGGATATGTCCTCGCCGGACGGGCCGCCTGCTCGGCGGGAGCCCCATTTCTTTTTCTGAACGTCAGAAAAAGAAATGGGGGAAAGAAAAAGAACGCCAGAGGGGGCGGACCTCCCCTCTGGACACCCCCTATGCCCTCGCTCGGACCATATCCGTATGGGATGCTCTTCCAACGCCGCAGTCTCCACGCATACCTGTGGGGGCCGAACCACCGATGCCCGCCGCGTACGGGGCGGCGTCCCTGCCGCCCCTCGGAGGGCCATCGGTAGGACGCTCCACGCGACTGCCGGAGGAACGGGCGACCACAGAGGCCTGCCCTTGCGCCGGAAGCGGAGAACGGCGCGATAGGGGGAGTCCAGAGGGGAGGCCCGCCCTCTCTGGGCCTTTCTTTCGACCCTTTCTTTGGCAAAGAAAGGGTCCGCCGCCCGCGCAGGGCGCCCGTCCGGCGAGGACATATCCCCCGTCCGCCTGTGGGCGGAAACAAAGATCCCGCCCGCTGACGGAGAAAACTATAATAGTGGGTTGAAGATCCGCTGAGACTATGATACGATAGCGACGGAAAATGGATGATGCGGCAGGCCGATACTGCACCGAAGGACTGTGCCGCACGCTCCATCACCTCGTCTCTCCCGGCCCGCCGGGGTGGACAACGAAAAAAGAGGAGGAACCTGACATGAAACTGCACCGGGCGCGCGATTTTGCGGCCGGAGTCCTCGTGGCGACTCTGGCCATGGGCGTGGCCGTCCCCGCCGGGGCGGCGGCGCTGACCGGGAAGAAGATCGACGTCCTCCAGGGGATCGAGATCTTCGTGGACGGGGTCCGTCTGGACCCCAAGGACGCCAACGGCAAGAGCGTGGAGACCTTCGTCTACAACGGCACCACCTACATCCCCCTCCGGGCTGTGAGCCAGGCCCTGGGCAAGGCCGTCAACTACGACGGGAACACCAAGCGGGCCTACATCGGAAGCTCTCCCATGACCACCGGGAGCTACCGGATGGAGGACGTCTGCAAGCCGTATCAGAAATCGGGCTATGTGCAGATGCTCACAGCCAGCCAAACTGTAAAAATGGGCGGAAACGAGTACGGGAACGGGCTTAGCGTGTATGCCTATGGTGGTAGTGATCAATATGCTCTATTCAATCTCAATGGCGCCTATAACAGCCTGACGCTGGACCTCGGGCATATCGACGGTGGAGGCAGTTCCAATACCGAGGTGGTCTTCTACGTGGATGACGTGCGGGTAGCCAGTTACACAGTGGAACCGGAAGCCCTTCCCCGGAAGATCACGGTCCCCCTGAACCACGGGCTACAGATGAAAATCGAGACGAAGGGTGCATGGCTTACGACTGTCGGCCTCGGCAACATGATGTTCCAGTAAACGGAAAACGACAGACCAACGAAAACGGCCTCTCCCGGTGTCGGGAGAGGCCGTCAGTCTGTCAAAAAAGTGATCTCTCACGGGGAACGATGCAAGAGCCTCGCAGAGTTCCGTCACCCGCAGGTGACGGAATAAGATACAAGGCGTTTTTTCTGGGGACATGCGCCTCAGAAAAAACTCTTCTCAGGCCGCAAGTGTGCGAGCGCAGCGAGTGCGCGTGGCGGTCTGCATCTCCCTCGAAGAAATGCCAGTTCGTTCTTCACAAAGAACGAACTGGCATTTCTGAGAAGCGTGTCGAACTTTTTCGACACGCTGAACGGCCTCTCCCGACACCGGGAGAGGCCGTTTTTTACACCTGTCAGGCTGTTCTTGTGGAAAAGTCCGGGATCACTCCAGCACCGCGCCCCGGGCGGCGGAGGTGACCAGCTTGGCGTAGCGGACCAGATAGCCGGTCTTGACGCGGGGCTCGGGGCAGACCCACTTGGCCTTCCGGGCGGCCAGAGTGGCGTCATCCACCTGAAGCTCGATCTTGCAGGCGGGGATATCGATGGAGATGATGTCGCCCTCCTCCACCAGCGCGATGGGGCCGCCCTGAGCGGCCTCGGGGCAGACATGGCCGATGGAGGCACCGCGGGTGGCGCCGGAGAACCGGCCGTCGGTGATCAGAGCCACGCTCTCGCCCAAGCCCATGCCGCAGATGGCGGAGGTGGGGTTGAGCATCTCGCGCATGCCGGGGCCGCCCTTGGGGCCCTCGTAGCGGATGACCACCACGTCGCCGGCCACGATCTTGCCCTCGTAGATGGCGGCGATGGCGTCGTCCTCGCAGTCGAACACACGGGCGGGACCGGTGTGGTGCATCATCTCGGGAGCCACGGCGGAGCGCTTGACCACGCAGCCCTCGGGAGCCAGATTGCCCTTCAGCACGGCGATGCCGCCGTCCTGAGAGTAGGGATGGTCGATGGGGCGGATCAGCTCGGGATCCAGGTTGTCCACGCCCTCCAGGTTCTCGGCCATGGTCTTGCCGGTGCAGGTCAGGACGCTGGTGTCCAGCAGACCCTTCTTGGTCAGCTCCTTCATGACGGCGTAGACGCCGCCCGCGCTCTCCAGGTCCTCCATGTAGGTGTCGCCGGCGGGGGCCAGGTGGCACAGGTTGGGGGTCTTGGCGGAGATCTCGTTGGACATATCCAAATCCAGCTCGATGCCGCACTCATGGGCGATGGCGGGCAGGTGGAGCATGGTGTTGGTGGAACAGCCCAGGGCCATATCCACGGTCTCGGCGTTGTGGAAGGCGGCGGGAGTCATGATGTCCCGGGGGCGGATGTCCTTCTTCACCAGTTCCATGACCTGCATGCCGGCGTGCTTGGCCAGACGGAGCCGGGCGGACCAGACGGCGGGGATGGTGCCGTTGCCCCGCAGGCCCATGCCGATGGCCTCAGTCAGGCAGTTCATGGAGTTGGCGGTGTACATGCCGGAACAGGAGCCGCAGGTGGGGCAGGCGTTGTGCTCATAGTCGGCCACGCCCTCCTCGTCCAGCTTGCCGGCCTTGTAGGCGCCCACGGCCTCGAACATATGGGAGAGGCAGGAGCGGCGGCCGTCCTTCAGCCGGCCGGCCAGCATGGGACCGCCGGAGCAGAAAATGGTGGGGATGTTCACCCGGGCGGCGGCCATCAGCAGGCCGGGCACGTTCTTGTCGCAGTTGGGAATCATGACCAGGCCGTCGAACTGGTGGGCCATAGCCATGGCCTCGGTGGAGTCGGCGATCAGGTCGCGGGTGACCAGGGAGTACTTCATGCCCACATGGCCCATGGCAATGCCGTCGCACACGGCGATGGCGGGGAACATGATGGGGGTGCCGCCGGCGGCCCGGATGCCGGCCTTGACGGCCTCAGCGATCTTGTTCAGGTCCATATGGCCGGGCACGATCTCGTTGTAGGAGCTGACCACGCCGATCAGGGGACGCTCCATCTCCTCCTCGGTCAGGCCCAGAGCGTAGAAGAGAGAGCGGTTGGGCGCGCGCTCCACTCCTTTGGTCACGTTGTCGCTTCGCATAAAAAAGCCTCCTTGCGGTATCCAAACAAGCTGTGTGATGACACTTGCGTTGTATGATGTAATATTATATAATAGGGGCAAAAGCACTGTCAAGTATTCGGTGAGGTGATGATCGTGGAAAAGAAGAGTCTGGCCCAGCAGACAGCGGAACGGCTGTATACCAAGATCGTGGTGGAGGGCCGCCCGGGGCCGGGGAAGAAGCTCCCCAATGAGCTGGAGCTCTCGCAGGAGCTGGGGGTCAGCCGCACCACTCTGCGGGAGGCCATCCGCACCCTGACCGCCCAGGGGATCCTGGAGGTCCGGCGGGGCAAGGGTACCTTCGTCTCCCAGAAGGTGGAGGCGATCGACGACTTCGGCTTCCGGGACCTGAGCCGGGTGAAGGGCCAGCTCAAGGACCTCTTCGAGCTGCGGATGATCTTCGAGCCGTCGGCGGCCCGGCTGGCCTGTGAGCGGGCCACCGATGAGGAGATCACCGACATTCTGGAGAAGGGGAGAGCCGTGGAGCGGTACATCCAGACCGGTGTGGACCGGGTGGCGGCGGACGGCGCGTTCCACGCGGCCATCGTCCGGGCAGCCCACAACGAGTTCATGATGCGCCTCCTGCCGGTGATCAACCGGGCGATCTCCACCTCGGTGGTGGCCGGGGAGCACCGGGAGCAGATGGCGGACGACACCTGCCAGGACCATGCCCTGATCATGTACTTCCTGGCCCGGCGGGACGGAGCCGGCGCGGAACACGCCGTGGCCATCCATATGCGCCGGACCATGGACGTGATGGGTCTGGAATGAGCAGAAACAGCCGCCGCAACGAAAGGTTGCGGGATAGTTGGTGGCTGCCGCGGGCCGGATGAGCTAGGATAGGACCATCCCAAACAGAAAGGAAGATCCATATGACGATCGTGACAGCGGCGACGGTGGCGGGGCTCCTGTGGGTGCTGGCCTCGACGGCGGCGGGTATCGTGCTGGTGGTCCTGCTGATCCGGGCCCTCCTCAAGTATCTGCGCTCCGGCCCGGCGCGGGCGGAGAACGCGGCGGTGCGCCGCTCTCTGGGGGAGTGCCTCAAGGCGGAGCGGACCCGGTGCAAGATGACGCAGGAGTTCGTGGCTGAGGCGGTGGGCGTCAGCCGGCAGGCCGTCTCCAAATGGGAGAACGGCACCTCGGACCCCAGCACCGCCAACCTGCTGGCCCTGGCCAGGCTCTACGGCATCTCCGCCGAGGAGCTCCTCCGACAGGTCACGGGAGGAGAGGCGTGACAGAGCGCCGTTCCTGAGAAGAAAGACCGGAGGGCCATTGGCCCTCCGGTCTTTTTGTGTACAGGGTCTGTACAGATGGGACTTGTTTTTAGTTGGAAGCGGTGTCCAGATCGGTGTCGCCGCCCCAGATCATGTTCTTGCGCAGCTCGGCGCCCACGATCTCCATGGGATGCTTGGCCAGCTGGGCGCGCTTGGAGTTGAAGAAGGTACGGCCGTTCTTGTTCTCGGCGATCCACTTGCCGGCGAAGGTGCCGTCCTGGATGTCGGCGAGGACCGCCTTCATGTTCTTCTTGGTCTCCTCGTAGGGCAGGACACGGGGGCCGGAGACATACTCGCCATACTCAGCGGTGTCGGAGATGGAGTAGTTCATCGCGGCCACGCCGCCCTTGTTGATCAGGTCGATGATCAGCTTCATCTCATGGATGCACTCGAAGTAGGCGTTCTCGGGCTCATAGCCGGCCTCGACCAGAGTCTCGAAGCCGCAGCGCATCAGGTCCACCACGCCGCCGCACAGGACGGTCTGCTCGCCGAACAGGTCGGTCTCGGTCTCGTCGTGGAAGGTGGTCTCCATGACGCCGGCGCGGGCGCCGCCGATGCCGGCGATGTAGGCCAGAGCGATCTTATAGGCGTTGCCGGTGGCGTTCTGCTCCACGGCGACCAGGCAGGGCACGCCCTTGCCGTTCACATAGGTGGAACGGACGGTGTGGCCGGGGCCCTTGGGGGCAGCCATGAACACGTCCACGCCCTTGGGGGGAACGATCTGGCCATAGCGGATGTTGAAGCCGTGCGCGAAGGCCAGAGCCTTGCCCTCGGTCATGTAGGGGGCGATGTCCTTCTTGTAGACATCGGCCTGGGCCTCGTCGTTGATGAGGATCATCACGATGTCGCCCCACTCAGCGGCCTCAGCCACGGTCTTGACGGCCAGGCCGGCCTTCTCGGCCTCCGCCCAGCGCTTGGAGCCCTTCCGCAGGCCGACGCACACGTCGCAGCCGGAATCCTTCAGGTTCAGGGCGTGGGCGTGGCCCTGAGAGCCATAACCGATGATGGCGATCTTCTTGCCGTCCAGGTAGCTGAGCTCACAGTCTTTCTCATAGTACATCTTTGCCATGATCCAAAACACTCCTTTGATGTGTTGGTTTTATTTCTTCCAGCCCATGATAGCACAGGCAGGGAAAAAAGAATGATAAGTATGTTACGATCTGAACGAAAAAATGCGGAACTTCATCGCGTCCGCCGGCTCGGATCCCGCGATACGGCGACGCCGGTCCGCGAAGGACGGTATGCTTCGTCACATGACGTTCTTGCCCAGATCGAACTCCGTCTTTTCCTTGTTGTCGTCGCTGATGGTGTAGGCGCCGCGCTCCAGAGCGACCATGCCGGTGCGGACCAGCTCCAGGATGCCGAAGGCCTCCAGCAGGCCCTGCATGGCCTCGGCTTTGCGCTCGTCGCCGATCAGGGCCAGGGTCAGGGACTTCAGGGACACGTCGATGATTGAGGCCCGGAAGATGTTGGCGATCTGGATGACCTCATTGCGGATGTCCGGGGTCTCGGCCTTGACCTTGAACATGACCAGCTCCCGACGGATGGAGCGCTCCGGCTTCAGCTCCTGCACCGAGTAGACGCAGAAGAGCTTGCGGAGCTGGTTCATCACGGTCTGGATGGTCTTGTCCTCCACCATGACTTCGATGGTGATGCGGGAGACGGCCGGATCGTCGGTGGTGCCCACGGCCAGGGATTCGATGTTATAGCCCTTGCGGGAGAAGAGCCGGGAGACCTGGGAGAGGACGCCGGCGGCATTTTCCACCAGCACGGACAGCGTGTGCCGGCTGACGGAGCTTGGATCGTTCTTCATAGCTGTTCCATCCTTTCTATCAGTCGAGCAGGAAGTCGGTGGCCGCGGCGCCGCCGGGGACCATGGGATGGACCATGGCATCCTTGTCGATGGCGCAGTCGATCACACAGGCGGTGCCCCGGTCCAGCGCGTCCTGGAAGGCGGCGCGGAACTCCTCCACGCTCTTGGCCCGGGCCCCGTGGAGGCCATAGGCCTCGGCCAGCTTCACGAAGTCGGGGCCCCGGTCCAGGTCGGTCTGGGAGTAGCGCTCGCCGTAGATCAGGTGCTGCCACTGGCGGACCATGCCCAGAGTACCGTTGTCGAACACCACGATGACCACCGGGATGTGATAGTGCTCCAGCGTGGCCAGCTCGTGGCAGTTCATGCGGAAACAGCCGTCGCCGGTGCAGAGGACCACGGTCTGGTCCGGGCAGCCCGTCTTGGCGCCCATGGCGGCGCCCAGGCCGAAGCCCATGGTGCCGAAGCCGCCGGAGGTGATGAGCTGGCCGGGACGGGAGAAGTGGTAGTACTGAGCGGACCACATCTGATGCTGGCCCACGTCGGTGGCGATGATGGCCTGCCCGCCGGTGAGCTCGGAGATGGCGTCCAGGATGTGGTGGGGATGGAGCTTGCCGTCCTCGGCGGGGATGAGTTCCTTGTGGGAGAACACATCGGCCTTCCAGGCGGGGTAGTCGTGAGCGGGGAGCTTCTCGTTGATCAGCTCCAGCACCCGGCGGGCGTCGCCGATGATATGGTGGTCGGTCTCCACGTTCTTGTCGATCTCAGAGCGGTCGATGTCGATCTGGACGATCTTGGCCTGAGCGGCGAAGGAGACGGGATCGGTGGCCACCCGGTCGGAGAAGCGGCAGCCGATGGCGATCAGCAGGTCGCAGGCGCTGGAGGCGTAGTTGGAGGCGTGGGAGCCGTGCATGCCGATCATGCCGGTGAAGAGGGGGTGGTTCCCGGGGCAGGCGCCGCCGCCCATGATAGTGGAGGCCACCGGGGCGTTCAGCGTCTCGAAGAAGCGGCGGAACTCGGGCACTGCGCCCTTGGAGCGGATCACGCCGCCGCCCACCAGGATCAGAGGCCGCTGGGCCTCTTCGATCATGCCCAGGAGCTTGTCGATGTCGCTGTGGTCGGGCTCGGGGGTGCGCAGATCATGGCTGGACCGGCGGAGCATGGCCCCCAGCCGGCCGTGGCGGCCGTGCTCGGACACGGGCAGGTACTCATAGTCGGCCTCGGAGGAGGTGACGTTCTTGGTGATGTCGATCAGGACGGGGCCGGGGCGGCCGGACCGGGCGATGGCGAAGGCCTCGCGGATCACGTCCGCCAGCTGGTCCGGGTCCTTCACCAGATAATTGCACTTGGTGATGGGCATGGAGATGCCGGTCATGTCCACCTCCTGGAAGGTGTCCTTGCCCATGAGGGACTCGGCCACGTTGACGGTGATGAACACCGTGGGGGAGGAATCATAGTAGGCGGTGGCGATGCCGGTGGTCAGGTTGGTGGCGCCGGGGCCGGAGGTGGCGAAGCAGACGCCCACCTTGCCGGTGGCGCGGGCATAGCCGTCGGCGGCGTGGGACGCGCCCTGCTCGTGGCTGGTCAGGATATGGCGGATCTTGTTCTTGTAGCCATGGAGCTCCAGCTCGTCATAGATGTTCAGGATCGTGCCGCCGGGATAGCCGAACACGGTATCCACGCCCTGCTCCAGCAGGCACTCCATCAGGATCTGGGAACACTTCATTCTCATAGGGTCATGGGCCTCCTTCTACATGGGACGGTAGGTATCCGATCGCGGGGGATGAAAAACGGCCCCGTCCTCTCATCGCTGAAAGGACGGGGCCGTGTACGCTCCGTGGTACCACCTAACTTCGCGGACGGCGATGTCTCGTGACCATCTTGCCCGCGCACTCGATGCCCTGTTAACGGTGGGCGGCCGGCGGGGCCTACTGACCGGAACGGATCCGGCGTTCTGCGCCGCGGCTCTTGGGTGATGTTCGATGTCCGGCGTTCCCAGGGGCTTTCACCAGCCGCCCCTTCTCTGTGCGTTCCCGCCGCATCTACTGGTCCAGTCACTGCCTTTGGACAGTATCCAAAACTCGCTCCCCGACTGGGGACGGGGACTGGATACAGATGCCCCATCGCGCTGCCGGCAAGTGAAATTATGGATGATGATACACCCGGACCGCGGATTTGTCAATGGGGATCCGCTTCGGAAAGTATGGTGCAGAACGACGAAATTCGTGCGGGATGGCCGCTGGTCTTTGATGAGGTGTTGAAAAACAAAGAGTTCGATCATAATACTGATCGGATAGTTCTGAAAACGATAAAATGGCGGAAACGGCTGGTCCATGCCTTGAATGGAGGAAAACGGAACGAAAAAAGGAAATATAAGCCTAAACTAACTGGTACAATGAAAAAAAGAGAATTTTTAAACAGAATCACTAGACTTTTTTCAAAACCTGCGATATGATAATAGACGTTTGAATGCGCGGACTGCGCAGAAAAGAGAAAGGGTGGAGGCGTGCCACAGCCCCCGCCCGAAACTGGCCCCGGACCGGGGCCTGATTTGTGAGGTGGACCTATGAAACTATCCTTTTATGGCGGCGTGCACCCCAACGAGCACAAGGAGCTGACCTGCGCCAAGCCCGTGGAGGCGCTCCGCAAGGCTCCCGCCCAGGTGTGCATGTCCATGTCCATGCACCTTGGCGCGCCCTGCGCCCCCATCGTCAAGGTGGGCGACCAGGTGACCGTGGGCCAGAAGATCGCCGAGATCACCGGCCTGGGTGCCCCCATCCATGCCAGCGTGTCCGGCAAGGTGGTGGCCGTGGAGCCCCGCCCCTCCTGCGGCGGCGGAAAGGCCATGTCCGTGGTGATCGAGAACGATTTCCGGGACACGTTCGGCTCCGAGCTGACGCCCCATCCCGACTATGAGACGCTGACCCCCGGGGAGATCATCGGCATCGTGAAAGAGGCCGGCATCACCGGTATGGGCGGCGCCGGCTTCCCGACCCATGTGAAGATCAGCTCCGGCATCGGCAAGGTGGACACCGTGATCGTGAACGCCGCCGAGTGCGAGCCCTATCTGACCTCCGACCACCGGCTCATGCTGGAGCAGGGCGAGAAGATCGTGAAGGGCCTGAAGATCCTCATGAAGACCTTTGGTCTGGACAAGGGCTACATCGGCATCGAGGACAACAAGCCCGACGCCATCGCCAAGATGCAGAGCCTGGCGGATGGCGGCATCGAGGTCGTGGTCTGCCGCACCCGGTACCCCCAGGGCGCTGAGAAGCAGCTCATCCAGCGGGTCACCGGCCGTGAGGTGCCCCCCGGCGGTCTGCCCGCCCATGTGGGCTGCGCCGTGTTCAACGCCAGCACCACCGCCGCCGTGTACGAGGCTGTGGTGGAGGGCCGGCCCCTGACCCAGCGCATCGTCACTCTGACCGGCGGCGCCCTGAACGAGCCCCGCAACGTGCTGGCGCCCTTCGGCACTCCCATCTCCCATCTGATCGAGGAGGCCGGCGGCTTCAAGGAGACCCCCGACCGCATCCTGATGGGCGGCCCCATGATGGGCATCGCCGTGTACGACCTGTCCGCCTGCACCATCAAGGGCAACAACGGCGTCCTGTGCATGACCAAGGCCGAGGCCGCCGAGCACGTGGAGCACGCCGAGTGCATCCGGTGCGGCCGGTGCGTCAATGTGTGCCCCATGCACCTGACCCCCGTCTATATGCATCTCTACGCCGAGAAGCGCCGCTGGGACGACGCCGAGGCGATGCACCTGATGGACTGCATCGAGTGCGGTTCCTGCAACTACATCTGTCCCGCCCGTGTGCCGCTGGTCCAGTCCTTCCGTATGGCTAAGTTCGAGATCCGCGGTCTGGCCATGAAGCGGAAGGCCGCGGCGGAGAAGGAGGCGAAAAAGGCATGATCGATACGAAAGACCTGAAGCTCTCTGTGGCTTCCTCACCCCATGTCTGTTCCCCGGTGAACACCAGCCGGCTCATGCTGGACGTGCTCATCGCGCTGGTGCCCGCTCTGGCCATGGCCGTCTATGTGTTCGGACCCCGGGCCCTGAGCCTGACGGTGGTGTCCGTCCTGGGCTGTGAGTTCTTCGAGTGGGGCTATCGCAAGCTCCTGAAGAAGCCCGATTCCTACGGCGACTTCTCTGCCGCCGTCACCGGTGTCCTGCTGGCCTTCGTGTGCCCCGTGACCCTGCCCTACTGGACCATCCTGATCGGCGACTTCTTCGCTATCGTCGTGGTCAAGCAGCTCTTCGGCGGCCTGGGCCAGAACTTCATGAACCCCGCGCTGGGCGGCCGTGCCTTCCTGATGATGTGCTACCCCGTGGCCATGACCACCTGGGTCCAGCCCGGCAAGTGGGCCGGCCTGATCTCCGCCGCGGACGCGGTGACCGGCGCCACCCCCATGTCCTCTCTGCATAAGCATCTGGATGCCGCCACCGGCGCCTATGTCCATACCCTGCCCGACGGCGTGAGCCTGGCGGATATGTTCGTGGGCAACATCGGCGGCTGTGTGGGCGAGATCTCCGCCCTCCTGCTCCTGCTGGGCGGCCTGTACCTGATCTGGCGCGGCGTGATCCGGGCCCGGATCCCCGTGGCCTACATCGCCACCGTGGCGGTGCTGTGCTTCGTGTTCCCCCAGGGCGGCATGGACCGCATCCCCTGGACCCTGTACAACCTGTGCGGCGGCGGCCTGATGCTGGGCGCCTTCTTCATGGCCACCGACTATGTGACCAGCCCCGTCACCAAGAACGGTGAGATCTACTTCGGCATCGGCTGTGGTCTGCTGACCGTCTTCATCCGCTACTTTGGCGGCTATCCCGAGGGCGTCAGCTACGCCATCCTGCTGATGAACATCTGCGTGTGGCTGCTGGATAAGGCCGGCGCTCCTGAGCGCTTTGGCGTGACCAAGGAAATGAAGGCCAAGGCCAAGGCGGACAAGAAAGCGGCAAAGGAGGGCGCGTCCAAATGAGCGAAGTCGTGAACAAGAAAGAGCCCAGCTCTGCCATGCTGGTGATCGTCCTGACGGCGATCAGCGTGGTGACCGCGCTCCTGCTGGGCCTGGTGGATCAGGTCACTGCCCCTCAGATCGCGGCCAACGACGCGGCCACCACGGCCGCGGCCATGGAGGCCGTGCTCCCCGCGGACTCCTATGAGGACGTCACCGATCAGTACACCGGCGGCGACGCTACCATCCAGTCCATCGCCAAGGCCGGCGACGAGGGCTATGTGGTCCGCGTGAAGCCCTCCACCTCCTTCAGCGGCACGCTGGGCGTGATGGTGGGCGTGTCCAACGACGGCACCTGCACCGGCATCTCCATCGTGGAGACCGGCGAGACCTCCGGCCTGGGCTCCAATGCCAGCAAGCCTGAGTGGCAGGAGCAGTTCAAGGGCAAGAGCGGCACCGTCTCCGTCATCAAGGACGGCGGCGACGTCCAGGCGCTGACCGGCGCCACCATCACCTCCCGCGGCGTGTGCGAGAGCGTCACCAACGCTCTGGCCGCCGCGGCCACCATGGGCTAAGGAGGAAACGGATATGAACATCAAAAAGCAATTCTTGGACGGCATGATCTATCAGAACCCCGTCACCGTCCAGCTCCTGGGCATGTGCTCCACTCTGGCCATCAGCACCACCCTGTTCAACGGCCTGGGCATGGGCGTGTCCGTCCTGGTCATCCTGACGCTGGCCAACATCTTCATCTCTCTGCTGCGGAACATCATCCCCAGCAAGGTCCGCATCGCCTGCTACATCGTCGTGATCGCCGGCTTCGTGACCATCGTGGACCTTCTGCTGAAGGCCTACATCCCGTCCCTGTCCGCCAGCCTGGGCCTGTTCATCCCGCTGATCGTGGTGAACTGCATCATCCTGGGCCGCGCTGAGTCCTTCGCCTCCAAGAACGGCATCCTGGCCTCCGCGCTGGACGGCATCTTCCAGGGCCTTGGCTACACCGTGATCCTGGTCGTCATGTGCGTCATCCGTGAGCTGCTGGGCAACGGCACCTTCGGCGGTGGCATCCTGAACAACGGAGAGGGCATCCGCATCATCCCCGAGGGCATCCCCGCGCTGGGCATGATCCTGCCTGTGGGCGGCTTCCTGACCCTGGCCTGCGTCATCGCCGCCATGCAGTACTTCCTGAGCAAGCCCAAGAAGGACGCGAAGAATGAGGAGGTGGCGAAGTAATGGACTTTACCGGACTGTTCAGCATCGCCCTGGGCGCGATCCTGGTCAACAACTTCATCTTTGCCCAGTTCCTGGGCATCTGCCCCTTCATGGGCGTGTCCAAGAAGATCGACACCGCTCTGGGCATGGGCATGGCCGTCATCTTCGTCATGGGCGTGGCCAGCGCCGTGTGCTGGCCCATCAACCAGCTCCTGCTGAAGCTGGGCCTGGACTTCATGCAGACCGTGACCTTCATCCTGGTCATCGCCTCTCTGGTCCAGTTCGTGGAGATGTTCCTGCAGAAGGCCATGCCCGCTCTGTATGAGTCCTTGGGCGTGTACCTGCCCCTGATCACCACCAACTGCGCCGTGCTGGGCGTGGTGCTCCAGAACACCCAGAACAGCTACGACTTCATCCAGAGCGTGGTGTACGGCGTGACCGGCGGCATCGGCTTCCTGATCGCCATCGTGCTCTTCGCCAGCGTGCGGGAGCGCCTGGAGTTCTCCGAGTGCCCCAAGTCCTTCGAGGGCTTCCCCATCGCGCTGGTGACCGCCGGTCTGCTGGCGCTGGCCTTCCTGGGCTTCTCCGGCCTGAAGGTCTTTTAAGGAGGGCTGGAAAGAATGAATACTGTTATTGCTGCTGTCATCGTGCTCGGCGTTCTGGGCGCGGTCTTTAGTATGATCCTGGCCTTCGCCGCCAAGGCGTTCGCCGTGGAGAAGGATCCCCGTGAAGAAGCCATCGCCGCCAGCCTGCCCGGCGCCAACTGCGGCGGCTGCGGCTTCCCTGGCTGCGGCGGCTATGCCGCCGCCGTGGCCGCCGGCAAGGCGCCCACCAACTGCTGTGCCGCCGGCGGTGAGGCCGTCGCCGCCAAGATCGCCGAGATCATGGGCGTCAAGGTCGAGGCCGGCGTCCGCCAGGTGGCCCAGGTCCAGTGTACCGGCGGCTGCCGCGGCCACGAGCAGTACGAGTACGTGGGCATCCAGGACTGTCTGGCCGCCTCCCGCGTGCCCGGCGGCGGACCGGCCGGCTGTTCCTTCGGCTGCCTGGGCTTTGGCACCTGTGAGTCTGTCTGCCCCTTCGACGCGATCCATGTGATCGACGGCGTGGCCAAGGTGGACGAGGAGAAGTGCAAGGCCTGCAAGAAGTGCGTGGACATCTGCCCCCGTCACATCATCCTCCTGGCCCCCTACAAGACCAAGCGCCATGTGGCGATCACCTGTTCCTCCAAGGACAAGGGCGCCGACGTGCGCAAGATCTGCGACAACGGCTGTATCGGCTGTGGTCTGTGCGCCAAGG
This sequence comes from Pseudoflavonifractor sp. MSJ-37, assembly GCF_018917965.1. Taxonomy (GTDB): domain Bacteria; phylum Bacillota; class Clostridia; order Oscillospirales; family Oscillospiraceae; genus Pseudoflavonifractor_A. Next base: position 78,927 of record NZ_JAHLPP010000005.1, on the reverse strand, counting down.
CCTGCCCCAAGGAAGCCATCACCGTGGACAAGAACCTGGCCGTGATCGACTACGACAAGTGCGTGGGCTGTGGCCTCTGCGCCCAGAAGTGCCCCCGCAAGCTGATCACCGTGGACGGCAAGGTCCCCGAGATCAAGCCCGCCGCCCCGAAGCCCGCGGCTCCTGCGGCGGCAGCCGCTCCGGCCGCCAAGCCTGCTGAGGCCCCCGCGGCCGCTCCCGCCGCCCCCAAGGCGGAGGAGACTAAGGCTCCCGAGCAGAAGTAAAGCGACCTGATATGCGAACGCCCGGCTCCCCTCGAAGGGAGCCGGGCGTTCGTGCGTTTGGAGGCCGGGTCAGATCATCAGCGGGCGCGGAGCTGGAAGGACGCGCACTCGGTGGAGTCACAGCTCTTGGCCGGAGCGCCGCAGGAGCAGCCCACCTTGATCTCGTTCAGGGCACAGTGGTCGTGGGCGCAGTGGTGGGTACAGCTCTCCACGGAGCATTTGACACTATGGTTCATCTGGTCGTTCATATCGCATTTCCTCCTTTGCGGTGATGCCTCCAGTATGCCCGCGGAGGAGGGCGCTGATACACGGTCAGCGCGGATCTTTTTCGTCCCCGCCGGCGGGAGGCGTCTCCTCCGCCGGAAGGACCTGGGGGATGAACCGCCGGGCGAAGCGGCCCTGTCCCCGGCTCTTCACATAGAAGTAGCCGATCACCGAGAACACCACCGCGCCGATGAAATTGACGAACAGGTCCTTCATGGTGTCCAGCAGGCCGATGTCCAGATAGCCGCCCAGCCCCAGAGAGATCGGTTCCCCGGAGGCAGTGACCACCACCGTGTCCACGATGTCCCGGACGCCGGTGGGCGTGTTCCCGCCGGCGGGGTCCAGCATGACGGAGGAGATGGCGTGGACCACCGTGTCCTTCTGCATATCCAGCAGGAAGAGCTGATCCATCAGGCACTCGAAGAATTCCCACAGCACGCCGATGGTCATGGAGAAGCAGAAGGCCATCACCGCCAGATAGACCGGGGACAGAGAGAAGGAGAGACGCTCGCTCCGGTTCAAAATGTCCAGCAGAGAGAACCCGATGGCGGCGCACAGGAAGCCGTTGAGGGTATGGAGCATGGTGTCCCAGTAAGGGAAACGGACGTAGAAGGCCTGGATCTCCCCCAGGATCTCCGCGGAGTAGATGAAGAGGAGGATGATGATCTCCAGCGTGTCCGGCAGGTCCACCTTGATCTTCCGCTCGATGAAGCTGGGGAGCAGGAAGAGGATGAGGGTCAGCACGCAGAGGAACACATTTTCGAAATTGCCGTTGAAGAACTGGGCTACGGCTATCAGGATGACCAGTCCCCGGAGGATCTGATAGAGCCGGGCCGCCCGGGGCGAGTCGGCCATCCAGGCCCGGAGGTGGTCCCGTCTCCGGCCCCTCATCCCTCGTCCCCGGCGAGCTGTTCCGACAGCTCCCGGTACTCCTGAGCAGAGGCCAGATGCTCCGCCATCTCCGCCTCAGTCAGCGGACGGCGGACCTTGGCGGGGACGCCCACCACCAAGCTCCCCGGCGGGATGATGGCGCCCTGGGTCACCAGCGCGCCGGCGGCCACCAGGGACCCGGCCCCGATCACACAGCCGTTGAGCAGAGTGGCCCCCATGCCGATGAGACACCGGTCCTCCACCGTACAGCCGTGGAGGATCGCGCCGTGGCCCACGGTCACGTCCTGGCCCACGGTGACGGGATAGCCCTCGTCTCCGTGGAGGAGACAGCCGTCCTGGATGTTGGAGCCCTGTCCGATATGGATGGAAGTGGTGTCGGCCCGGAGCACGGCTCCGTACCAGACGCTGGACTGGGCCTCCAGCGTCACCTGGCCCACCAGCGTGGCGCTGGAGGCCGTGCGGGCGGCGGGATGGATGGACGGCGCATGGCCGCGGAACGATTTGATCATGTCAGGTCCCTCCAAAGATCAGGTTGCAAAATAGGGTCATATCAGATATTATACCCGTATGGATACGAGACCGTCAATTTTGAATTTCAGCCGCATAGGATGACCATAGATGCCGACAGCCGTGTACAAGGAGGGACCCATATGGACTTGAAAGATGATAAGATCACCGTAGGAGAACTGCTGGACGACCCGCGCTCTCGGGCGGTGCTGTACCGAAAGATCCCCATGCTGGCGGGGCGCCAGCTGACCGGGGCGTCCCGGACCGTGACGCTGGAACAGCTCCTCTCCTTCACCGAGGCGTTTTTGCCCAAGTGGAGGATCGTCGAAGTGCTGGAGGCTCTGCGCCGGGCCTGAGCCGCAAAAACGTTTGAACGCCGTCCCTTCCGGCGATACTCGAAGTATCGTTGTGGAAAGGACGGCGTTCTTATGCGTGTTCGAGAATTGATGCATCCATATGTGGTCACCATCGCCCCCATGGAGAGCGCGGCCCTGGCGGCCCGGCTTCTGTCCCGGTACGATCTGGGGGCGCTGCCGGTCTGTCAGGGGGACGGACGGCTGAGGGGCGTAGTGACGGACCGGGACCTGGTCCTGCGCTGTATGGCGGCGGGGGAGGACCCGGACCAGCTTCCGGTGGGGGACATCATGACCCGCTCCTGTACCTGGGTGGGGCCGGACGCCGGGATCGGCGAGGCGGCGGCCCTCATGGCCAGAGCCCAGGTCCGGCGTCTGCCGGTGGTAGAGGACCAACGGGTGATCGGGATGGTCTCTCTGGGGGATCTGGCCCGCTGCGGGCGGTACGAGATGGAGGCGGGCACAGCCCTCGCCCGCATCTCCCGCCGCGTCAGCCGGGCCGGAGGGGATACGGAGGACCGTCAGTGATGGTCGTGGTCGTGGCAGTGGTCGGGGAGAGCCGCGTCGCAGTAGGCACAGCAGTCCACGCCGCCGTTCTGCTTCACCAGAGGAGGCAGGTAGGGGTCGGTCTGAGTGATGCACCGGGGATTGGCGCACAGGGGCGTGGTGCCGATCTCCACGGGCTCGGGCTTCATCCGGGGCTGGTTGGCCAGATCGGACAAGATCGCCATGCGGGAGAACATACCGTAGCGGGCCTGCTCGAAGTAGGCGGCGCGGGGATCGTCGTCCACGTCCAGTGTGATCTCATCCACCCGGGGCAGGGGATGCATGACCAGCATATGGTCCCGGGCCCGCTCCAGCTTCCGGCGGGTCAGGACATAGATGCCCTTGTTGCGCTCATACTCCAGGGGGTCCACGAAGCGCTCCCGCTGGATGCGGGTCATGTAGAGCACGTCCAGCTGGGGGATCACGTTCTCCAGACCGGTGACCTCCACGCTCCAGAGCTTGTGCTCCTTCATGAAAGCGCGGATGTACTCGGGCACGGCCAGCTCACGGGGGGAGATCAGGTAGAACTTCACGTTGTCGAACTTGGCCAGCGCCTTGATGAGGGAGTGGACGGTGCGGCCGTTCTTCAGGTCGCCGCACAGGCCGATGGAGATGCCGTCTACCTTGCCCAGCTTCTTGGTGATGGTGGTCAGGTCCGTGGTGGTCTGGGTGGGGTGCATATGGCCGCCGTCGCCCGCGTTGATCACAGGGACGTCGGAGTAGAGGGAAGCGGCCTTGGCCGCGCCCTCGCGGGGGTTCCGCATGATGACCACGTCAGCGTAGCCGGAGACCATCTTGATGGTGTCCTTCAGACACTCGCCCTTGGCCACGGAGGAGGACTTGGGATCGGCGAAGCCGAACACCGTGCCGCCCACCCGGAGCATCGCGGTCTGGAAGGAAAAATTGGTACGGGTGGACGGCTCGAAGAACAGAGTGGAGGCCACTCGTCCCCGGCAGATGTCCATAAAATCGGCGGGGTGGTCGATAATATCACTGGTACGCTTGTACAGTGCTTCCCACTCCGCCCTTGACAGGTCCCCAAAATCGATCAGATGCCGCATTCCCATCTTCTCCATTCCTTGTCGTATTTTTTTCGTATCATCTTACCACATTTTTCGATGGGGGACAAGATGGAGAATGGCATTTCTACAAATCTGGACAATCGAAATGGGGGCCGTATTTTGACCGAAGATCATATGATCTGCCCAAATGACGGAGGATGAGGCCGTCAGGCCGCGTCCTCCAATTCCTTCAGGGCCTCCCGCTCGCTGTCAGCGGAGAAGCAGAAGCGCCCCGCCGCGTCATAGACCTCCACGTGTCCGCACACCCAACGAAATTCATGCTCCATCATGATGAGCCGCCTCCTTGTCCGCCGCGTTCTGTCCTGCTGTCTGTGCCCATAGGATACCAGAAGAAAAGTCCGATAGATCGGACTTTCACAATGGATGGCAATCTTTAGGGTTTCTTCATGTTTTCTTAAAGTACAGGACAGCCTTTCGTGCTATCCTCTTATTCGTACGAACGAGATACGATGACCGATCAGGTCAGGATGGAGGCAGTGATATGTTGACATTGACGTTTTGCGCGGCGGTCCTGTTTTTGCTGGCGGTGGGCGGAGCCGTGCTTTTGCTGACGGGGCTCTCTCTGGCGGCGCTGTTCTGCGCGCTCCTGCCGTTCGGCCTGCTGGCCGTGGGGACCGTGCTCCTGGTGCGGGTCCTCATGCGACCCGCCTGGCAGCGGGAGGATCTGCTGCCAGGGGGCCTGGTGATGGCCGCGGCGGTGCTCCTGCTCCTGCGCTGAGTTCCTGACGGTTTTCTGACGATCCGCCGGGACCGCTTGACAGGACCGGCAGGGGAAGGGTATGATCAGAGAAAAGGGACGGTATCAGAGGAGGGATGGGCATGGAGACCCATATCTTAGTGGTGGATGACGAGCCGGAGATCGCAGATCTGGTGGAGGTCTATCTCCAGAGCGAGGGCTATCAGGTCCACAAGTGCGGCACGGGCACGGCGGCCCTGGCGGTGGTGGAGCAGGTGCCCATCGACCTGGCGATCCTGGACGTGATGCTGCCGGACATCTCCGGCTTCACCCTCTGTACGGAGATCCGGAAGGAGCACCACTTCCCGGTGCTCATGCTCACCGCCAAGACTGAGGACACCGACAAGATCGCCGGCCTGACCATCGGGGCGGACGACTACCTCACCAAGCCCTTCAACCCGCTGGAGCTCATGGCCCGGGTGAAGGCCCAGCTCCGACGGTATACCCGGTACAACGAGACCGGGAAGGGGGACCGGGAGGTGATCGACTTCAACGGTCTGACCATCGACCGGGGGACCCATGAGTGCTGGCTCTATGACAAGAAGCTGGCCCTGACGCCGATCGAGTTCGACATCCTGTGGATGCTGTGCGAGAACCGGGGGCAGGTGATCTCCGCGGAACGCCTTTTCGAGACTGTGTGGAAGGAGAAGTATCTGGACCGGAACAATACGGTCATGGTCCATATCCGCCGCCTGCGGGAAAAGATGGGCGAGCCCTCCCGGAACCCGCGCTTCATCAAGACCGTTTGGGGCGTAGGGTATAAGATCGACTGAATCGGCCTATATAGGAGTGATAAACTGAGAAAAGCTGCCCCGAGCGGGGCAGCTTTTCTCAGCTTATAGGAGATCCATTTTCGGAAAGGCAGGTCACGCCTTCCCCACGGCCGCTTTCATTTCCGCCACATACTCCTTGATCGGGCGCGCCGCGTCCCGGCCATACTGGGCGGCCAGCTTCACGATGGCACTGCCCACGATGGCGCCGTCGGACAGGGCGGCCATCTCCGCCGCCTGGGCGGGGGTGGAGATGCCGAAGCCCACGGCGCAGGGGATGTGGGGGTTCGCGTCCTTCACCAGCCGGACCATGTGGCCGATGTCGGTGGTGATTTGGCTCCGGGTGCCGGTGACGCCCAGAGAGGACACACAGTAGACGAAGCCCTCGGCCTCCCGGGCAATCATGGCCACCCGGTCCTCGGAGGTGGGCGCGATCAGAGAGATGAAGTCCAGCCCGTGGGCCCGACAGGGGGCGGCGAACTCCTCCTTCTCCTCGAAGGGCACGTCGGGGAGGATTAGGCCGTCAATCCCCACCTCCGAGGCGGTGGACACGAAGCGGTCCGTGCCATAGGAGAACACCACGTTGGCGTAAGTCATGAACACCAGCGGGACGGTCACGTCCCGGCGCAGGTCCCGGACCAGGTCGAAGATCTGGTCGGTGGTGATGCCGCCGGACAGGGCCCGCAGGTCGGCGGCCTGGATCACAGGGCCCTCCGCCGTGGGGTCGGAGAAGGGGATGCCCAGCTCGATCACGTCGGCCCCGGCCTCCGCCATGGCGCGGACGATGGCCGCCGTGGTCTCTAGATCAGGGTCTCCGCAGGTGAGGAAGGGGATGAAGGCCTTCCCCTTGGAAAACGCGGCTTGGATACGGCTCATTCGGAAATGTCCTCCCCTCGATAGCGGGCGATGGCGGCACAGTCCTTGTCGCCCCGGCCGGAGATGTTGATGACGACGATCTGGTCCTTGTCCATGGCGGGCACCAGCTTCCGGGCATAGGCCACCGCGTGGGAGGACTCGATCGCCGGGATGATGCCCTCCAGCTTGGACAGGTACTCGAAGGCGCTGACGGCTTCTTCATCGGTGATGGCCACATACTCGGCCCGGCCGATGTCGTGGAGCCAGGCGTGCTCCGGCCCGACGCCGGGGTAGTCCAGCCCGGCGGAGATGGACCACACCGGCGCGATCTGGCCGTACTGGTCCTGACAGAAATAGCTCTTCATGCCGTGGAAGATGCCCAACTTCCCAGTGGAGATGGTGGCGGCGGTCTCTGCCGTGTGGATGCCGTGGCCCGCCGCCTCACATCCGATCAGCCGGACGGAGGGATCGCCGATGAAGTGATAGAAGGCGCCGATGGCGTTGGAGCCGCCGCCCACGCAGGCCAGCACCGCGTCGGGGAGCCGTCCCTCCTTCTCCTGGAGCTGGCTCTTGATCTCCTGAGAGATCACGGCCTGGAAGTCCCGGACGATGGTGGGGAAGGGGTGGGGCCCCATGACGGAGCCCAGGCAGTAGTGGGTGTCGCGGATGCGGCTGGTCCACTCCCGCATGGCCTCGGAGACCGCGTCCTTCAGGGTGGCGGTGCCGGTGGTGACGGGGACCACCTCCGCGCCCAGCAGACGCATCTTGTAGACGTTCAGGGCCTGGCGGCGGGTGTCCTCCGCCCCCATGAACACCACGCACTCCATGCCCAGCAGGGCGGCGGCGGTGGCGGTGGCGACGCCGTGCTGGCCGGCGCCGGTCTCGGCGATGAGGCGGGTCTTGCCCATCTTCTTGGCCAGAAGGGCCTGGCCCAGCACGTTGTTGATCTTGTGGGCGCCGGTGTGGTTCAGGTCCTCCCGCTTGAGGTAGATCTTGGCGCCGCCCAGATCCTCCGTCATGCGTTTGGCGTAGTAGAGCCGGGAGGGACGGCCCGCGTACTCGTTCAGCAGCTCGGAGAGCTCCGCCCGGAAGGCCGGATCCTCCTTATAATAATCGTAAGCCTCCTCCAGCTCGATGACCGCGTTCATCAGGGTCTCGGGGATATACTGGCCCCCGTGCCGGCCGAAGCGGCCCTTGGATATGGGGTCTGACATGGGTGTCACTCCTTCTTCGCGGCGGCCACAGCCGCCCGCATCTTGTCGGGGTCTTTTTCCTTGTCGGTCTCCACGCCGCTGGACAGGTCCAGCCCATAGGGGTGGAGAGCGGCGATGGCCTGGGGGATGTTCTCCGGCGTCAGGCCGCCGGCCAGCAGGAAGGGCCGGGACACGCCGCCGGCCAGAGACCAGTCGAAGGTCTCGCCGGTGCCGTAGCCGTTGTCCAGGATCACCAGATCCGCCGTAGAGGCGTTGGCCGCCTCCAGATCCGCCGCGGAGCGGACCTTGAAGGCTTTCCAGACCACACAGCCGGGGACGGCCGACCGGAGGGCGGCGATGTAGGCGGCGTCCTCGTGGCCGTGGAGCTGGGCCACGGAGAGGGTCCCGTCCCGGAGGAGGGCGGCCACGTCCTCCACGGGCCGGTCCACGAACACGCCCACCGGCGTCACCGCCGGGTCCAGACCGGCCCGGAGGGCTCGGACCTGATCCGGCGACACGTTCCGGTGGCTCTTGGGGAAGTCGATGATGAAGCCGCACCAGTCGGGCCGGGCCTCGTTCACATATCGGATGTCGCAGGGCCGGTACAGCCCGCAGATCTTGATCTTGGTCATTTGGATGCCTCCCGCATGGCGGCCAGCATGGCCCCCTTGTCCTTCGCGCGCATGAGCACCTCGCCCATGAGCACCGCGTCGGCTCCGATGGACCGCAGGGCGGCCACGTCCTCGGGGCGGGCCACGCCGCTCTCCGCCACATAGACGGCCTCCGGCGGGATCAGGTCCCGGAGCCGGGCGGCGTTGGAGAAGTCCACGGAGAAATCCTTCAAATTCCGGTTGTTCACACCGATCAGCTTCGCCCCGGCGGACACGGCGGAGCGGATCTCATCCGCGTCGTGGGCCTCCACCAGAGCGGAGAGGCCCAGCTCCTCACAGAGCCCCAGATACCGGGCGATGGTGTCCGTGTCCAGCAGGGCGCAGATCAGCAAAACGCAGTCCGCCCCCATGAGCCGGGCCTGCCGGATCTGGTACTCGTCCACGGTGAAGTCCTTGCGGAGCATGGGGGTGGGGACCGCCGCCCGGATGTCCCGGAAGATCTGGTCGGAGCCCAGGAACCACTTGGGCTCCGTCAGGCAGGAGATGGCATCGGCCCCGGCGGCGGCGTAGTCCCGGGCGATGTCCCGGTAGGGGAAGTCCGGCGCGATCAGCCCCTTGGAGGGGGAGGCCTTCTTCACCTCGCAGATGAAGGCCATCCCCGGCTGGGACAGGGCGTCATAGAAGCGCCTGCCGTTGGCCGGGCCCGCCTGCCGGCAGAGCTCCCGGAGCTCCTCCGGGCTGTGCTCCGCCTGGTCGGCGGCCACCCGCTCCCGGGCGTGGGCGGCGATGGTCTCTAAGATCGTAGCGGCCATGGCTCACTCCTGAGAGGCGGCGATGAAGGCGTCCAGCTTTCGGTCCGCCGCGCCGGAGTCGATGATCTCGCCGGCCAGCCGGATGCCGTCGGCCAGAGAGTCCGCCTTGCCGCCGATGTACAGGGCCGCGCCGCCGTTCATCAGCACCGTGTCCCGGCGGGGACCGGTCTCGCCCCGGAGGATGCTCCGGGTGATCTGGGCGTTGTCGGCGGGGGCGCCGCCCACCAGGTCCTCCTTGGAACAGCGGGAGAGGCCGAAGTCCTCCGGCTGGATCACATAGGAGCGGTACGTCCCGTCCGTGAACTCACAGACGGAGGTGGGGGCGCTGAGGGAGATCTCATCCAGCTTGTCCTGACCGTAGACCACCATGCCCCGGCGGACGCCCAGGCTGGTGAGCACCTGGGCCAAAGGCTCCACCAGGGAGGCGTCGTAGACGCCCAGCACCTGCCGCTTGGGGGCGGCGGGATTGGTCAGGGGCCCCAGGATGTTGAACACGGTGCGGATGCCCAGCTCCTTGCGGATGGGGCCCACATATTTCATGGAGGTGTGGTACTTCTGGGCGAAGAAGAAGCAGATGCCCACCTCGTCCAGGAGCTGGAGGCACTTCTCCGGGCACAGGTCCAAGTTGACGCCCAGAGCCTCCAGGCAGTCGGCGGTGCCGCAGCTGGAGGAGGCGGCCCGGTTGCCATGCTTGGCCACCTTCACGCCGCCGGCGGCGGCCACCAGCGCGGCGGTGGTGGAGATGTTGAAGCTGTGGGCTCCGTCGCCGCCGGTGCCCACGATCTCCAGCAGGTCCAGGTCGTTGGGGACCTTCCGTGCGTGGTCCCGCATGGCGGCGGCGCAGCCGGCGATCTCGTCGATGGTCTCGGCCTTGGTGCTTTTAGTGGACAGGGCCGCCAGGAAGGCGGCGTTCTGGGTGGGCGTGGTGGTCCCGCTCATGATCTCGTTGATGACCTGATAGGCCTCGTCATAGCTCAGGTCCTGCTTATCCACGATCTTGATGATGGCTTCCTTGATCATAATTCAGCCCTCCAAAAAGTTCTTCAGGATGACGCCGCCCTGGGGCGTCAGGATGGATTCGGGATGCAACTGTAGCCCGTAGACCGGCGCACCCTTGAGCTGGACGGCCATGACCTCGCCGTCGTCCGAGCGGGCGGTGACGGACAGGCAGTCCGGCAGGCTGGCCTCCACGGCGGAGAGGGAGTGGTAGCGGGCGGCTGGGATCTGCTCCGGCAGGCCCCGGAAGATGGGACAGCTCCGGTCCAGCGTCACCATGGACTGCTTGCCGTGCATGAGCTGCTTGGCGTAGGACACGGTGCCGCCGTAGACCTCGCAGATGGCCTGATGGCCCAGGCAGACCCCCAGGATGGGGATCTCGCCGGCCAGCTCTTTGGCGGCGGCCTCGCACACGCCGGCGTCGGCGGGGCGGCCGGGGCCGGGGGAGAGGATCAGGCGGCGGGGGGCCATGCGGCGGATGTCCTCCACCGTCACGGCGTCGTTACGGACCACTTCGATGTCCGGATCCAGGCTCCCAACCAGCTGATAGAGGTTATAGGAAAAGCTGTCATAGTTGTCGATCAGCAGGATCATAGGTCCCTCTCTTTCTGGGCCAGCTCCAGGGCCCGCACCACGGCCTTCGCCTTGTTGATGCACTCCTGATATTCCTTCGCCGGGTCGGAGTCGGCCACGATGCCGGCGCCGGAGCGGATGAACACCTTCCCGTTCTTCTGGAAGGCCAGCCGGATGGCGATGCAGGTGTCCAGATTGCCGGTGAAGTCCAGATAGCCCACCGCGCCGCCGTAGACGCCCCGCTTGTTGTCCTCCAGCTCGTCGATGATCTCCATGGCCCGGAGCTTGGGCGCGCCGGAGAGGGTCCCGGCGGGGAGGACCGCGTCCACCGCGTCCACCGCGTCCTTCCCCTCCGCCAGCTGGCCCCGGACGGTGGAGCCGATGTGCATCACGCAGGAGAAGCGCTGGATCTCGTGGTACTTCTCCACCTGCACGGTGCCGAAGCGGCTGATCTTGCCGATGTCGTTCCGGCCCAGGTCCACCAGCATATCGTGCTCGGAGAGCTCCTTCTCATCGGCGAGGAGGCCCTCCTCCAGCGCCTTGTCCTCCTCGGGGGTGGCGCCCCGGGGACGGGTGCCCGCCAGCGGGAAGGTGTGGAGGACGCCGTCCTCCAGCTTCACCAGCGTCTCCGGGGAGGCGCCGGCCAGCTCCATGTCGTCGCTGGTGAAATAGAAGAGGTAGGGGGAGGGGTTCGTGGTCCGGAGGATCCGGTATACATCCAGCAGGGAGCCCTCGAACCCGGCCTCCAGCCGGTTGGAGAGGACCACCTGGAAGATGTCGCCCTCGTGGATGTAGTGCTTGGCCCGCTCCACCATGGAGCAGTAGGCCGCCTCGTCGAAGAGGGGCGTCACCGGCGTGGTGAGCCGGGCGGGCTGATGGGGGAGGGGCGCGCCGTGGCGGAGGAGCTCCGCCATCCGGTCCAACTGGGCGCAGGCGGCGGGATAGGAGCTGTCCAGGTCGGAGGCGTCGGCGTTGGTGATCAGCACCAGCTTCTGCCGGTAGTTGTCGAAGGCGATGACGCTCCGGAAGAGCATCAGGTCCATGTCCTTGAAGCCCTCCTCGTCCTGGGCCCTGAGGGCCAGAGAGGGCTCGGCGTACTTGGTGTAGTCATAGGAGAAGTAGCCCACCAGACCGCCGGTGAAGGGGGGCAGGCCGGGGACCCTGGGACTCCGGTGCTCCGCCAGGATGGCCCGCAGGGCCTCGCCGGGGCAGGCGGTGGGGGCGGTGCGCTCGCCCTCCTCCGAGCGGGTGCGGAGCATACCGTCCTTGCAGACCACCTCCAGCGTGGGCTCGAAGCCCAGGAAGGACCAGCGGCCCCAGCCCTCGCTGTCGGCGGCGGACTCCAGCAGGAAGCAGTGGCTGTCCTGGGCCCGCAGGATCCGCAGGGCCTGGATCGGGGTGATGAAGTCGGACATGAGTTCCCGGGAGACGGGGATCTCCCGATAGGGGCCGGAGGCGGCGATGGTCCGGGCCTCCTTCAACGTGGGCTGATACATGAGTGTGACCTCCCTTTGCTCTGGGGACGGAAACAGAAAACGCCCGTCCCTGACATGATCGTCAAGGACGAGCGTGATGCTCGCGGTGCCACCTTGATTCACGGCGTGAGCCGTGCGCTTTGCGGGATACGGACATATCCCCGGCAACTGACGTATGCCTCCACGTCGCGGAATACTGAGTCGAAGCCGTTCCCCGCGCCCTCCGTGATCCATTTACCTGCCCGTATCCTGCCCGGCTCTCAGCGGTCCCGGACTCTCTGTGAGGGCGATGACAGGCGTTATCTCCACATCATCGGTTTAATGTATCAAATTATGGGCCTATGATACACCGTTCCGCCCCCGCTGTCAACCCCTTTTTTGGCGGGGAAATGGCCCGGACCGCGGGCAGTTGACGATAACCTATTTTCCTGATAAAATATACCGATAAGTTCAAAAAAACGGTGAAAGACTGCGGTGCGCAACCGGAAGTTGTGGGGATGTCACGCAAAAATGGTAGCTCTGCGCACCGCGCTTTGGTATGATCGGAGGCAGAAGAAGATGAGGCTCCACGAAAAACTCGCGGACCTGCGGAAGCGGGCCGGCCTGTCCCAGATGGCCGTGGCGGACCGGCTGGACACCACCCGTCAGGCGGTGTCCAAATGGGAGAACGGGCTCACGGCCCCGGCCACGGAGAAGCTGGCGGCCCTGTGCCAGCTCTATCACGTCACCATGGACTTCCTGACGGACGACAGCCGGGACCTGACAGAGCTGGACGGCCCGCCGATGCGGGAGCCCGCCCGGCCCCAGCCCAAGCCGGCGGAGCCCCAAAGGGGCCGGAGGTGGCTCGTGGCCGCCGCGGTCCTGGCGGCGCTGGCGGTGGGGATCGGAGCGGGAGCTTTGACCATGGACCGACTCCATGCGAAAGAAAATGAAGATGAGATCATCCCGCTGGAAGAGATGCAGCAGGGAAGATTGGACCCGGAACTGGTAGATAGCTTCTCCTTTGAAGAGGAAAAGTAAGAGCGGAATGGGAAGTAAATGCCGATTTGACCGATATGGACAGAACGGCGTGTGATATATCTTTCAAGGCGGTATTTACGAAAAAGAAAAGAGATGAGCAAAACGCAAGTTTTGTAAAGCTGAGACACAATATATGGATTTTAAGTAAGCTGGACGGAACTGTTTATTGTGTTCCCTCTTGAGCAAATCGGAGTTTTGCTCATCCCTGAAAAAGAACGGAGTAGTAGTAGAAGTATGGAAAAAAGATATGCTTTGACGACGACGGCAGCGTCTATGGCACTGCTGATGCTCCTGACGGCATGTTCCAGCGGCGGATCGGCATCTGAAACGGTGACACCGACGGTATTGCCCACGTCCACGAACGTCGTAGAGGCAAAGGATGATCATGTGGAAGAGGCCCGGGCGTTGATCCAGAAAGCCTTTTCCTATGATGCGTCTGGGCTCGAGCCGGTCGTAGAGGAGGACCAGGCATCGTTCCGCTTTGAAGCGGGAGAAAAGGATTACTACATCGTCGAATTCCATAATGGATACCAATACCCGGCCACCTTGTATCATTTCGAACACTTGGGTGAAGATCAGGACTTCGATTTGGCGCAGGAGGATGACTCTTATTTCGATGAGGGACTGATCGAGACCGCAAAAACATTCGTGAAGGACATCTATGGCGTAGACTGCACCGAGGCCACAGTACACGCATATGGTTATAAGAACAAAATAGCGGTACAGATGGAGACGGCACCTGATGAGGTGTTCTCGGTCCGATATTATTACAAAGATACGGAGCCGACCGGAGTACTGTTCTGCAAAGATGTAAAAGCACTTGAACAGGTGATGGAGAAAAACGAGGCAAAGCAGTATCTTTGATGCCGACTGCCCAGCCCTGCCCGCCTTCTGAGGCGGACAGGGCTGGGCTCATCGTTATTTCTGCCTTATCTCCATAGAAACGCGCTGTCAAGATAGACCAAACCACGAAAAACACCTGATATCAGGCTTCCGCAACCAAAAGTTGCGGGGCCTGCAACGAAAAGGTGGTGGCATTTTCCGTCCGCATCGGGTAAGATCGAAGCGGGAACGACGACAGGAACGGAGGCGGAGCGATGAGACTCCACGAGAAACTCGCGGCCCTGCGGAAGCGGGCGGGGCTGTCCCCGCCGGATCATAGAGAAAGCGGATAGACAGGACCATGGAAGATCCGTATAATGCATTATGTAAAATGAATGAAGGAGGATATCTGCCATGAAGACGCGGAAAACACGCTGGATTGCCCTGATCGCGGTCTGCCTCGCGGCCGTGGCGGTCGTCCTCCTGTTCCGCTGGCCTCAGCGGCCGGACCCGATGGATCGTGCGCCGACAGCGGACGCGTCCGCCGTGGTGGAGACCTATGTGGCGGCGCTGGGCCGTCAGGACTGGGATACGGCCGCCGCCCTTGCGGACGGGGCCGCACAGGAGGCATCCGCCGCCTGGCCTGCCGGATCCTCCGCCGAGCGGAAGGGCCTCCGGGAGCTGTCGGTGGACGAGCTGGACCAGGTCACGGCCCTGCGGTACTATAACGATACCTTCTATTCGGACCAGAGGCTCTATCTGGTGGACGTGGACCTGACGCCGGCAGAGCCCGGCGCCGAGCGTCCTGACGGCGCCGCCTTCCTGGCCTATCTGGGCCGGACCGGCGAGGACGCCGACTGGCGGGTGGTCCTCTTCCAGCCCGCGCCGAAGGACTTTGAAGCATGAGTGCAGTCAGCCATCGCTATCATCCAAATACATCACAAAAAGGAGCGAACGACATGAAGTCTTATCAGATCGTCCCCGGCACGCTGATGCTGGCGGCGGCGCTGGCCGCCTGTTCCAGTCAGGCGGTGGTCGCGGAGCCCCAGCCCTCTCCCAGCGCGGACCCCACGGATACGGCGGGACCCAAGGTCTACACGTCCCAGATCACGGAGGAAGCCCAGGCCCGGCTGCTGCTGGACACGGCCTTCTCCTTCGACTCCACGGGCCTGGAGCCCCAGATCGAGGAGGACGAGCACCAGACCTCCATCCGCTTCGACGGCGCTGGGGAGGACTTCTATCTGGTGGAGTTCTCGGAGCGCTATGACTATCCGGCCACGGTGTACCACATGGACCCGACGGGGACGGACCCGGCTGACGACGGCTGGTTCGACGAGGGCATGATCGCCGTCGCCCAGGACTTCGTGTCCGAGGTCTATGGCGTGGACTGCGCCGAGGCGGCGGTGACCGCTTACAGCTACGGGGGCAAGACCGCGGTGGAGCTGGCTCCGGCGGAGGGAGGATCGTTCGCCGTCAGCTTCGATGGGCAGAGCGAGACCCCCTGCGGCGTCCGCTTCGCCACCGAGGCGGGGGCCTTCCGCAGGGCCGCCGAGCGGCAGTTCCAGGTGAAGGACTACCTGTGACAGATCCATACAGATGATGAAACGGCCGCGCCTCTCCCTCTCCGGGAAAGGCGCGGCCGTTCGGTCTGCTATGGGCGGTCAGATCTTCTGGGCCTTGATCAGGTTGGTGGAGCCGGTCTGGCCGATGGGGACGCCGGCGGTGATGACCACCGTGTCGCCGGAGGCGACGGCCCCCTCTTTCACGGCCATCTCCACGGACATGGAGAACAGCCGGTCGGTGGAGTCCACATGGCCGGTCAGGCAGGTGTGGACGCCCCAGGAGATCGCCAGCTGGCGGCGGGTCCGGTCGCTCTGGCACATGGCCAGGATCGGGCAGGCGGGGCGGTACCGGGAGATCGTCCGGGCGGTGTAGCCGGACTGGGTGGGGGTCAGGATGGCGGCGGCGTCCAGGTCCATGGCGGTCAGACAGCAGGAGTGGGTGATCGCGTCGTTGATGTTCTGGATGCCGTTGAGGCTCTGGCGCTGACGGAAGCGGTTCCAGTAGTTGATGGAGTCCTCGGCGGCGGTGACGGTGTCCACCATGGTCTCCAGCGCCTCCACCGGGTACTTGCCGGAGGCGGTCTCGCCGGAGAGCATCACGCAGGAGGCCCCATCGAACACGGCGTTGGCCACGTCGGAGACCTCGGCCCGGGTGGGCCGGGGGTTGCGGATCATGGAGTCCAGCATCTGGGTGGCGATGATGACGGGCTTGCTCTGGGCGATTGTGACCTTGATCATCTCCTTCTGGAGGATGGGGACCTCATAGGCGGGGATCTCCACGCCCAGGTCGCCCCGGGCCACCATGATGCCGTCGGCGGCGTCGATGATCTCGGCGAGATGGTCCACGCCCTCCCGGTTCTCGATCTTGGCGATGATGCGGATCCGCTCGCCGCCGTGCTCCTTCAGACAGGCCCGGATGTCCTCCACGTCGCTGGCCTTGCGGATGAAGGAGGCGGCGATGAAGTCGAAGTCGTGCTCCGCGGCGAATTGCAGGTCGGAGCGGTCCTTCTCCGTCAGGGAGGGGAGCAGGATGCTCACATCGGGGATGTTGATGCTCTTGTTATTGGAGAGGGGACCGCCATTCTCCACGGTGCAGTGGATGTCGTGGCCCTCCACCCGCTCCACCCGGAGCTCCACCAGACCGTCGTCCACCAGGATGCGGCAGCCGGGGCCCACCTCCTTGTGCAGATCGGCATAGGTGACGGAGACCCGGTGGGCGTCGCCCTCCACGTCGTCGGTGGTCAGGGTGAACTCCGCCCCCCGCTCCAGCTGGACGGGGCACTGGGCAAAGCTGCGGATGCGGATCTCAGGGCCCTTGGTGTCCAGGATGGCGGCCACCGGGACGCACATCTCGTCCCGGACGTGCTTGAGCATATTGAACTGGGCCAGATGGCTCTCATGGGTGCCGTGGGAGAAATTGAAGCGGGCGGCGTCCATGCCGGCGGCCACCAGACGGCGGATCATCTCTTCGCTGTTGACGGCGGGGCCCAGGGTACAGATCACTTTGGTCTTTCTCAAAACAGTTTACCTCCTTCCCCGCGGTCCGTCGGAC
Organism: Pseudoflavonifractor sp. MSJ-37; assembly: GCF_018917965.1. Lineage (GTDB taxonomy): Bacteria > Bacillota > Clostridia > Oscillospirales > Oscillospiraceae > Pseudoflavonifractor_A. The sequence goes on along the minus strand of NZ_JAHLPP010000005.1, from coordinate 62,044 downwards.
GGCGGGACTGTCTCTCATCACTATTTTCACTCATCGATCCTATTATACCCTACCGGACCGATCGGAGAGAAGGAGCAAAACGCACAAGATCCGACGGTTTGGGGAAAAGTTCCCGCACACAGAGGAAAAAGGAGGCCGGCTCCAGCCCTCAAGAGGTACCTTGGCCGAAGGAGAACAGGGCGGAGTTCCCCAGAGAGCTGACGCAGTAGAGCACCACGACGAGGTCGGGATCCACGTCCCGGATGGTGGCCATCAGATCCCCCTGGAACTGGCGCAGATCCACGGTGGTGAGCTGATCACAGGACAGGGCCAGGAAGGGCGTCAGGGCACAGGAGAAGGACTCCCGCAGGAGCAGGATCTTTTTGCCGTTGGGATGGAGCCCATTGTCGATGGTGGCCAGAGCGTAGTCGCCGCCGGCATAGAGGGTGTAGGGGTTGCCGTTGAACCAGTCCCGTTCCGCCACCCGCTCCGGGAAGAGGAGGGACGTGCCGAAGGGGCCGGTCCGGGGGGCCTGGAAGGAGGCGGAGGAGTAAGTGAAGTCGGTGTCGAACCGGGGAACATATTCGGTGATGCTGTCCACCCCGGCGTAGAGGGAGCCGGTGCGCTTGCCCTGACTGCCCAGGAAGATGTCCTCATAGACCGTCTTGTCATAGCTCCCCTCATCGGTGCGGCTCGGCTCGGTGGAGATGCCGTAGTCGGCATCCAGGACCCGGGCCAGTTCCTGCCAGGCCAGGAAGGCGGCCTCCGGCTTCCAGTGATGGTCGGTGCGGAAGAACAGGTCCTCATAGTCGCTCCGGCCGTCGAACAGGGGCCGCAGGTCCAGCGTGTCCGTCCCGTGGTCCCGCAGGGCGGCGAGGAGCCGGTCGGCGTTGTCGTTGGCGTAGTCATGGATGCCGGGGGGCAGGAGCTCCGCCTCGCGGCCCTGCTGGAGCTTCTGGGGCGCCGCCGCGTAGAGCAGGGAGATCCCCTCCGCCGCCAGCGCGTCGGACAGGTCCTCCACCGCCTCCGCCAGAGGAGCGGTGTCCAGGGGCTCCGCGTGTGGATAGGAGAAGTTCAGGGCTCCGTCGGAGAGCTTCACCACCCGGGCAGACTGGTCCACGTCCTCCAGCACCCGCCGGCCGGTGAGCCGCTGGAAGCCGCCGTAGAGCTGGATGAAGCCGTGTGCCCGGTCCAGATCGTCGTTCAGGTCCCCCTCCGCCTCGGAGACGAAGGCGGGGAAGCTGGCCGGGTCCCGGCGGAGGGCCCCCAGAGCGGTCCGAAGGGCGCTGTCCCCGGTCAGGAACGGGAAGGCCAGCCAGACCAGCGCCGCCCCCATGGCCAGCAGGAAGAGGAGGGCCGTGACGGTCTCTTTTCGCTGTCTCATATGCCCGCCTCCTTAGAAATTCGAGTAGATGAAGGGGTCATAGGTCCCCTTGATGATGAAGGCGGCGGACACAGCGTAGACCGCCATCAGCAGGAGGGGATAGGCCAGGTCCCGGAGGACGGCCCCGGCCCCGGTGAGCCGGTCCGCCCGCCCGCCGATCCACTTGGAGACCGGGAGGGCGAACAGCATGGCCAGCGGCAGGAGGATCCGTCCCTCGGATAGATAGAGGAGGGCGTCGTCTCCCAGCCCGCCCGCCGCCGGGACGAACATGGCCTTGATGTGGGCCAGAGCGTCCCCCAGACTATCCGCCCGGAAAAAGACCCAGCCCACGTTCACCAAAAACAGGGTATAGAGCCACTGACACCAGCCGGGCCAGCCCTTCCCCATACCGCAGAACTTCTCCAGCACCAGCAGGACGAAGTAGTAGAGGCCCCAGAACAGGAAGGTCCAGTTGGCCCCGTGCCAGATGCCGGTCAGGAGCCAGACGGCCAGCAGATTGCGGATGTGCTTCCAGCGCCGGTCCACCCGGCTGCCGCCCAGAGGGAAATACACATAGTCCCGGAACCAGGTGGACAGAGAGATGTGCCACCGCCGCCAAAACTCCGTCACCGAGCGGGAGGAATAGGGATAGTCGAAGTTTTCGAGGAAGTGGAAGCCGAACATCCGGCCCAAGCCGATCGCCATATCGGAGTAGCCGGAGAAATCGTAATAGATCTGGAGGGTGTAGCAGACAGCCCCCAGCCAAGCCAGACCGGTGGTGAGGGCCGAGTGGTCCACGGAGTAGGCCGCGTCCGCGGCCAGCGCCAACTGGTTGGAGAGGATGACCTTCTTCCCCAGACCGACAAGGAAGCGGCAGACGCCGGCGGAGAAGTCGGTCCAGTTCTCCTGTCGGTGGTCGATCTCATCCGCCACCGTCTCATACTTCACGATAGGGCCGGCGATGAGCTGGGGGAAAAAGGAGATGTACAGGGCCACCTTCAGCGGGTCCCGCTGGACCTTGCCCCGGCCCCGCGCTACGTCCAGCACATAGGAAAGCGCCTGGAAGGTGAAGAAGGAGATGCCCAGCGGGAGCCGGATCACGGGGATGGTCATCGAAAGGCCCAGCCGCCCCAGCTGGCTCAGCACGAAGGTCAGATACTTGAACACGAACATGAGCCCCAGGTCAGAGATCAGCGCCAGCACGATGGGGAGCCGGGCGCTCTGGCCCAGCCGTCTGCGGGCGTCCACCCACAGGCCGAAGCCGTAGTTGAGCAGGATGGAAGCCATCATCACCAGTACGAACCAGGGCTCGCCCCAGGCGTAGAAGAACAGAGAGGCGGCCAGCAGGAGCAGGTTCTGAGCGGAGCGGCGCAAGGGGCCCAGCCAGGCACAGAGCCCATAGTAGCCGATCAGGACCAGCGGCAGGAACAGGAACAGGAAGATGGAACTGGAGAAGAGCACGGCAAGATCTCCTTTGGGACAGAGGATGGGATGGGACAGACGAGCCGGACACCCGCCCGTCCCGATGGGGGGACGGGACCGATGCCCGGCGTCCGATTCAGGTGAGCCAGCGGCCCGCCAGCGGCACCTTGGAGAGGAGCCAGGCCAGCAGAGCGGCGCAGAGGAACACCCCAAGCGACAGCACCGGGACCGAGACCGCCGGAGGGAAGGTCAGGGTGGAGATGCCGAGATGCCGCAGGAGCATGATGAAGAGATCGTGGCACAGGTAGATGCCGAAGGTGATCCCGGACAGGCCGGTGATCCGGCCCTGACGGGAGCGCTCGTCGCTGACGCCCAGCAGGTAGCGGAACAGCACGAACACCGCGATGGCCATGAAAGCCACGTTGGGGGTGAAGTATCCATAGAGAGTGAGGACCGTGCTCCCCGCCCGGCGGGAGAGGAGGGCGGTGCCCCACACAGTGGCCCCGGCCCCCAGCAGGCCCAGCAGATAGACGATCCACTCGGCGGGGCGGCTGAGAGTGTGGTCCCGCAGGTACCAGCCCAGCAGATAGTAGCCCGTGTAGCCCAGCACCAGCCGGATGTCCAGGCGGCCCACCCAGGTGGAGACCGTCTCGCTGGGCCGCAGGGCCAACAGGGTGGGCAGGACCATGGCGAAGAGGAACACCAGCAGGAGAGCCCAGCGCAGGTCCGCCTGGCTGGCCCCCCGAACGAAGGCCCGGAGGAGGGGCGTCACCAGATAGAGTCCCATGATCATGGGCAGGAACCACAGGTGATAGTGGAGTTTCCCCCACAGCAGGTCCAGGAGGATCTCCCGGCAGGCGGCCAGACTGAGCGGTCCCCCGGAGGGCACGATCCCAGCCAGACCGTAGATCACGCTCCACACGATCAGGGCCGCCGCGATCCGCAGGATATGCCGCAGGAGGGAGCCGGCGGACAGGTCCTTCTTGGGGTCCAGCAGGAACATCCCGGAGAGCATGACGAACACCGGCACGCACCAGCGCATGAGCCCGTCATAGACGTTGAACACCGACCAGGCGGCGGAGCCCACCGGCTGGTCCGTCAGCCAGCCCCCGGAGATGTGGAGCATCACCACCGCCAGCGTGGCGGCCACACGGAGCAGGTCGGCATAGACCAGCCGTCCTCCCTCGCCCCGGGCCATGGGTCAGTCCCTCTGGGGGACGATCTCGATCCAATAGCCGTCCGGATCCTGGATGAAATAGACCCCCATGTCATGGTTCTCGAAGCAGATGCACCCCATGGCTTTGTGGCGCTGGTACATCCCGTCGAAGTCGTCGGTGGTGAAGGCCAGATGGAATTCACACTCGCCCAGGTCGTAGGGCTTCTCCCGGCCCCGGACCTCGGTGAGCTCCAGACAGAAGTCGGACGCGCCGTCCCCTAGGAACACCAGGCGGAAGTCTCCGTTGGGCCCCTCCTTCGTGCGGACGGGGCGCAGGTCCAGAGCTTTGTCATAAAAATCCAGCGAGCGGGCGATGCTCACCACATTGAAGTTGAAATGGTCGAATCGAAACATGGAACGATACCTCTCAGGATAGGGGATTTTTGGGGACTCAGATGGCGCGCTCTTTGGAGCGCATGAGCTCGGCCACGCGGCGGCCGGTGGGGGTGGCGGCCAGTCCGCCCTCGCCGGTCTCCCGGATGGCAGAGGGGAGGCTGGAGCCGATCGCGCCCATGGCGTCGATCACCTCGTCGCAGGGGATCTGGCTCACCAGCCCGGACAGGGCCATCTCGGCACAGGACAGGGCGTTGGAAGCGCCCATCACGTTGCGCTTGATGCAGGGGACCTCCACCAGACCGGCCACCGGATCGCAGGCCAGACCCAGGATGTTGGACAGGGCCATGGCGCAGGCGTGGGCCATCTGCTCCGCCGTGCCGCCCATCAGGTGGACGATGGCGGCGGCGGCCATGCCGGAGGCGGAGCCCACCTCCGCCTGACAGCCGCCCTCGGCCCCGGCGATGGAGGCCCGGCTGGCGATCACCTGGCCGAAGCCGGCGGCCACGTAAAGAGCCTGGATGATGACCTCGTCGGAGAGCTCATAGCGCCGCTTCATGGGCAGGAGGACCGCCGGCAGGACGCCGCAGGCTCCTGCGGTGGGGGCGGCCACGATGCGCCGCATACAGGCGTTGCACTCGCCCATCTTCAGGGCGGTGCCGATGATGTCCCGAAGGAAGGGACCGCACAGGCCGGGGCCATCCCCGGCCATCTTGGCGCCCTCGCCGCCCACCAGCCCGCTGGGGGAGCGGCGGTCGGCGGAGTAGTCGGCCTCAGCGGCCTGCATGGCGGCCCAGAGGGTGCCCATCTTGGCCCAGGAGGCCTGGGCCTTGACGCTGCGGTCGGCCATATCGTCCTCCTGGATGGCCTCCCAGAGCGCTTTACCGTTCTTGGCGGCGGTGGAAAGCATGAAATCGACAGATGTGAACATGGTCAGTCAATGCCTCCTACATCCAGATAGATGACCTGATCGATGCCGACACAGGCCCGCAGGGCTTCGACCGTGATGCGGGGGATGGGGTCGTCGCTCTCCACGATCATCATCTCATAGCTGCCCTTGGCGCCCCGGTAGAGCTGCATGGAGGCGATGCTCACGTTCCCGGCGGTGAGCATATTGGCGATGAGAGCCACTTGGCCCACCCGGTCCTCACTGCGGACGATGAGGGTGTCCTTCTCGCCGGAGAACACGGCGGGGAGTCCGTCCACGGAGCTGACCCGGATCCGGCCGCCGCCCAGAGAGGCGGCCACCACGGTGATGGAATGCAGGTCTTTGGACATGACCCGGATCCGCACGGAGTTGGGATGGGCGTCCTTGAGCACGCCGTTGCGGAACTGGAAGGAGAAGCCCTCGTCCTCCGCTACCTCGAAGCTCTGGGGGATGCGGGGATCGTCGGGCTCCATGCCCAGCAGGCCGGCCACCAGGGCCCGGTCGGTGCCATGGCCGCTGCCGGTGGCGGCGAAGGAGCCGTGCAGGGTGAGCTCCGCGCCGATGGGGGGCGCGCCGAGCAGCTTGCGGCAGATCAGCCCGATGCGCACCGCGCCCGCGGTATGGGAGCTGGAGGGGCCCACCATGATGGGTCCCATGATGTCAAAGATGGTCATAGGGATAGGATGCCTCCTCAAACGCATTTTCTCACGCTGGGATACTGGGGAAACGCAAGGAAACAGGGGATGCGGGGATCAGTCGGCTTCATCCTCATTGGCTTTCCGGTCGATGAAGACGGGGCGGAACTTGCTGTAGACGATCTTCTGCTCACTGTACAGGCCGGAGTAGCCGGACAGGGTATAGGACACGGCGATGCACAGGGCGAAGAGGACCAGGCTCTGGCCGGTGAAGAGGCCATAGCTCCCGCCGGCGAAGAGCTCCAAAGCCAGCAGGAGAGAGGTCATGGGACAGTTGGTCACGCCGCAGAACACACATACCATGCCAAGACCCGCTCCGAAGGAGGGGGAGAGGCCCAGCAGAGGGGCAGCGGTACAGCCGAAGGTGGCTCCGACGAAGAAGGAGGGCACGATCTCACCGCCCTTGAAGCCGGCGCCCAGGGTGACGGCGGTGAAGAGGATCTTCAGCAGGAAGGCCTCCGGGCGGGCCGTGCCGCTGACAGCGGCCTGGATCACGCCGCCGCCGGCCCCATTGTAGTCGAAGGTGAAGGGAGCCCAGATCCATACCAGCATGGTCAGCAGGATCACCAGTCCGCCGCCGGCTGCCGCGCGGACATAGGCGTTGGGGAGATACCGCTGATAGAGCCGGCCCGCCAGATGCATCACCCGGCAGAAGAGGATGGACAGTCCGGCGAAGAGGATGCCCAGGATCAGTACCCGGACCAGCACCGACAGGCTCATGTCGGGGATGCCCGTGAGCTGGAAGGCGGTGGGCGTCACCCGGAAGGACTGTGCCATCCGGAGACCGATCAGGGACGCGACCACACAGGGGACGATCGCGGCGTAGTAGAACACGCCCACGCTGACCACCTCCATGGCGAAGAGCGCCGAGGTGAGCGGGGTGCCGAAGAGCGCGGAGAAGGCGGCGGCCATGCCGCAGAGGGTGATGATCCGGCTGTCCTTGTCGTCCAGACGCATCCACTGGCCGATCGTCGAGGAGATGGACCCGCCGATCTGGAGGATGGCCCCCTCCCGTCCGGAGGAACCGCCGAAGAGATGGGTGATGGCGGTGGACAAAAAGACCAGCGGAGCGGTGCGCAGACGCATGGGCTCGTTCTCCCGGACGGCCGTCAGCACGAAGTTGGTGCCCCGGTCCTTCTCCAGTCCGCAGACCCGGTAGAGCCCCACGATGGCGATGCCGGCCGCCGGGAGCAGGGCCAGCAGCCAGGGATGTCCCTCCCGCGCGGCGGTGACCCACAGGAGGGCGTGATAGAAGGCGGAGCTGACACAGCCCACCACGACACCGATGATGGCCGCGAACAGAAGCCATTTCAGGAAGCCGCAGGCGTGCTCCCACATGAGACGGTGTTTCCCGGTGTGCATGAGACCATCCTCCTCAGTTCAAAAAGGCCAGATATCCACATTATAACATGATCCTCCGCGGATCGCGCTCTTTTTGTAGATTTTTTTTCGGATCGTGGTATACTGGACGAGATACATCGCCGTCTATCCGGAAAGGAGCGATCGCCGTGCAGGCTCCCATATGGCCCCAGGTCCTGTTCCAGGCTCTGTTCATCACGTCCATGGCGGTCTCCAGTGCCGCGGAGACCGCCGTCAGCGGGCTCAATGAGTCCGCACTCCGCCGCCAGGGGGAGGGGGGAGACCGGAAAGCCGCCGCGCTCCTGGCCCTGCTGGGCCGGGTGGAGCGGGTACATACCGCCCTGCGGACGGCCGTCGTCCTGTCCAGTTCCCTGAGCACCGCCTGTGCCGCCGCCGTCTGGGCGGGACCGCTGGCCCGATGGGCGGAGACGGCCCTGGGCCTCCCTCCGGGCATGGTCCTGGACGGGGCCGCCGTGGCGGTGACGGCTCTGGCCGCCGCCCTGCTCCTGCTGGTGCTGGGCGAGCTGGCCCCCCGGCGGATCGGTCTGGTCCGGCCGGAGGAGACCGCCCGGGCCCTCTGCGGCCTGATCCGGGCGGAGACGGCCCTCCTGCGGCCTCTGGGCTGGGTGCTGGACCAGTGCGGCAAGCCAGTGCTCCGGCTCTTTCGGATCGACCCGTCGGAGCGGCGGGACCGGGCCTCGGAGGAGAACATCCGCATGATGATGGATCTGGGCGAGGAGCGGGGCACCATCGACGCCGCGGAGAAGAAGCTGATCGACAACGTGTTCGACTTCAACGACCTGACGGCGGAGGACGTGATGATCCACCGGACCGAGATCGTGAGCATCTGGGTGGAGGACACCGAGGACGAGATCGCCCGGACAATCGAGGAGAGCGGCCTCTCCCGGTTCCCGGTGTACGACGAGGACCTGGACGACGTGATCGGCATCCTGTTCAGCCGGGACTACTTCCTGAATGCCCGGCGGGACCGGCCTCTGCCCTTGCGGAAGCTCCTGCGTAAGACCTATTTCGTGCCGGAGTCGGTCCCGGCGGGGAAGCTCTTCCGGGATATGCAGAGCAGGAAGATGCATCTGGCCGTCGTGGTGGACGAGTACGGCGGGACCTCCGGCCTGCTGACCATGGAGGATCTGCTGGAGGAGATCGTGGGCAAGATCTACGACGAGTTCGACCCCCAGGACGAGCAGGAGATCATCCGGCTGGGGGAGGACAAGTGGCGGGTGGCTGGCTCAGCGGATCTGGACGATCTGGCCGAGGCTCTGGAAATGGAGTTCCCGGAGGACGAGGAGGCCGAGACATTGGGCGGCCTGGTGTTCGCCCAGCTCTCTGTGATCCCCGAGGACGGCAGCCGCCCTGTGGTGGACGCGGACGGTCTCCACATCCAGGTGGAGGAGCTCTCAGACCATCGGGTGGAGTGGGCCATCGTCACGAAGCTCCCGCCGGAACGGCTGGAGGATGATGACTGATCGTAATAAACGGGCCTGTGATATCGTTTTCGATATCACAGGCCCGTCTTGTTTCGGGGGGATCAGTTCTTCAGGCTCTGCATGGGGGCGGGGATACGGCCGCCCCGGGCGATGAAGTCCTGGCTGGAGAAGGGATGGACCGGCATGACCGGGGCGGAGCCCAGCAGACCGCCGAACTCCACCGTATCGCCCACGGTCTTGCCGGGAGCGGGGATCAGGCGCACGGCGGTGGTCTTGGAGTTGACCATGCCGATGGCCGCCTCGTCGGCGATGATGGCGGAGAGAGTCTCAGCGGAGGTGTCACCGGGGACGGCGATCATGTCCAGACCCACGGAGCAAACGCAGGTCATGGCCTCCAGCTTGTCCAGGTGGAGAGCGCCGCTCCGGGCGGCGGCGATCATGCCCTCATCCTCGCTGACGGGGATGAAGGCGCCGGACAGGCCGCCCACATGGGAGGAGGCCATGACGCCGCCCTTCTTCACCGCGTCGTTCAGCAGGGCCAGCGCGGCGGTGGTCCCGTGGGTGCCGCAGACCTCCAGGCCCATCTCCTCCAGGATCCGGGCCACGCTGTCGCCGATGGCGGGGGTGGGGGCCAGAGACAGGTCCACGATGCCGAAGGGCACGCCCAGGCGGCGGCTGGCCTCCTGAGCCACCAGCTGGCCCATGCGGGTGATGCGGAAAGCGGTCTTTTTGATGGTCTCGGCCACCTGGTCGAAGGGCTGGCCCTTCACGGACTGGAGGGCGTGGTGGACCACGCCCGGGCCGGAGACGCCCACGTTGATCACGCAGTCCCCCTCGCCCACGCCGTGGAAGGCGCCGGCCATGAAGGGGTTGTCCTCCACGGCGTTGCAGAACACCACCAGCTTGGCACAGCCGAAGCCGCCCTGGTCGGCGGTGCGCTGGGCGCAGTCCTTGATGGCGCGGCCCATGGCGGCCACGGCGTCCATGTTGATGCCGGCCTTGGTGGAGCCCACGTTCACGGAGGAGCAGACATACTCGGTCCGGGCCAGGGCCTCGGGGATGGATGCGATCAGATCCCGGTCGGCCTGAGTGGTGCCCTTCTGGACCAGGGCGGAGAAGCCGCCGATGAAGTTGACGCCGGTGGTCTTGGCCGCCTCGTCCATGGCTATGGCGAAGGGCACATAGTCGTGGGTCTCCGACGCGCCGGCCACCAGGGCCATGGGGGTGACGGAGATCCGCTTGTTGACGATGGGGATACCGTACTCCCGCTCGATGGCCTCGCCGGTGGCCACCAGATGCTCGGCCCGGCGGCAGATCTTGTCGTAGATCTTGCGGCAGGCGGCTTTGGCGTCGGGGTCGGCGCAGTCCAGCAGGGAGATGCCCATGGTGATGGTGCGGACATCCAGATGCTGCTGGTCGATCATGTGGATGGTGTCCAGGATCTCAGTGGTATTGATCATTCGTCCCGGACCTCCTCAAATGCGGTGCATGGCGTTGAAGATGTCCTCCCGCTGGATGCGGATGGACACGGCATATTCCCGGCCCTTCTCCTCCAGCAGAGCCGCCAGCTCCGCAAAGGGGATGGCGGTCTTGGCGCAGTCCACCAGCATGACCATGGTGAAGTACTCCTTCAGGATGGTCTGGCTGATGTCCAGGATGGTGACGTTCTGCTGGGCCAGCAGAGTGGTGACGAAGCTCATGATGCCGATGTCGTCCTTGCCCAGGACGGTGACGATGGCGCGCATAGACAGGTCCTCCTCTTTCATGTCTCTTCTTGATGGATCGATGGAGATCGAAATGATAGTCTCAAATCAGGCTCCGATGATCTGACCGATCAGCCGGGAACCATTCCGTTCTGTTATCTTGACCGATCTTTCTACGTTGTGGAGCGCCTCTCCGGAGGCGAACACCTCCACATAGTTGGGGGCGTGGCCCCGCCAGAGGCCGTCCTTCTCCTCCTCGAAAAGGACGGGGAGCTCCTGACCGATCCAGCTGTCCAGATAGGCCTCCTCCATCTCACGAGCCACAGCGGCAGCCCGGTGGGCCCGCTCCTCCTTCTGAGCCTTGGAGAGCTGTCCCGGCATCTTGTCCGCGGGGGTGCCTTCCCGGCGGGAGTAGGGGAAGATGTGCATGGCGGTGAACCGGCACCGGCGCAGGAAGTCCAGCGTCTCGGAGAACTCCTCCTCGGTCTCTCCGGGGAAGCCCACGATCAGATCGGTGGTGATGCCCGGCCGGTGGAACCAGGTCCGCAGGAGCTCCACACTCTCTAGGAAGCGGGCGGTGTCGTACTTCCGGTTCATGCGCTGGAGCACCGTGTCGGAGCCCGACTGCATGGACAGGTGGAAGTGGGGACAAAGGTTGGGGAGGGCCGACACCCGGCGGCAGAACTCCTCCGTGATGGTCCGGGGCTCCAGACTGCCCAGGCGGATCCGGCAGGCGGGGGCGGCCTGACATACCGCTTCGATCAGGTCGGCGGGACCCTGGCCGTTCTTCAGGTCCTGGCCCCAGGAGGAGATCTCGATGCCGGTGAGGACCAGCTCGTGATAGCCCTCTGCCATGAGCCGCGCCGCCTCGGCGGCGGCCCGGTCCAGGGACAGGGAGCGCACCGGTCCCCGGGCGAAGGGGATGATGCAGTAAGTGCAGAAGTTGACACAGCCGTCCTCCACCTTGAGCATGGCCCGGGTACGGCCCATGAGCCCGCCGGCGGGGAGCTCTTCGAAGGTGCGGACGGACATGATGCTGCCGGTGGTGACCAGAGGCTCGGGCCCGGCGTCTCCGCTCCGGTCCTGCCTGGCGGCGGCCAGAGCCTCCAGGTCGTCCAGGAACTTCATCCGGTCAGAGGCTCCGCCCACCAGGTCCACGCCTAGGGCGGCCACCTCCTCCGGGTCGGTCTGGGCGTAGCAGCCGCAGACAGCCACCACTGCGCGGGGGCTTTTCTTCTGGGCCCGGTGGATGGACTGGCGGGACTTCTGGTCGCTGACCGCGGTGACGGTGCAGGTGTTGATGATATAGGCGTCGGCCTCCTCCTGGAACCCCACGATGGTGTGCCCCCGGCGGACCAGCTCGGTCTCGATGGCCTGGGTCTCGTACTGGTTGACCTTACAGCCCAGGGTGTAGATGGCAATCTTCATGCGGCGCTGACAGCTCCTTTTTATCCAGACGCTCCCCCGGGCTTTCCTCTTGTCTTTTGCGGGGGAACTGCTATAATATGCTCCGTACGTTCTCATTATTATATTTCATAGAGCGGCTGACGGCAAGGGGAGATCTGCCGTCCCGCTGGATCGGAGATGGAGATCATGCGTTCTTTCCTCATCGACCTTCCCTCATTGGAGGATGTGAGACGGTTCTGCACGGCGGCCAACCGGTGTCCCTGCAAGATCGAAGTCGTGTCTGACCCATATGTGGTCAACGCCAAGTCCATCATGGCTCTGTTCACGCTGGACTGGGACAAGCCCGTGAAGGTAGAGTTCCACGGCACGGACAGCCAGTATGAGGAGCTGTGCCGGGAACTGGGCGGTCTGGCCCCGAAGGAGAACTGACCAGATCGGGAAAGGAGGATCGGCATGAGCCGTGCTGACGAGCTGTTCATCCAAAACTGCCGGGACATCCTGGCCAACGGCGTGTGGGACACCGACCGGGAGGTCCGCCCCCGCTGGGAGGACGGGACGCCCGCCCACACCATCAAGCGATTCGGGATCGTGGACCGCTACGATCTGCGGGAGGAGTTCCCGGCCCTGACCATCCGAAAGATGGCCTTCCGGAACGCCGTGGACGAGCTGCTGTGGATCTGGCAGAAGCGGTCCAATGATATCCATGACCTCCACAGCCATATCTGGGACGCCTGGGCCGACGAGAACGGCTCCATCGGCAAGGCCTACGGCTATCAGCTTGGGGTGAAGCACCAGTATCCCGAGGGGGAGTTCGACCAGGTGGAACGGGTGCTCTACGACCTGAAGCATGACCCTGCCTCCCGGCGGATCGTGACCAGTCTCTACAACCACGCCGACCTCCACGAGATGCGGCTCTATCCCTGCGCCTGGTCCGTGACCTTCAACGTCAGCGGGAACACCCTCAACGCGATCCTGAACCAGCGCAGTCAGGATATGCTCACCGCCAATGGCTGGAACGTGATGCAGTATGCGGCTCTGGTCCACATGATGGCCCAGGTGTCCGGCCTGGTGCCCGGAGAGCTGGTCCATGTGATCGCAGACGCCCATATCTATGACCGTCATGTGCCGCTGGTGGAGGAGCTGATCCGGCGGGAGCCTCTGGACGGCCCGCGGCTTTGGATCGACCCTTCTGTGGAGGATTTCTGGTCCTTCGGCCCGGACAGCCTCCGGCTGGAGGGGTATCGATATCAGCCTTGGGACAAAAAGATCCCCGTGGCGGTGTGAATGTGCAAAAATACGAGAGAAGGGCCCCCGGTGGACGCATGATCTGCGTCCACCGGGGGCCCTTTTCCTCATTTTCGGAGGGCAGTGTGGATATAGCTGAGCTGACGCTGGATCAGCTCCCGGTCGTCCAGCGCATCGCCCCGCTGGAGCTTCTGGCCCAGCAGCCCCTTGAAGCAATAGAGGATGATGTCGTTGATGTCCCGCCCCTCCTGCGGGGAGAAGCCGCCCTCCTCCAGCACCGGCCGGAGCATCTGCTCGTTCCGCTCATGGAGGGAGCCGCAGTAGAGCATCTCCACCACGCTGTCGTCCAGCTCGCCCAGCTCGTCCGGAAAGATGTCGTAGTAAGTGCGGACGATCTCGCCCAGCTCCTCGCTGTATTTGCCATAGAAAAGGTCATAATAGGCACGGGGATGACGGAAGGCGGAGGCGCAGAAGAACCGCCACATGAACAGGAAGCGCTGGAGCGGATCGCGCTCGTCCGCCAGATACCGGGCCAGGTTCCGGTTGTAATCCTCGAAGTACTTCATAGAGGCATAGACCGTCAGATGGTCCAGGTCCTTGAAGTAGTTATAGAGGGTGGCGCTGTTGTAGCCTGCCTTCTGAGCGATGCGGCGGAGGGTGAGGGAGTCCATGCCGTCGCGCTCCATCAGCTCGCTGGCGGCGTTGATGAAGCAGGCGAAGATCTGTTTGCGCTGTTCGGCATCATAGGGTGGTCTGGCCATACGGACATCTCCTTTTTCTTCCGAATACTCCGCCACTGACGGACAGAGAGCGGGTCGGACGATCAGCATTCAAGCCTGAATATAAAACTTTGAAGTGTAGTTTTGTAGTGCGTCATACTTTACAGGGACATCATAACGCAAAGAACAAAAATAATCAAGATGATTATAAATGTTTTGTGGAGATGGGATAGAAAAATGTCGGCACAGGGCTGGAGGGGGCCAAAAATATCTCTTGACATTCCTGTGAGAGCGTTATAAAATCACGGTGAAAGAATCGAAGTTCTCGATAAAATGAACAGTCTAAAATCGACGGTATCCAATATTGACGCCGATGGGATGGAGGACTGGATCGTTCATGAGAGACGTACGTTTTGCTCTGTGATATTCAAAGCAGGAGGCATATAGAGATGGACAAGATCTATGATGTGATCGTTCTGGGTGCCGGCCCCGCCGGCCTGGCCGCCGGGCTCTACGCCGGGCGCAGCCGTCTGAGCACCCTGATCATCGAGAAGGGCAAGGATGGCGGCCAGATCGCCATCACCGATGAGATCGAGAACTACCCCGGCCAGATCGTAGAGGGCGAGAGCGGCCCCAGCCTGATCGCCCGCATGACGGAGCAGGCCAAGAAGTTCGGCGCCGAGCGCGCCAACGACACCATCCTCAGCGTGGAGCTGGACGGGGACGTGAAGGTCCTCAAGAGCGCTAAGGCCGAGTACCGGGCCAAGGCAGTCATCGTGGCCACCGGCGCGTTCCCCAAGCCCATCGGCTGTGAGAACGAGGCCAAGTTCATCGGCAAGGGCATCTCCTTCTGCGCCACCTGCGACGCGGCTTTCTTCGAGGACTTCGAGGTCTTCGTGGTGGGCGGCGGCGACTCCGCTGTGGAAGAGGCCATGTACCTGACCAAGTTCGCCCGGAAAGTGACCATCATCCACCGTCGCGATGAGCTCCGGGCCGCTAAGAGCATCCAGGAGAAGGCGTTCGCCAACCCCAAGCTCCACTTCATGTGGGACACTGTGGTCCAGTCCGTGGACGGCGATGAGCTCCTCAGCAAGATGACCGTGAAGAACGTCAAGACCGGTGAGCTCACCACCATCGAGGCGGACCCCGACGACGGCCTGTTCGGTGTGTTCGGCTTCATCGGCTACAACCCCAACTCCAAGCTCTTCGACGGGATCCTGGATCTGGAGCACGGCTATATCAAGACCGATGAGAACATGCACACCAACATCCCCGGCGTGTTCGCCGCCGGCGACATCCGGGTGAAGAGCCTGCGCCAGGTGGTCACTGCCGCCGCGGACGGCGCTATCGCCGCTATGCAGGCGGAGAAGTTCATCAACGCGTGATCGTTATCTGATATCTATAAAAACAGCGCCCGGCGCGTTTCGCCGCGGCGCGCATCGAAAGGGGTATATCGAAATGCTGGAACTGACGAAAGAGACCTTTGAAGAGGAAGTGCTCAAGGCCCCCGGCAAGATCCTGGTGGACTTCTATGGGGACGGCTGCGTGCCCTGTCAGGCTCTGATGCCTCACGTCCACGCGCTGGCCGACCAGTACGGCGACAAGATCAAGTTCTGCGCCCTCAATACCACCAAGGCCCGCCGGCTGGCCATCTCTCAGAAGGTCCTGGGTCTGCCCGTGATCGCCATCTATGAGAATGGCGCTCAGATCGCCTCCTGCGTGAAGGAGGAGGCCACTCCTGAGGCCGTCAAGGCCATGGTCGAGGCCAACCTCTAACTCTGCTGTAGTCTGGGCATCCGCCCTCGCTATAAATCTATGAAGGAAAGGAGAGAAACACCATGGGAATGCTGGAAGGCAAGAAGGCCATCATCATCGGTGACCGCGACGGTATCCCCGGTCCCGCCATCGCCGAGTGCGTGAAGACTGCCGGTGCTGAGGTCGTGTTCAGCTCCACCGAGTGCTTTGTGTGAACCAGCGCTGGTGCAATGGATCTGGAGAATCAGAAGCGGGTCAAGGACTTCGCCGAGGAGTATGGCCCGGAGAACGTGATCGTTATCCTGGGCGCTTCTGAAGCGGAGGCCTCCGGTCTGGCGGCTGAGACCGTCACCGCAGGCGACCCCACTTTCGCCGGTCCGTTGACTGGAGTCTCGTTGGGACTCAAGGTTTATCATGTGTGCGAGCCCGAGATCAAGGATGAAGTTGATCCCGCCGTATACGATGAGCAGGTCAGCATGATGGAAATGGTCCTGGACGTGGATGAGATCATCAGTGAGATGACCTCTATCCGCGAGCAGTACTGCAAGTATTGATCTGTGACACAAGAGTGGTGGCAGGGCGCGGCGCGTTCCTGTCACCACTTTTGCTTTTTTCCGCACAGTACCCCGCGCTCCGGCCCGAAAAGACGGACAGAGCGCTCCTATATACACGGCGCGGCCCCGGAGATGGGGACGGCGCCCTATTTTGGAAAGGCGGTCATCCACATGAACAGTGTTGTCAAGGGGACTGGTTATATCCTGGTCCACACTCCCGACATGGTCATCCACAACGGCACCACCCAGACCACCGAGCGGGTGGTCAATCCCGACAGCGAATATCTGAAGGCCCTGCCCAGCCATCTGCGCAGCTTCGAGGACGTGCTGGCCTACTGGCCCAACCAGACCTATATCGGCAACGTGACTCCCGCGCAGCTGGCCGAGCAGGGCACCTCCTGGGTGGATCTGAAGTGCCCCATCACCGACCGCCACGGCAAGTACGGCGAGATCATGCCTCAGGCCGAGTTCCTGCTTCTGATGCAGATCTGTGACTGCTTCGACGTGGTCAAGCTGGAGGCCGCTTTCGTGGCCGAGCACAAGGCCGCCATTGCCGAGCATCCTCTCTTTGACGCCGAGATGGTCGGCCGTCTCGTTGACGGTGTGGAGCTCTCCGAGATCGAGCACCTGGTGAATGAAGAGCACGCTGAGGGGCTCTATCACAACAACAAGCTCGTCGGCTGCGTCAAGCGCGCCCACGACATCGACGTGAACCTCTCCGCCCACGTGATGCACGAGAACCTGGTCTCCAAGGCCTCCAGCGTGCTGGCTCTGCTGCACGCCGTGAAGAACGCCGGCATCGACAAGTCCGAGGTGGAATACGTCATCGACTGCTGCGAGGAGGCCTGCGGCGACATGAACCAGCGCGGCGGCGGCAACTTCGCCAAGGCGGCCGCTGAGATCGCCGGGCTGCCCAATGCCACCGGTTCCGATACCCGCGGCTTCTGCGCCGGTCCCGCCCACGCCATCGTGGAGGCCGCCTCTCTCGTGAAGGCCGGCACCTACAAGACCGTCATCGTCACCGCCGGCGGCTGCACCGCCAAGCTGGGCATGAACGGTAAGGACCATGTGAAGAAGGGCCTGCCCATCCTGGAGGATATGCTGGGCGGCTTTGCCGTGGTCATCAGCCAGAACAACGGCGTGGATCCCGAGATCGACCTGTCCATCCTGGGCCGCCACACCGTGGGCACCGGTTCCGCCCCTCAGGCCGTGATCGGTTCCCTGGTGGCCGATCCTCTGGCCCGCGCCGGTCTGAAGATCACCGATATCGACAAGTTCTCCCCCGAGATGCAGAACCCCGACATCACCAAGCCCGCCGGCGCCGGCGACGTGCCCCTGGCCAACTACAAGATGATCGCGGCCATGGCCGTCAAGAACGGCGACCTGGAGAAGAAGGCCATGCCCGAGTTCCTGACCAAGCACGGTCTGGTGGGCTGGGCGCCCACGCAGGGCCACATCCCCTCCGGCGTGCCCTTCATCGGCCCCGCCCGGGACCAGATGCTGGCCGGTGAGCTGGAGACCGCGATGATCATCGGCAAGGGCTCCCTGTTCCTGGGCCGCATGACCAACCTCTTCGACGGCGTGTCCTTCGTCATCCGCAAGAACAGCGGAGAGACCGAGGAGGGCGGCGTCTCCACCGAGAAGGTGAAGAAGCTGATCGCCGAGTCCTTCCGTCAGTTCGCCGCCACCCTGGCCGCGGATGGTGAGTAAGGGAGGGAGCGACATGGCTGACAAGACCAAAAAGCTGATCGCCGACACCTTCCTGGCCATCGCCGAGGGTCTGGAGACCGGAAGCTTCGCACCCCGTCCCAAGATCGCCGTCACCGCCATGGGCAGTGAGCATGGGGAAGAGACCGTCATGGAGGGCGCCGTCAAGGCCGCCCGGGCGGGCGCGGATGTGTATTTCATCGGCACCCTGACCCATCCCGAGGTCACCACCGTGACCGTGGCCGACGAGGACGCCGCCCACAAGAAGATGGAGGAGCTGCTGGAGACCGGCGCCGTGGACGGCGCGGTGACGATGCACTATCCGTTCCCCATCGGCGTGTCCACTGTGGGCCGCTCCGTCACCCCCGGCAAGGGCCATGAGATGTATCTGGCCAACACCACCGGCACCTCCTCCACCGACCGGATCGAAGGCATGGTGAAGAACGCCATCTATGGCATCATCGCCGCAAAAGCCTGCGGCGTGGCCGATCCCACTGTGGGCATCCTGAACGTGGACGGCGCCCGCCAGACCGAGGGCATCCTCAAGACCCTGAAGGAGAACGGCTATCCCATCACCTTCGCCGAGTCCGCCCGGGCCGACGGCGGCTGTGTCATGCGTGGCAACGACGTGCTCATGGGCTCTGCCGACGTGATGGTCATGGACTCCCTCACCGGCAACGTGCTGTCCAAGATGCTCTCCTCCGCCTGCACCGGCGGGAGCTACGAGGCCGTGGGCTGCGGCTATGGCCCCGGCATCGGCAAGGGCTATGACCGTCTGGTCATGATCATCTCCCGGGCCTCCGGCGCGCCCGTCATCGCGGGCGCCATCGGCTATGCCGCCCAGTTGGTCCGGGGCAAGGTGTTCGAGGTGGCGGCCGCTGAGTTCGCCGCCGCCGAGAAGGCTGGCCTGGATAAGCTCCTGGCCGACCGGAAGGCCGCCGCGGCCAAGTCTGCCGCCCCCTCCGAGGAGGTCTCCGCGCCGCCCAAGGAGGTCGTCACGGCCCAGATCCCCGGCATCGAGGTCATGGATCTGGAGGACGCTGTGAAGGCCCTCTGGAAAGAGAAGATCTACGCCGAGGACGGCATGGGCTGTACCGGCCCCATCGTCCGGGTGTCCGAGGCCAACAAGGCTAAGGCCCTGGAGATCCTCAAGGCCGCCGGCTTCGTGTCCTGAAGCGAGTCCTGTTTTCTGGATAGACTGGAATGAGAAGAGCCCCTCCCCCGCAGATGCCGGGGGAGGGGCTCTTTCTGCCGTTTGGATAGGCAGCCGTTTACAGCAGTTCCTTGTACATGGCGGCGGCGTCGGCCTTGCCCACGTGTTCGGCCACGGCCAGGACCTGTACCTTCACGGAGCGCTCGCCGAAGCGGAGCTCCAGCACATCGCCCTCCTTCACGTCGTAGGAGGCCTTCACTGGCCGGCCGTTGGCAGTGACCCGCTGGTTGTCGCAGGCCTCGTTGGCCACGGTGCGCCGCTTGATCAGGCGGGAGACCTTCAGCCATTTGTCCAGTCGCATCCCGGACACCTCCTTCCTGCTTTGAGATCGGAGATGGAAAAGGCCCCGGACGCTCCGGTCCGGGGCCTTTTCATATCGCGGTCACTTGGAGACCGCGTCCTTCAGAGCCTTGCCGGGCTTGAACATGGGCAGCTTGGAGGCGGGGATCTCGATGGGCTCCTTGGTCTTGGGGTTACGGCCAGTGCGGGCGGCGCGGTCCTTCACCTCGAAGGAGCCGAAGCCCACGAGCTGGATCTTGTCACCATCGGCCAGAGCGGCGGTGATGGTCTCCAGAGCGGCGTTCAGAGCGGTCTCAGTATCCTTCTTGGACAGGCCGGCCTTCTCAGCGGCGGCGGCAACGAGTTCAGTCTTGTTCATGATGTTTTCCTCCTGTACATTTGGGGCGTGACGCCCGGTATATCCTAAAAGCGGCTTCCCGCTCCGTGCCTTGAGCACGGCTCTCCCCCAGTGGAAGTCGATCCGCTTTTATGCGTGTTTGGCCCGCTCCCAGAGCTGGTCCAGCTCTGCCGGGGACATCTCCTTCATGGAGCGGCCCTCAGCGTCGGCCTGGGCCTCGACCTTGCGGAAGCGGTCGATGAATTTGTCGGTGGCTTTGGTGAGGGCCTCCTCCGGGTCCACCTGGACGAAGCGGGAGACGTTGACGGCGGAGAAGAGCAGATCGCCCAGTTCCTCCTCGATGTTGGAGCCCTCGGCGATGGCGCTTTTGAGTTCGGAGAGCTCCTCGGTGAGCTTGTCCAGCGCGCCGGAAACTTCGGACCAGTCGAACCCGGCCTTTTGGGCCTTTTTCTGGACTTTCTCCGCCCGCCACAGGGCAGGCAGGCTCCGGGCCACAGCGGTGAGGGCGTCGGTGTCGCTCTTCTGGCCCTTCTCCTTCCGCTTGAGGTCCTCCCAGTTAGAGAGGACCTCGCCGGTGCCGGAGACATGGACGTCACCGAACACATGGGGATGACGGTAGATCAGCTTTTTGCATACCCCGTCGGCCACGCGGTCCAGATCGGACCGGCCGGCATCCTGCTCGATCCCAGCGTGGAACACCACCTGAAGGAGCACGTCCCCCAGCTCTTCCTGGAGATGGTCTGGGTCGCCCTCGTCGATGGCCTCTACAGCTTCGTAGGATTCCTCCAGCAGGTTGCGGCGGAGGGATCCGTGGGTCTGCTCCGCGTCCCAGGGACATCCGCCCGGGGCGCGGAGGATCCGGACGATCTCCTCCAGATCCTTGACGCCGTAATGGTCCTTATACTCAAAATTTATCATATCTCGTTCCTCTATGCAAGCGGTAAAGCGGATCTTTCAGCGGATATGCAGGATCTTGGCGATCTTTGCGCCCTTGGGCATGAGCTCCAGGTCCTCCTTGGAGATGACCCGCAGGGCCAGGACCAGGATGGCATAGACGATCACGCCCACGCCGATGCTGGCGGCGGTGGCCATGGCGTTGCCCAGGAAGCTGAGCGTTCCGCCGCCGCAGAGGATCCGGGAGGCGGTCTGATAGACGGCCCACACGGCGCCGCCCATGACCACAGAGGCGATGAGGGGCTTGCAGAAAGCCTTCAGATAGCTGGGGGCGCTGGGCACCCGGGCCTTGATGATAGACAGGTTCAGCACCGCCGCGATGGCGAAGCAGCACAGGGTGCCCACGGGGGCGCCGTAGACCATGATATCGGGGTCCCCCACCAGGGTGTAATTGACGATGATCTTCACTACGCCGCCGATGATGACGGTCAGGATCGGCAGGTTCACGATGCCGTTGGCCTGAAGGATCGAGGTGGCGATCAGCTGAAGGCACACGAAGATGGAGGCCAGGCCCAGGATGGACAGCAGGGGACCGGCGATGGTGTAGTCGGTGTTGCCGCCGGTGAGCAGGCGGATGATCGGGCCGCCCAGCACGAAGAGGCCGATGCCGGCGGGCAGGGCGATCAGGGTGCTGAACCGGAGGGCGGACTCAGAGACCTTCCGGGCCTCCAGATCGTCCCGTCGGGCCCGGGCGGCGGACACCGCCGGGATGATGCTGGCCGTCAGAGGCACCATCAGGTTGAAGGGCAGGTTATAGATGCTCATACACTTCTGATAAGCGCCGTACAGGCCGCGGGCGGAGTCCAGCACGGGCACCACCTGCGGATCCGCGGCCGCGGCGGCGATGTTCTGCTGAAGGATCAGTGCGGCCTTGTTGCCGATGTCGAAGAGGCCCCGGGCCTGCTCCGTCACCACCACGCCGGAGTCCAAGATGCTCTGGAACACGTTCTGGAGCTGGCCGTTCACCAGATTGGTGTCGATCAGGGTGACGATGGCGCTGGTGGAGGAGCTGATCGTGATGGGGATGGCCAGCTTCAGGAGGCGGATCAGGATGGACTTGGCGCTGTCCGGCCGGTCGGTGAAGGGACCGGGCTGGAGCCGCTCCGCCCGCTTATGGTCGAAGAACAGGTAGACCACGGACAGGATGCTGCCCACAGACACGCCGGCGATGGCGCCCACGGCCATCATCCGGTCGCCGAAGTCGTCGGGCTTCAGAGCCAGAGAGCCGATGAACAGGGCCAGGCCCATGCCAATGACAAGCTTGGACACGTTCTCCATGATCTGGGACACGGCGGTGGGCATCATGTTCAGATGGCCCTGGGCGTAGCCCCGGAAGGCGGAACAGCAGCAGGTACAGAGCACCGCCGGGGACAGGGCCACCACGCACCAGACCGCCTTCTGGTTCTGGAGAGCATAGGTGGCCACCGGGAGGGCGAACACGGACATACAGATGAAGCTGAACACGCCCATGGTCAGGAAAGCCAGGAAGGCCACCCGGAACACCCGCCGGACCTGATTATAGCGGCCCAGAGCGTTGGCCTCCGAGACGGTCTTGGACAGGGCCACCGGGAGGCCCGCCGTGGAGATGGTGAGGAAGAAGGTATAGATATTGTAGGCGGCGCCGAAATCGCCGTAAGCCTCATCGGACAGGATGATGCCCAGAGGGATCTTGTAGATGGCGCCGATGATCTTGATGATGATGGTGCTCATCATCAGGACAGCGACGCCGCCGAAAAAGGTGTTTTTCTTTTGCTGACTGGACAACGCGGTCCCTCCTTATTTGCCGAACAGGAGCGGCAGGGCGTAGTCCTGGACCTCCCGTTTGACCCGGTCGATGTCGATGGTGAGGAACTCACCGTTTTGGTATATGACCTGGCCGCGGGCCATATTCATGATGACGTTGCTCCCGTGGGCCGCATAGACCAGGTGGGAGACCACATCGTGGCAGGGGGTCAGGTTGAGGGCGTGGAAGTCCACCAGGATCAGGTCGGCCTCATAGCCCGGCTGGATCCGTCCGGTCTGGCGGCCCAGGGCTTTGCCGCCGTCGGCCGTGGCCATGGCCAGCGCCTGCCCGGGCAGGAGGGCCAGCGGGTCGCAGTTGACGCCGTTCTGGAGGATCGCGGCGGTCTTCATCTCACCGAACAGGTCGGTGCAGTTGTTGGAGGACACGCCGTCGGTGCCCAGAGCCACATTGACGCCGGCCTTCTTCATGGCCGCCACCGGAGCGATGCCGGAGCCCAGCTTCAGATTGGAGATCGGATCATGGACGGCGGTGACGCCCTTTTCGGCCATGATGGCCCAGTCCTCGGGGGTGGTCCAGACGCAGTGGGCGGCGATGGCCCGGCAGTCCCACACGCCGTGCCGGTCCAGCACCTGGATGGGGGTCAGGCCGCCGTGGCGGGCCTTGCAGGCCTCATGCTCTGTGCGGGTCTCAGAGATATGGACGTGCATCCCCAGGCCCTTTTCTTTGGCGTAGTCCGCCATCCAGTCCCACAGGTCGGCCCGGGAGGTATACTCCCCGTGGATGGAGGCGTCCACCAGGATCCGGCCGTCATCGTAGCCGTGCCACTCCTCGGTGAGGGCCCGCTGGACGATGCACTCGCTGTACGTGTCCGGGTCGAACTCCGGGGCGAAGAGCACGCCGCCGCAGCTCAGGTTGGCGCTGATCCCGGCACGGGCCACCCGCTGGGCCACGACGCCGGTGCGCATATACATATCGGCGATGCAGGTGACGCCCGACGCGATCATCTCCGCCAGGCCCAGATCGGCACAGCAGGCCATGGCCCGGTCGTCCCATTTGGCCTCCACGGGGAAGATGAACTTCTCCAGCCAGTCCTGGAGGGCGTTGCCGTCGCCATAGCCCCGCATGGCCACCATGGGGACGTGGGTGTGGGCGTTGACGAACCCGGGCATGAGCACGTCGCCGCCGCCGTCGATCTCCAGGTCGAAGGGGCCATCGGGGCGCTCGGCGCCCACGGAGCGGATCTTGTGGCCCTCCACCAGTACATAGGCATCGGGAAGGACGGTGCCCGCCTCATCCATGAGGACGGCGCAGACGTGAAAGATGAGAGTCCGTTTCATAGGTCCCTCCCTCACAGCGTCCGGAGGCAGGCCAGCACCAGACGGGAGAACTTGTCCCGGCAGGCGGCGGCGGCGTCCAGCACCTCCTGCTCGCTGAGCGGCTGGTCCAGGATGCCGGCGGCCATGTTGGACAGCAGGGTGAAGCCCAGCACCTGCATCCCGCAGTGGCCGGCGGTGATGACCTCGGGAGCGGTGGACATGCCGACCGCGTCGGCCCCGGCGATCCGGGCGAAGCGCACCTCCGCGGGGGTCTCGTACTGAGGCCCGGGGAAGTACATATAGACGCCCTCCTTCAGGTCGATGTCCAGCTCATAGGCGGCCTTCCGGGCCACCTCGCGCAGAGCGGGGGTGTAGAGATGGGAGGAGTCGGGGAAGCGGGGGCCGAATTCCGACAGGTTCTCGCCCCGCAGGGGGGACTCCATGAAGATCTTGATCTGGTCGGTGATGAGCATCAGGTCGCCGGCCTGCCACTCAGTGTTCACACAGCCGGCGGCATTGGTGACCACCAGCGTGTCGCAGCCCAGGAGCCGCAGGACGCGGACAGCGTAGGAGACCTCTTCGTAGGAGTAGCCCTCATAGTGGTGCGTCCGGCCCTGCATGACGGCCACCGGCTTGCCCTCCAGGGTGCCGAAGACCAGCTGGCCCTTGTGGCCGGGGGCAGTGGAGGCCTTGAAGTGGGGGATGTCGGGATAGGGGACGACGATGGGATCCTTCACCACATCGCCCAGGAAGCCCAGGCCGGAGCCCAGGACCATCGCGACTCTGGGCTGGAAGCTGCCGATGCGGCCGCGGATATAGTCCGCGCTCTCCTGATACTGGGCAAAGGGATAGCTCATGGCGGATTCCTCCTTAAATGACGGATATTGGTCCAAAACGTGGGACGACACGGGACGCCGGACGGGGGCCCGTCCGGCGTCCGTTGGATATGGTCCGAAAGCGGCGGCTCAAAGGACTGCGCCGCAGTGCTTGCAGTAGCGGTCCTCGTGGGCGCAGACGGTGCCGCAGGCGGGGCACTTCTTCGCGTCCCGCAGGACGGCGGCCTGTTCCTTCAGGCCGCTGATGGCGGCATAGAGATGCTCCAGCTCCTCCGTGCGGGCATCCAGGAGCTCCTCCCGGCTCTCGCCG
This sequence comes from Pseudoflavonifractor sp. MSJ-37, assembly GCF_018917965.1. Classification (GTDB taxonomy): domain Bacteria; phylum Bacillota; class Clostridia; order Oscillospirales; family Oscillospiraceae; genus Pseudoflavonifractor_A. The sequence continues at coordinate 37,204 of NZ_JAHLPP010000005.1, read as the reverse complement.
GTCTGGATGGCCTCATAGACAGCCTGGCCGATGTCCCGCAGGATGTTCTGGGTCTGACGCTCCAGCTCCGCGGTCTTGAGGCTGAGGCGGGCGGTACCGATGGCCTCACCGGATTTTTTCCCGGCATAGCGGACCGTGGCTCCGGCCACCGTGCCGATGGCAGAGGCGGCGGCTTTGGTACGGTCCAGGAATCCCTGCATACGGTCATCCATAGGAAGCGCTCCTTTCACAGTGAGATCGGGGAAACACGATCGCCCATCATTTTACACCGATCCCATGGAAAAAGCAATTGAGAAAAGCCGAGAGGCCTAGAAAACAGGGCGGTCCGGGCGCCGGGGGCCTTTCCGCCGGAGGCGGGGAGATGCTATAATGGGTGACAGGAAAGACGACTTGGAAAGGAGCGGGCCTCATGGGAGATGGAAAACGCGGCCGGACCGGCACACGGCGCACGACACTCAAGGTGCTGGGGATCCTGAAGGACAGCACGAGCCGGAGCGGCCCCATTTCGATCGCCAAGCTGGTGGAACGTCTGGAGACGGAGCACGGCATCCATACCAGCCGGGATTCCGTCAAGGACATCCTGAACGATCTGATAGACTACTACCCCGGGCCGGGCGAGATCCGTTGCAGTACGTCCCAAAAGGGACGCCTCTATCAGTATGACTATTATTACCAGCCGGAGCTGCCCGAGGAGCTTCAGGAGAACATCCGGACGATCGAACAGACCATCCGGAAGGATCGCGATCGGCGGAACAGGGAATACCGCCTCTCGTTCCGGTTCAGCGGCTATGGCTCGGACCATCAGCTCCACCCGACGGAGAGTCAGTTGACCCATATCCTGCCCGTGAGGATCATACGGGCCTATGGGCACTATTACCTGATCGGATCGTTCCCCGGGCGATGGGACGCGGCGCATTTCCGGATCGACCTGATGTCGCTCATCCGGGAGGAAGAGACGACCTGCTCGGCCTCGGACAGGGAAGCGCGTGAGTTCCACATCAATAGGATCAGGTCGGAGGACTATCTGCGTTCTCACCTTTATATGTCCTATGAGCGGGGAGAGACACCGCGGCACATCCGCCTGCTGGTCAAAAAGATCAGAGGGAAGCCGAACGCCAGCCTGACATTTTTGCAGGACACCTTCGGCGACGCCTGGCGGCCGGTGGGCGGCACGGAGACGGACGAGCAGCTGGTGGTCGAAGTCGAATGTCTGCCCTATGCCATCCAGTGTTTCGTCCGGCGCTATCTCGACCGCGTGCGTGTGCTGGAGCCGGAGGACATCGCTCGGGCGGTGGAGGAAGACCTGAAACGCGATCTCGAGGCGTATTTTGCGGATCGTTGACGGGAACTTTTTGAGATGCGGATAATTATCGTGCCTCTGCGTGGTATATCTATGATAGATGACAGAGAAAGGAAGCGGGACAGATGGCGAAGGATAGTCGGGTGGATCCGGGCGGGAAGATCCGGGAACTGCTGGAAGCGAGGGAACTGGGCGCGTTCGATGTGCGGATGTATGAGCTGAACGATATTGTCGCGATTGGGAAGGAACGATTCGAGAGAGAGCTGGAATATCTTAGAAGGCCAATTAGAGAGCCAAATGACATCCTGGTCAAAACTGCGATCGGGAAAAAGTGGGCTCAGAGGGAGTGGTTCGATTTCGATTACGACGCGTCGAAATTCACCAATACGATCTTCCAGAAAACGATGGTCCCGGACGGCGAGATCAAATGGAACCATGGATATGAATTTGTGATCGAAATCGAAAAGAATGGGATTCGGTCCCGCTTCCGCGGCGATACCATGAATTCGTGGCAGACGACACTGAATGAGTTTGTACGCCGATATGCCGATACATATCTAAAAGAAAGCGTATTATGTGGGAAAGCGAAAAATGGGAAATGGCAACGCCCAGAGGACTCGCCATGGTATATCGTATTGAGCGATCCGGACAATTACACAGGGGTCCAGTTCCCTTCATATATCACGGACTTTATGGAAGTCGTATATACCATCGGAAACTTCATTCCTGCTCCTTCCGCATTCCAAAGCAGAGGGAGTGGACCTTCGAAGGATTACTGGGATCTGGCACTTATGTGTATTTACAATTATTATCAGAGGAAAAGTGGGGATGATCGCAAGAACGAAGCGTCCACCCAAACGTATAGTCTGGAGTGGCTACTGGTCCATGGTGAGAAGACTTCGAACAACGCAGAAGAATGCAAATCGTGGCTGGAACGCTTCAAGACTTGGGAGGGGTTCGTCGAACAGTATTTCATGCAGCCGTTCTTGGAGAATGATAAAAAACCCGGCAGTCCTCCGAAAGAGCTTTGGGAGGGACACTTTACTGGTGTTGCCGAGCCGAAAGAAGACAAACACTTCAAGCAGTTCTTTGAAAACGCGGCCAAAGGGATCCAAAAGCGAGGCGCGCTGATCGCAAAAGAATATGAGAAGCGCAGTAAGGAGGTCCCATGATCTATGTCTGTTCCGATATCCATGGGCGCTATGACAAGTGGCGGGCCCTTTTGGCCGCGCTGGACCTGAAGCCGGATGACGAGCTGATCGTGCTCGGAGATGTGATCGACCGTGGGGAGGACGGCATCCGGATTTTGCGGGAGATGCTCCAGCACCCCAATGTGGTCCCGCTCCTCGGCAACCACGAGCTGAATGCGGCGCTGTGCATCCCGAAGCTGCTGCGGGAGATCACGGATGAGAGCCTGGCCGCGCTGGACGGCAGGGACATCGCGGCGCTGTCGGAATGGCTCCAAAACGGCGGCGGGCCGACCCTCCGGGGCCTTCGGGAGATATCGCCGGACGAGCGGGAGGAAGTGCTCGACTATCTGCGTGATATGGAGCTCTATCTGGAGGTGGAGGCCGGCGGCAGGAGCTTCGTCCTCACCCACGCGGGGCTGGATCATTTTGAGCCGGACAAGCCGCTGGAGGACTACGAACTGCTGGACTTCCTGCTTGGCCGGCCAGACCCGGCCGCGGAGATCTGGCCGGACAAATACCTGATCTACGGACACACGCCCACCCGACTGCTGCGGGAACAGATGGGAGAGCCCATATCGGACGAGATCCTGCGCCGGGGGAACCAGATCGCGATCGATTGCGGCTGTGGGTATGACGGCAGACTGGGCTGTTTGTGTCTGGACACACTGGAAGAGCGGTATGTATAACGGAGCTGGAAGGATAGACTGGGGTCTGGACGCCCCAAGCCGAAAGGCCTGGAAAACAAGCCAGCCCCGGCGGCAAGGGGATGGGCGGGGATCGTATGCCCCGTGTAAAGCGGGAAAAGTTTCCGGGATACCATAGCACTGCGGCGGAAAACGTGCTATAGTTGGCCCAAGCGAAAGGTGGTATGTTTATGGACCGGGTCGATCTCAACAGCAAAAAGGGCTTCCTCTGCGATATGGACGGTGTGATCTATCACGGCAACCGGATCTTGCCGGGCGTGCCGGAGTTCATCCAGTGGCTTCAGGAGGAGAAGAAGGAGTACCTCTTCCTGACCAACAACAGCGGATACACGCCCAGAGAGCTGAAGCAGAAGCTGGCGCGCATGGGGTTGGATGTCCCGGAGGAGCACTTCTATACCAGCGCGCTGGCTACCGCCGCGTTCTTGAAGGAGCAGGCCCCCGGATGCTCCGTGTTCGCGATCGGCGAGGCGGGACTGCTGAACGCGCTCTACGATGCGGGCCTCACCATGAACGATGTGGACCCGGACTATGTGGTGATGGGCGAGGGGCGTACGTATTCCCTGGATACCCTGACCAAGGCGACCAACCTGGTGATGGCTGGAGCCAAGCTCATCGGGGCCAACTCGGATGTGTCCGGTCCAATCGAGAACGGAATCGCCCCGGCCTGCCGGGCGCTGGTGGCGCCGATCGAGATGGCCACCGGCAAGCAGGCCTATTTCTGCGGCAAGCCCAACCCCCTGATGATGCGCACCGGCCTGCGTCTGCTGGGTTGTCACTCTGCGGAGGCGGTGATGGTGGGCGACCGGATGGACACGGATGTGATCTCCGGTTTGGAGAGCGGCATGTCAACGGTCCTGGTCCTCTCCGGCGTGTCCACACGGGCGACAGTGGACACCTATGCGTACCGGCCCAGTCTGATCTTGAACGGCGTGGGAGATATCCCAGTGCTGGCCCACAAAGCCGGGCAGGAGGCATGCTCCTGATCGAGAAATGCGGTCCGGAGCCTCATTGGAGGCTCCGGGCTCAGCGTGTCGAACAAGTTCGACACGCTTCTCAGAAATGCTGGTTCGTTCTTCGCAAAGAACGAACCAGCATTTCTTCGATGGGATGCAGGCCGCCGCGCGCACTCGCTATGCTCGCACACTAGCGGCCTGAGAAGAGTTTTTTCTGAGGCACATGTCCTCAGAAAAAACGCCTTATATTTTATTCCGTCACCTGCGGGTGACGGAACTCTGCGAGGCTCCTGCATCACTCAACGGGCGAAATGACTTTTTTGACAGTCTGGGCTCGGAGCCTCATTGGAGGCTCCGGGCTTTTTTTATGGTCCGGTAAAAGAAGCGCGGGACGGAAATGCGGTCGATGTCTCGGAGCTTCTGAGACATTGGCCTGATCTTATGTATTTCTGAACGAGCTCTTGTCAACCGCGCAAGGCTGTGTTATTATTTTTTATAAGTAGATCGCAGGCAAAACAGGTGCAAAGCGAAAGGGAGCCGCCGGGTCAGCCAGCCGACGACGGGCCGCCGTCATTTTTTGCTGGGTCCGGCCGCTTTGCGGATCTTTGAAACGCAGGAGCTGACAGGCGTGGAGCTATTGACGGCAGGATCGATCAAAGCGGCGCAGAGACCTCTCTGCGTGCTTGCGGTGTCCAAAATCGGATAGCTTGAGAACAAAACACGTTCGGATGTGGGTGCTCCACCTCCTGAAGGTGTTTTTTTTGAAGGCAGAAATGAGCGGGATAGAACTGAATTTTTTGAAGGGACGATGGCCTATGAGAGAAAGAGCATGGGGACGTATGGCTGCGTTGCTGCTGACGCTGGCGATGAGCGTTTCCCTCCTGGCAGGCTGCGCCGGGAGGACCGCGAAGGATGAGGGGGGACCCATCCGGGTGTATTTGTGGACCACGAACCTGTATGACAAGTACGCCCCCTACGTCCAGGCCCAGCTTCCGGACGTGAATATTGAATTTGTGGTGGGAAACAACGATCTGGACTTCTACAAATTCCTCAATGAAAACGACGGGCTGCCGGATGTGATCACCTGTTGCCGATTTTCTCTCCACGATGCAAGTCCGCTGAAAGACAGCCTGCTGGACTTGTCCACGACGAATGAGGCTGGCGCTGTTTACAATACCTATCTGAACAGCTTCATGAATGAGGACGGCAGCGTAAACTGGCTGCCGGTCAGCGCGGACGCCCATGGAATTATTGTTGACCGGGGATTGTTCGAGCAGTATGATATCCCCCTGCCCACGGATTACGACAGCTTTGTCTCCGCTTGCGAGGCATTTGAGGAAGTGGGGATCCGCGGGTTTACGGCGGATTACATGTATGACTACACCTGCATGGAAACCTTGCAGGGCGTGTCTGCCGGGGAGCTTGCCTCTTCGGCGGGGCGGAAGTGGCGCACCGCTTACAGCGACCCGCGCAATGATGAGCCGGTGGGGCTGGACGATACCGTTTGGCCGGGGGTCTTTGAACGCATGGAGCAGTTCATTCAGGATACTCATCTCACCGCGGAGGACTTGAACAACAACTATGACGCGGTGACCGAGCTGTTTCAAAACGGACAGGTCGCCATGTACTTCGGCTCTTCTGCCGGCGTAAAAATGTTCCGGGAGCAGGGCATCGACGCGATATTCCAGCCGTTCTTCGATCAGAACGGGGAGAAGTGGATCGTGACCACACCGTATTTTCAGGTGGCGCTGAACCGGGAGCTGGAACAGGATGAGGCGCGCCGGGAAAAGGCCATGAGGGTGCTGAAGGTGATGCTGTCGGCAGAGGCCCAGAACATCGTCTGCGACGGGCAGGATACATTGAGCTACAGTCAGGACGTGCCCCTCCGCTTTACCGAATATCTGAGCGATGTCAGACCGGTGGTGGAGGAGAACCACATGTACATCCGCATCGCCTCCAATGCGTTCTTTTCCGCCTCTAAAGAAGTGGTCTCCAAAATGATCGCGGGAACATACGATGGGGAGCAGGCTTACAAGGCGTTCGACAGCTTGCTGCGTCAGACGGAGGAAAGCGAGGAAGACGTGGTTTTGACGCCGGAACGAACGTACTCCAATGTGTTCGAAAACGAGGGCGGAAATGCCGCCTATTCCGTGATGGCAAATTCCCTGCGCGGCTGCTATGGGACCGATGTGCTGATCGCCGCGGGCGACAGCTTTACGGGAAATGTGCGGAAAGCGGAGTATACCAAAAAAATGGCCGGTCAAATGGTCATGCCCAACGACTTGAGAGCTTACAGCCGGGAAATGACCGGCGGGGAGCTGAAGGAGACCGTGCAAGCCTTTGTGGCGGGATATGAGGGCGGTCTGGTGCCGTTCAATGCCGGCTCTCTGCCCATCGTCAGCGGGATCGCCATGGAAGTGACGGAAAACAACGGGGCATACACGCTGACCGCCCTGACGAAGGACGGAAAAGCGGTGCGGGATGATGATGTATTCACCGTCACCTGTCTTGCCGCCCCGAAATGCATGGCGCACTTCCTTGCGGACGAAAGCCGTCCGTTTGCAGAGAGCAGCGCATCGGTGAGAACGGATTGGACGCAGTACGTCACCGAGGGTCACACGGCGCCCCTCGCGGCGCCCGAAAAATATATCACTTTGAGGTAAACGATGGACGAAACGAATTCAAAGATCAAAGGTCAACGCCTCGGCGGGAGAAAAACGATCCATGCTTTGGCGGCGGCTGTCATCTTGCTTGTCGTCCTTGTCTCGAGCGGCGTTTGGTACTTTCGATTCGTCTCTCGGACCATCTATGACGAAAGCACGTCCCATTTGTCGGAGATACTCCATCAATCCAACAATATGCTGAACGAGGTCGTGGAAAAAAACCTGGCCTATCTGCGCATGTGGACGACCACGGTGCGGGATCGTTCCGATGAGGAGGACGTTCAGAAGTATGTTGAGGCGGTCCGGCAGGAGACCGGAGCGACCGAATTCTATTTCCTTTCTGCCGAGGGCAATTACATGACCCCGGCGGGGGAGACGGGATACCTTGGCTTGCAGGGAGATCCGGGGGAATTTATTTCCCAAGGGGAAGACATGGTGATGAATGCCACTCTGCCGGGCAGACCGCAGCTGTTGGTATTTGCCAGCACGGTAGCCCACGGGGAATATCGGGACTTTGGATACGATGCCATCGCGATCGCTTTTTTTAACGAGGACATCATCAAGGGATTGGACATTTCCTCCTTTCAGGAAAATGCCAGCCGCTATGTGATCCATTCCGACGGCAGGATCATCATCGACCGTGAGGTACATCAAAAAGAGACGTACTACAATTTCTTCGCGCTTTTGCGGGAGCATTCCGACATCACCGAAAAGGGGATCCAGGCGCTGTCCGAGGATCTCGAGCAAGGAGACCGCGGCAGCCGGCTCGTGGAGTTAGATGGCGATCCATACTACATGACCTATGAAAGCGTGGGCATTCAGGATTGGACGATGGTGGGCCTGGTCCCGGCGGCGATCGTCAACGAGAGCATCCATGCGCTGCAAACCAGCACCATCGCGATCGTGAGCATCGTTTTAGCCGCGGCAGCCGGGCTCATCATCGTGACGATCCTGCGCCGGAGCAAAATCAGTCTGAGACGGAAGGACACGGAGATCCTGTACCGGGATGAGCTGTTCATGAAGCTCTCCATGAACGTGGACGATGTGTTCCTGATGCTGGACGCCCAAACGGCTCGGGCGGATTATGTCAGCCCGAACGTGGAAAAGCTGCTGGGAATTTCCGTGGAGGAAATTCGTGCGGACGTTCATGTGCTGTCCAAGCTGCACCCGAAGGCTCATCCGGACGCCGATAAAAATTATTTGGTCGGGATGCAGAACGGGGAACAGCGGGAATGGGACGAGGAATACGTGCATCAGAAGAGCGGGGAGCACCGTTGGTTCCATAGCATTGCAATGAGCAGCGACGTGGAGGGCAGAACGAAGTACATTCTGGTCTTGTCGGACCGGACTGCCGACAAGAAGATCAATCAGGCCCTTTCGGAGGCTGTCCGCGCCGCGGAGACCGCCAACCGGGCCAAGAGCACGTTCCTTTCCAATATGTCCCATGATATCCGCACGCCTATGAACGCCATCATCGGCTTCACCACGCTGGCGGTGAGCAATATGGATGACAAGGAGCGGGTCCAGGACTATCTGAGCAAGATCCTGGCCTCCGGCAGCCATCTGCTCTCCCTCATCAATGACATCCTGGATATGAGCCGCATCGAAAGCGGCAAGATCCATCTGGAGGAGACGGAGGTCAACCTGTCCGATGTCCTGCATGACTTAAAGACCATCGTCAGCGGGCAGATCTACGCAAAGCAGCTGGAGCTTTATATGGACGCCATGGACGTCACCGATGAGGACGTCTATTGCGACAAGACGCGGCTGAACCAGGTGCTGCTGAATCTGCTGTCCAACGCCATCAAGTTCACCCCGGCGGGCGGAACGGTCTCCGTCCGGCTCAGACAGTTTCCGGGGACCCGGAAGGGCCGGGAGCAGTATGAGATCCGGGTCAAGGATAACGGCATCGGCATGAGCCCGGAGTTCGCGAAAAAGATCTTCGATCCCTTTGAGCGGGAGCGGAGCTCCACCGTGAGCCGGATCCAGGGCACCGGTCTGGGCATGGCCATCACCAAGAATATCGTGGATATGATGGGCGGCACCATCGAGATCCGGACAGAGCCGGGCAAGGGCACCGAGTTTATCATCCGTGTGGCGCTGCGCGTCCAGCCGGAGCACCACCGCGCGGAGCGGATCGCGGAGCTGGAGGGCCTGAAGGCCCTAGTGGTGGATGACGATTTCAACACCTGCGACAGCGTGACCAAAATGCTGGTCCGGGTGGGGATGCGCTCGGAGTGGACGCTCTCTGGCAAGGAGGCCGTCCTCCGGGCCCGGCAGTCCATGGAGCTGGGGGATGCGTTCCACGCCTATATCATCGACTGGCGTCTGCCGGATATGAACGGCATTGAAGTGACCCGCCAGATCCGCAGTCTGGGGGACGGGACCCCCATCATCATCCTGACGGCCTATGACTGGTCGGATATCGAGGTGGAGGCCAAGGCCGCCGGCGTCACGGCGTTCTGCTCCAAGCCCATGTTCATGTCCGACCTGCGGGAGACCCTGCTGACGGCTCTGGGTCAGAGCCGGACGGAGAACGACGACAGCATCCTCTCCGGCGGCAGTCCGGATCTCCGCGGCAAGCACATCCTGCTGGCGGAGGACAACGAGCTGAACCGGGAGATCGCCGTGGAGATCCTCAGCAAATACGGCTTCGTGGTGGATACGGCGGAAAACGGCGTGGAAGCCGTGGAAAAGATCAAGGAGTCCAAGCCCGGAGACTACGATCTGGTGCTGATGGACGTGCAGATGCCCCTTATGGACGGCGGAGAGGCCGCCAGACAGATCCGGGCGCTGTCTGACCCTGCACTGGCGAAGATCCCGATCCTTGCCATGACGGCCAACGCCTTCGAGGAGGACCGGAAGAACGCGCTGGAATGCGGCATGAACGGCTTCCTGTCCAAGCCCATCGACATCGAGGAGCTGATCGCCGCGCTCAGCAGCCATCTTGCCGGGTAAGCACGGCCCCTCCCAGCGTTCCGTCCGGCTCTGCTTCCTTACGTACAGGTACGGGGCATCCAGCCGATCGAAAGCGATGAAAAAGCTCCCCCGGCCACGTTGCTGTGGCTGGGGGAGCTTCTTTGCATGGATATCGTGGTTGCCGGTCATTTGCCTGCGTACAGTCTCCACAGGAAGGTCACGATCTGCGCTCTCGTGCAGTGGGCGTCAGGACCGAAGCGGTCCTTGCCGATGCCGCTGGTGATGCCGTTGTCCGCGGCCCATTTGACCGCTTCCGCATAGTAAGCGTGATCCGGTACATCGCGGAAGCCGACACTGCCGGAAGCGGCGGCCTTGGCCGCGCGGGCCAGGAAGGTGACGGCCTGCGCACGGGTGCAGGGGGCGTCCGGACGGAAGGCCGTGGCGCTGGCGCCGGCGGTGATGCCGTTCTCGATGGCCCACGCGACTGCCTTCTCATAGTAACTGCCGGAGACGACATCGCGGAAGGGGCCCGCGGCCTTCGGCTCAGGCGCGCCCGCCGCGCGCCACAGGAAGGTGACGATCTGGGCGCGGGTGCAGGGCTGGTCCGACCCAAAGAGGCCCTTGCCGGTGCCGCCGGTGATGCCCTGTTCCTTCGCCCACTTGACCGCCTCATAGTAGTAGGCATCGGCCGCCACATCGGCGAAGGGGCTGGTCTCGACCTCCGGGGCGAAGACGGCCTTGATCTCGACCTTGCTCCCGGGCATGGTGAAGGTGTACTTGCCGCCGCCCTTGTCGGTCAGCTTCCGCTCGTTGCCGTCCTTGTCGGTCACGGTGAGGCCAGTCAGCTGGAAGCCGTCCTCGGGCTGGACGGTGATGGTCACGGTACTGCCCCTGGAGGCGTTCCTGGGGCTGACGGTCACGGCGCCGTTCTCCACCTTGCTGGGAGCGGCCACAGGGTAGGTCGGAGTCGAGGAGCCGCCGCCGCCACCACCGCCGCCGGAGGAGGAAGTGGAGCGGCCAGCGATGGTCAGGGCGCCGATAGTGGCCTTGGCCACGTTGTAGTTGCCGTCAGCAAATGTCGTACTCTCGGCATTCGTCCAGGTGATGGTGTAAGTACCAGCCGCTGTGCTGGTGTTGACAGCCGTAGTGCCATCGCTCTCAAAACAGGTGAACGCAGGCGCGGTACTCGGCGTCAGCATCTCGCCCGCGACCAAGCCGTCGTAGGCCAACTCAAAAGCGGGGATAGCGGCACCTTTGGTGATGGACACGTTCTTAGGCGCGACAGTGACTGCCTTCGGAGAAATCGTAAAGGGATATACCGCCTCGCCGATATAGCTCTCGTTGCTGTCCGCGACCTTGTACGTCACCTTGTAGGTGCCGGCGTTCTTGGGCGCGACCACGCTGTCGTAGACCGTGCTGCCAGTGCCTTCATAGTTTACTTCCAGTCCACTGACCGGGACCTTGTCGCCGGAAACGGTCAGCGTACCAGCAGGGGCGATGGGCTGACCGTCATAGGTCTTGTCGGCATAAGTCAGGCCGGAAATGGTCACGGTCTCCTTATCCGAGGGACGGAACGTCAGCGTCGCTGTGATGTCCTCGTAGTTCGTGGTGGCGATGGTGACGGTGTAGGTCTCATCATCTGCCGTGGTGGTGATGTTCGTTTTGCTGCGGTATTTCAGAACGTGCGTAGCAGCGTCCACGGTCACGCCTTCCATCATCGTGCCACTGCCGGGGGCCACGCTGGCGATCGCGGCGTCATCAGGCATCTGTCCAGCCGGGAAGAAGTCCGCCGCCGTCAGGGTACCGGTCTGCGCCGTGGCGCGGCCCTTGACGATGGTCACGATCTTGGGGGTCAGGGAGACACGGTAGTCTCCCTTCTCGATGGCAAACGTCCAGTCATTCGCCGTCAGTTCGGTTTCGGCAGCTTTGTAGTTTGAACCCTCGCCTACGGTGATCTTGACGGTGTAGGTGCCCACATTCTTGGGAGCTTCTGTCGTACCGCTCGGATAGTACTTGACCGTGAAGCTGCCCATGCCGGTCTTGGCGGAAGTGACCGATGCGACCTTGTCGGTGCCGTCGTAGGCCAGGGGAGACGGAGCGGCAAAGGTGAAGTCGCTCGCCTGCGGGGTGGCTTTGTCGATGGTATAGTCCACATAGGCGGTCTTATCGCCTACGGTGATGCTGGCGGTGTACTTACCGGCGTCGGTGGGGGCGGCGGAGAGAGGGGGAGCGTCCCCTACATATTTTTTATAGGTGATGCCGCTTACATCGCCCGCGATCCAATCGTACGTTGTCGACTTGGCGTCCGCAGACTTGCCATCGCCGTAGACTTCATGTTCCGGCTTGCAGATGACCACCCTGCCGCCGTTTTTGCTGGTGCAGTCTGTGCCTTTGCACGTAGCAACGATGGTCGTATCGTCCGCACTCACCGCATACTCCCAGTCGTGCTGGTGTGTGCTGAGGTAGAGGTTTCCGTCCTCCTGGGTGATCGTGTAGCCCTTGTCCGTCACGTCCGGGGTGAAGAATTTGGTGTAGTCCTGATCCGTCGGCGCACTGGTGGCGATTTGGATCTTGCCGCTCGAGGGCTCACTAGCCGTGGTCACGCCGATGCTGGCACCGGTCAGACCGCCCTTGCCGATGGTGACGGTTTTCGGGTCCTTTCCGTTACTACCGCTGAACAGATAGAGGTTGTTGGCGTTGCCTTCGCTGCTCAGTGAGCCGTTTTTCCAGTTATCCTTGATCTGCACGCTTCCGGAAACAGTCATAGAGGCCTTTTGACCCACATACACGCCGCCGCCGTAGCTGCTGGCGGTGTTGTTGGAGATGGCCGCGTCGCCGCTCATGTTGAACGCGCCGCCGACATACACACCGCCGCCGTTGCCGGCGTTGTTGGTAGCCATGTTACCGGCGACCTTACCACCGTACATATTGAACGTGCTGCCGCTGTACACATACACGCCGCCGCCATCGAAGTTGCTGTTGCCGCAGATGGTGCCGCCGTACATGGTGAACGTACCGCTGCGCACCTCCACACCGCCGCTACTCTTGTTGCTTTTGTGGGTGATGACGCCGCCGGGGACGATGATTTCTCCGTTGGTGTTCTGCACCCACAGGCCGGTGCGGTCTTTCGTGAATTTCTTCGAGCCATTGCTGCCGTTGCAGTCGGTCAGGGTGAACGTTTTGCCTTCGTCGACTTTGATGGCGTCAAAATTGCCGCCCGCCGTGATGCTGTAGCCGTTCAGGCAGAGCTTCACATCATAAACGCACGTCCATGTTTTGCTGATCGTCACATCCTGCGTCAGATAGTAGTTGCCGTTGCCTTTGATATCCCCCAGACTGTCAACGCTCGTCCAGGTCAGGGGGGCGGTGTGCGTGCCGTCGGCGCAGGTCTTGCCGCAGATGGGGTGGGAGTGAGCGGATCTTTCCCCCAGTACCACGGTGTTCCCGTTGAGCTTGCCTTCATATTTGCCGTCGTCGCTGACGAATTTCGCCGCGTCGGCATCGGTCAGCGTCACGCCCTCCGCCACATTGGCGACGACAGCGTTCTCTACGAGACCGGTCACGCCGATGCGCGCGCCGGACTTCAGCTCGCCGCCGACGGTGATGGTCTTGCCGCTGGGCAGATAGACGTTGTTTGCCGTTGTTGCCGTGGCTACCGTTTTTCCTACCTTGTTATCGGTGATTTTTGCGCTGCCGGAGACCGTGAACGTGCCGCTGGCCACATACACGCCGCCGCCGTTGCCCTTGCTGTTTGGATCGTTGGCCGTGTTGCCGGAGATCGTGCCGCCGGTCATCTCGAACGTGCCGCCGGACACATACACGCCGCCGCCGGAGCCGCCGAGCTCTTGTGTGTCACCATTTCCCCCTGTGGCAGCGACTCTGTTTCCACTGATGCTGCCGCCGCTCATGGTGAACGCGCCATCTTTGGCCACATACACGCCGCCACCATTGCTGCCGTGTCCGGCCGGATAGTTGTCGGTGATGCTGCCACCGGTCATGTTGAACGTGCCTTTGTACACATACACGCCGCCGCCATTCTCGGGGATGCCGCCCGCGCAGTTTTTGGTGATGCTGCCGCCGGTCATGTTGAACACGCCGCCGGACACATACACGCCGCCGCCCTTGCCGGCGGAGAGGTTGCCGCGGATGGTGCCGCCGTACATATCGAACGTGCCGCCGCTCACATGCACGCCGTTCGTGTTTGCGCTATCTCTTGCTTCTCTGGTGATGGTGCCGCCGTACAGATCGAATGTGCCGCCGTCTACCTTCACGCCGCCGCTATTCGTGCTCTGCTGGATGATCTGGCCGCCGCCGCAGTCGCAGAGCGTGAACGTCTTGCTTTTTTCTTTGGTAACGGTGATGACGGGATCGCTACTACTCGGGCCCTTGATAGTGTGGCCGTTCAGACAGAGCACTACGTACTCAAAAGGCGTCCAGCTATCACTAAGCAGTTCGATATCTTCCGTCAGATAGCAATAACAGGGTTTATCCGCGGTGCCAAGTATCTCACGGGGGCTGCTGCTATCCCCGCCACGCGTCCCCGCATAAAACAGTTCATATCCATCGCTGATGGCTATCCACGTCGCATCCTTCCCGCCGTGGTCGGAACAGCTTTCATCGCCGCAGATGTCGTGAGCGGTGTGCTCGGTCTCGCCGCTGTACGCGGCGATGCCATTTGCCACCGCCAGCGGGGCAGATGTCTCTTGGAAAGCTCTCTCCTGTTCATCCTTGGCAGAGGGGTCCGCCTCCGCGTCGGGGCTCTCCATGTCTTGTTCGAGTTCCTCTGAAACAGGCTCGCTCTGCCCCGGCTCCGGCGTCAGTTCCTGCGCACCCTCCGCCAGCGCCGCCGTGGGCAGCAGCGACAGGCACAGGGTCAGCGCGAGGAAGAGACTCAAGATTTTTTTCTTCACCGCATCTTACCTCCTGTATTTCATGTCTCTCGATTCTCCACCGGCCGAGCAGAGAAGGTTTGTCCTCCGTATACGGAGGACAAAGGGGGGCCCCCCTTTGTCGAACGATCTCTCCTCGACCGCTGTGGGCAGACAAACGTGGGAGCCTGAAAACGCCTGCATGTCTGCCCGTGTCCTATATGATGATATCATACACCGTACATCGATGTACGGTGCAAGACTTTTTTGCGCTTTCGGGCGTATTTTTATGAAAAAGATCAAGCTCTGTAATAACCGCTTCTGCGGACTTCTTGTTCACAGTGTTTCTGAGTTTGGAAAGCTCTGGAAGCAGTTTGCTTTTAGCTATACTTCGGAGCATATTCGATTCCTTTTGAACCTGACGCATAAAACCGTTTCCTTTATTGATGCGTATGGTTTCTTCAAGTTCTTTGAAAAAGGCCACACAGCCGACATTGTAGTCAGCTGTGTGGCCTTTCTGTTAGTACCGCTTGAGGATGTCACTCAAAAATAATCGTTGCTTTCGATAATCCCTAACTGCAGCTACTGACATTTGCCAGCATCTGCGGTTTGAATTTTCCAATGATTAGATTTCAGGCAGGTACACACTGCGTAACACCTGAAGAATGTCTTCATTATGTACGCCCCGCAAATGCAGGTTCTTGACATCAACAGGGGATTCCTCCAAATGCGCGAGAAATGCCTGCATCTCTCGCTGAATGGCGGGCGGGAGCGGACAGCGTTCCTCACCGGTCAGCAGCGAGGTCAGACGGGCGACATCGTTTTTGTGCTTGCGGATGTCTTTTTCATCCACCTGCTCGCCCTGCTGTTTCCGGGTGCTCAGGTCGAGCCACGCCTTTGCCTTGAAGGGAATCAAATACTGGGGCGAGAGGATAGAAACACCGTCGATTTCCGTTCGACCTTGGAGGAGCAGAGTGTAATAATCTTCGTTCAGCAGGATAGCGGACAGACTGGAGACTTCATCACCCAAGGGAATCGGGACGCACGGACCTACCGTTTCATTCTCAAAAATATCGCCCTTTCGGGAAAACAACTCCAGCATATAGGGAAATTCCGGCTGGGTCGGACGGTCAAAGCGGTAAAACTGCGGGGTGCCGCTGCTTTTTGCTCGGTGCTCATATCCGCCGGCTTTGATGAGATCCCAGAATTTGCGGCCAAAGTCCGGGGTCAGAGTTTCCACCAGAAGGACGATGTCCAAGTCCTTAGTGGCACGGAAGGCAGTGTCCTGCGCCTCAAAAATCAGGTCGCAGGCGGCGCCGCCAATCAGGACATATTGGTCTTGGAAGTCCTGAAAGTAGTTGCGAAATACAGAGATCCCTTTCATGGCAAGTAGTTCGCCTCTATCTCTTGAATGGCTCCCTCTACCCGGGGGTCTTTTTGTTCCTCCGGTGTGAGGGATAGAATGGCAGTCAAAGGGTCAACCGCATTGTAGTTCTGGAAGGGCAATTCATAGCCCAGGACTTGGACGATGGCTACGGGAATCTCATCGGAGGGGACCTGTGGCTGCGTGGATAGCTTCCTGTCTGCCGCCATCTTTTTTGTCATTCCATAGACACGGGTATGCCCTTCGTCCAGCATGGAATAATGGCAGACTGCGCTGATGCCGCTGAAGGGCAGAGACAAGTTCAGAGGCTCATCCAAGCGGTATTCCCGAACAACGGGATTCCGTAGGCTAGGTCTTATGAGTATCCAATACGCCTTCCATTCGCCATCCCAAGCGAATACGCGCCGCCGCCCGTTCTTTTGGATGAGAGTCGGGAATAAGCCTTCGACTTCATCCATACACCGCGTCCCGGACATCCGGCTGACGCCCAGCAGGTTGGCCATTTGAGCGGCGCTGGCACTGCGGATCTGTTGATAGATCGCAATCAATAAAAACTTCTGCGTCAGCATGGAGCATTCCAACTTTTTTTCCGGCAGTTCCCGTGCCTGTGCGGATAGAGCTACGCCCAAAAATGGAAGAAATACCTCTGTTGTGCCTAATATGAATGGGATACCGCCCTCCACCAGCTTTTCTTTTTTATACGGCTGCAAGGTGTCAAAGTAAAACGCACAGGTCAGACCGCTCTGCTTCGTCAGTGCGGCCCAGTGCTTTCGCAGGGTGGGCAGGGGGATATTCTCGATAGGCTGTGCAGCCAGAAAAGTAGTATGTTCGGTCTTTATTTCGTAGAAATCATAGCTGCCACGCAGGTAAAGCGGCAGGTGTGCAGCATCTTCATAGGGAACAACAGTACATGGGATATGCAGCAGAGGTTCCAATAGATCGTCGTGCATAGCAACCCCTCCAGTTTAGAATGTAACTTGATTTTTAGAATTATAACATCAACTATGTTATAAGTCAAATTTTTGAGTTATATTCTGTGACTGCCTGAAGTTCAGAATGTTTGACGCTCCTTTGCGGCCAATTTATAGAAACTGGTCCGCTTCAGGTTGGTCAATTCCATCGCTTTCTTCGCTGTAATGTCACCACGCTGCCAAGCGTTATAAAACGAGTTCCAGTTTTCAGGCCGAACTAAAATGGGGCGGCCGAATTTCCTCCCATTTTCTCGGGCAGCAGCAATACCTTCCGCCTGCCGCTGCTTGATGGTGATACGCTCCTGCTCCGCAATCGTGCCAAGCACTTCGATCAAAATATTATTGACCATCTCAAAGACCCATTCCTGACCTTCCGGCAAGTCCATCATGGTCGTAGGCAGGTCGATGACCTTCAGACGGATGCCCTGTTCTTTGAAATAGCGCAGTTCATTGTAAATATCAGACTTATTGCGGGAAAGGCGGTCTAAGGATTTTACAACCAGTGTATCACCCCGGCGGAGAATGGTGCTCTTCAAAGCCTGATACCCTACACGGTCCAAGTCCTTGCCGCTTTCCTTGTCGGTGATGATTTCTCGCTCCTGTGCCCCCAGAGACCGGAACGCAGAAAGCTGCCTGTCCAAGTTTTGCCCCTTGGTGGACACACGGGCATAGTAGTAGGTTCGGCTGTCCATATTTAACCCCTTTCTGTTCACAAATGTTGTTTCGGGTGGTGAATATGTTCACAAAATATTTTTAGAGCTTTACGAATACGAAAATATCCGCAACAAATCTATCCGCAAAAGTGTACTTTTGTGGATAGTAATAGGTAGAACGATGGAAGCGAAGGACTATATCCCGGGTGGTTTGATGAGAGTGTCTGTATTGCCAAGGGCCAGAAACACGCGACTGGACACATTGAGACAGCATTTGGCAGAGAGAGCCACATATAAGCATAATATATATGGCTTCGATTTTTGAAAAGTAGCTTTCAAAGCAGCGACTGCCGCACGAATTCGCTGCTTGCGGATATTATGCAACTCTTTTTCAGAGAAGATTTCACTCAGACGATTCGTATATTTGCGGATAACGGAACGAATAGTATTATAGGCATGTTTGATTTTCTCAGCGATGGCGGTGGGAGACAAGCCGAGTAAATGTAGCCGCATGATTACACGGTCGCGTTTTTGTCGTTTGGCTGCAACCCGGGCATTGCGTGCGCGGTTGCTGTCCCTTTTCCCCCTTGTATGCAAGCCAATAGCTTCCTGCTCAGATAGAGCAATATCTAGATCAGATATTACTCTAGATAAAGTAAACTTGTAGTGCTTGCGAGCAGCAGAAGACAAGTAACATTCAACCTCTCGCTCAGATAGAGGAACATCAAAAGAATGATTTACCGATTGAACCAACGCCAAGGCATCCTGATTAGACATACCCGCATATTGAGCTGCAGAAAAAAGGTGTAGACAGTATACATCACGCTGGGAAACTTGAATGGGACGAACAATGTGAAGACGCAGCAGTGCTTCCAAACGCTTAGATGTAGTGGCGTTTGTTGATGATATAGAGTAAGCATTCGATTTATAATGGGGAATAGAGTCGAAAGCCTTTGGAATATCCAGACGGCTGTGGTGAAGTATTTGATAGCTGGAATAAGTACCACTGGCAGTGTTACGGGTGCCAGGAATGCGTGTTAGACCTGCGATATTGCGGGCGTAGCTGGTATCCACACAATACCCATTTGCGTTAAGCAGTCCTTGAATCGTCTGGGCAAAATGGGCAGAAACCGCTTCTACCATCCAGTTTAATGATGCCGCAATCTGCTCAGCATACCATATCAAATGATAGCCCCTGCCACTCAGTTCCACAACATTGGGCGTGGGGATGCCCTCATCGGGGAGGGCATAGCAGATTGCATTGATGGTGGTATCTCCATCAATGCAATCTGCATTATGAGCATCAATATCCACATAGATAGCATTATAGCAGAATGCGCCATCCATACCCCAAGTGGCACTGCCGCGATGCTGTGCCTTACTATAATAATAGTTCGTACGGGGAGAAACATGCATTTTGCTTGCCCATGTTCCCATTTCTGCAGCGGGGACCACGGCAACAATTGTAGGTGTGGGGGCTCCCTCTTTAATTGTAGCGACGGTGACCATACCCTTGTACTCACTATGGTCTGCGTTGAAAAGATTATCAAAGTAGGCCTTTAAATCAGCATGCGGACTATTATGGTTAGGTTGGCACACGGGCATAATGCAGGGGTGCGCATTGCGGAAATTCTGTTTTTCTTCTGCGGTCCAAACGGCCATAAGGCTCCTCCTTGCGTCAAAAGAATCCCGGTGCAATCGCGGATACACGATTACACCGGGATTCTTCATGCAAGAAACAGGAGCTGCCTAGATTTAACTCATTTATTAACTCTTTTTATCTCATTTCCGTGTCTGCGTGTGACAGAAAACGGCAATGACTGGCAGCGGCTGTCTACAAACAAGAAAACCCGGGAATCCTTGGGATTCCCGGGTTTGAGGCTTGTAAACCAGATAAATCAGCGCTTGCTGAACTGAGGCGCGCGACGGGCGGCCTTCAGACCGTACTTCTTGCGCTCCTTCATACGAGGATCGCGGGTCAGGAAGCCGGCGCTCTTCAGAGCGGCGCGGTACTCAGGATCCATGGCCAGCAGGGCGCGGGACAGACCGTGACGGATGGCGCCGGCCTGGCCGGTCACGCCGCCGCCGGTGACGGTAGCGACGATGTCCACCTTGCCCAGCAGGTCGGTGGTGGCCAGAGGCTGACGGACCAGGAGCTTCAGGGTCTCCAGGCCGAAGTACTCGTCGATGTCGCGGCCATTGATGGTGATGGAGCCGGTGCCGTTGGGGAACAGGTGGACACGGGCCACGGAGGACTTACGGCGGCCGGTGCCGTACAGGTAAGGCTTCTTGCTCTTATACATTCTCGATTACCTCCTGCTTAGTTGAAAGCCCAGGACTCGGGCTTCTGAGCGGTCTGCTGATGCTCCGCGCCGCGGTAGATGTGCAGGCGGGTCAGGCTGTCCTTGGTCACGATGTTGCGGGGCATCATGCCGCGGATGGCCAGCTTCATGGCCAGCTCAGGCTTCTCCTGCATCAGCAGGCGGTACTTGGTCTCCTTCAGGCCGCCGGGATAGCCGGAATGGGTGCGGTAGAACTTCTGCTCGCCCTTCTTGCCGGTCAGGACAGCCTTCTCAGCGTTGATGATGACGACGAAATCGCCGCAGTCGGCATGGGGAGTATACTCGGGCTTGTGCTTGCCGCGCAGCAGGACAGCGGCGGCAGCGGCGGTCTTGCCCAGGGGCTTACCGGCCGCATCGAGGATATACCACTTGCGGACGATGTTTCCCTTGTTTGCCATAAAAGTGGACATGGTGAAACCTCCAATTGCTTTTAAGCTCTATGATAAATTTGGCTTTACAGAACACATGCCCCGCGTGTAGAATAGACTCTATCGGCGGAGCAGTGTGTATTATATTACAGCCGTTTGCCGCTGTCAAGGCATTTTTGACCGGTTTTTATTTAGAAAGCTGGATCCTCGTTTTTTCGCTTCCATACTCGTTCAAGCTCACGAAAGCTCGATTTCGATTTTTGTTTTGAAACAGCGGAAAAGTTGCGGATCCGTTCCGGGAGGGAGCATATGGATAAGATATTGTCCTATGTCCGCCGCTGTGTGGAGGACTACGACATGATACAGACCGGGGACCGGGTGGCCGTGGGCGTCTCCGGCGGGAAGGACTCTCTGGTCCTCCTCACGGCTCTGGCCCGCCTGCGGGAGTTCTACCCCAAGCGCTTCACCGTGGAGGCCCTGACGCTGGACATGGGCACAGGCATGGACTTCGCGCCGGTGGTGGACTACTGCGTGAAGATCGGCGTGCCCTACACGGTGATCCCCACCGAGATCGCCCATGTGGTGTTCGACGTGCGGAAGGAGAAGAACCCCTGCTCCATGTGCGCCAAGATGCGCCGGGGGGCCCTCCACAGCGCCATGAAGGAGCGGGGGCTCCACAAGATCGCGCTGGGGCACCATTTCGACGACGCGGTGGAGACGTTCTTCCTGTCCCTTTTCTATGAGGGGCGGCTGTCCTGCTTCCAGCCGGTGACCTGGCTGGACCGGACGGAGATCACCCAGATCCGGCCTCTCCTCTACTGTGGGGAGGGCCACATCCGCAATGTGGCGGAGCGGGAGGGCCTGCCGGTCCTGTTCAACCCCTGCCCCGCCGACGGCTATACCAAGCGGCAGGAGGTCAAGGAGCTGATCCGGGAGCTGAGCGAACGCTGGCCGGACCTGAAGAGCCGGGTGTTCGGCGCCATGCAGCGCCTGCCTCTGCCTGAGTGGGGCCCGGTGGAGCACCGCCGGATGCCTCCGCTCGGATAAAAGAAGAACGTCCCGCCATATCGGGGGACGAAAAGAGGGAACTTGATCATGCTGAACGTGATACACGGGGCGGACTTCCATCTGGACGCCCCTTTCCATGCCCTGCCGCCGGAGCAGGCCGCCCAGCGTCGGGAGGAACAGCGGGAGCTCCTCTTCCGCCTGGCCCGGCTGGCGGAGGAGGAGCGGGCCGACCTGGTCCTCCTGTCCGGTGACCTGTTCGACGGGCGGCAGGTCTACAGCGAGACGCTGGAGGCCCTGGAGAAAGCCCTGGGCTCCATGAAGGCGCAGGTGTTCATCGCCCCGGGCAACCATGATCTCTGGTCCGCCCGGTCCCCCTATGCGGGACTGGTGTGGCCGGACAACGTACATATCTTCACGGAACCTCAGATCGAGACGGTGGAGCTGCCGGAGCTGGGGTGTGTGGTCCACGGGGCCGCTTTCACCGCGCCCCACCGGGAGGACCGGGCCCTGGCGGGCTTCCAGGTGCCAAACGACGGGAAGATCCATCTGCTGGTCCTCCATGCCGACGGCACGCCTAACAGCCAGTATGGGCCCATCACTGAGGAGGACCTGGCGGCCAGTGGACTGGACTACGCCGCTCTGGGCCATATCCACGGGCGGATCGGTCCCCAGCGGGCGGGCCGCACGGTCTGGGCCTGGCCCGGCTGCCCGGAGGGACGGGGCTTCGACGAGCTGGGCGACAAGGGCGTCCTCTGCGGCACCGTCGGGAAGGGCGAGGCGCGGATGCGCTTCGTGCCTCTGTGCGGCCGCCGGTATCTGATCCGGGAGGTGGACGTCACCGGCCAGGACCCGGAGGCGGCCCTGACCGCCGCCCTGCCGGAGGACGAGAGCCCGGACCTGTGCCGGATCGTGCTCACGGGCGAGCGGGGCGCGGAGCCGCTGGCGCTGGAGAAGCTGGAGGCCCTGGCCCGTCCCCACTATTACAATGTATCCCTCCGGGACCGGACCCACATCCGGCGGGACCTGTGGGACCGGATGGAGGAGGACACGCTGACCGGGCTGTTCCTGCGGGGGATGCGCCGCCGGATGGAGGAGGCCCCGGATGAGGAGGCCCGTCTGGCTGTGGAGCGGGCCGTCCGCTTCGGTCTGTCAGCGCTGGAAAGTCGGGAGGATCCCCAATGAAGATCATACGTATGACCGCTGCCTTCGGCCGTCTCCAGAACGAGACTCTGGAGCTGGGAGACGGCCTCAACATCATCCAGGCCCCCAACGAGTCGGGCAAATCCACCTGGTCGGCCTTCATCCGGGCCATGCTCTACGGCATCCCCACCAAGGAACGGGACAAGCAGGGCTCCATCGCGGAGAAGAACCGCTATCAGCCCTGGAGCGGCGCCGCTATGGAGGGCCGCATGGAGATCGAGTGGAAGGGCCGCCGGATCGCCCTCCTGCGGGGCCAGAACAAGTCCACGCCCTTCGGCCGCTTCGAGGCCATCGATCTGGACACCGGCGAGGCCGTGCCGGAACTGACTGCGGAGAACGTGGGCGAGACCCTGATCGGCGCGCCCCGGGAGGTGTTCGAGCGCTCCGCCTTCGTGGGGCAGGGCGCCGCCGCCGTGGACGGGGCTCCGGCTTTGGAGAAGCGGATCGCCGCGCTGGTGTCCTCCGGCGAGGAGGACGTGGCCTTCTCTCAGGTGGAGCGCCGTCTGAAGGACTGGCAGAACCGCCGCCGCCACAACAAGACCGGTCTCATCCCGGAGCTGGAGGGGAAGCTGGCGGAGCTGGAGCAGGCCGCCGTCCAGCAGGACAAGGCGCACCGGACCGCGCAGGAGGCGCTGCTCGCCATGGACGGCCTCCAGCGGGAGCGGGACACCCTGTCGGCGGAGCTGGAATGGCACAAGGCCGCCGCGGAGGACAAGAAGCGGACCGCCTGGCAGCAGGCCTCCGACGAGCTGGCCCAGGCCAGGGCCCTGGAGGACAAGTATCGCACCGAGCTGGAGAAGGACGGAGTCCCGCCGGAGCGGGAGGCTCTGCGCAGGACTCAGGATGAGCTCAATGCCCTCCGGGGAGTGGAGCAGAAGCTCAAGCAGGCCGAACGGGACTATGAGGCCGCCATCGAGCGGGCCAACGAGGCCCGGGAGGCCGCCAACGATCCCCTCTTCGCCGGCATGGGACCGGACGAGGCCTGGGAGAAGGCCAACGAGGACGCGGACGAGGTGGACCGGCCGGAGCCCCGGTCCGGCGGCCTGCTGGCCGGCGGGCTGGTGAGCCTACTGGCGGCGGGCGGTGCGGCGGTGTGCGGCGTGCTGTTCACGCCGATCGCGTTCGCCGGCACCGCGGTGCTGGGACTGGCGGGCCTGATCCTGCTGATCCTCAGCGCCGGCCGGCGGAAGAGAGCCGCCGGTATCCGGGAACGCCGGGACGAGCTCTTGGACTGGTACGGCGTGGACGAGGCCGAGGACATCCTGGAGCTGGCCCGGCGGTGCCGGGAGGGCTGGGACAAGGCCAAGGATGCCCAGCGGGACCGGGAACGGGCCGAGCAGGAGCAGATCGACCTGATGAACCAGCGCGACCAGCTCCGGGGCCGGGTCACCGGGATGGTCCAGGGCTTCGCGCCCACGGCCAGGGATGCCTTCACCCTGTCCGCGGCGATCTCCAAGGCTCTGTTCCTCCAGGAGAAGCTGGGCCAGGCCGCCCTCCAGCGGGAGAGCGCGGAGAAGATGCTCCAGCGTCTGCCCCGGCCTCAGGAGGGCCCGGCGGCGGATCCCAGCCTGACGCCCCGCTATGACGGGACCTATACCGCCGTGCGGCTCAGCGCGGTGGAGAACGAGATCGGCCGTCTGCGGGGCGTGGTGGCCATGGCCCAGGGCGAGCTCAAGACGCTGGGCGACCCGGCGGAGACCCGCGCGGCCCAGGAGAAGCTCCAAGAGGAGCTGGAGCGTCGGAGACAGGAGCATGAGGCCATCGGGATGGCGCTGGAGGTGCTCCAGGAGGCTGACCGGGACCTACGGGCCCGCTTTGCCCCCGCGCTGAACCAGCGGGCCGGCGAGCTGATGGAACAGCTCACCGGCGGACGATATGACAAAGTCCTGCTGACCCGGGACTTCGAGGCCATGGCCGAGGAGGCCCGGGGCATGACGCCCCGGCGGGTGCTGACTCTCTCCCGGGGCGCGGCGGACCAGCTCTATCTGGCGGTGCGGCTGGCAGTATGTGAATTGGCCCTCCCGGAGGAGGACCCGGCGCCCCTGGTGCTGGACGATGCCCTCACCGACTTCGACGACGGCCGCATGGCGCTGGCTCTGGACCTGCTCCGGGCCATGGGCCGGGAGCGGCAGATCGTGCTCTTCACCTGCCACAGCAGAGAGAGCCGCTATCTGGAGGACGCCTTCGACGTCCACCGGGGCACGCTCCCCGGCCCGGAGCAGGGCTGATGGGCGAGGGGAAGCGCACGGCGGCCCAGGCGCTGAAGCTGGATCTGTATACCTGGCTCCAGGCCCTGACGGCGGCCCTGCTCCTGCTGGTGGCGCTGTTCACCTTCGTGGGCCGCGTGGTGGGGGTGGAGGGCATCTCCATGGAGCCCACCCTCCGGGACGGGGATACGATCCTCCTGCGGAGCCTGGGCTATACGCCCGCCCAGGGGGATGTGGTGGTGCTCACCAAACCCTTCGGCACCGTGTCCGGTCCCATCGTGAAGCGGGTGGTGGCCGTGGCGGGCCAGCGGGTCCAGATCGACTATGACAGCGGCACCGTCTCCGTGGATGGGGCGGTGCTGGAGGAGCCCTATCTGGACAGCCCCATGCGCTGGCCGGCCGGGACGACGGAGACCCTCACGGATCTGACGGTCCCTGAGGGGAGCGTCTTCGTCATGGGGGACAACCGGGAGCACTCTGCCGACAGCCGGGACGAGCGGCTGGGGCCGGTGGACGTCCGGTACATCCTGGGCAAGGCGGAATGGATCCTCCTGCCGGCGGGGCACTTCGGCCCCATCGGGTGAAGGACAGAACGAGAGAAAGGAAGCGATGCGATGAGAGCCATCGTTGCGGCGGACCGGGATTGGGGCATCGGGAAGGACGGGGACCAGCTGGTCTACCTCTCCCAGGACCTGAAGCGGTTCAAGGCCCTGACCACGGGCCATCCGGTGATCCTGGGGCGGAGGACGCTGGCCACCTTCCCCGGCGGGCGGCCCCTTCCCAGGCGGCGGAATCTGATCCTCTCCCGGGACCCGGCCTTCCGGCCGGAAGGGGCGGAGGTGTTCCACAGCGTGGAGGCCCTGCGGGCCGCCGCTCCGGAGGATGCCTTCGTGATCGGGGGCGGGAGCGTGTATGAGGCCCTCCTGCCCTGGTGTGACACGGTGTATGTGACCAGGATCGACGCCCACTGGCCG
Organism: Pseudoflavonifractor sp. MSJ-37; assembly: GCF_018917965.1. Classification (GTDB taxonomy): domain Bacteria; phylum Bacillota; class Clostridia; order Oscillospirales; family Oscillospiraceae; genus Pseudoflavonifractor_A. The sequence goes on along the minus strand of NZ_JAHLPP010000005.1, from coordinate 11,500 downwards.
GCAGACACCTTTTTCCCGGATCTGGACCGGGATCCTGACTGGACCGGCGTCCCGGAGGGAGAGCCGCTGGAGCAGGACGGGATCCGCTATCAGTATGTGACCTACCGCCGAAGGGGGCATGACGATGTATCTGGATGAGATCCAGGCCTACCGGCCGGAGGACGAGCAGGAGGAGGCGGACCGGCGGATGATGCTGGAATACATCCGGCGCTTCCCGGATGACATCCTGGAGCGCTCCAACGAGATCGCCCACTTCACCAGCTCCGGCTTCGTGGTGAATGCCGACGCCACCAAGGTCCTCATGGCGCATCATGATATCTTTCGGGCATGGGCCTGGACCGGCGGACACGCCGATGGGGAAGCGGACCTGCGGTCCGTGGCCCTCCGGGAGGCCCGGGAGGAGACCGGCGCGGCCCACATCCGGCCGCTCTCGGATACGATCGCCTCGCTGGAGATCCTGCCGGTGTGGGGCCATGTGAAGCGGGGGAAGTACGTCCCATCCCACCAGCATCTGAACGTGAGCTATCTGCTGGTGGCCGATGAGAGGGATCCCCTGACGGTCCGGGAGGGGGAGAACTCCCAGGTGGGCTGGCTCCCGGCAGAGGATCTGCTGACCATCACCAACGAGTGGCAGATGGACTTCGTATACACCAAGCTCCTGCGGCGGGCCAGGGCCCTGTTGGAGAAATGAGGCGGCCCCGTCAAAATAGACTGGGAAAAGCCGTCCGGCGGGTGTATACTCGAAAAGAATACGATCCCCATCCATGGGACGAAGGAGAGATCCGAACATGATCCGAATCGACACATCCAATTTGAAGGGTTTCCTGCCGCAGGACTGGCTGAGCGCCCGGGCAGAGAAGCTGGCTCAGGCCCGGACCTGGCTGAAGGAGGGCACAGGCGCCGGAGGTACGTTCACCGGCTGGGTGCATCTGCCCCGGGACTACGATAGAGAGGAATTCGCCCGCATCAAGAAAGCGGCGGCCAAGATCCGCTCCGATTCTCAGGCCCTGGTGGTGGTGGGCATCGGCGGCTCCTATCTGGGGGCCAGAGCGGTGGTGGAGCTCCTCCGCTCCTCCAACTACAACTTGAAGCATGAGGACGGACCGGACATCTTCTTCGCGGGCAACGGCCTGTCCACCGATGCCCTGCTGGAGACGATCGAGCTGGTGAAGGACCGGGACTTCTCGGTGAACGTGATCTCCAAGTCGGGCACCACCACCGAGCCCGCCGTAACCTTCCGCATCTTCAAGGGACTGCTGGAGGAGAAGTACGGCAAGGAGGAGGCGAGGAAGCGGATCTACGCCACCACCGACGCCCACAAGGGGGCGCTGAAGGGCCTGGCCGACCGGGAGGGCTATGAGACCTTCGTGGTGCCCGACGCGGTGGGCGGACGTTACTCCGTCCTCACGGCCGTGGGCCTGCTGCCCATCGCGGCGGCGGGGATCGATCTGGATGCCCTCATGGGCGGCGCGGCGGAGGCCATGGAGGCCCTGTCCGTCCCCGGGCTGGACAACCCTGCCTGGCAGTATGCCGCCGCCCGGAACGCCCTCTATGACGGCGGGAAGAGCATCGAGATCCTGGTGGGCTATGAGCCCTCCTTCCGGTCTTTTGCCGAGTGGTGGAAGCAGCTCTACGGCGAGAGCGAGGGCAAGGACGGCAAGGGCCTCTTCCCCGCCAGCGTGGAGTTCACTGCGGATCTGCACTCCATGGGCCAGTACATCCAGCAGGGCGAGCGGCTCATGTTCGAGAGCGTGGTCCGCTTCGGCTCCTCTCTGGGATCCTTCACCATCCCGGAGGATCCAGAGGACGCGGACGGCCTGAACTTCCTGGCGGGCAAGCCTCTGTCCTTCGTGGCGGAACAGGCCATGCGGGGCACTCTGCTGGCCCATGTGGACGGCGGCGTGCCCAACCTGATCCTGGAGGCCGACCGCCGGGACGAGCGTACCGTGGGCCAGCTCATCTATTTCTTCGAGTATGCCTGCGGCCTGTCCGGCTACCTGCTGGGGGTGGATCCCTTCGATCAGCCAGGCGTGGAGGCCTATAAGAAGAATATGTATGCTCTGCTGGGCAAGCCCGGCTATGAGGACCGCCGGGCGGAGCTGGAAGCCCGGCTTTGAGGGCAGACCTCCATATCAGCGGACGACTGCGGGAGACTGATTTTCGGACTGAATAGTTTCGTGGGCAAAGTTCTGCAAATCAGTTGCAATCGAACGCCTGATATGGTAATATGATACAAAGACCGGGAGAGTCCCGGCGGACAAATAAGGAGTGATAATTATGGTGAGAGTGATCATGGGCGTCAAGGGCACCGGCAAGACCAAGCAGATGATCGACCTCATTAATTCCGCTGTCGACAGCGAGCACGGCAACGTGGTCTGCATCGAGCGCGGCGCCAAGTTGACCTACGATATCCATTCCAAGATCCGTCTGGTGGAATCCAGCCAGTACGATATGGGTACTTATGAGTTCCTGCGCGGCTTCATCAGCGGCCTGTACGCGGGCAACTACGACATCACCCATGTGTTCATCGACAGCCTGACCAAGATCGTGAACGCCGATGTCACCGATCACGCGCTGGAGGAGTTCCTGGATTGGCTGAACAACTTCTCCGACAAGAACAACATCAAGTTCACCGTGACCATCAGCGCGGACAAGGATCTGGCCTCTGAGGGCGTGCGCAAGTATTTCTAAGTCCACCGGGTCGATACAGACAAGCGAAAATGAGCCGCCCAGTCTTTTGGAGACTGGGCGGCTCTTGCTGTGCCGTTCGATCACTGGAACGGTCCCAGGACCTGGAGGAGATCGGCGGTCAGAGGAGCGGAGGCCTCATCGTTCAAGACGACATATCCGGGAGCGCCGCCGGCGGGGAGGACGATGTAGAGGTCCCGCCCATGGTTGGAGAGGGTGATGTCATCCCGCTGGAAGGCATCCGAGAGGCGGGCGTCCGGGACGAAGGGACGGCGGAAGGCGAGGGTCTCGCATGGGGCGGCGATCTGGGCGAAGACGTCCGGATCCCTGTGACCGTCGATCATCTGATGAGGGCCGTCCGCGGGGGAGATCAGGATGAGACCGTCCGGGTCGAAGCGGATGTGGAAGGGGAGATAGTAGGCTCCGAACACGAGATGAGGGCGGCCATCGCGGCGGCGGCCCATCCGCAGGCGGCCCTCCGCGCCCGGCCCAGGAACAGCCGGACCGACCAGACGGCGGCGATGAGGAAGATCAGCAGGGAAAGCGTGTTCAGGATGCGGAGCATGGCACGTTCCTCCTTTTGGCTTTTTGGAGCGGGATGGCCGTGGAGCGCGCAAAAAACAGGCCCCCACAGCAAAACGCGATGGGAGCCCATTTTTCTATGTTGAAATTTACTTCCGGCCGCCGCGGCGGGAGCCGCCCCGCTTGTCCATGTAGCGCAGTTCGGACAGCTTGCTGTCCGAGGCCTGCATGAACTGCTTGAGACGATCCTCGAACGTGGCAGGCTCCTGAGGAGCCTGCCGGCGGAAGCCGCCGCCCTGCCGGGGCCCGCGGTCAGACCGGCCGCCCTGCCGGGGGCCGCCCGCCGGACGCGGAGGAGGATCCATAGCCTTTTTGATGGAGAGATTGATCCGGCCATTCTCATCGATGCCGATGACCTTGACCTTGACCTCCTGCCCCTCCTTCAGATGATCCTTGACATCGTTGACGTACGTATAGGCGATCTCCGAGATGTGGACCAGGCCGGACTTGTTGTCCGGCAGAGAGACAAAAGCGCCGAATTTCGTGATCCCTGTCACTTTTCCTTCCAGGATAGAACCAACACCGAACTCCATACTAACTGAAAAATCCTCCTCATACAAGTTGCGCACACGCGATGGCGCCCATCAGTCGGTGAACAGGATGACCTGGTCGCCGGGGGCCGTCAGCCCCAGCTTGGAGCGGGCGATGTCCGCCTGCCGGTCCGGATCGCCGCTGTGGTCCACGGCATCCTGCAGATCCGCGTTCACCTGGAGCTGGGCGTCACGGGCGGCGGTCCACTGGGCCTTCTCCGCCTCGGCGCTCAGGATCTGGCTGCGCATATCCAGCAGGGCGGTGGCGGTGACCACCAGCAGAGAGAGGATGACCAGCTTGGTCAGGAACCCTGCTCGCTTCGTCTTCATCGGTACCGCCTCCTCTCCGGTCCGGGTCCGCTTGAGGCCCGGTGTTCTCCATATGTCTGATGTGCGACTTTATTTTATACCATTTACGGCCATAAGAAAAGCCCTTTTTTCCAACCAGAGCGGTTTTTTTCAGGATGCGGAGGAACGTCTCCGGCGGGAGGGCGGCCAGACGGAGGAGGAACGCCGCCAAGTCGGCCAGCCGATAGCCCAGGAAGAGGAAGAATGGGCTCAGGACCCAGAAGTAGCACGCGCAGCCGCCGAACAGGGCGGCTACCATGTAGAAGCGCAGGACGCCGCCCCCGGTCTCCAGCGCGTGGAGGAACAGGGCCAGTGTGACGCAGAGCCAGAACAACAGGTCCAGCAGGCCGCCCAGCAGAGGCCAGCGGACCCGGCACCGGAGGACTCGGAAGCAGTCGTAGAGCAGGCCCACGGCCCCGCCCAGCAGGAGGGCGGCGGCCAGCGCCATGAGCTGCCCGGGGATCGAGACGGCCATCTCAGCGGAAGAGGCGGGCGAAGAAGCTGCCCTGGGCCCGGCGGCTCTCTTCGTAGGTCAGGGAGTCGATGGTCCCTTCCACCTTCAGATCGCCCCCGTCCAGGCTCAGACGCTCGATGTGGAGACCGGAGCCCCGGATCACCAGCGCGCCTCGGGCGGTCTCCAGCAGGATGGACTCCTCGTCGAAGCTCTCCACGTCCTCTACGCCGGAGACGGTGAGGCTGGTACGCTCTTCTAGGATGATGTGATGGGCGCTGTCGCCGCCGGGGCGGCTCTCATCATAGGCCATGGCCGTTCCTCCTTTCCAGATCGTCCTGCTGACAAGGTTATGCCGCCGGGGGGCGGGATATGCCGGGAGAAGCGGCGGCGGGCTTGACGATGGAGCGGGAGAGCGGGTACAATGGGGCTGAAACATGACATGAGGAGGGACTGCGGATGCTCCAGGATGAGGTGCTGAAGCTGTTGAAGGAGGCGGACGGCCCATGCTCCGGCGAGGCCATGAGCCGCCGCCTGGGCGTGAGCCGGGCCGCCGTGTGGAAAGCCATCGGCGCACTGCGGGAGGAGGGCTATCAGATCGCCTCCGCCCCCAACCGGGGATACGCGCTGGAGCGATCGCCGGACCGGATCTCGGCGGGAGAGCTGTCCGGCGCGCTGACGGGCTGCGTCGTGGGGCGGGAGCTCCTGTGTCTGGACACGGTGGACTCGACCAACAATGTGGTCAAGCGCCGTGCCATGGAGGGGGCGCCGGAGGGGCTGGCGGTGATCGCCGACCAGCAGACCGCCGGACGGGGCCGCCGCGGCCGGAGCTTCGTCTCTCCGGCGGGGAAGGGACTCTATCTGTCCGTGCTCCTGCGGCCGGACTGCCCCATGCGGGAGCTGATGTGGCTGACAGCCTGGACCGGACGGGCGGTGTGCGACGCCATCGAGGAGGTCTGCGGCATCCGGCCCGGTATCAAGTGGCCCAACGACATCATCTGGGAGGGGCGGAAGCTCTGCGGGATCCTCACCGAGCTGGGGATGGAGGGGGAGACCGCCCAGGGGCAGTATGTGGTGATCGGCATCGGGATCAATGTGTCCCAGACGGCAGAGGACTTCGGAGCGGAGGTGGCGCCGGTGGCGGTGTCGCTGGCAGAGCTGATGGAGCGGCCGCCCCGCCGGGCAGAGCTGGCCGAGGCCCTGCTCCGGGCACTGGACCGTCTGCGCCGGGACTTCCCGGAAAAAAGAGCGGAGTATCTGGAGCAGTATCGGAAGGACTGTGTGACCCTGGGCCGGGAGGTGGCACTGGTGAAGGGAGAGGAGCGCCGGAGCGCCCACGCCGAGACGATCGACGAGGACTTCCAGCTGGTGGTCCGCCGTCTGGATGGGGAACTGGAGACCGTCTATGCCGGAGAGGTGTCGGTGCGTGGGATGCTGGGGTACGCTTGACCTCTGGTTTTGACAGGACCGCCCTCTGGGTGTATAATGCCGCTCTTGGAATGAACGTGACCCAATGAAGGACAAGGAGCGCAGACCCATGAGAGCATCACCCACATCCCCTATCATCACCATCGAGACCCGGAGGACCGGACAGGCCAGACAGCGGCAGGACCGCCTGAGCCGGACCGCCCTCCTGCTGCTCCCGCCGCTGACTGCCTTCTGGCTCATGCAGTTCGTACTGGGCGCCATGCCTTGGGAGATGAGCGTGGGCGCGGCGGCCGCCAACTGGCTGGTGCTGGGCGGACTGTACTGGACCGCATCCGCCGTGACGGGCCGTGCGGCGGTGTGCTGTGTGGTCCTCCATCTGCTGGCGGGCCTGTGGGGCGCGGCCAACTACTTCGTCTCCGTGTTCCGGGGGACGCCGATCCTGCCCTGGGATTTCACCGCTTTGGGCACCGCCGCCGCGGTAGCGGGGAGCTACCGCTTCTTCCTGACCTGGCGGATGGGAACGGCGGTCGTCCTGTGGGTCCTGCTGGCCGCAGGCCTGCGGCATCAGTACCGGCGGGAACGCTTCCGCCCGGCGGAGGGAGACCTGCGGAGGCGGGGGAGCCTGCTCCTGGCAGGACTGGTATGCCTGATCCCAGTGTTCCGGCCGCAGCTCCTGGGGGCGCTGGGCGTCGAGACGGACGTATGGGACCAGATCGGGGCCTACCGCTCCGGCGGAGCCGCGGCGGAGTTCCTGCGCAACATGGAGTTCATGAAGATCCAGGCTCCGGCGGACACCACGCCCGAGCGGGCAGCGGAGATCGTGGAGGACGTGGGGACGGATCCGGCTCCCGCGGCCGATGTGGACCGGCCCAACATCGTGGCCATCATGAACGAGTCTTGGGCGGACTTCGAGGACTATGGGAATTTGTCCCTGAGCGAGAGCGTCATGGACTACATCGACGGTCTGGAGGGAGCGGTGAGGGGACACGCCTACACCTCTGTGTTCGGCGCGGGCACCAGCGCCAGCGAGTTCGAATTCCTGACCGGAGATTCCATGGCCTTCCTGCCCTCAGGCAGCATCCCCTATCAGCAGTATGTCCTAGGGCCGTCAGACTCTCTAGCCACACTGCTCAAGGGATATGGCTACGATACGCTGGCCTTCCATCCCGGAGAGCGGACCTCCTGGCAGCGGAACAGCGCCTATCCCCGGCTGGGCTTCGATGCCTTCAAGTGCGGGGAGGATATGGACGTGCCGCAGACGGAGGAGCACGGCTATGTGAGCGATGACTCCGACTTCAAGCAGATCATCTGGGAGTTCGAGCATAAGGAGGCGGGCAAGCCCCTCTTCCTGTTCAACGTGACGATCCAGAACCACGGGAGCTACACCGTGGAGGACTATCCGGCCCAGGTCCATCTCACGGACGAGCCGGGGAGATATCCCAAGGCGGAGCAGTACCTGACCTTGGCCAATAAGACCGACGAGGCGTTCCATCTGCTGGTGGACTACTTCAAACAGCAGGAGGAGCCCACGATCATCGTCATGTTCGGCGACCATCAGCCTTCTGTGGAACAGGAGTTCCTGGACAAGGCCTACGGCGTCACACAGGACCAGATGACCATGGAGCAGTACATGGGCAAGTTCAAGGTCCCCTTCGTGATCTGGGCCAACTATCCGCTGGAGGGGGAGGCGCCGGAGATCACCAGCCTGAACTTCCTGGCGCAGTACGTCCTGCGGGATGCAGGCATCCAGACCAGCCTGTTCGGGTCTTATCTGTGGGATCTGCAAAAGACTCTGCCGGCGGTGACTTTCGCAGGATACTGGGACGCGGAGGGGAACGCTCACAGCCATTTGGAGGAGAATGGACGCTTCGATGCCCTGATCCAGGACTACGAGCGGGTACAGTACAACGAGCTCTTCGGCGGGAAGGACCGGGTGGACCGGCTCTTCGCCTCGCCGGGGAACGGACGATAGAAGCTCAGAGCGCGCCTTCCCCGGATCTCCGGGGGCGGCGCGCTCATGTTGTCCTGCGATAAAACGCGGTGTTTTGGAGATACTGGAAGGGAGGAGGACGATTGGATGGATATGACGAATGAGGAATACGGGAGATATGTGGCAGGAAAGGCAAAGAAGTCACCGGTGTGGAAGGATATGGCGTGGGCCTTCCTGGTGGGCGGCCTGATCTGCGCGGGGGGACAGGCCGTCCGCCACTTCTGCCTGGCCAAAGGGCTGGAGGAGGATGTGGCCGGCGGGGCCGTCTCCATCCTGCTGATCGGGCTGGCGGCTTTGCTGACTGGGCTGGGGGGCTTCGATAAGATCGCCAAGCGGGCCGGAGCTGGGACGCTGGTGCCGATCACCGGCTTTGCGAACGCCATGGTATCTCCGGCGCTGGAATTCAAGCATGAGGGATGGATCACGGGGACGGCGGCCAAGATGTTCACCATTGCCGGACCGGTATTGGTCTTTGGGATCAGTGCCAGCGTGATCTATGGGCTGATCTTGGTGCTGTTCGGCTTGGGCGGATGAACGAACGTCCCCCGCTGTCTCGATGGAAAAGGACAGCGGGGGACGTTTGCTTTGGGGCGGATCAGTGGCCGCAGTGGCCGCCGCAATGGCTGTCGTCGTGGTCGGAACAGTCATGACCTTCCCCATGGTGATGGGCGCAGACGGTGTTCGGGTCGAAGGCGAGCGTGTCCGCCAACAGGGCGGCGACGCTCTCGTCGGCGCTTCCGGTGACGCCGGGATAGAGCTGGATCCCGGCCTGGGCCAGCGCGGTCCGGGCGCCGCCGCCGATGCCGCCGCAGATCAGGGCCTCCACCCCATGAGCCTGGAGGAGACCGGCCAGAGCGCCGTGTCCGCTGCCGTTGGTGTCCACGACCTGGGAGGAGATGACTTTGCCGTCCTCCACATCATAGAGCTTGAACTGTGTACTGTGGCCGAAGTGCTGGAACACCTGGCCCGCTTCGTATGTGACTGCGATCCGCATGATGATGCCTCCTGTCGATCTCGATGCTCTGATGATACACCTATTTATGGCATAAGTCAATAATGATAAGGCATTACTTTTTAGGAGACTGCGCTTGACAGCGGCGGCAGCAGGGCTTGCCGGGGCAGCTGTGGGCCTTGGGACAGAGATCGTAGCTTCCGCCCTGGATCAGAAGGCGCTTGCCGTTCACCAGAGCGTCGGCCAACTTGCGCCGGGCGGAGCCGTAGACGGCCTGGGCCGTGGTGCGGGCCACACCCATCTGGGCGGCGCACTCCTCTTGAGAGAGGCCCAGATGATCGATGAGCCGGATCGTCTCATACTCGTCCACCGCCATCTCCACCTGTCCGGCACAGGGGAGGAGCGGAGCAAACTCCGCGATGGCTGGCATCGCGCACACGCGCCGGGGCTTCACAGGTCGTGCCATGAGAGGACCTCCTTTTCTGGTCGATCCCATTATAAGAAGCGGGGAAGGCACCCGTCAACTGTCCAAGGGACTGATGAGAAAAAACTTATGCCAAATTACTAAAAAGCACTTGACAAACACGAAATCGAATAGTACAATATAGCCAGAAAGAAAGGAGCGAGCCCGATGTACTAAGAACAGAACGGCACCCTTTCAGCAGACGAAACTGGACGTCTGCGGGACACACGTGAGACACAGAGGAAGATTCGGACCCAACAACAGTTCCAGACGAAGCGAGTTCCAGACCAGCTCATATGTATGAGAAAGACGCAAAGCCCCTGATGTGAGATATCACGGCAGGAAGTGCGCAACGAGGTCTAAGGCAACGGCAGACGCGAGGGACCGTACCAGAGGGGAAGATCCTGAGGCAAGCGTGAATCTGTAGAAAGCATGAGGTTGAAACATGGTAGAGATCCAGCACCAGAAGTGATCCCCCAGCCACGATGGATGGCTGGGGGATCGGTGTTTTTATGGGATGCTGCCGATCAGATGCTGCCGATGTCGTAGGGCGTGGTCTGATACACATAGTAGTTGAGCCAGTTGGTGTAGAAGAGCTGCCCGGCGGAGCGCCAGCGGACCACAGGCTTGCGGCTGGGATCGTCATTGGGGAAGTAATGCGCGGGGACTGCGATATCCAGCCCCTTATCGACATCCCGCTGATATTCCCGAGCCAGAGTATCGGAGTCATACTCCAGATGGCCCATCACATAGAAGAAGCGGCTGTCCTGGGTCTTGACGGCAAAAACACCGGCTTCGTCAGAGTCGGCGATCAGCTCCAGCTCCGGGCGGGCCAGGATGTCCTTGGCCCAGACCTCCGTATAGCGGGAGTTGGGGGCGAAAAACACATCGTCGAACCCGCGGAAGAGGGGCGAACTGGGTTTGAGCACCCGGTGCTCATAGACGCCGAAGAGCTTTTGAGGGAGCGAGCGCTTCTGGATGCCGTGATGATAGTAGAGGCCGGCCTGGGCGCCCCAGCAGATATGGAGCGTGGAATGGACGTGGGTCTTAGTCCACTCCATGATCTCACAGAGCTCCGGCCAGTAGTCTACCTGATCGAAGTCCATGTTCTCCACCGGAGCGCCGGTGATGATCATGCCGTCGAACTTCCGGTCCTTCACCTTATCGAAGGTCGTATAGAAGGAGTCGAGATGGCTCTCGTCGGTATGGCGGGAAACATAGCTGCTGGTCTGGAGAAGCTCCACCTGGATTTGGAGGGGGGTGTTGGAGAGCTTCCGCAGGATCTGCGTCTCTGTGACGATCTTGGTGGGCATGAGATTCAGGATAAGGACGTTGAGGGGACGGATGTCCTGATGCATGGCCCGGTGTTCCGTCATAACGAAGATATTCTCACCCTCCAGCACCGCGCGCGCCGGCAGGGAATCTGGGATCCGAATAGGCATAGCCTTGCATCTTCCTTTCTGCGTCCATGAGAAACAGGACATATATATGTTGTGTTCGTGTCTTTTAGAGTAGCACAATTCAGAGAGGCCTGCAACGTCCTTTTCGATGAACGGTGGAGATCTTTGCGAAAAGAGGTGAAAAAATAGGAAAAAGGAGTTGACAAATGGGCTTGGGCTTGGTATCATAATCGAGCGCCTTGCGAGAGGGGTACTTTTGGAAGCCGAAAGCTTTGGGGGAGACCAGGCGGAAGCCGGACGGACCCGCGGGGCTGGATGAAAAAGTGCTTGACAAACGTGAGAGCGCGTGGTAAACTGAATGAGTTCGCTCGAACAGAGCAGACCACTTCAAAAAGGACGGAGTTTTGAGGTACGAAGGCGGAAAGCCTTGAAAAACCTCGAAAAAAGTTCTTGACAGGCTCGAAAGAGTGTGGTAAAATGAGCGGGTCGCTCGAGAGGGCGGACAGCTTGGATGAGAGCACTGAGAGCTGGAAAGCTCTGAAAAAAGTACTTGACAAGCGAACGAGAGTGTGCTAAAATATAGCGCACTGGACAGCGGAAGCTGTCGAGCGTGTACCTTGTAAATTAAACAACGTGAAAGTAACACGAAGCACCAGAAGGACAAATCG
>NZ_JAHLPP010000004.1 GCF_018917965.1 Pseudoflavonifractor sp. MSJ-37 | reverse complement strand
CGATTTGTCCTTCTGGTGCTTCGTGTTACTTTCACGTTGTTTAATTTACAAGGTACACGCTCGACAGCTTCCGCTGTCCAGTGCGCTATATTTTAGCACACTCTCGTTCGCTTGTCAAGTACTTTTTTCAGAGCTTTCCAGCTCTCAGTGCTCTCATCCAAGCGGTCCGCCCTCTCGAGCGACCCGTTCATTTTACCACACTCTTTCGAGCCTGTCAAGAACTTTTTTCGAGGTTTTTCAAGGCTTTCCGCCTTCGTGCCTCAAAACTCCGTCCTTTTTGAAGTGGTCTGCTCTGTTCGAGCGAACTCGTTTAGTTTACCACGCGCTCTCACGTTTGTCAAGCACTTTTTTCATCCAGCCCCGCGGGTCCGTCCGGCTTCCGCCCGGTCTCCCCCGAAGCTTTCGGCTTCCAAAAGTACCCCTCTCACAAGGCGCTCGATTATGATACCAAGCCCAAGCCCATTTGTCAACTCCTTTTTCGACTTTCTTAGAAGTTTTTCGCAGCAGATATGAAAACGTCCTTTCCAGCCGTACCGCCGGAAAGGACGTCCATTTTCCTTATTCTCCCGCTTACAGCAGGCAGATGACCAGCAGAAGGACCATGAAGCCGATGGCCACCCACTTAGTCCAGCGGGCCAGCTTGGCATCCCAACCCTTCGCCTTGTTCTTGGCCATGAAGGTATCCGCCATACCAGAGATCGCGCCGGACAGGCCGGCACTCTTGCCGGACTGCAGCATAACGACCATGATGAGCGCCAGGGCCAACAGGACGAGGACCACGCTCAGGATCATCTTCACCACGTTACATCTTTCCTTTCGGCCCTTGTTCGGGCATCTACTTTTTGATCATGGGCATAGCAAGACACGCCCATTTTGATGCGTGTTTGTCATGATACCACAGAAGTGTTCCGATTTCAAGAGGAGCTGGGGCTTTTCCGCATATTTTCCTTGCTCCGCCGTATCTGTTCGGTCCCGATCCTCTCAGAGGATCCCATATCCGAGCCACCCTGCTGCCGCGCCAATCAGGATCCCTGCCATCACGTCTCTTGGAAAATGCACTCCGCCCAGGACCCGCGCCGCTGTCAGCAGGACAGCAGATACACTGAACACTACCCCCATCGCCGGACAGAAGTACCACCAGGTCGCGGCGATGATGGTGATGCTGAACACATGACGGCTGGGGAAAGACTTCCCTCTCGTATCCTTGTGGATCAGAGGCTCGATGTCCAACTGTTCATAGGGTCGTGGGCAGTCCCGCCATTTCCGGAACAGGCTCACCAGCACGAAGGATATCCCCGGCACCAGGAGCGCCCGCCAGAAGCGTCCGTCCCGGATCCACATGAGCCAAAGCAGGAGGATTGGATAGCAGATGTAGCAGATCCCCGTCAGCAGGTCGTTCCCCCACTTGAGCACCCGGACCCGCCCGGGCTTTCGACGGAACCACGCAGTCCACCGTTCATAGGTCTCCTCGGTCATGGGCCATCCCATCCTTTCCATTCCATCTCCATCATCCATCGGCAGTCATTATAGCCGTTTCTCCAGCCGGACACAAGGGCGGCGTTGTAATGTCCCGCCGGATGGGGTAAAATAATGCCATCCCCTGATCGTATATTCTAAGTAGTGGTGACATACCGCGAAGGAGGGATCGTCCTGATCCAGCTCTGGCTCATCCGTACTGAGGACGGCAAGTCCGCCGCCCATCCCCTTCTGGACCATATCCTGATCGGGCGTGGCATCTCCGCCCCCCGCTTCCGCACCCTTCCGGGAGGTAAACCGGTACTGGAAGGCGATCCGCCTCCGCTCCATTTCAACCTGAGCCACAGCGGCCCCTTGGTCCTCTGCGGCATCGCTCCCGCCCCCATCGGCGTGGACGTGGAGCGGATCTGCCCACGACGCCCCGGTCTCCCCCGCTATGCTCTCTCCGAAGAGGAGTTCTCCTGGTATCAGTCCCGTGGGAGCCGCTGGGAGGATTTCTACGCTCTCTGGACATTGAAGGAGAGCCGGATCAAATACACCGGTCAAGGTCTGGACCGGGCCGCCCGCTCGATCCGCGTCCCACTCCTCTCTCCGGGAGAGTCCGCCGCACTGGACGGTCTCCGGTTCCGCTCCTACAGCGGAGAGGACTGGCGTGCCGCCTGCTGTGGAGAGGAGGAGCCGCCGGGCATCCTTCTCTGCTCCGATCCACGCTCCATCTGACCTGTCATAAAGGAGTACCTATGAAAACGAACCAACAGATCCATACCATCACCGGCGTCTATCAGGCCGCCGGACGGGGCTTCGGCTTCGTCACGCCAGAGGGTGCCGCCGACCGGGAGCAGGACTTCTTCATCCCGCCTCGGATGGAGAACGGCGCCTGGAACGGAGACACCGTCTCCATCAAGCCCGACTCCGTCCAGGCCGCTCCCGGAGAGAAGCGCACCGCCAAGGTCGTGGCCATCCTCCGCCGGGGCAATCCCACTGTCACCGGCGCAGTCCGGAAGCAGGGCCGGGAAAACTGGCTCATCCCCGATGGAGACAAGCTCCGTGCCCCGGTCCAGATCGTCGGCAAGGCCAAGGTCCGCGCCGGCGATAAGATTGCCGTGAAGATGTCCGGCTACGGCACCGCCAAGCAGCCTCCTATGGGTACAGTGGCCCAGACGTTCGGCCGGGACGGCACCCGCGAGGCCGCCGTAGAGTCCATCCTCTTCGACCAGCATATCCAGCGGGAGTTCCCGCCCGAGGTCCTGGCCCTGGCAGAGCGGGCTCCGCAGACCGTGGACCCCGCCGCCCTCACCGGCCGTCTGGACCTGCGGGAGAAGTGCATCATCACGATCGACGGAGCCAGCGCCAAGGATCTGGACGACGCCGTCTCTCTGGAGCGGGATGCCCATGGCCGCCCGGTGCTGGGCGTCCACATCGCCGATGTGAGCCACTATGTGCCCATGGGTTCGCCCATGGATGTGGAGGCTTGGGAACGGGGCACCTCCGTCTATTTTGCCGATCAGGTGATCCCTATGTTGCCCAAAGCCCTCTCCAACGGCATCTGTTCCCTGAATCCCCGAGTGGACCGCCTCACCTTGTCCTGCATCATGACGCTGGACGGGAACGGCACGGTGGTGGAACATACCATCGCCAGATCCGTGATCCGCACCACGGAACGCATGACCTATGAGGACTGCAACGTCCTCCTGGCAGGCGGAGATCCGGCGCTGGCCGAGCGCTATCAGGACATCCTGCCCATGCTCCGGGACATGGCCGCCCTGGCCGGTGTGCTGGAGCGCCGCCGGAAGCTCCGGGGCAGTCTGGACTTGGAGAGCCGGGAGAACTACATCATCTGTGATGAAGAGGGCCGCCCCACCGCCATCCAGTCCCGGACCCCCGGCGTCAGTGAGGGTCTCATCGAGTCCTTCATGCTGGCCGCCAACGAGTGCGTGGCGGAGCATCTGTCCCATCTGCAAATCCCCGCCGTCTACCGGGTCCATGAGAAACCCTCCCAGGAGAAGGCCGAGGCGCTCAAGGCCATGCTGGCTCCGCTGGGCTATGCCATCCAGGAGCCGGACAATTTCTCTCTGCAAAAAGTCCTGGAGCAGGCCAAGGGCAGACCGGAGGCCTTTCTGGTGAACACCATCGTCCTCCGCTCCCTGATGAAAGCCCGCTACGATCCCCAGAACTTGGGCCACTTCGGTCTGGCCGCCCCCTATTACTGTCATTTCACCTCTCCGATCCGCCGGTATCCCGACCTGATGGTCCACCGCTCCCTCACCGCTCTGCTGGAGGGCGGACTGGAGGGTCGGTCCGGACAGAAGCTGGCCTCCGCCGTCCCCAAGGCCGCCCGACAGGCCTCGGAGCGGGAGCTGGCCGCCCAGACCGCGGAACGCGAGATCGAAAAGCGCTATCTGGCCGAGTATATGCAGGACCACATCGGCGAGGCCTTCTCCGCCGCCGTGTCCGGCGTCACCCGCTTCGGCCTTTTCCTCCTGCTGGAGAACGGCGTGGAGGGCTTCCTGCCGATTGAAGCTCTGCCGGCCGGCCGGTATGACTTCGACGAGGACCATATGACCCTCACCGGGCCGGACAAGGCGGCCTACGCCCTCGGTACGCCCCTCCGGGCCATCTGCGCTTCCGCCGATCCCGGAAGCGGCCAGATCGACCTGCGCCTCCCCGGCGTCCCGGTCCGGGAGGGCATCCCCCGCGCCGGCGAGATCGTCCGGGAGCGGCTGGAGCGTCAGGTGGGCCGCAAGCCCGGCCGGAAGCCCTCCCACCCCTCCTTCAAGGGCAGGAACAAAGGGAAACGAGGGCGGCACAGATGACGTTCCGACATCTTCTCCTGCTGTCATTCCTCTCTGTATCAGTCTTGACCGCCTGCTCCGCCGACCCGGTCCCCAGCATCGCTCCCGCCGGGACGCCCCAGTCTTCCGTTTCGTCCGTCCCTTCCGCCGCTCCGACATCGACTCCCACGCCCGCACCGGACCCGGTGGAGATCCAGCTCTCCGCCATGACCGTGGAGGAAAAGGTGGGGCAGCTCCTGGTGGCCGGTCTGGAGGGCCACGCTCCCGGGCCGGATGCCCAGACCGCCATCCGGGACTACCATGTGGGCGGACTGATCTTCTTCTCCCGCAACGTGGAGAGCGCCGCCCAGCTGGCCGCCCTCACTAACGCGGTCAAAGCGCTGAACGAAGGCGAGATCCCCCTCCTGCTCTCCGTGGATCAGGAGGGCGGCCGGGTGGAGCGGATGCCGCCGGAGGTCCTCCCGCTCCCCTCCGCCCAGACCTTCGGCGCGGCCGGGAGCACTACGATCGCCGCCCGCTTCGGCCGGGTGCTGGGGGCTGAGTGCGCCGCTTTCGGCCTGAACACAGACTATGCCCCCTCGCTGGACGTATGGTCCTCTCCCGAGAACACCGTCATCGGGGACCGCGCCTTCGGCTCCGATCCCGATACCGTGGCGGAGCTGGGCACCGCCGCCTGGCAGGGCATCACGGACCGGGGCGTCCTGCCGGTGGTGAAGCACTTCCCCGGCCACGGGGACACCGCCGTGGACTCCCATCAGGACCTGCCCGTGGTGGACAAGTCCAGGGAGGAGCTGGAGGCTCTGGAGCTGATCCCCTTCCGCACTGCCATCCGGCATCAGGCCCCGGCCGTGATGGTGGCCCATATTTTGGAGAAGGGCCTCGACCCAGACCGCCCTGCCTCCCTTTCCCCCAAGGTCGTCACGGAGCTCCTGCGGGAGGACCTCGGCTTCCAGGGGCTCGTGTTCACGGATGACCTGACCATGGGGGCCATCGTCAAGCACTATGGTGTGGGAGAGGCCGCCGTCCTTGCCGTGGAGGCCGGGTGCGACATGCTCCTGCTCTGCCACGGGGACGAGCCGCTGGCGGAGGCCCGCGCCGCCCTGCTGGACGCTGTCTCCAGCGGCCGGATCTCCGAGTCCCGTCTGGATGAGAGCGTCCGGCGGATCCTTTTTGCCAAGACCGAGTTCCGCTTCACCAACGCCCCGGTGCCCTCTCCAGACACCCTGACCATCGACGCACAGATCCGCACCCTGTTGGAGCAGCTCCCCCAGTCTTAGGCCAAATATGGCGTTCGACCCTCGTCCTCGCAAAAACGGACCGGCATCCGCCCCATCGGGCGCGGATGCCGGTCCTCTGTCTTGCCGTCCGATCAGACGTCTGTCGTCTGCCGCGGTCCTTCCATCCCCGCGAAAAGGTCTCTCTGCCTGGCCTGATAGTACACCAAGCCCACCAGATCCGCCAGGATCCAGCCGATCGGCACGGACCACCAGATGCCCCGCACGCCCACCGCCGGGATGGCGGACAGCGTATAGGCCAGCAATACCCGGGTCCCCAGCGAGACGATCGTCAGCAGCACCGACATCCCAGGCCGCTCCAGCGCCCGGTAGATGCCATAGAACAGGAACAGGCACCCGATGCCCCAATAGAACGCTCCCTCGATCCGCAGATACTGCGCCCCGATGGCCAGGATCTCGGTCTCCTCCGGGGACACGAAGATCGTCATCAGCGGTCGGGCCAGCAGGCACACCGCCGCCGAAACGATCACACAGAACACCGCCGCGATCGCCGCCGCCCGCCGGATCCCGGTCCGGATCCGCTCCGGCTTCCGTGCCCCATAGTTTTGAGCCACGAAGGTAGAGAAGGCATTGCCAAGATCCTGCACCGGCATATAGGCGAAGGAATCGATCTTCACCGCCGCGGCGAAGGCCGCCATCACCGTGGTACCGAAGGAGTTCACCCGTCCCTGGACTAGCAGGATGCCGAAGTTCATCACCGACTGTTGGAGGCAGGTCAGCAGGGAGAACTGTCCGATCTCCCGTACCCGCTCCCGGCGGAGCCGGCACAGACGCTGTTCCGGCCGGAGCCATGGGAAACGCCGCCAGGTATAGACCCCGATCCCGATGCCGGAGAGATACTGGGCGATCACCGTGGCCCAGGCCGCTCCGGCCACGCCCCACCGGAAGCCCAGCACGAACAGCAGGTCCAGGCCGATGTTCAGCAGGGCGCTCACCGCCAAAAACAACACCGGAGCCGCCGAGTTCCCCACCGCCCGCAGGAGGGAGGCGAACCAATTATAGAGGAAGGTGGCCAGGATCCCCCAGAACACCGCCCACAGATAGGTCCGCATCAGGGGATAGGTGTCCTCTGGCACCTGGAGCAGGGACATGATCGGATCCAGGAACAGGAACACTGCCCCGTTCACCACCAGCGCCGCCGCTCCGATCAGCACGAAGGAGGTGAAGAGGCTCTCCTGGAGCTTTTCCCGTTCCCCTGCCCCGTGGCGGATGGAGAATACCGCGCCGCTACCCATGCACATCCCCAGCAGGATAGAGGTCAGGAAGGTCATCAGCGTATAGGAGGATCCCACCGCCGCCAGAGCGGTCGGCCCCAGGGCACGTCCCACGATCAGAGTGTCCGCGATGTTGTAGCACTGCTGGAGCAGGTCTCCCGCGATCATAGGTAGGGCAAAGAGGAGCATCGTCTTGACGACAGGCCCCCGGGTCAGATCGCCGTGCATGGGCGTCCCCTCCTTCTCGATCTCTGTTTCTCGATCCGTGTTTCCATATCATTCCTATGATATCACACATCAGTGGAAAGGGAAATAGGTCCCATGTGCGGAATTTTCCGTCTTTTTTGAAAAAATCCCTTGACTTTCCCCGTCGATCCGATATAATAGTAGAGCTTGTTCGAATGAACGAGCACATCCTTGCCCCTGCAAGCGGCAGGGGCCATATGTCCATAAGGAGGTGCAACGAAATGGCAAAACTGAACGCGAACTACGAGGCCGTCTACATCCTCGATCCCAGCCTGACCGAGGAGGCTACCGCCGCTCTGGTGGCCAAGTTCAAGGGTCTGGTGGAGAACAACGGCACTCTGGCTGAGGTCGACGAGTGGGGCAAGCGTCATCTGGCGTATCCCATCAACGACCTGAACGAGGGCTACTATGTGCTGATGACCTTCAGCTCCGCTCCCGCCTTCCCCCAGGAGCTGGACCGTATCTTCCGTATCACCGACGGTGTGATGCGCTCCCTCATCGTCTGCAAGGACGACTAAGGAGGCAGCTATGCTGAACCGTATCATCCTGATGGGTCGCCTGACCCGTGATCCCGAGCTCCGCCATACTCAGACGGGCACCGCTGTGGCGTCCTTCTCTCTGGCGGTGGACCGGGACTTCAAGGATAAGCAGACCGGCGAGAAGGCCACCGATTTCATCGACATCGTGGCCTGGCGCAGCACGGCGGAGTTCGTCTCCCGTTATTTCACCAAGGGCCGCATGGCCGTGGTGGAGGGCCGGCTCCAGCTCCGTGACTGGACCGACCAGAACGGCAATAAGCGCCGTTCCGCGGAGGTCGTGGCGGACAATGTGTACTTCGGCGACTCCAAGCGGGACGCCGAGGCCGCCGGGGCCTATGCCCCTCCGCCCGCCTATGGCGGCTACAGCGCCCCTGCTCCTCAGCAGGCCGCGCCTGCCGCGCCCGCCTACTCCGCGCCTCTCAGCGGCGGCGATCAGTTCGCCGACCTGTCTGATGACGACGGAGAGCTCCCCTTCTGATAAGGATCGGGGGCCGAGCTTCAAGACTCAGCCGGATCTTCCGGCTTAGCGTCTCTGACGCTATCCCCGCTCCGCAGAGCCGTTCCTGCCCTGTGGAAGCATTCGTTGAAAGGAGTACTGTACCATGGCTATGGATAGAGAGCGTCCCCGCGGCCGCAAGCGCCGCAAGGTCTGCACCTTCTGTGTGGACAAGGTGGAGCACATCGACTACAAGGATGCGGCCAAGCTGCGCCGTTTCCTGTCTGAGCGTTCCAAGATCCTTCCCCGCCGGACCACCGGTACCTGCGCGATGCATCAGCGCCAGCTGACTGAGGCCATCAAGCGTGCCCGTCAGATCGCCCTGCTGCCCTTCGTGACCGACTAATCATCGGATCCACAGCGGACCAGCCCTCGTGGCTGGTCCGCTTTTTTTGCCCATTTTCCCATTTTTTTGCTTTTCATCCTTTTCGTATTTGAAATTTCATTGTATAACTTGACCTCTATTTCTTTCTGTCATATAATAACTATATGAATTTTGGCGATCCACCGTCGCCAAGATCCAGAGCGAATTGAAGAAGGATAATAAAGAGAGGAGAAACCCACCATGGCACAAGTACCAAAGGAGACGAGCCGCTCCCTGTACGTCTATGAAAGCGATCCGCCTATCCGCAAAGCCCTTCCGATCTCCCTCCAGCACATCATGGCGATGTTCCTGGGGACCATCACCGTCCCCATCGTCATCGCCGGAGCCGCTGGAGCCGACCCGGCGACCAAGACCCTGATGATCCAGTATTCCCTGATGATGTCCGCCTTCGCCACCCTGATCCAGCTCTTCCCGCTGGGCCCGGTGGGCTCCCGGTTGCCCATCATCTTCTGTGCGGGCTTCACCTGTGTCCCCGTGTTCACCCCTATCGCCGCCCAGTATGGTCTGCCCGGCGTGTTCGGCGCCCAGGTCCTCTGCGGTGTCCTGTCCATGGTGCTTGGCCTCTGCGTAGGCAAGCTGCATAAGTTCTTCCCCTCTATCGTCACTGGCACCATCATCCTGTCCATCGGCCTGTCCCTGTACCCCATCGCTCTGAAGTACATGGCCGGTGGTGCCAGCTCTCCCAGCTACGGCGCTCTCCAGAACTGGCTGGTGGCCTTCCTGACGCTGGCCGCAGTCCTGCTCTTCAACCTGTTGGGCAAGGGCGTGGTCAAAATGGCCTCCATCCTGCTGGGCTCCGCCGTGGGCTATGTGATCGCGCTGGCTCTGGGCATGGTCAGCTTCGACGGCGTGGCCTCTGCCAATTGGATCGCGCTGCCAAAGCCCTTCTACTTCGGCATACCTGTGTTCGACCTCTCCATGGTCCTCCCCATCGTGCTGATCACGGTGGTCAACGTGATCCAGGCCGTGGGCGACATGAGCGGCACCACCGTGGGCGGCTATGACCGTGAGCCCTCCGGCAAGGAACTCACCGGCGGCGTCCTAGCCTCCGGCCTCGCCACCCTGGTGGGCGCCGTGTTCGGTGTCCCCGTGGTGTCCTCTTACAGCCAAAACGTGGGCATCGTGTCCATGACCAAGATCGTCAGCCGCCGGGTGATGACCATCGCCGCCGGTATCATGCTGGCCTTTGGCGTGATCCCCAAGTTCAGCGCCCTCATGTCCACCCTGCCCTCCCCCGTCATCGGAGGCGGTACTCTGATCGTGTTCGGCATGATCACACTGACCGGTCTGAAGCTCCTGACCGTCAAGCCCCTCACCGCCCGTGACAGCACCATCGTAGGCGTCTCCATCGCCCTAGGCATGGGCCTGTCCACGCTGGCCGGCACCCCCGCTCTGGAAAACTTCCCCAGTCTGGCCCAGACCCTGCTGACCAGCCCTGTGGTGGTAGCCGGCATCGTGTCCTTCATCCTCAACCTCATCGCTCCCAACAAGACCGCTGAGGAAGAGGCCAAGGAGCGCGCCGACCTGGACGCCTGACCGTTCCCCCTTCTCCATAGGCAAAACGCTCCCGCCGGACTCCTTTTCAGAGTCCGGCGGGAGCGTTCTCTTTCATCTCGTCTTTGCCAACGGAAGGCTGACACGGAAGGTGGATCCCTCATCCAGCTTGCTGGTGAGCCGGATGGTGCCGTGGTACAGGGCCACGATGTGCTTCACGATGGCCAGGCCCAGCCCGGTACCGCCCGCCTTCCGGGAACGGCCCTTGTCCACCCGGTAGAACCGCTCGAACACCCGCTTCTGGGCCTCCTCCGGGATGCCGATGCCGGTGTCGGACACGGTGATCACCGCCTCCTCGCCCGCAGGCTCCACCGTGACGGTGAGCATGCCGCCGGGACGGTTGTACTTGATGCCGTTCTCCATCAGATTGAGGATCACCTCTTTGAGCCGGTCCTCCGGGATGGCCGCCCGGCACTCAGTCCCTTCCACATGGATGGTCACGCCGTTCTCCTGGGCCTTCAGGTCCAACAGCTCTGCCGTCTCCCGGACAGCGGCCAGCACCGATGCGGCGCCCCCGTCCTGTTCCATGGTCACAGACTCCAGCCTGGAGAGCTCCAGGATGTCGTTGATCAGGTCGATCAGCCGGTCCACCTCCACGCTGATCAGTGCGGCGAACCGCTTTTGGTCCTCCGGAGAGGCCACCATGCCGGAGGCCAGCATATCGCTGAACCCCTTGATGGAGGTCAGGGGGGTCTTGAGCTCGTGAGACACGTTGGCGGTGAAATCCGCCCGGATCTGTTCCGCCCGCTTCAGCTCCGTCACGTCGGAGATCAGCACCGAGGTGCCTACGTTCTGCCCGGCGTACTGATGACTGGATACCGGTGACAGGAAAAAGCGCAGGCTCCTGCCCTGCTCCGGCAGGTCGTCCACGTCCATGAGGACGGCGTTCTTCTCTCGGTGGCACTCCGCTGCCGCCTCCCTCAGGCGGCGGCTCCGGGTGAGGACCAGGAGCCCGGCGGCGTCCTTGGAGTCCTCCGGCACGCCGAAGAGGCTCCGGGCCGCCCGGTTGCTGGCCAGCAGGCTCCCCTGCTCGTCCAGCAGGAGGAGCCCCTCGTCCATGCAGTCCAGGATCAGCGATACCTTGTTGCGCTCGGTCGTCAGGTTCTGGATCGACGCGCTCAGCTGTTCCACCAGCGTGTCGATATACCGCAGGATCGGCCGGAGCTCATCGTCTCCCCGGAACACGTCCAGCGAGCTGGTGGAGGCCCCGGAGATCGCGCCGGTGAGGGCGTTGCCCACGGCGGCCAGGGGTTCCAACACCCGGCGGGCCATCCGCCGGGACAGGGCCAGCGCCAGCGCCAGGCCCACCAGCGAGGCGGCCAGGAGCCCGGCGGCGTTCTGCCAGACCAGCTCGTCGATGGAGGACAACGGCACCGACGCCCGGCCGATCATGCCGTCGGTGAAGCGCCTGGCCACATACAGCATGGGCACTCCCACGGTGTCCGAAGCGCGCACGTCCTCGCCCCACCCGGAGGACCGGGCTGTGATCACCTCCGGCCGGCCGGCGTGGTCCTCCAGTTCCTGCGCATCGGCTTTGGTGTCCACCAGCACCCTTCCCTCGGAGGTGATGATGGTGAGCCGTTTGTCCGGGGCCGCCTGCCGAAATTGTTCTGCGGCGCTCTCCGGGTCGGTGATCTGGCTCTCGCTGTCCATCAGGATCAGGAGCTCCCGCAGGTTCTCCGAGGCATCCGCCCGCTCCTCCCGGAACAGGAGCCAGCATCCCAGGCCGTTGGAGACCAGCAGGGCCGCCAGCACGATACATAGTGTAGAAAGGATGAGCCGTCGCTTCATCTCCCCGCCTCCTCAGTTCATCTTATAGCCCACGCCCCGGACCGTGGCGATCACGTCGTCCCCCAGCTTCTGCCGCAGGGCCTTGATATGCATATCCACCGTGCGGGTCTCCCCGGTGAAGTCGTAGTCCCACACTGCCCGCAGGATCTCGTCCCGGCTCAGCACCGCCCCCCGGTGGAGCGCCAGCAGACGCAGGAGCTCGAACTCCTTGTAGGTCAGCTCCACCTGCTCCCCGCTCTTCCGCACGATCCGGGCGGCGGTGTCGATCTCCAGATCCCCGCACCGGAGGACTGGGGACTCCCGCCGGGTCCGGCGGAGCACCGCCTTGATCCGGGCCTGGAGCTCCATGAGTCCGAAGGGCTTGACCACATAGTCGTCCGCGCCGCTCTCCAGACCGGTCACCCGGTCCATCTCCGCCGTCCGGGCGGTGAGCATGATCGCCGGCACGTCGGCCGTGGTGCGGCTCCCCCGCAGGCGGCGGAGGATCTCCAGCCCATCCATGCCCGGCAGCATGATGTCCAGCAGATAGATCGACGGGGCGGAGCGTCCCTGCTCGCCCGCGAAGAACTCCTCTCCGCTCTCATAGGCCCGGACTTCGCTCCCGGTGGACTGGAAATAGTAGCGCAGCATCTCCCGGATACTGCTGTCGTCCTCGACGACCACGATCATATCTGCATTGGCGGACATGGATGGAATGCCTCCCTCTTCGTATCAGCGCTCAGACCGGCTCGATGCTGCCGGTGACGCAGTAAATCGCCCACTGGGCGATGTTGACCGCGTGGTCCGCGATCCGCTCCAGGTACTTGGCGATGATGATCAGGTCGATGGCCCGGTCGGCGCTCTCCCGGTCCTCCCGGATCAGCGTGACCAGTTCTCCCTTGACCTCCCGGAAAAGCGCGTCCACCGCGTCATCCATGCCGATGACCTCATGGGCGGCGCCCTCCTCCCGGTTGGCATAGGCGAAGATGGCCCGCTTGACCATGGAGGATGCCTTCCGGCTCATCTCCCGGATGTGGTCGGGCACCGGGCCCTCCCTGGCCAGGAGCAGGGAGATCTCCGCGATGTTGGCGCATTGGTCTCCGATCCGCTGGAGGTCCGTCACCATCTTCAGTGCGGCGGAGATCGTCCGCAGGTCCCGGGCCACCGGCTGCTGCTGGAGCAGGAGCCGGAGACAGCGGTTCTCGATCTCCCGCTCGTTCTGGTCCATGTTCTGAGTCATGGCCGTGGCCTCCCGGGCCTGCCGGTCGTCCGGAGCGGCCAGAGAGGCCGTCACCAGATCGATCGCGTCCTCGGCCGCGGCGGCCATATCGATCATCTCCGCGCCCAGCTCCTGGAGCTCGGCGTCGAACGTCTTGCGCATGTTCGTGTTCCCTCCTGTCTATTATGACGGCTCAGCGGCCGTTCCGCAAGGGCAAACCGCCCATCATCCGAACCGGCCGGTGATATAGTCCTCCGTCCGCTTGTCCTTGGGGACGGAGAAGAGGTCGGTCGTGTTGCCGTACTCGATCAGCTCGCCCAACAGGAAGAAGGCGCACTGGTCGGAGATCCGGGTGGCCTGCTGCATATTGTGGGTCACGATCACGATCGTGTATCTGCTCTTCAGGTCGGAGATCAGATCCTCGATCTTCGAGGTGGAGATGGGGTCCAGCGCGGAAGTGGCTTCGTCCATCAGCAGGACGTCGGGCTCCACGGCCAGGGCCCGGGCGATGCAGATCCTCTGCTGCTGGCCGCCGGAGAGGCCCAGGGCGGACTTTTTCAGCCGGTCCTTCACCTCGTCCCAGATCGCCGCGCCCCGGAGGGACTGCTCCACGATGTCGTCCAGCTGACTCTTGTTCCGGATGCCGTGGGTCCGGGGACCATAGGCGATGTTGTCGTAGATCGACATGGGGAAGGGGTTTGGCTTCTGGAACACCATGCCGATCTGCCGGCGGAGCCAGGTCACGTCCACCGAAGGCGCGTAGATGTCCTGTCCCCGGTAGGAGACGGTGCCCTCGATCCGCACGCCGGGGACCAAGTCGTTCATCCGGTCCAGGGTCTTGAGGAAGGTGGACTTGCCGCATCCGGAGGGGCCGATCAGGGCGGTGACCCGCTTCTCCTGGATATCGATGTCCACGTCCTTCAGGGCGTGGGCGGCGCCGTAGTAGAGGTTCAGCTTCTGGGCGGACAGGACCGCGCTCCCCTGGCGGTCCTCCCGCAGATCATCCATATCTGTCATAGTCGTTTTCTCCTTCAGTTCTGGCGGAGCCGGCGTCCCACCAGCTTGGCGGCCAGGTTTATCACAAGGGTCAGCAGCATGAGGATCGCGGCGATGCCGAAGGCTACGTCGAACTCCGCCCGCTCCTTGGCGTACACATACAGCGCCACGGTCAGAGTCGCGCCGGAGCTGTGCAGGAAGCCGTTGGCGGTGAAGAGATCGTTCAGCGTCATGCCCATGCCGGCGGTGAAGAGCAGGGCGGCCGATTCGCCCACGATCCGGCCCACCGCCAGGATACAGCCGGTGACGATGCCGTCGATCGACGCGGGCAGGACGATGGTGCGGATCATGTGCCATTTGCCGGAACCCAGGCCCAGGGCCCCCTCCCGGTAGCTCTGCGGCACGGTCTTGAGGGACTCCTGCGTGGTGCGGATGATGGTGGGCAGGGTCATGATCACCAGCGTCAGCGCTCCGGCCAGCAGGGATTTCCCGAGAGAGAGGAAGTTGCAGAAGAAGAGCATGCCCACCAGGCCGAAGATAATGGACGGGATGCCGGTCAGGGTCTCCGTGGCGAATTCGATGGCGGCCACTAGCCTCCGGTTCTGCGCGTATTCAGTCAGGTACACCGCCGCGCCCACGCCCAGGGGCAGGGTGATCACCAGCGTCACCGCCACGATGAACACCGTGTTCACGATGTTGGGCAGGATACCGATGCTGTCCTTGATGTAGCTGGGCTTGGTGCTCAGGAGCTCCCAAGTCACATGGGGCAGGCCCTTGATGAAGATGTACCCGATGATGAACAGGAGCAGGGCACAGGTCAGGAGGGCGCTCAGATAGAGGAGCGCCCGGAGGATGCGGTCATAGGCCCGGCGGGAGCCGGAAAGCGTCTGTGTTCCCATGGTATGTATCATTCCTTTTCTACGGTCAGTCGTCCCCGCCCCGCTTCAGCAGGCTGTTCAGGATCACATTGATCAGCATGATGAAGAGGAACAGCACCAGAGCGATGGAGAAGAGGGCCTGCTGCTGGAGGGAGCCCACGGCGGCATAGCTCATCTCACTGGCCACGGCGGTGGTCAGGAAGCGGACAGAGGAGAAGAGCGAGGGCATATTGGCTACGTTGCCGGCCACCATGATGACGGCCATGGCCTCTCCGATGGCCCGGCCGATGCCCATGACGATGGAGGCCGCGATGCCGCTCTTGGCGGCGGGGACGGACACCCGGAAATAGGTCTCGATCTCGGTGGCGCCCAGTGCCAGGCTGGCCTCCTCATACTCCCGCGGCACTGCCTGGAGGGCGGTCTCGGATACGGAGACGATGGAGGGCAGGATCATCACCGCCAGCACCAGGATAGCGCAGAACAAGCTGGCGCCGTCCGGCAGGTGGAAGAGCTCCCGCACGGCGGGGACCAGCACCATCATGCCGATCAGGCCATACACCACGGAGGGGATGCCCGCCAGCAGCTCGATGGCGGGGCGGACCACCGCCGCCAGACGGGGCGGCGCCGCCTTGGCCAGGAACACGGCGGTCAGGAAGCCCACCGGCACGCCGATCAGGATGGCGCCTGCGGTGCCGTAGATCGACGTGAGGATGAAGGGCAGGATCCCGAACTGAGGCTCCGCCGCCGTAGAGGCCCAAGTGGTCCCGAAGAGGAACTTCGTCGGGCCGATCTGGGCGATGGCGGGGATGCCGGAGAGGATCAGATAGACGCTGATGAAGAGGACGAAGCCGATGGAGATGAGGCCGCACAGCAGGAACACGGCCTGCATCCCCCGCTCCACGGCCCGCTTGGGGCTGGTACGCATGGCCTGGGCGGCGGGCTTCGCCGTGGGCTTCAGGCCGGGCAGAGAGGCATCCATGGGAATAGGTCCCACCTTTCTATCGTTGGAAGTCATGATCGCTCCTTCTATGGGAGCGCCCCCGGACGGCGGCGGCACACGTCGCTCCGCCGCCCCGAGGGCGCTCTTCGGTCAAAGAGGGGACTGCATCGGGAGAGAGGGATCAGGCCAGAGGCACAGCGCCGGCGTTCTTGATCAGGTCGGAGGCGTCGGCGGAGGTGGCGAAGTCCACGAACGCCTGCGCCACGTCGGAGAGCTCCTTGCTGTCGCTGATGATGAAGTTGAAGTTACGCTGGACCGCGTAGCTGCCGTCCAGGACGGTGTCCTCGCTGGCGGCCACACCGCCCACGGTGACAGCCTTCACGGTGTCGTCCAGCGCGGACAGGGAGGCATAGCCGATGGCGTTGGGGTTGGAGGCCACGTTGGCGATCACCTCGCCGGTGGAGGTCAGCTCGTTGGTATACTTGCAGGCGTTCTTGGTGTCGGTGATGGTCTCGAAGCCGTCGCGGGTACCGGAGCCGGCCTCACGGCCGATGGGCACCACCTCGCCGTCATTGCCGCCCACCTCGGACCAGTTAGTGATGTCGCCGGTGAAGAGCTGGCCGATCTGCTCCAGGGACAGGTCCGCCACGGGGTTCTCCGGGTTGACGATGATCGCGATGCCGTCCTTGGCCACGGTGATGGCGTGGACCCCGGTCTCAGAGTCCTTCAGGTCGCGGCTGGCCAGGCCGATATCGGCGGTGCCGTCCATAGCGGCGGTGATGCCGGCGGAGGAGCCGGTGCCGCTGTAAGCCACCGTCACGTCCGGGTCCGCCTCCATGAAAGCCTCGCCCAGAGCGCCCATCACCTTCTCCATAGAGGTGGAGCCGTCGGTGTTGACCACACCGCTCAGGCTGGCTGCGGCAGAAGGCGCGTCGCTGGCGGGGGCGGTGCTGTTGGAGGCGTCTGCGGAGCCGGAGGCACCATTGGAGCCGCAGCCGGCCAGAAGGCCGATGGACAGGATGCCAGTCAGTGCGATAGAAGTCAGTCTTTTCATGTTTCTCGTTCTCCGATCTGTATATTGTCGATGTATCATCCTCGTTGGAACGCTGTCAGTATACCGCATCCTCTGTAAAGGCGTCCTGCACGGATCGGTAAAGAGTTTGTAAAGCAGTCATCTTATTCGTCCACTCACTGCGTACACTTTCCTCTCCTCAGTCCGCATTTCGTCCGCCGATGGCAAAATGACAGGGCCCGCTCAATTTGAGCAGGCCCTCAATCTGTCCGATCTGTCTTTTTTGAGTCACAGCCCCAGCCACGTCCGGAGCTCCGCCAGGTCCGGCGCGATGTGGGCGTGAGGGAATGCCTCGAAAGCCTCCGCCGGGGTGGTCCCGTTCAGGACGGCGGCGAAGGAGGCTCCGGCCCGCTGGGCGGTCTCCGCGTCAATCACCGTGTCGCCGCAGAAGAGCGCCCGCTCCGCCGGGATCCCCATGGCCGCCACGGCGGCCAGCAGGCCCTCCGGGTCTGGCTTGGGCTTTGCGACGTCCTCGCTCCCCGTGATGGAGGCCAGCAGAGGCAGCACGCCCCGCCGCTCCAGTACCCTCCGCAGGGTATCCGCCCGCTTGGTAGTGACGATGGCGGCCGGGATCCCCGCCTCTTTCAGGGCCTCCAGCAGTTCCACCGCTCCGGGGAAGAGCCTGGTCCCTTCGATCTGCATGGGCACCGCCACCTCCGTGAAATAGGCCCGGAACTGGGTCCGGCGCTCCGGCGCCGGATCCCCGGACAAGAGCGTGAAGGCGTCCTCCAGCACCAGCCCGATGGTCCGGCGGACAGCATCCGGCTCAGGCACGGGCAGGCCCATCTTCCGGAAGGCGTGCTGGAATCCGGCCACGATCGCCTCCGAGGCGTCGCCCAGGGTGAAATCGAAATCGAAGAGGACTGCGCGATAGTCCATAGGTGGATCCCTCCTGTTGTCGTTCCTCTGTTTCTTCTATCATAGCATAGGCCGCTCCCCGGCGCAATGCCGGTCAGGCCGTCTGCTCCAGCAGGGCCGCCGCCCCATAACGCAGACACCGGCGCAGCCGCGCCTCTCCCCGCTTGATGGTCCGGGACACTGTGGTCGGATGCACGCCCAGCCGTGCCCCGATCTCTGCCATAGTGAGTCCCTCTCCATAATAATAGGCCAGGTATTCCTGCTGGCGCGGCGTCACATCCTCCCGGAGCGCCCGGAGCAGGTCGCGTCGGAGCCGCTCATGTCTCCGGTCCCGATGCTCCGTCCCATCCAGGACCGCTCTGCTGTAAGCCACCAGAGCGGCATAGTCCTCATCGTCTCTCCGATGGTATCGTGTTCTTTCCATTCCTCTTCCTCCTTCTCCCGCCGGCAGGCGGGGCAGTAGTCCCGCTCCCCTCCGTAGAGCTCCGCCTGGCACCGGCGGCACCAGGCCGCAGGCGCTTCCCGCTGGAGGTCCCGCAGGGGATCGAGACGGACGCGGCCGACCGTATCCGACCCTCTCCTCTCTCTTCCGAAAATTTCTCGAACTTTTTTGCAGAAAGATGTTGACAACTCCGATCCCATGCCTTATAATAAGCGTCGTTGTGGATGAGCTGATTCGCTGGTGTAGCTCAGTTGGTAGAGCAGTTGATTTGTAATCAACCGGTCGGGGGTTCGAGTCCGTCCACCAGCTCCATCGTCCTTTGGAGCTGAAAAGTTCATATGGAGGAGTTCCCGAGTGGCCAAAGGGGGCAGACTGTAAATCTGTTGCGTTAGCTTCAGTGGTTCGAATCCACTCTCCTCCACCAAAAGCGTCCTGCCAATCGGCGGGGCGTTTTTTCGTGTTGTTGCAAGAACAGATGTTCGAGTTTACTGATAGGATACCACAGACTAAAAAAGAAGTCAAGTATCCTGTCAGGATATTTTCTGAAGAGAGGAGCCCTTCCCTATGCTGAAAGACGACTATCTGGTCCGCTCCACGGACGCGCTGGCCACCACCATCGCCCATCTGGTCCTGCGCAAGCAGGGCACCGAGTACACCCCCAGCGGTCTGGAGGCCGACGCGGAGGCCGACGGCCTCTGGTTCGCTCTGGACCAGCTCATCAAGCAGAACAAGTTCAACGAGGCGGAGGACCTTCTCTACGAAAAGACCGATCTGGGGGACCTGCGCTATCTGGAAATCGCGCTGGACTTCTACGTCCACCTGAACAATTTCTCCGACCAGGATCTGGAGGCCGGCGGCTTCCAGCGGGAGGAGATCGGTGAGGGACTGCGCGACATGGCCCGCCAGTTCGGCGTGGAGCTGCCCATGTGAGGCCGCACATCCATGATCTACAATGAGGAGGCCCCGGCGCTGCCGGGGCCTCCTCGCATCTATCTATGGTATCCCTTTACGGCTTCCGCATGGTCAGAGAGATCCGCTTGCGGGCGGGGTCCACGTCCTTGACCCACACGGTCACCACGTCGCCCACAGAGAGGACCTCCGAGGGGTGCTTTACCCGGCGGGGCGTGTCCAGCTGGGTGATGTGGACCAGACCGTCCTGATGGACGCCGATGTCCACGAAGGCGCCGAAGTCGATCACATTGCGGACCGTGCCCTTCAGCTCCATGCCCGGCTTCAGGTCCTTCAGGTCCATCACATCCGTGCGGAGCATGGGCGGAGGAAGCTCGTCCCGGGGGTCCCGTCCGGGCTTCTGGAGCTCCTTCACCACGTCCTCCAGTGTGGGGCGGCCTACGCCGCACCGCTCCGCCGCCGCGTCCAGACCGATTGCCCGGAGCTTGTCCTCCAGATCGGCGAGGCGCGCCTTCTCCACCTCGTCCAGACGGTGGCCCGTGAGTGCCAGGAGTTTCTCCGCCGCCCCGTAGCTCTCCGGATGGACGCCGGTGCGGTCCAGCACGTTCCCGCTCTCCGGCACCCGGAGGAAGCCGGCGCACTGCTCGAAGGCCTTGGGCCCCACCTTGGGGACCTTCCGGATCTGACTCCGGCTGGTGAAGGGCCCGTTCTCCTCCCGGTACTTGACGATGTTTTTCGCGGTGGTGCTGTTCAGGCCCGCCACCCGGCCCAGGAGGGGCACGGAGGCGGTGTTCACATCCACGCCCACCGCGTTCACGCAGTCCTCCACCACGCCGGAGAGAGCCTCATCCAGCCGTGCCTGGGGCATATCATGCTGGTACTGCCCCACGCCGATCGCCTTGGGGTCGATCTTCACCAGCTCCGCCAGCGGGTCCTGGAGCCGCCGGGCGATGGACACGGCAGAGCGCAGGTTCACGTCGTACTCCGGGAACTCCTCCGCCGCCAGCGGAGAGGCGGAATAGACCGACGCCCCCGCCTCGCTGACCACCATGTAGCTGACGCTCCCGGCGGGCAGCTCCTTCAACATCTGGGCGGTCATGAGCTCCGTCTCCTTCGAGGCGGTGCCGTTGCCGATGGCGATGACCTCCACCCCGTGTGTTCGGATCAGCTGTTCCAGCCGGTCCATGGCCTCCCGCTTCTTCCGGTCGTTGAAGGTGGGATAGACCACCGCCGTGTCCAGCACCCTGCCGGTGGCATCCACCACCGCCACCTTACAGCCGTTGCGGTAGCCGGGGTCCAGGCCCATGGCCACCTTGCCCTTCACGGGAGCCTGCATGAGCAGGGGGCGCAGGTTCAGCGCGAAGTTATGGATCGCGCCCTCAGCGGCCCGCTCGGTGAGGGACCGCCGGATCTCCCGCTCCAGCGAGGGCCAGATCAGCCGGTCCAAGGCGTCCTCGGCGGCATCCTTCACGAACTCCATGGCCCTGGAGCCGGGCACCACGACCGCCCGGCAGACCATCGGGAGCAGCTGTTCCCGGTCCTCGACCACCGTGAGCCGGAGCTTCTCCTCCCGCTCGCCCCGGTCCATAGCCAGGATCTGATGGCCCTGGAGCCGTGGGATAGACTGACTGAAGTCGTAATACAGCCGGTACACCGAATCCTCCTCCACGGCAGCTTTGGAGACCAGCCTTCCCCGCCGGAGAGTCCATTCCCGCAGGCTCTTGCGGACGGCGGCATCGTCGGCGATCTGCTCCGCCACGATGTCGTGGGCCCCCTGCAAAGCGTCGGCGATCGTCTCCACGCCCTTCTCCGGGTCCAGATAGGCCCGGGCGGCCTCTGCCGGATCCGGGCAGTCCCGCCGCTGGGCGAAGAGCCGCTGGGCCAGCGGCTCCAGCCCCTTCTCCCGGGCCACGGCGGCACGGGTGCGCCGCTTCTGCTTATAGGGGCGGTACAGGTCCTCCACCTCGGCCAGCGTAGCGGCCCCGTCGATGGCGGCGGTGAGCTCCTCTGTGAGCTTGCCCTGGCCCCCGATAGCTTTCTTGACCTCCTCCCGGCGCTTCTCCAGGTTTCGCAGATACTGGAGCCGGTCGGCCAGTGTGCGGAGCGTCGTATCGTCCATGGCCCCGTGGAGCTCCTTCCGGTAGCGGGCGATGAAGGGGATCGTGTTCCCCTCGTCGATCAGCCGCACCACGTTTTCCACATGGACCGGGTCCCGGCCCAGCTCTTGGGCCAGAAGCGGTAGGATGGTATCCATAGCTCGTCTCCTTTTCGATCCTAAGATGGGGAGAGCCGGGGACCTGGAAAGGGCCTCCGGCTCTGTCTCGTTCGTTCTTTCGTTCCGTCTGTCAGGGCAGGGTATCGCTGTCCACCAGGATATTGTCCGTCCCATGCTGGTCGAATTCGGCGATATAGGCGTCGATCCGCCGGTTGAGCTCATCATAATTGGACTCGTCGATGGGCACGTCATCCATGTCCCGGCGGGCCAGGTCCTCGGCCAGGATGTCGAAAAAGACGTTGTTCTCGTATTCCATGATCGCCTCGTGGATGCCGCCCTCGGCAAAGGCCCGGGATGGGACGGCCTCGCCCTTCCAGTCCTCCGTCAGGACGCCCATGCCCTCTTCCCGCGCCTTGGCGAACAGCAGGCTCTCCACGTCGTCGTAATCCTTGAACCGGTCATCACCGCGGGTCGAATTCAAGATCCAGTTGCCGATGTAGGCCATATCCAACAGACGGCGGAATTGTTTGGCAGTCAGTTCCAGCTTCATATCCGCAGACCTCCTCGCTGTCCTGTCGGCAGAGCGGAGCCGCAGGGCCTCCGCTCTCACCATTATATTATAGTGTTTTTGCGTTCGTTGTCAAACCGCCGTGGTCGGATCCGACAAAAGAAAAAAAGTGCTTGCCTATCCCGCTCCTTTTGCGTATGATAGTAAGGATGTGAACGGATGTCTGCCGTTCCGCCGGACGGACGGGCGGAGCGCGGCGTCGAACGACAGGGCCGCCCCCGGGCGGTCGGGAAGGACCGGAACATGGACCAGAAGCCTATCGGCGTTTT
Source organism: Pseudoflavonifractor sp. MSJ-37 (assembly GCF_018917965.1). Taxonomy (GTDB): domain Bacteria; phylum Bacillota; class Clostridia; order Oscillospirales; family Oscillospiraceae; genus Pseudoflavonifractor_A. The sequence continues at coordinate 193,337 of NZ_JAHLPP010000004.1, read as the reverse complement.
CGACTCGGGCCTCGGCGGCCTGACCACAGTGCGGGAGCTGATTCGTCTGCTCCCCGGAGAGGATATCGTCTACTTCGGCGATACCGGGCGGGTGCCCTACGGCTCCCGCTCCAAGGAGACCATCCGCAAATACGCGCGCCAGGACGTGGCCTTCCTGCGCACCTTCGACCTGAAGGCCATCGTCATCGCCTGCGGCACCGTGTCCACCACGGCACTGGACCTGCTGGCACGGGAGAACCCCATCCCCATCCTGGGCGTGGTGGAGCCCGCCGCCCGGGCCGCCGCCCAGGCCACCCGGAACCATCGGATCGGACTCATCGGCACCCAGGCCACCATCCGGAGCGGCGCCTACGAGCGCTACATCACCTCCGCCCTGCCGGAGGCCCAGATCTTTGCCCGTCCCTGCCCCTTGTTCGTCCCGTTGGTGGAAAACGGGCGCTTCCATCGGGGCGACGTGGTCATCGAGACCATCGTGCGGGAGTATCTCTCCCCCATCCGGGACGCTGGTGTGGACACGCTGGTGCTGGGCTGTACCCACTACCCTCTGCTGGAGGAGGTCATCGGCGACTTCATGGGACCAGACGTCCAGCTGATCAACGCCGGGGCCGAAGGGGCCCGTGAGGTGGTGGAGAAGCTGCGGCTCTCCGACGCCCTGGCCGACCGGGCCGAGGGCACCCGCCGCTATTTCGTCAGCGACCGGGTGGAGGACTTCTCCCGTCTGGCCTCCATCTTCCTCCGCCAAGACGTGACCGGCGACGTCACTCAGGTGGATATCGGGCAGTTTTGAGCCAAATTTGCCCTTTACAGGCCCATTTCATCCATGTATAATGATCCAGTAACACAATGGCCGCCGTGGTACGGCGGCTGGACTTGAAGAGAAGGACCGTACTATGACCGAGAACAATGTGATCATCTCCATCCGCGGCATCCAGGCCGGCGAAGGACAGAAGGAGGACGTCATCGAGCTGGTGACAGAGGGCAGACTGGAGGACGAGGGGGACGGCCAGTTCACCCTCAGCTATCAGGAGAGCGAGGTCACCGGCATGGACGGGACCCTGACCACCTTCCAGATCGAGCCGGAGCGGGTAACGCTCCTGCGGCTGGGCCAGTTCAACTCCGAGATGGTCTTCGAGCTGGGCCGCCGGCACCTCTCCATGTATGACACGCCCTATGGCGCGCTGGCCATGGGGGTCAACACCCGGGAGCTCTCCTGCGGCCTGGACCGACAGGGAGGCGCCCTGCATATCGTCTATGACCTGGAGGTGGACCATGCTCTGGCCGGGCGGAACACCTTCGATATCCAGGTCCGGCAGGCGGACCGCCGCTGATCCCGCCCGCCTCGTCTCGTTTCGTTATCCACCGCAGTAGTTGGAATAGAGAGGAATCATCAATATGTCGAATATGATCCAAGCCGCGCGGGAGCAGGTCTCCGCGCTGACCAAGGCGGCCTATGAGAAGGCCGCGGCCGCGGGCGTCCTGCCCGCCGGTGTGGAGGTGGATGCCTCCGTGGAGATCCCCAAGGATCCCAAGAACGGCGACTACGCCTCTTCCTTCGCCATGGCCGGTGCCAAGGCCATGCACATGGCTCCCCGGGCCATCGCCCAGGCCGTCGTGGACCATCTGGACCTGGAGGGCAGCTACTTCCAGCGGGCCGAGATCGCCGGTCCCGGCTTCCTGAACTTCTTCATGGGCTCCAAGTGGTACGGCGACGTGCTCGCCGACATCGAGACCGAGGGCATGGAGTACGGCAGGAGCGACGAGGGCAAGGGCCGCAGGGTCATGGTGGAGTTCGTCTCCGCCAACCCCACCGGTCCCATGCACATGGGCAACGCCCGGGGCGGCGTCCTGGGCGACTCTCTGGCCAACGTCCTCCATCGGGCCGGCTTCGACACATGGAAGGAGTTCTATGTGAACGACGCCGGCAACCAGATCCACAAGTTCGCCGAGTCCATCCACGCCCGTTATATGCAGATCATCCTGGGCGAGGACGGCTTCGCGTTCCCGGAAAACGGCTACCACGGCGACGACATCAAGGAACTGGCCCAGGGCTTCTATGCCAAGCACGGCGATGCCTATAAGGACGCCCCCGAGTCCGAGTGGCTGGAGCCCATGAGCCGCTTCGGCCTGGACGTGAACATCCCCAAGATGAAGCGCGATCTGGCCCGCTATCAGATCGAATATGACCAGTGGTTCTTCGAGTCCGAGCTCCACGAGAGCGGCTATGTGGCCGAGACCGTGGACCTGCTGGCCAAGAACGGCTGGACCTATGAGAAGGACGGCGCTCTGTGGCTGAGCACCACCGGTCTGCTGAAGAAGAAGTTCCTGAACGAGGGCAAGACCCAGGAGCAAGTGGACAAGCTGGACCTGAAGGACGACGTGCTCCGCCGGGCCAACGGCTTCTACACCTACTTCGCCGCCGACATCGCCTATCACCGGAACAAGCTGGAGAAGCGGGGCTTCGACACCGCCATCAACATCTGGGGCGCCGACCATCACGGTCATGTGGCCCGCCTCCAGGCCGCTCTGGACGGTCTGGGCCTGGATGGCTCCCACCGGCTGGTGGTGGTGCTCATGCAGCTGGTCAACCTGCTCCAGGACGGCAAGCCCGTGCGGATGTCCAAGCGCTCCGGCAAGGCCATCGCCCTCCACGATCTGCTGGACGAGGTGAGCGTGGACGCCGCCCGCTACTTCTTCAACTCCCGCTCCGCCACCAGTCCCGTGGATTTCGATCTGGACCTGGCGGTCAAAGAGGACAGCGAGAACCCGGTGTACTACGTCCAGTATGCCCACGCCCGGATCTGCTCTCTGGTAGCCCGTCTGGCCGAGGAGGGCGCCTCCGTTCCTGCCGCCTCCGCCGTGGACGCCTCCTTGTTCACTACCGCGGAGGAGAAGGCCCTGATCAAGGGCCTGGCCCAGCTCCCCGAAGAGATCCATCTGGCGGTCCGGGACTACGATCCCAGCCGGATCGACCGGTACCTGCTGGCTCTGGCCGGTGATTTCCACCGGTTCTACAATGCCTGCTATATCAAGGGCGAGGCCCCCGCGATCCTCTCCGCCCGCCTCAAGCTGGCTGACACGGTCCGTCTGGTCCTCGCCAACTGCCTGGGCCTGATCGGCGTCAGCGCTCCCGAGAAAATGTGAATCCTTTCCCGGTCTTTGCAATGAAATATCCATGATATCGGCCTCCGCAGGCGTCTGCGGAGGCCGATATTTTACACATAAAAATACCGGATATGCCCCATCCAGCTTCGATATCTAAATCAAACCAGGCATTTTTGTATGAATAGAATAAAAAGATTGTCTTAACATTCTATTAATTGGTCGGTAAAACTCTTGTAATATTTTGCGAAGGTGCTATGATATCGTCTCGTAAATGGACGTTCCCTCCATCGGAGAGGACACAGACCGTAAACAGAAAGTAAGGGAGATCCGCTATGCTTTCCTTCGTCAGACGATTCGATTTCATTTTGGCCGTGATCCTGACACTGGCCTACGCTTATCAGCTGGTATATCTGTTCATCGGCCTGGCCCGTCGGCACCGCCGGGCCCTGACCAAGGCCCCCGGCGGCCTGCACCGCTATGCCGCCGTCATCTCTGCCCGGAACGAGGCCAACGTGATCGCCGGCCTGATACAAAGCCTGAAGGCTCAGGACTATCCCTCCGACCGGCTGGATATCTATGTGATCGCAGACAACTGCACCGATGACACCGCCGATGTGGCCCGGCAGGCCGGCGCTTTCGTGTATGAGCGCTTCAACAAGGTCCAGGTGGGCAAGGGCTACGCGCTGGACTATCTGTTCCGCCGCCTCCGCACCGAGGGCCGGGACGTGTATGACGCCTTTTTCGTGTTCGACGCTGACAACTACGTCGATCCCGGCTTCGTGGCCGCCATGGACCGGACCTTCAGCACCGGCCGATACGACGCCCTCACCTGCTACCGCAACTCCAAGAACTTCGGAGACAACTGGATCTCCGCCGGCTACGGTCTGTGGTTCCTGCGGGAGGCCCGGTTCCTCAACGCCCCCCGGATGGCCCTGGGCACCAACTGCCATGTGTCCGGCACCGGCTTCCTGGTCTCCGCCAAGGTCGTCCGGGAGAACGGCGGCTGGCCCTTCCATCTGCTGACGGAGGATATCGAGTTCTCCATCAGCAGTGCCATCCAGGGCCGCCGGATCGGCTACTGCGAGGATGCTGTGATCTATGACGAGCAGCCCGTCACCTTCCAGCAGTCCTGGGATCAGCGGCTCCGCTGGTCTAAGGGCTTCTATCAGGTGGACCTGAAATACGGCATCGACCTGATGAAGAACTGCCTCAAGGGCGGCCGGAAGGGCTTCTCCTGCTATGATATGCTCATGACTGTGGCTCCCGGGATGCTCCTCACCCTGCTGGGCATCGTGTTCAATGCCTTCGTCCTCTTTGCCTGCGTGGCAGAGCCTACCTATCTGGCCCATCTGGTGGTCCGGGAGACCACCCACTTCCTGACCATGGCAGTGGTGAACTTCTATCTGGGCCTCTTCCTTTTCGGCGTGATGACTACCATCACCGAGTGGAAGCAGATCCACATCTCTACCGGCCGGAAGCTCCTGTACCTCTTCACCTTCCCGATCTTCATGTTCACCTACGTGCCCATCTCGGTGGCCGCGCTGGTGCGCCGGGTGGAGTGGAAGCCCATCTATCACGGCGCCGGCCGCAGCCTCCGCGCTCAAGAGTGAACCCTTATACAACAAAGACCAAGCCCCGCGGCGTGTCTCCCGATCGAGCACGCCGCGGGGCTTTTTGTCGATATTGACCAAGATGCTCTTGCATTTTTTCCGCCTTCTGGTATATTTATCAGTAGCGCATCATATCACGATCCGACGGCATCGCCGTCCGCTGAAAGGAGCAGACATCAAAATGGAACTCAAGAATATCCGTAAACTGGACCAGCCTATCGCCGTAGAGGAGATCCGGGTCAAGGTCACGCCCGACTGGGTGGACCGCTGGATCGCGCTGGATGACGAGGTCTGGACCAGCCGCCTGAAGATCTCCGAGGGCTTCTTGGGCAAGGAACTCTGGATCAGCCGCGATGTCCCCGGCGAGATCTATGTGGTCATCTATTGGGCCGACTATGACAAGTGGCAGGAGCACGACAAGTCTGGCTGGTGCCTGGAGCTGGACCAGGAGATGGAACGCCGGATGGAGGGCAACCTTCTGAGCATGGAGTTCCGCTTCAAAGAGGACCAGAAGTTCAAGTGCTATGAGATCTGATCTCTGACCGCTCGTATCCAGGATATGCAAACGCCCGTCCGGCTCCCCTGACAGGGAGCCGGACGGGCATCGTTCTTATCGTCTTTTCCGCTGTGCTCAGTTCTTGGCGGACAGAGCGCAGGCGGTCTTGGCGGCCAGACGGGCGTTGTTGAACACCAGCTGGATGTTGGAGTCCAGGCTGTCGCCGCCGGTGAGCTCCTTGACCTTGGCCAGCAGGAAGGGCGTGGTGGCCTTGCCGTGGATGCCCTGCTCGCTGGCCTCCTTGATGGCCTCGTCGATGGCCTTGTTGATCACGTCGTGATCCATGGAATACTCCTCGGGGATGGGGTTGGTCACCAGCATGCCGCCCTGGAAGCCCAGGTCCAGGCTGGTCTGGAAGGCGTTGGCCAGCTCCTCAGGCGTATCCAGCTCATAGTCCACGCCGAAGCCGCTCTTGCGGGTGTAGAAGGCGGGCAGTTCCTTGGTGCCGTAGCCGATGACGGGCACGCCGTGGGTCTCCAGATACTCCAGAGTCAGGCCCAGGTCCAGGATGGACTTGGCGCCGGCGCAGACGACCATGACAGGGGTGTGGGCCAGCTCCTCCAAGTCGGCGGAGATGTCCATGGTGGTCTCGGCGCCGCGGTGCACGCCGCCGATGCCGCCGGTGGCGAAGATCTTGATGCCGGCCATGTGGGCGATGATCATGGTGGTGGTGACGGTGGTGGCGCCGTCGGCCTTCTTGGACACCAGAACGGCCAGATCGCGGCGGCTGGCCTTGGCCACGTCCGCGCCCTTCTTGCCCAGGTACTCGATCTCATCCTTGCTCAGACCCGCCTTCAGGCGGCCGCCGATCACAGCGATGGTGGCAGGCACCGCGCCGTTCTCCCGAATGATCTCCTCCACCTTCAGCGCGGTCTCCACGTTCTGGGGATAGGGCATGCCGTGGGAGATGATAGTGGACTCCAGGGCCACGACGGGCTTGCCGGCGGCGACCGCGGCGGCGACTTCAGGGGCGACATCCAGATACTTGTTCAGGCTCATTTCAAAGACCTCCATTGATAAAGTAAAGACGGTATGGTTCCATTCTATCCATTCGGCGGCACAGGCCGCCTGGGGGCGACGCAGTTCAGCGGCCCATGCGCTCCCGCAGGGCCTCCGCGCTCATGGCGGGGTTGATGGTCTCGGCACTCTCCATGGCCACGGCTCCGGCGGCCAGAGCGGCACGGGTAGTGCCCTCCAGATCGGTACCCTCCAGATAGGCCCAGGCCACCGCCGCCATAGAGGCGTCGCCGCAGCCGGTGGTGTTCACCATCGTGCCGGGGCAGCAGGGCACATGACAGCGGGCATTGTGGTCGGCGGCGAAGATACCGTCGCCGCCCATGGAAATCAGCACCCGGCGCAGGCCGGTGTCCAGCAGGACATCGGCGGCCCTGTTCAGGCTGGCCTCGTCCCGGATCTCCACACCGGAGAGCAGCTCCGCCTCGATCCGGTTGGGCTTGAGGGTGTGGAGCCTGCCCAGCACCGGGCGGAGCTTCTCCGCCTTGGCGGTGGACACGGGATCGGAGAACAGCGGCACCTTGGCGTGGTCCGCCAGCCACCGGATGGACTCCGCCGGGATATTGGTGTCGAACACGATCAGCTGGGCATCGTCCAGCAAGCTCTGCTGGGATGCCAGATAGTTGGGCGTCATGTGGTCGTAGATCTCCATATCCGACACGGCCACCGACATATCGCCGGACTCGTCTGCCACGAAGAGATAGGTGGACGTGGACGCCCCCGGTACCTGGAGGGAGTGGGAGATGTCCAGCCCCAGCTCGCCGCAGGAGGCCGCGATCTTCTGGGCGTACAGATCGTCGCCGAAGGCGGTCAGCATCCGCACGTCCACGCCCAGCAAGCACATATTGTGGGCGATGTTGCGGCCCACACCGCCCAGGCTCATGTGGACCCGGCCGGGATTGGAGTCCTGCGCCACCAGCTTCTGGTGGGGACGGCCGCCGATGTCCATGTTCACGCCGCCGATCACCACGGCGTAGGGGGCCGTGTGGACGATATAGCCCTTGCCGACGATATAGCCCTTCTTCATCAGGTTGGAGATATGCACCGCCACCGAGGACCGGGCGATCCCTGCCTTCTCCGCCAGCTCCTGCTGGGAGATCATGGGATCCTCCTCGATCCAACGGAGCAGCTGCCGCTCCCGCTGGGTCATCGCGCTCACCTCTCTAAGCTTATGTTTATTCGATCCATCATTTGTTTATATGATACCGCATCTTCCGAAAAAGTCAAGCCCTATCTGAAAAGATCTCCCGCTTTTTCCCGGCGCTTTCCACCACAGGCTCGGCCTTTACCCGCCGGGGCAGGCATGATATAATCAGGATGCTATCCCATTGGATGAGAGGAGGTGCCCCTGATGGCACGACATACTTGGAGCCGCCTGGGCGCCGCTCTGCTGTGCGCACTCCTGGTGACGGTGGCCCTGTCCTTCCCTTGGGCGGGCGCCTCCGGAGAGCCCCAGGTCTACCAGCTGGCCGTCAACGAGACCTTCGTGGACAAGGGCGAGCTCTCTGCCGCCAATATGCCTCTGGCCGTGAACGGCACCATCTATGTGCCCTGCACCACCTTCGATAAGAATGTCACCGGGGTGGATCTGGGCGTCTCCTGTCTCCAGTATAAGGACGACTCCGAGCACACCCTCACCCTGTTCAGCCTGAAGGGCACTCTGGTCTTCGATATCGACAGCCAGACCTGCCTCGCCGACGGCGATCCCACCGATATGCGAGCCATCGTCCGCAACGGCAAGACCTATGTGCCCGCCAACGGCGTGTGCCAATTCTTCGGGCTCCAGTACAGCTACCGGCCCACCCGGACCTCTGGCGTGCTGATCCGCATCAAGAACGGCTATGCCGCTCTGAACGACGAGAAGTTCATCAACTCCGCCACTTCCTATATGCAGGGCCGCTATGACCGCTATCTGGCCGCCCTGAACGCGGCCGCCGCCGCTACGGCCACGCCCTCCCCTACCCGCACCGCGTCCTCAGTCCAGAGCCCCGCCGTCTCCCCCTCCGCCCCGGAGGATGAGCCCGATGTGCGGGCCTATCTGGCCTTCCGATGTGTGGACGACTCCTCCGATCTGGACCGGATCCTCTCCGTCCTGGACCAGCGCGGCGGCAGGAAGGCCCTCTTCCTGTTCCAGCCGGAGGACCTGTCCCAGCGGAGCGCGCAGGTCCGGCAGGCCCTCGGCCGGGGACATCAGATCGGTCTGCTGGTGGACGGCTCCAGCGCCGAGACCGCACTGGAACAGTTGGAGGAGGGGAATGAGGTCCTGGCCCGGCTGGTCTGGACCCGGTGCCACATCGCCGCTCTGGACAGCGGGAGCCGTTCTGTCCATCAGTCCCTGTCCCAGTCCGGCTGGCGGGTGTGGGATGCGGACTACTCCGGCAGCCGTGCCCTCCGGGTCACTGAGCTGATCCGGGGCTCTGCCGGCAAAAAGTACGCCGTGCGGCTGGAGCTGGAGGACAGCTTCTCCACCGGTACCGCGCTGGACCGCCTGATCCGGGGCATGGTCCAGAAGGGCTATGACCTCCGCCCGGTGTGGGAGACCGAGCTGGACTGAACGACTATCCCCGTATCCCTAAAAATGAGAGAAGAGGAGCGTTCCTATCATGCGCACCGTATATATGGACAATGCCGCGACTTCCTACCCAAAGGCCCCCGGCGTGGCCGAGGCCATGTCCGACTATATCCTCAACGTGGGCTGCAACATCGGCCGCGGCGACTATGAGGCCGCCTATGACGCCGCCTCTCTGGCCCTGGAGACCCGGGAACAGGTGAAGAAGCTGGTCAACGGTCCCGGTACCCGCAATGTGATCTTCACCCCCGGCTCTACCCACTCCCTGAACGATATGCTCAAGGGCCTGCTGAAGCCCGGCGACCGGGTGGTCACCTCCCCCATGGAGCACAACGCGGTCCTCCGCCCCCTGACTCAGCTCCAGAAGACTGGGGTGGAGATCGACTACCTGCCCTGCGATGAGACGGGCGCGCTCCGGCTGGAGGAGGTCCCCGCCCATCTGACGCCCGGCACCAGGGCCGTGGTCCTGACCCACGCCTCCAACGTGTGCGGCACGATCCTCCCCATCGGCCCGGTGGGCCGGCTCTGCCGGGAGCGCGGCATCCGCTTTCTGGTGGACGCCTCCCAGACCGCCGGCGCAGTGCCCATCGACATGGCGGAGATGGGCATCGACGGTCTGGCCTTCCCGGGACACAAGGGTCTGCTGGGCCCTCAGGGCATCGGCCTCATGGTGCTCACCGACCAGTTGGCCGAGGAGATGGAGCCCCTGATCGCCGGCGGCACCGGGAGCGTCTCCCACGAGCTGGAGATGCCCTCCTTCCTCCCCGACCGCTTCGAGGCCGGGACGTTGGATCTGCCCGGGATCTACGGCCTCCATGCCGCCCTGTGCTGGCTGGAGGAGCAGGGCCCGGCGCTATGGAAAAAGGAACACAAGGTGGCCTGCCACCTGTGGGCCCGGATGAAGGAACTGGAGGGCATGGGCCTCCGGGTGGTGGGCACGGACGACCTCTCTCTCCGCACCGGCGTGGTCTCGGTGGACTTCCAGACCGCGGACAATGGGGAGATGGCCTTCCGGCTCAGTCAGGACTACGGCATCTCCACCCGGTGCGGCCTCCACTGCGCCCCTCTGGCCCACAAGGCTCTGAACACCTTCCCCCAGGGCACCGTCCGCTTCTCCGTTGGCCCCTTCACCACTTTCGAGGACGCGGACTATGTGGGCTGCTCCGTGGAGGCGCTGCTGGGGAGCCTCTGAAGCACTGCTGGATCATAAAACAGGCCGGATGTCCGTTGTCGGACATCCGGCCTCAGTCTGTCAAAAAAGTGGTTTCTCACGGGGAACGATGCAAGAGCCTCGCAGAGTTCCGTCACCCGCAGGTGACGGAATAAGATACAAGGCGTTTTTTCTGGGGACATGCGCCTCAGAAAAAACTCTTCTCAGGCCGCAAGTGTGCGAGCGCAGCGAGTGCGCGTGGCGGTCTGCATCTCCCTCTCAGAAATGCCAGTTCGTTCTTCACAAAGAACGAACTGGCATTTCTGAGAAGCGTGTCGAACTTTTTCGACACGCTGAGGCCGGATGTCCGCAGTCGGACATCCGGCCTGTTCGTCATTCCTCTTCCAAGAGCATGGTATCCCGCTTTTCCAGCAGGGAGGCACAGCCGGTCACGATACGCTCAACTGTGGAACTCCAGCCAGGACAGCACCGGCGTCAGCCGGTCCTCGGACACGAAATCGGCTCCGTTCCGGACCAGCTCCAGCATCTCCGGCTGGCCGCCGCCCTCTGGAGACTTGGACAGGAGCTTGGTGAAGGACTTCATCATCAGGGCGTCCAGCCCCTTCACCTTCTCCGGCGCATAGCCGCCCCGCAGGTAGAAGAGTGGCACGTCTCCCAGTCTGGACGCGGCGGCCAGCTTCTCAGTCCTCTGCTGGTCCCCCCGGCTCAGGCCCACCGCGCACACGGCCTGGATATCATAGTGCCGCCGGGCCTGGGCCAGCCCCTTGATATGCTCCGCCCGGAGCCACCCCAGATAGATCACCGGCGAGCCGGGGGCGGGCCGCTCCTTCCGGTCGTTCAGGTCATAGGCCGGGATCATGGCCGCCCGGGCCAGCATCCCGGCATACCGGGCGGTAAAGCCGGTCTGAGACGTATATACGATCGCCACAGGACGTTTCATAAGCAGTATCCTCCTCGGTCCTCCCGGACCGTATGGACCTCGTTCCTTGTTCTCCGGCCGCTGGTCCTCCTCCGGCGGCGAGGTCCTCCTGATATCAGTATACCGTAAAAAACACCGGGAAGCATTAAGAGTTCATGAAATTTTGATCACGATCCTGTAACGAAACGATCCCCGGACCGCCGATCGGCGGTCCGGGGATCAGACTCAGTCTGCTTAGAAGTCGGCGTTGCCCACGGTGCGGGGATGGAGCTCCACGTCCCGGATGTTGCTCACGCCGGTGAGGTACATGACCATCCGCTCGAAGCCCAGGCCGAAGCCCGCGTGCTTGCAGGAGCCGTAGCGGCGCAGGTCCAGATACCACCAGTAGTCCTTGGGATCCATGCCCAGCTCCTTGATGCGCGCCTCCAGCAGGTCCAGACGCTCCTCACGCTGGGAGCCGCCGATGATCTCGCCGATGCCGGGGACCAGACAGTCCGCGGCGGCCACGGTCCTGCCGTCATCATTGAGGCGCATATAGAAGGCCTTGATATCCTTGGGGTAGTCGGTGACGAACACAGGCTTCTGGAACACCTGCTCGGTGAGGAACCGCTCATGCTCCGTCTGGAGGTCGGCGCCCCACTCCACCTTATAGTCGAACTTGTCGTTGTTCTTCTTCAGCAGCTCCACCGCGTCGGTGTAGGACACCCGCACGAAGTCGGAGGTGGCCACGTGCTGGAGGCGGTCCTTCAGGCCCTTGTCCACGAAGCTGGAGAAGAAGTCCATCTCATCGGGGCACTTCTCCATGACCGTGTTGATGATGTGCTTGATCATGGCCTCAGCGGTGTCCATATAGTCGTTCAGGTCGGCGAAGGCCATCTCCGGCTCGATCATCCAGAACTCGGCGGCGTGGCGCTGGGTGTTGGAGTTCTCCGCCCGGAAGGTAGGGCCGAAGGTGTACACGTTGCCGAAGGCCATGGCGAAGTTCTCGGCGTTGAGCTGGCCGGACACGGTCAGATTGGCCCGCTTGCCGAAGAAGTCCTGGCTGTAATCCACCTTGCCGTCCGACGTCTTGGGCACGTCGTTCAGGTCCAGAGTCGTCACCTGGAACATCTCGCCAGCGCCCTCGCAGTCGCTGGCGGTGATGATGGGGGTGTGGACGTAGACGAAGCCCCGGTCCTGGAAGAAGCAGTGGATCGCGTGGGCCGCCACGGAGCGCACCCGGAAGGCCGCGGAGAACAGGTTGGTGCGGGGACGCAGGTGCTGGATGGTCCGCAGGTACTCCACGCTGTGGCGCTTCTTCTGGAGGGGGTAGTCAGGGGCGGAGGGGCCCTCCACCTCGATGGACTGGGCACGGACCTCCAGAGGCTGCTTGGCCTCGGGAGTCAGGACCACGGTGCCGCGGACCACGAAAGAGGTGCCCACATTGCATTTGGCGATCTCCTTGAAGTTCTCCACCTCGCCGTCGGCAAAGACGACCTGGAGATTTCGGAAGCAGGAGCCGTCATTGAGCTCGATGAAGCCGAAGGTCTTCATATCCCGGATAGTGCGGGCCCAGCCGCAGACGGTGACGGTCTGACCGTCAAAGGCCGCCTGGTCGGCAAAGATCTGCGCGACAGTAGTACGTTTCATGCTAGTCCAACTCCATTTTATCAAAAGTAAGTCATCCTTCAGTATAGCATCATTTTCGCGATTTGCAAGTAGGAGTCGAAACTGTTCCGGAGTTATGGTATAATGCAGAGGATATATGCCTCGAACGTCCCGACTGGAGGAGCGATATGCTGTTCAACTCTCTGGATTTCCTGATCTTCTTCCCGTTGGTCACACTAGCCTATTTCCTCCTGCCCCACCGGGTGCGCTGGATCTGGCTGCTGGCGACCAGCTACTATTTTTATATGTGCTGGGACCCCCGGTATGCCCTGCTCATGCTCTTCTCCACCGCCGTCACCTTCGTCAGTGGCCTGCTCCTCCAGCGGGCCGGGCAGATATCCGACGGCCGGAAGCGGGAGCGGAGACGGCGGCTCTGGGTGGCCCTGAGCTTCCTCATCAACTTGTCCGTCCTCTTCTTCTTCAAATACTGGGACTTCTTCTGGAACAATGTGGAGGCCCTTTTGGCCCTGGCGGGGCTGACCATGCGCAAGCCGGTGTTCGATGTGGTCCTGCCGGTGGGCATCTCCTTCTATACCTTCCAGGCCCTGAGCTACACCATGGACGTCTACCGGGGCGAGATCCCTGCCGAGCGGAACTTCTTCCGCTATGCCCTCTTCGTCTCCTTCTTCCCCCAGCTGGTGGCCGGGCCTATCGAGCGCTCCAAGAACCTGATCCATCAGGTCCACGAGCGCCACGAGTTCCGGGCCGACCGGGCCCGGGACGGGCTCCTGCTCATGCTGTGGGGCCTGTTCCAGAAGATGGTCATCGCCGACCGGGTGGGCATTTTGGTGGACCAGGTCTTCGACCACTACCAGACCATGCCGGCCTGGGCGCTGGCGCTGGCCACGGTCTTCTTCGCCTTCCAGATCTACTGCGACTTCGGAGGTTACTCCAACACCGCTATCGGCGCGGCCCAGGTGCTGGGCTTCTCCCTGATGGAGAACTTCCGTCAGCCCTACCTCTCCCGCTCCTGCGCCGAGTTCTGGCGGCGGTGGCACATCTCCCTGTCCACCTGGTTCCGGGACTATCTCTACATCCCCTTGGGCGGCAACCGGAAGGGGAAGCCCCGGAAGTGGCTCAACACCATGATCACCTTCACCGCCTCCGGTCTGTGGCACGGGGCCAACTGGAGCTATGTGGTATGGGGCGGTCTGAATGGCCTCTTCCAGGTGATCGGCGATGCTCTCCGTCCCGCCCGGGAGCGGCTCTCCGCTGCCCTCCATGTGGACCGGGAGGCCCTGCCCTGGCGGCTCCTCCAGATGGCCGTCACCTTCGTGCTGACCGACTTCGCCTGGCTCTTCTTCCGAGCCCCCTCGTTCCGGACGGCGGTGGACATCCTCCGTTCCGTCCTCTCTGGCGGCGTCCCGGCGGGCGCTGACTTCTCTCTTGGACTGGAGGCCCCAGAGCTATGGGCTATGGGGATCTCCCTGCTGGTGCTGGCTGCCGTGGACCTGCTGGGAGAGGCCGGGATCCGAGTCCGGTCTCTGGTGGTCCGGTGCCCCCTGCCCCTCCGCTGGCTCTGCTATCTGCTGGCGGTGTACACCATCCTGATCTTCGGCATCTACGGCCCCGGCTTCTCCGCGGCCCAGTTCATCTATTTCCAATTCTGACGGAAGGAGCGACCAGACTTGATCTCCACGAAAAAATTCCTGCTCAGCGGCCTGGCCCTCCTGCTGATCCTGGCGCTGACCGCCGCGCCGATCACCTGGCTCTTCGCTCGCAAGTCCCTGGATCCCCCCTGGGACATGACCAACAAGATCGGCGGCTTCTACAATGAGCCCCGGGGGGAGTTCACTGTGATGTTCTTCGGCTCCTCTCACATCTACGCCTCTCTCTCCCCGCTGGAGTTGTGGCACGACACCGGCGTGAAGAGCTATGTGTTCGCTACCCAGCTCCAGCCCATGTGGGCCACCTACACCTATGTGAAGGAGGCCCTGAAATACCAGTCTCCCCAGCTCCTCGTGGTGGAGTGCAACATGATGGGCAATGATACGGAATACCACGACGACGGCGTGAACTTCTCCTTCATGGACGACCTGCGCTTCTCCCTCGACAAGATCGCGCTGGCCCGGGTCTCTGCCCCCAAGGGTCAGCGGGCCCCGCTGATCTGGAACTTCATGAAGTACCATGGCCGCTGGGACGAGCTGGAGGACGCCGACTGGGACACCAGACCATCCGGCCTCCACGATCCCTACAAGGGCTATGTGCTCCTGCCCGGCCAGTATGTCCGGCCGGAGACGATCCCCCCGGCCGAAGGCGAGACTGGGGAGCTGACCGAGAAGAACCGATACTGGCTGGAGCAGATCGTCTCCCTGTGCCGGTCCAGAGGGGTGGAGCTCTGGCTGATCAAAGCCCCCTCCAACACCGCCCTGGAGGAGACCCAGCTGGAAAAGATGGCCGCCGTCTCCGGGGAGGCCGCCACACTAGGGGTCCCCTTCGACGACTTCAACGACCGGTATGAGGACATGGGCCTCACGCTGGATGACTTCTATGACCAGCGCCACCTGAACAGCACGGGCGCGGTCAAATTCACCGACTATCTGGCCTATGAGCTGAGCCGCCGCTATCCCGACCTGTTCGTGGATTCCGAAGACCCGGCCTGGGAGGCCGGCTACCAGGCCTACGCCGACGCCCTGTCCGGCGGGGCTGTATCGACACAAGGAGAGGACACGCCATGACCTATCTGGAACTCATGCAGACCGATGCGCCTTATCGCGGGATGGACCGGGAGATGCCCAAGGACCGGCAGGCCATCGCTAAGGAACTGTGCTGGCGCTTCGATCGCACCTCCCCCAGCCAGACGGAGGAGCGCGCCGCGATCCTAAAGGAACTCTTCGGCACCTGTCACCCCCTGACCTTCATCGAGCCCACGTTCCACTGTGACTACGGCTTCAATATCCACACCCATGGGCTGGCGGTGATCAACTACAACTGCACCATCCTGGACACCTCCCCGGTCCACATCGGGGCCAATGCCTTCCTCGCCCCCGGCGTCTGCCTCTCCTGCGTGGGGCACGCCCTCCTGCCCGACCAGCGGGCGGCTGGGCTGTGTACCTCCAGCCCCATCACGCTGGAGGACGACGTTTGGATCGGTGCCAACGCCACGGTCTGCGGCGGCGTCACCATTGGCCGGGGCAGCATCATCGGCGCGGGCAGCGTGGTCACCCGTGACATCCCCGCCGGCGTGGTAGCCGCCGGCGTCCCCTGCCGGATCCTGCGGCCGGTCACCGAGGACGACCGCATCCAGCCCTCCCTCTGAACTGCACGCCCATACGAGACCGCCCCTCCGGGACCTGTTCTCCACAGGCCCGGAGGGGCGTCTTCTGTCTGATGTCCTTACGGCCGGCCTTCCACGTGGCTCCGGATCCGCTCGATGATCATGTCCAGGGCCACCACATTGTGGCCGCCCTCCAGGACGATGATATCGGCGTTGCGCTTGGAGGGCTCTACGAACTGCTCGTGCATGGGCTTCACGGTGGTGAGGTACTGCTCCACCACCGAGTCCAAGGAGCGGCCCCGCTCCTTCACGTCCCGCAGGATGCGCCGGAGGATGCGCACGTCCGCATCGGTGTCCACGAAGATCTTGATGTCCATCAGATCCCGGAGCTCCTTGTTCTCGAAGATCAGGATGCCCTCCACCAGGATGACCTTGGTTGGCTTGACCTCGATGGCGGCGGCGGCCCGGTCGTGGATCGTGTAGTCATAGGTCGGGCACTGGATCGTCTCGCCCCGACGCAGGGCCTGGATGTCCTGGATCATCCGGCCGGTGTCGAAGGCGTCCGGATGGTCGTAATTGAGTCTGCACCGCTCTTCGAAGGGCATATCGCTGTGCTACTTGTAATAATTGTCGTGGTAGAGCACGCTCACGTTCTCCCCGAAGCGCTCCTGGAGCCGCCGGGTCAGGGTGGTCTTGCCTGAGCCGGTGCCGCCGGCGATGCCGATGATCATGGTGTCCATGGTCTCTGCCCCCTATCGTTTCTTTCTTCGACAGTATAACAGAGATCTCCTCCCCCCGCAAGCGGTCCCCCGACCGCTCACGAAAAACTTATCCACTCTCCCCCTCTTGCAACCGCCGCCGGAACGTGGCATAATGGGACCACCTAAATATAGGAAAAGGAGGCTCTCCCATGAAGCCATCGAAGACCTATAGTCCGCAGGATCTGCACTACCTCAAGATGCTGGCCCGGCAGTATCCCACCGTCCAGGCGGCCAGCACGGAGATCATCAACCTCCAGGCGATCCTGAACCTGCCCAAGGGCACGGAGCACTTCATCTCCGACGTCCATGGCGAATACGAAGCCTTCCTCCACATCCTCAACTCCGCCTCCGGCGTGGTGCGGGAGAAGCTGGACAAGCTCTTCGGCACCAGCGTCTCCAAGGCCGAGCTGGACCAACTGGCCACCCTGATCTACTACCCTCGGGAGAAGCTGGAGGAGATCGAGCAGGAGACCGACGATATGCGGGAGTGGTACCGGATCACCTTCCACCGGCTGATCGAGATGTGCCGGGAGGTCAGCTCCAAGTATACCCGCTCCAAGACCCGCAAGGCCATGCCCAAGGAGTATGCCTACATCATCGACGAGCTGATCCACACCCACTACGAAGACAGCGACAAGCGGGACTACTACGAGAAGATCATCTCCACCATCATCGACATCGACCGTGCCTCCAACTTCCTGATCCAGCTCTGCGAGCTGATCAAGCGTCTGGCGGTGGACCACCTCCATCTGGTGGGCGACATCTTCGACCGCGGCCCCCGGGCCGACATCATCCTGGACTCTCTGCTGAGCTATCACAGCGTGGACATCCAGTGGGGCAACCACGACGTGCTGTGGATGGGCGCGGCCTCCGGCTCCCGGACGTTGGTGGCCACGGTGCTGGCCAACTCTCTGCGCTACAACAACCTGGAGGTCATCGAGACCGGCTACGGCATCTCCCTGCGCCCCCTGTCCGTGTTCGCCAACGAGGTGTACAAGGACTGCGACATCCACCGCTTCACCGTCAAGCTCACCAACGAGGACGAGGCCCACTACACCGAGAAGGACAAGCTCCTGGCCGCCCGGATGCACAAGGCCATCACCATCATCCTTTTCAAGCTGGAGGGCCAAAAGATCCTCCGCAATCCGGACTTCCACATGGATGACCGGCTCCTGCTGGACAAGATCGACTATGAGAAAAAGTCCATCTGCCTGAACGGCGTGGACTACCCGCTGGAGGACACCGACTTCCCCACCGTAGACCGGAACGACCCCTATGCCCTCACCCCCGAGGAGGACGCGCTGATCGACCAGCTCACCGCCTCCTTCCAGCACAGCGAGAAGCTCCAGCGGCACATCCGCTTCCTGTACTCCAAGGGAAGCCTGTACAAGGTGTTCAACGGCAACCTGCTCTTCCACGGCTGTATGCCCATGACGGAGGATGGCGGTCTGCTCACCTTCAGCTTGGGCGGGCAGAAGCTGTCCGGAAAGGACTTCCTGGACTATGCCGACCTGACGGCCCGCCGGGCTTATTACAGCCGTCCCGGCTCCCCGGAGCGGCAGTTCGGCATGGACTTCCTGTGGTTCCTGTGGGCGGGCCGGAACAGCCCGATCTTCGGCCGGGACCGGATGACCACCTTCGAGCGGCGGCTCATCCTGGACGAGTCCACCTGGACCGAGCCCAAGAACCCCTACTACCAATTCTACAACGACCCCGCCGTCTGCGACGCGATCCTGAAGGACTTCGGTCTGGAGGGCCCCCACTGCCACATCATCAACGGCCATATCCCCGTCAAGTCCAAGAAGGGCGAGAGCCCCATGAAGGCCGGCGGCAAGCTGCTGGTGATCGACGGCGGCTTCTGCAAGGCCTATCAAAAGACCACCGGCATCGCGGGCTATACTCTGATCTACAACTCCGCCTGCTTCCGTCTGGTGTCCCATGAACCCTTCGTTGGCCGGAAGAACGCTATCCGGGAAAATCAGGACATCGCCTCCACCTCTGTGGTGTTCGAGCGGCTGGAGTCCCGGATGAAGATCGCGGGCACCGATGTGGGCCGTCAGCTCCAGGAGCAGATCGACGACCTGATGGCCCTGCTCTCCGCCTTCCGCAGCGGCGAGATCGCTGAAGACCACCGGTAAGCGGTCCACCCACACCGAATAGATATCCCCCGCCGGATCTCCGGCGGGGGATATCTGCATCTTAGGGCGGATCACTGGTCTACGAACACCTGAAGGGTGGTGACCAGAGCGCGGCCGGGGGCGGCCAGGGTCTGTCCCTTGTAGTACATGGCGGTGGAACCGCCGCCGTCCAGATTAACGGCGTCCACACAGCCCAGCTTGAGCATGAGCTCCCGCATCTGCTGGATGGTGGCGGATGAGACGCTGACCAGCAGGAGCTTCCCGTTGGCGGTGCTCCCCACAGCGGTCCGTGGGGCGGAGCTGGTGGTGAAGCGGCTGTCCTTGGCATAGGCGGGCTCCACATAGGTCTCGATCTTGCCGTCTTTCACCAGGCGGGGCGCGCCGGAGACGATCGTCTGCACCCCGTCCAGCGTGAAGCCCTCTGCGTCGGCCTGATAGAGATAGGGCTCCACGACTACCTTCCGTCCCATCTCCGGGACCCGGTAATAGTCGGTCTTGGTGACCTCCTGACTGGAGTAAAGCAGGAAGCCGTTGGAGGGGATCGCCACAGTCTGTCCGGCCGACACGGCCTGATAGCCGGTGGTGACGCCGTTCGTCACCGTGAGGACCACGCCGGGATAGTCGATCGTGATGCTCTTGCCCCGGGCGTGGGTATAGACCACTGACTGGTTCTTGAACTGCTTGGTGACGTTGAGTTCGAAGCCCGCCCACTGCTGGGCAGTGCCCTCGTCCACAGTCTTGACCCGGAAAAACACGGCGGGCCGGCCGTAGCGCATCTCTCCGGTGGAGGTGATGCCCAGTGCCGAGTGGCCGCTGCTGCCGTAGACGAATTGACCGTTGACCATCACATGGCCGATGGGATCCTTCACGGTCTGATAGGCCTCGAAAAAGTTGGCGTTGATGACCGCCGTGGCCCCGGATGCCTTGCAGATGTCGCTAAAGCCCCTCGTGGCGTTCAGCATCCCCCAAGGCACATTGGCCTTCACGCTCACCCGGGGATCGGTCATATCCACGGTGATGACCTTGGCGCTCACCGTACCGGAGGCCAGCTTATACGACTGTGCGGTCAGCGTAGTGGCCTCGCCTCTGGGTCTGGTCTTTTCTACCAGCGTCCTGACCTGACTCATGGAGGTGAGGGTGCCGGTGTCCAGATCCCCGTCGGCCACTACCACGATCCTGTTGGTGGGCTCATACCCCACCTTCAGGCCCAGGCTCTCGCTGACGAAGCGGACGGGCACGAAAGTCCTGTTGTTCATGGCCTTAGCGGGGACGTCCAGCGCCACGGCCTCGCCATCCACCAGCGCAGTGGTGGAGCCCAAACTCAGCTCCACCTCGGTGCCGTTCAGACTGCACCGGACACCGCCGGTCTCAGGTACCCACTGGGCCGTCCCGCCGAAGGCCGCCAGCACCCGGCTGATCGGCACCAGAGTCCGACCGCCTTCCGCCACCGGGGAGACCTTATCGCTCTGCTGGTCCAGCTGACTCATCTCGGTCCCCATCACACACCAGGGGCTTCCGATCTTCATGGCCACCACCTTGGTGGGTGCGGCGGCCGCCGCGCCGGGCAGGAGGGATGCCGCCATCACTGCCGACATGATCAGTGTTCCGACCCGTTTCCGGAGATCCATCTTCATCGAGTCCACGTCCTCTCTCTGAAATGATCGTTTACGATAGTTCCATCATACGCCGCCGTCCTGCCCCTGTCAATATCCGTCGTGGAGAAACAGTTTGTGCTGAAAACGATAAATATCCCGGCCCCGCCGAAGGGCGGAGCCGGGATATCACGATGTATATGGGGGGACGACTGGCCTTACACCTGCGTACGGCCCAGCTTCAGGGCTTTGGCCACCTGAGCGACCTTCTTGCCCAGGGTGCGGCAGTTGGCGATGCCGTCTGGGTCATCGATGGTGCCGGAGCCGTCGCCGGGGCTCCACAGCATAGCGCCGCCGTAGATGCCGCCGCCGCAGGTACACACGTTGATGCCATGGGTGGCGAAGATGTTGGTGATGGAGCGGATCACGTTCTCCTGACCGCCGTTCCGGGTGCCGCCCACCGTGATGGCCGCGCCGGCCTTATACTGGAAGAACTCAGGATCGTCCACGCTCAGTTTCCAGGAGGAACGGAAGCGGCTGTAGAACTGGGCCAGCTGGGCGGTGACGTTCATGTCGTACACCGGGCTGCCGATGATGATGCCGTCGGCCTGGAAGAATTTGTCGTACAGCTCGTCCATATCATCATGGAACACGGTACAGCGGTCCGCATCGTCCCGCAGACACTTGTTGCAGTGGATACAGGGGGCGATCTTCCGCCGGAAGAGCTCCACCAGCTCGACCTCTACGTCCGCGACCTCCTGAGCGCCCTCCATGGCGGCCTGCATACCGACATACAGCGCGGAGCGCGTCTTGGGGCGGGGGCTTCCGCTGATCAAAAGGATCTTGGTCTTGTCCATCTGTGTTCCCAACCTTTCTCTGTTCGCTGATCGCTCAGCATTCACGCCTGAACGGCGAAGTCTTAATATGAGTATACGCCATGTTTGTCAAAAAATCAAGGTCTCTCCGCCAGTATCTTAGCGAAAGTTTCCACATCCTCCCCCAGCCCGTGCAAAAACTGCCCCCGCCGGAAGGACCGGCGGGGGCAGACTCACGTCCATTCCGGGAGCAGGGCCTTACTTGATGGCCTTGGTGTCCACTTCCTCCTTGAACTTGGCGATGAACTCGTCCAGAGACATGACGCCCTCATCAACGCCGGTGCGATGGCGCACAGCCACGGTGCCGGCTTCGGCCTCCTTGTCGCCCACCACCAGCATATAGGGGATCTTCTCCAGGGTGGCCTCGCGGATCTTCTTGCCGATCTTCTCGTTGCGCAGGTCGGTCTCCACGCGATAGCCCTGCTCCTCCAGCTTCCCGGCGATCTGCTCGGCGTATGCGGCGGCGCGGTCGGTGATGGGCAGGATCTTGACCTGCGTGGGAGCCATCCAGGCGGGCAGGGCGCCGGCGTACTCCTCCAGCAGATAGGCCAGGGTGCGCTCGTAGCAGCCCAGAGAGGTGCGGTGGATGATATAGGGGGTCTTTTTCTGGCCGTCCACATCCACATACTCCATACCGAACTGCTTGGCCAGGAGCATATCGATCTGGATGGTGACCAGAGTGTCCTCCTTGCCATAGACGTTCTTGTACTGGATATCCAGCTTGGGGCCGTAGAAGGCCGCCTCGTCGATGCCGATGGTGTACTTCACGTCCAGGTCGTCCAGGATCTGGCCCATGACCCGCTGGGCCTCCTCCCACTGCTCCTTGGTGCCCTCGTACTTGTTGTTGGGGTTGGCGGGATCCCACTGGGAGAAGCGGAAGGTACACTTGTCCAGCAGGCCCACGGTGCCCAGACAGTACTTGGCCAGGTCCAGACAGCCCTTGAACTCCTCCTCCAGCTGCTCAGGACGGAGGATCAGGTGGCCCTCAGAGATGGTGAACTGGCGGACCCGGATCAGGCCGTGCATCTCACCGGAGTCCTCATTGCGGAACAGGGTCGAGGTCTCGCCCAGGCGCATGGGCAGGTCCCGGTAACTGCGGCCCCGGTTCAGGAACACCTGATACTGGAAGGGACAGGTCATGGGACGGAGGGCGAAGCACTCCTTGGTCTCATCGTTGGGGTCGCCCAGGACGAACATGCCGTCCAGATAGTGGTCCCAGTGGCCGGAAATCTTATAGAGCTCCCGCTTGGCCATATAGGGGGTCTTGGTCAGCAGATAGCCCCGCTTCTGCTCTGTGTCCTCCACCCAGCGCTGGAGGAGCTGGATGACCCGGGCTCCCTTGGGCAGGATGATGGGCAGACCCTGGCCGATCACGTCCACGGTGGTGAAGTACTCCAGCTCACGGCCCAGCTTGTTGTGGTCCCGCTTCAGCGCCTCCTCCTGCTGCTTCAGGTAGGCGTCCAGCTCGTCCTTCTTGGGGAAGGCGATGCCGTAGATCCGCTGGAGCTGCTTGCGGGAGGAGTCGCCGCGCCAATAGGCGGCGTTGCAGGCGGTCAGCTTGATGGCGTTGCCCTTGATCCGGCCGGTGGAGTCCACATGGGGACCGGCGCACAGATCGGTGAACTCGCCCTGCTTGTAGAAGGAGATGACGGCGTCCTCAGGCAGGTCGTTGATGAGCTCCACCTTATAAGGCTCGCCCTTCTCCTCCATGAACTTGACGGCCTCCTCGCGGGGCAGCTCGAAGCGCTCCAGCTTCAGCTTCTCCTTGCAGATCTTCCGCATCTCGCCCTCGATCTTCTCCAGATCCTCAGGGGTGAAGGACTCCTCGCTGTCCAGATCGTAGTAGAAGCCGTTCTCGATGGCGGGGCCGATGGCCAGCTTGGTCTCGGGCCACAGGCGCTTCACGGCCTGCGCCAGGATGTGGGAGCAGGTGTGCCAATAGGTCTTGCGGTATTCAGGGTCTTCGAAGCTGAACGGATCGTTTTTCTTTTCTTCAGACATGACAGTTGACCTCCTAGTCGTTCGGTCGGGGCAAAACAAAAACGCCTCACCCCTGATGCGTGTCAGGGATGAAGCGCAGACGCTCCACGGTCCCACCCTGCTTACGGCCCGCCCGGAAGGGCGTACCGTCGCTCGTGACCGCTGTAACGGGCGGACCCGTCCCGGTTGAGGTCCCGGGCGGCTCGGGAGTGGTAAGAACGCCGTCCCGCACAGGTCCCTTTCACCATACAGGACCCTCTCTGAGCGCGGCCGCAGGCATCTCGTCTCCGTCTCTGCCGATTTGATAGACGTACTATATCACCGCCGCCGGAAAATGTCAAGTGCGCTTGAGCGGCATTTTTGCGTTTTTTGTCATCTCGTCAGAGACAGATGTCTCCCGCTATCCGGTCTGCCGCCACCTCCCGGACGATCGACCGCATGAAGGTCCTGGCCGCCGCAGACAGGGCCCGGCTGTCCTTCATCACCAGCGCTATCGTCCGAGAGATCGGTTCCCGGACCGGACAGACCGCCACGTCATAGGCGGTCTTTTGCAGGACCAGCTCCGCCAACAGGGAATAGCCCAGCCCCTGCTCTACCATGGACAAAATCGAGTAGTCATCGTGCATGGTCAGCCGGACATCAGGCGTGAGGCCCGCCGCCCGGAACGCCTCCAGCGGCTCGCTGTAACACCCCTCCTCCAGCAGGAGAATGGAGCGAGACGTTTAGACCATGAAACAGTATATCATCGACGCATCCACCACAGAGCCGTTCCATGGGGACCCGGCGGCGGTCTGTCTGATGGACCGCTGGCTCCCAGAGGACCCGGTCTGTGGGCGCGGGCACTGCCATGTGGTGCCGATCTGGGCGGAAACACTGGGACAGACCGGGCTGACCGCCTACCAGGCCTCCACCCGGGGCGGCACGCTGTACTGCCGCTATGCGGGAGACCGCACCTATCTAAGCGGGGACGCGGTCCTCTTCGCCGAAAGCGAGATCCATCTCCCCTGAAGATAGGAAAGGGCCGCTGTCCTCCCGGACAGCGGCCCCTTGTGCTTCGTTCGACGATATCCTTTTACTTCAGGTTGAAGAAGGCGTCCTTGCCCAGATACTGGGCCACGTCGCCCAGCTCCTCTTCGATGCGGAGGAGCTGATTGTACTTGG
This sequence comes from Pseudoflavonifractor sp. MSJ-37, assembly GCF_018917965.1. Classification (GTDB taxonomy): domain Bacteria; phylum Bacillota; class Clostridia; order Oscillospirales; family Oscillospiraceae; genus Pseudoflavonifractor_A. The sequence continues at coordinate 169,025 of NZ_JAHLPP010000004.1, read as the reverse complement.
CCACGCGGTCCGTGCGGCTGGGCGCGCCGGTCTTGATCTGGCCGGCGTTGGTGGCCACCACGATGTCGGCGATGGTGGTGTCCTCGGTCTCGCCGGAGCGGTGGGAGACCACGGCGGTGTAGCCCGCCCGGTTGGCCATCTGGATGGCGTCCAGCGTCTCGGTCAGGGTGCCGATCTGGTTGACCTTGATGAGGATGGCGTTGGCGATCTTGTTCTCCAGGCCCATCTTCAGGCGCTCGGTGTTGGTGACGAACAAATCGTCGCCCACCAGCTGGACGCGGCCGCCCAGAGCCTTGGTCAGCATCTGCCAGCCCTCCACGTCGTCCTCGCCCATGCAGTCCTCCATGGAGATGATGGGATAGTTGTCGGCGAACTTCTTCCACATATTGACCATCTGCTGCTTGGTCATGCTCTTCTTGGCCTTGGGCAGGTCATAGCAGCCGGTCTCGGCGTTGTACCAATCGGACACGGCGGCGTCGATGGCGATCATGAAGTCCTCGCCGGGCTTGTAGCCGGCCTTCTCGATGGCGGCCACGATGCACTTGAAGGCGTCCTCATCCTTCTTCAGGTTGGGAGCGTAGCCGCCCTCGTCGCCCACGCCGGCGGCGGGCGTGCCGTTCTCCTTCAGTACGCTCTTCAAGGTGTGGAACACCTCGGCGCACATCCGCAGGGCTTCCTTCCAGCAGCAGGCGCCCACGGGCATGATCATGAACTCCTGGATATCCACGTTGTTGGTGGCGTGAGCGCCGCCGTTCAGGATGTTCATCATGGGGACAGGCAGGGTCTTGGCGTTGGCACCGCCGATATAGTTGTACAGGGACACGCCCAGGCTCTCCGCGGCGGCCTTGGCACAGGCCAGAGAGGCGCCCAGGATGGCGTTGGCGCCCAGACGGCCCTTGTTGGGGGTGCCGTCCAACTCGATCAGAGTCTTGTCGATCTCCACCTGATCCAGCACGTTCATGCCCACCAGAGCCTCAGCGATCTCGGTGTTCACATTGTTCACAGCGGTCAGGACGCCCTTGCCCAGGTAACGGCTCTTGTCGCCGTCCCGGAGCTCACAGGCCTCATGGACACCGGTGGAAGCGCCGGAGGGCACCGCCGCACGGCCCATGGTGCCGTCGTCCAGATAGACTTCCACTTCAACGGTCGGATTGCCGCGGGAATCCAGGATCTCGCGGCCCAGGACGTCAACGATCTCGATGATCTGCTTCATGGGTGATCTGCTCCTTTCTATATGGGAGGGGATCCTCCCCTCCCCGCCGGCCATGCCGGCCCCGTCTGTCCGGTCAGACAGACGGGCTATCTCTGCCCGTTCCCGCCGCAGGGGCGGATGCCGGCGGGAGCCGGCTCGGGGGGCAAACGCAGGTACGCTGGGCCGGCTCAGTTCTCGATCAGAGTGCTCCCGTCCATCTCCTCCGGCTTCGCCAGACCCATCAGGTCCAGCATGGTGGGGGCGATATCGGCCAGGCGGCCGTCCCGGAGCTTCACGTCGGCGCCCACGATATAGAAGGGCACCAGGTTGGTGGTGTGGGCGGTATAGGGAGTCACGCCGTCGCTGTCCAGCATCCGCTCGGCATTGCCGTGGTCCGCGGTGATCAGGGAGACACCGCCCATCTTGGACGTGGCCTCCACCACCTGCTCCACGCACTCATCCACGGCCTCCACGGCCAGACGGGCGGCCTCATAGACGCCGGTATGACCCACCATGTCGCAGTTGGCGAAGTTCAGGATGATCACGTCATAGTTCCCGCTCTCGATGCGCGCCACGGCCTCAGCGGCCACTTCATGGGCGCTCATGTCGGGCTTCAGGTCGTAGGTGGCCACCTTTGGAGAGGGGATCAGGACCCGATCCTCCCCTGGGAACACCTGCTCTGCGCCGCCGTTGAAGAAGAAGGTGACGTGGGCATATTTCTCGGTCTCGGCGATCCGGAGCTGAGTCAGGCCCAGCTTGCTGATATACTCGCCGAAGATGTTCTTCAGCTCCCGATGGGGGAAGGCCACCGACACATTGGGCATAGTGGCGTCATACTCCGTAGTGCAGACGAAGGTCACAGGCAGATAGCCCCGCTTCCGGTCCACATCGCCGAAGCCTGGGTCCACGAAGCACCGGGTGATCTCCCGTGCCCGATCGGGCCGGAAATTGAAGAAGATCACGGAGTCGCCCTCTTCCACCCGGGCATCCTTACAGCAGACCACAGGCTCCACGAACTCGTCGGTGACGCCGGCGTCGTAGGACTTCTGGACCGCCGCCGCGGGGTCTGGCTCGAAGGCGCCCTCGCCGTTGGCCATGGCGTCATAGGCCCGCTGGACCCGGTCCCAGCGCTTGTCCCGGTCCATGGCGTAGTAGCGGCCCATGACCGTGGCGATCTGGCCCACGCCCAGCTCTCGGCACTTGTCCATCAGCTGTTCCACATAGCCCTTTCCGGAGGCGGGCGGCACGTCCCGGCCGTCCAGGAAGCAGTGGACATAGACCTTGGAGAGCCCCCGGCGCTTGGCCATCTCCAGCAGGGCGAAGAGGTGGCTGATATGGCTGTGGACGCCGCCGTCAGAGAGGAGCCCCATCAGATGCAGGGCGCTGCTGCGCTCCTTGCAGTCATCCATGGCCTCGGTGTAGGCGGGGTTCTGGAAGAAGGACCCGTCCTCCACCGCTTTGCTGATGCGGGGCAGGTCCTGGAACACCACCCGGCCGGCGCCGATGTTGGTATGGCCCACCTCGCTGTTGCCCATCTGGCCGTCGGGGAGGCCCACGTCCAGCCCGGAGGCGGAGAGCTTGCAGCCGGGGCAGGAGGCGAAGATCCGGTCCAGATTCGGGGTCCGGGCATTCATGATCGCGTTGCCCTTCTCCTCGCCGCTGAGGCCGAACCCGTCCATGATGATCAGGGTAGTCGGTGTTTTACTCATAGATAAACCTCGGTTCTGATGGATCGAAAATGAAGGATCGTACTCGATGAAGGCCCCCATGCCGGAGGCCGGACTTATCCATCTCTTTTCTCTCTCGGGGCCCACCGGCCCCCAGCGCATCTCTGCCTCACAGGGTCTGCCCTGCGGCAAGGTACCGGCGCGCTTGGGCGCGCCGCAGGCGCGGGCTCGCTCCCGCTCGCCGACGCAGACGACGTTACTGGTCCTGGTTCGCCGCGTTGACGATCTGGACGAAATCGGGGGCCTTCAGCGCCGCTCCGCCGATCAGGCCGCCGTCCACATCGGGCTGGGCTAGCAGCTCATAGGCATTCTTGGCGTTCATGGAGCCACCGTACTGGATGGTCACGGAACGGGCCACACGGGCGCCGTACAGCTTGCGGATCACGGCACGGATGGACTCGCAGACCTCGCCGGCCTGCTCCGCCGTGGCGGTCTTGCCGGTCCCGATGGCCCACAGGGGCTCATAGGCGATGACCACATGGCGCATCTTCTCGGCGGGCACGCCGGACAGGGCGGCCTTGACCTGATAGGAGATCAGATCCATGGTCACGCCCAGCTCCCGCTGCTCCAGGCTCTCGCCCACACAGACGATGGGATAGAGGCCCGCGTCCAGAGCGGCGTGGACCTTCTTGTTGACGGTGAAGTCGGTCTCGTTATAGTAGCTGCGGCGCTCGGAGTGGCCGATGATGACGTACTTCACGCCCAGCTCCTTGAGCATCTCGGCGGAGACCTCGCCGGTATAGGCGCCGTGAGACTCATAATGGACGTTCTCCGCGCCGATGGCCACACGGCTCTCCTTGAAGAGGCGGACGGCGGCGGGGATGTTCACATAGGGTACGCAGAGCACCACTTCGCACCACTTGGGCTTGCCCAGCATGGGCTTGAGCTCCTCCGCGAACGCACGGGTCTCGGACAGGGTCTTGTTCATCTTCCAGTTACCGGCAATGATCGTCTTGCGGTATCTTCTGTTCATGGCTGACAGCCTCCTCAAAATGCTTCATCTGTATCAAAAACGAAGTGCGCGGAGTTCCCGCTTCGTGTGGATCTCCATCTGGCAGACCGCGTTCTGAGCCGACGGTCCAATTTAATCATTTTACGTCTTTTTTCAGACTTGTCAAGCGAATATTTTCATTTTGCGCACTTCTACCCGCAAAAATCGTCTTGACGATCATTTGCCGCGTCCAAACGGGTCAGGCCACGCCGGGCGGCGTCCCCGCAAAGTCCGCTCAGCTCCGTTTCCCGCTCCTGCGGAAAACTTCGCCCGCTCCCTTGCGGCTCCTTTTCCCCACGGGCCCCGCTCCGCTGGGCTCCCGTGGGGCCCCAAGAGTTGCCCGGCCCGAGGCTCTTTACTTATCCAGCAGGCAGGCCACGCCGGGCAGCTCCTTGCCCTCCAGGAATTCCAGAGAGGCGCCGCCGCCGGTGGAGATGTGGGTCATCTTGTCCGCGTAGCCCAGCTGGGTCACGGCCGCGGCCGAGTCGCCGCCGCCCACGATGGTGATGGCATCGGTCTCCGCCAGCGCCTTGGCCATGGCGCGGGTGCCCTCCGCGAAAGCCGGGAACTCGAACACGCCCATCGGGCCGTTCCAGATCACAGTGCCGGCGCCCTTCACCGCGTCGGAGAACTCCTGGATGGTCTTGGGACCGATGTCCATGCCCATGCGGCCCTCCGGGATCGCCATGGTGTCCACCAGCTCCGGCTTGGCGTCGGCGGAGAACTCGGCGGCGCAGAGGGTGTCCGCAGGCAGGAGGAACTTGACGCCCTTCTCCTTCGCCTTGGCCATCATATCCCTGCAGTAATCCAGCCAGTCGGGCTCCAGCAGAGAGGTGCCCACACTGCCGCCCAGTGCCTTGATGAAGGTATAGGTCATGCCGCCGCCCACGATGATGGTGTCGGCGATGTCCAGCAGGTTGTTGATGACGCCGATCTTGGAGGAGACCTTCGCGCCGCCCAGGATCGCCACCAGAGGACGCTTGGGGTCGGCCAGGGCATTGCCCATGATCTCCAGCTCCCGGCCGATCAGGAAGCCGGACACGGCGGGCAGATAGGCCGCCACGCCGGCGGTGGAGGCGTGAGCGCGGTGGACCGTGCCGAAGGCGTCGGACACGTAGATCTCCGCCAGGTCAGCCAGCGCCTTGGCGAAGGCGGGGTCGTTCTTCTCCTCGCCCTTGTCGAAGCGCAGGTTCTCCAGCAGCATGATCTGGCCGGGCTGGAGGGCAGCGGCCTTGGCCTTGGCGTCCGCGCCGATGATGTCCTTGGCAAAAATCACGTCCTGTCCCAGCAGCTCGCTCAGCCGTGCGGCCACAGGAGCCAGGGACAGGGACTCCTTCCACTCGCCCTTAGGCTTGCCCAGATGGGAGCAGGCGATCACCGCCGCCCCCTGCTCCAGCAGATAGCGGATGGTGGGCAGGGCGGCCACGATGCGCTTGTCATCGGTGATCGCGCCGGTGGTCTTATCCTGTGGGACGTTGAAGTCACAGCGGAGGAGGACCTTCTTTCCCTTCACGTCGATGTCTTTCACCGTCTTCTTATCATAATTCATGATGGCGTGCTCCTTTCCGTATTGGCGCTTCTTCCAGCGGGTGGAACGGCGGGACGACCTCAGGGCGCGGTCATGTCTCCGGTCTGGTCCAGATCCGGGAAGCCCCACTGGCGCAGGGCCTCATAGGCCAGGACCGCGGCGGCGTTGGACAGGTTGAGACAGCGGGCCCCCTCCCGGATGGGGATGCGGATACAGCGGTCCGCATGGGCGGACCGGAACTCCTCGGGCAGTCCGGTGCTCTCCTTCCCGAACATCAACCAGCAGTCGGGGCGGAACACCGCCTCGGTGTAGGGCCGCGGGGCCTTGGCCGTGGCCAGCCAGATATCCTCCGCCCCGGTGCGGGCGAAAAAGTCGTCCAGATCCCGGTAGACGTGGAGGTCCACCATATGCCAATAGTCCAGACCGGCCCGCTTGACCGCTTTGTCGCTGATGTCGAATCCCAGCGGCTCGATCAGATGGAGGCGGCTCCGGGTGGCGGCGCAGGTCCGGGCGATGTTCCCGGTGTTCCCATGGATCTCCGGCTCCACCAGCACGATGTTCAGCATATGGCTCCCTCTTTCCCAGTTTTCCCTGATTTGTCGGAGCATATTGTACTCCATTTATGTCCAGATTTCAATAACGAAGCCGTCGAAAGATGGCTCTGCATATGAAGATCTGACCAAAACCGGTCCATAGCCTCTTTCGCACGAAATTTCTCTTTCGACGTTCCTCTATTTGTGCTATACTCTTGCTGGATAAAATAAGGCCCGCGCCGGGCTCCGGCGCGCCCTCATCGGCTGAGTCATCGACACAAAAGGAGTGGATCGTTTTGGACGCACAGCACTCTCCCCTCCGCGTGGTGGTGAAGGTGGGCACCTCCACCCTCACCCGTTCCACCGGCGGGCTGAACCTTTACAGCATGGAGCACCTCTGCCGCACCCTGTCCGACCTGAAGGGCATGGGGCACGAGGTCATCCTGGTCTCCTCCGGCGCCATCGGCATCGGGACCGTGAAGCTGGGTCTGAAGGAACGACCTTCCGAACTGCGGATGAAGCAGGCCGTGGCCGCCATCGGACAATGCGAGATGATGCACCTCTACGACAAGTTCTTCGGGGAGTACGGCCAGAACGTGGCCCAGATCCTCCTGACCGGGGACGACGTGGAGGACGAGCATCGGGCCGCCCATCTGTCCAACACCTTCTCCGCCCTGCTGGAGCTGGGCTGTATCCCCATCGTCAACGAGAACGACTCCGTCTCCTCCGCTGAGATCGAGACGGAGACCGGACACGCCAAGGTCCTGGGCGACAACGACACCCTCTCCGCCATCGTGGCCGGGCTCTGTCAGGCCGACCTGCTGGTGCTGATCTCCGACATCGACGGTCTGTACGACTCGGATCCCCGGAAGCACGCGGACGCCAGGCTCATCCACCGGGTGGACGCCATCACGCCGGAGATCCTGGCTCTGGCCGGGGGCACCGGCTCCAAATGGGGCACCGGCGGGATGTTCACCAAGCTCACCGCCGCCCGCCGGGCCATGGCACACGGCATCGACATGGTGATCACCAACGGCGCCCGGATGGAGGACCTCTACGGCATCGTGGCCGGAGAGGACATCGGCACCCGCTTCTGCGCCGCCCGCTGAGCCGGCCGGCCCTATCCAAACAGCCCCGTATCTTTCCCCCAGCGTTCCCCAGCGATCGGTCGAAGTCAGACGATACCGGACGCAGGGAGAGACGACCGCTCCCAGCCCCCCTCTCCGGGGCCTCCGTCCGGTCAAAAAGGTGGATCGGATTGAAGTGTCTACTCGCAAGAACAAAACCATGGAGCGCTTTTTGAGCTCCGCCGCTGCCGCCGCCCTGCTCTGCGCCGGCACCCTCACGCCCGCTCAGGCGGCCGCCTCCTACGACCTCCGTCATCACTGGAGCGCCTCCGCCGTGAACACGCTGGAGACCCATCACATCCTCTCCGGCTATGAGGACGGTACCTTCCGTCCCGACCAGCTCCTCACCTGGGAGGAATTCCTCAGCGCCCTCCTGCGCCTGACGGAGCAGACCGCCCCGGAGCTCCTCTCCGCCGATCCTGTGGCCCAGGCGGCCAGCCATCCCGACCTGTCCGGCCGCTGGTCTGCCGCCGTGGTGGCCCGGCTGGAGGAGCATGGGCTCCTGGACCCCGTGGACGGGGACTTCTATCCCATGGCTCGGATCACCCGGGCCCAGACCGCTCAGCTCTTGGACCGCTATGTGGACCGCAAGGCCGCTCTGGCGGCCCAGCCCTCTCCGGCGCCCTCCGACTCCCCTGTGCCCCAGGAGAGCGCGCTCCCCGCCCCGGAGGCCTCTGAGGCCCCTGCTCCCGAGGCCAGCGAGGCCCCCTCCGAGACGCCTGCCGCCTCGGAGGAACCTGTCCCCAGCGCCGCGGTCCCCAGCCCCTCTGCCGCTCCGGAGGCAGAGGACCGGGCCGACGCCATGCCCTCTGAGACGCCCGCCGGCGCGGATCCGGAGGCTCCCGCTGAGACGGCGGAGCCTTCCCCGGAGCCGGAGCTCTCTCCCACACCTGCGGTGACGCCCGAACACGAGGCCGGCGCGCCCGCTTTCTCCGACACTGCCGACAGCGCCGCCGACCGGGCGGTGGCCCACCTGAAGGCTCTGGGCATCGTCCACGGGAGCGGCGACGGCCTCTTCCACCCGGACGACGCCATCACCCGGGCCGAGGCCGCCCAGTTCCTGTTCCAGGCCTCCGGCTACACCGCCGAGCCCCTGACCTACGCGCCCCTGCCCACCTATCGGGTGACGCCGGTGCCCTACATCAGTCAGCTCAGCCCCGTATACGCCCCCGTGGGCTGCGAGGGCACCTCCCTGCTCATGGGCCTGAAGGGCAAGGGCTACGCCAAGGACGTGGGCCTGCGGGAATTCCTCACCGCCATGCCCAAGGACCCCTCGGACCCCTCCAAGGGCTTCGCCGGGTCCCCCTTCCAGGTGGACCGGAGCATCCGCACCACGATCTATCCCAACGCGCTGGCCAGGTTCGGCTCCCAGTACGGGCCCGTGAAGGACCTGACCGGCGCCGACATCGACACCATCCACGAGGAGCTCCTGCTGGGCCATCCGGTGGTGGCCTATGTGACCCTCTGGTGGAACCAGCCCAGCTACCGCTGGTACAACGTGGGCAGCACGAAACAGCAGCTCCTCAACAACAACCACGCCGTCCTGGTCACCGGCTATGACAGCGTGAACGACCGCTACTACATCGCCGATCCCTACAACAAGAAGGACCGGTCCCACTCCCTCTACTATTGGATCGACGGCGCCACCTTCGACCGGCTCTATCTGGTCCGCCGGCACGCGGTGTCCGTCTGCTGATCCACCCTTTCCCTCATCGTCCGATCGTAAGGAGGTCCCATCATGATGACTGTTTTGGAAACGCAGGGCCTTGCGGCCCGCAACGCCGCCCGTGTGCTGGCCGTGGCCGGCACCGCCGCTAAGGATGCCGCGCTGGAGGCCATCGCCACCGCGCTGGAGCGCCGCTCCGCCGAGATCCTGGAGGCCAATGGGCGCGATCTGGATGCCGCCCGGGAGGCCGGGATGCGCTCCTCCCTCCTGGACCGCCTGTCTCTGGACGAGGCCCGGATCGCCGGCATCGTGGCCGGGGTCCGTCAGGTGGCCGCGCTCCCCGACCCCACCGCCCAGACCGTGAAGATGTACACCCGGCCCAACGGTCTGACCATCGGCAAGCGCCGGGTCCCGCTAGGCGTCATCGGCATCATCTACGAGGCCCGTCCCAACGTGACCGTGGACGCCGCCGCCCTCTGTCTGAAGTCGGGCAACGCCGTGATCCTCCGGGGCGGCAAGGAGGCCTATCGCTCCAGCGCTGCCATGGTGTCTATCATGCGGGACGCACTGGAGTCCGCCGGCCTCCCCCGGGACTGTATCGCTCTGGTCCGCGACACCAGCCGGGAGAGCGCCAAGGAGCTCATGGAGCTCACCGGCTATCTGGACGTGCTGATCCCCCGGGGCGGCGCGGGCCTGATCCGCTCCGTGGTGGAGAACGCCCGGGTCCCGGTGATCCAGACCGGCGTGGGCGTGTGCCACATCTATGTGGACGGCGATGCCGATCTGGACATGGCCGCCCGCATCCTCTTCAATGCCAAGTGCTCCCGTCCCTCCGTCTGCAACGCCGCCGAGTGCGTGCTGGTGGACCGGGGCGTGGCCGCCGACTTCCTGCCCATGGCCTGGGAGCTCCTCAAGAGCAAGAACGTGGAGATCCGCGGCTGTGACGAGACCTGCGCCATCCTCAGCGGCAAGGCGGTCCCCGCCACGGCAGAGGACTGGGACACCGAGTTCGGCGACTATATCCTGGCCTGCAAGGTGGTCTCCGGCCCCGATGAGGCCATGGACTTCATCGCCGCCCACGGTACCGGCCACTCCGAGGCCATCGTCACCGACAACTACTTCACCGCCCAGCGCTTTCTGGATCAGGTGGACGCGGCGGCGGTGTATGTGAACGCCTCCACCCGCTTCACTGACGGCGGTGAGTTCGGCCTGGGTGCGGAGATCGGCATCTCCACCCAGAAGCTCCACGCCCGGGGCCCCATGGGCCTGGAGGAGCTGACCACCTTCAAGTATGTGATCTACGGCACCGGCCAGACCCGGTAAGGCCATGGCCCATAACACGACAGAGCGCCCCGGATCGGCCGATCCGGGGCGCTCTCGTTCCATATTTTACATTTACATTTGGAACAGGATGCCGATCACGGCAGAGAAGGCGATGAACACGATGGGGTGGAGCTTTTTCAAGTGCTTCTCCCGCATGGCGAAGAACACCGCCGCCGCCAGCGCGACCGCCGGCCAGTAGAACAGCTCCGTCCGCACGACTCCCTGGTCGGGCAGCGCGGTCTTATGGAACATCAGAGCGATCGAGCAGACCTGCAAAAGCGCCGCCGCGATCAGGCCTGTAGAGGCAGGGCGCAGTCCATAGAACACGTCCTCCACCCGCTTGCTCTGGCGGAATTTCTGGAGGAACCCGGCGATGATCAGGATCACGATGACGGAGGGGCAGATCAGGCCCACCGTAGCGATCACGCCGCCCGGGACGCCCCCCACATGGTAGCCCACGTAGGAGGCCATGTTCACCCCCAGCGGGCCAGGGGTGGACTCGGACACCGCGATCATATTAGCCAGGTCGCCGGAGTCGAACCATCCGGTCCGGGCGCCGATGTCCGTCAGGAAGGGGATGGTCGCCAGGCCGCCGCCCACAGAGAAGAGACCAGCCTTGAAGAACTCGAAGAAGAGGTGCAGATAGGTCATGCCTGCTCCCCTCCCTTCGCCGCCCGGATGCACAGGCCGGCCACGCCGGCCGCCACCACCAGCACCACAGGGGAGAGGAGCCGGTCCACCAGTGCGCCGCCGGGGAACCAGCCCGCGAAGGTCACGAAGTTCCCCAGCACCGACAGGACCAGCACGATCCCGAAGATGATCCGGGTGGGCCGATCGATGATCGTGCTCTTCCGGAGCTTGAGCACGCTGGAGAAGATCAGGGCGCACACACAGGCCCGCACGCCGTTGAAGGCGTGGACCACCACTGAAAGCTCCGCGAAGTTCTGGAGGAACGCAGCGATCGCCACGATGATCACCAGGCTGGGGAACGCTACGCCCAGAGTCGCCGTCACACCGCCGGCCTTCCCCTTTCGGCTGTGGCCCACGAAGGTGGCGGTGTTCACCGCGATGATGCCGGGGGTACACTGCCCGATCGCGAAGTAGTCCGACAGCTGTTCCTCCGTGGTCCAGCCCCGTTTCTCCACCAGCTCCCGCTGGAGGATCGGCAACATGGCATAGCCGCCGCCGAAGGTACAGGCTCCAATCTTAGCAAAGGTCCAAAAAAGATCCCAATATTCGTTCATCCGGATATCTCCGTTTCGTGTAGAGTCGATCGTGGAGAGTCAGGGACGGAGGCCACTCGATCGGTTCCAGCTCGTCCAGCCACAGGCTCGCCACCGCGTCACTCGGCATCCGCCAGTCGCCGCGGGGGGAGAGGGTGACGGAACCCACCTTGGGACCGTCGGGGAGGCAGGAGCGCTTGAACTGCTGGGCGAAGAAGCGTCGGTAGAAGTTCTTCAGCCACTTGAGGATCGTGGCCCGGTCATAGGACCGGCCGAAGGCGTGCTCCGCCAGCCGCAGGACCTTCTTGGGTGGGAAGGCCCAGCGCACCGCATAATACAGGAAGAAGTCGTGGAGCTCATAGGGCCCCACCAGGTCCTCGGTCTTTTGGGCGATCTTGCCCTCGATGGCGGGCAGGAGCTCCGGGGAGACCGGGGTGTCCAGGATATCGGAGAGGACGGCGGAGAGCCGCTGGTCCTCGTCGGCCTTGTCGTCGGAGACGAAGGACACCAGATGGCGCACCAGCGTCTTGGGGATGGATGCGTTGACGCCGTACATGGACATATGATCGCCGTTGTAGGTCGCCCAGCCCAAGGCCAGCTCGCTCAGGTCGCCGGTGCCCACCACCAGGCCGCCGTTCTGATTGGCGATGTCCATGAGCACCTGGGTCCGCTCCCGGGCCTGACCGTTCTCGAAGGTGACGGAGTGGTCCTCCATGGATTGGCCGATATCCCGGAAGTGGACCTTCACTGCCTCGCCGATGTCGATGCGCTTGAGGGTGGCCCCCAGACGCTCAGCCAGCTCCACGGCGTTGTCCCGAGTCCGGTCGGTCGTGCCGAAGCAGGGCATGGTCACAGCGATGATGTCGCTGTTGGGACGGTCCATCAGATGCATGGCCACGCTGGCGATCAGGATGGCCAGTGTGGAGTCCAAGCCGCCGGAGAGCCCCACCACCGCCGTCTTGGCATGGCTGTGCTCCATCCGCTTCTTGAGGCCCAGAGCGGAGAGCAGGATGATCTCGTCACAACGCTCCCGCCGCTCTCCCGCGTCCTCCGGGATGAAGGGCAGGGGACTGATGTGCCGGGTCAGAGTCGTGGTGGCGGGCTCCAGCGCAAAGGGGATGGTCAGATAGTCCCCCTCCGGGGCGGAGCGGAAGGTGGTCATGCGACGGCGCTCATGCTCCAGCCGGTCCACGTCCAGTTCGGACACGGTGAGTCCGGTGGCATAGCGGCGCTCCGCCAGCAGGGCCCCGTTCTCCGCCACCAGATCATGGCCGGTGAACACCAGATCCGTGGTGGACTCCCCCTCCCCGGCGTTGGCGTAGATATAGCCGCAGAGGAGCCGGGCGGACTGGCCGCAGACCAGCTGTCGGCGGTAGTCGGCCTTGCCCACCACCTCGTCCGAGGCGGACAGGTTCAGGATCACGGTGGCCCCCGCCTCCGCCAGGGCCACGGAGGGCGGCGTGCTGGCCCACAAATCCTCGCACAGCTCCACGCCGATGGTCAGGCCGGGCATGGTCTCGCAGGGGAACACCACATCAGCCCCCAGATAGACCTCCTGGCCGCAGTAGGAGAAGAGCCGGTCTCCCTGAGGACAGGACTCGAACCAGCGCTTCTCATAGAACTCCCCGTAGTTGGGCAGATAGGTCTTGGGCACCAGGGCCAGGATCTTGCCCTGGTGGATCACGGCGGCGCAGTTGTAGAGCTTGCTCCGGTGCTTCACGGGCACGCCCACCGCCGTCACCATGTCCAGATGCTTGGTGGCCTCCAGGATGGTGGCCAGAGCCTCCTCCGCCCCCTTCAGCAGGGTGTCCTGGAGGAACAGGTCCCCGCAGGTATAGCCGGTGATGCACAGTTCGGGGAGACACAGGATCCGGACGCCCTGCTTGTCTGCCTCCCGCATGAGCGTGAAGATCTGCTCGGCGTTGTATCGGCAGTCAGCCACCCGGATCTTGGGGGTGCCGGCCGCTGCCTTGATGAATCCATCGCGCATGGAAACAGCCTCCTTCTGAGGGCCGCGTCCCGGCCCCGCCGGCCGCCCGGTGGGATCCCGCTCCGCGGCAGGTGATTTGCACGATACCATGATATCCCATTCCGCCCCGGAGCGCAAGGCTTGCCGGAGGAGCGCGGCAAAAAAATCGAAAACAGGGGTTGACTTCAATAACAAAAAGTGCTAAAGTGCATACATCGAACCAAGAAGGAGGACACCGTCCTATGATCCGTACTGTCGGTCTTGGATATGGCTATTACCGTTGCTATTACTTTAGCAGCGGCGTGTCTGCCTGCCCATGACCGGCTCGTCAGGATGGATGTCCCCGCCCCCGGATCCACCGGGGAACGGAGGAACACCAGACCGCGGCAGCCCCTCCGGGCGGCCGCGGTCTTTTTCGTTTCCGCGGCGCCTCGGGCCGCCCACCATATGTTTCACGATAAGAAAGGAAGGAACACGATATGGTCGTCATCATGAAGAACGGCTTCACCCCCGAGCAGCTCCAGGAGGCCATCCAGGCCATGAAGGCCGGCGGCGTGAAGGTCAACATCTCCAAGGGCTCTGAGACCACGGTCCTGGGCGCGGAGGGCAGCGCCGCCAACATCGATCAGGAGCTGCTGGAGCAGCTCCCCGGCGTGGAGAAGGTCATGCGGGTCACCGAGCCCTACAAGAAGGCCAACCGCAAGTACCACCCCGATGATACTCTGATCGATCTGGGCAGCGGCACCATGGTGGGCGGCAAGAAGCTGGCCGTGATCGCCGGCCCCTGCTCCGTGGAGAGCGAGGAGCAGATCACCGGCATCGCCCGCTCGGTGAAGGCCGACGGCGCGGCGGCCCTCCGGGGCGGCGCCTTCAAGCCCCGTACCTCCCCCTACTCCTTCCAGGGCCTGGAGTGTGAGGGCCTGAAGCTCCTCCAGAAGGCCAAGGAGGCCACCGGCCTACCCATCGTCACCGAGATCATGGGCACCGAGTACATCGAGCTCTTCGAGGAGTGCGTGGACGTGATCCAGGTGGGCGCTCGCAATATGCAGAACTTCGACCTGCTGAAGAAGCTGGGCCGCATGACCACCAAGCCCATCCTGCTCAAGCGGGGCCTCTCCGCCACCATCGAGGAGTGGCTCATGGCCGCGGAGTACATCATGGCCGGCGGCAACCAGAAGATCATCCTCTGCGAGCGGGGCATCCGGACCTTCGAGACCTACACCCGCAACACTCTGGACCTGTCCGCCGTGCTGGCGGTGAAGAGCCTGTCCCACCTGCCCGTGGTGGTGGACCCCTCCCACGCCTGCGGCCGGGCCTGGATGGTGGAGCGGATGGCCATGGCCGCCGTGGCCGCCGGCGCCGACGGCCTGATCATCGAGGTCCACAACGACCCCAAGAACGCTCTGTGCGACGGCGCTCAGTCCATCACCCCCGACCAGTTCAAGGATGTGATGGACAAGCTGGCTGCCATCGCCCCCTGCGTGGGCCGGGAGGTGTGATCCATGGCAGATGAGCGGAAAAAGCGCCTCGTGGTCGTGGGCCTGGGCCTGATCGGCGGCTCCATGGCCATGGCCCTCAAGGGCTTCGAGGATCTTGAGATCGTGGGCGTGGACGTGTCTGAACCCACCCTCCGCTTTGCCTCGGAGCATGGCGTAGGCGACTTCGTCACCGGAGACGCCGCCTCGGTCATCGGCGGGGCCGACGTGGTCATGCTGGCCCTCCATCCTCAGGGCATCCTCCGCTTCCTGGAGGAGCATAAGGACCACTTCAAGTCCGGCGCGCTGGTCACGGACGTGTGCGGCATCAAGACCGCCATCATGGATGGGGCCGCCAAGTCTCTCCCGCCGGACGTGGACTTCATCGGCTGTCACCCCATGGCGGGCACCGAGTTCTCCGGCATCGAGCACGCCTTCCCCGAGATGTTCCAGGGGAGCCACCTGATCCTCACCCCCCGGGAGGACAGCGATCCGGAGCATCTGGCCCTGATGGAGCGGCTGGCCGTCCATATCGGCTGCCGGGACGTGTACAAGACCACGCCTGAGGACCACGACGCCATGATCGCGTACACCAGCCAGGTCATGCACATCATCGCCGTCAGCGTCTGCGATGACCCCATGCTCTTCCAGTGCCGGGGCTTCGAGGGTTCCTCCTTCCGGGGCTGTACCCGGGTGGCGGCCCTGGACGTGGACCTCTGGACCCAGCTCTTCTCGCTGAACCGCCCCGCCCTCACCGAAGTACTGGACCGGCTGATCGGCCATCTGGAGTCCTACCGGGACACCCTAGCCTCCGGCGATGACAAGGAGTTGGCCAAAAAGCTGGCCTTTTCCGCCGGCCGCAAGCGGGAGATGGACCTGCCCGGCCCCGATCTGCTGAAATAAAGATGGAACGGCCCCGGCTGACGCATCCGCGTCGGCCGGGGCCGCCTCGCTTCCATCATCTGCTATCCACGCTTCTGCGGCATGTCCACCATGTCCAGCGTGACGGGCACCGTGTAGGGGTCGATCATCTCGTTGATGATGTCCAGACACTTCTCCCGATCCAGCTCATAGCAGTAGGTCCAGCCCTTATAAGTCACACTGCCGTCTCCGGGGAGGGTGGCGGTGGACAGATCGTCCAGATCGAAGCCCAGCGCCGGCTCTACGAACCACAGCATCTCGGACAGGCTCAGATCCGTGTCGATATGTTTGGAGAAGATCTCCACATACTCCCCCACCTTCTGGGGATTCGACAGCACCTTTTTGGCGATCAGCGACAGGACCTGCTGCTGGGTCTGGGTCCGCTCCACATCGGTGTAGGCCACCTGTTCGTCATTGGCGTTGTTGTGCCGGAAGCGGCAGACCTGCATGGCCTTTTTGCCGTCCAGGTGGGTCATCCCCGGGGAGAAGTGGATATGCAGGTCCTGCACCGGGTCATCATAGTTCATGCGGACCGGCACGTTGAAGTCCACGCCGCCCACTGCGTCCACGATCTTCTGGAAGCCCTTCAGATCCACCGTCACATAGTGGTCGATGGGGATGCCCAGCGTCTGGGACACGGCCTCCCGGAGGCCCTCCGCCCCGTAGTAGGAATAGGTAGAGTTGATCTTATAGTAGTGTCCGCCGTCCTTCCGGGTGCCCAGATAGAGCGTGTCCCGGGGGATGGAGACCAGACCGGCCTTCTGCTCTACGGTGTCATACATGGCTACCATGATCGTGTCCGCGTTGCCGCTGGCCTGGTCACTGGCGGCCAGGAGCACCGTCCAGGTGTCCTTCTTCCGGGTCAGGCCCTGACTGCCGCCGTTCGGCGTGGCCTCCGGCGCGGCGGGCTGGGACGCCTCCGGCAGGACTGTCGTGGGGAGGACGGATGGGTCGGCGGCGATGCTGGGTCTCTGCTTCAGGAACTGATAGACGCAGAAGAGCACCACGATCACCGTGGAGAGGAACACCAGGATCCGGTAGATGATCCGTCCCAGTCTGGCCAGGACGGAAGGCCTGCGCTGGCGCTTCAAGACACGCTTTCCCATGGGAGCTGACGGCTCCTTTCTTTTCTCTTTCATGCCCATTGGCCATTATGTCAACGGGCCTCTTTCTTTTAAGTATACCCAATGTCTCTCAGTGGGGCAAGCATTACTTTGGAAAAAGCCGGATCCTTTCGGAAAATGTAAGGAATGGCTCTCGCTATGGCCGCCGGTCCTCCCGCCGGATGACGGCCAGGAGGGCCGATGTGAGGGCCTCCACAGCGCCGTTCAAGTCGATGAGGAGCTGTTTCTCCTCTAAAAGGGTCTCCAGGATCCGAAGCTGGACCAGATCCTCCGTGGGACGGGACGGCGGACCGAGCGGTCTGGGATAACAGTTCATCTTCTCCGGCGCGGACGGATGTGACAGCATGGCAGTGTTCCTCCTCTCCTCATTTCCTGCGCCATCCTATGCCGCCGCGCTCCCGCTTGACAAGGAGCAAAAAAACGAGTAAAGTCTAACCATCGAACAGGACGGTCTAGTCTTATGAGGACCAGTCCGTTGGAAAGGAAATGGATGCCATGAAGAAGAATTGGATCGCGCTGGCACTCACTGCCGCGCTGAGCCTGGGCCTGCTGGCCGGCTGTGGTCACAAGTCCGCCGCCGAGACGCCCGCTCCCTCCGCCGCGCCGGAGGCCACCGCCACCCCCGCCCCTGCCGGGGAGAAGGAGACCGTCCGCCTGGCGATGCTCAACGGGCCCACCGGCATGGGCGCCGCCAAGCTGATTGCCGACAGCAAGGAGGGCACCACGCTCAATGACTACACCGTAGAGGTGGACGCCCAGCCCACTGACGTGACCGCCAAGCTCACCAGCGGCGAGCTGGACATCGCCGCCCTGCCCACCAACGTGGCCGCCGCCCTCTACAACAAGACCGGCTCCGTGAAGCTCCTGGCTCTGAACACGCTCGGCGTGCTCTACATCCTGGAGAACGGTGAGACCGTCCAGTCCCTGTCCGACCTGAAGGGCCAGACCATCTATGCCACTGGTCAGGGCGCCAACCCGGAGTATGTGCTCCGCTACCTGCTCCAGCAGAACGGCATGGATCCCGATCAGGACGTGACCATCGAGTGGAAGACCGCCGATGAAGTCCAGGCCCTGATGGCCTCCAGCGAGGCCAAGCTGGCCATGCTGCCCATCCCCGCCGCCACCGCCGTGACCATGCAGAACAGCGACGTGCGTCTGGCGCTGGACCTGAACCAGGTCTGGGAGGACAGCGGCATCGAGGGCACCTTCACTATGGGCTGTGTGGTGGCCCGGGCCGACTTCGTAGAGGAGCACCCCCAGGCGGTGGAGGACTTCCTGACGGAGTATGCCGCCTCCATCGAGGCCATCTCCGCCGGCAGGGACGACGCCGCCCAGATGGTGGTGGACGCGGGCATCGTGCCCAAGGCCCCCATCGCCAAGGCCGCCATCCCCCAGGCCAACCTGGTGTGCATCACTGGCTCCGATATGCTGTCCATCAATTCCTACTATGAAGTCCTCTATAACGCGGATCCCGCCTCCATCGGCGGGAGCATCCCCGATGACGGGTTCTTCTATACCGGAAAATAAGCGTACACAACGTCTGAGCGTCTCGGAGCGGAACCGTTCCGGGACGCTTTTTCTGAAAAAAAGACCCACTTGTTTCTTTTCGCATCAGGCGCTATACTATTCCCCATGAGTCGTTCGAAAGGAGGCCGGCCATGAAACAGTTTTGGTACGCCTTCCTGCTGCCCCTCCTCTTCTGGCTGACGGTGTGGCAGGGGGCGGTCTGGTATCTGACAGCCGTCCGCGGCCTGCCTACCACCGAGTTCATCCTCCCGCCGCCCCTGCTGGTGTTCCGGACTCTGGCGGCTCTGGTGGTGGAGCCGGTGTTCTGGCAGACCGCTCTGAGCACCCTCCTGCGGATCTTCTGCGGGCTGTTGCTCGGCGTCCTGACCGGGAGCCTCACCGCGATCTGTACCAGTGCCTGGCGGTGGGCGGACCGGCTCCTCTCCCCGGCGGTGCGGGTGATCCGTGCCACCCCTGTGGCCTCCTTCATCCTGCTGATCATCCTGTGGGCGCCCACCGGTCGGGTCCCGGCGATCGTGTCCGCCCTGATGGTCCTGCCGGTGGTGTGGGGCAATGTGAGCCGGGGCATCGCCCAGACCGACTCTCTCCTGCTGGAGGCTGCCCGGGCCTATCGCTTCGGACGTTGGAAGACCGTGCGGCTGGTCTATGTGCCCTCCGTCCTGCCCTACTTCGCCAGCGGGTGTCATACAGCCCTTGGGCTGGCCTGGAAGGCCGGCGTGGCGGCAGAAGTCCTCTGTCTGCCCAAAGAGGCCATCGGCACCCAGGTCTACTGGTCCAAGATCTATTTGGAGACCCCCAGGCTCTTCGCCTGGACCATCGTGGTTCTGGTACTGAGTTTCCTGTTGGAGCGCCTTCTGGGCGCGTGCCTGTCCCGTCTGGAGAGGAGGCCCAGCCTATGATCTCCATCGCCGACATCACGGTCCGTTATCAGGATGTCCCTGTGCTGGACCGTTTCTCCCTCTCCCTTCCATCGGAGGGGATCTCCGCCCTGTCCGGCCCTTCCGGGTGCGGCAAGACCACCCTCCTGCGGGTGATGGCGGGGCTCCTGGTCCCGGACCGCGGCCGGGTGGACCTGCCCGCTCCGCCCACGATCCTCTTCCAGGAGGATCGGCTCCTCCCCTGGCGCACGGCGGAGGAACATATCGCTGACGTGCTCCCTCGGTCCGGCCGGAGCGAGGCCGGCCGCTGGCTCGCTCTGGTGGAGCTGGAGGGCGAAGGGGGAAAGCGTCCTGCCGCCCTGTCCGGCGGGATGCGGCGGCGGCTGGCACTGGCCCGGGCGCTGGCCTGCGGCGGCGGGACCTATCTGCTGGACGAGCCCTTCACCGGCGTGGACGAAGCCCGGGCCGCCCGGATCCTGGACCGGATCCGGGGATTGGGCGTGCCGGTGGTCCTCTCCAGCCATGAGCCCGTCGTGGTAGCCATGGCAGACCGGATGGTCTCCCTGTCCGGCCCGCCCCTGATCCTTAAAGATCTATGAAGCAGCATAGGATCCCCCCGCACCCCCTTGCGCTCCGCCGCAGGCTGGGGTATAACTGGGATCAGCCTGTCGAAAAAAGGAGTTTTCCCGAACGCTATGGATACACTGACCACTCCGCAGACGAAGCCGGCCCGCCGCCGGCGTCTGCCTCCCTATCCCAAGCTCCCTCTGAGCCAGCGGACGGCCCTCTGGCTGTCCCGGCTCTTCTTCCTGCTGGGCCCCCTGCTGTCCTATACGCTGGTGGAGGTCCTCAACTATAATGCTCCCTGGACCGACTTCACGCCATTACAGATCGTATTGAATCTGGTCTGGTATTACTTAGGCGCATTGTTCTTCTACTTCGTCCTGGGCCGGCGGGACCGCGCCGCCAAGGTGGCTTTCCTGACTGCCTGGGCCATCGGCATCGTCAACCGGTATGCCATCGCTTTCCGTGGCCGGACCCTGTTCCCCGGCGACATCATGACGATCCGCACCGCGCTGAACGTGGCCGGGAACTACAACTATACTCCCGACGCCATGATGCTGATCACCGCCCTGATCGCCGCCGCCTTCGTGGCCGCGATCTCCCTCCTGCCCGACAGCGGAAGCGGGAACGCCCGGCAGAAGTTCTCCTGGAGGCTCTTCCTCCCCAGCGCCGTCGGCTCCGCGGCCTTCCTGTATCTGTTCTTCTCTACCAGCGTAGTGGCAGACGCCGGGATCGCGCCCTCCATGTGGACCACCCGCGGCAATGGACTGGCCCTGAATTTCTCCCTCTGTGTCCGGTACAGCCATGTGGGCCAGCCCTCCGGCTATTCTCAGGCCGCTCTTGCGGAGCTGACCGAAGCCGCGCCCTCGGATGACGCCTCCCTCACCGCCGCCGCTCAGGGCGGCACTCAGCCAGTGAACCTGATCGTGATCATGAACGAGTCCCTCGCCGACCTGGCTGTGATCCCGGGCGTCGAGACCAATAAGGACTATATGCCTTTCCTCCACTCCCTGACGGAGGACACGATCAAGGGCCATGCCTACTCCTCCGTGTTCGGCGGCACCACTGCCAACTCGGAGTACGAGTTCCTCACCGGCAATACCACCACCTTCCTCCCGGCGGGCACGGTGCCCTATCATATGTATGTCAGCAAGGGGGACCCCTCTCTGGTGCGGCAGATGAAGGATCTGGGCTACTATACCGTAGCCATGCATCCCTATTACTCCTCCGGCTGGAACCGGGTGGCCGTGTACAATGACTTCGGCTTCGACGAGAAGCACTTCCTGGAGGATTTCCAGTACGATGATAGCGACATCATCCGGGAGTACCTGTCCGATCAGGCGGACTTCGAGAACGTGATCGCCCGGTACGAGGCCAAAAAGGAGGGCCAGCCCCTCTTCCTGTTCAACGTGACCATGCAGAACCACAGTGCCTATACCGGCGAGTGGACCAATCTGGACAAGGATGTGTGGCTCACCGGCCCGTTCAAGGGCCGCTTCCGCACGGTGGACCAGTATCTGAACCTGGTCTACCAGAGCGATCAGGCCTTCGAGTCTCTGGTG
This sequence comes from Pseudoflavonifractor sp. MSJ-37, assembly GCF_018917965.1. Classification (GTDB taxonomy): domain Bacteria; phylum Bacillota; class Clostridia; order Oscillospirales; family Oscillospiraceae; genus Pseudoflavonifractor_A. The sequence goes on along the minus strand of NZ_JAHLPP010000004.1, from coordinate 147,695 downwards.
GGATACTTCTCCAAGGTGGATGAGCCCACCATGATCTGTATGTTCGGCGACCATCAGCCCCAGGTGGCCACCAACTTCTACACCGATGCCCTCGGCGGCGAGGTGGAAGCTCTGGACACCGAGACCGCGGAGAAGAAGCAGATCGTCCCCTTCGTGATCTGGGCCAACTATGACATCCCGGAGCAGCAGGACGTGACCCTCTCCCTGAACTATCTCTCCGCCCTGTTGACCAAGACCGCCCACCTGCCCCAGACGGGTTATCAGAAGTTCCTGCTGGACCAGTGGGAGAGCCTGCCTGTGGTGAACACTGTGGGCTATCTGGACATGGACGACGTCTGGACGCCGGAGGAGCATGCTGAGAAGCTTCCGGACTATGCCCAGGAGGACCTGTCCCGGTACAAGATCCTGGAGTACTGCAACATCTTCGACAAGGGCCGAAGGCCCAAGGACTTCTTCACGCTGAAGCCGGAGGAGTGAGCATAGGGACGGTGCTCGCAGCCGGAACGGTCTCAGGTCCTTTCCGGCCCTTTGTAAAGCTTTTTTGACGCTCTTGCAATTCCCGAGGCACTATGGTATACTGTTCACCAATGCGGGAAGCAGGTATCATTTTTTCAGGAAGGAGCAGGTGAGCCCAGGTGGACGAACCGCCCTGTACCGACGCCTCTTTTGATGAATGACAGGACAGCCTTACCTCCATCGATCGGAGGCTAGGGCTGTCCTTTCCTGCTTTGACGACGCGACCGAATCCCATCGAAAAAACAAGCAAACGGAGTTGATGAGTCCCTATGTTGGACAGTGCCAGTATCGGAATGATCGCAGCCTTGGTGGTCCTGGTCGCCATGTCGGCGTTCTTTTCCGCCACCGAGACCGCCTATACCTCTCTGAACCGGGCCCGGATGAAGAACCGGGCGGACAACGGAGACCGCCGCGCCGCTCTGGCGCTTTCTCTCTCAGAGGATTATGACAAGCTGCTCTCCACGATCCTGATCGGCAACAACATCGTGAACAACACCGCCGCCACCGTGGCCGCCGTGCTCTTCATCCAGCTGATCGGCGCTCTGCGCGGCCCTACGGTGTCCACTATCGTACTGACCGTGGTGGTGCTGATCTTCGGCGAGGTCTCCCCCAAGAGCCTGGCCAAGGAGTCCCCGGAGGCCTTCGCCTCCTTCGCCGCCCCCTTCCTGCGCTTCCTGATCACGGTGCTGACCCCGCTGAACTTCCTGTTCGGCCAGTGGAAGCGTCTGCTCTCCAAAGTGTTCCATAAGCAGGAGGACAGCGGCATCACCGAGGAGGAGCTGGTCACGATGGTGGACCAGGCCGAGACCGAGGGCGGGCTAGACCAGCACGAGAGCGAGCTGATCCGCGCCGCCATCGAGTTCAATGAGCTGGAGGTGGAGGAGATCCTCACACCCCGGGTGGACATCGTGGCGGTGGAGGACACCGACACCATGGCCGACGTGGCCAAGGCCTTCGCCGAGAGCGGCTTCTCCCGGCTCCCGGTGTACCACGAGGATATCGACGACATCATCGGCGTGATCCATGAGAAGGACTTCCACGCCGCCCGCTACCACGGGCAGGACGATATCTCCGCCCTGATCAGCAATGTGCTCTACACCACCGGGAACACCAAGATTTCCGACCTCCTGCGGGTCCTCCAGAAGGAGAAGGCCCACATGGTCATCGTGGTGGACGAATACGGCGGCACCGAGGGCCTCGTGACTCTGGAGGACATCGTGGAGGAGCTGGTAGGCGAGATCTGGGACGAACATGACGAGGTCATCGAGGAGTTCAAGAAGCAGGAGGACGGCAGCTATCTGATCTCCTGTACCGCCGATCTGAGCGATATGTTCGACCTCTTCTCCATCAAGGGCGACTGCGACGCCAACACGGTCTCCGGATGGGTCATGGAGCAGGTGGGCCGGGTCCCTGAGGCCGGCGACCATTTCCAGGCCGACGGCCTGGATGTGACGGTCACCAAGGTGGAGCACCGCCGGGTGCTGGAGATCCGGGTGGTGGTCCTCCCGAAGGATGAGGAGAAGGACAACGACAAGGACAGCCGCCGGGGCCGCAGGGACCGGGAGGAGGACGGATGATCGAGAGCGAGGCGTCTGAGGCTCTCCGTCGCCTCCCGCGCCGTCATGGAGGAGCTGATCCAGGGCCAGCGCGATCCGGAGCTGAAGGCCGCCTATGCCGAGATGCTGGAGGGCTGTCTGGCCCATCCAGATCAGTGGCAGTGGTACGCCGCCTGGACGATCAGCCGGTCGGACGGCCTCTTTCTCGGCGACCTGTGCTTCAAGGGCCGGTCCCCTGACGGCTCTGTGGAGATCGGCTATGGCCTCTCCGAGGGATACTGGGGACAGGGCTATGCCACCGAGGCGGTGACCGCCGCCGTTGAGTGGGCCCTTTGCCAGCCCGGTGTCCTTCGCGTGGAAGCTGAGACGGCTCCGGAGAACATCGCCTCTCAACGGGTCCTGGCCAAATGCGGTTTCCGCCCCACGGGGGCCAGCGGAACAGAGGGGCCCCGTTTCGTCCGGGAGCCCTGATGAGACCAAACCGCCGCCTGGAACTGCATCTTTCTTGCAGTTCCAGGCGGCGGTCTCGTTCCGTCAATATTCCACTTCGGCCAGGGCCAGCCCCTGGGGCGGCGCGGTGGATCCAGCGGCGGCCCGGTCCCGGGCGGCCAAGATCCGGGGCATCTCCTCCGGCCGGCGTGCTCCCCGGCCCACCTCGATCAGCGTGCCGGTGAGGATCCGCACCATGTGGTAGAGAAAGCCGTCCCCGTGGTAGGCGATCGTCAGATCCGCCCCCTCCCGACAGAGCTCGATCCGGTCCACCGTGCGGATGGTGGACTTTTTCATTTTCTTGTTGGAGCAGAAGGAGCGGTAGTCGTGCCGGCCGGTCAGGAGGGCGGCGGCCCGCTCCATGGCCTCCAGATCCAGCGGCTCCGGGACACGGAGCTGATACCGGCGGCGGAAGGGATCGGAGACCGGCCCCAGCCGGATGGCGTAGAGATAGGTCTTGCCCACGGCATTGAGCCGGGCATGGAACCGGTCCCCGGCGGTCCGGAGGGACACCACCGCCATATCGTCGGGCAGCTCCCGGCACAGGAAGGCCGCCACCTCCTCCGGCGGACGCTCCCCCGGCAGACGGAAGCTGGCCGTCTGTCCCAGGGCATGGACTCCCGCGTCGGTGCGGCCCGCCCCGTGGACCTCCACTGGCGTCCCGGCCAGCCGGGCGAGGATCCCCTCCAGCCGCCCCTGGATCGTGTTGGGGGTGTTGCCCTGCTTCTGCCAGCCGTCATACCGGCCCCCGTCATAGCTCAGGACGAGTTTGTAGTTCATCGCGGACCTCCAGATCGGTGGGATAGGAAAGCCGCACCGGCAGATCTGCCGGTGCGGCGGATGGACGTGCTCGTCCCTGCTTACTTCTGAGCCTCAGCCTCTTCCTCGTTCAGATCGTGGAGGAAGTTCAGCAGACGGATCTGGTCGTTCTTGTCATTGGCGAACAGCTCCAGAGAGTCACCGCTCTCCTGGATCAGCCGGCCCACGGCGATGTACTGGGACATGGAGGACTTCAGATTGAAAACATCGCCCTCCAGAGACTTCAGATAGACCTCATGCTCGCAGGAGTTCACCACATCGATGAACTTCTTCACATCCTTGATATTGGTCAGACGCATTTGTACCCGCTCCTTTGCCATCGAAAATGCTTGAAGCCATACCCGCATGACTTCCGATGTCTTGAGTATATCACAGTTGGAAATGTCAGACAACAGGATTTTTCGTGAAAAACGCATAAACTTTTTGGATCAGAGCATGGTCCGATCCCCGCTCTTGCCGATCTGCCCGATCCGGTGATACAATATAGGCAGTTTTTTCATCGATCGTTGAACCGAGGTGAACAGACCGTGACCCGCGCAGAAGCATTCGAATTTTTGGACCGGACGGCCCGGGGCATCGCCGAGATGTTCGGCTCCTCCTGTGAGACACTGGTCCACGACATGGGGGATCCCAAGCACCCCATCCTATCCATCTACAACGGCCATGTCTCCGGCCGCTCTGTGGGCTCCACCATGGACATCCTGGGCACCGCCAAGGAGCTGGACAATACGGGACTGACCACTGACTTCGTAAACCTCTACGCCACTACGCCCTCTGGCCAGCAGATCAAGAGCAGTACCTTCCATATGATCCAGGAGGGGAAGGACGGCTACAATCTGGCTCTGGGCATCAACTTCGACTACACCTCTCTGGTGTATGCCAATCGGATCCTGGTGGACCTGATGAACGCGGAGGCCGATCTCCAGAGCGTCATGTGGCAGGGCAGCGACCGCCGTCTGTCCGATATGCTGGACGAGTGTCTCTCGGCCGTCGGAAAGCCGGTGGACGCACTGAGCAAGAAGGACCGGCTGAAGATCATCGCCCTGCTGGATCAGAAGAATGCCTTCTCCTTCCGCAAGTCGGTGCCCTTCGTGTCCAAACGGCTCCAGGTATCCCGCTATACGATCTACAAATATCTGGGGGAGCTGGCGGAGAACGGCGGGACCATCCCTGCCGCCGACTCTGATGAGCCCGCTCCCGACCGAACATGACTGCATCTATCAGGAGGACATCATCCATGTACGAAGAACAGATCAATGCCTATTTCGACGACCCCAAGGCCCGCGAGACCCTGATCGGCGCTATCTCCCGCCTAGTGGCGGTGAAGAGCGTCTGCGGGGAGGCTGAGCCCGGCAAGCCCTACGGCCCAGGCCCTGCCGCCGCTCTGGCCGAAGGGCTCGCCCTGGCCTCTGAGTGGGGCTTCCACGCGGAAAACCACGAGAACTATGTGGGCTCCGCCGACCTGAACGAGCAGGAGACCAGGCTCCACATCCTGGGCCATCTGGACGTGGTGGGCGAGGGCACCGGCTGGTCCACCGATCCCTATGTCTGCACGGAGAAGGACGGCATGCTCTACGGTCGGGGCGTCTCTGATGACAAGGGCCCTGTGGCGTGCGCCCTCATGGCCATGAAGGCCATCAAGGACATGGGCCTGCCTGTGTCCGCCAACGTGCGGCTCATCATGGGCACCGACGAGGAGAGCGGCTCCAGCGACATCGCCTACTACTACTCTAAGCACCCCTACGCGCCCTATACCTTCACTCCCGACGCCGACTTCCCGGTGATCCACATCGAGAAGGGCCACTATCACCCCAGCTTTGGCCGGAGCTGGGAGCCGGAGACCGCCCTCCCCCGGGTGGTCCGGCTGGACGGCGGCTTCCGCACCAACGTGGTGCCCCCGGAGGCCTCCTGTGTGGTGGCCGGCCTGACCGCCGCGGACGTCGAAGCCCTCGCCAAGGACATCGCCGCCAGGACCGCCACTCCCTTCACCTGCACCGACCGCGAGGAGGGCGTCTGCATCCACTGCGCCGGCAAGAACGCCCATGCCGCCTCTCCTGATGACGGCCGCAACGCGATCTCCGCCCTGCTGGAGCTCCTGGCCCGTCTGCCGCTGGCCGAGTGCGAGAGCACACAGGCGGTCCAGTCCATGCGGGTCCTCTTCCCCTACGGAGACACCCGGGGCCGGGGTCTGGGCATCGCCCGGCAGGACGACGAGTCCGGCCCCCTGACGCTGAACCTGGCCCTCATGCGTCTGGACGACACCGGCTTCTCCGCCAAGTTCGACGTGCGCTGGCCCGTGTCCTCCAATGAGGACAACTGCCGTCGGATGTGCGAGATAATCCTGGCCCAGCACGGTATCTCCGTCACCGCCGACCCGGAGATGACCCCGATCCACCGGGTCCCCGCGGACTCCCCCTTCGTGACCGCCCTCATGAAGAGCTATCAGACCTTCTCCGGGGACACCAAGTCCAAGCCGGTGGCGATCGGCGGCGGCACCTATGTCCACGATATCCCCGGCGGCGTGGCCTTCGGCTGCTGTTTCCCCGGCTTCGACCCCAAGATGCACTGCCCCGATGAGCAGGCCGATGTCTCCATGCTCCTCAGCGCCTGCAAGATCTTCACCCACGCTATTTTGGAGCTCTGCCGCTGACCGATAAAAAATATCCACCATCCGGCTTCGGATGGTGGATATTTTTTATCAGTCCCTATCAGCGATGGTAGAGCTTGTTGGTCTCGTACTGGGGCTCGGTGGTCAGGTGCATCCCCAGTTTGGAGCAGTTGGCGCTGTCCACCTGGGCCAGGATCACGGTGGAGTGGGCCTCACAGCCCCGGAGCTTGGAGAGCTGGGCCAGCGCCTTGGCCGCCACCGGGTCGCTCGCGGCGGAGATCGCCAGGGCGATCAGAGTCTCGTCGCTGTGGAGGCGGGGGTTGGTGGAGCCCAGATGCTTCACCTTCACGGTCTGGATCGGGGCCAGCGCCTCCGGAGAGATCAGATGGTACTCGTGCTCGATGCCCGCCAGACGCTTGAGTGCGTTGAGCATGGTGGCAGAGCAGGCGCCCAGAAGGTCGGTGGTCTTGCCGGTGACCACCTCGCCGTCGGGGAGCTCGATGGCGAAGGCCGGGTTCCCGGTCTCCTCCGCCACCTTCAGAGAGGCGGCGATCACCGGGCGCTGGTCGGCGCTGGCCTTGGCCTGCTGCATGAGCAGCTCCAGCTTGTACACCACGCCGTCATCGCACTTGCCCTGGCGGCGGTCGCTGAGGCCGGTGTAGTACCGGCGGATGATCTCCTGCCGGGCGGCGGCCTGGACGGCCTCGTCGTCGAAGATGCAGTTCCCGGCCATGTTCACGCCCATATCGGTGGGGGACTTGTAGGGGCACTCGCCCATGATCTTCTCGAACATGGCGGAGAGGACCGGGAAGATCTCCACGTCCCGATTGTAGTTGACCGTGGTCTCGCCGTAGGCCTGGAGGTGGAAGGGGTCGATCACGTTCACATCGCCCAGATCGGCGGTGGCGGCCTCATAGGCCAGATTCACCGGGTGCTGGAGGGGCAGGTTCCAGATGGGGAAGGTCTCGAATTTGGCGTAGCCCGCCTTGACGCCCCGCTTGTACTCATGGTAGAGCTGGGAGAGGCACACTGCCATCTTGCCGGAGCCGGGGCCGGGGGCAGTGACGACCACCAGAGGCCGCTCAGTCTCCACATACTCGTTCCGGCCATAGCCCTCATCGCTGACGATGAGAGGGATGTTGTGGGGATAGCCCTGGATGGGATAGTGCAGATAGACCCGCAGACCCAGCTGCTCCATGCGGCGCTTGAAGGCATCGGCGGCGGGCTGGCCGGCGTACTGGGTGATCACCACGCTGCCCACGAAGAGGCCCTGGCTCCGGAAGGCGTCGATCAGCCGGAGCACATCCACGTCATAGGTGATGCCCAGATCGCCGCGGACCTTGTTCTTCTCGATATCCGCGGCACAGATGGCGATCACGATCTCCGCGCTGTCCCGGAGCTGGGTCAGCATCCGGATCTTGCTGTCCGGCGCGAAGCCAGGCAGCACACGGGAGGCGTGGTAGTCGTCGAAGAGCTTTCCGCCGAACTCCAGATAGAGCTTGTTGTCGAACTTGGCGATGCGCTCCTTGATATGGGCCGACTGGGTCTCCAAATACTGTTCATTGTCGAAACCGATCTGGTTCATAGTATGGTCTTCCCCTCTCTGATACCATCATTCAAAATCAGCTAATGATTATAGCATATCGCCGCCCTCCTGCATAGGCCGCCGCACAAATTTTCGCCGCATTTCGCCCTTGACATTTTCATCCTACAGTTGTAGTATCAATGCAGATACTACGATCGTAGGAGGTGCGCCCATATGACCACATGGGATCTTTCGGAGCGGGAGCTGACCGTCCTCTCCGCGCTCTGGGAACGTCCGGAGGGCATGGTGCTGGGAGAGCTGACCGAAGCCCTCCGCCCCGCCACCGGCTGGAGCCGGAACACCGTACAGACCTACCTGACCCGCATGGCCGGGAAAGGGCTGGTGGCCATCCTGGGGGACAGCGTCCCTCACCGCTATCAGGCGGCGGTGGCCCGGGAGGAATGGGCCGCTGTGGAGCGGCGCTCCCTGCTCCAGCGGGCCTATGAGGGCTCCGCCGGGAAGCTGGTGACCGCCTTTTTGAAAACAGAGCCCATCTCCGCCGAAGAGCGGGACGAGCTCCGCCGTCTGCTGGACGAGATGGAGGTGTGAGCCATGACCGATCTCTGGTCCTTCCTGCTCCAGACCCTGAGCCTCTGTCTGACCGCTCTGATCCTGCTGGGGGCCAAGGCCCTCTTCCGGGACAAGCTGTCCCCCCGCTGGCAGTATGGTATCTGGGGGCTCCTGGCCCTCCGGGCCCTGATCCCCGTGGGGACCTTCGGCTGGGACCGGACCGTCCATCTGCGCTGGGCCCTGGAGCGGCTCCGGCTGCCCATCGAGCTCCGGCTCTCCTCCGCCTTCTGTTCCCCTTATGCGCCGATCCGGGTCCGCTCCCCCCTCCCCTGGCTGACCGGACAGCCGGTGAGCGCCACCGACTGGCTCTTCGTCCTCTGGTGCGCGGGTGCTCTGGGCCTGCTGATCTGGTTCCTGGGCTCCTATCTCCGGCTCCGGCTGGCCCTCCGCCGGGGCAGGCCCGCCGGGCCGGAGCGGCTGGATCAGCTCCATCGGGCGGCAGAGCGCTATGGGCTGTCCACCTGCCAGGCCGTAGAGGTCCCCGGGCTCCCCTCCGCCTTCCTGTGCGGCGTGGTCCGGCCGGTGCTGGTCCTGCCGGAGGGCGTCCCGGTGGACGACAAGGTCCTCCTCCACGAGCTCCTGCATCTCCGCCACTGGGATCCTGCGGTGGGAGCCGCGCTCTGTCTCCTCCGCTGTCTCCACTGGTGCGACCCACTGATCTGGTGGTGCTGTGACCAGATCCAGAACGACTGTGAAGCCATCTGCGACCAGCGGGTCCTGGAGCGCCTCAAAGGTGAGGAACGCCGGGACTATGGCCGGATCCTCCTGTCCATGGTGAACGAGCGCTATCCCAGGGCCCCTGGCACCTCCTCTATGGCCAACGGGGGGCAGAACATCAAGCGCCGCATCCAGTGCATCGCTCGGTTCCGCCGCTATCCCCAGGGCATGGCCCTGGGAGCGTCCTGTGTGGCGCTGGTGCTGGGGGCCGGCTGTCTGCTGGGCAGTCCCGCTCAGGCCCAGGCGGCGGAGCGTTCCGCCGTGCCGCCCGGTCTGGACGCCGGACGGGCCGAGGGGCTGGCCTATGTCCACACCCACCGGCCCTCCACTCCTGCCGGGGCACTGGACACCTATGCCAAGGGCGTCACCAGCCGGAACGGGATCTGGGTGGCCATGGCCACGGACCCCGCAGATCTGTCCGGCCTGCTGGAGCAGCTCCCGGAAGGCCGCTGGGACCTGCCTGACGCGCTGGCTGACGGCGCCCCCTCCGGGACGATGGACTGGCGGATCTGGGATCTCCGGAAAGGAGCGGACGGCGTGTGGTCCGGTCTCCTCTGCGTCCAGTCCGGTGACTGGAGCGCCTGGGCTGCCGCCGGGAACGGCGCTGTCACGCCTTATGTCCAGTCCGTCGCGCTGACGCAGGACCGGGACGGCTGGTATATCTCCCCCCGCTCGGCATTCAGACCGGAGCCGGAGCTGTTCAACATCGCCTATCCGGACGATGCCCTCCCGCCGGTCCACTTCGTGGGTGGGGACGGAGCGTATCGGGTAGAGCTGTCCTATCAGCAGGTGCTTGGCATCGACAACACCGCAGACAGCGGCTCCGGCTTCTTCCAGACCAGCACGTTCCTGACCCTGCCCCAGCCTGACGCCCCTTTCCAGACCATCTGGACCAGCTCCGCGGCCAAGGTCACATCCAATGGACAGGCCCTACGCGGTACCCTCACCTATGCCGTGCTGGACCGGACCGCCCCCAGCGCCCGTGCCTTCGACAAAGCCTTGGACAAGGACTGGCTGGCCTCCGCCGACTACCCCTCCACCATCGGTGAGACCGGGAGCGGCGGCACCACCGACCTCAACGGGCTGGAGGACTGGGCCTTCCCCGCCGCCTTCGCCGTCTCCTTCCAGGACGGCGGCACGGAACACCGCATCCTGCTGGCCGAACAGGAGGGCTGACCATGGACGAACGGAACGATATCTCTCAGGCCCTGCGGGCCATCATGTGGGCCCAGCTCTTCCTCCATATCGACTTCAAGCTCGGCAGTCTGGATGTTCTGCCCCAATGGGCCGGCTGGATCCTGCTCTATCAGGCCATCCGTCTGCTGACGCCCCATCTCCGGGACATCGGGCTCCTCGCCCCGCTCTGTGCCCTGCTGGGAGCGGAGGCCGCCGTCCGCTGGGCCTCCGCCCTGCCGCTCCTCTCCACCCTGCTGACCCCCCTGCTGGGGACCGGCGGCCTGCTGTGGCCGGTGTCGCTCCTCTTCTCCGCGGCGGGGATCTATTTCAACTTCCAGTTCTTCACCGATATGGCCCGGCTGGCGGAGCGGACCTTCCCCGACTGCGGCCACGGGAAGGCGCTCCGCCGCTGGCGGGACGGCCTCACCTGCGGCATGACGGCCCTGTTCCTCTGCGGCTATCTCCCTCTGCCCGGATGGATCGTCCTCCTGCTGACCGGTGCGGTGATCGCGGCCACCCTGTTCCTGGTGCTGGCCCTGGCCGATCTGCGGCGGGACTACGACCAGCAGGCCCCGGACGAGGCCGATCCCGCCGTATGAAGCGGAAACGCCCCTGAGACGCTCGATGGAACGTCTCAGGGGCGTTTTTTGTGGGATCGTCCAGTCACTTGGTCAGCCAGACCAGGTTCTTGTCCGAGGTGAAGTTGGGCACGCTGTACAGGACCAGCGCCTCGTCGATGCCGTTCTTCCGGATATAGTCCGCCACGGAGAGCTTGTAGTACCGGGGGTCCACCAGATGGATCTCCGAGAAGTGGGCGGTCAGGAAGGGCACCAGGCTGTCCGTATAGGAGTCCCGGACGATGAGCAGCTTGGGGGCGTCTGTATGGGACGTCCGCACCACCGCCAGCGGCTGGTTGCCGCCCAGGAACATGGAGTACTTGTCCTTCACCGTCAGGAAGGAGGTGTCATAGAGCTTCCGGGCCTCCTCCACGGGGACGCCCTTGCTGTCGTAGGTGTAGGAGGTCACGGTGATGCCCGTGTCGGGGACATAGGTGTCGATCGTGTCCGGCGCCACCCAGCGCACGCCGGAGGAGGAGTAGATGGTCCCATAGAACTCCGTGGAGCGGGTGGTCTTTTGGTAGTCGGTCAGGGGCACCGGCTCCATGTCCAGCGCATCCATGAGGGCGGTGTAGCCGTAGTAGGCTCCCAGGCTGGTCCAGTGGTGGTCGGTGCGGTAGTAGATGTCCTCCCCCTTATGGGCCTCCAGCGCGTCATAGGTGCTGTACATCCGGGCGTTCTGGATGGAGGCCGCCGCCTGGTCGAGGATGGCCTTCTGGCTGGCGTTGGGGGCCCCCGCCGGGAGCCGGTCGGACCAGATCTCCGCCGCGCCGGGGATCAGGGAGAAGTACACCGGCACCCCCGCCTTGGCGGCGAACTGGTCCACATAGCCCAGGTTCTTGGACACCGTGGCGGCATCCGGCGGGTCGAAGCGGCTGATCAGCGTGTCCTTGGTACAGAAGTAGACCCCGTCGTTCTCCTCCTTGCCCACCGCCCGCTCGGTGCGGGCCTTCAGGTCCATCCAGCTGTCCCGGCCGGGGAACTGGTCGGTCACATAGGTCTCGAAGTCGGACATGAACTGTCCGCTGAGCACCGTCTTGACGCTGGGCGCGGGGAGCTGCTGGAGGTTCCGGTTCTCCAGCGGGGAGAAGGTCTTGTCCGGCGTCACCGCTCCGGCCACCAGGAACACGCCCAGGAAGGCACAGAACGCGCCGGAGAGGAAAATGCCGTATCGTTTGTCCATAGAGAGGAGCCTCCTTCTTTAGAAACGGAAATAGAGGAAGGGATTGTAGGTGGCGTCCACCAGATAGGCGGTGGAGAACACCAGTCCCGCCAGGAGCAGGACCGGCAGGAGGATCTGCTTCGGCTTCTCCGCCAGTTTCCCCCACAGTCTGGCCCCCAGAGGGAGGGACGCCGCACAGCTCACCAACAGGGTGGGTAGATAGGAGCGGAAGTAATACCCGAAGGCCCCGTCCGCCAGGCCGCCCTGCGCTCCGCCGAACATGGCGGCCAGATACTGGCCCAGATGGCCGAAGTCCTCCACAGCGAAGATGGCCCAGCTCACCAGCACCAAAAAGAGGGCATAGATATGCTGGAGCACGGCCGGGAGCTTCTCCAGCCGCCGGAGCAGCAAGAACTTCTCCAGTACCAGCAGGACCCCGAAGTAGAGGCCCCAGAGCAGGAAGTTCCAGCTGGCCCCATGCCAGATGCCGGTGGCGGCCCACACGATCAGCAGGTTCAGCAGGAGCCGTGGGCGGCTCACCCGGTTCCCCCCCAGCGGGATGTACAGGTACTCCCGGAACCAGCTCCCCAGAGAGATGTGCCACCGCCGCCAGAACTCGGTGACGGACTTGGAGATATAGGGATAGTTGAAGTTGGGGCTGAACTCGAAGCCCAGCATCCGACCCAGGCCGACCGCCATGTCCGAATAGCCGGAGAAATCGAAATAGAGTTGGAGGGAGAAGGCCAGCACCCCCAGCCAGGCCCCCACCACGGTGAGCTGTTCTGTCGGCATGGCCTTATAGGCGTCCCACAGCATCCCCAAATTATTGGCCAACAGGACCTTCTTGGCCAGGCCCACCACGAAGATCTGGACGCCGGCGGCGAACTGCTCCGGAGAGTGGGTCCGGTGCTCCAGCTGATCGTCCAGATCCTTGTACTTGATGATCGGTCCGGCGATGAGCTGGGGGAAGAGGGTCACGAAGGTGCCGAAGGTGACGATGTTCCTCTGGCACCGGGCGTCCCGGCGGTACACGTCGATCGTGTAGCTCATAGTCTGGAAGGTATAAAAGGAGATGCCGATCGGCAGACGGATCCCCAGCACCGGCATGAAGCCAAGTCCCACCGCTGCCAGAGACTTGGCGATGAAGTCCCAGTACTTGAAGAAGAAGAGGAGCCCCAGGTTGAAGATTACCGACGAGGCCACGGCCCGCCGGGCCCCCCGGTCGTCTCCCTTCTCCTGACACCGGGCGACCAGCATCCCGTGGGTGTAGTCGATGGCGATGGAGGCGAACATGATCAGGATATACTTAGGCTCGCCCCAGCCATAGAAGATCAGGTTGAACGCCAGCAGGACCAGGTTCCGCCATTTCAAAGGCGTCAGGTAGTATATCAACAATACGATCGGTAGATATGCAAACAGAAAATACAGGCTAGAAAAAACCAAGGTCCATCATCCTCCGGCAAACAGAGTCTCCGGAGCGGCACAGCTCCGGACGGTCCCTTTAGTATACTCGAAAACAGTCACTTTGTATAGGAGTCGAATACCTGGACCGCATCGCCCGCCTGCGCGCCGATCGCGAAGATCACATAGTCCCCATGGCTCACCAGCCGGTAGTCCTTGACCAACTCGTACTGATCGGGCAGATACTGGCTCCACTGCTCCTCCAGATCCGCCTGACGGGCAGTCAGTGCGGCCTTCACCGTGTCCATCTTTCCGGGCTTCACCCGGGCGATGAAGTACTCGTCGGCGCTGACATTGACCTGCGGCATCCTGCACACATAGTCGGTCAGGTCGCCGGCGTCGATCCCATACACCGCGCTCAGGGCGGCGGCATCCAGCCCCTCCATGCCGGGGAGGGAGATCTTCTGCTCGATGGCGCTCCAGATGTCTGCGGAGGTGGCCGCTGCCGGAGCGGCACTGGGCTTCGGCGTGGGCTGGGCCGAGGGAGCGGCGCTTGGCTTGGCGGAGGGCTTGGCTGTGGCGGCAGGCTTGGAGGAGGGCTTCGCGGCGGGCTGCTCCGTGGGCTTGGAGGCCGGGATATCCGAGGGCGCGGCCTCCGGTCCGGCGGAGGGAGTCTCCTCCGGCGCGGCGCTCTCCGCGGGGAGGACGCTCTCCGTAGGCCGCGGAGCCAGTGTCTCCGTGGGGACGGGTGCGGCGCTCTCTGTGGGAGCGGTGGTGGCGGCGGGGGCTTTGTCCCCACAGCCGGCCAGCAGACTCAGGGAGAGGAGGCCCGTCAGGGCCAAAGCAGGAATACGACGATCCATCATCAATTGCTCCTTTATCATCTATCATCAAGGTCGGACTTTGTTCCAGCCGTCTCATAGACAGCATCCTCTTTGACGTGCCCCCCGCCGAAAAAGTTCCCTTCCCCACCGAAATCTCCACAAAAACAGGGAGACCGCCGGACGTCCCGGCGGCCTCCTGTCGTTCATCGGATGGGTCTGCGCATGGTCTCCACCAGTTTGGTCCGGTCCACTGGCTTAACGATGCGGCTGTCCATGCCGGCGGCGAAGGCGGCGCGTCGGTCCTCCTCAAAGGCGTTGGCGGTCATGGCCACGATCAGGACCCGCGCCTTCTCCGGGTCCTTCATCCGGCGGATCCGCCGGGGCGGTACGCATCCGCTCCACCGCGTTCAGAGCGAACAGCATGGGCCGGGCCCCGCCACCAAGAACACCAAAAAAAGCATGGTCGCCCATCGGACCTCGCTGACAGCCAGGCTTGCCGGTCGGCCTCGTCGATATCAGACTTGATGGACCGGTATCGTCCCCGTTCCAGTCTGCCGTACAGTATGAACTGTATCATCCGGTCCAGGATGCGCTTCCCTCTTCCCGTCATCCGTGTCCCTTCCCCTTCCTGCTGTATGTCCGTCGTTCGTATCTCCATCATAACACAGCATCCGTCTCTTTTTCCCCTGGGATCTCCAGATGTTTACGATCTATTCACGATCCCGCCACAGTTCGGACGCATTTGGCTGGTATCCTTGTCTCAGGAAGCAGGGGAAGAGCAGACCCGGCTTCCAAAACGATCAGACACGCTGACCGATCCCTCTCCGAACCCTTTTCAAACACACACGACACACACACCAAAACGCCCCCGGCCTTGTGGCCGGGGGCGTTCTGGTCTCTTATGGCTCAGATACGGGCCACGCCGGAGTCCCGGGCGGCCTGGGCCACTGCCTGGGCCACCGCGTCCTTCAGCCGGGGATCGAAGGCGGCGGGCATGATGTACTCGGCACCCAGTTCCTCGTCGGAGACCAGTCCGGCGATCGCCCGGGCGGCGGCCAGCTGCATCTCCACATTGATGTCGCTGGCCCGCACATCCAGCGCGCCCCGGAAGATGCCGGGGAAGGCCATCACATTGTTGATCTGGTTGGGGTAGTCGCTCCGGCCGGTGCCCACCACCGCCGCACCGGCGGCCTTGGCCAGGTCGGGCATGATCTCGGGGGTGGGGTTGGCCATGGGGAAGAGCACCGCGCCGGGCGCCATGGTCTTGACCATCTCCGGCGTCACCAGACCGGGAGCGCTGACGCCCAGGAACACATCGGCGCCCACCAGCATCTCGGCCAGACTGCCCTTCCGCTTCTCCAGATTGGTGACCTTGGCCATCTCGGCCTGCGCATCGGTCAAGCCCTCCATGCCGTCATAGATCGCGCCCTGCTTGTCGCACATGATCACGTGCTTCAGGCCGCAGGCCATCAGGAGCTTCATGATGGCGATGCCCGCCGCGCCGGCGCCGCAGGCCACCATCCTCACGTCCTCGATCTTCTTGCCCACCACCCGCAGAGCGTTGGTCAGGGCCGCCAACACCACCACGGCGGTGCCGTGCTGATCGTCGTGGAAGATGGGGATGTCACAGCGCTCCTTCAGCTTCCGCTCGATCTCGAAGCACCGGGGAGCGGAGATATCCTCCAGGTTCACGCCGCCGAAAGAGCCCGCCAGCAGGGCCACGGTGTTGACGATCTCGTCCACATCCTTGCTCCGTACACACAGGGGGATGGCGTCCACGCCGCCGAAGGCCTTGAAGAGCACGCACTTTCCCTCCATGACGGGCATGCCGGCCTCGGGCCCGATGTCGCCCAGGCCCAGCACCGCAGTGCCGTCGGTGACCACGGCCACGGTGTTCCACCGGCCGGTCAGCTCATAGCTGAGAGAGGGGTCCTTCTGGATCTCCAGACAGGGCTGGGCCACGCCGGGGGTATAGGCCAGGGAGAGGGCCTCCTTAGAGTCCACCTTCATCTTGGGGACGACCTCCAGCTTGCCGTGCCACTGGTAGTGGAGCTTGAGAGATTCCTTCGCGTAATCCATGGATCATGCCTCATTTCATAGGATCTTTAGGACAGGTCAGGTCCTGTATCGGTTCCATTATACGCTCCATCCCGTGCTCGGCGCAAGTGTTCGGACCTGTCCGGGCGCAAAAACGGTGCCCACCCGGCTCTCGCCGGGTGGGCACCGCAGTGCTTCATCCCTTATTTATATAAGGTGTCCCGCTTAGAACAGGGGGACGACGGCACCCTGATAGGTCTCCTCGATGTAGTCCTTGACCTCCTGGCTGGTGAGGGCCTTCACCAGAGCCTGGATGGCGGGATCGTCCTCGCGGCCCTCCTTGACGGCCAGCACGTTGGCATAGGCCTGAGCGGCCTCGCCCTCAGCGGACTCCACGGCCAGAGCGTCGGCGATCTTCAGGCCGGCGTCCAGCGCATAGTTGCCGTTGATGACGGCCAGATCCACATCGCCCAGACGGGAGGGGATCTGAGCGGCCTCCAGCTCCACGATGTCCAAGTTCTTGGGGTTCTCGGCGATGTCAGCCTTGGTGGCGCTGAGGCCGGCGCCATCGGCCAGGGTGATCAGGCCCTCCTGCTGGAGCAGGAGCAGGGCACGGGCCTCGTTGGTGGTGTCGTTGGGCACGGCGATCTGAGCGCCGTCGGCCAGCTCGTCCAGAGAGGCGGTCTTGCCGGCATACAGGCCGAAGGGCTCATAGTGGACGGTGGCGGCGGACACCAGATGGGTGCCGTTGTCCTCGTTGAACTGATCCATGTAGGTGATGTGCTGGAAGTAGTTGGCGTCCAGCTCGCCGTTCTCCACGGCGGTGTTGGGCTGGATGTAGTCGTTGAAGGTCACCACGTCCAGAGTGATGCCCTGCTCGGCCAGCAGACCCTTCACCACGTTCTCCAGGATCTCGGCGTGAGGCGCGGGGGTGGCGCCCACCTTCAGGGTGGTGCCCTCCAGGGAGGAGGACTCGGCGGGAGCGGGGGCGTCAGAGCCGGCGGGAGCGGGGGTCTGGCTGGCGGAGCCGCTGGAGCCGCAGCCGGCCAGCAGGCCGAGGGACAGAGCGCCGGTGAGGAGCAGAGAGACAGACTTTTTCATGGTACATTTTCTCCTTTTCGATTCGTCCGGCAGAGGCCGGACCTTAGATTCGGACCCGTCCTAGGTACAAAAAAACGCCCTTGAATCGACTTCAAGGACGAGAGCTTTCGCTTCGTGGTACCACCTTGCTTCACCCCTGTCTCACGACAGGAGCCTTATGGAGTACAAGCATACTCCTGCGCGTTGACGGGCGCTCCCGTCGCAGCCTATGCAGAGGTCATCCGCAGTCGGTGCGCCGCTCCGAGACCATGTTCGACCGGACCTTCCGTACCCGTTTCCACCATACCGGGCTCTCTGTGCCGTATCTTCCAGCCTACTCTTCTCTTCCTTGCGTTTGAGGGGCGTTATTCAGTTCCGCTTGGGTCGCACTTAGTATATGACACCGAAGGCTTTTCCGTCAACGTCCATTTTAGACAAAAACAGAGACGGGCAGATCCATTTTTTGCCCGTCTCTGCCAATATCACCGCGGCCGATCCAAAGGACCGCGGTCAGGACTTCTTTTTCCGACTCTTGTTCCGGACCCGCTTGTCCGTCCGCACGGCGGCACGGGTGCCGGCCGACTGGAAGATCTGCACCAGCACCACCAGCACCACCACAGACACCCACAGGATGACCTTCATCTGGCGCTGATAGCCCAGGTTCAGGGCCATGGAGCCCAGTCCGCCGCCGCCGATCGCGCCGGCCATGGCACCATAGCTCAGGATGGTGATGAACGCCGTGGTGAAGCCGGAGATCAGGGAGGGCAGGCTCTCCGGCAGGATCACCTTGGTGATGATCTGGAGGGGGGAACAGCCCATGGACTCCGCCGCCTCGATGACGCCCCGGTCCACCTCCCGCAGGGAGGCCTCCACCAGACGGGCCACGAAGGGGAACGCCGCCACGATCAGGGGGACGATGGTGGCCACAGTGCCGATCGACGTGCCCAGCAGGAGCCGGGACAGGGGGATGACCATGACCATCAGGATCAGGAAGGGCACGGAGCGCAGGATGTTGATGACGAAATTGAGCACCGCCATCACCGGCCGGGGCAAGGGACGCACGCCGCCGGGCTCGCCCACCACCGCGATCACGCCCAGGGGCAGGCCGATCACATAGGCGAAGAAGGTAGAGATCACCGTCACATACAGGGTCTCCCATATGGCGAAGAGGAGGCCGTTCTTGCTCAGCTCCAGCAGACGCAGGACCTCCGCATCGTTCAGCAGATCACTCATGTTCCTCCACCTCCTCCATGGTCACGTTGGGCTGCTGCTTGATGTAGGCCAGGGCCTTGGCGGCCTCGGCCGGGTCCTCGGGCAGACCGATCATCATGGTGCCGAAGGCCTGTCCGTTGATGTTCTTGGTGTCGGCGCCCAGGATGTTGACCTTCACGCCGCAGTCGATGGCCAGAGAGGCGATCAGAGGTTCGTAGGCAGAGCCGCCATTGAAAGCGAGGCGTATGGCCCGTCCGCTCTTCATGGGATCCAGGATCACGCCGTCCGGGTAGACCAGCTTCCGGCCCGCCTCGGTCTTGGGGTTGGAGAAGACCTCCTCCACGGAGCCGGTCTCCATCACATGGCCGTGGTCCAGGATGGCCACATGGGAGCAGACCTCCTCCACCACCGTCATCTCATGGGTGATGATGATCACGGTGATGCCCAGGCGCTCATTGATGTCCCGGATCAGCCGCAGGATGCTCCGGGTGGTGGTGGGGTCCAGGGCGGAGGTGGCCTCGTCGCACAGGAGGACCTTAGGATCAGAGGCCAGAGCCCTGGCGATGGCGATCCGCTGCTTCTGGCCGCCGGAGAGCTGGGCCGGATAGGCGTCCGCCTTGTCAGGCAGGCCCACGATCTCCAGCAGCTCCCTGGCCCGGGCCTTGGCCTTGGCGGCGGGGACTCCGGCGATCTCCATAGGGAAGCAGACGTTCTTCAGGCAGGTCCGCTGCATGAGCAGGTTGAACTGCTGGAAGATCATGCTGATGGAGCGCCGCTTCTCCCGCAGGGCCTTAGGGGAGAGGGCCGTCATGTCGTCCCCGTCGATCAGCACCTGACCGGAGGTGGGCCGCTCCAGCAGGTTGATGCACCGTACCAGAGTGGACTTGCCCGCTCCGCTCATGCCGATGATGCCGTAGACGTCTCCGTCCTGGATGGTGATGTCCACATGGTCCAGCGCGGTGAAGGTGCCTTCCTCTGTGGGGAAGGTCTTGCACAGTTGTTTCAGTTCGATCACGCTGCGTTTCTCCTTCGTATCGGGAGGCGATCTCCGGGCTTTGGGATCCGCATCGCTCCCGTTTTTTCCGTTTGGACCCCATTTTATGATAGATCTGCCGGGATGTCAAGCGACAGGGGCTCATGTCCCGAAGCAGACCCGCACTGCCCACGCGGCGGCCAGGAAGCCCGCCAGGTCGGCGCACAGGGCCGCCGGGACCGTATGGCGGGTCTTGACGATCCCCGCCGCGCCGAAGTACACCGCGATCGTATAGAACGTGGTCTCTGTGGAACCCAGCATGACGGCGGCGGTCCGGCCCACGGCGGAGTCCGGTCCATAGGCCCGGATGAGGTCCGCCCCCACCCCCAGGGCGGCAGACCCGCTGATCGGCCGGACCAGCAGGAGCGGCACCGTCTCCGGCGGGATCCCCAGCCAGTCCAGCACCGGGGCCAGGGCCCCCGCCGCCAGGTCCAGCGCCCCGGAGGCACGGAGCATCTGCACCGCCGTCAGCAGAGCGATCATGGACGGGGCGATCCGCACCAGCACACCCAGCCCTTCCCCCGCCCCGTGGATCAGGGCATCGTACACGTCCACCCGCCGGATCAGCCCCCAGACCGCCGTGGCCAGCAGGATCCCCGGCACCAGCATGGTGAAGGCCCCCTCCATCATGCCCGCCTCCGCTCCGGGCGCAGGGGCAGACGCTCCATAGGACGGGCCCGCCCCATGAGGCCCGCCGCCAGGATCCCCACGCTCACCGAGATCCCCGAGGCCAGCCACACCGCCGGCAGGATATCGAAGGGCGCGGCGCATCCTGCCGCCGCCCGGACGCTGGCCACTGTGGCAGGGATCAGTTGGATGGAGGACGAATTGCACACCACCAGCAGGCACAGGGCGTCCGAGGCCACTCCCGGAGAGCGGCGGCTCATCCGGCGGGCCGCCCGGATCCCCAATGGCGTGGCGGCGTTCCCCAGCCCCAGCAGGTTGGCCGACACGTTGGCCGCGATGGCGTCCATCGTCTCCCCATCCTCCGCGAAGTCCGGCCAGAGGCGCCGGAGCACCGGCCGCAGGAGCATGGAAAGTCCATCTGACAGTCCGGAGCGCTCCATGACCTCCATCACCCCCATCCAAAGGCAGAGCATCCCCGCCATGGACAGGCAGAGCTCCACCGCCGCGGAGGCGCCCTCCACCGCGGCTGCGGCTACTTCCGCCCCTTGTCCAGTCCCGATCCCACACAGGACCGCTATGCCCACCATGGCTGTCCACATGACCGACATCCCCATTTTTACCTCTTCTTTCCATAACGTGATACTGACTTCAGTTTATGCACTTTCTCATTTCAGATATCTCATTTTTGAGGAAAATAGAGAAGTCTTTCCGCATCTTTCACATCCGTTCTACCGAATATACATTTTTTACCATCCATTCTTCCTTTCTCGGTACAAGTTGACCAAAATTTCCATTTTCTGATTGACATTCCAATACACTATGTTATAATGGAGGCAGTTTCCAGTCGATCCCAAGTGCAACAAGAAAAACATGGTAGCCATGAGAAAGGACGTATCGCTATGAAATCTACCGGCATCGTCAGAAAGGTCGATGAACTCGGCCGGATCGTGCTTCCTATCGAGCTGCGCCGTACCCTGGACATCGCCGAGAAGGATTCTTTGGAGATCTATGTAGATGGAGCCTCCATCGTCCTCAAAAAGTACCAGCCTGCCTGCATTTTCTGCGATGATGCCAAGGATATCATCAATTTCCGCGGCAAGAACGTCTGTCCCAATTGCCTGCGCGAGCTGGCGGAGCGCCTTTGATCCGTACATAGTCTGACCCGACAGCCGTTCCGGCCGCCGGGTCTTTTTTTGCGTTTTTTCGCCGGTCGGGAGCGGGCGGACTGCCCTTCTCCCGGCCGGCGTTTTTCAGCCCGGAACGACTCGCGCAGACTCGTTCCGACAAGGTATACGTTCTGTAATGGGACAGATTGGATCGTCAGGCTCCTCCGTCTGATCCTTCGACCCGCCGGTCCTTCCAAATAGCGGGATCAATTTCCATTTTTGGAGACAGCCATATCGTACAGCGCCTTCCGTGGAAGTCCCATGTCCTTGGCGGTCTGACGGACCGCGTCCCGGAGGGACTGCCCCGCTTCCAGCAGGGCCTCGACCCGGGCCAGCCCCTGCTCCAGCGTGGGGGCTTCCTCCTCCCGCACGGCGGCGCCCTCCAGGATCAGCACGAACTCCCCCTTGGGCGCGTGTTCCCCGAACCAGGACAGGGCATCCTCGATCGTGCCCCGGCGGACCTCCTCATGGAGCTTGGTCAGCTCCCGGCACACCGACAGCCGCCGTTCTCCGCCGAACCAGCTCCGCAGGTCCTCCAGCGTGCTCAGGAGCTTATGGGGCGCCTCGTAGAAGATCATGGTCCGCGGCTCCTCCCGGAGGGCGTCCAGATGGGCCTTCCGGTTCTTCTTGTTCATGGGCAGGAACCCCTCGAAGGTGAAGCGGCCGGTGGGCAGGCCGGACACGGCCAGAGCCGTCACCAGAGCGCAGGGCCCCGGGATCGCCACTACGTCCACCCCGTTGGCGGCGCAGATCGCCACCAGCTCCTCGCCGGGATCGCTGACGGCCGGTGTGCCCGCATCTGTGACCAGCGCACAGCTCTCCCCGGCCAGCAGGCGGCTGAGGACCGCCTGTCCGCCCGCCTCCGTGTTGTGGCGGTAGTAGCTCACCATGGGCTTTTTGATATCCAAGTGGTTGAGGAGCTTCAGAGAGACCCTGGTGTCCTCGGCGGCGATGAAGTCCACCTCCGCCAGTGTATCGGCGATCCGCTGGGAGATATCTCCCAGATTGCCGATGGGGGTAGGAACGAGATAGAGCGTCCCGGCCATATTGGCACCTCCGATTTTTCGATTCTAAGTATCCGATAACAGGCGCACCGGCAGGACCTCCAGTCCCGGCCGTCCCTCCTTCACCGCCTCCAGCAGGACGGCGGAGGGCGCGTGTGTCCGGTCATGTTGGATCAGCGCCATGCGCTTTGGCTCCAGACGGGCCCGGCGCAGGGCCTCCATCAGCTCCGGGAGCCGCTCCGGCCGGTAGACCAGCGCGAAGCGTCCCTTGGCCCGCAGGAGCCGGGCCGCCTCCCGGCACAGCGCGTCCGGACCGCACCCCTCCATTCGGGCGGGGCCGCCGGAGGTCCCGGTGCCCGGCGCGAAATAGGGCGGGTTGGACACCACCAGATCCCAACTCCCCGCCGGGAGCGCTCCTTCCCGCAGATCTCCCGTCAGGACCGTGCCGCAGAGGCCGTTTCGGCGCAGGTTCGCCCGGGCGGCCTCCGCCGCGGAGGGAGACTGCTCCACCCCGGCCAGCGTCAGGCCCTCCGCCCGGGCGGCCAGGAGCAGGAGGAGCAGTCCGCCTCCACAGCCCAGGTCACAGATCCGCCAGCGGGGCCGTACTGTGGCGAAGGCCCCCAGCTCCAGACTGTCCCGCCCCAGCGGGAAACAGTCCGCCGTCCAGCGGTACCGGAAAGGGCCCAGCACTTCCTCCCGGACCATCCGGTCAGCTCTGCCCACAGAGCACCTCCGTCAGGTGGAGCACGATCCGTCCGGTGATGCCCCAGACCGCATGGCCCTCCCACCGGTAGATGGGCACGGCCGCATGCCCGCACTTCCAGGGATAGCCCTCAGGGAAACCGATCAGGTCATAGGGGAAATCCGCCGCCACCTCCGGCCGGAGGGCATAGTGCTCCACCCGGGGCGGATGGTCCAGGAACCAGCGCAGGGGCACCCGGAAGGTCCCCCCCACCTCCGCCGGACTGGGCCGCAGGGAGGCGGCCGCCTCCGTCTCCACCTCTCCCAGGATGGGATGGAGGAGGAAGCCGCTCTGGTGGAGCAGTCCGTCCAGATGGGCCAGGACCCGCACCCGCTCCGGCGGGATGGCCAGCTCCTCCCAAGTCTCCCGGAGGGCCGTCTCCTCCGGGCGCTCCCCGGGCTCCATACGGCCGCCGGGGAAGCAGACCTCTCCCGGCTGGCTCCGTAGACTGGACGCCCGGACCTCGAACAGGAGCTCCGGCCCGTCCTCTCCCGGGATCAGCGGCACCAGGACGGCGCTCTCTCCGGTGATGTCCTGCACCCCGGGCGCTCGTCCCCGGAACCTCGCCTCGATCTCCCGGATCGTCATCGCTCTGCCTCCGGAGCGGCGATCCGGCGGCACAGCGTCTCATAGAAGCGGCCGATATGCACCCCGTCGATCGTCCGGTGGTTCACATCCAAAGCCATGTTCAGCACCAGACGGCCGCCCCGCTCCTCATACCCGCCCCAGCTCACCCGGGGGATCGTGTCGGCGGGGTCCTTGTCCCGCTCGTTGGTCATGGAGGTCATGGGCACCCAGGGCAGACAGCTGAAAAAGACCATCTGGTCCCGGTCCCAGGCCCCGGTCTCGGCCAGGAAGGCGGTCTGAGCCGTACTCAGCTCCTTCGCTCTCCGGCAGAAGGCCGCCCGGTCCGGCTCCAGCTCCAGCGTGGTGATGTGGAAGAGCTCCGAGCCCGGCGTCAGATCGGTGAAGCTGGGCACCAGGCTGTCGTGCCGGACCACATGGTCCCCCCGGTCCCGCAGGCGAAAGGCCTCTACCTCCTCCATGGCCCGGGTGGTCTCATAGACCAGCGCATAGTAGAAGGACAGCCCTTCCTCTTTGGTGGTCCGTTTCAGCGCGGTCACATCCAGAGAAAAGCTCACTGCGTAGAAGGGCCATTCGGTCTGGCGGAAGAACTGATAGATCTCTCGCCGGTCCCAGGTCTCCATATCCAGGATCTGCATCCGATCTCCTCCTCTCACCGCTGGTCCAGGACCGTCAGCCAGCCGCCGTCCAGGGCATAGACTGGTTTCCCGTCCTCCATACGGACCGATCCCGGCGCCGCGCCGGGATCGCCGAAGGACACCCTGCCCCGGAGGACGGTCCGGTCGCTCCCGTCCCCCAGCCGCAGGATGCTGCCGAACCCGGCAAAGGCCCGGACGATCCTATCCACCCGCTCCGCCCGGTCGGTCGGGACGAAGGTCCGCTCTTCCTCGGCCGGCTCCTTCCAGTACTCCCCCGGCCCCTGAGGCCGGGCGGCATCCCAAAGCGCGTCGAAGTCCCGGGCCGTCCGCTCCACCAGCCGGGGGGCGATGGCGCGGATCGTCTCGGTCATGGTCTCCAGGTCGTCCGCCGCCGTCACTGGGAAGGGCTCCTGGAGCAGGATGTCGCCCGTGTCCAGAGATGCCTCCACCTTGTGGACCGTGACGCCGCTCTGCCCCAGCCCCCGCAGGATCGTACAGGGCATTGGCCAGGGCCCCCGTCCGATGGGCAGGAGGGCCGGGTGGACGTTGGCGCACCGCATGGGCGTATCCACTGGGATCTTATAGATATACCCGGCGGAGAAGAATGCCTCACAGCCCTGATCCAGCAGGGCGTACATATCCGCCGATGTGACCCGCCGGTCCGTCCAGGGGATGCCTCGCCTTTCCGCGAAGCCCGTCACATCGGTGGTGAACTCGTAGACCCCGTCAGTGGGATAGGTGAACACCCTCAGGATCTCGCATCCGGCCCGTTCCAGGGCCTCCAGGCAGGGGTAGAGCAGGTCGAAGCCCGCATAAGCCACTTTCATCGGTCATCCTCCTCCGCTGTCCAAAAAGGCCGCGCCCAGTCAGCGACTAAAGGCGCGGCCTCCTAAATCATCCCGGTCAGAGCAGTACCAAACCGTACTTCTGTCTCATCTTCTGGAGGAACTCGGGATCCAGCTCCTCGGTGCCGTCCCAGAAGGCGCGGCCCTGGAACGCCCGCAGGGCTCCCTCCAGCAGTTCGGGCACATCCGTGCCGATGCACAGGGCGTCCTTGATGGCATACTGGTTCTCCGCAAAGACGGTCAGGTCATCCTCCTCCAGGATGTCGATCTTCAACGCGCCCTGGGGGCAGTTCTCCTCGGCCTCCAAGATGTCCTCCATCAGGTCGGACGAACACTCGATGGTCTCGCCCACATCCACGTCAGGGGTGATGAACCGGGCCTCCGTCTCGCTGGCGCAGGGGATCACGTCCGGATCGTGCTCCACGGTGGGGATCGCGCCGAAGTCGATCTGGGACACGGTCTCCTTCAGAGCGGCGATGTGGTCGGGGGTGGTGCCGCAGCAGCCGCCGAAGATCCGCACGCCGGCCTCCGCCATGGCCCTGGTATAAGAACAGAACTCCTTGGGCGAGCAGTGATAGTGGGCCTCGCCGTTCTCCATCTCGGGCAGGCCCGCGTTGGGCTTGGCCAGCAGAGGGACCCGGGCATAGGGAGTCAGCCGGCGGATCTGCTCCAGCATCTGGTCCGGGCCGCAGGAGCAGTTCAGTCCGAAAGCGTTGACGCCCATCCCCTGCATCACGATCAGGGCGGCCAGCACGTCGGTGCCGGACAGGGTCCGGCCGTTCTCATCGCAGGTGAAGGACACGAACACTGGCTTCTCAGATACCTCCCGGATCGCCAGCACGGCGGCCCGGACATCCGGCATGGTCATGGAGGTCTCCACCATGAAGAGGTCCACGCCCGCGTCCTCCAGAGCGGCGGCCTGCTGGCGGTAGACCTTCACCAGATCCTCGAACTCCAGCTCGCCGAAGGGCTGGATGAACTTTCCAGTAGGGGCCATGTCTCCGGCCACCCATGCTTTCCCATCGGCGGCCTCCTTGGCCAGGGCCACCAGACGGTGGTTGTACTCCTCCACCTTGTCGGCCAGACCGTATTCCTCCAGCTTGATCACATTGGCACAGAAGGTGGGGGCCAAGATGATGTCAGAGCCCGCCGCCACATACTCCCGCTGGAGCCCCAGCAGGACGCCGGGGCGGTCCAGCACCCACTGCTCCGTGCAGACGCCGGCAGGCATGCCCCGCTTCAGCAGTTCACTTCCCGTAGCGCCGTCCAGGATGAGCGGCCTCGATAGGGGGATATTGTCCATGGATCCGTTTCCTCCTCATGATATTCCAGATCCGGGCCCAGACAGGGCCGGACCGTCGATCGGCTCGTATACTTTTTAAGTATATATGACTCCAGCCGGGAAATCAAGCGGCGGCTGGCCCCCTTTTCCCCGATAAAACGGGCCGCGGAGGCATTTTCACGCCTCCGCGGCCCATCGTCCCGTCTTTTCGTCTGTTTAGAGCGCTCCTGCCTTCTGCTTGATAAACTTCCGGAGCCATTCCCCGGTGGATGGGTGGTCCAGAGCGAAGTCGATCGTAGCCTCCAGGAAGCCCTGGAGGTTCCCGGTGTCATAGCGGCGGCCCTCGAAGTCCACCGCCACCATCTTCTCCCGGCGGCAGAGCTCCTTCAGGCCGTCGGTGAGCTGGATCTCGCCGCCGTAGCCCGGCTTCAGGTCCTCCAGGATGGCGAAGATCTCGGGCTTGAGTACATACCGTCCCAGGATGGCGTAGTTGGAGAAGATCTGCTCCGGGCGGGGCTTCTCGATCATATCGCTGACGGAGAAGATCCGCTCCTCCAGCGGATCCACCTTCACGGAGGAGTACTTGGAGATGGCCTGGGTGGTGACGGTCTGCACGCCCACAGCAGAGGCGTCGTACTTCTCCGCCGCCTCGATGAGCTGCTTGGTGACCGGCTTCTTCGCCCGCATGATGTCATCGCCCAGCAGGACGGCGAAGGGCTCGTCCCCCACGAAACGCTTGGCCCGCCAGATGGCATGGCCAAGCCCTTTGGTCTCCTTCTGCCGCACATAGAAGATATTGGCCAGATCTGCCGCCCGGCGGACCTCGCACAGCTCCTTCTCCTTCCCGGCCTGGACCAGACGGGTCTCCAGCTCCGGGTAATAGTCGAAATAGTCATCCATGGCAGACTTGGCCCGGTTGGTGACGATGAGGATATCCTCGATCCCGGCGGCCACGGCCTCTTCGATGATGTACTGGATCACTGGCTTGTCCACCATGGGCAGCATCTCCTTGGGCACCGTCTTGGTGGCCGGGAGCATCCGGGTCCCCAGTCCGGCGGCGGGGATGACAGCTTTACGCACTTTCAATGGTCTGAACCTCCTTGGTAAGTAGAAGATCTTCCACACACATCGCCTCTAGTGTACCACGCTTCCCGCGAAAAATCCAGAAAAATAGGACCGCCCTCCCCGGCAGTCTGGGGAAGGCGGTCCTGGAGTTCCAACAAACGTCTCTATCTCAATTTTCTATGTAAAGGTCTTTTATCTCTATCGCTCCGTCACACGGGAGCCGATGTCGCCTTTTTAGCGGCCCAAGTCCAGACGGGCGGCGGACATCAGGCCCCGGAAGTACTTCACGCGGGGCAGGACGGTCAGCAGGATCTCGCCCAGCACATAGCAGGCCAGCAGCTCGCCCAGGGCCACGGTGATGCCGTTGAAGGCGAAAAGCCCCCAGAAACGAGGGCCGAAGCCCACCTCATACCAGGCGATCATCGCGCCGATGATCACGCCGTTGCAGATCACCGGAGGCAAGGGAGCCAGCCAGCGGTTGGGCATCCTGGACGTCAGGAACGCGGCCAGCAGGGTGGCCAGAGAGCCCAGCACGATGTCCAGCGGGCCCACGGTACTCATCAGGTTGGTGATGAGACAGCCCACGAACAGTCCGGGCACCGTGGCCGGGAACAGGAACGGCAGGACGCACAGTGCCTCCGAGAACCGGCACTGGATCGGTCCGTAGGTCAGGCCGAAGATATTGCCGAAATAGCTCAGCACGGCGTAGAGGGCGGCCACCATAGCCGCCATGGTGATCTGTCCCGCCAGGGACGGGCGCTTTCTGGTCTGATCGGATGTCATAGGTCGTTTTCCTCCCATTTTTTGTTTAGAGAACGGATCGGGGGGACTGCCCCGCCGAACGAACCCGACAGAGCCTCGCTCGAAGAGGTTCCGTGCTGTGTCCCACTGACTGCCGGGACGCGCCCCAGCCTGGACGGCCGGTCGGGCTTGGACTGGGTTGGAAACCAGTCGGACGTATTCTACCATGTTTCCGATCTTCTGTAAAGGTCTCGCTGTTTTGACACATTTTTGTTAGTCTTTCCTTACAACCATCATCATAAACTCATCGTTCTGCTTCGATTTTTACCGTCTCATCCAGTTTTCAAATTTTATATTGACATTTGTGCCAAGCAGAAGTAAAATAGGGCCACAGAACGGGAAACATCCCGTTTTTATATCAGAAAAGTTAGTTTTATATAACTTTTCCGGTTTGTTCCGGGCAACTATCCGTCCCAAAGGAGGTATCTCGCGTGAAGAAGCATCTGTTCTGGGCTTGGGCCATGGTCTTTTGCGGCGTGATGGCCTTTTGGACCGGCTATCACCGGCAGTGAGCCGCTCCGGTCCCGGGCAGCCCTCCCATCCTACATCCGTATATTTTATAGAAATGAGGTAATCTATCATGAAGATCCGTTATGCTAAGGAGATCGCTCTGTTCGTCGGCGGCGTCGCGTTCGGTACTGCCGGTGTCAAGATCCTGTCCAGCCAGGACGCCAAGCGCGCCTATGCCCACACCACCGCTGCCGTCCTGCGCGCCAAGGAGTGCGTGATGGACGTGGTCAGCAAGATCCAGGAGAACGCCGGCGACGTGCTGGCCGAGGCCAAGGAGATCAACGCCGCCCGTGCCGCCGCCTCCGAGGAGTGCTCTGATGACTGTGAGTGCGGCTGCGGCTGTGACGCCGAGGCCGCCGCTGCCGAGGTGTGATCCTTTTATGACGATCCGCATCGCACATTCCATCCCGGGGCGTATCCGTTTCACCACCAGCTACGGACGCCTGACCTGCGACCAGGCCGACGCCCTCCTTTATTACCTCCTCTCCCTGCCCGGCGTCAAGGCCGCCAAGGTCTATGACCGCAGCGGTAACGCTGTGGTCACCTATCAGGGCAGCCGGGAGGAGCTCCTCCACCGCATCTGCCGCTTCTCTCTGGCCAGCGACACGGTGAAGAAGCTGGTGCCCGAGCACACGTCCCGCTCCCTCGACCGCTATTATCAGGAGAAGCTCATCAGCCGGACCGTAGCGCACTTCGCTCTGCGGGCCGTGCTCCCCGCGCCTATCCGGGCCCTGAAGGCCATCGTCCTGTCCGTCCGGTATCTGAAGGCCGGTCTGCGGTGTCTGGCCCAGCGGAAGCTGGAGGTCCCCGTGCTGGATGCCACCGCCATCTTGGTCTCCCTGATCCGTCGGGATCTCTCCACCGCCAGTTCGGTGATGTTCCTGCTGGGCATCGGCGACCTGATGGAGGAGTGGACCCACAAGAAGTCCGTGGCCGACCTGGCCGGCAGTATGTCCCTCAATGTGGACAAGGTCTGGCTCCGCCGTCCTGACGGCGACGTCCAGGTCCCGGTCAGCCAGGTGGAGCCCGGCGACCTGATCCACGTGACCGTGGGCTCCGTCATCCCGCTGGACGGCGCCGTGGAGGAGGGCGAAGCCATGGTCAACCAGGCCTCCCTCACCGGCGAGCCCCTTCCCGTGAAAAAGACTCCGGGCGCTACTGTCTATGCCGGCACCGCGCTGGAGGAGGGCGACCTGGCCATCCGCATCCAGAAGGCCGCAGGCGCCACCCGGTATGAGAAGATCATCCAGATGATCGAGGATACGGAGCAGCTCAAGTCCTCTGTGGAGAGCAGTGCCGCCCATCTGGCGGACAAGCTGGTGCCTTACAGCTTCCTGGGCACGGCCCTGACTTACCTGCTGACCCGGAACGTACAGAAGGCGGTATCCATCCTTATGGTGGACTTCTCCTGCGCGCTGAAGCTGTCCATGCCCGTGTCCGTCCTCTCGGCCATCCGGGAGTGCAGCGAGCATCAGATCACCGTCAAGGGCGGCAAGTTCCTGGAGGCTGTGGCCGGCGCGGACACCATCGTCTTCGATAAGACCGGCACCCTCACCAAAGCCCAGCCCATGGTCCGCATGGTGGAGCCCTTCGGCGGGAACGACCCCGACGAGATGCTCCGGATCGCCGCCTGTCTGGAGGAGCATTTCCCCCACTCCATCGCCAACGCGGTGGTGCGGGAGGCCGCCCAGAAGCGGCTCCGCCATGAGGAGATGCACGCCAAGGTCCACTATGTGATCGCCCACGGCATCGCCTCTGAGATCGACGGCCAGCAGGTCCGGATCGGTAGCCACCACTTCATCTTCGAGGATGAGCACTGCGCCATCCCCGCCGGAGAGCAGGCCAAGTTCGACGCCCTCCCCGACGACTGTTCCCACCTCTATCTGGCCATCGGCGGCGAGCTGGTCGCCGTCATCTGCATCGAGGATCCCCTGCGCCCCGAGGCCCCGGAGGTCATCCGCCGCCTGAAGGAACTGGGCATCCGGAAGATCGTCATGATGACCGGCGACAGTGAGCGCACCGCCCGGGCCATCGCCAAGCGGGTGGGAGTGGACGAGTACCACTCTGAGGTCCTGCCCGATGACAAAGCCGCCTATGTCCAGACCGAGCACGCCGCCGGACGGAAGGTCATCATGATCGGCGACGGCATCAACGACTCGCCCGCCTTGTCCGCGGCGGACGCCGGCATCGCCATCCGGGAGGGTTCTCAGCTGGCCCGTGAGATCGCCGACATCACCCTGTCCCACAACGATCTGGGCGGTCTGGTGACGCTGAAGGCCATCAGCGACCTGCTCATGAAGCGGATCCACGCAAACTACCGCTTCGTGATGGGCTTCAATTCCGGTCTTCTGGCCCTGGGCCTGGCCGGTGTGCTGGCCCCCGGCGCCTCCGCTTTCCTGCACAATATGTCTACCCTGGCGGTGGGCATCCACGGCATGACCGACCTTCTCCCCGACGAGGTCTGATCCGGCCGGAGCGCGTCCCACAAAACAAGACGGATCCCCGGCGGGAACAGCACTGCTCCCACCGGGGATCCGTTTTTATCTCTATCACGGCAGAGAAGGCGGTTCAGCCCTGCCCTCCGGTCCGGGCCAGATACTCCCGGAGCTTGTCCGCCGCCGCGCTGTCCAGAGCGAAGCTGTGGTCCTGCTTGGGCCGCATGGCCTCCATTACGATCTTGGCCTGCTCGGCCAGACGGCCTTCCTTCACCAGGATCAGAAGGGAGGCGGAGTTCTCCGCGTCCTGCACCGCCCGGTGGGCCTCACCGGCGAAGCGGTACTCCGCCGCGCCCAGCGCGTTCTGGAGGGAGAGGGGGTTGGAGCGGGACAGCCCGATCAGCCGGGTGTATACCGCCTGGAAGTCGATCCAGCGCTGTTCCAGCTGCCAGGGCAGTTCCGACTCCTTGAGCCAGCTCTCGTTGTAGAGTTGGGACTGGTCGCTCCGGCTCCAGGAGTAGATCCGTCCCCGGCCCTCCCCGATCCACTCCGCAAACTCCGCCATGGCGGGGGCGAAGGGCTTGGCGTCCGCCACGTCCCGGTCGGTGATGCCGGTGAGCTCCGTGATCCGCTTGTGGATCGGCGCATAGTCCGGCTTCACATATTTGGAATAGCGGTCCACCAGTCGATAATCCGCGTCCAGCTTCACCGCGCCGATCTCGATGATCTCACTGCGGGCCAGCGCCCGCGCCTCTTTATATTCCCTGGGGATGGGGTTCATCTCGAAATCCAGGAAAATATGGGTGTCATACATGTCTTTCCCTGCTTTCTGCCGCTCGTTTCTCCTCCACTGATCCTACCACAGATCTCACCGGTCCGCAAGCGTTTCCTCCAGCTGTTCCATTTCGAGACTCTCGTTTCGGCATTTTGGCTGAAATCTATCATTTTTCCACATAAGCGTCCAATATCGTGCAGATATCTCTTGACAAAAACTCCTTTTTTCGCTATGATGACAGCGGACCGAGCGGAAGGTCTCCGCAAGGACCATCTTTCTTTTCCCTTTTCTTTGGAAACTGATCCCGTGATACGGGATCACACGACGCGATGTCAATGATTTGTCTGCCCCGGGGCCGGTCCTTTCCGCTGGCCCGAGACAGGCCCTGGGAGGAATTTTGATATGTTCACCAACAAGCTCAAGCACGACCTCTATGCGGGCAAGACCTGCTTCGGCACCTTCATGTGCCTGAATTCCAGCGACGTGGTCGAGATCGGCGGTCTGGCCGGCTTCGATTTCGTGATCCTGGACTGCGAGCATGGCTATATGTCCCCTGAGACCACCATGGGTCTGGTCCGTGCCGCTCAGCTGGGCGGCACCACCCCCATCGCCCGCGCCACCTTCAACGGCGAGACCGAGATCCTGCGGCTCCTGGATGTGGGCGCCTACGGCGTGCAGGTCCCCCAGATCAACACCAAGGAGGACGCTGAGCTGGCCGTCCGCCGCGCCAAGTACTACCCCATGGGCATCCGCGGCTCCGCCATGACCCGCTCCTGCGACTACGGCAAGACTCCCTTCACCGAGTACATCAAGCACGAGAACGAGGAGACTCTGGTGTCCGTCCACATCGAGAACATCGTGGGCCTCAAGAACATCGAAGAGATCGCCGCCGTGGACGGCGTGGACGTCCTCTTCCTCGGGCCCTATGATATGTCCCAGTCCATGGGCATCCCCGGCCAGACCGACCATCCCCGCATCGAGGAGGCCGCCGAGATCGTGCTGGCCGCCTGCAAGAAGTACGGCAAGATCCCCGGTGTGTACGCTGAGTATCCCGAGGTCGCCAAGATGCGCGCCGAGCAGGGCTTCAAGTACATCCCCTTCGGCATGGCCACCACCCTCATCACCCGCGGCTTCATGGACATGCTGAAGCGCGCCAAGGGCGAGGCGTAAGTCATCTTCCCAGGTTTTCCTGAAACAGCATAAGGACCGCCGCCCACCGTTCTCCGGTGGGCGGCGGTCCTGTTTTATCGAGACGATCCGCGGCGGTCCTGTCAGCCGTTTTTCCGGCCAAAGTAGTCTCTGGCCTGCTGATCGCAGATGGACGCGGCATCCGCCGGGAGGGTGGGATCCACGTCCTCCGGGAAGCGCTCTTTCAGAGAGGCGGCATAGCCCTCGCCATCCTCTGGCTCCCAGAACTCCGTCATGGTATAGCTCCCGTCATCCCCTACATCGAAGCGGACCGCGCAGGGCCCGCTGGCCCCGCCGGTCATGGTGACATCGCCATCCTGTTCCTGGTACTGGGCATAGAGGACGGCCAGATAGACCTCCTCGCCGCCCTCCTCCGGCACGGTCCGGAGGACCTCGTGGTACTCCGTGGCGAAGGTCTGGTCATCGCCCTCCCGGAACATCGCCCCATAGTGCTCCATCACCGCCTCATGGACCGCCGCCTCCAGCGCGTCATCCGCCGGGACGGCCGTGGGGCTTGGCTCCACCGCCGTTTGGATCGGCGTGGATGTTGGAGCCGCCGCCGGGGCACAGCCGCTCAGGGCCGTCAGGAGCGCCGCGCCCAAGAGCGGCAGGAGCCGATCGACATGTTTCATGATGTACCTCCTCTTCATCTGGATGGATACGTCAAACACCAGCGATAGATCCCATAGAGGGCCAGGACCGCCCCCAGCACCGTCAGGAACCAGATCAGCCAGCTCACCCGGCTCAACGCCAGGATGAACGCCAGCAGATAGGCGCTCCCCACGATCCACGGCCAGATCCGCCGGACCACTTTGGCCGCCCGGACCTGCCGGGGCGTCAGCCCATCGGTGGCGAACCAGATCCGGCCGCACCACGCCAAATCGCCGCCGCTCTGGAAAAAGCCATGGATGTGGCCCGCTCCGCAGTCCGGGCAGGGCTCGTCCCCGCCGATCACGATCATGCCGCAGACTGGACAGCGGAAAGCCTCCATGGTCCGGACGCCCCGCCGCCGCCCCTGCAGGAAGTATCCCTCAGCGCTCTGCCGGAACAGGAACTGGCGGGGCCGCATGCTCCAGGCCGCCGCCTCGGCGTACAGGAAGCCGGGCTCCAGCTCATGGTGACAGTTTGGACAGGACATGGGCGTTTCCCCCCCTTCGATGGGTGTAGATGTGTTTGGGTCCGGAGCGTCTGTCTATGATGGATCTCTACTGTTCGTTATCAGTCGTTTTGGGAAAGGAGCATCCTTCCGATCAGTGGTATGTTGCAGGATGGCAGATATCTGTCTTCCCGTTCTGACTACTGTAACGAAGAAGGAGGTGATTTGGGGACACTATTTTCTGAAAATTTTTATTCTTGTATCGTCACGCCATTTGCGACTGCGATGATCTCATCCGCATCGAAGGCTCCTGACAGCAAGAAAAGATATCTATCATCTTCCCACATCAAAATCGTATAGTCATCTTTCACTACGAGCGTTCCCATATCCCCATCGATCGAGGTAGCCGTGACCTTAGCATCTTCTGTATCTAGGATGACCTTCATATCGGTATCTGCGTCGATCATCTGTTGGCGGAATTTCAGCCTGATCCCATCCGTCCCACTCAGATAGATGATCCGCTCCATATCTGTCGTCGTGCGTTCCATTTCCTCCATGCCCTCGGGCAGATAGCCGAACGTGATCGTTCCAAGGCCGTACCCGCCTTTGCGGGTGGAGGAGATATGGAAGCGGGTCAAGTCCGTGAACACCTCGCTGATGATGGTGATGACCTTCTCCCGACAGGCCTCCACCGTCATCAGGCAGGAAAAGCCTACCACAGACACGGTAAGGATGAGCACCGCCGCGTGCCGGACCATCCGCAGCAACTGACGGACCGCTGGCGACCGCCGCTGGTCCCGCAGGAGCCGCCTCATCTTCCGCCGGAATTTGGGAGAAAAGTGGTGGATCGGGACCTGCTCCGTCGTAGGCAGAGCCGCCAGCCAGAGCGCCTCCGTCTCCGGAGCGGACTGGTACAGCATCTCCTCTGTGATCTTCACGGCTCACACCTCGCTCTCTTCCAGATAGCCCTCCAGTTTTTTCCGTGCCCGCTGGATGAGCTTCTTCACGTTCTCCGGTGACAGAGACAGGAGCTCTGCCACCTCCTCGGTGGAATAGCCATGGGCATACTTCAACAGCAGGACCTCACGGTAGTGCCCGGGCAGCCGGGCGATCGCTCCCGCGATGCCCGCTCCATCTTCGACCTGTTCGATGACAGAGATATCCGGGACCCCCAGATAGGCCTCATCGAAGGGCACCATGCTCCGCCGCTTCCGTCGGCGGTACAGGTCGATCGCTTTGTTCTCTGTTATGGTAACGATCAGCGCCCGCGTTTGGGGACACAGCGGATCGCCGATCTTCTCCAAATGATTGATGATCTTCAGGAACGCCTCATGGACCACGTCCTCCGAGTCCTTCGTATCCCCCAGGATCTGGTCCGCCGTATAGAACATCAGATCTCGATAGCGCTCATAGAGGGCCTCGAATTTTCGTTTCTCCTCCGGCGCTTCGATCATAGCCAGATAGACGATCATAGGCGGCGGACTTCCTCCCTTCGGCTCATACATACCGTCCTCCCATTGTACCCTACGCCCTCCGGGAAGTCAAATCCCAGCCCGTAGTTGCGTCTCCGGCGGAGATATCCTATAATGGGGAGGAACGACAAAGAAAAGGAGTTGTGTTTCTATGCAGAGACCTGTCCTCGTGGTCATGGCCGCCGGCATGGGCAGCCGGTACGGCGGCCTCAAGCAGGTGGACCCGGTGGGGGCCCACGGTCAGCTCATCATCGACTATTCCATCTACGACGCCCATCGGGCCGGTTTCGACACTGTGGTGTTCGTCATCAAGCGGGAGCTGGAGGAGACCTTCCGGGCCGCCATCGGCGACCGGCTCTCCAAGGTCATGACGGTCCAGTACGCCTATCAGGAGCTGGACGATCTGCCGGAGGGCTATGCTGTGCCCGAAGGCCGGGTGAAGCCCTGGGGCACCTGCCACGCGGTGCTGGCCGCCCGCCATGTGGTGGATGGTCCCTTCGCCGTGATCAATTCGGACGACTACTACGGTCCGGAGGCCTTCCGGGAAATCTATGACTATCTGCTCCACCATCCCGATGATGCTTACTACGAATATGCCATGGTGGGCTATCTCCTGCGGAACACGGTCACGGAGCACGGCTATGTGTCCCGGGGCGTCTGTGTGGAGGATGGGGAGCACTATCTCCAGACCGTCACGGAGCACACCCATATCGAGAAAGACGGGGACGACGCCCGCTCCACCGCTGACGGCGGTCAGACCTGGAGCGCGCTCCCCGGCGATACCATCGTATCGATGAACCTGTGGGGCTTCAGCCGGAGCTTCCTGGACGAGGCGGCCGCCCGGTTTCCCGCCTTCCTGGACGAGGCTCTCGTGACAGTCCCCATCAAGGGCGAGTATTTCCTGCCCAGTGTGGTCAGTCAGCTCATCGGCGAAGGCAAGGCCCGGGCCAAAGTCCTGCGCAGTCATGACCGCTGGTATGGCGTCACTTATCAGGAGGACAAGCCTTCCGTGGTCAAGGCCATCGCCGACATGACCGCCAAGGGGCTCTATCCCGAGGAGCTGTGGGGGTAAGGGCCAGAGCGCGCTCCGGGATATCTTTCTTATAAATGTTCAAAAAGCATCTCTGGGGCACCGATCCGGTGCCCCAGAGATGCTTTTTCGATGTCGATACGGAGCTGTCAGGATGCCGCAGTCCCTGACGCTTCCTTGTTCTTCACACCAGCCATCAGGAGGCCGATCGCATTCTTGGTCGCCTGTGCCTGAGGCACTACTCCCATGCATTCGCCCTCATAGATGACAGCCACCCGGTCACTCAGAGCCAAGATCTCATCCAGCTCTGTGGAGACCAGGAGCACCGCGCAGCCGCGCTCTCGCGCCTTCAGGATACACCGGTGGACGAACTCAGTCGCTCCGATATCCAGTCCGCGGGTGGGATGGGCGGCAATCAGCAGCTTCGGTTCCTGGTCCAGGATGCGGCCCACGATGATCTTCTGCTGGTTGCCGCCGGACAGCGCGCCAGCCTCCAGATCCAATGATGCCGTACGGATATCATTGAATTCCACGAGTTCTTTCGCCTTTTCTGTGATGGCCTTTTTCTGGAGCACGTGGGCTTTGCTGTAAGGCTTATCCTGGATCGTCTCCAGGAAGAGGTTCTCCAGCACGGACATCGACAGGACCAAGCCCTGACGGTGACGGTCCTCCGGGATATGGCCCAGTCCGGCATCGATGAAGGCGCGGGGCGGTTTTCCATTCATCTCCTGTCCACACAGTACGACCTTGCCGCCGGAGAGCGGCATGAGACCGGCGATGCCCTTGATGAGCTCCGACTGTCCGTTGCCGTCCACGCCGGCAAGACCTACGATCTCGCCCGCCCGTACCGACAGGTTGAAATCCTTGATGATCGGCCGCTTCCGCTCGTCGTCTACTCTGAGGTCCCGGACCTCCAAGACCGTCTCTCCCGGCTCCTGCTCGGCTTTGTCTACGCCCAGACGCACTTGATAACCGACCATGGCGGAGGCCAATACCTGCGGATCACACTGGGACAGGTCATCAAAGCAGTTCGTGATCTTACCGCGGCGCAGGATACTGACCCGATCGCTGATGCTCAACACCTCATTGAGCTTATGGCTGATAAAGATGACGCTGACGCCATCCTTCTTCAGGTTCCGGAGGATCTTGAACAGTTCCTCGGTCTCCTGCGGAGTCAGCACCGCCGTCGGCTCGTCCAAGATCAGGATCTTCGCGCCCCGGAACAGCACCTTCAGGATCTCGACTCTCTGCTGTTCGCCAACGGACAGGGTAGAGACCAGCGCGTGAGGGTCCACATGCAGATCGTATTTCTGGCTGGCCTCCAAGATCTGGGCCTCGACCTGCTTCATGTCCAGACGGAGCTCTTTCTTCATCCCAAGCACGATGTTCTCCGCCACCGTGAAGGCCGGGATCAGCATAAAGTGCTGATGCACCATGCCGATGCCCAGACCGATGGCCTCCTTGGGGGAGGCGATCTCCGCCCGCTTCCCGTTCACGAAGATCTCGCCCTCATCGGCACCATACACACCGTAGATCACGTTCATCAGCGTGGACTTGCCCGCACCGTTCTCACCCAGCAGGGAATGTACCTCGCCTGGGTAAAGGTCGAAGGTGACATGGTCGTTCGCTGTGTTCGTGCCAAAGCGCTTGGTGATATTGCGTACGCTCAATACCGGTGTCATATCATTTCCCTCCGATCCCGCTGGTCTGCTTGGGTCTGCGCTTGCTGCTGCGGGCCTTATCCTTCACGAACGGCACATTGCTGGCCGCGGGGCCCTTGGACGGCCCCATGAAGAACACCAACGCCAGGAACGTGATGAGGTAAGGCATCATCAGGTAGAAATAGTAGGGGATGTTGAAATTCATCGCCTGCATACGAAGCTGGAGCGCGTCGCCCGCGCCAAAGAGCAACGTGGCCAGTGTAGTGCCCATAGGGTTCCATTTGCCGAAAACGATGGCGGCATAGGCGATATAGCCCCGGCCGGAAGAGATATTGTCATAGAAGGTGTTCAGGCCGTTCAGAGTCAGGCAGGCTCCAGCCAGGCCGCAAAACGCGCCGGTCACCAGCACCGCGAGCCAGCGGATCCGGATCACATCCACGCCGGCCACATCCAGTGCCTGAGGATTCTCACCCGCCGCACGCAGCTCCAAGCCGCGGCTGGTGTGGAACAGGAACCAGGAGATCCCGAACAGTGCCAGGAGCGCGATATAGGTCAGGGGATACTGGCCGAACAAGACCGGCCCGATGAAGGGGATGTCGCTCAGGCCAGGGATATGGATGGCCTTGAAGCCCGGACAGTTTGCCATTTGAGAATCCGTTCCGAACATGAAGCGGAAGATCGTGCTGGTGATGCCGATCGCCAACGTGTTGAGGCCCAGGGCAACTACCACTTGGTTGACCTTCACATTGATGCTCATGAACGCGTGGATCACCGCCAAGGACATACTGCCTATCATTGCGATCACCAAGCCCAACCAGACGTTCTGAGTCAGATAGGAGCCCAGATAGGCAAAGAACGCGCCCATGAGGATCTGGCCCTCCAGAGCCATGTTCAGGATGCCGGCACGTTCACAGATGATGCCGCCCAACGCCGCCAGCATCAACGGTGTCATCAGCCGGATCGCAGAGGACCAAAAGTCAGGGGTCAAAAAGATCTTCAAGACTTCCATCACTTTGCCGCCTCCTTTTCCATGCCTCGCTTGCTGTCAGAGAAGAGACCGCTCACCAGGCCGATAAAGTCGATCTTCGCATAGCTGAAGCCAAGCACGCTCAAGATGACGATGCCCTGGATGATATACAGGATCGTGACGGGGACGCCCATCATGATCTGCATCACACTGGCTCCGCTGCGCAGAGCGCCCAGCAGGAAACCAGCCAGCGCCACGCCCACAGGGTGCAGACTGCCCATCAGAGCCACCGAAATGATATCATAGCCGGTATTCGGAGAGAAATTCTGTACCAGAAGATGCTGATAGCCGAGGATCTGTACAGAGCCCGCCAAGCCGGACAGCGCTCCACTGGTGATGATCGCGATCAGCAGATACTTTCCGGTATTCACGCCGGAGGTACGGGCCGCCTCACCGTTGGCGCCTACCGCCCTCAGCTTGAAGCCGATATCCGTCTTATAAAAGATGAACCAAAAGAGGATGACGATCGCGATCGTCAAATAGAGGCTGGTACTCAGCTCTGTTCCCGGGATGAGACGGCTCAGCATGGCAGACTCCTGGATCTTGGGAGACTGGTTGTTCAGTGTGCCCTCACCTTTGAAAAAGCTGGCCAGCGTGTAGTTGACGAAGTAGAGTCCCACATAGTTCAGCAGGACCGAGGTGATCGTCTCATTATAGCCCTTTTTGATCTTCAGCCAGCCAGGGATCAGCGCCCACATGCCGCCGAAAAGCATACTGCCCAGCAGGCAGATGGGGATATGGAGGAAGAACGGCAGTCCCTGCAGGTTCACGCCGAGCCAAGTGGCCGCGAACGCACCCAGATAGAGCTGGCCTTCACCGCCGATGTTGAAGATGCCGCATCGGAAGGAAAGCGCGATGCCCAGTCCGCCCAATATGAGGGGGATGGCCAGCACAAGGCTGGCGCTCAAATTCGACTTGCCCACGAAAGCACCTTTGAATAGAGCAAGGAAGGTAGCAGCGGGGTCATAGCCCCGCCACATCAACAGGATACCGATGACCACGAAGGCCAACACCAGTGCCAGAACGACTGATATCAGGCTGTTCAGCACTGAGCGGACGCGTTTGTTCATAACAGGGTTCCTCCTTTCGGGGTACAGATGGTCTGTAAGTGAGCTCAGGACCTTCAGAATATGATGATGGCGCGGCGGCCACGCCG
Organism: Pseudoflavonifractor sp. MSJ-37; assembly: GCF_018917965.1. Classification (GTDB taxonomy): domain Bacteria; phylum Bacillota; class Clostridia; order Oscillospirales; family Oscillospiraceae; genus Pseudoflavonifractor_A. The sequence continues at coordinate 107,188 of NZ_JAHLPP010000004.1, read as the reverse complement.
CCGCGCCATCATAGATGTCAGGGATCCGTCATCATCAAGGTCCCGCTGAGATAGGACCCGATCCGTATCAGTACAGAGTGGGGATATCCAGCTTACCGTCCAGATAATCCTGGATCGCGGCCTCCATCTGGGCCTTCTGATCGTCGTTCAGGCCGTAGAACTCACTCATGCTCTGTGCGCCGTTTTCAAAGCCATAGACGCCCACGCCAGGCGTGAAGGTGCCATCCAGGAAGCTCTTGGCCGTCGCCACATAGACATCGGGGTTGGACTGGATACCGGAACAGATGACCGTATCAGAGAGCCCATGCTGGTCAGAGACCCAGCCTTCAGAATGGATGCCCTTCTCTTCACAGGCCTGGAACACGCCCACAGAGTAAGCATCGCCCAGAGGAAGCAGAACATCGCAGCCCTGAGAGATCAGAGAGTCCGCGCACTCCTTGGCCTTGGGCAGGTCGTCCCAAGAACCGGTAAAGGCGGACATGACCTGGATATCAGGATCCACAGCCTTGGCACCCAGCTCAAAGGTGTCCATATCGGCCTTATTGTTGGGAGCGTCATCCGGGGGGATGATGCCGATCTTGCCAGTCTCGGAGACCATGGCAGCGGCCATGCCGCTGAAGTAGCCCAGCTCGCCGAACTTGTAGACCGTACCGGAGAGATTGTCGCCGGACACGTTGGCGTTGACCGCCACGAACTGCACGTCAGGGAACTCAGGCGCCACGGTGGACATCGGCTCGCCAAACTCAGCGCCGTGACCGAAGATCAGGTTGAAGCCCTGCCGGGCATAAGTACGCAGGACATTGGGCACTTCGGCGATAGCGACCTTCTCACTGTAGGCAGTCTCCACACCCAGCTCATCGTGGATACGGTTCAGGCCCTCAAACGCGGAGGCGTTCCAGCCGCCGTCGTTGACCGCGCCGTTGCAGACCAGAGCGATCTTCACATCGGAGGCATCCTTCTCCGCGGGAGCCTCGCTGGCCGCCGGCGCGCTGCTTTGCGCCGGCCCAGCGGCACCCTGAGAACCACCCGTATTTCTGGAGCAAGCCGCCAAGCCAAGGAGCATCGTACCCGCCAGCAAAAGCGCCATCAGTTTCTTTTTCATCGTTAAGTTCCCTCCTTGTGTTTGTTATGGATCAGATCCCTGTTCCTATTTGTAATCGGTTACATCTCTTCTATCTATAATTTTAGCATATCTCATCTTTGTTTTCAAGGCCTCTTATCGATTTTTTGCCTCGTCTTTGTGCTTTCTACTAATTTTACAGATCATTTTCAAAAAGCCTTATATTCAATTTGACTATTCCATTTCAAACTTTCATGTTCGGCTCGATTTTATCCTTTTCCATAAGTAAAAGCGGTTACAAGTTCGTGTATACGGAGTCCAGGATAGTCTGTCCGTTCCAACGCGCGGCGGATCGCGTCTGCGTCTCCGCGGACCCATAGGGCTCCCGCGGCCGCGCTGCGTTCCATTTCACGCCGGCGCCGCTCAGTCTCTTCCAGATCAGCCGTCATTGCCGCGATCGGGCAGCTGCTCCATCCCCACTGGATATCTGTGATGCCCTCTTTCTGGAGCATCATCACGCCCCGCGCCAAAAGACGGGCCGCACGCAAAACTCCCGCGAACAAACTGTCTGATGCCGCTGTCACCACATTACCGTTCTGTTCTTCCGGTGCGGGAGCATGCTCTGCCACTCCCAACATCCAGCGCCCATCCTTCCGGACCCCATATATCCCAGAAGCGTCCGGAACGAATGATCTCATCATCCCCAATGGGTCATCGATAAAAAGCTCCAGTGCGGGGATCTGACTGCCATCCGGCATCTTCCGGTGCGTATAGCTCACCTGTCCCCGGCCGCCGATCAGTCCTTCCAGCACGTATTTGGCCGCCATCCAGCCGCCAGGGGCCTTCCAGCCGGCGTCGATCAAGGTACCGCCGCTTCGCGTTTCCACGAAGCAGTTTGCCGCTTCCGCCTCCTGTTTCAACGTCTGAAAGCTCTGTTCCGCCCTCGCAGTCCATTCCATACTCATCGTCCTCCGTTCGTCCCTAAAAAGTCCCGCTCCAGCACGCCTTCATGGATCGCGCCATAGGAGAACTGCCCTCCGGTTCGGATATCGAAGAAATTCACCCGGCAGGGAGCGTCCCACTCCCGCGGCACGTTCCGCCATAGATAGCCGCACCGTGCGAACAGCTCCTCGAACGGTGTCCCCCAAACATCCTTGTTCTTGTCGAACGGCAGGATCTTTTCCAGACGCAGGATCTCCTCCTCCGCGCAGTCTACGTAGAGGTTGGTCTCCTGTCCGTACAGGAGACCATCGTTCACCCGGCCATAGGCCAGATCCTCATCATCTACTACCGCCGGGATCGGCGCACATCCGCTGGCCTGTACGATAGAACCGATCGGAAATCCCTGATCCAGCAGACTGGGCAGGCTCTGCTCTACGTTTCTGGCACAGACCTGTGCCGCTCCAGTCAAAGTCCCGGTCCGGGCCGCCAACAGATAGAGATCCTTAGCCTCCCGTTCCACCGAAGCCGCGATCAGGTCAGTCATCCCCTCATCCGGCAGTCCATCGATCTGGATGTTCGCCACTATCTTCCGTGGGTGAGGGTCTCGATAATCCACTGCCTGGGCGAACTGGTCTGTGCCAGTCACCGACCGGATCGGACCAGATACAGACCGCCGTACACCCTTATATTCGATATACAAGAACGCGTCGTGGGCCGCAAGCTCTGCTATCGCCGCATGGTCCACGAACACAGTCGCTACGGGCAGGCGGCAGGTACCTATCCGCATCGTCGTATACGTCAGTTCCCCCAAGCCGCCCAAATTGGCCTCTGTGAAATATTTGGCCGCCATCCAACCACCTTTCGCATAGACGCCCAGGTCGATGACCGTCGCCCCGTTGGCCAGGATATGTACCTTGCCCCCCAGCGCATCCAGCTCCGGCAGGATGCATCGCTCTACGATGTCCGCCGCCCGCTCGTTCAAGGAATCGCGCAAATCGCTCCCCCCTTATCCTTTTTTGTTTTAAAAATGGGCGCGGATCCGCTCTGTTCGGTATCCGCGCCCATTCGCTCTCATCTTACTGTATCCGCTGTTATTTCTCCCAGCGCAGGAGGATCCGATGGATGTCCCGATCTTGGTCGGCCCGCTCCATCTCTTCCCCCAGCCGTTCCATCGATCCAAAGCTCAAGCTCAGGTCACTGAAATCGACCTGACCACTTCCCAGCAGGCGTACCGCCTGGCGGAAACTCTCTTTGTCATGCCGGATCGCTCCTGTCAGCACCAGTTCCTTGAAGTGGATCTGGTCCAGATCGATCTTGGGGTGGTCCTCATGGGTCGGAGCATAAAGGAGGACATCGCCCCCCACACGGGCCGCCGCTAAACACTGGTCCACTGCCTCATGACCACCGGCCGTATAGATGGCTGCCGCGGCACCCATGCCGCCGGTCTCCGACAGCACCCGCTCCGGCCACCCCTCGGGAGACAGGACCATATCCGCCCCCATGGCAGCCGCTCTGGCACGCCGGGCCTCGCTCCGCTGGACCACGATGACCTTGCAGCCTCTCAACTTCAAAAGCTTCAGGAACAGCAGTCCCATGAAGCCTGCGCCCACGACCACCACTGTGTCTCCGGCCGTGATGCGCAACCGTCCTACCCCTCTGGTGACGCAGGCCACCGGCTCCGCCAGTGCCGCGAAATGGAGCGGCGCATCCGGTGAAAAGGGGAACACCTCATAGCTCTCACAGACCAGATGATCGGCGAAGCCGCCCGGTCCAGACCAGTCGCGGTCCATAGGGCCGTCATTGGCCAGACAGTGATTGTCATAGCCCCGGCGGCAAGGTTCGCACTGATTGCACCGCACCCACTTGGCTACCGACACCGGCATCCCAGGCACGATATCCTTGGGGACTGCTTTTCCGGTCTCTACTACCGTGGCCGCGATCTCATGGCCGCCCACGAACGGGAACGGCATAGACTCCGTGCCTTGGAAGATATAACGTTCCCAAGTGCATAGGCCACAGGCCTCCACCTTCACCAGCACCTGACTATCCTTCAGCGGCGGGATCTCCCGTTCTACCTGCCGAAGTCGGCCCACTCCATCGAATTGGATCTGACGCATCTTCATCGGTCACGCCTCCCCGCCGATCCGGAAGAGGACTTTCATCCCCTTCTTGTCCAAAAGGTCCTCGAAAGCACCCTTCCAGTCTTCCAATGCCACCTCTCCGGTGATCACTGGAGACAGATCCAGCACCCCCGACTCCTGCAGCCGGAGCGCCTGACGCCAATCCTTCCAAGTATGACAGAACGTTCCCTGGATCTTCAGCTCTCGATAGACCATCTGATCATAGGGGAGCGTCACCTCCTTCGCGGCGATGCCGACCTGGAGCAGAGTCCCCCCCTTTACCAGCGCTGTCAGCGCTGTACGGATGCCGCCGCCCGCGCCGGAGCAGTCCACCGTCAGAGGATAACCATCAGGGCGCGGCTCCGTCACGACTGCGATCCCGGCTGCCGCCGCACGATCCAGCCGCTCTTTGTCCGCCGCCGTCCCGATCAGCTCCGGATGACAGCCATAGGCCCGCAGGGTCAGGGCAGTCAGCAGGCCCATAGGCCCCGGACCCACGACCAATACCGGCATCCCCGGCTCAGTCTCCACCAGACTGACCGCATGGACGATACAGGCCAGTGGTTCCGTGAGAGCACCTGCCCGGAGGCTCACATGCTCCGGCAGGGGATGGATATACTGGGGATCCACCAGGACATATTCCGTGAAAGCGCCCGGTGTATCGAAGCCGATGGAATGTCTCTCGGCGCAGAGCTGATAGCGGCCCGTCTTGCAGTAGACACACCGGCCGCAGGTGGAGGCGGTATGCTCCGCCGTCACCCGCTGACCCAGCGTGAAGCCGGTCACGCCCTCGCCCAACTCCGCGATGGTCCCGGAGAACTCATGGCCGTGGATCCCCTGTGGGAGTCCAGGCTCCTCTCCCAAATAAATATGGAGGTCGCTCCCACAGATGCCGGCATAAGCTACCCGGATCTTGACCATCCCAGGCGGGGTCATCAGTTCCGGTACTTCTCCCATCCCGAAATCTCTAGGCGTATCACTATGCCTCAGAAGCGCTTTCATCTCTCTGCTCCTTCCGTTCACATACGGACGATCACACGATAGGTATCCGGAGAAATGGCCCGCCGGAAGGCATAGTCGATCTTCTCGAAGGGCACCTCTTCGCTGATGAACTCCCGCACATCGATCAGGCCCTCAGACAGCATCCGGGCAGACTCCCGGAAGCTCTCCTTGGTGGTGGAGACCAGACCAGTGAAGTTGATCTCATCATAGTGGATCTTGTTGGGGTCGATGCTCATGGTCCCCTTCGGATAGATCGCGCCATAGAATACGATCGTGCCGCCCTTGGCCAGCGCGTTGATGCCCTGCTCCGCCGCTTTGGCGCCGCCCGCCGTATAGAACACCGCCTCGACGCCGCGGCCGTCGGTCATCCCGCGCACTACTTCCAGCAGATCTTCCTTCGTGGGGTCGACGACGCGGTCCGCGCCCAAACGCAGCGCCGTCTCCTTCCGCTTCTCATCGACCTCAGTGATGACCACCTTCAGGCCGCTGAGCTTGGCCACCTTCACATGGAGCAGGCCCATGATGCCGGCGCCAGTGATGACCACGGTATCACCGTAGGACACATGGGCTTTCTGTACACTGCGCAGGACACAGGCCAGAGGCTCCGCCAGCGTGCCCACAGAGAAGTCGATATCATCGCTGACCTTATAGACCTGATAGCCCTCGGCCACCATGTACTCGCTCAGGCCACCGGGTCCCCACAGGGTGTTGGGCTTGGGATCGTCACCGCCGTTCACGCACATATTGTCCATGCCGCGCTGACAGTAATAACACTCTCCGCAGCGGGTGATGGCGGCCACGACCACTTTGTCCCCCGGCTTCACGCCCGAGGCGACCCGGCTGCCCACCTTCTCCACGATGCCACACACCTCGTGGCCGCCGTGGAAGGGATACTGTTCCTTGCCGCCGGTGAAATAGCGCTGTTCAAAGGTGCAGAGACCGCACGCCTGGATCTTCACCAGGACCTGATCCTCCCGGATCTCTGGGACAGGTGTCTCCTGAAGTTCTACGGTCTCTTTCGCAGTGATGACAGCTCGTTTCATATCAGCTCGACCTCCTTGATCGATCGTTCAGTATTTCAGTTCCCGATAGCGCGCGAAGTAGGCGCCCGTCTTGGCCAGATCCTCGCCCTCACCGCTCTCCAGATGCCGGACCAGATCCTGCCCGCCCTGATAGAGGGCCGCCACCGTCTCCGGCATATCCTTCACCGGGGTCCATGTGGTGAACGGGATGCAGAACTCCCGCCACGGATAGCTGTTCAAGTCGTTGAGGCAGAAGTATCCTACTTTCATGTGGCTGTCGAAGACCATATCGCCATGGCTTCCGCTGACCGCGATGAGGACGCCGGGGCGACGGACCTTGTTCCGGCTGCCGAAGCGCATCTGCTGGGTCTCCTCATCCTTCCAAATATCCACGAAAGGATAGCAGCGGTCTACGAACACCTTGAACGCACTGCTGATGTCTCCATAATAGGTAGGCGTCGCCAGCACATAGGCATCCGCTGAGCGGATGACCTCATGGAGCTTGGGCACATCGTCTCCCTGGATGACGCATTTCCCGGTCTTTTCACAGGCCCGACAGCCACGACAAGGCTTCATATCATAGTCGTGCAAATAGCAGATCTCCACCTCAGCACCGGCGTCCTTCGCACCATCCAGAAATTTCTGGACGGCAGTAGCTGTGTTGCCATGATGGCTGGAGCTGCTGACGAATGCCGCGATCTTCATGGGCGTTCCTCCTCCGGATGGCTCTGGTCTGCCAGCCTCTGGAACGCCGGCCTGACCATCCCGGTCAGTTCTTGATAAAAGGCGAATCTTTCGCTATACCGTTCTGTCTCCGCCGGATCCGGCTGGGTGATCTCTTTCTCCCGGAGCCAAACATCCCGCACGGTCCGGAAGCTGTCGAACATCCCCAGCCCCATCCCTGCCAGATAGGAAGTCCCGATCGCATTGTCGCCTTGCGGGAGATGGATCAGCTCCTGTCCCAGCACGTCGGCTATGATCTGCCGCCACAAGAGGCAGTTGCTCCCGCCGCCGCCGATCGCCACCCGGCTGAGCGGGAGCGCGCTGTGTTCATAGGAGTCCCGCAGAGCATAGGCCACGCCCTCCAGCAGAGCGCGGTACATATGTCCGGCTGTGTGCGTGTTGGTCAAGCCGAACAGTACGCCTTTCGCCAGCGGATCCAATACGGGCGTGCGCTCTCCCAAGAGATGGGGCAGCGCGTAAAGTCCATCCGCTCCCGGTGGGACGGCCGCCGCCGCCCGTTCCAGTTCCTCATAGCTTATGCTCCGCATCAGCACCGTATCCCGGAACCAGCGCGTGATCTCCCCGCCAGTGAGGACGTTCCCGAGGAACCGGGCACCGCCGGTGATGAAGGGGCTGGTGCCGATCTGCTGGTCCAGGTCCCGCTCCAGGCCGAGGAACGTGCCTGCGGTGCCCAGATAGATGAGCCCCTCCCCAGCCTCGACGGTCCCCGTCCCCACCAGTATGGTATAGGAATCGCCCGTGCCGGCCAGCACTGGCGTCCCGGCCGCCAGTCCCGTCTCCGCGGCAGCCTCTGCCGTGACGTGTCCCACCGTGTCCATCGGCCAGTATAGGGGCGGGAGGACTTTGGGGTCCAGCCCCGCCTCCCGCATCCGCTCCGGCTGCCAGACATGATGTTCTGCGTCATAAACATTTCCGAAGATGGCCGCGATGTCATGATCGGCACTGTAGACCCCGGTCAGCCGATAGGCGATATACGAATGGGCGTTGAGCACGACCTCGATCCGCGCGTACTGCTCCGGCTCATGGCTCTTCAGCCACAGGAGCTTCGGCGTCACATCCTGGAGCGTGCTCTCCCACCCCAATTCCTGCCGGAGCCAGTCCGCTTCCCGGATGGCCCGGTTATCTCTGTAAAGGATCGCCGGCCGTACCGGTCTTCCGTCGCGGTCCAGCGGACAGAGGTTGGGGACCATCCCGCTGGCGCAGATCCCCGCGATCGCGCCCGGATGGACGCCGGACTGCTCCAGACAGGCTCTGATGCCCTCTCTGGCCCCGGCCCACCAAGCCTCATCCGCGTCCTGTTCCACGAATCCCGGCTGCGGTTCCAAGATCGTATGAGCTCTGGTGTGCTGGGCCAGACGGCGTCCGTCCCGGTCCACCAGCACCGTCTTCACGCTGCTGGTACCGATATCGACGCCCAGCAGATAAGACTGTGTCATGCTCCCCCCTCCTTTCATTCCATCCTAAAAGGCAGTCCGATCAGCCCTCCAGATGCCCCATCGCCGTCTTGAGGTCCTCTCCCTCATGGATTAGGCCCTTGAGGAGCTTGATGACGCGGTCGGGATGCTCATGGCCCCAGATGTTGCGGCCGATGGCCACACCGTGGGCGCCGCACTTCATGGCGTCGTCGATATTGGCGAAGAACTGCTCCTGAGAGTTGGTCTTGGCACCGCCGAGGACCACGATGGGCAGACCCTCACAGCCCTGGACCACTTCTTCATAGCCATGTCCGTCGGTACCGGGACGATAGGGCATCTTCAGCATATCGGCGCCCGCTTCGGCCGCCACGCGGGCCGCCAGCTTCAGGCTGTCGATGTTGATGTACTCGGGCGGGGGATTGAAGCCGCCGGGGACCATCTCGGCCACCAGAGGCATCCCATAGCGCTCACACTCGCGGCGCAGAGTGCTCATGATGGAGATCATGCAGCGCTCCAGACCGATATCCTCACCGGAGATGTCAGGGCCTCCGTTGAACAGGACGGCATCCGCGCCCACCTTCACCGCCTCTTCCACGGCCACACACAGGATGCTGTCATGGGAACCTCTGGCGTAGTCGGTACAGGGGAAATCCGCACGGACGATGAGGCCGGTCCGGCCCAGCAGACGCTCATACTTCTTGGCGATGCCGATGTTCAGGATCAGAGCGTCCGTCCCCGCATCGATGACGGTCTTCAGGGTCTGCTCCATATGCTCGATGCCCTTCATGGGGCCAGAATTGACGCCGTGGTCGATCGCGGTGATGATCGCGTTGCCGTCCTCCCGGAAAATATGGTTGAGTCTCTTGATGGTGCCCATATAGACGCTCCTTCCAGTCTTGTTTTGTAATCGGTTTCTGTAAACGGTTACATCCGTTAGATATATACTATCCTGTTCTCACTGAAATTGCAAGTCTTTTCTGCGCAGAGCCGATAGAACTTTCTGATCATCCTCCGGCCCTATGGATGCGAAAAAGCGGAGACTCGTAACATGAGTCTCCGCTTTTGGGAGCAGATCCGCACTATTTGGCCATCAAGATCAACAAATTTTATTTCTATACCGCCCGAGATAGGATCATACATCACCCAGATGGATCAGATTCCTCGTGCTCTCCCTCAACCGCAGTTCGACCGGATAGAGCACACACCGTGCCGCATCAGCTCCTGTAGAGAGCCGCCGCAGGAGGAGCTCCGCCGCCTTTTCTCCGAGACGGCGGTTCGGCACAGCGATGGTCGAGAGGGCTGGAGTGAAATAGCTGGCCAGCGGGATATCATCGAACCCGATCAGCTCCATCTCCTCCGGCACCCGGATGCCGCCGCTGTGGAGACACCTCAGCGCTCCCACGGCCATCATATCATTGAAGGTGACGATCGCTGTGGGACGCGGCCCCTCCTCCAGAAAGCGGCGGGTCCTGTCAACAGACTGGCGGAGCTGATCCGCATAATCGATCTCCCCAGTCCGGCAGATACAGTCCGGATGGCTCACAAAAAAATCATGCACTGCCTGGGCTCTCCGCCGGCTGGCAAAGGTCTCTACAGCCGCCATCAGGATCCCGAACACCCGGTTCCCTTCTGTGTACAGATACCGCAGTGCCATCAGGATCCCCTCATAATCCTCCATATAGACCGAGGTCACCGGCTGTTCCAGCTCCATCTCTCCCGCATCGCCGATCAGTACATAGGGGACCTTGATCCCCCGAAGATATTCCCGGACCTCTTTTCCGCTGGAAAAATCCGAGACATAGAGGATCATCCCGTCTACGCTCCGGTCATCTGGACAGCTCTGCCGCGGCAGAAGGCTCTGAGAATACACCAGGACCCTATAATTCGCCTGCGCCAGGACTTTCTGACTGCCCTCCACCAGTTGGTTGAAAAACTCATTGCGCAGAGTGGGCACTACGCAGGCGATCGTACGGGTCTGCCCGGTAGATAAACTCTGCGCGGAGGGGTTCGGCACATAATCGGTCTTTCGTATGACCTCCAAGATCCGCGCTCGGGTCTCCGGCGATACTTTCTCCGGCTGATTGATGCAGCGGGAGACCGTAGCGACGGACACCCCCGTCAGTTTGGCGATCTCTTTGATATTCAAAACAGCCCCTCCTTTCCAGACGGCGTCACCGTCCCATCTCTATCACGGCATCACGGCTATTATAGCACGATCGCCGCCCCGCTTGTAAAGAGGTCCTCCGGCAAAAAGCGGCGCCCGCTAGAGCGGGCGCCGCTTTTCAGTCTGGGGATATCATCGTTTATCGGAAGCCCTTACTTCTCCGCGATCGCCTCGATCTCGCACAGGACGCCCTTGGGCAGGTCCTTCACGGCCACGCAGCTGCGGGCGGGCTTGGAGCTGAAGTACTTGGCATAGACCTCGTTGAAGGTGCCGAAGTCGCCCATGTCAGCCAGGAAGCAGGTGGTCTTGATGACCTTGTCGAAGCCAACGCCGGCGGCCTCCAGGATGGCGCCCACGTTCTTGCAGCTCTGCTCGGCCTGGCCGGCGATGCCCTCGGGCACGGTGCCGGTGGCTGGATCCACGGGGATCTGGCCGGAGGTGATGACGAGACCGTTGGTCTCATAGCCCTGGGAGTAGGGGCCGATAGCACCGGGAGCGCGGTCAGTAGCGATGATCTTCATAGGAAAGTTCCTCCTTAAGTAGATGATGTCCAGCGCGGCAGACAGGGGACCCCCCTGGCCGCGGCCGCTCTACTTTATAGTTTACCACCGGATGTCAGAGGGCACAAGAGGAATGTCCCCCCCAAATAAAAATTCTTTTTCGCTCTTGCAAAACAGCCGTGGAAGGTGTATCATCGTCTCATATAGTTGTACGTACAACTTAGCCAAAGCATATCCTGAAGGAGGTCTGCAACTGATGTGCCGCCATATCGAAGCCCATCCCATCGTCGCCTATCCCGACCGGCCGCCTGTCGCTTTCACCTTCGATGGCCGGCCGCTGACCGGGCTGGCCGGTCAGCCCATCGCCGCCGCCCTGCTGGACAACGGTATCTCCGTGTTCCGTCATACGCCCAAAAACGGCCAGCCCCGGAGCCTCTTCTGCGGCATCGGCCAGTGCTCGGACTGTATGGTCATCGTAGACGGCCGCCCCAACGTCCGCGCCTGCGTCACTCCTCTGGAAGAGGGCATGGCCATCGAGACCCAGAAGGGTCTGGGAAAGGTGGGCGTGCTGTGAAAGAGACCGACATCCTGGTGACAGGCGCCGGCCCGGCCGGGCTGGGCGCCGCTATCGAGGCCGCCCGCTCGGGCGCCCGGGTCCTGCTGGCCGATGAGAACCGCAAGGCCGGCGGACAGCTCTACAAGCAGATCCATAAGTTCTTCGGCTCCAAGGCCCACCACGCCGGGGCCCGTGGCTTCCAGATCGCCGATCAGCTCCTCCGGGAAGCGGAGGAGGCCGGTGTGGAGACCTGGCTGGACAGCCGGGTGCTGGGCCTTCTGGACGACGGCTCCGCCGCCGTCCTCCGGAACGGAGTCGTGGAGCCCGTCTCCGCCCGCCGGACCGTACTGGCCACCGGCGCCAAGGAGAACGCCCTGGCCTTCCCCGGCTGGACCCTCCCCGGCGTCATGACCGCCGGAGCCGCCCAGACCTTCAGCAACGTCCACGGGACTCTGGTGGGCCGGCGCATCCTCACCGTGGGCTCCGGCAACGTGGGGCTCATCGTCTCCTATCAGCTCATGCAGGCCGGCGCGGAGATCGCCGCTCTGGTGGAGGCCGCCCCCCAGATCACCGGCTATCAGGTCCACGCCGGGAAGATCCGGCGGGCCGGAGTGCCGGTCCGCACCTCCCACACCGTCGTCGAAGCCCGGGGCCGGGACCGGGTGGAGGAGGCCGTCATCGCCCAGGTGGATGACCATTTCCGCCCCATTCCCGGTACGGAGGAGACGCTGGCCGTGGATACCATCCTGCTGGCCGTGGGCCTGACGCCCCGGGCCGAGATCTCCGGGATGTTCCACTGTGAGACCACCTATGAGGGCGCGCTGGGCGGGATCCTCCCGATCCACGACGCCTGTATGCGCAGCTCCTGCCCGGAGGTGTACGTCTGCGGCGACCTGGCCGGCGTCGAGGAGGCCAGCACCGCGCTGGAGGAGGGCCGTCTGGCCGGACTCCACGCCGCACAGTCTCTTGGCTTCTCCCGGCCGGACGGGGCGGAGCGGATGGAGACCCTCCAGGAGAGCCTCCGCGCCCTGCGGAGCGGGGCCCACGCCGCCCGGCGTCTGGCCTGCAAGGAACGGATCATCGCCAAAGGAGAAGGAGGCAGTCATCATGTCGGCGAATAAGACCCATCCCTGGACCATCCTGCTGGAGTGCCGCCAGCAGATCCCCTGCGACCCCTGCACCACCGCCTGCAAGACCGGCGCGATCACCATGGAGCATCTGACGGACTGCCCCACCTTCCACCCTGAGAAGTGCGTAGGCTGTAAGCTCTGCGTGGCCGCCTGCCCGGGGCAGGCCATCTTCTTCCAGGTCCCCGACGCCGGGGACGGGCAGGCCACCGTCACCTTCCCCTACGAATATCTCCCCCTGCCCGTGGTGGGGCAGGAGGTCTCCGCCGTGGACGCCTTCGGTCAGCCCGTCTGCGCCGCTGTGGTGGACGCGGTGGAACAGCGCCCCGCCTTCGACCGGACCGCCCTCGTGACCCTCCGCTTCCCGGCCGAGTACCGGGAACAGGTCCGCTTCCTGAAGCGGCTGACACGGGAGGTGGGCTGACATGGACGACCGGGACATCCTGATCTGCCGCTGTGAGGAAGTCACCCGTGCCGACGTGCTCCGGGCCATCGCTCAGGGCTGTCACACGGTCAGCTCCGTCAAGCGGGCCACCCGGGCGGGCATGGGCGCCTGTCAGGGCCGCACCTGCGCCCGCCTCATCCAGCAGATCCTGCTGAGCGAGGGCGTCCAGACCCCCGAGACTCTGGAGGCCGACAAGCCCCGCTTCCCCACGGTGCCCTGCGGCATCGACGCGCTGGGAGGTGACGGCCATGACTGAGCGGTACGGCGCGATCGTGGTGGGCGGCGGCTATTTTGGCTGTGCCTGCGGATACTTTTTGGCGAAGGCCGGCGTCAAGACCCTCCTGCTGGACGAGAAGGGCATCGCCCGGGGGGCCTCCGGGGCCAACTTCGGCAACGTGCAGGTGCAGGACGCCTCCATGGGCCTGAGCTATGACCTGACCCTCGCCGGTTTCCGGCGGATGCAGACCATGGAGCAGGAGCTGGACGCCGACATCGGCTATCAGCCCTACTCCTCCCTGATCGCCGCCGAGCGGGAGGAGCATCTGCCGGAGCTCCGCAAGCTCTACGCGGAGAAGAAAGAGGCCGGTCTGGACATCCGCTGGCTGGAGGGGCAGGCCCTCCGGGACGCTGAGCCCAACCTGGCCCCCGGTGCGGTCGTGGCCGCCACCTGGTTCCTCCAGGGCCGGGTCTATCCTTTCTTCTACCAGTACGCTCTGATCCGCCGGGGCCGGGAGCATGGCCTCACCGTCCGGGAGGACGTGTCCGTGGCCTCCCTCCTGCTGGAAGGCGGCGCCTGCGTGGGCGTGGTCCTCTCCGACGGATCAGAGATCCGGGCGGAGCATGTGGTCGTGGCCGCCGGGTCCGGCACCCGTGCCCTCTGCGCCACCGCCGGACTGGACGTGCCCGTCTACTCCGTGAAGGCCGAGGCCTTCGCCACCGAGGCGATCGCGCCCTTCCTGAACACCTACTACTCCTCCGCCGCCTTCTTCGCCGAGGCCCACGACCCGGAGAAGGCCGTCACCTCCCTGTGCATCGGCCAGAGCCACTACGGCAACATCCTGCTGGCCGAGACCACCAAGCCCCACACCGCCGTGGCCGACGACTGCCAGGACCGGACCTCCATCGAGCACTGCCGCAACATCAAGCGGAAGGTCCTGGAGTTTTTCCCCGCTCTGGAGCCGATCGACATCCTGCGGAGCTGGGTCACCGCCTCCCCCTACACCCCCTCCAACGAGCCGGTGTTCGGCAAGGCCCCCGTCCCCGGCCTGATCCTGGCCGCCGGGTTCAAGAGCGCCGCCGTGGTCTCCGCCGTGGTGGGCGAGACCGTGGCCCAGCTCGTCACCCGCGACACCGCCCCCTGGGACCTGTCCTCCTTCGTGGGGCAGGTGGGGCGGATGTGAGGACCGGCGGCCCCCATCCTCCTGAAAGAAGGCGATCCCCATGCCGGAACGGCTTTGGAACCATACCTATGACTACCTTCGGGATCAGATCCTCCACATGGCCCCCGGGGCCAACCGGCTGGAGCCGGAGGAGGACCTGACCCGCCGTCTGGGCGTCAGCCGCGCCACGGTCCGGGAGGCCACTCAGGCTCTCATGAAAGAGGGCTACGTCACCCGCCGCCACGGGAAGGGCAATTTCGGCCACCCCTCCGTGGCCCAGCTCCGGCGGCGGCTGGACCTGACCGCCGACCTCCTCCAGCTTCTGGACACCGGCGACGGCCCCGTGGCCTGCCGGTCCCTCCGGGCCGGACGGGGCCCCTGCCGGGCCGCTATGGCGGACCGCTTCCCCGTCCCCTGCGGGGAGGTCTATGAGCAGGACTGGCTCTACACCGTGGGGGAGGCCCCCATGGTGTTCTGCCGGATCGGCCTGCCGGTGGAGCTCTTCCAACGGGAGCCCCAGCCCGCCGCCCCGAATCGATCCCTCTACCAGTGGGTGTCCGCCTATTGCGCCCGGGATTTCGCCTATTACGCCGCCCATCTGGGGTGCGGCGCCGACCCGGACGCCAACGCCGCGCTGGACCTTCCCGCCGGTCAGGCCCTCATGGAGTGGCAGGAGATCTTCTACGACCTCTCCGACTTCCCCGTGGCCTTCTGCGACATCTTTTTCCGCCCCGAGGCGGACCTTACGATGGTACTGAGACCGTAGGCCAGCCCGTACACACAAAGACCGCCCCCGGCCTTGCGGCCGGGGGCGGTCTGTTCCCCTGAGGGAGAGATTCACTTCGCCACGTGCTCCATGTAGTTCAGGAACATGGCAGCCACTTCCGCGCGGGTGGCGCTGGACAACGGGGAGAGGGTCACGTCGCTGGTGCCGTGGATGACCCCGGCGCCGCAGGCCCACTGCATGGCGGACATGGCCCACTCGCTGATGCTCTGGGCGTCCGCATAGCTGAGGATGTTGGTGTCCTCGCCCACGCTCACGTCATAGCCCTTATACTGGGCGTAGCGGTAGAGCATGGAGACCAGCTGCTCGCGGGTGATGGTGCCCTCGGGATCCGTGCCGTCGGACACGCCCTTCTCCATGGCCCACGCGCGGCCCTTCTCGTACCAGGTGGAGCCGCCGGTGGTGTCCACGCCGTCCAGACGGGCCAGCATGGTCATGAGCATGGCGCGGGTCAGCTTCACGTCGGGACCGAACTTCTGATCACCGATGCCGGACATGATGCCCTTGTCGGTCACATACGCCACGGCCTCGGTGTACCACATCCCGTCGGGCACGTCCACATAGGTGGTCTTGGGGGCCACGGGAGTGGGGATGGCCTCGAAGGAGGCGGACACGCTCACCTTGCCGCTGGGCATGGTGAAGGTGTACTTGCCGTTCCCCTTGTCGGTCAGGGCGAGCTTGTTGCCGTTCTTATCGGTGACGGTCAGGTCCTTGAGCTGATAGCCGGTGTCGGGCTTCACCGTGACGGTCACGGTGGTGCCCTTGCTGGCGTTCTTCGGGCTGACGGTCACGGTGCCGTGGTCCACCTTGCCGGGGACGGAGACAGCATAGCCGGAGGAGCCGGAGCTGCCGCCGGAGGAGGAACCGCCGGAGCTGGAGGACTGCTTCGTGATGGTGTACACGCCATCCTTCTCGCTCAGCGTGTAGCCGGAACCGGCCTCGATCTTGCCGTTGAAGGTCTTGCTGTCCTTCTCGAGCGTGAAGGTCACGGCACGGCTGACGGTGATGGTCTCGCTGTTGTCCTTCTGGAGCACGATGGTGCCCTTGTCGCTCACGGCATCCACAGCGGCCTGAAGGGTGGTGTAGCTGGTGTCACCGATCTTGGCCACCGCGGCGGGCACGGTGGTCACCGTAAAGAGGCTGAACCCGTGGGGGTTCGTGAAGGTCGCGGTCTTGCCGGTCGAGCCACCGTTGGTGACCTCGGCGGTGTACTCATAGCCCTTGTGCTGGACATAGACCTTGCTCTCGTTCACCTTGAAGAGCTTGGGCAGCTCGATGCTGATCGTCATGGGGGTCTTGATCTCGAGCTTCTGAGGATCGCCGTAGACGATGGCATTCGCCGAATCGCTGCCGGTGGTCTCGCCCTTTACCTTGACCTTGATGTCCTCCGCCCGCTCTGCCGTGGAGGCGACCACGCGGTACATGGGGGTGATGTCCATGGAGATCTCGGTCACTGGCGCATCGGTGGCACTGGGATCCTCCGTCTTATAGGTCTTGGGCTTCACATCCAGATAGGTCTGGGCGTAGATGTTGATCTTCGGCTGAGTCGAAGGCGGAGGAGGAACGATAGAGGTATCCTTTTTGATTTCCTCCGTAGCAGCGTCCTTCTCCTTCTGCGTCACATTGTTGACCACACCATTGGCGGCGGCGGGCAGAACACCGGTGGTGTCCTTCACGCTCTCGGCCACGGCCTTTGCGTCGTTCTGATGTTTGTCTTCGATCTCTTTGACATCCACGACGGGATCGCCGGTGGCGGGCTTGACGTCGGTCTCCGCCGCCTTGCCAACGGTGAAGGGATAGTCCTTCCGATCCGTCAGAACGCCGACCTTACCTTCGGCGCAGTAGGCGGTGGGATCCGTGGTGAAGTTGCCGCCGGAGATGAAGCCGATGATATCCTTGCTGTAAACGGGACCGTTGAAATTGCCGCCGGTGATGGAGAGCTTCACCTTTTTGATGGACTCTTCATCATTCTCCTGAGGATTTGCCTCATAGACAGAATAAGTACCGGAAATGGTGCCGCCAACAATTTTCACATCGATCGGCAGTTCGGTGGTGTGCTGGGCGATTGCAATGCCAACGCCTGTCGTAGTTGTACCACCCCCATTTTTTACACAGGAAAACGCACCGTTGCCTGTGATCGTACTATTATTCACTTCAATATTGCCAGCACGCACTTCGATGCCAGTCGAACCGCTGATCGTGCTGTTATTGACCGAAAATGTCGTCGTAGCATTGCCAGCCTGATAGATACCATGATTGACTGCATCGATGGTCGCACCATCGACGATCAGCTTGTTCTGAACATTCTCGTCCGTGACAAGGCCATTCACAGTAACGCCGCTACCGCCCTCAAGCTTGCCCCGCACAGTCAGTTCAGCCGCTGTACAGTCTTCATACAGGGCGATAGCATAGCAGTTGTCAGCAGAAGTCTCAGATACAGAGATGGTCGCGTTCTTCTCAACGGTCAGTTTGGCAATACCGTTGAGCCAAATTGCTGCCGTACCTTGCACGCCCGTCATTTTGACTATGCCATTCTTGATGGTCACATCCCCATAAATATCCAGTACCAAGCCGCCAGACCTGGTCAGCGTATGACCACCCAGATCCAGCGTGATCTTCTTTTCGGATCCGACGCTGATACCTTTTCTTACAGTAATATCTTTCAGGAGAACGATGGTATCGTTCTCCTTTGCGGCTGTCACAGCCGCAGACAGGGAGGGATACAAATCCTCGCCGATCTGGGCCACGGCTTCGAATTTCCCGACCATGCCGGTGTCGGCGTTCCAGGCATATCCCTCAGCAACATATCGAGACACATCGCTGGAGAAAGTGCCGCCGGAGACCGTCAGGGTGTAGGGAAGGCCTGTACCCGGAATACCACCGGTAAAGGTACCAGCTTCAACGGTGAGCGTACCGCCATTCTTGCTACCTTCACCGTATCCAAACAAGGAATTTTTCCCAGTGAACGTTCCACCTTTGATGGTAAACTGTCCAGCATCGGCAGTCTCATCCAGGTATCCATTGGCGACCAGAGGTTTCGCGATCTCATCAGAGATCTTAAATTCACCGTCATTGATGGTCATCTTATGCCAGTTCAGGATCACTGGGCCAACCGTATTGGAAAATTTACCGCCATTGATGGTAGTCTCGCCAAAGTCATCATTCTTAACGGTATTCATACCGCCGCTGAATGTACCACCATCAATGGTAAGAGAAACTGTTGCACTCGTTGGATAGTCGAGACCCAAGTCATTCCCCTTGTTCCCATACCAGCCGGTATCGATCATACTGGAACCACTATCCGTCGTAGTGAAAGAAGTCCCATCCTTGATCGTCAGCGTTCCAAGGTTCTTGATGGTATACCACTGAGCATTGCTGTAGTTGCCGCCCTTCAAAGTAGCCTCGGCATCAGGATGATTGGCCAGCGCAGCATGGCCAGCCGCATTGTTCGTAACGTTTCCCTTCCCGTTACTGCTATCAGTAACAGTCAGGGTACCCTTATTCTCGATCGTATGCTTACCGTTTGCATTCGTCAGCGTCTTGCCATTCAGATCCAGCGTAGCGGTCACGCTGCTCGGGACCACGATGGAGGCCGTCACATTCTCAGAGAGCGTATAGTCGCCACTCTCCAGCTTGATGACGCCATCCACCGCCTTGGGCAGACCGGTCTCAGACTCTTCCGTGCCAGAGCCGCTACCAGCTTCGCCGCCCTCAGAATACGGGATCACCGCATCATCCGGGACATACTCCTCCGCCAGCGCGGCGGTGGGCAGCAGGCCCAGCAGCATGGTCAGGGTCAGCACACTGGCCCAGATCCGTTTTTTCATGATCTTCATTTCTCCTTTCTGTCGTTCGCTTGGGTATCACAGGGACAAACTTGTGGTTCCGTCCTTAATCTACGCCCCTTTCTCACGGTCCCGAAGGGCCCGGATAGCGCAAAAGACGCCCGGCGGCACGGGAAGCGCCCCGCCGGCTCAGCGTCTTTTTGTCGTCCCATCCATCGTTCCGGGGCGTCCTCCGCGCGAAGCTCACGCCCCCCGTCGAGGTCCCTCCCCGTCTGCTCCCTTCCGGACAAATCTACGAAACTATTATAACGTTACCGATCGGGGCTTGCAACCATTTTTCAGTATTTTCAACGCAAAAAAAAAAAAAAAAAAAGCCGTTTTCGCGACACATGGACAGGATGTGTCGCGAAAACGATAAGATCCGGCAGCGTTCGACCGCAAGACCGGCCGTAGGGGGAGGGCCTCCGCGCCCTCCCCCGGCCCAGCACCTCACTTCCCGCTGGCGCCGTAGTTGCTCAGCACCCGGGCGGATGGGTCGGAGACGTCACAGCCCTCCCACGCCCGGTTGGGCATCCAGAAGGCCTTGACCATACGGGCCTGACCGGGGTAGTACCGCTCGAAGAGCTCCCGGTAGAGCAGGCTCTCCTTGGTGAAGGGGGCGGCGAACTCATAGCGGGCGGCCCGGAGGCGGAACTCCTCATCGGTATAGCAGGTCTCGGCGTATCCCTTCAGGTCATCCACCATGGAGTGGCCCACCGCGTCGGAGAAGGCGGCCTTCTCCCGCCAGAGGATGGACTCGGGCAGGAGCTTGTCGGCCTCGAAGGCCTTCCGGAGCAGGTACTTGCCCTTGTGGTAGGTGTTGACCTTTTTGGCGGGGTCGATGGACATGACGTACTTCACGAAGTCCAGATCGCCGAAGGGCACCCGGGCCTCCATGGACCAGGAGCTGATGCACCGGTCGGCCCGGAGCACGTCGTACATATACAGCTCGTCCACCCGCTTCTTGGCCTCCTGCTGGAACGCCTCGGGGGAGGGGGCGAAGTCGGTGTACTTGTAGCCGAACAGCTCGTCGGAGATCTCGCCGGTCAGGAGGACCCGGATGTCGGAGCGCTCCCGGATGGCCTTGCAGCACAGGTACATCCCCATGCTGGCCCGGATGGTGGTGATGTCATAGGTGCCCAGGGCGGCCACCACCTCCGGCAGGGCCCGGATCACATCGTCCCGGCTGATGATGACCTCGGTATGGTCGGCGCCCAGATAGTCGGCGGCCTCCCGGGCGTATTTCAGGTCGATGGCGTCGGTGTCCATGCCGATGGCGAAGGTGCGCAGGGGCTTGTCCAGCAGCTTGCGGGCGATGCCGCACACCAGGCTGGAGTCCAGTCCACCGGACAGGAGGAAGCCCACCGGGGCGTCCGCGTCCAGCCGCTTGTCCACGCCGGCGACGAGCTTGTCGTGGATGTTCCGGCAGATGGTGTCCAGATCGTCCTGACGATAGGCGGCCACGGTGGTCAGGTCGGCGTAGCGGACGAACTGACCGTCGGCCCAGTAGTGGCCCGGAGGGAAGGGGCAGACCTCATCGCACAGGCCGATCAGGTTTTTCGCCTCGCTGGCGAACACCATGCCGCCCTCCGCGTCGGTCCCGTAGAAGAGGGGCCGGATGCCGATGGGGTCCCGGGCGGCGATATAGGCGTCCTTCTTCGCGTCATAGATGACCAGGGCGAACTCCGCGTCCAGCTTGGCGAACATCTCCAGCCCATATTCATGGTACATGGGCAGGAGGATCTCGCAGTCGCTCTGGCTGTGGAACTGGTACTTGCCGGTGGCCTCCAGAGCGGCCTTCTGGTCCCGCCAGCCGTAGAGCTCGCCGTTGCAGACCACGGCGTCCCCGTCCAGATGGAAGGGCTGCATCCCGGACTCGTCCAGGCCCATGATGGCCAGCCGCTGGAAGCCCAGCCAGCCGGAGGGGGTCTCCTCCACCCGCATCATGTCCGGCCCCCGGGAGGTGGTCCGCTGGAAGTAGGGCAGGAACTGGTCTTTCGTGTAAGTCTTTTGGGTGAAACCGATGATCGAGCACATAAAAATGGCACCTCCGAAAAAATATAGCGCAGCATCTGTCCCGGCCGGGACGGATCTCCCGGTCGTTAGGACGGATGCTGCGCTCCGCGGTGCCACCTAAATTGCCGCCGAAGCGGCCCCTTTTCAGGCTCTTCCCGGAGGAGAAGGAGAACGAAGCTTTGGGGAACATGAGAGAAGGAAAGAGGAAAAACTCCGGTCCAAGCCTGGGCGATATAACGGTCGCACCCGGTCGCCCTACTTGACCGCCCGGACGGGCGGGGTTCAGGTCCCTGCTCAGGAGGGTTCTTCCCGCGGGGCCGAGGCGCGGGGCTCTCATCGTCCCCCGCTCGCTGTGGCCGGCTGTACCGCGGTACTCGTCTCCGTCATCGCGTCGAGATATGCAGATGTCGATGTCGTCCCGCCCCGGCTCAGTCCAGGGCGATGGGGTATTTCCCCGTAAAACAGCCGTCGCAGAAGCCGCACTTGGCGTCCGGGGCGATCCGGTGCAGGGCGTCCAAGCTCAGGAAAGCCAGACTGTCCGCACCGATCATGTCCCGGATCTCGTCCACCGTGTACTGGCAGGCGATGAGCTGTTCCCGGTCCGGGATGTCCGTGCCGAAGTAGCACGGGGCGATGAAGGGCGGCGCGGAGGACCGCATATGGACCTCCGTGGCCCCGGCCTCCCGCAGGAGGGAGACGATCTGCCGGGAGGTGGTCCCCCGGACGATGGAGTCGTCGATGACCACCACCCGCTTGCCCTCGATGGAGCTGCGGAGGGGCCCCAGCTTGATCCGCACGGCCTGCTCCCGGCTCTCCTGGCCGGGGGTGATGAAGGTCCGGCCGATGTAGCGGTTCTTGACCAGCCCGATCACATAGGGCAGACCGGACTCCTCCGCGTAGCCCATGGCGGCGTCCAGGCCGGAGTCGGGCACGCCGATGACCACATCGGCGTCCACGGCGCTCTCCCGGGCCAGATACTTCCCCGCCAGCCGCCGGGCCTCGTGGACCGACTGTCCGCAGATGTCCGAGTCGGGCCGGGCGAAGTAGATAT
Source organism: Pseudoflavonifractor sp. MSJ-37 (assembly GCF_018917965.1). Taxonomy (GTDB): domain Bacteria; phylum Bacillota; class Clostridia; order Oscillospirales; family Oscillospiraceae; genus Pseudoflavonifractor_A. Next base: position 85,037 of record NZ_JAHLPP010000004.1, on the reverse strand, counting down.
ACTCAAAGATGCACATGTGGCTGGAGGCCCCGGCGCAGTTCTCTTTGATGGAGCGGACCTGCGTCCCCTCGGCCACGACCACCTCGCCGGGCTCCAGCTCCCGCTCGTACTGCGCTCCCACGGCGTGGAGGGCACAGCTCTCGGAGGCGAAGATCACGGCGTCGCCCCGGCGGCCCATGCACAGGGGCCGGAAGCCCCAGGGGTCCCGGGCGGCGATCAGCTTCTGGGGGGACATGACGATCAGGGAATAGGCCCCCCGCAGGAGCTTCATGGCCCGGACCACGGCCTCCTCGGCGGACCCGCACCGGAGCCGCTCCTGCGCGATCGCGTAGGCGATCAGCTCGGAGTCGGTGGTGGTCTGGAAGATCGCGCCCCGATATTCGAACCCGGTGCGGAGCTCCTGAGTGCCCACCAGATTGCCGTTATGGGCCAGAGCCAGAGTGCCCTTCACATATTTGAGGGTCAGGGGCTGGGCGTTCTCCCGGCGGGTGCCGCCGGTGGTGGCGTAGCGCACATGGCCCACGGCCATGGTGCCGTCCAGCTGGTGGAGGAGCTCCGGTGTGAACACCTCCCCCACCAGGCCCACGTCCTTGTGATAGGAGAGCTCCCGGTCGTTGATGGTGGCGATGCCACAGGCCTCCTGCCCCCGGTGCTGGAGTGAGTAGAGCCCGTAATAAGCGGTGCGGGCGCAGTCCCCTCTGGGATCGGAGATCCCGAACACGCCGCACTCCTCATGGATAGCCATTGGATATCCCTCGCTTTCTGGTCGATCTAGTGCTGGGGCGGGATCACACATAGAACAGCAGGTCGCCATAGGTCGGGAAGGGCCAGTACTCCCGGCCCACCAGCATCTCCAGCTCATCGGCCAGCTCCCGGGCGTGCTGCATGGCGGGGAACACGGTCTCGGCACAGTAGCTCGCGGCCTTGGCGGCGCCGGAGGGCACGCCCTCCACGGCGGCGGCCAGCGTGCAGGTCCGGGACAGCAGGGAGGCGGTCTTGTCGGTGATCAGCTTGACCATAGAGGCCTCCACATCGGCGTCCACGCCGATGGACTTCTTTGCGGCCACGCCCTCGGCCAGCGACTTGGAGTAGGCGATGCAGGCGGGGATGATGCGCTTCTTCAGCAGGTCCATGGAAGTCTTGGCCTCGATCTGGATGACCTTGCTGTACTCCTCCTGCCCGATCTCCTGGCGGGAGTGGAGCTCCTCCAGCGTATAGATGCCCAGAGAAGTGAAGAGCTCCACGTTCTTGGGATCGTCGAAGTGGGCCAGAGCCTCGGGGGTCGTGCGCAGGTCCAGCAGGCCCCGGCGCTTGGCCTCCGCCACCCACTCATCGCTGTACCCGTTGCCGTTGAAGAGGATGCGGCGGTGGGCGGCCAGCTCCCGGCGGACCAGGACAGAGAGGGCCTTGTCGAAGTCCTCCGCGCCCTCCAGCTCATCGGCGAACTTGCCCAGAGCCTGCGCCACCGCGGCGTTGAGCATGATGTTGGTGCAGGCGATGTTGAAGGAGGAACCGGGCATCCGGAACTCGAACTTGTTGCCGGTGAAGGCGAAGGGAGAGGTCCGGTTGCGGTCGGAGTTGTCCAGCGGGATGGGCGGGAGGGCGGTGACACCGATGTCCATGGCCCGGCGCTTCTCTCCATCGTGGGCGGTGCCGGAGACCAGCGTGTCCACCACTTCCTCCAGCTCATCGCCCACGTAGACGGAGACGATGGCGGGAGGGGCCTCGTTGGCGCCCAGGCGGTGGTCGTTGCCGGCGCTGGCCACGGAGATCCGCAGCAGGTCCTGATACTCGTCCACCGCCTTGATCACGGCGGTGAGGAACAGCAGGAACTGGGCGTTGTCGGCGGGCGTGCGGCCGGGATCCAGCAGGTTCTCGCCGGTGTCGGTGGACAGGGCCCAGTTGTTGTGCTTGCCGGAGCCGTTGACCCCCTCGAAGGGCTTCTCGTGGAGCAGGCACACGAAGCCGTGCCTGTCGGCCACCTTCTTCATGACCTCCATGGTGAGCTGGTTCTGATCGGTGGCCAGGTTGGCGGTGGTGAAGATGGGGGCCATCTCATGCTGGCAGGGGGCCACCTCGTTGTGCTCGGTCTTGGAGTAGATGCCCAGCTTCCACAGCTCCTCGTCCAGGTCGGCCATATAGGCCTTCACGCGGGGACGGATGGAGCCGAAATAGTGGTCCTCCAGCTCCTGTCCCTTGGGAGAGGAGGCGCCGAACAGGGTCCGGCCGGTGAGGATCAGGTCCGGGCGCTTGGCGTAGTCCTTCTTGTCGATCAGGAAGTATTCCTGCTCAGGACCCACCGTGGCGGTGACGCGGCACACGTCTTTGCCGAAGAGCTTCAGCACCCGGATGGCCTCCCGGCTCACCGCGTCCATGGAGCGGAGGAGCGGGGTCTTTTTGTCCAGGATCTCGCCGTGATAGGAACAGAAGGCAGTGGGGATGCACAGGGTATCATCCTTGATGAAGGCATAGGAGGTGGGATCCCAGGCGGTATAGCCCCGGGCCTCGAAGGTTGCCCGCAGACCGCCGGAGGGGAAGGAAGAGGCGTCAGGCTCGCCCTTGATCAGCTCCTTGCCGGAGAACTCCATGATCACACCGCCGTCCTCACAGGGGGAGATGAAGGAATCGTGCTTCTCAGCGGTGATGCCGGTCATCGGCTGGAACCAGTGGGTGAAATGGGTGACGCCCTTGGCCACCGCCCAATCCTTCATGGCGGAGGCCACCACATCGGCCACCTCAGGGGCCAGAGCGGTGCCCTCCCGGATGGTACGGCGGAGGGAACGGTACACGTCTTTGGGGAGACGCTCCTTCATGACGGCGTCGTTGAAGACCATGCTGCCAAACAGCTCAGGGACCTTGCTCATGTCGATACACTCCTTCGCTTTCTCCAGCTCCCCGCCGGATAGACGGAGATGAAATGAAAAATGGGCACTGCGGCCTTTTCAGCCACAGCGCCCTTGCTGTCGATGCGGTCATTATAGGATCGCCATCCGCCCTTGTCAACCCCTTCTTTCGCTGAACTTCCGCGTCTTGTGAAGGCTGTCTAAAATGGAGCCGTTTTTTCGTCGTTTTGCAAGTCATCATTCAAAACTTGCCATTTCAGTCCAGAAAAATCAAAAAAATATCTTGTCGAAGCGCCCAGAGCGTGCTATGATACCGTCTATGAACAAAGGCGTTCACGGAACATCCGCCGGTCTCCCCTGTCTGGGCCGGCGGTAAGACTGTGGACGCCTTTTTTGCAATTCGAGGGAGGAGAAATTTCATGGTGCGAGAGGGAAACGTTCGGATCCCATCCGGCTGCGCGATCTCCGGTCTGTTCTCCAAAAAGGGGACGCCCGTCTCCGGCGACCGGATCGTCCGCTCCATCGCCGTGATGCACGACCGTTCCAACGGTCTGGGCGGCGGTTTTGCCGGCTACGGCATCTATCCGGATCATAAGGACCACTATGCGCTCCACATCTTTTATGACTCCCAGACCGCCCGCGAGGAGTGCGAACGGTATCTGGAGCGCTATTTCGACATCATCAACCTGTCCAAGATCCCCACTCGGAAGATGGCCGCCATCACCGATGAGCCGCTGATCTGGCGCTACTTCGTGGCCCCCCTGCCCCATCGGCTCTCTGACAGCCAGCTGGACGAGCGGGAGTTCGTGGCCCGCCGGGTCATCCGGGTGAACAGCTCCATCGACGGCGCCTACATCTTCTCCTCCGGGAAGAACATGGGCGTGTTCAAGGCGGTGGGCTATCCCGAGGACGTGGGCCGCTTCTACCGTCTGGAGGACTACGAGGGCTACTGCTGGACCGCCCATGGCCGCTATCCCACCAATACGCCCGGCTGGTGGGGCGGCGCCCATCCCTTCGCCCTGCTGGACTGCTCCGTGGTCCACAACGGTGAGATCTCCAGCTATGATGCCAACCGCCGGGCCATCGAGATGCACGGCTACCGCTGTACCCTCCAGACCGACACCGAGGTCATCACCTATATCCTGGACTATCTGGTCCGCCGGAAGGGCATGACCATGGAGGAGGCCGCCCATGTGATGGCCGCCCCCTTCTGGGACACCATCGAACGGCTCCCGGCAGAGGAGAAGGCCCGGATGACCTATCTCCGTAGCGCCTTCTCCAGCTTCCTGGTGACGGGGCCTTTCTCCATCCTGGTAGGCTTCGAGGGCGGCCTCATGGCCCTCAACGACCGTCTCAAGCTCCGCTCCATGGTAGTGGGTGAGCGGGACGACATGGTATACATCGCCTCTGAGGAGGCCGCGATCCGGGTGATCCAGCCGGAGCTGGACCGGGTCTGGTCCCCCAAGGGCGGCGAACCCATGATCGTGACGCTGGACAAGGATGTGAAAGGAGGTGCTCCGGCGTGAGCCTGGACTACATTTATCCCCCCTATGAGGTGGTGCGGAACGCCCAGCGCTGTGTGGACTGCGGCATCTGCATCGGCCAGTGCGCCACCGGCGTCCACTTCCGGGACAAAAAGACCGGAGCCCTCCGGGCGGACGAGTCCAAATGCGTGGACTGTCAGCGCTGTGTGTGCTTCTGCCCCACGCATGCCCTGAAGATCGTCCCCACGGACAATGCGTTCCGGAACAACGGCAACTGGCCCGCCCGGACCATCACCGAGATCTACCGGCAGGCGGCCTCCGGCGGCGTGCTCCTGTCCTCTATGGGCTCTTCCAAGGACTACCCCATCTATTGGGACAAGCTGCTGATCAACGCCTCTCAGGTGACCAACCCGCCCATCGATCCTCTGCGGGAACCCATGGAGACCCGGGTGTTCCTGGGCAAGAAGCCCACGGACGTCCGCCGGGACGCGGAGGGGAAGCTGATCTGCGACCTGCCGCCCCAGCTGGAGCTGAAGCTCCCCATCCTCTTCTCGGCCATGAGCTACGGCTCCATCTCCTACAATGCCCACGCGGCGCTGGCCCAGGCCGCCCGGGATCTCGGCACCTGCTACAACACTGGCGAGGGCGGTCTCCATGAGGACTTCTATGCCTATGGCCCCAACACCATCGTGCAGGTGGCCTCCGGCCGCTTCGGCGTCCATACGGACTACCTGAACGCCGGTGCCGCCATCGAGATCAAGATGGGCCAGGGCGCCAAGCCCGGCATCGGCGGCCATCTCCCCGGCAAGAAGGTCAACGGAGACATCTCCCGCACCCGCATGATCCCGGAGGGGGCCGACGCGATCTCCCCCGCCCCCCATCACGACATCTACTCCATCGAGGATCTGCGCCAGCTGGTGGACTCTCTGAAGGTGGCCACCAACTATCAGAAGCCGGTGATCGTGAAGGTGGCCGCCGTCCACAACATCGCGGCCATCGCTTCCGGCATCGCCCGCTCCGGCGCGGACATCATCGCCATCGACGGCATGCGGGGCGGCACTGGCGCCGCCCCCACCCGGATCCGGGACAACGTGGGCATCCCCATCGAGCTGGCTCTGGCCGCCGTGGACCAGCGGCTCCGGGACGAGGGCATCCGGGACCAGGTGTCCATCATCGCCGGCGGCTCCATCCGTTCCTCCGCCGATCTGGTGAAGGCCATCGCTCTGGGCGCGGACGCGGTGTACATCGGCACCGCCGCCCTGCTGGCCATGGGCTGCCACCTGTGCCGCACCTGCCAGAGCGGCCTGTGCAGCTGGGGCATCGCCACCCAGCGGGAGGATCTGGTGGCCCGTCTGGATCCTCAGGAGGCCCGCCGCCGTCTGGTCCATCTGCTCACCGCCTGGGACCACGAACTCAAGGAGATGATGGGCGGCATGGGCATCAACTCCATCGAGGCCCTGCGGGGCAACCGTCTCATGCTCCGGGGCGTCGGACTCACCCAGAAGGAGCTGGACATCCTGGGCGTGCGCCACGCCGGCGAGTAAAGGAGAGGAAGCACATGGTCATCCAAGCGAAAAACCTGCTCAGCCCACAGCTCAACGAATACATCCGGGCCAGCGCGGATAGGGATATCGAGGTGGACGCCCTCTTCGGCCAGCGGTATCTGGCCTGCGGCTCCTCCGGACGGCATTTCATCCTCCGTGGCACCCCCGGCAACGGCCTGGGGCAATACCTCAACGGCTCCACGGTGGAGGTCTACGGCAACTGTCAGGAGGCCGTTGGCGACACGATGAACGAGGGCACCATCGTCATCCACGGCAGCTGCGGCGATGCCTGCGGCTATGCCATGCGGGGCGGTTCGATCTTCATCGAAGGCAATGTGGGCTACCGGGCGGGCATCCATATGAAGTCCTATCTGGACAAGGCGCCCCTGCTGGTGGTGGGCGGCACAGCCGGCTCCTTCCTGGGCGAATACCAGGCCGGTGGCACCATCGTGGTCCTGGATCTGGATGGCACCGGCACCCCCGTGGGCAACTTCTGCGGCATGGGCATGTACGGCGGCAAGATCTTCCTCCGGGGAGATCGTCTCCCCGCCCTGCCCGACCGGCTCCTGGTCCGGGAGGCCGACGCGGCCGACCGGGCGGAGCTCTCCCCCATCCTGGCCCAGTTCTGCGACCGATTCGGCTTGGATCAGGCGAAGGTAGAGGACGCTCCCTTCCATGTCCTCACCCCCGACAGCGCCAATCCTTACCGCCAGCTCTATGTGACGAATATCGTCTGACCTCAGCACCATCCGGCGTGGGAGCTTCCCCACCGGATGGTTTGCATGTCGATCCGATCCGACATGTGTTTCAGATATGGAAGCATTGGACAAGCGCTCCGGGATATCCCCGGAGACGTGGATGCAGAGGAGGTTCTTATGGCAAAGTATATTTTCGTGACCGGCGGCGTGGTGTCCGGCTTGGGCAAGGGGATCACCGCCGCCTCCCTGGGGCGTCTGCTGAAGGCCCGCGGCCTGAAGGTGGCGGCACAGAAGCTGGATCCCTATATCAATGTGGACCCCGGTACCATGAGTCCCTACCAGCACGGAGAGGTCTACGTCACGGAGGACGGCGCCGAGACCGATCTGGACCTGGGCCATTATGAGCGCTTCATCGACGAGGATCTGAACAAGTACTCCAATCTGACCACCGGAAAGGTCTACTGGAACGTGCTGAACAAGGAGCGCCGGGGCGAGTATCTGGGCTCCACCGTCCAGGTGATCCCCCACATCACCAATGAGATCAAGGATTTCGTCTACCGGGTGGGCAAGCAGACCGATGCCGACGTGGTGATCACCGAGATCGGCGGCACCATCGGCGACATCGAGTCTCAGCCCTTCATCGAGGCCGTCCGCCAGATCTCGCTGGAGGTGGGCCGGGAGAACAGCCTCTTCATCCATGTGACTCTGGTCCCCTTCCTGCGGGGCTCCGATGAACACAAGTCCAAGCCCACCCAGCACTCCGTCAAGGAACTCCAGGGCATGGGCATCAATCCCAACTTCGTGGTCCTTCGGTGCGATGAGCCGCTGGAGCCCTCCATCTTCCAGAAGATCGCGCTGTTCTGCAACGTGAAGCCCGACTGCGTCATCGAGAACATCACGCTCCCCTGTCTGTATGAGGCCCCCCTGATGCTGGAGGAGTCCCACTTCTCCGACCTGGTGTGCCGGGAGCTGGGCCTGGACGCCCCCAAGCCCGATCTGACCGAGTGGGCCGCCATGGTGGACCAGATCAAGAACGCCCAGCGTTCTGTGACCATCGGCCTGGTGGGCAAGTACGTCCAGCTCCACGATGCCTATCTCTCTGTAGCCGAGGCTCTGCGTCATGCGGGCTTCGCCCAGGGGGCCCAGGTGGAGATCCAGTGGATCGACTCCGAGGGCATCACCGCCGACTCCGCCGACGCGCTTCTGGGCGGCCTGGACGGCATCATCGTCCCCGGCGGCTTCGGCCAGCGGGGCATCGACGGCATGATCCTGGCGGCCAAGTACGCCCGGGAGCACCAGGTGCCCTACTTCGGCATCTGTCTGGGGATGCAGATCGCCGTCATCGAGTTCGCCCGCCATGTGGCCGGCATCGCCGACGCCGATTCCGGTGAGTTCAATGAGATCTGCAAGCACAAGGTCATCGACTTCATGCCCGGCCAGAGCGATGAGATCGACAAGGGCGGCACCCTTCGGCTGGGGGCTTATCCCTGCGCCGTCCAGCCCGGCACCACACTGGAGCGGTGCTACGGCCAGAGCCAGATCTCCGAACGTCACCGCCACCGCTATGAGTTCAACAACGAGTACCGGGAGGCCCTGACCGCCGCCGGCCTGACCCTCTCCGGCCTGTCCCCCGACGGGCGGCTGGTGGAGACGGTGGAGCTGACCGACCGTCCCTTCTATGTGGGCGTCCAGTACCACCCGGAATTCAAGAGCCGTCCCAACCGCCCCCATCCTCTGTTCCGGGCCTTCATCGCCGCCGCACTGGGATCGCGCGGATAAAAACGATCCATTCCGCAAAAGGAGCGGCTCCCGCCGATCGGGAGCCGCTCCTTTTTCACGTGTTCATGATCTTCCTCTCGTCATCACACCCGCTGGAGGGCCTTCTCCAGGTCGGCCAGGATGTCGCCGATGTCCTCGATGCCCACGGAGAGGCGGACCAGGTCGGGGGCTACGCCGGCGGCCCGGAGCTCCTCGTCGTTCATCTGGCGGTGGGTGGAGGAGGCGGGATGGAGCACGCAGGTCTTGGCATCCGCCACATGGGTGGCGATGGAGGCCAGTTCCAGACCGCCCATGAAGGCCTCCGCCGCCTTGCGGCCGCCCTTCACACCGAAGGAGACCACACCGCAGGTGCCGTTGGGCATATACTTCCTGGCCCGCTCGTAGTACTTGTCGCCGGGGAGGCCAGGATAGCTGACCCAGGCCACCTTCTCATGGCTCTGGAGGAACTTGGCCGCCGCCAGAGCGTTGGCACAGTGACGAGGCATCCGCAGATGCAGAGTCTCCAGCCCCACGTTCAGCAGGTAGGAATTCATGGGGGCGGGGATGGAGCCGAAGTCCCGCATGAGCTGGGCCGTGGCCTTGGTGATATAGGCACCGCCCAGGCCGAAGCGCTCCGTGTAGGTCACGCCATGGTAGCTCTCGTCCGGGGTGCAGAGGCCGGGGAACTTGTCAGGATACTGGGTCCAGTCGAACTTGCCGGAGTCCACGATCGCGCCGCCCACAGCGTTGGCGTGGCCGTCCATATACTTGGTGGTGGAGTGGATCACGATGTCCGCGCCGTGCTCGAAGGGGCGGCAGTTCACAGGAGTGGCGAAGGTGTTGTCCACGATCAGGGGCACGCCGTGGGCGTGGGCCGCCTTGGAGAACTTGTCGAAATCCAGCACCGCCAGCGCCGGGTTGGCGATGGTCTCGCCGAACACCGCCTTGGTGTTGGGCCGGAAGGCGGCGTCCAGCTCCTCCGGTGTGCAGTCCGGGTCCACGAAGGTGAACTCGATGCCCATCCGCTTCATGGTCACGGCGAAGAGGTTATAGGTGCCGCCGTAGATCGTAGAGGAGGAGACCACATGGTCCCCGCAGGAGCAGATGTTGAAGATGGAGTAGAAGGAGGCCGCCTGACCGGAGGAGGTCAGCATGGCGGCGGTCCCGCCCTCCAGACCGCAGATCTTGGCGGCCACACTGTCGTTGGTGGGATTCTGGAGCCGGGTATAGAAGTACCCGCTCTCCTCCAGGTCGAAGAGGCGGCCCATGGCCTCGCTGCTCTCATAGCGGAAGGTGGTGGACTGGATGATGGGGATGTTCCGGGGCTCGCCATTGCCGGGGCGGTAGCCCCCGTGGATGCACTGAGTATCGAAGCTCTGGTCGTTCATATCAGTTCTCTCCCTTATCTTATCTTTCATTCTGATCTATTTGCAGGCCCGGTCCCGGGAAGGGGCCCAGCCGTACAAAGCGGGTCTAGTCCTCCTGCTCCAGCGTCAGGTCCGGGGCCAGAGGCTGGCCCAGTCCGTCGGGCAGGTCGATGGGCTGGCCGTCCGCCCGGAGCTGGACCGCGTCCACGGTGTCGATGCTCCCGGCCAGGGTGTTCACGATGGCGTAGACCACCAGACGGAGCCGGCTCCGGTCCCCCTCCAGCGCGGTCAGGGCGTCGGTGGGCAGGCTCACATAGCACACGCGGTCCTCCACCACCACGTCCAGGAGCTGGGTGTCCGCCGGCAGGACTGCCTGGAGGCTATCGTACTGGGGACCGGACAGCAGGGCCTCCATGACGGCCCGGCTCAGGGTGTCCTCCTCCGACAGGAGCAGGCGGCGGTACTCCACTCCAAGCCCCTTCCCGGCAGCCCGCGGGAACCAGAGCGTGGCGGTGACGGCCACCGGCTCCCCCTCGGAGCCGGTGAGCACCACGTCCTCCGCCCGGAGCTGCTCGGCGGCCTGGGGGAGCGCCTCTCCCGCCACGGTGATGGACACCGCATCCACCCCCTCCGCCTGGCACAGCGTCAGGGCCAGACAGGAGTTGGCGATCGTCAGGTCGATGCCGGACAGGGCCTCATAGGCCTCGGAGAAGTCCAGAGAGAGGCACCCCTCCTCCAGCTTCCAGCTTCGCAGGGACAGGTCCTCCGGGAAGGGGGACACCAGTCCCGGCTCCGCGGGCCCCGCCAGGAGCTGGTCCAGCAGGCCCTGGACCGGTTCGCTGCCCGCCTCCGGGACCCACAGCTCCCCGGCCACGGCGGTGCCGGTCTCATCGTCCCGCGCCGCGAAATAGACCTCATAGCTCTCTGCCCGCCTCTGCTGGTCCATGGTGTTCTTCATCACGCACCCGGCGGTCCCGGCCAGGGACAGCAGCGCCAGCAGGAGGGGCCCTGCGCGTCGTCTCCTCATGGCGTCTCCTCCTTCCCGCACCGGGGGAAGCGGACCTCGAAGCAGGTCCCCTCCGGCTCCCGGCGGCGGGCCTCCACGGTGCCGCCGTTCTGGCACACCGCGTCCCGCACGATCGACAGACCCAGTCCGGTGCCGCCGGCCTCTCGGGAGCGGGCCTTGTCCACCCGGTAGAACCGGTCGAAGATCTTGGGCAGATCCTCCTCCGGGATGCCGACGCCGGTGTCCTCCACCCGCAGGACCACCTGGTCCCCCTCGGTGGAGAGCTCCACCCGCACCCGGCCGCCGGGCAGGTCATACTTCACCGCGTTCTCCATCAGGTTGAACGCGATCTGATACAGGTCGTCCTCCGTGGAGCGGACCACACAGTCCGTCCCCAGCTCCAGCTCCACCGTCACGTCCACCGCCGCCGCCAGCGGTGCCAGCATATGCTCCACCTTGCGGATGACCCGGGCCACATCCACCGGGGCCACGTTCCGAGGCGGGGCGGTGTCCATGCGGGTGAGGGTCAGGAGCTTTTCGGTGATCCGGGTCAGGCGCTCGGCCTCGTCCCCGATGTCGGAGACGAACTCCCGGGCCGTGTCCGGGTCCATGTCCCCGTTCTGGAGGATGGAGTCGGTCAGGAGCCGGATCGACGCCAGCGGGGTCTTGAGCTCATGGGAGGCGTCGGAGACGAAGCGCCGCCGGACCTCCTCCGTGGTCTGGAGCCGGTCGGTGAGCTCATTGAACTCCCCCGCCAGCAGGGCCAGCTCGTCCCCGCCGGCCATGGTGACCCGGTGGCTGTACTCGCCCTCCCGCACGGAGCGGATGCCCCGGAGCAGGACGGCGATCCGCCGGGTGACGGCCTTGGAGATCAGCACGCTGAACGCCAAGGCCGCCACGCACACCACGATGGAGATGTTGCGCAGGTTGCTCTGGAGGTCCCGGAGCATCTCCGCCTGCTGGCGGTCGTATTCATAGAGGTATACCGCCCCCTGCGTCATCCCCCGGTAGAGGATCGGCGCGGCGGCCCTAGAGCGGAAGGCCCCGTCCCGATACTCGGAGCGGAACACGTCGTTTCCCTTCAGGGCGCTGACCACCTCCCACAGGAGGGCATAACGGTCCCTGGCGTTGTCCACCTCACTGGTGTCGTAGAGGACCTTCCCGCTGGGGTCAGTGACCAGGACCCGGTCCAGACTGGTGACGCCCAGTTTGGTCAGATTGGCCTCCACCCCCTCGGCGGTGAGGCCCTCGCCCCCGGCCAGCGTGGAGGTGATGATGTCCGCCTGCCGCCAGAGGGCGTCCTGCTTGGACTGGAACACCAGATCCTCGGAGGTGACGATCGGATAGATGTTCAAAAAGAGCAGCAGGGCCGCGATCAGCGCCCCGAAGCTCAGGATGAACCGGCTCTGGAGGGAGCGCCAGAAGGGCACCCACTTCTCCGTCTCAGAGGCTCCGGACACCCGGCTCCCCCCTTTCCTGTCCTGCCCGCCCGGATCCCGGTCAGGCGTTCTTCAGATAGTAGCCCACGCCCCACTTGGTGAGGATGTACACCGGATGGGCCGGGTCCAGCTCCAGCTTCTCCCGCAGGCGGCGGACATGGACGTCCACCGTCCGGTAGTCCCCGGCGTACTCATAGCCCCAGACCACGTTGAGCAGGTTCTCCCGGCTGTACACCCGGCCCGGGTTGCGCATGAGCAGCTCCATCAGGTCGAACTCCTTGGCGGTCAGGTCCACCGGCTCCTCGCCCTTCCACACGGAGCGCTCGTTGGGATCCAGGGTGATGTGCCCCACGGTGAGCCGGCCGTTCTCCTCTTTCCGGGCCGCCATGCCGGCCCGGCGCAGGAGGGCCCGGACCCGGGCCTTCAGCTCCAGGATATTGAAGGGCTTGGTGATATAGTCGTCCGCCCCGCACTCGAAGCCCACGATCTTGTCCGCATCCTCACTGCGGGCCGTGAGCATGATGATGGGCACATTGGAGAACTCCCGGATCCGCATACAGGCCTGGAGCCCGTCGATCTTGGGCATCATCAGGTCCAGGATGATCAGATCGAAGGCTCCGCTCCGGGCCAGCTCCACGGCGGCCTCGCCGTCATAGGCAGTCTCCACCTGATAACCCTCGCTCTGGAGGTTGAACTTGATGCCCTTGACCAGCACCTTCTCGTCGTCTACCACTAATATCTTCATGGTGTGTCCTCTTCTCCTACTGTGATATGGCTGATGCACTGCTCCAGGATGCCCTCCCCGATGCCGGGCACCCGCGTCAGATCCTCCGGGATGCGGAAAGGCCCGTTCTTCTCCCGGTCCTCCACGATGGCCTCGGCTCTGGCCGCCCCGATCCCAGGCAGCCTCTGGAGCTCCTCCGCGTCTGCGGTGTTGATGTCGGTGCGGTCCGTTCCGGCGGGCGCGCCGCTCTCCGCAGGGCACGGCGTCTCTGCCGGCGGGGACGAAGAAGGCTCCGGGAGCAGGAGCTCCTGTTCCGCCGCCCGCTCCACCTGGATGCGGACCGGGCCGTCGTCCTGCCGGCCCCGTGCCAGCCAGCCCACAGAGAAGGCCAGGAAGGCGGCCGTCAGGACCAGGGCCGCCAGCTCGAAGCGGGAGATCTTCATGTTCCGATCTGCTCCTTTCCATTGCGGTTGCATGGGGCGCGTTTCTTTGCTATAATGGCATTTACATCGGTCGTCCGGCTGGGCCGGACCGCGATACAGAGACAGTATATCACAAATATGGGGAGTTTCCTAATGAAAAAACGACATATCCCTTCCTTCCTGCTGACCGCTTCCCTGCTGGCCTCCACCGTCCTTCCCTTCTCCGCTGCCGCCACCGGGGAGAGCGCCGCTCCCTCCGCCTCCCCCGCCGTGGAGGAGCCTGCGGCCGCGCCCCAGACGCAGCAGCAGAGCGCGCTCCTGGCCTCCATGCACATCGAGGCCACTTCCGCTATCCTTGTGGATGACGACACTGGCGAGATCCTCTATGACCAGGACTCCCACGCCAAGGTCTACCCCGCCTCCATCACCAAGGTGATGACCTCTCTGCTGATGCTGGAGTCCATCGCCAAAGGGGAGCACAAGCTGGACGAGACCATCACCGTAGGCGACCAGGTCGACTACGGCATCGGCGAGGGCGGTTCCACCGCCGGGATCAAGGCCGGGGAACAGCTCACCATCCACGACCTGCTGGCTGCCGCTCTGATCCCCTCCGCCAACGAGGCCTGCAATGCCATGGCCCAGATCATCGCCGGCGACGTGCCCTCCTTCGTGGACCTCATGGACCAGCGCGCCAAGGAGTTGGGCATGGAGGACACCCACTTCGCAAACCCCCACGGCTACCACGATCCGGAGCACTACACCTCCGCCCACGACATCTATCGGATGGCTCATGAGGCCATGAAGGATCCCACTTTCCGGGAGCTGGTCAGTTCCGTGTCCTACCAGATCCCCGCCACCAACCTGAACGACGCCCGCACCCTCCACTCCACCAACGCGCTGGTGTCCACCTGGCGGGTCCGGGACTACTGGTATCAGTACGCCACCGGCATCAAGACCGGCTCCACCCCGGAGGCCGGCCACTGTCTGGTCTCTGCCGCCTCCAAGAACGACCGGAACCTCATCGCCGTGGTCATGGGCGCCGCCAATTATACGGAGAACAAGGACACCAACTATTTCACCGAGAGCAAGCGTTTGCTGGAATTCGGCTTCAACAACTTCTCCCGGCAGACCATCCTGGAGGGGAGCAGCATGGACTTCCCCGAGGTGGGCGTCTCCCTGTCCTCTGATATGGATCATGTGACGGTCCAGCCCGCCGGGTCCATCGAGGCCACGCTCCCCACCGACATCGATGTGAGCGCCTTCCAGCGGGAGATCGACCTGCCTGAGACTGTAGAGGCTCCGGTGGAGCAGGGCCAGAAGCTGGGCACCGTCACCCTCACCTACAACGGGCAGAGTTACGGTCAGACCGACCTGCTGGCCACCCACAGTGTGGAACGCTCTGAGCTCCTCTACCGGCTGGACCAGATCCAGAAGTTCTTCGACCAGCTTTGGGTGAAGCTGGTCCTGGCCGCCCTCGCGGTCCTTCTGGTGGTCCTGCTGATCCGCCGTCTGGCGGGCGGAGGCCGCTATGGCCGGCGCTCCGGCGGAGCCCGCCGCACCCGATATTCCGGCCGCCGCAGACGCTGACCACAGCCTGATAGGCGCAAAAAATATCCACCGTTTCGGTCGAAACGGTGGATATTTTTATACGGTCACGGTCAGGAACGTCTGCTCATAGCTCTTCCGCAGGGCGTGGCAGGCCCTCCACGCCTTCACGATGTCATCATAGAGGCCGAACACAGTGGGACCGGTGCCGCTCATGCAGGCGCCCAGCGCCCCGTGCTGGAGCAGGATATCTTTGATCTCCGCCACCGTGCTCCCCTGGTTCCGGGGCAGGACGTCCTCGAACACGTTGTACATCCGTCGGGCCACGCCCAGCACATCCCCCCGCTCCAGGGCCTTGAGCATCCCCTTGGTGTCGGGGTGACAGCTGATCTTCATCCCGTCGATCCGCTCGAAGAGCTCCGGGGTGGAGATGCTGAAATGGGGCTTGCAGATCACCACGAAGCACCAGGGCAGAGCAGGCAGAGGGGTCAGGCGCTCGCCCCGGCCCTCGGCCAGCGCGGTGCCGCCCAGCACGCAGTAGGGCACATCGGAGCCCACATCGGCCCCGATCTCGGCCAGCCTCTCCCGGGGATACCCCAGCTTCCACGCCTCGTTCAGGGCACGCAGGACGGCGGCGGCATCCGAGCTCCCGCCGCCCATGCCGGCGCAGACCGGGATGGCCTTGTCCAGCCGGATCCGCAGACCGTCGCTGTCCCGCCACGCCTCGTCGCAGAGGCGGATGGCGGCGGCGGCGGCCAGATTGTTCCTGCCGGATGGCAGGAAATCCAGATCCGAGCGGACCTTGATGCCCTTGCCGCCCTCCTCCCGCTCGATGGTCACAGTATCGCACAGGGCCACGGACTGCATGACCATGCACAGGTCATGGTAGCCGTCCTCCCGCCGGCCCAGTACATCCAAAGTCAGGTTCAGCTTGGCCCTGGCTTCCGTCACGATCGGTGTCATCCAGACGCCTCCTCTCAGCGGATCTTCCGCGCTTCCAGATAGAAGCGCTTGTCCTGGGCCTCTCCCATAGAGAAGGTCTTGCGGGGCAGAGCTCCGTCATGGAGCACCGCCGGGAGGAGCCTCGTCTTGTCCAGCGCCGGCATGAGGAACGCCAGATCCCCCGGACGGGCGGCCAGACGCCGGGCCACCTCGGTGCCGTGGATATAGTCGATCCGACCGCCTGCGTGCTGGACATAGTCGTCCAGGAAGGGCTGGAGGGTCCCCGCCTCCAGTTCAGAGGCGGGATGGGGCACGGTGACGCAGCCCTCGCCTCCGGCGTGGACATAGCGGAGCACATGGCCCTCCCCCTCGCCGTAGTGGGCTCCGGGATAATAGCGCGCCAGCGCGGCCAGCACCTCGCTGGGCTCCACGCCGAAGAGCACCCGGTGGACCGGCTCGAACTCCAGGCTCTCGTCCTGGAGGCTGGTCAGCTCCACCAGCGCGTACCGGGAGAGGATATGGTCCCACTGCTCCGGCGGCAGATGACGCTTCTGCCGCTCATAGCACTCCTTGGCCGTGGCCAGAGAGTGGTTGCCGTCCCCCACCGCCAGGGCGATATCGTCTTCGCCGCCATAGCGGGCCCGGAAGGTCTCCGGAGCGGTGATGGCCCGCAGGAGCCGGGCGGTCTCCGCCAGCTCCGCCTCTCCCAGACGCCAGCCCCGAATCCGACCGCCGCCCTCCATCAGGTCGAAATCGTACAGGAGCTCCATCTCCCCGGTCCGGCCCGCCAGGAAGCCCATGAGGCGGTCCTCCGGGTCGTCCATCAGGAGCATGGCGTGAGGGAGCTCCAGCGGCGCGTTCTTCCGCACCGCCACCCGGGGCGGGATCCGGGAGAGCACCACGCCCTCCGTGGCCCGCACCGGAGCGGAGGATCCTGGCTCATAGTCATAGGCCTCCAGGTCCACCTTGCCGATCAGGCCCCGGCGGGTCCTGCCATTGCTCAGGCCCCGCTCCACATAGACCATGGCCCCCTCCAGCGTACGGAAGCGGTCCTCCCGCAGATAGTGGGTCATGGTGTTGTTGACCTCCACGATATCGGTCTCCACGCTGGGGCCGTCCAGACAGCTCTCCGGCAGGATGAGCCGGAGCGTGGAGGGCGCGCCCCCCACGAAGTCCGACACCCTCTGCCAGTACTCCGGCTGAGAGGTATATTGATCGCAGGCCACCACGGCCCACTTCTGATAGTCGCACTCCCGGGGGAGCAGGATATCCGCAGGGGTGAATACGAGTCCACTGAAGTCGGCTGTCATGGGGCATCCCTCCCGATCCTTGTTCGCTCAGTCCCCGGCCTTGCCCTGCTTCTTGCGCAGGTTGGTGAGGAAATTGTCCATACGGGTCAGGGCCTCGGCCAGGTCCTTCATGGACGCGGCGTAGCAGCAGCGCACGAAGCCCTCGCCGCCGGGTCCGAAGGCCGCGCCGGAGATCACCGCCACCTTCTCCTCCAGCAGGAAACGCTCGCAGAACTCATCGGAGGACAGGCCGGTGGATCTGATGCAGGGGAACACATAGAAGGCGCCCTTGGGCTCGAAGCATTCCAGGCCGATCCGACGCAGGCCCTCCACCAGATAGCGTCGGCGGCCGTCGTACTCGTCCCGCATCTTCTCGATGTCCTCATCGCCGTTTCGCATGGCCTCGATGGCAGCATACTGGCTCATCGTGGGGGCGGACATGATGCCGAACTGGTGGAGCTTGGTCATCTGGGCGATGATCTCCTTGGGACCCGCGGCATAGCCCAGACGCCAGCCCGTCATGGAGTAGGCCTTGGAGAAGCCGTTGATCACGATGGTCCGGTCGTGGAGCTCTGGGATGTTGGCCGGGGACACATGGTGCTGGCCATAGGTGAGCTCCGCGTAGATCTCATCGGAGAGGAGCATGATGTTGGTGTCCTTCAGGACCGGCACTAGGGCCTCCAGGTCCGCACGCTCCATGATGCCGCCAGTGGGGTTGGAGGGGAAGGGCAGGACCACCGCCTTGGTCCTGTCGGTGATGACGCTCTTGAGCTGCTCCGGGCTGATCCGGAACTCATTGTCTGCCTTCAGCTCCAGATAGACGGGCTTGCCGCCGGCCATCTCGATTAGAGGGCCGTAGCACACGAAGGAGGGCACAGGCACGACGATCTCGTCGCCGGGGTCCGTCAGACAGCGGATGGCCAGGTCGATGCCCTCACTGCCGCCCACGGTGACCAGGAGCTGGTCAGAGAAACGGTAGTGCAGGTCGAAGCGCCGCTCCAGATAGGCGGCGATCTCCCGGCGGAGCTCGGCCATGCCGGCGTTGGCGGTATACTTGGTATAGCCCTTCTCCAGAGAGTAGATGCCCGCGTCACGAATGTGCCAGGGGGTCTGGAAATCGGGCTCGCCGATGCCCAGAGAGATGGCGTCCTTCATCTCCTCCAGGATGTCGAAGAACTTGCGGATACCGGAGGGCTTCACGCCCTGGATCCGTTGACAGAGGATATCATCATAATTCATGAGAAGATCAGCTCCCTCTCCTGCTTCTCGGGTTTCTCGAAGATCAGGTGTTTTTCTTTGTATTTCTTCAGGATGAAATGGGTGGCGGTGCCGGTGACGCCGTCGATGGTGGCCAGACGCTGGCCCACGAACTGGGCCACATCCTGGAGACTGCGGCCGGAGATGATGACGGTCAGGTCGAAGGAGCCGGACATGAGGTACATGCTCTCCACCTCATCATACTGATAGATCCGCTCGGCGATCCGGTCGAAGCCGTCGTTGCGCTGGGGCATGACCTTGACCTCGATCAGGGCGGTCACGGCCTCCCGCTTCACCCGGTCCCAGTCGATGATGGCCTGATAGCCCAGGATCGTCTTGTCCTCCTCATATTCCTTGATGGCCTTATCCACTTCCTCGTTCGTCATGCCGGCCAGCGAGGCGAGCTGCTCGTGCGTGAGGGTGCAGTCCTCTTCCAGGAGCTGAAGCAATTTTTTCATGCTGTTCTCCTCCATTCTTGTCTTGGATCTCACGTCCCCTGTCCCAGACAGGCGGACGGTCTTCTGTTGGCTATTCGTTCATTATAACGGTTCCACCATATGACCGCAAGAGCCATTCGCCAAACTTTTCCCGATCAGACCAGCGTGTCCGCAGATCTGTGCCGTTACGCTCGTCTGTTTTTAGGCATCCTGTTGAAAAAATTCCCATCTTTTTCGTCAAGATACCAATAGAAACCCCCTCCGGCGGGTGCTATCATTGGATAGCATCCGTCCGCTCCGGCGGACGATACTGACACAGGACGGAGGGATCCGGATGGAATACATCGATCTCGTGGAGCGTATCGTGGCCGCCGAGCATCAGGCCAGCGCTCTGGCTAGAGAGGCGAAGGAGAAGGAGGCCTCTCTGGAGACCGACCTGGCCCGGGAGAGCGCGGAGCTCCACGACCGCTACATGGAGCGGGCCCGCCGCCGGATCTCTCTGGTGGAGGCCGAGGAAGCCCAGCGGGCCGAGAAGGCCATCGCCGCTCTGGACCAGCGGCTCTCCCGGTCCATGGCCGCTCTGGAGCGTGCCTATGAGACCGACCGGGACGCCTGGGTCGAGGCCCTCTTCACCAAGATCACAGGCGGTACGCCATGATCCGGGCCCTGATGGACTACGGCGCACTGTCCGCCAAAGCCAAGGCCATGTACGGCCGGCGTCTGCGCCTCTCCGACTTCCGGCGGATGGCCGCTCTCCACAGCGAGGCGGAACTGCTGGACTACCTCAAGAGCCATCCCGCCTGGCAGGCCAGCGCCGCTCAGCTCTCCGGCGGCATCTACATCGGCCGGGTGGAGCTGGAGCAGGCCCTCTGGAGCCAGCTCCGGACCGACTATCAGAAGCTCCTCCACTTCGTCCCCCGGGCGGACGAGCCCCTCCTGTCCTTCCCCATCCTGCTCCGGGAACAGAGGGCCATCCTCTCCGCTCTCCGGAGGCTCAAGTCCGGGCGGTCCGCCCCGGCCGGCCTCCCTCCCTCCATCACCGGGAGCCGTCTGGACCTCGAGGCGCTGGCCCGCTGTGACCGCTTCGAGGATCTGGCCGCGGCGGCGGCGTACACCATCTATGCCGACGCCCTCCGGCAGATCCAGCCCCGGGAGGCCGGCGCCCTTCCCAGCTACACTGCGGCGGAGCACCTCCTGCGGACGGTGTGCTTCTCTCACATCTACCGGACCATCGACAAGCTCAGCCGCGGCCAGGTCCGTTCCTCTCTCCTGCGCACCTATGGCGAGCAGATCGACTGGATCGATCTGACCGCCCTCCTGCGGCTCAAGGCCTATTTCCCGGGAGAGATCGACCCGATGTCGGTGCTCTTCCCGCTGCGGTACAAGCTCCGTCCGGAGTGGATGCGGGCTCTGTGGGCCGCTCCTGACCTGTCCGCCGCTCTGGCCCTCCTCCGGGACGGCCCCTATCCCGCGGCGGCCGGCGTCTCCGATGTGGAGGCTCTGGAGGATGCCGGCCGCCGGTCCTTCTGCCAGCTGGAGCGGCGGATCCTGATGTCCGGCCCTCCATCCGTCTGTTCCGCAGTGGCTTATCTGTGCCTGAAGGAGCTGGAGCTCCACGCGCTGGTGAGCCTGATCGAATCCGTGAAATATGGCGTCCCATATGATATTTCCCTCGCCGAGTGCTTCGGTGAGTGATCTCGTGATGGCTCTGTCCACCCGAAAGGAGATGATCGGATGTCTGTCGTCCCTATGAAGCTGGTCACACTGACCGGCCCGATCGGTCAGTTCGACCCGCTGGCCGCCGCCTGTGTCCTGGACCGGGAGTTCCACCCGGAGCACGCGCTCTCCATCCTGGATCGGGCGGGCCGTCTGCGCCCCTTCGTCTGGTCCGACCCCTATGCCCCCCTCCTGCGCCGGGCGGAGGATCTGCTGGACGCCCTGCACCTGTCCCCGGCCTATGCCCCCTTCGAGGGCAAGCCGAATCTGGAGGCCGTCACCGCCTATCTGGACAGCCTCGCCCAGTCCCTATCCGACCTGGATGCCCGCCGGGACCGCCAGCAGGCGCTCATGGATGGAGACCGGACCATCGCCGGAGAGCTGGAGAACCTGCGGAGCCTATCCACCGAACTGAGCCAGCTCTGGAATCTGGAGTACGTCCGGTTCCGCTACGGCTGGCTCCCACGGGAGACCTATGACAGCTTTCGGGCCTCTCTGGAGGAGGCGCCTGACCTCTTCTTCGTCCCCACAGATCTGGGTCCCCGCCGGGCATACGGCATCTACTTCACCACTCGGAACGGTCTGGAGAAGGCTGACGCCCTCTTCAACTCCCTCCACTTCACCGCGGTCCGGCTGGACCATACGGTCCACGGCACCCCCGGGCAGGCGATCGATGAGTTCACCTCTCTGGCCGCCAAAGCCGAGGACGCCCTCCAGTCCATCGAGGACGAGCGGGCTGCCCTGGCCGTCAAGGAAGAGCCAAAGCTCCAGTCGGTATGCTCCTCCCTCCGTTATCACAGCGGACTGCGGGATCTGCGCCGGTATGCCGCCTGCTCCAAAGAGAGCTTCTACCTGACTGGTTGGATGCCGGAGGACGCTGTGCCCGAGCTGGAACAGCGGCTGGCCCAGTTTCCGGACTGCTCCTTCGTGGCCGACGCCCCCCAGGACCTGCCCGTCGGCGTCAAGCCGCCCACCAAGCTGAAGAACTCCTTCCTTGGCCGGGTGTTTCGGCCCTTTCTGGAGATGTACGGTCTGCCCGACTACCACGAGCTGGACCCTTCCTCGTTCATGGCTTTGACCTACTGTCTCTTCTTCGGCATCATGTTCGGCGATCTTGGTCAGGGTCTGGGCCTGGCCCTGATCGGTCTGGTGCTGACCAAGTGGAAAAAGATGTGGCTGGGCGGCATCATCACCCTCTGCGGCCTCTCCGGCGCTCTGTTCGGGTGCGTCTACGGAAGCGTGTTCGGCTTTGAGGACATCCTGCCCGGCTTCAAGATCATGGAGGAGAGCACGCTCCTCCCCGGCTCCAGCAACGTCCTGCTCCTCCTGCTCCTGTCGGTGGCGCTTGGCGTGGCCATGCTCCTGCTGGCCATGGTGCTGAACATCATCAACGGCGTCCGTCAGCATGACTTCGAGAAGATCCTCTTCGGCCCCAACGGCGCGGCCGGGATCCTGTTCTACGGTGGGATCATCACGGCGGCAGTGTCCACACTGGTCCTGAAGGTCGACCTCTTCGTCCCCGCCTATGTGATCCCGGTGCTGGTGTTCCCCCTGCTGTGCATCCTTCTGCGGGAGCCCCTGTCCCTTCTGGCCGCCGGAGATCCCGGCTGGAAGAAGGTCAAGCTCTCTGAGGTGCTGGGCACCGGCTTCTTCGAACTTTTCGAGACCCTGCTCTCTTATCTGACCAACACGCTGTCCTTCATGCGGGTGGGCGCCTATGCCATCACCCATGTGGGCCTGATGATGGTGGTGCGGATGCTGGCCGGGTCGGGATCAGATCCCATCGTCATCATCCTGGGCAATCTCTTCGTCATGGGCTTCGAGGGGCTCCTGGTGGGCATCCAGGTGCTCCGTCTGGAGTTCTACGAGCTCTTCGGCCGCTTCTATGCCGACGGCGGCGTGCCCTTCCAGCCCAAAACGATCCACTACGACGCGCACAGCGGAAACTGAGAATCGGAGGTATCCTTCCATGAAGTATCTGATCGTCCTGTTCGCCAGTCTGGCGATGTTCTCCCCCCTGTTCCTGGCCGGCATCCGCCGGTACACCGGCCGCCGGGCCAAGCGGGCCCTGGGGACCAACATCGCCTCCTTCTTCCTCTGTCTGGCTCTGGCCGCCGCCCTGGGCATCGGGGGCAGCGCCTCCGCCGCCGCTGTCCCCGCCGAGACCGCGGAAGCCGCGGCGGCTGGCATCGCTGAGGGCCTGAAGTACATCGGCGCGGCGCTGGCCGTGGGCCTGTCCGGCATCGGCGGCGGCATCGCCGTAGCCGCCTCCGCCTCTGCCGCGCTGGGCGCCATCTCGGAGAACGACAAGGCCTTCGGCAAGGCGCTGATCTTCGTAGGTCTGGCGGAGGGCGTGGCCCTGTACGGCCTGATCGTGGCCCTCCTGCTCCTGTTCTCCTGAGCCGCAGGAGCGTCCCTATGCGATATTTCGTCATCACCGACAGCACCGATACACTGGTGGGCCTCCGGCTGGCCGGGATCGAAGGTGTGGTGGTCCGGGAGGACGGCCCCGCCCGACGGGCCATCCAGGCCGCCGCGGAGGACCCGGACACCGGCATCCTCCTGATCAGCGAGGGACTGGCCGCCCGATGCGCTGACCTGATCGGTCCCATGAAGCTGTCGGGACACCGGCCGCTGGTGGTAGAGATCCCTGACCGCCACAGCACCGGCCGCTCCCATGATTCCATCACCCGCTATATCCGGGAGGCCATCGGCGTGAAGCTGTGACCCCGCCGTCATCCCGATCCACGGAGGATACTGCCATGCCTGAACTTTCCAAAAAACTGGACCGTTTCACCTCCCTCCTGCTCTCTCAGGCCTCGGCCGAGACAGAGCAGACCATGGAGGCCCTGAAGGCCAAGCACGACGCGGCCCTGTCCGCCGCTGAGGACCAGGTCCTGCTGGAGGCCTATGGATACATCCATCGGGAGGTCGCCCGGATCCGCACGGAGCAGGGCCGGAAGGTCTCCCGCCGCCTGCTGGAAAACAAGCAGGCCCTCTACCGCCGCCGGGAGGCGATCGCCGGCGAGGTGTTCGCCCTGGTGCGGGAACGGGTGGCGGCCTTCACCGCGTCCCCGGAGTATCCCCGCCAGCTGGCCGCCCTTCTGACCGAGGCCGCCGACCAGCTCCCCGGCGCGGAGGATCTGATCCTCTATCTGCGGCCGGAGGACCTTCCTCTGGCGGACCGGCTCCGGGAGGCGCTCCCCAGCCGGAGCCTCCAGGTCCGGGAGGGCGAGCTCCGGCTGGGCGGACTGATCCTGGGATCCCAGTCCCTCCGCCGCCGTCTGGACGCCTCCTACGATACCGCCGCCGAGGAGCTCCGGGGGCACTTCGCCAGTCTGGTGGGCCTGTCTCTGGCGGACGGCCCTGACGCGGACACTGTGGAAGGAGGCGCGCAGGCATGAGCGGTCATATCTACGGCATCAACGGCCCGGTGGTCACAGTGAAGGACGCCCCGGAGCTGGCCATGATGGACATGGTCAATGTGGGCGAACTGGCCCTCATCGGCGAGGTGGTGGGCGTGGAGGGCGACACCGCCACCGTCCAGGTCTATGAGGACACCTCCGGCCTCACCGCCGGAGAGAAGGTGGTGGGACAGGGCGCCCCCATGTCCATCACGCTGGGCCCCGGCCTGCTGGACGACATCTTCGACGGCATCGCCCGTCCTTTGAAGGTGGTCGAGGCGGAGAGCGGCCCCTTCATCGGCCGCGGCCTAGCCATCCCCACGCTGGACCCGAAGCGCCTCTGGGACACCCAGATCCTGGTCCATGAGGGCGATATCCTCCAGCCCGGAGACTGCTATGCCCAATGTCAGGAGACGCCTCTGATCCTCCACCGCTGTCTGGTGCCCGCCGGTCTCTCCGGCACCGTCTCCAGGGTCCGCCCCGACGGGGCCTGCACCGTGGAGGACGTGCTGATGGAGCTCACGGACGAGCGGGGCCGGACCTATCCTTTGAAGCTGTCCCAGCGCTGGCCGATCCGCACCCCCCGCCCTATAGCGGAGCGTCTGCCGATCCACCGGCCCCTGATCACCGGACAGCGGATCATCGACACCCTCTTCCCCATCGGCAAGGGCGGTGCCGCCGCCATCCCCGGCCCCTTCGGCGCGGGCAAGACCATGACCCAGCACCAGCTGGCCAAGTGGTCCGACGCCGACATCATCGTCTATCTGGGCTGCGGCGAGCGGGGCAATGAGATGACCCAGGCCCTGGAGGAGTTCTCCGAGCTGCTGGACCCCAAGAGCCAGCAACCCCTCATGTGCCGCACCATCCTGATCGCCAATACCTCCAATATGCCGGTGGCCGCCCGGGAGGCATCTGTGTACACCGGCATGACCATCGCCGAGTACTACCGGGACATGGGCTATCACGTGGCCCTGATGGCCGACTCCACCTCCCGCTGGGCGGAGGCCCTGCGGGAGATCTCCGGCCGTCTGGAGGAGATGCCCGCCGAGGAGGGCTTCCCCGCCTATCTGGCCTCCCGGCTGGCGGAGTTCTACGAGCGGGCGGGCTATGTCCGCACCCTGGAGGGCAGAGAGGGCAGCGTCACTGTGATCGGCGCCGTCTCCCCCCAGGGCGGCGACTTTTCCGAGCCGGTCACTCAGAACACCAAGCGCTATGTCCGCACCTTCTGGGGCCTGGACCGGGCCCTGGCCTATGGGCGGCACTTTCCGTCCATCAACTGGCTCACCTCCTACTCGGAGTACATCGCCGACCTGAAGCCCTGGTACGACGCGCACGTGAGCCCCAAGTTCATGGAGGACCGCCAGCGGATCTTCACCCTCCTCCAGGAGGAGTCCCAGCTTCTGGAGATCGTGAAGCTGATCGGCGCGGACGTGCTCCCGGAGGACCAGAAGCTGACGCTGGAGACCGCCCGGCTGATCCGGGTGGGCTTCCTCCAGCAGAACGCCTACAACGCCATCGACACCTATGTGCCGCTGGAGAAGCAGTTCCGGATGATGGAGGTCATCCTGGCCCTCTACGATGGATCCAAAGCCCTGCTGGCCCGCTCGATCCCCCTGTCCCAGCTCCGGGCCACCGGCATCTTCGACCGGCTGTGCAAGATCAAGTACGAGGTGCCCAACGACAGTCTGGACCGCTTCCAGGGCTATGAGCAGGACGTGGCGGAAGCCCTGCGTCAGGTAGACGAGGCCAACCGCTGACCCGCCTTTTCCCCCCTTCCGCCGCAAACATAAGGAGCTGATGGAACATGAGACTGGAACATATCGGCCTTTCGGAGCTCTCCGGCTCCCTGATCGCGCTGGAAGGCGTGGAGGGCGCTGCCTATGACGAGACCGCCGAGATCACCCTCTCCAACGGCCAGCGCCGTCTGGGCCGGGTCATCCTCATCGAGGGGGACCGGGTGGTCCTCCAGGTGTTCGAGGGCACCCAGGGCATCTCCCTGCAAAACGCCCGCACCCACTTCACCGGCGAGCCCGTTCGCTTGTCTCTGTCCACCGAGATGCTGGGCCGGGTGTTCGACGGCACCGGCCGGCCCATCGACGGTCTGGGCGAGCTCTGCCCCGAGGAGCGCCGGAACGTGGACGGCTCCGCGATCGATCCGGTGTCCCGCCACTATCCCCGGGACTACATCGAGACCGGCATCTCCGCCATCGACTGCAGCATGACCCTGATCCGTGGCCAGAAGCTCCCTATCTTCTCCGGCTCGGGCATGAAGCACAACGAGCTGGCCGCTCAGATCGTCCGTCAGGCCAAGCTGGGCGGGAGCGAGGGCAATTTCGCCATCGTATTCGCCGCCATGGGCGTCAAGAACGACACCGCCGACTTTTTCCGGCGGAGCTTCGAGGAGGCCGGTGTGCTCCAGCGGGTGGTCATGTTCCGGAACCTGGCCTCCGACCCGATCATCGAGCGGATCCTGACCCCCCGCTGTGCCCTGACGGCGGCGGAGTATCTGGCCTTCGACAAAGGCTATCATGTGCTGGTCATCCTCACGGACATGACCTCCTACTGTGAGGCGGTCCGGGAGTTCTCCTCCTCCAAGGGCGAGATCCCCTCCCGGAAGGGCTTCCCCGCCTATCTGTACTCCGATCTGGCCTCCCTCTATGAGCGGGCGGGCATGATCCGGGGCCGCCCCGGCTCTGTGACCCAGGTGCCGATCCTCACCATGCCCAACGATGACATCACCCACCCGATCCCCGACCTGACCGGCTACATCACCGAGGGACAGATCGTGCTGGACCGGGACATGGACCAGAAGGGCCTCTATCCCCCCATCGCGATCCTCCCCTCCCTGTCCCGTCTGATGAAGGACGGCATCGGCGAGGGCTTCACCAGGGCGGACCACCCGGCTTTGTCCAACCAGCTCTTCGCCTCCTACTCCAAAGTGCAGGACGCCCGGAGCCTGGCCTCTGTCATCGGTGAGGACGAGCTCTCCGACACCGACCGGCAGTATCTGGCCTTCGGCAAAGCCTTCGAGCAGCAGTTCATCCGTCAGGACGCCTTCCAGCGCCGGAGCATGGACGAGACTCTGGATCTGGGCTGGAAGCTCCTCACCCTCCTGCCTAAGAGCGAGCTGGACCGAATCGATGACGCCGTGATCGACGCCCACTATGTGGAGGGCGCGTGGAAGTCTCTCCCCGGCATAGCCCCGTGATGGACCCCCAAGAAAGGAAGTGACGTCCCATGGCCGCGATCCTGCCCACCAAGGGCAACCTGATGGCCGCGAAGCGTTCCCGGGCCCTGGCCGTCACCGGCTACGACCTGATGGACCGCAAGCGGAACATCCTGATCCGGGAGATGATGTCTCTGATGGACACCGCCAAGGAGGTCCAGTCCCAGATCGACCGGGTGTTCACCGAGGCCTATGCCGCCCTCCAGCACGCCAACATCCGGCTGGGCATCTGCGGTCAGGTGGCCGAGGCCGTGGATGTGGATGACTCTCTGGAACTCCAGTACCGCTCCGTCATGGGCGTAGAGCTCCCCCATATCCCCGACCGTGGGGACCCTGTCCCGCCGGACTACGGCTTCGCCGATACCGGCGCCGCGCTGGACGACGCCTTCCTGAAATTCCGCCGGGTGAAGGCTCTAGTCCAGAAACAGGCGGAGGTGGAGACTTCCATCTACCGGCTGGCTGTGGCGATCCGTAAGACGCAGAAGCGGGCCAACGCCCTCCAGAACATCGTCATCCCCGGCCTGGACGGCACCATCCGTACCATCACCGACGCGCTGGAGGAGAAAGAGCGGGAGGAGTTCGTCCGCCTGAAGGTCATCAAGCGGACCAAGGCTGAACAGGATGCCCAAAAAGCCTGAATATGAGAAAACGTGCGGGGCCGAACGAATGCAGAGGCTCCATAAAACAGCATTTTGACCTGATAACAGAAAACCAGAACTGTCGGCTGGATCAGCTGCGCAGTTCTGGTTTTTCTGTTATCCGCAAGATATACCTAAGCAAATTCCTATTCCAATTCCTGTCACACTGTTTGATCCGTTTATAAAAACAACGCGCCAAAGAGGGATCAGTCCGTTTTTGACTTAGCGCATTTCCAAGTGATAGATGCAAGGATACCGCAGATCACAGCAGCTCCGATGAAGCCGGCTCTCGCAATATTGCTCAAATCCAAGAAGCCACTTCCTGTACCTGTAATAGCACAGGCGATCGCTAAAATGGTCATGAGCGCAAAAACAATACTAATAACTTTTAGAATAACACCTTTTTTCATGCGATCACGTTCCTTCATCAAACCGAACGTTTACAGGATACAGTGTGAGATCGCCCCCACCCTCCACCTTGTACCATTTATCCTTTTCGAGGGCGATCTTTTCTGTCACGCCATGTGTAATATACCCGATCATGTATCGCTCTCCTGTTTCAACATCAGTAAAGACTACATCGGTATCGCTATCGCCACTCACTTTTATAGTTCCCCAAAGTGGCTGTATTTGTTCTGTCTTTATTTTACCTTCGTCCTTTGGAAGAGTGACTATATGTTTTTTCTGGACACTGGAATCGATCAACAGCACGATCAGAAACACTGCTATCGCACACAGCCCCGAGCGCTTCATTTTCATCAAAAGCACCTCCTGCAAATCACGAGTCGTACAGCATCACTTCGACCGGGCAAAATGGTACGCCTGTTCGATCCAGCCGAACAATTCTCCGTCCAGATCCGACAAATCGCTGATGACGAAATGTGTTGTCCACCGTCCCGGATACGGCTCAGTTTTTGCTGCCACCCGGTCGGATCCCAGCGGGGCGGGCAGCCCCAGCGTAAGTACAAAATGATCTTCGGGCAGCTCCGCTTTCTTTTTCACCTTCAAGAAGGATACGCAGGCATAGAGGTGCCGATCGTAATATGAGATTTGGGATCTTTGCACCTTGATCCGGCTTTCGGGAAATCTGGCAAGCAGCTTTTTCTGAAAATGCTCATACAAAGGATAGACGGTTTGGTGCTGGCTAAAGAAAAGCAAGGTATCTTGCAACGTGGTATCCATCCTGCTCACTCCCGTACACGAACGATGATCGTTGGACCGAGTATACCATATTCTCCAGCCAAAGAATACTTCTTGTCGCACGATTTCGGTACAAAGTCTAACGTCTAATGTGTTACACCTTGACAGCGATGTACAGAACCCCGATATGCAAAAAGCCCCATGTCCAATACCTTACGGCGCAGACATGAGACTTGATGCTTCCTCAGCCCAGCCGGGTCCTCGTGACCGATCCTGACCGCTGCCGTGTCATTTCTCAAACCCGGTCTTATGGATCTGTACGTTTCTGCTCGATCAATAAGTGTGGTCGCAGACCTCCTGGATCTTGGCCTGGAGGGACTTCAGGTCCGCGTAGGTCTCCGGCCGCTTCCGGGGGTCCCGCAGCAGGGCTGCCGGGTGGAAGATGGCCATCATCTCCACCCCTGCTTTCTTAGTCCACTGGCCGTGGTCCCGGGTGATCTTGAAGTCCGGCCGGATCAGCTTCATGGCCGCGATGCGGCCCAGACAGACGATGATCTTGGGCCGGATCAGAGCCACCTGGTTCCGCAGATAGCCGATACAGGCCTCCTGCTCCGCGGGCAGGGGGTCCCGGTTGGCCGGTGGACGGCACTTCACCATATTGCCGATGAACACCTTGGACCGGTCCAGATCAATCATGGCCAGCATCTCATCCAAAAATTTGCCGCCCCGTCCCACGAAGGGACGGCCGGACAGGTCCTCCTGCTCGCCGGGACCCTCCCCGATGAACATGACCTCGGCGTTCTGGGGGCCCTCTCCGAACACCACGTTGTGGCGGGTCTCCCAGAGCGGGCACTTCTGGCAGGACATACACTCCTCATAGAGGGACTTCCAATCCTTCATCCCCGCGCCTCCTCTCTTATTTTCTCGTCCCCTATCATATCACAGCTCTCCGCCCGGCACAAGCAGACCGGCCGGCGCTCTAAAAAGCGCCGGCCGGCCCGCAAGAAGAAAGAAAGAAGAAGGATGATGGGATCTGGGGACCCGGTGGAGCATCATGGCCCACCGACGCCTCCTCATGTGCTATTGTATGTCATCTCATCTGATCCGTCAATAACTTTCCCGATTTTTTCTGTTCATTTTGCTTGATTTTTATGATCCAGGACGTCAGAGTCCTTGGAGATCTTCACGACCACGCTGGATAGAGCGATCAGCGCGATCAGGTTGGGCAGCGCCATCACCGCATTGAAGAAGTCCGCCAGGTTCCATACCAGATCCACCTTCAGCATGGAACCCACCACGATGCAGAGGACCACCAGCACCGCGTAGATCTTGACCGCCTTCCGGCCGAAGAGGTATTTCACGTTCTGCTCCCCGAAGAAGTACCACCCGATGATGGTGGAGAACGCGAAGAAGAGCAGGCAGACCGCCACGAATATATTACCAAAATGGCCGAACACAGTGGAGAAGGCACTCTGGGTCAGAGAGGCCGCCGTGGAATCATTTCCGATCATATCGGGCGTCACCACACCGGTGGTCAGGATGACCAGTGCCGTCAGGGTCAGGACCACGAAGGTGTCGATGAACACGCAGACCATGGCGATATGGCCCTGATCCTCCGGCCTCGCCACCTTGGCCATAGCGTGGGCGTGGGGGGTGGAGCCCATGCCGGCCTCATTGGAGAAGAGGCCACGGGCCACGCCGTAGCGCATGGCCTGCATGATGCCGATGCCCACGCCGCCGCCGAAGATGGCAGACGGAGAGAAAGCGCCCACGACGATGTCGTACAGTACCTCCGGGACCTTGGTGATGTGGAGCAGGATCACGATGAGGCTTCCGATCAGGTAGCAGATCGCCATGATCGGCACCAGCTTCTCCGTGACGGAGGCGATCCGGGTCACACCGCCCATGAAGATGAAGCCCGCCAGCACCGCCAGAACGATGCCCACCGCGAATTTGGGCACATGGAACGCCGTCTCGAAGGCGTTGCTGATGGAGTTGGCCTGGACCATGTTGCCCATGATTCCCAGCGCCAGGATGATCGCCACAGCGAAGAAAGCAGCCATGAACTTGCCGAAACCGCCCTGGAACCGGGCCCGGATATAATAGACAGGTCCGCCGATGACCTCGCCCTTCTCATCCCGGCTCTTGTACTTCTGGGCCAGGACTGCCTCGGCATAGATCGTGGCCATGCCCAGGAACGCCGCGATCCACACCCACAGGACCGCGCCGGGGCCGCCCAGCAGGATGGCCGTGGCACAGCCCACGATGTTGCCCGTGCCCACCTGCGCCGCGATGGACGTGGCCGCCGCCTGGAAGGAACTCATGCCGTCCTTGTCCGCCCTAGCGCCCTTCAGGCTGAAGCCGCCGAACATGGCCCGCCATCCGGTGCCGAACTTCCGGAACTGGATGACGCCCAGCCGGATCGTGAAGAGCAGGCCGGTGAACACCAGCACATAGAGCAGGATGCTGTTCCACACGAAATTGCTGGCCGCGCTGACGAAATTAGAGAGTTGTTCCATACTGACCTTCCTTTCTCTCCCTCCACAGGGATGGTAGCGCTATGGCCCCCGCCGGGTCTCGCTTCGGCAGGGCCTCCCGCGTATGTTGGACAGATTGCCCACCTCCTCTTCGGACGAAAACGGCCGGACCCTCATTCGACGGTCCGGCCAGATACGGCTCCACCGCTCCGGTCTGCCCGGAGCGCTGTAGCCCACTCTGTCCTTTTGCCTGAGAGATCGGCACTTCCGTGCCTTACACCTTCGGCCCCCGTCATCGAGTCTCTCCAGAGTCCGCGCGGTATCGTCCGCACCACAAAGACATTCTCGTCTTTGCTTTGGCATCTTCAACGATATCTTCTATGATACAGCGCGATCACTTATGCAGTTTTCTATCACGCTCTTATCATAACGCATCCCTACGCTTCCGTCAAGCGTTTTTGTCGTTCCAAGGAATACTTCATCTCCTTCCCGCGTCTTTATCACAGAGACGCTTTAGTGTAAAAAAGCTGATGTTCCCACTTCAGGTTCATATATCGTTCATAGTATCGACACGAACTATCCACCATTGGCCTCGTTTTGGATGCTAAACTATGGTATCCCGGATGCGATATGATGCACGATGACAGTGTTTGAAAGGAACGGTCCCTATGAAAGAAGTCAAGCGGTCCAAAAAGCCATGGATCTACTATTACGGCATCGTCCTGGTGGTCCTGATGCTCTTCAACCTCCTGGTCACGCCCCGGATCCTGTCGGCTCAGGTATCCGAGGTGGATTACGGCGTCTTTTTGCAGATGGCAAAGGAACACGAGCTCTCCCAGGTCCAGGTCACGGACAATGAGATCGTGTTCGCTGACCAGAGCGACCCGGTGAAGTACTACAAGACCGGTCGGATGGAGGACCCCTTCCTGGTGGACCGCCTCCAGGACGCCGGCATCACCCAATACGGCTCCCCCATCGTGGAGCAGATGAGTCCTCTGGCGGAGTTCCTGGTCACCTGGATCCTGCCGGTGATCCTCTTCGCCGCTCTGGGCCAGTTCATGATGAAGAAGGCCAACCAGAAGCTCCTTCAAAACGGCGGCTTGGGCGGAGCCATGTCCTTCGGCAAGAGCAACGCCAAGGTCTATGTCCAGTCCACCAACGGCATCCGCTTCGCCGACGTGGCCGGTGAGGACGAGGCCAAGGAGCTCCTGGCCGAGATCGTAGACTACCTGCACCAGCCGGAGAAATACGCCTCCATCGGCGCCACGATCCCCAAGGGCGCTCTGCTGGTGGGCCCTCCGGGCACCGGCAAGACCCTGCTGGCCAAGGCCGTGGCCGGCGAGGCCCAGGTCCCCTTCTTCTCCATCTCCGGCTCGGAGTTCGTGGAGATGTTCGTGGGCGCGGGAGCCGCCAAGGTCCGGGACCTGTTCAAGCAGGCCAATGAGAAGGCCCCCTGCATCGTCTTCATCGACGAGATCGACACCATCGGCAAGAAGCGGGACAGCGGCGGCGTGACCGGCGGCAATGACGAGCGGGAGCAGACTCTGAACCAGCTCCTCACCGAGATGGACGGCTTCGATGCCCGGAAGGGCGTCATCATCCTGGCCGCCACCAACCGCCCCGACTCTCTGGATCCCGCTCTCCTGCGGCCCGGCCGCTTCGACCGGCGGATCCCTGTGGAGCTGCCCGACCTGAAAGGCCGCGAGGACATCCTGAAGGTCCACGCGAAGAAGGTCCGGATGGACGAGAGCGTAGATCTGGCGGCCATCGCCAAGGTGGCGGCGGGCGCTTCCGGCGCGGAGCTGGCCAACATCATCAACGAGGCCGCCCTCCGGGCCGTCCGCTCCGGCCGGAGCACGGTCTACCAGAACGACCTGGAGGAGAGCGTGGAGGTGGTCATCGCCGGCTACCAGAAGAAGAACGCCATCCTCTCCGACCACGAGAAGCGGATCGTGGCCTACCACGAGACCGGCCACGCTCTGGTGGCGGCCCTCCAGTCCCATTCCGCTCCCGTGACCAAGATCACCATCATCCCCCGCACCTCCGGCGCTCTGGGCTATACCATGCAGGTGGAGCAGGACGACCACAACCTCATGAGCCGGGAGGAGCTGGAGAACAAGATCGCCACCCTCACCGGCGGACGGGTGGCAGAGGACCTGATCTTCCACTCGATCACCACCGGCGCCTCCAACGACATCGAACAGGCCACCAAGCTGGCCCGGGCCATGATCGCCCGCTACGGCATGGCCGACGACATCGGCATGGTGGCTCTGGAGACCGTCTCCAACCAGTATCTGGGCGGGGACGCCTCTCTGGCCTGCTCGGCGGAGACCGCCTCTCTGGTGGACCAGAAGGTGATCGCGCTGGTGAAGAAGCAGTACCAGAAGGCGGAGGACCTGCTCCGGGCCAATATGTCCGCCCTCAACGCCCTCTCCCAGTATCTCTATGAGCACGAGACCATCACCGGCGAGGAGTTCATGGGGCTCCTCAAGGACATGGGCGTCAAGGTTTGATGCAGCATCAGGATATGGAAGCGCCCCGCACGGACGGATCCGCGCGGGGCGCTTTTGTCGTTCTCGTCATCGTTCCTTCCGGAAGCGGCCCAGGAGACGACTCAGGAGGCCAGGGGCCTTCTCCGGCTCCGGCGTCAGCGCCTTTTGATGGACCGCGGCCGTGCGGCCCTCCTTGACGGCCTCCTCCATGAGGGCGGTCTGGACACTGAGGGCAGGCTCCCCCTCCGGCTGAGGCACCGGGAGATAGCTCCCATCCGGCTGAAGGAGCCGGGCCTTTTCATTATCGGCGCAGTAGAGGGAGATATAGTGCCGGATCTGGCGGCGGACCGCCGGGTCCCAGATGGGACAGGCCACCTCCACCCGGCGCTCCGTGTTCCGGGTCATCAGGTCCGCCGAACCGATGTAGAGCTTCGTGTCCTCGCCCACGCCGAAGGCGTAGATCCGGGCGTGTTCCAGATAACGGCCCACCACCGAGAACACCTTGATGTGGTCTGTGAGACCGGGGACCCCCGGCCGGAGACAGCAGATGCCCCGGACGTTCATCGTCACCGGCACCCCCGCCTGGCTGGCCTCAGCCAGCTTGTCGATCAGCTCCCGGTCGGTGACGGAGTTCGTCTTGAGGAAGATGCCGGCCTTTTTCCCCTGCCGGGCCTTCTGGATCTCCCCGTCGATCATGTGGATCAGCCGGTCCTTCAGGCTGTTGGGCGACACCAGCAGATACTGGTACTTGGCTTTCAGGTCCGAGGTGGACAGGTTCCGGAACACCGCCGCCGCATCGCTCCCGATCGCGGGGCTGGCGGTCAGGAAGCAGAAGTCAGTGTAGAGCTTGGCGGTCTTTTCGTTGTAGTTTCCGGTACCGACCTGGGTGATGTACTGGATGTGCCCCTTCTCCTGCCGGGTGATCAGGCAGAGCTTGGAGTGGACCTTATACCGCTCGAAGCCGTAGAACACGGTACAGCCCGCCTCCTCCAGACGCTGGGCCCAGCGGATGTTGTTCTGCTCGTCGAATCGGGCCCGCAGCTCCATGAGGACGGTCACGTCCTTGCCGTTCTCGGCGGCGGCGGCCAGATACTCCGCCAGCTTGGCCGTGGAGGCCAGCCGGTAGATCGTGATCTTGATGGACACCACCAGCGGATCCGCCGCGGCCTCCCGGATCAGCTTCAGGAAGGGGTCCATCGTGTGGTAGGGATAGAAGAGGAGCACGTCCCGCCGCAGGATCTGAGGGATCAGAGGCGCGCCCTTCACCAGACTGGAGGGCCACTGGGGCGTATAGGGCGGGTAGCACAGCTCCACCGCCGACTCCGGCGGCAGACGGCTCTCCAACCCATAGACATAGCCCATGGCCAGCGGGGCCTTGGAGCAGAACACATACGCGTCGGCCAGCTCCAGCCGTTGGCACAGATAGCGGCGCAGTTCCTTGGAGGGCTCGCCCTGAAACTCCAGGCGCACCGGGGCCAGACGGGCCCGACGCTTGAGGACCTTCTGCATATGGTCCCGGAAGTCCTCGCCCACATCGTAGTCCTCGTCCTCCGGGCTGATGTCGGCGTTGCGGGTGACAGAGACGATCCTCTGCTCCTCCACCTTGTAGGCGGAGAAGAGCCGGGCGGCGTAGCCCATCACGATCTGCTCCGTCAGCACATACCGCAGGCCCGGCCCCTCCAGCACCAGGAAGGGCGGCAGGCTCTTGGGCACTGGCAGGACACCGAAGCAGTGCTCCCCCTCCCGCCGCAGGGAGAGGATGATGTTCAGGCTCTTGGAGGGCAGGTGCGGGAAGGGCATATGGCTCCCGATCACGATGGGGGACAGCACCGGCTGGACATAGTCCCGGAACCAGCGCTCAGTCTGTTCCCGCTCGCCCTCGCTGAGCTCGTCCATGGACAGGCGGCAGATGCCCCGGGCGCAGAGCCGCTTCTCCAGCTCCTTCACCGTCTTGTCCCGCCGGCGGTATAGGTCAGGCATGACCCGGCAGATCGCCTCCATCTGCTGAGCCGGGGTCAGGCCGCTCTTGTTGTCCACATGGGTCTGCTTGGAGAGGGTCATGTCCGTGATGGAGCCCACCCGGATCATGAAGAACTCGTCCAGATTGCTGGTGAAGATGGCGGCGAATTTCAGCCGCTCGAAGAGGGGGACGCTCTCATCCGCCGCCTCCTCCAGCACCCGCAGGTCGAACTTCAGCCAAGAGAGCTCCCGCTCCTGGGTATATCTGGTGTCGATCTTCTCAGCCATGTCCCTTCACCCCCATCACCCGGTCCAGGAGATAGCCCTCCCGGACGCCATAGCCGCTGACGGTCACCGACTCGATCCCGTAGCGCTCGATGACCGCCTTCAGGATCGTCAGGCCGGGCAGGATCGTGTGGACCCGGTCGGGCACCACCCGCAGGAGCTGGTGCATGGTGTCCAGGTCCCCCTTCTTGAGTTCCTTGTAGAGCGCCCGGATCTCCTCCGCGGACAGGTCGCGGGCGTCGCCGGAGGCCGCCGCGCAGAGCTTCCCCGCCGCCCGGATGGTGCCGCCCACACCGGTCAAATGGGCACAGGAGATCCCGGCGGTCCGGGCCCGGTCCAGCTCCTCCAGCACCCGGTCCCGCATGGCCCTGCGCTCCGTCCGGGTAGGCAGGAGCCCGCCCACATACTTCGTATAGAGGGACAGGGATCCGATGGGCAGGCTGCACTCAGACACGATCTCCCCATCCCGGTATGCTACCAGCTCGGTCGAGCCGCCGCCGATGTCGGCCAGCAGGCCAGTCTCCGGGGCGCCGCCCCCTACGGTGGCCCCCAGGAAGGAATAGGACGCCTCGTCCGTGCCGGAGAGGACCTCCACGTCCAGACCGGTGGCGGTGTGGATCGCCTCCACCGCCTCTCCGGTGTTGATGATGTTCCGCAGAGAGGCCGTGGCGAAGGCCCGGACCTCCCGGATCTCCAGATTGTCGGTGAGGGCCTTGAGGCTCCCCAGTACCTGGCAGGCCACCTGCACGCCCTCGTCCGAGAGGACGCCCTTATGGATGTATCCGGCCAGCCCGGCCATCTCCTTCTTGTTCATGAGGAGCTTGAAGCGCTTCCCCTCCCAATGATAGATTGAGAGCCGGATCGTGTTGGAGCCCACGTCGATGATGCCGCATTTCATATCGTCTCTTCTCCATTTCCAGTCTTATATGGTCCGCATCCCAGCGGGACGCCTCGTTTTCCAAGCTCATTATACCATATCGAGATGCTGGATAGCGCATATCGGACGATCTTTACAAGCATTTTACACAGACCGCCCGGTCTGGACCAAAAACGCGCCCGCAGTCATGACTGACTGCGGGCGCGTTCGACTTACAGTGCCTGCTTCAAGGCCTGGGCCAGCTGGTCGGGACAGGATGTGTCCTTCCAGCCGCACCGGATGCCCTCCAGGCGTGGGATCACGTCCTCCACCTTCATGCCCTCTACCAGCCTGGAGATCCCCTGGAGGTTGCCGTCGCAGCCACCGATGATCTCCACGGACTGGATGATGCCGTCCTCTACCTCGATGAGCATCCGCTGGGAGCAGACGCCCTTCGTCCGATGATCGATCTTCACGTTCTCGTTTCCTCCAAAATGATCAGACTTTTTCCACCGATATCATAGCACACGGTGGAAAAAATGTCGAGCCTCTCACATCACCAGCATGGAAAACACCACCGTCAGGATGCCGCACATGCCGATCGCCAGGCCGCTCATGGCGCCCTCAGTCTCGCCCAGCTCGATGGCCTTGGAGGTGCCCACCGCATGGGAACAGGCGCCGATCGCCAAGCCGGCGGTCATAGGGTCCTCCACCCGGAAGAGCCGGATCAGAGTGGGGGCCAGGATGCTGCCCAGGATGCCGGTGAGGATCACCGCCACCACGGTGATAGAGGTGATGCCCCCGTGAGTCCCGGAGATGCTCACGGCGATGGGGGTCGTCACCGACTTTGGGATCAGGGCGGCGGTGATGCTCTCATCCAGCCGGAAGAGACGGCACAGCCCGTACACGCTCCCCATAGAGGTGACGGAGCCCACAGCACAGCCCACCAGGATGGGCAGCCAGTTCTTCTTCAACAGCTCCACCCGGGTGTAGATGGACACCGCCAGGCAGGCCGTGGCCGGGGCCAGGAACAAGTTGATCAGGGACCCGCCCACGTTGTAGGACTCATAGGGGATATGGAACACCAGCAGGACCCCCACGATCAGCACGATGGCGATGATCAGCGGGTTGCAGGCCACCAGCCCGGTCTTTTTCTGGATCCGGATGCCGATCCAGAACGCGATGACGCTCAGGCTGATGCCGAAGAATGGGGACGCGAACAGTTCGTAGAGATCAGACATCCTTGTTTTCCTTCTTTCTCATCAGATGCAGGGTGAGCTTGATGCTGTATGCGGTGGCGGCAAAGGTCACCACAGTGGTGATCACGCAGATCGCCAGCAGGGGCAGAAGGCTGGACTTGAGCACATCGAAGTAGTTGATGACGCTCACCCCCGCCGGGATGAAGAAGAAGGCCATATTGGCCAGCAGGAAGTCCGACTTCTCCCGGATGTGCTCGATCTTCAGCACTCCGATGGACAGGAGCAGGAAGAGCAGGATCATGCCGATGACGCTGGCCGGGAAATCGATGGGCAGCAGCTTCTCGATGACCTGACTGACCCAGCAGATGGAAAAGATGATGGCGATCTGATAGATGATCTTCAAGGGTATCCGCCTCCGGTGGTCGTTCCAGTAGTGTATCCGCAGTCATCATACAACGAGTGGGATGACTAACAGTTTACGGCGAACCGCCTCCGATGTCAAACCAAGATCCTCCCTCTTTTCCTGTCCCATTTTATGCAGTTTTTTCCGTCCTGAACAGAGACGACGGCAGGCCCGAAGCGCCTGCCGCCGTCTCATCTTACATCATATCTGGTCTTATTCCGGCTCCCCCGCCGGGACGCCTCTCTTCCCTCTCCGCAGGAAGGCGAACTTGGTCTCCGAGCAGACCACCGCCACGAAAATCAGCGCAAAGCCCGCCATCAGTCTTGGCGTCACTGGGTCGCCATAGCAGATCACCGAGAAGAGCACGCCGAACACTGATTCCAGCGACAGGATGATCGACGCGGAAGCCGGGTCGGACCAGACCTGGCCCACGTTCTGGAACAGCAGGGCCACGCAGGTACACATGATGGTGAGATAGGCCATCTGCACGATCAGGTCCATGCGGAAGATCTCCGCCGGCGGCGGAGTCTGGAACAGCAGTCCTCCGATCCAGGCGTATAGGGCCGCGAAGGCGAACTGGAACACCGTCAGCAGATAGATGTCCTTCCCTGGGGATACCTTGGCCACTGCCACGATATGAGCGGCGTAGAAGAAAGCCCCGATCAGGGTCAGGCCGTCGCCCAGCGCGATGTGGAAGCCGCCGTTCATGGAGACCAGCCCCACGCCGGTCACGCAGAGCACCGCCGCCAGGATGTTCCAGCAGTCCGGGCGGCGCTTCATCACCGCCCAGTACAGGAAGGGCACCAGCACACAGTATACCGCCGTCAAAAACGCATTGTTGGAGGGCGTCGTCCATTGGATGCCGAAGGTCTGCACCGAATAGGCGGTACAGAGGAACGCGCCGATGACCGCGCCCCGCCACAGGTAGTCCGGCGTGAACTCCTTCCACTTCTTCCAGCACACCAGGGCCAGGAGCGCCGCGCCGCCGGTGAAGCGGGCGGCCAGCAGATAGAAGGTGGGGATCACGTCCACCGCCCCCTTCATGATGAAGAAAGAGGAGCCCCAGATGAACGCCGCGGCAAAAAGCATGGGCTTGGCCAGACGGCGCATGAGATGTTCGTTCACAGTTCGTTCCACTCCCTTATCGTGATCATACCGGGATCGTGCTATAATAGAGGAAAACAGGATATCAGGAAGGATCTGTGCCATGCTTTTGTTCGACCTGGACGGGACCCTCATCGACTCCAACGGAGTCTGGGTCCAAGTCGATGACACATTTTTGGCCCGCCGGGGGCTCCGGCCCACGCCGGAGTACAACGACACCGTGGGCCACTCCATCTTCCCGGCGGCGGCCCGGTTCACCCGGGACTACTACCATCTGGAGGACACGCCGGAGGCCATCATGGCCGAGTGGATGGATCTGGCCCGGGATGCCTATGCCCATCATGTTCCTCTGAAGCCAGGCGTCCGCCCCTTCCTGGCCCGGTGTCAGGCGGCCGGAGAAGAGATGGCCCTGGCCACGGCCTGTGTGCCGGAGCTGTGCTTCTCCGTCTTGGAACGCCATGGTCTCCGGGAGACCTTCGCCCCCATCCTCTTCGCTCAGGAGCTGGGCGTGGAGAAGCGGGACCCCCGCTATTTCCAAGCCGTGCTGGACCGGGTGTCCGCTCGTCCGGAGGACTGCACCCTTTTTGAGGACTCCCCTGGCGCCTGCCGGACCGCCCGGGAGGCCGGGATCCGGGTAGTAGGCGTCTACGACGCCTTCTATGAGGCCCGGCAGGAGGAGGTCCGCACCCTCTCCCACCGGTATATCCACTGTTTCACAGAGCTTCTGTGATATCCTGCGCTGCCCGCGCCGCCGATCCTGGCGGCGCGGGCCTTTTGTTGTGGTCCCGCCAAGCGGTCACGCCTTCTTCATATGCTGGGCCGCGGCCTTGAGCATGAGCTTCTTGGTACCGTTCCCTTCGAAGGCGATCTCCACCAGAGCGTCGCCGCCCATGGGGGTCAAGCCCGTGATCATGCCCTTGCCGAAGGCCTTGTGGACCACCGTGTCGCCCTTCTGGAAGTCGGGCAGAGGCGCCGCGGCCCGGGACGCGCGGACCAGCTCTACGCTCCGGGCCCCGGCCGCGGGACGGCCGGCGGCGGTCTGGCCGCCCACGGAATACCCCCGGTCGCAAG
This sequence comes from Pseudoflavonifractor sp. MSJ-37, assembly GCF_018917965.1. Lineage (GTDB taxonomy): Bacteria > Bacillota > Clostridia > Oscillospirales > Oscillospiraceae > Pseudoflavonifractor_A. Next base: position 44,312 of record NZ_JAHLPP010000004.1, on the reverse strand, counting down.
AGATCCGGGACCGCCCCGCGCTCTGGGACTGGGCCGTCCGCCGGATGCCCTCACCGCCGGAGGCGCCGCTCCGTCCGGTCTGTTCCACACAGGCCGGCGGGATCTCACTGAGGAAGCGGGAGGGCCGGTTGGCGCTGGTCCGGCCGAAGAGCATCCGCTGGGCGGCGCAGGTCATGTACAGCCGCTCCTTGGCCCGGGTCATGGCCACATAGCACAGACGGCGCTCCTCCTCCATCTCATCGGGCTCGCCGATGGCGCGGATGCCGGGGAAGATGCCCTCTTCCACGCCCACCACGAACACCACTGGGAACTCCAGGCCCTTGGCTGAGTGCATGGTCATCATGACCACACAGTCCTCGTTGGGGTCGTGGCTGTCCAGATCCGTATAGAGGGCGATCTCGTCCAGGAACCCGGCCAGGCTGGGCTCGTCCCCGGCGTTGTCCAGGTAGTTTTGGATCGAGGAGGACAGCTCGTGGACGTTCTCCAGACGGGTCCGGTCCTCGATGGTGTTCTTCTGCTCCAGCATGGAGGCGTAGCCCGTGCGGGCCACCAGTTCCTCATAGAAGGCGGGCAGTTCCATCTCACCCGCCTCCTTCCGCAGGTCCCCGATCATCTCCACGAACTGGCCCAGCTTGGGGGCGGCCTTTTGGAGCTCCGGGAACTCCCGTGCCCGGGAGACGATCTCCCACAGGGGCTTGCCCAGCTGGAGGGCCAGATCCTGAGCCCGCTCGATGGTGGTGACGCCGATGCCCCGGGCCGGCACGTTGATGATGCGGGTCAGGCGCAGGTCATCGTTGGGGTTGTTGATGACGCACAGGTAGGCCAGCATATCCTTGACCTCGGCCCGGTCGAAGAAGCGGATGCCGCCTACGATCCGGTAGGGGATGCCGTTTCGCTTGAAGGCCTGCTCGATTTGGTTGGACTGGGCGTTCATCCGGTAGAGGACCGCGTGGTCCCGCCAATGCCGCCCCTCGGAGACATCCGACAGGATCTGGGCGGCCACGAACTGGGCCTCGTCGCTCTCGTTCATGGCGGTGTAGCACTTCACCTTGTCGCCGGGGGCCTGATCCGTCCAGAGCTCCTTGCCCTTGCGGCCCTGGTTGTTGCGGATCACCGCGTTGGAGGCTGCCAGGATGTTGCCGCTGGAGCGATAGTTCTGCTCCAGCCGGATGGCCCGGACGCCCCGCTTGTCGTACTGTTTCTCAAAGGAGAGGATGTTCTCGATCGTGGCTCCCCGGAAGCGGTAGATGGACTGGTCGTCATCGCCCACCACACAGAAGTTCTCATAGCCGCCCGCCAGTGTGGAGGCCAGCAGGTACTGGAGGTTGTTGGTGTCCTGATACTCGTCGATGAGGACATAGCGGAACTTCTTCTGATAATAGCTCCGGACCTCCTCGAAGCCCAGCAGGAGCCGGACCGTGTGGAGGATGATGTCGTCGAAGTCCAGCGCGTTGGCGTCCCGCAGGCGCTTCTCATACTCCACATAGACCTTGGCGATCTTGGTCAGACGGAAGTCTCCGGCCTTCTCGCACTCGGCCAGATAGTCCTTCCCAAGCTTCATGGCGTCCTTGGCCCGGGAGATATAGCCCAGGATGGTCTTGGGCGGGAAGGACTTGTCATCCAGGCCGAAGTCCTTGACGATGTCCTTCACCACCCGCTCGGAGTCGGCGCTGTCGTAGATCGTGAACGAGCTGTCGAAGCCCAGGCGGTCGATGTCCCGCCGCAGGATCCGCACGCAGGCGGAGTGGAAGGTGGAAGCCCAGATATCATTGGCGGAGGGCCCCAGCAGTTTCTCCAGCCGCTCCCGGAGTTCTCCGGCGGCCTTGTTGGTAAAGGTGATGGCCAGGATGGACCAGGGCACTGCCGGCTCCACCCGGCACAGCCGCTCGATCTCCGGCTTCCGGACCGGGTCGGGGGCGGCTACATAGGCCTCCAGGGCGGCCAGCTCTGCCGGCCCCACCCACTCAGGGACCTCATCGCAGTCAGAGCCGCGGCCATATTTCATCAGGTTGGCGATCCGGTGGATGAGCACAGTGGTCTTTCCGCTGCCTGCGCCGGCCAGCAGGAGGAGCGGCCCCTCGGTGGCCAGCACTGCCTTGCGCTGCTGCGGGTTCAGGCCCGGGAAGTCCAGCGCGATGGCCGCCCGCCGGGCCTGACAGAAACGCAGCTCTTGTTCTTGATCCAGCATACGATCCCTCTTTCTAACTCGGTTCAACACAAATTGCTCTTTATTGTACCACAGATGCCTCTGCCCCGCAAATATGAAATGCCCGGCGGCCATCGTCCCCCGATGGCCGCCGGGCATCCGGTCCCGTCCCGAACGCTTACCGCAGTTTGCCCAGACACTCGTCGAAGGCCTGGCAGATCGCCTCTTTGTCCATGTTCCGGCCGATGACGGCCAGACGGTTCTCCGGGCGGCGGTGGGTCCACCGGCCCATGGGGGTGGCGGTGATCTCCTGACCGGCCTGCTCGAAGAGGTAGGCGGTCTCCGGCTCCTCCTGGAACCAGATGGGCCCCTTGCACCGGATGATCGTATCCGGGAACCGCTGTCCGGCAAACGCAGTGAAGGCTTCCATGCGGAAGGGCCGCTTCTCCCGGTAGACGAAGGTGCTGATGCCGTACTCGTCGGTCTCCGGCTCCTCTTCCTCCCCTTCCATGAGGGCCTCCGCCCAGCCGGCGGACTGGGCGGCCTCCTCGAAGTCGAAGGCATACGTGTCCAGGATGTCGGCGCAGTCCACCGCGCCGTAGTTGGCCTCGATGATCCGGGCCGTGGGCTGGAGGGCCCGGATGACCTTCCGGACCGCCTGCTTGTCCTCCTCCGACACCATATCCACTTTATTGAGTATGATGGTATTGCAGAACTCGATCTGCTGGATCAGCAGGTTCTCCACATCGTTCTCCTCCAGATCCTTCCGCAGGAGGGCGGCGCCGTTGACGAACTCATCGGCCATGCGCTTGGCGTCCACCACGGTGACGATGTTGTCCAGCCGGCAGAGCTGGGGCAGGGCGTCCTCTCCCTTCTGGCTCCCGTCGATCAGGGTGAGGGTCTGGGCGATGGGCAGAGGTTCGCACACGCCGCTGGCCTCGATCAGGATATAGTCGAACCGGTCCATCCGGATCAGATCCATGACCTGGGCGATCAGGTCCATCTTCAGGGTACAGCAGATACAGCCGTTCTGCAGGGGCACCAGGCTCTGGTCCCCCTCCGTCACCTGTCCTCCCTCGGCGATCAGATCGGCGTCGATATTGATCTCGCCGATGTCGTTGACGATGACCGCGACCTGATAGCCCTGCTGGTTGCGCAGGACGTGGTTGAGCAGGGTGGTCTTGCCCGCCCCCAGATAGCCGGTGAGCAGAGTGATCGGCATGATTTGATGACTCATTGTATTCCTCCTAACGGATCATACGGAACGGCTCCGCCCATCCGGCCCTCCGGACGGTGTTTCGACCGGATCCCTCGTATTTCCCGGAAAAAGCTTACACCCCGCCGCCCCCTCTGTCAAGCGTCCCTGCTGTCCCATCCCCGCTCCGGCCGTAGTCCGCAGTAGACGTACAAAAGTGCGTCAAGACCGCTTTGAACTGATCCGTCGTTTTGACGGCAGTCGTTCGGCATCCGTCCCAATTTTGCAAGTAGCAATGCATCTTCATGCATATTTTTGACTTTTTCTTGAAAAAGCTATTGACAGCACAGCGGCAGGAAATTATAATAACACCCAACGCAACACTGGGGTGCATGTCTCAGAAGGCGGTGTTTTCCCCGCTTTTTTGTATGAGATCCCCGCGCCGTGATCTTGCAGCGCTTTTTCAAGCCTCATGCATTTTACATGGAATATGTACGCCGGAGCAGCAATGATCAGGAGGTTTTTCACATGGATTATATCGACCGCGCCTTGGCCGCCGTCAAGGAAAAGAACCGCTACGAGCCTGAGTTCCTTCAGACCGTCACCGAGGTGCTGGGCTCCCTGCGCCGGGTGGTGGAACAGCACCCCGAGTATGAGAAGGCCAAGCTCCTGGAGCGCATCACCGAGCCCGAGCGTGTCATCAGCTTCCGGGTGCCCTGGGTAGATGACAAGGGCGAGTACCAGATCAACCGCGGCTACCGTGTGCAGTTCAGCTCCTCCATCGGCCCCTATAAGGGCGGTCTGCGGTTCCACCCCAGCGTGGACCGGAGCATCCTGAAGTTCCTGGGGTTCGAGCAGATCTTCAAGAACTCCCTCACCGGCCTGCCCATCGGCGGCGCCAAGGGCGGCGCCGACTTCGACCCCAAGGGCAAGAGCGATGACGAGGTCATGCGCTTCTGCCAGAGCTTCATGAACGAGCTCTACCGCCACATCGGCCCCGACTGCGACGTGCCCGCCGGCGACATCGGCGTGGGCAGCCGTGAGGTGGGCTATCTCTACGGTCAGTATAAGCGCCTGACCCGCCAGTACTGCGGCGTGCTCACCGGCAAGGGCACCACCTATGGCGGCTCCCTGATCCGCACCGAGGCCACCGGCTATGGCCTGGTCTATCTGACCCACGAGATCCTCAGCCACCGCGGCAAGAGCCTGGAGGGCAAGCGGGTCGTGATCTCCGGCTCCGGCAACGTGGCCATCTATGCCGCCAAGAAGGCCCAGGAGCTGGGCGCCGTGGTGGTCACCATGTCCGACTCCAACGGCTATGTCTACGACAAGGACGGCATCGACGTGCCCGCCGTCCAGCAGATCAAGGAGGTCCACCGCGGCCGTATCAAGGAGTATGTGGCCGGCCACCCCTCCGCCGAGTATCACGAGGGCTGCAAGGGCGTGTGGAGCGTGCCCTGCGACATCGCCCTCCCCTGCGCCACCCAGAACGAGATCGATCTGGAGTCCGCTCAGTCCCTGCTGAAGAACGGCTGCTGGATGGTCTCCGAGGGCGCCAATATGCCCTCCACGCTGGAGGCCGTGGCCGCCTTCCAGAAGGCCGGCATCCTCTTTGCCCCCAGCAAGGCGGCCAACGCCGGCGGCGTGGCCATCTCCGCTCTGGAGATGAGCCAGAACAGCCTGCGCCTGTCCTGGAGCGCCGAGGAGGTGGACCAGCGCCTGAAGGAGATCATGGCCCACATCTATGAGAGCATGTCCGCCGCCGCCGCCGAGTACGGCGACAGCCCCGAGGACTTCGTCACCGGCGCCAACGCCGCCGGCTTCCTGAAGGTCGCCGAGGCCATGATGGCCCAGGGTCTGGTGTAAGCCTTCCTTTTGCCCCTCTCTTTCTTTCGATACACCTCTCTGCACGAGCTGAGCCCCGCGTCATCCTGGCGCGGGGTTCGGCTTTGTGTTATAATGGGCACGCTTTATACGGAAAGGAGCATCCCTATGACGATCCAACAGCTCCGCTATGTGGTGGCCGTGGCGGCCAAGGGCACCATCAGCGGCGCGGCCAAGAGCCTCTTCATTTCCCAGCCCACCCTCACCGGAGCCATCAAGGACCTGGAGCGGGAGCTGGACCTCACCATCTTCAGCCGCACCAACCGTGGCGTGGTCCTCTCCCGGGAGGGCGAGGAGTTTTTGGGCTATGCCCGTCAGGTGGTGGAGCAGATGGAGCTCCTGGAGGAGAAATACACCGGCCGCCCCAAGGGCCGCCAGGAGTTCTGTGTCTCCGCCCAGCACTACTCCTTCGTGGTAGAGGCCTTCGTGGACCTGCTCCGGGAGCACGGCGGTGACGAGTATGACTTCCGCATCCGGGAGACCCAGACCTATGAGATCCTGGAGGACGTGGCCCATCTGCGCAGTGAGGTGGGCGTCCTCTATCTGAACCGCTTCAACGAGGATATCCTCCGCAAGGCCATGAAGGCCCAGGAGCTGGTGTTCCAGCCCCTCTTCACCGCCAGGCCCCATGTGTTCATCAGCTCCTCCAGCCCCCTGGCGGCCAAGGAAGCCCTGACGCTGGACGATCTGGCCCCCTACCCCCGCCTCTCCTATGAGCAGGGGGAGCACAACTCCTTCTATTTCTCCGAGGAGATCCTCAGCACGCTGGAGCGGAAGAAGAACATCCTGGTCCGAGACCGTGCCACCCTCTTCAACCTGCTGGTGGGACTGGACGGCTACACGATCTGCAGCGGCGTCATCAACGCGGAGCTGAACGGCGCTTTCATCGTGGCCCGCCCCCTGCTGGTGGACGACTCCATGGAGGTGGGGTACATCACCCACAGCAAGGCTCTCCCCGGCTATCTGGGCCGGCAGTATATCGAGGCCCTCAAGCGCCGCACTCAGGGCATGGGCACAGCGGCGGAGCCCTGACCACGAGGTCTGGCTATCGGTCTTTCCGATGGCTGGACCTCGTTTTTTGGTATTTTACATACCACGGAGATAGGGATATACTATCATCCATCACCGTCCACGCGGCCCGGCCGCCATCTCTGAGACCAGAAAGGAACCGATCACCATGAGCAACGCACATATCCCCTTCCGTTATGACTATGTGGGCAGCTTCCTGCGCCCTGACGTTTTGAAACAGGCCCGCGCCGACTTCGAGGCCGAGATCATCTCCCGTGAGGCCCTGACCGCCGTAGAGGATGCCGCCATCCGCGATCTGGTGGCCAAGCAGAAGAAGGCCGGTTACTCCGTCATTACCGACGGCGAGTTCCGTCGGGCTACCTGGCACCTGGACTTCATGTGGGGCTTCCAGGGCGTGGGCCACAGCCGCACGGACACCGGTCTCCCCTTCCATGACGAGGCCGCCCTGATCGACGACACCTATCTCACCGGCAAGATCTCTGTGGACCATCACCCCTTCGTGGACCACTTCAAGTTCGTGAAGGCCCTGGAGGACGCGCACACCGTGGCCAAGCAGACCATCCCCGCCCCCGCTCAGTTCCTGGAGCAGATGATCATGCCCATGAACATCCAGGGGACCCGGACCTTCTACGCCACCACGCAGGAGCTGATCGACGACATCGCCGCCGGATACCGGAAGGTGATCCGGGCGCTCTATGATGCCGGATGCCGGAACATCCAGCTGGACGACTGCTCCTGGGGCGTGTGTGTGGATCCCAATGCGCTGGGCTTCTTCGGCACCGACGCCGCCGGTCTGGCCGAGGTGGAGGAGCAGCTCCTGGCCGTCAACGACCTGGCCCTCCGGGACAAGCCCGCAGACCTGACCGTCACCACCCACATCTGCCGGGGCAACTTCCATTCCACCTGGGCCTGCCAGGGCGGGTACGACGCGGTGGCCGAGCTGGTCTTTGGCCGGGAGGACGTGGACGCCTACTATCTGGAGTTCGATGACGAGCGCTCCGGCAGCTTCGCGCCGCTGAAGGCCGTCTCCGGCGACAAGAAGGTGGTGCTGGGCCTCATCACCACCAAGTCCCCGGTGCTGGAGCAGAAGAACGCGGTGATCGCCCGGATCCACGAAGCCGCCCAGTACCTTCCTCTGGACCGTCTCTGCCTGAGCCCCCAGTGCGGCTTTGCCTCCTGCGAGGTGGGCAACAAGCTCACCGAGGAAGAGCAGTGGGCCAAGCTGACGCTGGTCAAGGAGATCGCCGAAGAAGTCTGGGGCTGATCCCGCCTCCTGCGATATCTATGTCTCTATGTTCACCTGTCCCCGCGGCCAGGAACTTCGCCATACCACAACAAACCGAGAGGGCACAAGAAGGGGCAAAAAAATCTATGCCCAGCGAAAAGACACCATCGAGAGGGTCTTTGCGGATGCAAAAGAGAACCATACGATGCGTTATACACACCACCGAGGCTTGGCCACAGGCACCAGATAGCTCAGGCTTAAATTTGCTGCCATGGGCCTGAAAAAGCTGGCAGAGTGGAGTTGGAAGAACTCCATTCTTTCACATTGTTCGTCTATTTTTGTCCTAATTATAAAGGATCCCCCGCTTTTGCTTGCTGAAAGCGGGGGATCCTTTGACAGTCTGAGGGCCGGAACGGCCCTTTTCGCGGCCTGTGTCGTGTGCATTTTCATCTGTAATTCCATCTGTAATTTATTCGATCGTACGCGCATTTCAACCCATCACAGGTGCTTCCCCGCAATGCGTTTACGATACCAGCAAGCCGTTGCGAGAGTAAGGAAAAATCCCGTATCTACTGCGGTACAGTAGGTACGGGATTGGTGGACCTGGGCGGGCCAAATAAGAACTTGTGGTGTTTTGCGGGAGGAGCTGTGTATACAGTCATTATCAATTAACGGTTTCTTCCTCTGCAATATCTTCCTCAATAAGTTCATCTGAAACTGTCTCGTTATCTGTTAAGGCTTCCGGCAAATCTTTTTCTGCACTTTCAATTTTTAAATATTCAAATGTCTCTGCAAGCTCTGTAGCAGATGCTTCGAGTTTCTTGGTATCAACACCCAACCCCTTTAATCGTTCGAGAATAGACACTTTCTTTTCAAGATTATTGAGTTTCTTCTCTTCAATCTCTAATGGCAACATTTTGGTTTCTTTCTCTAATTGTAGTTTCGCTCGCTTTGTCGCAATATATTCTCGATCAACTTCTGTAGGTAAAGTAAGGAGACTTTTTATAAATGTTGGTATTGCTTCTGGTTTAACAACAGAAATTGTACCGATAGTTAAACCCGCCAAAATTTTTACAGCATCCAAACACTGTGGAATAACTTCTACAATTTGGAAATCGACTGGCCCCGGCGAAGCAATATGGACTTGTGCCGAAATATTATCTTCGCTTACTAATTCACACCAACAATCTGTAGCTGCCCATAGTAACTTTGAAAGGGTTCGCGGCCCAACAGGAGAAGTGCGATTTATGTGATACACAATATTAAGATTTTGCTGATAGCTATAAGTATCATACAAAACCCCAAGTATGCTTCTCCAATAGTCATCAAAATTGCTAATACCATGATAATTTGAAATAGCCTTGAATAGTTTTCCATCAATTTCTGAAGATTTTAATGTTTTCAACGGAGTTATCTTTCGACGCTTGCGGTAGGGGCATGATACCTCGTTTATTTGGACATCTTTTTTCTCAATACGAGCAATTATTTCCTTTTCAATCTCATATGTCTTGCTTTCTTCCTCATAATATTCGCCCGCAATAGCAATGGTAATATATTCCGAACCCGCATTTGGAATTACAATATAATCTCCCGGCTTGACATCGTGAATAAAACTCTCACATTTATTTATAACAGTAGTTGGCCTCTTTATTTCTTCATAATCCAGCAAAACTTGATCTTTCAATGCTTCTTGATTCGCTTCTGAAAAATCAGTAGCTGATGTAATTGTATTCCATGCTAAGGCAACAAAGTCATTAGAGATAAATTCATTGTAAAAATACCCTTTTTTAGTACGAATCATCCAAAACCTTGTTTCATCTTTGATTATTCGAAGGTCGTACGCAAGAATTGCATCAAGAAAGGCTTGCTCTTGTGTAAACTGTTCTAGATCATTCATACATCTGTCCTTCTTTCTTTTGAATACTGTTTAATGTAATCTTTTAATTATTTTACACATATAGTCTTCTGATTTCAACCACAACTTACCATTCTGCTAGCGTCTAGTTATCGTTCAATCCAAACTGAATCGACCACAGCTTTTTCTTATACAACTGCTCATACTCCAACACTTCGTGCCTATCTCTTTTGATGGGGAATACCTCCAGAATGGAATACTGAAAATTGCTGCAATAGTCGGCATCGGCGGTGATAAGCTCCTTGAGGCGCTTATTGCCGCCGTGTTTCGTCTTGGCGTATTCGCTCCACCGTCCCCAGATACCACCCTGTTCGCCACTGGCGGAGCCGACATAGTGCTTACCAGTTTTGGTATCCGTAATAAGATATACCCCCGCCACGGCGGACAGCTTTTCTTCCCACTCCTTGTAGGCCGCTTTGTTGTAGACAATTTTGTGAAGAGCCTCAAAGGAAAGCAGTACCTTGTCATAGCTGATAAAGCTGATTTCAGATACGGCAGGGCGGATTTCCAATAATTCCTTCTCCGTTGTACCGTTCTGGCACCAGTTGATAGCCCCCTTGCCCCAATCAATCACAAGGCGGTCTTTCATATCAGCAAGCAAATCCGTCTTGGCTAGCTCATATACCACAGACTTGTCCTCGGTCATACCGCCGTCCGGTGTAAAATCATCTGGGAATTGGGCGCGGCGATAGGGCTTGAAATCGCCTACCCGGTAACAGCCTTGAAAAACGCCATTTGTTCCCTCTGTCCCTAAAAAGCTGATGACCATGTCACAGTTCTTGAAGCGTGTAGGGGACTGCACTGATTGATACAGTTCCAAATATCCTTGTTCAAAGTTAGCAGCCACCACCTCATTTGTAAGATTGTGACGAATCAGCTTTACTCTGTCCCAGTTGATTTGCTTTCCAGCCAATAGCTCTTGAAATTTCATGGTATCCGTCCTTCTCTCTGTTTTTTTGAATTCATACCCACATGATAAAGCATCTTTTGGCGCATCGCAATAGATTACACATAAAAATATAAGTGTAAAAATAGCATGTATTTAACACGCGGTTTTTCATCTATACTTGTGCCAAGAGGTGAGGCTATGTTTAAGGTCAGCAAACCCGAAATGGTCAACAAGACATTTCGAATGCCGGCAGAGTTGGTTGAGCGGTTAAATGTAGTAGCACAAGCCCAAAAGGTTTCTTTGAACAATCTAGTGTGCCAATGCTGCGAATACGCGCTTGATAATCTGTCAAATCAAAAAGAGGATTCTCCGCAACAAGCGGTATATTGGAGTTTACACTTACAGAGGCACAGAGACCCCGGACGGATTGCCCCGGATTATCAGCGATGACTTTGTTTTATGAGGTGCAGGATATGATGGACAAAAAGAAAAAAGCCCCTGCGCGTGCAAAGGCCTTCGAAAATTACATATTGAGCACCAAACTATTCTGCGGGTATTGTCAGGCTGCTATGACAGGCATTAGCGGAACCAGCAAGACTGGAACCAAGTATCACTACTACCAGTGTGTGGCCAACCGCCGGGACAAGTCCTGCCATAAAAAGACTGTCAGCAAAGCATATATTGAGGATTTGGTAATCAAGGAAACCAGAAAACTGTTGACCAAGGAAAATATTGGCCGAATCGCCAAAGAAGTCATGCGGCTTTGTGAACAGGAGAAAGACACAGATAACCTCAAGCGACTCAAAAAGCTCCTAAAAGAAAACGAGCGGGCTACAGAAAATCTCTTTAAGGCCCATGAAAGGGGTCAAATCGTCGATGTGATTGCGGAGCGTATCTCCCAGAAGAAACGGGAACGCAACGAGCTGGAACAGCAGATTCTTGTGGAGACTTCCTCCCACCCTACGCCCACGGTCAATGAAGTGCGGTTCTTCCTGAACCAGTTCCGTAAAGGCGATGTAAATGACCTGAAATACCGTCAGGCCTTAGTGGATACTTTTGTCAACAGGATTTACCTCTATGATGACAAAATGACTGTCCTGTATAACACACAGGACAGCCATTCTGATGTGACCATCGACGATTTGAGTTCGTCTAGGGTCGCTTTGGTGGAGGCGGGGGGAGTCGAACCCCCGTCCGAAAACGTTTCAGCAGGAACCTCTCCGGGCGCAGACGGTTTTTTACGATTCCCTAACTCTGACGCGAGCCATCACGCTTCAAAGGTCGGTAGCTTCATGATTCATGGTGCGCTCAAAGCTTTGCGCACGCACGGGCACCACTAAACGACGCCCAGACCCGGCTCGTGGTCCTTCCGGGCAGGACGGCCGCTATCAAGCAGCGGCGAGAACGACGTTATCGTTGTTCTTTGATTTATAAGTTGCCCATTTTTAGGGTGCTAGGCGCACCCGCCCGCTATTCCTGCCTCTGCGTCCCCGTCGAAACCAGTACGCCCCCTCGTCGTCGGGACAAGCTACACCGCCTCACGGCGAAAGCTTGCTCGTTCCGCTATCTCTCTTCCCGCTTCGCTGGGATCCCATCGGAGGCCCGCTTGGCGGGAGGTGAAAGAGATATGGGGCTCCTCTCTGGGGAGGAGCGGATATCCGCTCCCGCCCCCTGAAGGTCAGGGAGCGGGAGATAGGATCGGTTTGGATCAGACCTTCTCAGGCGCGGGATAGTCCACACCGAAGGTCTCCACGGTGACGGACTTCATGCGCTGGTCCTGCTTGGGCCGGTCCATGGCATCCGTCGCCACGTTCACGATGGCGTCAGCCACGTCCATGCCCTCGATGACCTTACCGAAGGCGGCATACTGGCCATCGAGATGGGGAGCCTTCTCCACCATGATGAAGAACTGGCTGCCGGCGGAGTTGGGATGCATGGCGCGGGCCATGGAGAGCACGCCCCGGTCATGCTTCAGGGTGTTCTGACGGAAGCCGTTGCCGGAGAACTCTCCCTTGATGGAGTAGCCCGGACCACCCATACCGGTGCCCTGGGGGCAGCCACCCTGGATCATGAAGCCAGGAATCACGCGGTGGAAGATGAGGCCGTCATAGAAGCCGCTCTTCACCAGACTGATGAAGTTGTTCACAGAGTTGGGGGCCACATCGGGATAGAGCTCGGCGACCATCTTGCCGCCGTCCTCCATCTCGAAGGTGACGATGGGGTTCTGAGCCATGGGAACATACGTCCTTTCTGTTGAGAGATGGCTGGGATCAGCCGTATCTGCGCTGGGTCTTCATGGTGCGGTCCATCTCGCGCTTGGCGTCCTTGGCCGCAGCCGCGTCCCGCTTGTCATAGAGCTTCTTGCCCTTGGCGAGACCGACCTCCAGCTTGACCCTGGAATCTTTGAAGTAGACGGACAGAGGGACCAGAGAGTAGCCGTCCTGCTTCACCTTGGCGAAGAGGCGGAGGATCTCTCTCTTGTGCATCAGGAGCTGGCGGGGGCGGCGGGGGTCCTTATTGAAGATGTTGCCCTTCTCATAAGGACTGATGTGCATCCCATGGACCTGCATCTGCCCATCTTTGATGAGACAGAACGAGTCCTTCAGGTTCACATTGCCCTGCCGGATGGATTTGACCTCGGTGCCCGCCAGAGCGATGCCGGCCTCGTAACGATCCTCGATGAAATAGTCATGGAAGGCCTTGCTGTTTTTGGCGATCAGCTTCGTTCCTCTGCGGTCCACGGTCTCACCTCCTGATGTTCCATATCTATCGTACCAATATTATACCACAGCTGTCAAGGGAAGAAACGGGGGGAACGTTCATTTTCCGCCGTGCCGTATGGAAGGATCCGTTCCAAAGCCCGCTCCGGGAAGATGAGGGCCCCGTGCTCCGCCAGCCGGGCGGAAAGCCAGGGGCGGTCCCGGACTGGGGCTCCGAACTCAGAGAGATGGGCCGCCCAGCCCTCCTCGGTGCGGGGGATGGAGAGCCACCACTGGTCCCGCCACCAGTAGAGGGCGGCCTCTGGAGGCGGGTCTGGCCGGGTGCGGACGGCGGCGGTCAGGTCCTCCAGATCATCAAAACAGCACCACAGATATTGGGCCGGCCGGACCCGGAGGAAGATGAGGGCCCCGGCCTCCCCGGGGAACATCTCCAGCTCCGCCGAACCCTCCGGATCCAAATCGGCGGAGCGGCAGGCCGCCCGGCAGAGGGGGAGGATCTGGGCGAGCGTCAGCTCCACTCCGGAGAGCCCCCTCTCCCGCAGGTCTGCCGGAGAGAGATAGAGCAGGGCGCTGTCGGGGCCGATGGGCTGGATGGTCATGGCAGTCTCTCCTTTCAAAGCCCCTGCGGACCGCAGGGCGCGGATATCCCTATGATGATACCATGTCCCGCCCGCCGGGGACAGCGGTAATGTTTGCCCGGCCGGTGAAGGCCGGAGGGGGTGGCGGAGCGGTGGTTTTTGTGATACACTAGAAAATACTGATGACATCGTCCGGGCCGGGCCCGGGGAAGGAGCGTATCCTATGGAACTGCTGGAAAAGACTGTCTCTTCTGAGATCAAGTTCAAGGGACATATCGTCACTCTGCGGCTGGATCAGGCCGAGCTGCCCAACGGACGCATCGCCTCCCGGGAGGTGGTGGAGCACCCCGGCGGCGTAGTCATCCTGCCCCTCCACGATGACGGCACCGTCACGCTGGTGCGGCAGTTCCGCTATCCCTTCCGGAAGGTGATCGCGGAGCTCCCCGCCGGCAAGCTGGAGCATGGCGAGGACCATCGGCTGGCCGCCCTCCGGGAGCTGAGCGAGGAGGTGGGCGCTGTCCCCGGCGAGCTGACGTATCTGGGCTGCCTTTACACCTCCCCCGGCTTCTCCAGCGAGGTGCTCCATATGTATCTGGCCCGGGAGCTGACACAGGGAGAGAGCCACCCAGACGAGGACGAGTTCCTGGAGAGGGAGCGCATCCCGTTCCAGACCCTGATCGACCAGATCATGTCGGGGGAGATCGCTGACGGCAAGACCGTGGCGGCCGCCCTCAAGGCGAAGGTCCTGCTGGGACTGTGAGCCCTTCCGAGATAGAGAGAACGACCAAGAGGAGGGAAGAGCATGAAGAAGCGAGTCCTGATCGTGGAGGATGAGAAGAACATCGTGGACATCCTCAGCTTCAACCTGACGAAGGAGGGCTATGAGACGCTGGAAGCCTATGACGGAGAGGCCGGCCTCCAGCTGGCTCTGGAACAGCATCCGGACCTGGTCCTGCTGGACCTGATGCTCCCCAAGAAGAACGGCTTCGACGTGTGCAGGGCCTTTCGGGAGAAGGACCGGAGCACGCCGGTGCTCATGCTCACCGCCCGCGAAGAGGAGACCGACAAGGTCATGGGGTTGGAACTGGGTGCCGACGACTACATCACCAAACCCTTCTCCATGCGGGAGCTCCTGGCACGGGTGAAGGCCAATATCCGCCGCACCGAGGTGCTCCAGGATGCCGCGGCCCAGACTGCGCCCGGGCCGCAGGAACACGTGGACCAGATCGTCCAGGGCCGCATCCGCATCGATACCGGAGCCATGGTGGTCTATAAGGATGGGATGCCGCTGGACCTGACCCAGCGGGAGTATGAGCTGATCCGCTTCCTGGCCGCTCAGCCCGGGAAGGTGTTCTCCCGGGAGGTCCTGATGGAGCGCGTCTGGAACTATGAGGGCTATGTGGGCGATGTACGGGCCGTGGACGTGGCCGTCCGCCGGCTCCGGGAAAAAGTGGAGGATGACCCGGCCTCCCCCCAGTTCATCCTCACCCGGAGAGGACTGGGCTACCTGTTCCACGGGGAAGAGTGACCACCGGCTGGACCGCGCCGGGAAATGAGGGATGCCATCCATGTTCCGCAGTCTGCATATGAAGCTCGTACTCATCATGACCCTGCTCATCGTGTCGCTGATGACGGTGGTGGGCGCGTTCCTCGTGAACTCCGTGGTGAGCTACTATATCCATGATTTCTACGCCCGGATGGAGGAGGTGTTCGCGCAGGACACCGAGTTGGTCAACGATCTGCGCAGCTCTACCCAAGGGGAGGAGAACGGCGCGGAGATGATCGCCAAGATCCTGGAGGCCAACAACGGTGCCCTGGGCGTGGACGGCCGCAGCCGGAACTACTATGTCCTGGACAGTACCGGCCAGTGTCTGGAGACCTCCGACAGCCAGAGCGACCCGGTCCTGGACTTCCAGTCCCTGAACCTGAGCCTGGCCCTGAACGGCCGGGACGGCGGCTATGAGTGCGACGCATCCGATGATTATATGGACGTGGCCTATCCCATCCGGCGGGGGGATGGGGACTACATCGTCTATATCTACGATGACCGGGCCAGTATCTCCGAGCTGAACAGCGCTCTGGTGGACCTGATCCTCAAGTCCCTGTTCTTCGGACTGGCGATCTCGGTGCTCCTGTCCTTCCTCATGTCCAAGACCATGGTGATCCCCATCGAGCATCTGACCGAGGGAGCCGAGCGGGTGGCCGAGGGGGACTTCTCCCACAAGCTGGAGGTGGCCTCCCGGGACGAGATCGGCGTCCTGACGGGCACGTTCAACACCATGGCCCAGCGCCTCCAGGAGACCCTCCGTGAGGTGCAGAACGAGCGCAACAAGCTGGACACCCTCTTCCGCTACATGACCGACGGTGTGGTGGCCTTCTCTGCGGCGGGAGCGGTGATCCACGCCAACCCGGCCGCCGAGGAGATGCTGGGCCGGCCCATCCCTGTGGCCAGTGAGGAGACCGGAGACGAGCCCAGCTACAACTACGAATTCCTCTTCGGCGACATCGCCCCTCTGGATGCGGTGCTGGCGGTGGAAGATGACGGCTGTCTCAGCGGTACCCGGGAGGTAGGCGGCCGCAGTCTGGAGCTTCGTCTGGCCCCCTTCTACCGAGAGCGCCAGGGCGGCGTGCTGGTGCTGATCCACGATGTGACAGAACAGCATAAGACGGAGGAGATGCGCCGGGAGTTCGTGGCCAATGTGTCCCACGAGCTCCGCACCCCTCTGACCAATATCCGGAGCTATGCCGAGACGCTGGTGGACAGCGCCGGGGAGATGCCCCCGCACATGGAGAAAAACTTTCTGGGGGTCATCCTCAGTGAGAGCGACCGCATGACCCATATCGTCCAGGATCTGCTCACCCTGTCCCGGTTCGATTCGGGGCACAGCGGGCTCAAGCTGGCGCCCTTCCCCTTCGGACAGGCGGTGCAGGATGTGTACGATGCCAACCGCATGGAGGCCCAGCGCCATGGTCATGATATGCGCGTCCTGCTGGAGCCTGACCTGCCGCCGGTCATCGGCGACCGGGAGCGGATCGTGCAGGTGATGATGAACATCGTATCCAACTCCATCAAGTACACCCCGGACAACGGCAAGATCCTGATCCAGGCCGGCCGCATCGGGCAGAAGGTGTGGATGGAGGTGTCGGACAACGGCATCGGCATCCCGCAGGAGGACCGCGCCCGGATCTTCGAGCGGTTCTACCGGGTGGACAAGGCCCGTTCCAGGGAGTCCGGCGGCACCGGTCTGGGCCTTTCCATCGCCAAGGAGATCGTGGACCGGCACGAGGGCAGCCTCCGGCTGGTGGACCGTCCCGGTCCCGGCCTGACGGTACGCATGGAATTGAAGGTGGAGGGGCCCAGCCATGAAGCTGCGTGATGTGGTCCCCGCCCCCCGGTCCCGGCGGCGGAGCGTCATCGAGTTGGGCAAGGATCTGCTGATCCTCCTGCTGGTATGCTCGGCGGTCTACCTGTCCGCCCGGAGCCAGCTCTACCATATCAGCGGCGACAGCTGGCTGGGCCAGATCGTGGAGCGGGTCCGGGGAGAGGCGCTCCCCACCGTCGCCCCGGCGGGGCAGGGCACTTGGGACGGCACGGTCCATCCGGTGCGTCTGGCGGTCTGTCTGCCGGGGGAGACCGTCCTGCGCTATGGCGTACAATATGATGAGGAACAGCTGGACCGGGACTATGCGGCGCTGGAGGGCTTCCTCAGCGAGGCTTTGGCCAGCGCCCGGGACCCGGAGAAGATCAGTGAGCGGGCCTGGCGGGAAGCTCTGAGCACCCCAGGAGTCTACTTCGGCCTGCTGGGGACGGTGCCCATGCAGGCCCTGTGCCGCTGGTCGGCAGAGGGCGGCGCGGCGGCGGAGCTGTCCGGCTCCGTCCGGCGACTGATCCTGGTGGAGCAGGCCGGGGCGGAGACCGCCGTACTCTGCTACCGGAACGAAGAGGACGGCTCATACTATGCCTGCGCCACATCCGTGCTGATCGAGGGCTATTTGGAGCAGGCCCTTTGGGACTATACCGACAACGGTGCCCGCTTCGCCTACGAGCTGTCCGGTGAGGACTATGCCGAGCTGGCCCCGGAGACCATGATCCTGCCAGACGCTCCGACGCCGGAGCGCTATCAGGCGGCTGGAGGACTGGACCTGGCGGATGACGCGGTCCGGGGTGAGCTGGAGCGTCTCTTGGGCTTCCGGGGGACGGACTACGCCGTGCCCGGCGAGTGGGTGCTCCGGGACGGGGACACCCTGCGCCTCTCCGAGGACGGGACTCTAGCCTATGACTCCGCCGGACAGGAGGGGGCCGCCCGCTATCCGGTGGCGGGAGACGACGCGGCCTCTGCTCTGGATGTGGTCTGGTCTCTGCTGAACGACGCGGAGACCGCCTGGAGCGGCGGGGCGAACGCCGCCTCGCTCTGCCTGTGGAGCGCGGAGATGCCGGCGGATGGAGCCTGGAGCTTCACCTTCTCCTATGTGCTGGACGGAGCGCCTGTGTTGGTGGATGGGAAGCCCGCCGCGGTGTTCCAGATCGAGGATGGACATATCGCCCGCTATGAGCTGTGTCTGCGCAGCTATACCGCGGTCGGAGAGACCGCGCTGGTCCTCCCGGAGCGGCAGGCCGCCGCCGCTCTGCGGGGACTGGAGATGGAGGGACAGCGGGAGCTGGCGCTCTGCTATGAGGACAGCGGCGGGACGGTGGATGTCGTCTGGACGGCCCGCTAAGATCGGGAGGGACAGCCTTTGGAATGGTCCAAGATCAAAAACATCATCCTGCTGATCCTGCTCCTGCTCAACGGGTTCCTTTTGGTGATCGCGATGGGGCAGGACCAACAGCGCCGTTCCAGCCGGGAGCAGGCGTTGAGCCAGGTGCTCCAGACCATGGAGGCCAACGGCGTCACCGTGTCCCGCTCCGGACTGCCTCAGGGATCCGCCCTGTATCCGCTCCAGATCGATCGGGAGTCTATGCAGACCAGCCGGGAGCAGGCGGAGGCCCTGCTGGGCGACTGTGAGCAGAGGGAGGAGCGGGGCGGTGTCCGGATGACCTACACGAGCGCCGCCGGATGGCTGGAGTCCTTCAGCAACGGCCGCCTCCAAGCAGAGCTGGAGGAAGGAGCCGTGCCGCTGAACGGGACGGCTACGCTGGTCCACGCCCTGAGCGTACTGGAGCGGCTGGGAGTGGATGCCGTCCTCCTGAGTCAGGAGGACGGCGCACAGGAGCAGACGCTGACCTTCCGGCAGACGCTGGACGGGGTACCGGTGTTCGGCTGTGAGCTGACCCTGACCTATGAAGGAGGAGACCTGCGGCGCATCGAGGGCCGCCGCTTTTTCGGCGAGACGGTGCGGAGCGGCCCCTCGGAGATGCTCAACGTGCCTACAGTGCTGATCCGGTCCCTGGGCCAGCGGAACGAGACCGGCCGGATGTCCAGCGAGATCCGCTCCCTGACCGCCGGATACCAGTATTCCGGCGGCCGGCCATACAGTCTGGTCCCGGTGTGGTGCGTCGAGACCGACACCGGCACCAGCATCCTGGACGGCGCCACTGGCGCCCTTCGGGACGAACGGCGATGATATATTTTGTATTTATTCAGAAACTGATCTCATCTGATCCAAATGAGGCGCTGTTCATGAGGATAAAAGAAGCGTTATCCAGTCCTTTCTTCGAAGACTCTGAGTATAATGCATCTTTTACGAACTCTTTCAAGATATCTGCGTTCATCGAGGCCTTTGACTAATTTGTATCGTAATCGAAAACGCCTCCACAAAGCGTTATAAGCTCTTATTTGGCCCGCCCAGGTCCACCGATCCCGTACCCACTGCACCGCAGTAGGTACGGGATCTTTCTTCCCTCCTGCAAGACTTTCGCCCATCGCATATGACTCCCTGCGCATTGCCCATGCCGCCCGATCCATCGCCCGCACGATTTCAAAATGCACACGACACAAACCGTGAAAAGCGTGTCACACACCTGCTCGATCCGCTCCGTTCCATCCGTCCAGCCGGTCCACTGCCGCCCGGTAGGCATCGTAGCCGTACATCCGGTCCAGCACGTCCAGCAGGGCATTGGCCGTCAGATGCTCTGGCAGATCCAGAGCGTTCAGGAGGGCCTTGCGCTTCTCTGCCGCGCCAGGGCCGCCGGCCAGGCCGTCCATCATCAGATCTGCCTTGGTGATCCTCCGTCCGGCAGGGCAGTCCTCCCCAGACTTCTCCAGGAACGTGGCCCCCGCCTTGCGCAGGGCCTCCACCAGCACCTCCGGCCGCATCCCTTCCACGCCCAGCTTGCCCTCTTTCCCGGGCTGACGCTTCCGGCGCTCCTTGCCATACCGGTCTGGGATGTACGCCTGCTTCACCCGGTCCTGCGGGATGCTCCCTTTGAGGAAATTGCGGATCACGAAGCCCGCCCCGTCCGAGTCGGTGAAGACGATCAAGCCCCGCTCCTCCGCCAACTTCCGCAGGAAGGCGAGCTGTTCCTTGTCCTTGAAGATCCCGAAGCCAGAGGTCTCCACGATCATGGCGTCCACCACCTGAGAGAGCGTGTTCTTGTCGTACCGGCCCTCTACCACGATGGCCTCTTGGATATGCAGCATGGTCTCTTTCTCCTCTCAGCTCCGCTTAGGGACGGCCAGCTCCATCAGGAGCGTGACCAGAAGGCGCTCCGCGTCCGCGCCGTTGGATTTCATGGCCAGATCCGTCTCCGCGCACCGGATCACCGCCCGGCGGCACCACTCCAGCGAGAAGCGCTTGGCCGAGCCCATCAGCTTCTGGGCCGGATAGTAGTTCTTGATCTTCCACAGGCCCATCAGGTCGGAGATCCCCTTCCTCCGCTCCAGGAGCAGGCGGGCGGCGTAGAGCTGGCGCAGGTTCTTGCTCAGGGCCGCCAGGATCTTGATCGGGATCTCCTGCATCTGGAACAGGTCCCCCAAGACGGAGGCCGCCCGGTCGAAATCCCCCTCCCCGATCGCGTCGGTCATCTGGAACACGATGGCATCCAGCTGGGGCGTGGCCACCGCGTCGATATCCTCCCGGGTCACCCGGCGCCCCTTGGCGTAGGCCCCGATCTTCCCGATCTCCGAGTTGAGGACGTTCATCAGGTCCCCGCAGAGGAACATCAGGTACTTGGCGTCATCAGAGCTGATATCGTGGTCCATGGCCCGGAAGTGCCGGGCGATCCAGGCCACCAGATCGTCTTGCCCCTGCCGGTCGAAGGACACCACCTGTCCCTTCTCCTGGATCAGCGTGGCCAGCTTGGTGCGTCCGTCCGCCTTGTAGCCGATCAGGTCGTAGACGAACACCAGACACACATAATCCGGCAGGTCGGAGAGGACCTTCATCATCCCCTCCCTGTCTCCCTTATAGATGTCATAGTCGTTGACCACGATCAGGGTCCGCTGGCTCATCATGGGCAGGCAGTCCACCAGCTCCTGGAGCTTCTTCAGGTCGAAGTCCTTCCCCGCCATGGTGTGGAGGTTGAACTCCTCCATGCCGGTCAGGAGCTTCTGCTTCATGGCCTTCAGGTAGTGGTCCCGCAGATAGGATTCCTCTCCCTTGAAGAGATAGAGGTTCCCCAGAGTCCCGGCCTTGATGTCGTTCTTCAGCCGCCGGAAGGAAGCTCCGCCATCCGTCGTTTCCTTCTTCCCGGCCCGTTTCGTGCCCTTGGGCGGCATGGTCCCCACCCCTTTCTGTCATTTCACATGGAAGTCGATCCGGCCCTGCCAGTCGGTGCGGTAGACGGCACAGCCCGCCCCCGCCGCCCGGGCCAAGGTCTCCGGTGCGGGCTGTCCATAGGCGTTCTCCCCCACGGACACCGCCAGATAGTCCGGCTCCACCGCCTCCAGCAGGTCCCAGGACGTGGCATAGCGGGAGCCGTGGTGGCCCGCCACCAGAAGATCCACCTGGGGCAGCGCCCCGTATTTCACCAGACGGCGCTCTACGGCATCGTCCATATCTCCGGTGAGGAGGGCATCGAACCCCTCCGCCGAGCAGAGGACCGACAAGCCCTCCTCGTTGGCGGTCCCGGCTCCCAGAGGCCGGACGATCCGGAACTCCGCCCCGCCCAGCCGGAAGGAGGCGTCCTCCGACAGCAGGCAGACCTCCGTGCCCTTCTCTTCCGCCAGAGACAGGATCTCCCGGCGGAGGGCGTCCCCCTCCTCCACATCAGGGACGATCAGAGTCCCCACCTCCATGCGGCGCAGGAGCTCCGCCACGCCGCCGGCGTGGTCGGCATGGTAGTGGGTCAGGATCAGTACATCCAGCGTCCCGATCCCCGCGCTCCGGAAGAAGTCCGCCGCCGTATCCCCGGCCGCTGTGCCGTCCGAGCCGCCGCAGTCCACCAGCGCGGTCCGGCCCTGAGAGAGGAACGCCACGCTCTGCCCCTGCCCCACGTCCAGGACGGACACGGTGAGCCGGTCGCCCCGGAACTCTGCCGCGGTGCAGACCAGCGCCGCACACAGCCCCACGGTCCCCGCGCAGAGAGGCAGGACCGGCCGGATATGGACGTGCTCCCCTTTCCGCAGGAAGAAGAGCAGGATCAGCAGGACATAGACCAGCCCCAGCCAGCCCCGGAGGTAGACGCTCTCCAGCGGCACCGACGCCAGCGGGAGGCGGCTCAGCTCCTCTGTCACCCACAGCACATACTGGGCCAACAGGGCCGCCGGGAACGCCAGGAGGCATCCCAGGGCCGGGACGGCGAGGCCCAGCGCCCCGGCCAGCAGGGCCAGGGCGAAGGCCGCCGATACCGGTCCCAGGATCAGCAGGTCCGTCACCGGCCCGATCAGAGACAGGGTCCCGAAGTACCAGGCCGTCAGGGGCACCGTGAACACCATCGCCCCCAGCGTCGTGGCCAGAGAGGCCGCCAGGAAGCGGAAGGCCCGACAGCCGGTCCGCCGGAGCCCCTTCGGCTTCCGTGGGATCCACCAGGTCCAGTTCTCATAGAGCCTTCCGGACAGGGCATAGATCCCCGCCACCGAGGCAAAGGAGAGCTGGAGCCCGATCCCAAGCCCCGCATAGGGGCCGTTCAGCAGGATCAGCATCAGGGCCAGCGACAGGGAGGTCGGCCCGTCGTTCTCCCGCTCGCAGAGAGGCGCCAGCAGGAGCATCGTCTGGAGGGACACCGCCCGCAGGACCGACGGCGTGAAGCCCGCGATCCCGGCGAACGCCCCCATCAGCAGGATCGTCCCCAGGGCGGTCCGCTTCCGTCCCGTCCCCAGGAGCCGGACGGCCAGTCCTGCCAAAAAGGACACATGGAGGCCGGATACCGCCGCGATGTGGGCTGCCCCTGCCCGCTTGAGGGCGCCGTAGGTCCCCTCGTCCAGACCGCTCTTGTCCCCTGTCACCAACGCGGTGAAGAAGCCGGACAGGTCCTCCGGGAACGCCCGGCCGATCCCGTCCTTCAGCACTCGGCTCCACATCGCCGGGAGGAGCCGGAGCGGCACCCGTTCCGGGCGTTCTGCCGTCCATCCGTCCCGAAGGGTCCCCGTCAGGAAGATGCCTTCAGCCTCGTTCCCCGGCGCATCCGTCCGGGACAGGACCGCCGTCCCCCGGATCCGGTCTCCGGGACGCAGATCTGCCGGTGCCTCATCCCCATAGAGGCGGATCCGCAGGCCAGCGCCCTGCTCTGTATGCAGGGCGGCCTCGGCAGACCATCCATATCTCGTCTCGCTGGGCCAGTCTCCGATCACCGCCTCGATGGGCCGCTCGACCCCATCCAGCATCTGAGCCGGCATCAGCGTCCGGCTCTGGTAGAGGGCCGTCCACGCCAGTCCCACCGCCAGCCCGAAGCACACCAGACGGACCCGCAGACCGCTCCGTCCATGGAGGGCGAAGGCGGCTCCGCCCAATGCGGCGCACAGCGCCGCCAGCGGCAGGAGGAGCCCGGACGGGAGCAGGGACACCGCCGCCAGCATGGCGGCAGAGCAGGCGGTGGTGAAGCAGAAGAGCTTACGCATCTGTTTCCGACGTGGACGGCTCTTTCTCTTTCTCTTCCTCCCCTCGGATATCGGCGGCGGACAGGGCCATCAGGTCCTCCTTCGTGGGGGCCTCCAGCTGGGCCACCCGGTCGGCCTGACGGGCCACGGCCTTCTCGAAGAGGTTGCGGACCTCCCGGGCGTTGCCGAAGTTCTCATCCCGCTCCTCGTAGAGTGTCCGGAACACCTCCTCCGCGCACCGGCCGGCCTCCTTGTCCAGAGTATAGCCGTTCTTGGCGCACATGGAGCGGAAGATCATCACCAGCTGGTCCCCGGTATAGTCATCGAAATAGAAGTACTTGTTGAAGCGGCTCTCCAGACCGGGGTTGGCGTGGATGAAGCGCCCCATCTCCTGGGTATAGCCCGCCACGATCACGATCAGGTCCTTCCGGTGATCCTCCATGTTCTTCAGGAGCACCTCGATGGCCTCATGTCCGAAGTCGTTGGCATTCTCCGAGGAGGCCAGGGCATAGGCCTCGTCGATGAAGAGCACGCCGCCCAGAGCCTTCTGGACCACCTCGTTGGTCTTGATGGCGGTCTGTCCCACGAATCCGGCCACCAGGCCGGACCGATCCACCTCCACCAGCTGGCCCTTGGAGAGCACCCCCACAGCCTTGTAGATCTTGGCCAGGAGCCGGGCCACGGTGGTCTTTCCGGTGCCGGGGCTGCCCAGGAACACCAGATGGAGGGACATGGGCGGCACCGGGAGCCCGTTCTCCTCCCGGAGCTTCCGCACCTTCACCAGATTGATGAGGCTCTTCACGTCGGCCTTCACCTTATCCAATCCGCACAGCCCATCCAGCTCGGCCAGGAGCTCCTCCAGCGTGGGCTCCGGCTGGGCGGCCTCTTCGGAGACTGGCTCCCCCTCCGCGTCCGCTTCGCCCGTCTTCCCGGCCTCCGGCGCGGAGGCGGCGGGACCCTCGGGAACTGAGGGCACCGGGGCATCCGGCCGGGGCGTCACGAAGTCCATGGGGGCCAGCGGGGCCTTCTCCGTACCGATCCCGTCCCGGTCGCACAAGGCAGAGAGCGCGTCCATGCAGGACTGGGCGAAAACGGCCTCCTCCCGGCTCACGCAGTCGTCCACCGCCGCGAAGAGCAGGATCATCAGCCCGGTCAGGTCGATGAACCGCCGGGCCAGATGGGTGCCTGAGACCCTGTCGCAGGCCCGCATCCGGGCGAAGCAGTCCAGAGGCCGGAACCCCGGATACTCGGTGACGGCGGTGCTCAGCTCCCAGAACAGGATGCTGGGCACCGGCGCGCCGGGCTGGTACACCGCGTCGTAGTACTCCACATGCCGGGGCGTCAGAGCCCCGCTGTCCTTCTGCCACACGCCCAGGGCACAGGCCCGGAAAAAGATGTCCGCCTCCTGCCCGAACCGGAGCCGGAGAGTGGGGTCGGCGATCTGTGCCCGGAAGGCGCTGACGCTGTCCACATACTGCTTGTGTACCGCCGCCGCGGTCATGCTCCCCTTCATCTGACCACCTCGCTGTCGTTCTGTCGTACGATCGATTATACTGTGATCCGGCCCCGGATGCAAGCGTCCCGCCGGATCCGTGTTTGTTACAGGAGTCTACATAATTATTAATTTTTATTGAACGATCCTCCCCCGCGGTTGACGCTCCCCTCTTTCCCGTGTAGAATAGAGTCGATATCGAATCATTGAACGGAGGGATCCCGATGCCGAAAGCCTCTGCGCCGAATCGGAACAAAATGATCCATTGTGATGTCTGCGGCGAGGATTACGCCGCTACTTATAGACGCTGTCCATTCTGCAACGGCCGTCCCCCTGAGGAGGACGACGGACGCCGGGGCGGGCGGCGTGTGGCTACCAACACCCGGGGCGGCGGATATTCCAGCGGCCCCACTCCCGCCAAGGTCCTCACCACGGTGATCTCCCTGGCCCTGATCGTAGCGGCGGTGTGCATCGTGGTCTCCATCGTCAAACCCATGATCGACCGGGGCAGCACCACCACGCCTCCCTCCGCCACTCCCGTGGTCTCTGCCACCCCCGCTCCCACGGACGATCCCGCGGCGGAGCCCTCCGTCACCCCGCCCGCGGACCAGACCGCCACCGGCTTCACCCTGAGCCAGAGCGATTTCACCCTCTCCCATTATGGGGAGACCCATACCATCTCCGCCTCCTTCTCCCCCGCCGACAGCGTGGGCTATCTGGTCTGGACCAGCAGCGCCCCCAATGTGGTCAGCGTGGATGAGAACGGCACGGTCAAGGGCATCGGCAAGTCCAACGGCGTGGCCAGCGCCACCATCACCGCCACGCTGAAGGGCACCGACATCGCTCAGAGCTGTATCGTCCGGGTGCGCTTCGACGCCCCCGCCGGGGCCGCTGAGCCCAGCGCCTCCCCCTCCGGGAGCGGTGCTTCCAGCGCGGCTCTCTCCCTGAACCAGACCGACTTCACCATGCCCAAGGGCTCCACCGTGCAGATGCGTGTGTCCGGCACCAGTTCCACCCCCGCCTGGAGCACCACCGACAGCGCTGTCGCTACCGTCGATGCCAATGGTCTCATCACCATGGCCGGCAAAGGCACCACTACCCTCGTCTGCAAGGTGGACGGCCAGGAGCTCACCTGCATCGTCCGGTGCAGCGGCTGATCTTCCGCAAAACAGCAAGGTCCCGGTACTTCCTCCTGCTCTGAGAAAGTACCGGGACCTTTTTCCACACACTGTGGAAAAACCAGAACGGTCGGCTGGATCAGCGGCACCGTCCTGGTCTTTCTGTGATCGGTAAGGGCAGGGATCATTCCACTCGAATATCGATCGGACTCAGCGCGAGAGCGCCTCCACCCTCTCCCTGATACCATTGGCCCCTTTCGAGTTCGATCCGCCGAGCCGAGCATACCATATTTCCAGAAAGGTATACAGAGCCCCGATACACAAACGTCCCATGCCCAACGCCTTGATGGCGCGGGCATGGGACTTGATGTTTCTTTGGCCTGGCCGGGTACTCACGGCCGATCTCGACCGGCAAGGGTCATGTCATCTTTCGAGACCTGTCTTACGGATGCGCAGCTATCGGCTCGCGGTCCGTCCTTGGACTGCCTGCCGCTTACTCCGCGTCCTCGATCAGGCCATAGCCGCCGTCGTTGCGCTTGTACACCACGGAGAAGCTGCCGTCATGGTCCACGTCCTTGAAGGCGAAGAAGGTGTGATCCACCAGATTCATCTGGAGGACGGCCTCTTCCACCGTCATGGGCTTGATGGGGAACTTCTTGGTGCGGACGATCTTGAAGTCATCGTCCTCGGTCTCCGCGTCCGGGGCAAAGGTGGAGACGTCCTCCTCGTCCACGGAGCGGGTGAAGGCATCCTGACGGAGCCGCTTCTCCAGACGGGCCTTGTTCTTGCGGAGCTGGCGCTCCACAGAGGCCACCGCGGCGTCGATCGTGGCGAACATATCAGACGTGCTCTCCGCCACACGGATGATGGTACCACCGGAGCGGACCGTCAACTCCACGTTGTTGCGGTCCTTCTCAACACTGAACACGACAGAGGCCTCCGCGTCCGCCTTGAAATAGCGGTCCAGCTTGCTGACCTTCTTCTCAGCGTAGGAATGCACCTTGCGGGGGAGGTCGACCTTCTTGTCGGTGAACACGAATTTCATAGTGTCAGCTCCTTACTGCCCTCCGGAGAGGGCCTTTGTCGTTGCCGGAGCGCCTCTGACTCCCACCGGAGCCCTCATCGGTCCTCCTTGTGGCAAGTATAACATGATCCGTTGGAAATTTCCACTCCTTTTTGGATGTTTTTTACGATCTGTTCACAAAGTCATCTCGGCGTGCCGAGTCACATGACAGCCGATGTTCACCACACAGGGCAGTCCCGCGATGTGGGTCCCGTAGGGCAGGATGCACACGGACAGGGCAGTGGTCGAGCCGCCCAGGCCCTGCGGGCCGATGCCCAGCCGCTCGATCCGCTCCAGAGCTTTGGCCTCCAGGTCGGCGTAGAAGGGATCCGCGTTGTGCTGGTCCAGAGGCCGGAGGAGTGCCTTCTTAGCCAGGATCGCCGCCATCTCGGCCGTGCCGCCCAAGCCTACGCCCACCACGATCGGCGGGCAGGGGTTGGACCCGGCTTTGGACACGGCCTCCACGATGAAGTCCACCACGGCGTCAGGGCCGACGGAGGGCTTGAGCATCCGCAGAGCGGTCATGTTCTCACTGCCGAAGCCCTTGGGGGCCACGATCAGCCTGAGCCGGTCTCCGGCCGTCATGCTCAGATGGAGGACGGCCGGGGTGTTGTCGTTGGTGTTCACCCGGCGGAGGGGATCCCCCACCACGGAACAGCGGAGATGGCCCTCCACATAGCCCCGGGCCACGCCCTCGTCCACCGCGTCGCTCAGCAGACCGCCGGTGATGTGGACCTCCTGTCCCAGCTCGGCGAACACCACCGCCATGCCGGTGTCCTGACAGATGGGCAGGCCCCGCTCGTCGGCGAACTTGAAGTTCTCCTCCAGGTCGCCCAGGATGGCCTTCCCCACCGGAGAGCGCTCCGTGCGCTCCGCCCGCTCGATGGCCGCCCGCACGTCCATGGGCAGGTGGCAGTTGGCCTGGATGCACAGGTCCCGCACCGCCTGGACGATCTCCTCATATGCGATCTCTCTCATGCCTTCGCGCTCCTCTCGCTCACTTGATCCGGCGGCCGTCGATGAACACCGCCTCGATCTTGCTCTTCCAGTCCAGAGGGTGACCGGAGGCCACCACGATATCAGCGTCCTTGCCGGGCGTCAGGGTACCCACCCGCCGGTCCACGCCGGCCAGCTCCGCCGCATTCTTCGTGATGCAGGCCAGGGCCTCCTCCTCATCCATGCCCGCCCGGACCGCCATGGCGGCACAGAGGGGCAGGTGCTGGATGGGAGTCTCCGGGTGGTCGGTACAGATGGCCACCTTCACGCCCGCTCGGGCCAGGATCACCGGGCCCTCCAGCGTGCTCCCGGCCAGCTCCGGCTTGCACCGGTCTCCCAGACAGGGCCCGGTGATGACTCCGGCCCCCTCCGCCGCCAGCAGGTCGGCGATCCGATGGCCCTCCGTGCCGTGGACGATCACATAGTGGAGGCCGAACTCTTTCGCGATCCGCACCGCCGTGGCGATGTCGTCGGCCCGGTGGGCATGGAAGTGGGCGGGCAGGCTCCCGGCCGCCACCGGCACCAGTGCCTCCAGCTTCACGTCCAGATCCGGCATCTCCAGTTCCGGATCCTCGTTGGCCTTGTCCTGCTTGTCCCGGTACTCCAAAGCCTTGGACAGGTTCTCCCGGATGATGGCCGCGGTGGCCATGCGGGTCATGGGGGTCTCCTTCCGGTCGTTATACACGGTCTTGGGGTTCTCGCCCAGCGCGAATTTCATGGAGGCCGGGAAGTGGAGCACCGCCTCGTCCACCCAGCGGCCGTTGGTCTTGAGGACCACGCTCTGGCCGGCGATCGGGTTGGCGCTTCCGGGTCCGGTGAGGACGGTGGTGACGCCGCCCTCTCTCGCCTCCTCGAAGCACCGGTCCAGCACGTTCACCGCGTCGATGGCCCGGAGCTGAGGAGTACAGGGATCTGTGGACTCGTTGCCGTCGTCCGCCTCGAAGCCCACGGAATCGCCGAACATGCCCAGATGACAGTGTGCGTCCACGAATCCCGGGAAGATGTGGCCGCCTTCCGCGTCCAGCACCTCGCCCGCCGCCGCGGGAACTCCCTCCATGGGCCCCACCGCCTTGATCTTCTCCCCCTCGATCCACACATAGCCGTTGGGGATCACTGGTCCGTCCATGGGATGGACCACTCCGTTTTGGATCAGCATCGCTTTCGACCTCTCTCAACAAAAGTTCTGTTTGACATTACTGGAAAATTCAGGTATTCTATACCTGCGGCGCGGTCTCCTGACTGCCGCGCCCAACTCCATTCTCTCTTATTTGTGCTTTGGGACGACCGTGTGGCTCACACGATCGTCCCCTTTTTCTTCTTTTACTGGGACAAGGTCCACTCCTCGATCAGCGCCACGGTGAGGGTCCACTCCGCGCCGTCCCGCCAGACGGTCAGCGTGAGCGTGTCCCCCGCGGCCAGCCCTGCCTTCTGGGCGTTGAGGGCCGCAATGTCAGGGGTCGGGCAGCCGTTGGCGGCACAGATCACGTCCCCCTCCCGGAGTCCCTTGGCCCAGGCGTCCGACCCCGGGTCCACACTGGCCACATAGAGCCCCTCCGGCAGGTCCGTCCCATTCCCGTAGGCGGCGGAAGGGCCGGCTGTGATGCCCAGCACCGGACGGCCCGTCACATGGCCCTGCGCCATGAGCTGGTCGCCGATCTCCTTCACGGTGGCGGAGGGGATGGCGAAGCCCAGGCCCTCGATCGTATTGAACTCGGAACGCATCTTTAGGGTGGTGATGCCCACCACCTGTCCATAGGCGTTGACCAGCGCGCCTCCGGAGTTGCCGGAGTTCAGGGCGGCGTCGGTCTGGATCAGGGTCATGGTATTGCCGTCCACCGGGATGGTCCGGTCCAGATAGGACACGATCCCCTCAGTCATGGTCCCCGGGAGCTGTGCCCCCAAGGGGTTTCCGATGGCATAGGCCGGATCCCCCACCTGCAAGAGTTCGGAGTCCCCGAACTCCGCCGGGAGCAGGCCCTGAGCCTCCACCTTGAGCACGGCCAGATCCGTCTTGGCATCGCTCCCCACCAGCCGGGCGTCATAGGCTCCGCCGCCGTCCAGGCGTTCTACCTGTACCGTGGAGGCCCCTTCGATCACGTGGTGGTTGGTCAGGATGTACCCGTCCCCGCTGAGGATGATGCCCGTGCCCTGAGACACGCCCTTGGGCACGGTGCTCTGGACGCTGACGACAGAAGGGAGCACCTTCTGATAGATCTGCCGGGGCGTCAGCTCCTGTCGTCCCGTCTGCGCGGCCAGTGTCAGCGGCGTCCCCTCTCCGGCGGGGGCCCGGGCCACGGTGGTCTCCGGCGTCTGGCTCTCCGCCGGACCCACGGGGATGTCCGCCGGGAGCGTGGTGATCGTCCCCGGCAGGAAGCCGCTGAGCCCCAGGGCCAGCAGGAGCGCGCTCCCGCCCAGCGTGACGGTCAGGAACGCCGCCAGGACCAGCACTGCCCGGCGGCGCTTCGGACCGCCGGGCCTCCGCCGCACCACGGGGCAGGGCGGGCGCCGGGGCGGCGGAGCAGTCCGCCGCAGAGGGGCCTCCGGGGGCGGAGGGACCGGAGCGGAGGCGGAAGGCCCCGCCGTCTCCAGGTCCGGCCGGTCGAAATAGTAGCTGTGCATAGTGCCCTCTCCTTATGCCAGAGTCAGGGTGAAGGTGAACTCGGTCACGCCGTCCTCGCTGGTGACGGTGATGTTCTCCTTGTGGTTCCCCAGGATGGTCTTGACGATATAGAGCCCCAGGCCCACGCCCTCCCGGTCCATGCTGCGGGAGCGGTCCGACTTGTGGAAGCGGTCGAAGAGGAGGGCCAGCTCCTCCGGCGGGATGGTCTCGCCGGTGTTGCGCACCGACACATAGGCCTTTCCGCCCTTGGTGACGATGCCGATCCCCATGGTGGTCCCCTCGGCGGAGAATTTGATGGCGTTATCCAGCAGGTTGTAGCACACTTGGGTGATCGCGTCCGGATCGCCCCATACGGTCACCGGCCCCTCGGGCAGGTGGGTGTCCACGTCCAGATGCCGGGCATTGATCTTGGTCTCCAGACTCACCAGCACCCGGAGCATGACCTCGGAGACGTCGAACTGCTCCTGCGCGGTCACGTTCTCCTTGGACTGGAGGCGGGACAGGTCCAGCATCCGCCGCACCAGCCGGGACAGCCGCCGGGTCTCGGAGGAGATCGTCTTGAGGTACTCCTTCTCCCGCTCCGGCGGGATGGTACCATCCAGGATACCGTCGGCAAAGCCGGCGATGGTGGTCATGGGGGTCTTGAGCTCATGAGATACGTTGGCGATGAACTCACTGCGCTTGGCCTCCGACTTGGCCAGTGACTCGGCCATGGTATTGAAGGCCTCGGCCAGCTCGCCGATCTCGTCCTTCCGGTCCTCATAGCCCGTGACCCGGGCGTCGAATTCTCCATGTCCGAATTTCCGGGCCGCGTCGGCGATCTCCTTCATGGGCCTCGTCTGGTGGAGGGATGTGACGGAGCTGCCGATGAAGGCCACGCACAGCACCACCACCGCCGTGAACAGGAAGATGGTGGCCACCGCCCGCCACAGCTCGGTGAGGCTGGAGCTGTTGGCCGCCACGAAGATCAGGTTGGTCTCATAGGTGTGTCCGGTGAAGTCGCTCTGCACCACCGCCCGGCCGGCCACATAGCGCCGCTCCTGGAAGATGCCGCCCAGATCGGTGAGGCCGCTGTAGCTGCCGCTCTCGCTGACGGTGTCGCAGATGGCGGCGGGCACTGCGGGGGCCGCCATTCCGTCCCGGATGGAACCGGTGGAGTAGAGCTGGACCCGCCCGTCGGTGCGGCAGATGAGCACATAGATGTCTGAGATGCTGGCGATCGAGCTGACATAGGCTTTGTAGGAGGAATCCTGGAGGCTCCCCCCGCTGGCGGCCATGGCGCTGGTGAACTCCGCGATGAAATCGGCATTCCGGGCCATGGCATCCTGCTTCTCCGAGATGGTATAGCGGTAGGTCAGGGCGATGAAGGAGATGCCCAGGAGCAGGAAGGAGGTCAGGATGATGGCTGCCATCATGGAGAACTGTCGTCCGTAGATGCTTTTCATCAGGAGTTCACGACCTCGAATTTATAGCCCACGCCCCAGACCGTCTTGAGGCTCCACTGGTCGCTGACGCCTTCCAGCTTCTCCCGCAGGCGCTTGATATGTACGTCCACGGTGCGGGAGTCACCGAAGTAGTCGAAGCCCCACACCTCATCCAGGAGCTGGTTCCGGGTGAACACCCGGTTGGGGGCGGAGGCCAGATGGTAGAGGAGCTCCAGCTCCTTAGGCGGCGTGTCCACCCGCTTGCCGTCCACCCGCAGCTCATAGGAGTCCAGGTCGATGGTCAGCTTGTCGAAGGAGAGCTTCTTCTCCCCGTTGTTCTCCTCCGCTCCGAAGCGGCGGAGGACCGCGTGGATCCGGGCCAGGACCTCCTTCATCTCGAAGGGCTTGACGATGTAGTCGTCCGCGCCCATCTCCAGCCCGTTGACCTTGTCGTCGGTCTCGCCCTTGGCGGTGAGCATGATGACCGGGGTCTTGTCGTTCTCCCGGATCTTCTTCAGGACGGACCAGCCGTCCATGACGGGCAGCATGATGTCCAGCAGGACCAGATCCGGCCGGAAGGAGCGGAACAGCTCCACTGCCTTGCCGCCGTCCGGCGCGACTGCGGTCTCGAAGCCCTCTTTCTCCAGATAGAGATGGAGGAGCTCCGCAATGTTGGTCTCATCTTCCACGATCAGGACCTTCGTTGCCATAGGACTTTCCTTCCTTTCCTCTGTATCAGGTCATATCTGTTTCGATATCATACACCCGTTTTCCTCGGAACGGGTGTACATTCTGTGAACGACGCCGGGCCATCTCGGTCTGTCAGGCCCGGTCGATCTGGATCACCGCATAGCATCTGGGGTCCGCCGCCTGGATCCGCTGGAGGATCATAGAGGTCAGCGTATCGTCGTCCACGGCCAATTTATGGGGGGCCACTACGTCGAAGGATACATCGGTATGGTCCCCGCAGGCCATACACTGGAAGTCATGGAGGGTCAGCTCGGGAGCCACGGCCCGCACGGCCTCTTCCACCAGCGCACGGCACCGGTCCGTGGCGGCGTCATCCGCCGCCACCGGGTCGATGTGGATCACGGTCTCGATGCCCAGCCGGTCTTTCAGCTCCCGCTCGATGTGATCCACCGCCTCGTGGATCTCCACCAGCCGGGCATCCCGGGCCACCTCCGCGTGGAAGGACATCATGGTCCGGCCCGGGCCGTAATCGTGGATGATCAGGTCATGCATCCCCACCACCTGAGGGTGGGAGAGGACGATCGACCGGATCTCCTCCGTCAGGGCTTCATCGGTGCTCTGGCCCAGGAGGGGATCCACCGTATCTCTGGCCGCCTGCCAGCCGCCCCGGAGGATGAACGCCGACACCAGCAGGCCCGCCCAGCCGTCCACTGGGATGGAGGTGAACTGACCCGCCACTGCCGCCAGCAGGACCGCCGTGGTGGCCACCGCGTCGGACAGGGAGTCCAGAGCCGTGGCCGCCATGGCCGCCGACTCCAGCTTTTTGGAGAGATAGCGGTTGAATCGGCACATCCACAGCTTGACGGCGATGGAGGCCAACAGGATCCCCACCGACATCGCCGAGAAGCGGACCGCCTCCGGGTGGAGGATCTTCTGAAGGGAGGACCAGCCCAGCTCCACGCCCACCACCAGGATCAGGAGAGACACCAGCAGGCCCGCCAGATACTCGATCCGACCGTGGCCGAAGGGATGTTCGTCATCGGCCCTCTGTCCCGCCAGCCGGAAGCCCACTAGGGTCACGACCGAAGAGCCCGCGTCGGACAGGTTGTTGAAGGCATCCGCCGTGATGGACACGGATCCGGTCAGGAGCCCCGCGCAGAATTTTCCGCCGGAGAGGAGCAGGTTGAGGAAGATGCCTACCCCGCCGGAGAGCAGTCCGTACTGCTCCCGCACCCGGGGGTCCTTCGTCCGGTCCGGTTCCTGTATGAAACGTCTGATGAGTCGTTCGATCATGCTGTCTCCCATCCTGAGGGCCGTACCCTCGGTCCGGCCGCCAGAGCGGCCTCTGTCCTCTTCCCGCTGTCGGTCAGCCGGATATGCGGCGGTCCCTCAGTCTCTGCGGAACACTTCTTTGTCCAGCGTTCCGTCCTGATGGGCCACGATGGTGGTACACACCGCGTCGCCGGTGATGTTCACCGCCGTGCGGGCCATGTCCAGGATCCGGTCGATCCCCATGATGAGGCCGATGCCCTCTGTGGGCAGGCCCACCGAGTCGAACACCATGGCCAGCGTCACTAGGCCCACCGACGGGATGCCCGCCGTGCCGATCGACGCCAGTGTGGCCGTGGCGATCACGGTCAACAGGTCCACCGGCGTCAGCGTGATGCCGAAGGCCTGAGCCACGAACACCACCGCCACGCCCTGCATGATGGAGGTACCGTCCATGTTGATCGTGGCGCCCAGCGGGATCGTGAAGGAGGAGATCCGGCGGGAGACGCCCACCTTCTCCTCCAGGGTGTCGATGTTCATGGGGATCGTGGCGGTGGAGGTGGCCGTGGAGAAGGCGAAGCTCATCACCGGCGCCATCTTCTTCAGGAACCGGACCGGCGAGAGGCCGGTGAACACCTTCAGCAGGATCTGGTACACGCCGCAGCACTGGAGGGCCAGGGCGATCAGCACCGACGCCATATACTTGAACATGGGGATCATGGCGTCGAACCCCAGGCCGGAGAAGGTCCGGGCGATCAGACAGAACACGCCGACGGGCGCCAGCGCCATGACCATCATGGTCATCTCCATCATGATGTCGTTGAACTGCTGGAAGAAGTTCGTCACCATCTGGACCTTGTCCTGAAGCTTGGCCAGGATCACGCCCACGATCAGGGCGAACACGATGACCTGGAGCATCTCTCCCTGGGCCAGCGAGGCGATCGGGTTTTGGGGGATGATGTTCAGCAGGGTCTCGGCGAAGCTGACCTTCTCCTTTGGCGCCGCAGTCTCCACCGTTTGGATCGCGGACATATCCAACCCCAGGCCCGGCCGGATGACCATGCCCACCGTCAGGGCCACCGCCACCGCCAGCATGGTGGTGGCCAGATAGAAGCCGATGGTCCTGACGCCGATCTTGCCCAGGGCCTGGCTGTCGCCGATAGCGGCGGCGCCGCAGATCAGAGAGCAGAACACCAGAGGCACCACCAGCATCTGCATCAGCCGGATGAAGCCCTGGCCCACCACATAGAACACGCCGTCCACCAGCACGTCCTGCACGAAGGCGGACTCCCCTGCGAAGAAGTACAGCAGGATTCCCGTCACCGCGCCGCCCAGCAGGGCCAGGAAGATCTGCGTGGTGAGGCCGATCGTTTTCTTGCCTGTCTCTTCCATCAGTGCTTCCCTCCCCCGGTCCGATGCCCGAAGTGGTCCCGGAGGGCCGCCTTCCAGTCCGGCATTCGGTAGAGGCCGGTGATCCGGAGCATCATGTTGTCCAGAAGGGTATAGCGGGGGCGCAGGACCCGTGCGCCGGTCCCCTCCTCCACCACCACGGGCACGTCCTCCATGCCCGCCAGCCGCAGGATCTCCCGGGCGTACTCGCTCCGGGAACACCCGCCCTCGCAGGAGGCGTGGTACAGGCCGAACTCCCGGGAGTGGATCAGGCAGTCGATGAAGCCCGCCAGAGCCTCCGCCGAGGTGGGCGTGGAGATCTCATCCTCCGCCAGCCGGACCACGCTGTCCCGGGCGGCGGCATCCATGACCCGGGTGATGAAGTCGTCCGCTCCCGCGCCGTACAGCCAGGAGGACCGGACGATCACGTGCTTGTCGGTGAGCTCTCCGACGAGCCTCTCGCCGGCGTATTTGCTCCTGCCGTACATGGTCACCGGGTGGGCGTCATCGAACTCACACAGGGGCGCGTCCCCGGTGCCGTCGAACACGTCGTCGGTGGAGATCTGGATCAGCTTGGCGTCGATCCGCCGGGCGGCCACCGCCAGATTGCGGGCGCCGATGGCGTTGACCTTATAGGCCTCCTCCGGCTTCTCCTCACAGAGATGCACATCGGTGAGGCCGGCGCAGTTGATGATCACGTCCGGGTGGTTCAGATCGGCGAAGCGGCCGATCTCCCGGCTGTCCTCCACCGGCAGGTCCCGGTCGCTGGTCACCAGCTTATAGGCGATGTTTCGGTCGAACCGACGGCACAGGGCCGACCCCAGCCGGCCGCCCGCGCCCGCGATCCAAATGCGTGTAGTGATACTCATGGTGATGATACGCTCGCTTTCTACAGTTCGGAATAACGAATGCCCGGGCGGATCCCGCCCGGGCATGACGCGTGGATGGGATGCCGCCTCTCAACGGGGAGTGCGATATGGTATTATATCACACCCCTCCGCCCGCCGTCTATCTTCGATCCATCCTTCCCGATCCCATCCCGCCCTATCCCTCAGGAGGGCCAAGTGGGGATGGCCATGTCCGGATGGACCATATGGATCTGATCCGCCAAGGACTGCATCTCGGCGTGGCTGAGCGGACGGACTTTTCGGAAGAACCGGACCGTGATGCCGTCGGCCTCCAGCACGAAGGGCTCGTCCAGCTCCTCGTAGGCGGCGGCGATCCCCGTTCCGGTGAGGAGCTGTTCCGCCGGGGCCCAGACCACCTGCTGGTCCTCCCGCGCCAGGTGGAGCTGGATCGGGTCGGCCGCCGCCAGGATATCGCAGTCGTACAGAGCGGCGGAGAAGCCGTCCCGCTGGTCCACCGCCGGCAGGTCGATCAGATAGGCGCTCCGGTCCGCGTCAGAGGTCCGGGGGAGGCCCAGAGAGTCCTCCGCATTCACCAGCGCGCTCCGGTTCAGCGTGAACGAGGAGGCCAGCAGGCCCACAGTCTCCCCCTCCTCCCCGAAGCGGTCCAGCCGCCGGATCAGCTCCACCATCTCATCGGCGTCGGCCCGCCGGGGCGGAGCGTAGGAGAAGTTGGGATACGGGATCCACAGGGGGTAGTCCTGGATGATCCCGCTCTGGGTCCGGGGCAGGGCTGGACTCAGGAACGTGGGCAGCACCAGCGCCGCCGCGGCCAGCCGTCCGGGCCGCCCCAGCTCCGCCAGACGGTGGATCCCCAGGATCGTCAGGCAGGCCAGGGCCGGGGCATAGAGCAGGAGGTGCTGCTGTCCATGGGACTGCACCCGGACGAAGATCAGGAAGCACAGCACCGGCTCCAGCAGGAGAGACACCGCCGCCGGCCGGTCCTCCCGCCTCCGGCAGAGCCATAGCCCCAGCGCCGTCAACAGGATCAGCGGTACGGCCCCATAGTACCGGAAGAGCATCCGCACATCCACCCCCAGGCCCAGATCATAGGCGGCGTACATCTGGGCATAGTTGGCCAGCAGGCGCCTGGATACGAAGGTCTGGAGGAAGAACAGGAGCGGGAAGCCGAAGCCGCTGAGATAGCCCAGCACCGGCGCGAGGGACCGCCGGAACGCCGCGGCATCCACCGCAGTCGTCAGCAGGAGGGCCAGCGCGTAGAACGCATACCACCGGCGCAGGACCACGGCCAGCGCCGCCAGCAGGCCGATCAGCAGATACCGGGAGAACCGTCCTCTCCCCGGCTCCTTCAGATGGAGCAGGAGGGCCGCCGTCCCCACCGCCGCCCCGGCGATGTCCACATATCCCGTGACAGATGTGTAAAACAGGGAGGGCAGGGCTCCGATCCCGGCCAGGGCCGGCCACAGCCCCGGCCGCCGCAGGCTCCGGGCATATCCCCACATCAGCAGGAGCATGGGGAAGAGGCAGAAGTTCCCCACCGACATGAGATACACCAGCCGGGAGGGGCCAAACAGCAGGGCGAAGGGCACACACAGGAGCCCGATCGTATCGTTGTAGTCGGTGGTGAAGATCGAATCCCAGATATCCCGCAGGGCCGCCCCGATGCCCTCATCCCGGAACGTCTCCGCCAGGGCATAGGTCCGCCTCCAGTAGATGGCCGCGTCCCAGCTGTAGATGGTGGCGCTCCCCTTGGCGTAGGCGAACACCGCCGCGTTGACGAGGAGCCACAGGCCCAGCACGGTCAGCCAGTCCCGCCGTTCCAGCCCGGCCAGCCACCGCCGCGCTCCGGGAAGGCACTCCCACAGTGCGAAGGACAGATGGAGCAGGAAGATCCCCAGCAGGAGCCCGCCGCCCAGCAGAGCCGCCAGGCTCAGTCCCCGGCGCAGGACGAGGCCGCCCCCGGCCACGGCGCTGTCCAGCGTCAGCCCCCGCCAGTGGAGGCAGGCCAGCACCGAAAGGGCGCAGACCGCCCAGCTCCACCGCCGGCCGCCGAAGGCCCGCTCCGCCAGCCAGTCCTCCACGGCCGGAGCCAGGACCGCCCCCAGGAGGGCCAGCACCGGGCTCAGGAGCAGAAGCCCGCCCAGCGGCAGGGCCAGCTCCCGGAACTGGTACAGGAACGCCCCCAGACGCACCGCCAAGAACACGCCGATCAGTCCCCCGGCCAGGGCATAGCAGACCCGTCCGGGCCAGTTCCCTCTCCGCGCCGTCTCCATGTCCATCCCTCCTCCGCAAAAAGTCCCCCGCCGCACCGCGGCGGGGGACTCCGCATGCCGGACGTGTCCGACACGCTGTCTTACTGCTCCGTCTTTGCCTTGTCGGGCTCCATGCCGTCAAAGACGCTCTTGGCGCTGGCACACAGGCCCGCCAGGCCCTGGATCTCGCTGGGGATGATGATCTTGGTGGCCTTGCCGTCGGCGGCGGCCTGGAAAGCCTCCAGCGCCTTGATCTTCACCACCTGATCGCTGGGGTCGGCCTTGTTCAGCATCTCCAGAGAGTCGGCCATAGCCTTCTGGACCTTGAGGATGGCTTCCGCCTTGCCCTCGGCCTCCAGGATGGCGGCCTGCTTGGAGGCGTCGGCCCGGAGGATGGCGGCCTGCTTCTCACCCTCGGCCACCAGGATCTGGGACTCCTTCTGGCCCTGGGCCTGGAGGATCGCCTCACGGCGCTCCCGCTCGGCCCGCATCTGCTTCTCCATGGAGTCCTGGATATCCCGGGGCGGGATGATGTTCTTCAGCTCCACCCGGTTCACCTTGATGCCCCAGGGGTCGGTGGCCTCATCCAGGATAGACCGCATCTGGGTGTTGATGTGGTCCCGGCTGGTCAGGGACTGGTCCAGCTCCAGATCGCCGATGATGTTGCGCAGGGTGGTGGCGGTCAGGTTCTCGATGGCGCTCATGGGGTGCTCCACGCCGTAGGTGTAGAGCTTGGGGTCGGTGATCTGGAAGTAGATCACCGTGTCGATCTGCATGGTCACGTTGTCCTTGGTGATGACAGGCTGGGGGGCGAAATCTACCACCTGCTCCTTCAGGGAGACGGCCTTGGCCACCCGCTCGATGAAGGGGATCTTGAAGTGGGGGCCCACGCCCCACACCGCATGGAAGGCACCCAGGCGCTCGATGATATAGGCTTTGGACTGGGGGACGAATTTCAGGTTCACCGCCAGGATCAGCAGGATCAGGATGATGAGGATGGTCAGGACGATCATAGGCACAGGCATATCAGTTCCTCCTTCTTCTTCGCTCGGTCAGTTCGGTCGGGATACGGGGACATCGGGCGCGACATAGAGCTTCACGCCTTCGATGCGCAGGATCTTGACCACGGCGCCCTGCGGGATCGGTGCGCCGCCGCTCCGGGCCGTCCAGGTCTGGCCTTCCACCTGCACCGCACCCTTCCCGGCCAGGTCGTCGATGGTCTCTGTGACCACGGCCTCCTGTCCGATGAGGCGGTCGGCATTGGTGGCCGCCCGCGCTCCGGGGGCCATCCACCGGCGCAGGAGGGGCCTCACCCCCGCCAGACACAGGGCGGACACCGCCAGGAACGCGGCCGTCTGGACCCAGACGCTCTCCACGGCCAGTGAGAGCAGGAGCGCCGCCAGCGCCCCCACCGCGAACCACAGGGACACCAATCCCACCGTCAGCCCCTCCACGATCAGGAAGAGCACCAGCGCAGCCAGCCAGAAGATCCACCACATGATCCGTCCCTCCTCTCCCCGGCATCGGTCTTGGTCCTCTTTATGATATCATACATGGCACGAGAAATCCAGTTTGAAAGCGGTAAAGTTCCCGATGTCCGCCGCCCGGGACGGTCCCATACGGCGGAAACGGTTGCCGTTTCTGC
The DNA here is from genome assembly GCF_018917965.1 of Pseudoflavonifractor sp. MSJ-37. GTDB lineage: Bacteria > Bacillota > Clostridia > Oscillospirales > Oscillospiraceae > Pseudoflavonifractor_A. Next base: position 3,990 of record NZ_JAHLPP010000004.1, on the reverse strand, counting down.
CCGGATAGGATATACTGATGGTACCATCTCAATCAAACATCGGATCGGAGCCTCATTTTATGGATACACTTCAACTCGTCATCCCCACCCTCTTCGGTCTGGAGGGCCTGGCCGCGGAGGAGCTGCGCCGGCTGGACCTGTCCGGCGTGGCCGCGGAGAACGGCCGCGTCTTCTGTTCCGCCTCCCCCGCCGACATCCCCCGGGTCCTGCTGGGCCTGCGCACCGGCGAGCGGGCGCTGGTGGTGCTGGGCCGCTTCTACGCCGCCGACTTCGACGCCCTTTTCGAGGGGGTCCGGGCCCTCCCCTGGGAGCGGTTCATCCCCAAGGGCGGCGCCTTCCCCGTGAAGGGCCACTCTCTCAACTCCGCTCTGCGGTCGGTGCCCGCCTGCCAGTCCATCGTGAAGAAAGCCGTGGCCGCCCGTCTGGGCGCCAAGTATGGCCTGGAGACCCTGCCGGAGGACGGCGCGCTCCACCAGATCCAGTTCTCTATCCTCAAGGACGAGGTCACCGTCATGCTGGACACCTGCGGCCCCGGCCTGCACAAGCGGGGCTACCGGGCCGTGGGCGTGGCCGCTCCTCTGCGGGAGACGCTGGCCGCCGCCATGGTGATGCTGTCCAAATACCGGGGGCGGGATCCCTTCTGCGATCCCTTCTGCGGCTCCGGCACCATCGCCATCGAGGCCGCCCTCATCGCCCGGAACCGGGCCCCCGGCCTGAACCGGTCCTTCACCGCCCAGAAGTGGGACTGGCTCCCCTCCAAGCTGTGGATGGCCGCCGCGGACGAGGCCATGGACAAGGAGTTCCACGGGGACTATGACATCTGGGGCGGCGACATCGATCCCTACGCCGTGGAGATCGCCCGGAGCAACGCCGTGAAGGCCGACGTGGAGGACTGCGTCCGCTTCGAGGTGGCCGACGCCACCCGCTTCCACCGGGACGAGCCCTACGGCCGCGTCGTCACCAACCCGCCTTATGGCGAGCGGATCATGGAGAAGAAGGAGGCCGAGGAGCTCTACCGGGCCTTCGGCCAGACCGTCCGGGGGCTCCCGCAGGGCTGGAAGGTCTCCGTCCTCTCCTCCCACACGGAGTTCGAGCGGACCTTCGGCCGGACGGCCGACAAGCGCCGCAAGCTCTACAACGGCATGCTCAAATGCGACCTCTTCCAGTACACCGGCAAAAAGTGATCTTCGCATCCCCCTGGGAGGACCGTTCCGCGGTCCTCCCCTTTTTGCGCTCTTCTGATGTCTTTTCTGCAAAAAGGCCGCTTTCCCTGTCTCTCAGACGGTCTTTCTGCTAAAAATGCTCCGGTCGGGCCGCCGGAGCAGCGCGAGACCGACCGGTCTATTTCCTCATTTCCGAGATATCGCGAGAAAAAAAGAGATTGGATGACATATAGCGAGTTTTCATCATTCTTTTGCGGTGTTCCCAAAAACATTCACAGAAATTTAAAAAAATAGGGCTTGCAGAATCGAACAAGTCAGTTTATTATAATAGGCGTGTTAGCACTCCGAGTTTTTGAGTGCTAAACCCCGATATCGTTTGAACACTTATCACATATAAGGAGGAACCCATTATGAAACTCAAGCCTTTGGCTGATCGTGTCGTTCTGAAGATGGTGGAGGCCGAGGAGACCACCAAGGGTGGCATCATCCTGACCGGTGCCGCCAAGGAGAAGCCCGAAGTGGCCGAGGTCATCGAGGTCGGTCCCGGCGGTCTGGTCGACGGCAAGGAAGTCGATATGATCGTGGAGCCCGGCGACAAGGTCATCACCAGCAAGTACTCCGGCACCCAGATCAAGATCGAGGGCGTGGAGTACACCATCGTGCGTCAGGGCGACATCCTGGCCGTGGTGGAGTAAGACGCTCCCCCCCTCCCGGCGGACGGACCGTCCGCCGGACCCGATCCCATATCATAAACTTACTCGATATATTGGAGGTAATCCATCATGGCTAAGATCATTTGCTACGGTGAGGACGCCCGTCACGCTCTGGAGCGCGGTGTCAACCAGCTCGCCGATACCGTCAAGATCACTATGGGCCCCAAGGGCCGCAACGTCGTCCTGGGCAAGAAGTTCGGCGCTCCCCTCATCACCAACGACGGCGTGACCATCGCCAAGGAGATCGAGCTGGAGGACCCCTTTGAGAACATGGGCGCCCAGCTGGTGAAGGAAGTCTCCACCAAGACCAACGACGTGGCCGGCGACGGCACCACCACCGCCACCCTGCTGGCTCAGGCCATCATCCGCGAGGGCCTGAAGAACCTGGCCGCCGGCGCCAACCCCATGGTCATGAAGAAGGGCATCGCCAAGGCTACCACCGCCGCCATCGAGGCCATCAAGGCCAACAGCCAGAAGGTCAACGGCAGCGCTGACATCGCCCGCGTGGGCGCCGTCTCCTCCGGCGACGAGACCATCGGCAAGCTGATCGCCGAGGCCATGGAGAAGGTCTCCCACGACGGCGTCATCACCGTCGAGGAGTCCAAGACCGCCGAGACCTACAGCGAGGTCGTGGAGGGCATGCAGTTCGACCGCGGCTACATCACCCCCTACATGGTCACCGACACCGAGAAGATGGAGGCCGTCCTGGACGATCCCTTCATCCTGGTCACCGATAAGAAGATCTCCAACATCCAGGAGCTGCTGCCCGTGCTGGAGCAGGTCGTCAAGACCAGCAAGCCCCTGATGATCGTGGCTGACGACGTGGAGGGCGAGGCTCTGTCCACCCTGATCGTCAACAAGCTGCGCGGCACCCTGAACGTGGCCTGCGTCAAGGCCCCCGGCTTCGGCGACCGCCGCAAGGAGATGCTGAAGGATATCTGCGTCCTGACCGGCGGCACCCTGATCTCCTCCGATCTGGGCTATGAGCTGAAGGACGCCACCTTGGATATGCTGGGCAAGGCCCGTCAGGTGAAGGTCCAGAAGGAGAACACCATCATCGTGGACGGCGCCGGCACCAAGGAGGCCATCAAGGGCCGTGTGGACCAGATCCGCAACGAGCTGGCCATCAGCACCTCCGACTACGACCGTGAGAAGCTGCAGGAGCGCCTGGCCAAGCTGGCCGGCGGTGTGGCCATCGTCCGCGTGGGCGCCGCCACCGAGGTCGAGATGAAGGAGAAGAAGCTCCGCATCGAGGACGCTCTGAACGCCACCCGCGCCGCCGTGGAAGAGGGCATCGTGGCCGGCGGCGGCACCGCCTATATCAACGCTGTCCCCGCCGTCGAGAAGCTGCTCGGCGAGGTCGAGGGCGACGAGAAGACCGGCGTCCAGATCATCGCCAAGGCTCTGACCGAGCCCGTGAAGCAGATCGCCACCAACGCCGGCATCGACGGCTCCGTGGTCCTGGAGAAGATCCGTGAGTCCGGCAAGGCCGGCTACGGCTTCGACGCCTACAACGAGACCTACGTGGACATGATCCCCGCCGGTATCGTGGATCCCACCAAGGTGACCCGCTCCGCTCTGGAGAACGCGGCTTCCATCGCCGCCACCCTGCTGACCACCGAGTCTCTGGTGGCCGACAAGCCCGAGCCCCCCAAGCCCGCTATGCCCGCCGATCCCGGCATGGGCGGCATGTACTAAGCGGTCCTCCGCTCGGTCCGATCTGAGATGAGAAAGCCGACACTCACGCCTGTGGGTGTCGGCTTTTTTCCTGCTTTTTTCCCCATCATCTCCCCCCTCCGTCCGACGTCCCCGTCCCGTTCGGGCCATCTCCTCCCCGGTCACATCCAACACAAGGAGGAATGGATATGCCGAATCATACCGAACACTATCAGCTCCACCAGTGGGAGCCGGGGGACCCGTTCCTGCGGACGGACTTCAACGGGGACCTGGCCAAGATCGACGGGGCGCTGGGCGGGCTGGCGCAGGCCCACGCGAATCTGAACTATCACCTCTACAACCTGCTCCTGCAAAACGACTACGAGGGCAAGTACACCGGCTTCAAACGGGCCATGCTCTTCGACGGCTTCCGGGACGGGAGCGGCATCCAGTCCAAG
>NZ_JAHLPP010000003.1 GCF_018917965.1 Pseudoflavonifractor sp. MSJ-37 | reverse complement strand
TGGAACGTAACGGACTGTAAGATTTGCTTTGAATACGGGCTTTATTACAGTCCGGTCAGCACGCCGGCGGACTTCCGCTCATTGGCCCCGATTGTATTGGAACAGGCATTGAAGGAATCAGGGACGCAACTGCTGGAACCTTATCTCTCCTTCACCCTCTATGCGCCCCGGGAATATCTTTCCAGGGCTTATCATGATGCACCGAAATACTGTGCCACCATCGAAACGGTCCAGGTAAAAAAGGATGAAGTTGTCTTTACTGGCGAGATTCCCGCCCGCTGTATACAGGCATACCGTACTGATCTGGCCTTTTACACCAACGGGCAGAGCGTATGCCTTACAGAACTGAAAGGGTATCAGGCCGCTGTCGGCAAGCCAGTCATCCAGCCCCGCCGTCCAAACAGCCGTTTAGACAAGATCCGGCATATGTTTCAGAAGATAATGTAACGTCTTGCGCAATGCAAGCGTTCATTGCTGGCTATTGCGAAATATCCCAGAAGGCCGGCTCCCAAGGAGGAAACGTCAATGATCCTGCCTTCAGTGATTATACCTCTATATTTTGTCTGGTGCATTAAGGAAACCTCAGACACGGTAAATATGTCCTATAACTTCTGATGGAGGGGGAACTCCTCCTTCCGTTATATCTATATAGATTTATTAGATTGGACTTTGTAACTATTAACCAGTAGTCGTTCTTGACTACACCATTATTATACTAGGAGAATGTAACTTCATGTTTGCTAAAAATTCAAAGGCATATTCTGTCTACCTGCTGTTCCGATTTGTCTGTTCCCTGGCGGTTTCTATGTCCACAGTGCTTTCCATCGTGTACCACCTGGAGGTGGTGCAGCTGGATGCTTTCCAGCTTGTCCTGGTAGGGACGGTTCTGGAGACCTCCTGCTTTCTGTTCGAGATACCCACCGGTGTGGTGGCGGATTTGTATAGCCGTCGGCGCTCGGTGCTGATTGGAATGTTCCTCTACGGCCTGGGCTTTCTGATGGAGGGTGCGCTACCGTGGTTCGCGCCGGTTCTGCTGGCCCAGGTTGTCTGGGGTTGCGGTGATACCTTCATCACCGGCGCTCTGGAGGCGTGGATTGCCTCGGAGGAAGAGGACAAACCCATAGACAAGGTGTTCCTGCGGGGCAGTCAAATGGGGCAAATCGGCGGCGTTCTGGGCGTGGTGCTGGGCACACTGCTGGGAAACATAAACCTGCAAATGCCTGTCATCTTGGGGGGCAGTTTGTGCTTGTTGTTGGGGCTGGTGATGGTTCGCATCATGCCAGAAACCAACTTCTCCCCTGCTATTGAGGAACGGCAGGGCTTGCTTAAAGACTTTGTCTGCCTGTTCAAGCTCAACCTGGGCTTTGTGAAAGGCGCACCTGTGTTGCTGGCGCTCTTAGCAATCACACTATGCGGGGGACTTGCCAGTGAAGGCTTTGACCGGCTCTCCACCGCTCATTTTCTGGATGACACGGTAATACCCGTTATCGGGCCGCTGAACAGCGTCACTTGGTTCGGTGTTATCAGTCTTATCGGCAACGGCTTAGGTATTCTGGCTTCTCAGTTGCTCATCGCCCGCATGGAGAAAAAAGGGACTGTCAGCCGAACCAGTGTGGTCATGTCCACCAGCGCCGGGTATATCCTGTGCCTGGTTCTCTTCGCGGTGGGGCGGAGCTTTTGGTTCATGTTGTTGGTGTTCCTGCTGGCGGGGCTTATGCGCACCATCAAGGAGCCTGTGCTGGCCGCCTGGATGAACGACCATGTGGATGAGAAAATGCGCGCCACAGTCTTTTCCACCAGCGGACAGCTGGACTCTTTCGGGCAGATCATCGGCGGGCCTATTGTGGGGCTGGTAGCCCAGCAGGTGTCCATACCCTGGGGGCTGGTCTGTACCGCTTTCCTGCTGTTGCCCGCGCTGTTCTTAGTGCCGGTGGCGGGAAAGAAGCGGGATTGATATGGCATAGTTAAGTTTACTGACGAGCGGGAGATTACTTCCGCTCGTCTTCATTTAGTAGCGCAAAATTTGAGGACTCTTTATTTCCTTATTCGGTATAGCGGAGGCGGCTGTCAATTCGACATAATTTTCTTGTGATACTTTACCGTACATGAGCATTGGAGGCAGGGTTGTCGGCTCCGTAACCTTCCAAGAGGTTGACGATACCCCATGCGCCGAGGCCGCAGCCAATAGCCATAACGAGAACTTTCAGAGTGTCAACAGCAGAAGCGAAAAATTCCATATACATTTCCTCCATTTAATAAAAGATTGAATTGTGGGTATCAAAAAAGCCGCCCTTTCAGGCGGCCTTCGGCCTCGGGCCAAGTTGGCCCGAAGTCCATTTATCAGTTAAACGAAATCGTCTGCGCTGTCCAAATCATCATAATTGAGAATGTCAGCGTCCTCGTCGGAGGCGTCCACCTCATACACCGTATATTCTTCCTCGGGCTTTAGTCTCAATCGCCGGGAAGTCAGGCGTTCCAGATGGAAGGCGTTTCGTTTACTGTCATGTTCCGCTGTATAGCGGTAGTTGGGATGTTGCTTCAAATCATACTTGGGCGAAAAGAATGGGGGCAGGCCCCGAAGCTGTAACAGGCACTTGTTTCCGGGCATGGTGGTGATCTCGCTGGTGGTCAAAAGCTCCCGGCCCAAACGCTGGGTGTTGAGTCCATAGCTTTCGGACTGGCCCCGTGTGCGGCTGTCCGTCTGCATGGAGATCGTCGCTTTTCCCAGCCAGTTTTCCGAAATGTCCTTTAGCGTGGAAGCCTCCCGGCCTCCGAGGAATACGATACTGTCCATGTTGCCCATGATGGTTTCGGAATGGTCTTTGTACAATGCCTTGCACTGGCTCATAGCCTGATAAAAGAGCGTCAGGCTGATCTCACGGGAGCGGATGACGGCCACGATCTTTTCCAGCCCCGGCACCTGTCCGGTGTTGGCAGCCTCGTCCCACAGCACCCGCACATGGTAGGGCAGACGCCCGCCATAGGTGTTGTCAGCCCGTTCACACAGAAGATTGAACATCTGCGAAAATGCAAGGGCCACGATAAAGTTATAGGTGCTGTCCGTATCGCTTATCAGGAAGAACAGGGCCGTTTTCTCGTCCCCGAGTTTATCAAGCTCCAACTCGTCATAGCTCATAATCTCCCGGAGCTCCGCTATATCAAACGGGGCAAGCCTTGCGCCGCAGGAAATCAGTATGCTTTTGGCGGTTTTGCCGCTGGCCAGCTTGTATTTGGCATATTGGCGCACAGCGAAGTGCTGGGGATTGCGCTTTGCAAGGCCGTCAAACATATAGTCCACAGCGTTTTTGAAGCTCTCGTCATCCTCCCGGACTTCCATGCTGTTTATCATTTCCACCAGCGTATTCATGTTCCGTTCTTCCTCCGGCCCCTCAAAGACGATATAGGCCACAAGAGCACAGTACAGAAGGGTTTCCGCTTTCGTCCAGAACTCGTCACCTTCCTTGCCGTCCCCCTTGGTATTGGCAATCAGGGCGTTGACGAACTTCAAAACATCGCTTTCCGTCTTGATATAGGCCATGGGGTTGTAGTGCATGGATTTTGAAAAATCTATGCTGTTGAACACCTTGACCTTGTAGCCCTTCTTCTTTTGCAGAAAATAGCCGCATTGGGAGAGTGTGCCGCCCTTGGGGTCTACCACCACATAGGAAGAATGAGCCTGCAAAAGCTGGGGCGTGAGCCAGAAGCGGGTCTTGCCCGAGCCTGACGAGCCGATAACGCAGGCGTTTAGATTGCGGGCGTTGGCCGGAATTTTGGGCCGGGTGTTCATGGTGAGAAATTCCGTCCCGGTCAAGATGATATTGTTTTCAAACTTGGGGTCTACAAACGGCTTTATGTCCGCTTCCGTACCCCATGAAGCGTTTTGTCAAGTGCTTTTCGCAATTTATTGACGCAAAACAGGATTTTTTCAAGAGAAAAGCCCCATGCGGTCAACATGGGGCGAGTTGATAAAGTGAAAGTGCGAAAGTGCAAGGTGCAAAGGCTCTGCGTTTTGCACTTTCATTTTGCAGTTTCGGGCGGCTGCTTCTTCTTGATGAAGTTGTACCATTGACTTCCAACGCGCCTTGCGCCCAATATGCCGCCCATGCTGCGCTTGGCATTTTGTACCGTTCTTTCGGATATTCCGGCTTCGGCTGCCGCCTTGACAATATCCTCGCTTGCCATTTCCTTACCGTCTGCAAGTAAATCGAGTATCAACCTTTCCGCTTGCTCGGTCTTGGTTTCGGTGTTGCCGCCTGTGCCGGACAGCAGTTCATCAGCGGTAATGTCATATTCGCCTATCCATGAAAAGCCGCTTTCCGCGCCCAACGAAAACGCCATAGGCTTACCCTCCGGTGCAAGGGAAGATTTGTCGTGAATGATAACGCGCACATTCGGCTCTCGTTTCACGCGCCCTATGAGCAGCACACTACGAGCGGCGGCTCGGAAGTCGATAGAGCCTAATCCCCGGTATGCGCTCTGACCTCCGGCAGCTTTGTTCAAGTGCCCGATAAGCACAACGGCACACCCGGTACGCTCTGCAACTTCGGCAAGGCGGCGAAAGATAGGGCGTATTTCGTTTGCCTTGTTCATATCCGTTTTTTCGCCTACATACGCCTGTATGGGGTCAAGGATTATAAGACGCGCCCCGGTCTGCCGGATTGCCCTTTCTATGCGTTCATCGGATAAGGACAATTCCTGTTTGCCCTCGTCAATGACAAGTACCCGGTCAAGGTCTGCGTCCGCTTCCATAAGGCGCGGCTTGACGGTATCGCCCAAACCGTCCTCTGCGGTCTGATAGATAACATTAAAAGGCTCATGCTCTGCCATAGCCGGAAAGGGCTTGCGGTTGGTACAGGCGGCGCAAAGGCGCAGGGCAAGGGTGGTTTTTCCCTCGCCGGGGTTGCCCTGTACGATTGTTACCTTTCCAAAAGGGATATACGGCTCCCATAGCCATTCAACGGTCTGTGTGTCAACCTCGCTCATGCGGATAATTTCAACGGTTTCTTCCTGTTGCGGCTCACGCAAGCCATAGACAGCTTCGCGCAGATATTTTCCGTCTGTAATTTCCTCTTTACGCTGTAAAACCTCGTTCCAGTCTTTGAACAACGGTACAAGGCGATTGACGGTGTAGCCTTGGGGGATAATGCTGTTAAGGCGGCTGCAAGCGTCTGTCCCGGCTTTGTCGCTGTCAAGGCAGAGATAGACGGTCTTGATATTCGGACGGTCAGAGAGAAAACGCAGCAGGGCTTTTTCACTCACGCCGCCCAATGACAGATAGCTTTGTTTCTGCCATTCCTTTTTGAACAGGCAGAGGAAAGATAACAGGTCAATGGGGGCTTCAAAGACAAAAAGCCTTTCGCCCTCGCCCCGGTAGCAGAAGTTAAAAGTCTTGTCGCTGCCTTTCACATCAAGCCGGAAGCTGCCCACCGTTCCCCGTTGGTGGGCATATCTCGGTATGCCGCTTTCATCTCTGCCGACAAATACGGCGTTATGGTGGGCGGCTTCCTCGTAGAGATCGCCGCAGGAAAAGAAAAAGCCCGACACATCTTCATCAATGCGCCGGGCGGCTGTAAGGTAGTTCCTCGCTGTTTGGTTGTCGGGGCTTTTGGGTGGTAGTCTGAATTGCAGATAGACGGGTGGGGGTGCTTCGCCCCGTTCGCCTATCAGCATTTCAACGGCTTCAAGAAAACTTTTGCCGTAAAACTCCATGACAAAATCAATCGGACCGCCGCCTTTGCTCTGGCTGTGCCGATACCATCTGTTTTCTCTGACCGTCAAGCTGTCGTGCCGTTTCCAACGGTACTCCTGTCCGGCGCGTTCAAGCTGTTCGCCCTGGGCTTGCAGGAATGATACAAGGTCGGTCTGATTTGCCCGGTCAATCTGTTCTTTGGTGTAGGTCATAGGGAAATATCCTCCTTTTTGCGTCTTGGTGTTTGGTGTGTCTGTTCCTGTGTGCGCTGCTCGGCTTGCTCTACAATATCAATGCACTTTCGGATTTGCTGTAACTCCTTAACCTCGCTGCGCTTTGTTTTCAGTTCTTCATATTCGCCTGTGGATTGGGCTTTCAGTTCGTCAAATTCTTTCTGCCACTCGGACACCTTGAAAGACTTTGTACCCTCCGGCAGATTTGCGTGCAGGAAACGGTTGGCGGCGTTCCAGATAATGAGGTCGCTTTCGTGGGCTTGCTCAAATTTTTCTCTCTTTTTGCCCCATCCGTTTTTCAGCGTTTTCAGTTCATCGTGAATGGGCTTCAAGCGGTTGTAGTTGCTGCCATGCTCGATAAACTTTTCCAATGTCCTCATGCGCTTCTGCTTGGCAACAACGCTTGTATTCAGCCGCTTTGCTTCTTCATCAACAGAGGAAAGGGCAGCGTCCAAATCTTCAAGGGTAGCAATGCCCTTGCTTTGCAGATAGACAATCGCCTTGCTGATTTTTTGCAATTCCCCGGCAGTATGCTGTTGCTGCCAGCCCTGTGAATACTTCCGGCTTTTCTCTCGTTCAATGCTCAAATACCTTGTAAGCAGCGTGGCAATATCGGGAGAGTGCGGGGCAGCTTGCAGTTGCTTCTTAGCGGCGAAAACCTCCGCAAGCCATTCTTTCAAGCTGTCGATATAGCCCCGGATTTCCCGCATAAGTCGGTTGGTCTTTTGTATCATGCGGTTGATTTCTCCCTTGTCGGTGGCTATGCCTTTCTTCTCCATTTGGGAAGCTGCAACACCCATGTGGACGGTGGGGAGTTCCTCAATACCACGCTCTGCATGGCTGCGGTGGTCGATACGCTCCGCGCTGCCGCTTCGCTCTAAATAGTCGTTGGCAAGGTCAGCCCACGCCTTGCGCCATAGGTCGGCGTTCTCCTGCCTGTTCCAGTCCATAAGGTCAACCTTGCGCGTCTTGTATCTGCCGCTTGGCAGCTTTACGCGCTCCCCATTTTCGTCAAGGACATATTCCTTTTTTGACTTCGCCGCCCATGTGCCTTTTTCATCAAGGGGGCGCATAGTCAAAAGGATATGAGCGTGTGGGTTGCCGTTGCCTGTGTCGTGGATATTGAAGTCGGCGCACATTCCTTTGGAAACAAATTGAGAGGAACAGTATTCCCGGACAAGGCGGGTCTGTTCCTCTCTTGAAAGTTCAACAGGTAGGGCGATTTCGATTTCCCTCGCAAGCTGTGAGTTATTCGATTTTTCGATTTGCTCCACGCTGTTCCATAGAATAGAACGGTCAGAGAAAGAGGGTGGGGCATGGGGCGGCAGCATGATTTCAGAATGAACAACGCCGCCTTTTCTTGTATAGTCGTGGGTCAGTCCGTCCCACTCGTTTGTCAGCTTCTCTCCGGCGCGGTAGGCTGCTGCGGCTACGGCAGATTTGCCCTTTCCCCGGCTGACAATCTTAATGCTGCAATGGTAGATTGCGATAGTATCACCTCCCGATACGGTCAACAAAACCCCATGAAAGTGAATAGCTTGCAAAGCAAGGTGTTCGCTTTCGTGGGGTACACAAAAGGGTAGACAGCGCAAGCTGTCGCAGGGAAAGTGTAGGTTTCCCTGTCGCGGCGCAAGCCGCCAATCTCTGCACAAGGCAATAATGCCCGGTGCGGAGATAAAGCCCTCGGCAGAGCGCACACGCCCGTTAGGGTGTATAAGTGCGCCCTTGTGTGCAAGGGTAATTCTTCGGTGTCGCTTCTCCGGCTCGTTTTCTCAAAAACTCCTGCGCTTTGTCGCTGAAAACCGCGGTGTAGAGGAAGTCGCGGGCTTCCTGTTCTGACATATCAATGAGTGCCGGGACAAGGCTTTCAAGGTAGCCGCCCCGCGAACAAAGACGGTGGTTGCGCTCCTTGCGCTTCTCAATGGCAAGTTTGCGGTCAAGCATTTTGTTCCTGTTCTCATACTGCCGGATTTTCTTCTGTGTCAGTTCCATTTCGGCGTTACATTCCTCGATGGTGGTCGGTGGTTTTTTCTTCGACATGGTAGCCCTCCTTTTTGATTTTTAGTAAAAGAAAAGGGCGGCTACTTCGGTTTGGAAATAGTCGCCCTGTTGGGGAATTATGTTATTGTTATTTGAATAATATTATTCTGCCGCGTCTGTGTTACTTTTATCTGCTTTCTTCATTTTCAAGGAGCCCAAAATAAAGACAGCTCCGAAAATGAAACAAAGGACAGACCAGATAGCAAGGTCAGAGAAGCTACCGTAATTTACAATTCCCAGCAGTCCGCCCAACAGATAGAATACTCCGGCAACAATTCCGCCGCCTTTGCTCTTTCGGGTTGCTACTCCAACGATGCCTGCAATCAGCATACAGAAAGCAAGCAACATTCCTGATGTTCCGCTTACTTCGCCGTTATCTGCTAAAGCATTTCCTAATCCGGCAGCGCAAGATTGAAAAGCTACTAAAACAAATAAAACCATGCTGATAATTCCGATTACTAATTTTGCCGTTTTCATGTTGCACACCTCATCTCGTTACGGATTTAATGTAATTACCTCATTTGCAAAATCTTCGCCCATAAAATCATCAGCATCGTATGCTCTAAACAGGACTTCGATTTCTTCCACTTCGGTAATTCCGTTTTCCTCTAAAGTTGTATCAGACCATGCCATAGAACTAAATGCACATTTTCCGGCAGAAACAGAAGTTGCATAGAATGGGTCTGCCATAAAGCCGTTTACAGATGCGTCATCAACGCTGAACATTACCGTTTTGTCTGTCTTGTTCAGCAAGAACAGATTGGCAGTATAGCCCCATATCTCATCATCTTCATAGCCTGTTACGATAACAGTAACATAATCATTATCGATAATCACATTATCAGTAGCCTGTGCTTCTCTCACAAATGCAACAGCGTTTTCTTCTCCGTATGGATAGACATGGATTGTTTCCTTTCCAACAGGGTCAGCAGACCAATCATTGCTATCATACACCTTGAAAGTCAATTCAATATCTGTGTATTCAACAATACCATTTTCCTCAAGAGTATCGGTGCTAAAGTTGATTTCTTCGTTAGCCTTTTTGCCAGCAGCTACCTCGCTTGCAAACATTGGATCGCACTGAACACCATTGATGGAAGCACTCTCGACAGAGAACATATAGGTTTTCTCTGTGGACTTGTTTTCAAGCTGTGCTTTCAGAGTGTAGCCCCACATATTATCGGGGTCGATTTCGGTAATTTTTACCGCACACTCTGCGTTGTCAATGGCAACAACTTCCTCAAATACGATTTGATTTTCGGTGTTGTCGTTTTCGGTGCTTTCTTCATTTTGAGAAGAAGCGGGGGCATCGTCAGATGCGTCAGGTGTCGCTTCTCCGCCACAAGCTGCAAGAGATAGCACTAAAGCAAGCGAAAGAAGCAAGGTTACAAGTTTTTTCATTCCATTCCCTCCGTTATTAAAAAGTGTAACTTTCCAAATTTAAAAAAGCGACTCATAGAATTATTTCCTCCCGTTAAATAATAGATAACTATTAAAAATAGACAATACTTGCTCATAAGTAATGGTACTTAAATTGTTTACTTTGGCGTGTTTCATTGCTTGATGAAACTGATTTTTAGTAAACAGTTGACGATATTCTCGATTGACCCATTTTGAAACAAAGTACGTATATAGCTTCCAATATTTATCTGGAACATCTGTGGTATGGCGGGTAAGTTTTATTAAGACACTGTTTACTTTTGGTTTAGGATGAAAGCATTCCGCTGGCAGCTTAAGCAATTGCTGAATCGAGACTTGAGTGTGCAAGAGCAACCCTAGTGTTCGGTGAATATCCAAGGTACGCTTGTAGAATCCTTCTTCAACAATCAGATAGATGTCAGACGCACGGCTTTCAAAAACCACTTTTTTAATAATTTGTGTGCTTAAATGGTAAGGAATATTCCCAACAATTTTATACCTCTGTTTGTTAGGGAATTGAAACTGTAGAATATCTTGGTGAATTAAAGTGACACGAGTATTCAGTTTTAATTTTTCTGACGATAAGTTGAATAGATGACTGTCTAATTCAATAGACGTTACCTGTTTACTTATTTTAGCCAGTTTCGTCGTTAAATGCCCTTTACCTGTTCCAATTTCGTAAACGGTATCGGTTTCTTTTAAATTCAATTGTTTTATTATTTGGTTGAGTACTTTTTCACTCGTTAAAAAGTTTTGAGAATATTTTATATTTTTGTTCATGTAATCTCTCCTGAAGTGATTACATCTATAAACAAATACAGAAGTTAAACGATTTGTTTGTAATTTTAGTTATCTGTTTAAAAAGTCATAAGATTAGTCACTGGTAGGAATTAATCTAACGTATTTATTTATCTGCGTAATCACTGTTTTTAGTCTGTTTCAAAACAGTAGATGTTTTATCTACATTACGCATTTGGAATACCAACATGACGAATCCCTCCTTCTTATCCCTTTAGTAACGTGTACTTTCCTGTAAACGCATTTTATCGACAAATTAGCCGGGATATAAACGAATATTTACATTTCAAGACTTGAAAAACGCCGTCTGAAGAAGTATAATATTAAATACCTATAAGCAATAGGCGGTTTACAGGAAAGTACACCTTTCTGTAAAACCGCCTATTTACAATAATTTGGCTTTTTCGTAGATTTCTGCCCGGTAGCGAAAGGTCGCAAGGGGCATACCACACTCTTTTGCGGCTGCTGTGCCGGTAATTTTCCCGGCACGCCACCTCTGATAAACAGCATGAAAGTTATCCGGCAAGGGGCGTGGTGGTCGCCCAAAGCGCACACCCCGCGCCTTTGCTGCCGCGATACCCTCTGTTTGCCGCTGTCTGATATTGGTGCGCTCGTTTTCTGCCACAAAGGACAGCACTTGAAGCACAATATCCGAGAGAAATGTTCCCATAAGGTCTTTTCCCCGGCGCGTATCAAGCAGGGGCATATCCAAAACCACAATGTCAACGCCCTTGTCCTTTGTGATGATACGCCATTGCTGTAAGATTTCTTCATAGTTGCGTCCCAGACGATCTATGCTCTTGATATAGAGCAGGTCGTCTTTTTTCATTTTTCTAAGCAGCTTTTTGTACTGTGGACGCTCAAAATCTTTGCCGGATTGCTTATCCATAAAGATATTCTTATCTGAAACGCCTACCTCGCGTAAGGCGATAAGCTGCCTGTCCTCGTTTTGTTCTCTTGTGCTGACACGCACATAGCCGTAAATGCTTCCAGTCAATTTTTATCCTCCTGTTCGTTTTACATAGACATCAACCGTCCTTACCTAATAATTTTACTGTATCTTTGTGTCATGGCTTGCTTTTCCCGGCTGAAATACCATGCTTCTTTGCATAGTCGCTTGCCGCCTGTCTGCGTTCCTCGCTGTATGGTGCGGTCAGACGGAAAGAGAAGCGTCCCTTTGCAATCTCAAACTCCATACAGCCCGTTTCCGGGTCGCTGTCGGTCAGCTTACAGACAGAGGGGAAGCGGCGGCTGTACGCGGTCAGCCTGTTCTTCAAGTCGGTGTTGTGGGTGCGGATATGGATAAGGGGGTCTTTCTCGTCAAACCAAATATCGGTGGTCTTTTCCTGCTTTTTCAGTCCTGTTTTCATAAACTCTCCTTTCTGCGCCCCTGTTACGCAGTAGGGGCATTTTTCGGGTGTTTTCTTCGGCTCTTGACTTGGGAAAAACGGCGTTTTTTCAATAGAAAATGCTCTGGCGATACATTCCTCGTCCAGAGTGTTCCAATCGTCAAATATTCCGTTTTTACGGCTCTTGACCGTCAGACGCAGAAAAATGCGAATAGTCGGCAAGTATCGCTTTCAGCAGCTTGTCGCGGAATGTTTCTGCGCTTCTGTGATTGAAAAACAACTCCGCAACGATGGTCTGTCCGTTCCGCTGTGTTGTGATGATACCATCCGGCTGCTTCTGCGCGGTGGTTGTGGTTTTCTTTTCTGTCATTGGGTCACTCCTTCCTTTGGGTGCAAAAAAAGGATTTCCCATAGTTGGAAAATCCCTTTCTGCTGTCGGTTATTCTGTTTTACGATACGGGCAGCGCAGCGGCTTGCGCCTTTCGCTTTGCCCGATATTCCCGCGCCTTGATGCGTTCATACTCCCGGCGTTTTTCAAGGTTTTTCGCCCGGTATTCCTTTGAGTAGTTCCGATGATAAGCGCGGCTCTTTTCCTTTTGGGCTTCTTCGATTTTCTCCCGCATTTGCCGGATTTCTTCCTCTGTCGGCTCTGCAAGCTGTGTCAGTTCGTTTTCAAACTTGCCGATATAGCTGAAATATATCCCGATATGCTGAACAGCTTGTTTTGCCCTTTTCTTATCGCGCTCATGCACTTCAATTCTGCTGATAAATTCATTGAGAATGGCGGGGGTAAGGTCGGTAAAGGCGGCGTAGCGTTCTATCAGCTTCAAAAACTTATGCGCCCATCCTCCTGCGTCCTCAAACGCGGATAACTGTTCTTTGAGTTCTGCAAGTTCCGCTTTCAGCGTATAGTATTCCTCCGAATATTTCTGTGACATTTGCTCGTATCGGTCTTGTGGGATAGCACCGAGGGCGTTATCCTCGTAGAGTTTATTCAGCACCTTGTCAATCTGTTCAAGGCGTGTTGTAATTTGCGGAATACGCTTCTGCTGTTTTTTGCTCTTGTCCGTCTGCTGCATATCAAGGTTTTTTCGGACTAATGCTTCAAATTCCTCCCGGTTGCTTATGGAGTATTCTGCAACTTTTTTCAGAACATCCGCGATAGTCTGCATGACTAAATCAGCGTCTATGATGTGCGGGGAATTGCATTTGGGATTTTTGGCTTTGCCCTTGTGGTACTCGCTGCAAAAGGCAACATGACGCTTGCCGCCGTTCCTGTAATCTATGCGAATGTGCATTTTTGCGCCGCAGTCTTTACAGAACATCAAGCCCGACAAAGGGTGGATTTCTCCGTCCCCGTTAGGGCGTCTGACAGGCGCGTTTTCCAAAATCCGCTGTACGGTTTCAAAGTCGGCGCGGTCGATAATCGGCTCATGCACATTCTCGGTTATCTGCCATTCGCTTTTATCTACATAGTGGTTGCGCTTGTCCCGAAAATGCTTTGTGGTCTTGAAATTGACAACATCACCACAATACTCCTGCCTTGTGAGTATCTTGGTTAAGGTTGCTTTGTTCCATTTATAGCGATTTTCCTCGTTCAGCGGTCTGCTTTTCGCTGTCCCTCTGTCGTGCTGTTTGAGGTAGAACGTAGGCGTGAGGATTTGCTCGTTTTTGAGATATACGGCAATTTGGTTTCTGTTCTTCCCGCCGATAAACAGACGGAAAATCAAGCGTACCACTTCGGCGGCTTCCTCGTCGATTATCCAAAAATCCTTGTTGTTCGGGTCTTTCATATATCCGTATGGGGCTTCGGTGGCGATGGGTTTGCCGCTTGCACCCTTGGTCCTGATACCCGTTTTTACTTTCTTGCTGATGTCCTTTGCGTACCACTCCGACATGATATTGATAAAGGGCGCAAACTCCAATGTATCGGGATTGTCGCTGTCTATGCCGTTATTGACCGCGATAAAGCGGACATTGTTCCGTCTGAATACCTCCATTGCATTGCCGACTTGGAGATAATCACGCCCCCAGCGCGTCAGGTCTTTCATAATGCAGACGCCTATTTTTCCGTTTTCCACATCCTCCATCATGCGGGAATAGGCAGAGCGGTCAAAGAACCTGCCGCTTTCGTCATCGTCAATGTAGTGCCGGATATTGGTTAATCTCTGCTGTTGGGCGTACCGTTCCAGAAATGCCTTTTGGTTTACAATGCTGTTGCTCTCGCCGCCATCTCTGTCCTCGTCCCCGACGGAAAGGCGGGAGTAAAGGGCTGTAATTTTATTATATTCGTTCATGTGCATACCTCCTGCGTCCACATAGTTTTCCTTACAGTTAAGATTATGCACCACAGCGGGCGCTGCCGTACTCCGCATCCCGGCGGTATTTCTTGGCGTTCTTGCTTTTGAAGTAGATCAGCAGGCGGAACGCCACCGCTCCCACAATGCCCACCAGCCAGTCAAAGGGAGCAAGGCCGGGGGCAAAGTCGGCAAAGGCTGCGCCGACAGTCTGACCCAGCCCGATGAATTTATGGGCGAAATCACTGCCTGCCGCCAGACGGTACGCCGTCCCCAGCTTGAGGAACGCCCAGCCGATGAACACATAGGGAATGTTGTGCAGCACATATTTACGGAGCTTATCTGTCATGCGACACCTCCTTGATGTGCTCCTTGGGCGGCTTTTCCTTGGCAAGCTGCTGTTCCGCCTGCTTCATCTGTTCGGGGATCGTGGGTTGGCGGGACTTGGCCTTATCCAGCACCTTGCGGGAGTATTCCGAAAAGCAGGCGGTCATAGCGTCCGCCTGCCCGGACTTGAAGAACAGCAGGTATTTCCCCGGTTCAGTCTGATAAAAGGCGTAGTCCACATTCCATTTCCGGGCTACCCGGTCAAAGAGCTTTGTATCCCCGGACAGTTCAAGGCTGTTGGTGGATGTGCCATGCGCCATGAGCTTTTTCACGGTCTGCTTGCCGTGGGGCGTCTGCTTTGCTCGGTGTGCCTTGGCGATTTTGCGCCCCACCGCCCGGACAACATAGGCAAGCCCCCGGACGGTCAGCTTCGACGCCTTCACCGATACGGCAATTGTGCGCCGGGAAATATCCTCGTCTACCAGCCGTCATCGCCTCCTCTCTGATAGAAATATGACCTTGGGACAAAATGTCCCAAGGTCAGCGGTCATTATGCTCCTTTCTCGGGTGCAGGCGTTCGCCCTCCAAAGACGAACGGTCTATGACCTCCTTGTAGGCCGCCATCTGCTCCCGGATATTCAACTTGGGGTACGCAAAAATGCGGTGTTCGGCGGGAATGTCCTCGATGCCGTGGTACACCTCCTTGAAATCGCCGCTGCGGGTCAGATAGCCCGTGGGGGCGAAGTGGCCGCCCTCGTTGATCCGCATATCCCGCCCGTAGGCTTCAAAATCGAAGTAGGGCAGCACATTATCCGGCACATCCAACAGCTCCATGTCCTCCACATAGATGCGCCCCAGCGTTTCATCGTCGGTCACGCCGGGGTGGAGGGAATAGCAGTCCAGATTGTGAACAAGGTTGATGATGTCCGCCACGCTGGAAGTATGGTCGCCCTTGTTGAGCGCGGCCTCCAGCGTTTCGATCTCGTCGCTGTCCAGTTCGGAAATGAGATGTGCCAGATGGTTCAGCTCGTCCAAGTTTTCATACTCGGTGAGATAATCGTATAAGCCCATCACATCGCCGTCAAAGGCGGTGATAAAAAATTCCTCATACCGCACACCGTCCACGCCGATGTTCTTTAGAAGCGATTGCACCTCCTCCGTGGTGGCCGGAAATTTCAGCGTTTCGCCCACAAGCTGCCCCTCGGCATATTTGCCGAGGTTGGTAATATAGGCTTCAAATACCGTCATTTGCATCTCCTTTTGTCAGCGCCTCCGCGATCCCCGCCATGATGTACTCGGCACAGGGCAGCGCGATGGCATTTCCCAATGCCCGGTAACGGTGGGAGGATAGAATTTCCTCGCCGTCCGCGCCGTACCTTGTCCAGCCCTCCGGCAGCCCCATCAGCCGCTCACATTCCGTTTCCGTGGGAAAGCGGACGCAGCCCCCGGCGGGATCATCCTCGTACCAAAAGGCAAAGGGCGAAATGCCGCCCGCTAACAGAGTGGGAAAAGGGTCAGTTGGCAATCCGAAGCTGTTTCGGAACGCTGTTTCCGTCCGCTCCTTGGCGGACGCCCGCATACGGAAGCATTGAAAGGGTCGGGTGACTGGTATGCGCCGCCCTGCTTCAATAAAAGAGCCTCGATCTCCGCAGGCGGCGGGCAGCCCGCGATCTCCGCCAAATGCAGGAAGTGACTGCATTGTGCGGGGCTTAAAAAGTATTTCGTGGGAACGCCGTCCTCCAAAGTCTGCCACAAGAAAGATGCGCTGCCGTCGTGCCAGCCGGGGGCTTGCCCAATGCTGGGCGTCCATGAGCCGCCAGCAGAGGTCAGGCGTTCGCCCTCGCACCATTCCGGCTCCTGCCCATCTTCCAGAAGCAGGCATTGAAACATCGGTGTCTGTGAAAGCGGATAGGACGGCTCTAAAATCCATCCTGTCATTTGATGAAAACGCTCCCATGACATTTTCCCAAACAGCGATTGCTGGAAATAGACCATCTGTCGCCTCCCTCATTTCACGGATAATGCGGATAGCTTGAAAGAACAGGCTGGACTTTTCTCCCGCAAGTCCCTTGCGGTTG
Organism: Pseudoflavonifractor sp. MSJ-37; assembly: GCF_018917965.1. Classification (GTDB taxonomy): domain Bacteria; phylum Bacillota; class Clostridia; order Oscillospirales; family Oscillospiraceae; genus Pseudoflavonifractor_A. The sequence continues at coordinate 229,315 of NZ_JAHLPP010000003.1, read as the reverse complement.
CCGATCTGCGAGAGATTTTGACATGGTGAGCCAAAGGTGATGATATGGACGGGCGGGATCTCCCGCCCGTCCAGCTTTGTCACATCCCCCAAGTGAACCATATCGGGAAAGTGGCGCTTGGTGATGGAGATAGGGGCTTTTTCAATCTCACTTGCCCATACCGGCTCAATGCCGCAGCGTACCGCCGCCAGCGGGAACACGCCGATCCCGTCAAACAGGCTCCCCAGCCGGAGCGCCGTCATCTTATCTGCGCCCCTGTCCCTTGACGGTCAAAATGCCCTCAAGGGTGGTGGCGGTGATCCCGAGCCGCTGGGCAACGGCGATGTCGTTCTTCATGGCCTCGGTGACGATATGACCGCACACCACCAGCACATGAGAGCGGCGGAGCAGGTCGCGCCCCATGTCGATGCCGCTCTTATGCTCCTCGGGAACGGCATCATTGAGGAAAAGCGGCTGATAGAGCGTCGGGCAGATTGGCGAAAAGCCCGCCTCATACACCGTGCGGCAATACTGCGCCGCCAGCTTTGTGTTTTCGTGGTCGCTGCTTACGCCTGCGGCGGTAATATACGCGAGGGGTCGTTTCATTGTAAAAACCTCCATTCATAAACGAAAGACCTCGGGACAAAAAGTCCCAAGGTCACTTTTCAAGCTCCGTTTTCTTTTCGGGCTTGCCCAGCTCAGGCGGCTGCTTGGCCTTCCAGTCATCCAGCAGAGAAATGATCTTGTCTTTCATTTCTCTCGGGGACTTGTCCTTGCCGAAATACTTTTCCAGTTCCGCACTATTGATGATCACCTTGTCTACCTCCTTTTTTTCCTGCGACAGAATACCGTCGATCACATCACCGTTGAGCTTGCCGTCCTTGTCCAGCTCCCGCATTTTCTGTGCCTGCGACAGCGAGGGTGAGGACTGCTGCCCCTCGATGGACACGGCAATATACCTCTGATTTTTGGGGCGAATGAATGAGATCTCCACCGCCGGGGTGAACGCCAGCTTTTTCTCGTCCACCATTTTCTGCAAATCCGGCACAAGCTCGGTCAGACGGATATACCGCTGCACCTGCTTGTAGTTCATCCCGTTGCGATCTCCCACGACCTGCGTGGAGCGTTTTCCTGCGTCCTTGTCCTCCTCACCGGGGCGGGAGCCTTGGTGCTTGATAGCCTCCACCTGCATTTTGAGCGACTGCGCCTTTTCCGTGGGCAAGATGCGCTCACGGTGGCGGAGGTTGTCATCCGTCATGGCGAGGATGGCTTCATCGTCCGTCATGTTGCGGACGATACACGGCATATTCACAAATCCGGCAAGCTCGCTTGCCCGCTGGCGGCGGTGGCCTGCGATAATCTCATAGCCGCCATCCTCACGGGGACGCACCAGCGCAGGCTGATTGACGCCCGCCGCCTTGACAGACTCCACAAGCCCCTGCATCTCTGCATCGTCCCGGACTCCAAAGGGATGATTTTTGAACGGGTGCAGGTCAGACAGGTTGAGATAGACGATCTCCTCTTTTTCGGCACGGGTGGCGTCACGGGGCGCAGACGGCTCTGGCGTGACCTCCGCACCAGCGGGAGCGCCGCCCTTATCCACGACAGGCTTCTCCGGGGCAGGCTTACTTTGGGACTTTTTGTCCCGAGGTTTGGGCGGCTTTGCCTTATCGGGAGCGGCCTTGCCCTCCTTGGACGGGCGACCTCTGCCGGGCTTGGCGGCCTTGTCCTTTTCCGTGGGCGGCTTCTGCTTGACCGCCTTTTTCTCCTCCTTGGCCGCCTCGTCACGGGCAGCGGCAAAATCCACCACCTTGCCGGAATGTGCCGGGGCGGGATCGTCCTTGCCGGGATTAGGCGGCTGCTCCTGTTCCTTTTCAGCCTTGGGGACTTCGGGAGCGGCAGGCTCCTCCGCCTCGGCGTGAGTAACAGCGTCAGCGGGATCAGGTACGGCCTCGCCCATTTCAAAGAGCGCCGCCTGCCCCTCATGCTCCAGCATGACCTTCTCTGCGTCGGTCAGTTCAGGCTCGGGAGCGGGCTGCTCCGGCAAGGCGGCATTTTCTACCGTAGGAGCAGGAGCCTCGGCGGGCGGGGCTGCCTCGGGAACATTTTTCTTATCATCTGCCATTTGCAAACCTCCTTTTCGTGGCATGAAAAAAGCCAGTCCGCAGACTGGCCGGGTGAAAGTGACCTCCCTTCATGGTGTTATATATGAAAACGCCACCCATAGTCTCTCTGGGTGGAATTTACAATTTATTATTTTCTTTTTCGACCTATTGTGATATAATCACATCGTCAGTACGAGCGGTCAGATCAGACTTCGTTTGGCTCGTGATCAAAACGCGGGCGGCATCGTACCTATGGGTAAGGATGCATTTTTCTCCGGCAGAAGTGCCATCAGCACCTCGTCACCCCGACACAGTGACACACGAACACGGTAACACTGTGACTGCACTTGTAGTCAGTATGTATGTGTGTTTCGTTGTGACCGTGTCAAGTGATTTGGTGTTGGACCGAGCAGAACAAACTGTTTGGGAAGTCGGATTTGTGCTGGTGTGAATTTAGGATATAAGGCTGCAATATCTCCTTGTTGTTGGCGGATGGGAAGTCCCCTCAATTTTGAGGGCCAATAATAACAAGGAGGTGAATTCCGTGAAGAAAGCGGACAAGCCCAGTATTGTCATCAATATCAATGTTTACGGTGACAATAACAAGGTTTCCACGAATGAGACTCGCTCTCATGTTCCTGCTGCTGTGATCATCATTGTACTGATTGCAGTAGCCGTACTGGCTGTATCCTTTTGCTGCCCTGAACTACTTCCCGATTTTGTCCGTTGGATAATCGGTAAAGTAGTCAACAGCTAACACCAGCACATTTTAAGAATTGAGGTGTAATGCCTTTTGAAATATACTGATTGCCCACTATACGGAATTCAATCTAAGAAAATGCTAAAATATGTTCTACATATTAAAGATGGGGATTTGTTAAAACAAGACTATGTTGTTTCGATGATTAGTCCCTATGTAGATATGTCTAAAAAGCCTCGGCTTATTGAACCTCCACAGGCCGAATTGAAAACTGTACAAAAACGCATAAAAACATTATTGGGAAAAATTGAAGTGCCCGATAATGTTTTTTCCGGTATTAAGGGAAAATCATACTCCGATAATGCTCGCCAGCATTTGGGCGAGGGCACTCGGAATCTATATAAGATTGATTTGACTGCATTTTTCCCTTCGATTAGCAGAGAAACAGTTTATCGCTTTTTCTTTGAAGATTTGTGCTGTTCTCCTGATGTTGCCGAGGTACTGACTAACTTAACAACAATCGATCTTAAAAAGCTCGATCAAAAGTTCCTTTCGGAAGTTTACGATTTTCTGGCAGCTAAAGGAGTTAAATGCTATAATCATCTGATCTCTGGAGCTCCAACAAGTCAAATCCTTTCATATCTGGTTAATCACAAAATGTTTGATGAATTACAGGCGTTGTCAGATAATAACGATGTGATAATGACTGTCTATGTAGATGATGTGGTATTTTCGAGCGAACATAACATATCCTCGGAGTTTAGAAAAACGGTATTGTCACTTATCCGAAAATATAATTACCAAGTTTCCCGAAAAAAAGTGAAAGGGTATTCCAGAACATATCCTAAATTGGTGACGGGTGTTATTATCAATAGTGAGGGCAAAGCCACCGTCAAGAACTCACTTAGGAAAAAGATTATGTTTGAGCATGAATATCTTCGCAATAATCCCACTGATAAAAAAAGTCGTCAGCGTCTACGTGGCCTTGTTACTGCTGCCAGACAGGTTGACAAGTCAGCTTACCCTAATATACGTAAATTTGCTTTTGAAAAGTTTGTAAAAGAATAAGTCACCACTCAAAATTGGGTGGTAGCGTTAAAATTGTTTTCTCAGGATGAATACCTCTTGCCGACTACCAGCAAACCGTTGATATATCTGTGTTTTTTGAGATCCTATAATTACACTCCGACCAAAGGGCAAGTCCTTATAGGACTTGCCTTTTTTTATTGCCGGAGTCTTTCCGTTGCACGGAACTGTGCATCTTCCGCTATCCTTTCCTCCTACTCGCAGAAGGACTTATTCCTTACTACATTGCAGGAGGTTCCATATGACTGAAGAAAACTACATCTACCGAACGAGTCAACCCCTGCTTCGCAATCAATTCCCCGGAAAAGGAAAGTTAAAAATCCCTGTCATTCCCAAGTTTCAAGAGAACTCCGGAGACTTTGATGATCTTCTGTTGATCGGTTTTGACAAAACTCATCCGGAGGATCAGAATCATCTTGACCGTATGGTTCATTTCTTTCTGTATGACTATCGCTTTGAACGAGTCTGGAAGAATCCGGACAGCGACATCGAAAAACTCTCCCGATGCCGCGCGGTGCTGTCTCCGGATTTCAGCATGTATCTGGAAATGGCGCCTGTTATGCAGCTTTACAATGTGTTCCGCAACCGCTGGTGCGGCGCCTATTGGGCCTCCAAAGGAATCCGTGTTATTCCCACGGTAAACTGGGGTGATGAATCCACCTTTGATTTCTGTTTTGAGGGGATCGAAAAAGGCAGCGTTATTGCGGTCTCCACCTATATGGCATCTGAGCATGATAACCGCTGCGACCAGAAAGAATGGTTCATGGCCGGCTACAATGAAATGCTTCGGCGTATTGAGCCGGAGAAAATTATTTGCTACAACACGCCCTTTCCTGAAATGCAGGGGAACATTGTGTATGTGGACTATGAGCGCAGCTCGTGGAGATATATGAGCTATGAGAGAAATTACAAGTCAGAAGATCTCGACGCTTTCAAAATCGGCGAGACATATCGTCCCGAACGTGATACAATAGAGCCATACCTGATCGGCGGCGCTTATAAGGGCGGCGGCAGCGCGTATGGCGGGAAATGGCGGCCAAATCCGAATAAGCCGCAAGATCAGCGTTACTGGGGTAAACCCGGAGAAATTAAAACGACCATAATGCGCAACGGCGAGATATTCAGAACAAAAATTGGAAGTGATGGTCGTGCGGAAATCGAGAGGCATGAAACAGATCACAACCGCGGAGATAAACATACGAATCCCCATGATCACAAAATCGATTGGAATACGCCTGATGAGCATCCCATGCCGGGGCCACCTATCAATTACCCCAGTGGCGCACCTGAGTTTAAGCAATATGTGAGGACATTCTCTATGGACAACTATATTATCGTCCCAGACGGCAGCATGAATTTTGAAACCATCAGCGAATTCAAGCGTAGTCTGAACTGGGGAGCGGAAATTGAGTTTGTTTGGAACAACATCACTTACGGAGTTATCCGCTATGGAACCAATAATAAAATAACGATTTATCAAGCAAACAGACCGGAGACAGAAAAAGTATGCGATACGGCTGACGATGCTCTTGAATATATGCTTGGTGATGATCGTTTGAGGGATGTAATTACAAAAGTTAATGTTATTTCTCGCACAATTTAGAATAAATACCTCTTGCTGACTGCCAGCAAACCGTTGATATATCTGCGTTTTCTGAAATCCTATAATTACACTCGGACCATGGGAGAGTTCTACAAAGAGCTCTCCCATTTTTATTTATATTTCCAATTTTTTAGATTTTTGTTGCACAAGAATATGCAATATTCTCTATTTTAGAGCCTGCATATAGAAAGACTTGCTCCTTACTATGTACAGGAGGTTCCAATATGACCGAAGAAAACTACAATTATCGCACTAGTCAAACCCTGCTTCGCAATCAATTTCCCGGAAAAGGAAAGTTAAAAATCCCTGTCATTCCCAAGTTTCAAGAGAACCCCGGAGACTTTGATGATCTCTTGTTGATTGGTTTTGACAAAACTCATCCGGAGGATCAGAATCATCTTGACCGTATGGTTCATTTCTTCCTGTATGACTATCGCTTTGAACGAGTCTGGAAGAATCCGGACAGCGACATCGAAAAACTCTCCCGATACCGCGCGGTGCTGTCTCCGGATTTCAGCATGTATCTGGAAATGGCGCCTGTTATGCAGCTTTACAATGTGTTCCGCAACCGCTGGTGCGGCGCCTATTGGGCCTCCAAAGGAATCCGTGTTATTCCCACGGTAAACTGGGGTGATGAATCCACCTTTGATTTCTGTTTTGAGGGGATCGAAAAAGGCAGCGTTGTTGCGGTCTCCACCTATATGGCATCTGAGCATGATAACCGCTGCGACCAGAAAGAATGGTTCATGGCTGGCTACAATGAAATGCTTCGGCGTATTGAGCCGGAGAAAATTATTTGCTACAACACGCCCTTTCCTGAAATGCAGGGGAACATTGTGTATGTGGACTATGAGCGCAGCTCGTGGAGATATATGAGCTATGAGAGAAATTACAAGTCAGAAGATCTCGACGCTTTCAAAATCAGCGAGACATATCGTCCCGAACGTGATACAATAGAGCCATACCTGATCGGCGGCGCTTATAAGGGCGGCGGCAGCGCTTATGGTGGAAAGTGGCGTCCAAACCCAAACAAACCGCAAGATCAGCGATTTTTAGGTAAACCGGGAGAAATAAAGACAACATATAAGAACGGGTACCGTGTTGACACCAAGATCGGTGAGGATGGGCGTGCAGTAACAGAACGGCACTATACAGATCATAAGCAACCATGGGCACATACCAATCCGCACGATCATCCAATTCATTGGAATAATCCTGCGGGATATCCCGACCCACAGCCTGCAATCAATTATCCGAATGGAGCACCAGAGTTTAAGCAATGGCGGGAGGCCTGCAATATGATGAAAAACACAGTTTCTCCAGATATCCCTTCAGAGCAGAATCGTTTTGTCAGCATCAGCGACTTCAAAACATGTATGAAATGGCATGGAGAGGTCGAATTCATGTGGAACGAAAATCTATATAGCATTACGCCTCGCAGCAACGGAAGAATCAGTATTTCCATGGCATACCGCGAAGATACTGAAAAACTCTGTGATACCTCTGATGAAGTCCTTGAATATATGGTTGGCTCTGACCGCCTGCGTGATGTGATTACGCAGGTCACTGTGCTTGACCGTTCAATTTAGGATGAATACCTCTTGCCGACTGCCAGCAAACCATTGATATATCTGTATTTTCTGAGATCCTATAATTACACTCCGACCATGGGAGAGTTCTACAAAGAGCTCTCCCATCTTTATTTATATTTCCAATTTTTTAGACTTTTGTTGCACAAGAATATGCAATATTCTCTATTTTAGAGCCTGCATATAGAAAGACTTGCTCCTTACTATGTACAGGAGGTTCCATATGACTGAAGAAAACTACATCTACCGAACGAGTCAAACCCTGCTTCGCAATCAATTTCCCGGAAAAGGAAAGTTAAAAATCCCTGTCATTCCCAAGTTTCAAGAGAACCCCGGAGACTTTGATGATCTCTTGTTGATCGGTTTTGACAAAACTCATCCGGAGGATCAGAATCATCTTGACCGTATGGTTCATTTCTTCCTGTATGACTATGAGCTATGAGAGAAATTACAAGTCAGAAGATCTCGACGCTTTCAAAATCGGCGAGACATATCGACCTGAATGTGATACAATAGAGCCATACTTGATCGGCGGCGCTTATAAGGGCGGCGGCAGCGCTTATGGTGGAAAGTGGAAGCCCTCTAAGCCGGATGATGAACGTTTTTTAGGTGAACCCGGCAGCATCAACCGCACAGCTGATCGTAACGGGGATTTAAGAGAAACTAAGATTGGCGCAGACGGTAGGGCAGTCAAGGAACGGCATTACTCAAATCACGGCAATCCCAAACAGCACTCTATTCCTCACGATCATAACATTGTATGGGAAGGTAACCGACCAAACTGGGGCAAAGCAGAAAACTATTGGGGCGGAGATATTCCTGATTTCAAGTCATATTGGAGGTGTGGCATGCCCTATCGCATTTTAAAATCCAAAAACTCATTGGAAGATAACCGTTTTAAATCGATCAGCGATTTTAAGTGGTGTATGAAATGCGGCGGAGAAGTAGAAATTAAATGGAACGGCATTCATTATGGCATTATTCGATATGGAACAGATGACAAAATCACAATTTATGTTTGGAATTGTCCCGAGACGGAATGCTGCTTTAACACCGCTGATGATGCACTTGAGTACATGGTCGGTTCCGATCGTCTGCGTGATGTGATTACGCAGGTCACTGTGCTTGACCGTTCAATTTAGAATAAATACCTCTTGCCGACTGCCAGAAAACCGTTGATATATCTGTGTTTTCTGAAATCCTATAATTACACTCGGACCATCGAAAGGTCCTGTAGCCGTAATGGTTACAGGACCTTTCGTTTTATATTTTTCCTAAAAGCGCCCAATTCTCTTATAATCGGAGGTTATCTATTCTTCGCAGAAAGGCCCATGCGGTCTAACATCAGTCCGTACAGCAGTTTGGCATCCGTAGATGATTTGCGGAATTGCGGACCCGTGACACGTAGCCGGGGGATGCGATAATAACTGGATCGTTCAGATGCACTGCCATAGAAATAGTCGAAAGTAATTTCTTGTTCCAAATTTTTCACCTCGTTCCGGGCATAAAAAAAGGGCGTTCACAAGGAACGCCCTTCGGGAGACGCGATCGAATGGCAGGGAGGAATATGCGGGTCCTATCGCAAGGCAGAAAAAAACTTGCTTTCGATCGAAAGCAAGTTTTTCCCGTGTATCCTTGACGGTTTGGTGGAGATAAGCGGGATCGAACCGCTGACCTCTTGAATGCCATTCAAGCGCTCTCCCAGCTGAGCTATACCCCCATATACTTCCAAAAGAGGAAATTTACAGGATACACACTATTAAGTTGTTGCTTAACGGGGTGCGTGACTGGATGGGCCAGACTCCCAGTCAAACGATATCTTCTTATCTATCGAGCCGCTGTTCTCACTCGCCAGCAAATCGACAAGAGGTATTGTAACAGTTCTTTTCCCGTTTGTCAATCTCTTTTTCAAAATTTTCCGAACGCCCACAAGCAGGGGATCTCCAAGAAGAGCGGCGATCCGTATGACTTCACCGAGCTTCATCATCTCGGCAAGGCATATGGTGTCGAGGACCAGGCTGCCCAAATGACTACTCTGGACGCTGCTCTGTGTCCTTAACAGCCCTCCTATCATACAGTATATTGCCGATCGCTCTGAGCCAGGACATCGGGAGATGGACTGTGTGATAGGAAAACGAAAGGGCAAGGATGAGACCATCCTTGCCCTCGTCGAGCGAAAGACCCGCTATCACATCGTCGCGAGGCTCCATAAAAAGTCCGCCTCTGATGTTGTCAGCGCACTTTCAAAACTGATATCGCTCTATCCTATTTTTACAGACCCAAATCAGCCGATCAGCGCCTCCAAGTCCTCCTCTACCGTGGAGATCCCGGCGATGCCGAAGGTGTCTGTCAGCAGCTTGGCTGCGTTAGGGCTCAGGAACGCTGGGAGCGTGGGGCCCAGATGGATGTTTTTGACTCCCAAAGACAGCAGGGCCAGCAGGACGATCACCGCCTTCTGCTCATACCACGCGATGTTGTAGACGATGGGCAGGTCGTTGATATCCTCCAGGCCAAAGGCCTTCTGGAGCTCCATGGCGATCACCGCCAGGGAGTAGGAGTCGTTGCACTGGCCCGCGTCCAGCACCCGGGGGATGCCGCCGATGTCCCCCAGATCCAGCTTATTGTAGCGGTACTTGGCACAGCCCGCCGTCAAGATCACCGTATCCTTGGGAAGGGCCTCTGCGAAGCGCGTGTAGTACTCCCGGCTCCTGGCCCGGCCGTCGCAGCCCGCCATGACTACGAATTTGCGGATCGCGCCGGACTTGACGGCCTCTACGATCTGGCCGGCCAGCGCCATGACCTGACCGTGGGCGAAGCCACCCACGATGCTCCCCCGCTCCAGCTCCGCAGGCGGCGCGCACCGCTTGGCGTGGGCGATCAGAGCGGAAAAGTCCTTATGGCCACGCGCATCCTCCTCGATGTGGGGACAGCCGGTGAAACCTACCGCTCCGGTGGTGTACACCCGGTCCTTATAGCTCTGCTTCGGCGGCACCAGACAGTTGGTGGTCAGCAGGATGGGACCGTGGAACGCCTCGAACTGCTCCTTCTGCTCCCACCAGGCTCCGCCATAGTTGCCCACCAGGTTCGGATATTTCTTCAGGCCTGGATAGGAGTGGGCGGGCAGCATCTCCGAGTGGGTATACACGTCTACGCCGGTGCCCTGAGTCTGCTCCAGCAGCATCTCCAGGTCGTGGAGATCGTGGCCGGATACCAGGATGCCGGGGGCTTCCCGGACACCGATGTCCACTTTGGTGATCTCCGGCTGTCCATAAGCGGAGGTGTTGGCCTCGTCCAGAGCCGCCATGACCCGCACGCCATATCTGCCCGTCTCCAGCGTCAGAGCTGCCAGATCGTCGAAGCTCAGCCGGTCGTCCCGGGTCCTGGCCAGAGCGGACTGGAGGAAGGCATCCACCTCGGGCACGGACTTGCCGTAGGCGTCCACATGATGGGCATAGGCCGCCATCCCCTTCAGGCCGTAGGTGATGAGCTCCCGCAGGCTCCGGATGTCCTCGTCCGCTGTGGCCAGAACGCCCACCTGAGCCGCCTTCTCCTCCAGATCGCCGGAGGGCTCCCAAAGAGCCGCCTCAGACAGTCCTTCCTGACAGGACAGCTCTGCCCGCAGACGACGGGCAGTCTCAGCCGTCTGGACGATCCGGTCCGTGATGGAGGCGTCGTCGAAATTGGCGTTGGTGATGGTGGTGAACAGATCGTCCGTGATGAGCTGGTCCACCGCGTGGTCTACCGGCCTCCCCTCCGCCCGCAGGCGGGTGGTGATCTCGCTCAAGCCCCGGGCCGTGTACATCAGCAGATCCTGAAGCTTGGCGGTATGGGGATGCTTGCCGCAGACGCCCCCTTGCGTACAGCCGGTACAGCCGGCGGTCTCCTGACACTGATAGCAGAACATCTTGTTTTCCATGGTGTGGACGCTCCTTTTCCAAACAGTCATCTCAGCAGTAGTCTCCCCTGCGTGTGTCATCAGTATACTGCCCTCTCCTCCGTCTGTCAGTTGGAAAAACAACGAAAGCCGCCGGAGACCGAACAGTCTCTGGCGGCTCATCGGGCCGAATGTTCAGTTCGCTCCCGCCGCGGCATGGAGGTCGTCCAGCCACTTCCCTTTCCAAGCGTACAGGACCATGAGCACCGCGCCCACGGCCCAGGACACCGGATAGAGCAGGAAGATCCCGTCGATGGTCTGGAAGGAACGGGGCAGGACCAATTCGATCCAGGCCACCCGGAACAGGCACAGGGAGAACAGCAGGACCAGCATAGGCGGGATGGTCCGCCCCGTCCCCCGGACCGTGCCGGCCAGTCCGTGGAGGATGCTCAGGATGAAGTAGAACGGGCAGAAATAGTGGATCGCCAGGGCGCCGCAGTCGATGACGGCCTCGTCATGGACGAAGAGCCCGATGATCTGCCGGTCGAAAAGGACCAGCAGGACACCGGTGCAGGCCGTGTAGAGGATGCCCATGGCCAGCGTCACCCACATTCCCTTCTTCACCCGGTCCAGACGGCCCGCGCCGTAGTTCTGGCCTACGAAGGTGGTGGCCGCCATGCTGAAGCTCATGATAGGCAGGATGTTGAAGCCGTCTACTTTCAGATAGGCGCTGAACCCGGCGATCGCCGAGGCCCCGTAGCCGTTCACACTGGCCTGCACCAGGATATTGGAGAAGGAGATGACCATGTTCTGGATGCCGGTGGGCAGTCCGATCGTGATGATCCGCAGAGCCATCCGCCGCTCCAGCCGGAGCTGCCGGAGCTCCACCCGGTAATCCGCATCGACCCGCGTCAGGAACCGCAGGGCCAGCACACAGGACACCGCCTGGCTCACATCAGTGGCGATGGCCGCACCCTCCACGCCCATGCCCAGTCCAGCGATCAGGATCAGGTCCAGCACGATGTTGGTCACCGCCGCCGCGGCCAGATAGAGCAGGGACCGCCGGGAGTTCCCCGCCGCGTTCAGGATGCCGGCCGCCATGTTGTAGACCACGTTGAAGAGCATCCCGCCGGAATAAAGCTGGAGGTACCGGGCCGCCTGAGGGAGCACCTCGTCCGGAGACCCCATCTTCTCCAACAGGGGCCGGCTGAACGCGATGCCGCCCGCCGTCAGGAGCAGGCCCAGCACCGCCGCCAGCGCCAGCGCCGTATGGACCGCCGACTGGACCCCCTTCCGGTCCCCGGAGCCCAGATGCTGGGCCACGATCACGCCCGCGCCCACGGCGGCGCCCTGGCTGAACGCGATCAGCAGGTAGATCAGCGAGGTGCCGGACCCCACCGCCGCCAGGGCGATGCTCCCTACGCAGTTGCCCACGATGATGGAGTCCGCCGTGTTGTACATCTGCTGGAGCAGATTGCCCAGGATCAGCGGCACTGAGAAGAAGAACAGGGTCTTCCAGATGTTCCCCTCGGTCATGAGGGCGGTCTTGGGCCTCCCGGCCGTCTCTGTGCTCATGATATCCCTCCCGGCCGGTCCCAGGACCGGCTCAAACGTCAGAGGGACGCTCACCTGGCCACGGGCGGCAGATGAGCGTCCTTCTGTTTTTATGTCGATATCATCATAACATAGTCCGCTCCAGATGGCAATCCGGAAGTATCCATGCGCGGCCTCATCTCCGCGGGACTTTGCTCACAAGCTCTCCCGAAGCACCGTGATGATCTCATCCCGGCTCAGGGTCTTATAGCCGCCGGGAGTGGGGACCGCCACGTCGGCGATGCCCTCCAGCATCTCCCCAGTGACGCCCAGATCGGTCAGGTGCATCACCACGCCGATCTCACGCATCCAGTGTTCCATGGCAGAGAGGCCTGCCAGCGCGGTCTGCTCCTCGGTCTTTCCCGCCGGGTCCACGTCCCAGACGTTGACGGCGAAGCGCTTGAACTTCTCCAGTCCATAGGGCAGGATATGCCGGTAGTAGGCCAGCGATACAGCGGCCAGTGCCATGCCGTGAGTCGCTCCGGTGTATCCGCCCACCGCGTGGCCCAGCATATGGACCGACCAGTCGCCGCTCTTTCCCCGGGAGATCAGGGTGTTCAGCGCCCAGGTGGCCGTCCACATGAGATTGCTCCGGGCCTCATAGTCCTGCGGATCCGCCACCGCGATCCGGCTGGAGTGGATCACCGAGCGCATGAGCCCCTCGCTGATGTAGTCGCTGGTGTTGTCGTCCGTGCCGGAGAAATACTGCTCGCAGATGTGGTTGAAGATGTCATAGATGCCGGACACCATCTGATACCGGGGCAGAGTCAGCGTATAGGTGGGGTCCAGCACCGTGAACTTGGGCATCACGTCGGAGCTGGCGAACACGTGGCACAGCTTCTGCCTGTGCTCCGTGTCCGTCATGACGGCGCCGGCGTTCATCTCGGACCCGGTGCCCACCATGGTCAGCACACAGCCCACCGGGACCACTGGCACGTCGGGCTCCTCGAATCGGACATAGTACTTCTCCCAAGGGTCCTCCCCGCAGTGGACCGACACCGACAGGGCCTTCGCGTAGTCACACACCGAGCCGCCGCCCACAGCCAGCAGAAGGTCGGCCTGATGAGCCCGCGCGGTCTCCAGGCCCTCATAGAGCTTGTCCTTGGTCGGATTCGGCATCACGCCGGAGATCTCTGCCACGGCCTTGCCGCTCTTCTCCAGCCGCTCTATCACACTGTCGTAGATCCCGTTCTTTTTGATGGAACCGCCGCCGTAGATCAGGACCACGTTCTTCCCATAGCGGGACAGCTCTTCCTCCAGGCCATCCACAGAGCCCGCTCCGAAATAGAGCTTCGTAGGCGTATGGTATGAAAAATTTCCCAGCATAGTTATCCTCCTCCATCGTTCTCCAGCCGTTGCGGCTGGTCGTTTTCCGATCCGTCTATCGTCATAATAGCATGATCGCGTGCGGATATCGAGCCCTGGATCATTATTTTTTACAGATGGTCTTTCTGTCCAGCTCATCCACATTCTGTGGATCCAGTCTATTTTCTCTCTCTTCTGTCCCGTTTCTGAATGATGAACATTTTTCGCCATATCGTATGTCTAAAATTGTTATAAATACTTTTTCCAGAACTTTTTCTGTGCTTTTTCCACCATTTCAACTCAGATGTCCCTCCATCATTCACGATTTAACACAAGAAAGTGATATGTCACAATGTCCCAATATCTCCCTGTATCGTTTTTTAAAACTATCTATTTTGTACAACTCTCTCTTGACATCGGCATAAGGAGAGCTATAATCAATATAAGACCTAACGACCGGTCCGATCTTAGGAGTCGCCTCACCGGGGCGGACCCGCACACAGCGGAGCGCGGCAGGCAGGACTGGCCCCCTGTCTCCCACTCCTCGATACGGCCCCAGTCGGGGTCGTACATCCCGGCAATATCCGGCGTCGAAAGAGCATCCCCACCCGACGTTAAATCAGAATCAGGAGGATCGTAACGATGAAAAAGAAATGGTTGGCTCTGGCATTGGCAACTTCCATGACCCTGTCTCTGGGACTCTCTGCCTGCGGCGGCGGTTCCGGCAGTTCCGGCGGCAGTTCCGATGCCCCCGCGGCCAGCGGGACCAGCGAGAGCGGCGGCAAGGACTATTCCGACATGAAGATCGCGGTGCTCCTGGCGGGCCCGGCCAACGACAACGGCTGGAACGCCACCGCGTACAACGCTCTGACCGCCATCCATGACAAATACGGTCTGAAGGAAGATCTGGCCTACTCCGAGAGCGTGGCCGCCTCCGATATGGAGGAGTTCCTCCGGGGCTATGCCCAGGACGGCTACGACATGATCGTGGGCCACGGCTCCCAGTTCGTGGACGCCGTCCACGCGGTGGCCCCTGACTATCCCGACTCCAAGTTCGTCATCTCCTACGCGGGCGCCGACAGCCCCCAGGAGCCCAACGTGGCCGGCGTCGGCCCGGTGAACTCCGGCTTCCTGGCCGGAGCTGTGGCGGCGGCCGCCTCCAAGACGAAGAAGATCGTCATGCTGGGCGGCGAGGACACCCCCTCCATCGCGGAGCTGGTCGATATGTTCGAGCCCGGCGCCAAGTACATCGATCCCGACATCACTGTGGAGACCGCCTATATCGGCACCACGACGGATGCGGACAAGGCCAAGGAAGTGGCCCTCGGCTACACCAATCAGGGCTTCGACGTCCTGTGCGCCAGCGCCAACAACGCCGGTCTGGGCGTCATCCAGGCCGCGGAAGAGGCCGGCGTCTACGCCATCGGCTACAACGCCGACCAGTACAGTCAGGCCCCTGACGCCGTGATCGTCAGCGTCCTGCGCGACTTCCAGAGCATGTTCGACAACGTGTTCCAGGAGATCGCCAACGGCACCTTCGAGGCCAGGGTCTACTCCTACGGCCTGAAAGACGGCGGCACCAAGTTCTCCGACTGGCACGGCTGGGACGAGAAGCTGCCCGATGTGAAGCAGAAGATGGACGACCTGTTCGCCGCTCTGGACAAGGGCGAGCTGGACTACTAAAGCAAGGACAAACGCGGGCTGCCGCACTCGGAACATCATCGCGCATGGCCGATGGAGGCCAAGGCGGCCTTCGCCGCAACATGCGCCGGATCTTCTCGGTGCGGCAGCCCCCTTTTATCAGACGAGAGAGGTAATATCATGCAGAAATTTGACAGGATCAAATTCCGCAGCAATATGTCTTCCGCCGCCCGGCAGATCTCGGTCTCTCTGATGGCCGTGGTCGTGGCCCTGATCATCAGCATGCTGGTCATCGCCGCCATGGGCGTGGATCCCATGAAGGCCATGAGCAAGATGCTCTCCGGCGCTCTGGGCAGCAAGAACGCCATCGCTGAGACGCTGGTCAAGATGACTCCCCTGCTCTTCACCGGTATGAGCTATGCGCTGGCCAACCGTTGCGGCCTGACCAACATCGGCATGGAGGGCCAGCTCTACGTGGGCGCCCTCACCGCCACCATCGCCGGCGTGTACATCCCCGGCCTCCCCATGATCGTCCATCTGCCCCTGACCATGCTGGCCGGCTTCTTGGGTGGCGCCATCTGGGGCGGCATCGTGGGCGTTCTGAAGGTCCGCTTCGGCGCCAACGAGATCATCACCACCGTCATGCTCAACACCGTGGCCACCAACCTGGTCCAGTACATGGTCAACGGCCCCATCACCGAGCCCCCGGGAGACGACGCCCAGAGCTCCCCCCTGCTGGACAGCGCGTCCCTCCCCATCATCCTGAAAGGGACCCGGGCCCATCTGGGCATCCTCATCGCCCTGCTCTTCGTGGTCCTGTTCTACCTCTTCCTGTGGAAGAGCAAGAAGGGCTATGAGATCCGGGTGTCCGGCCAGAACCCCAACGCCGCCATCTACTCCGGCATCAATACCGGCCGCAACATCATCCTGGTCATGCTGATCGCCGGCGGTCTGTCCGGTCTGGCGGGCGCCACCGAGGTCATGGGCGTCCAGGGCCGGCTCTTCCCCAGCGTCTCCCCGGGCTACGGCTTCGACGGCATCGCCGTCTCTCTGATCGGCGCTAATACCGCCCCCGGCATCGTGGCCGGCGCCTTCCTGTTCGGCATCCTCCGGGCGGGCGGCAACTCCATGCAGCGTGCCACCGGCGTGCCCGTGGCCATCATCTCTGTGATCCAGGCTGTCGTCATCCTCATGGTGGTCGCCACTGGCTTCCTGCGTGAGGGCGGCTTCAAGCGCAAAAAGGCCGCCAAGCGGCAGAACGTGCAAGAAGGAGGGGTCTCTCAATGAATGCGATCGATATCCTCGGGGGCCTGCTCACCTCCGATCTCCGCATGGCAACTCCCATCCTGCTCTCCGCGCTGGGGCTACTCATCATGAACCGTTCCGGCCTCATCAACATCGGCTGTGAAGGCATCATGCTCATCTCCACCTTCATCGCCGTAGCCGGCACCTACTACACCCACAATGTGTGGCTGGGCATGCTGTGCGCCATGGCGGTGGCCGGTCTGCTGGGCGCGTTCTTCGCCTTCCTGACCGTCTCCCTCCGGGCCAACCAGATCGTGGTCGGCGTGGCCCTCAACACTCTGGGCACCGGCATCAGCACCGTGCTGAACCGGATGCTCTTCGGCATGGACTTCATCTCCGTGAAGGAGTACGCCTTCGCCAAGATCTCCATCCCCGGCCTCCAGGACATCCCCGTGATCGGGCAGGCCCTGTTCGCCCAGATGCCGGTGGTATACATCGCCTTCCTGCTGGTGCCGGTGGTCTCCTACTTCCTGTTCCGCACCCCCATCGGCCTGGACCTGCGCTCCGTGGGCGAGAACCCCCGTGCCGCAGACACTCTGGGCATCGACGTCTACAAGATGCGCTACGGGGCCGCGATCGTGGGCTGTATGCTCATGGGCATGGGCGGCGCGTTCCTCTCCACCGGCCTGCTGAACTCCTTCCAGGAGAGCATGACGGCCAACCGCGGCTTCATCGCTCTGGCCGCCGTCATCTTCGGCAAGTACAAGCCCACCGGCGTCATGCTGGCGACCATGCTCTTCGCGCTGGGCCTGGCTGTGGCCAACCTGCTGCCCTCCATCGGCTCCACCATCCCCTACAACATCGTCACCATGATCCCCTATCTGCTGACCATCGTGGCGCTGGCTGGCTTTGTCGGCAAGGTCACTCCTCCCGCGGCCGCCGGCAAGCCCTACAAGAAAGGCTAAGGAGGCGCGCAGTATGTCTATGATCCTGGAAATGAAGCACATCACCAAGCAGTTCCCCGGTGTGCTGGCCAACAGCGACGTGGACCTCTCCGTGGCCAAAGGTGAAGTCCACACCCTCCTGGGCGAGAACGGCGCCGGCAAGTCCACCCTGATGAACATCCTCTGCGGCCTCTATCACCCCACCTCCGGCGAGATCTGGCTGGAGGGAAAGCAGGTCCGCTTCTCCTCCGCCAAGGACGCCATGGCCCACGGCATCGGCATGGTCCATCAGCACTTCATGCTGATCCCCACCCTGACGGTGGTGGAGAACTGCCTGATCGGCGCCGAGTCCAAGAGCCCTCTGAAGCTGGACCTGGACGGCGCGGCCAAGCAGCTCTCCGCCCTGGCCAAGGAGTACAACATGGACCTGGACCCCATGGCCAAGGTAGAGGACCTGTCTGTGGGCGCCTGCCAGCGGGCCGAGATCATCAAGGCTCTGTTCCGGGGCGCCAAGATCTTGATCCTGGACGAGCCCACCGCCGTCCTCACCCCGCAGGAGACGGAAGAGCTCTTCCACATGGTCCGCAAGCTCACCGGAAGCGGCTACACCGTCATCTTCATCAGCCACAAGCTCAACGAGGTCAAGGAAATCAGCGACCGGATCACGGTCCTCCGCTCCGGCCGGAGCGTCCAGACCGTGGCCAATGACGAGTCCATCACTGTCAACGAGCTGGCCCGCCTCATGGTGGGCCGTGATGTGGACATGACCGTCACCCGCCATGAGACCGACCAGTCCAAGGCCATGCTCACCGTGTCCCATCTGACCCTGGGCACCCCCTCCGGCAGCCGGCTCCTCAACGACATCAGCTTCGAGGTCCACAAGGGCGAGATCTTCGGCATCGCCGGCGTGGATGGCAACGGACAGAGCGAGCTGGTCGAGTGCCTCACCGGTCTGCGCAAGGCCACCGCCGGCACCGCCGTCTACAAGGACCTGGATCTGGCCAGGAGCTCCACCCGCGAGATCATGAAGAAGGGCGTCTCCCATGTTCCTCAGGACCGCCAGAAGAGCGGCCTGGTCCTGAGCATGAACCTGTCGGAGAACCTGATCCTCCAGGACTACTATCAGCCTGAATTCGGCAAGGGCATGATGCTGGACTGGAAGTACATCAATGAGTACAGCGACCGGCTCCTGAAGGACTTCCAGGTGAAGGCCCCCAGCCGCTATGAGCTGGCGCAGAACCTCTCCGGTGGCAACCAGCAGAAGGTCATCATCGCCCGGGAGATCAGCCGCCAGCCCGGTCTGCTCATCGCCATGCACCCCACCCGCGGCGTAGACGTGGGCGCGATCGAGTACATCCACCGCCGCATCATGCAGGAGCGGGACGAGGGCCGTGCCGTCCTGCTGGTGTCCACCGAGCTGGATGAGGTCATGAAGCTCTCCGACCGGGTAGCCGTCATGTATGAGGGCGAGATCATGGGCATCGTCGATCCCAAGAAAGTCACCGTGGAAGAGATGGGCCTCATGATGGGCGGCCAGCGCCGGGACGACGCCCCCGCCGCTGTGGGATGACCCTCCCTCCCCTTTGCTGGTCCCACTGAGCCGCCCCTCTCCGAATGTCGGAGAGGGGCGGCTTTCCTCTTGCGCTCCTTCCCGGATCGTGCTATGCTGAGATAGAACAAATGATCGACCAGAAGGCGGTGCAGACGATGGATGCGCAGAGAGACGGGGCCCATTGGTTCCAGTATGGTCCAGAGGCCGTAGCATATCTGAAGCAGAAGGACAAGATCCTGGGCGCTCTCATCGACCAGATCGGTCCGGTCCGCCGGGAGGTGGACCCGGACCTCTTCTCCGCGGTGGTCCACCACATCGTGGGCCAGCAGATCTCCACCAAGGCGCAGGCCACGATCTGGGGCCGGATGCGGGAGGCCCTGGTCCCGCTGGATGCCGCCTCTGTCCTGGCCGCCGGTGTGCCCTGGCTCCAGAGCTTCGGCTTGACCTTCCGGAAGGCCGACTACATCACCGACTTCGCCGCCAAGGTCCAGAGCGGAGCCTTCGACCTGGAACAGATCCGGCACAGCTCTGACCAGGAGGCGGTCGAGGCCCTGTGTGGACTGAAGGGCGTGGGCGTCTGGACTGCCGAGATGATCCTGCTGTTCTGCCTCCAGCGGCCGGACGTACTCAGCTATGATGACCTGGCGATCCAGCGGGGCCTGCGGATGGTCTACCGTCACCGGTCCATCGACCGGGCGCGGTTCGAGCGCTATCGGCGGCGCTGGTCCCCCTATGGGAGCACCGCCAGCCTCTACCTCTGGGCCGCGGCGGGCGGGGCCGTCCCCGGTCTGACCGATCCGGCGCTCAGGGCAAAGCGTTCGATGCCCAAAAAGGGCAAAAAGGAGGGCCTATCATGATGTACACCACCCATTATGCCTCTCCGCTGGGCGGCATCCTGCTGTCTGCTGATGACGAGGGCCTGACCGGCCTCTGGTTCGATGGTGAGAAATACTTCGCCCACGGTCTGGACCCCCAACACGAGGAACGGGAGACGCCCATCCTTGCTGAGACGAAACGCTGGCTGGAGATCTACTTCTCCGGCCGGGAGCCGGACTTCCTGCCGCCCCTCCACCCCATCGGCTCCCCCTTCCGGCAGGCCGTCTGGAAGCTCCTGCTGGAGATCCCATACGGGCAGGTCACTTCCTATGGTGACCTGGCCCGGGCGATCGCCGCCCAGCAGGGGCTGGCGCATATGTCCGCCCAGGCCATAGGCGGCGCGGTGGGGCACAACATGATCTCCATCGTCATCCCCTGCCACCGGGTGGTGGGGACCAGCGGGAGCCTGACCGGGTATGCCGGCGGCATCCAAAAGAAGCTGGAACTGCTCCGGCTGGAGGGCGTAGATATGAGCGGTCTGACTGTGCCTGTCCGGGGGACCGCCCTGTGAGCGTGCTCCGGCTGGTATGCTTTGGGGACTCCAACACCTACGGCTTCGATCCCCGCGGCTTCCTGGGCGGCCGCTTCGGGCCGGAGGTCCGCTGGACCGGCCGTCTGGCCGCCATGTGTCCGGACTGGACCGTGCTGGAACAGGGCATGAACGGCCGTGAGATCCCCCACACGGCCGGACAGATGGCTGATCTGGACGCTCTGCTCACAAAGGCGGCTCCGGTCGGCCTGTTCTTCGTGATGCTGGGCACCAACGATCTGCTGGACTGTCCCGCTGGAACGGCTGCGGAACTGCTCTCCATCGTGGCCGGGCGGATGGACCGCCTCCTGATCCATCTGACGGAGCGCAGCGTCCCCACTCTGCTGATCGCGCCGCCAACGCTGGGACCGGCGGCAGCTGTCCCGTCCACGGATGCGGCGGAGGCTTCCCATCGGCTGGGCGATGCATACCGCGCTCTGGCGGAACGGCATGGCGTCTGCTTCGCTGATGCCGCCGGCTGGGGGCTCCCCCTCCTGTTCGATGGGATCCATCTCTCGGAGGCTGCCCACGCCCGCTTTGCGGAGAAGCTCCGGGAGGCGGTCGAGGGCGCACCGATCTGATATCAGACACAACGGAGCCGCCGCGGCAGATGCCGCGGCGGCCTTGTGTGCTCTATCCTGCTGTCAAGGAGACCTATGTCTCATCTCCGGATGCAGGCGCCGAGGGTGTTCTTGAGTCCGGCGTGTCCGCCCTCAGGATGGAAGCGGTCAGGGCCGGTCTGGATCTTCTTGGATCTGCTGCCCCGCCGATATAGAAGGGCCCGCATATTCAGATGGTCTCGACGCGTCTCATCGTTTCGACTCGTACGGCATCCATTCGTCAATGGTCCATGGGTACTTTCGCACACTTTTAGATATGTTTTCTCCGCTTCTCCGTGTCGAAAAAGATATTTTATCCTATCCAGTTGCAAATCGCTCCGAGCAAAGCTATAATCTCAGTATCGTATACTACTAAAATGTCATTTCAGCTTTGTTTTACCATTTTCAGGGATAACATCCCCGATCATCCATATTTTTGACCTCCGAGGAATGAGATGCTGCTGGGCCAGAGCACCCGCTTCCCCCTGCGCCTCCCCTTCCAGACCGACCGCCGGGCCGAGGCGCCTCTCCCCGCCCCAGCGGGTGGACCGGAGCCCTCTCTGCGGGGTATCCGGGTCCTGCTGGCCGAGGACGATGAGCTGAACATGGAGATCGCCCAGTTCCTGCTGGAGCACGCCGGCATGACCGTCCCCGGGACCCCGCGCCGCACCATCCACACCCCCGAGACACAGATGAGGAGCATTTGAGAGAATGAAGCATCCGATCACATATATCATCCCTCTGACCGCCTGCCTGCTGGCTCTGCTGTGCGGCGGCTGCCAGGGGAACGCCGCTTCGACGCCGGAGCCTCTCCCCACGATCGTGGTAGGCAGCGACACTTATCCGCCCTTCAATTATATCGGCGCCGACGGCCAGCCCACAGGCATCGACGTGGCCCTGGCCGGGGAGGCCTTCCGCCGCATGGGCTATGAGGCGGAGTTCCGCACCATCGACTGGTCCAGCAAAAAGGACCTGCTGGAGAGCGGCACGATCGACTGCGCCTGGGGCTGCTTCAGTATGGACGGCCGGGAGGATGAGTATCAGTGGGCGGGGCCCTATATGATCAGCCGTCAGGTGGTGGCCGTCATGCCCGACAGCGATATCGTCTTCCTCTCCGACCTGGCGGGCCGGGACATGGCCGTCCAGGCCACCACCAAGCCCGAGGAGCTCTTCCTCCGCGGCGGGAACAGCCGCCTGCCCCAGTTGGGGGAGCTCTTCTCCCTCAAGGACCGGGAGCTCATGTACCCCTTCCTCAGCAAGGGCTATGTGGACGCCATCGCCGCCCACGAGACTGCCATCCTCCAGTACATGAAGGACTACGATGTGGAGTACCGCATCCTGGACGAGCCCCTGCTCACAGTGGGACTGGGTGTAGCCTTCTCCCTGGAGGATGACCGGGGGCTGGCCCAGGCGCTGTCTGACACCCTGGACCAAATGCGGGAGGACGGCACCTCCGCGCGGATCGTCGGCCGCTGGCTGGAGGACCCGGAGCGCTATCTGGAGGTGGACGGCTATGATGGCTGAATGGAAGAAGCGGCTGGACCGCCTGTCCTTCCGGGCCGTGGCGGTCCTCACCGCCCTCATGCTGATCGGCGGGATCCTGTGGATCTCCGTCCGGAGCGACCTGACCGCCGCTGAGGAACATCTCTCCGGCATCCTCAGCTATGTGGACAGTCAGTGCTCCATCTATGATATCACCGAGCTGGCCTCTGAGACCAAGAGCCTCATGCGGGTCATCCAGGAGACCCGGCACGTGGAGCGGGCCATCCATGAGAGCGGTGTCCTCCCCGGCGAGGAGGCACTCCAGACCTACGCCGAGGACACCCATCTCACCGGGATCCTGCTCCTGGACCTGAACGGGGTCTGTCAGGCCTGCTATCTGCCCGACCGGGCGGAGGTCCTCGGGGTGCTGGACAGCGAGTTCCACAAGGAGACTCTGCTGGATGCGGCGGTCCATCCGGAAAAGACCTACTCCACCCGGCTCCTCTGCGCGGACGGCTCCTATCTGGACCTGGCCGCCTGCGGGCGGACGGACGGGGAGGGCGTCATCGCGGCCTACTACCACACGCCGCTGGCGTATATCGAGGCTTACAGCCTGTCCATCCCAAAACTCCTGTCCGGCTATCAGATCGACAGCGACGGCGTGGTGGTGGTGGCCAGCGGGAGCTCCATCGTGGCCTCCAACGACATCAGCCTCGTGGGGACCAACATGGAGGACGATCCTACGCTCCGGGCCCTCATGGACGAGGTCTGGGCCGGTGAGCTGGTCATGCTCCCCGGCGATACCGGCTTCAGCCGTAATTTCGGTATGATCGAGCGGGGGCGCAACTACTACGTCTACGCCTATCTCCACGGTCGGGACGCCTTCCCCTCCACGCCCCGGAACGTCCTGTTCGCCTTGCTCCTCTATGCCGCCGTGTTCCTGCTGATCCAGTTCCTGAGCTGGCGCACCGCTCAGCAGCATCATGAGGACCAGCTCCAGCAGGAGCGGATGTATCAGGAGAAGCTGCTGGAGGCCGCCCGGAGGGCCGAGCGCGCCAACATGGCCAAAACGGAGTTCCTCCAGCGCATGAGCCACGACATCCGCACCCCCATCAACGGCATCCGCGGCATGGTGGAGATCAGCGAGCATTACCGCGATGATATGGCGAAGCAGGATGAGTGCCGGGAGAAGATCTGGAACGCCTCCAGCCTCCTGCTGGACTTGGTGAACGAGGTCCTAGACATGGGCAAGCTGGAGTCCGGCAATGTGGTGCTGGAGTCCAGGCCCTTCCATCTGGTCTCTCTCGTGGACGAGATCGGCGACACGCTGGACCGGACCGCCGCCCAGCGGGGCATCACGATCGAGCGGCAGGACTGGGACCTGATCCACCCAGACCTGATCGGCAGTCCCCTCCACGTGAAGCGTCTGCTCATGAACATCCTGAGCAACGCCGTCAAGTACAACAAGGACGGCGGGCACATCTCTCTGTCCTGCCGGGAGCTCCCCGCCGAGGGGGACCGGGTGACGGTGGAGTTCATCTGTGCCGACACCGGGATCGGCATGAGTGAGGAGTTCCAGAAGCACCTCTTCGAGCCCTTCACCCAAGAGCACAGCGATGCCCGCTCCACCTACAACGGCACCGGTCTGGGCATGGCCATCGCCAAGAGCCTGGTGGACCAGATGGGCGGCACGATCGTCTTCGAGAGCAAGCTGGGCGTTGGCACCACCTACCGCATCACCATCCCCTTCCAGATCGCGTCGGAGCCGGCTCCCCGGCCCGCGGCGGGACCGCCCTCCGGCGTATCTCTGGACGGCCTGTGCATCCTGGTCGCCGAGGACAACGCCCTGAACCTGGAGATCGCTCAATTCCTGCTGGAGAATGCCGGGGCCAGGCTCACCACCACCGTCAACGGTCAGGAGGCCGTAGACTGCTTCGCCGCCGCGCCAGTCGGTGGGTTCGACGCGGTCCTGATGGATGTGATGATGCCCATCATGGACGGCTACGAGGCCACCCGGGCCATCCGAGCCATGGACCGGCCCGACGCCAAGACCGTCCCCATCATCGCCATGACCGCCAATGCCTTCGCGGACGACCGGCAGAAGGCCATCGACGCCGGTATGGACGAGCATCTGACCAAGCCGCTGGAGCCCGCCAAGCTCCTCCAGGTCCTGGCCCAGTATTCCGGCCGGACCGCGAAAAAATGATATCTGTGTCTCCCGCGCCGTGCCGGATCTGACTGGATCTGGCACGGCACGGGGCTTTTTCGCATCTATACGCCATCGGCGGACTGTCTTTTTTAGGAGGACACTCGTCGTTCTGTTCACTTTCCCGCACTGTACCATCCAGTTTTTTGCCCACATCCATCCGTTTCCGCCACTCCAGACGTCTTTATTCCGCCATATCGCACGATCGACCCCGGTCACTTCACCAAAATGATAAGGCAAAGTGCCGATATCTCCGGACACCTCTTGACAAACCGCTCCGAGAGGGATAAAACATCCTCCATAAACTGACCCATCGCGAAATATTGAGGAGGGACCGTATCATGAACACGCTCGTCATCGTACTGATCGCGGCTATACTTCTGGCCGCGGCGTATGCGTTCTACGGACGCTGGCTGGCGAACAAATGGGGCATCGACCCCAAGGCCAAGACCCCTGCCTGCCGTCTGGAGGACGGCGTGGACTTCGTACCCACCAATGGCTGGACCGTGTTCAGCCACCAGTTCTCCTCCATCGCCGGCGCGGGCCCCGTCACCGGCGCGATCCAGGCCGCCGTGTTCGGCTGGCTCCCGGTCCTGCTGTGGATCCTGATCGGCGGTATCTTCTTTGGCGCGGTCACGGACTTCGGCGCCCTCTACGCCAGCGTGAAGAACGACGGCAAGTCCATGGGCCTGCTGATCGAGAAGTACATCGGCAAGTTCGGCCGGAAGATCTTCCTGGCCTTCAGCTGGCTCTTCACTCTGATCGTCATCGCCGCCTTCGCCGACATGGTGGCGGGCACCTTCAATGCCTATACCGTGGTGGACGGCGTGAGCCAGCTCTCCGAGTCCGCCAAGCCCAACGGCGCGGCGGGCACGATCTCCCTGCTCTTCATCGTGTTCGCCATGGTCTTCGGCCTGATCCAGAAGCGGCTGAAGCTGACCGGCTGGAAGGAGACCGTCCTCGGTCTGGTCTGCACCGTGGCCGCTCTGGCCATCGGCATGTGCTTCCCCATCACCGCCGGGAAGGAGACCTGGACCTATGTGACCTTCCTCTATATCTTCTTTGCCGCAGTGCTCCCCATGTGGCTCCTCAAGCAGCCCCGTGACATCATGTCCACCTTCATGTTCGTCGGCATGATCGCCGGCGCGGCCCTGGGCCTGCTGGTGGCCCATCCCTCCATGAACCTGCCCGTGTTCAGCGGCTTCCACAACGACACGCTGGGCGACCTGTTCCCCATCCTCTTCGTGACGGTGGCCTGCGGCGCGGTGTCCGGCTTCCACAGCCTGGTCTCCTCCGGCACCTCCTCCAAGACGGTGGCCAACGAGCGGGATATGCTCAAGGTCGGCTACGGCGCCATGGTGCTGGAGAGCCTGCTGGCCGTGCTGGCCCTGTGTGTGGCCGGAGCGGCGGCTGCCGCGGACGGCACCCCCGCCGCCGGCACGCCCTTCCAGATCTTCTCCAGCGGCGTGGCCGGCTTCTTCGAGATGTTCGGTATCCCCGTGTACGTGGCCCAGTGCTTCATGACCATGTGCGTCTCCGCTCTGGCCCTGACCACGCTGGACGCGGTGCCCCGCATCGGCCGGATGTGCTTCCAGGAGCTGTTCAGCGTGGACGACATGGAGCACGCCGAGGGCTGGCGGAGGCTCCTGTGCAACTCCTATTTCTCCACGATCATCACGCTGGCCTGCGCCTTCGTGCTGACCCGGATCGGCTACGCCAACATCTGGCCCCTGTTCGGCTCCGCCAACCAGCTCCTGTCCGCGCTGGTGCTGGTGACCCTGTGCGTGTTCATGAAGGTCACCGGCCGGAGCAACAAGATGCTCTTCCCGCCCATGATCATCATGCTCTGCGTCACCGGCACCGCGCTGGTGGAGCGGACCATCGCGCTGGTGAAGGCGATCGCCGCCGGCTCCGCCGTGTTCCTGGTGGAGGGCCTCCAGCTGATCATCGCCCTGCTCTTGATGATCCTGGGCGTGATCATCGTGATCGACTCCATGCGGGCCTATTTCCAGGCCAAGCACGCCTCCGAGAAGACCGTCTGACCCGTCCTCCGCGGAGGAGCCCGGCACCCCTTTTCCCAGTGGGTGCCGGGCTTTTTTCCGTCCTGACGGGCCCCTTTCTGGTTTTTTCATGGACTTCCCCGGAAGATCGTGCTAAAATGGGATGACTTATGCAGATGATGCACCACATCGACCAGGAGGTCCTGATACGTTGAAAACTGATATCCTGGGCGTCGGCTTCGACACGCTCTCCCCTGAGGAGATGGTCCGCGCCGCCGCCTCGCTGATCGAACAGGGCGGATTCCACTACGCTGTGACGCCCAATCCCGAATTCCTGCTCACCGCGGAGAAAAACGAGGCCTTCCGGGCCGCCCTGAACGGCGCGGACCTGTCCATGCCCGACGGCATCGGCGTGGTCTACGCCTCCAAGATCCTGGGCCGCCCGCTGGCGGGCCGGGTCCCCGGCATCGACTTTGCCGACGGTCTCATGGACTGGATGGTCCAGAACGGCAAGCGGCTCTTCCTGCTGGGCTCCAAGCCCGGCGTGGCCGATCTGGCTGCCGTCAACCTGAAGGAGCGCCATCCCGGGCTGCTGGTCTGCGGCACCCACGACGGCTATTTCAAGGAGGACGCCCCCGTGATCGCCGCCGTGAAGGAGGCCCAGGCCGATGTGGTCTTGGTCTGTCTGGGCGCCCCCAAGCAGGAGCTGTGGATGGCCCAGAACGGACCCGCCACCGGCGCCAAGTTCATGGTGGGCCTGGGCGGCGCGCTGGACGTGTTCGCCGGCCATGTGGAGCGGGCCCCCGAGGCCTGGCAGAAGGCCGGCATGGAGTGGCTCTACCGGCTCATCAAGGAGCCCAAACGCATCGGCCGCATGGCCAAGCTCCCGCTGGTCCTGTTCCAGGCCGCCGGAGCCCGGGTCCGTGGAAAGTAAGCAGCATGGGAGGTCCATTCCTTGTCCGGTAAACTGATCGTTTTCGAGGGGACGGATGGGTCCGGCAAGTCCACCCAGTTCCGCCGCCTCTGCCAGCATGTGAAGGAGGCCGGCGTCCCATTCCAAAAGCTGGTCTTTCCTCAGTACAGCGAGCCCTCTTCCGCCCTGATCCGGATGTATCTGGGCGGCGAGTTCGGCTCCCACCCCTCTGATGTGAACGCCTACGCCGCCTCCACCTTCTATGCCGTGGACCGGTACGCCTCCTGGAAGAAGGTCTGGGGGCATTGGTACCGGGAGGGCGGTCTGGTCCTCTCCGACCGGTACAGCACCTCCAACGCTGTCCATCAGGCCTGCAAGCTCCCGCCCGAGGAGTGGGAGGGGTTCTTCCACTGGCTGGACGACCTGGAGCACGAGAAGCTGGGGCTCCCCCGGGCCGATCTGGTGTTCTATCTGGATATGCCCACCGACCGGGCCGTGGAGCTCCTCCGCAGCCGGGAGGCCGCCACCCACACCACCGGCGATATCCATGAAGTGGACACCGATTATCTGGCCCTCTGCCGCCGCACCGCGCTGGCCGCCGTCCCGGTCCTGGACTGGCAGAGGATCTCCTGTGTGGACGCCGGCGGCGCCGTCCGCTCCGTGGACGACATCCATCAGGAGATCTGGCAGAAGGCATCTCCGTTCCTGGGGCTGTGAGCCGTCCGGCTCCGTCCCGCTCTATGGATGATATTTAGGAGGTCGATCGAACATGGTCTATATCCTGCTCGCCCCCGGCTTCGAGGAAGCCGAGGCTCTGGTCCCCGCCGATCTGCTCCGCCGGGCCCGCGTCGAGACGGCGCTGGTGGGCGTGGAGGCCCTTGCTGTCCCCGGCGGCCACGGCATCACCGTCACCGCCGACTGCGTCCTGTCTCAGGTGGATCTGGCGCGGGCCGATATGCTGGTGCTTCCCGGCGGCATGGGCGGCGTCAACGCCATCCGGGCCTGCGCTCCCGCCCTGGAGCTGATCCGGACGGCCCACGCCAGGGGCGTGAAGCTGGCGGCGATCTGCGCCGCGCCCACGATCCTGGCCGGTCTGGGCCTGCTGGACGACCGCTCCGCCGTGTGCTACCCCGGCATGGAGGGCGAGATGGCCTCCGCCGATGTGCGGCCCGGCACTCCCGTGGTCGTGGACGGCTCCATCATCACCGCCGAGGCGGCCGGCTCCGCCTTCCCCTTCGGCCTCGCTCTGGTGGAGGCCCTGAAGGGCCCTGCCGCCGCTCAGGAGGTGTACCATGCCGTCCACTGCCATCACTGAGGTCAAGGCCGCGCTCCGCAGGGACATCCGAGCCCGCATGAAGGCCCTCACGCCTGAGGAGCGGCAGACCAGCGACCGCGCCCTCTTCGCCAAGCTCCTGGAACGCCCGGAGCTGGAGGCGGCCCACACCATCTTCGTCTACTACGGCATGGGGGCCGAGCTGGACACTTCCCGGCTCCTGCCCTCTCTCACCGCCATGGGCAAGCGGGTGGTCCTCCCCCGCTGTGCCGAGGAGCCCGGCATCATGGACGCCCGGGTCTATGATCCCGACGCCCCTCTCATCCGGCATCGCTATGGGATGCTGGAGCCCGGTCCCGACCGTCCTGTGGCAGGCCCGGAGGAGATCGACCTGATCCTGGTCCCCGGACTGGCCTTCGACAAGTCCTGTTATCGTCTGGGCCAGGGCGGGGGATACTATGACCGCTATCTCCCCCGGTGTCATGCCGTCACCATCGCCCTGTGCCGGGACTGCTTCCTGCTGGAATCCGTCCCCCGGGAGGCCCATGACCGCCCGGTGGACCTGGTGATCACCGAGTCCGGCACCTACGCGCCCGACCGCCCCTGACCGGGGCGGGACCAGTTAGGAGTTGAACCCCTATGTCTCAGGAATATGAACGATCCCCCGGCCGGCGGGTCCAGGGCCACAGAGGCTATTCCCCCTCCCGCCTCCAGAATGGCCGGGACGGCGGCGCCCGCCGGTCCTCCGACCCCTCTGCCCCCTCCGAGCCTCCCCGGCGGACTTCCCGTCCGCCCACGGGACGCCGGCGTCCCCGCCAGTCCGGCGGCTTCGGTGCCATGTTCTACACGATCTTCGTGATCGGTCTGTCCGCCCTGCTGGCGGCGGTCTGCTGGATCGCCGCCGGAGACGTGCTGGCCCTGAACAAGCCGGAGCACACCGCCACCGTCACCATCGAGGAGGGCTCCGACCTCTCTGACGTAGCCGATGTGCTGAAGGAGAACGGCCTCATCGAGTACAAGTCCCTCTTCAAGCTCTTCGCCTCCGCCACCCATGTGGAGCGGGACAAGAAGATCACCCCAGGTACCTATGAGCTGGACACCGATATGGACTACCATGCCCTGATCAACGGCATGGGCAAGTCCTCCGCCAACCGCAAGGAGGTCACGGTGACCATCACCGAGGGCATGACGCTGGACCAGATCTTCGCCCTGCTGGAGAAGGAGGGCGTGTCCACGGTCAGCAAGCTCCAGGCTGAGGCCTCCGACCACCAGTTCAAGTACAGCTTCCTCCAGGACCTGCCCACCGGGGACTATCACCGGCTGGAGGGGTATCTCTTCCCGGATACCTATACCTTCTACATGGGCGGCGACCCGCTCCAGATCCTGAACAAGATGATCCTCCGCTTCGACGAGATGTTCTCCGACGAGATGCGCCAGAAGGCCGCCGACCGGGGCTATTCTGTGGGGGACATCGTGACGATCGCGTCCATGATCGAAAAGGAGACCGACGGCACGGACCAGTCCAAGATCGCGTCGGTCATCTACAACCGCCTCTCCAACACCCGGGAGACCGCCGGCTTCCTGAACATCGACGCCACGATCCTCTACGCCACCGGCGGCACTCAGGTAGACACCAACGCGGACACTCCCTACAACACCTACACCCACACCGGCCTGCCCCCCACGGCGATCTCCAACCCGGGCATCGACGCCCTCCGGGCCGCTCTGGAGCCGGCCAGCACCAACTATTATTACTATGCTCTGGGCGATGACGGCACCCACTCCTTCTTCCGCACCCTGAAGGAACAGCAGCGCTTCATCGCCCAGCAGGACCGCTATCGGAACAGCGGGACCTGATCCAGCGCCTGATCTGCGGCGGGCACGGTGACAGCGCCGTGCCCGCCGCGTTCTGTCCTACTACACTCATGAGAAACGAGGGATCCCCTATGTCTATGGAACTACTGGCCCCCGCCGGGGATATGGAACGCCTGCGCATGGCGGTGGCCTACGGGGCCGACGCCGTCTATCTGGCGGGCACCGCCTTCGGGATGCGGGCCTTCGCCGGGAACTTCACCGCCGACCAGCTCCGGGAGGCCGTGGACCTCTGCCACCGCCACGGCGTGAAGGTCCACGTCACCTGCAACACCATGCCCCGCAGCGACGAGGTGGCGAAGCTCCCCCAGTGGCTGGAGACCATCGACAGCCTGGGCGTGGACGCTGCGATCATGGCCGACCTGGGCGTGTTCCGCATGGCGGAGAAGTACGCCCCCCATGTGAAGCGCCACGTCTCCACGCAGGCGGGCGTCACCAACTATGAGGCGGCCCGTGCCTGGCACGAACTGGGGGCCGACCGGGTCATCCTGGCCCGGGAGCTCTCCCTCCGGGAGGTGGCCGAGCTCCGGGCCAAGACCCCGAAGGAGCTGGAGGTCGAGGCCTTCGTCCACGGGGCCATGTGCGTGAGCTACTCCGGCCGGTGCCTGCTGTCCAACTACATGACGGGCCGGGACGCCCAGCGGGGAGCCTGCGCCCAGCCCTGCCGCTACAAGTACGCGCTCATGGAGGAGAAGCGCCCCGGCGAGTACTTCCCCGTGTTCGAGGAGAACGGCGAGACCTTCATCATGAACAGCCGCGATATGTGCATGATCGACCACATCGCCGAGCTGAAGGAGGCGGGTCTGGACTCCCTGAAGATCGAGGGCCGGGCCAAGTCCGCCTACTACGCCGCCGTGATCACCGGAGCCTATCGCCACGCGGTGGACGCGGCGGAAGCGGGCCTCCCCCTCTCCCCGGTGTGGCGGGACGAGGTGGAGAAGGTCAGCCACCGGCACTACTCCACCGGCTTCTGGTTCGGCCAGCCGGGCCAGTTCACCGAGGACGCCCGGTACATCCGGGACTATCAGGTCTGCGCGGTGGTGGAGTCCTGCGGTCCGGACGGTCAGGCGGTGTGCGCCCTGCGGAACAAGTTCCGGGAGGGGGACGAGTTGGAGCTGATCGGTCCCGGTCTGGAGCCGGCGGCCTTCCGGGTCCCGGCCATGACCGACGCCGACGGCTTCCCCCTGGAGGAGCCCCGGATCCCCCAGATGAAGTTCCACCTCCGGCTCCCCCACGCCGCCCCGCCCCTGTCCCTCCTGCGCCGGAGGGCTTCCGGACTGTAAGAGACGCTTGACATCCTTCCGCCGGTCATGCTAGGATGGAGTCGAAGGGAACTGTTTTTCATCGACACACGTGTTTGCGGAAGGATGTGGTCCCCATGCACCATCCCGTACCGATCCTACTTCCCCACCGATCTAGGAAAGGCAGGTGCCGATCATGGTCGTCCCCGCGTTCCAGAACAAACGTCTCTTCTATACCGTCCTGGCCGCGGCGTTCCTCCTCCTCCTTCTGGGCAGTCTCTGGTGCCGCTTCCGCGTCCGCTCCATCGCAGAGCTCCTACCCAACGGCGGGAACGACATCACCGGATGTCAGGTGGTGCTGCTCTCCACCAGGGAGTGCGGCGACGCGGAGTGTACGCCGGAACAGCTGGACGCCCTGCGGGAGCAGTTCTCCAGTATGGAGGTCCGCTGGGGCTCCTCGAACGACGTGGTCTTCCAGCCCTCCGATAAGGATGCCTATATGATCCTCCCCTGGGGGGACAGCGGATCCTATACGCTGATCCTCACCGACCAGGGCGTGTTCACGTATAAGGATCAGGTCTACCGGGTCACCACCGATACCGGACTGCTGGAGCTGCTCCGGAGCTGGGTCTGGGACCGCCAGCCCCGTCCCCATGCTCCCTGAGCGGTCTTTTTCAGTCGGCAACGGTGGAAAATGTGGGCCGTTCCGCCCTGTTTACCGGTCATGCTGTATACTTAGATAGTGCTTCCTCGGTAAAGATGTCTGTCGATCCAAATATGAGTCAGGGTCTCGCATCGAATGGGATCGATCTATCTTTGGAGGGTAACTGTATGAAAAAATACCGGCGCCCTCTTATCCTCGTTCTGACCGTCCTGGCCGTCCTGATGCTGGTCCTCCTTCTGCGCCCCAGGCGGCTGTCCGATGTGCTGTCGGGCCGAGGACGGGAGATCAGCTTCTGCAAGGTCCTCATCCTGTCCGGCTCCCCCGAGATCGGTGAAATGACCTGTTCTCCCGAGCAGATCCAGGCCCTGGAGGAAGCGCTTCCCCAAACCTGGGTCCGCTGGATCTCTCCCTGGACCGGCGGCTTCCGCGCCTATGACGAGTACGCGTACCATCTGGTCGTCGCCGCGAAGGACACCTCTTACAGCATGATCCTCTCCGACCGGGACGAGCTGGTCTGCGGCCGGGCGGTCTACCGCACCTGCTTTGGCGACGGTCTCTTCCGCCTGATCCAAGGCTGGACCTCAGTTCAGGAGCAGACCGCTTGCTTTTACGGTTGACATTGCGGAAAAGTGTGATAGAATTACTCCGTGATCAAGTGATAAGGCTTTGACGGAGCCAAGCGGGATACCGCCGTCCTGAGCGAGAGGGGAGAGTGCAAGCCCTCGGCGGACCGGACCTCGCGCGCCACTCCTGAGCCGTCCGCGACGAGCGGAACGTCCCGCCCCCGTTACCGGGCGAAGAGAGAGGTCCCCCTCAAGGGGGATCATCAGGGTGGTACCGTGGAAATGTTTTTCCGCCCCTGGCTTTGGCCGGGGGCGGTTTTTTCATGGTCCGCCGCGATTTCTTGTTTGGAGGTCTTTCCCATGAAGAAGTATGGAGTCAATGAACTCCGCGAGATGTTCCTGAAGTTCTTCGAGACCAAGGGCCATCTCCGTCTGCCCAGCTTTTCCCTCATCCCCCAGAACGACGCCAGCCTCCTGCTGATCAACTCCGGCATGGCGCCCATGAAGCCCTGGTTCACCGGCGAGCAGGAGCCGCCCCGTCACCGGGTCACCACCTGCCAGAAGTGCATCCGCACCGGCGACATCGAGAACATCGGCCACACCGCCCGCCACGGCACCTACTTCGAGATGCTGGGCAACTTCTCCTTCGGCGACTACTTCAAGAACGAGGCGATCCACTGGGCCTGGGAGTTCCTGACCTCCCCTGAGTGGGTGGGCCTGGATCCCCAGCGCCTGTACCCCTCCGTGTTCGCCGGCAACGAGACCACTCCCGCCGATGACGAGGCCTTCCGCATCTGGCATGAGGAGATCGGCATCCCCGAGGACCGGATCTTCAAGTTCGGCAAGGAGGACAACTTCTGGGAGCACGGCTCCGGTCCCTGCGGCCCCTGCTCTGAGATCTATTACGACCGGGGCGAGAAGTACGGCTGCGGCAAGCCCGGCTGTACCGTGGGCTGTGACTGCGACCGCTACATGGAGGTCTGGAACGTGGTGTTCTCCCAGTTCGACAACGACGGGGAAAACCACTACACCGAGCTGAAGCAGAAGAACATCGACACCGGCATGGGTCTGGAGCGTCTGGCCGTGGTGTGTCAGGACGTGGACTCCCTCTTCGATGTGGACACCGTCATGAACATCACCAACAAGGTCACGGAGATCACCGGTGCCCGCTACGGCCAGAGCCACGAGAAGGACGTGTCCCTGCGGGTCATCACCGACCACATCCGCTCCGCCACCTTCATGATCTGCGATGGCGTGCTCCCCTCCAACGAGGGCCGGGGCTATGTGCTCCGCCGCCTGCTCCGCCGGGCCGCCCGCCATGGCAAGCTGCTGGGCGTCAACGACCCCTTCCTGTACACCGTCTGCGACACCGTCATCCATGAGAACGAGGGCCACTACCCCGAGCTCCGGGAGCGGCAGGACTATATCACCAAGGTCATCCGCGTGGAAGAGGAGAACTTCGCCAAGACCATCGACGGCGGCATGAAGATCTTCAGCGAACTGCTCGCCGGCCACAAGGAGAAGGGCGAGCAGGTCTTCTCCGGCGCCGACGCCTTCAAGCTGTACGACACCTACGGCTTCCCCATCGACCTGACCATCGAGATGGTGGAGGACGAGGGCATAACTCTGGACCGCGCCGCCTTCGACAAGGAGATGCAGGCCCAGAAGGTCCGCGCCCGCGAGGCCCGGAAGGCCCTGGGCGACCTGGGCTGGGCCGGCGTGGAGTTCGGCAAGGACATCCCCTCCACCGAGTTCGTGGGCTATGACCACGACACCATCGACGACGCCAAGATCGTGGCGCTGGTGGTGGAGAACGAGCAGGCCGAGGCGCTCATGAGCGGCGTGGAGGGCATCATGGTCCTGGACAAGACCCCCTTCTACGCGGAGATGGGCGGTCAGGTGGCCGACCACGGCGTGATCTCCTGCGGCAATGCCCAGTTCCAGGTGGACAACGTCCAGAAGAACAAGGGCGGCAAGTTCATGCACTACGGCAAGGTCGTCTCCGGTCCCTTCAAGCTGGGCCAGACCGTCACCGCCGCCATCGACAGCGGCCGCCGGGCCGCCATCCGCCGGGGCCACAGCGCCACCCATCTGCTGGACGCCGCTCTCCGGAAGGTCCTAGGCGATCATGTGCATCAGGCCGGCTCTCTGGTGGAGCCCGACCGTCTGCGCTTCGACTTCACCCACTTCGAGGCCATCACCCCGGAGCAGCTCTCCGAGGTGGACCGGCTGGTCAACGACGTGATCCTGGCCGGCATCCCCGTGGTCACTGAGGTCCTGCCCATCGAGGAGGCCAAGAAGAAGGGCGCCGTGGCCATGTTCGGCGAGAAGTACGGCGACGTGGTCCGCGTGGTGGAGATGGACGGCTTCTCCATGGAGTTCTGCGGCGGCACCCATGTGGACAACACCGCCAAGGTGGGCCCCTTCCGCATCAAGAGCGAGGCCTCCGTGGCCTCCGGCGTCCGCCGTATCGAGGCCACTGTCGGCAAGCTGACTCTGGACACTGTGAACCGCAACCAGCAGGTGCTGTTCCACATCGCCCAGATGCTCAAGACCAACCCCGGTGAGCTGGAGAACCGTCTGGAGCAGATGATGACCGAGACCAAGGAGCTGCGCCACGCGCTGGACAAGTTCAAGGAGCAAGCCTCTCTGGGCCAGGCCCGGAGCTTCCTGGCCTCCGCCAAGGACGTGGGCGGCCTGAAGGTCATCACCACCCAGCTCAGCGGCCTGGATGCCAACGCCATGCGGAAGCAGGGCGACTTCCTCCGTGACAAGGAGCCCGGCGTGGTGGGCGTGCTCGCCTCCGTCAACGAGGGCAAGGTGGCTCTGCTGGCGGTCTGCGGCAAGGACGCCGTGGCCAAGGGCGTGAAGGCCGGCGACATCATCAAGGCCATCGCCCCCATCTGCGGCGGCAAGGGCGGCGGCAAGCCCGACTCCGCCATGGGCGGCGGCACCGACGTCCTCAAGCTGGACGACGCGCTGGCCGCGGTGGACGACTTCGTGGCCGGCAAGCTGGGGCTGTGAGCGGCCCATCCATCCGTATCCTACTCTGAAAGGAGGTCCTATCATAATGAGCGATTGTCTGTTCTGTAAGATCGTGGGGGGCGAGATCCCATCCAAGAAGGTCTATGAGGACGAGCAGGTCTATGCCTTCTACGACATCGACCCGCAGGCCCCGACCCACTTCCTGGTGGTCCCCAAGGCCCACATCCAGTCCGTCTCCGCCATCTCTCCCGAGAACAGCGCCGTGGTGGCTCACATCTTCGAGGTCATCGCCAAGCTGGCGAAGGAGCTCGGCTTCGCTGAGGCCGGATACCGCGTGGTGTCCAACATCGGCGAGGCGGGCCAGCAGTCCGTGCCCCACCTGCACTTCCATGTGCTGGCTGGCCGCGACATGACCTGGCCTCCGGGCTGATCCCCCATCGAACGAACGCGCGAGCGCCCCGGCAGGTCTTCTGCCGGGGCGCTCCCAGCGTGTCGAACCAGTTCGACACGCTTCTCAGAAATGGCAAAGCCATTTCTTCGATAGGATGCAGGCCGCCGCGCGCACTCGCTGCGCTCGCACACTAGTGGCCTGAGAAGAGTTTTTTCTGAGGCACATGTCCTCAGAAAAAACGCCTTACATCTCATTCCGTCCCCTGCGGGTGACGGAACTCTGCGAGGCTCCTGCATCGCTCAACGGGAGAAATGACTTTTTCAACAGTCTGGAGTGCCCCGGCAGGTCTTCTGCCGGGGCGCTCCGCTCAAGGAAGCGAGGACCCATCTATGATCCGTGACATCTGCAAAGACGAGACCTTCCTGGCGCAGAAGGCCGAGCTCGCCGGACCGGAGGACCAGTCCGTGGCGCAGGACCTGCTGGACACGCTGGCCGCCCACAGGGACGGCTGCGTGGGCATGGCCGCCAATATGATCGGCGTGAACAAGCGCATCATCGCCTTCG
The DNA here is from genome assembly GCF_018917965.1 of Pseudoflavonifractor sp. MSJ-37. GTDB lineage: Bacteria > Bacillota > Clostridia > Oscillospirales > Oscillospiraceae > Pseudoflavonifractor_A. The sequence continues at coordinate 191,941 of NZ_JAHLPP010000003.1, read as the reverse complement.
AGGACGAGGGCACCTACCGGACCATGTTCGACCCGGAGATCGTCCGCCGTTCCGAGCCCTATGAGGCCGAGGAGGGCTGTCTCTCCCTCGCCGGCACCCGCCGGACCAAGCGCTGGAAGCACATCAAGGTCCGCTGGAGGAACGAGCGGGGCCAGATCCGCCTCAAGACCTTCTCCGGCTGGACGGCGGAGATCATCCAGCATGAGATCGACCACTGCGACGGCATCCTGATCTGAGGCGAGAGGAGCGACATCACTATGACCGACTATCCCCTGCTGTGCGAACAGCTGGACGCCCTGATCCGGGACGTCCCCCACCGGACCGCCGACCTGGCCAACGCCTCCGCCCTGCTCTGGCAGGAGCTGGAGGACCTCAACTGGGCGGGCTTCTATCTGCTGGAGGGCGGGACGCTGGTGCTGGGCCCCTTCCAGGGCCGGCCCGCCTGCATCGAGATCCCGCTGGGCCGGGGCGTCTGCGGCACTGCCGCCGCCCGGGACGAGACCCTCCTGGTCCCCGACGTCCATCAGTTCCCCGGTCACATCGCCTGTGACTGCGCCTCCCGCTCGGAGATCGTGGTCCCCCTCCGGCATGAGGGTCGGGTCGTGGGCGTGCTGGACCTCGACAGCCCCCTCCCCGGTCGTTTCACCGAGGCCGACCAGGCCGGTCTGGAAGCCTTCGCCCGGGTACTGGAGCAGATCTTCTGACCCCCTGGAACAAAAAACAGGAGAACGCCTGCCGGAGCCCGTTTCGCGGTCCGGCAGGCGTTCCCTCTCTATCGTCCTCACAGGAGCGGCAGGTCCTCCAGCATGTCCAGCAGGCAGTCCCGGCGGAGCCAGGCCCACTGATCGTACATGGCGATCCCGTCGAACTCCAGGGGCTTGTCCCGGCCGTCTTTGCCGGAGCCCCGGAGGAACACTGCGTTCTCACTGCCTTTCAGGAAGTTGGGGGCAGAGCGGCCCCGCCCGTCCCGGATCTCCCGCAGGCCCCCATGGAGGAGCTTCTCCCGGCTGTCCTCCCACAGATGCTGGACTGGGCCTTCCAGGATGGCATCCGGGATCGTCAGCCGCTTGAAGCCCTCGAACCGGGTCTCGGACAGGGCCGCTTTCTGTCCCTTGTGCTTGGACGGCTCCTGGAACAGGGCGCACAGGATCTGCAGGTCGGCGAAATCCGCGTATAGGTCCGAGTCCTCGAAGCGGATCATGCGGTTTTGGCCTGCCTCATCCTCCACATACTCCCGGAGCAATTCCCCCAGATCCAGCCGGAAGAGCTTCATATCCTCCGTGCCCTTTCCCTTGGCGTTCCGCACCACCGCCTTGGGGAGGATGCCGAAGGTGCGGAACGGCTCCTGCTCCCTCAGCTTCTTCCCCTTGGCTCCGAACATGGCCGCCACGACCAGAGCGCAGAGCTGTTTGCGCTCCTTCCCCTTCTTGTTCCGCTGGGCGATCCCGAACCGGTCGGCCAGCTCCCCGGCGGTCTGTCCGGCATACTGCTCCGTCAGGGCATGACACCAGGCGTCCAGCTCCGCCAGACTCATGGGGCCCGCCTCCCCTGCGCGGCGCCGGCTGTCGAAGTGGGCCCCGATCATGGCACTGACCACCGATTTCTTCAGCCGGAACCGGGGCGGGAAGCGGGGCGCCAGATCGATCCAGCTCAATTTCTGCCGCAGGGTCCCGTGCTCCGCCAGATAGTCCGCCTTCACCGCCTTCCGCCAGCGGTCCCGATCCCGGCGGTCCGGGTGGCGGCCGACGATGTCCCGCATCAGGTCCCGGACGGTCTCCCAGTCCCGCCGGAGGCCCTGGACCTCCTCCGGGGAGAAGGTGTGGAACTCATAGTCCTTCACTGGGAACTTCCGGTACTCATAGGGTGCCACCGGCCGGTCCGCCGTGTAGTGATAGTAGACCATCAGCAGATGCTCCAGCTTCCCCCAGAAGTGAGAGGTCTCGAACTCCTGCTCCGCCAGGTCGTAGATCCCCACGCCGGTGATGCTCATGGGCTCCTTGGCAACGAATCGCTTCTTTTGGGCCGGGATCACCATGCCGGTGGACTTCACCTCGGTGGGGACCCGGCGTCCCCCCTTCTCCACGACGATCAGGTCCGCCTTCTGCTTTGAGTCCTTCTCATAGCCCAGCACGCACTGCTCTACGATGTTCCCGACGGTCCCCTTCTGGCGGTCGAAGGCGCGGATCTGGTCGAAGATCCCCCGGTCGTCCACCTCCTCCAGCGTTTTGCCCCGGATGGATGACAGCCGCCGTTCCAAGTCCTCTCTCCTGTAAATGTGCTCTTCCATATGCAGTCCCCTCCCCATCGTTCATTCCTGTCCGCATTATAAGCCGATCCTGTCCGGTCCGTCTACCCCCTCCCAAAACCGGCCGGGATGTGGTATGATAGCACCAGTATCTGAAAGGAGGGCTCCCTATGACGACCGCCATCTGTTATCAGTCCCGGCACCATGGGAATACTCGTAAGGTCCTGGAGGCCATGGCTTCGGCCGGGGACGCAGATCTGATCGATGTGACCAGCCGCATCGCGCCCCGGCTGGACCGGTACGATCTGGTGGGCTTCGCCTCCGGGATCTATTTCGGCCGGTTCCATGAGACTGTCCTCCGGTATGCCGAACAGTATCTGCCCCAGGGGAAGGACGTGTTCCTGGTCTCCACCTATGGCGCCCCCGGCCGGCACCATCTGGACGCCATCCGGGCCGTGGTCCGGGCCAAGGGCTGTCCTGTCCTGGGCGAGTTCGGCTGCCGGGGCTGGGACACCTTCGGCCCGTTCCGGCTGGTGGGCGGACTGGCCAAGGGGCACCCGGATGAGGAGGACCTGCGGCAGGCGGCCGAGTTCTTCCGGGGGCTCTCTGCCCGGACCTGACCCGCCTATTTTTCCATCATCAGGAGGAGATCGCACATGGATGACAAGTACGCGCTCACACCTCAGACCATCCTGACCGAGGCGCAGGCTTTGGAGGACACGATCCAAGCCCACCGGCGGGCCCTCCACCGGGACCCGGAGACAGGGCCCCACCTGCCCCGGACCACGGCCTATGTGGCCGATGCGCTCCGGAACATGGGCTATGAGCCGAAGGAGATCTGTGACAGCGGCCTCATCGCCCAGATCCGTGGACGGGACACCGGCCGGTGCATCCTGCTCCGGGCCGACATGGACGCCCTGCAAGTGGTGGAAAAGACCGACCTCCCCTTCCGCTCGGAGAACGGAGCCATGCACGCCTGCGGCCACGATATGCACACCGCCATGCTCCTGGGAGCCGCCCAGCTCCTGCGGGACCATCAGGACCGGCTGGAGGGGACCGTCAAGCTGGTGTTCCAGCCGGATGAGGAGGGCTTCACCGGGGCCAAGGCCATGCTGGCCGCCGGGGTCCTGACCGATCCCGCGCCGCAGGCCGCTCTGGCCCTCCATGTGAACTCCGGCACCCCCTCTGGGCTGGTGCTCTGCGGCCGTGGGACCTTCATGGCTGGCTGTACTCTGTTCCGGGTCACGGTGGCGGGGGTGGGCTGTCACGGTGCCATGCCGGAGACCGGCGTGGATCCCATCGACATCGCCACCCGAATCTATCTGGCCCTCCAGGAGCTGGTCAGCCGGGAGGTGCCCGCCAAGTCCCCCGCTGTGGTGACGGTGGGCCGCTTCCAGAGCGGCGAGGCCCCCAACATCATCCCCCAGACTGCCGTGCTGGAGGGCACGATCCGCACCTTCGACCGGGACCTCTCCGCCCGGCTCCTCCGCCGCATCGAGGAACTGGCCTCTGGCATCGCCGGGGCCTTCCGGGGGAGCGCCGCCGTAGAGGAACTGGCCTCCGCGCCTCCTCTGCGCAACGATCCGGCTCTGGTGGACCGGATGGGCGACCGGGCCGCGGAGCTGTTCGGCTCCAAGGCCGTCTTCCGGATGGACGAGGGCGGCATGGGCTCAGAGGACTTCGCCTCCTACACCTATGAACTGCCCTGTGCCTATCTCCTGCTGGGAGCCGGGACCGCCCAGGAGGATCCCCGCTACGGCAAGCCCATGCACAACGAGCGGGTGGTGTTCAACGAGGACGTCCTTCCGCTGGGCGCGGCCCTCCACACCTGGTGCGCCCTGGACTGGCTGGCCCATCCGTGAGCCAGCCATCCCCAAAAGCCATCGGCCACACCACCCCTATCCAGACCAGAAAGGAAGTCATCTCCATGAGAACGAATTTCGGTGCCAAGCCCTGGAGCTATCCTCAGCCCGTGTTTATCCTGGCCGCTTATGGCGCGGATGGCACGCCCAACGCCATGAACGCCGCTTGGGGCGGCATCAGCGGCAATGCCCAGATCACCATGTGCATCAGCGCCGGTCATAAGACGACCGCCGACATCCTGGCCCGCAAGGCCTTCACGGTCAGTATGGCGGACGCGGACCATGTAGCCGCCTGCGACTATGTGGGCGTGGTCTCCGGTGCTGACGCGCCGGACAAGTTCGCCAAGGCCGGCTTCCACGCCATCCGTTCTGAGTTCGTGGACGCTCCGCTGATCGAAGAGCTGCCCATGGCTCTGGAGTGCCGGCTGGTCCGCTACGACGCCGGGAACGGCTGTCTCATCGGCGAGATCGTCAATGTCAGCGCCGACGAGCGCATCCTGGACGCTAACGGCAAGATCGACCCCGACAAGCTGCGTCCCATCACCTTCGACCCGTGCCAGAGCACCTACCGGGTGCTGGGCGGCGTGGTGGGGCACGCCTTCCGGGACGGTCTCTCCCTGAAATGAGCGGGCTCCCGGCGCGCGCCCTGACGATCGGCGGCGCTCCCGCCGTCCTCTATGGCGCAAAGGCCTCTTCTGTCTGGCTGTTCGTCCACGGGCAGAGCGGCCGGAAGGAGGAGGCCGAGCCCTTTGCGCAGATCGTCTGTCCGGCGGGCGGTCAGGTGCTGGCCATCGATCTTCCCGGACACGGGGAGCGGCAGGATCGGGACGAAGCGCTCCTCCCCTGGACCGCGGCTCCGGAGCTGGCCCAGGCCGGGACCTTCCTCCGGGACCGCTGGGGCGGCTTCTCCCTGTTGGCCGTCAGCATCGGGGCATGGCTGTCCCTGCTGGCTCTGGACCGGCCGGAGCGGGCCCTGCTGGTCTCCCCCGTCCTGGACATGGAGCGCCTGATCCGGGACATGATGGGCTGGGCCGGCGTGACGGAGGACCGGCTCCGGGCGGAGGGGACCATCCCCACTGGCTTCGGCCAGACCCTGTCCTGGGACTACCTCACCTATGTCCGGAGCCATCCGGTCCATGACTGGGGCTGTCCCGTCTCAGTCCTGATCGGTGGGCAGGACCAGATGCTCCACCGGGAGACTGCGGCGGCCTTCGCCGCCCATCCCGGACGCTCTCTCACGGTCTATGAGCCGGGGGAGCACTGGTTCCACACGCCGGACCAGCTCCAGGCCCTGGCGGCCTGGGAACGGGCGCACGCCCTGCCCGGACGGCGGGGCCCGACACTATCTTCAAATCGACAAAGGCGGTAACAGAATGGATCTCTGCGACATCAAAGACATCAAGGCCCTGCTGGCCCGGCACGGCTTCCACTTCTCCAAGTCCATGGGCCAGAACTTCCTGATCGAGCGCTGGGTGCCTCAGCAGATCGCCGAGGCCTCCGGCGCGGGGCCTGGCGTGGGCGTGCTGGAGGTAGGCCCCGGCATCGGCCCCCTCACCGTCCAGCTGGCCCAGCGGGCCGACAAGGTCACGGCCGTCGAGCTGGACAAGTCCCTCCTGCCGATCCTGTCGGAGACGCTGACGGACTTCCCCAACGCCGAGGTGGTCCCCAGCGACGTGATGAAGCTGGACCTGAAGGCTCTGGCGGCAGAGCATCTGGCGGGACTGACGCCCATGGTGTGCGCCAACCTGCCCTACAACATCACCACCCCGGTGATCACCGCCTTCCTGGAGGCCGGATGCTTCTCCGCCGTCACGGTGATGATCCAGCGGGAGGTGGCCCGGCGGATCTGCGCCGCCCCCGGCACCTCGGACTATGGTGCCTTCTCCCTCTTCTGCCAGTACTACGCGGAGACGGAGCTCCTCTTCGACGTGCCTCCGGAGTGCTTCCTCCCCGCCCCCAAGGTGACCTCCGCCGTAGTGCGGCTGGTGCCCCGGTCCGCGCCCCCGCAGGACCTGGTGGACGACCGGACCTTCTTCCGGGTGGTGAAGGCCTCCTTTGCCCAGCGGCGCAAGACCCTCCTCAACAGCCTCAGCGGCGCCGGCGGCTGGTCCAAGGATCAGATCCGGGCGGCGCTGGCGGCGCTGGGACTCCCGGAGACCATCCGGGGCGAGCGGCTGGGCATCCCGGAATTCGCCGCTCTGGCCCAGGCGCTCCAGAGCTGACCAGCTCCGGCGCTTTCTTTAACAAGGCAATGAAAAAAGCTTGTGTTTTGGTAGACCATCGAGTAGAATGTAGAGTATCTGAAAGCGCTTTGCATAAAGCCCTACCTAGAGGAGGATGGATATTATGGCACTTACCACGAACCGTGCGGTCCTGGACTGGATCGATGAGATGTCCGCTCTGACTCAGCCCGACCAGATCGTCTGGATCGACGGCGGCGAGGCCCAGCTGGAGGAGCTCCGGGCTCAGGCCTGCGCCTCCGGCGAGCTGGAGAAGCTGAACGAAGAGCTCCTCCCCGGCTGCTATCTCCACCGCACCGCCGTGAACGACGTGGCCCGTGTGGAAGACCGCACCTTCATCTGCTGTCCCAAGGAAGAGGATGCTGGTCCCACCAACCACTGGATGGACCCCGCCGAGATGTACGCCAAGCTGAAGAAGCTCTATGCCGGCTCCATGAAGGGCCGCACCATGTATGTCATCCCCTACTCTATGGGCGTGGTCGGCTCCCCCTTCGCCAAGTACGGCATCGAGCTCACCGACTCCATCTATGTGGTCCTGAACATGGCCATCATGACCCGTGTGGGCACCAAGGTCCTGGAGGCACTGGGCGACTCTCCCGACTATGTGAAGGGCCTCCATGCCACCGCCGATCTGGACCCCGAGAACCGCTACATCGTCCACTTCCCCCAGGATGACACCATCATGTCCGTGAACTCCGCCTATGGCGGCAACGTCCTGCTGGGCAAGAAGTGCTTCGCCCTCCGCATCGCCTCCTGCCTGGGCCGCGACCAGGGCTGGATGGCCGAGCATATGCTCATCCTGGGCCTCCAAAACCCCGCCGGCGAGGTCCGGTATCTGGCCGCCGCCTTCCCCTCCGCCTGCGGCAAGACCAACCTGGCCATGCTCATCCCCCCGGAGCACTACCGCAAGGCCGGCTGGAAGGTCTGGTGCGTGGGCGACGACATCGCCTGGATCCGTCCCGGCGCCGACGGCCGTCTGTGGGCCATGAACCCGGAGAATGGCTTCTTTGGCGTGGCCCCCGGCACCAATGAGAAGTCCAACCCCAACGCCCTCCACTCCACCAAAAAGGGCACTATCTTCACCAACGTGGCCCACGACCTGGACAAGAACACCGTGTGGTGGGAGGGTCTGGACAAAGATCCCCCTGAGCATGCTATCGACTGGAAGGGCAACCCCTGGAACGGCAAGACCTCCACGGAGAAGGGCGCTCATCCCAACAGCCGCTTCACCGCTCCCGCCAAGAACTGCCCCTGCATCTCCCCCAAGTTCGACGATCCCAACGGCGTGCCCCTGTCCGCCATCGTGTTCGGCGGCCGCCGGGCCAAGACCGCGCCTCTGGTCTATCAGTCCCGCGACTGGGCCCATGGCGTGTTCGTCGGCTCCATCATGGCCTCTGAGACCACTGCCGCCGCCGCTGGCGCGGTGGGCGTGGTCCGCCGCGACCCCATGGCCATGCTCCCCTTCTGCGGCTATCACATGGCCGACTATTGGCAGCACTGGCTGAGCATGGGCGAGAAGGTGGGCGAAAAGGCTCCCAAGATCTTCAACGTCAACTGGTTCCGCACCGATGACGAGGGCCACTTCATCTGGCCTGGCTTCGGCGACAACCTGCGTGTGCTGGAGTGGATCATGAAGCGCTGCTTCGACGAGGTGGGCGCCGACGAGACCGCTCTGGGCTATGAGCCCAAGCCCGAGGACATCGATCTGGATGAGTCCGGCGTCAGCGCTGACACTCTGAAGGGCCTGTTGTCCGTAGACAAAGACCTGTGGCTGGAGGATGTCTCCGCCATCCGGGAGTTCTATGGCAAGTTCGGCGACAAGCTCCCCAAGGTCCTGGCTCAGGAGCTGGACGATCTGGAGGCCCGACTGAAGGCCTGATCCTCTTCCCGCAAAAAACAGATCCATATCCACTGATATCCATCAGATCCTATGAGACGGATGCCACAGAGACCGCGGCATCCGTCTTTTTATACCGTGTAGTTTTTTGGAATCGCTCATTTTGAACTATGCGGGTCAATTTTTGGTTGCGATCTCATCGAAAATGTTGTAGAGTAACTATATGAGTTCCGGCGTCCGCTCTCCCCCATCGGCGCCGCTGAATCTGATCAAGGAGGAGCGCCTATGTTAGATCCGTCTTACTTTGCCGCGGCCGACGGCTTCATCGCCCGATACGGCAAAAAGTCCAGTTCGATCATCCCGGTCCTCGAAGACATCCAGGAGGAATATCGATACATCCCCCGGGAGCTGCTGACCTATGTGGCCGACCAGCTCGGTGTCAAAGAGTCCAAAGCTTACAGCATCGCCACCTTCTATAAGAATTTCTCCTTTGAGCCCAAGGGGAAATACGTCATCAAGGTCTGCGACGGTACGGCCTGCCATGTGCGGCACTCCGCCCCGATCTTGGCCGCGATCCAGAAGGAGCTCGGTCTGGACGGCAGCAAGCACACCAGTGACGATATGCTCTTCACCGTGGAGACCGTGTCCTGCCTGGGCGCCTGCGGCCTGGCCCCCACCCTCACCGTCAACGACGAGGTCCATCCCAAGATGACGCCGGAGAAGGCCATCGGTCTGATCCAGGATCTGAGAGGTGACGAAGCATGATCAAGATCTGTGACAACGCGGCGCTGGACCTGCGCCGTGCCGACGCGCGGAAGGCCCTGGAGTCCTATGAGTGCCGGATCCTGGTCTGCGCCGGCACCGGCTGTATCGCCTCCGGCTCTCAGGTCATCGCCGACACCATGCGGGAGCTCTGTAAGGAACTGCCCAACGTGACGGTGGAGTGCTCCGGCCATGTCCCCCACATCGGTGTGGCCCAGACCGGCTGTCAGGGCCTGTGCGAGCTGGGTCCCCTGGTGCGGATCGAGCCCTGGCACTATCAGTATGTGAAGGTCAAGCCCGAGGACTGTGCCGAGATCGTGGAGCAGTCCGTCCTCCAGGGCAAGCCTGTGGAGCGTCTGTTCTACCGGGACCAGAAGGATCAGCTCTGCCCCAAGCCGGAGGATATCCCCTTCCTGGCCAAGCAGACCCGGATCGTGCTGGAGCACTGCGGCAACATCGATGCCGTGTCTCTGGACGAGTACATCGCCGTGGGCGGCTACGAGGCCCTGAGCAAGGCCCTCTTCCAGATGGATCCCGACCAGGTGGTGGACGAGATCGACCGCTCCGGCCTCCGGGGCCGAGGCGGCGGCGGCTTCAAGGCCGGCACCAAGTGGAAGCAGGTGGCCGCCCATAAGGACGCCGATGTGAAGTACGTGGTCTGCAACGGCGACGAGGGCGACCCCGGCGCGTTCATGGACGGCTCCGTCATGGAGGGCGATCCCTACAAGCTCATCGAGGGCATGACCCTGGCCGGCTACGCTGTGGGCGCCACCGAGGGCTACATCTACGTCCGCGCTGAGTACCCCAACTCCGTGGCCCGCCTCCACTATGCCATCGCTCAGGCGGAAGAGGCCGGACTGCTGGGCGACGACATCCTAGGCAGCGGCGTATCCTTCCACCTCCATGTGAACCGGGGCGCCGGCGCCTTCGTCTGCGGCGAGGGCAGCGCCCTGACCGCCTCCATCGAAGGCAACCGCGGAATGCCCCGCACCAAGCCCCCCCGCACCGTGGATCAGGGCCTGTGGGAGCGTCCCACCGTGCTGAACAACGTGGAGACCTATGCCAACGTGCCCGACATCGTGCTCAAGGGCTCCGACTGGTTCCACACCATCGGCACCGAGAACAGCCCCGGCACCAAGACCTTCTCTGTCACCGGCTCCATCGCCAACACTGGCCTCATCGAGGTCCCCATGGGCACCACCCTGCGGGAGATCGTCTATGACATCGGCGGCGGCATCAAGGGCGGCGGCAACTTCAAGGCCGTCCAGATCGGCGGCCCCTCCGGCGGCTGTCTGACCAAGGAGCATCTGGACGTGGGCCTGGACTTCGACTCCGTGAAGAAGTACGACGCCATCGTGGGCTCCGGCGGACTGGTGGTCATGGACGAGCACACCTGCATGGTCGAGGTGGCCCGCTTCTTCATGAGCTTCACCCAGCGGGAGAGCTGCGGCAAGTGTTCCCCCTGCCGGATCGGCACCAAGCGGATGCTGGAGATCCTGGAGCGCATCGTGGCCGGCAAGGGCACCATGGAGGATCTGGACAAGCTGGAGGAGATCGCCAAGTTCGTCCAGAAGAACTCTCTCTGCGGTCTGGGCAAGAGCGCGCCCCTGCCCGTCATCAGCACTCTGAAGCGCTTCCGTGAGGAGTACAAGGAGCACATCACCATCAAGAAGTGCGCCGCCCATGTGTGTGAGGCCCTGAAGCTCTATAAGATCGACCAGGAGAAGTGCATCGGCTGTACCAAGTGTGCCCGGAACTGCCCGGTGGACGCGATCACCGGCTCCGTCAAGAAGCCCCACGCTATCCTCGTCAATAAATGCATCAAGTGTGGCACCTGCCTCTCCGGCTGTCCGGTGGGTGCGGTCCACATCGAATAAATCAGGAAGGGGATCTTATCATCATGAGTTTGCTGCATGTCACCATCGACGGGATCCCCGTCGATGTCGAGAAGGGCACCACGATCCTTCAGGCAGCGGAAAAGGTCGGGATCCAGATCCCTACTCTCTGCTATCTGAAAGGCCTGATGCCTGACGGCTCCTGCCGGATCTGCACGGTCGAGATCCAGAGCCGGGGCCGGTCCAAGATGGACACCGCCTGTTCCGCCCACTGCTCCGACGGAGATGTGATCTTCACCGAGAGCGAAAGCGTGGTCAAGGCCCGCCGGGGCATCCTGGATATGCTCCTCTCCAACCACCCCACCAACTGCTTCACCTGCCCCTCCAACGGCGAGTGCAAGCTCCAGGACCTGTGCTATCAGTACGGCGTCGAAAAGACCAGCTGTCCCGGTGAGATGACGAACCTTCCTGTGGACGACTCCAACCCCTTCTTCACATACGATCCCAAGCTGTGCATCCTGTGCCACCGCTGCGTCAACACCTGCCACAAAATCGTGGGCTGCGGCGCCATCGACACCATGGAGCGCGGCTTCGAGTCCGTGATCAGCCCCGCTTTCGGCATGCCCTGGCGGGAGAGCAATTGTGAGTCCTGCGGCAACTGTACCGCCGTCTGCCCCACCGGCGCTCTGACCTCCAAACGGAAGAAGACCTTCCGTCCCTGGCAGATCCAGAAGAAGGTCCGCACCACCTGCCCCCACTGTGCGGTGGGCTGTCAGTATGACCTGCTGGTCAAGGACAACAAGGTGGTGGCAGTGGAGGCCGCTGACGGCCCCTCCAACCGGAACACCCTCTGTGTGAAGGGCCGCTACGGCTCCTTCGATTTCGTCCACTCTGACCGCCGGCTCACGGATCCTCTCATCAAGGACCGTTCCACCGGCGAGTTCCGCAAAGCCTCTTGGGATGAGGCTCTGGACCTGGTGGCCACGAAGTTCAAGGCCATCAAGCAGGAGCATGGCAACGGCGCGCTGGCCGGTTTTGCCTGCTCCCGCTCCACCAACGAAGACATCTACATGCTTCAAAAAATGGTGCGCACTTGCTTCGGTAACCACAATACCGACAACTGCGCACGTGTGTGACACGCTCCCACAGTTGCCGGTCTGGCAACCACTTTGGGGTCTGGCGCGATGACCAACACCATCGCCGATGTGACCCATGAGTCCGACGTCATCCTGCTCGTCGGCTCCAATCCCGAGGAGGCGCATCCCGTCCTCGGCATGCAGATCCGCCAGGCGCTCCAGCGCGGCGCCAAGCTGATCGTCGTCGATCCCCGTGATATCGGCCTGTCCAAGCAGGCTACGTTCCATCTGAAACTCAAGCCCGGTACCAACATCGCCTTCATCAACGGCCTGATGCACGTCATCCTGGAGGAAGGCCTGGAGGACAAGGACTTCATCGCTCAGCACACCGAGGGCTTTGAGGCCCTGCGCGACATGGTCGCGGACTACACCCCCGAGCGGGTGGCCGAGATCTGTCACGTGGATGCCGGGGAGCTACGGGCCGCCGCCCGGCTGTATGCCAAGGCAGACAAGGCCCCCATCCTCTACTGTCTAGGCGTCACTGAGCATTCCACCGGCACCGAGGGCGTCATGTCCCTGGCCAACCTGGCCCTGCTGGTGGGCAAGCTGGGCCGTCCCGGTTGCGGCGTCAACCCGATCCGCGGTCAGAACAACGTCCAGGGCGCCTGCGATATGGGTGCCTCTCCCACCGACTTCCCCGGCTACCAGAAGGTCACCGATCCGGAGGCCCGCGCCAAGTTCGAGAAGGCCTGGGGCGTCTCCCTCAGCGACCAGCCCGGTATGTATGCCACCGACTGCTTCCCCGCCATGCTGGAGGGCAAGATCCGCGGCCTCTTCATCTTCGGTGAGGATCCCATGCGGACCGACCCCGACACCCATCATGTACAGAAGGCCCTGAATTCCCTGGACTTCCTGGTGGTAGACGAGCTCTTCCTCACTGAGACCGCCAAGATGGCCGACGTGGTCCTGCCCGGCATCAGCTATGCCGAGAAGGAAGGCACCTTCACCAATACGGAGCGCCGGATCCAGCGGGTCCGCAAGGCTGTCACCGTCCCCGGGAATGCCAAGCCCGACACCTGGATCTTCACCGAGATCATGCGCCGGATGGGCTATGACCAGCCCCACCTGACTCCCGCCCAGATCATGGACGAGATCGCATCCCTGACGCCCAGCTACGGCGGCGTGAGCCATGCCCGGCTGGACAGTGATGAGGTGGCTGGTCAGGGGCTCCAGTGGCCCTGCCCCACGGCAGATCATCCTGGTACCCCCATCCTCCACGTGGGCCACTGTGTCCGCGGGAAGGCCCTGTTCCGTCCGGCGGCCTATACGCCCTCTGCGGAGCTTCCGGATGAGGAGTATCCCCTCATCATGATGACGGGCCGGATCCTGTACCACTACAACGCCTGCGCCATGACGGACAAGACCCCCGGCATCGTGGAGCTGGCCGGCGGTTCCTTCATCGAGGTCAACGACCAGGATGCCGCCAAGCTGGGCATCACGGACGGTGAGACTGTCCAAGTCTCCTCCCGCCGCGGCGTCATCGAGACGACCGCCCGGGTCAGTTCCAAGACCTCTCCCGGCGAGTGCTGGATGCCCTTCCACTACATGGATGGCAACTGCAACTGGCTGACCAACGCCGCTCTGGACCGCATCGCCCGGGCGCCTGAGTATAAGGTCTGCGCCGTGAAGATCGCCAAACTGTAAGAAACTCACATCTAGGGGCGGCCACGTCATATGGCCGCCCCGCCGTTTTTATGGAGCATATTTCATCTATGTATCGAGATCTTGATTCGCCCCTTTCCACTCTCCGTCCTGTCCTCCATGTGCAGGACCACACCTCCACGCCCGGCGAGGAGGAAGTCGTGGTGGAGCATGTGGTCCGTATCTCCGTGGACGGCAGCTATGTGTTCTCCCTCTCCTGCTCCCCAGCTCATCTCCAGGAGCTGGTCGTAGGAGTCCTGTACTGCCGCGGCTATCTCGATTCCGCGGAGAAGATCGCATCTCTCACCTTTTCCCCGGACCGGACCGCCGCCGATGTGCGGCTCTTCCCGGATGCTGCCCCCGCTGAGACGCCGGCGGCCGCCCCGGAGATCCGGGTGGGGCTCCCGGAGGCCTATGCGCTCATGCGCCACGACCTGAACGCCTCCGCCCTGTTCCGCCGGACCGGCGGCGTCCACTGTGTGTCCCTGCTCTCCCCCGGTCAGGAGATCCTCTCTCTGGAGGACCTGGCCCGGCACAACGCCGTGGACAAGGTCGTGGGCTACGCCCTGCTCCACCACCGTCCGCTGGATCAGAGCGTCATGGCGGTGAGCGGCCGTCTCTCCGCCGATATGATGGAGAAGGCCGTCCGGGCCAAGATCCCCGTGGTGCTCTCCAAGGGCGCCCCTACCGACCGGTCGATCCGGCTGGCGGAGGAGAACCACGTCACGCTGGTGGGCTTCCTCCGGGGTGAGCGGATGAACATCTACACCTGGCCGGAGCGGATCGACCTCCAGAGTTGACACCACTCGTTTCGCTGGGCATAGGATGGACCAAAAAGGAGGTCCATCCTATGCCCAGTCTTTATCTGTCCCCTTCCACCCAGGAGAACAATCGGTATGCCGGCGGCGGCACCGAGGAGGAGTGGATGAACCGTCTGGCCGATGCCATGGAGCCCTACCTCTCAGCCAGCGGCATCCGGTACGTCCGCAATACGCCGGACATGACCGCCGCCTCGTCCATCCGGGCCTCCAACGCCGGGAGCTTCGATCTCCATCTGGCGCTCCACTCCAACGCCGCCCCGGAGGGGCAGTATGGGCAGGTCCGGGGCGTACTGGTCTTTTACTTCCCCGGCAGCGTCCAGGGCCGGGAGGCCGCGGAACGGATCCGGGCGGAGCTGGAGGCGGTCTACCCGATCCCCAGCAAAGTGCGGGCAGAGCCCACCCGGGCCATCGGCGAGGTCCGAAAGGTCCGGGCCCCGTCGGTCTTTTTGGAGCTGGGCTACCACGACAACGCCGATGACGCGGCCTGGATCCGGAGCAGTCTGGACGCCATCGCCCGGGCCGTAGTCCTTGGCCTGACGGTCTATTTCGGCGTCCCCTTCCTGGAGCCCCGTCCGGCTCGGGCCGCCGTGGTGGATGTGGACTGGGGCTCTCTGAACATCCGGGATCGCCCGGACCCATCCGCTCCGGTCCTCGCCTCGGCCTACGACGGAGCGGCCCTGACTGTCCTGGGCCAGTGGCAGGGCTGGTACGTGGTCCGATCTGGAAGCCTCGTGGGCTGGGCCAGCGCTGACTTCATCACTCTGGTCTGAGGTCCATATAGGATATGGGGAGGCCGCCGCGTGCGGCCTCCTGAATTTTTTCGCTTTTTTCGCAAAAAAGGCTTGCGTTCTCCGACGGATCGTGGTATCATAGTTAAGTCGTCAGCGACGGACTATTGCAAGACGGTATGCGGCTGTAGCTCAGCTGGATAGAGTGTTTGGCTACGAACCAAAAGGTCGGGGGTTCGAATCCCTTCAGCCGTACCAAAAAGTCACACCGATTTGGATATTTTAGGCAAAACGCTTAGAACTCCAAGGGGTGTGGCTTTTTGTATCTCTAAGATCTTACTATTTTTCCAGTGGATATTTTCGGAGTTCCCCACGGTTTGAAGGGATCCGAACTCTTCTTTTTGCAGATCCGAGGTCAAACATCTAAGAAGCGCCCTTTTCATTTTCCACCGCTAAAGAGGGTATCTCAAACTGATCCGTCGACCGGCCGGAGCATTTTCAAAATGCTCCGGCTTATTTTTTGTTTGCAGGAGGAACGAAATATAAAAGCCATGTAGCAGGCGATCCTAAAATCGAAGATCTTTTAGAAGAACTCGAACGTGATCATGGCATTCGGTCGAAGAGGCTGCCGATAACGAGCGTCATTGCGGTGCGAGTACGAAACGACCTTCCTTCAAGTTCCTGTAGACTTTTTCTACCTGAGTGGTATCATACTGAGTGTTCGACTCGGGCAATGTGATGAATATCTACAAGACTTGCAGAAAGGTGACTCTATGAACAAGCAATTTCGAGCCGCGGCGCTTGCGCTATGCGTCCTTATGCTCTTTACCACGGCGACCGGCTGCGGCAAGCAGAAAAAAACGACTACGAATCAGCCTGCGCTGGAAACGGTGGAATACTCCAACCTGACCGATGACGATTCCCGCAAACAGCTCTCGCAGCTTCTTACCGATGCAGGGATCGAAGGATCCCGCATCACCACTCTGCTGGATCGAGTGAACCAGTTCAACGCCAGCGTCAAGAGCGAGTGGCTGACCGATGGCTTCGAGCGCGCCGCGCCGACCGACACCAAGTATGATCCCTACGAAATGCAGGACGAATGGACGGCGGCAAACGGCAGTTTTCCTGGCTACAACTGCCGCATCACGGCATTTGGCCTGTTCAGCGGATCCATAACAGCCGGAGCCGATCAGCCAGAGATGCAGGGCGAGGACTCGCTCTTTACCGATCTAGAGACGATCGACGCCGATCCTGACGCGCTCTGCGGTGACAGCACCGCCAAATTCTGTGCGCTGTTCGCACCGGTGAACGCCGCGGACAGCACAGAGGTCGAAGCGCAGGTCAAAGCGCTCCAGGAGGGCTGGGCCGCCCGCGGCATCACATTTACAGCCAGCAAGGCAAGCATGATCTCTGTTGTCTTCCACGATAAATTCTCGGATGAGGACAACACGCTCTTCATCGGTCATGTCGGTGTGCTGTTGCCCGCGGAGGATGGTACACTGTACTTCGTCGAAAAGGTCGCATTCCAGGAGCCGTACCGCTTGGTGAAGCTCCAAAACCGCACGGAACTGAGCGACTACCTGATGGAGAAATACGACACCTCTTGGGGCCAGGATACGACGCCCCCCTTCATCATGGAGAACGATACTCTGATGGACGGGTACAGACCAGATCCTCTGGTAAAAGAAAAAACTTAAATCGAAATAGTGGCGGGATGGCATCGTCATTCCGCTGCTATTTGCATAATATCGTCGCATTTGCACATTTACAGTGCTATAATGGGAAAAACTTATCGCAGCCAAAGCAAAGGAGAACTCACATGGAGGAACTTGCCAGATGCGCGATCGGGAAGATAGCAACATACCACATATCACGAAAAAGAAAATGTCCAGACCGGTATAGCTTGCCAGGAACACCACAACGGATCGTTGGTGTAGCCGTTGTCCTTACAGTAGCGTTCCAGCATTTCTTTCTGGTGTACGATGCTGTTGCTGTCACCATCGTTCGCGTCATCCACGGAAAGTCTGGCGTACAGCGCGGTCGGTTCATCAAGAGCCACAGACGGCTTAAAGGACATCAGATCGTTGAGGTTCGGCATCATCGTACTGCACCCTCTTTCAGGAGAGCAGCACAGTGTTCCATGGGCATTTTCACTGCTTCATCAGAAAACGGATCGGTGTTTTCAACGCGGCAATAGAGAGCGACATATTCAATTTTGTCCTTTTCATTCGACTGTAACATAAGTTCCTCCAATCTGCGAACGAAAAGGCTTTGGGTCATGTCCCTATTATACCGCATCGCCGCTATTCTTGGAAGTGATTTATCGCACTAAAGTGATAAATTTTTTATTCGCTCATTTTACAAGATAACTCGCGTTCGATGATCCGGCCCATTTTCTCTGCTGCCGTTTCTTTGGCATCAGGGTTGAAGAATGAGGAAACGATGTAGGTCGTGCCTTTGATCTTGCGTTCGCAGACGAGATCAGGTTCTCTTTGTTCATCCATTTTTATCACCCATTTCTTTATGACAAGGCAGTACGCCGAAGCATTTCTGCTCCGGCGTACCGCCGATTTTCTTTTCTTACACTTGGTACCGTATTGTCGGACTTGGCTTGTCCTCGGCTCACCCCCGGTACACGGGAACATTCAGGTCGGTCTTGGTCGGACACTCCGAGATCGGTGATCTGTTCGGCATCTCCTGCAATGGGTCGTGGCAATACGCCTCTTACCACAAGAGGGGTATCAGCAATGAAGGTGTCGCTCTACTCCTTTGATGCTATCGTTTTGACGGACTGCTCTGACCAATCCGCAGGAGGTCTTGGCGCTTCACTTTGTCGTGCTCACCATTGCACTCAAATTCCTGAATGCTGATATGAACGGAATCCCGCCGTTTTTCAAGGTACGATGAAAGGCTCTAAAAGTTCCTCTCACTATATAGGAGGGAAATCGGCCGAAAGTTGTCATGTTTCCAAAAAATATTTTTGAAATTTTTTCAAGCCGGTTTTTACAGAGCGCATCACCGTTGCCTTGTTGCAGTTTTCCATTGCCGCAATCTCTGCATAGGAATAGCCCGACCAGAAATGCAGGATAAGCCGCTGACGCTGTTTGGGAGAAAGGCGTGATAGCCCTGCCCACACCTTTTCCACCAATTCCATCCGTTCAAAGGTTTCCTCCAGCGTTTCGGATACGCTTTTTCCGTACAGGCAGCATTCCAGCGGACGGCTGTCCAGATGCTTTCGGCGCTCATAGCGTTCCCGCTGTTCTGCACGATGCCCATCAATAAAGACCTGATAGACTTCCAGCGACACCTCCACCGCTTGCATCTGGCGATCCGCATCCGGCACCGTCACAATATAGACTGCCATTTACACTACTCGCATCAGAACGGCAATGCTGTCTGTATCATCATCGTGGGACGGTTCAGTAGTGAACAGCAGCGCCGCAGGCGGCGTAGGTGGGTTTTCCGGTGCGAGGATCAAAACACTCTCACCGGGGTGCAGCCGAATGGCACGAATCAAATTTTCCATAGGTAGATACCTCCTGCATTTTCATTGAGGGTAAACCCCTCTAATCATCGGTCATGGCAGAAGGTCAAAAATCTATACCGAGGAAAATTTTTGAATTACTTTTGACTTACGGCACTTTTTGGGTCAGTGCGATGTAGATATATCTTTTGGCGCGGCTGATAAGCTGAGATACAGTATTGGGCTTGCAGCCCATGATCACAGCGATGTCCTTGAAAGGATATCCCTCCCAATAGGCAAGCTCGATCATCCGTCTCTGCCTATCTGTGAGCTGACGCAATGCAACCGCAAGCTGCTCATTCCGGACAGTATCTACGAAGTCAGTAATCAGAACTTCCTCCAGCGGATCACTGTGCTCAGCCATGCGACAGTTCATGTAAACGAACTCATCACTCATGCTTTCCAGCGAATAGCTGTGTCGACGAAAACGCCGGTCAGCATTGCGAATGATGCGATCCTCATCTGCGACAATTTTCTTCCAGTCCAATGCAGAATTTCCTCCGTTTCGTAAGATTTTTGAAAATCTCACAACGGTGGTCCCCTGCACCGGGAATGACGCGGCGCAACATGGCAAAAGGCACTATTGCAGGTCAAAAAGACCGCAACAGTGCCTATCTCAAAAATCCCCGTGGTAAAGACAGCAGAGCCATCCGGCTCCGCCACGCGGGACAAGGGAGTTTATCTGTATGTGGGCTGTAAGCGCATAGCCGTTTTTATTTCTGCGGCAGATCAGACGGGCACGCTCTTTCACCGCCCCCTTTAGTTCTTAGAGCTTTTTAGAATATCATATAGCCGTTCCAGCTGTTTCATCCGGATTTCTTTCCTAAAACAGCATTACCGAGTTCTCCGATTGTAGATTTCAAACTGCTCTATGACGATTCTGGCGATTTTTTCTTTCGCTTTCTCGCCTTTCTCATTCTCGCCAAAGGGCAGGTCGATGTCTGTCAGGATCATCGTCTTATAGTAGTCCTTTCCACTCTGGTAGAGAACGACCAGTCCGATCCTATCGTAGAGTGCGTGAGCATTGCCGGATACCATATCCGTTTCCGGCATATTTAATGAGATGATCGCATGAAACCTGTTATCCGGGCTTTTGCATTCTACCCATTTCCAGTTCCGCAGGTCAAATGGTGAGATCTTCTTGCCGGAACTATAATCTCTGTTTCCGCTGCCGCCCCTGGTCACGACCGTCAATCCAGAATTCAAAAACTTGTCGTGTCTTTGCAGGTAAGCTATCAGGTCCTTTCGTTCCTGTTCCCGACGCTGCACATACTCCTCTTTGATCTCCGAAAAGGAAAGCACCATGGTATCAGCCTCTCTTTCTCAGACCGCCCGATCGCGCTATCAGGCAGAGCAGCAACAATGTGGCGCATACAAGTGCAGCCGTTGCAGCCAGCTCCGGAACCGATGCACAAATACGCAACCTGCGTCATTTTCGTCGTATGACCAAGGTAGAGCATCCTGCCGCCCACGGCTGCCAGCGCAGTCAGGCAGAGCGCGAATGCGATCCACAGCATCACAATGCACTTACCGGGTCGCGCATTGTAATTGTAGCGCACGATCCGTGCAGCCTTTTTGGTTTTGAACTTTCTCCTGTGCATATATGAACCATAGATCATGGCACGCTCCTATCCGTTCCACAAAGTCAGCGTCAGCGTGCAAAAAGCCAACCCTTTGCCGCAAGCTCGCACTGTTTTATATAGGCCCTCATATTTCTCAAGTCCTTTTCCTTATTTTTTGTGGAGAGCAGTCTCTCCAAATCGATGAAAGAAATCCTCCGCGGGCATGGGCTTGCCGATCTTATAGCCTTGTAGCCGATCGCAGCCGAGTTTTTTCAGCAATTCGATCTGGCTGTCTGTTTCGATGCCCTCTGCCACACAGCGCATATCCAAATCGTGGCACAGGTCCACAAGATGTCTGATGACGAGCTGTTCCCGGTCGCTGTGTTCCGCCTTATCGATCAGGCTTTTATCGATTTTCGCAACGCTGATCTGTGGCAGATAGAGCATTTCAAGGCAGGCGGCCTCGGTACCGAGGTCATCGATCGCCAGCGAAATGCCACGCTGCTTCACTTCATCCAGCCGATCGTACAGGGATTCCAACTGGATGTTTTGCGAGGATTCCGTGATCTCAAAAATAAGCTGTGCCGGATCAGCGCCGGTCTCGGAGAGGATCCGATCGATTCGCTCCAGAAAGTCCGGCTCCGCCAAAGTGTTGCGCGAAAAGTTCACATTGAACACGATATCCGGCCATGCAGGCTTCCATTTCTGGATCAACTCGCAGGCTTGCCGCAGCATCGTGAAGTCCACCATGGAGATCATGTGCTCACGCTCCATGATACCGATGAACTCCACCGGTGTGTGGATATTTCCATGGGGATCGATCTTGCGGACGAGGACTTCCGCTCCATACACGCGATCGTATCGGATACTATATAGCGGCTGCAAATACGGGATGAATATGCTGTCCCGGAACTCCTGCAATAGCGCGTCCAGATAGCCGGGGCGGCTATCCTTCCGTTCGGTATTTGCCGCGTAAAATTTATTCTTTGCGGTCTGCATTGCTTTCTCGGCCTTGCGGACGGCGATCCCCGTATCTTCCTCTTTTCCCCATACGAAACCAAACGACGCGATATTTTCCTCGTCGGACAGCGCCGCCCCCAGATCTTCCGCGGCGTGCATAAACGTCTGATAGCCCACCTCCGGCCAGAGGATCACGAATTCATCGCCGCTGATGTGGTAGATATACTGCTGCTCGATGTGCTCCTCGAGGATACCGCAGATCTTTTGAATCACTTTGTCGCCCATATCGTGACCGAGCGTATCATTGATCCATTTCAGTCCATTGATGTCCAAGAATCCTACGCCGACCGGAAACTCCTTCCCGCGCAGCTGCTCCAACGTCTCAGCATAGGCAAGACGGTTGTTCAGACCGCTCAGCGGGTCCTGATAGCTTTTTTTCATCAGCGCTTCTGTGAGCAGCCGCTTTTGCAGCTCGTTCGCGGCAATGTAGGTTACCTGCGTCAGCAGCTCCGGGGCGTCCATGTGAGCGTGAGGATCATCCACGCCCAGAAAGCCGTGCAGCTTGCCATCGGTGAGGATGGGGACGGTGATGAGGCTCTTGATGCCCTGCGGATGCAGGCAGTCATACTCGATGCGGCGGGCGGGATCGTCCTTGAGCGCGTCCACATCCTCGATGATGGTGATCTTCTTTTCCTGATTTTTGAAGATATCTACCCAAAGGGCGACGACCTCGATGGGGACCGCTTGCAGATTCTCCTTCTGCGGAGCCACCCCATCCCTACAAATTTCATAGGTATTACGGGTGAGGTTTTTCTCCCAATCGAATTCAAAGATATAGGCGCGGTCCGCATGATAGTGCTCGATGATGGTGTTGAGCATGGAATCGATCGCCGATGAAAAATCTGAGTTCGTGATCAGATCTTCGATGCAGGCGACCAGCTTTTTCTCCGCCGCCAGATCGCTCTGCACGGTATCCAGCTCGGTGACATAGCGGTCTATGTCGATGGCCACCTCCATGCGGCAGGGTCTGCCCTCATAGTCGATCACGCTGTCATGCAGCAGCATATTGCCCACCGCGGAGTGCTGACGGACCCATGTGACGCGCTTGTCCCGCAAATGCGGCAGCACTCCGTTCGTGCAGAATTCGCAGGGGTTTTCTTCGCCCTGCAAAAATTCGTAGCACTTCACGCCCGGTGCAGGTGTTCCAAAGCGCTCCCGCCCGATCCGGTTCAGATAGAGCAATTCACAGCTCGCCAGATCAGCGATATAGATGATCTCATCGATCTGATCCAATATGTTGTGAATATCCATATCCATGATCTCCTTCTCTAAATGCCCATCCCGGAGGGATAGGCGCTTAGAGAAGAAAGGGGCCGTTTCCGGCCCCTCTCTCCTTGCTCGATGGGTCGATCGTTTACAGAGCGTTATCGTAAGAGGGACGATACCGTTAGTTCTTACTTTCCTGTGCCGTATGGCTTTTCCATATCTCTGTGTGTTCGACCCTGTCATAGTCGTGCCCATTGGTGGCTTCCATGATGTAATGATATGCCCAGAAGGAGCTGTCCACATCGTTGAATGTTCTCATGTTGTGGATATGATCGGCCACAAAATCCTTGTCCGCGCGTCTTGCGAGCATCTTGTTCACGATGACCGTCACCTCTGCGCGGGTGACCGTATTGTGCGGACGGAACGTGTTATCCACGTAACCGTTGATCCAACCATAATTGACCGCCGTCAGAACGGCATCATAATACCAATCTGCATCCGACACATCATCAAAGGAGGTGCTTCCTTCAAGATTTACCTTTGCAAAGCGCGTTGCGATCACGGCAAACTCTGCTCTGGAAATGGCGCGAGTCGGAGCATACTTATCTTCTCCGACGCCCTTCAGGATGCCGAGAGATGCTAACGTATTTACAGCGGTCGCATACCATGTGTCATCCGGGACATCCGTGAACCGCACCGTCACGGCAACATTTTTCTGCCGCAGCAAGTTATAGAACATCTGCGCGGCTTCTGCTCTGGTCATATTATTGTTCGGGCCGAATTCCCCATTATCGTAGCCGTGCAGGTAGGCATTATGGTCTACCGTTTCCAGCAGGCCCGCGACGCCGGTCTCCTCTGGATCGGCGACCTCCTGCTCAGGTCTGTGTTCGGGCTCGGCCTTTTGGAACGTGGCATAGATCTCATGCGCCTTTGTCACATTCTTGAACTCATATGTCCGTACCGCTCCAACGCTCACGCCATCCACGCGGACATCCGCGATCTCATATCCCGCGTCAGCCTTGATCGAGAAGGTCTTGTCCGCGCCTCTGGACACCGAGATCGTACCATTGGGACTGATCGAACCGTTTGCTCCGGCCGTTGCTTTGATGATGTAGCTGCTGACGCTTCCACTTCCGCCGCCGGAAGAGCCTCCGACATAGGTATAGCTGGCGGTAAAGGTCATATTGCCGTTGATGACCATGGTCTTCACTTCGTCATTGGTGTATACCTTGCCCGAGGTGTCGCCGTCGAGCTTCCAGCCGTCGAAGCGGTATCTGCCGCTTGCGGTGACCGCAGGCACGCCGGTGACAGAGAGGCCTCCAACGACCGTCTGGCCGATCAGAGGATCGCTCGCGTTGGTGAAGCTTCCGTTCGTTCCGGCGTTGAAGGTGACCGTGTGCGTCGTCTTGTCCTTCCAGACTGCGTGGAGCGTGACGGTTCCGTCTGCCGAAGCCACCATTGCCGCCTTCAGCGCATCGTCGATGGCCGCGCCCGGAACATAGTCCGCCGTGGCGGCGCCCGCCGTCAGGCTCCAACCGAGGAAGTCCTTGGTGGCGCTGGTGAAGGTATCTGTGGTCAGTGTACCGGTCGTGTCGTATTCGTAGGTCTGGGGACCGACCGTGCCGGCGGCGCCCGTCAGGTCCGGTTCATACTTGATGGTATACTCGATGGGCTCATACTGGGCGACCAGCGTAACATCCTTAGTGGGTACATAATACTCTGTCGGATAATATAGCCTCGTTCCGCCTTCTTCCTTCCAGCCACAGAACCAGTAACCTTCTTTTTTTAGGTCATCCGCCAGCGTGACTCCTTTATCCCTGTTTTTCTCGACCTGCACAGGACTTAAATCCACACCTGCGGGTGCGGTGCCGCCGTTCAGCTCGAAGGTGATCGTCCAGACATCTACGAATTTTGCTTGGATGTAATAGTAGTCGTTTGCTGTATTCGCTAATTTGCTATCTACATATACCCGCAAATACGGAGCAAATTGATTGGATGCATAGAACAGCTTTTCTACGCCGTCCTTCACATGATACCCGTAGATTTCACAGTTATAGAAGTTATATCCAGACGTTCTATCATCATCGCTATTCCGGATCGTGATCTCATTAAAATCTTCGCTTGGAGGCGTTTGTGTTGCGTTGTTGTAAAATCCCGATCCGTCTTCGATAGTTCGAGAGCGAGCACCAAGCTGGGGATAATTAGAATCCAGCCATCTGTATTTGAAATATACATAGTTGTCATCCGTTCCGTTTTCGGATTTCAGTAGCGGATGGCTGGCTTTTACGCCGATTTTGCCCGGTTGCCCATTCACATAGGGCACCTTAAAGACTTCATAGACTTCACCGACATCCACACCATTGACCGTGTAAGAAATCGTCGGCTCAGCAAGCTTGTCCACAACCGTCCACACAGCAGTCAGCTCCGCTGCCGCAGACGTTGCGGGGAGCTTGGAATCTGCTTTCAGCTCATCGCCGTTCAGGTCCCAATAGCCCACCTGACCGGCAGCGGGCTCAGCCGCGCTGTCCGGCTTGCCGGGGAGCGCGTAGCCTGTGTTCAGCTTCCAGTAGTTATCGCTGTCTTTCTCATACTGGATGCTCTGGCCCCAGAGCTTCGTCTGCGTTTCCTTATCCTTAAAGGTCAGGTCAAACTCATAGGTGGGATAGCCGTAAAACTTGCTGCTGCCAGGATATTTCGTGACAAAGCTATCATAGGCATCTTTGGTGGCAAATCTCGCGACACCCCAGTTGTTCGTGTAGGGAAGGGCAAACAAGCAGTCGTTCTGGAAGTTCGTGCCGGTAAAATCCGTTTCTTCAAAGAGATACTGTGCATTCCGCATTGCCGTACGGTCATCAAACCCAATTGCCGTATGCTGCATTTCCTTGAGCGACTTCGGAATTTTGATGACAAACGGACTAGTTTTCATCGTCTGCTCGATTTTTGTCCCTTCAAGCTGGAAACCGGAATTTCCGATCACCTCCAGATTCGGAGGCAGTTCAAACACGGCAGTCGAACTGCCGCCCGCCACACGGATAAACTCCAGCTTAGAGCAATCCATGAATACCGGCGCGTGTGAGCCTGTTGTACCGGGATCATAATTGCCTACTCTTTTCAGGGTAGTCGGCAGGATCACACCGGTGATGGCTGTCTGTTTGAATGCATTGCCCTCGATCACTTCCACCTGCGTATTGGAAAGGTCAATGACGCCGGTCAAACCGGAGACCTGAAAGAATGCCTGAAGCCCGATCGTTTTCAGGTTGGTCGCCTCAGAAAAATCAATGAGCACCTGTTGACAGTTAAGTCTTTGGGGAACCAATTTCGTTCCAGCCGTAGAGTAGCCTTCGATGGTAGCATACGATCCACCGAAGTCCTTCTGGATCGTTTCTGTGGAAGCCGGGATCTTGATGGAAATGCTCTGGATACTGGCATCCGTAACATGCGTTTTATACCACTCTGGGTTGACACCGAAAAGCGTCTTTCTATCCGAACTGGACTCCCACAGGAATGCCTCGTCCTCAGAAATTACAAGCGGACTGCCCGCTGTCATGATGCCATCGTCTGCCGCGGCCGCCGTGATCGGCGGCGCGATCGACAGGACAACAGCAAACGACAAGAGCATCGATAATAGTCTTTTTATCATACTGTTCTTCTCCTTGTACTATTTTCTTGATCGATCCTCACGGGATCTCATCGCATCCAGCGGGTGAAGTCCCGCCGTGAATCACGCCATAGCAAACATTTTCCCTCCCTCTTTGCATTTAATGTTAGATATTCGCCGTTAGCGTTATGACGGTCAGTGTCATTCTGCATAGCTGTAATCAACGAAATCTGCATTTCGTTGTTTGGATGCGGCGTACCTATATGCCGTCTGCCGAAATTTTTCTAAAAAAGCATTTTTCAAGCAATTAAAGTCTTGCACAAAGGCACAGAAAACCAGCCCCACAAAATTCGTTACTATTGTGGGGCTAAAACTCATGCCTATTCGCATGGCAGGTATTGCATTTTTTCGCGTTGCATGGTATGATTTCGATGAAAATATGTAGATTATCGTCGAGGCGATTGCGGCATCAACGCACGAAATGCAGATTTCGCGAATTGTCGGAATTCCCGGCGTTTTTGCTTTACCGGCGAAATGCAGATTTCGCCTACGACACCAATCCCAGCTTGTCAAGCTGCTTCGTCTGCTCCTCGCCGCTCACGGCAAGGTAGATGCGGGTCGTTTCGATGTTGCTGTGTCCCAGCACATCCGCAAGCCGTGCAATGTCCCGGCAAGCCTTGTAAAAGGTCGTGGCGAACAGGTGCCGGAAGTTATGCGGGAACACCTTGGTCGGCTCCACCCCCGCCGCTTGACACAGCCGTTTCAATTCATACCAGACCTGCCGCCGTGTAATACTTTTTCCGCTTTTGGTGCGAAAGATCGCGCCGGAAGCGATTTTTTGTTTTTTCGCGTATTTGCTCAGCTTGCGGCACAGCTTGGTCGGCAATAAGATGGTGCGGATCTTGCCTTTCAGGGCGATGGTGGCGCGCCCGTCTTTCGCCGCTTCCACGGTGATATAGCGCAGCTCGCTGATGCGGATACCCGTCGCGCACAGGGTCTCCATGATGAGGGCGAGGCGTTCCTGCCCGGTCTCCCGCGCGGTGGTCAGCAGACGGTCGTACTCCTGCCGGGACAGCTCCCGCGCCGGGTCGCGGAACAGCTGCCGCTGGATCTTCAGGAATTTCACGCGGATAGCCCAGTTCATATAGGCGAAAAAGCCGTTGATCGCCGACAGCTTGGAATTGACGGTTTCCGGCTTGCAGCCGCGCTCCAGCAGGTGCGATCTCCAGTGTACAGCAGCCTCTTTCGTGATCTCCGCGCCGCCGATCCAGCGGGCAAACGCCGCAAGGTCGCGGCGGTATTTCTCTATCGTCCCCGCCGAGCGCTCGTCCGCCAAAAGGGACAGGCAGTAGGCGTCGATGCGTTCCTTCGTGATGATGTTGTCCATGTTGATACCTCCTGGATGTGGTATCAACAGTTTACTCCAGCGGAGTGAATTTACCCGGAATTTGTGGAGAAAAAGAAAAAACGCCCTATGGACGGGAAATCGTCCATAGGGCGTGTGCCGTTGGTTCGTTTTTTGTTTAGTCGTAGATGGATCCCATGTCCCATTCGATGATATTGCCGGAAGCCGCGTCGATGGTGAAGTCGTACTCCATCGTGCCATAGCGGATCTCGCCTTCGTACTCCCAGCGGCCATCGTCAAAGTCCAGCTTGAACTTGTAGATATTCGCAGCCGTCGCGCCGGGGACACGGGACAGGGCGGTCTGCTTTGCCGTAGCCTCGCTGATCTTCACATTGGCGTTGGTGTTCGTGTTCTGGGTCGGAGTGTAATTCTCGGCATCGTAGTCGTAGCTGACGATCTTGCCGGTGGCCACGTCGATCTCATAGTCGTACTCGGTATAGCCGGTGCCGCCGCTGACGATGAACTCGATCTCGTAGACCTGACGGCCATTCTCCCAGTCCTGCTGCGTCTTGACGAACTGCACCTGCGAAGCGGTCTTGCCCGCGTGCTTGAGCGCGGTCTGCTTCGCCTGCTCCAGCGTCACGCCGCCGGTGGGCGTAGACTGGGAAGGCTCGTTGGTGTCAAAGTCGGTGACATCGCCGCCGGAAGTCGTGCTGTCCAGACGGACGGTCTGGGTGGCGCCGTCCCAGCTCACGCTCTTGCCCATGATCTCGCCAATGGCGCGGAGGGGCAGATAGATGGAGCCGTTGTAGATCGCCGGATCGACCTTCGTGCCGTTGGCGTTCACAAAGGTGCGCTCGGTGCCGTCGATGACGATGTGGTACTCCGGGCGCAGGGTGAAGGTCACATCCGTGCGCTTCGCCGCCGTGTCCGGCGTCCCAGCCACATTGCCGGTGGTGCGCGTCCCGCTGAGAGAGGCGGTTCCGGTGGTGCCGTCCCAGTTCACATTCTTGCCCATCAGCTCGCCCACGGCGCGGAGCGGAATGTAAGTCGTGCCGTTGTAGATAATGGGATGGACTTCCTTTCCTTGCGCATTATAAAAGTCACAGGTAACGCCGTCGATGCGGACGGTCACATCCGGGCGCAGGGTCGCGGTCACATTGGTGGCGGCAAAGGCGCTCACCGTCAATGCGGCGGACAGCGCCATCGCGCAGGCAGTCGTTTGGATGAGTCGGTTCTTTTTCATGTTCGGTTCCTCCTTAGCGGTCCAGGCTCTCGGCATCCCATTCGGTGACAGTGCCAGAGGTTGCGTCGATGGTGAATTCGTACTCCGTGCCGCCGTAGATGATCTTGCCTTCATACTCCGGGCGGCCATCGTCGTAGTCCAGCTTCCATTCGTAGATGTCCTTTTCCGTCGCGCCGGACACGCGGGCAAGGGCGGTCTGCTTTGCTGTCGCCTCGGTGACGGTGGCGCTGTTGCCGGTGCCGACCACTGTCTTTGCCTCGTAGCCGGAGTTGACGATCTCGCCGGTAGCCACAGCGATCTCATAGTCGTACTTCGCGCCGTTCGCATACCATTCGATCTCATAGACCTGACGGCCATCGTCATAGTCCAGCTTGGATTTGGTGATGGTGGCATCCGCCGCCTTGACCCCGGCGTGAGTCAAGGCGATCTCCTGCGCCTTGGCTTCGTCCACTGCGCCGGTAGAGGTGTTGGTGTTCGTGCTGGGCGTGGTCTGCGCCGGAGTGGTGGTCGCGCCGGATGCAGTGGTATCCGACTGAGTGCTGTCCGCGGGCGCGGCGTTCTTATCCCGGTAGCTCGCCTCCAGCACCTCGCCGTTCTCGGCATTGATGGAGTAAGCGTAGGTATGATCGCCAGAGGTGAACTCCACCTTGTAGCAGGTCACGCCCGCCACCTCGCTGAGCGTTGCGGATGAAATATCCGCGTCTGCCGCGTCGATGTTGGCGGCGTCCAGCGCCGCTGTCTGCGCCTGTTCCATGCTGATCTTCGCCGCCTGATCTGCCACAGGCGCATTACCGCATCCGGTCAGCGCCGCCGCAAGCATGAGCGCTGTTCCAGTCAAAAGCCATTTTCGCTCCATGGGGAAAACCTCCAATCGTGCAATGTATTGCGAGAAGTGTAACAGATAGAAACATACCTTGTCAATAGGGAAACTAAAATCTGCGGTGAACAGAAAAAATGAGAGCATATCCACTTGAATATGCTCTCGCTTGATATTTTTGTGTAGTTTCAGGCATTAAATATTTGAATTTCTCTGGAAATTCAACTTCGGAAAAATCAAATTTTTTTGCCGTATAGGTCAGTTCTTCGTATTGCAGCGCTGTAATTGCTTTCCGATAGACCGCAATTACGCGTAGTGCACTTTTCGTCATATCCCAGACATCTTCCTGTAAAACAGTATTCGGTACATACTTCTGCGTCGTCTGATCCAGAATAAATCCAACGCAGGCATTGGTGCTGCCTGCAACCTTTTCTGTGTAAAGGCGAGGTTTGCTTGAATTATAATCGCCAATCATTTTTGCTTGCAGATTTTTGGAAATCACGGTCGGCAGCACTTCAAGTTTCATGTGTGTCGTACCATCTTCGAAAAACTCAAAATCTGCTGGACTCAGCTTATGGTCCAAACATTTTTGATAGAAGTCATTTGCAAACAGTCCAGCACTCTCACCATCCGCGCCTTTCGGTGCTTTCAAACCGGTCAGATGCAAATAATTATTCCCATAGAACGAAAATTCAAAGTGAAAGACTCTTTTATGTTTGTCTGTGCAAAGGAACAGCAAACTCTTTCCGTCCAGTTCTTTTTGATATGCCTGCGCGCATTGGACAACGATTTTAATGGCTTCGTCTTTTGTGAATTTTTTCATCTCTTTATCAGTCCCCAAATCTGCAAAAAAGCGGGGACGGGAGCACCGAAACGAAGGATCGTGGTGTTCCTTTTTATTTTTCTGACCTTCTCCCTTGTCTCCCCCCTCTCCACCGTGGTATACTGAGCCGGTCATCACCACCATAAGGAGGCCCCACCATGCTCCAGACTACGCTCTGCTATCTCCGGCGGGACGACTGCTATCTGATGCTCCACCGGGTCAAAAAGGAACATGACGCCAATCAGGACAAATGGATCGGCATCGGCGGAAAATTCCAGGACAAGGAGAGTCCCGAGGACTGCCTCCTGCGGGAGGTCCGGGAGGAGACCGGCCTGACGCTGGAACGGTGGCGCTACCGCGGCATCGTCACCTTTGTGTCCGACCGCTGGCCCACCGAATATATGCATCTCTACCAGGCCGACCGCTTCACCGGGCCCCTCCAGGACTGCGACGAGGGCGTATTGGAGTGGGTGCCCAAGGACCAACTCCTCGCGCTCCCCCACTGGGAAGGCGACCGGATCTTTCTGGCGCTCATGGAACAGGAGGTCCCCTTCTTCTCCCTGAAGGTCTGCTATGAGGGCGAGTCCTTGACCGGCGCAGTCCTGGACGGCGTGCCCATGGTCCGTCAGGCGGATGGACACTGGGCCCCAGGACCTCGCTCCCTGACCGATCCGACGACGTTCTAAAAATAAAAACGGACCTGAGACGAAAATCGCTCCTCCGTCTCAGGCAATGTCATTAAGTTAAGCAAATCCGCGCACACGAAAAAAAGCCCACCTCGACTTTTCGAGGTGGGCATTTTTTATGCTTTCGTTATGTGGATTGCTTGTGCTTACTTCGCGGGCAGGACAATGACCTGTCCCTCGTAAATGGTGTTGGCGTTCACAAAACGGTCGGCGTTGCGCTCGAAGATGGCCTTGTACTTCATCAAACTGGAATTTGTCAGCCTAATTGCTTCTTGATTTCAGCTTTCACTTTATCCAAATCACTGCAAGTCAAGATTGGAATTAGCCGGTTGATTTCATCAACGCTCCTATCCCACCACTTGAATTTAAGCAGCAATTCAATCAGTTCATCATCAAAGCGCTTTTGAATCGCTCTTGCGGGGTTTCCAACGACCTTTGTATATGGTGCAACATCACTGCCCACTACGCTGTTTGCACCAATGATCGCTCCGTTTCCAATGTAAACGCCGGGGAGAATCACCGCATTTTGCCCGATCCAAACATCATTTTCGATAACAGTATCTCCTTTTAATGGCATATCCGTCTTTGCAGGCGGTAACATTTCCCACCCCTCCAAGGTATAGAACGGAAATGTAGAGACAGCGTTCATCTGATGGTTTGCGCCGTTCATCACAAACTCAACCCCGGCGGCGATTTGACAGAACTTCCCGATGATGAGTTTATCATCATTCCACTCGTACAAATGTGAAACATGACTTTCAAAATCCGAATCGGCAATATATGTAAAGTCTCCAACAATAATGTTCGGATTTGTAATTGTCGGCTTCACATATATTTCTTTGTCATACCCTGCAATTGGATGGATCGTATTGGGATTTGGATGTTTTCCGTCTTTCATCTTAATTCCCTCCTCAAGTTCCGATTTGCCGGTTTCTTTCACCGTTGCCAAATCCATCATATCATGCGTTTCCATACAGAGCAATAAAAAAGATGGACCGCAGAAAATCCGTGATGGAATTTTCAGAGCATTGGCAGGACTTGTTGAGATTTCCTTGGAATGATTTCGCTCTGCTGGTTTGCGGTAGTTTTCGCTGATTTCGGTATCTATGCGCGGACTTGTTGTATGCTTGGGCGGTTTTTCTTCCGATATGCCCCGATGCGTCGCTCACAAGTCTTTCCGTCACAAGTTGTTAAGTTAAGCGCGGTCAAAAATAACACTATTTCGCTTTTTGTGAAAATCGGCTGATTTCTGATACATTCCGCACGAATGTTGAGATTTTAGGGACTATCGCGCTTTCTGCGGATTTTAGCTGATTTTGGGAACGCTTTACAGACTTGTTGAAATGCTGACGATTTCTTAACTTAACGGCTGTTTTGGGCATGTTTTTCTCAAAAAATGCCTACCCCATCAAAACACCGTCCGCTGACTTTTGATACATGGGCGGGACTTGTTGAGATTTTCTTTGAATAATTTTGCTCTCACGGTTCGCGGTGGTTTCTGCTGACTTTTCTATCTTTGCGCGGACTTGTTGTGTTGTCGGTCAGCTTTTCTTCTGATATGCCCCTATGCGTCGCTCGAAAGCCTTTCCGCCACAGCTGTTAAGTTAAGGCGGCATTTCTTTTTTGAAAAACGCCGTTTTTGAGGGGGGAAAACAGGCTTTTTGAAAAAAACGCGTTGAGGGGGCGGTGTCCGCAAACACCACCCCCTCTTTTTTACGCGGCTACGCGGTAGACAAATCCCGCAAAACCTTTCACTTTCAAATTGCGTTCGTCCTGCCGGTCGGGACGAATGGGAACTGTATGCCGCGCGATTTCTTTTAACAGCGTTTCGCCGTCCGCATTGGGTGTCCGTAAGAACTCCTTGCAGAGCATGACCGCCATTTTGAAATTGACCTTGTAGGCGTAAACGCCGTTTTTCGGCTGACGGACAACAACCTCGCGGCAAACGCGGCTTGCGAAGTTAAACGCGGTCAGGCTGGCGTAAATTTCCTGCTCCGCGAACGCGTCCGATTTGCCGTGCAGATCGACAAGGCCAAGCGTATATTTCCAGTCACAGAAGGCCGTTTCCACGCCCCAACGGAGATGATACAGTTCCCGAATATCCGCAAG
The DNA here is from genome assembly GCF_018917965.1 of Pseudoflavonifractor sp. MSJ-37. GTDB lineage: Bacteria > Bacillota > Clostridia > Oscillospirales > Oscillospiraceae > Pseudoflavonifractor_A. The sequence continues at coordinate 158,899 of NZ_JAHLPP010000003.1, read as the reverse complement.
CGTAAAGGACGGGGGCAGAGAAGTGGCAACCGTTTCAAACTCGCCGTTGTCCAGCAGAAAACGGCAAACGCGGAGTTTCATCGGATAGGGCGATGGGAAGTCCCAGCGTCCGCGCCGCGTTTTGGAATTTGCCTTGCTTTTCTTCGGCACTTGCAGATGAATGTAGCCGTTTTGCTTGTCCTCATTGGTCTGCGTGGTGGTGATGGTAAAACTGATGTTGCAGTCCAGCTCGCACAAGGGCAGCTTCGCCACCTCTCGCATGGCGGAGCAGCTTTGCTTGACGCGAATGAGAAAATCCGCATTGGGTTTTTCAAGGATATGCGCTATAAGATTATAGCTTTCAAAACCTCGGTCAGCTATAATCAGCGCCTTTTCTTCGAAGTCGTTGCGTTGCAACATGGTGACTAACGCGCCGATTTCATCTTTCTTTGGCTCTGGCTGTATAACCAAATCGTCAAAGGTGCGGCTTAGAATGTTGTAGAGCGGCGTGACATGAAGTTGATTTACGCCGTTTGGAATACCGTCATTCTGAACGAAGGAGGGCGATTTGGGTTACGCGGCAGATTGACAGTTGTTCCGTCTACTGCAAGTAAGCGATAGCCGCGAAACAATTCGCTATCCGTACAAGTGGAATTGGACTGGTCAAATACCGCGCGGAACACAGCAGGCGGGATTTGAGCGCGGCGCTGACTGAGCGCCGACGCGGTAGCTTGAATGCCCGCGTCGTGCAAAATCTTAGCTAAACTACCGCCCTCCGCGCCAATCAAAAGGCGTATGACGGTTTCGGCGGTCAGGGCGCTCTTGCGGGAGAAGTCCTTGCCACCGATGCTCCGTGCGGCAGTTTGAATTGCGGCGTTGAGTACCACGCGAATGGATTGTATTGACATGAGAGTTAGCCTCCGAACGAAAATTCGCCGGATGAAAGAAGAAAACACCAAACGCACCCCCATAACAGGGCGTGTACGCTTGATGTTCAAAACGCTCGCTACTTTTACTTTGGCTATGGTGGCTCTTCTCGCTAATTTTGGCTAACTCTCAAATAAAAGCAATCAAAAACTTCTAAGACTCAATCAATTTTGGCTAAACTCTCACATTTTGGCTGTCTCAAATTCTGCTTGCGAACACCGTTCACCACGGCGTTTAGTTTACTCTATCTCCATGCGACGGAAAAAGCAAGCGGATTGGGTAATTCTTTACATTTTGTTAAAATTTGCGGTTAATTAAATGCAACAGCCCAAAAAGCACCCAGCCGTTAAGAAGAGGAAAGCATCTCCCCCCCCTCAACGGCTGGGCTTTTAGATTAACTTAATGACATTGCCGTCTCAGGTCCGTTCTTTTTTGCGGTCACGCCCGCTTCCGCGCTTCTCCCAGGAAGCGCTCCTCCCGGGCCTGTTCGCTGTCCCGCAGGTGCTGACGTACGGCCCGGAACCGCTCCGGCAGCTCCTCCATGGTCATATTTTCCGGAACATCGGTGCTCCCGGCGGCCTTTGCCGTCTCATAGTACCAGCACTTGTAGTCCAGGGTCTCCAGCGTCTGCTCCAGCTCTGCCATCTGGGCCAAAAGTACCTCCCGCTGGTTCCGGAACAGCTCCAGGCGCTGGCCGATCGTCTCGTCCCCCTGCATGGTGAGGGCGATGTAGGACCGGATGTCCTTCAGGGACATCCCTGCCTTCTTCAGACAGCCGATCACCTTCAGCCACCCGTAGTCCTTTTCCCGGAACATCCGGATCCCGCCGGAGGAGCGCTCCACGAAGGGCAGGAGGCCCTCCTTATCGTAATAGCGCAGTGTGGAGGCCGGGATCCCCAGCCGCTTCGCCATCTCGCCTACCGTATAGACCATATGGAACACCCTCCCGAAACATCTTTCGAGCTTTTGTGAAAAAGCCTTGACTTGAACTCGACTTCAACTTGTATGATGGACTTGTAATCTAAGGACAGTATACCGCGCGCTCCGGCCTGCCGTCAAGGACGGCGGTGCCGCGTCCGCCTCTTTCTATGGGGAACGGAAGCCCCAGTCCTAATGCTCTCATCTCACATTTCTACTTTTTATATTCCGATCACACATCCAAGGAGGAAGCTATCATGATCCTTAACGAGACATATCCTCTGTCCGACGGCCGTCAGATCCCCAAGCTTGGCCTCGGCACCTGGTCCATCGATGACGACAAGGCGGCGGAAGCCGTCCGGAACGCGGTCGCGCTGGGCTACCGCCTGATCGATACCGCCCAGGCCTACGGCAATGAGCGGGGCGTGGGCGAGGGCGTCCGTACCTGCGGCCTGCCCCGGGAGTCCCTCTTCGTGGCCAGCAAAGTGGCCGCCGAGCATAAAACGTATGAGGCGGCCGCCCACTCCATCGACGAGACGCTGGAGAAGATGGGCCTGGACTATCTGGACCAGATGATCATCCACAGCCCCCAGCCCTGGACCGAGTTCCGGCTGGAGAAGCGCTGCTTCGAGGAGAACAAGGCGGTCTGGAGGGCTCTGGAGGACGCCCAGTCCGCCGGGAAGGTCCGCACCATCGGCGTCTCCAACTTCCTGCGGGACGACCTGGAGAGCCTGCTCTCCGACTGCCGGGTGAAGCCCGCTGTGGATCAGATCCTGCTCCACATCACCAACACCGATCTGCCTCTGGTGGAGTTCTGCAAGGCCAACGGCATCCTGGTGGAGGCCTATTCCCCCATCGCTCACGGCGAGGCCCTGAAGAACGACGCCATCGCCGACATGGCCGGGAAATACGGCGTGTCCGCCGCTCAGCTCTGCATCCGCTACGCTATCCAGCTGGGCGCTGTGGCCCTGCCCAAGACCGCCGATCCCGCCCACATGAAGAATGACGCCGCTGTCGACTTCGTCATCTCCGATGCCGACATGGAGGTCCTGACCCACATGGAGCGCATCAAGAGCTACGGCGACTTCGACGTGTTCCCCGTGTTCAGCGGCAAGCCCCTGGCCTGATCCGCTCTCTCCCTTGACCCATCTCATCTTTCAGGAGGATACCCATCATGAAAAAAGCACTCGTCACCTATTTCTCCGCCTCCGGCGTCACCGCCAGGGCCGCTGAGGCTCTTGCCCAGGCCATCGGCGGCGATCTCTATGAGATCCGCCCCGCCGTCCCCTACACCTCCGCCGACCTGAACTGGATGGACAAGAAGTCCCGTTCCTCGGTGGAGATGGCGGATCCCTCCTCCCGCCCCGCTCTGGCGGACGGAGACGCCCCCGTGGCCGACTACGATACCATCTTCCTGGGCTTCCCCATCTGGTGGTATGTAGCCCCCACCATCATCAACACCTTCCTGGAGCGCTATGACTTCCGCGGCAAGACCGTCGTGCTCTTCGCCACCTCCGGCGGGAGCCGCTTCGGCCAGACCGCGGCCCGCCTGAAGCCCAGTGTGGCCGCCGATACCAAGCTGGTGGAGGGCCGCGTCCTCAACGGCTGCCTGTCCGCCGACGAACTCCGATCCTGGGCCCAGGGACTGGGCCTGTAAGGCCGCCTCATCCGTCATCCGTTTGGAGAAGGAGGACACACACCATGGAATACCGCATCCACCGCCGTACCGGCGATAAGATCAGCGTCCTGGGCTTCGGCACCAGCTCCATCGCCTCCGCCGGGGAGAAGGAGGGCATCGCCACGCTGGAGATGGCCCTTCAGAACGGCATCGACTACTTCGACCTGGCCACCGCTGAGTCTGCCAGCTTCCCTCTGTTCGGCACGGCGTTCGCCGGGGTCCGAAATCAGGTCTATTATCAGGTCCACTTCGGCGCCAACTACGGCCCCGGCAAGAGCTACAGCTGGACCACCGACCCGGAGACTATCCGGCGGTCGGTCGGCTGGCAGCTGGAACAGCTCCGGACCGACTATATCGACTACGGCTTCATCCACTGTCTGGATGAGGCCGGGGACTGGCAGCGCTATCAGGCCGACGGCGTGCTGGCCTATCTGGAGGAGCAGAAGTCCAAGGGCATCGTCCGGCATCTTGGCCTGTCCACTCACAGCCCGGTCCTGGCCAATATGGTGCTGGACACCGGTCTGATCGATACTCTGATGTTCAGCATCAACGCCAGCTATGACTATCAGCACGGCGACTACGCCAACGGCTCCGCCGCGGAGCGCATGGCCCTCTACCGCCGCTGTGAGGCCGATGGCGTTGGCATCTCGGTCATGAAGGCCTTCGCCGGCAGCCAGCTCCTGGATGCCAAGACCTCTCCCTTCGGCAAAGCGCTCACCGAGTACCAGTGCATCCAGTACGCGCTGGACAAGCCCGGCGTGCTGACCGTCCTGCCCGGCGTGCGGGACCGAGCCGATCTGGTGCGGGTCCTCGGCTTTTTCCAGGCCGCTCCCGAGGAGAAGGACTACTCCATCATCAGCACCCTCACTCCCAAGGACGCGGAGGGGGCCTGTGTCTACTGCAACCACTGCCAGCCCTGCCCCGCCGGTCTGGATGTGGGCATGATCAACAAATACTACGACCTGTCCAAGGCCGGGGACGCTCTGGCGGCGGACCACTACCGCACCCTGTCCGTGAAGGCGGACCAGTGCATCGGCTGCGGCCACTGCGACCGCCGCTGTCCCTTCCATGTGGCGCAGTCCGCCCGCATGAGGGAGATCCAGGCCTATTTCGGCTGATCTCCGTCCCACTCCCTCCCCCGTGGGGGCGTTCCGGATCTGGAGCGCCCCTACGGGACTTTTTATGGAAAGGGGCTTGTGCTTCCGCCCGGATGGGTGTATGATGGTCGGGAACGGAAAAACAGGGGAGCTTGCGCCAGCAGGCTGAGAGGAAGGTGTGGCCTTCGACCCTCTACCTGATGCGGATAATGCCGCCGTAGGAAGTCATCTCGTATGACCGTTTCCAGGGGGCGCCGCAGATGGGCGTCCCCTGTTTTTCGTCTACTTCTTCTTTGAAAGGATGGTGGAGACGGGCGCGCGGCACAGCCGCGGCGGACCGAGGGGGAGCGCCCTGGATCCGCTCATACACAGCGATGGGAAGCCGTGTTCCGGCGTGAGAGGAGGCCAGTGAGCCTCGACCGACCTTCCGTCCCCTCGAACGAGCGGGGACAGGACTGCATCATTGCAGGGAAGCGCCGCTGTGGATGCCCGTTTCCTCTGACTTGCAAAGGAGTTTTTTATCGATGGATACGATCGAACGAACGCACCGCTCCGCCACCCGGAAGCTGGCGCTGACGGCCATGTTCACCTGCCTGGCCTTCGTGCTGAACACCTTCGTCTACTTCCCCGCCATGGCCCCCTTCCAGCACTTCGTCAATGTGCTGGCCGCCGTGTTCGTGGGGCCCTGGTACGGCAGTGCCGCTGGGTTCCTGACCGGCGTGATGCGGATGGCCTGCGGCCGGGACGTTGGTTCCGTCACCGGCGCCATGATCGGCCCGATCGTGGGCGGCCTGCTCTACCGGAAGTTCGGCACCTGGTGGTCCGTCTATATCGGCGAGGTCTTTGGCACCGGCGTGCTAGGGGCCATGGCCTCCTATCCCCTGTTCCGTATGTTCTACGGGCTGGACGCTCAGTCCCCGTTTTATTTCATCCCCTTCTATGTGCCCTCCGCCGCCGTCGGCGCGGCTATGGGCGTGGCCGTCCTGCTGATCCTTCAGCGGTCCGGCCTGCTGAAGCGGATGACCGCCCAGCTCGCAGGATGATAAGGAGGAAGAACATATGGACTTTGGAGCTTCTTTGAGACTCGTGCGCGAGAACACGCCGCTGGTGGACTGCATCACCAATTTCGTCACGGTCAACGACTGTGCCAACATCATCCTGGCCGCCGGAGGGTCCCCCTCCATGGCCGCCGACATCCGCGAGATCGGCGAGACGGCCGCCGCCTCCGCCGCGCTGGTGTGCAACCTGGGCGCGGTGGATCTGGTGGACTCCATGATCGTGGGCGGCCAGGCCGCCGGGAAGGCGGGACGTCCGGTGATCCTGGACCCGGTGGCCGCCGGAGACACCGCCCTCCGCCGCCGGGCCGCCGCCGCTCTGCTGGATGCGGTCCGCTTCACGGTCATCCGGGGCAACGCTTCCGAGATCCGCGCCCTGGCGCTGGGCCAGGCCGCCGGGAGCGGCGTGGACGTGAGCGAGTCCGATAAGATCACCGAGCAGAGCCTGCCTTTGGCGGTCTCCATCGCCCGGACGCTGGCCAAGCGGACCGGCTCCGTAGTGGCGGTCTCCGGCCCGATCGACATCGTGACTACCGCCGATGAGACGGTGCTCCTGCGCAACGGCTGTGCCACCATGTCCCGGATCACTGGCAGCGGCTGTATGCTGACCGCCCTGCTGGGGGCCTTCTGCGGCGCTCAGCCCGACCGGCCGCTGGAGGCCGCCTGCGCCGCCGTGGCGGCCATGGGCATCGCCGGCGAGAAGGCCGAGGCCCGCCGGCTGGCCAACGGCACCGGCAACGCCACTTTCCGCACCGATCTGATCGACGCTGTGTTCAATTTGACGGAAGAAGAGATGGAGGCGAACGTCCGCTATGAGATTTACGAAGGATGAGATCCGGCAGTCCATGCTGCTCTACGCCGTCACCGACAGCAGCTGGCTCAAGCCCGGGGAGACCCTCCCTCAGGTGACGGAGGCCGTCCTGGCCAACGGGGCCACCTTCCTCCAGATCCGGGAGAAGGAGATGGACCATGACGCCTTCCTTGCGGAGGCCCGGGCGCTCCAGGCCGCCGCCAAGCGGCACCATGTGCCCTTCGTGGTCAACGACGCCATCGACATCGCTCTGGAGCTGGACGCGGACGGCGTCCATGTGGGCCAGAGCGACATCGCCGGCAAGGACGTGCGAGCCATGATCGGTCCCGACCGGATCCTGGGCATCTCCGCCGGGACGGTGGAGGAGGCTGTGGCCGCCGAGCGCTCCGGCGCGGACTACATCGGCGTAGGCGCCATGTTCGACACCAGCACCAAGGCCATCCAGCGGACCCTGTCCCTGGAGGAGCTCCGGTCCATCTGTGACGCGGTGTCGATCCCGGTGGTGGCCATCGGCGGGATCAACGCCCGCACGATCCTCCATCTGGAGGGCGGCGGGGCCGACGGCGCGGCGGTGGTCTCCGCTATCTTCGCCCAGCCCGACCCCGGCCGGGCCACCGCCGACCTGCTGGCCCTGGCCCGCCGAGTCTTTGGCCGGCCCTGACCGGGCCGGGCCCCTGTCCCGAACATCCCCGATATCCACCGCACATCGAACGTGCTATTTTTAGGAGGTCTTTTCTCATGAAAGCAAGCATCGCGATCCAGGTCCTTCCCGACGCCCCGGACGATCAGGAGCTCTGCCGCATGGTGGACGAGGTCATCGCCTACATCGCCGGCACCGGTCTCCACTATGTGGTGGGCCCCTTCGAGACCACCATCGAGGGCGATGACTATGACCAGCTCATGGACATCGCCAAGGAGTGCCAGCACGTGGCCATCCGGGCCGGCGCCAAGAAGGTGTCCGCCTACATCAAGGTGGTCTGCTGTCCCGACCAGGATATCCTGTCCATCGATCAGAAGATCGGCAAGTATCAGAAGAAGGACTGATCCATCCGGCAAAAATGAAGTGGCCCCAAAAAGTCAGACAACTATTTTGAACACAAATCGTTCGAGCAGCCGAAAGGGCTTGCTGTCTGTGAAGCACAGGCGGCAAGCCCTTTCGGTCGTTGCAACGATCCAGATACCCCAAGAGCGCCTGCTCGAAGTGTTCCATGGATCGAGAGCCCCGCAAATACAGCCGTTCGCTTTTGAGCCGGCCAAAGGAATTTTCGATCACAGCATCGTCCAGGCAATTTCCTTTGCGGCTCACACGCTGTGCATGGCATGGCGCATCCGGGCCATCTGTGCCTCCCACTCGTCCGTCATGCCATCGATCTCCGCCGTCAGGGCCGCCACGATCTCCTCCCGCTGGGCCGGGAGCTGGACCGCGAAGGGCATGGAGTTGGTGGAGGTCGCGGAGAACACATAGATCTCGTTCTCCATGTGCCCCAGGAGCGTGCGGAACTCATCCAGCCGCTCCCGCTCGGTGACCTCCTGGAATTTTCCCGTCTGCCACTCGTCCCAGAGCTCCGTGCCCGGAAGCAGGGCCAGGGTCGTCAGGATCATCATGTACGGGTGGATCTGGTCCAGCACCGCCGCCGTCTTGAGCGCGCTGTCGTGGACCTTCCCCCGCCCGGCCAGACCGCCCAGATAGATCACCCGGTAGTCCACCCCGGCCTCCTCCAGTTTTTTGCAGCCCGCCAGGATATCCGCCGCTGTATAGCCCTTCTTCGTGTGGGACAGGACCGCGTCGTCGCCGCTCTCCATGCCCACCACGATGTCCTCGAAGCCCAGTTCCTTCAGGCGGCGCATCTCCTCCACGCTCTTGCGGAGCAGGTCGTCCACCCGGGCGTAGGTGGAGATCCGCCCCTCGGGCAGATAGCGCTTGAACAGCGCCGCCAGCTTGGCCAGATGCTCCGTGGGCAGGGCGTAGGGGTTCCCCCCGGAGGCCCACACCTTTTTGGCATGGGGCTCCAGCAGTGCCGCCTCCTTCAGATCCTCCTCCACCTGCGCCAGCGGCGCCACCCGGAAGGGATAGTCCTGGTAGAAATTGCAGAAGGTGCAGCTGTTGTGGGTACAGCCGACCGTGACTTCGATGAACACGCTGTCCGCGTCGGTCTGAGGCCGTACGATGGGTCCGTTATAGTGCATGGTCTGTTTCCTCTCGTCGATATGGTCTGGGGCCTCCGCCGGAGGCTCCTCTTTTATCATCATACCATCCGGCCGACGGATCGTCGAGGATCCGGTCCGCCAAAGCGAACGCCCCGAGAGGCAAATGCCTCCCGGGGCCATCATCCGCGGTATGGGATGTCAGCGCTCCTCCGCGATCTTCCGGATCTCCTCCCGCGCCTCTGGTGAGATGGGATCCGGGATCTCCCGGGGACGGGCCAGGTAGTAGCCCTGGAGCAGATCCACCCCCAGCTCGATCACCTTGCGGAGCTCGGCGGCCGTCTCGATGCCCTCCGCCACGATCTTCATCCCGCGGGGATGGGCATAGGCCACCAGGCTGGAGACGATCTGCTGCTTGTCCGGGTCGCGGTCGATATTCCGGATAAGCAGCTGATCCGCCTTGACATACTGGGGCGAGAGCTCCAGCAGACTGCCGCTGTTGCCGTATCCGCTCCCATAGTCGTCCAGAGCGAAGACGCCGCCGACGGCCTGGATGGCCTCCCGCTTGCGCGCCAGCGCCGCCGAGTCGCACTTCTCCTCTTCGGTGATCTCCACCACCAGATGGCGCATCAGCTCCGGCCAGCGCCCGGTGTATTCGGCCGCATCCTCATCGTTCAGGCTGACGCTGGCGATGGAGTTGACGAACAGCTTGGCCTCCGGCTCCAGCATCCCCTGCGCCAGCAGGTCATGGAAGCGTTTTGTCGCATGGAAGAGCGTGATGTGTTCGATCTCATAGAGCCGGTCCAGCTCCCGTGCGATCCGCATCACCGTCGCCGGGGACCGAAGCGTGGGCAGAGTGGGCCGCATGAGGGCCTCATAGGCCGCCACCCGGCCGTCCGCCGCCGTGAAGATCGGCTGGAAGTGGTAGGTCAGGGCCTCCTCCTCCAGCATCTGCCGGAACTCCTGGCGGATCTGGAGCTCATAGGCCTCCTGGTCATAGGCCTTGATGTCGAACTCCTCAATCCGGCCCTTCTGGGTCCGCTTCACCTGATACATGGCGAAGTCGGCATACCGCTTCAGTGTGGCCAGATCAGAGCCGTTCTCCGGGTACCAGGCGATGCCGCCGGAGACGCTGATCGGCATCCGCTGCCCATCGGGCAGGACCACGGCGCTCTCCCGGAAGGCGGTGGTCAGCTCGTCCAGCGCCTTCCGCAGGGACGCCCGGTCCGGATAGCCGTAGAAGAACGCTAGGAACTCGTCGCCGGACTGGCGGGCGCAGATGGTCCGCTCCGGCGTGTTCTCCGCCAGGCACCGGCCGGTCTGCCGGATGTACCGGTCGCCCCAGTCATGGCCGTAGAAATCGTTCACGTGTTTCAGTCCGTCCAGATCCATCATCAGCACCGCCGCGTGGCGCAGCTTCTCCGGCGCGCGGAAGAGCTCCTCGCACTCCCGCTGGAACGCCTGCCGGCCGTAGAGGTCGGTGAGCACATCGTAGTCCCGCTCATGCTCGATCCGCATCCGCTCCAGCGTGGCGGCCGTCACGTCCTCGATCAGCCCTACCTCCGCGTCACCGTCCGTGGTGATCCGGAGCTGGACGTATCGGACGCCCCCCTCAGGCTGGGCGATCTGGAGAAGGCATCCGCCCTCGGCCAGCATCACGGTCTGGCCCCGCCCGGCCAGCGCCGCCATCCGGGCACGGAACCCGGTCAGGTCCAGCCCCTTCGGGTCCACCTCCGGCATCCCCAGCATGGAGAAGAAGTTGGCCGTCACATAGACGCTCTCCTCGTCCATCCTCAGCTCATAGCCGCCCAGCTCTACGCTGGCCATATCCATGATCCGCAGGAACTTCGTCGAGGTGTTCACCACGTCCCGGCTGAGCCGGGTGATGGCCCCCGCGAACCGGTCCAGCTCCCGGACGCCGGTGTGGGACAGGCGCGGGATCGAGTCGTGTTCCTTCTGGGCCGCCGCCACCTCGGCGGAGAGCCGGGCGATCGGTCGGGCCAGCTGTCTGCTCACCAGCAGACTGCACCCCAAGCCTACTGCCAGCGTCAGCAGGATCGTGACCATCATGAGCCGCTGGACTATGCTGGAGAACTCGAACAGCTTTGTGGAGGGCACCGCTCCCACCAGCATCCACCGCTCCCCGGAGAAGGGCGCGTTCCGGTCATAGAGGGTCAGGCTCTCCAGACTGACCTGCCAGGTCCGGCCATCCGCCTCGATGACTCCCTGCCCGGCGTCATCTGTCTGGCAGAGCAGCGCGGCGGTCCCGTCCGCGGACAGGGACCCATCCGGTCCGGCGCTCACCGCTGTGGTCAGCTCCAACGTCCCGCTCCCCGGGTCTGTGGTGGTGGAGGCCAGGAGATAGGTGCCGCTCCCATCGTTTTGGAGCTCCTGATAGGGCATCAACGTCTCCAGATAGCTGGTCAGCAACTCGATGCCCACCACACCGTAGATCGTGCCGTCCGGCAGGATCAGCGGCTGGGAGTACGCCACCGCCGTGCGGGGATCCCACGCCAGATGGTAGGGCACGGTGGTCCAGCGGCCATACTCGGCGGCGGGCAGGCTGGCCCCATCCTCCCAGGCCGCCCGGAGGGGCTCCATGATGGGGCTCTGGTCGTTCCGCGGATCCGTGTTCATAGCGGGCCTCCAGGTGGTGGACGTGGCGATCCGCATATTCTTGAGCAGGGCCGCCGGAGCCCGCTCGAAGGACAGGTCCTCGTTCCGCTGGGAGGGCGGGGCGTTTGGGTCCAGGTCCCGAAGATACACGCCCGGGACAGGCACGCCCGGCGTCCAGTCCGCGATGTCATGGGTATCCAGCGCCACGAAGATGCCGGTGACGGACTTGCTCCGCAGGGTGGCGATCAGGTCCTCCGCGACCGCCTCGAAGAGCGGAGCGGCCTTCTCGCTGTCCCGGTCCAGGCTGTCGAGGTGGATCGTCCCAGCCTGGAGGAGCCGCTGGGTCTCCCCGTCGATGGCCTTGGCCAGATCCCCCAGTCTGGCGGACTCCACCAGTCGGTCCTCCAAATAGCCGGAGCGGTTCTCCACCTGCTTGGCCAGGATGTCCTCCGCGTTCTGGTCCAGCTGCTGGGGCACCTGGCTGACCACGATGGACACCGTCAGCATCAGGACCTCCACCACCAGCACCGCCAGCAGGGAGAGGAGTATGGTCGAAAAGACGGACCGCTCCGGTCTCCGCCGCTCTTTCCGTTCCGCCGTTCGCTTCATGATGACCCACCCCGCTTCCATTGCCCCCATGGGCCAGTTATCCCTGATACGCCTCCAGCCGGCTCTTGAGGTCCTGATACCAGCTCTGGAAATGCGCGTCGGTGAGGAACTCCGCCGCGGCCTCGTCCAGGCTCTGGCCCTGGGCCAGCCGCTCCGTCACCACGGCCCGGTCCGCCTCGGCCTGATCGCTCATGGCGTACTCCAGCACCGCGCGGGCCTCCTTGCCGCCGGCAAAGGCCCGTGTGGTATAGAGTTCATCGCTCTCCACCTCCTGGACGGCCTGGCTCAGGACCTGCTCGATCTTTGGCGACAGCTCCGGAGCAGAGGCCCGGATGGTCTCCATGTCCGCGGCCTCGTGGGTCACGGGCAGATAGCCGGAGCTCACCGAGAAGGAGATGTTGTTCTCCGGGGCGGTGGACCACTTGAGGAACTCCACGCTGGCGGCGATCTGATCGTCGGTGCCCTTCGTCACCACCATGCCCGCGCCCTGCTGGACGGCCACCTTCTTCCCGTCCCGGAAGTCCGGGCAGGGCAGGGCCTTCAGCTCGATGTCGTGGCTCTCGGTGTCGCTGGTCATGACTTGGTCGGGGAAAAACGAGCCGCTGGAGCTGGAGCCGACATAGGCCAGGATATTGCCGGTCTTGACGTCGTCACTGCGGTAATGGCCCACCGCGCTGAACCAGCCCTTGACGAAGGGCACATAGTAGTTGTCCCACAGCGCGCGCGCCACATCCTCGTCGAAGTGGAGGGTCATGGCCCCGTCCCGCACGTCGAAGATGGTACAGCCCAGCTCCCGGGCGCCGATCAGCATATAGTTGGCCATGGCGTCCCGGCCGAAGAGGGCCTTGCCGTCGTCGGGGGCATCGGTCTGGGCGTCGGTCCAGTCATAGTAGCGCTGGGCGGTCTCCACCACGCCCTCGATGGTGGCCAGATCCTCATAGGACGCGCCGTTGGCCTGCGCGAAGGGCTGCCAGTCGGTGTCGTTCAGGAACAGGACCTCCGTAGACTTGGCGGTGGGGAAGATCTTGATGCTCCCGTCGCCGTCGAAGTCGCCCTCTGTGAGATAGCTCTCGAAATAGGCGTCCCGCTCTTCTTGGGTGAAATAGGGGGACAGGTCCACCACCAGCCCCATCCGCTCCAGCGTATAGGCGGTGTCGGCATAGCCGGAGAAGATGTTGGGCAGGGGATCCGCCCCCACCTTGCCCTCGGCGGAGTTGACCACGTTGATCTCCAGGTCGTTGACGCTGCCCTGACTGTAGCTGGAGACATGGATGCCCTTCTCCTTCCCCACCGTCTCGTTGAAGGTGTCCACTATCTGGTTGAAGCTCTCCAGCTGGTCGTCGTTGTAGTAGGTCCACACGGTGATCTCGGTGATCTTGGCAGGACTGGCAGTCCCGGCCGTCTGGCCGCACCCGGCACAGCCCAGCGCCACCGCGCCCGCGCACAGCACATGGATCCAGTGTCTCTCCATCTCGTGATCCTCCTCTTGATATCGGGACCGTCACGCCAGTTCCGACCCGCTGCCCGGTATCCCGTCCGGACCTTAGTTTTTTTAGTGTAGCATAAATATTTCTACTCTGCAACGCTCAACAACGCCTGAAAACTGAACATTTCAACCCGTTGAAATCCCCTGAAATCTGGGTTATTAGTAACATAGTAGAAACACGAAAAAAAGGCCCTTCCAGCTTGAACCGGAAGGGCCTTTGTCATGGTTAGGTTTTGGCGGCGTAGTCAAGGGAAATCCAACCAGCGCCGCTTTTCAGCTTGCCCCATTTGGTGGCACCCGTGCCGGTGCTTTCGGCCACGATGGTATAAACGCCGGGTTTGATGAAACCGGTGGAACCATAGTTTGTGCCGGGGCCTTTGCGGATATTCAGATTGGAAATCTTCACCCGCACAAGATAAGGGGCTACGGTGGCCCCTGTGGTGCCGCCTGTGGGCTTTTCTGTGGCTGGGGGTGTAGTTCACCACCCGCCCCGGAAGAAGCGTTCTGAAGCCGCCTGTTGACCTCTGCGGCAATCTCCCCGTGTCTGGAATAAAGGTATTCACCGGGGCAAGCCTTGTTTGCAAAGTCACGATGAACCGTCAGGTTGCATCCGTTCCGGTGATTCACACGATCTTCTTTATTCGTACTCCACACCAGCTTCTTGATCCCGTTGCGCTTGCAAATATCCGTTACCAAATCCAACAGGGCGGCATAAGCCTTGGCGGTCACGGCGTAGGGGTGGGAAGTGTCGGAAGCAACTTCAATGGTGATTGCCCGGTTGTCATTGGTGCCGTTGCTGGAACACCAAGAACGATCCTTTTCATCCACGGAAAGGCCAATGGAACCATCCTTGCCAACAACATAGTTGGCGGAACATTGCCGGTCTGTGGTTGCGAAATAATCACACCCCTGTTTTGCCGTCCATTGCCCAACGATACAATGAATCGTGATGGTGTCAATGGCATGGTTCCGGGGGCTGGTTTTGTTTTTCGTGATCCGGGTATAGGTTGCAAGGCTGGAATTACTCATTTTCGGTATCTCCTTTCACCTGAAGAATGGCTTTGAACTTGGTGAAGGCTTCAGCAATGTATTTGCAAGAAACCATAAGGACAGCGCCCACAATAACCAAGTCTGCAAAAATTTCTGTGTATTCCTCCGGGATTGCCCATCCAAGCTGATCAGCGTAAATGGGAAGGGTGGTGATTGCCACACACAGCAAGGTCAGGCCCACAACGAAGGTGGCAACCTTCAGCCCGGAATTGATCATCTTCTGTTTGTCGAAAGGCTGAAGCAAAACCTTGATGTTGTAGTAAAGGGAAAAAGCCACATTGGACAGGTACGCACACAGGAAGATCAGCATAGCCCACCCAATATTGATCAGGTTGTTCAAAACAGCGTTCAGCATGGTTCAAATCTCCTTTGCATCGTTATAAATTTCAGGGCCGTACAGTTTCCGAAGTTTAATCCGGTTTTCGGCCTTGGCTTTGGAATAGTAAAACCCGGTGGCGGTTGCCAATTCTGCGAATACGGCGGGGATCAGATAGGCCAGCGGTTCAAGGTTTTCCGTGCGCCAAATCATAATAAGGGTGAAGGCCGTAACCCCAACGGTCACGGCCCCCACCACATACAAGATCAGTTTGGAAAACTCACGCTTTGGCTTTTTGGTTCGTCTGCTCATTCTTCCGGGGGATCGGTGGGCAACTCCAAGAATTTTCTGTGAAGATCGTCCATCACCCCATTCACCCCCAAAGAATGATACTGCTTCCAGCAATTTTCAAAATTATCCCGTGCATAGATCGGGGCATAGCCTTTTTCGGAATACTTATTGAAATCGCTGATCATCTGCGCCCGAAGAAGGGCCTGAATACCGGCCTTCAAAGCCTTGGAATCCTCGGTGTTATGCTTGATTTGGCTCCACAGGTATTTGAATACCGCCAAAATCAAGGTGGGAACACCAATCAAGCACAACACCTGATAAATCGTCATGGCTTTTCCCTCCCGTCAGGCCCCAATCAGGGCGGCAATGTGGCGCAAATCTTCAACGGGGCCGTTGTAGAAGTCGAAGTTCCAAATCCAATGTTCTTCCTGATCCGGGCGCTTGTACTTCTGACAAAGGGCATCTTCCCAAATCTTCCCCCACCGGGCCTGATACCCGGTATCTCGCTTTTCCAGCTTGGGAATGATCCGGTTCAACAGTTCGCCCCGCTCCTGCCCCATGCCATCATCATTCTGTGTGAAGAAGTCATAGGCGTTTTGGCTGGTGGCCGAACACACCGGAAGATCATTCAGGATCAAAAAACCACCCTGACCGTTCAGGGTGGTTCCATACGGAATGTTCACTTGTCCACAAATCGCCTTGAACCTTGCCCGTTTGCGGCAAACATAGGTTTTATACTCCATCCGTGCTTTCCTCCCACCCGTACACACCGGGTTCCCACACATTGGAATCCACCGTGGAAATCCAATGCTTTTCGTTATGGCTCACCTTTGCCCCCTTGGAATAAGCGTCATGCGCTCCCACCGGTTGGCTCCATTTGGGCCATTCTTCAGCGGGATCACTCGTTTTGCTCCACAGGCTGGAAGCCGTGTCCGGTGTCCAACCCTCTTGGGAAGTATGGGCCTGAACACACTTGTAAAGGGTGCCGTTATACCGGCGAATCTGCCCCACCGTGTAGGCCACAGGGAAAGCCCATTCAGCGAACAAATCAGCGTGTTCCGCCGCCGTTTCAGCGTCAATGCTCCCGGCTTCCGCCAAGGTTACAAAGACGATCCCACCGGCTTCTGTGGCCTTGGTGATCTCGCTTCCTGCGTCCGTCTGTTCCAAACTCACCGTTTCCAGTTCGTCCATGGCGGCACGGCCCAACAAATGGTAAGCTACACCCTCAAAAACAATGCCCGAAGCGTCAGGCTCCGGGCAAAGGACATAGCAACCATTTTCGGCTTTTTTGATGTAGTTCAGGTTCTCGGTCAGGCCGATACCGGCCCCGGCTTTGATGATTCTAAACATTGTCCACCTCCGAAAAAGATTGCATGGTAAAGCCGCCGCAACCTTAACAACCGTCCATGATCGTTGAAGTTCCGGTAATAGGCGCTTTGGCACTCCATGTATTGTTCTATGTCAAAGAAGGATCGTTTTCCCTCTTTGAACTCTTTGTGAAACAGCTTCAGCTTTCGCCTTGCCCGTTTCACTCCATCCCGGCTTCCGTTCACCTTGATCTTGCCGGTTTCGGTAAGGGTGAACCGTGCTTTACAGAACCGGAATGGCTTTGTAAGCGGGATCACCTTACATTTGCGCTTGTTCACTCTGATTCCAGCGGCTTCAAAACGCCGTACAATTTCATGGCCCATCAGCTTTGCTTCATCCACCGTGGGGAAGAACGCATAGTAATCATCCATGTAATGACCGGCGCAATGAACACGGGCCTGACACTTGATCCATTGGTCAATCTTGCTGGGCAAAGCAACCATTTCCTGTTGGGAAGGCTCCACACCCAAAGGCAAGCCCCGGCCCGGTGTCGGGCATGGGGAAAACCGGATGATGGTATCAGCCAAGTTTTGAAGTTCAGGATTCAAAATCAATTCCCGGTGCCGCTGATATAACAGGGCGTGGGAAGCATTTGGGAAGAACCCTTTCAAATCCAACAGCAACACGGCACCTTCCCGGCCATAGCGCCGGTAATGCCATCCAAGCTGTTGTTTGATCCGCTTGAACTGCCAATGAAGGCCTTTTCCCTTTTGGCTTGCCCCGTTGTCATAAATCATGGACGGGGAATATAGCGGGATCAGAACTTCATTGCAAAGGGTTTTGTGGATTTGTCGATCCGTAATGTGCGGGGCATCTATCGGGCGGATTTTACCCCGTTCCCGAAGGGTGAAATGGGAACAGGCTTTGGGTTTCCATTGCTGTTCCAATACCGTTCGCCGCCGTGTTGCCGTACCGGAAAACAGGTGGCCTTCAAAGTTCTGAACGCTTTGCTTCCACCGTACCCCGTTACAGCACTTTTTCCCATAGAAGAACATCTTCCGGTAGGAAAAGACTTTATTCATCGGCCCAAGGCTATTACACCGGGCCTGTTTCCGTTCCAACCGCTTTGCTTTGCGGCGCTGGAACCTTGCTTCATGCCGTTCTTGGCTTGTCATAATAAAAGTATTCGCCCCTCGTACAAATATCTTGTAGGGTGCCGTCTAAATTGCTTTGCCCTCACACATGAAATGGGATAAGGCACATTCACCCACCATGCAAGAAGCGTCCGTGTAAGGGCATCAAAGGGCAGTTTTAGGGATTGAAACCCAAGGAAGTACAACTCCTTTTACATCGGTCGTCTTTCACCTGAAAAGCCGTTCGCCTTCTGTTACTACATTTGACCGTGTATATTTGCAAAATCCGGGCCGCACACCAGCAGAGTAATTGGCGTTATTGTTATTGTTGTTGCCGTCCGTATTGACATTACGGAAGTTATTGTTGTTGTTGTAATTAGGGGAACGAAGCCACCACCACACCGCCAACAGGCTCATTATCAGTTGCACACCTAATGAAAAATCATTTCTGTTTTGCTGTTACATTTTTGATTGCTCCCTTCAGAAGTTCATTTTCTTTGTCGATCAGTTCACCCAAGTTTTGGGCCATCTTATCCAGCTTTTCCATGGCATCCTGTGACTTCACCGCATTTCCCTTGGAAGTGGTAAAGGCCCCTTCCGGGTTCTGGTTCAGAATCAGGTAAACATGGGTTAAGCGAACATCCAGCGCCATCAGGGAAGCCCGTGCTTCAAGAAGATGGGCCTTCCGCAATTCAATACGCTGGTTGTCCGAAGGAAAGATACTGTTGGCCTTTTCCGCATGGTCGATGATTTCACCGGCCAGCTTTGCAACCGGTTCAGCAATCAGCCGGGAATACCGGGCCGAAAGACGGGTTAGGAAATTCAGGGTTTCCACATAAATCTGATTGGCCGTGTTGATGAACTCGGCCTTGCTTGTGGTTCTCTTTTGCTTCAGGACAGACATTTTCAGTTATACCCCTTTGGGTGAATTATCGACATTGATTGAACCTTCTGCCTTTTCCACTTCTTCCAAGTGCTTCAGAAGGACAAATTCAATGTAATTGGTAATGGATCGGTGTTCACGGGTTGCAAGCGCTCCGATCTTGTCAAAGACTTCATCGGACAGACGCAAGGTGAAAACACGCTTGTTTGTTGCCATACAATACCCCCTTCAAACAGGCTCATAGATATTGTATGGCTTGTATCGCCTTGCGTCTGCCCTCAAAAGACAGTCAAATGATAGCACTTTACCGGAAAAACCCCATTTTTCAAAAATCGTCGGGCGGCTTACGCCGCCATTATTATTTTTGTTTTGGGGTTCCTCCCGGAACCGCCGCCTTTCGGCGGCGGGATGGGGGCCGGGATAATCCTGCGGGGGATTAGGCGGCAAAGCCGGGCCGCACACCAGCAGAGGAATAGGCGTAATTGTTACCGGTGTTGCCGTCCGTATAGACAATACGGAAGGAATTGTGGCCGGTGTAATTAGGGGAACGAAGCCACCACCACACCGCCGTGGACACGGCGGAATGATTATAGGCTACTCTACTATTGCCAGCCTTATAGTAGTCATATTGTGCCTGCGAATTTTGTTCATACTGGTTTGCACCAGAACGGGAACCAAACACTTCAAATTCAGCCAGCAAGAACAGGTAATCGGTGGTTGCCGTAACAGCACCGGAACTATTGCTGGAATTGCCGGTGTTATCGGTGTACTTGGTCACGGGTTGCATAACAGCACGAAGATCAGACGGAAGAACCGCCATCAAGCTATTTGCCAAGGGGCTTGTGGGGGTGTTGGTGTTGCCCAACACGGTTTTCCGCATATACGAAGCGTTCCAACCACCGCTGTTCGTGTTGCTGGTGTTCATGCGGAAACCGCCACCAGTATTGTTGTAATAGCTATCACACAGGGCAACCGCCGTGGAACCGATCTTTCCGATCTGGAAGTGAATCTTGTTCGCTCCCTCTTTGGCGGAATTGTGATTGAACCCCAAAATGAAGGCGTTCACGGTCAGATTGTTGAAGGTACAGTTGATAGCCGTACCGTTCAGAACAATGGCCTTCACATCACCCACGGCCCAATAGTTGGCCCCCAATCCTGCGGAACTGACTTCCCGGATGGTTGCCCAACTGTTATCATTCAGAACATTGGTGGGCAAAGTCACTTCAACGGCACAGGTCTTATTGGAAGGCGCTGTGTAGTTGGTGCCAGCGGCCACGCTGACGGTGATTGTGGCGGTTCCTTTGGCCTTGGCGGTAACAGTTACCACCCCATTAGAAACGGTCACAGAAGCCACGGAAGGGGCGCTGGAAACGGCTTTGATCGTGCCGTCACCGGCTCTTGTTACCGTGATGGTGTCCGTGGTCTTTGCGGCGGTCAGCTTGATAGAAGTCTTGTTCAGGCTCAAACTACCAGCGGCCTTGGCAATGCTCCACGCAACGGACTTGGCCCCGGTGCTTCCGTCTGCCCATTTGTAGTTCGTTTTCGGGGTGAAGGTGGCGGAATAAGAACCGGCACCTGTGGCGCTGGTAGTTCCGCCAAGCGTCATTTTCCCGCTGTCATAGTTGTTCCATGTGGGGGATTGTGCCGATCCGGTATAGGTCAGGCTGTTCTTCTGCGTGGGAACCGTCATGGTGGCGGCGCTGATCGTCCAAGTCACCTCCTTGGCGGTCTGCGTTCCATCAGCCCATTTGTATTTCCCCTTGGGTGTGAAAGTGGCCGTATAGGTTCCCGCATTGGTGCCGGTGGTTGTGCCATCCAAGGTCAACGCATCGGGGTTATAGGCGTTCCAAGAAGGACTTTGGGCCTGTCCGTTATAGGTCAGGGTTCCGTTCTGCGTAGGAACGGCGTTGATGGTATAGACGATCCCGGACACAGCTTCCAAGGCCGCATCTGCGGCTTCCTGTGCGTTCTGTGCCGCTTCCACACAGGTTCCAATCTGCTCCAACAGATAGGGGTGGGCGGCTTCATCCAGATTGTGGGCGCTTACTTTGCTTTCCGCCGTACCGGAAGGATCATAGTCCATTTCGGGAAGCTGGGCGGTGGGAACTTTGCCACCCACCAAATCAGCTTTCCCGGATTGACTGTCCTGAAGGTCTTTGATTGCATCCGCATTGGCCTTCATTTGGGCATCAATCTTGTTCATGTTTTCGTTCTGTACCCCTACATCATAAAATTCAGATTCAAGGGGTTTGACCAAATTGTAATTGGGTGTTTTATTCGCCATTCTTCAAAACCTCATTTCTCAACTGATCGTGGGTGTAGGCGGCAAGCTGGGCATGGGTAAACCGGCCAAGTTCACCGTGGGTGTTATAAAGCTGAAGCAAAGTCACAACCATGTTTTGGGGAACCACTCTGTTCAACAATGCTTCAACATCGGTGAAATTATTCTTTGCGGCCAGCCCGATCTTCACAAGAAGCTGATAGGTGCCTTCCTCCACATCAGCGGAATAGTTGTCCTTGCCGCACAGCGTTTCAAGGATGTTCCGAAGCTGGGGCAAGGTGTACGGAAGTTCTTCATTGATACGGGTTAGAATACGGAACCGGCGATCTTCAAGGGTGTCTGTTCCCTTGGGGGTAATATCCAGAATTTTTTCCCAACGGGAAAGGCCCATGTTTCCAGCGGTGGGAATGAACTGATTATCCAGAAGATCATCAGCGGAATCCCACGCCTTTTCCACTTCAGGTTGTTCACTTCCCATAATCCCCTGAAATTCTGCGTAATCCCGGATCACATAGGGAAGATAATCAATCAGTTTTCGTTCCATGCTCCCGGCCCCCTTATCCGCCAATCACAATGGTTCCGGGTTCAAGGGTGCCAAGAACCGGAATGTGATCCAGCGTCAGGGTACAGTTGGCCGCTTCACCGTTGATTTTGGTATTGGCAATATCCAGAATACCGGTGATACCCAACAGGCGACTTTCAACCTGACTGATACGCACCACAAGGGCTTCATCCTGATCCGCCCAACTTTCGGCCAGTTCCAAGAAATACCCATTGATTGCTTCCGTAACATAGGCGGAAACATCATCCCAACTCCAATCCCGCTGATAGTACAAATCGAAGGAAAGGTTGATGGTATCTTCTCCAACGCCTTCCACCCTCACCACATGGCCGATGGGCGCAATGCCCACACCTTCACCGGCGTTCTGAAGGGGATCAACTGCGGTCTGCACCTGATCCACAAGGGTTTCCGAAGGCTTCTTGAAGGAACTGTTGATGATAACCAGCTTGACGGTTCCGCCCACGGTCAGTTTGTTGTTGGCTCCCGCCGCATACACGGAATCCAACCACGCCTTGATTTCCTCGGACACACCGGAAAGGCCGCTGATCCAAGTGTCGGTTCCCGTGGGCGGAATCAGCTTGGACGGGTTCAAATCGCTGTTCCAAACCCGATAAACCTTCACGCCGCCAACGCCGGGAATGGCGTTCACCTTTTCCAGATAGTCCGCACGGTTGCCGCCGAAGGCTTGGGCGTTCAGGCTGTCCATATACCGCTGTCTGAAAACCTCGGTATCTTCTTCATCTTCACCGGGGATCACCACAGCGGAAATGGTACAGGTTTCCAGCCCTTCCACATACTCAATGGGGATCACCGTTCCGGTGTAATCGTTCCCGGCTTCACCATCGGTTTCACAGGTGATTTCATAGTTGCCGCTTCCACGATCAGCCGAAACATAATAGTTCAGTTCCCCGATAGAAAAGCGGGTATTCATGGGAAGGTGCAAGCTGGTTGGCGTAATCGACAACTGCAACACGGCGGGGCTTGCCGGTTGCGGTGTCAGGCCCCTTTCTGCCGCCCTCAAAATCAAATAAGGGCGGGTTGCGGTGTCCGCAAAGGTTTCATTCAGCACCGTATCAAGGGCAATATAAAGGTTCTGCAATTCCACGGCGGCGGGGGCATCACCGCACCAAACCAGCGAACCTTCACGGGTGTCCAAATTGCCATTGATGGAAAGCGCCTTCTGAAGCATCCGGGAAAGGATTGCTTCATAGGTCTGTGCTTCATACATCAGATTTCAACCCCCAATTCTGCATTGATTTCACCAAAAATGCTGACCACCGTGAAGGTAGTCAGCACTTGTTTTTTGTTCACCGTAAATTCAAAGTTTTGAACTGCCGTGATTCTATCATCCTGAAGCAAGGCTTCACGAACCCGGCGTTCAATTTCGGGAATACAGTATTCCACATCCTTCCCGATCAGGTTATGAAGTTCAACCCCATAATCCCAAGAATGAATCAGCCATTCATAGCGTTCTGTGTTCAGAATCAGGAACACCGCCTGTTCCACAGCTTGGATTTCATCAATGGTGCCAATGATGGTCAGGGTGTTGTGGTTCATCCTGAATGTTCGGCTTGGAAGGGTTTCAATGGTGAAATCCTGTTTAATATCGTCCTGCACTTGTGGAATCATCATCAATCCCCCTTTACCCGGTCAATGACCACAAATTTTTTGCCTTGCTGAACCCGAACCAGAAGCACCTTTTCACCGGCCTTCAAAGCGTTGTGAACCTTGAAGGTCTTTCTGCCAACATAGGCGTGTTTGTGGGCTTCATAAGCCGCCGCACCGGAACCACCGCCTTTTTCTTCCGTGCTGTGGTTCACCGTCATATCAACTTCAAAATCAGTCACATTCCGTGTCAGGATCAGCATTTTGGAAGTGTAGATGGATTTCTGATCCACCTGAATTTTCAGGGGTGAAGCGGAAAGGACGGTTCCAAACAGAATGTTCACCGGTTTCCCGGCTTCCACCGCTTCCACCGCCGCCCGTTTCACCACTTCAACAGGATTAGGCAATAAATTCACCCCCGATCAGGTCAAGTTCCATCATGTGTTCATCACCCTTGAATGTATGGGTGACTTTGTTCACCACCATGTAATTGTTGGTGACAATATCGCCAAGGTTCAGGGCAACCACCACGGCGCTTCCAGCACGAACCCGCACATCTCCAAAGGCGTTCTGAATGGTCAGCTTGCGGGTTTTCTGATCATACAGTTTCAACAGGGCATCCGCCTTGGCGGAAGCGCCGGTTTGTGTCTGCACTTCCTCAAAATACTGAAGAACACCCCATTGGTTCATTTTCTCCCCGTCCTGTGCAATGAACAATTCCCGCTTGCCGGTTTTTTCATTGTTATAGGCCAGTTTGATTTTGTTGTAGGTCTGTTCATCAATACTGGATTCATAGCTGAAGTTTTCACCGGTTTCTTCATCAATCAGAAGGTTCAGCTTCATAGAATTGATGTTCTTCAAGGTCAGCTTCCCGGCATCATCGTACAAAACATAAAGCTGTTTGGTATTCATCAGGGTTTCATCAAGGGCGTTCTGAATCATATCAAACAGAGTTTGGTTTTCTTCCACGATGGTTTCAAGGGTATATCCGGTATCTTCCACCGTGCCAAGGTTCAACCGGAAATCGGTTGCAAGCCGCTTCAGAAGGTCGGAAGCCTTCAGCCCTTCTTCTGTGATGGTGTCCTTATTCTTCAGGTAACGAAGCTGATCATAGGCGGTCACGCTGATTGTGCCGCCTTTGTCACGCTTTTTCTTGAACACAAAGCCATAGAACATGGCGGTTCCGTTCACAGTCAGCTTCACCGGATCACCTTCAGCAAAGTTCAGCCCCGGCCCCTTCACCACGGTAAATTCCAGCTTTCCGGGGGTTCCCTTGCGTTCCAAGGTCAGCCGTGCGCCTTCCTCGACAACGGGGAATTGAATGGTGCTGTTATGCTGGATGAACAATTCAACTGCCAAACGGAATCACCCCTTTCAGGAAGGCAAGGTAAGAACCTGACCGGGATAAATCAGGTTCGGGTTCTTGATCTTGTCTTTGTTCAGATTATAGATTTTCGTGTAATCGGCTCCGTTGCCCAACTGCTTTTTGGCAATGTTCCAAAGGCAATCCCCCGCCTTCACCGTGTAGGTGGCCGCTTTCGGGGCGCTGGTGGTTGCCCTCGGTGCCGCCTGAACCGTAGCCGTGGAAGTGGCCCCGGAAGTGGCGGCGGGTTTGATGGTAACGGTTTTTGTTCCATAGGCTCTGTACTGCTTCAGGTTCACTTTCACCTTTACATCAAAGCCTTCATCCACATCATCAACAATTTCGTAAGTTTCAAGGCCCACGGTCAGGTTGGTGAAGTGATACATTCCGCCACCGGGCTTCTGCCGGTTCAGGATAAATTGGAACGGGGATTTGCTCACCTTCAGCCTTTCAAACAGGGAAAGGTAATAGGCGGCGGTCTGCGCTCCGCCATTGGTAAAGGGATAGGACACTTGGGGAAGCAACAGTTCAAAGGACACATCAGACAGGCCAGCGGCCTTCAGAATGTTGATTTCTTCCCCGTTGATCAAGGTCATGGTCTTATTCTGGTTGTTGATCTTGACCGTCACCTTGGAAGGGGTGATGGGCATAAGCACACCGGAAATATACATCTTGTACGCCATTACTCATGCACCCCTTCCTCGGAAACATCCAGCTTTTCAGCAAAATCATTGGCCCAAGCATCCATGATTCCATCAAGATCGGTGTCACCGGAAATATAGTTGTTGTTGGTCTGTTCAACCTTAACTTCAGCGGTGGTGAACCGGTTGATTGCTTCCCGCTCCGCAATGTCACGAAGATACTTCAAATCTTCTTCCGTAACATCCAAAGCATCAGCGGTGGCCGCTGTGTTGTTTGCAATATCACCGGTGTTCCCGTAAATATCATCAAGGCTGTTGCCAAGGTTGAAAGCATCCATGGCATCAGCGCCCATAGAATCCAAGGCGGAAAAATCGAACATCCCGGAAACCTTGTCCGCCACGCCATCACCCCAAGCCGAACCAGAAGCAAAAGCATCAGCGGCCCAACCATCCTTGAAGGTGTCGAAGGTGGACATTCCTTCATTGAAGGCATCGGCAACACTCTTGTATTCCTCCACATTGCCATAGGCTTCAGCGGATTTAGCCGCATATTCGCTTGCTTTGCTGGTGATACCGGAATAATCAAACTCGACAAAGGGCAACTTGTTCAGGGCTTCACAGATACCGGCCACAACGGTAAGGGCGGTGGAAAGAAGGTTGTAAAACCATCCCTGAACATTGGAAATGACATTGTGGAAGGCCGTTCCGATGTTGGAAGCACAGGCCCCCAAAGCGTTCCAGATACCCAAGGCGATATTCGCCACGGACAGGCCAAGATTTTGGAAGAAGGCGATCACCACCATGATTCCGCCGCAAATCACGCCGAAGCCGCTATTGGCAACACCGGTGAACTTTGCAACCGCCGCACAAGCCGCATAGATAGCCGCAATCACGGCGATAATCAGAAGGATGATCCATGTAAGGGGGCAAGCCAAAAGCGCCGCATTTAGGCCCTGCTGGGCCACAGTAGCCGTGAAAGTGGCTCCCGCTTCCATAGCGGTTGCCGCCGCATGAACGGCCTTGGCGGTTGCCTGAATACCCATGATGATATTCGTTGCCAGCGCCACACCGTTATAGATCAGCATAGCAGCCACAATGCCCATGATAATAGGCTGAATCCAACTCCAATTATCCACCACCACGGAAGCAATGGAAATCAGAATATCCAGCACCGAAGAAGCGATATTGGCAACCCCGGCAAGGCCATTGATCAGGGCCGTGGTCACTTGCTGGAACTTGGAACTGTTGGCAATCTGATTGATTTTAGTCAGGATCGGGGCGAACATGGAAAGGGCCTGATTCTTCATCCCGGCCCAAATCTGCGCCCAAGTCTTGGGCATGGAATCGAACTTTGCGTTGGTTTCGTCCGCCATAGCAAACATGGCGTTCTTCACCACTTCAGCCGTTACCTTGCCTTCCTGTGCAACAGACTTGATGGAACCTTCCGCAATGCCCATATATTTTTCAATGGCTCTTGCGATACCCGGCGCACCGTCCAGAATGGAATTTAGTTCTTCACCACGAAGCGCACCCGCCGCCATTGCCTGTGTCAACTGGATCATGGCGTTGCTTTGCTCTTGGGCCGTAGCACCGCCAATAACGAACTGTTTGTTCACCTGTTCCATGAAGGCAATGACCTGATCCATATTGCCACCGAAGGCGTTACCGGCGTTCAGGCCAAGTTTGGCAACGGCGGAAGCGGTATCAAAGTAAGCGGATCGGGAACGCTGGGCGGAAGCCATAATCTTCTTTTCCAGTTCTTCCACGGAACCGCCATCATCCACCAGCAGATTCAACCGGGCCTTGGTGCTTGCCAATTTATCCGAAATGTTCTGCACCTTATTGATCCCGACGATACCACCAGCGGCAACGGCAATTTTCTTGATGGTGGACAGAAGTCCATTGGCGGAATTGTTACCCCCACGAATGGAATTATTGAACTTTTGCTGTTCATTATTGGCGTTCCTGATATTTTCTTCAATGGCATCAAAGGCGGTTCCCGCTTTCGCCCATTCTTCACGGGCTTCCCGGATTGCCGCCGTGTCAACGGCTCTACCGGAAGCCTGTTGCATGGATTCAAAGGTGTTCAGCACAACACCCATAGCCTTGTGCATACTCTGAAGGGGGCTGGTAACACCATCATAAAGGGCAATAGCGGTTCGGATAGTTCCCACAGGGATCACCACCTTTCTTGGAGAATGGCCGGGGCCTTAATGGTGTCGGCCCCGGCGCTGTTTGCGTTCAATTTCCTTCTGCTTCTTCTTTTCAGCTTCCACCCGAACATCAATGGCCGCAATGATGAAGGCCCGTTCACGGCGGGGCAAAGCATAAAAGGCGGAAGGTGTCAAATGAAGTTCGTGAAGGCAATAGTAAGCAATGTTCGCTTCACCATCACCTTCACAGATTAGTTTTTTGCTTCATCAACCTCATCCTGCATGGTGGTATCAAAACCACACACTTCCTGAATCTTGGTCAGGTATTCGGCATATTCGCCGGGGGTCAGCATGGTTTTCAGAAGGGCATCAGCGCCCATGACCTTGTAGCTGTCCTGAAGTTCCTTATCATTCAGATTGGGGAACACGGTACAAGCCACGGCCAGCTTGCCAAGGTAAAGATCATAATCAGTTTCCTTCTGATACTGATTCTTCTTGCCGGGAACGGGAACACGCTTTGCACAGGACTTCCGAAGGGCTTCATCCTCGGTGCCGGTGATGGTCTTGATCTCCCAAGGAATGGGGTTCCCATCCTCACCCAAGAAACGCTTGGAAACAACAAACTTGATGTTCTCAACGGGAATGGCGTTTTCAGCCAGAAAAGCGGACAGGCTCATATAAATTTCCTCCTATATTTTTGATAAGAAAAAAGGCCCCGGCCCATACCGAAGTAAGGCCGGGGCTTGTGCTTACTGCATACCGGCCAGAAGGCTGAAGGTTTCGGGCAACTCGAAATCTTCAAAGGTGAAATCCATATCTTCATCCAAGTATTCCGCATCAGCATCAAACTTGGCAAGCAAGCCACCATCCATGTTGCAATCCTTCAGGATCACGGTCTGACGGCCCACAGAAGAAGTGGGATCTTCATTTGTCACCTGAATGTCAAAATAGACATCCTCGCCGGTGTCCTTATAACGCTTCATCAGTTCACGGAAGATGGAAGTGTTATAGTGGAAGGTTGCGGAACCCGTACCCTTCCAGCCGGTGGCCTTATTGCCCTTGCCGGTCTTGCCCAAAATGGGAACTTCCGTTTTGTTCTTCTCAAAATTGGCTTCAAGGTTGATAGCCTGCATGAAGTTATAACGGTTGTCCTCAATGGTCACGAAACATTCAGCCAAGGAAGCGGAAACAGCATCCTTGGCGTTCATAATGGTTCTATCCATGCTGTGTTACCTCCTTACTGCACATAGACGGTCATATAAAGCTGTTCCATAGCGTTCACGGGGGTTACATAGTCCGTAACCACCACGGATTTCTTGGTATCGCCCTTTTCAACCGTCACATTTTCGCCGCTGAAGTTCTCAATGGCCCGAATATCCTGAAGTTCCGTGTGGTGCTTCACAATATCGTTCCAAAGGGAAATCCGGCCAGCGGCATCATTGGGAACCTTGCCAAGATACTTCTTGCCGAACAGGACGGCAATATCATTGGCAATCTGATCCAGAACTCGGATGGTCTGGTTGCTGGAAAAATCGCTGGACTTTTCATCCGTGATGGAAATGAAGCTGTTAATATCCGTCAGGACACAAACCGCTTCATCCACACGATGGAACATGAAGGAACCTTCCTTGATACCGGCTTCAAGCTGGGTTTGCGTGAAATCGGTGTCCACATCGTATTCACCATCATAGGTCATGTTGGTGGCGCTCTTATTGACCGCCGTTCCGCCGATCACACCCGTAACCCAAGGGATCAGGGCGGTGGAAGTCTTGTCGGAAGTCAGGCCGTTCTTCACGCTCACAACGCCTTCATAGTCGGCCAGCTTGCGGAAAAGCACCACCTGAAACTTCTTGCCCACATCATCACGCATACGCTTTGCGAAAGCGGCGAACAGGGCCGTAACGGTGGCCTTGCTTTCCGTGCAACCCATAGCGTTGAAGGTATAGGCTTCCGCCTGATCCAGATAGGTCTGGTAATCAGAATCCGCCACCGTGCCATTGGTGCCGTTGGTCAGGGGCAAGGAAGCGGTCAGGGAAAGGGTTCCGCTGGACTTCCAATCCACATAATCATTGGCCTTCAGGTCGGTGATTGCGGCCACGCCTTCCTGAAGGTCAACCTGAACGGTTCCCAAGAAGGTTGCCACATCGAACAGGGGCTTCAGTTCGGTGGTGTTCTCATTGGCCGTGATAACGGTACGAAGGTCATTACCACGGGTGCCGGGGTATTTGGCCGTTGCAAAGGTGTTGGACGCTTTCACGCCGCTGGTGCCAAGGCGGAAGAAATGAACCGTTTTGGCGTGAAGGAAAATTTCACGCATCGGCTTCAGTTCATCCGCCGTGTACGCATAGCCGAAGATTTTCTGACTGTTCTTGATGAAGTCAGCCTGTTCCACCGTGAAAATCTTGCCTTCAGGCCCCCAATTCATGGCAAGGGGGATGGTGACAATGCCACGGTCAGAAAGGGTGGCGCTTGCCTGCGCCACGGAAATGAAGTTGATATACGCACCGGGCAGAACCTTGTTCTGCACCAAGAAGGTGCCGCCGCCAAGGGCCATATTAGTTCACCTTACCTTTCATAAAGTCATTGATCAGGCCATCAATCTGATCAAAGGTGTATTCCTTCCCATCTTCCAACAGGACAGACAGAAGATCACGCCTTTCGGCGTAACGCTTGAAGGTCAACACCCGTTCTTTGGGGAATACCACCGGGGCCGTGATGGTCGGTTCCTGCGTGGTGGTTTTCTTTCTGGTAGCCATTCAATCACCCTTTCTTTGGCTCCACAGTAGTTTCCAAGGTTTCCATTGCGGTTTCCTCGGTTTCTCTGCGAAGTGTCAGATTGTAGTTCACGAAGAAATGAAGAACCCCATCTTCCACTTCATAACTCATGGAAGTTCCGTGAAGCACATCCCCATTGGGAAGGGTGATGAACTCCAAACATTCCATCAAATCCCCGGCCATTGTGAACATTTCGGCGTTGTTCCGTCCGCTGGTGGAGAAATAATGAACATCCAACGGGTTCCGGTTCATATACCGGTTTTTCAGCAAAGGGGAAATGTCAGGCTTCAGGGCGGAAATGAAAAAACAAGGGATGGTAAACCCTTGTTCCACATCGTTCTGATAGATTTTGTACTTCCCTTCAAAGGCGGTGTTCAGTTTGATTGAAACACCTTTGATGATTTCATTGATCAACCGAACACCCCCTTCAAAGCGTTATACAACATATCATTCAGAACTTCCGGGGCCAGCACCTTCACTTCCTGTTCGGAAATGGTCAGC
Source organism: Pseudoflavonifractor sp. MSJ-37 (assembly GCF_018917965.1). Lineage (GTDB taxonomy): Bacteria > Bacillota > Clostridia > Oscillospirales > Oscillospiraceae > Pseudoflavonifractor_A. The sequence goes on along the minus strand of NZ_JAHLPP010000003.1, from coordinate 128,716 downwards.
ATAAACCGGCCCTTTACCCAACTGACCTTCAGGCTCTTGCCCAAAGCGGGAACATATCGCCCCGGCGTTTGCCGGTGGCCGTACTCCACATAGGACGCATAATCCAAGTTGTTGACCACGGTGATTTCATACACATCACCGTGTTTTTCAACCGGAAGGATCATCCACGCATCCCGCAACGAACCACCCCGATAACCGGCCCAATACCGATCCAGAATGGCACCGGAACGGGTAAGGAAAGATTTGCTTTTCCCGCTTGCGCCCTTCACCTTCACGGTCTTGGGTTCGTCAAAGGTAGGCTTTACGCCAACCGGGGTTCTTTTCTTCACCTTGTTCAGAAGGATTTGGGCAACCTGATTGGCGGCTTGTCTGCAAAGCTGATCCATGTCAGCTTCCGAAAGCTGTTGAAGGCGTTCGTCCAATTCCTTCAATTCCCGGTAATCACACCGGCCCCATCTTCCCATCAGGCCCACCCCCGGAAGGGTTCAAGCATGATTTCTTGATGGTTGGAAAATACCCCCGGTTCACCGGATCGGGTATAGGTGAAGGTTCGTTCTGTTTCGTTTGGCCGGGTAACAATGATTTTGCAACCAGCGGGGATTTTCACATCCGGGGAAATGAACAGCTTCACCACCTGTTGGATGGTTGCCACTTCATCCCCGCCCGTTGAAGTTAATGTTTCAAAAGACAGCTTGCACGGCTGATTTTCCAGAAGCGGCGAATCCTGAAAATCAGTCAGGTGGGTATCAGGATCGGTGACTTCCTCACGAATGAAGATAGAACACCGATCCTGCCACAACCGTTCCAAGGCGGTTCTTACGGCTTTGTTTACCATACCAGCCGCCTATAACGGTAGATTTCACTAATACGCCCGTTGATCAGATAATCAATCAGGCTGTTCAACCTTTGTTCAGGGGTTGAACTCCCTTCACCAAGGGCAAAGGTAATATTGGTATCGCCTTCCTGAATGGACTTCACCGCCGCCGCATCCAGATCAAACCCTTCAAGCTGTCCAGAACACTTCTTCATGTTCAGGTATTCGCCCACGGCCATAGAAACGGCCAAACTTTCCAACCCTTCCGGGATTTCGGAAAGGTTGGAAAGGTTTTTGATCCGCCATTGAACATTGTTCAACACAATATCCAACAGCGGATCATCAGCGGCCCCCGCCACGCCAAGGGCCGTCAGCATTGCAACCGCTTTATCACGCAACGGGGTTCACCGCCTTTAGCCACGGGAAAGAATCCGGGCAATGGGAATGGCCTTGTGGTTGATGTAAGAACGCTGACTTGCGGTGCCTTCACCGGAATGAACCAGCGTCCAGTTGCCGCCATTTTCCAGTTCAGCCGCCGTGGGGCTGGTGCTTGCCTGCGTTTTCTTCTCATAAGACAGGCCGAAGGGGGCGAAAACCTTACGCTGACGCATATACAGCAAATCTTCACCGCCGTTGGTCTTGGGATCACGGGCCATTTCATAGGGAACCTTGACGCCAATATCCTCATAAGAGAAAGCGCCATTGCCCATGGCATAGGTGGTGTACTGAACACCAGCGGCCACATAGTCACCCGCCGCAAGCGTCTTGGTGCCGAAATACGGCGTAACCTTAGACAGAAGAATTTCACCAGCGGCGGGCGTACCGGAAGCAACAATCTTCAAAGCGCCTTCACCACCGGATTCAGCGTCAAAGTAACCCTCAGTAACGGGCATCTGATCGGTGACAATCACCAACTTGCCGTTCCAAGTGCCAAGTTCCAAATCACGCTGAATCCCGTCCTTGTCGGTGTACTTCAGGCGTTCGATCAGGTTCAGGTTTTCAAGGCCGGTGGAAACATCACTATGGCAGAAAACCAAAGTGAACTTCTTCTTGTTCGCACCACAAGCCTTGTTTGCCGCCGTGTTCAGGGTGGTGGCGGTCATAGCACCGGGAACGATGGTGGTGTGCTTCTCCACAAATTCCTTGTTCTTGGCATCGGCGGTGGACATAGCGAAAATGCCCTTCAGGATGGAAAGGATGGTGGCTTCATCCAGTTCATCCTTGTACTGTGCAACCTGTTCGCTGATATTCGCCATGAAATCAACGCCACCGGTCACATCATAAGAAAAATCACGCTCTTTCCACGCCTTGGCACGGCCAACCACCACAACACCCTGTTCAAAGGTCTTGGTGGAAGTGGCGGTAATGTCAGTAGAACCGTCATAGTTCACAGCATCACCGTCAATCAGGCCACGCATGGCAATACGGGCGTAGGCGGTACCGTTCTGACCGCTGAACACTTCACGAATGTCAGGGTTTGCGGCCAGCGCACGGGATTTCTTGATTTCGTTCATGTTCAGGTTGGGAACACGGCCAACCATGTACTTGAACGCTTCAGCGTTGAAACTCTTGGAATCAAACTTAGTGTTAGGCATAGTTCAAAACTTCCTTTCTAAAAATAAGATTTGTAGGGGTGTCGGTTAATCCAACTTTGCGTCAGGGTGGGCTTCCAAATACTGACACAGTTCATCATAGGTCATTTTGGAAACATCATCACCAGCTGGGGGCGTATCACTCTTTTCACCGGGTTTGGCTCCCTTGAACTTCTTATCGGGGGCCTTGCTGTCAAACAGGAAAGCCGTGTCCTGACCTTCCACCAGCTTCTTGATCTCGTCACCCAAGCCCTTCACCGTGCCATCATCGGCCAGTTCAGCCTTGGCAAGAAAATCAGCCATCAGCGCTTTAACTGCGGTGTTGTTCTTTGCTTTGGCTCCGGTCAATGCCATATCAACAGCATTGCCGATCTTCAACGCCTTCATTTCAGCGTCATGGGCCTTTTTCTGATTGGCGTTGTCGGCCTGAAGCTGGGTAATCTGATCCTGAAGCGCCTTGGTGTCACCCGTGGACTTCTTCAGCGTTTCAAGCTGGGTGTCACGCTCTTTGATCGTGTTCTTTGCGTTGGTCAGTTCGGTGTTGACCTCATTGAAACGGCTTTTGGTGACAAAAGAACCGTTCAAGCCTTCCATAACCTTGTTGGCCTGTTCCTCGGTCAAACCCCATTCCAGCAATTTTTCCTTTGTCATAGTGATAACCTCCAAAATCCTTTTTTACCGTGGGTTAGGAACCACGATTTTATTTAGATTTCTGTTTACCGCCCACAAATCCAAAACGGCGATGGTATGAAAAAACCACCACCGGCCAAGGGCCGGGGTGGTCAAATCATCAATATAGGTTTTAATCCCAATGCTGATCAGGTGTGAACTTTTCAAGAACGGAATAATACTTGGAAATTTCTTCAGGTTTCTTTCCATTCTTCAAGGCGGTCAGCACTTCAATTTTTTCATCAAGAAGTTTTTCGCTGTCCGTATCGAAAAAGCGATCTACCAGCACATCATCAACTTCAGTAAGAAGTTGATGAACCTTCATCAGCTTTTCTTCCCGATTCACTTAACCACCAGCTTTCTTCAGCATTTCTTGAATGACTTCATCCAAGGCATCCACCAATTCAGGTTTATCCTTGCGTAGCATATCCACCAAATCAGGGCGGACAATCGCCAAGGCTCCGTAATTGGCAAGGGTTTCTTCAGAACGCTTCCCAATATTCCGGTAGTATTGCGTTCCATGGCCGTATCTCACAAGGCCAGCATCACGGGCCGAACCACCGGAAAGGGCATCATAAATATCTTCAAGTGAACTGACACCGCCGCCCATAGCGTTTCGGCATTGATAATCAATTTGTTCACTTGCTTCCCGTTTCAGCTTATTGAACCCTTTTTTATAGTCTGTGTAGGATATGCCACCCGCAAGGTATTGATCATACAAGGCATCTGTTGTTTTCCGCAATTCAGAATTGATTTCCCTTGAAATGCAGGTACACTCTTTATCGAAGGCTTCAAATAGCGCATCAATATCATCAGCAATATCCGTATCCGTTTTTTGAAAAAAAGCGCTCAATTTTGCATTACTGGAACTGAACCAGTTGGAATATTTGGCGGCATCTGCCCGATTGAACATATCCATCAGGTGCATTTCTTCATGGAGCGTTGTAACCACTTGCCCGGTCAAATCTTCACCGGACAGCTTGGGAATGGTCAATTCGGCATCAATGATATGATCATTCGACAACCTATACCGATAACTGACAGCATGATCTTTTCCGTGGGAAACCTTCATGGGGATTCCGTTTGCCTTGATATTCTCCATATCCCCCATCTTGGCATAAAGGGCCACTACATCAGGATCAGCATTTTCACACCCATTGATATAATCCATCAGGGTTTTGGTGTTCTTCAGTTCCTTCTTATCGGTCAAATATTCCGGGAACATTTCAGGCTTCAGGATTTCAAGCGCCCGTTTCGCCTTCATTATAGCGGCCCCGGTTGCGGCGGTCAAGCCACCCTTGGAACCACCATTCACGAAGGTCTGAACCCAATCAGCATATTTCATGTTGGCGGGTACATAGTAAACCTTGCCATCCTCATTCCGGGCGGCTCTCTCACCGGCATACTTGGGATCAATGGCCGGGGCGGTTGTTCCTCTGCAATTCGGGTGGAAGGGCGGCACAGTTACGCCGGGTTCATATTGGGCAATGGGAATCACCTTCCCATCAAGGCCACCACAAATGGAACAGGTATGGGAATCAAGCGTTTCAATGATTTCCACCATTTCCACGCCCAAATCTTTGTAACTCTCTTTGGTGGCAACGGCGTTGAAATAGGTGGTTTCCGTATTCACCAGCCGTCCAGCCTTGTAACGGTGAACCCCAAACTGCTTCTGAATGGCCGTGGTAATCTTGGCCGGGGAATCGCCCCGAAGAAGCCCTTGGGTTAGGCTCTTGCTGACGGAACCCACCAGATCATTCTTGTTCAGCCAACAGCGATCCCGGAAGGTTCGCCCGTCAGTTGTCCACGGTTTTGAAAGCAAGGTTTCAAGTTTCTTCTGATTCAGGGCGGTAATATCCCACCCAAGTCCCACGCCTTTCTGAACTTCAAAGGCCGTGTGGGTGTACCCGTTGCCCACAACCTTCTTCAACAGGGCATCCAGACTGTCAACCTGATTGCCGTAAAGCAATTCAAGCTGTTGCTGAATACCCATCTGAACAGATTCAAGGCGGGAAATATGGAACCGGGCGGAAGCGTTTTCCAGCTTCTTCAGCCACGCCGCATCCAACCCGGCCTGTTCACCGATCTTGATATACTGTTCAACTGTCCAATGAAATTCTTCAAGCTGTCCAGCGGTCAGCCATTTCCGGGCATCGGTCAGGCTGATTTGGTTGTTGTCCGCAAACCGGGCATACCAGCTTTCAATTTCCTTCTGAACTGAACGCTGGGCATCCAGATACATTTCTTCCATGGCCTGAATGGTTTGCTGGGCTTCTCTGTGGGCGCTGTCCTCCAAGATGGAGAACCGGCCCCGCCAATAATCCGCATTGTTCATGGGCTGATCCTCCAATCCTGAATAATGGTGCTGAAGGTGGGATTTGAACCCACACGCCTTGCGGCAACGGATTTTGAATCCGCCTTGTCTGCCTGTTCCATCACTTCAGCATAAAAGCGGGGGTTTTCATCCCGCTTGTACTCCGAAGAATACAACCGCTATTCTGGTAGCCCGTGCCGGAGTTGAACCGGCGTTACCGCCGTGAAAGGGCGGTGTCTTGACCGCTTGACCAACGGGCCATAATGGGCCGGGGAAGGGAATTTCACCCTTTGGCGGGTAGGAGTAATAGCACCCCGCCACACTCAATATCTGCCCCGGCATATATTGTGAAATGGCGGGGGTTATTCGCCCCCACCATCATCACCGCTGTTCTGGTTGCCGGTCTGGAAGGCCCCGGCGTATTCCTGCGCCTGTTCCATGGCTTCTTCCTTCTCTTTCTGCAACCGGGCCATTTCTGCTTCAACATCCGTAACCCACGGGTGCTGTTCCACAATGGTTTCATTGGACAGAATACCAACCGATTTGGAACAGTTATCAATGGATTCAGATTCATTGATCAGAATGTCACGGTTGAACACAATCGCTACATCATCCGAAAAATCCCCAATGCCGGTATTGCTGAAGTGGCTGTTGACGAACCACAGAAGTTCTTCAAAGGCCGCTTGGAACTCGGTTTCCATGCCGTTTGCATCAAGGTCAATGTCAGAATACATGGATTGAATGTTCATCTGATTGGGGTTGCCGGACAACCGATCATCCTTGGCATCATAGCCACGGGCGTTTTCAATCAGGGATTTTTTGAACACATCCAAAATGGCCTTGTAGTTCTCGGAATTGACTGTTACCGTCAGGGTGGTAACATCACCATCATCACGAACTTTCACGGCTCCGAAGGTCGCAAGATTGCGGCGGAACTCACCAAGGTTTTCACCATCATAGTTCTTCAGGATCAAAATGGTGTTCCGTGCGTCCTCTTGCATATTATTTTCAAAGTCGGAAATCATGGTGTTGATACCGTCCTGAAGGGTTTTCACACGGCGGATCAGGGGGATTTCCTGTTTGTTGTACTTGAACGGGATCAGCGGAATCCGTTCCCAATTCAATTCCGTGGATTCAGAACCTTCTTCAATGGTGAAGTAATTTTCATGTTCCCCGTTTTCGGTATCAGGCTTCAGTTCGCTTCCGTCATAAACATAGCGATAAAGCCCATCCACCTTGAACAGTTCAACCCGTTCAATGATTCTTTTGGTATATCCATCCCATACTTCCTGTGGATAAAGGCGGATAGCAGAATCAAGGACGGTGTGATCATCGTCCGCCCAAAACGGAAGGACTTCATAGGCGGGGAAATGCTTGAAGGCCAAATTTCCCTTTTTGTCATAGAAGGGAAACAACCAGCCAAGCCCACCGTTCAGGGCATCTTCACACACATACTTCAGAAGGCGGTGAAAACGCTTATTGAACACATCATTCAGGGCATCAGCATACGCCTTGTTTTGACAGTTCACCGTGAAAGGCTTACCCACAAGGTAGTTGGTTTTCTGATCCACCATCAGGGCATATTGGTTATCAATCAGGCGGTTGTTCGGAAGGTTGTCCACTTCCTGAAGTTTGCCATCAGCGCCAATGATCGTGCGCTTCCGGTTCAGAATGTCATGGCGGCCTTCATAGTAATCAGCGCCTTTAATTTGATCCATGCGCTTTGGGCTGTTCTTCCATTCACGGATTTCAGCGGCGTAAAACTGAAGTTCTGTCATGCCGGTTCGCCCACCCTGAATAATCAGGCGATTGATCCGATCCATAGCGTTATTCAGAAACATAGTCAATCACCCTTTCTTTTCTCCATCGGGGGGGGGGCAAATCCCACCGGCCTGTTCTTTGACTTCTCCAAAACAAATGACTGATTGGGAAGTTCCACTTCAATCTTCAGGGTTTTATAAGGTAGGCGTTCAGCCCATTGTTCAATCTTGTTCAGAATGTGCTGTTGCTCAAACATCGGGCTTCACCGCCTTTCTATTGCTTAATAAATACAAGCGCCCGGAAACACAAGGTTTCCGGGGCAATTTGTTACTATCATGTTGTTAATCGAAGCTGAAGGCGGGGCCAACCAGCATATCTTCCAGCCCATAACGCATGGCATCCATCAAGTGGTTGAAATCATCAATGGGGGTGTTGATCTTGGCCCCAAACTTATCTTCAGCCCAAGTGTAGTTTGAAATTTCGGTAATGAAATTCACACACCGGGGATGAACAATGATGGTGTAACCCTGAATGTACTGGATTCCGTTGTTGATACTGTCCTTACCCTTCCGGGCCGGTCTGATACGATGAAGGCCAGCTTCCCGCAATTCGTCAATGCTTTTGGGTTCTGCACAATCGGCCTTGATCCGTTCCTTGGCGTAACCCATGGCGGTAATCCGTTCACAGATTACCCGGTTGGTCAGGGCCTTTTCATACAGTTCATCGAAAACCCAAATGGTCTTTTCTGTTTGGCTCACCAGCCCACAGAACAGGGCCGTGGGATCGTTGGTATAACCGAAGTCAAGGCCGAAGGCGCTTTTCACACCAGCCTTTTTGGAAATAGCCTGAATGTCAAAGGCTTCTTCCCGCCAATTATCAAAAATCAGGCCATCCACAATGCCCCAACCCCCAAGGCCAGCCACTTTGTAACGGCGGGGGTTATTTTCCTTCATGCTGTTGAAAACCTTCAAATCCGCCGCATCCAGCCATTCATTACACAGGTAATTGGTGGTTGTGGCGTAAATCTGCCCATCCGGGCTGATCCAGCTATCATGGAATTTGTATGTGGGGTTCCCTTGGGCATCCTTGCCGGTGATTTCTCCGAAGAATCGCTTCCTGATCCAATGCTTTTCGTTCCACGGGTTGAAGGTCAGCGTGATTTGCTTGAACAGGCCCGTTTCTTCCGGGATAGCACCACGGATGGATTCATCCAGCATATCGAAATCAGATTCATTCATAATTTCGTATGCTTCTTCAATCCAGCACCAGCACAGATAACCGATTTCAACGGTAATTGATGTGACTTTCAGGGGATCATCAAGGCCCCTGAAGTAAATCTTCTGACCGGTGGGAAGATAGGTCATTTCAAGGGGGCTTTCCTTGATTTCCCAATAGGCCGAAACGCCAAGGCGGTTGATTGCCCATTTCAGTTCGGTGAAACAGGAATCCTTCAAGGTTCTGAACACCTTGCGAACCACAAGGGTATTGGCTTCCGGGTATTGCATCATCCGTTTGATGATGTTCAGGGCCGTGGTCTTTGACTTCTTGGAAGCACGGGAACCTTTGCACACCCGGTAACGGCCTTTGAAGTTCCAGAAGGTTCCGTAACCCTTCCCAACTACTTCAGGAAGGTGAACCCGCTTGGCATTGGGGCTAATCTTCAAGTTGATCATCCCCCGTGATAATCACCGGAACGGCCCCTTCCACACCAACTTTATCTGTGAACATACCGTAACGCTTGCCAATCAGTTCAGCGGCCTTCAGCCGTTCTTTGGCTCCAACCTCTTTCTGTGTCAACTCTTGGCAACCGTCACCGCAAAGAATCGGGATTTCTTCAGTATGTTCACCCCGCATCACCGAAGTAAGATACTTCATCACTTCTTCAGCATCAGCGATCTTGGCCGAATGAAGTTTTTCAAGTTCGGTTTCGATGTAGGCTTTCAAGTCAGGTTTTGCAAGGTTTTCCGAACCCGTCTGTTTTGCTGTCTTAGGTGAATACCCGGCCTTAATCGCCGCATCGGTAGCATTGCCGCTGATCAAGTATTCATCACAGAACTTCCGCTGTCTTGGTGTCAAGGTATTCACCGCCTTTCCTGAAAAAGTGAAATGCACCCCTATAAGGGGGTGCATTTTTACAGTATTATTTTCTCACACTTGATACTGTAAAATCCTATCCTGTTTTCTCAAAGATACGATTTTACACTACAATTCAAGCTAAGATAAAAGGTTAGGGTTCTTTTCAGCAAAGGCAATCAGGGCCTTCCCGTGAATCTTGTAAACCTGTGAAATTGAAAAGTTAAGGTCAAAGGCAATATCAAGCCATTTTTTCCCGTCAATGTACCGGGCAATCAGGATATTTTGCTGATCGAAGTCTGCAAGGCTCTGAATCGCCTTCATGGTAGTGTTCTTCAGGTCAACAAGTTCATCAATCCGGTCATTGATGGTGCGTTCAAGTTCATCAATTTTACAGATCGTGATTTCAAGGCTGTTCTTTGGGCCTGAAGTCTGAACCTTGTCCGGTTTCAGTTCACACCCGATGGAAGTCAACCGGGAACGCTCCGTTTCAACCGTACTCAAAAGCCGGTTGATCAAAGCATCAAGGCGGCTGATCTGATTCAGAAAATCCTTGGCTTGCTGGGCAAGGTCTTTGTCATTCACTATGTAACACATCCTTTCTGGAATAGATGTTGAAGGGCTTCAAACGTTGTCATATCAAGGGTTTTGGGAAATTCCTTCAACATTCAAGATCAAAACCGCCTTCTTCACTATTATTACATTCTTCATATACTATATATTTTTTCTCTTAAATAATTGAAGTAATCTGTTGAATGTTGAATGTTGAAGGATTTCGTGAAAAAGTCAGTAATTGCAAGGGTTTCAGGGCCTTCAACATCATTCCACATATATTGAAGGCCGCTGTTCCAACCCCTACTGAAGAAATACTGGTCAGCCGCTCCGGGTGTTCCACTTCTCCAACTGTTCACCCCGCAAGGCCAACGCTTCCAAGAAGCAACCGTTTTTCGGATGAACATAGAAAGTCCTGAACGGAAGATCCCCGTACTTTTTTGCAAGGGGGTTCAATCGGTTTTCCTGAACCAATTCCGCCTGACAAAACGGACAGGGTTTATTCTTCATCGGTATTCCCTCCCGGTCTTTCGGTCTTTGATTTCAATGCGGTTCAGAAGTTCAAACCCCGCCAACCGGGTAATGTACTTCAGAACGAAGATCAGGGTGTTCACCCGCTTCTGCTGTTCATCTTCATCCCGGATGATGTTCTTTGTGCCGTGGTAGGCTGTCGGATCGTGATACCCTTCAGCATTTTCCCAAGGTTTAGGCATCGGTTTTCCCTCCTTCTTCTCTGTACCATTCTTCAATATCACACCCAATTTCCTTCAGCTTTTGACGGGCCAACCACCCTTCATCCGCCTGATCCATCAGGTAGTATTCCCGTAGCTTCCGGGTTTCGGCATAGAACAAATCCCATGCTTTTTTCAGGCGCTTGGGGCCAAAGCCAAACTGGGTGTGAAGCATCCACAGAATGGAAGATTCCTTGTCCATATCGAAGGCCAGATCATTTTTCACAATCTGTTCATTGATTGCGTGATCCAAGGCCCGTTGTTCAGCTTTGTTGAACTGCACCCCAAAGATTTTCCCGCCTGACTTCTTAAAGATCGGCATGGTATTCACTCCAAATATCATCGAAGCAAACCGGAATCAGGGCGTGAACCTTGTCCAACAGGATCAAGGCCACTTCCCGCATCTGCGGATGTGCGGCGGGGGAACAACGCAACTTCAGGAAGTGCCGCCACTCCCGAATGTTGGCCGTCATAACCACTTCCGTTTTCAGGCTGTTGGGCAACACGGAACGGGCTTCCTGCGGGGTTGCACCATTCTGAAGTAGTTCCATATACCACGCTTCAGCATCCTTCATGGCGGCTTCCCATTTCAGGTAATTTTCATTATCCTGATCCGAATGACCATCATTGAAAAAACAAGGTTCAATCACCGTGATTTCCTCACCGAACTTTCCCTTGCCGTAGTTGCAATAGCGGGTGGATTCCTGACAATAGGAAGCCATTCTGTGGCGTACAATTTCATGCGAAACCCCACGATCACAGATAAACTTCACCGTGAAGGAACAATGTTCCAAAACCGCTTCATGCCCACGCTTGATGATTCCGGCAACGAACTTTTCAGCGGAACCGTCCGTGATTTTGTCCTCGGACTTATAGCAGACACGGCCACATTCTTCCAGCCGCTTCAGGATAATTGCCCCATCAACCGGGGTAATGAACTGCACATCGGGTTTGATAATCTTCATAGTACACCTCCAAAATCATTCCTGTGCTGTGAACGGTAAGGATCAAAGCCTTCAGGATAACGCTTTTCCAGCTTCTTCAGGTTTTCTTCCATAACGGTATCAAGGTCAGAACCAATGGCGTTGCACAGAACGGCCAGATACCAAGCCACATCCCCAAGTTCTTCAATCATGTGGCGCTTGTCCAGTTCATGGCCGTGGAAGAAATGCTTCTTCACCTGTTCGGCCACTTCACCAGCTTCACCGCAAAGGCCCAAGGCACATTCCAGCTTCAGGCGGTCGGCGCTGGAACGGTCAGCGGTTCGCAAAGCATCCCGCATATACCGGTTAGCGTTCATCAGAATCACCTTCTTCCATAGCATCCAGTTCCAACACCGTCATAATGGCGTAGTTGGCAAGGTCAATCAGGGTATCACGGATGGATTCATCCTTCACCTGCTGAACCCCGGATTTGGTCAGGCTCTTGAACCGGGCCAGCTTATCCCCAAGCCTGATCCGGGCCATTGCCATTCCTTCCTCCGTGAAGGTCTGGTGGAAGGAATCGCCGTAGTCCTGATTCTTCCGGGCATACAGATCATTGATTTCCTCACAGATCAGGGCGTGTTTTGCAACTTTTGTGTCTGCCATCATTCATCATCCTTTCATTTTCTTCTGAAATTCCCGGTATTTTTTGGTATATTCATAAGATTTTCCAAAAATATTTACCGCCGCCCTATATAAATTAGGCTCATATTTTTCAGCGGCGCATAGTTCATCTTCCCAATGCCGCCCAAAGGGGCAACAGGCACATCCAGTTCTTTGAAACCCGTAAACGGTATAACAGTCAGAATGAACTATTTCAAAGGCCGCTTCATAAGCGGCTTTATCTTCCTTCTTGAACCAGAAAATGGGCCTGAATTTATCACATCCACCAAAGACTTCATCAAAACAAGAAGTATAAGCGGTTGATCTTGCCCCGCCTTCAGCTTTCCTCACACCCTGACAATTCAGATCAGGGTTGATTATTTTTTCAATCATGGCTGAAGTTTTTTTCTTGGCCCCTGAACAACATCCATCTGAAATGAGAAACTGTGGTGGGTTTTGTACCATGAACTCTTTAAGCCACGGGTTATTTGAAATGTTCATTTTGCTGTGATCTCCCCAACGATTACACCACCAGCGTAAAGCCGCCTTGCATCGGGGATATTCGGCATATAACACTTCAAATGGTTTATCTTCCCATTTGAACCCGTGTTTTTGAAGGCGGGATATATATTGGGAAACCTGTTTGCTTAAAAATGGAACACCGTATTTTCGACACCCAAGAGGAACTGGTATTTTGGCCCGATACCGTTCTATCTGGATTCCATACTTGTTTTCCAGATAATCAAGGTGGCGTTTAGTTGCTGTGAACTCAATACCAGTATCAAAGAACACATAGTGAACTTCACTTAATGGGTGGCCGATCCTTTCAATCAGATCAATCATAATATCGGAATCGGCCCCACCACTAACGCTGACCATTATTTTAGGATACTTGGTGAATGGCTGAATTTCGGACTTTCCTCCACCGTATCCATGAATTTTCCCCCACGCCTTGACAAACGCATTACACATTTCAAAGGTCATATTTTCCTTTGGAACGCTATCTAACAGTTCTGTCATAGTTTCAAAAGTTTGTATCATTCATCTTCACCACCTTCCACAAATACCCGGCATTTCCCAAGGCGGCTGATCCATTTGTCCACAATCACCAGTCCACAGCGTTTTGTGATTTGCCGGGAAAATTCAATATTTGAAAGTGCTTGGAAGTTATTTGCAATGCAATATTCCTTGTACTTCCGGTAAACCGTCTTTGTGGCTTCATTCACGATGGAATCCAAGCCAATTTCTTTGATAAAGCCAATAATGGGATTGTTGTTTTCCTCATATTCGTCCAACTGCCCCTGAACCCGGCTGGAAGTGGTGAACTGTGCATTGCCCAACACTCGCTTCAACCCCTGAAGGCCAAGCAAGGCCAGATATTCCATACTGCTTTGTTCACACAGTTCATCCTTGATGAACGGGCGGAAGTTAGCATCATTGGGGGTAAACTTGGCATCAAAGGGAACAATCACCAAACGCCGTTGAACGGCTCCGGTCTTGTCCTTGATACGGGGAATGTTGTTGGCGCTGAACAGGAATTTGGAATAATTGTTGAACTCAAAGGGATCTTGGCCTTTGCGCTCCACATTCACCCGATCACCCGTCACCAGCTTTTTGAACACGGAAGCGTTGGCAATAAATTCATCACCAATATCATCACCGATGTTTGCCAGCTTGCCGAAAAGTTCAGCGGTTTTGAACCTATCACCCAATTCCTTCAGGTCAAGGGAAGCAATGTTCTGATCCCCAAGAAGGTTTTTCACCACATGAAGGAAGGTGGATTTGCCGTTGCTCTTATCGCCAATCAGGATGAAGGCTTTACCAAGTTCATTGCGGCGGTACATACAGTAACCCACCATTTCTTCCAGCAAGGCCCGAACTTCAGGATCATCACAGGCCAGCCGGTTCAGGGTGTGATCCAACAGATCATCATGGGCGGCGGGATTGTACGGCCACGGAATTTTATTGGTAATCACCACATCCGGGGTGAACTCTTTGAAGGAACCATCCCGAATGTTGTAAAGGCCGTTGCTGAAAGCAATGATGTTGGGGTTTGTGGCCTTTGTGTTTTCCTCAATCATAATTTCCAGATAGGACAGCACTTCCGAACGCCACGCCCGTTTCAAATTGCTGATCAGCTTGATCATGGCCCCTTCAATCTCACCGGCCCCGGAAACATAGATACCATCCTTGTAAATGTGAAGCTGGTTATTGATCTTCACAATATGGTTGTTGTTCTTCAGGTAGGTGGCGAACTTATCGAACAGGAAGGTTTTATCCCGGAAGAAAGATGTTTTCTTGAAGGCATCATCCCGAAGAATCACATCAAGTTCTTTATCCGAAAGGGGCTTCTTCAGCACATACCGGTTGATCAGCCTGATACACTCACGGGCTTCTTCCTTGGTGAAATCATCGCTTTGAAGCGTCAGTATGTAGTTGAACAGGGTTTGGTTCCGCCCATCACCTTCCCCAAGGTTCGGGAAGTCATAATTGCTTTTCACCGGTGTCAGCCACTTGGGAAGTTCCTGAATTTCGCCTTCCGGGTAGTCATACAGAATGGGCCGTTCCACACCGCCTAACTTCAGAATTTCATAGCTGTTGTTGGCTCCAACCTTGCCATCTGTGGTGATACCAACGGCCAAGGTCTGTTTTGTCCAGCTTTTTTCAACGCCACAGTTTTTGAACAGAAAATGCTTTCCCCGTGTGGTGGCGTACACTCGGCATTTCAGTTCTAAATCTTGAACCATTCTGAACAGAAGTTCAGATGTTTCCGCATCGTCCACATCAATCAGGATCGTTTCTTCCCCAAGAATACCGGCGTATTCATCAAGGTCTTGAACCTGTGAACGGGTTTTCAGTTTTTCAACGCCTTTGAACTTTTCAAGGCATTGTTTGTTTCTGGTTGGCACATAGCCCCTAAATAATTCCATGCTTCAACGCTCCCCCCCCCGAAAGGTCATATTGTTCATCGTTCCACCCCAAAATCTTTCAGGCGATCCCAAGCAACATCAATGTAATACTGCTTGTCCAGTTCATCCGGGATAGGAAGGTTGGTCACATCATCATTGATGAAGAAACAATGATCCGGTGTGTTGCCGAATTTTTCAGGGTTCTTTTCCCGGCCCTTGATGATTTTCCCGGAAACCTTGAAGATTCCACCCTTGCTATGATCCTTGGAAGCAAATACCCGGAAGGTCTTATCCGTCTGAATCTCACCGCCGCTGAAACGGGTGATTTTCTTGGAACGGCCCTTTTCATCCCTGATTTTGGCTTCCGTAATCACCGGGGAATAAAGTGCATATTTGTACTTGCTGGAAACCTTCACAACCTTCTGGAAATCCCGCAAGCTGTCACAGGCCAGAATGGTTTCTTCCGGGGCAATACCCTGAAGGAAGTAATTCACAATGGCCCTGTTGACAATGGGAAGGTCATAATCCAGATCGGACAGCTTTTTGACATAGGCACCCTTGCACTTCCAGCGGGGTTTCCCTTTTTCGTCCTTCAGCGGCCCGGAAGGAACGATAATATAGTTGTTCACATCCTTCTGATAAACCTTCTGGAACTCGTCAAATTCAAGCCGCATCCCGGTTCTTTTCTCCCACTCCCAACACAGATCATCCAGCAGTTCAAAATCTTCATACCGGCGAAGTTTTACCAGAATACCATCTGTGTTGCTCTGGATGATTTCACAGTGATCTTCCAACCGTTCAATCAAATCCAAAAGAAGAAGTTGACCGCCCACACAAACATTGTTGGCCTGACGGGGATCATACATGGCATTGTGCTTGTCCTTCATGGCTCCATAGGTGCTGTTCAGAACAATCTTATAAGGCTGTTGCATGGGGTTCTTCTCTGCCTTCAGCTTCAGGCGGGTGTGGTAGATTTCTGCATACTTGGAAGGATCGTGAACATTGCGGGAAAGCCACTTATAAACCAGCATTAGGGAAGGATAATAGGAAGCCACATCCACATTCACGAACCAGCCTTCCCCATGATATTGAACCCTTGCACCATGCAAACCACCCCAAGCGAAAACATGGGGAACCCCGGCCACATCCAGTTCAAGGGTTTTGGAATAATCCCGGTTCAGCGGGTTTTTGTACCAATTCAGAACTTCCGTGTATTTTTCAATCCGCAAGCTGGGTGGGAACTCAATATCAAATTCGTCATTGTGTTCCCGCTGAACGGCTCCAAGGATTTTGGCGGAAAGCTGGGCCTTTGTGCGGCCAATGTCAGAAATGGGAAGGTGGAACGCCTTCACAAGTGACATTTGGGCATCAAATTCATCTTCCTTCCGCCTTAACCACACTTCCACCGTCTGTTCCACATCATGGCGGCAATATTTGACTGTTTCGGCCAGTTCCGCTTCAGTCAAAGGCCGGTCAATATCAAAGGGAACAGAAGTTTCTTTGATGGAATGGCCCATGAACGCTTCCAGCGCCTTCAGGCTGATTGGCGGGTTCGGCATCACATCATAGTTGATCAGCGGGTATTCCCGGAACAGGGCCGAAAACCTATAACCGGGTTTGTCCTCTGCAATGATCCAGTCATTCACACGCTTGGGATCAAACCCACACAGAATGGCTTTCAAAATGTACTGATCATAGTTTCGGGAATTGTACCCGGCCCAAATCACGCCGTTGTGTTGCTCATAGAAGCGCTTCAGCTTGTCGGGATCATTGATAATCACGGTTTCTTGTCGGGCGTTCAGGTCGATCAGCACAACCAGCCAGTCATACCGGAATACCTCAAAATCATAGAAGATCATCAACTCACCATCCTTTTAGCTTTTTGTGAAATCGGTCAGCGTTTCCGCCTTATCAGCCCCGCCACGGGAAGGCTTTCACTTGGGGCCACTGTGGGGCCGAAGCCCCACAAGTTGTGCTTAAAAGTTAAGGTTCAAAACCTGTTCGGTGTCATTTAGGACACTTTTGAAGTAAAAAATTTTGCTTCAGTTTTCAACCTCAAAGACTTCATCAACGGTGATGGAATTGAAACGGGAATCATCATAATCCACCGCATATTCCAAGGTTCCATCAATGGCTTCCGCCACATCCATGACAAGCTGGGAAAACTGCTTGTAGCTGGTGAAGCTGATAGGCACACCGGAATCCAGCTTTTCAAGGAAGCCCATGGCCGAAGCGATCATGTTCTTGTCATTTTTGGTGCCGTAAAGAACACGGTTCATAAACAAACGCTGGTTCTTGTAGTCACCGGACAGGATTTTGAAGGACACGGCCAGCATGGGGCGGTTGGGATCGGCCTTGGTGCCTTTGATCTCCATGGTTTCCAGCTTCACTTCATACTTGCCAGCGGGAATGGTGGGGAAATCTCCGCCGCCGTTCTTCTTGGCATCCTCCACATCGGCCTGAAGGCCCTTCAGATCAACGGAACGATCAATCTTGTCAAAATCAATAGCCATAGTGTTTTACCTCCATAAAATGTTGTGTTCAGATAGTTTTGAGAATATCAGCCAACCCATGGAACAGGCCCTTCACAACCTCTGCGGTTTCCTTGGCCCGGTTCATAGTGTCAACTTCTTCTTTCGTAGGGGCAAATTCCTTGTCGGGGATAAACAGATCATCGGTCAGAACCCCATCCAACAGGTGATCCAGCGCCGCATCAAACATAACTTCATAGAAATCATCGTGATTGGCGGCATAGTTGGCAATCGCAATCTTTGCGGCGCTCCGGTGATACTGAATCAGGGATTCCGTGTCAGCATCAGGCGGGGGGGGGGATCAGGTTTGCACACACCTGAATCTTGCGAATCAGGCCACGGCGGTTCAATTCATCTTTGAACCTGTTCAGGGCATCGTTTTTCATGTTGTTTCCTCCTTATATTTGGTTGGAAATGATTTTTCCAATCTCACGGATTGAATGGGCGATCTTCTCACGGCTGATCCGCTTTTGCTGAAGAACTCCCGTAATTGCGGCGGCTTCTGCCTGAATATCCTGAAAGGCTCTGGAATTGCTTTCAAGGCTTGCTTCATAGGAAGCAAGGTCGGTGTTTTCCCTGGCCTTAGCCGATCTCACTTCTTCATCAGCCTTTTCAGCGTATTCCCGGAAATACTTGGCCGCTTCATAACCCATGTGCTTTTCAACCAGATATTCAAAATCACGGGCATTGAAGATGGTTTCAGGCTTCCCGGCGATCATCAGCACATCAGCCATTATTCTTCACGCTTCTTCCGGGTGCGGCGGGGCGGGTTCACATCCATCTTGGGTGCGGGTTCCTCTGCCGGGGCCTTGGGGCGATCCCACAGGGGGCAACCATCAGGGCCACCTTCCTTATGGCAACGGTGCCCAGCGTCAATGGACGGGCAAAGGGGGATTTCCGGGTTATCGTCATGCTGTTTGAAAATGCGCTCACCGTCCGGGCATTTGGGAAGGTCATTCCAAGGCGGGGTGTCACCGGTGGCCGGTTCGGGTTCCTCAACGGCTTCACCGCCGCCCGGCTCCCAAGTTCCATCAGGATCACCACACGCCGCCTTTGCCGCATCCTCAACCGGATCATAAGTATCAACCGGGGCCGTGGTTTCAGCCTTGGCCTTTCTTCCCCTTCTGCTGGGCGCTGTGGTAGCCGTGCCGGTGGTTTCGGGTGCGGGGGTAGCCGGGGTATTGCCGCCACGCTTAACGGCTCCTGCGGCCCTCTGGTTGGCTTCCTCATAGACTTCACAAAATGCGTCATAGGTCAGCGGAATTTCCTTTTCGTGGACGGTCAGACGGCCACCGCCGAAAATGACTTCCGAAGTCTTAAAGGACATCACCCGTTCATCATCGTCCGCCACGATACGGGCCACCAGATCAACCATACCGGCCACCTTGTTTGCCACTTTATCCTGAAGGTTCGGCTTGATGGAACTGATCTTATCCCCGCCCTTGCGTGTCAGGTCACGGCTTCTGTCCTCATGGCTGATCAGGATGATGTTTTCATAGTCCAGATTCACAAGCCGCTTCAGGGTGTTCAGGAACTCGCTTCTGACCATATCCCACGCACGGAAGGAATCATCGGATTCATGCTTCCAGCCCTGACGGTCACAAATGTAAACCCGGCACGATTCATAAACATCTTCCAGAAGGTCAACCACGATGGTTCGGAAATCGTTCTGCTTCTTTTCCAGTTCGGCCACGGTTTCCATGAAAACTTCATAGGCCAGCTTGCGTTTGGTAATGCGGCCTTCCACCGTTACGGTGTCACGAATGGCGATATAGGGGGCATCCACAAACTTGATGTTGCCATCCGTGTTCAACATCAGGGGATCGGGGAACTGATTGGCAAAGAAGGTCTTGCCGCTGAAGGGTGCGCCGTAAAGCCACACAACCTTTTTCTTGGTGGCGTTCAGGTCACGCCGTTCATTTTTGGGAAGTAACATATAATCCCATCCTTTCTGACAAAATTCTTCATACTCACACCACCCGCAAAAGTGGTTTGGGTTCTTGGGAAACTCTGTGGCTTCAACCATGTGTTTCACGCTGGTCAGAAAATCCACAACCTTCATAGGATCGTACTGAACCGGCAACAGCGTTGGTTCAGCGTCCTTCAAAGCATCCTGCAAACGATCACGGAACTGTGAAAGCGTTTCGGTGCTTTTCTGTCTGATCTTCACCTTGGGAACAATCAGGAAATACATATCCCTGATCCGGTGGCCGGGGTGTGTCAGTTCATACCAATACTTGTATTCATGCAACTGCCCGGAAACGGCGTAGCTTTTGGCGTTGTTGGAATACTTGAAATCGTACAAATCAAACGCTTCAAATTCATCCAAATCTTCACCGGTGATCAGGCCATCCAGCTTCAGCCCCTTCCCCACGGGAACCAGATAATCCATGAAGCCGATGAAATCAGCGTTCCCAATGGGAAGTTCAAAGGCTCCACCGGGCGGCAACATGGCCTTGGCCTTTGGAATCATGGCTTCCAGCTTGATCATTTCGTTGATATGATCATCTGTCAGCACCGGGAAACTGTTCTGGTAGAAGTCAAGGGCCTGTTCAACCCCTTCTTCAATGCCGGTGTGAAGTGCTGTGCCAAGGATCAGGGCGTTATCTGCGTCCGTGTTCGGGATCGTGTCTATCCCTTCCACATATCGCAAGCCGTACTTGTATGGGCATCTATTAAAGACTTCAACCCGGCTGTGGGAAACTCGCATTGTTTCACCCCTTTCACTATGGTTTTGAAGGCTTCAAAGCCTTCCGGGTAAAGGATGAACCCAAACCCGTTGGAACCGTTGATTTGTTTCAGGTTCCGTTTCTGAAGTTCTGAAGGGGTTCCGTTGGTGGCTTTCAATTCCACTTCAAAGGCAATCCCATTCACGGTGATCCGCATATCAGGTAACCCGGCTTTGGTATATCGCCCACCACCCCAACGCTTTTCCCAATAGCCACAGGGCGGGGCCTTCATCCGGTCAACCGGTTCACCCAAGGGATATATCCCTTCAGATTCCAGCCACTTCTTCAGGCGGTTTTCAAAGTTCTTTTCACCGGCCAAGGCTCACCCCTCCAACATCTGAATCAGGCTGTGAATCCCCCTGATTTGGGTGAAACCCTGAATTTTTCCCGTTCCGGCGTAGAATTGGAACAGTTTATCATCAGACTTTCGCCAACAATGAAAATGGCCGGTCTGCTCATTCTTCAGTTGGTATTCAATGCCGTGCCGTTCAAACTGCTGAATAGCATAGGCAATCCGGTCAGGATTCTTGGAAACCCGTTCTTGGTGATTGCGGTGGGCGTGTTTCTTCAGGGCATCCCAAAGTTCATCCCTCGCCATCGGTTTCACCTTCTTCCTGCTTGGGAACATAGTCCTTTGCGGCTTTTCCCGGCTCACAATGCCAATGGCGGGAACAGCAATGGGGTATGGTGCCAATGACGGAACAATAACCGGGTTCATCGTGAACACAGGTGGCGCAAATATCAATCTGTTTCTTCATCGGCTTCACCTAATTCAAAGTGTTCAAAGGTTGCCACATCCGCTATTGTTGAAAACAGGGCTGAAAAATGCTGAACTGCTGAATCCCGATCAATATTGTGGCGATCCGCCGCCAAAAGCAGTTCATGGATAGTGCCGGTAATAATACGGGCCATTTCGCTTCCCCACGCATCGGCTTCTTTAGGTGTCAAACCTTCTATCATTACTTCCCACCGCCTTTCAGGGTGATTTTCACATAACCGGCCTTGGCGGTGGTCTTAGAACACTCGGAAGCAATATCCGGGTATTTCTTCTTCAGCTTTGTGGAATCAATGCTGGTGGCCGTGGTGGGCTTCACAAGGGTAAGGTTCAGCACATCGGATTCAAACTTATCCACACCGAACTTCACCATAGCGTCATACAGGGCCGTTTTCATCTGCTTTTCCTGATCCTCAATGGCCTTCTTGTGGGCCGTCAGGGAAGCAATGGCGTTCAGGGTGGCAAGCTGGGAACTCTTGAACTCCTGAAGGGCCGTTTCTTCATCGAAGGTGGCCTGTCCACATTCGTTCGGGTTTTCCTCACAGGAATCCGGGCAAGTGTGGAAGTCAGGGCATTTGTGGCAACACCCATCAAACTTTCCACGGGGGCAAGCGTTTTCACATTTGATCATTCTGTGGGTTCTCCTTTCTCATAAACATTCAACTGCTTCAGGCCAAAGGCGGAAGCGGCTTCATGGCTGTCAAAGTAAATGTCAATCTGGTTTTCACCGTATTTGTCAATCACCCATTGGGCGGGGCGATCCTGAACTATGTATTCGCCCAAGCCTTCCACTTCCACCACCGTTCCCAAGGGAAGCGGGGAAGCACAGGAAACACCGGCCTTCAGTTCCACACCAGCGGCACCATACACAATCCCGTTGGGCCGGTTCTTTGCCCACTCACCACAGCACTTTTCACAGGAACAATAGGCCGTGATTCTGAAACTGCCTAACAGAATCCGTTCCGGCTCTGCGGGTTCTTCCACCAGCGGGGTTTCCATCGGCTCCAAAGTCACATCAGGAATGACGCTGGTAAGCTGATCCTGTTCAACGATGGGTTCCGGTCTGTCCTTGCTGGAAGCGGAACACCGGCCAAACACAAACCCCATGGCAAGGCCCATCAACAGGGCCACAAGGAACATCCGCCTGAACCGCTGGTTAATCGCTCTGCGGCGCTGTTCCCGCTTGCTCATACTTTCTGAATAGTTCATCGGTATAATCCTTTCTCATTTCCAAAGTGGAAAGAATATCTTCTTCCACCGTTCCGGGGCAAATCATAAGGTAGTAGAAGCACGGCCTTTCTTGCCCAAGGCGGTGAATACGCTTCTGGGATTGCTCCCACAGTTCGGAACCTTGCGGAAGGCTGAAATAAATGATTTTGTTGGCAAGTTGAAAGTTGCCGCCCATAGCCCCGGCCTGATACTGGATGAAGGTAATGCTGTTGTGCTGGTAGTGGTAGGCATCCAGATTTTTTTCTTCACCGCACAGAACCGAAACGGGCCGGTTCAGGCTCTTGGCAATCCCCTTCAGGCGCTCCATTTCTTCCGTGAAGTTATAGAACACAATCAGCCGATCTTCTGTGCTGTCCGCCAAATCCCGGAAGGCTTCATACCGGGCCTTGTTATATAGGCCGCAAAGCTGACGGGCATAAAGGCGGCGGGTTAAGCTGGTATCACCAATCAATTCCCGCTCACAATGGGCATTGGAACCGTAGAAATCAGAATCCAGTTCAAATTCCCCAAGGTTCGCCGTGTCAATCGACACGAACCGTTCTTTCCAGAACTTCCAGTAAAGCGGGGAAGGTTTGGTTTTCACCTTGATCCAAGTCTTTTCGGGAAGGCTGATTCCGGCCTGATCGGTAGTCATAAAAACGGCCCCATGTTCGGCCAGCTTCATCTTCAGCCGGTCAACATTCTTATAGCCGGTAATCTTCTGCCGCCAAAAGCCATCTTCTTCAACCCATTCCGTTTCAATGTACTGCTTCCAGAACAGGGGTTTTGAAATCTTCCACCCCAACAGTTGGCATTGGCTCCACAGCTTTTCATATTTGCCGCCTGTGGGTGTACCGGAAAGAAGGATCACATTATCAGGCTTCAGGTCAAGAATGAATTTTGACCGTTTGGCGTTCTCATTCTGAATCAGGGAACTTTCGTCCAACATCAGCGTGAAGCCGGTCAGAGTTTTCAGAACCTTCCGCCTGAAGGTCAGTTCATAGTTGATAACGCCTATCATCAGGGTTGGAACTTCACATTGAACCTGTTCAAAGAACCATTTGAAGGTTTTCGGGTTGGTCAGGTCAAACACACAATTCCGGGTGTAGTAGGTTTGAAAATGTTCAATCCAATCCTGAACCTTTGAACATTGGCACACCACCAGATTCACACGGCGGTTCAGCTTCATCATTTTTTCGGAACCAACGAAGGTCTTTCCAAGGCCCATATCAAGGTAATAGGCAACCCGGTTCTTCCCCTCGGTTTCGTCAAGGGCCTGTTGCTGGTGCTGGAATAGGCTGATCATAAGGTTTCAGGCGCTTCAATCATGGAAAGGTAGTTTTCCACATTCACGCCACGGGAAAGAAGTTCGGCCTTCATAGTCATTCCCAAGGTGCTGTTCAAGGCGTAATCACTCACCTGTTCCGGGGAAAGGGAAGTGATATTGAACAAGGACTGCTTCACCATCCCGGAATGACCGCCGTTGAAGGGATCAAAGGGGCAACAATCGGGGGTGGCTTCAATATCACGAACCACCATGGACACCACCACAGCGGGGCGGTTCTTCAGCATCTTCACCGTGTTCAACAGGTGATCGGTTTCCATTTCGGCGGGGTGGAAAGCCTGTCCACCGGCCCCGATCCACAGGGTTCCATCAAATCTGGTTTTCATCTCATTTACTCCTTTTCAGAAATCAGGCCGTAAGGCCAAAGAAGGCGTTGAACTGTTCGGCCCCAACAAATTCCTTGAACTTGGCCGGGTTAATGTAGTAGTTCCAGCAAGTGCCGGTTCCGGGAACGGCTCTACCGAAGGGAAGAAGGCCACGCTGAAGGCCGATCCTGACGAACTGATCAGATTTACCCATACACCGGGCGGCTTCCTTCACGCTGATCTTCTTGATAGGCGGCTCCGTGTCCGGGGCGGCCCCATAGCCGATCAGGTAATCAAGGGTTACGCCGGTGGCATTGGCAAGGGCGGCGATCCGCTCCATGTTGGGGGTGTTCTTCCCGGAAAGATACTGACTGATTGCGGCCTTGGAAGCCCCCGTCCGCCTTGACAGGTCGGATTGGCTCACATTGGCCTGTTCCATGGCGTTCTTCAAACGCTCTGCAAAAGTGGTGGTCATTGCGCTTACTCCTTTCGATTTCTACCAACTTTTTCTGTGGCGAAAATCAATTTGTTTATCCGAATACTTCACATAAATATCATCCTGAAGCCCATCAATTTTGATGTAGTCAAAGTAATGACCTTCAGTTACCAGCCAATGGGCTTCACGCATAATCCCACCCAAATTTTTGAATGGAATTACCCGAACAAGAATTTCATCCCCAAAAATGCTGATACAGCTTTCGTATTTCAAGGCTTTCTTAAATGACTTGTACGCTTCTGTGGAAGTGTCTATTGCCATTCCAAAAGTCATTCCATCGAACTGAACGGCATGAAGATGTTTTTCCGTTGAAATCACTCCTGTTCTTCAAAGGCCACTTCACATTCCCCGCAAAGAACATGAACTTCCTTGGTGGCCCGGATGATGGTTCCGCAACAGGGGCATACATATTTGCGGGAACTCGATCCCCCCCCCCCTTCCGGGAACCCTTCAGCGGATTGGTACGGGGCCGAACCAGACAGAACCCGGATTTGCCAAGGGATTTCACGAAGGCTTCAGCTTGCGGGTTCAAGGTGGTTTTGCGCCACCCGTACTTTTCGCCTTTCTCCACGGTCAGGCCGTGGGCTTCAGCGGTTTCTTTGAACTTCCGGTTGTGGTAGGAACCAGAACGGGAAGTGTCCTGAACATTGTCCTGAAGATTGAGAAGGTGAACCATTTCGTGAAGCAAGGTTCCACAGGTTTCTTCAAAGGGGCGGTTCAGGTATTCGGCACACAGGTTGATTTCGTAATAGCCGCCTTCCTTGGTGCCGTCTTGCCAAGCCTTCCAAGCGGTACACCAGCCATAAGCCCCACGGGTATGATCCGGGGAAACGGTGATAACAGGCTTTTCCAGCTTGCCTTCAAAGAAGGCTTTGTTGAACTTTGAAAACAAGGTTTCAAGTTCATCAATGACCGGTTTCAAACTGACTTCATTCATGGTGCTTACTCCTCGAAGTGTCATTTAGGACACTTTCGCATCAAAAAAAATTCCCACCGGGGTTTCAAGGTTCAGAAAATCCACGATCTTCTGAATCTCGCCTTGGGTGAACTCCGAACCCCCATTACACTTTCGGTAAAAGGCGGATCGGGAAATTCCAAGGACTTCACACAGCTTGGCACGGGTAACACCCCGAACGGACATTTCATATTCCAAGCGGGCCTTGTTCATTCGCTCACATCCTTTCTAAAAAATCAAACAGCCAAGTTCCGAACAAGCAATTTCCGGGCGGTCATATCTTTTACATGGGGATTGATACCCAACACCCGAAACCATAAACGGGAACGCTCATATTGTCGCTGTTGCCCTGCCATCATCAGCACCGGTGGGGCGGTTCCGGTGGACGGGCCTTCAGGCCCGTTTCGGCTTCACATCATCGTATATTCATCACGCTTGACCAACAGTTTCCAAATAGTGTCCTTATCCTGATTGGTTTCAATCGCTTTGTCGGCCACAGCATCATACATTTTGAACATCCAGCCATCCAGAACTTCATCAAATTCCGCCGTGAAATCATTGTTTTCTTCACAGATCATCGTATTCAGAAAAGTGATAAGCCCGTTAATGTACCCTGCCATCATTCTTCCGGTGTTTTTGGCTTCATCAAAAGTTTTGGAACCAGCAATGGCGGCTTTGTACTCAACCAGTTCTTCAATAGCATTGGAAACGAACTTCATCGTGTTCAGGTTCTTCATATCTCATGTACCCCTTTCGGTGTCTTATTCGCTTTTGTCGTGTCCTTTAGGACACCATCATAGTACCACACCGCCCGTTGCTTGTCAACCCCATTTGTGGACTAAAAGAAACTTTTTTTGTTTTTTCGCTTTAGGGGTTGCAAAAAAGACACATTGCGGTTATACTATTGTTACTAACCGAAAGGGGTGTTCATGTGGCTGAATTGACTATGGGCCAAAAGATCAAGGCTTTGCGTGAAGAAAATAATCTCACGCTTGAACAGGTGGGCAACGCTGTTGGCGTTGGTAAAAGTACCGTTCGGAAATGGGAAAACGGGATCATTGCCAATATGCGCCGTGACAAAATTGCAGACTTGGCGAAAGTCCTACATACCACACCGGCCTATTTGATGGGGTGGAAAGAGGAAATCCAAGTTGATAACCTATTTAGAATAGAAACCCGCAAATTCCCGTTGCTTGGGAACATTGCCTGTGGAACCCCGATCTTTGCCAACGAAGAAAAGGAATTGTATGTGGAAGCCGGGGCCAACATTGATGCTGATTTCTGCTTACGGGCCAAAGGTGATTCCATGATTGGGGCCAGAATCTATGACGGTGATATAGTGTTCATTCGTCAACAGGAAATGGTTGATGATGGTGAAATTGCCGCCGTTCTGATCGGTGATGAAGCCACCCTGAAGCGGGTTCAATATAACCCGGATGAAAATGAACTGTTGCTGTTCGCTGAAAACCCCAAATATAAAACTATGCGATACACCGGGGAAGAATTGAACCGGATCAGGATTCTTGGAAAGGCTGTTGCCTTCCAAAGTGATATTAGATAGGCGGTGCCATAATGAAAAAATCTTCTTTCAGATATGGGCTTTCGCCATCAGATCAATTTGCTATTGACAATGCGGATTATCTTCAGAAAATGGAACATCAAGCACTTGCCCCCAAAATTGAAGATTATGGTGACGCTGATTCTTATAGATTGGCCTATGAAATATGTTTGAGTTCTTTACACACCCTAAAAGAATTTTGCTATGCCACGCCTGAAGGAAAACAATGGTTTGAAGGCTATTATTGTCATTGCTCCAACAGCCGTTGCCGTGATTTCAGTTTGGAAGCTAAAATCGAAGAAGGGTATCAGGATTTAATTGATAACTGGACTATTTATGAACGGAAATTCAAAGCAAAACAAGAATCCACAAATTTCTTAATTGAAAATGGCCCATATATACGGCGTAAGGTTTCGGAAATTGTTAAATCTGAACCCGGTATTCTTCAAAAGGATATTTATTCAAGATTTGATCCGTCATATAGAGAAGCTATCATTTCCATCGTTAGTGCTATGAAGCGGGAAAAAGTTCTGTTTCAGGAACCGTACAAGAACACCTTCAAACTTTATCTATCACCACCCGTGTTGCGGAAATGAATCCTTCAACATTCAAGATCAAATCCCTTCTGGTTATATTTTTCATACTTCTTATATACTTTTTTTCTTGAAATATTAGAAAAATATGTTTCATCTTGAATGTTGAAGGATTTCCGAAAAAACCTTGTGCCGCAAGGCTTCAGGCTCATTCAACATCATTCAAAATCAAAAAAAATGACCGCTCCGGTGCTGGAACACCGAAGCGGTCAGGCGAAACAAACCCCAAATTGAAGTTAATGTTTCAACCACCATTGACCATTATATCACACGGGGTTTGGCTTTGCCATACCCATTTTCAGAAAGTTCAGGTGATATAATGCGGAACCCAAATGGGTACGGAACAGTTGCGAAGCTATCAGGCCAGCGCCGCCGCCCGTACATCGTGAAGAAAACCATAGGTTGGAATGACAAAGGCCACCCGATTTATGACATTATCGGTTATGCTGAAACCCGTGAAGCCGGAAATATCATGCTTGCTGAATACAACCGTGATCCGTGGGATGTTGACCGGGCCAAAATCACCCTTCAACAGCTTTTTGACCTCTGGAAAGAAAAGAAAGCCCCGAAGCTGGGTGAATCCAACCGGGCTTCCCTCTGTTCAGCGTTCAAGCATTGTTCAGCGTATATGAACAAGCCTTACAAACAAATCCGGTCATATCAAATGCAAGAAACCATTGACAACTGCGGGAAAGGATATTCAACCCAAGCGGCAATCAAGAACCTGTGGGGCCACCTTGACCGGTTTGCCCTTGAAATGGATATTATAACCCGTACATTCTCCGATCTGTTGACCTCTGATCCTGTTCCAGAAACAAGCCGCCTTCCGTTCACCAAGGATGAAATCAAAACGGTGTGGGAACATCAGTCTGATCCTTGGGTTGATACCGTCCTGATCCTGCTATATTCCGGGTGGCGTATCTCTGAATTTCTGAACTTGAAACCGGAAGATATTGACCTGAAGGAAGGCACGATGAAGGGCGGCACCAAAACGAAGGCCGGTAAAAACCGCATCGTTCCCATCCACCCGAAGATCAGGCCATTGATTGAACAGCGGCTTGCCGAAGGTGGCCCACGGCTGATTTGCTATAATGGGAAGGTCTGCAACCAAACCCAATACCGGATATTTTGGGCAGACATTATGAAGGCCCTGAACATGAACCACACCCCGCATGAGTGCCGCCACACCTTTGAAACCCAACTGGACAGCGCCGGGGGAAACCGAAAATGTATTGATTTGCTCATGGGCCATGTGTCCAAGGACACGGGAAACCGGGTGTATAATCACAAGACTTTGGACGAACTGAAGGCCACCGTGAACCTGATTCCATAGGGTTCAAGCCTGTGAACATTTTAGGCCGTTGAACGCTGAACTATACACATATTAGTAACAAGAAAACCCCGAACCCCTGAAAAATCAAGGGTTCGGGGTTCGTCTGTTTTTATTGTAGCACATTCGGGAGACTTGGGCAAGTCAGAGGAATGTAGGGACATATATAAGGAATGTAAAAAGCGACGGCGATGGAGATCCATCGCCGCCGCAGGGGAGCTATTTACTTGACTTCCTTGCCGGAAAAGTCGACCACCACAATGAGGTCCTTGTAACCCTCAGCTTTGATCGTGATAGTGGTGGTCCCATCTTTGTTGAACGCACTGGGAGAAAGCCTGATGAACTGGCTCGTCGCATTGTTGATATAGTAAGTGCCATTTGGCAGGGCAGAAAACGCCCCACTCGAATCAGTCTTGGTATAGGTAGTATCTCCAACTTTCACCTCAGTCATTTTACTGAGATAAGTAGCAATCATGCTATCGCCGGATTCGCCAAAACTGATTTGATAGTTCCCGCTATAATAGTCTTTAGACGTACTCGAATACGCCGGCGCATCCGTGCCTTCCTCGTTCTCGCCCGGGGCGGGCTCAGTAGGCGTCGTGCTGCCAGAACCGCCGCCGGTGCTGTCGGTGATGACCGTGCCGTCCGCACCGTTCACCTTGAGCGTCAGAGCCTTATACCCCTTCACTTCGATCACAACGGTATTCTCTCCATCCTCGAAGGCCCCGCTCCCAAGATCCAAAATCTTATCGTTGTAGGCCGGATCATACCAAGCATACTCATTTTCTCCAAGTCGAGAAAGCATAAGGAGATTAGAGTTGAAGCTATACTCCTGTCCATTGACCTTGACAGACCAGTTCTCACTATAAATGCTATATGTCCAATCCAAAGGCATATCCGCGCCGAAGTTGAGCGTGTAGACATTCCCAGACTTGCCTCCAGTCGGCTTGTCGTTGGGCACGTCCTTCTTTTCCTCTTCGGTATTGCCCTTACTGTCCTTGACCTTGATGGTGGCCGTCAGCGCATCCTCATAATACTCTGCCGTGAGCGTCAGCGTATGTTCACCAACGCCGACATTGTGCAGGATCAGCTCCGTCTTGTCCTCATTCAAAGAATAGTAGACTGCATCAGAACTGCTCGCACCCTTGGTCCAGACAGGGCTGTCATCCAGCGTGACCGACTTCAAATTGCTCAGGAGATCGCCCTTGGAGTTCTTCACCTTGACGGTGACAGAAGTCTTGTCGCTCCCCTCGGGGATCGTGATCTCGCCAGCGACCTCCAGAGACAGATCCTCCTCGTTGACCTTGGCATACTGGATCCTCGCGTCCAGGCTCTTGTAGCCGACGGCCTCCACGGTGATACGGTTCTCACCCACCTTGAGGACGCTCTTATCGATCGTCAGGGTCCGCGCATCGGCATCGATCGTATACTTGTCCTCTTCTTCCAGCGCATGGAGCCAATCGCCGCCCTTGTAGATGGCGCTGATCTTGCTCAGATAGTCCGCCGCGCCGTCGCCGGAGAAGGTCAGGACCAGATCCCTGCCCTGCCTGTTTTCCGTGACCGTATAAGCGGGGACCTCGAAACGGCCGTACTCGCCGCTGTCCTGGATGTCGCCCAGCAGGCCGTCCTCCAGGACCTCCTTCACCGCGTGGGGGCGGTCCGAGCTCTCCTGTTTCGCGCCGCTCGTCTTATAGTCGGCATAGGGGAGCCAGCTCTTCCCGGCCACCTTGGCGTCGTTCACGGCGTTCAGATAGGAGGTCCAGGTGTAATAGGTGGCGGAACCGGTCTCGACCAGATAGTCCTTCCCGGCCAGAGCGGACCACCACTCGACCACCTGACCGGCGGTGGCCGCAGTCGCCTCATCGTCCAGTTCCTCCAAGATCAGGGCGTTGGCCAGCAGGTCGCTGTCGAACATCAGATCTGCGGAGATGGCGGAACCGCCGTCCTCCGAGGAGCCGCCGCCGCCCGCAGAGCTGGTGGCCATGGTCACCGCGTCGAAGCCCAGCGCCAGCACCGCCGCGCCGCTCTCCTTTTTAGGCGCTTCCATGCCGCCGGTGACGTTGAACGTCTTGGTCACAGTCTGGAAGCCGTTGGCCCGGATGGTCATGGTGTAGTTGCCGTTGTACGGGATGTTGTTCCGGCCGTCCGTGGCCGCCTCATCGTTGTAGAGGACAAACAGGTCGCCGATCAGATACCAGTCCCGGATCTTCTCCAGCTCCCGGGTCTCGCCGGTGGGGTCGGTGAGGGTCACGCTCTCGATGGGCTGGGTGACGCCGTAGGCCATGTTCTTCACGTTGAAGTGGAGGTTCACGCCGGACCTGGGCGTCTCCGTCAGCTCGAATTCCGGCTCCTCATGCCGCTGGACATGGATGGAGGCCATGGCATAGGAGTTCTCCCCGGACTTCACCCGCACATAGTAGCGGCCATTGTTGGTGAAATTCGACTGACCAAAGGAGATGATCAGCTCACCCACCTTACTGCCGTAATGGTCCACATCTTTTTCGATGCGATAAGCCAGGTGGTCGTTGATCGTGTTCTTGTACTGGCCGTACTCCACCAGCGCCAGCGCGCCCGTCTCGGCGATCGCGTCGAACCACGCCTTCTCCTCATCGGTGTTGTAGTTGAACATGATGACCACATTGCCACTGCCATCCGCGTTCAAAACGGTATCGGGAGAATAGCTGGGATGCTCGTTGACCACAGCGTTCTGGTCGAAGGTGGTCTTTTTCGGGTGGACCCGGACGCTGCCCTCATCATCGTAGTTGGTGAGATAGTAGTCCCACATCGCCACAGGGCCGTGGCCCACCACCTTCTCCGGCAGATACCCCCCGCCGGTATACACAGCGTCCCCATTGGAGCCATTGCCCAGAGAGACCGTCTGGCTCTTGTCCCCGGAGACGATCGTCACCTTGCCGGGGGCGCCCACCAGAGGGATCTTGGCGATCGTGCCCTCGGTCGTGACCGGAGTGATGACGCCGGAGGCCACCGCCTGACCGTCCACGCTGACGGTGCAGTTGGACTGCGTATAGCCGTCCGCGAACTCCAGCACCAGCCAGCTTCCCAGATCCAGCGTCTGGATCTCGGCCTTGTGGACCAATTTGGCCTCCGTGGCCGTGCTCCCGCCGCTGTTGTTCCCGCCGGAGCTGGAACCGCCGCCGGAAGAGGACCCGCCGCTGGAGCCGCCGGACGAACTGCCGCCGCTGGAGCCGCCGGAAGAAGCGCTGCGGACCGTCTCTGTCCTGCCCGCCGTCACGGAGGTGGATCCGGCCGTGACACCGGAGGTACCGGCGCCGGCCGTGACCTTCGCGCCGGGGACCGTGACGGTCACGTCATCGGCGTCGGCGTTGACCCGCTCCACCTTGCCGGAGCCGGAGATCTTGCTCCCATCGGCGTTGACGGTGATGGTGCCGATCTTGGCGCCCTTGTCCACGGTGATGCCGGCCGCCTCATCCACGGACACGCGGGGCAGATCGCCGGACAGCCTGACGTCGGACCGGATGGACACGGTGCCCAGGTCGCCGCCGGTCACGTTCAGAGAAGTGGTGCCGCTGGGGCTGGATACCACGGTGCCCTCCCCGGCCGTGGTGCCAGAGGCGGTGACGGAGCCGCCGTTCCGGATCAAGATCCGGCCGGTGACGGTCACGTTCTGGAGCGAGGTCTGCGCCGCGCCGTCGGCCAGGATCAGGTCGCCCTTCACGGTCACGTTGGACAGGACCGCGCCGGAGCCCCGGACCACCAGATTGCCCTCCACGGTCTCGTCGGAGCGGGTCCCGCCGTCCATATAGCCGCTGGACAGGCCGCTGAGCACCTGGGCGAACTCGGCCCGGGTGATCTGCCCCTTGCCGTCGATCCGGCCATTGGAGCCGTTCACATATCCGGCCTCCACCAGCGCGGCCACGTTGGACTTGGCCCAGCCGGAGACGCTGGCCGCGTCGGAGAATTTAGAGAGGGCGCTGTCGGAGGCGGCCTCCAGCTCATAGGCCCGGGCGAGGACCGCGAAGGCCTCCTCCCGGGTCACGGGGTCGTTGGGACGGAGCTTTCCGTTGGAGCCCTGGAGGATGCCCATGGCCACGGCCTTGCCCATGGCGTCATAGTGCCAATCCCCCGGCTCCACGTCGCTGACGCCGGAGAGCGAGGTGGTCTTGGTGCCGCCGAAGGCCCGGGCGGCGATGGATGCCACCTCGGCGCGGGTCAGCAGGCCCTTGGCCCGGATCAGGCCGTTGGAGCCGCTGAGCAGGCCGTCCTCCACCGCTTTCCGCATGGCGGACGCAGACCAATCCGACGGGAAGTCGGAAAAATCAGACGGTACAGCCGCAAAGGCAGGCGTTGGCAGGAGCATCGTCCCTGCCAACGCCAGAGCGGCCGCTCTGGTCGCTTTTTTCTGCATATGATATCATTCCCTTCTTGTCCTCGCCGGTTGCTTATGGCTAACTATCGTTCCGGAAATATCCCTGCCCGCTGAAGGGCAGGGATATTCTTCAAAGTTACCTAAAGCTAACTTCGTGACGCGTGTAGTATAGCACAGCCGATCTTCTGTTGTCAATGCCATTCCAGAAGATCGTATGGACATATTTTCTCATACCTCGTCCATGAAATATCCATTTTCAGAGCCCGCCCCATGTATTTTTCGTTCTGAGATTGCATAACACGACAGGAGGGTATATAATCCATGGTACATCGTAACGTGAGATCTGCCGTCTCCTGGGTGGTATGTCTCCGAGGGAGATGGCAGCAATGGTACATATCGATGGAAAGATCCGGATCCAGCGCCTCAGCGTCTGGAGCATCCGGATCACGATCGTGGCGGCGGCACTGTTCGCGGTCCTTTTCGCCTTGGGGAACCACGAGTTCCATGTGCTTCACGCGACCACAGAGCAGTACTTCCTCTGCGAGGACGCCGCCAACCAGCTCCAGGCCGGGTCCGACTATCTGACCGAGCAGGTGCGGCTCTACGCCATGACCGGAGAGTGGCAGTACATGGATCACTACTTCGAGGAGGCCAACGTCACCCGCCGCCGGGAGAACGCTTTAGAAGCCCTGCGGGCCGACTTCGACGGCACGGAGGCGTTCCAGGCGCTCCATGAGGCACTGGTCTGCTCCGATCAACTGATGGACACCGAGTACTACTCCATGCGGCTGGTCTCCGAGGCCAACGGCATCGATCCCAGCTTCTGGCCCAAGGAGGTCGCGGCGGTGAGTCCCACCTCGGCCGACCAGGCCTCCACGAAAGAGGAGAAGCTGTCCAAGGCCCAGATGCTCGTTTTCAGCGACCAGTATCAGAAGGCCCGGACCAGCATCCGGAACGATGTATCTCAGTGTCTGGAAGCGCTGGTGGCCTCCACCCGCAGTCAGCAGAGCCGGGCTTCTGCCATCTTTTCCGATATGTATCTGAAGCTGGAGCTGGGCGTCTGTCTTCTGGCCGCCCTGACGCTGGCCATGTGCATGATGGTGCGCCACTCCATCGTCAAGCCCCTCATGAGCTACAACGAGAGCATCCAGCGGGGCGAGATCTTCCCGGTGATCGGCGCGGCGGAACTCCAGACGCTGGCCGTGACCTACAACAAGGTCTATCAGGAGAATCGTGAGACCCAGATGCTGATCCGGCACGAGGCGGAGCATGACGCCCTCACCGACCTGCTGAATCGGGGCTCCTTCGACCGGATCCTCCAGATCTACCTCAATGGGGACAGCCCCTTCGCCCTCATCCTGATGGACGTGGACACCTTCAAGCAGGTGAACGACACCTACGGCCATGCCGCCGGCGACCAGATCCTGAAAAAGGTGGCCAAGCTCCTGATGACCACCTTCCGGAGCAACGACTATGTGTGCCGGATCGGCGGCGACGAGTTCGCCGTCATCATGGTGGAGATGACCAGCGACCTGGCCTACACGATCCAGGAGAAGATCGACTATATCAACGGGGTGCTCTCCGGGGACACGGACGGTCTGGCGGCGGTCTCCCTCAGCGCGGGCATCGCCTTCTCCGACCGGGAGGAGCCCAGCGAGAGCCTCTTCAACGACGCGGATCTGGCCCTCTATCACACCAAGAAGCACGGCAAGCATGGGTGCCATTTCTATGGTCCCGATATGCTCCACCACCTCGAGCCGGACACGGAGGATCCCGCGGAGACCAAATGATGACACAGGCCAGCCCGTTTTTGACCGGGCTGGCCTGTTTTTTCATTCCTTCGGCCCCTCGTCCCCTGCCGGGCGGTCGAAGTGCATCCGGATGATCCGGCGGTCTCCGGTCTCCTCGCTGTAAGCCGAGGTGTCGATGTACAGGTCCTCCGTGGTCTGGAGCGCCATCCGGAGCTTCCGGGCCGAGGCATAGGCCAGCGGGATCCGCTCCAGATCGTCGATCACATCGTCCACCGCGCCGCAGAGCACCGCATACATCTTCTCATAGTTCGCCACTTATGACTCCTCCTGGGTCGTGTTCTCTCTCTTTCGACAAATTTTGACCAGTATAACGGTCGATCTTTACCGCTAGTGTAGCACAAAATGAGACCAGTTGCAAACAATACTGGTCTGATACAGGCCATACGGCGGTGTGTCATGGAACAAAAAATCAGAGTAGACCGGAACATGGGAGCGAATCTGCGGCGTTTGAGGGGCGAGCATGGTCTTTCCCAGGAAAAGCTGTGCGCGGCGCTCCAGCTCCGCGGCTGTGATATCGGCCGCACGACTTATGCCAAATACGAGTCTGGAGAACTCAACATCCGGGTCAGCGTGCTCATCGAGCTGAAGCAGATCTACGGCTGTTCCTACGAGGAGTTCTTCCTCGGGCTGGAGCCATCGGTGTGAGATCCCCCCAAAAAACGGAAACATACGCCCTGTCGGCTGGCGCTGGAGGCGTCCGTATAGCCAGATCCGCGCTTGCGCTCACATCATAGCCCTTGTACCGGGCGCAACGGTAGAGCATAGACATGAACTGTTCCAGGGTGATGGTGTCCTCGGGATCGAACTTCCAGTCGCCGATGCCCGCCATCAGGCCCTTGTCGGTGATGGTCAGGTCCTTGAGCCGACCGCCGCTGTCATCGTCATCCTTGCCGGAGCTGGAGGAATCGCCGGTGTCAGGCCTGGGGATAACAGGGAGCGTTAGGTCTGGGTACCAGACGACTCAAAGGTGCTGGATACAGAATGATCATATCGTATCACAGACAGACTTGCAGCCCCCTCATGACCGGAGGGGTGGTCCTTTCGCTCCGGCCCCCGGTCTCTGTATCCAGCTATACCTCCGTGTTCACAAAAATTTCAAACTATCAAGTCTGCTTTTTGTAATTTATATATTGACTTTCGCGTGAGCCATGCTAAAATAGAAACAACAAAATTGGAACACGAGGAGCGTGTATCAAGATGGGATTTCTGACTGGCAAGACCGCGATCATCACCGGCGCTGGCCGGGCCGTGCTGAGCGACGGCCGCTGCGGCTCCATCGGCTACGGCATCGCCACCGCCTACGCGAAGGAGGGCGCGAATCTGGTCATCACCGGGCGCAACGTCAAAAAGCTGGAGGACGCCAAGAACGAGCTGGAGTCCAAGTATGGCATCCGGGTCCTCCCCATCCAGGCCGACATCAACGCCGGCGCGGACAATGAGGCCACCGCCGCCGCCGTGGTCCAGCAGGCTGTAGACACCTTCGGCGGGATCCAGGTCCTGATCAACAACGCCCAGGCCTCCGCTTCCGGCGTGCCTTTGGCGGAGCACACCACCGCCCAGTTCGATCTGGCCCTCTACTCCGGCCTGTATGCCGCATTCTATTATATGAAGGCCTGCTACCCCTATCTGGCGCAGTCCAAGGGCAGCGTCATCAACTTCGCCTCCGGCGCGGGCCTGTTCGGCAACTTCGGCCAGTGTGCCTACGCCGCCGCCAAGGAGGGCATCCGGGGCCTGTCCCGGGTGGCCGCCAACGAGTGGGGCAAGGACGGCATCAACGTGAACATCGTCTGTCCCCTGGCCTGGACTGCTCAGCTGGAGCAGTTCGAGAAGGCCTACCCTGAGGCCTTCAAGGCCAATGTGAAGATGCCTCCTCTGGGCCACTACGGCGACCCGGAGACGGAGATCGGCCGGGTGTGCGTCCAGCTTGCGATGCCCGACTTCAAGTATATGTCCGGCGAGACCCTCACGCTGGAGGGCGGCATGGGCCTACGTCCCTGATCTCACAGTTTTCCTTTCTTCCTTCCTATGAATGGAGCGCCCCTGGCAGTCCTGATCCAACTGCCGGGGGCGCTCCATCTCTTTTTCCACTATTCTATTTCACTGGCCGCCGTCGATCACATAGCAGGCACGGCCCCGCGCCTTGGCCCGATAGAGGGCGTCGTCCGTCTCGGTCAAAAGCTCCGTTATGTCCTGCTGGAAGTCGGAGCACCGGGCGCCGATGCTGCACGTCACCTTCCACTCGGGCAGGAGCCCGGCGATATCCGCTAAAAATCCGTCCAGCCGCCGGGCCAGCTCCGCCCGGGTGAGGGGCCTCGTGACGATCACCGCGAACTCGTCGCCGCCCACCCGGCCCACCGCGCCGTCCGTGGCGAAAGCTGTCCGGAGGGCTTCTCCGATGCCCGCCAGCACCCGGTCGCCCGCTGGGTGGCCGAAGGTGTCGTTGATGGATTTGAACAGGTCCACGTCGATGGACAGATACCAGCCATCCAGGCCGTCCGCCAAAAGCTGGTCGCACCGGCGCAGGAACATCCGCCGCCCCATCACGCCGGTGAGGCTGTCCAACTCCCCCAGATACTCCCGATAGGCCATATAGCGGTACATCGCCAACAGCAGGAGCAGGGCGATGAAGTTCAGCGCCAGCGCGGCCAGCATGAACTGAATCTGGAGGTGGAGCAGATCCCCGCCGATCTCTCTTGTGACTGTGACCCCATGTTGGTTCAGCATATAGGATCTCCGCTGAGCGAAATAGAGTGCCGCGGCCGCCGAGATCAGCAGGCCAGTCCCCTCGAATACGGCGAACCACCAGACGATCTTCCGTTCCATCGGTATCACCGTCTCCGTCTGGTCGATGTAGCGCTGCAAACGCGCCGCCCTCCCGCTGTCCCGGACGGTCAGCAGGAGCTCTGTCAGGACCACGCAGGCCACGTCCAGCGCGAGCTCGCCCGCTCCCAGATGGAACGCCCGCGCATAGTCATAGCCATACTCCGGGAAAAAAGCCCCCATGGCCAGATAGACCAGGAACGCGTGGACATGAGTGGCGGCGCCGCCGATCAGGCCGACCCACAGCCGCTCATGCCGTCTCCCCCGCGCCGCCCGGAAGGCCAGGCCCACCAGTAGGCCGAACAGGACCCGCGTGCCCACGCTCAGGATCAGACTGGGCACCGGCGCGCCGCTGTGGAAGGGCGAGAAGATCCCATCCGCCGGCATGACATAGCTGGCGGATGCCTTGAACAGACTGGCCAGACCGAAGAGCAGACCCATCGCCGCGGCCTGCGCCGTCCCGAGCAGACAGCCCGCCGCCAGGATCGGCAGATAGGCCGTCGTGATCGAGATCGGCGGGATATGGATGTACCCCAGGAACGTGAAGGACATCAGGACCTCCAGACAGACCAGCAGGCCGAAGCCGTAGCGGGCCACACTGGTCCCCCTCTGTCTCATGCGCCTCCTCATACGCGCTTCCTCCCCTCTTTCCTCTCATGATACACCTGTCTCCATCCAAATACAACAACAGCAAAAAAAAAAAAAAAAAAAAAAAAAAATAAAAGGGGACAACCTCCGGTACGGAGGCTGTCCCCAGGCGTATCACGCGATGCGGTGTTACTCCGCCACAGGAGTGAAGAAGATCGCGTTCCGGCCGGTCTCGTCAGAGAGCAGGGCCAGGACACAGCTCTCGCCGCCGTCCTGCGTGAAGAACATGGCGGCATACTTCAGGTCGTTGTCCGGGAAGTCGATGCCCAGGTTCAGGGAATCATCGGTGACATAGTAGGTGCCGTTCAGCGTACCGCCGCCCTGGACCATATCGACCTCAGAGTCGGAGGTGAAGTCCAGCTGGAGGGTGCCGCCGTACTGCTCCAGCGCGGCGTCGTAGTCCGCCTGCTCCATGTTCTCGCCGTCCAGATAGCCGCCCATGAACTCCCAGGAGGAGCCGGCCAGCCAATCGGGCACCATCACCACGTCCTCGTCGTTCAGGATGCTGAACAGGCTGTCCTCAGCCAGGCCGTCCGGAGCGGTGGTCTCGGCGGGAGCGGTCTCCTCGGGGGCCGCGGTCTCCACAGGAGCGGGAGTCTCGGCGGGCTGATCCGCGCCGGCGCCGGAGTCATCGCCGCCGCAGGCCGCCAGGCCCAGGCTCATCACGGCCGCCAGGCCGCAGGCAAACAGTTTCTTCTTGTCCATGATCGTTTCCTCCATCCATTTCATTCCAGTTTCTGATATCCTGTTCATACGACGGTGGTGTAGATCTCACCGTCAGAGCAGTCGAACAATACCGCGTCGGACAGGGCGTAGTGGTCCATGGCGTCCCGCATCTCGTACACCATGGCGTACTGTCCGTCCGGGAGGGCCATCTCTCCGAAGGCGGTGTCCGCCGTCACCGAGAAGGTCTCCGCTGTGTAGGGCTCGAAGTCATCGTCGCCGGAGAAGCTGGACAGATACCAGATCGTGGTCAGCTCGTCCCCCGGCTCCAGGAGCCGCAGCTCCTTGTCGGCCATGCCGTTGTCGTCGATGCCCCGCCGGGCGCCCAGGATGCTCCACTCCTCCGCACCGAAGTCGTAAGCCACCTGGAGGGCGTAGGGCTCGTCGTTCAGGAGCACCGGCACCGAGTAGAGGTTGTAGTCCTCGCTCTCATAGCTCAGCTCCATATAGGCCAGATGGCCGTCGATGCTCCCCCACACGCCCCGGAAGTTGTCGGAGAACACGCCGTTCTCCCAGTCGGCCTGCATATCGTTGTCCGTGCCCAGCAGGAGCATGGAGTCGCTCTCCTCGTCCACATAGTAGAGGGAGAAGCCGATGCCCGCCAGGATCGAGTCGGCCTCCGGGCCCAGAGTCAGGAAGGACGTGCCCTGATCGTCCACGTCCAGCGGAGCGCCGTCCCAGCCGGTATCCAGCAGGCTGGGGACCTTGGGCAGTTCCTGCACGTCCAGGCCGGAGAGGTACTCCATGCCGCCCTCGTCCAGCTCGCCAGTGAGCTCGTAGGTGTAGAAATACTTGAACGCTGTGCCGGTGCCCTGATCGATATAGCCGTTCAGGTCGTCGATGTCGCCGTTATAGGACCAGTAGCAGGACAGGCCCGTGGCCTCTGTCCGGTAGGGTCCGTTCACCCGGTAGGCCACGCAGGCGTCCAGGGCGTCCTGCACGCTCTGGGCCGTGCCCAGCAGGTCCATGCTCTGACGGGCCAGATGGCCCAGGTCCACCATGTTGGTGTAGCCCTGCTCCTTCGTGTTGCCGCCGTAGTTCTCGCTCTGGGCGGCGGCCCGGGCCATCCGGGACAGGAAGCCCGGATCCTCACAGGCGGCGGACAGAGCCTCCGCGCCGAAGGCCTCGTAGGCGTCCAGCAGATCCCCCACCTTGGAGAGATCCGTCAGGGACAGGGTCGCGCCGTCCTGCGTGCCGACGGCCTCACAGCCCGCGTAATAGGCGTCGCAGATGATCTTGCCCAGAGCCTGCCCGTCCATGGACGGGTCATCGGCCAGGGCCCCCACCCACTGGGAGTAATACCAGCCGTTGGCCGGCTCTGTCTCCTCGGAGGCCACCAGCCAGCGGGACAGGTCCGCGAAGGTCCCCGCCACGTCCACCGTGGCCATCAGGCAGGTGTCGAAGCCCACCAGCTCCAGCGGCGGGTCCGCCTCGTCCGCGTCCCACACGCGCGTGAAGGCGTCCCGCATCTCGTCCAGCGTCAGGGCGTCGTAGCCGTAGATCTCGTCGAAGGCCGCGCCGGAGACCGAGCCTCCGCCGTGGTCCCAGAACACCACCGCCGTCTTTTCCGCCGGATAGTTCTCCTTCGCGTAGCTCAGGAAGTCGGCCAGAGTGTCGGCCTCGCCCATGCTGGCGGAGGGCTGTTCGTCCACCAGCGTGAGGCCCTCGCTGTCGTACACATAGCGCTGGAGCTTGGAGGCGTCCACCACGTCATTGTTCCACGTCTGGGCGCCGCCGGTCTCGATGACTACCTTCACGTTCTCGGGCAGCTCCACCTCCAGCAGCTCGCTCAGATCGCTGGTGGCGAAGCCGCCGTTGGACTCCAGATCGCTGCCGCAGAGATACCAGTAGACCGCCCAGCTCCCCGCCTCGCCCTCGGAGGCGGACGGCGTACCGGCGTCGTCGCCGCCGCAGGCCGTCAGGCTCAGGAGCTGAGCCGCCGCCAGAGCCAGAGCCGCTGTTTTCCGCTTCTCCATGGTCGCCTCCTCTCGGTCAGATGCCCAATAGCTGGCGCTTCTTCGCCGTGAACTCCTCTTCCGTCAGGATGCCCGCGTCCAGCAGGTCCTTGTACTTCTTCAGCTCCGCCGCCACATCGTCGGCGGAGGCCGCGGAGGTCGTCTTTTTCTGCCCCGGCAGGACCACCTTCTTCACCGTCTTGGGGGCGGCGGAGGGCTGCGCCTGCGGCTTGGGCACGGACTTCGCCGCCGGAGCCGCCTTCGGGGCGGGCGCGGGAGCGGGCTTGTCGCCGTTCCAGTACTCCTTGGCGTTGGGGTCCATGAGCTGGATCAGCGCCACCGCCAGATCGTAGAGCTTCCTGGTGGTGCTGGTGTACTCATCCAAAAAGCTGTCCGCGCTGGGATAGTCGCTGTTGAAGCTGGGGCACGACACCGTCTCCCGGAAGGACTTCCAGTAGGGATGGCGGAACGTCACCTCCACGGCCAACTCCCGCACGGGGTCCGCGTCGAAGCTGGGACGGGGACGGTACGGCCGGGGCGGCGGGGGCGGGGCTCCGTGGTCCCGATCGCGGTCCCGGTCCCGGCGGTCCATCATCTCGGCCAGACGCTCCATCTGTTCGAACTGCTGGCGCTGGAGGTTGAACTGGTCGATGCGCCCCCGGAGGGCGTCCACCTGAGCGGGCACGTCGCTGTCCCGGCAGAAGAGGCCGGTGGACTTGCCCTCATACAGCGGCTGGCCGTTCTCGGTGATCCGGAAGGACACGATGTCCCTGGCCTCCAGCACGATGGCGTCGTCGCTCCCCCGGACCCGCAGGAGCCGGTGGGTGCCGTCCAGGATCAGGTCGCCGCTGAACAGGCCGAAGCCGTAGCGGTAGGTCTCCGTGAACCGCGCCCGGAGCGGGGCGTTGGCGTCGTAGAACTCCATGTATTTTTTCAGGTCCTCCACCGTCATGTGGTCGATCGCGCCGGCGGGGAGGTCCACCTTCTGGTCGCACTCCTTGCAGATCGGCATGCCCTCCACCTTGGTGGGCAGGAGCCGGGGCGTGGGCCCTCCGCAGAGCGGACAGAGCTTCTTCTT
Organism: Pseudoflavonifractor sp. MSJ-37; assembly: GCF_018917965.1. Lineage (GTDB taxonomy): Bacteria > Bacillota > Clostridia > Oscillospirales > Oscillospiraceae > Pseudoflavonifractor_A. Next base: position 86,506 of record NZ_JAHLPP010000003.1, on the reverse strand, counting down.
GTTGCTGAACAGTCCCATCGTGTCTCCTCCTCCGGACCGTCAAAAGGTCCTTCGATTCGATCCCATCATAACAGTTTTTCCGACCCAGCCTCCTCCTCCCGGCCCGAAATGTCGTCCTGATGGCCTGAAATGCAGGATACCGCGAAAGCCCCCCGCCCGTTTTGGGCGGGGGGCTCAGCGTGTCGAACAAGTTCGACACGCTTCTCAGAAATGGCTTTGCCATTTCTTCGATAGGATACAGGCCGCCGCGCGCACTCGCTGCGCTCGCACACTTGCGGCCTGAGAAGAGTTTTTTCTGAGGCACATGTCCTCAGAAAAAACGCCTTACATTTTATTCCGCCACCTGCGGGTGACGGAACTCTGCGAGGCTCCCGCATCGCTCAACGGGAGAAATGACTTTTTTGACAGTCTGAGCCCCCCGCCCGTTTTGGGCGGGGGGCTCTCGTATCTGAGACAGTTTACCTGCCCTGATCCATCCGATAGAGGAAGGTCACGATCTGGGCACGGGTGCAGGGCGCGCCGGGGCCGAACTTGTCCTTGCCGACGCCGGAGGTGATGCCCTCCCGCACGGCCCAGGACACCGCGCCGGCGTAATACGCGCCGGCGTCCACGTCGGCGAAGGAGCCGCCGGAGACCGCGGGAGAGCCCGCGATCCGGTGCAGGATCGCCACGGCCTGGGCCCGGGTGCAGGGCAGGTCGGGGGCGAACTCGTCCTTGCTGACGCCGGAGACATAGCCGTTCTCCGTGGCCCACAGGACCGCCTTATAGTAGTAGGCGTCGGGGCTCACGTCGGTGAACTTGAGGCTGGTGGTCTTGGGCTCCGGGGAACCGGCGGACCGCCACAGGAAGGTGACGATCTGGGCCCGGGTGCAGACCATATCGGGGGCGAAGAGGCCCTTGCCCACGCCCTCAGTGACGCCCTCGTCCACGGCCCACATGACCGCGTCATAGCACCAGCTTCCCGCGGGCACATCGGTGAAGCCCTTGGCGGGCCGGGACTCCTTGACGAAGGAGACGCGCACGTCCACCTTGCCGCCGGGCATGGTGAAGCTGTACTTGCCATTGCCCTTGTCAGTGAGCTTCACGGTGTCGCCGTTCTTGTCGGTCACGCGGATCTGGTCCAGCGCGTAGCCGTCCTTGGGATCGACCGTGATGGTCACGTTGGAGCCCTTGGAGGCGTTCTTGGGGGTCACGGTGACGGAGCCGCCCTCGGTCTTGGCGGGGGCGCTCACGGGATAGGTGGGATCGTCATCGTCCCGGCTGGAGCCGCCGGAAGTGTTCCCGCCGGAGCTGTTCTGGGTCCAGTGGGCGTAGACCTCCGTCACGTCGGCGCTGAACTCGGTGCTGGTGGTCACTTTCGTGCCGCCGGTGAGAGCCGTGAACCAGCCGTCGAAGCGGTAGCCGCTCCGGGTGGGCGTGGGCAGGTCGGTCAGCTTGCCGTCCTTGGTATACATGCTGGTGGGCGTCACCGTGCCGCCGTTGGGCTTGAAGGAGACGAGATGCGTGGCCTCCACGATCACGTCGCAGCAGGCCGTGAAGCCGCCGTCCTTGGTGGTGACGGAGATCCGGGCCTTGCCGGGGGCCACGGCGGTGACCTTGCCGTTCTGGTCCACCTTGACCACGGACTCGTTGTCAGAGGCCCAGGTCACGTCTTTGATCGTGGCGTTATCCGGCTGGACCGTGGCCATCAGGGTCGCAGTGTCGTGGACCTTCTTCGTCAGCTCGTACTGGTCCAGCGTCACACCGGTGACGGGCTTATCATCTGTGCCGCGCTTGGTGAAGGTCGCTGTGACGGTCGCGCTCGGCTGATCACCCACATAGGCGGTCGCCTTGATCACGGTAGTATCGTTCAACTCGATATCGTCCTTGCAGGGAGCCGCAGTATTGCTGGCCGGAGTGATCTCCAGCTGAGCGGTATCACCAAAGCTGTATTTAATCGTGGAGTTCGGGGTCAGTCCGGAGATCTTCACCGTCACATTGTCGGTGAAATAGCCGCCGTCAGGCTCGATGACCGGGGCCGCGACCGTCGTGTCCGTACTGTCCCGCACGATCTCCAGATACTTGTAGCTGTAACTGCTGCTGATCTTGCCGTCCTCGGGGACCACAGGAGCGCTGCCGTCGGTATTCTTGCTGGCCTTGACCACCTTGGCCTTGTACAGAGTGGGCACGGTGGACATGGCGTAGCTCACAGGGGATCGGTCATTCGTGGCCGTGCCGCCGCTCACGATAAGGTGGCAGTCGTTCACCGTGATACTGCTGGCATAGATGCCGGGCACCCACGCATTGCCGCGGTTGGTGGAAGTGCCGCCGGTGATTGTAAGCTTGTTGTCGGTGTTGTCGTTGGTGAACGTCAGCCGGCCGCTCACGAAGATGCCGTAGCTTCCGTAGGCCTGACCTGCCGCGCCGGTGATGGTGTTCTCGCCCCGCACCATGATGGTCAGGTCGTGCTTGGAGTAGATGCCGCAGGCGTCTTTGATGGTGTTGGTGTACACACGATTGCCCGCGCCGGTGATGTTCGCGCCGTTCAGCGTCAGGGTCTTGGTGCTGGGATCATAGGAGATCTTGCTGTCGCCCAGCACGGCGTCCTTGTTGGCGCTGGTGATTTGAGTAGCGCCCACCCAGACGCCGTAGGCGAGCACATAAGCGTCGATGGTCACGTCCACTGCGTTAGAAGCCAGCGCCGTATCCGTCGCCTTTACGCGGATGTGATAGGTACCGGGCACCAGACCGGTGATCGTATCGCCGCTCACGGCAGTCCAATCAGAATCGTCGGACTTCCGGTATTCCATCGCAGTATCCACGCCGGTGATCTTGCCGTTGTTGTTGGAGTCGGTCGTGCAGCCCACGCCCGCAAGGCCCGTCGGAGCGGCCGGAGCGATCTTCTGAGTCGGGGCCATCAGCGTGATCGCGGCATTCGCGGTCGGAGTGCCGGACACGGTGATCTGAGTGTAGCTGTTGCGGGTGACGGAGATCCCGTTCACCGCAGAAACGGAGTAACCCTCCGGGAAATAGTACCCCCCGTCTGCCGTGTAGACTACATCCACGATCGCGCCGCTGACGTTCTGCGTCGTCTCGCCGGATCCCGTCGTCTTGGTCATATGCCCGCCAGCGGTGATGGACACAGTGTAAGTGGTCGGGGTCGTGCCCTTAGGCGCAACATTCACATAACACTCTGTCAAATTCGACAAATCTGTTTTCACAGTTGCCTCTGCCGCACTCGCGCCAGCTTTGACCTCGTGGTCTGCGCTGACCGTGAGCGTACCATCGATGGCCTTCTTCCCTGTTGCCGCCGTGGCGGTCAGAGTCGCTTTATCCTTGACCTCGACATTACTCAGGATCGCTCGATCGGAACCGCTGTTCGTGGCCGTCACATTCGTGCCTTCGCCCGTGATCGTGATCGTACCGTTTGTAGCGTGCATTGCCTGAGCGGTGCCGGTCTGGGTCGCCATGACAGTAGCGCCGCCTTGGATGGTGATGTCAGACTTCACGTAAAGCGTAGTCATCGCACCATCGCTTTCAGCCGTCAAACTGCCCGTTCCGGTGATCGTAAGTTTAGGGGTCCCACTACTAGAGGAAATATAGACCGCGTTGCTGGAGACATCGATCTTATTCGTCCCCGACAGCTCGATAGTCAGGTCCTCTGATGCCTCGATGCCTCTTTCGGTAGTCGACTCGATCTTCGCATCCTTCAGCGTCAGAGTCCCGGTAGTGGGATCATAGGAGACTGTACCGCCGTCGTTCAGCACGTCGCTCTTGTTGACGCTGTCGATCGTCGTGCCTTTGACTTTGACGTTGTAAGTATCCGCAACTGTGAGCGTGATGTCCGCAACAGAAGCGTTACTATCCGTCACTGTGACGTTCTGGTCGGAACTGGCATTATAGCCATCCTTGGTGGCCTTGACAGTATAAGTACCAGCCGCAACATCGGTAAAGCTATATCCGCCATCACCGCCAGTAATAGTGTTCTTCACTTCCGAAGATCCGGAAGTGCCAGCTTTGCAAAGCTGGACGGTCGCGCCGGAGATGCCGCTACCGCTCTGACCCTTGACCGTGCCGGAGACGGTGTATGTGTCAACGGTACCGGGGGTGATGCTCACATACTTCTCGCTCCCGATGCTTGTAACATCAGCCGTACTGGATGCGTCAGCGCCCGCCTTGATCGTATGGGCATCCGTATAGTTACTCAAATCAGGCGTCTCCATGAACGCGGCGGCGGTACCGCTCACCGTCACAGTGCCGCTCTTGATGGCAGGGATATTTCGCTTCGAACTGCCATTGCTATATCCGATGCCATACTTGGCGCCTTCCGCTTTGACGGTGGCGTTGTCGATCGTGATCTTACCAGCAGACGAGTTATTTGCGATACAGATGCTGCCCTCGGTATCGCTCGTACTCTTGGCATTGACCGTCGCGCCGCCGGTGATCGTGATGTTCTTCCAGACCCAGATCGCATGATTCTTTCCCGTGGCATTCAACGTACCGTTGCCTGTGATCGTCAGGCAGGGTCCGTCGGTAAATCCTGCTTCGCCATTGATTGCGCTATTATTAGTGCTGGTGATATCGTTCGTACCTGCGAGTTGGATCGTCAAGTGTGGGGTCTTATTTGATTCAGAATACGACCATTTTATCGCCTGAGCATCAGTAGTGACAGCGAAATCATGCAGTTCCAGCGTACCTTCGTGAAAATAGGCATACCCGCCGCTGGAAGGCGCGGAATCCGTTGCCGTGCTTGCGCCCTCAACAAGATACTTTCCGCTCGTCAGATTAACACCGCCAACTCTCACGCTCGTCGCCGGACTCGTCGCCGCCATCGCCGCGGTGGGCAGAAGGCCCAGCGTCAGGCAGAGCGCGGTGAACAGGCTCAGGAGCCGCTTCTTCGTCCTCATTTCCATTCCTCCTTTTTGATCTCGAATCCCATGATCGTCCCGGGCAGGTAGAGCCACGGCTTGCGCAGGGCCTCGTTGTAGAGGTCCACCGCCTGATGCCAGATGCTCTCGCTCCGGGCCAGTACCGCGGCGGCGTCCGGGTCGCCCCGTGCCTCCCCCGCCCGCCTCTGACAGGCGGCGAGCTGGGCGGCGGCGCTCTCTACGGTGCTCCTCCGGGCGTTCAGGACCCGGCGCGCTTCCCAAAACCACAGGACCACGAAGGCCCCGCTGCTGATGATGGCCAACAGCCACGGTATCCATGCCGGCATCTCGTCTCATCTCCTTTCCGCGCAGAGGCGCCATCCATCGAGGACAGCATAACAGCTTTTTCCGTCCCCGGCGGGCCGTCCGCCCGAAATGCGCCCCACAGGCCCCGAAATGCGTCTTTTTTCTGGAAGATCCCACGATCCTGTGGTAGAATAAGCTCGAAGCGTCGTGCCCTTCGACCGGATCCGGATCCGTGGGCGCGGCCGGAGGGAGGCGTCGGAATGTACATTGCGGTGTGTGACGATCAGGCGGAGGAGCTGGCGGCTCTGGCGGGCCTGCTGGAGCGCTGGCAGGCGGAGCGGGGCCATCCCGTGCGGACGCGGACGTTCCAGAGCGCGGCGGACCTGCTGGACGCGGCCCAGCGGGAGACGTTCACCCTCTATCTGCTGGACGTGATGATGCCCGGCATCGACGGCATGGAGGCCGCCCGGGAGATCCGGAGCTTCGACCGGACGGCGGAGCTGGTGTTCCTGACCTCCTCCCCCGGCTTCGCCTACGAGAGCTACGGGGTGGACGCGCTGGAGTACCTGCTCAAGCCGATCGGGGCGAAGCTCCTCTGGCCGATCCTGGACCGGCTCTATCTGCGGGAACAGCGGCCTCAGGACGGCCTGACCCTCAAGGCGGGGAACACGCTGGTGCGGGTGCCCTTCTCCCAGCTCGCCTATGTGGAGGTGAACCGGAAGCGGCTCTACTTCAACCTGACGGACGGCCAGGTGCGGGAGGTGGCCGGCTCGCTGAACGAATACGAGGACCAGCTCCTCTCCCGGGCGGAGTTCACCCGGATCCACCGGTCCTACATCGTCAATATGCTCCAGATCGAGGAGCTGTCCCCGGCGGGGGTGCGGACCTTCTCCGGCAAAGATCTGCCGGTGTCCCGCCTGCTGTTCCCCCAGCTCCAGAAGGACTATATGGCCCTGCTCTTCTCCGACCGGGAGGAGGTGGACGGATGACGCTGGCAAGGGCTCTGGGGGTGTTCAACTACGCGCTGGTGCTCCTGTTCGGCCTACAACTCAGCGTGGCGATCGCCGGCGGGTGCCAAACGGCCCGGCAGAGGCGGATCATGACGGCGCTGGCCCCCCTGTTCCTGCTGATCCAGAGCCCCTGCTGGCTGATCCTTGGGGTGTCCACGGTGAAGCAGCTCTATCCCCTGATCGTGCATCTGCCCCTGACGCTGGCCCTGATCTTGGTCCTGCGCAAGCCGGTGCTGGAGGCGGTGGTCTGCACCTGCACGGCCTATCTGTGCTGTCAGCTCCCCCGGTGGGTGGACATGGCGGTGACGGGGCTGTCCCGCTCGGCCCTTCTGGGCGAGATCAGCTATACCCTCTGCATCGGGCCGATCCTGTGGTGCCTCCTGCGGTGGTTCGTCCGCTCGGCCCGGGAGGCCATGACCTGCTCCCGGACGGCGCTCCTGCTGTTCGGCAGCCTTCCGGTGACGTACTATGTGTTCGACTACGCCACCACGATCTACTCCGATCTGCTCTATTCGGGGCTCTACGCGGTGAACGAGTTCCTGCCCACGGTGCTGATCCTGTTCTATGTGCTCTTCCTGACGGCCTACCACGTCCAGACCCAGCGGATGAGCCGCGTGGAGATGCAGACCTCCATGCTGGAGTCCCAGCTCAAGCAGTCCCAGCTGGAGATGGACGCCCTCCGCCGGTCCGAGACCCAGACGGCGGTGTACCAGCACGATATGCGGCACCACCTGAACATGATCGACGGCCTCCTGGCCGCCGGGAAGCCGGAGCAGGCCGCCGCCTACATCCACTCGGTCCGGGCGGACATCGAGGCCATCACGCCCCGGCACTTCTGTGAGAACGAGACGGTGGGACTGCTGTGCTCCTCCTTCACGGACAAGGCCCAGCGCATGGGGGTCCTGCTGACGGTGAAGGCCAAGGTCCCCCGGGATCTGCCGATCTCGGACACGGAGCTGTGCTCCGTGCTGTCCAACGGGCTGGAGAACGCCCTCCGGGCGGTCTCCGAGCTGCCGGAGGGCGAGCGCTGGGTGGCGCTGACCTGCGATGTGCGGCTGAACAAGCTGAGGATCCAGATCCGCAACCCCTACTCCGGGGAGCTGGTCCTGCGGGACGGCCTGCCGGTCTCCGGCCGGGAGGGGCACGGCTACGGCTGTCAGAGCATCCAGGCGATCGCCCGGCGCCGGGGCGGCCTGTGCGAGTTCAGCGCCTCCGGCGGGGTGTTCCAGCTCCAGTTCATGCTGCCGGTAAAGCCGGCCTGAGCCCGCCCGCCGATCGTGCGATCCTCCGAGATCGTAAACCATTTTCAAATTTTAGTTGACGATCGACCTCCGCCGTGGTGTAATAGGGGCAAGTCAAAGCGCCCCGACCGGGGCCAAGGAGGTCTTTTGTCATGAACGATACTGCCGCCACCCCCACTCCCCGCTCCTCCGCCAAGGTGCGGGAGCTGTGCTATGCCGGACTGTTCGCCGCCGTGATCGCGGTGATGGCCCAGATCTCGATCCCCATGCCTCTGGGCGTGCCCATGACCATGCAGACCTTCGCGATCACGCTGGCCGCGGTGGTCCTGGGCGCCCGGCTTTCCACCCTCTCCACGGTGATCTATCTGGCGCTGGGTGCGGTGGGCGTGCCGGTGCTGGCCAACCTGTCCGGCGGACTGGACAAGTTCGTGGGCCCCACCGGTGGCTTCCTGATCTCCTTCCCCCTGATGGCCCTCCTGATCGGTCTGGGGGCGGAGCGGTATGAGCGCTCCAAGGCCCTGTTCGTGCTGGCCCTGATCGCGGGCACGGTGGTCAACTATGTGGTGGGCGTGGTGATGTTCTGCCTGCTCACCAAGAGCACGGTGATGGTGGGCCTGACCGCCTGCGTGTTCCCCTTTATCCCCACTGCCGTGATCAAGGCGGTGCTGGCCTCCGCGATCGGCTTCACGGTGCGGAAGCGCATCCCGGGGCTGGCCCGGTGAGCGCCCCGATCCCCCTGCGGCCCCACCACCTGCTCTGCACTCAGGGCTACTCCGGGAAAGGATACAGCGCCGGCTTCGTCTCCCACATGGACGCGGTGGTGGACCGGCTCCGCCATCAGCCGGGGACCAAGATCCGCCTGACCTTCTCCACGGACGCGCTCTGCGCCCAGTGCCCCCACAAAGAGGGCGAGGACCTCTGCGCCACCCAGCAAAAGGTGAAGGGCTTCGACCGAAAGACCGTGGAGGCCTTCGGCCTGGAGGAGAAGGAGTATGTCTATCAGGACCTGATCCGCCAGATCGACGCCCGGATGACGCCGGATCTTCTGGCCCATATCTGCGAGGGGTGCAGCTGGTTCCCGGTCAGCGCCTGTCGAAGGAACATCTGCGGGGCGGGATGAGGCCGTCCCATCCATCTCCATATCGTCGAAACGGGAGCCGGCGCGTGTGCGCGCCGGCTCCCGTTTCCTGTCCCTCTCATGTTCTCCCCCCGATCCGCATATGGTCCAGAGAACGAACATCATCAGGGAGGGATCGTTTATGCGATTTTTGATCGTCCGGCGCAAGGCGCTCACGGTCGTCGGCTGTCTGCTGGCCGCGGCCCTCATGTTCACCGTGGTGGACCATCCCGCCATCGTGGGAGCCTCCACCACCGCCCGCCAGCTCCCCATCTACTGCGTCCAGCGGGACCAGAAGCTGGTCTCCGTCTCCTTCGATGCCGCCTGGGGCAACGAGGACACTCAGACGCTCATCGACATCCTTGGGAAGTACGACGTGAAGGCCACCTTCTTCGTGGTAGGGAGTTGGGTGGACAAATATCCGGAGTCGGTGAAGGCCCTCCATGACGCGGGCCATGAGGTCATGAACCACTCCGATACTCATCCCCACATGGGCCAACTCTCCGCTGAGGAGATCGCCGCCGACGTCCAGGCCTGCAATGACAAGATCGAAGGGGCCACCGGTGTGCGCCCCACCCTGATCCGCCCGCCCTACGGGGAGTACAACGACACGGTGATCGCCACGATCCGCTCCCTCGGCATGGAGCCCATCCAGTGGGACGTGGACAGTCTGGACTGGAAGGAGATCTCTGCCGATGAGATCGTCCAGCGGGTCATGTCCAAGGTCCAGCCCGGCTCCATCGTCCTCTTCCACAACGCGGCGGTCCACACGCCGGAGGCCCTGCCCACCATCCTGGAGGGCCTGCTCCGGCAGGGATACCGCGTCGTGCCGATCTCCCAGCTCCTCCTGGACGGGGACTATACGATCGATCACACCGGCCGCCAGCTCCCCCTCCGGGAGAGTGCCTCCTGAGATCAGCCCCGGAGCAGGTCCCGGATCGTCTCCCCGATGTCCCGGTCGATGCAGATGGCCTGCCGCCGCAGGACGGCAGGAACATAGGCCGCGCCCTTGTTCACGCAGGCGTAGACGGCCTCCAGGTCCCGGGCGGTCATCTTCCGGAAGGGATACTTGATGATGCCGGGGGTGTTCTGTCCCACGCCCAGCTCCAGATAGAGCATCCGGCACCCCTGATGCCGCCGGCGGAAGTCCTCATAGCGGCCCGCCGCCCGGTACCAGCCCTCGTCCTGCACGAAGGTATCATCCGAGCGCAAGTCCATCTCAGCGGGCCCGCCGCACTTGGGGCAGCGGGGGATCCGTTCCGAGGGGATCTTCCCGTCCCGCTGTTCCTCCACCATCCGGCGGAGGTGGAAAGCCCGCTCCCGCGCCGATCAGGACCGCGTCGGCCCGGTCAAGGGCAGCTCTCAGCCGCTCGGTCTCCGCCAAGGAGTCGGCGGTAGACCGCGGCATCCAGATCTTTGAAAACATTGAAGATCACTCTCCTGACCGTGCTCCCCTGGTCCAGGACGGCCTTCACGGTGTCTACCGCGATGGCGGCGGCCTCCTCATTGGGGAAATGATAGACGCCGGTGGAGATACAGCAGAAGGCGACGCTCTCCAGCCCGCGCTCCCCGGCCAGTTCCAAACAGGACCGGTAGCAGGACCCCAGCGCGGCCCGGTCCCGGTCGGTGGGCACTCTCCCCCGGACCACGGGTCCCACCGTGTGGATCACATACCGGGCCGGGAGGGCATGGCCCGGCGTGAGCTTGGCCCGGCCCTCCGGCTCCTCGCTGCCCTGAGCGGCCATGAGCTTGGCGCAGTCGTCCCGGAGCTGGAGCCCCGCCGCCGAGTGGATGGCGTTGTCGATGCACCCGTGGCAGGGCTGGAAGCACCCCAGCAGGGCGGAGTTGGCGGCATTGACGATGGCGTCCGCCCGGAGACGGGTGATGTCCCCCTGCCACAGCACCAGCCGGGGATCGGCGGCGGTGGGCGTCAGGTCATCGGCCTCCACCACGCCCTTCTCTTCCCGCTCGGCTTCCAGCAGAGCGTCCTGCTCCGCCAGGAAGGCCGGGTCCAGCGGCATGGGCGGCCGCAGGTTCATCAGGCTCCGCAGGAGCCGCCGCTGGCTGTATCGGTCCCCGGAGAACTCCGCGGCGAAGGCCCGGTACTCCGGCATTTCCGTCAGCAGGGCCTGGATCAGACGGCGCTGTCGTTCCGTTCGGTCCATGGATCTCTCCTCCTTTTCTCTGTGTCGTCGTTCGATATCAAGATCGCACGATCCGGTCCCGCCGGATCGTACGCACTCTTTTGTAAGATAGGCACTAAAAGGATACCATGGTCCCATTATACCAGCATCGGAAAATCATTTCCAGGAATTTTGCAAAAAGGGGTTGCAAAGTCCAGAAGAGTGTGGTATATTTAGTAAGTCGTCTGGTGATGACGTTGAAATAGGATAAGATATCCGGGTGTGGCGAAGTTTGGTATCGCGCTTGAATGGGGTTCAAGAGGCCGCTGGTTCGAATCCAGTCACTCGGACCAAAGGAGCAACGAATGTTGCTCCTTTTTATTTTTCCGAAAATGGCGGCCCACCGATAAGAACAGAGCCCTGTGTAGATGGATCGGACCGATCCCTCCACACAGGGCGTTTTTCGTCGATGCGTATCGTTTTCGTATCATCTCCACTGGAACGTGGCGATGCCATAGAGATAGATCGCCGCGATGATGGCGGGGAAGATATAGCGGAACAACGGCTTCATCCATCCCCGGACCTTCAGGCCGGTGCCGGTGTTGACCTCCTCCAGGAAGGCGTCCCAGCCCCAGCCGAACTTGTTGCAGCAGAAGAGCGCCAGCACCAGCGAGCCCAGCGGGAGCACATTGGTAGAGACGATGAAATCCCAGAAGTCCAGCCAGGTGGTGCCCGCCGCGAAGGGCTGGAACCGGAGGACGCTGAAGCCCAGCGCAGTAGTCAAGGCCAGAAGGAACACGCCGACGCCGCAGACCAAGCTCCCCTTCCGCCGGGACCAGCCGGTCAGCTCCCGGACCATGGCCAGGATGTTCTCGCAGACGCCCAGCACCGTGGACATGGCCGCGAAGATCATGAACAGGAAGAACAGCGTCCCCCACAGATGCCCGCCGGACATATGGGCGAACACCGTGGCCATCGTGTCGAACAGCAGGCTCGGTCCCGCCGTGACCTCAAGATCATAGGTGAAGCAGGCCGGGAAGATGATGATGCCTGCCAGGACCGCCACCAGCGTGTCCAGCAGGATCACATGGATGGCCTCGCCCATCAGGGAGCGTTCCTTCCCGATGTAGCTCCCGAAGATCGCCATCCCGCCCATGCCGGTGGACAGCGTGAAGAAGGCCTGGTTCATGGCGCCCACCACCACGGAGCCGTCGATCTTAGAGAAGTCCGGCTTCAGGTAAAAGGTCATCCCCTCCCGTGCCCCCTCCAGGAAGAGGCTGTGGACCGCCAGGACCAGCATCAGGACCAGCAGGGCGGACATCATGATCTTGGTGATCCGCTCCAGCCCGCTCTGGAGGTCGAAGGAGAGGATGAGGAAGGCCGCCGTCACCGTGATCAGCAGGAACCCCACGTCGATCTCAGGGGCCGCGATCATGGCCGCGAAGCTCAGAGACGCGTTCTGCCCGATCAGGAATTTAGTGAAATAATAGATGAGCCACCCGCAGACGACCGTATAGAATGCCATCAGGGCCAGATTGCCCGCCAGACACGCCCATCCGAAGCCGCCCCACTTCTGGCCGGGCTTCTCCAGCTTGCGGTACATATAGAGCGGACTGGTCTGGGCGGCGCGGCCCACAGAGAACTCCATGACCAGCGCCGGGATGCCCAGCACGATCAGGCAGAGGATATATACCAGCATGAAGCTGCCTCCGCCGTTCTGCCCGCACATCCACGGAAATTTCCACACGTTCCCGCATCCGATGGCACAGCCGGCGGATAGCATGATGAATCCCAGGCGGCTCCCAAGCTGTTCACGCTCCATAGATCTGGACCTCCCATGTTTGCTGAGGGGATATTCCTCCCCTCTATCGTATCCATTATAAGTTGGAGAACAATATTTGTAAAACCGATGATATCATGATATACTAACGAAAATATCGTTTCTACGGAGGCCCTCATGGATACGAACGTGCTCAAGACCTTCATCGCGGTCTGTGAATACTCCGGCTTCTCCGCCGCCGCGGAAAAGCTGGGCTACACTCAGTCCACCGTCTCCTCCCAGATCCGGCAGCTGGAGCGGGAGCTGGACACCACCCTCTTCGACCGCCTCTATCATAAGATCGCGCTCACTTCAGACGGCGCCGTCGTCCTCGACTATGCCCGCAGTATCCTGAAGACCCGGGAGAAGATGATGGCCGAACTCAAACGCCCGGAGCGGGTGGAGGGCACGATCCGTCTGGCCATGTCCAGCTCCGTGTGCAGCCGGTATTTCAGGGATGATCTCCTGCGCTTCCGGGCGCAGTACCCCTCCATCCACCTGATCATCTCCGAGAGCGGGACGGAGGGGATGTTCGACAAGCTGCAAAAGAACGAGACCGACCTGGTGTTCACTCTGGACAGCCACATCTATGACTCCGAGTACCTCATCTGCGCCGAACGGGAGGAGTCGGTCCACTTCATCGCGGCGGCGGACCATCCGATCCTCCGGCGGCCGGACCTTCGGCTGGAGGACCTCTGTTCGGAGGAGTTCATCCTGACGGAACACGACATGAGCTACCGGAAGCTGTTGGACCGGGAGCTGGCGGCCCGCTCGATCGCGCTCCGTCCCGTCCTGGAGATCGGCGCTCCCCTCCAGATCTGCGAGATCGTCAAAAACAGCCGGCTCCTCTCCTTCCTCCCGGATTTCATCTCCGAGGACTATGTCCGTGCCGGTCAGATACAGACGCTGGAGGTCACGGACTGCCCGGTGACGGTCTGGACTCAGCTCCTGATCCACCGGAACAAATGGCGCTCCGCCGCTTTGGACGCCTTCATCGCCTTCTACGGAGCCGTGATACAGCGACAGACATGAAACGAGGCAGGGACAGATAGACGTCCCTGCCTCGTTCGTCTCTCTGTCTTTCGGCCACTCAGCCGTCCCGGTCCTGAAGGGCGCTGTCCATCAGGAAGGCCCGCTCCAAAGCAGACCGGAAGCTCTCGGTCTGATCCCGCCCCAGCCAGGTGGCGGACCACCTGGTCTCCGCCTTCTGCCGACCTTATGCCCGTTTGACCTATACGGTCCAGCCGCTGGAGCCTAACGCGTGAGCCACGTCGTCCCTGATCGTACGATCCCATCCCATCCAGACGTAGGGGCATGGGTGCACGGCCGGATGTCATCGCGCGACCGAGATGCATTTTCTCTCCGGCATTTTGTTGTATCTTCTCTGCCTGTATGCTACAATAAAAGGGCAAATAGACGAATCCGATACAAAGGAGGCCGATGACCATGTGTCAGCGAGAGGGCGAACAGCTCCAGCAGAGGCCGGCAACGGTAGAGATCCATCGGCAGGAGGATCCGGTACAGGTCCACGCCGCGCCACAGCAGATTGAAGAGCATCGGAACTGGCAGGCCCACGGGGCGCTCCCGCCCCAGCTCGCCCAGCCAGTGCGGGTCCAGGCCGCCGCTCCCGCGCCGGCACAGGCCGGACCGGTCCAACAGCGTCAGCTCAGCCGGAAGGAACAGCGGACCCGCCAGCGGGAGGTCCGCCGACAGCAGCGGCAGGAGGCCAAGGCACAGGCACGACAGGCAGAGGCCCGCCGGAAGGCCCAGCGGGAAGAAGCCAAGCAGATGGCCGCCGCCAAGCTGCGCATGGATCAGATGATCCGGACCATGCGGGAGCAGCCCATCCCCGGCCAGCCTGCCACCGACTACGAGGCCGCACGGCCGCTGAACAAATATGCCGACCGGGGCGCCTATCTGGAGCGGGTGATCCTCACTCAGATCAAGGACGAGGCCCTGAGCCGCTATCTGCTGGGCGAAGTGCGGAACTATGAGCGGGTGGCCGCTCAGGACCACGACCAGCGGCTCCACGAACTCGAGTTCCGCCAGCGCTGTATCCCCCTCTACCTCCAGGACGTGCTCCATCAGGAGATGCCGGAGGCCATGCGGAAACAGCTGGAACGGGAGCGGCGGGACTTCTACGAACAGGGTGATGGCGCCCGGGCCGAGCGCTTTTACCAGAAGATCCGTTGGGAGATCTTCCGCTATCTGGACCAGACCCAGCAGACCCGCGCGGAGGACCGCTCTTTGCTCAGTGGAGCCCAGAAGGAGCAGTACGAGGTGGAGGTCGAGCGGCTCATGAAGCGCGATGGCCTCACCCGGGAGGAGGCTCGCCGTCAGAGGGCGGAGGATATCCTGCGCCAGCGCCGGCCCATCACTCTGCGAAAGCTGGAGGAGATACGGGCGGCCCACCTGCGTTCCCGGGAGCACGCAGAGCAGGAGTCGGAGTATTTCCACAGCCTGCAATTCGCCAACGAGGACATCCAGAAGGAGTTTTCGGATGCGCCTAAGCTGGACTGGGACAGGGCCGACCATCTGGTACGCGGGTATCTGAGCGAGGCCATGCGGGGACTCAGTTGTCAAATACGTGTCCCCAACTGCGCAGTCATGGCGCAGATCCTGGACTCCGGACGCTTCAAGACTCAGATGGAGACGCACTGCACCACTGCGGTGAACAACGAGGGCGTCCGGAAGGCCTTCTCCCAAAAATGCTTTGGCATCGCCCCGGAGGCCCTTCCGTTGGACCAGTATGAGATCTACGGCTATGCCTCTCATGGCGATCTGGTGAAGGAGAGCTCGGAGCAGAGTGAAGTAGGCCAGGGGGTCAGACAGTATGGACAGATCGTGGTCAAGCTGAGGCAAAACGCCATGAAGGGTCGGACCACCATGTCCATGGGCGACAGTCTGGACGCACTCCAGACCTCCCGCCCCAGCTTCATGGATCAGCCGGACCTCCATGCGGTGAGCCACAAGGCCCGCTATTTTCTGATCGCGGACGCCTATCGGCACAGCCAGAAGATCGAGGCGGGCCAGCCTGACCCAGTAGATATCGAACGAGCTCTGAAAGCCGGACATGTGGGCTATCTGGAGCTCCAATACCATGGCGGTGTCCGGGTAGAAGATATCGAGTCGGTGACGCTGATCGCCGACTACGCTTCTGACGATCAAAATTTCCAGCCCGAGCAGGAGATGCCGCCCGAGCTGGCCGCGCGGCTGAAGTCCCTCGGGATCCGCGCAGCAGTCGTAAAGGATGGGAGAGAACATGAACTTTAAAGTACTTTGCAGCCGCGGCGGCACCGGCTATCTGATCCAACGGGATACGGACTATTGTTACGTCGATCTGATCTCCGGCCAGTTCCGTGCCGACAAAGAGCCCGGTGTGTTCCTCAAGCTGGGCTACTTCGAGGACGTAGATCAGGCCGCGCCGGAGGTCCTGGACCGCATCGCCCAGCTCCTCCGCGACCCGGACGCTCAAGTCCGTCTGTGAACGGAGGCTCTATATGACGGAATACCATCTTCTGGACGCCGCCAGTCTGCCGCCCTTCCTGCCCTTCTTTTCTTCCGAATGGCAGGCTGGACTGCGCTCCGGCCTCCTGACTGCCGCAGGAGCAGTGGAGGACGGCGTGGCCGTCGGAGCTGCCGCCTTCCAGCGGATCGGCGCAGATGCCCGCTTGGACTATATCGCCGTCTCTCCGGACTTCCAGCGCCAAGGGATCGCCACAGGCCTGCTGTCGTATCTCCGTACGGTACTGCCCCTGCTGGACTGCGACACACTGTGGACCGATCTGGTCCATGAGCTGGGGCCGGACAGCCCCGGCGCCCGCTTGCTGGCCAGTCTTGGCGCGCAGGCAGAACAGGGCCCCGCTGTGATCTCCTGTCCTGTCTCTGCCCTGCTGACCTCCCCCATGCTGTCCCCTCTGTTGGAGAAGGAGTTCCCCAGTGTCCTTCCACTGAGGGATGTCCCGCTCCTGTGTCTGCGGGAATGTCAGTCCCTCTTGCATCATACCGGCATCACCGCCGCTCCGCTGGACTGGGAGACCTTCGATCCGGACCTGTCCTTCTGCGGTCTGAACGCTCAACAGGAGATCGACAGCTGTGTGTGTACCCTGCGGCAGGCACAGGACATCAGTGTCGAGTGGATCTATGCCGCGCCCGGTAGGACGAAACAGCTGATTTTCTCTGTCGTGGCGCTTCTTCAGACCGCCCGGACCCAGCTTCCACCCGATGCACGCTTCTCCGCGGTCCTCCTCCATCCCCGCCTCAACGATCTTCTGGTCCATCTGGCCGGTGACGCTGTGACATACCGCTATGCCACCCGCTGGACTTGGGATCTGCTGGCGGATATCGAACCGGAATAAGCAGTAAAACAGCGAGGAGCCCCAAATGGGGCTCCTCGCTGTTGTCTTATCTTCAGCGCTCTATCATACCGATCTGTGAGACGGGCCTGCAAAGGTCGGGATCTTCTCCCCCTCCCCGGTGTGCCCGGCGGCGGCCTCACGGGCGGCCTCATCCTTGGCCAGAGCTCTGGCGTTGGCCAGCATGAGCTTGATCCGGTTCTCCTGATTGATCTTGGTGGCGCCGGGGTCGTAGTCGATGGCCACCACATTGGACCAGGGGTAGTCATCCTTCAGCTTGCGGATCATGCCCTTGCCCACGATATGGTTGGGCAGACAGCCGAAGGGCTGGGTGCAGACGATGTTCGGCGTACCGGAATGGATCAGCTCCAGCATCTCGGCCGTGAGGAGCCAGCCCTCGCCCATCTTGTTCCCGTCGCCCAGATAGCCCTTGATGAGCCGGTGAAGGTCGTCGAAGGTGCCGGGGGCCCGGAAGCCTCCGGCCTCCATGGCCGCGATCATGGCCCGCTGGCACTTCTTCACATAGTCCTCGCCGATGCGGCAGAGCTTCTGCTTCAGCCACAGTCCGCCGTAGAGGTCCACGTCCACATCCCGGTTGTAGATCTTGAAGATGATGAAGTCGGTGAGTCCGGGCACCACCGGCTCCGCTCCCTCGGAGAGGAGGAACTGCTCCAAGTTATTGTTGCCCAGCGGGGAATATTTGATGTAGATCTCACCCACCACGCCCACGCGGACCTTGGGCTCGCCTTGGACGGGGATGTCCTTGAACGCCTGGACGATCCACTTGAAGTTCTCACACATCTGCTTGTAGGAGAGGCCCTTCCCCTGCTTCATGCCGTCCAGAAGGCGGTCCTCCACCTGCTGGATGGTCCGGTCGGTCTGGCCGGGCTCCACCTCATAGGGGCGGACCTGGTTGGAGGTCTGGACGATGATGTCGCCGTACATCATGGCGAACACCGCCTTTCGGATGAAGGGGAGCGTCAGCTTGAAGCCAGGGTTCTTCTCCAGGCCGGACAGGTTCACCGACACCACGGGGACGAACTCCAGCCCCGCCTTCTTGAGGGCCTTCCGCAGGAGATGGATATAGTTGGAGGCCCGGCATCCGCCGCCGGTCTGGGTGATCAGCAGGGCCACCTTATGGGGGTCGTACTTCCCGCTTTGCACCGCGTCGATCAGCTGGCCGATGACCAGCAGGGCGGGATAGCAGGTGTCATTGTGGACATACTTCTGGCCCGCGTCCACGATGCTCTTGCCGGAGGTGTTCAGGGTCTCCACCTTGTAGCCCTCGTTCTCCAGCAGGCGGGCCATCATGCCGAAGTGGACGGGGAGCATCTGGGGCATGAGGAGGGTGTATTCTTTCTTCATCTCCTCGGTGAAGAGGAGCCGACCGTTCTTGTCATATACGAGTTCAGCCATAGTGGTGTGTCCTTTCGATCAGGCCGTGGGCCCTTTGTCCTGGGCCTTGCGGGCCTCGATGGCGGCGATCAGGGAGCGGACCCGGATCTTGACGGCGCCCAGGTTGCTGATGTCGTCGATCTTGAGCTGGGTATAGAGCTTGCCGCCGTCCTCCAGGATGTCCCGCATCTCGTCGGTGGTGATGGCGTCCGTGCCGCATCCGAAGGAGACCAGCTGGATCACCTGCATATCGTCCTGCGTGCAGACATACCGGGCGGCGTTGTACATCCGGCTCTGGAAAGTCCACTGGTTGAGCACCTTCCGGGGGGCATAGCCCTCCAGATAGCTCAGAGCGTCCTCCGTCACCAGTACGAAGCCGAAGGAGGTCACCAGATCGTTGATGCCATGATCGATCTCCGGGTCGATGTGGTAGGGGCGGCCGCACATGACGATGATGGGCAGGTCGTGGGTCCGGGCGTACTGGATATACTCCTTCCCGGTCTCCCGCACCACGTCCACATAGACCTCATAGGCCTCATAGGCCGCCCGGGCCGCGGCCCGGGTCTCCTTCTTAGGGATGGAGAATTCCCGCTCCATGAGCGCAGAGATCCGCTTGATGAAGTCTTTATGCCGCCACAGGCCCACATAGGGGTCCAGGAAGCGGGTCTGCTTCAGATCCGGCACGTTGGCGGCCAGCAGTTCGGGGTAGTAGGCCACCACCGGGCAGTTGTAGTGGTTGTCGCCGATCCCCTCGTCGTTGTTGTAGGACATACAGGGGTACCAGATGGCGTCCACACCGGCCTCCACCAGCGCCTCCACATGGCCATGGAGCAGCTTGGCGGGATAGCACACCGTATCCGAGGGGATCGTCCGCTGACCCTTGAGATAGAGCTTCCGGGAGGACTCCGGGGAGAGGACCACTTCGAAGTTCAGCTTGGTGAAGAAGGTGTACCAGAAGGGCAGGTTCTCATACATGTTCAGGCCGAAGGGGATGCCGATCTTCCCCCGGGAGCCGTCGCCCTCGCCCATGCCCTCCATGGCCCGGAGCTTCTTGTACTTGAAGTGCATCAGGTCGGGCATCTCCACCTTCTCCTTGCCCAGAGGCCGGGAACATCGGTTGCCGGAGATGAACCGCCGCCCGCCGTCGAACTGGTTGACGGTCAGAGAGCAGTGGTTGGTACACAGATTGCAGGTGACAGGCTTGGCGGAGTGGGTGAACCGCTCCAGCGCCGCGGCGTCCAGCAGGGCGCTCTTCTCCAGATGCAGGTCCCGGGCGGACAGGGCCGCGCCGAAGGCGCCCATGAGCCCGGCGATGGTGGGACGGGTCACGTCCCTGCCCAGCTCCTGCTCGAAGGCGCGGAGCACCGCGTCGTTCAGGAAGGTGCCGCCCTGGACCACGATGTGCCTGCCCAGGTCGTCGGCAGAGGCGGCCCGGATGACCTTGTACACCGCGTTCTTCACGATGGAGATGGACAGGCCGGCGGAGATGTCCTCCACGCTGGCGCCGTCCTTCTGAGCCTGCTTCACGGAGGAGTTCATGAACACGGTACAGCGGGAGCCCAGGTTCACCGGATGGGGGGAGAACAGGCCCAGCTTGGAGAAGCTGGCGATGTCATAGCCCAGCGCCTTGGCGAAGGTCTCGATGAAGGAGCCGCATCCGGAGGAGCAGGCCTCGTTCAGCATGATGGAATCCACCGCGCCGTTGCGGATCTTGAAGCACTTCATATCCTGGCCGCCGATGTCGATGATGAAATCCACATCGGGGTCGTAGTGGGCGGCCGCCTTATAGTGGGCCACCGTCTCCACCAGACCCAGGTCGCACCCGAAGGCGTTCTTGATCAGGTCCTCGCCGTAGCCGGTGACTGCGGCTCCCTTGATCTCGATCCGGCTGCCGCAGAGCTTGTAGATCTCCTTGAGCTGCTCCAGCACGATGGCCACGGGGTTGCCCTGATTGGAGTGGTAGTAGGTATACAACAGGCCGCCGTCCGCTGTGATGAGGGTCATCTTGGTGGTGGTCGAGCCCGCGTCGATGCCCAGCCAGGCAGGGCCGGAGTAGGCCGCGATGTCTGCCTTGGGGGGATGCTTGGCGTTGTGCCGGCTCAGGAACGCGGCGTAGTCCTCCTTATCGGTGAACAGAGGGGGCATGGTGTCCACCGTGGTCTTGGCGTCCACGCTCTCCTCCAGAAGCTTCAGGAACTCCTCGAAGGGCCGGACCTTGTACTCCCCGGCGCACAGGGCCGCGCCGATGCCGGCGAAGCAGTCGCCGTCCTCCGGGAAAATAGCGTGCTCCCCATCCAGATGGAGGGTCTCCACGAAGCGCTCCCGCAGGCCGTACAGGAAGTGCAGGGGGCCGCCCAAGAACACGATCTTGCCCTTGAGCTCCCGGCCCTGCGTCAGGCCGGCCACGGTCTGGTCCACCACCGCCTGGAAGATGGAGGCCGCCACGTCCTCCTTCCGGCCGCCCTGGTTCAGGATGGGCTGGATATCGCTCTTGGCGAACACGCCGCACCGGGAGGCGATGGGATAGATCTTCTCATGCTTCAGGGACAGCTTGTCCAGCTCGCCCACATCCACGTTCATGAGGGTGGCCATCTGGTCGATGAAGGCGCCGGTACCGCCGGCGCAGGAGCCGTTCATCCGCTCCTCCAGAGCGCCGCCGAAGAAGATGATCTTGGCGTCCTCGCCGCCCAGCTCGATCACCGCGTCGGTGTCGGGATAGTACTCCCGGACGGCGGCGGCAGTGGCGTAGACCTCCTGCACGAAGTCGATGCCGCTGGCCTTGGCCACGCCCAGTCCGGCGGAGCCGGTGATGACCAGCTTCACATCCTGGCCGCGGAAGCGGTCCTCGATGGACCGCAGGGTCTCACAGGCCCGCTCGCGGGTCTTGGAATAGTGCCGCTCATAGGAGCGGAACAGCAGTTTGTTCTGTTCATCCAGCACCACGACCTTGACGGTGGTGGAGCCGATGTCGATGCCGATGCGAAGGCTCATATCCAGAGTTCTCCTTATGTGGTCCCGGCCGGCCGGACCGTGTCAGGCGGCCGTATTCCTCAAATCGATCTTCTCAAAACGTATCTTACATAATAGTACAAAAACCCGCAGTTTTCAAGCCCTTCCGCCGGAGATCCGGGATGTTCCGTCGATGGAAATACCCAGCCGCTGTGCAGGATAGCCGATTTCGGCGGCAGACGGGGCGGAAATACTGGAGGGAGCGTCAGCACCGGCCATTCCCCTCTTGCGTTCCGGCCTGTTCCATCGTATGATGATAGCGAACGAGACAGGACAGAGGAGGATGGACATCCATGACGAAGGAAGCGTACCTGCAGGCCCTCTGGGAGGGACTCATCCGCCGGGTGGACCGGGCAGAGGCCCAGCGGCTCCTGACCTATTATGAGGCGGAGCTGGACGAGGCCGGTCCCGATAGAGAGGCCCTGCTCATGGACCAGTGGGGCGCGCCGGAGGAGCTGGCCCGGCGGCTCTGCGCCTGCGCCGGGCGCGCCCCCAGCCGGAAGGTCCGCCGGACCGCTCTGGCGGTGGGCGCGGCGGCCCTGTGCCTCCTTCTGGCCTTCGGCATCCGCCATGTGATCCGTGCGGTCGCGTGGAGCCATATCTCCGTTCCGGAGCCGGACAGCGGCGGGGCCGGCTCTTACGGCGTGTCCGCCCGGGCCGATGACGCCGACGCCTTCCGCACTGTGGATATCCAGATCCAGGGTGGCTCTGTGGTGTTCCAGGAGGGCAGCGGGTTCGGGCTCAGCCTGAGCGGCACCTCTAAGCTCCGCTGGCAGGATGAGGATGGGGCCCTCACCATCACCGACACCGGCCGCGGCGAGTCCGATCTGTATCTGACTCTCCCCGCCGGGACGGCGCTGGAGTCCGTCCACATCGTCTGCGCTGACGGGGATCTGTATCTGGATTTGGAGGGCCTCCACGGCGGGGCCGTCTCCGCCCAGGTGGAGGGCGGCTATCTCATGGCCTTCCGGGGCGGGGCGGACACGGTAGAGCTGTCCTGCTCCGGCGGAGACCTGACAGCGGATCGTGTAGGCTTCCAGCGGCTCAGCCTCTCCTGCGCCGATCAGGACATCTTCCTCTACGGAGACGACCTGCTTCAATGCGGCTATGATCTCTCCGCCCCCAGCGGGTCGATCTACTCCGACGGCGAGGACCTGGGCCACACCGCCGGCCAGTCCGGCGCCCGCATAGTCGAAGCGGCGGCGGAGCTGGGGAGCATCTATTACGCATATTGAGGAACGTGCCCCGTCCGCAGACGGGGCACGTTTTCGTCCATATCGCAGACGTAGGAGAGGGGACGAGGCCCTCTCCTGCCCTTTTTCAGGACGCGGCGGGAACAGGAACAGGCCCGTTATGTCCCTGTTCTCCCGAACGCCTCAAATTCCTCTCTGCTCCCCCGGAACACGTCCAGGTCGATCTGGTCCACACCGCCCTGATAGCCCTCCAGATGGGCCCCGTGGCTGTACTGCCAGAAGTCCCAGTCGTGGAAAAGCGGCGATACCATGGGACTGCTGATCCACAGGGGATAGTCCCGGTAGGCCCCGCCGGACAGGTAGAGCTGGTAGGAGCGGTAGGTGGCATAGAGGATCGGCTTCGTCCTGTACCGCTCCTCCAGAGCCGTCAGGAGCGGATCCAGGATGGCCCGTGTCTTGTCCCGATCCGCCGGATGTTCTAGGTAAGGTCCATAAAACTCAAGGTCCACCACCGGCGGCAGAGTCCCCTCCGTCACCGGCACCGCGGCGATGAAGTTGGCGGCCTGATCCGCTCCGGGGCTGTCGTAGCTGAAAAAGTGATAGGCCCCCACCCGGAGCCCGGCGGCCTGGGCCTCCACCCAGTTGTCCGAAAAGCGCACGTCCCGGAGGCCGCTGCCCTCGGTGGCCTTGATGAAGGCGAAGTCCACCCCCTGATCCGCCAGAGCCGTCCAGTCCACGTCCCCCTGATAGGTGGACACGTCCACGCCGAACACCTCCCACTGCTTCGGATCCGGCTCCTCCCGGAAGAGGATGTGTCCCCGCCAGCGGAGGAGCCCGACCGTCAGCGCGGCCAGTCCCGCCAGGATCAGCGCGGCTAGCACCAGCCGCAGGAGCATACGGATGAGCTTGCAAAGGATCTTCCCCATGGCCGGACACCTCCCTTCCGATCAGTCCCCGGCGTCGTCCTCCGGCGTGTAGTCGGTGAGGGCCCCGGAGATGTAGTGTTCCCCGTACAGGATATCATAGACCAGACTGCGGTAGATAGACACCGTCTCGGCGCTCTCCTCCGTAGGCTCATCGTAGGGCTCTCCCACTCCATCTACGAAAAGCCGCTCCCGGTAGAGCGTCATGTCCGCCTCGGACCGCTCCACCCAGTCGAACCAGAGGGGCTTCCACAGCCCCGCCCAGTCCAGCATCTGGGCCGCCATGTCAGTGACGCTCACCCGCTCAGGGGCCGTCAGATCCGCGCCGTAATTGTTCCACACCACATAGTCGGTCTGGTGCATTTTCAGAAGCTCCTCCGCGTCCCAGTCCTCGGTGTCCGGAGAGGAGGCATAGCCCAGCCGGGAATACACCGTGTCCTTCCCGTCCAGATAGAGCCCCGGCAGATGGTCCCCCAGGAACACCAGCATCACCGGCTCATCGCAGTCCTCGAAGTAGTCCACCAGCTTCCCCAGCATGGCGTCGGCATCGTGGAGGCCATGGACCAGGGAATCGAAGGCCCCCAGGTCGGAGCCGGTCAGGGTGGGACAGTCATAGTCCACCCCGGATGGCTCGGTGAACTTCCCGGCGAAATAGGGCTGATGGTTTTCCATGGTCAGGCCGTAGAGGAAGAGAGGCCCGTCCCCTTTCTGTTCGAACCGCTCGATCAGCTGATCCGCCAGACAGTCGTCGGAGAGATAGCCTCCGGCGTACCGCTTGTCCACAGTGAAGTCCCGGTCGAAGATCCGGGTCTCGAAGCCGATGGCCGGCATATCATAGGACCGGTCATAGAGGCTGTCGTTGTAGGAGTGGACCATCTCCGTGTCATAGCCCTGGCCCTCCAGCGCCTTCACCAGCGAGGGCATCCGGTGGTAGGCACCCCGGTCGCTGAGCGTCGTCAGGCTCTCCGAGGCCCCGGGGAAGGCGGAGGGGATGGCGGTGAAGAGCTCCATCTCCACGTTCCCGGTCCCGCCGGCATAGGCGGAGGACAGGAACCGTCCCCCGGACTGGGCCTGCAAGGCCCGGAAGTGGGGGATCGGGTCCTCCCGGAACGTCACTCCCGGCAGGCGGGTCACGTCGAAAAAGCTCTCCGACAGGATCAGCACGATGTTGGGGCGTACTTCCGCCTCGCCCGCGGGCTCCTGATCCGCCTGGAGCTGGCGTAGGATGCGGTTCATATTGTTCTCGCTGTAAGCGTCCGGAGCCTCCATGGCGCTGGCCCGGAGGGCGCTCCAGATGCCCGCCAGCAGACCCAGCCGGTCGTTCCGGCTCCCCTGACTCTCATTCTCCGGTCCATCGGCCAGGAGCGACTGGGCGGCCGGCATCCACGCCGCATTGCATAGCAAAGACAGCGCCGCGCCCCCGGCACAGAGCCGCCGCCGGAGGCTCCAGCTCCGCTCCGGCCCTTTGGACAGCAGGGCAGCCAGGACCAGCAGGAGGATGGTCAACCACAGGGCCGGGACCGTGGCCGCTCCCAGATCCATGCCTGGCCGGAGGAACCCGGCGATCTGCCCCGCCTGGCCCGTCATGGCCAGATCGCTGGCCATGATCGGCGTGCCGTTCAGCATCTCTTTCAGATAGTCCGCCACAGAAAAGAGGACTGTGGGGATGCCGATCAGGGCCGTCCCTACGAAGAGACGGCCCGTCAGGACCGCCGCCAGCAGTTCCGTGAAGAAGAGCACGCCCCAGGTCAGGAAGAAGGCCTCCATGTGTCCGTCGATCCAGGCGGAGGCCGCCGCCCCGTCCTGGAGGATGATGAGCTGACAGAGCCAGATCACGGCGAGGGGCGCAAAGGCGGCAAAGAGGGCTCTCAGCCATGGCCAGCGCCGCCAGGGCCATGTCTGTATCGTAACTCGTATACGTCGTATCTGGTGCAGAATGCTCACGGGCCGAGTCCATCCTTCCTTGTATATAGGGTCTCAGAATGTCGTAACGATTTATTTTATGTCGTCCGGACCCGATCGTCAAGTCAGCCGGATCCGCTAAAAATCCCCTTTTCTCAAAAACTTTTTCAACTTTCCTCTTGACATTTCTGAATACCCGACTTATAATAGACAAGCATTTAGCGGGTTTGTGTAAGGGTAGCACAGCAGACTCTGACTCTGTATGTGAGGGTTCGAATCCTTCACCCGCTGCCAGTAAGGCTCTAAAGGCTTCGGCCTTTAGAGCCTTTTTCTATCACCTGCCGCTTTCGCCGCTTTTGGAACAGGAGGTCCCTATGGAACGCCGTCCCCTAGTCAGCATCATCGTGCCGGTCTACAAGGCCGAGGCCTATCTGGGGCGCTGTCTGGACAGTATCCGCGCCCAGACCTGGCCGGATATCGAGGTCTGGCTGGTCAACGATGCCAGCCCCGACGGAAGCCTGGCCATCTGCCGCCGCTTCGCTGGAGAGGATGACCGCTTCCGGGTGCTAGACCTGCCCCATGGAGGGGTGTCCG
The DNA here is from genome assembly GCF_018917965.1 of Pseudoflavonifractor sp. MSJ-37. GTDB lineage: Bacteria > Bacillota > Clostridia > Oscillospirales > Oscillospiraceae > Pseudoflavonifractor_A. The sequence goes on along the minus strand of NZ_JAHLPP010000003.1, from coordinate 60,672 downwards.
CCGCCCGGAATGCCGCCATGGACCGGGCCTCCGGCCAGTACCTCCAGTTCGTGGATGGAGATGACTACCTGCCGCCGGACTCCACCGAGATCCTGGTCCGGGAGGCTGAGGCCACCGGGGCCGACCTGACCGTCGCTCATTTCTACCGGGTGTCCGGGAAGCGGACCGTCCAAAAGGGCCATATCCGGGACCGCCGGGTGCTGACTCTTGGGGAATATGCCCAGGAGATGTGCAAGGCCCCGGCCAATTACTACTACGGCGTGCTGTGGAACAAGCTCTACCGCCGCTCGGTCGTGGAGGCCGCCCATCTCCGCTGTGCCGCCGACCTGAGCTGGTGTGAGGACTTCCTGTTCAATCTGGAATATCTGCGCCATGTACGTCTGGCGGCGGCGGTGCCCAAGCCGGTGTACTATTATGTGAAGCACGAGGACAGCCTAGTGAACACCCAGACCTCCCTCCGCCGGGTCATCGAGATGAAGCGCATCACCTTCGCCTACTACAAGCGGCTCTATCAGGAGCTGGACCTGTATGAGAAGCAGAAGCTTCAGGTATACCGCTACCTGCTCTCCAGCGCCGTGGATGGGCTTCCCTTCCCGGACCCGCCCGCACCCGCCTCCAAGCGGCATACGGTCCCGGATCCGCCCGGCCTCTCCACCTCCAAAAGGGCGTTCCGCGGCGACTCCAAGAGCCCGCAGAACCATCCCAGACCTGCCGCGCCCAAGAAGCCCCGTCGGAGGCACCGGACCGGCTAGTTCCTTTTCCCGTTCGGGTAAAAGAAGACTGAGGGCAGAGCATCTCTCCCTCAGTCCTTTTTATTTTTCCCGCTTTTGGCAGAGATCCTGATCCGTACGCTGGATATGCGTCAGGCAGTGCCGCTTCAGCCCCGCTTCTCGCCGCTCTCTTTCAGGAGCTTGTTCAGCTCGTCCATGAAGGTGCTGATATCCTTGAACTGGCGGTAGACCGAGGCAAAGCGCACATAGGCCACCTCGTCCACATTGCGCAGGCGTTCCATGACCAGCTCGCCGATGTGGGCCGAGGGGACCTCCCGGTCCAGAGCGGTCTGGAGGGTCTGCTCGATCTCATTGGCGATGCTCTCCAGCGTGTCGAAGGGCACGGGCCGCTTCTCACAGGCCCGGAGCATCCCGTTGAGGAGCTTGCTCTTGTCGAAGGTCTGGCGGCTCCCGTCCTTCTTGATGACCACCAGAGGCAGGCTCTCCATGGTCTCATAGGTGGTGAAGCGCTTATGACAGACCAGACACTCCCGGCGGCGGCGGATGCTGGCCCCCTCGTCCGAAGGCCGCGAATCCACGACCTTGCTCTCCGGATTGGCGCAGTATGGACATCTCATGTGAGTCCCCTCCCTCATCGTGGGTCATTATTTGGACTTTATTATAGCACGCCGCGCCGCCCTTTTGAACCTTTTTCTTCTCTTCCGTGGAAAAAATGAAGCCCACGCCAAAATCGGCGTGGGCTTCGGTCCTATTAGGGACTCCGTTATCTCAGGATGGCTCAGTGCTTGTCCAGAACGGGGTTGACACCGACCTTCTTGCGGTCCTTGTCGTAGATGTAGAAGCCGGCGCCGGACTTCTGGCCCAGATAGCCGGCGGCCACCATCTTGCGCAGCAGGTGCGCGGGACGGTACTTGGTGTCGCCCAGGTCGGTGTAGAAGGTCTCCATGACCTCCAGCAGGATGTCCAGGCCCACCATGTCGGCCAGCTCCAGGGGGCCCATGGGGTGGTTACAGCCGAGCTTCATGCCCTCGTCGGTGTCCTCGACGCTGCCGATGTCCTCGTCCAGGATCTGGACGGCCTCATTCAGCATGGGAAGGAGCATACGGTTGACGATGAAGCCGGGCTTATCCTTGGCCAGGATCATCTTCTTGTTCATCTTGTCGCCGATGGACATGATGGTATCGATGGTCTCCTGAGAGGTGCGCAGGCCGTAAACGACCTCCACCAGACGCATAGCGGGCACCGGGGAGAAGAAGTGCATGCCCACTACCCGGTCCGCACGGCTGGTGGCCGCGGCCAGACTGGTCAGGGAGATGGAAGAGGTGTTGGACGCGAAGATGGTGTTGCGGCCGCAGATCTTGTCCAGCTGCTCGAACACAGCGCGCTTGGCGTCCAGGTTCTCGAAGATGGCCTCGATGACCAGGTCGGCGTCCGTAGCGGAATGGACGCTGCTGGAGGTGGACAGATGGCTCATGGCGATGGCCTTGTCCTCCTCGGTGATCTTGCCCTTAGTGACCAGACGGGTCAGACGCTTCTCGATGTTGACCTTCGCGCCCTCCAGCGCAGCCTCGCGCTGGTCATTGATGGTGACGTCGAAGCCGCTCTGGATGGCGACCTGGGCGATGCCGCTGCCCATGAAGCCGGCGCCCACCACAAAGATTTTCTTAATCTCCATTGTGATCTCCCCATTTCTCCATAAGAATATGTTCTTCCGCGATATGGAACCAGATTCCGTCCATGCCGCAAAATAAAAATGCCTTATCGACTGGCGGTATTATAGCACACCGTATTTCGACTGTCCAGTCCAAAGATACCGGAAAATGGGCGGCCCGTGCTGTTTTTTTGCAGCAGAGCGGGCCGCCCCGATGGGATCGTGCCTCACTTGCGTTCCTTGTCCCGGACGAAGATGTGCTTCACATGGGGCAGGTTGGTAGAGCGCACATCGATCTCGAACCGGTCCAGCGCCTTCACCAGCTTGGTCAGCTTGGAGAAGCCGAAGTTCCGGGGGTCGAAGTCGGGCTGCTTCTTCACAAGCAGGTTGCCCAGATCGCCCATGAAGGCGTAGCCGTCCTCGTCGGCGATGTCCTCCACGGAATCAGCCAGCAGGGCCTCTACTTCCAGTGGGATGAGGCGCTCGGATCCGGCGTTCTCCTCCTGGGCCGGGGCGGGACGGGCAGGTTCTGGGTCGGCCTTGGGGGCCTCGGCCGCCTTCTTCTTCCGGCGACCGCCGCTCTTGCCGGTCTCGGCCTTGGCCTGTTCCGCGGCCTTGGCGGCACGCTCCCGCTCTTCCTTCTCCTTCCGCTCCTTCTCCTGTCGGGCCTGTTCCGCCCGCTTCTGCTCCGCGGCCCGGGCCTCCGCCTTCGCCGCCGCCCGGGCCCGGTCTCCTGCCGCCCGGATGACCTCGATATACACGAACTTGTCGCAGGCCACGATGAAGGGCCCCGGTGTCTTGCGCTCCCCCATGCCATAGACCTTCATCCCCGCCTCCCGGAGCCGGGTAGCCAGCCGGGTGAAGTCACTGTCGCTGGACACCAGCACGAAGCCGTCCACCCGCCCGGAGTAGAGGATATCCATCGCGTCGATGATCATCGCGGAGTCTGTGGCGTTCTTTCCGGTGGTATAGGCGTACTGCTGGACGGGGGCGATGGCGTTCTCCAGCAGGAGGGGCTTCCAGGTGGACATATTGGGGGAGGTCCAGTCCCCGTAGATCCGCTTGATGGTGGGGGTCCCGTAGACCGCTACCTCGGCCATCACGTCCTTGATGGCCGTGCGGGGGGCGTTGTCCGCGTCGATGAGGACGGCCAGGCGCAGTTCTGTCTGCTCCATCAGCGCCGCCCCCCTTCCAGCACGGTCCGCTCCGGCCGTCCCATGATCTCATATCGAACGATGTCTCTCATCGTGACCGCTCCTTTATCTGTTGCGTTTTATTACAGGTTTATTTTACCCCAACTCGTGGCATATTTCCACTATGATCCGAACGGTCTTCCGCTCTCCTGTCATTTTGATCGAAAATATGGATATTTCATTCACCCAGACATCGACTATATCCGGACGGATCCGTCCATCCGCTCCTGCCATGACGCAGTTCATCCTCCCCATCCCATCGCAGGCATCTTTTTATCCTCATATCTGATCGATCCGCCATCATTATAAGACTACACGGAACTTTTGTCCTATTTTCTATTTTCCTATCGTCTCAGTCTGTTTCTGGCCTCTCCGCCTTCTTTTTGAACTCTTCCGTCTCGTCGTTTCGTCGAACTTTTTCCTATATTTATGTGTATTTCATTCCTTTCGATCCCGTTCTTTCTGTGCTATCATAGGGGCGTCCAAAGGGATGGAGCCGGGGAAGAGGAGCCTCCGGCCCGCCGCCCTGAAGTCCAGGCCGGGAGAAATTTTCGTGTGTCATCTCCCCCGCCTACGATTCAAAGGAGGGATCGTATATGGTCACATTCTTTGTGGCACTGCTCATCCTGATCATAGGCTTCTTCACCTACAGCAAACTGATCGAGAAGGTCTTCCACATCGACGACCGCCAGACGCCCGCCGTCGCCCATCCCGATGGCGTGGACTATATCCCCATGAAGACCTGGCGCATCTTCCTGATCCAGCTCCTCAACATCGCCGGGCTCGGCCCGATCTACGGCGCGCTCTCCGGCGCCTGTTGGGGCCCTTCCGTCTACCTGTGGATCGTCTTCGGCACCATCCTGGGCGGCGGCGTCCACGACTTCCTCTCCGGCATGATGAGCGAGCGTGAGGACGGCGCCTCCATCTCCGAGGTGGTAGGCCGCCACATGGGCCGTGTGATCTCCTTCATCATGCGGATCTTCTCCGTGGTCCTGCTGATCATGGTGGGCGTCAACTTCTCCGTGGGCCCCGCGGGCCTGCTGGCCAAGCTCACCCCTGACACGCTGGACAAGATGTTCTGGCTGGTGGTGATCATGATCTACTACCTGCTGGCCACCTTCCTCCCCATCGACAAGATCATCGGCAAGATCTATCCCCTGTTCGGCCTGTGCCTGATCGTCATGGCGCTGGGCATCGGCGGCGGTATCCTCGTCCAGATGGGCGGCGATATGCCGGAGCTGACCCTGAGCGCCCTGACTACCGCTCATCCCGCCGGTCTGCCCAAGTGGTCCATGATGTTCATCACCGTGGCCTGCGGCGCGATCTCCGGCTTCCATGCCACCCAGTCCCCCATGATGGCCCGCTGCATCAAGAGTGAGAAAGAGGGCCGCACCGTGTTCTACGGCGCCATGGTGGCCGAGGGCATCATCGCTCTGATCTGGGCCGCCGCCGGCGTCACCTTCTACACCCACCACGGCTCCCTGCTGGACGGCATGACCAACCTGAATGCCGCCCTGAATGCCGGCGGCGCCGGCGACGTGGTGTATGAGATCTCCACCACCCTGCTGGGCCCCGTGGGCGGTGTGCTGGCCATGATCGGCGTCATCGCCTGCCCCATCACCTCCGGCGATACCGCTTACCGCTCCGCCCGTCTGACCATCGCCGACTGGTTCCACATCGACCAGTCCAAGGTCGGGCCCCGCGCCGCCCTGTCCGTGCCCCTGCTGGGCGTGGGCGCGGTGATCGCGCTGGCGTTCCCCTGGAGCGTCCTCTGGAGATACTTCTCCTGGTCCAACCAGACGCTGGCCATGATGGTCCTGTGGACCGGCGCCGTGTTCCTGCACAAGTACGGCTATCCGCCTATCGCCTGCCTGATGGCCGCCCTCCCCGCCGCTTTCATGTCCGCGGTGTCCGTGACCTACTTCTTCCAGGCGCCTGAGTGCCTGCATCTGTCCACTTCCATCGCCTATCCCGTGGGCATCCTCACCGCCGTGGTGTTCTTCGCCATCTTCTGGTGGCGCACCTTCCTCGTCCATAAGGACGACGTGGATCACGAGCTGGCCAAGTAAGTCCGCTTCCTCTCTTTCCTCTTTCTTATCCCCGCGGGGAGCCGCTCCTCTCCCATCGCTCCCCGCAAAAACGGGACCCGGTGCCGAACTGGCACCGGGTCCCGTTTTCTATCCTGGTTTTATTCCCGGACTCCGTTGTTGTTCTCGTCCGGGAAACGGTATCGCCCATGCTTGTCCTGGAGCCGGGACAGCATCTCCAGCTCCCAGAGATCATCTTCCGAGTCGCCCTGGAACTTGCTCATCCGTCCGTCGATGAGCTGCGTGTAGAACGCGCGGTAGGTCTCCCGCAGGTCCTGGAACCGTTCCCTCAGGAGCTGTTCCGCCTTGTCCCGGTCCTCGCCCTTCGTGCCGTACTTGGTGTCCAGCGTGTTCTTGAACATCTTCACGAAGTAGTCCGGATCCTGTTCCTGCTTCTCCTCGATGTACTGTATCGTCTTGAAATTAGCGTTGAGGTCCAGACGGACCTTGCCCTCCACATAGGCCTTGAACATGGTGTTGTAGATCGTATCGTTGGCGTGGGGCTTATAGGTATAGGACATCGCCTGAGCCTCCGGGTCGAAGAGCTTGTTGAGGGAGGCCTCCTTGTCGAAGGAGACCACATGTCCTCCCGCCTGGTTGATGAAGTTCTCGCCCTTCGTGTCGAAGTTGCAGAGCACCCAGTCCAGCGTATGCTCGCTCATCAGGTCGTTCAGGGTCTCCTGCTCCGGCGCGTCCACCGCCAGGTCCTTCTGGGCCTGCCACTTGAAAAGATCCGTGCCGCCCTCCACCTTTTTGAGTTCCTTTTGGATGGAGCCGATGACCTTGCCTTTCTCATCCCGGATGCAGTAGGCAGGGATGGAGAGCGCGCCCCGCAGCTCCTGCTGGAGCCGGGAGGCCTCCTCTGTGACGACGGCACCCTCCGGCTTGGCCATGCCGATGCAATTGGTGGCCTCCTTGAACAGCCAGCTCTGGCCGCCGAGCTCCCCGTTCCGATCCAGGTCCCGGAAACGGTACATGGCCTTGGTCCCGCCCATAGTGGCCCGGCCCTCGTTGATCAGGCGGAGCTCCTGTCCGTTCTCACTCTTGATGGTGATCTCGGATTCCTCCCGGGAATACTCGGTGGGCGTGCGGAAGATGCTCTTGAGCTGGTCATATCTCCCGTGGCGGACGATCGTAGCGGCCTCCCGCTCCTTTTCCTTCCCCTCCGGCATACAGGCTACCTTGTACTCCTTCCGGAGCCGGTCGGCCTTCAGCAGTTCCTCCTCCGCCTCTTTCAGGGCTTTCACCCGGGCCTTGCTCCCCATCTTCAGCAGGGCGGCCATATCGTGATAGGCCTTCGCCCGCTCCGCCTGCGCTCCCCACGCGATCTTGGCACGCAGGAGCTCAGGGGACTGGGCGGGATCTCCGTTCACTGCGAGGACGCCGTCCATCTGCTGGCGGATCATCCCTCTCTGCCGACGGATCCAAATGCAGTCGTTTCCCCATGGCTCAGCCTCCTGACAAAAAATCGCTCAGCAGGGCTCCGTACTCCCCGAAATCACCGGCAAGCAGGACCTTGCCCTCCTTTTGGAGCTCCTGGAAGATGGCACGGACCAGATGGTCCATCCGCAGGACACCACCGTCCGCCGCGGCCCGGTACGCGCCGTTGAGCACCACGTTCTTGATCTGCGCGCCGGAGAGCTGGAACTGTCGGGCCAGATAGTCGATCTGGAGCGCCGCCGCAGGGATCCCCCGCAGGGCGTCCGTCCAGATGGACCGGCGCATGTCCTCATCCGGGAGCGTGAACACCAGATGATAGCGGAAGCGGCGGACGAAAGCCGCGTCGATGCTCCCAGCCTGATTGGTGGCCATGAGCACGATGCCCTGGTACTCCTCCATCCGCTGGAGGAGATAGGCCACTTCGGTGTTGGCGTACTTGTCCTTGGCGTCCTTGACCTCACTGCGTTTGCCCAGCAGGGCGTCGGCCTCGTCGAAGAAGAGGATGAGGCCGCTCTTCTCCGCCTGGTCGAACACCTGCCGCAGACGCTTCTCCGTCTCGCCGATGTACTTGTCCACGATCTGAGAGAGGTCCACTTTGTAGAGCTCCAGCCCCAGCCGGGAGGCCAGTACCTGAGCGGTCATCGTCTTGCCGGTGCCCGGAGGGCCGGACATCAGCACGGACACACAGCGCCCATAGGGATACCGCCGCCGCAGGCCCCACTCGTCCAGCACGGTGCCCTGGTGCTCCACCTGAGCGCAGACCGCCTCCAGCGTCCGCTTGAGGGGCGGCTCCAGTCGGAGGTCGTCCCAGCCGTAGGCGCTGTCCACGAAACGGATGTTCTCATAGCGGCCGTCATCCAGCACCTGATAGCAGAGCTGGAAGATGTCCCGCTCCTGCCAGGGCCCTCTGGGCCTGCGGTACCGGAGCAGATGGACGATGCGCTCCATCTGTCCGGCGGTGAGCGTCATCTTGGCCGCCAGTCCCTCCGCCGGGAACCCCTCCCCGCCGTCCGGCAGGAGGGCGGTGGTCAGCTCCCGCCAGAGCTCCGCGCTCTGGGGGATGGTGGGCGGCGGGATCTGGACGGCATCCACCGGGGCGGTCAGGAAGGGCACCACCTTCACCGCCTGCGGCGTCGTCATGAACACCGGCCGGCCGAAGGGCGTCAGATCTCCCTCCATCCGCCGCAGGAGCGGCGGCAGGCGCCCCGTCCGCTTCTCGGCCGGGCAGTCCACATCGCTCAGGCAGAGCAGACGCTCGGAGAGGAGCAGTTCCCGCAGGACCCGCCGCCAAGGGCCGTCCAGCAGGGCGCCATCCCGCGCTATGGCATCGAATGGGACGATCAGCAGTTCCCGCCCCAGATCTCGGGCCGCATGGCAGGCGAAGTGCCGCCGGCCGCTCCCCGGATCGCCGGAGATATGGACCACAGAGAAGCCGGTCCGCTCGGCCAGCGTTTCGGCCGTCTGCCGGATCCGGCCGCCGGTCAGGACGGCGGAGGCCAGCGGCTCATTCGGCCGGAACACCGTACAGGCGGGCATGAGGGCCCGGTCCGGCGTGTCATCCCCCGCCAGCCACGCGGCCAGCCGCCCGTCCAGCCGGAAGGGCGCTTTCCACCAGTCCCGGTCCGGCTCGGCCTGGAGGAGCAGCTCCACCTTGTCATAGGCCGCCCGGAGCCGGGGCGCCAGGTCGATGCTCTCCTCCTCCCGGCAGGCCACCCGGCCGGCGGCCTCGATGGTGAGCCCGTCGGCCAGGCCCAATCCCTCCCGGAGCAGGTCCACCGTCCGCTCCTCCATCAGGGCCAGCAGATAGAGCTGGACCGCCGTGACCGCGATGGGATCCCCGCCGACCCGCTCCAGAAGGCCCTGCCAGCGAGCGGCGGTCACAGGCTTGTCGAAGAACAGCTCCTCCGGCTCCGTCGGATAGGACTCGATCTCCTCCTCCGTCACGTCCGGAGAGATCAGCTTGCTGTACGTCCGGAAAAAGTCATCGCTGACCCGTGGCTCGAGATAGAGGGACAGCCGGAAGGCCCCAAGGGCCGCCAATCGCTTCATGGACACACCTCCTGTCACAGATCTCACAGATCGTCACTGTTATCATAGCATGGTCTCGAGCATTTTTCTTCAAAAGATCCTTAAAATTTGGAAAGCGGCGGAGCCCGGCGTACCGCCAAAACTGGTCGTCCCCCGATCTTCCCTATCCACTGGAGGGAAAACGCGGTATGCTGGGCCTATCCCGGACGGATGGGCCGTTCCGACTTGGCCGAGGGGATGGGGATCCTATGCCCTCCGCCGGGGAAGCGACATGTGATATACGCGCCGGGGGTACTGTCGTTCCTCTCCGTCCTGTTTTTCAGCCTCCTCTATCTCATGGACGGAGCCGCTCACTCGTATCGAAACCGGTCACTCCAGATAGCTGACGCATGACAGCGCCGTCCACAGCAGGAAGGCCAGCATCCCCGGGCAGCAGAAGAGCTCTGTCGGCCGGAAGGACCGTTCCCAGGGACGCAGGACGGTCTCCCTCCGGAACAGCCAGAGCACCATCCCCACCGCCGCCGCCAGCATCAGCACGACTGTGTACCAAAGCGCTGCCCGGCCGGTCAGAAGGGCCTGGACCACCGTGGCTCCGTTCAACAGGGCGTGGAGCAGGATGCTGGTCCTCAGCCGCCCGGTCTCCACCGCCGCCCAGCCCAGTGCCAGGCCGCCCACCCAGGCATAGAGCATCTGAGCCAGATCTCCGTGGAGCAGGGCGAAGAGCAGGGCCGACAGCCCCACCGCGAAGGCGTCCCCCCAGGGCCGGAGCCGCTCCAGGACGATCCGGCGGAACAGGACCTCTTCCACGACGGGAGCCAGGACGCAGGTCTGGACCAGCAGGATCGGCCACGGCATGGCGAGCAAGGCCTCCGTCGGGTCCCGGCTCACCAGACCGGTGTTCCGCTCCAAAAGCTCCTCCAGCAGGCCCGTCAGTCTGGAGCAGACCACCGCCCCGCTGAAGGCCATGCACCAGAGTTCCGCCAGCCGCCCAGGGCGGACCGGCCGCGCCTCGAACGGCTGCCGCTCCAGCGGAGCCATGAGCCGCCAAGCCGATCCCAGGCCGACCCCATACCAGACCAGCTCTGCGGCCAGCCTCAGCACCGGCCCGACGGCCCGGCCCGCCGTCAGTGTCCTCAACAGCCCGCCCAGCAGGACCGCCGACAGCCGGAAGGCCAACAGCCCCCATCCGATCCGTGAGAAGGCCTGCTCCCGTATCCGCTCCTCCGGTCCCTCCGGGCGGAAAGCCCGCCGTCCCCCCTGTGTCATCGCTTCTCCTCCCGTTCCCCGATCGTCGTGTCCCCGGAGCGGCGGCCCGCGGAACACGGGCGGCGGCCGTCCGGGCCGTGTCCTATCATCATACCAGTCCAGGCCGCTTTTTTCCACCGCCGGTGGAACTTTTCCCGCTCCCGCTCGTCTGAACAGATGAACGACATCAGAAAGGAGACCGTACCATGAAACCGAACATCCGTGTCCTCGCCGGGGCCGCCCTCAGCTGTGCCGTACTGGCTGCCGCCTGTCAGGCGGCGGAGCCCTCCTCTTCCGCTTCCGCTGTGCCGTCGGCGATCCAGACCGCCGCCTTCTCTCTTCCGGAGCAGGAGGACTGGTCCTGCTCCTACGGCTCCGTGTCCAGCGTGGAGGGCTCCTCCGTACTGGTATCCGAAGAGGATGGCGACACCCTTTATCACCTCTCAGAGGACAGCCTGATCCTCTCCTTCTCCGGGGAAGTCCTGACGCTGGATCAGCTCCAGCCTGGGGACGGGGTCTATGTGTACGGCCCGCCCATGGTCATGCTGAGCCTGCCGGCCCAGGCCGGCGCCGCCCTCATCGTGGCCCAGATCCCCGCAGACGCCGCCGCTCCCGCGGCAGAGCGGGTCACCGCCGTGGACCGGGAGCCGGATGCCCTCACCGTCTATACGGAACGTATGACCTACCACGTCTCCTCCTCCACAGAGCTTCTGGGCCGCCGGACACTGGAGCAGCTCCAGCCCGGGGACTATGTGGCCGCTTGGTATCCCTCCTCCACCAAGTCCATCCCGGCCCAAGCCGCGCCGGAGAAGCTAGCCATCCTCCCCGGTGGAGATCGGGGCTGGATCGCCGCCGATACCGGCTCCGTCCTCGTGGACGGCACCGCGTTGGAGCTGACGCCGCAGTCCCTCCCTCAGATCCGGGACGGCGCTCTGATGCTCCCCCTGCGCCCCGTGCTGGAGGCCATGGGCGATCAGGTCTTTTGGCATCCGGACCGCCCTAGAGAGGTCACAGTGGTCCTGGAAGGTGACATGGCCTTCCGCATCCCGCTGGGCGAGGAGGAATGGGGCGCTTATGCCTCCGACGGTGTCACCTTCCTGCCTCTGGACCGGATCCTGAGCCTGACCGGGACATATTTCTCCCATCACACCTGAATTTTTTCAAAAATGCCGGGCGGGACCATTGTGCCCGCCCGGCATTTGTTGTAGAATGAGATCAGTTTTCGTTGACATAAGACACATCCATCTTCGATGAAGGAGGACCTTCCTGATGCATCACCGCCGTCCCGCCCGCCTCCTGTCGGGCATCCTCATCTGCTCGTTCCTGGCCTTCCCGGCCCAGGCACTGACCCTAGATCAGGCCAAGGTCCTCCTGGAGGAGAACTACATCGACTCCATCCATCAGGATGTCCTGGACCAGCCCACCCTCGACGCTCTGCTGGAGGCTCTGGGCGACCGCTATACCCAATACTTCACCGCCGAGGAGTACGCCCAGTTCCTGGCCTCTATGGAGGATGAGGAGCTGGTGGGCATCGGTGTGGTCTCCCAGTCCACCGAGGAGGGCCTGGTGGTCAGCCGGGTGCTGGACGGCAGCCCCGCTCTGGCTGCCGGGCTCCAGGCCGGGGACGTCCTCACCCATGTGGACGGCCAGTCCGTAGTGGGCATGGCGCCCGAGGCCGCCGTGGCTCTGATCCAGGGCGAGGAGGGCACTCAGGTGGAGCTCCGCTGGCTTCGGGACGGCCATGTCCGCTCGGCGGTGTTGACCCGAACCAAGGTGGTGGTCCCCTCCACCTCCACGACGCTGGTGGACGGCCACATCGGCTATCTGGACTGTACCACCTTCGGCGATGACACCTACGGCCACATCCAGGAGGGCATCGCCGCCTACAAGCCCTCGGTGGACCACTGGATCATGGACCTGCGGGGCAACGGCGGCGGCCTCACCGACGCGGCGGTCAAGGCCGCCAGCGCCTTCACCGGAAGCGGCACCATCGGCTACCTCCGGGACAGCGCCGACCAGTATACCGCCTTCCGGGCCTCCACAGACACCTTGACCATCGAGCCGGTGATCGTGCTGGTGGACGAGCACACGGCCAGCTCCTCCGAGCTCTTCTCCGCCGCCATCCGGGACCGGAACGCCGGCATCGTCATCGGCGGCCGGACCTACGGCAAGGGCGTGGCCCAGACGCTCTTCGACCAGCGTACCGAGCCCGACTGCTTCCCCGACGGGGATGCCCTGAAGATCACCACTCACCGGTTCTTCACCTCCTCCGGCTCCACCACCGACACGATCGGCGTGATCCCCCACCTGCTGGTGGATGACCGCCAGACGGAGAACGTGGCCTATCTCCTCTGCGGCGGGACTCCCGGCGCGGCGAACACCGGATACTACCGGCTGGACCTGAAGTGGCGGTGGTACATCTCCAAGGAGACCGCTTCCGATCCGGCCTATCAGACGGCCTTTGCCGAGCTCCTCTCCGCCCTGCCCCCCACTGCCAAGCTGTGGGAGGGCACCGGCAAGGGCAATGACGGCTGGAAGTCCATCTCCCCCCGCACCGCCGCCCAGGAGTGCGGCGTCTCCTATGAGGACCGCTCCTTCGATGACACGGCGGACAGTCCCTACGCCCAGGCGATCGATCTGCTGGCCTCCTACGGCATCCTCTCCGGCGTGGACGGCGTGTCCTATCGGCCAGAAGAGGGCCTCAGCCGGGCGGAGCTCTCTGTCCTGCTGGCGGTGGCCCTGAACTGCAATGTCCCCTCTGGAGACAGCGCCTTCTCCGATGTGTCCATGGACAGCTGGTACGGTCCCGCCGTCAACGCACTGGCTAAACTGGGGCTGGTCTCCGGTGACGGGAAGGGCGCTTTCCACCCCGACGATCCCGTGACCCACCAGGAGCTCTGCTCCATCCTGGCCCGGATGGCCCGGATGCTGAACATGGACTTCTACGACAAAGCCCGCCAGATCCCGGCGGACGCCCTGTCCGACGCCGCCCTGTCCGCCTGGCCCGGCTGGGTCCGGAGCGACCTGTGGCTCCTGACCGAGAGCCAGACCGGCTTCTTCGGCAACACGATCAGCCTCCTCTGGGACGAGACGGATGCCATCCAGCCCGCCGCCTCCGCCACCCGAGGCGAGGCTGCCTACCTGCTTTATCAGGTGCTGGAGGCCGCCGACGAGCTCCCCGTATGAATGAAAAGCCCTCTCCGCTCCCTTCACGGGGACGGAGAGGGCTTTTTTCAACGCTCTTTCGCCAGGAAGATCCGCTGGGACAGGCGGCAAGAGCCCCAGAAGAGGAGCAGGAGCGCCGCCGTCAGCAGCGCTGCCAGCGGGGGCAGGCAGACCTTGCCCATGCCTCTGGCCGTCAGCCACCCCACGGCGGTCAGGGTCCCCACCGCGCCGGCCGCCACCGCGATCATCAGCACCCGGCCCTTCTCGATCCCGAACCGGTAGCACAACGGCAGGATCACCGCCGTCAGCAGGAGACATATGCCGCCGCTGGCCAGCGTGCCCATCAGGAGCGCTCCCGCCTCTTCCTGGATCACACCCAGGGCCCGCATGAGCATCAGATCGGCCGCCACGACGGCCATGCTCCCCAACGTCATCAGCACCACGACGCCGTACCGGGCCCGGACGGCGTTCCGTCCGCCCTCCGGCAGTGTGCAGACATAGGCCTCCCACCGGCAGGTCTGGTCCAGCGCGAAGGCGTTCAGGGGGCACATGAGCCCCACCAGCACCACCATGCCCGTGAGGATATAAGGTCCCCACACGCCCGCGCCGGTCAGGATGCTGTATACGATCAGGATCCAGGCATAGGACGTGAGCTGGCGCTTCTGGAGATACAGCTCTTTCTTACACAATCCGGTCATCGCTCGTCCCTCCCCGCAGTGAACACCATGATATCCTCCAGGCTGGCGGGATCCACCGGAAGGCCGGGATACCGCCGCCGGAAGGCCGCCTTGTCCCGGACCAGCGCCTCACACTGGAACTGCCCGATCCGGGTCCCCGCCAGCAGGGCGGGATCCACCTCCGCCAGCTCCGCTCTGGTACAGGCCAGCCGCCCATAGGACTCCAGTAGCTCGTCCTTGGCGCCCTGGGCCGTGACCCTCCCCCGGTGGAGATAGGTCACATAGTCCGCCAGCTTCTCCAGGTCGCTGGTGATGTGGCTGGAGAGGATCACCGCCCGCTCCCCGTCGGATATGAAGTCCCGGAGCTTGTCCAGCAGATGGTCCCGTACCACCGGGTCCAGGCCGCTGGTGGCCTCATCCAGCAGGAGGACCTGGGGGTGCCGGGCCAGGGCCGCCGCCATGGACAGCTTCATCTTCATGCCCCGGGAAAACTCCTTCACCGTCTTGTCCGCCGGGAGCTCCAACTCCTCCAGCAGGGTCCGGAACTCCGTCTCATCCCAGCCGGGGCAGGCCCCGCCCAGCACCACGCCCACCATCCTCGGCGTCATGCGCTCGTGGAAGGGGCACTCGTCCAGCACCACAGCGGTCCGGGCCAGCACCTCCCTCCGCTGGCCGGCGGCATCCATGCCCAGGATCCGGATCTCCCCGGCGTCGGGATGGGCCAGCCCCAGCAGGCACCGGAGGAAGGTGGATTTTCCCGCTCCGTTCTCACCGATCAGGCCCATGACGGTCCCCTTGGGCACCGTCATGCTCACGTCCTCCAGGCGGAATACGCCATAGTCCTTGGTCAGATGGCTGACCGAGACCGCATCGTCATAACTGCTCATATGTCCTCCCCATACAAGATATCCAGCGTCTGGCGGAGCTCCTCCAGACAGATCCCGCCGGTCCGGGCGATGTCCACCGCCTGTGCCAGATGCTCCTCGGCCCGCCGGAGGGCGTCCTCCCGCTCCAGCTCCAGGTCCCGGGGGGCCACGAAGCACCCCTTTCCCGGCACGGTGGTCAGAAAGCCCTCCCGTTCCAGCTCTTCATAGGCCCGCTTGGTGGTGATGACCGAGATCCGCAGATCCCTGGCCAGCACCCGCATGGAGGGCAGGGCCTCCCCCTCCTTCAGCTCCCCGCTGAGGATCAGCCCTTTGATCTGCCGGCCGATCTGCTCATAGATGGGGACCTCTCCCGTGTTGCGGATGATGATGTCCATGGTACACCTCTGTTATATCGTGTATACTCGATATATACAGTATATATGCTTGAGACACTATTGTCAAGGGGAAGATCGGCCGTCCCCACAGGAGGCAGTGCCGCGTGCTCTCACACAGCCGCCGGCATCCTTTTCCATGCCCGTTGAGCGGACAAAATAGGGACAGCCCGAAGGCTGTCCCAAACAGACGGTCAAAAAGTGATCCCTCACGTTGAGCGATGCAGGAGCCTCGCAGAGTTCCGTCACCCGCAGGTGACGGAATCAGATGTAAGGCGTTTTTTCTGAGGACATGCGCCTCAGAAAAAACTCTTCTCAGGCCGCTAGTGTGCGAGCAAAGCGAGTGCGCGCGGCGGCCTGCATCCTCTCGAAGAAATGGCTTTGCCATTTCTGAGAAGCGTGTCGAACTGGTTCGACACGCTGGGACAGCCCGAAGGCTGTCCCTCACATCATTCACGCAAGCTGGTCCATCTGCATGATCGAGATCTCATAGGCGGTCCGCTGGGTGCTCTCTCCGTTCTCCACCTTGGTGTATGTCCGGCTCTGGAACCGGCCCGCGAGCCGCACCGCGTCCCCCACCTCCAGATCCGCGCACCGGCGGGCCAGCGCTCCCCAGGCGATGCAGGGCAGATAGTCCGCCCGCCCGTACCGCCGGTTCACCGCCAGCAGGAGATCGCAGATCTCCCGGCCCATAGGGGTCCGGCGGTAGACCGGCGGCTTGCACAGGGCCCCCGCCAGGATCAGCTCATTGCCGTGCTCCCCCTCTGCCGGGCGGATGGACTTGGCATAGAGGGTGATGACCAGCCGGCTCCCCCGGCCGCTTTTGTTGTTGAAGGAGCGGACCTCCCCCTCGATCTCCACCTCCTGCCCCGCCTGTACCGGGTGCTGGGCCAGCAGGGACTGAGAGGCGATCACGTTCACCCGGTCCTCCGTCCCGGACAGGCGCCGGACGTTCAACGGGAACGCCTCATACCACACGCCGTGGTTCTCATGGGAGAGGACCGGGTCCAGCAGGACCGTCCCCCGCAGGACGGCCTGGTTCTCGTTCCAGTTCGTTTCCATATCTGCCACACTCCTGTGTATAAGATAGGTCCTTCGCTGGAACGATGATATGCAGACAGGCCCGTGCCTATGTCACGAGGACGCTCGGCACGGGCCATGCTTTTTCATTCAGCGCGTCCTGTGCCGGTCCCGGCAGGCAGGCCAGGTCAGTCCCTTGTGGCGGGCCTCCAGGTTCGGCGGCATATGCTGTCCGCCCACGGTCCCAGCCGGGATGCCGTCAGCGGACACCACTGCCTCCTGACGGCTCTGGAAGTCCTCCAGACCTCCGGGACGCTCCGCCATCAGGCCGCTCCCCAGATGCTGAGCCTCCCGGAGCAGCGCTTCCGCCGGGTCCAGCAGGACCCCGTCCGCGTTCACCTCGCTCATCGCGTTCCACCTCCCGGGACCAGTATGGCCCGGGCCGGCTGGAAATATCGGTGCAAAACCTCCCAACAGCACATATGCCCCGCGCGTCAGGCGGCATGAGTACCGTCTGACGCGCGGGGCATGATCCAGATATCGAGATGGGGCCCGCTCAGGACAGGAGGGCGCGGTCGCTGGAGAACTCCGCGCCGCTGACCTTAGTGAACTGCTCCAGCAGATCCTCCACGGTCAGGCGCTTCTTCTCCTCCCCGGCGATGTCCAGCACGATGCGGCCGTCATACAGCATCACCAGCCGGTCACCATGGGCGATGGCGTCCTTCATGTTGTGTGTGATCATCAGGGTGGTCAGGTGGTCCCGCTCCACGATCTTCTCTGTGGTCTCCAGGACCTTGGCGGCGGTCTTGGGGTCCAGAGCGGCGGTGTGCTCGTCCAGCAGGAGGAGCTTGGGCTTCACCAGACTGGCCATGAGCAGGGTCAGAGCCTGCCGCTGGCCGCCGGACAGGAGGCCCACCTTGGAGGTCAGCCGGTCCTCCAGGCCCAAGTCCAGGATCTTCAGCATCTCCCGGTACTCCTCCCGCTCCTTCTTGGTGATACCGGGACGGAGGGTACGGGGGCGGCCCCGGCGGGCGGCCAGCGCCATGTTCTCCTCGATCTGCATGGTGGCGGCGGTGCCCATCATGGGGTCCTGGAACACCCGGCCGATATAGGGCGCACGCTTATGCTCAGGCAGACGGGTCACGTCCACACCGTCGATGACGATGCTGCCCTCATCCACGGGGAACACGCCGGCCACCGCGTTGAGCATGGTGGACTTGCCCGCGCCGTTGCCGCCGATGACGGTGACGAAATCCCCGTCCGCCAGCGTGAGGGACAGGCCGTTCAGGGCCCGCTTCTCGTTCACGGTGCCAGCATTGAAGGTCTTGCAGACCCCTTTGATCTCAAGCATGCGTGCCAGCTCCTTTCTTGCCCGGTCGGTCGAAATACTTGCCCTTCCAATAGGGGATGCTCAGGAACACCGCCACGATCAGTGCCGTGATCAGCTTCATGTCGTCGGTGTTCAGGCCCAGCCAGATGACCACGTTGTACACCACATAGTAGAGGATGGAGCCCACGATCACGCTGACCAGCAGGAGAGCGAAGTTGCGGAAGACCTTGCTCAGCAGGACCTCGCCGATGATGACCGCGGCCAGGCCGATGACGATGGCGCCGCGGCCCATGTTCACGTCCGCGAATCCCTGATACTGGGCCAGCAGGGCGGAGGACAGGGCCACCAGCCCGTTGGAGAGCATCAGGCCCAGCACCTTGGTGAAGTTGGTGTCGATGCCCTGGGCCCGGGCCATGTTGGGGTTAGCGCCGGTGGCCCGGAGGGAACTGCCCAACTCCGTGCCGAAGAACCAGTACAGCACCGCCACGATCGCCGCACAGAAGATGGCGCCGATCAGGATGGGGTTCTCCAGCGTCATGGCCTTCACGTTCCGGGAGGACACCAGCAGGGCGTAGTTCCGGAAGCTGATGGGCTGGTTGGCCTGGCCCATGATGCGCAGGTTCACGGAGTACAGGGCCAGTTGGGTCAGGATGCCGGCCAGGATCGCCGGGATCCCGCAGAAGGTGTGGAACAGGCCGGTGGCCAGTCCCGCCAGCATACCGGCGATGAACGCCCCCAGCAGGGCCGCTGCCATGGGCGCTCCATGCACGGTGAGCATGATGAATACGGCGCCGCCGGTACACATGGTACCGTCCACCGTCAGGTCGGCCACGTCCAGGATCTTGTAGGTGATGTAGACGCCGATCGCCATGACGCCCCAGATGAGCCCCTGTGCCGCGGCGCCGGGCATCATGTTGAGCAAAGCTGTGATATCCACGGTCCTCGTCCTTCCATTTCGTTTTATTTAGAACGTCCAAAAGCAGCGGAAAGGGCATCCACCTCTTCCGCTGCTTCTGTTTTATCTCTCCTCAGCCTAGTGCCGCATGGCTTTGCTGAGGCCGTTCCCATGCGTTTACTCGCCGATGGCCTGATAGCCCTCGGGAGGAGTCAGACCCAGCTCCTCACAGATGGTGGGGTTGTACTCCTTGGTGAACTGGGGGGCGTACTGGATGGGCATCGTGGCGGGATCCGCGCCGTTCACCAGGATCTCATAGGCCATCTCGCCAGTGGCATAGCCGATGTCATAGTAGCTGATGGTCAGGGTGGCCACGCCGCAGCCGGAGCAGATGCCCTCCTCGCCGGCGATGATGGGGGTCTTGGCGGCCACGGCGATGTTGCCGATCAGCTCGGCATTCTGGGCGGCGGTGTTGTCGGTGGGGATGTACATCACGTCGGAGTTGGCGCAGGCGGACTCGGCCACGGCGGCCAGGTCATTGGAATCAGAGAAGGTGTAGCTGGTGCAGGTATAGCCCATGTCCTCCAGATAGCCCTGGACGGTATTCACCTGATAGGCGGAGTTGGGCTCGGCGGAGCAGGACAGCAGACCCACAGTCTTGGCGTCGGGGAACCACTCGTGGATCATCTCGGCCTGCTGGTCCAGCGGGGCCAGGTCGGAGGTGCCGGAGACGTTGAATCCGGTGGTGCCGTCGAAGTCGGTCAGGTCCAGCGCCACACCGTACTCGGTGATGGAGGTGCCCAGGATGGGGACCTCCTCGGTGGCGGCGGCGGCGGCCTGGAGGGCGGTAGTGCCGTTGGCCATCATCAGGTCCACGCCGTTGGACAGGAAGCTGCTCACGATGGTGTTGCAGTTGTTGGAGTCACCGGAGGCGTTCTGGACCTGGATGTCCACCTTATCGCCCAGCTTCTCCTTCAGGGCGTCCTGGAAGCCCTGAGTCGCGGCGTCCAGCGCCACGTGCTGCATCTGCTGGACCACGCCCACGGTGTAGGTCTTGTCCGCGTCGCCGCCGGCCGGGGCGCTGGCCTCGGGAGCGGTGCTGGCGGCAGGAGCGGAGCCGGAGCCGGAACCGCCGCAGGCGGCCAGAGAAGCGGCCATCGCCATGGTGAGCGCCACGGCGGAGATCTTCTTGAGATGCTTCATTTCATGTTCCTCCTAAAAAATACCCTTTGCCCACTTCAGCGCTTTCCGCTTTTACACTTTTAAGCATTGAAGAAACAAGGCGCAAAAAAGCGGCCCCTGGGCCCTATATCGTGGTCCATTATAGTGTCCCTCCCGCCCTTTGTCAACCCCTCCGGCAGACAAAATGTCCATCCCACACGCAAGGTCCATCGATCTCCTGTCCACAGGTGAAAAAAACTTGACATCCAAGTCTGATCATGGTAGTTTGTAAAAAATAGGTGGTACTGTCCTGCCCTGTTTTTGACGGGGCCGTATGACATATGATGTTTTCCGCTCAGAGAGCGTGGAACTGAATATCATCGGATGATCAGCCCGGGAGAGACCGCGTTCGGCGCGGCACCGAAGGGGTATGCAGAAACTCTCAGGTAAAAGGGCCGGGCTGTGACGATACTTCGGAAAGTGCGGCGGGGGCCGCACGCCAAAGGGGCAACCGATGAGGGAATCTCTCAGGCAGATGACGGAGGCACGAAGTCCTACGGGGACTTTGCGCCTCTTTTTTGCTGTCCAAAAAAGGGACGCGCCCCACCGCCCCAGGCGCCACCAGCCGGAGGTCCGTCCGCCGGCTGTGAGCGATATGGACCGATCATGCAGGCCATCGGCCCCGGTCTCCGGGACCGAAAAACGACATCGAGGAGTTGATGCCTGACGGGACGAGCCCGCCTCGTCCGGGACATGGAACCACACTTGTACCTGCCGCGTCCGCGCCGTCCTTGGAGAGGGACGTAAATCACTACTACTTTATCGTCCAGAGGTAATGCAAGATGAAATACGGTCGTACTTATAACTTCTCCGCCGGTCCCGCCATGATGCCTGAGCCTGTTCTGGAGGAGATCCAGTCCGAGATGATGAACTACCGCGGTAGCGGCATGTGCGTCATGGAGATGAGCCATCGTTCCAAGGTCTTCCAGCAGATCCGCGACGAGGCCGAGGCCGACCTGCGCAAGCTGATGGGCATCCCCGACAACTATAAGGTCCTGTTCGTCCAGGGCGGCGGCACCGTGCAGTTCGCCATGGTCGCCATGAACCTGATGAAGAACGAGGGCGGCAAGGCCTGCTATGTGGAGACTGGCGCCTGGTCCAAGAAGGCTATCAAGGAGGCCCAGAAGTACGGCGAGGTCAAGATCGTCGCCTCCTCCGCCGACAAGAACTTCTCCTACATCCCCGACTGCTCCGATCTGGACATCCCCGACGACGCGGACTATGTCTACATCTGCGAGAACGAGACCATCAACGGCACCACCTACTATGAGCTGCCCAACACCAAGGGCAAGGTGCTGGTGGCCGACCAGTCCTCCATGTTCCTGTCCCGTCCCTGCGACGTGAGCAAGTACGGCCTGATCTGGGCCGGCGTGCAGAAGAACGTGGGCCCCGCTGGCATGGCCGTGGTCATCATCCGTGAGGACCTGATCCGCGATGATCTGCCCAAGTTCGTCCCCACCTACCTGAGCTACAAGACCCACGCGGACAACGATTCCCTGTACAACACCCCCAACTGCTGGGCTATCTACTGCTGCGGCAAGGTCTTCAAGTACCTGCTGGACAACGGCGGTCTGGAGGCCATGAACAAGCGCAACGAGGAGAAGGCCGCCATCCTGTATGACTTCCTGGACAACAGCAAGTACTTCAAGGGCGCCGTGGTCAAGAAGGACCGCTCCCTGATGAACGTGCCCTTCGTCTCCCCCAGCAAGGATGAGGACGCCGCCGTGGTCGCCGCCTCCAAGGCCGCCGGCTTCGACAACCTGAAGGGCCACAAGAGCGTGGGCGGCCTGCGCGCCTCCATCTACAACGCCATGCCCAAGGACGGCGTGGAGGCTCTGGTGGACTTCCTGCGCAAGTACGAGGAGGAGCACGCCTGAGCGTGTGCCCGTCTCCGGACGAGTTTTTGAACGAACGCTTCGCGGGGCCTGCCCGCCGTCTCCGCTGAGGCGGCGGGCAGACGTGCCGCATGGATATCACCCGATATCGCAATATCAAATCACGAAAAGGGGTAATCGCTATGTCTATGAGAGTCTTGGTCACTGACGGTATGGACGCCGGCGCTATGGAGCAGCTGCGCAAGGACGGTTTCGAGGTCGTGGAGCAGTTCTATGAGCCCGACCAGCTGGGCACCGCCCTGCGGGACTTCGACGCGGTCATCATCCGCTCCGCTACGAAGATCAAGGAGCCCCAGATCGACGCTGCCAAGGGCAGCCGCCTGAAGCTGATCATCCGCGCCGGCGTGGGCGTGGACAACATCGCCGTGAAGTACGCTGAGGCCGCCGGCATCCAGGTCAAGAACACCCCCCGCGCCTCCTCCAACGCCGTGGCCGAGCTGGCCATCGCCCTGCTGTTCTCCTGCGCCCGGAACATCTCCATCGCCGGTCACACCATGCGTGAGAACAAGTGGGAGAAGAAGGCCTACTCCAAGGGCTTCGAGCTCTCCGGCAAGACCATCGGCGTGGTCGGCTACGGCCGCATCGGCCAGATGGTGGGCCAGAAGGCCCAGGCTCTGGGCATGGACGTGCTGTCCGTGGTCCATCGCAACAAGCCCGAGGGCTGTGAGTGCGACACCATGCACTTCGTCTCCATGGACGAGCTGCTGAGCAAGTCCGATGTGATCTGCCTGTGTGCCCCCGGCGGCGACAAGGCCATCGTGGACGCTGAGTCCATCGCCAAGATGAAGGACGGCGTGGTCATCATCAACGTCTCCCGCGGCTCCAACGTGGACGAGGCCGCCCTGCTGGACGCCCTGAACAGCGGCAAGGTCAAGGCCGCCGGCCTGGACGTCTGGATGAGCGAGAAGGATCCCAACTGGGCTCTGGCTCAGCATCCCTCCGTGTCCTGCACCCCCCATGTGGGCGCCGGCACCAAGGAGGCCCAGAAGCGCATCGGCGCCGAGCTGGTGGATATCGTGGAGCACTTCCAGGCGTAAGGAGCAGGAGACGATATGAAGGAAAAATTCGAGAAGCTGGGGTTCTACCCCGCTGACATCCTGCTCCCCAAGGACGCGGACATGACCAAGTGGGCCGTGGTGGCCTGCGATCAGTTCACCTCTCAGCCCGAGTACTGGGAGGCCGTGGAGAAGACCGTGGGCGATGCCCCCTCCACGCTGCGCCTGATCCTGCCTGAGGCCAAGCTCAACGGCCCCGACGTGGACAAGGACATCAAGGCCATCAACGCCTCCATGAAGGACTATCTGGACCGGGGCGTCTTCCAGACCCTGCCCGGCTCCCTGATCTACATGGAGCGCACCCAGTCCGACGGCAAGATCCGCCACGGCCTGATCGGCATGGTGGACCTGGAGCAGTACGACTTCACCCCCGGCTCCGGCGCTCTGATCCGCGCCACCGAGGGCACCGTCCTCTCCCGCATCCCGCCCCGCGTGAAGGTCCGCGAGGACGCTCCCATCGAGCTGCCCCACGTGATGCTCCTGATCGACGACCCCGACGGCACCGTCATCGAGCCTCTGACCGCGCAGAGCGGCTCCATGGAGTCCCTCTATGACTTCGATCTCCAGCAGGGCGGCGGCCATCTGAAGGGCTGGAAGCTGTCCGAGGGCCAGATGGACGCTGTGGCCGACGCTCTGGCCGGTCTGATTAGCCCCGCCGCCATGGAGAAAAAGTACGGCATGGCCGACGCCGCTCCCCTGCTCTTCGCCGTGGGCGACGGCAACCACTCCCTCGCCACCGCCAAGCAGTGCTATGAGAACCTGAAGAAGGTCACTCCCGAGAGCGAGTGGGCCTCTCTGCCCGCCCGGTACGCGCTGGTGGAGGTCGTCAACAACCATGATGACGCGCTGGGCTTCGAGCCCATCCACCGGGTCCTCTTCGGTGTGGACCCCGCCAAGGTCATGGCCGCCTTCCAGGCCGCCTATCCCAACGCCCATGAGGGCAAGGGCGAGGGCCAGACCATCGAGGTCGTGTGGCCCGGCCACGACGGCTTCATCACCGTCCCCGACCCCAAGATGCAGCTGGCCGTGGGCACCCTCCAGTCCTTCCTGGACCAGTATCTGAAGGAGAACGGCGGCGAGGTGGATTATATCCACGGCGACGACGTGACCCGCGAGCTGGGCAGCAAGGAGGGCAACATGGGCTTCCTCCTGCCCGCCATGGGCAAGGAGCAGCTCTTCAAGACCGTCATGGCCGACGGCGTGCTTCCCCGCAAGACCTTCTCCATGGGCCATGCCCAGGACAAGCGCTACTATGTGGAGGCCCGCAAGATCCGCTGATCCGGTCTGACCGTCTCTGACTGCATACGATACGATCCCCGTCCGGTCCCGTCTTTCGACGGTCGATCTGGACGGGGATCGTTTTTCTCCATCGCTGGCTCTTGCATTTTCTAAACTCTTCGGTTATCATTATAGACAGGTAAGTTTCTATCGACTCCAACAGTCGGATATCTCGATAAAACGGAGGGAACGATCATGGATCTCACGACACAGACTTGTACTGGTTTTCTGGATGTCCTGGCCTCCAAGGCCCCGGTGCCCGGCGGTGGAGGTGCTTCCGCCCTGGTGGGCGCGGTGGGCATCGCCCTGGGCAATATGGTGGGCAGTCTCACCGTAGGCAAGAAGAAATACTCCGATGTGGAGGCCGACATCATCGCCCTGGATCAGAAGGCGGAGGCTCTGCGGGCCCGTCTGGTGGATCTGGTGGCCGCGGACGCGGAGGTCTTCGAGCCTCTCTCCAAGGCCTACGGTCTGCCCAAGGAGACGGAGGAGCAGAAGGCCTATAAGGCCCAGGTCATGGCCAAAGCCCTGGACGCCGCCTGCTCCGTGCCCATGGACATCATGCGGGCAGTCTGCGAGGCGATCGAGCTCCATCAGGACTATGCCCGGATGGGCTCCGCCATCGCCATCTCCGACGTTGGCGTGGGCGTGGTGTTCTGCAAGGCCGCCCTCCAGGGCGCCAGCCTGAACGTGTTCATCAACACCAAGTCCATGACGGACCGGGAGAAGGCCCAGCGTCTGGAGCAGGAGGCCGACGCCATGCTGGACCAGTATTGCGCCCTGGCCGATACGATCTATGCCCAGGTGGTGGGCCGTCTGCGCTGAGGCCGGCTCCGTTCCAATGTGACTCGACGAAAGAAAGGTTGATCTGAAATGGCATCTATCCTGTCCGGCAAAGAAGTCGCCGCCGCTCTCACCGACGCGCTGGTCCAGCGCACTGAGGCCCTGAAGGCCAAGGGCGTCTCCCCCACTCTCGCCATCGTCCGGGTGGGTGAGCGCGAGGACGATCTGAGCTATGAGCGCGGCGCCATGAAGCGCTGTGAGAAGATCGGCGTGGCCGTGCGTCAGTTCCTTCTCCCCGCCGATACCACCCAGGAGGCCCTCCTGGACACCATCCGTCAGGTGAACGAGGATGCCGGCATCCACGGCTGTCTCCTGTTCCGTCCTCTGCCCAAGCAGATCGACGACGAGGTCATCCGTCAGGCGCTGGCCCCGGAGAAGGACGTGGACGGCATCACCGACGGCTCTCTGGCCGGCGTGTTCGCCGGTACTGAGCACGGCTTCCCCCCCTGCACGGCCCAGGCCTGCATGGAGATCCTGGCCCACTACGGCTATGACCTGAAGGGCAAGCGGGCCGTCGTCATGGGCCGCAGTCTGGTGATCGGCAAGCCCGTGGCCATGATGCTCCTGAAGCAGAACGCTACCGTCACCATCTGCCACACCCGCACCGTGGATATGCCCGCACGCTGTAAAGAGGCGGACGTGCTGGTAGTCGCCGCTGGCCGGGCCGGCGTGGTGGATGCCTCCTATGTCTCCCCCGGTCAGGTGGTGGTGGACGTGGGCATCAACGTCAACGCAGAGGGCAAGCTCTGCGGCGATGTGGCCTTCGATCAGGTGGAGCCCGTGGTGGGCGCCATCACCCCCGTCCCCGGCGGCGTGGGCTCCGTGACCACCTGTGTGCTGGTGGAGCACGTCGTCACCGCCGCAGAGCGCGCCTCCCGCTGACCACACCGCTTCCTTCCATAGAAAAGGCTCCGTATGACGCTTTCTTGACGTCATACGGAGCCTTTTTCCTTCATCCATCATCGTCTGCGGGCCGGACTCCAGATCCAATGCCCCGCCAGCTCCAGCCAGCCGGCGCACTCAGGCTGGACCCGGCTCCCATCGGCTTTGGCGGTGAGGGGCCCGGCGGTGCCCAGACCGTGCTCTCCCACCGCATACATATGGAACTCCGTGGACACCCCGGCCGCCCGAAGGGCCTGGACGAAGCGGAGAGAATGCTCCACCGGCACCTTCTCATCGGTATAGGTGTGCCAGAGGAACACCGGCGGCATCTCAGCTGTCACCTGCCCCTCGATGGAGAGGGCCTCCGCCAGCGCTTCCGTCCGATCTCCCAGCAGACCTTGGACGCTCCTGAGATGGGCCAGCGGACCTGTCATGTCGATCACCGGGTAGCTGAGGATCAGGCCGTCCGGACGGATCCGCTCCGGATCCATCCGGAGCTCTGTCCCAGGGAAGCCCCGGTCCCAAAAGGCCCCCAGACAGGCCGCCAGATGCCCGCCTGCCGAGGAGCCTTGGATCAGGATCTGCTCCGGGTCCACGTACCACTCCGCCGCATGATCCCGGATCAGCTCTACTGCCCGGGCCAGCTGGCACAGGGCGGCGGGATAGCGCACCGGGGCCACGGAGTAGCGCAGGACCGCCGTGTGGCATCCCATGGCCAGGAAGCGCAGGGCCACGGCCTCCCCCTCCCGCTCGGCCAGCTTGGCATAACTCCCGCCGGGGCAGACCACCACCATAGGCCGGAGCCGTCCATCCTCGATTGTGGGGGCATTGTCCCAGAGGAAGAGCTCCAGCTCCCCTTCCGGTCCCCCCGGCCACGCCGGGAGAGGGTGGGTACGATAGCGCATGGTCGGTCCTCCTTATTTTGCGTCTCGCGCCATGTCAAAGCTCAAGATCAAGGAGGAAATGCCCCCTGCCGGACAGCGGCCTATCATCCCCCGCTGCGTCACTCGTTCTTCGGCGCGAGCAATTTTGTGAGCTTGGCCACCTTGCGGCCGATCCCTTCCGCCCGGGCGATGCCGTCCGGATCGTCCATGGTGCCGGAGCCGTCGCCGGGGTTCCACAGGCTGGCGCCCGCGTAGACACACACGCCGCCGTTGCAGACGGTGATGCCCTGGGTGTGATAGAAGCCCAAGATGCCGTTGATGGCCTGTTCCTGACCGCCGTTGCGGGTGCCGCCCACCGCGATCGCGCCGCCCACCTTCCGCGCGAAGAAATCAGGGTCGTCCTTCAGGATCGTCCAGGTCGGACGGAATCGGTTGAAGAAGGTGGCCAGCTGAGCGGTGATGTTCATCTCATAGACCGGCGTGGCGATGATGTAGCCGTCCGCCTGATAGACCTTTTCATAGAGCTCAGTCATATCATCGTTCTTATACACCGGGCAATAGGTGACTCCCTGTTTCGTACACTGATTGCAGTGGATGCAGAAATTGAGCTTCCTGCCCCTCAGCTCAATCAGCTCCACCTCCACGTCGCCGGTGGCCTCCGCCGCATCCAGCGCCGCTTTCAGGGCCGTATAGGCAGACTTCTTCCGGGGGCTTCCGCAAATGCCCAAGATCTTCACCATCACTACACACGCTCCTTTTCTCTATTTTGGATGATATGCACATATCGCACGGATAAAGTATACTCTTTTTGCACTACTTTGTCGATCTTATTTTTGTACCCAGCCCTACTTTTTGATGGCTTCTCTCACCCGTTCCGGCGTCAGGGGAAGGATATGCAGATCCGCGTCGAGGGCGTCGTTCACCGCGCCCACGATGGCGGGCACCACCGGCACGATGGAGGCCTCGCCGATACTCTTGCCGCCGTAGGGTCCGCCCTCTTCAAATGCCTCCACGAACTGGATGTCGATGGGGGGCAGGTCGGTGGACCGGGGCAGACGGTATTTTTTCAGGTTGGCATTTACCGGCCGACCCTTCTCGTCCAGTTTCAGCCCCTCGAAGAGAGCCATGCCCATGCCCATGAGGATGGCGCCCTGGATCTGTCCCTCCAGCAGCATGGGATTGAGGGCGGTGCCCACATCGCACACCGCCAGGTAGTCGGTGACCTTTACCTCGCCGCTCTCCTTGTCCACCCGGACCTCGGCGAAGTGAGCCCCGTAGGAGCCCGCATTGTGATCCGAGCAGTAGGAGACCGTCTCCAAAAGCTTTCTCTTCTGGTGCTCGTAGGCATAGCAGGCCAGATCTCCCCGGCTGAGGGCGGCCGTTCCGTCCGGCGCACAGTAGCGGCCCTCTTCGTCCCGACGGACCTGATCCGGCGGACAGCCCAGGGCCTCTCCGGCCACTTCCAGAAGGGTGGCGGCCATCTGCCGGGAGACCGTCTCCACCGCTGCGCCGCCCGACCAGGTGTTCCGGCTGGCGCCGGAGCCCATGTCGTAGGGACAGCTGTGGGTATCCGAGTGGGTCATCTCGATCTCTTCAAAGGGGATATCCAACGTCTCGGCCACGATCTGCTTCATGAGGGTATAGGTCCCCGCGCCGTGGTCGGTAAGGCCGGTGCGCAGCAGCACCGATCCGTCCTCATGGACCATCAGCTCGGCCACCGTGATATCAGGGGCAAAGGGGGCCACGCCGTTTCCGTGAAGGGCGGTGGCCACGCCGTAGCCGTAGGCATAGCGGTCGGTCTCCATTTCCTTGCGCTTCGCCCACCGTTCCTTCCAGCGGAAGCGCTCCGCGCCCTGGAGCAGACAGTCCCGCACCCGGGCGTTGCCCAGCGTATCTTTGGCCCCGGGGTCCCAGCCGTGGGGCTCCACCAGGTTTTTGGCCCGGAAGTCCACCGGGTCCATGTCCACCGCGGCGGCGGCTTTGTTCACCAGAAGCTCCAGCGTGGTAAAGACCTTGGGGGAGCCGAAGCCCCGCATGGCGCCGCCCACCGGCGTATTGGTATAGACCGCCTTGCCGTCAAAGCGCTGGCTCTCGGCCTGATAGACCTTGAACATCTTGCCGCACATGGCGGACTGGACGTTGATGCTGCCGCCGCAGTAGGGGCCGGAGTTCATAAAGGACCGGATCTCGAAGCCGGTCATGGTCCCGTCCCGCCGGAGTGCCATCTTTCCATAGAGCTTGATGGCGTGCCGGGTATAAGTAGATATCATGGACTCGGTGCGGTCATAGCGGATCTTGACCACCTTGCCCCCCGCCTTTTTGGAGAGGAGCAGGGCGATGGGCTCCAGCAGGACTCCGTCCTTTCCGCCGAAGGTGCCGCCGATGCGCTCGCCGTGAAGTTTGATCTTGGTATAGGGCAGGTCAAAGATCTTGCCCAGCATGATCTGCACCCGGTGGACGCCCTGTTGGGGCTCCCAGATCTCCAGCTCGTCCCCCCGGCCCCAGCGGGCGATGCACTGGTGGGGCTCGATGGCGCCATGGTGGATCATAGCGGTGGACAGGGCATTCTCCACCACCACCTCGGCATTTGCCAGAGCGGCGTCCACATCGCCGCACTCGGCCCGCTGCGCTTTGAGCAGGTTGCCCTCCGGATAGACCTTGGGGGCCCCTTCTTTCAGGGCCTCCTCCGGATCAAAGACGGCGGGAAGTTCCTCATACTCCACCTCGATGAGCTTCGCCGCCCGCCGGGCGATGGCCTCGGTATCAGCCGCCACGGCGGCCACCTCGTCCCCTACGAAGCGCACCACGTTGTCCAGCACCCGCTCGGTGGCGGGCAGACCGTCCTTGGCCCAGCGCATGATGCGGTTGAAGCGGGTCTCAGGGGCGTCCTTCCAGGTGATGACCGCACGCACACCGGGCAGAGCCTCGGCCTTGCTGGTGTCGATGGAGCGGATGCGGGCATGGGCCACAGGGCTGGTGAGGACCTTTCCGTGGAGCATCCCGGGAAAACGCAGGTCGTCGGTATAGAGCGCCTCTCCCGTCACCTTTTCCACTGCGTCCAGAATGGGGGTGGGCTGTCCGATGTACTTCATGCTCTTTTTTCCTCCTTCTCCGATCAGGACTCGGCGTTTTCCCGCATGCGGCGGGCGGTGAGCTGGACTGCCTCCACGATCTTCTCATATCCGGTGCACCGGCACAGGTTGCCCTCCAGGGCCTTCAGGATCTCCTCCTCGGTGGGGTCCGGGTCCTGATCCAGCAGGGCCAGAGAGGTCATCACCATGCCCGGCGTGCAGTAACCGCACTGAATGGCCCCCGCGTCCACAAAGGCCTGCTGCACCGGATGGAGATGGCCGTCATGGCTGACGCCCTCGATGGTCAGGATGTCGGCTCCCTCCAGGTTCCGGGCCAGAAGGACGCAGGAGTTCTTGGGCTCGCCGTTCACCAGCACCTTGCACGCGCCGCAGTCGTTGGTGCCGCAGCCGTATTTGGTGCCCGTCAGATCGAGCACCTCCCGCAGCACATACAGCAGCGTCCAGTTGTCCTCGATCTCCAGGTGATGGTCCGTTCCGTTGATATGGAGTGTAATGGCTCGCATGTTATGTTCTCCTTTCCCGTTCTGCCGCTACGCCGTACCCACGTCCCAGTTCTGGAGGATACGCATGCCGTAGTGTTCCGGATGAAAATAGTGGATGTTGAGCAGCACCGGCTGGTCCTGCACGTCGTAAAAGAGCTGTTCGCAGTAGAGGAGGGGGGTCCCCTGATGCAGACGGAAGAGCTCCGCCACCTTTTCATCCGCCCCCACGGCCCGGTAGTCGTTCAGGGAGTGGGCCAGCTTCCTGCCGCAGTGGTCCCAGATGCACTCGTGGACATACCAGTTGTTCTCCTCCAGACGGAAGGGCCGCTTCACCAGAGCCGCGGGCAGTCGGCTGACGGTAAAGACCCCGGGCTCCCCATCGGCGGTATAGAGGGTCTCGTTCCGCTGGAGCAGGTCCCCCTCCCGGATGCGCAGCCGCTCCGCCAGGACAGCGTCCGCCGCCTCCACGCCCAGGAAGAGCATCTGCATCCCGGGCCGCCGTCCGTTACGCTGGAAGGCGTCGGCGAAGGAAAAGCCCTGGTCCACCCGGTCCTTTGGGTCCAGGGCGCTGGGATGGATGAAGTTCCCGACCCCGTGCCGTTTGGTGAGATACCCCTCCAGAGCCAGCATCATCAGCGCCTCCCGCAAGGTCACCAGGCTGATGCCCAGACGTTTGGCAAGCTGGTCCTCCGGTGGGAGCTTGTGGTTGGGAAATTCCTCTGTCCGGAAGATCTCCAGAAGGCGGTTTTTGACCGCCAGATAAGAACTCAGGTTGGTGTGCGCCACGGTATCCCCCGATTCTTTATAAGTACTTTGCTGTCCTTATAAGACAGTGTCATCATTATATCCCATTAGTACGACAAACGCAAGGGCATTGGAGGGCCTTTCGCTGATTTTTCCCTTTTGTGCAATAGCAACGCTCTTTTTTGTGCAAAAAAACAGGGCCCGGCTGCCGGATCTCATCGGCACGCCGGGTCCCCTGTATTTCATTCAGGAAAAGAGACTGAGCTGGGCGCTGGGGCGCTCCTTCCGACGGAGACCGGCCTCTCCCCGTTCCACCAGCAGGTCGGGTAGTTCCGCCAGGAAGGGGGACGGCTCCTGTCCGGACCAGAGGAGGAGCAGCTCGTCCCGGGCCCGGGTCATGCCCACATAGAAAAGCCGCCGCTCCTCCGCCTCGTCCACAGGATGGCGCTCCGACTCCAGCGGCAGGACGCCCTTCCGGATCCCGCAGAGGAACACCACCGGGAACTCCAGCCCCTTGGCCGCGTGGAGGGTCATCAGGGTCACAGCGCCGGACTCATAGTCCCCGGACTTCCGCCGGATATCCCCCTCACTGCCCAAGACCACGCCCTCCAGCAGATCCGGCATGGTCCTATAGAAGGCCGCCAGTCCCCGCAGGTGCTCCAGCGGCTCGGAGGCCGTACAGCCCGCCGACTCCGCCCAGCGCTCCAAAAGCCGCCAGGGGCGCTCCCAGTCCACCTGCTGGCAGAAGAAGCCCGCCAGCTCCAGCCAGGGCCGCAGGACGGCGATCTGGGCATAGGCGGTCTCCACCGCCTTCACCCGCTGGGCCGCGTCGCCCTCCGCCAGCCCCCAGGTCCCGGCCACTGCCCGGATCAGGTCCGCCGGCACTGACCACACCAGCCGCAGGCAAACCTCCAGAGACAGTATGTCCTCCGGGTCCAGCAGGAGCCGGAAGAAGCACAGGGCTCCCCGGACCATATCGTCGTTCAAAAAGTCATCCCGGCCGGCCACCACACAGGGGATGCCCTCCCGCCGGAGACACCGCTCCAGCACCTGGAGCTGATGCCGGGTACGGGTACACACCGCGATCTCCGAGAAACTCCAGAGCCTCTGCTCCGTCCCCCGCTTCTGGGCCTCTAACATATCCACGCCGCCCACCATACGGGCGATCTCCTTCGCTGTGAAGATGGCTTCGGACTTATCGCTCTCCGCATGGAGGACCCGGACTTTGGCCCCGCTCCGCCGCACCGCGTGGAGCTCCCGAGGCCCGCCCCCGTTGTGGCCGATGGACGCCAGCGCGCAGCCCACGATCTCCGGCGTGGACCGGTAGTCCTGTCGGAGCCGGACCGTCCGCAGGTCCGGGAAGTCCGCCTCCAGCCGCCGGAAGCAGGCGGCGTCCGCCCCACGGAAGGCATAGATGGACTGGTCCGGATCTCCGATCACGAAGAGGCTCCGGCCCAGGCGGTTCCAGGCCAGCACCAGCCGGTACTGCATGGGGTCGCAGTCCTGGAACTCATCCACCAGCAGATGGCGGAACTTCCGGGCATCCGGCCGGCTCCTGCCCTCCCACTGGGCCAGACAGTCCACCAGCAGGTCGTCGTAGTCTGCCATGCCCCGCTCGGCC
This sequence comes from Pseudoflavonifractor sp. MSJ-37, assembly GCF_018917965.1. Taxonomy (GTDB): domain Bacteria; phylum Bacillota; class Clostridia; order Oscillospirales; family Oscillospiraceae; genus Pseudoflavonifractor_A. Next base: position 27,955 of record NZ_JAHLPP010000003.1, on the reverse strand, counting down.
AGGCGGCTGTCATAGAAGGCACAGGCCGCCTCCAGCTCCGGGTCTTCCACCGGGAGGCCGTTCTTCCGCCGGGACACCGCCTGGAGGAGCCTCTGAGGCGTACCGGTCATGCCCAGCGCCCGCAGGACCTGCCCCGCCAGCTCCAGTGCCTCATAGTCGCCCACCAGCCGGACGGGACGCTCCCGGCTCAGGAGCCGCAGGGCGATGGAGTGGAAGGTGCCGATGGTCATGCCGCTCATGGCCCGCCGGTCTCCCAGACTGGCCTCCAGCCGCTCCCGGAGCTCCTCCGCCGCCTTGTTGGTGAAGGTCACCGCCGCGATCTCCGAAGGACGCTCCCCCTGCTCCAGGAGCCACAGGATCCGGGCCACCAGCGTCCGGGTCTTTCCAGTGCCCGGTCCCGCGATCACCGCCACAGCCCGATCCCCGTTCCGGACAGCGGCGGTCTGGTCCGGGTCCAGCTCCGGCGGGGACAGGAGGCCGGCCGCCTCCTCTGTCTTTTGGAGCTTCTCCACCGGACGGACCGCCCGTGTGGATGTTTTCTTCCGGACCTTGGGGGCGTCACAGCCGAAGAGGCTCACCTGCCCGCTGTACGCCTCCTTCTCCTGGGGCGTCAGGAGAGTCATCTCACCATAGGCCCCGTCGCTGCCCGGATGCCACTGGGCCTTCCCCGCCCGGAGCCGGCGGATGCCCTCAGCCACGCAGGGACCTGCCGCCGCGGAGATGTCCTCGATCGGTGCCTCCCGCAGGATGTAGAACTCCGGCCCCAGCTTTTCCAGCAGCTCCTCATAGCGCCGCTGGTTCTTCTTGCAGTCCGGTCCGCCGCCCAGTGTGGCGGAGAGGACCTCCGGCAAGGGCGCCAGCCGCTCGAACTTGGGGGCACGGGGCCGCACATAGCCCTCCGGCCGGTCCGCCAGTTGTTCCACCCGGTGGAGCACGCCGGTGGTCAGCCGCTTTCCGCAGACAGGACAGAGACCGCCCAGCGCCTCCGCCTCCTGGGGCGAGAGGGTCTGATGACAGTTCCGGTGGCCGTCGTAGTGGTACTTGCCCTCCTCCGGGAAGAACTCCACCGTGCCCTTCAGGCCCCGTCCGGTGCGCAGGGCCTTCTCCAGCGCCGGATAGGACAGGGGGATATCCAGAAGGTCTGCCTCCCGGCCCAGCTTGGCCGGGGAGTGGGCGTCCGAATGGGACACCAGATGATACCGGTCCAGTGCGGACACCCGCCAGTTCATGGGCGGGTCCGAGGAGAGGCCGGTCTCCAGGGCATAGATGTGGGGCGTCAGGTCCTCGAAGCACTCCTCGATCGTATCGAAGCCGGAGAAGGCCCCGAACAGGGAGAAGTGGGGCGTCCAGATATGGGCTGGGATGAAGATCGCGTCCGGAGCGGCCTCCAAGGTGATCTCCAGCAGGTCCCGGCAGTCCAGGCCCAGGATCGGCCGGCCGTCGGAGTGGATGTTCCCGATGGCCTCCAGCCGCCGGGACAGTACCTCTGCCGCCTCCAGACCGGGCAGGACGATCAGGTTATGGACCTTCCGCACCTTCCCGTTTTTCTTATAGATGGAGCTGATCTCTCCGCTGACCACGAAGCGGGGCGCCTCTCCCCGGATGATGGCGCCGGGCCGGATCAGGTCCTCCCGCAGGGTATAGAGCCCCTCCTCCGCCGGGACCAGACTCTCCGCCAGCTCGGCCCGCCAGGCCGGATGGGTGAAGTCGCCGGTGCCTACGATCTGGATGCCCTTCCGGCGGGCCCAGAAGTCCAGAGCCGCCGGAACACAGTCCGGACTGGTGGCCCTGGAATATCGGGAATGGATGTGCAGGTCCGCGATCAGCATGGATATCTCCCCTTCCTCGTTCCTATCTCTATCATGATATCCTCTTTTCCCCTCCCGCGCAAGGACTGGAAGCTCCCTTTTTCTTTCAGTTAGCACTTGACAACCGCCTGGTTTTCTGATACCATCGTGTAGGTTAGTTCGAGCTAACTATTTTAGAGGACCGAAGCCGTCCGGCTGGTCCGAACAGGAGGCGAAGCCCCTTGACTCTGCACAAATCCGGTGAGGATTATCTGGAGGCCATCCTGGTCCTCTCCCGGGAGAAGGGCCATGTCCGCTCGGTGGACGTGGCCGACCATTTCGGCTATTCCCGCGCCAGCGTCAGCTCTGCGGTGGCTCTTCTGCAAAAGGGAGGCTTCCTTCGGGTGGATCCGGAGAAGGGCCTCCATCTCACCGACCTGGGTCTGGATGTCGCCAAGGACGTTTATGACCGCCACTGTGTCCTGCGGGAGATGCTCCAGCTCCTGGGGATCTCTCCGGAGACCGCCGCTCAGGACGCCTGCGAGATCGAACACGTGATCAGCGCCGAGAGCTTCCAGCGGCTCAAGGAGATCCTCCCCGCCCTCCGGGAGCGGACGCGGGACCAGGCCGCCCGGGCCCGCCGGGACCGTCTGGACTGCCCCGGTCCCCGGCCCTGAATCCCGATACCGAATGACGAAAACGATCCCCCACCTGTGGAACCGTCCGCAGATGGGGGGTCGTTCTTTTTTCCTGCATGGGCGGCCGGCTCACATCTGAGGCAAGTCCAGATAAGAGAAGGGGTTGCCATGCTTCCGTACCAGCTCCGCCGCCTTCTCGCAGGGCAGGACCACGGTGGCCGTATTGTCGTTGGGATGGAAGCCCACGTCCCGGCCCGCCAGGTCCCGGTCGAACCAGACCTCCACATCTTTGGCCTCGTTGTTGAGGACGCCGAAGGGGCCTACAGAGCCCGGCTTCAGGGCCAGATGCTCCCACAGCCGCTCCGCTGAGGCGAAGGACAGCCGGGAGGTCCCCAGAGCCGTCCGCAGGGCCTTCAGGTCCACCTGCTTGCTCCCCTCCAGCACCACCAGGAAATGGCGGTTGCCCTGGGCGTTGCGCAGGAACAGGTTCTTGGCGATCAGGCCCTTGGGGAAGAGCCCGCTGGCGTCCAGCTCCTCCATGGTATACATGGCGGTATGTTCGATGACCCGGAATTCCAGGCCCTCCTCTTTCAAATAGGCGATCACGCCCTGCTTGTCCAGCATGACAGCACCTCCGGCAGTCGTTTGGTCTTATGATAGCACAGCGCCGCGTCGGCGGCAACCCTCAGAGGATGCAGAACGGGCGCCGTCGCCGGCGCCCGTTCCACAGTTTGGAGTTTGGAGAATGGAGAAACGTGTTCTTATGGGAAACTCATTTGGAGGGATGGCTCTCATGACACTGACTGCCACAGCCGCCGCAGCCCTCACAGCCGCATCCGCAGCCGCCGGACTTCTTCTGCTTCCGCCAACTCTGCCTGTCCACCGAGGGGATGACTTCGCCCGCGGAAGCCGCTGACGGCTGAGGCGCAGATGTGCCGGAAGGCGTTCTGCCGGGAATGTCGATAGGCTCCGTCTCCTTCTGATAGCAACCCATGACTGTCGTGGTCATGGCAAAGAGAAGGACGGCCATGCAGAGATGATCGGACGAATGATTTTTGTGATCCTTTTCATAATGCTGTCTCCTTGCCGCGCTGGGATAGCGGCGCAGTTCAAAATGTCATCGATTTGTTTCCTGCGGCGAAAAGAGGACAGCGCAACGTCAAGGCGAAAAGCCTGGCCATTGCGCTGTCCGATGTTCGCTTATGTGGTCATGTCAGCGGCGTTGCTGCTTGACCATATGTCAGCCGGTCACTTCTTGCAGCGCCAGAGGAAGGTCACGATCTGCGCTCTGGTGCAATCCGCGTCGGGGCTGAATGTCGTGCTGGTGGTCCCCATGGTGATATCCTCCCTGACCGCCCACAGTACCGCATCAGCATAGTAGGCGGTGGACTTCACATCGGCAAAGGGATTGGCGGTACCCGCTGCCGGGGACTTCTCGGAACGCCACAGGAACACGACGATCTGGGCGCGGGAGCAGGTGGCGTTCGGGCTGAACGTGGTGTCGCTGGTGCCCTTGGTGATGCCGTTTTCTACCGCCCACAGCACAGCATCGTAGTAGTAGCTGCCCACTGGGACGTCGGCGAAGGGCATGGCGCGGGTTTCGGGTTCGGGACTGCCAGCGGCACGCCACAGGAAGGTCACGGCCTGCGCGCGGGTGCAGATGCCGTCTGGGGAGAAGTGGGTATCATCCGTTCCCATGGTGATACCGTTTTCCACCGCCCAATCCACAGCGTCCTCATAATAACTGCCGGTCGCCACATCCACAAACACGCCGGTCTGGGGGGCGCCGTTGGCTTTCATAAAGATGACCTCGATGGTATGGGTCCTGCGGACATTCTCAAAGGTGTAGGACTTCACCGCGCCGATGCTCTTGCTGTCGATCTTGACGTTGGCGACAGCATAGCCCTTATCCGGGGTGATGGTGAAGGTCTGATCCCGGCCCTCGCGGACGCTGACATTGCCGGAGGGAGAAATGGAGCCGCCAGTCCCGGCAGTTGCCTTGATGGTGTAGTAACTGTAAGAATGGCCGCTGCCATTATAACGCCAGTGTGCCGTATAGATTCGGTTGCCAGTGCTGCCCGTTGGGATGGTGACGGTCAGGTTGTTCTCACCCGTCAGACCCGTGCCGCTCCAGCCGGTGAAGGTATAGCCGGATTTGGTAGGATTCATGAGGGTGAAAGCCCCTGTCTCGATGGTGTAGGTGCCGGGATTGCCCTCCGCAGTGCCGCCGGCCAGATTATAGGTGATGGTAAACTGCTCAATGACCTTATCCTCCACCGTTAGCGTACCGTTGACCCTGTTGAGCGAATACCGCTCGTCCCAGCCGGATTTGAGGGTGGCAGCGGGAACAACGGTGTAGGTTCCGGGGGTATTGCGTGCCGCTTCCGCCGTGATTTCCTCGTTGTTTACGTTAAGCATCCGATAGGAAAGGGCGTTGTCCAGCACTGTATCTCGGTCATCCGTGCGTCCTTCGCTATCCAGCAGGCCGGTACAACTCACAAGGTCTGTTGGCAGCGCATCGCCCTTGGTGATGGTCGCACTGCCTGCCGTCACGGTGAGACCTCGCACAACGACCTTGCCACCGGCGAAAACAGTGCTATGGGTCCATGGCGACCACGACGCCGTGGTATCGGATACATAGAGAATATCGATAAAGGTCTGGCCCGCCTTGATCGCCCTGACCTTCGTCGTATAGTGGGACACTCCCGGCTCGCTGGTCGTATCGACGGTTTCCTCGTAAATTTCAAAGATCCCCTGCTCTTGCATGATCGCCGACCAGGTGCCGTTTTCGCCGGGATTTATCGCCTTCCACTTGTAAGTGCGGGTATCTCCGTAGACCCAGTCGCGTACATCGAGTGCTGCTCTAAAGCCTGCAAAGAGATACTGGCGCACGGTCAGCGGAGCGGTAATGGGCGCGTAGTCATCGCTGGTGATGGTGACGGTGTAGACGTCTGTTTTCAGCCGCTCGGCATCCGCCTCATTTTTTTTAGCATAGCTCAGAAGCCCGTCATCATCTACGCTGATGCTGTCCAGAATGGATGGAGACGCGGGCGGTGTGATGGCCGTGATCTTTGCACCCTTGGGCGCCTCCCCCGGCTTGAAGAAATCCGCCGCCGTCCGTATGCCGCCCTGCGTAGGATAGCCGCCGTGCTTGCTCGGAATGATCCGGATCACAGGGTCTACCAGATCCTCTGCGGAAGGCGCGTCCTCCTCGAAGATTGCCTTGATCTCCACCTCGCTGTCCGGCATGGTGAACTTATCGTCCTTGATAGTCACATTGCCGCGCATGACCTGCCACTTCTTGAAGTGGTATCCCTCGTCGGGCGTTGGGGTCAGGGTGATCGTCGTACCGGCGGTAGCGGTGGAGGGATCGGCGGAAGCCGTTCCGCCGCCCTCTGTGGTCACGGTGACGGTATGCTCGGTGGGCGCGGCTTTAGCTATCGTAATAGACAGCTCCTTCGTATTGCTGCCCGCGCTGTTGGTAGCCTTGACGGTGAAGGTGGAGGTTCCCGCTGTGGTAGGCGTGCCGCTGATCTCGCCGGTGGTTTCTTTCAGCGTCAGGTCCTTGGGCAGCTCGCCACTGATAATGCTCCATGTGATAGGCTCGATGCCGGTGGCAATCAGGGTCTGGCTGTACGCCTCGCCCACCTTGCCGCCGGGCAGGGTGTCCGTGTTGATGGTCACGCTATGGCTGCTGGGAGCAAACTGTGCCGTCAGCTTGGTCACATCCGCCGGTACGTTATCGTACGGAGCGTAGAGCTTACCGTTGCTGCCACGCCACATAAAGTAGCTGCCTGTATCTCCGTCCGCGCGGGTCAGACCGTCGGACGCAGGTGCGGTAAAGCTCTTGCCGCTTTTCACAATGATTTGAATATCCTCGGAGCTGTTACCCAGCTTCCCGCCGCCAAGGTCGAGGGTAACGGCTTTCAGCCCATTAGGATTCAGTGTATCAGGGTTCAGAACTTCAAGGATGGGGCGGAAACCGAGGTGCGATCCGGAGTCCGAAGCATTGGTGAAATTCCAATTGCGAACCGAGCTGTACCCACGCATTGCACGGCCCTGCGCCCAATTGTGCGCAACATCCTGTCCCCACGAATCTGTCGCATTACAGTTTCTGATATATCCGTCATATTTGTCCAGTATCTTGTCCCATTCGTTGCTTTGAGGGTTGCCGCGTACAGAATCGCCAGAGCCTCTATAAGAACGTCCTGCTGACGGCACGCGCATTGTATATTCCACGCTGTCGGCAGTGTAGTTTTTTCCAAAAATCAGACCTGCGGAATTCAAATCCTTCCAGCTTATCGTATGCGTTACGGCAAAGTCCGCTACAAACAGGCTGTGGGGATATTTGTGCTTCTCTGCATACTCATCGGTGGTTGCCATCTCCGACGTGAGCGCGTAGGCGTCCACTGTCCCGGCGTAGGTAAAGGGAACATAGTGCAGCGACGCATCCGGCAGGCTGCCGTTCGCTGTGCCGGGAATACCCGCACCGGAGAGGTCAAACCAATATGTGCCGCCGGGAACGAGGGTGAACTGCTCTATGGAATCAAACTGCGCCGTCAGCTTGTTCACGTTTGCCGGGACGCTGTCACCCGGTGCGTAGAGCGCACCGTCGCTGCCGCGCCACATAAAGTAGCTGCCTGTATTTCCGTCGGGACGGGTCAGACCATTGGAGGCAGGTGCGGTAAAGCTCTCGCCGTTTTTTACGATGATCTGGATATCCGAGCTGACGCTCAATCTGCCGCTGCCCAATGTGCCGCCGCCAAGGTCAAGGACAACGACTTTCAGCCCGTCAGAACCCAGCGTGTCCGGGTTCAGGACTTCAAGGACAGGGCGGAAACCGAGGGCCTCGTTGGAACGCGTAGCAACGGTGCGGTGCCAGATGCGGGGCGCATTGTACCCTCGGCTTGCACGGCCCGACTCCGAACTGCTCGTAGTATCTTGTCCAAACGAATATATCTGTCTAAAGTTTTTGATATATCCGTTGTCCTTGTCCAGCATCTTGTCCCATTCGTTGCTTTGTGGTATGCCGTGTTGGGAATAGTTCGAGCCTACGCCACTACTTCCCACGGACGGCGCACGCAGCGTATATTCCACGCCGCCGGAGGTGTAGCCTTTTCCGAAAATCAGACCTGCGGAATTCAGATTCTCCCAGCTTACCGTATGCGTTATGGCATAATCCGCCACAAACAGGCTGTGGGCATATTTGTTCTGCTGCGCATACGCCGCAGTAGTTGCCATCGTTGATGTGAGCTTGTAGGCGTCCACTGTCCCGGCATAGGTAAAGGGAACATAATGCAATGTTTTGTCCGGCAGTCTGCTGTGCGCCGTGCCGCGGATGCCTGTACCGGAGAGGTCAAAGTAATACGTGCCGCCAGGAACGAGGCTGAACTGCTCTATGGGCGCAAACCGCGCCGTGAGCTTGTTTACGACCGCTGGAACACTGTCGCCCGAATCGTAGAGCTCGCCATCGCTGCCAAGCCACATAAAGTAACTGCCGGTATTCCCGTCCGGGTGAGTCAGACCGTCGCCGCCGGGCGCGGTAAAGCTCTCGCCGCTTTTCACAATGATTTGAATATTCTCGGAGCGATTCCCAAGCTTGCCGCCGCCAAGGTCAAGGACAACAGCTTTCAGCCCGTCGGAGCCCAGCGTGTCCGGGTCCAGGACTTCAAGGACAGGGCGGAAGCCGACGCTCGAGTCGGAGGTCGCAGCAATGCGATTGTGCCAGCCGCGAGCCGAATCGCACCCGCGAACCGCACGGCTCGATGCCTCGGTGCTCGGAGTATCTTGTCCCCACGAAGACATCCCGCTCCAGTTTTTGATATATCCGTTGTTCTTGTCCAGCATCCTGTCCCATTCGTTGCTTTGGGGCGTGCCGCATTCTAAATCATCCGAGCCTGCTGTAACATCACTTCCCACGGACGGTGCGCGCAGAGTATATTCCACACCGCCGGCGGCGTAGCCTTTGCCGAAAATCAGGCTCGCATCGTTTAAGGCATTCCAATTTACCGTATGCGTTACGACATGATCCGCCACAAATAGGCTGTGGGCATATTCGTTCTGCCGTGCATACTCCTCGGTGGTCGCCATCTCCGATGTGAGCGTGTATGCATCCACTATCCCGGTGTAGGTAAAGGGAACATAGTGCAGCGATGCATCCGGCAGGCTGCCGTTCGCCGCGCCGGGAATGCCCGCGCCGGAGAGGTCAAAGTAATAGGTGCCGCCGGGTGTAAGGGCAAACTGCTCGTTGGCCGCCTCCTCTACCGTCAACACTACCTTCTGAAATCTACTGGCGTAGTCAGTCTTGTGATCGCCGTTATACTGCTCGGAGAACACATAGAGATTATAATTTCCGCTAGCAAGGTCATACGGTATCGTAAAGCTGAGCTGCCTGTCTGTGGCAGTGGGCTTCATGATCCTTCCATAGTGGGTCACGCCGCTTTCGCCCTCGATGATCACGGAAATGTATTCATTTCGTCCCGTTCTCGCCCCGGAAAAATTCAGCGTAACAGTACCGCCTGGTTTCCCTACTGCGGCGGTTTCCGTTACCTTAAAAGTGCGGGTATCGTCTAAAAGTGTCAATTTCCATTCGTTTCCGCTGTATTCCGGGATTTTGAAAATTCCGTCAACAGCACCTTTGCCGCCAACGGCGGCGGAAACAAGGAGGACAGGGTCCGGCTTCAAGTTGAACGCAGGACGGGCTGCGTTGGTATCGTTTACCCAGTAAGCGCCCACATCACCGGAAGCATTGACCATGCCCGCAGCGTCATAGTCTCGGTGAGGAGAACGAAGCCACCACCCGCCCGCACTATCACCATAATTGGCGATACGCGCATCGTCATCGGTAAATCCGTAGGCTGCATTCCCCACTTCCTCTGCCGAGAGGAAAAACACCTTGTCGCCATTCAGGATGTTTTCAGAACCAATAAAGTACCCATCAATGTATGGATCATCACTTTTGCTGGTTGCAAAAACAGCTTTTTGCTCCGTAGTGCTGAAGTTTCTGCTGTAAAAGCCGTTACACCAGTCCTGCCCACGGCTGCCCTTCCAGTCGTTGGTATATGGGGTCGTATAGTCAAATTCTACGCCGCCATATTCCCCTGTCCCAAGCAGCGCATCGGAGAGCAGGAAAAATCCGTCGCCCTCCTGAGCATTGGGCATATTGGTTTTTGTATCCAGCACGCGCCATTTGATGGGACTATTATTCCATGTGCCAAAATGAATATAATCATAGCTGCCGTTTGTGCTGTCATAACCGCTGATCCCACTTGCACCGAGCTGAATGGCTTTTGCGGCGTCACTGTTGGCAAAGGCGGTCGTCGGCAAAAGGCCGATCACCATGCAGAACATGAGCAGGATGCTAAGGATTCGTTTCTTCATGTCGTTTTTCCCTCCTGTTCTTGCGGGTCAGGCTTGTCTGCCCTGCCTTTTTTCTGATTTTCCCTGTTTCTGAGCCGGAAGCACAGCGCGGTGATGACTGCCGCTGCCGTAAAGGATACAACGCCCACCAGCACATAGCCGCCCGCGTCCTCCCGCAGCAGCATTGCGCCGAACACGCCCCATGCGGCGGTCTGCCCCGGCCCGACGGCCGTGCCCACCGCCTGCATCAGCACCGCGAACAGCAGCATACACGCGGCACTCAGCCCATAGATGCCGCGCCGCCGTTTTCGGCGGGTGTTTTCCCGCACCCGCTGCTTGACGAGTGCGACCCGTCTTGCGGTATCGTACATTTCGTTTGAACCTCCTCTCTGGATTTTTTGAAATGCGGCTTAAAAACCCCTTCACTTATATAGGTACAAAAAATCGAAAAAACTCTCACCCAAAACGCAAAATTTTTGAAAAAAATTTGAGAGCCGCCAAAAAGCAGCTCTCAGGGAGTGGATATTCGGTTATTTCCTCCGCGATAATCTGAACGCGGACCATTTTCCCGCCGCCACCAGCAGCACCGGCAGGGCGTAGGCGATGTACTGCGCCGCGCCGCCGTGGGCGATGAGCAGATTATAGATAGCGTGGAGGGTGATGGCTGCGCCCAGCAGGCCGCAGGTGCCTGCGATTTTCAGCCACGTCCGATGCCATGTGTATGCAAGGCCACCGCCCACGATCAGGCCGCAGAGGACGTGCATGGCTCCCGTGCCGAAGCCACGGAAGAAGATAAAGGAGAAGCGTTCCGCTCCGTTCTGGACGAGATAGCACACATTTTCGAAGGTGGCGAAGGCGAGGGCGACCGTGATGGCGGCGGGCTTGATCTTATCCCCCTCCGGCTCGAATACCAGAAGATAGAGCACCAGCGGCAACAGCTTCATCATTTCCTCCACCACCGGCGCGATCTCCGCCGTGGCGGCAAGGGCGTCCGCCTGACATACCGCCGCGAGGAAGGTGTTGATATAGGCCGAGAGCAGGCACACCCCCATCCCGGCAATGCAGAACAGGAAGAAGCGGAGCTGCCGCCTGCCCATGCACAAAGCGGCCACCAGCAGCGGGGACACCATGCAGATAAAAATATTCTCGATGTAGGTCATGCAGCCACCGCCTTTCTCGTGGCGGGCAGCAGCCCCAGAATGGCGAGTGTCAGCAGCATATCGCACCAGAAGGTCGGGCTTGCCGGTGAGGTATCCGGCCAGAAGCAGCCCACCGTCCAGAGCAGGTACTCCGCGAACGCAAAGCACAGCACGCCGATGTGGAAGCGCCGCATATTCCGCGCCGCGCCCGTCTGCCCATCGGCGTAGACCAGCCCCCGGATGGCGCAGAAGGAGAGCCATATCATCATGCCGCACCAGATCAGGTTGGAGAGGATGTCCCCGAATGTGCAGTAGAACGCCAGCAGCGGCACGCCGAACGCAGGCGCAAGCCACGCCCTGCGGCAGCGAAAGCTGCGCTCGTCCTGACTGGTGAGCGTGGCCTGCAAAATGCGTAAAAAGACCACGCTGGCCACCCAGCCGAACTCCGACACATAAAAGACCCTGGGCGTGGTATCGAACAGCAGCAGATACAGCGTCCAGTAGAGCGCGCCGAGGGCAAAGCAGCCATAGAAGCACAGCAGCAAAAAATACGCCTGCCGGTGGCTTTTGCGGTAGGCGATACCCGAAAGCAGCACACCGACGAACGTGGTCAGTAATTGCAGCAGGTTCTCAATCAGCTCCATGCACATCCTCGTTTTCCCTGTCCTGCCCGTCCTCGCGGCTCATCTGCCGCAGTCGGAAGCACAGAACGGTCACGCAAACGCCGAGTAAAAACGCCAGCAGCCCGATGACGATGTATCCCAAAGCAGCGCCGCTGTGAAAGATGCTTGCCGCCGTTTCAAAGTCGGAATGATCCCCTGTCTGGATGTTTGCGGCAATGCCGGGCATGGCGAGGGACGCGCCGATGAGCAGTGCAAGGCACGCCGCCACAGCGGAAGCCATGGTGATCGTATTGTGCCGTAGCCGATCCTCCCGTTCCATTTTGGCGATGCGCCGCTTCGTCTCCGCAACACGTTCCTCATGACTCCGCATTTGTGATCCCCTCCCGTTCCAAGAGCCTTCGCAGGCTTTCTTTTCCGCGATACACCATGTTGGTGATCTGCTTCACCGTTTTCCCCGTGACCTCCGCCGCCTGCGCGTAGCTCATGCCTTCAAAATAAGTGAGATATAAAACCTCCCGATAGTCCGGGTTCATTTCGCCCATGCAGAAATGCAGGACGCGGTTTCGCTCCTCCGTCTGGATGACCTCCTCCGCCAGCAGCCGTCTGTCCGGCTCGTCGGTCAGCGCATCGAGGCCGAACAAGGGCTTCCGCTTGCTCTTATGGCGCAGCGCCATGTGCCGCGCCGCCTTATAGAGATATGCCTTGAAGCCTCCGTCCCGGATGCGGGGCTTTTTGGTGAACAGATAGGCGAAAACATCCAGCATCAGCTCCTCCGCCTCGTGAACGTCGTGCAGATAGCCATCGATATACAGGGTCAGCGGGTCGCCGTATTGTTTCATCAGGGCCTCCAGCCCCGCGTCGTCACCACTCAAATATTGGCGGTAAAAAACCTCGTCGCAGGTCATAGCGTTCACTTCCCTTTTGCGGATGCTTCCAATACGGAGGGGTATCCGTCAGGTGCTTGTCCTGCCGGGATCGCGCGCTGTTCCTGAAAGCGCGGGTCGGACGGCTTTTTCGCGTTTTCCGGGATCGCCCATGAACGCCCGAACCGGGACGCGCCGGGGATCCGCCCCTCGGCGCAATACTGGTTGACCCGCCGCTCTGACACGCCCCAACGGTAAGACGCCTCCCGAATGGAGATATAGCCCTTGATCCCGTTCATCCCGCACCTCCGCATGGATAATACTCAACACGATATATTATATACGAATATTCGAAGAAACACAAGGCATCCGGCGAAGTGTTCAGAGAAAAGTCGCGGATAAGATCGATGCTTTTTGAAAAAAATCCTCCGAAACTGGCCAAAACACCATGTTCGGATCGTAGTAGAGGGCAATCATTCTCTTTGAGGCCGCCGCTGATGCGGTCGATGCCGTCCTTGCAGATACGGGCAAGCCCCTTCATGGTGTAGTCCCAACTCTCCGGCAGGGACAGCATGAGAGATAAAAGTCCCTTCGCTTTCAGCAACAGCGACCTGTCCCGCAGGTGGTAGTTGGACATGACCGTGTGATCTCTGGTCGTTTCGATGCGGAAAACTGCTATATCCGGCGCCGCCTTTTGAGCGGCGCTCTGAGAGGAAAAAACAGAGGTTTTCGCACCCTGATCGATACATTTTTCGGATGAGTATAGGAAAAGGGCGCTGATCTTTCGTATCCGCGCCCTACTGAGCCGTGCCATATCCAGCTTTTCCCGTTACATATTCGCTCGTCTGCTGTCGCAAACCATTGATCTTACTGACTTTGTGGGAGTATCGTTATCCCACCCTGATATTCGATGACCCGGAATTCCAGGCCCTCCTCTTTCAAATAGGCGATCACGCCCTGCTTGTCCAGTATGACAGCACCTCCGGCAGTCGTTTGGTCTTATGATAGCACAGCGCCGCGTCGGCGGCGACCCTCAGAAGACGCAGAACGGGCGCCGTTACCGGCGCCCGTTCCACAGTTTGGAGTTTGGAGAATGGAGAAAAGTGTTCTTATGGGAAACTCATTTGGAGGGATGGCTCTCATGACACTGACTGCCACAGCCGCCGCAGCCCTCACAGCCGCATCCGCAGCCGCCGGACTTCTTCTGCTTCCGCAGGGAGCGGACCGCCAGCACCACCAGCGCGGCGATGATCAGGATCAGGATCCCATTCACGATGATAGACTGCATCGAAATACCCTCCTTTGATGTGTTTCGTCTGTTCGTCCGGATCAGACGCGGGCGGCATCCACCGCACGCAGACGGCTGCCCTCACCCTGATAGCCCTTCCGGAAGAGCATGTACAGCATGCCCACCAGGACCACGACCGCGACCACGGTGCCGATCCCGAAGTGGCCCTGCGCCAGCATACCGAACTGATACACCATCAGAGACACGGCGTAGGCGAAGACACACATATAACCGATGGCGCCCAGAGTCCACTTGGCGGTGCCCATCTCACGCTTGATGGCGCCCATCGCGGCGAAGCAGGGAGCGCACAGCAGGTTGAAGATCATATAGCTGTAAGCGGTGAGCGCGGTGAAGTCCGTGGCGATGTTGCCCCAGATCTCATTGCCCTCATCGGCGACCTCAGCAAAGCCGTACAGGACGCCGAAGGTAGCGACCACGTTCTCCTTGGCGATCAGGCCGGTGATCGTAGCCACAGCGGGCTTCCAGCTGCCGAAGCCGAGCGGAGCGAAGATGGGGGCGATCACATGGCCGATGGCGGCCAGCAGGGAGTTGTTGTTGTCCTCGACCATCTGGAAGCCGTCCGCAGTGAAGCCGAAGCCCTGCAGGAACCACAGGATGATAGAGGAGAGCAGGATGATGGTGCCGGCGCGCTTGATGAAGGACCAGCCGCGCTCCCAAGTGCCCCGCAGGATGTTCATGGGCTTGGGGACGTGGTAGGCCGGCAGCTCCATGACGAAGGGAGCGGGATCGCCGGCGAAGATCTTGGTCTTCTTCAGCATGATGCCGGAGACGATGACGGCGGCCACGCCGATGAAGTAGGCAGACACGGCCACGGTGCCGGAACCGCCGAACAGAGCGCCGGCGAACAGGCCGATGATGGGCATCTTGGCGCCGCAGGGGATGAAGCCGGTGGTCATGACGGTGAGCTTCCGGTCACGGTCCTGCTCGATGGTACGGGAGGCCATGATGCCGGGCACGCCGCAGCCGGTGGCCACCAGCATGGGGATGAAGCTCTTGCCGGACAGGCCGAAGCGGCGGAAGATCCGGTCCATGATGAAGGCGACGCGGGCCATATAGCCTACATCCTCCAGGATGCACAGCAGGAAGAACAGGACCAGCATCTGAGGCACGAAGCCCAACACGGCGCCCACGCCGCCCACGATGCCGTCCACGATCAGGCCGCTGAGCCAGTCGGCACAGCCCACATTGGCGAGGAAGTCACCGATGCCGCCCTGGAGCCACTCGGCCACGAACACATCGTTGGTCCACTCCGTGGCCGCGGTGCCGATGGTGCCGATGGAGATGTAGTAGACCGCCCACATGATCACCGCAAAGATGGGCAGGGCCAGGATCCGGTTGGTCACGATCTGGTCGATCTTGTCGGAGGTGGACATGCCCTTGCGGCTCTTCTTGACACAGGCGCCCACCACCTTGGCGATGTACTCATAGCGCTCGTTGGTGATGATGGACTCGCTGTCGTCGTCCAGATCAGTCTCCACCGCTTTGATGACATCCTCCAGGCGGCGCTTCACATCGTCGCCCAGCTTGAAGTTCTCCATGACCTTCTCGTCACGCTCGAAGAACTTGATGGCATACCAGCGCATGCCCTCCGCAGGGACCACGCCGCGGAGCAGGTCTGCGATCTGGTCCAGAGCGCTCTCCACCTTGGCGGAGAACTCGTGCTTGGGGGTGGTCTTCTGGCCGCTCTTGACCAGCTTGGCGGCGGCCTCGGCGGCCTCCAGGCAACCCTCGCCCTTGACCGCGGCAGTCTCGACCACGCCGCAGCCCAGCATCTCGCCCAGCTTCTTGGTGTCGATCTTGTCGCCGTTCTTGCGGACGACGTCGATCATGTTCAGGGCGATGACCACAGGGATGCCCATCTCGGTGAGCTGCGTGGTCAGATACAGGTTGCGCTCGATGTTGGAGCCGTCCACCAGGTCCAGGATGGCGTCGGGATGCTCGGTGAGCAGATAGTTCCGGGACACCACTTCTTCCAGCGTATAGGGGGACAGAGAGTAGATGCCGGGCAGATCCGTCACGATGACGTCCTTATTGCCCTTCAGCCGTCCTTCTTTCTTTTCCACGGTGACGCCGGGCCAGTTGCCCACGAACTGGACAGTACCGGTCAGCGCGTTGAACATCGTGGTCTTGCCGCAGTTCGGGTTGCCGGCAAGCGCGATCTTGATCGACATGCTTTTTACCTCCTCTGCGGAGACGTGCTCCGCGATATCGACCCAGTCGGAAGCAGACGGTAACTTTCGTTGCCTCTGGCTAACCTTTGGTCAAAAAAATTTGAGCTCAGTGCTCGATCTGGATATTCTCCGCGTCGCCCTTCCGGATGGAGAGCTCATATCCGCGGACCGTGACCTCCACAGGGTCGCCCAGGGGAGCCACCTTACGCACGTAGATCTCGGTGCCCTTGGTGATGCCCATGTCCATGATGCGGCGGCGCAGAGCGCCCTCGCCGGCGATCTTGGTGACCTTCACGGTCTCGCCGCACTTCACTTCTTTCAGTGTAGCCATTTCGGTTCCTCCTTCCAACACACACATATCCATTTGTCTCCATGCTCTCCCGACCGGCCGGCCGGGAGAGACGGAGCCGACTCCGATCAGATCATGATCCGGTTGGCCATGGACACATCCAAAGCCACACGGGTGTCCTTCACATGGACGATCAGGTTCCCGCCGATCTGAGAGATCACCGTGACCGGACTGCCCTCGATGAATCCGAGGCTCTCCAGATGGCGGCGCACCTCATCCTTGCCATTGATCTTCTTGACCGTCGTCTCCACGCCGGCCTGCGCCATCGTCAGCGGCATCGCCATACACTCCCATCCTCACTATCGTCGGTCTATCTCCTCTGCCGTACAGGGCAGAGCGGAGAGTTAGTAGCTTCTAACCCCCATGAACGGCGCTAGTTTACTACGACTAACTCCATTTGTCAATCCCCTTTCCGAAAAAAATCTCTGTCCCTTGTATCAAAACGACTTTTGTGATAAAATAGAGGGAAAATACCAGGGAGGCAATTGTGCAGATCGGACCGCCGGCCCCTGGGAGTGACAGGAGGCATTCTCACTATGAAGATCCAGGAATCAGCGGAAAACTACCTGGAGACGATCTTGATGATCAAGGAGGAGCGCGGTGTCTGCCGCTCGATCGATATCGTCCATCACATGAACTTTTCCAAGCCCAGCGTCAGCCGCGCCATGAGCCTGCTCCGGGAGAACGGATACATCACCATGGACAAGGAGGGCTTCATCGAGCTGACGCCCTCCGGCGCGGAGATCGCCGCCACCATCTATGAGCGGCACCGGGTCATCACGGCCTGGCTCATCAGCATGGGCGTGGCGCCTGAGACCGCACAGGCCGACGCCTGCCGCATGGAACACGCCGTCAGCCCCGAGACCTTCGAGAAGCTCAAGGAGCACATCCAAAAGACGCTCCCGCAGGGATGACTCATCCCGCGCCTCCCCGCACCCAAGCCCGGTGCGGGGAGGCGTTTTTTTCTTTTTGGGCCTTGCAGTCTGTCATTCCCTGCGGTATACTCTCCACATGAGTTAGTTTTGCCTAACCACAAATCAGACAGAAAGGAGCGGATCCCATGCTGGAAACGCTATCCTGGGCCGCGGGGGGCACCGGCTTCACCTTCCTGATGACCACGCTGGGCGCGGCGGTGGTCTTCCTGTTCCGGGGGCGGAGCTCCGTCCTGATGCAGAAGCTCTTCCTGGGTTTCGCCGCCGGGGTCATGATCGCTGCGTCGGTCTGGTCCCTGCTGATCCCCTCCATCGAGGAGGCCGAGGCCGCCGGATGGATCGGCTGGATTCCCGCCGCGGGAGGCTTCCTGCTGGGCGGGGCTTTCCTCCTGCTCCTGGACATGATCCTTCCCCACCTGCATCCGGACGCTGAGGCCCCGGAGGGACCCCGCACCAAGCTCAAGCGCACCACTCTGCTGGTGTTCGCCGTGACGCTCCACAACATCCCGGAGGGCATGGCGGTGGGCCTCTCCTTCGCGCTGGCCGCCCAGCACGATGGGGATCCCGCCCTCTACGCCGCCGCCATGGCCCTGGCCGTGGGCATCGGCATCCAGAACTTCCCAGAGGGCGCGGCGATCTCCATCCCTCTGCGGGAGGAGGGGATGCCACGCTGGAAGGCCTTCCTCTGCGGCAGTCTCTCTGGCATCGTGGAGCCGATCTTCGGCCTTCTGACGGTCCTGGCCGCCGGGGCGATCGAGTCGGTGATGCCCTGGCTCCTGGCCTTCGCCGCCGGAGCGATGATCTACGTCGTGGTAGAGGAACTGATCCCGGAGGCCCATCTGGGGGAGCATTCCAATTTGGGCACGCTGGGCGTCATGGGCGGCTTCCTGGTGATGATGATCCTGGACGTGGCCCTCGGGTGATACAGCGCTCTCCCGGACCGAAAAATGCCCGCCGGTATCCCTTGCTGGATACCGGCGGGCATTCCATCAATGCTTTACTCTTTCAGCTTTCCGGAGGCCAGCGCGCGGGCCACCTTCTCCTGCTCCGCCCTGCGGAGGGCAGGACGGTCGTCGATGGTGATGGCGAAGCGGGGGCAGGCGCCCACACAGCGGGGGAGCTGCCCCTCCCGGAGGCGCTGGATACAGCCGTCGCACTTGCGGGCCTTCTTGTCCTCCAGGACGATGCCGCCCAGCGCGCAGGCTCTGGCGCAGGCGCCGCACCCCACGCAGGCGGTGCTGTCCAGCTGGACGGTGCCCGTCTCTTCCTCCAGAGAGAAGCACCCCTTGGGGCAGGCGGAGAGACAGCCGTGGGCCTCGCAATGGAGGCAGGCCACGGAGTACCAGACTACGCTTCCCTTCCCGTTCCGGAACCGCTCCGTCCGGTACAGACGGCGCAGAGGCGTCCGTTCGAAGTCCCCCTGCTCGTCCATGCAGGCGGCCACACAGGCGCCGCATCCTACGCAGAGCTCCGGCAGGAAGTTGAAATGGGCATGGAGCGCCATGGGCTCTCTCATCAGGCGTCCCTCCTTTCCGTCTCCTTCTGAGGCTTGACCTTCTCGACCCGGCACCGGACGCTCCGGTAGCCGGGAAAGCCGGAGATTGGGTCCAGATGCTCCGGTCCGATGATGCTGTTCACGTCCGCGTCCGGATAGTCCTGATAGACGAACACCGCGCCGGGGGCCACCGTGTGGGTCACGTTGGCCTTGAGCCGGATGGTCCCATAGGCGGTGGTCAGGGCGATGGCATCCCCCTGCCGGATCCGGAGGGCCTTGGCATCCTCCGGGCTGATGTCCGCCATGGACTCCGGCCGGAACACCTTCTTCAGGGCGCTGTTCTGGAAGCGGGAGTGGAAATGATAGGGCAGGCGTCCCCCTGCGGTGAGCTGGAGGGGGTACTCCTCCGGATCGTGTTCGTCCGCCGAGGGCCGGTAGGTGGGCAGGGGATCGAAGCCGTGGCGGCGCAGGACCTCTGAGGTCAGCTCGAACTTCCCGGTGGGGGTAGCGTAGCCGTGGGCGGTGTTGTCGCCGGGACGATAGGGCTCCTTTCCGGGGATCCGGGTGGTGGCGTGCGTGGTCTGGAGCTCGCTGAAGGTGACACCCACCCGCCGCAGGAGATACCGGCTGCATGCCTCATAGCCCTTCCGCAGAATCGGATCGTCCAACTCCAGATAGTTGGCCAGCTCGCAGAGGATATCCGCGTCGGACTTGGACTCATAGAGGGGCTCGATCACCGGGTCCAGCCAACGGACCGTGGGCGTATTGAAGTAATGCCCCATGAATCCCCCCTGGAACTGGGCCCGCTCGAAGGAGGTGCAGGCGGGGAGCACGATGTCGGCGTACTTGGCGGTATCGGTCAGGAAGATGTCCACGTCCACGAAAAACCCCACTTGGGACAGGGCCTGGAAGAGCTTTCCGTCCCCGGGGAACATCCGGGCGTTCATGCCCAGGCTGAACACGGCCTGGATGGGATAGGGGGTCCCCTCCAGGATCTGGCGGGACAGGTCCATGGCCTGGAACTCGTCGATCAGCTCGGACCAGACCGGGAACCGGTCGGTGCCGATCTTGGGCCGGCCGCCCTCCGGCCGGACCTCGTCGATGAAGCGCTCGTCCCCCACATCGCAGTCGGCGTTCATCTTCGGATTGGCGAACTCGGTGGGGATATTGCCGCCCTCCCGGTCATAGCTGCCGCTGATGGCGGACAGGGCCAGAAGGGCCCGGATGTTCTGCACGCCGTTCCGGTGATGAGTCAGCGGGGCCGCGCCCAGACTGATGGCGAAGCGGCGGTCCTCCGTCAGCAGGGCTCCCGCCGCCTCCAGCTGGTCCACCGGGATGCCGGTGAGCTGGGCGGTGCGTTCGGCGGAGAACTCCTTCACATAGGCGGCATACTCTGGATAGCCGTGGACATGGGCGTCGATGTACGCCTGATCCACTGCTCCGTGGGCGATCAGATACTGGCCGAAGTAGAGGGCCAGAGCCCCGTCCGTGCCAGCCCTGGGCCGGAGATGGATATCCGCCAGCTGGGAGAACGGAGTCACCTTCGGGTCGATGCAGATGACCTTCATGCCCTTCTCCCGCTGTTTCTCGATCATGTCATAGTGGAACACACTGCTGTAAAAGGGGTCGTAGGCCCAGGCCAGGAACAGCTCCGCGTGGGCGATGTCCGGCCGGCTCAGGCTCCCTCCTGTAAGGATGTTGGCCATCCGCATGGCCTGGAAGCAGCTGCTGGACTCGGTGCCGTAGTTCCGTGTCCCGAAGGAGTGGACGAACCGATGGAACATGGTCCGGTACCACTTGGAATAACCCGTATAGAAGGCCACGCTGTCCGCGCCGAACTCCTTCTTATAGCCGTTGAGCTTCCGGGCGATCTCGGTATAGGCCTCATCCCAGCTGATAGGCTCGAACTTGCCCTCGCCCCGCCGGCCCACCCGGCGCAGCGGGGTCTTGATGCGGTCGGCCCGGTAGATATAGTCCCGGCTGGCATAGCCCTTCACACACAGGCGGCCCCGGTCGGGACATTCCGGGGAGCCTTCCACCTTCACGACTTTCCCGTCCTGGACCCAGGCATCCACACCGCAGTTGTTCAGGCAGATCTCGCAGACCGTCTTTCTCCGTTCCGGCTCTCCCATGCCGCATCCTTCCTTTCTCCACGCTTCTCCAAACGCGTCGTTCGATCCAGGGCGTATCCGAACTCCGGATACGCCCTCATCGTCTTTCTCATCTTATCAGATGTTCTCCCATTTGACCAGCTTCCGCTGGAGCAGACGGATCCCCGCCACCAGAGCGGTGACCACGATGCCCATGAGGATGATGCCGGCGATGACCTTGGTATAGTCGGCGTAATCCGAGTACTTTTTCACGAAGTAGCCCAAGCCTGAGCTGGCGCCCAGCAGCTCCGCGCCGGTCAAGCAGAGGAGGGCCGCCCGGATCGTGCCGGTGAGGCTGGCCAGGATGCCCGGCTTGCAGTAGGGCAGGATCACCCGGAACAGCATCGTGGGGGTGGATACGTTCATCACCTGGGCCGCCTGGATGATCTTCCGGTCCATGCCGGCCACCTGGCCCACCATGTTCTGGAACGTGGGCCAGAACACGGCGCAGAAGATCACGAACACCGAGGCGGCCTTGAAGGTGGGCATCACCGCCACCACATAGGGCGTGTAGACCAGGGGCGGGATGGGACTGATCACATTGGCGATGGGCAGGATGCCCTCCCGCAGGCGGGGGATCCAGCCCACGGCCAGGCCAAGGAACACGCCGGCGATCATCGCCAGGCCCACGCCCAGCACCAGCAGGCGCAGGGAACTGAAGATGCCCGCCACCATGTCCTCCCACTGGGAGACGAACACATAGAACACGTTCTCCGGCGGAGGCGCCAACACCGGATGGGCCATGCCCAGTCGGCTCAGCACGTCCCACAGGAGCAGGAAGCCGAAGGCCGCCGTGGCGATGTCCAGCGTGCTCTTCTTCCCTTTTCGGAGATAGGCGAAGAGGAATGCCGCCTCGATCAGGAACAGCACCACGATATAGGGCCACACCGCGTCCAGCTTCCGCTGGGAGGGCAGGAGGGCCGCCACGGCCAGAGCGGCCGCGAAGAGGATGTTCCCCCGGTTGAGCACATATCTCATAGTACCACCTCGTCTCCGATCTCACTGGCCACCTGCTCATAGAAGAGGGACATGAGCCTCTTCCGGAGCTGGAGGTATTCCGGCTGTTCCACCAGATCGTCCCGCTTCCGGGGGCGGGGGAGCTCCACCCGCTCCACGGCCCGGATCTGTTTTGGCTCCATGACCACGATCCGGTCGGCCAGCAGGATGGCCTCATCGATGTCGTGGGTCACGAACACCACGGTCTTGTGATGCTCGGTGCTCAGGCGGCTCACCAGCTCCTGGAGCTCCTGCCGGAGCTTGGGATCGATGGCGCCGAAGGGCTCGTCCATCAGCAGGACATCGGTCTCCATGGCCAGCGCCCGGGCGATGGCCACCCGCTGCTGCATGCCGCCGGAGAGCTCCGAGGGATACCGGTCCCCCACGTTGGACAGTCCAACCCGGGACAGGTAGTAGTCCGCCCGCTCCTTCTGCTCCGGCTTGGACCGCTTCTGTCCGCTCTGCCGGATGCCGAAGATCACGTTCTTCCGGGCCGTGAGCCAGGGGAACAGAGAGTAGTGCTGGAACACCACCGCCCGGTCCGGCCCCGGCCCGGTGAGAGGGGCCCCGTCCAGCAGGATCTGGCCGCCGTCAGCGTGGTCCAGGCCCTCCAGCAGGCTCAGGAGCGTGCTCTTTCCACATCCGGACGGCCCCAGCAGGCAGAGGAACTCGCCCTCTTCGATGGAGAGGCTGATCTCCTCCAGCGCCGCGTGGGGCTGCTGCCCGGGATAGTGGAAGGACACTTCCTGTATGTCGATCTTGCTCATGGTTCGGGTCCTCTCCTCTCTGTCAGCGGACGGTGAGGATGCTGGCCTCGGCCAGCGCCTGTTCCGTCAGCTCGTTGCCCAGACCGGGGCGGTCCGGGACGGTATACCAGCCGTCCACCGGCTGGTCGTCATACACACACAGCCCGGTGTTGAACGGCAGCGTGTTGTTGGTGTGATGCTCGTGGATGATGAAATTGGGGATGGCCGCCTCCAGCTGGAGGGCGGCGGCGATGCTGATCGGCGTGTTGCAGGTATGGGTCTGCACCGTGGCTCCCAAGCTCTCCGCCAGATCGGCGATCTTCCGGCCTTCGGTGATACCGCCGCAGTTGCCCAGATCCGGCTGGACTGTGTCCACCACCCCCGCCTGGAGCAGAGGCAGGAAGCCCCGCCGGGTGTAGCTCCGCTCGCCGGTGGCGATGGGGATATCCAGTGCCTCCCGGATCCGCTGGTAGTCGTGGATGTCCAGCGGATTGGCGGGCTCCTCCAGGAGCATGGGATCGTAGTCCCGGGCCAGGCGGCCGAACTGGATAGCGGTCTGGGCGGTGGTGAGGCAATGGTTTTCCAAGATCAGCTCCACGTCAGGGCCAATCACCGACCGGACCGCGTCCAGCTTCTGGTCGATCTCCCGCATCGTGGCGGGGGAGAGATGGGTCTGGGCCTCGTAGTCGGAGATACGGCTGCTATCCGGATGCTTGGCCAGAAAGTCGATCTTCACGCAGTCATAGCCGTCATCCTCCACCGCCCGGCGGCAGGCCTCCTTCAGGAAACCGAGGTCGCCGGGGGCCCCGTGGAAGTCGGGGTACTTCCAGCCGTTCTGGAGCTGGCTGGCGTAGCAGCGGAGCTTGTCCCGGTGCTTGCCGCCCAGGAGCTGACAGACCGGAACGCCGAAGTACTTGCCCTTGATGTCCCAGAGGGCGGTGTCGATGGCGGACACCGCCGCCAGGATCACGCCGCCGTTCCCTCTGGCCCAGAAGGAGTTCAGCAGCTTGGTGTAGACCACGTCGTTGGCCAGAGCGTCCATCCCCAGGATCATCTGGGAAAAGGACTTCAGGAGCTCCACACAGCCCAGAGAATAGTGCATGATGGATACGCCCGCCTCACCATAGCCGTAGACGCCCTCATCGGTGCGGATCCGCGCCAGCACAGGGGTCTGTCCCGCTGTGGGCTGAGCCTTCAGGGTGATGATATCGACTGCTTGGATCTTCATTCCCATGCGCCTCCGTCAGATCTGGACATCGTTGTTGTAGGTGCGGAACACCTCCAGCTTATCCTGGAAGAAGGCGTCGTCCGGATCGCGGTCCAGGACCTCCTGGAGGGCCTCAGCATAGATGTCGGTGTCGATGTGTTCGTCCACATCCACCGCGTCGCCGTCGAAGTAGCCGGAATCGGACAGGGACTCATAGAAGGTCTCGATGCCCTTCTCGTTGGGGTCCAGCGTCAGGAAGGTCCGGTTCACGAAGAGGTAGTTCTCCACATAGTCCTCGGTCTGGCCGGAGAAGTCGGCCAGGGTCTTGATGATCTCCGGGCGGTTGGCCTCGTCCTCGTAGTACTCCCACGCCCGCAGGTTGGCCACCGTGTACTTCACGAAGGCGTCGTGCTTCTCGGAGAGCTTCTGGGAGGAGGTCACCTGACGGCAGCAGACGTACTGGGGATCCAGCTCGCCCACCTCATAGACCAGCGCCGTGCCCAAGTCCAGAGTGGAGTTGGCGTACTCGATGGGGAGGAAGCCCAAGTCCGCCTCGCCCTTGGCCACCGCCTGAGCCACATTGGCCTGGCTGTCCACCTCCAGAAGTTTGATGCTGTCCACGTCCACGCCGCTCTCCACCAGCTTGGCCCGGGTGATCACCCAGGAGGAGGAGCCGCGGACCATGGCTGCGGTGGTGCCGGCATAGTTTTTCAGGTCCTTATACTTTTCCACATCATCCTGACGGGAGATGATCGCACCGCCCTCGGCGGCGGTGCCCTCGAAGACCACCAGGTCGGAGCCGTTGGCGATGAAGGTCAGGTCGGGGACGATGCCAGTACCCAGCACGTCCACGTCCTTCTTGTTGGTGGTGATGGCGGTGAGAGCCTCGGTGCTGGAGGCGTTGACGAACTCCACATTGACGCCCTCTTCCTCGTAGTAACCCAGCTGGTCGGCCAGGATGTTGATGGCCGTGCGGATCTGGCCGGGCTGAGTGGCAAAGCGGATGGTGTTCTCCTCGGCGGTCACGTCGGAGGCGCCGGCGGCGCTGGCAGAGGGAGCGGTGCTCTCTCCCGCAGAGCCGCTGTCTCCGCAGGCGGCCAGCACCGTGGAGAGGGTGAGCGCGGTGGAGAGGATAGCGGCAGTCTTGTTCAGCTTGTTCATATTCGATGACCTCATTTCTCAGTCGTAAGCAGATATCGTGTCTGGATAGGTATAAAAATGCCCGGGACGCCGTTTCCTTGGACGTCTCCGGGCTCTTCGAAGGCTTGGATCACATACACATGCGGTCCACAGGCGCCTGGAAGCGCCCGGCCATCCGATCAGCCCGGTCATCCAACATTCGTCCACAGCGGAAGTTGCTCCGGATCATCTCGATAAGATCGTTCCTCATAGCCGGCTCCTCCTCTCCATCTTGATAAACATATAAACCAAATAGGTTTATTTGTTGTTTCATATTATAGCCGCTCTCAGCCCAGCTGTCAAGAAAAAACAGGAGATCTGTCATTCTTGTACGTTCCCGCACAAAAGGGCGGATCCAGAGCCGGTCTCAGCTGGTCAAAAAAGCGAAAGAGCCGTCGGACGATCTCGTCCGACGGCTCCGAATGCCAAACAGATGATGTTCAGGACAGCTGGAGGCTGGCGATGAACTGATGTACCACGCGGGGCGTACGGCCGGGATGGTGCATCTCCCACTTGACGGCCTCGGCGTGGAGGGCCTCTTTGTCCATGGTGATGCCGGTCAGCTCGGCCATCCGGTCCACCATGTCCAAATATTCCGGCTTGCTCATGGCCAGATAAGGGATCCGCAGGCCAAAGCGCTCCGCCAGAGAAGTCTTTTCCTGGATGGTCTCGAAGGCATCCACTTCATCTCCGGCCCGGTCGCTGAAGGTCTGACGTACCAGATGACGGCGATTTGAGGTGGCATAGATGGCCACATTGGTGGGGCGGCGCTCCAGACCGCCCTCCAGGATGGTCTTGAGGACGGAGTAGGTCCGATCGTCCTGATCGAAGGCCAGGTCGTCGATGAAAAGGATGAACTTCCGGCGGCGGCCACCCAGAGTCCGGATCAGGTCGGGCAGAGAAGCTACTTCTTCCTTCTGCACCTCGATCAGGCGCAGGTCGTCGAATCCGGGCAGAGAGAGCAGAGACTTGACGGTGGCGGATTTGCCCGTGCCGCTGTCACCATAGAGGAGCACGTTGTTGACCTGCTTCCCCTCCAGTAGTGCCCGGGTGTTGGCGATCACCTGATCCCGCTGGCGCTCATAGCCCAGCATCTCCTCGGGGGTATGGCTGTCCGGGTCCTCCACAGGCCAGAGCTGGCCCTCTTCCCACAGGAAGGCGTGATAGCGGGCGAACCGCCCGGAGCCGTGAGCCCGATAGAACTCGGTGAGCTCTTCGAAATCGAAGGGAGCGGCGCAGGACCAGCGGGGCAGGCCCTCCAGCACAGGGGTCAACTCCGAGGGGACACAGGTACCGATCTTACGGATGACCAGCCCACACTCCAGCTCGGCCAGCCTGCCCAAAGTCTCGATGTCCTGCTTAGCGGCGGCGGTGAGGACCGGGTCGTTCCCGCCCCGCTCCACCATCCGGGCATAGGGGGACTCCTGATAGCGCAGCGCGTCATGGATCCAGGCACCCAGACCGCCGCTCCCCTCGGTCTCCAAGGTATAGAACAGGCGGGTATATCGGTCCACTGCCTCCTCGCCCTTGTCCTCCCGGAGGGTATCCAGCAGGGACATGGTCAATGCCATCACCGGCTCATCCATCAAATGTTTATAGGCGGCGATCCCCCGCAGGGCGCCGCGCAGCAGGTCCAATTCCATCGGTGTTCTCTCCATTCTTTTCCCGCTGGGCCGTAGGGACGACTGGGCGGATATTATTTTTCCATTTTAGACATTCCCAGACGATCTGTCAACGATAAAGCTCGACTCCGGCGTGGATCTGTCCTATACTGTGAGAGTCGGGGGACATCTGTCTCCCAAGAAAGGAGCGTGCAGACCTTGTTGAAAAAGATTCATTACAACTCCCCGGTGGTCCTGACCTTCTTCTTCCTGTCCCTGCTCTCTCTGTTTTTAGGAGAACTGACCCACGGCCTGAGCACCCGCGCTCTGTTCTCCGTCTATCGGAGTCCATTGAGCCCGCTCTTTTTTCTGCGGCTCTTCGGCCATGTGCTGGGGCACAGCGGATATGCTCACTTCACTGGGAACATGGTCCTCTTCCTGGTGATCGGTCCGCCTATGGAGGAGAAGTACGGCAGTCGGGCCCTGCTGATGGGCATCCTGACCACAGCGCTGATCTCCGGCGTCCTGCAATGTCTCTTCTTCCCCCACACAGCACTGCTGGGGGCCAGCGGCATCGTGTTCATGCTGGTGATGCTCTCCTCCCTCTCCGGGATGCGCTCTGGTTCCGTCCCGTTGACGCTGATCTTGGTGGCTATCCTCTATTTAGGGCAGGAGGTCTACTCCGCGCTCTTCATCCAGGACGACGTGGCCCACTTCATGCATCTGGTAGGAGGGGCCTGCGGCACGGCCTTCGGCCATCTTGCAGGACACAGGCAGCACTGACCGCATATAGAAAGGCCCGATCCGCTCTTTCAATCGCGGACCGGGCCTTTTATCATCCAGAGTTTCGAAGATCACTGATTGGGGACGACAGCAAAGAAAGTCAGATCCTTATCACTGTCATTGACCACGCTATGGGAGTGGCCCTTGGGGCAGTAATGGCACAGACCCGGATGGAGCTCGCTCCATTCGCCGTCATAGAGGACCTTTCCAGTCCCTTCCAGGATATAGATGATCTCACTGCTGTCCTCGTGGGTATGCAGTCCCACAGAAGCACCGGGAACCAGTGTGCTGAGCATGACCTTGTTCAAATCGTCCGTGAGCATCTTCGCCTTCAAGAACTTCTCGCCGCCCTTGAAGTGCTCCATCTCCTTCGTCTCCATCTTTGCAAAATCCAGGATCATGGGTCGTTCCTCCTTATTCTCGTCATATCAGTTGAAAGACAATATAATAAGCAAAAAACGGACAGTCGAAACTGTCCGTCCTTTGTGTCGGCATTACCTATCTTCCCGGCCCGTCTCCAGGCAAGTATTTTCGGCGCAGGTGAGCTTAACTTCTGTGTTCGGGATGGGTACAGGTGGACCCTCACCGCAATCAACACCGACTGCCTCTATTCTACTCTTTTCTCGCT
>NZ_JAHLPP010000002.1 GCF_018917965.1 Pseudoflavonifractor sp. MSJ-37 | reverse complement strand
CGATTTGTCCTTCTGGTGCTTCGTGTTACTTTCACGTTGTTTAATTTACAAGGTACACGCTCGACAGCTTCCGCTGTCCAGTGCGCTATATTTTAGCACACTCTCGTTCGCTTGTCAAGCACTTTTTTCGGAGCTTTCCAGCTCCAGCGCTCTCATCCAAGCGGTCCGCCCTCTCGAGCGACCTGTTCATTCTACCACACTCTTTCGAGCCTGTCAAGAACTTTTTTCGAGGTTTTTCAAGGCTTTCCGCCTTCGTACCTCAAAACTCCGTCCTTTTTGAAGTGGTCTGCTCTGTTCGAGCGAACTCATTCAGTTTACCACGCACTCTCACGTTTGTCAAGCACTTTCTTCATCCAGCCCCGCGGGTCCGTCCGGCTTCCGCCCGGTCTCCCCCAAAGCTTTCAGCTTCCAAAAGTACCCCTCTCGTAAAAGGCTTGTTTAGTATATCAGCGTCGATGAGGTTTGTCAATGCTTTTCCCGCATCCTCTTCGCTTTTTTCTTCTCTCTGCCCAAAAGGCACACCGCCCCGATCCCCGGCACTACGATCCCCATCACGATATTTCCGATGACTGCCATATGCTCCATCACTTCCGAGAGCTGGAATTCATCCGATACCGGCCCCATCCCTATCAAGACCGCTCCGACCGCGATGCCCCACGGGATCCACTTCTCCTCCCTCCCTCCATTCCAATGCTCCAGGATCTCCCGGCAGGCCAGGAACAGCAGTCCCAACAGGGCCAAGTCCGCCAGCACCCACAGCGACATGACCACCGACTCCACCCTCTGGAAGGCCCCATCCACTCCCAAATCCTTCACCAGCATGAAATAGGGCAGCTCCAGCCGTCCGATCAGTCCTGGCCCAAACACGGCGATACACACCACTTGGAAAAGCGCCATCATCACGCAGGTCCCCGCCAGCCACCGCAGTGACCTCCGTCCGTCTCCCGGCTTCTGGTCTGCGCAGCCCACCAAAAGGGCCGCAAAGACCCCATAGCCCAAGATGCCCAAGACTGGCACTATCCCCCGGACCGTGCCAGGCAGGTCATCCACCCATATCGGGAACAGGCACGCCCGCTCGCCCTGCATGGCCCCGAAAAAGAGGGACACCGCCAGTGCGATGCCCAGCGCCAAGGCGTAGATCTCCGCCGCACGCAGGAATACGGTCCGCTTCTTCCGCCCGACCCACAACGTCCCTCCGATCAGCATCAGGAAGAATAGCGGCAGCCTGGCGTTCTGATAGCTGGTGATCAGGAACCGGAACGCCGCCCACCGGGCGTTCCATCCCAGCAGAGCGATCCCCCATAAGAGGTAGAGGCCACACACGCACCGTCCCAGTCCCCGGCCGAAGGCCGTCTCCAATCCTCCCGCCAGTCCGGTCCCCGGCGGAGCCGCCTTCACCAGCGCCCGGAAGGCCATCCCCATGATCAGTGCCGCCGGGATGGCCAGCAGGGCGGAGAGCCACCCCGCGCGTCCTGCCTCCGCCACCGTCTCCCGGGGCAGGAGCTGGATCATCGGCGACAGGAGCGCCGCTCCCAGCAGTGTCAGTACCTGCCGCACGGAGGCCCGGTCTTTCTCCATCGGTCCGTTCCCTCCTCCTATATCGTTCATCGCTGCCGTGGTCAAAGCTTCTCCCGTCCCACGCTCACATCATACCGCCGCAGGATCTCCCCTTGGGCCTCTACCCGGATATCCAGGCCGCCCAAGTCCCACTGCTCCGCGATGGTCCGCTTTTTCCATGGCATGGCCCGCTGTGCCATCCCCTCCAGTTGGAAGAAATCCCCCTCCAACCGCTGGCAGTGTTCCAGCAGGGCACGGATCCGCCGTTCGGTCCGTTCTGCCATCGCCTGCTCTAGCCAGCTCCGTCGGTCCAGCCGGTCGAACTCTTCTGCCCCCTCTGCCAGATCCGCCTCCACCCGGCAGGAGACCGTCAGGCCGACGAGCCGTTCCCCCCGGAACACCGGCCGCACCTTCGTCTTGGCGTCCACGACCCGCAGGACGGCCTTGCCCAGCTCCGGATCCTCTACCTCTAAGATATCGGCCTCCACCTCGCTCAGCAGGAGCTCCGCCCCATGGGCCTCTTCCCCCTGGATCCAGTCCACCAGCGCCCAGTCCCGGACCAGGCCATAGCCTCTTGGGTCCATCTCCCGGTCCTCGCCCTCCAGGGCCAGGGCCGGCAGGAAGGTGTCCCCGTTCTCCAGGAGATCCTCCAGCGTCTCTTCCGCTGCCCGGGTCATGGATCTGGACAGCAGACCACCGTCCTTCTCCACCGCCTCTAAGCGCTTGGTGGCGGAGCCCTCCTTTGCGGCCGCGGCGATGGCCTCGCCCGCCTCTGCGCCCCGGACCAGATACACATCGGTCTCCAGCCGGGTCTCGATATCCCCCAGCACATAGTCCAGCGGCACCTCCAGCCCGTCCCGGGCCGCCGACTCCCCCAGCAGGAGCTGGCCCACATGGCCATAAAACACATAGGAGGCCCCCTGTCCCTGCATGGCCAGGCAGGCGCCGCTGATGCTCTCTGCCTCTTTCTGGAGGACCAGAGCCTCCTCCGAGCCCTCGCCACGGCCCAGGCTCTGTTCGCCGCTGGACACCGTGACCCGTACGGCATATGTCTCCCCCAGGTCGATGCCCATGGTGCGCATGAGGACCATGCTCCCCAGAGAGCGGGCCTGGGGCAGCAGATCGAACCCCTTCTGGCATCCGGTCAGCCCCAGCAGGGGCAGGAGGGCCAGAGCCGCTGCGGATCGTCTCATCGCTGTCGCCTCCTGTTCCTCGGCCGGAGGATCCCCGGCCGGAGCTTTTCCTGAGAGAGGGGCCGCCGGACCACCGCCCGCATCGCCCCCGGCAGGCCTCGACCCCCGGCAAAGGGCGCCAGATAGGGCACGCCGAAGCACTCGAGCTCCGCCAGATGGCAGATGAGGACCGCCGCGCCCCCCACCACGCCGAAGAGCCCCGCCACGCTGGCCAGTACCGCCAGCAGGAACCGCCACAGCCGCAGAGCTCCGGCCATCTCCTGACTGGGCGTGGTGTATCCCGCCACGCCGGCGATCGCCACCGCGATCAGCACCGCCGGTGAGACGATCTTGGCCTCCACCGCGGCCTGGCCAACCACCAGGCCGCCGATGATGGACACGGTCTGTCCGATGGACTGGGGCAGGCGGAGCCCCGCCTCCTGCAAGATCTCGAAGGCCACCAGCATGATCAGCACCTCGAACACGGTCTCGAAGGGCACGTCCTGCTTGGCGGCGATCATGGACAGGGCCAGCTTGGTGGGAATCATCTCCTGATGGAAGGTGGCCATAGCGATATAGAGGGCGGGCAGGAACAGCCCCACCGCCACACACAGCCAGCGGAGGAAGAGGATCACGCTGGCCATGATCCAGTTGCTGGTCTTGTCCTGAGGCGCCCGCAGGAAGCTGCTCACAGTACTGGGAGCCAGATAGCCCAGCGGCAGACCGTCTGCCAGCAGGCCCACCCGCCCCTCCAGCAGGCCGCCGCAGAACCGGTCCGGTCGTTCCGTGTATTGGATCAGCGGGAACGCCGTGCGGATATCGTCCACCAGATACTCCACCAGATCTCCGGTGCCCAGCACGCCGTCCACGTCCATCCGCCGCAGGCGGCGCTCCAGCTCCGACACCGCCGCCGGGTCCGCGATGCCCTCCAGATAGACCACGTCCACCGCTGTCAGGGACTGCCGTCCCACCGTCTGCTCCCGGATCCTCAGCTCCGGCGCCTTGATGTGCCGCCGGACCAGACTGGTGTTGGTGCGCAGGCTCTCCACGAAGCCGTCCTGGGCCCCCTTGATCACCGTCTCTCCGGCGGGCGGCCCCACGGCCCGCTTATCCTCCGTGGCGGCAAACAGGGCCAGCGCCCCCTTCGCCCCCGGGCAGAACAGCAGACACCACCCGCCGATTAGATCCGCCGCCGCCTGGTCCATCGTGTCCCGCCGCCGGGCCTGTACGCCCCAGAGACCGCCCTCCGCCATCCGCCGGAGGGCCTCCTCGCCCCGGAGCCCAGCCAACTCCCGGTCCTGCGCCAGGGGCCGGAGGACCTGATCCCCGATCCGCTCCGCCTTCACCATGCCATCCAGCGCGCAGAGCGTCACCCGCTCGCCGCCCGGCCGGATCAGCTCCCGGACGGACAGGTCCGCGCAGTCCCGAAACGCCGTCCGCACGCCCTCCACCGTCAGCGGCAGGTCCAGCCGCGGCTCCTTTCGGGGGTGGGGCGGATGCTCTTCCCGTTCCCGTTTCTCGTCCCACATAGGACCGCCTCCTCCTCGTTCCGTCTGTGTCTCGCACAGTCTGCCCCGGTCTCAGGCCCGTTATTCTTCCTCCCGAAGTCATCATATCAGTTGATCTATCTATATTTCAGCCCCTGTTTTTGTAGATCTCTCCATATCTGCGCCATGTTCAACTTTTATACTTGCAGAATCAGAACTATCAGTATAGAATGTTATATATCCGGTCAGTCCCGCACTTTTTCTGCAAGAAAGTCCACTTTTTCTCTAGGAAATACTCATATTTACAAGCTCCATACTTGCATTTCTGATTTTTGAACTTATCAGTATCTGCTCGTATGCAACAAGAGGAGGAGGCACCTGCATGAAGCCCTTTGCCCAAAAAATGAACGAGCTCACGCCCGAGATGGTGGAGCTGGTCGACCGCGTCATCGACGCCCACGACGGCGACGCGACCCAGCTGGTCGGGATCCTGCTGGATCTGGAGGCCGCCGTCGAGCGCCACTACATCCCTGAGCCCGCGGCCTACTATCTGGCCGAGCGTCTGGAGATCCATCCCACTCAGGTCTACGACGTGATCACCTTCTACTCTGCCCTCCACGACAAGCCCCGCGCCAAGTACACCCTCCAGGTGTGCGACAGCGCCCCCTGCCGCGTGAAGGACAGCGACGCCCTGTGCGAGACCCTCAAGCGCCTGCTGAACCTGGAGATCGGCGAGGTCACCTACGACGGCCGCTTCTCCATCGAGAAGGTCCCCTGCTTCGGCGCCTGCGACGTGTCCCCCGCGGTGCGGGTCAACGGCGTGGTCTACGGACATCTGGACAGCGAGGAGCGTATCATCGATATGCTCCAGCAGCTGGACTAAGAGAGGAGTGGAAGCATGAGCAAGTCTGTCTCGTTCATCACCCGGAACTTCGGGAAGTACAACCCCGCCAGTCTGGTGTCTTATGAGCTCATCGGCGGCTTCACCGCCCTGCGCAAGGCGCTGGACATGGACGGCGACGCCATCGCCAAGGTCCTCTCGGACAACGGCGTCCAGGGCCGCGGCGGCGCGGCCTACGATATGGGCCGCAAGTGGTCCCAGGCCCGTTCCGTCCCCGGCCCCCACAAGTGCGTGGTCTGCAACGCCGACGAGGGCGAGCCCGGCACCTTCAAGGACCGCGAGCTGCTGAGCAAAGATCCCTTCCAGCTGCTGGAGGGCATGATCATCGCCGGCTGGTCCGTGGGCGCCGACAACGGCTACATCTATATGCGCGAGGAGTATGCCCATCTGCGCCCCCAGCTCCTCTCCGCCATCAAGCAGTGCGAGGATGCCGGCTATCTGGGCGACAACATCCTGGGCCATGAGGGCTTCAACTATCGGATCCATCTGTACTCCGGCGCGGGCGCCTATGTCTGCGGCGAGGGCAGCGCCCTATGCGAGTCCTTGGAGGGCCACTCGGGCCGTCCCCGCATGAAGCCGCCGTTCATCAAGCAGTGCGGCGCCTTCCACCTGCCCACCTGTGTGAACAACGTGGAGTCCCTGTCCCTGGTCCCCCCGCTCCTGCTGGACAAGGACGGCTTCTACAAGTCTCAGGGCACCCCCGACTGCCCGGGCACCAAGCTGATCTCGGTCTGCGGCAACGTTAAAGATCCCGGCGTGTTCGAGGTCCCCTTCGGCATCACCCTGCGTGAGATCATCTACGATCTGGCTGGCGGCATCGAGGACGGCCATCAGCTCCAGCTGGTCCAGCTCGGCGGTGCGTCCGGCCGGCTGGCCTCTCCCGCTCAGCTGGACACCCAGTACACCTACAAGGGCATGAAGGGCGCCGACCTCACTGCCATCGGCTCCGGCGCGGTGCTGGTGGTGGACGAGCGGACCAGCGTCATCGGCTTCCTGCGCATGACCCAGCAGTTCTTCTGCCATGAGTCCTGCGGCCAGTGTACCCCCTGCCGCGAGGGCAACCGTCACATCGCCCGTTTCCTGGAGAAGATCGCCGAGGGCACCCACACGGAGGAGGACCTGAAGCTGATGGAGAAGTACGCCAACATCATGTCCACCGCTTCCATGTGCGGCCTCGGCGAGACCGCACAGTCCGCCCTGCTCTCCGCCATGAAGCGGTTCCCTGAAGTATTCGCTGTGAAGAAGGAGGTGGCTGTCAGATGAGCGAGAAGAAGATCATCCATCTGACCATCAATCATATGCCCGTGGAGGTGCCCGAGGGGACCCGGATCATCGAGGCTGCCCGCACCATCGGCATCGATATCCCCCACCTCTGCTATCATCCTGACCAGTCCATCAAGGCCCACTGCCGTATGTGCATGGTGGAGGTCACCGGCCAGCGGAAGCTCCTGGCCGCCTGCTCCACTCTGGTGTGGGAGGGCATGGAGGTCGTCACCGACTCCAAGCGGGTCTATGACGCTCAGGTGGGCGTGCTGGACCTGATCCTGGCCGACCATCATCAGAACTGTCTGTCCTGCTCCCGCAACAACAACTGCGACCTGCAAAACCTGTGCCGCCGGTTCAACCGGCTCAAGCCCGACCTGCCCGACGTGTCCATGGCGGAGGAGCCCCGTCTGGACAACCCCTCCATCGTGCGGGACCCCTCCAAGTGCGTCAAGTGCGGCCGCTGTGTGAAGGTCTGTTCGGAGGTCCAGGGCATCGGCGCTCTGTCCTTCACCGGCCGGAGCACCGACTGCAAGGTCACCACCGCCTTCGATCTGCCTATGAACGAGACCGACTGTGTCCTCTGCGGCCAGTGTACGCTGGTCTGCCCCGTGGGCGCGCTGACCGAGGTGGACCACACCAGCCACGTCCGCCACGCCCTCCACGACTCCAAGAAGCACGTGGTGGTGCAGATCGCGCCCTCCATCCGCGTCTCCGTGGGCGACGACTTCGGCCTGGAGCCCGGCGAGCTGGTCACCGGCAAGCTGATCACCGCCCTGAAGATGATGGGCTTCGAGAAGGTGTTCGACACCAACTTCTCCGCCGACCTGACCATCATGGAGGAGGGCTCTGAGCTGCTCCAGCGGATCGAGAAGGGCGGCCGCCTGCCTCTGATCACCTCCTGCTCTCCCGGCTGGGTGAACTTCATGGAGAAGCATCATCCCGAGCTGATCGGCAACCTGTCCACCGCCAAGAGCCCCCAGGGCATGTTCGGCGCGGTGCTCAAGACCTACTACGCCCAGCGCATGGGCTGGGATCCCAAGGATATCTTCTCCGTGTCCATCATGCCCTGCACCGCCAAGAAGTTCGAGGCCACCCGTCCCGAACTGGGCCGGGACGGCTATCAGGACGTGGACGTGGTCCTCACCACTCGTGAGCTGGCCAAGCTGATCCGCTATGAGGGCCTGGATCTGCCCGGTCTGCCCGAGAGCGAGTTCGACGCGCCTCTGGGCACCGGCTCCGGCGCCGGCGCGATCTTCGGCGCCACCGGCGGCGTCATGGAGGCCGCCCTCCGCACCGCCTATGAGCTCTATACCAAGAAGGAGCTGCCCAAGCTGGAGTTCGAGCAGGTCCGCGGCGAGGTGGGCGGCATCAAAGAGGCCACCATCGACCTGGACGGCACCCCGCTGAAGGTGGCCGTGGTCAATGGCCTGAAGAACGCCAAGGAAATCATCCGCCGCATCCAGAGCGGCGAGGCCGAGTACCTCTTCGTGGAGATCATGGCCTGCCCCGGCGGCTGTATCGGCGGCGGCGGCCAGCCCATCGGCACCACCAACGAGAAGCGCCAGGCCCGCATCAAGGCCCTCTATGAGCTGGATAAGGACCTGCCCCTCCGCAAGAGCCACGAGAACCCGGACATCAAGACGATCTACGAGGAGTTCTTCGGCGCGCCTCTGAGCCACAAGTCCCACGAGCTCCTGCACACCGAGTACTTCCCCCGTCCCAAGCGCTACGACTTCTCCCCCTATATCGAGAAGTACCGCAAGTTCCTGCCCGAGTATCAGAAGTAACGCGTCCATATGACACGAAACTCCCCGGAAGCGGCCGCTTCCGGGGAGTTTTTCGAGAAGATGGCCCGCCAGCGTTGCCTTTTAGGGCGGGACTGGTTATAATAGGGCGTACTATCAGAAGGACTCCTACATCTTACATAGAGGAAAAGAGGCATTTCCATGGAATTCCATGCCAACGAGGGAAAGAACATCACCATCCAGGCCATGGGCAGGACCTGGGCCCGCCACGCCATCACCACCCACTTCGTCACTGTGGGCGAGAGCTATATCGAGCTGATGGAGAAGTATGTGAAGCCCCTGTATCAGGAGGGCGACATCCTCTCCATGAGCGAGAAGGTCATCGCTATCTGCCAGAAGCGGGTGGTCACGGAGGAGGAGCTGAAGCCCGGCTTCTGGGCCAAGGTCCTCTCCCGCTTCGTCCACCAGACCTCCGCCGGTCCCGGCATGGGCCTGCCGATCAAGATGCAGTTCGCGATCAACGTCTGCGGCCTGCCCAAGATCCTGTGGGCGGCCTTCCGGGCCGCCATCGACAAGCTCCGCGGCATCCACGGCACCTTCTATAAGATCGCCGGCTTGGAGGTCTCCGGTCTGGACGGCTTCTACGGCGAGGACATCCCCGAGTACGCGCACATGGGCGTCCGGATCCCCTCCGATCCCACCGGCGTGTGCGATGAGATCTACGCCAAGACCGGCATCGTCTCCATGATCGTAGATGCCAATGACCTGGATGTAGAGATGCTGGGCCACTGCTCCCAGCTCAAGCAGAGCGACTCCGAACTGCTGGACCTGATCCGGGACAACCCCGCGGGCCAGGACCGCCAGCTCACCCCCTTCATCCTGATCCGCCCCCAGCCCGCGGCCGCCGAGGCGGAATAAGCGCATATGGGCACGCCCCCGCCGGAGCCTCTCTGCTCCCGGCGGGGGCGTTTTTCTTCCATCGGTCCCGATATGTGGGGACATCATGAGGCTCTTGCGCTCATCTCCTCCCCGCCGCCATCTCGCGGGGCCGGCCCGTCCGTTCCTTCTCCCCTCCGGCGGCCCGCCGGACCGCCTTGGCACACTCGCACACCGCCAGGGGCGTCAGGGAGAGGATCAGCACGGCCGCCCACTCCGCCCCGCTCAGGGGCACCGTGCGGAACACCCGCCGGAGGGGCGGCAGGAAAAGCACCGCCATCTGCATGGCCATCCCCGCCAGAAAGGCCCGGACCATAGCCGGGTTAGAGCCGATCCCCAGCCGGAGCAGGGACTCCGTCTCGCTCCGCACGTCGAAGGCGTGGAACAGCTGGCAGAAGGTCAGAGTGGCGAAGGCCATGGTGTTGGCCGCCGCCGAGGCGCTCCGGGGATCGGACAGGACGTATTCCCCCAGCAGATAGGCCGCCAGGGTCAGCAGGCCCACCATCACTCCCTGCCACACCAGCCGGAAGGTGAAGGCCCGGTCGAAGAGGGGCGCGTGGGCGTCCCTGGGCTTCCGGTCCATGAGTCCCTCCTCCACCGGCTCCACTCCCAGGGCCAGGGCAGGCAGAGCGTCGGTCACCAGGTTCAGCCATAGGAGCTGGACCGGCACCAGCGGCATCTGCCGGAACTGGAGCAGGGTGGCCAGGAACACCGTCACGATCTCCCCGATGTTGCAGGAGAGCAGGTAGTGGATCGCCTTGCGGATGTTGGCGTAGATCCCCCGCCCCTCCTCCACCGCCGCCACGATGGTGGAGAAGTCATCGTCCGTGAGGATCATGTCCGCCGCCCCCTTTGCCACATCGGTGCCGCCGATCCCCATGGCGCATCCGATGTCCGCCGCCTTCAGAGCCGGGGCATCGTTGACACCGTCGCCGGTCATGGCCACCACCTTCCCCCGCTTCTGCCAGGCCCGGACGATCCTCAGCTTGTGTTCCGGCGTCACCCGGGCGAACACGGAGAACTGCTCCACGTCCTCCTCCAGCAGGCTCTGAGGCATCAGGTCCAGGTCCTCTCCGGTGACGGCCAGATCCCCCTCCCGGCAGATGTCCAGCGCGCGGGCCACGGCCACGGCGGTACGCTTGTGGTCCCCGGTGATCATCACCGGCCGGATCCCCGCCCGGTGACAGCGCTCCACCGCCGTCCTCGCCTCGGGCCGGGGTGGATCCATCATGCCCGCCAGTCCCAGGAAGGTGAGCCCCTGCTCCAGACTGGCGCTGTCCAGCCGCCGGGGCAGGAACTCCAGATCCCGATAGGCCAGGGCCAGCACCCGCAGGGCCCGGTCCGCCATCCCCGCGTTGATGGACAGAGCCGACTTCCGCTCCTCCTCTCCGATGGCGCACCGGCGGAGGAGCACGTCCGGGGCCCCCTTCACCAGCACCCGGAAGCCCCCGCCGGGCCGGGCATGGAGCGTGGTCATGCACTTCCGCTCCGGATCGAAGGGGAGCTCGCCCCGCCGGGGAAGCTCCGCCTCCAGCTCGGTCCGGTCCACTCCCTCCCGGGCGGCCAGCTCCACCAGCGCCGCCTCGGTGGGGTCCCCGTCGGCCACAGGACGGCCCCCCGCCCGTCCCGGCCGGAGCCTGGCATCCCCGCACAGGGCCGCCGCCTGGAGGAGCAGAGGCCGGGCCCCGTCCCGGGGCGTCCACACCTCGGTGACGGTCATCCGGTTCTGCGTGAGCGTGCCGGTCTTGTCAGAGCAGATGACGGCGGCGCATCCCAGCGTCTCCACCGCCGGGAGCTTCTTGACGATCGCGTTCCGCCCTGCCATCCGGGAGACCCCCAGCGCCAGTACGATCGTCACTACGGCGGGCAGGCCCTCGGGGATCGCCGCCACCGCCAGCGACACCGCCGTCAGGAACATCTCCAGCATGGGCCGGTGGGCCAGGAGCCCCGCCCCGAACATGACCGCGCAGACGCACACACACAGGAAGGACAGGGTCCGGGAGACCTCCCCCATCTTCTTCTGGAGGGGCGTCTCACTGTCTCCGTCCCCTAGGAGCATCCCGGCGATCCGGCCCACCTCGCTGTCCATGCCGGTGGCCGTCACCACGCAGAGGGCCCGTCCCCCTGTGACCAGAGTGCTCCCCGCCACCATGTTGCTCCGGTCGGCCAGCGGCGTCTCCGGGGGCAGGCTCCCGCCCGCCCGCTTCTCCACCGGCGCCGACTCCCCGGTGAGGGCGCTCTCATCGCACCGCAGGGCGGCGCACTCCAGGATCCGGGCGTCTGCCGGGACCTGGTCCCCGGTCTCCAGCTCGATCAGATCCCCGGGCACCAGCTCCGCCGCCGGGAGGCGCACCCGCTCTCCGTCCCGGACCGCCCGTGCCATCGGGGCGGACATCCCCCGCAGAGCCTCCAGCGCCCGCTGTGCCCCGTCCTCCTGAGAGATGGAGATACAGGCGTTCACCACCACGATCAGCAGGATGATCGCCGCGTCCAGCCAGTCCTCTCCGCCGCTGACCGCCAGAGACAGGCCCGCCGCCCCCAGCAGGACCAGGACCATGGGGTCCCGCAGCTGATCCAGCACCCGCAGGACCATGCCGCGCGGCTTCTTCTGCCGCAGGGCGTTGGGACCGTGCTCCCGCAGACGGCGCTCCGCCTCCTCTCCGGAGAGCCCCCGCTTCCGGTCGCACCCCAGCTCCTCCAGCGCTTCCACCGCGCTTCGACTGTGCCATGCCGTCATATCGCTCCGCTCCTTCGAACATCCAGATATTCCCTATCATCAGAGCCGAGTATAGCCCCGCGCCGGGACCGATTCCAAGGGGATCGTGACGAGGAGGACCATGGAGCGTGGACCGTGGATGCCTGTTTTCAGCCAGGAGATACGACACCGGCCTCTCCCCTCCACGCGAAAAGGCCTCCTGTCATCCACAGGAGGCCTTTCATTCAGGGGAAGATCACCGCTCTTCGCGGAAATAGGCGTTGCCGAGGCTGGCCGGGGGCTGGCTCTCCCGGCGCTGGCGGATGCTGACCGCGATCAGCACCACCACCGTGGCCACATAGGGCACGATGTCGTAGATCGGCGCCAGACGGTTGCCGCCCCAGCTCATGTAGAGCCGCAGGACCGACAGGCCGCCGAACACCATGCTGCCCACCAAGGCCCGCCAGGGGCTCCAGGTGGCGAAGATGACCAGCGCCACCGCGATCCAGCCCTTGCCGTTCACACAGTCGTGGACCCACACGCCCTGCTGCTGGGCCATGACCACATACAGGCCGCCCAGGCCGGAGATGCCGCCGCCCACACAGGTGGCCAGATACTTATAGCGGGTCACGTCGATGCCCGCCGCGTCTGCGGTGCCGGGGTCCTCGCCCACCGAGCGCAGGTCCAGACCGGTGCGGGTCCGGTCCAGGAACCAGGCCAGGGCCACCGCCAGCGCCAGCCCCAGATACACCAGATAGTTGTAGGAGAACAGGAGCTTGCCCACCACAGGCAGGTCTTTCAGCACCGGGATGCCGCCGATGAACACGTTTTTGGTGGACTGGCTCACCGCCACGAAGCCGCCGGCGGCGTTGCCCATGGCCTCGCCCACCAGATTGCCGAAGCCGGTGCCGAAAATCGTCAGGGCCAGACCGGTCACGTTCTGGTTGGCCCGGAGGGTGATGGTCAGCACGCTGTACAGGAACGCGCCGAAGGCCGCCGCCAGGAAGGCGCACACCGTGGCGATCGCCGCCGCCACAGCGCCGGAGGACGCGGCCCCCGCCGCCTGCTCATAGTAGTAGGCGCCCGCCAGACCGGCCACGCCGCCCATATACATCATGCCCTCCACGCCCAGGTTCAGGTTGCCCGACTTTTCCGTCAGGAGCTCGCCCAGCGTGCCGAACAGCAGGGGCGCGCCCGCCGCCACGGCGGCGATCACGAAGGAGATACTGAACAGACTGCTCATTTACTTGCGCGCCCCCTTTCCCCGGAGGATCACCCGGTAGTTGATGAA
Source organism: Pseudoflavonifractor sp. MSJ-37 (assembly GCF_018917965.1). Taxonomy (GTDB): domain Bacteria; phylum Bacillota; class Clostridia; order Oscillospirales; family Oscillospiraceae; genus Pseudoflavonifractor_A. The sequence continues at coordinate 362,969 of NZ_JAHLPP010000002.1, read as the reverse complement.
GAACTCACAGCCCAGCATGAAGAAGAGGATGATGCCCGTCAGCATCTCCGCCGCGGAGGCCGGGATCGTATAGATGGTCTGGATCGTGTCCGCGCCCTTCTCCAGCACCGCCAGCAGGGCCGCGATCGCGATCATGACGAAGGGGTCCAGCTTGGCCAGCCAAGCCACCGTGATGGCGGTGAAGCCGATGCCGCCCGCCGTGTTCTCAGTCAGGCTGCCGCTGGCGCCGGACACCTGGAGGAATCCCATCAGGCCCGCGATGCCGCCGGACAGGAACATGGTCCGCCGGACGATGGCGGGCACGTCCATGCCCGCATACTGGGCGGTGCGGACGCTCTCGCCCACCACGGCGATCTCATAGCCGTGCTTGCTGTAGTTCAGGTAGACGAACATCAGCACCGTCAGGGCCAGCACCAGGATCCACCCGATGTGGACCCCCAGCGCCTTGGGCAGCAGGGCCGCCTCGGCGAACATGGGGATCTTGGGGTAGCCGTTGGGGTTCAGGTCCGGGCCCCAGGGACCGGCCTGGAGGTATTTCACGAAGCCCAGCACGATGTAGTTGAGCATCAGGGTGAACAGGGTCTCGTTGGTGCCCCAGCGGGCCTTGAACGCGGCGGGGATCAGGCCCCACAGGCCGCCGGCGATCACCGCCGCCGCCGCCATGACGACCAGCAGGACCGTCTTGGGCAGGCGCTCCGCCCAGAAGAGGGCGAAGTAGCTGGCGGCGATGGCGCCGGCCAGGATCTGGCCCTCCGCGCCGATGTTCCAGAACTTCATCTTGAAGGCCGGGGCGATGGCCAGAGCCGTGCCCAGCAGGGGGATGGCCTTCTTCACGGTCTCCCGCAGGGCCCGCCCCTTGCTCAGGGACCCGCCGATCATAGAGCCGTAGACCTCGATGGGACTGTGCCCCAGGGCCAGGATGATCAGGCCGCCGGTGACCAGGGCCAGCAGGATGGCCGCCGCCCGGATGGCCCAGGCCTTGGGCCGGGCGATGTCGTCCCGTTTGGCCAGACGGAGCAGAGGCTCCTTGTGTTCGATGTGCTGTGCGCTCATGCGTCCGCCTCCTCTCGGTCCGTGGGGATGTGGGTCATCAGGAGGCCCACCTCCTCCTTGGTGGTCTTCGCGGCGTCCACCACGCCGCTGACCCTGCCGCCGCAGAGGACCATGATCCGGTCGCACAGCTCCAGCAGGACGTCCAGGTCCTCGCCCACCAGGATCACGGCGGCCCCCAGCTTCTTCTGTTCATTGAGCAGATCGTAGATCGTATAGGCGGAGTTGATGTCCAGGCCCCGGACCGGGTAGGCGGTCATGAGCACCGTAGGGCTGGAGGCGATCTCCCGGCCCACCAGCACCTTCTGCACGTTGCCGCCGGACAGGCGGCGCACCGGCGTGGAGATGCTGGGGGTGGCGATCTCCAGCTCGTCCTTCAGGATCTCCGCCAACGCCTTGGGGGCCTTCCGGTCCACCAGAGGGCCCTTGCCGGACTGATAGCTCTTGAGCATCATGTTGCCCACCATGCCCATGTCCGCCACCAGGCCCATGCCCAGCCGGTCCTCGGGCACGAAGGCCAGAGACACGCCGATCTGATGGATCTGGGTGGGCGTCTTGCCCACCAGCTCCTCCCCGGCCTTGTCCGTGGGGACATGGAGGCCGGTCCTGGCCAAGTCGGAGTCGGGGCGGGGCGGATAGTAGAAGATGTGGCCGGACTCCACCTTGTGCAGGCCGGCGATGGACTCCAGCAGCTCCTTTTGGCCGGAGCCGGCGATGCCGGCGATGCCCAGGATCTCGCCGCCCATGGCCTGGAAGGTCACGTCCTCCAGCGCCTTGACGCCGTCGTCCCGGCGGCAGTTCAGGCCCTTCACCTCCAGGCGCAGGTCCTGATATTCGGTCTTGGGCCGTTCGATGTTCAGGCTGACGGACCGGCCCACCATCATCTCGGTGAGGCGCTGGGGGTCGGTGTCAGCGGTGTCCACAGTCCCGATATACTGGCCCTTCCGCAGGACCGCTACCTTGTCGGAGATCTCCATGACCTCCCGGAGCTTGTGGGTGATGATGATGATGGACTTGCCGTCGGCCTTCATGCTCCGCAGGACATCGAAGAGCTTCTCCGTCTCCTGGGGGGTCAGCACAGCGGTGGGCTCGTCCAGGATCAGCACGTTGGCCCCCCGGTAGAGGACCTTCACGATCTCCACCGTCTGCTTCTGGGAGACCGACATATCATAGATCTTCTGGTCGGGGTCGATCTCGAAGCCGTACTTCTCGCTGATCGCCCGGACCTCCCGGGCCACGGCCTTCCGGTCCAGACGTCCTTTGCCCTTCATGCCCAGGATGATGTTCTCTGCGGCGGTCAGCACGTCCACCAGCTTGAAGTGCTGGTGGATCATGCCGATGCCAAGATCGTGGGCGTCCTTGGGAGAGCGGATGGTGACGGGCTTTCCGTCCACCAGGATCTCGCCCCCGTCCGGGAAGTAGATGCCGCTCAGCATGTTCATCAGCGTGGTCTTTCCGCTGCCGTTCTCGCCCAGCAGGGAGAGGATCTCCCCCCGCTCCAGGGCCAGCGAGACCTTGTCGTTGGCCACCACATCGCCGAAGGTCTTGGTCAGCTCCCTCAGCTCGATGGCATAGTTACCTGTGCCCATATGGCTCTCCTCTCTCTGCGCGTCTGCATCCCCGCCTGGGGCGGGAACAGGATGGGCGGGACCGCGGGACCGCGGCCCCGCCCGGGGTCAGTCATGGCTCAGGGCCTGCGGACGCAGGCCGGATGGATCACTGGGCGGAGACCTCAGTGATACCCTCCACGATGTAGTTGAAGTAGGGAGCGCTGGTCTGGCCGTCGGCCACGTCGCTCTCCTGGAAGCCCTGGGACAGGTCCACTTCCTCGCCGTCGGCGTTGACGCCCTTCAGGTCCGCCTTGAAGACCTCCAGCGTGCCGTCCTTCAGCGCGGCCTCGGCGGCGGCGATGGCGTCCTGAGTGCCCTCAGCAGCGATGGCCTCGTTCAGCGGGGTCAGGGCCACAGCGCCGTCGGCATAGCCCTTGCACCAATCCTGGGGGATGGGGGTGCCGTCGATCAGGTCCTGCACGGCCTCGGTGAAGTACACGCCCCAGTCGATCCGGGAGGACAGCAGGGAGGCGCCGGGGGCGGCGGTGGTCATGTCGGCGTTGTAGCCCACCTGGAAGGCGCCGTTGGCCTCAGCGGTGGTGGCGGGGCCGGTGGAGTCGGAGTGCTGGCTGATCACGCCGCAGCCCCGGTCGATCAGAGCCTGGGCGGTCTGGCTCTCCAGGCTGGCATCGTTCCAGGTGTTGGTGTAGATCACGTCCATCGTGGCCTCGGGGCAGACGCTCTTGGCGCCCAGATAGAAGGCGGTGTAGCCGGAGATGACCTCCGCGTAGGGGTAGGCGCCCACATAGCCCAGCTTGGGGTTGCCGATCTCCTTGGCCTTCATGCCGGCGGCGATGCCGGCCAGATAGCGGCCCTCATAGATGCTGGCGAAGCAGTTGTGGAGGTTGTCCAGGCCGGCGGTGTGGGCCTGGGTGCCGGTAGCGTGGCAGAACTGGACATCGGGGTTCTCCCGGGCGGCGGCGGTCACATAGTCGCCGAAGCCGAAGCTGGTGGCGAAGATCACGTTGCAGCCGGCGTCCATCAGCTCGTTCAGCGCGTCCGCGCAGGCGTCGTCCTCGGTGACATTGTACTTGGTGACGATCTGGTCGTCGGAGATGCCCAGGTTCTTCTGCATCTCCTTGGCGCCCTGCACCATGTTGTAGGTATAGCCCATGTCGCTCTCGTCGCCGATGTGGACGAAGCCGATCTTCAGGTCCTCCTTTGCGATACCGGCGCTGGGGGCGGAGCTGTTCGCGGGAGCGTCGGAAGCCGCGGGCTTGTCGGAGCCGCCGCCGCAGGCGGTCAGGCCCAGAGCTAGGGTGGCCGCCACAGCGGCGGACAGGATGCGCTTGTTCATGTCAGAGTTCCTCCTTCTTCAGACGGGGCCGGGGACCCTCCGGTCCGGGGCCGATGCATGAGACGTTCGTTCCTTTTCCTTTTTATCCTATAACGGCAGAGCCGTGATAGACGGAGAGACGCGGCCTTTCCCGGGGAATGGGACAGCCGGACTGGGGGATCAGCAAAACTCGATGGAGTGGGTGGACTCGTCCATGGACTTGACCCGGGCCAGAGATTCCACTCGCACGCCCATGGAGCGGATCAGGTCGCCGCCGGGCTGGAAGGCCTTCTCCACGCAGATGCCGGCGCCCACCAGGGTGGCGCCCGCGTCCTGCACCAGCTTGATCAGGCCCTGGAGAGCGCTGCCGTTGGCCAGGAAGTCGTCGATCAGCAGGACCCGGTCCTGGGGGCCCAGGAACTCCTTGGAGACGATGATGTCGTACACCTTGCCGTGGGTGAAGGACTCCACCTTGGAGGTGTACACGTCGCCGGCGATGTTCTTGGTCTTGTTCTTCTTGGCGAAGATCACAGGGACGTTGAAATACTGGGCCGTGAGGCAGGCGATGCCGATGCCGGAGGCCTCGATGGTCAGGATCTTGTTCACGCCGCAGTCGGCGAACAGGCGGTGGAACTCCTTGCCCAGCTCATTGATGAGCGCGATGTCCATCTGGTGGTTCAGGAAGCGGTCTACCTTGAGCACGTCCGTGCCCCGGATGGTGCCGTCCCTGCGAATGCGGTCTTCCAGCAGCTTCATGCCTCTTCATCCTCTTTTTTTGTGATTTTTGGGCCCTCCCATCTCCCGAGGCGGAGGGACTTTTTCATATTATAGTATCATAGCAAAAAAAGCGGTCCGCGTCACCCCTTTTTTGACAAAGATCCGACGATATCCTGTATATTTCCGGGGCGGATCCTGTCCCTTTCGTGGAAAGTCCCGCTCCTTCCCGTCCTTGCATCCCGGCCGTCGGCCTGCTACAATGGCCGTGAGAGGCTCCCGCCTCGTCATCCCGTCTCATCCGTCGTCCAGAAGGAGGCATCTCATGCAGCGACGTTCCATCTTTTCCGCGGGCCTGACCGTCTGTCTGGCCCTGTCCCTCTCCGCCCCCGCCCTGGCTTACAGCGATACCGCCGGCCACTGGGCCCAGTCCGCCATCCAGAAGGCCTCGGACTACGGCCTGATGGTGGGCTATGAGGACGGGCGCTTCGGCGTCAGCGACCAGCTGGACCGGGCGTCCTTCGTCACGGTCCTGTGCCAGATGTTCGGCTGGGACAAGGTATCTCCCTCCTCCCCATCCTACATCGACTGTCCCTCCACCCACTGGGCCTATGGCTATGTGGAGGCCGCCAAGGCCCATGGGGCCAGCGACAGCTCCGGCTCCTTCCGCCCCGGCGATCCGATCAGCCGGGAGGAGATGGCCATCCTGCTGGTGAAGGCCCTGGGCTACGACAGTCTGGCCCGGACCGCCGACCCAGACCTGCCCTTCTCCGACGTGACCCGGAACCAGGGCTACATCTCTCTGGCCTACCACATCGGCATGACTGCCGGCATCCAGGAGGGCGGGAAACTCCTCTTCAAGCCCGATCTCTCTGCCACCCGGGCGGAGGCCGCCGTCATGCTCACCCAGGTCTATGAACGCTATACCTCTAAATTGGACTGGGTCCACGGCTTCTACGCGATCTCCTCCTACAGCCAGATCGGTCTGACGAAGGAGATGGACGCGGTGTCGCTGGGCTGGGCCCGGATGGAGTACACCGCCGACGGCGGCCCCACGCTGAACACCACCTCCGCCAACGGCAACGGCTGGAAGATCCCGGAGGACCCCACCGCCGCCACGAGCTATCTCCAGTCCAACGGCACGCCCTACAACCTGTGCGTGTTCGGCAGTGCCGCCGACTCGATCGCGCTGGCGGACGGCACCACCACCTCCACCGTGGCCGCCGTGACGGGGACCCCCGCCGCCCGGGCCCAGGCCGTGGCCGCCCTCACTGCCGCATCCTCCGGCTATGCCGGCCTCACCATCGACTTCGAGGGGCTGAAGGACAAGGGCGGCCTCAAGTCCGACTTCGCCCAGTTCATGAAGGAGCTCCGGGCGGCCCTGCCCAAGAGCAAAGCCCTCTATGTCTGCGTCCAGCCGGGGCCCTATCTCACCGGCTTCGACTTCCGGTCTCTGGGCGAGAGCTGTGACAAGGTGATCCTCATGGCCCACGATTACCGGCCTCCGGTCAGCGACCTGCGGGTGGGCACCGTCCCGTCCGAGAGCTTCGCCGTGACCCCCTTCTCCAAGATCTACTCCGCATTGGTGGAGGTGACCGATCCCGACACCGGCGTCCAGGACCGAAGCAAGCTGGCTCTGGCCTTCTCCATGGACGACACGGGCTATCGGATCGACGAGTCAGGCAAGGTGCTGGAGTCCAAGTACTACCGGCCCAGCATGGCGGTCCTGGCCCAGCGGCTGGCCCAGCCCGGCATCGAGAAGGGCTGGAGCGCCACGGCCCGGAACCCCTGGGTCATCTACACCGATGAGAACGGCGACCGCTATAAGGTCTGGTATGAGGATGCCCGGAGCATCGCCGACAAGATCGACCTGGCGGAGATGTTCGGCATCCGGGGCGTGTCCTTCTGGCGGCTGGGCAACATCCCTGCCTCCGGGAGTTACGACCTCTGGTCGGCGGTCCGGGCGGAGCGCTAGGTGGTCGATCGGCCGCCCAGAGGGGCGCTGCTGACTATTTCCCCGCCATGGGCGGAACATCCCTCGCCCGTTGGGCGGACACAAAAAAAGTCCCCGGAGCGGCCGCTCCGGGGACTTCACTTCTTTCTTTCTTAGTAGGGATGCCGTCTCGATCAGGCGGCCACGACCTCGCCCTTCTTGACGAAGATCTTGTCGGTCGCCTTGCCGAAGATGCGGCAGAACTGGCCGTTCAGGATGGCGGCGACGATGGTGCCCTCACGGACGGTGGTGAACTTGTGCAGGACCACCAGAGAGACCACGGCGGCGATGATCACCAGAGACACGTCCACGACGGTGCGGATGTTGCCCCACTCCTTGCCAGTGCGGTCCGCCACGACGCTGATGAACGCCTCGCTGGGCTGCAGGGTGGCGTCAGCGGAGACCATCAGGGCCAGGCTCAGACCGAAGACCATGCAGCTGATCAGCAGGACCACGATCTTGGCGGGATAGGACTCAGGGTTGACACCGCCCACCAGAGCCATGTTTATGTCGATGAACACGCTGCAGATGAAGGTCGGGACCAGCTGGCTCACGATCTTCACGGGGCGGAACGTCTTGGGGGCGATGATGAACTCCAGGATGAAGAATGCCAGATTCACCAGGAAGGACCAAGTGCCCACAGAAATCTTCTCATTGCTCAGGATGAAGCCCAGGTTGGAGATACTGCTCATGGGGGACACGCCGATCCCGGCCTTGATGCCCAGGGCGATCGCGGTGCCCATCAGGAACACACCGATCAGGAACACGATCCAGCGTTTGACGATCTGATCTTTACCAGCGGAAGGAGTAGACATTTCGATACACCATCTTTTCTTCAAATTTTTCTTCTTCTGCACACTCAGCAAAATAGTCTTGGGCCGGCCGCTGTTTTGCCCAAAACTCTTATGATGATATGATGAATTTAACGCCACTTCCTACAAAAGTCAACTGTTTTTTCGTTCCGGTCCGTTTTTTATGTCTCTGTATCAAAACCATATATCGTTTTAATGTCCTTTTCAAAAAAACGACTCCATAGTTTTTTGAATATTTTCCACAAGATCATGTGGTCCTATGTCGTACAAAAGAGAGAAAGCCGTTTGTCGTACTTGCCGGTTTTTCTCCAGTTCCATTCCCTTCCATATCGTGGATATTTACAAAAAGGTCATGACGATCGGAACGGGCTGTATTATAATATGGGCCGTACACAGGATGCTGTGTATAGACCAACAGCAAGGGGCGATACCCATGGTTTTGTACGACGACGCACGCTGGCATGAATTCCTGGACTGTGTGCCCGACCTGATCGGGAGCCGCGAGGTCCTCTCCATGCGGGCGATCCCCCATCATCCCGGATGCAGCTGCTACGAGCACTCGGTGTTCGTGGCCTACATCGCCTACCGTCTGGCCCGCCGCTGGCGGCTGGACGCCCGGATGGCCGCCCGGTGCGGCCTGCTCCATGACCTCTACCTCTACAACGCCCGGGAGCCGGGCACCCACCCCGGCAACCAGTGCTTCGACCACCCGGTGGCGGCGGTCCGCAACGCCCGGGCCCTGTGCGGCGGCCTCAGCGCCAAAGAGGAGAACATCATCCTGTCCCATATGTGGCCGCTGGCCAAGCGGCGGCCCCGCAGCCGGGAGGCGGCGGTGGTCAACCTGGCTGACAAGTTCTGCGCGACTCTGGAGGTCTCGCAGTTCTGGCGGTTCATGGGGATGCGGCAGATGGTCACGGCATAACGGTCCCGACTCTGCCAAGAGGGCCCCTTCGCGGGGCCCTTTTTTTGTCGTCCAACGGCGGACGGACTGTAAAAAGACTGTCCCGGACCGTAAAACCGGTGTCAAGATCGTGCATTTCTCCGATATGGCGGTCCGCCCTTCATTTTCTTGAAAATAAGGGTGCATTTCCTCCGCCGTTTTGTTATAATCGAGTGGATAAAAGGAGTTGAGCGCATATGATGGAGACCGTGGGAGCCATCGTGTTCCTGGCCCGCGAGGGGAACGGCCGGCCCCTGATGATGGAGCCGCTGCTCTTCGATCCGGCGGCCCGCTGGCTGGAGCAGTCCCTGGAGCGGTCCGGCGTGGAGCGCTTCTTGGTGGTCTGCCGCCAGGAGGACCGGGAGCCGGCGGAGGCCTGCTTCCCTCTGGGCACCGTGTTCGTCACCACCGGGACCGAGGACGCCCGGGAGCGTCTGCTGGCCTTCCTGGAGGACCACAGCCGGGTCATCGCCGTGACGCGGCCTGTTTTCATGCCCGCCTATGCCGAGGACCGGGTCCGGGCCGCTCAGGCCGAGCTTCCCCCGCAGGAGAAGAACGCTATGCTCAGCCGGGGGGACCACCCCACCAGCTGCGGCGTGTTCGAGTTCACCGAGGCCGGGCGGAGCGCCCTGGCCGCCGGGAGCGACATCCAGGAGGCCCTGCGGGCCCACTGCCGGCCCTATGAAAGCTGCTTCCTCCCGCTGGAGGAGGACGGTCTGGACGCCTTCCAGATCACGGCCAAGGAGGAAAGCATCGCCCGTCTGAAGCGGGACGGCGTCCGCTTCCTGGATCCGGCCAGCGCCTTCGTGGGCCCCGGCGTCACCGTGGGCGGCGGCACCCTGATCCTGCCCGGCGTGATCCTGCGGGGCGCCGTCAAGATCGGCGCGGGCTGCGAGCTGGGCCCCAACACCATGATCCGGGACTGCACCGTGGGCGACGGCGTCACCGTCAATGCCTCTCAGCTCAACGAGAGCACTGTGGAGTCCGGCGCCAAGATCGGTCCCTTCGCCTACATCCGCCCCAACTGCCATGTGGGCCATGACGTGAAGGTGGGCGACTTCGTGGAGCTGAAGAACTCCTCCATCGGTGACGGCACCAAGATCTCCCACCTCACCTATGTGGGCGACTCCGACGTGGGCGGCCATGTGAACTTCGGGTGCGGCACCGTCACCGTCAACTACGACGGCACCAGCAAATTCCGCACCACCATCGGCGACAACGCCTTCATCGGCTGCAACACCAACCTGGTGGCCCCGGTGAAGATCGGCGACGGGGCCTATACCGCCGCCGGCTCCACCATCACCGACGATGTGCCGGCCGACTCGCTGGCCATCGCCCGCAGCGTGCAGGTGGTCAAGAAGCAGTGGGCCGCCCGCCGCCGTAGCCGCCGGAAATGAGCCGCGGCCCGGCATCCGTTCGACCTCCGGTCCCTTTCTGCGCACCGGTCTCGATATGACACGATCCCAGCGGGTCCGCACCCCGGACCTCAAATGATAAGAGAGGATGTATGCAAGCAATGATAGCACATGGCAAGGACATCAAGGTCTTCTGCGGCAGCTCCAACCGCCCTCTGGCCCAGGACATCTGCAAGAAGATCGGCACCTCCCTCGGTGAGGCCGAGGTGGGCACCTTCTCCGACGGCGAGAAGTACGTCTCCATCTACGAGACCGTCCGCGGCTCCGACGTGTTCGTGATCCAGTCCACCTGCAGTCCCGTCAACGACAACCTGATGGAGCTGCTCATCATGATCGACGCCATGAAGCGGGCCTCCGCCGGCCGCATCACCGCCGTGATCCCCTACTTCGGCTATGCCCGTCAGGACCGCAAGACCAAGCCCCGCGACCCCATCTCCGCCAAGCTGGTGGCCAACCTGATTACCCGCGCCGGCGCCGACCGGGTGCTGACCATGGACCTGCACGCCAACCAGATCCAGGGCTTCTTCGACATCCCCGTGGACAACCTGCTGGGCTCCCCTGTGTTCATCAACCACTTCATGGAGAAGTTCAAGGACTGCCATGACGAGGTCATGGTGGTCTCCCCCGACGTGGGCTCCGTGGCCCGCGCCCGCGCCTTCGCCCAGAAGCTGGACATGCCTCTGGCCATCGTGGACAAGCGCCGTCAGAAGGCCAACTCCTCTGAGGTCATGAACATCATCGGTGACGTGCGGGACAAGCGCGTCATCCTGCTGGACGACATGGTGGACACCGGCGGATCCCTCTGCCACGCCGCTCAGGCTCTGGTGGAGGTCGGCGGCGCCAAGTCCGTCACCGCCTGCGCCTCCCACGGTGTGCTGTCCGGTCCCGCGGTGGAGCGCATCCGCAACAGCGTGATCGACGAGGTCCTGTTCCTGGACACCATCCCCGAGAAGGAGAACACCTGCGACAAGATCAAGTATCTGTCCGTGGCTCCCATGTTCGCCGAGGCCATCGAGCGTATCTATGAGGAGATCTCCGTCTCCAAGCTGTTCCTGTAAGCGAACGCATCCCCTATGACATCGACGCCGCGCCGGAAGCCCGCTTCCGGCGCGGCGTATATCTTGACCGAACGAGGTGGACCCCATGTTTTTTGGAAGATCCTCCGGCCCCGTGACCTGGCTGGTCGTGGGCCTGGGCAACATCGGAGACAAGTATGAGAACACCCGCCACAACGTGGGGTTCGAGGTGGCCGACGAGCTGGCCGGCCGGGCCGATGTCCCCATCCAGAAGCTGAAATACCACGCCCTGACCAACACGGTAGAGATCGCCGGGGAGCGGGTCCTGCTCATGAAGCCCACCACCTATATGAACCTCTCCGGCGAGGCGGTGGGCGAGGCGGCCCGGTTCTTCAAGGTCCCGGCGGACCATGTGCTGGTGATCTCCGACGATGTGTCCCTGCCGGTGGGCAGGCTCCGCATCCGCCGGGGCGGCTCCGCCGGGGGGCACAACGGTCTCAAGAACATCATCCAGCACCTGGGCACCGACCAGTTCCCCCGGGTGAAGGTGGGCGTGGGCGAGAAGCCCCATCCCGACTACGACATGGCGGACTGGGTCCTGGGCAAGTTCCAGGGCGAGGACCGCAGGACCATGGACACGGCGGTAAAGCGGGCCGCCGACGCGGTGGAGTGCTTCCTCGCCCAGGGCGCCGAGAAGGCCATGAGCCGGTACAATGCCGGTTAAAGTGAACAGACTGCGAATGCGGGGGCCGGCGTCATGCCGGCCCCCGCATGGTATATTTATGGGGAGTGCTGCTGTTTGGTGCTGACTTTTCCGGAGAGATAGAGTAAAATCGACGCAGGACAGGAATGGCGTGGGAGGAAAAACGGATGGAACGGAGAAAGCTTTTTTGTGAATACGGGCCGGTCTGCTACCGCATCGCCCTGAAAAAGGAGGCCCTCCGGCGCAGATGGCGGGACACCCGGGCGCACACCCACTTTGCCTTGGAGACCTCGGCGGAGTCTCTTCCTGCGGTGGTGAAGGGACACCGCTCCCCCATGCTGCGGCGGCTCCACGGGGTGGATCTGTCCCTTCAGGAGAACAAGCGGAGCAATATGGCCCTGGCGGCGCCCTGCGTGGACGGGATCTTGGTGGCGCCGGGGGAGACCTTCTCCTTCTGGCGTTTGGTGGGGCCGCCCACCGCCGGGCGGGGCTATCGGGAGGGGCTGACCATCGGCGCCGGGCGGTTCTATGCCGGGGTGGGGGGCGGCCTGTGTCAGCTGGCCAATCTGATCCACTATCTGGTGCTGAACAGCCCGCTGACGGTTTCGGAGCTCCACCACCACTCGGACGCCCTCTTTCCCGATGAGCGGCGGCGGACCCCCTTCGGCACCGGCACCTCCATCTTTTACCCCCATGTGGACTATCGCTTCCGCAATGACACCGGGCAGACCGTCCAGCTCCGGGTGTGGCTGGAGGGGGACGACCTGTGCGGAGAGCTGCGGGCGGAGCGTCCCTTTCCCCGGCGCTACCGGCTCCGGGAGGAGGGGCACCGCTATGTCCGGGAGGGGGCGGACTGGTTCCGGGTGAGCCAGGTCTACCGGGAGACGGTGGACCGGGCCACCGGGGAGACCGTGGGCCGGGAGCTGGTGCTGGACAATCACTCCCGGGTGATGTACGACCCCGCCCTCATCCCCGAGGAAGAAAAGGAGGGGGCGGAATGAGACTTCTGGATCGGGTCCGGCTTCACTGTGAGACGCTGGGAGAGACCGCCGCTTTCCGCTCCGGCGGGGAGGAGCTGAGCTGGCGCACGGCGGGGGAGCAGGCCCGGGCGGTGGCCGCTTTCCTCCGGACCGGGCGGGGCCCGGTGGTGGTGTACGGCCATAAGGAGCCGTGGATGCCGGTGTGCTTTCTGGCCTGCCTGCTGGCGGGGCGGCCCTATCTTCCGGCGGACCGGAGCTGGCCCCCGGATCGGGTCCGGCAGGCGGCGGAGCAGGCGGGGGCCGGACTGCTTCTGGCGGTGGAGGAGCTGGAGCTTCCCGGTGTTCCCCGGCTGGGCCGGCGGGAGCTGGAGGCCCTTCCGGTCCCGGCGGAGTGGCCGGAGGAGGAGGTCTCCGACTGGGAGAGCGCCTATCTCATCTTCACCTCCGGGAGTACGGGGCGGCCCAAGGGAGTACCCATTTCCCGGGGAAGCCTGGACCGGTTCCTGTGCTGGAGTGCGGGCCTTCCGGGCATTGCGGCGGGGGCCCGCCGGGGGGTGCTCAATCAGGCGGGGTACGCCTTTGACCTGTCGGTGGCCGATCTCTATCTGTCCATGTGGACCGGAGGGACCCACACCGCCCTTACGGCGGAGGAACAGCGGGACTTTTCCACATTATATCCCGCTGTGTGGAAAAGTAAGGCGGGCCTCCTGGTGGGGACCCCATCCTTCCTGCGTCTGTGTCTTACGGACGCGTCCTTCTGCCGAGGGCAGATCCCCGCTCTGGGCGCGGTGTTCTCCTGCGGGGAGGTCCTGCCGCCCCGGACGGCGGGAAAGCTGCTGGACCGATTCCCGGACCTTGCCCTCTACAATGCCTACGGTCCCACCGAGGCGACCTGCGCAGTCACTGCCGCCCGCATCACGCCGGAGGACTGTGCCGGAGAAGAACTGCCCATCGGGACCTGGGGAGGAGGGACGGCGGAGCTCTCCATAGAGATGGATGGCCGCCCCTGCCCGCCGGGGACGGTGGGAGAGATCGTCCTGCGGGGCGGGGCTCTCTCCTCCGGCTATCTGGACGGTGGGCCCGGCGGCTTCCGGGAGACCCCCTCCGGCCGGGCCTACGGCACCGGCGACCTGGGCGTGTTCCGGGATGGGAAGCTCTGGTTCCGGGGCCGGAAGGACCGGCAGATCAAATACAAGGGCTACCGCATAGAGCCGGAGGAGATCGAGCGGACGCTGGAGACCCTTCCCGGGGTGGAGCGGGCGGCGGTGCTCCCTCGCCGGGGACCGGATGGGGGCGTCCGGGGCCTGACGGCTTTCCTGGAAGGGAAAGACCTTCCGGATGAGGGAGCGCTCTCCTGCCGGCTGGCGGAGCGACTTCCGCCGTGGATGATACCGGGGCGGTACCGCATCCTCCCCTGTATGCCCCTGACCCCCAACGGAAAATGCGACCGAAAGAGATTAGAGGAGTGGTTGTAGCATGGCTCTTACCATAGAAGCGCTCCGCGCCCTGCTGGCCGAGGCCTGCGGCGAGGCGGAAGCGGGCATGCCGGGGACCGACCTGCTGGAGAGAGAGCTGCTGGATTCCCTGGCGCTCATTTTGCTGCTGGAGGGACTGGAGGACCGGGGGATCGAGCTCTCCCCGGCCCGTCTGCCCCGGGAGACCTTCCGCACGGCGGAGTCCATCCTGGAGGCGGTGGAGCGGGCCGCCCGGGAATCGGGTGATGGTATATCACGCACATTCTGACCGGAAAGATCCCGTTTTCCTTGACGCTCCCGCCGGAACGTGCTATCCTGTTCAGCACATGGGATACCCCCTGCCCGGATGGGAACAGGGGGTCTTCTGCACGTCTATGACTTCCATATTTTTCTAAAAGGAGGGTGAAGGATGAAACTGCTCACCGATGTGCTGCGGGCGCTGCCCGAATTTCAGAAGTTCCTGGCCGCCATCGACGGCGGCGGCTGTCCCGCGGCGTTCTCCGGCCTCTCCCCCGTCCTGCGGGCCTATGTGGCCGCCGGCATCCGGCGGGAGGCCCGCCAGAGCGTGGTGCTGGTCTGCGCCGACGAGAGCGATGCGGAACGGCTGGCCCGGGACCTGCGCTCCCTCACCGAGGAGGAGGTCCTGCTGATCGCCCCCCGTGAGTTCACCTTCCACCATGCCGCCGTGGTCTCCCGGCAGTATGAGCACCGGCGGCTGGCCGCCTTCCGGGCCCTGTCTCAGGACCGGGCCGGGCTGGCCGTGGTGACGGTGGAGGCCCTGCTCCAGCGCACCCTGCCCCCGGAGCTCCTCTCCGCCGCCTGCCGCACACTGAGGGCCGGCGGGAGCTGCGATCTGGCCGAGCTGACCGAGGCCCTCACCGCCGCCGGGTACGCCCGGTGCCAGCAGGTGGAGGGCGTGGGCCAGTTCGCTCTCCGGGGCGGCATCCTGGACGTGTTCTCCCCCGCCCGGGAGAAGCCCGTCCGGGTGGAGTTCTTCGGGGACGAGATCGACTCCATGGGCGAGTTCGACGTGAACACCCAGCGCCGGACGGCGAACCTGGACGAGGTGGAGCTCCTGCCCGCCGCCGAGGTCCTGCCCCATCTGGCCCCCGGGGGCCTCTCCGGCCTGACGGACCGCCTGCGCCAGCTCCTGGAGCAGGTCCGCCGCCGGAAGGGGGAGCAAGCCGGCCTCCCGCAAAGCCTCTCCGAGGACCTGGAGCGGCTGGAGAACGGGGCCGCCTTCCCCGCTCTGGACCGGTATCTCCCCCTGATCTATCCCCAGATGGCCACCGCCGCCGACTATCTGCCCCCCGACGCGGTGGTCCTCCTCTGCGAGACCCCCCGGGTGATGGAGCGGGGCAAAAACTGGCTCTGGCAGCTGGGCGAGGACGTAGGCGCCCTGCTGGAGAACGGCACGCTGGCCGGGGAGAGCGCCCGCTTCTCCCGGACCATGGAGGAACTGTGGGCCCGGCTGGCCGACTGGCCCCTGGCCTATCTGGACTCCTTCACCACCGGCCAGTATCCCCAGAAGCCACGGACCCTCCTGAACCTGCTGGCCAAGCAGCTCCCCTCCTACGGCACCAGTCTGGAGACCGCCGTCTCCGACCTGTCCCATTATCTGGACGAGGGCTATCGGGCGGTGGTGCTGGCCTCCAGCCAACAGCGGGCGGACAACCTCCAGATCCTCCTGCGGGAGAACGGCCTCAAGCCCGCCGTGGACTATGCCCTCCACGAACTGCCCCAGTCCGGCCGGGCGGTGATCGCCGTGGGCGGCCTGTCCGCCGGTCTGGAGTTCCCGGACGCGCGGTTCGCCATCCTCACCGAGGGCCAGAGCGGCCCCGTCCGGAAGCGGAAGTCCCGCGCCGACGACGGCCCCACCAACCGGGCCAAGCTGGGGAGCTACGCGGACCTCTCCCCCGGCGACCTGGTGGTCCATGAGCACCACGGCGTGGGCCGCTTCCAGGAGATGGTCAAGATGCAGGTGGACGGCGTGGAGAAGGACTACATCAAGATCGCCTACGCCGGGGCCGACGTGCTCTACGTCCCCGCCACCCAGCTGGATCTGGTCAGCAAATACATCGGCGGCGGCGAGGACGCCCAGGAGAAGAAGAAGCTCTCCAAGCTGGGCGGCACCGAGTGGAAGAAGGCCAAGCACAAGGCCAAGAAGGCCGTGAAGGATCTGGCCAAGGGCCTGATCCAGCTCTACGCCCAGCGCCAGCGTCAGCCGGGCTTCGCCTTCTCCCCCGACTCCGAGTGGATGAAGGAGTTCGAGGACCAGTTCGAGTACGCCGAGACGGACGATCAGCTCCGCTGTATCGCCGAGATCAAGCGGGACATGGAGCAGGCCCGGCCCATGGACCGGCTCCTCTGCGGCGATGTGGGCTATGGCAAGACCGAGGTGGCCTTCCGGGCGATCATGAAGTGCGTGCTGGACGGCAAGCAGGCCGCGATCCTGGTCCCCACCACCGTGCTGGCCCGCCAGCACTTCCTGTCCGCCAAGCAGCGCTTCGCCAAATATCCGGTGGAGATCGATGTGGTGTCCCGCTTCCGCACCCCCGCCCAGATGAAGGAGACCCTCCGCCGGGTGGAGCAGGGCGGCATCGATCTGCTGATCGGCACCCACCGGCTCTTCCAGAAGGATGTGAAGTTCAAGGACCTGGGCCTGCTGGTGATCGACGAGGAGCAGCGCTTCGGCGTGGCCCACAAGGAGAAGCTCAAGGAGCTCTCCCGGCAGGTGGACGTTCTGACCCTCTCCGCCACCCCGATCCCACGGACCCTGAACATGGCCCTCTCCGGCATCCGGGACATGTCCACATTGGAGGAGCCCCCCATGGACCGCCAGCCGGTGCAGACCTATGTGCTGGAGCACGACTGGGGCGTGCTCTCCGACGCCATGCGCCGGGAGCTGGAGCGCGGCGGGCAGGTGTACTATCTCCACAACCGGGTCGAGACGATCAGCCGCACCGCCGCCCGGATCCGGGAGCTGCTGGGCGGCGAGGTCAACGTGGGCGTGGCCCACGGCCAGATGACCCAGGAGGAGCTCAACGACGTGATGAGCCGTATGAGCGAGGGCGAGCTGGACGTGCTGGTCTGCACCACGATCATCGAGACGGGCATCGACATCCCCAACGCCAACACCCTCATCATCGAGGACGCGGACCACATGGGCCTGGCCCAGCTCCACCAGATCCGGGGCCGGGTGGGCCGGTCCAGCCGCCGGGCCTACGCCTATCTCACCTTCCGCCGGGGCAAGGTCCTCAGCGAGGTGGCCTCCAAGCGTCTGGGCGCGATCCGGGAGTTCGCGGAGTTCGGCTCCGGCTTCAAGATTGCCATGCGGGATCTGGAGATCCGGGGCGCGGGCAACGTGCTGGGTCCGGAGCAGTCCGGCTTCCTGCTCAGCGTGGGCTACGACCTCTATCTGAAGCTGCTGGAGGAGGCCGTGCTGGAGGAGCAGGGCAAGCCGCTCCCCAAGGACAGCGAGTGCTCCGCCGACCTGACGGTGGCGGCCTCGATCCCCGACCGCTATGTGCCCAGCCAGGAGGAGCGGATGGACCTGTACCGCCGGATCGCGGCCATCCGTAGCGAGGCCGACGCCGACGACCTGACCGACGAGCTGATCGACCGCTACGGCGACCCGCCCCGCACGGTGAACGCCCTGATCTCGGTGGCGATCCTCCGGGCCCACGCGGCGGCCAGCGGCATCTCGGACATCGTCCAGAAGGGGGCCAGCGTGAACTTCTTCCTCCGGGACTTCGACCTCCAGAAGATCTCCGCCCTGGCGGCGGAGCGGAAGTACCAGGGCCGCCTGGTGGTGGTCCCCGGCGACAAGCCCTGCATCGCCCTCCGTCTGAAAAAGGGCGAGGACGCCCTCAAGTGGAGCACCCGGCTGGTGGAGAATCTGGCCAAGGCAGAGGGATGAGCGGGCCGCGCCCAACGGGCGGGGGTGTTGTGTCCTCGCTTGCGCAGCCGTTGGCGGCTCTGCCGCCTTACGGATGCGGCATGCCCCTTGCGGGTGCGGACGGGCCGCCTATCCGGCGGGGACCCTATTTCTTTTTCTGTGCGGCAGAAAAAGAAACAGGGGAAAGAAAAAGGACCGCCAGAGGGGGACAGTCGATCCCCCTCTGGACTCCCCCCAATGCGTCCCCGGCCGGCGTTCGAAGGCAACAGCGCCCGCGCGAGCCTGGCAGCACACACACGTTCGCCCGGCGCTCCCGACGGACGTTTTTTGGCTCAAAAAACAAGATGGCCCGGCAACTTCGAAGGGCAGGATCGGACGGGAGCGCTCTGTACGTCCAGACTATCATAGGGGCGGCGTCCCCGACGCCCCACCATAGACTTTCAGCCGTGCGCTCCGCGCGATCAGAGGACATCCGAGACGAGGACAGGGCCTTTATGACCGAATGAGGAGAGGACGAGCGCATAGGGGGTGTCCAGAGGGGAGGTCCGCCCCCTCTGGCGTTCTTTTTCTTTCCCCCCTTTCTTTTTTCTCATGGGAGAAAAAGAAAGGGGGCTCCTGCCGAGTAGGCGGCCCGCGCGCACCCGCAAGGGGCATGCCGCATCCGTAAGGCGGCAGAGCCGCCAACGGCTGCGCAAGCGAGGACACATCTCCCCCGCCCCGTTGGGCGGACACAAAAACGCCCCCGCTCACAGACGAGCGGGGGCGTCCTCTTCTCCTCAGCTGAGGTAATTGTACGGATTCACGAGGCTTCCGTTCACATGGACCTCGAAGTGGCAGTGCGTGCCGGTGGAGCGGCCGGTGGAACCGGCCTTGGCGATCGCCTGGCCCTGATAGACCTTGTCCCCCACGCTGACCAGCAGGCTGGAGTTGTGGGCGTAGTAGGTCTGCTTGCCGTTGCCGTGGTCGATGACCACCAGCTTGCCATAGGTGCCGTTCCACCCGGCGAAGGTGACGGTGCCGCCGTCAGCGGCCTTCACGGACGTGCCATAGGATACGGCGATGTCGATGCCCCGGTGGAAGCTGTAGGAACTGAAGATGGACCGGTAGCCGTAGCCGGAGGTCACGCGGCCGGACACGGGCCAGATGAAGTAGCCCTTGGGCAGCCAGGAGGGGCGCTCCTTGGTCCCCACCGCCACCACCTTCTCGGTGGGCTGAGTCAGGACGGTGCTACCGGTGATCTCCCGGCCGGTCTCCCGGCCGTTCACATAGGTCACGTTGGCGGACACCCGCTGAGCGCCGGCGGAGCCGGCGGCCAGCACCTTGGTCTCGCCAGTGTACATGGAGCTGTCCTCCACCTGACGGGTGGCGGGGGCGATCGTCTCGTCATAGGTCACCGCGTCCACCGTCTGGATGGACAGCACGGGGATCTCTTCCTTGATGTTCAGGGTCTGACCGATCAGGAGCTTGTCCACGTCCACGCCGGGGTTCAGGGCCTCCAGCTCCCGCATGGTCATGCCGTTGTCCATGGCCAGGGCCATGAAGGTGTCGCCGGACTGGACCTCATAGGTGGTCTCGCCGTCGGCATTGGACAGGAGGGCCGCCCGGATGGTGTCCGCGTCCTGCTCCACATCGGTGGAGATATACTCCCGGGCGATCTGCACCTCATCCAGGAACTGGCTGGACACGGTGGACTCGGTCTCATAGCGGGCCTTGATCTCGTCCAGGATGGCGTCCAGACTGGCCCGGTCATCGGCGGCGCCGATCACCTTGCCGTCCACGGAGAGGACATAGCTCTTCATCACGTCGCCGATCCGATCCAGCAGGTAGGGCTCCAGACGGGTGGCGGAGGGGACGGCGTCCCGCTCGGTGAGGGCCAGCCGGTAGCTGACCTCCCCGTCCATGGTGTAGTCATAGCCCAGGATCTGGGTGGCCCGGGCCTCCACCCGGCGGACGGCGGCCTCGAAGTCGGACTTGTGGGCCACCACGCCGATGGGCTGTCCGTCCAGCACCACCTGATAGGTGGGGGTGTAGACGGTGCTCACCACGGCGGCAGTGCCCAGGATGGTGGCAGAGGCCAAGAAGGCCATGGGGTGGAAGGAGCGGAACCGGGCCGCCACGGCGTCCGCCCGGCGGATCAGCTCCGGCCGCTCCTCCAGGAAGCGCTCGATCCGCTCCTGAGCGGCGCCCAGCGTCCGCGCCCGAAGGGCGCCGGCGGCCGCAGAAAAGCCCTCGCGCAGAGACGCGCGGGGCTGCTGAAGGGACTCGTCCATTGGGTAGGACCTCCAAAAATATGAGATACCGCCGGGCCGATCCCGGCGGCTGACAGCTTTGGATCAAAAAGATTACAAAACGGTTACAAACGTTAGTGTACACTTTTTCCGATATCCCGTCAAGTCTTTTTTGGCGTCCAGCGTACCGAGCGGCCTGCCAATGGAGGAAAAATCGAAATTTTTTGTCAGAAAACGGCATGAACAGAGCCGCGGCGGATGCCGCGGCTCTGTCTCTGTCCCGTCAGGACGGACTGTCTTTCACGCCGCCGGGGAGGCCTCCGGCGCGGAGCTGTCGGCGGCCTCCGGCGCGCCGCTCTCCTCCGGAGCCGGGGAGGCGCTCTCCTTGGCCTTGGCCGCCGCCTGGAGGGCCTGCTGATAGGCGCTCTGCTTGGCCAGCAGCTTGGTGTAGAAGTCCTGCGGGTCGATCGCGTCGTAGCAGTCCTTCTGCTCCACCACGGCGGTCTCCGACCACTGCCGCATCAGGTCGCTGAACCTGGACTGGGCCCAGCCCTCCCTCGTCTCGTCGGTGTCGGCGTCCAGCCGCAGGATGATGTGGTAGCCGAAGCGGCTCTTCACCGGGTCGCTGATCTCCCCCACCGCCAGAGCCTGAGAGGCCTCCTCGAACTCAGAGACCATCTGGCCGGGGGTGGCGGTGTAGCCGTCCGGAGAGGACTGGCTGCCCGAGTCGTCGCTCCGCTCCTCCATCTTCTCGGTGAACACCTTCTCCCGCTGGTCCGCGGGGACGGCCTTCAGCTCGGCGACCAGAGCGTCGGCCTCCGCCTTCACCTTGGCCTGCTCCGCGTCGGAGAAGTCTGTATAGCTCCCGTCCTCGTTCTCCTTCCGGGTGGAGAGGAGGATGTGCTTCACCCGA
This sequence comes from Pseudoflavonifractor sp. MSJ-37, assembly GCF_018917965.1. Lineage (GTDB taxonomy): Bacteria > Bacillota > Clostridia > Oscillospirales > Oscillospiraceae > Pseudoflavonifractor_A. The sequence goes on along the minus strand of NZ_JAHLPP010000002.1, from coordinate 341,946 downwards.
TAGATGCCGTTCTCCTCCAGATAGGTGTCCATGTCCTCATCGGTGGGGTCCAGCTCCCCCTCCTCCTTCAGCTTGTCCAGCAGGTCGCTGGCCAGATAGCTGATCTGGGCATAGCGGAGGAGTCCGTCCTGAGACACGCCCTGGGCGTCCAGCGCCAGTTGGAGGTCCACGCCCTGCTCTTGGAAGCGGCTCTCCAGATCGGTGAACTGCTGGTCCAGCTCGGCCTGCTGATCGTCGGTCAGGGCCACGCCGTATTCGTCGGCCTTGTTGCGGATGGCCTGATAGAAGGAGGCCTGCTCCAGAGCGGTCTGCTTCACCTGCTGGGCCAGGGTGGTGCCGTCGTCCCCGGCGGTGGTCCAGGCATCGTCTCCAGTGAGGGCCCCCATCTGGTCCTGGGCGCTGACCGCCTGCCCCAGCAGGAACAGGTAGTCCTCCGCATCGACGGCGACGCCGTCCACGGTCATCACCGTCTCCCCTTTTTTCAGTCCGGAGAGCTCATAGGTCACATCATGGCCGGCGGAGACGCTCCCGCAGCCGCTCATCGTCCCGGCCAGCGCCGCTCCCGTCAGGAGCAGGGCCAGCCCACGCTTCATTCGATCCATCATATCCTCCTGTCCGCCGCCCGCGGCGGCGTGGTATCCCTGATACTATACCACTCCGGCCCCGCCGGCACAAGGCGGATCCTGTCCGGGGCAAAACGTCAGGAAATGTTAAGACTTCTCCCCTTGTCTTTCGCCGGCAGCTTCCGGTATACTGGATCTATAGCTGAAACAGAACGAACGGAAAGTGAGGTGCCGCTATGCTTCGGCTGGACTATCGGGATCCCCGGTCCATCGACCAGCAGCTCCGGGACGGGCTGCGGCGGCTGATCGTCTCCGGGGCCTTCTCCCCCGGCGAGGCCCTCCCCGCCGCCGGGGACGTGGCCGCCGCCCTGGTCATCAATCCGGAGCCCGTCCGGCGGGCCTATCGGGCTCTGGAGTCCGAGGGCTGTGTCCGGCTCCAGGGGGAGCGGGCCTCTGTGGCCCCGGAGGCCGCCGATCTCCGGCGGCGGGACCTGCTGGCCCGCTTCGACCGGACCGCCGGAGAGCTGTTCGCCCTGGGCGAATCCAGGGAGAGCCTGACCCGCCGGCTGGAGCGCCGTCCACATCGAGAGGAGGTCATCCCTTGATCGAAACGAAAAACGTAGTCAAGCGCTTCGACGGCGTCGCCGCCCTGGACGGCCTGACCATGGAGGTGCCCGACGGGGCGGTCTACGGACTGGTGGGCCCCAACGGAGCGGGGAAGTCCACCCTCCTGCGCCACGTCACCGGCGTCTGCCGGCAGGACTCCGGCCAGGTGCTGGTGGGCGGCGAGCCCGTCTATGAGAACGTCGCCGCGAAGGCCCGGATCGCCTCCATCCCCGACGAGCTGTACACCTTCCTGTCGGCCTCCACCCGGGATATGCGGGACTTTTTCAAGGGCTTCTATCCCACGTTCGACCAGAAGCGCTATGAGGCCCTGAAAGACGTGTTCTCCTCCATCGACGAGCGGCTCCCCATCCGCCGCCTGTCCAAGGGGATGCAGAAGCAGGCCGCCTTCTGGCTGGCCCTGTGCTGCCGCCCCGACCTGTTGGTGCTGGACGAGCCGGTGGACGGTCTGGACCCGGTCATGCGGCGGCAGGTCTGGTCCCTCATGCTCCAGGACGCGGCGGAGCGGGGCATGACGGTGCTGGTGTCCTCCCACAACCTGCGGGAGCTGGAGGACGTGTGCGACCATGTGGGCATCCTGTCCAAGGGCCGGCTCCTGCTGGAGCGGTCTCTGGCAGACCTCCAGGGGGACATCGTGAAGATGCAGGTGGTGTTCCAGCAGAGGGATCTGCCGGAGCTCCCGCCGGACCTGAAGGTCCTCCACGTGTCCCAGGTGGGCCGGATCCACACCCTGATCGTCCGGGGCTCCGCCGACGAGGTGACGAACCGGCTGGCGGTCTACGCCCCGATCCTCATGGACGCCCTGCCCCTGACCCTGGAGGAGATCTTCATCTATGAGCTTGGAGGTGAGGACTATGCGGTCCGCGATATCGTCCTTTGAGGCCAGGCTCCGGGCCTGGTGGAGCCCCGCTCTGTTCCGCAAGGACCTGTGCCGCTTCTGGCCGGTCTGGACTCTGTACGGGGCGGTGTGGACCCTGATCCTGCCCGTGCATCTGTTCCGGGCGCGGCTGGACTTCGATATGGCGCCCGGATACTGGACCACCGGACTGGTGCTGGACACGATCCCCATCGGCATCCCCCTGTCCCTGATCTTCGGCCTTCTGGCGGCCATGGCGGTGTTCTCCTACTTATACAACAGCCGGGCCGCCCTGCTGATGCACGCTCTGCCGATCCGGCGGGAGGGACTGTTCCTGACCAGCTATCTGGCGGGCCTGTCCTTCCTGGTCCTGCCCATCCTGGCGGTGGGGCTCCTGGCCCTGGGGGCGGAGGTCCTGGCCGGGCGGGGCGTGGACGCCGGTCTCCTCTTCCTGTGGGGCTGGTGTCAGGTCATGATGAGCTTCTTTTTCTACTCCTTCGCCGTGTTCTGCGGGATGTTCACCGGCCAGCTCCTGGCCCTGCCCGCTTTCTACGGGATCCTCAACGTACTGGTCCTGGGCCTGTGGCAGCTGTCCAACACAGTGGCGGGCTGTCTCCTGTTCGGCTTCTCCTATGACCGGGGCTGTCCCGCCTGGGTGGAGTGGCTCACTCCCGTCTACTGTTACAGCATCCGGGTGGGGGACACCGGCTCGCCCGAGTACCGCTTCACCGGCCTGACGGCCATCTTCTTCTATGCCTTCGTGGGACTGGTGCTGGCGGTGCTGTCCCTCCTGCTCTATCAGCGGCGGCAGGTGGAGTCCGCCGGTGATATCGTGTCCGTGCCTTGGGTGCGGCCTATCTTCAAATATGGCGCGGCCTTCTGCACCGCCATGGCGCTGGGGCCCTTCCTGTGGGCGCTGTTCTGCCCGGACCAGCGGCGGAGCGACCTGTGGGTCCTGCTGGCGGTCCTGCTCTTGGCCGGGGCCTTAGGCTATTTCGTGGCGGAGATGTTCCTGCGGAAGAGCTTCCGGGTGTTCCGGACGGGCTGGAAGGGCTGTGCGGTCTTTCTGGTCCTGCTGTCCCTGGGGGCCGGTATGCTGAGGATGGACCCCTTCGGCTTCGAGGACCGGGTCCCTGATGCCGGGCAGGTGGCCTCCATCTCCTTCACCAACGGCCAGTCCTTCCCGCCCTACGATGACGCCTGCTATCCCACCTCTCTGGACCGGGCCGAGGACATCCGGCACTTCATCGCCTTCCACCAGTCCGTGGTGGACCACAAGGCGGAGATCCGGGAGGCCGTGGAGACCGGCGGCGACTCCGTGTTCGCCCGGGAGGAGATCCTCCGCGCCGACGACCCCTCCTGGGAGTTCTCCTGGGTCACGCTCTCCTTCACCTATCGCTTCACCGACGGCGGCCGGATGAGCCGGACCTACCGCATCCCAGTGACAAAGGCCCTTCTGGCCGACCCGGAGTCCCCCGCCGCTCGGCTGGATGACCTGATCAACGCCCCTGGCTTCTGTGAGGAGCTGTACTTCTCCCGGTACGCCCCCGGCGACAAGCTGATCCACGCCTCCCTCTCTACGACCGGGAACTCCGATCTGGAGTTCGACGGATCGGACGCCCAGCGGCTCCTGTCCGCGGTCCGGGACGACCTGGCGGACGGCACACTGGGCCGTCACTACCTGATGGACAGCGCGGAGCGGTCCGCCAACTGCTACTGGAACGACCTGACCTTCACCTTCTCCCTCTCCGGGCAGAGGGACGCGCCCCGGACGGAGGATCCGCCGGGCAATGTCTACGAGATCACCGTCACGGTCCAAGCCGGAGCGGAGCGGACCCTCTCTGTCCTGCAAGAGCTGGGGGCTGGAGAGGACCTGATCCTGTGGTCCGATATAGACTGAACAGTCTTTTTACGTTCTGCCGAAAACTCTTCCTCTGTCCGTTAAATTTTTGACCATCTTTTCAAAAGCGGTGCTGTTCTCTGCGTGTTTTTTCCGGACAGCGCCGCTTTTTTCGTTTTAAACTTCGTAGTTTTGTTCGTTAAAAGATTCACAAATAGCAGTTGCATTTTTGTTTTCTATCCATTATAATGAGATCGCTGGTTGAAACGATGCTTTTCAACGACCACCTCTACAAATCATGATCGATAAAATTTTGGAGGGTCATCATCTATGAAGGACATTTATATCGTCAGCTGCTGCCGCACCGCCATCGGCTCCTACGGCGGTTCCCTGAAGGACATCCCCGCCGCCAAGATGGGCTCCATCGTGGCCGCCGAGGCGCTCAAGCGCGCCAATGTGAAGCCCGAGCAGGTGGATGAGGTCATGTTCGGCGCGGTCCTGACCGCTGCGGCCGGCCAGAACGTGGCCCGTCAGGTCTCTCTGGGCGCCGGCATCCCCCAGGAGATCCCCGCCTACACCGTCAGCATGGTCTGCGGCTCCGGCATGAAGGCCGTTATCGAGGGTGCCCGCACCATCCTGGCCGGCGACGCTGAGATCATCCTGGCCGGCGGCACCGAGAACATGTCCGCCGCTCCCTACGCCATGCCCGCCGCCCGCTGGGGCGCCCGGATGTTCGACACCAAAATGGTGGACACCATGGTGAAGGACGGCCTGTGGGATGCCTTCAACGACTACCACATGGGCATGACCGCCGAGAACGTCTGCGATCAGTGGGGCATCACCCGCGAGGAGCTGGACGCGTTCGCGCTCAGCTCTCAGATGAAGACCAAGGCCGCTCAGGAGGCCCATAAGTTCGACGACGAGATCGTCCCTGTCCCCGTGAAGGTCAAGAAGGAGATCGTGGACTTCAAGGAGGACGAGTTCCCCCGCCACAACAGCACCGCTGAGGGCCTGGCCAAGCTGAAGCCCGCCTTCAAGAAGGACGGCGGCCGCGTCACCGCCGGCAATGCCTCCGGCGTCAACGACGGCGCCGCCGCCATCGTGCTGGCCTCCGGCGAGGCCGTGGAGAAGTACGGCCTGAAGCCCATGGCCAAGCTGGTCTCCTGGGGCCAGGGCGGCGTGGATCCCAAGATCATGGGCGTGGGCCCCGTGCCCGCCTCCCGCCAGGCCATGGAGAAGGCCGGCCTGACCATCGATGACATGGACCTGATCGAGGCCAACGAGGCCTTTGCCGCTCAGTCCATCGCTGTGGCCCGCGAGCTGAAGTTCGATATGAGCAAGGTCAACGTCAACGGCGGCGCCATCTCTCTGGGCCACCCCGTGGGCTGCTCCGGCGCCCGCATCATCGTCACCCTGCTGCATGAGATGCAGAAGCGCCCCGAGGCCAAGAAGGGCCTGGCCACTCTGTGCATCGGCGGCGGCATGGGCACCGCGGTCATCGTGGAGAAGTGCTGATCCCTATTCCTGAGTCCTGACGACCGTCCAAAAGCGCCGGGCCGCAGATGCGGTCCGGCGCTTCAGCGTGTCGAACCAGTTCGACACGCTTCTCAGAAATGCCAGTTCGTTCTTTGTGAAGAACGAACTGGCATTTCTGAGAGGGGGATGCAGGCCGCCGCGCGCACTCGCTTTGCTCGCACACTAGCGGCCTGAGAAGAGTTTTTTCTGAGGCACATGTCCTCAGAAAAAACGCCTTACATCTCATTCCGTCCCCTGCGGGTGACGGAACTCTGCGAGGCTCTTGCATCGCTCAACGTGAAAAATGCCTTTTTCGACATTCTGAAGCGCCGGGCCGCAGATGCGGTCCGGCGCTTTGTGATGTCTGTGCCCCGCTCGCGAACGCTTTTGTCTAAAGTGTATATTTTATCATTTTTAAACTATGCTTTCTGTTCAAACTCCACAGTTTATTCTGCCATTTCTCTTGATTTCTGCTCTGATCATGCTATCATAAATATAACGTCCCATCGATAGGGTACTTCGAAGTCAAGGAGGAATTATAGATATGATCGATCTGACTATCAACCGTGAAGGCCTGGACCACAACATCAAGAAGGCCCGGGAGAACCACGTGATCGTCCCCACCATCGCTCAGATGCAGCATCCTGAGACCATCCCCGAGAAGATCCAGGCCAAGCTGAAGAACGTAGGCCTGTGGGATGTGGATCCTCTGAACCTCTTCCGCATCACCTGGAAGAACGAGGCCAAGGAGTCCGGCGGCGGCTATCAGGCCGTGCCCAACTACGTCGAGATCCCCTCCTCTCTGTCCGGCGTCCCCTGCCGCATCGTGGCCATGGCCGGCAAGTGGTTCCCCACCGGCTGTCATAAGGTCGGCGCTTCCTTTGGCTGTCTGGCCCCCCGTCTGGTCACCGGTCAGTTCGACTCCACCTATCATCACGCCGTCTGGCCCTCCACCGGCAACTACTGCCGCGGCGGCGCCTTCAACTCCAAGCTCCTGGCCTGCGACAGCGTGGCTATCCTCCCCGCTGAGATGAGCAAGGAGCGCTTCGACTGGCTGAGCAAGATCGCCGGCCAGGTCATCGCCACCCCCGGCTGTGAGTCCAACGTGAAGGAGATCTTCGACAAGACCTGGGAGCTCAAGCAGGATCCCACCATGATGATCTTCAACCAGTTCGAGGAGATGGGCAACCCCCTGTGGCACTACAACGTGACCGGCAACGCCCTGGCCGACCTGTATGAGGCCATCAAGCGTCCCGGCGACAAGATCGCCGGCGCCTGCTTCACCTCCGGCTCCGCGGGCACCATGTCCTCCGGCGACCGGCTGAAGGACCTGTATCCCCACGTGAAGATCGGCGTGGGCGAGGCCCTCCAGTGCCCCACCATCCTGGAGAACGGCTTTGGCGGCCACCGCATCGAGGGCATCGGCGACAAGCACATCCCCTGGATCCATAATGTGAAGAACACCGACATGGTCATCGACATCGACGATGAGGATTCTCAGCGGCTCCTCCGCCTGTTCAACACCCCCGAGGGCCAGAAGTACCTGAAGGAAGAGCTGGGCCTGGATGACGAGCTGATCGGCAAGCTGACCTGGATGGGCATCTCCGGCATCGCCAACGTGCTGTGCTGCATCAAGATGGCCAAGTACTATGAGCTGACCGAGCACGACATGGTGTTCACCGTCCTCACCGACTCTGCCGTCATGTACCAGAGCCGTATCGAGGAGCTGAACGAGGCCCACGGCGCTTACAGCGAGCAGGAGGCCGTCCTGGACCATGCGCTGCACATCCTGGGCCTCAAGACCGACAACATGGCCGAGCTGGGCTACTGGGACCGCAAGCGCGTCCACAACCTGAAGTACTACACCTGGGTGGAGCAGCAGGGCAAGGACGTGAAGGACCTGAACGCCCTTTGGTACGACACCGAGGGCACTTGGGACGCCGTCCACGCTCAGGCCAAGGACCTGGACGCCCTGATCGACGAGTTCAACGATGCCACCGGCGTGCTGAAGTCCCTGTGATCATTTTCTGAACGCTCTACGACCGGCGGGCGGGCATAGCCCGCCCGCCGGTTTTTCTGTGCTACTGTCAAGTGAAAAAGGAGGTCATCCCATTGCTGAAGAACGTGAAATGCGCCAAGTGCGTCAAGTGCGGCAAAGAATATGAGGCTACGCCTACCACCACCACCTGTGAGTGCGGCGGCATCCTGGACATCGTATACGACTACGACTACATCAAGGCCCACTTCACCAAGGACGATCTGGAGCACTGCCCTGACCGCTCCATGTGGCGCTACCGTCCCCTCCTGCCGGTGGAGCCTGATTCCGCGCCCACTCCCCTGCGGGTGGGCTGGTCCCCCCTGTACAAGGCCGACAACCTGGCCAAGGTGCTGGGCCTCAAGGCCCTGTACATCAAGGACGACGGCCAGAACCCCACCGCCTCCCTGAAGGACCGGGCCTCCGCCATGGCGGTGGTCAAGGCCCGGGAGGCCAAGGCCCCCATCATCGCCTGCTCCTCCACTGGAAACGCCGCCTCCTCTCTGGCGGGCAATGCCGCCGCCGCGGGCATCCCCACCTATATCTTCGTGCCCTCCCGGGCCCCCAAGGGCAAGGTGGCTCAGCTGAGGATCTTCGGCGCCACCGTCATCAGTGTGGACGGCTCCTATGAGGACACCTTCGAGCTGTCCAAGGCCGCCATCCAGCGCTGGGGCTGGTACGACCGGAACGCCGCCATCAACCCCTATCTGTCCGAGGGCAAAAAGACCGTCACCCTGGAGATCATGGAACAGCTCCATTGGCAGGTCCCCGACTTCATCGCCCTGTCCGTAGGCGACGGCTGTACCATCGCCGGTGCGTGGAAGGGCCTCAAGGACCTGTATGCCGCCGGGTTCATCGACAAGCTGCCCCGGCTGATCTCGGTACAGGCGGAGGGCTGCTGTCCCCTGAACCGGGCCATCCAGACCAACACGCCCTGGGAACCCATGGAGGAGAACACGCTGGCCGACTCCATCGCCGTGGGCGTGCCCCGCAATGCGGACAAGGCCCTCAATGCCATCCGGGAGTCCAACGGCATCACGGTGAACGTCTCTGATGACGAGATCCTGGCGGCCATGCGCCTGCTGGGCCGGACTCAGGGCGTGTTCGGCGAGCCGGCCGGCGTCACCGGCACCGCCGGTGTGAAGAAGGCTCTGGAGCTGGGCCTGCTGGACCCGGACTCCACTGTGGTCAGCGTGGTCACGGGCAACGGCCTGAAGGACGCCGCCAACGGCATCAAGGCCGCCGGCGAGCCCATGCTGGTGAAGCCCACCATGGAGGCGCTTCTGGACGCCTTCGAGGAGAACGATATCCATCCGTGATAGGGCTTTGGTCCGCCCACAGGGCGGAACGAACGCCATCCGACATTGGATTCGATTCGATGCGAAAGACGGCGATAATAGCAGACCGGACCGTCTGCTCCCCGGTCTCCGCACATTGTGTTCTGCCGCCGGCCGTGATATAATACCGGCGGAAACGGCTGAAACGGAGCCCTGAACGGCGGGCCTCATCCATATGGATGAGGCCCGTTTTTTCCCGTCCGTCTTTTTGAGCATACATAAAAGGAGGCCCAATATGTCTATCCTGATCCAAAATGGCACCCTCGTCCTGCCCAACGGCCCCACCGCGGCCGACCTGCGGGTGGAGGACGGCAAGATCGCCGCGATCGGTCCCGGCCTGTCCGCCGAGGGCTGTCAGGTCATCGACGCCAGGGGGAAGCTGGTGTTCCCCGGCTTCATCGACACCCACACCCACTTCGAGATGAACAAAGGCACCGACCGGGAGACCGCCGATGACTGGACGACCGGCACCCGCGCCGCCCTGGCCGGCGGCACCACCTGCGTGCTGGACTTCGCCGAGCCCGACCACGGCTGTTCCCTCCAGTCCGCCCTGGACGCCTGGCACAGCCGGGCCGATGGCCATGCCTCCTGCAACTACTCCTTCCACATGACCATCGTGGACTGGGATCAGCGGATCCGGGACGAGCTGCCCCGGATGACGGAGCAGGGCATCACCTCCTATAAGGTCTATCTGGCCTATGACGGGATGCGCATCCCCGACGGCACCGCCTATGAGATCATCAAGGCCGTGGGCAAAGAGGGCGGCATCGTGGGCTGTCACTGCGAGAACGGCGACCTGATCGACGAGTCCATCGCCGAGCTGAAGGCCGCCGGGAAGCTCTCCCCCAGCAGTCACCCCCTGGCCCACAGCGCCGTCATCGAGGCCGAGGCCGTTGGCCGCTGGCTGGCTCTGGCTGAGCAGGCGGGATACCCGGTGAACGTGGTCCATCTGTCCACACAGCGTGGACTGGAGCAGGCCCTCCTGGCCCGTTCCCACGGCCAGCCCCTCTATCTGGAGTCCTGCCCCCAGTACTTCACCATGACCGATGAAAAGTATCAGCTCCCCGGCTTCGAGAGCGCCAAGTTCGTGTTCTCGCCCCCCCTGCGGAAGCAGGAGGACGTGGATGCTCTGTGGGAGGCCCTCAGTGAGGATGAGATCGACACCATCGGCACGGACCACTGCTCCTTCGACTACGCCACCACCAAGCAGCTGGGGAAGGACGACTTCTCCCAGATCCCTCCGGGCATCCCCGGCACCGAGCACCGCCCCGCCATCATGTATACCTTCGGCGTGAAGGGCGGACACATCGATGTGCTCCAGATGATGCTGTCCATGTCTGAGCGTCCCGCCCGGCTCTTCGGGATGTTCCCCCAAAAGGGCACTTTGGCCGTGGGGAGCGATGCCGATATCGTCATCTTCGACCCAGATCATACTTGGCGTATTCACGCTGCCGACCAGTATCAGAACGTGGACTACACTCCCTATGAGGATATGGAGATGGCCGGCCGTACGGATACCGTCCTGCTGAACGGCCAGATCGCTGTGGAGGGCGGCCGCGTGGTGCGGGAGGGCCTGGGCACCTTCGTCTCCCGCGGGCCCTCTCAGTTCTGGAGATGAGCGGCGCTCTCACTCTGGGCTGTGTGCTGATGGCCTCCGGCTTCGGCTCCCGGTTCGGCTCCAACAAGCTGCTGGCAGAGGTCAGAGGCGTGCCTCTGGTCCGCCGGGCTCTGGAGCTGTACCGGGGCCTCCCCTTCGCCCGCCGGGTCATCGTGAGCCAGTACGATGAAATCCTGATCTTGGGCGAGCGGATGGGTTATGAGCCCATCCTCAACCGGGAGGCCGCCCAGGGGATCTCCGCTTCCGTGCGGCTGGGCACGACCGCTCTGTCCGCTATGGACGGACTGCTCTTCGGCGTGTGCGACCAGCCATGGCTCCGGCCGGAGACGGTCCTCGGTCTGCTGGAGATCTTCCGGGCCCATCCAGAGGACATCTGCTCTCTGAGCTGTCAGGGGACGCGGGGCAGCCCAGCCCTCTTCCCCGCCGCCTTTTTCCCGGAGCTGTCCGCCCTCACCGGCGACACCGGCGGCGGGCAGGTCATCCGGCGTTACCCGGACCGCCTCCGTCTGGTGGAGGTCCTAGACCCTCGGGAGCTGTCCGATATCGACCGGCCGGAGGACCTGCGCGGATAGGCCGGCCCATACCCAGACTCAAAATGGTCAGGGCCGAACGGATCTCGTTCGGCCCTGACCATTTTTCACGCCACTCTCCACGCCCCGTCCCTCATCGGTCGGTCACACGACAAAGGCCGGACGCCTGCTCCTGACGTCCGGCCTCTGTCTAAGGAAAGAGGATACAATGAAATGAAAAGAAACTGTCTCTTGCAGGACCTATGATACTGCGGAGTTGTTAACAAATCTCGCATGGACCTGTTACAAGATCATTAAATCTTTGTATGCTTTCTGTAAACCTCTGTCAAGTCCACAAACTGGCCCCCTATTTTTGAGACTTTGCCGCCTTCCGCTTGTCCCGCAGACGTTGGAAGAATTCCTGGAGGAGCGCTCCGCACTCCCCCTCCAGCAGTCCGCCGTGGACCTCCGGATGGTGGTTGAAGGGCTGGGCAAACAGATCCAGCACCGATCCGCAGCAGCCCGCCTTGGGGTCCTTCGCCCCGTACCACACCTGGGGGATCCGTGCGTTCACGATCCCGCCGGCGCACATGGGACAGGGCTCCAGAGTCACGTAAAGCACGGCCTTATGGAGCCGCCAGCCCCCCAGCACGGCGTTGGCCTGCCGGATGGCCTCCAGCTCCGCATGGGCCAGAGCGTCCCTGGCCGCCTCCCGGCGGTTGCGGCCCCGGCCCACGATCCGCCCGTCCTCCCAGACGATGACGCATCCCACCGGTACCTCGCCTTCCTCCATCGCCTGGCGGGCTAAGGCCAGCGCCTCCCGCATATAGTCCTCATGGCCCATGGCCATGCCTCCTCTCCGGATGGATCTGGTCTCATCCCTCTCAGCTTGTTCCAGCATACCCGATTTTTCCCCACAGCGCAAGAAAAAATAGACATGGACGGCGGAAAAAATAGAAAAGATGGATCGAAAGGGATAGCCTGGATAGAGCCGATGTGTTATAATCATCTGATGAGCTTTTGGAGAAATCAAGCGAGAAAAGGTGGATACGGTTTGATCGAGACGTTCCTGATCGCGGTGAGTCTTGCCCTGGACGCATTCGCGGTGTCGGTCTCCAGCGGGATATCTGTGCCCGGCTTCAACTGGAGACATGGTGTGAAGATGGGAGCTTACTTCGGCGCCTTCCAGTTCTCCATGCCCCTTTTGGGCTGGGCGCTGGGCAGCAGCGTCAGCTCCTATATCGAGGCGGTGGACCACTGGATCGCCTTCGGCCTGCTGGCGCTCATCGGTGGGCGGATGGCATGGGGCGCGCTCCACGGCGGCGAGGACGCTGATGGCGACGCCTCCGACCTCTCCCATCGGCGGCTCCTGCTGCTGGCCATCGCCACCAGCATCGACGCCCTGGCCGTGGGCGTGTCCATGGCCTTCATGGAGGTGGACATCCTGGCCTCCGCCGCCGTGATCGGCGTGGTGGCCTTCGCCCTCTCTCTGGTGGGCGGCCTGGCCGGCCGCCGTCTGGGCGAGCTCTTCCAGCAGAGGGCCGAGCTGGTGGGCGGTCTGGTCCTGATCGGGATCGGCGTGAAGATCCTGATCGAACATCTATGCGGAGGTTGAGAGAGATGAGTCTTTGGAACGCGCTTCGGCTGGATATGCGGGAGCACCGGTCCGTCACTCTGGTGGGCGGCGGCGGCAAGACCACCACCATGTACTATCTGGCCCAGGAGGCCCGGGCGGCCGGGAAACGGGTGATCGTCACCACCAGCACCCACATCATGCCCCATCCCAGACTCTTCCTCACGGACGACCCCTCGCCGGACAACCTCCGGGCCTGTCTGGATGCGCACGGGATCATCACCCTGGGCACCCTGGGCCGGGCGGACAAGCTCTGCGGCACTGGGGAGATCGGCGTCTGCAAGGAAGCGGCGGACATCGTCCTCATCGAGGGGGACGGGGCCAGGATCCGGCCCCTGAAGGTCCCGGCGGAGCATGAGCCTGTGATCCCGCCGGAGACCGACGCGGTGATCGCCATCGCCGGCATGGACGCCCTGGACGAGCCCATCGGCGTCATCTGCCATCGGCCGGAGCGGACGGCCGCCTTTTTGGGCAAGCGCCTGGAGGACCCGGTGACGGAGGAGGATGTGGTCAAGATCCTCTCCAGTCCTGAGGGGAGCCGCAAGAACGTGGCGCCCTCCATGGCCTATCGCTGTCTGCTGAACAAGACGGATGATCCTGTCCTACGGGAGCGTGCCGGGATCATCGCCGCCGGACTGGACCGGCTGGGGATCTTCACGCTCATCCAGCACTATGAAGAAAAGGAGCGGGGCGGACTATGCTGGTTTTGATCAAAGGCGCGGGAGATCTGGCCACTGGGGTGGCCTATCGGCTCCATCGGGCGGGCTTCCAGCTCGTGATGACGGACATCGCCAAGCCCACGGCGGTGCGGCGGACCGTGGCGTTCTGCCAGTGCATCTATGACGTCACTGCGGTCGTGGAGGGCGTCACCGCCCGCCATGTGGAGACCGTGGAGGAGATCCGGACCTGTCTGGACCGGGATGAGATCCCCGTGCTGGTGGATCCGGAGGCGGAGATCCGCAGACAGCTCTCCTTCGACGCGGAGGTAGACGCCATCCTGGCCAAGTACAACGTGAACACCCGGATCGACGATGCCCCCATCGTCCTTGCGCTGGGGCCCGGCTTCACCGCCGGCGTGGACTGCCACGCCGCCATCGAGACCAAGCGGGGCCACTATCTGGGCCGCCTCCTGCTGGAGGGCAGTCCCATCCCCAACACCGGCGTCCCCGGCGACGTGGGCGGCTACACCACCCAGCGGATCATCCGGGCCTGTCAGGACGGCATCTTCCACCCGGTGGCCCACATCGGCGACACGGTGGCCGAAGGGGACGTAGTGGCCGAGGTAGACGGCGCTCCCGTCTACGCCCTCATGCCCGGCACGGTCCGTGGGATGCTCCCCGACGGGCTGAAGGTGAAGAAAGGCATGAAGTCCGGTGACATCGACCCCCGGTGCGCTTACGACCACTGCTTCACGATCTCGGACAAGGCCCGGGCGATCGGCGGCGGCGTGCTGGAGGGGCTGCTCTACTTTCGCCATAAACAGGCCCGGAACGCTCCGGGCACGACTGATATCTGAGGAGAGGACGAGAGAATGGAACGACTGATCCTATGCGGCGGCGGTCATGTGTCTCTGGAGGTGGCCTTCATGGCCAGCCGTCTGGAGTTCGAGATCGTCGTCATCGACGACCGGCCCGAATTCGCCAATGAAGAGCGGTTCTACATGGCCTCCCAGGTCCTGTGCAAACCCTTCCTGGAGGCGCTGGACGAGTTGGGCAGCCGCCCGGACGACTACTATGTGATCCTGACCCGGGGCCACGCCTATGACAACGTGTGTCTGGACAAGATCCTCCGCCGGGACTACGCCTACATCGGCATGATCGGCAGCCGGGTGAAGGTCGCCCTGTCCATGAAGCGGATGAAAGAGGCCGGCTTCTCCGAAGAGACTCTGGCCCAGGTCCACACCCCTGTGGGCCTGAAGATCGGCGCCCAGACCCCGGCGGAGATCGCCGTGTCCATCCTGGGCGAGATCATCCAGGAGCGGGCCCGGCTGGGTCCCGGCCTGCCCCCGCCTCCCGCGGAGAAGGGCGTACTGTGTACGATCACCAAGAAGAGCGGCTCCGCCCCCCGGGACAAGGGCTCCTGGATGCTGGTCCATCCCGACGGCACCTGCGTGGGCACGATCGGCGGCGGCGCGGTGGAGTACCAGGCCAAGCTGGATGCCCTGGACATGATGGCTAATGGCGTGGAGAAGGACCACAGGCTCTACGACCTGTCCCATGCGGCGGCGGAGCTCGGCATGGTCTGCGGCGGCCACATCGAGGTGGACTTCGAGGCCCGGAACGGCTGATATCGATCGGTGAAACTGGAACGAGTCCCGACTTCTGACGAAGCCGGGACTCGTTCGTTTTTCGCGCTCGATATCGCTTTTTCCGCCCCGTGGGCGGAATAAACATTACAGATGGCTCGTCCGGCAAGGAAATATTTCCCACTCGACCTTCTTCCCCTGACTTTTCCTCTCATTATGGTAAAATATGGTCATCCACCCCATTTTGACAAGGAGGTCTCCGCTATGCTCCTCTCGCGCAAACGCGGGCTCTTCGAGAGCACCCGGGTGCTCTTCCTGCCCGCCGCCCTGATCGCCCCGAACCCTGGTCAGCCCCGCAAAGCCTTCGAGCCCGATGGTCTGGAGGAGCTGGCCGCCAGCATCCGGCTCTATGGGATCCTCCAGCCCCTCTCCGTCCGGCGCACCGGCGAACGGGGCTATGAGCTCATCTCCGGAGAGCGGCGGCTCCGGGCCGCCCAGATGGCTGGTCTCACCGAGGTCCCCTGCATCCTGGTGGATGTGGACGATGAGGGCTCCTCTCTGCTGGCCCTGATCGAAAACCTCCAGCGCCGGGACCTGGACTTCGTAGAGGAGGCCGCCGCCCTGGCCAAACTCATCCGCACCTATCAGCTCTCTCAGGAGGAGGCCGCCCGGAAAATCGGCAAGTCCCAGTCCGCCGTGGCCAACAAGCTCCGGCTGCTGCGCCTGCCCCCCGATGTGCTGGCCCTCCTGCGGGAACGGCATTTCAGCGAACGCCACGCCCGTGCCCTCCTGCGGCTGGATGGCCCGGAACAGCAGCGCTCCGCCGCTCAGTACATCGTGGAGCACAGCCTCACCGTGGCCAAGACGGAGGAGTATGTGGAGGCGCTCCTCGCTCCTCCCCCTGCCAGCAGTCGAAAGCCGCCTCTCTTCATCCTGAAAGATGTCCGGCTCTTCCTGAACTCTATCACCAAAGGGCTGGCCACCATGAAGCACGCGGGGGTAGACGCCGACTGCGACCGGCAGGACACCGAGGATTCCATCCTCCTGACCATCCGCATCCCCAAACAGGCCCGGCCCTGATCTTCCCGATCTTTGACTGTTTCACGTGAAACAGTGTCTATCCTGTTTTCCATCCTCTCTCACCTATTTTTCTTGGGCTGTCCTGTTTCACGTGAAACAGGACAGCCGTTTTTTGCAAAAATACGTGTTTTCGGTTGCGCTCCGCTTTTACGGGCATTATAATAGGGTCTGCCCAGAAAAATGCTCTGAGGTCCCCTCCCCTGTTGGGCCCCGCAGAGTGTTTCTCCAAAATCAATACTTTTACAGGCAAAAGGCAGGTGTATCATGGCAAAAATCATTGCGATCGTCAACCAAAAGGGCGGCGTCGGCAAAACGACCACCTGCGTCAATCTGGCCGCCGCCCTCAAGGCTCTGGGGAGCCGGGTCCTGGTCTGTGACTTCGATCCGCAGGCCAACACCACCTCCGGCTTCGGCGTGGACAAGGTGACTGCCTCCCCAAATATCTACGATGTCCTGGTCAACGGCGCGGACATCATCAAAGCCATCGTCCACACGGAGTACGCCGATGTGCTGCCCACCAACAAGGCCCTCACCGGCGCCACCGTGGAGATGATCGCCATGGACCGGCGGGAATACCGCCTCCGGGACGCGCTGGACAAGGTGGCCGATCAGTACGACTACATCTTCATCGACTGTCCTCCCTCTCTGGAGCTGTTGACCCTGAACGCCCTGTGCGCGGCCGGGTCCATCCTGGTGCCGGTCCAGTGCGAGTACTATGCTCTGGAGGGCCTCTCCGACCTGCTCTCCACGGTGCGGATCGTGAAGCGGTCCCTGAACCCCAGCATCCGAATGGAGGGCGTGGTCCTGACCATGTACGATGGACGCACCAACCTCTCCCTCCAGGTGGCAGAGGAGGTCAAGCGCCACTTCCCCGGACAGGTCTACGCCACCGTGATCCCCCGGAACGTGCGGCTCTCTGAGGCCCCCAGCCACGGGCTCCCTGTGTCGGCCTATGACAGCTATTCCCGGGGCGCGGAGGCCTACGCCGCTCTGGCGCAGGAGGTCCTGGACCAGAACAAATGATCCACGTTCCTCCCCTTCCCCACGTTTCACGCTCACTTTAGAAGAAAGGAATGATCCTATGGCATCCTCAAAGGACCGGGGCCTGGGCAAGGGTCTGGGCAAAGGCCTGGGCGCCCTGCTGGGGGACGACGCGCTCCAGCCCCAGGAGGGGGGCTCCCTCTCCCTCCCCATCTCTCAGGTGGAGCCCGGCCTGAAGCAGCCCCGGAAACGCTTCGACGAGGTGGCGCTGGCCGAGCTGGCCGACTCCATCCGCACCCATGGCATCATCCAGCCCCTGACCGTCCGGCGGCTCTCCACCGGCTACTATCAGATCATCGCCGGAGAGCGGCGCTGGCGGGCCGCCAAGATGGCGGGCCTCACCCAGGTCCCCGCCGTGATCATCGAGGCAGACGACCGGGCCGTCATGGAGCTGGGCCTGATCGAGAACCTCCAGCGGGAGGACCTGAACCCCATCGAAGAGGCCGCCGGCTATCAGACCCTTATGGAGGAGTACAGCCTCACTCAGGAGGAGATCGCCCAGCGGGTGGGCAAGTCCCGCTCGGCGGTGGCCAACGCCATGCGCCTCCTCTCCCTCCCTGACGCGGTGCATATGCTGCTGGAGGAGGGCCGCCTCTCCGCCGGGCATGCCCGGGCGATCCTGGCCTGCCCCACGAAGGAGCTCCAGAAAAAGCTGGCCCAGAAGGTCATCGCCGAGGGGCTCTCCGTCCGGCAGACCGAGGCTCTGGCCCGCCGCCTGGCCAAGGCTGAGGATGGCCTGGACGAGCCGGTGAAGCCCGCCGGCCCCGACCTGTCCATCTACCTCCGGGACGCGGAGAAGGGCCTGTCTGACCGCTTCGGCCGAAAGGTCCACATCATCAACGGCAAGAAGAAGGGCAAGATCGAGCTGGAGTACTATGATCCCGACGATCTCAATGCCCTCCTGGAGGTGCTGGAAGGCATCCCCGCCGGGAAAGGAGGCGCCTGACCGTGGACGATCCCAAGCAGCCCCAGAACGCCTCCGAGCGCTCCGCGCTCCAGCACGAGGCGGAGCACGCCAAGCCCGGCCACAAAAACTCCGTGCTGATCTATCTGGTGATCCTCTTCGCCGCCGCCTTCCTGCTCCTGCTCCTGTCCTACTTCATGCAGCAGCGGACCAATCAGGAGCGGCTCAACGACCTGCAAAAGGCCTCCAACTCCGCGGTCCAGACCCTGGACGATATGCTGGAGGAGAACCAGGCCCTGAAGGATCAGAACAATGCTCTGAAGGATGAGAAGGCCGATCTGGAGGCCCAGCTCAAGGCCGCCCAGCAGGAGCTGACGGATGCCCAGACCACCGCCTCCCACACTGCCGCCGCTCTGGACTGGCTGTGGCGGATCCAGCGGCAGGTGTCCCGGGGCTACTATTCCGCCGCCCGGGAGCTGGTGGCCGCCTATGAGGCTGCGGAGTTCCCCCAGTACCTGCCCGGCGAGGATCTGACCGGCCAGGGCGGCGTCTCCCCGGCGAAGCAGTACCGGGACCTGCTGTCCCTGCTGGACATCACGGAGACCTGCGCCCCCGAGGCGTGAGCCTCTCCCCTTCCCCCGCCCGCCACTCCCCTTTATAAGATTATGATGAGGTGTTGATACCAATGCTGGATATGAAATTCGTCCGGGAATACCCCGACGCTGTCAAGGAGAACATCAAGAAGAAGTTCCAGGAGGACAAGCTCCCCCTGGTGGACAAGGTGCTGGAGCTGGACGCGGAGAACCGTGCCACCATCCAGGAAGCCCAGGACCTGCGCACCGCCCGCAACGCCAAGTCCAAGAAAATCGGTATGCTCATGGGCCAGGCCAAGAAGGATCCCTCCAAGCTGGGGGAGGCTGAGGCTCTGAAGGCTGAGGTCAAGGCCGACGCCGACCGGCTGGCTCATCTGGAGCAGCGGGAGGATGAGCTGGCCGGGGAGATCCGCCACATCATGCTGATCATCCCCCAGATCATCGACCCCTCCGTGCCCATCGGCCCCGATGACTCCTGCAATGTGGAGGTGGAGCGCTTCGGCGAGCCTGTGGTGCCCGACTATCCCATCCCCTACCACACTGAGATCATGGAGTCCCTGGACGGCATCGACATGGACGCCGCCGGCCGGGTGTCCGGCTCCGGCTTCTACTACCTGCTGGGCGACATCGCCCGGCTCCATGAGGCGGTGCTGGCCTATGGCCGCGACTTCATGATCGACAAGGGCTTCACCTACTGCATCCCCCCCTTCATGATCCACAGCAACGTGGTGGAGGGCGTCATGTCCTTCGCTGACATGGAGGCCATGATGTACAAGATCGAAGGCGAGGACCTCTATCTGATCGGCACCAGCGAGCACTCCATGATCGGCCGCTTCATCGACCAGATCATCCCCGCCGAGAAGATGCCCCAGACTCTGACCTCCTATTCCCCCTGCTTCCGCAAGGAGAAGGGCTCCCACGGCATCGAGGAGCGGGGCGTCTACCGCATCCATCAGTTCGAGAAGCAGGAGATGATCGTGGTCTGCAAGCCCGAGGAGTCCAAGGAGTGGTATGAGAAGATGTGGCGCTACTCCGTGGAGCTGTTCCGCAATTTCGACATCCCCGTCCGCCAGCTGGAGTGCTGCTCCGGCGATCTGGCCGACCTGAAGTGCAAGTCCTGCGACATCGAGGCCTGGAGCCCCCGCCAGCAGAAGTACTTCGAGGTCTGCTCCTGCTCCAACCTGGGCGACGCCCAGGCCCGCCGCCTGAAGATCCGCTACCGGGATGAGGACGGCAAGCTCCATCTGGCCCACACCCTGAACAACACCTGCGTGGCGCCCCCCCGGATGCTGATCGCCCTGCTGGAGAACAACCTCCAGGCCGACGGCTCCGTGAAGATCCCCAAGGTCCTCCAGCCCTATATGGGCGGCAAGGAGGTCCTGGTGCCCAAGGCGAAGTAAGACCGCCCCGCATCGGGGGGCGGTCGGATCTCGGATCCGTCCCGTCCTCTGTGCGCCGCGATCGACTCTCAACTCAAAACGAGGAGGACATACTATGTCTGCCAAAGAAAAGACCACCGGCTTCATCGCGGAGTTCCGTCAGTTCATCGCCCGTGGCAATGTCATGGACATGGCCGTCGGCGTCATCGTGGGCGGCGCGTTCAAATCCATCGCCGATTCTCTGGTCGCGGATATCATCAATCCCATCCTGGGCGTGTTCACCGGAAGCGGCACCGACCTGTCCGGCCTGGCCATCGCCCTGCCCGGCGGCGGCGACATCATGGCGGGCAATTTCATCAACGCCGTGGTGAATTTCCTGATCATGGCCTTCGTGGTGTTCTGCATCATCAAGGCCCTGAACATCTTCCACAGAGAGAAGGAAGAGGCCCCTCCCGCTCCCCTGGAGCCCTCCGCTGAGGAGAAACTCCTCACCGAGATCCGGGATCTGCTGAAGGAGCGGAAGGATGCCTGATCCCATCAAGCCGGAGCAGGATCCCAAGCCGGACTGGACCCCCGCCTCCCCCGCCAAGCGGGCCCTGGCGTGGATGGGTATCGTGTACATGGTGATCCTGGTCCTGCTGACCACTTACAATTTGGCCACCGGCGAGCCCCTCCATGGGATCCCCGGTATCCTCCTCTTCCCCGCCTGCGGCGGGCTCGCCGCCCTCTCCTGGCTCCGCTATCGGGCCGCGGGTGGCTTCCACCACTGCTTCATGGCCGTCCTGGCCGCCCTGTGCGGTCTGGTCAGTCTGGTGCTGGGAGTCCTCTCCCTCATCTCCGCTCTGGGAGGCTGATCCTATGAAAGAACGTATCCGGGCGGGACTGGCCGCCATGGGCCTGCTGGACCGGGTGCCCGACACCGCCCCGGAACAGCTGGCCGAGTACGGCCGGCTCCTGCTGGAAAAGAACCAGGTCATGAACCTGACCGCCATCACCGACCCGGACCAGGTGGTGAAGCTCCATATGCTGGACTGCGCCGCCCTGCTGGACTGTGGGGACCTGTCCGGCCGCCGTCTGATCGACGTGGGCACCGGCGCGGGCTTCCCCGGTCTGGTGCTGAAGATCCTGGTCCCCTCGCTGGACGTGGTCCTGCTGGACAGCCTGAACAAACGGCTGGACTGGCTCTCCGAGGTGGCCCGGACCCTCTCCCTCACCGGAGTGGAGACCCTCCACGCCCGGGCCGAGGAGCAGGCCCTCCAGCCCGGCTGGCGGGATTCCTTCGACTTCGCCACCTCCCGGGCGGTGGCCTCTCTGGAACTCCTCAGCGAGCTGTGCCTCCCCTTCGTCAAGGTGGGGGGCACCTTCCTGGCCATGAAGTCGGTGGATTGCGGCCCGGAGCTGGACCGGGCCGCCCGGGGCATCCAGCGTCTGGGCGGCGCCCTGCGGCCCTGCGTGGACTATGAGATCCCCGGCGCGGGTCTGTCCCACCGGGTGGTGCGGGTCGAAAAGACCGCACCCACCCCCAAGGGCTACCCCAGAAGATGGGCAAAAATACAAAAATCCCCTCTTTGAGCGTTCCTCTTCTGTGTTTATTGCAGATCGTACAAAACGCATCCAAAAAGTCATTGTATTTTCCCCATTTTCATGATACTATTTATCAAGTCGTAAGAGGTGCATCCCATGTCAACTGTCATCGCCGTCACCTCCGGAAAGGGCGGGACCGGCAAGACGTCTCTCACCGGAGCCGTGGCCTCCTGTCTGGCCGCTCTGGGGCGCCAGGTCCTCTGTGTGGATATGGACGTGGGCCTGCGGAACCTGGACCTGACCTTGGGCATGAGCGACCGGGCCCTGATGGACTTCACCGACGTGCTGTCCGGCCGGGCCACGCTGGAGCGGGCCGCCGTGGCTCATCCCCAGATCCAGGGCCTGTATCTGCTCACCGCGCCCTTGACCCAGCCCCGTGACGCCATCACCGCCGAGGCGGTCCGGGCCTTCCTGAACGAGGCCCGCGCCCGGTTCGACTATATCCTGCTGGACGCCCCCGCCGGGCTGGGACTGGGCTTCCAGATCTCCACCTGCGGCGCGGACCGGGCGCTGGTGGTCTCCACCACCGATGCCTCCGCCCTGCGGGACGCCCAGCGCACCGTCTGCGAGCTGGGCAGTTCCATGCGCTCCATCCATCTGGTGGTGAACCGGGTGCAGCCCAAGCTGCTCCGCCAGCTCCACACCACGATCGACGACGCCATGGACACCGCCGGCCTCCCCCTGCTGGGGGTGGTGCCGGAGGATCCTCAGGTCATGCTGGCCGCCAACCGGGGCCAGCCGCTGATCATGATGGCCCGGTTCGGCGCGGCCCGCGCCTACCTGAACATCGCCCGCCGCCTCATGGGCGAGCGGGTCCCCCTGATGCACATCCGCTGAGGGACGCGTATCGTCCCCGACCAAAGCGTAGAAAGGAGCATGTCATGAATATCGCCCTGATGAGCCACGACCGCAAGAAGGAGCTGATGGTGCAGTTCTGCATCGCCTACTGCGGTATCCTGTCCAAGAACACTCTCTGCGCCACCAATACCACGGGAAAGCTGGTCTCGGAGGCCACCGGACTGCCGGTGCATCTGTTCCTCTCCCACTCCCACGGCGGCACCCAGCAGATCGGCGCCCGCATCGCCTACAACGAGATCGACATGGTCCTCTTCTTCTCCGATCCCCAGTCTACGGACCTGGACGCCGACCTGAACGAGATCACCCGGCTCTGCGACCAGTACAACATCCCCTTCGCCACCAATGTAGCCACGGCGGAGATGCTGATCCACGGCCTGGAGCGGGGCGATCTGGATTGGCGCGACATCGTCAATCCCAAGACCAAGCCCTTCACGGCGTGACGCCGAACGCCCGCAGGAAGGCAGAGCGCTTTCCCGCGGGCGTTTCCTCTTTTCCAGACCGATCATCTGTCGAACAGGAGGTATCCGATGAACTCCCCTTCTCCCAAGACCCTGCGGATCCTGGCGGCCGTCGGCGTGACAGCGGGGATCCTCTTCCTGGCCCTCCAGTGCCGGGACCTGTCCCGCAAGTTGGACGCGATGAGCCTCACGCTCTCCACGATCCAGCAGAACGTAGTCCAGACGCAGTTGGATCAGCAGCGGGCCCTGAGCACGCAGGAGCAGACGATCCGGGACGCCCTGTCTCAGGGGGCCAGCCTCTTCACCGGCGTGGAGACCGGCCTGGAGGCTCGGAACGGCCAGGTCTTCCTCACCGTGTCTCTGGTGCCCAGATCGCTCTCTCCCGGGGAGGTCCTCACCCTCCATCTGGATGATGGCGCGGCAGTGGAGCTCACCGACGCTGGGAACGGTCGCTTCACGGCCTCCCTCCCCTGTCCGCTGGGCCAGGAGCGGATCCGGCCCGTGGTCACGATCCGCGGCGGCGGATCCACCCGCTCCGAGGCGCTGGAGGACCTGGAGCCGTCCACTCTAGCCGCTGTGGACGCCTATGTGGAGCAGTGGTCCACGCAGGGCGAGACGGGCACTCTGCCCCAGTCCCTTCAGATCGGCCTCAGCCTCCAGAGCATCGGCACGCTGGATGTGGTCCCCGCCGAGGTGACCGCAAAGATCCGCATCCCGTACACGGAGTCCTCGGTCGCTGCCCAG
This sequence comes from Pseudoflavonifractor sp. MSJ-37, assembly GCF_018917965.1. Classification (GTDB taxonomy): domain Bacteria; phylum Bacillota; class Clostridia; order Oscillospirales; family Oscillospiraceae; genus Pseudoflavonifractor_A. Next base: position 318,530 of record NZ_JAHLPP010000002.1, on the reverse strand, counting down.
AGGCTGGAGCGGGGCGAGGACGACACCTGGCAGATGGAGGTCTCCGCCGGCGCTCTCCCCTCGGACACCAGTGAGCTGTGGGCCTATCTCACGGTCCGCACGGACACCGGCCTGGAGCTGACCAGCCAAGACCCCCTCGTCATCTTCGGCGTCTCAGAGACGGAAAAAAACGGCAGTATCTGCTTCTACCCCCAGTCTGTGGACGGTCAGGTCCTCTCTCTGACATGGAAGGGATAAAACGAAACGCTCCGCAGTCCGGATGGACTGCGGAGCGTTTTCATCATCCGACCGGACCTTCCCGGCCCCGCTTCCGATGGGCGTACCAGATATAGTTGAACACGTTCCCCAAAATGAGGATGTTCCCGCAGAGATACAGCCACACCAGCAGGATGATCACCGAAGCCAGCGAGCCGTAGACCAGCGAATACCGGGAGGACATCCCGATGAACCAGGAGAACACGGCCGAGGCCCCCACCAGCACCCCGGAGGCCAGCACCGCGCCGGTGAACACCGGAGGCCTGGGCTCCCCTCTGGGGGCCGAGATCCGGTAGACCAGCAGGACGAACCCCATCACCAGACAGAACAGTACCAGGAACCGGACCCACTGCCACGCCCAGGGAAGGTCCACCTCCGGCAGAGGCAGGAGCCGGGCCGCCAGCCGGAACAGCCACTCCCCCGTCAGCAGGACCACGATGGACAGATAGATCGTGGCCAGCAGGAGCAGGGAACACACCACGCTGGCCAGCACCTGCCACACGCCCTGATAGCTCGTTCGGCCATAGATGTCCCCCATGATGTCCATCAGGGCCCGGAAGGCCGCCGAGGAGGCGAAGAGGGTGGTCACCAGTCCGCCGATCAGCATCTGCCGGCTCCAGCCGCCGCTGACATAGGAGATGTAGTCCGCCAGCACTCCCAGGCTCTCCTGGGGCAGGAGGCCCCCCGCCGCGTCCAGGACCCGACCTGGGTCCAGGTCCAGCAGGCCGATGAAGGCGTTGATGCAGATCACGATGGGGAAAAACGTCAGGATCAGGAAATAGGCCAGCTCCGCCGCCGAGCGGGACACCCGCTTGGCGAAATAGAGCTCCACGAGCTCCGTGAGGAACCGGACCGGACTCCAGCGCAGGATCTCTCGCACGGTACGATACGCTCCTTCCCCTCTCCCTTGGAGAGCAAAAAAAGAAAAAGGGACTGTTGCATAATAAGATCTTCTCGAAACGGAAAGACCTTATTGTACAACAGTCCCTCTTTTAGACCACATTCGCGGCTCAGGCCAGCTTGTTCAGCTTGATGGTCATGGCGCTCTTCTTGCGGGAGCCGTTGTTCTTGTGCAGCAGCCCACGAAGCACAGCCTTGTCCACGGCCTTGACAGCCACCTTGTAAGCGCTATCGGCCTCGCTGCGGTTGCCTTCGGCCACCGCGGCCTCAAACTTCTTGATGTCGGTCTTCAGCGCGGATCGAGCGGTCTTGTTCTGCGCAGCCTTGGTCTTGTTCACCAGGACACGCTTCTTAGCAGACTTGATATTCGGCAAACCAAACACCTCCTCCGATGACGATTCGCACAGATAGCCTGTGCAGATTTATATTTTAGCAGGAGTCGGGGCAAAATGCAACTATTAAATGAGATTTTTTTCGGATTTTTTCACCTGCGGACGATCATCCATGGAAATTGGGTACCGTAGGGATCCAAAACACCAGATATGGGGGGACACGATATGATCCAGCGGCGGACCGATCTGGCCCTGGAGGCCCATGCCCTCTGGCGGGAGCGCGCGGAGGATACCTCCGCCCTCCCCGGCGTCCGGTGCCGGGAGGAGGAGCGGGCGGGCTGTCCCATCACCCGGGTGGACATCCTGGACCGTCGGGGGGCCGAGGCTCTGGGCAAGCCGGAGGGCCACTATGTGACGGTAGACCTGTCCGCCCTCTCCCGGCGGGAGGAGGATTCCTTCGCCCGCTCGGTGGAGGCGGTGGCCGATGAGCTGCGGGGACTGATGGGGGACCTTCCTCCCTCCGCCCCGGTACTGGTGGCGGGGCTGGGCAACCGGGCCATCACGCCTGACGCGGTGGGCCCCCGGACGGCGGACCTGACCCTGGTGACCCGCCATCTGACGGACGATCCGCTCTTTGCCTCCTTCCGGCCCGTGGCGGCTCTGGCGGCGGGCCCCATGGGCACCACCGGTCTGGAGAGCGGCGAGCTGATCCGGGCGGCGGCGGAGCGGATCCAGCCCGCTCTGGTGATCGCGGTGGACGCGCTGGTCTCCCGGAGCCTGGAGCGGCTGGGCCGGACGGTCCAGCTCTCCGATACGGGCATCGCACCCGGCTCCGGGGTCGGCAACCACCGGGCCCCGCTGGACCGGGGCACCCTGGGGGTGCCGGTGATCGCCGTGGGAGCCCCCACCGTGGTGGAGGCCGCCACCCTCTGCGCCGACGTGCTGGCCCAAGCCGGCCGGGAGGATCTGGACCCGGAAGCGCTCCGGGGCGCGGCGGCCGGGGTGATCGTCGCCCCTCGGGAGACCGACCGCCAGACGGCGGACCTGTCCCGGGTCCTGGGCTGCGCCATCACCCTGGCCCTCCAGCCGGGGCTGTCTCTGCGGGATGTGGAGATGCTGGTGGATGGGTGATGTTTGGTCCGCCCACGGGGCGAGGGATGTGTCCCCGCTTGCGCAGCCGTTGGCGGACAAAAACGCCCTCGTCACAACTCTTGACGCCCGCCCAAAAAGATGATAGAATGACCCCGACATCGATCAAAAGCATCGACCGGGAGGAGTACGCATGGTCCCGGACCAAGAGAGGAGCCGTCTGGTGCAAGGCTCCCGATGGACTGTGCGGAAGGGCGCCCGGGAGCTGCGGCCAGGAAATGGGCCGCCGGTCCCCTGCCGTTATCAGGTACGAGCGCGAAGCGTGTCACACGCTTCGAATTCAGGTGGGAACACGGAGCATCTCCGCCCTGGACCAGGACCGGTCCGGGGCGTTTTTTTCGTCCCCGCCTGCGTGACGAGAAAGGAGCATCCCTATGAAGAACACCGAAAAGACCATGGATAAGATCGTCGCCCTCTGCAAAGGCCGCGGCTTCGTCTTCCCCGGCAGCGAGATCTACGGCGGTCTGGCCAACACCTGGGACTACGGCCCTCTGGGCGCTGAGCTGAAGAAGAACATCAAGAACGCCTGGTGGAAGAAGTTCGTGCAGGAGAACCCCTACAACGTGGGCCTGGACGCCGCCATCCTCATGAACCCCCAGGTCTGGCAGGCCAGCGGCCATCTGGGCGGCTTCTCCGATCCTCTGATGGACTGCCGCGAGTGCCATGAGCGCTTCCGCGCCGACAAGGTCATCGAGGATTGGTGCGCCGCCAACGCCTTCGAGCTGCCCAAGCCCATCGACGCCTTCACCCAGCAGGAGATGAAAGACTTCATCGAGACGCATCAGATCCCCTGCCCCACCTGCGGCAAGCATGACTTCACCGATATCCGCCAGTTCAACCTGATGTTCAAGACCTTCCAGGGCGTCACCGAGGACAGCAAGAACACCGTGTACCTGCGCCCCGAGACCGCGCAGGGCATCTTCGTGAACTTCAACAACGTCCAGCGCACCACCCGGAAGAAGCTGCCCTTCGGCATCGGCCAGATCGGCAAGTCCTTCCGCAACGAGATCACCCCGGGCAACTTCATCTTCCGGGTCCGGGAGTTCGAGCAGATGGAGCTGGAGTTCTTCTGCAAGCCCGGCACCGATCTGGAGTGGTTCCAGTATTGGCGCTCCTTCTGCCACGACTGGCTCCTGTCCATCGGCCTGAAGGAAGAGAACCTGCGCCTGCGGGACCACGACCCCGACGAGCTGGTGTTCTACTCCAAGGCCACCACCGACTTCGAGTTCCTGTTCCCCTTCGGCTGGGGCGAGCTGTGGGGCGTGGCCGACCGCACCGACTACGACCTGACTCAGCACTCCAAGGTGAGCGGCGAGAAGCTGGTCTACCGCGAGGGCGAGGGCAAGGACATGGTGGAGTATATCCCCTATGTCATCGAGCCCTCTCTGGGCGTGGAGCGCAGCGTGCTGGCCGTCCTGTGCGACGCCTACGACGAGGAGGTCGTGGGCCAGGACAAGAACGGCAAGGACGACGTCCGCGTGGTCATGCACTTCCACCCCGCCCTGGCCCCCTTCAAGTGCGCCGTCCTTCCCCTGTCCAAGAAGCTGGGCGACAAGGCCCTGGAGATCCGGGACATGCTGGCCAAGGACTTCATGGTGGACTATGACGAGGCCGGCTCCATCGGCAAGCGCTACCGCCGTCAGGACGAGATCGGCACCCCCTTCTGCGTCACCGTGGACTTCGAGACCGTGGGCGACGAGAACACCCCCGCCGATGACTGCGTCACCGTCCGTGACCGCGACACCATGGAGCAGGTCCGGATGCCCATCCGCGAGCTGAAGGACTATCTGACCGCCAAGATGGCGTTCTAAGTCCCCTCTTGAACGACTTGCGCCCGGCGCTCTGGGATCCCAGAGCGCCGGGCGCTTCCTTTCTATCCGTTCCGGCCGGTCACTGGAAGTCGATGCAAAGATGCTTGACCTCCGTGTACTTCAGCATCCCCTCGATGCCGCCGGCCCGGTCCATGCCGCTCTGCTTGTAGCCGCCGGTCTCGCACTCGGGCAGGAGCTTGTTGTAGCAGTTGACCCAGGCAGAACCCGCCCGCAGGCGCCGGGCCACCCACATGGCCTTGTCCACGTCCCGGCTCCAGACCGCGCTGGCCAACCCATAGGTGGTGCCGTTGGCGATGGCCAGGGCCTCTTCCCGGGTCCGGAAGGTCTGTACCACCAGCACCGGCCCGAAGATCTCCTCCTGCACCACCTTCGCGTCCATCGGCGGATCCAGCAGGATGGTGGGGGCGATGTAGAAGCCCTTGTCCAGGCCGCCCTCCGTCAGGCGATGGCCGCCGGTGATCAGCCGGGAGCACTGCCTGCCGCTCTCGATATAGCCCAGGATCTTATCCATCTGCTCCTGGGAGATGACCGGGCCCAGATCCGTGGCCTCGTCCAGGCACCAGCCCGGACGGAGCTTCTCCACCTCGGCCTTGAGCCTGGGCAGGAACGTGTCCACCAGAGACTCCTCCAGCACCAGCCGGGAGCCCACAGTGCAGAGCTGTCCTGCGTTCATGAAGATGGCCTTCAGGGCGAAGGGCAGGGCCTTGTCCAGGTCCGCGTCGGCGAAGATGATGTTGGGAGACTTGCCGCCCAGCTCCAGCGAGACCTTCTTCATGGTGCGGGCGGCGGTCTGCATGATCGTCCGGCCAGTCTCCAGACCGCCGGTGAGGGAGATCATATCCACATCCGGATGGTCCGCCAGCGCCGCGCCGGTGACGGAGCCCCGGCCGGACACGGCGTTCACCACGCCCTTGGGGAACTCTGCGATGCCGTCCAGCAGCTCCAGCACCTCCAGCGTACAGCCGGTGGTCTGGGTGGCGGGCTTGAGCACACAGGTACAGCCGGCGGCCAGCGCCGGAGCCATGTCCCGCATGAGCAGCGTGATGGGGTAGTTCCAGGGGGTGATCACCGCCACCACGCCGGAAGGCTCCCGGGCCAGGACGGAGAGCAGACCGGGCTCCACCGCCGTGCTGGTGCCGTAGAGGGTGCGGGCGGCGGCGGCATAATACTCCACATAACCGATGGAGCTGTTGAGTTCGAACCGGGCCTCCCGAATGGGCTTGCCGGTCTCCAGCGACAGCCGGACCGCCAGCTCCTCATGATGGGCCCGCATCGCGGCGGCCCAAGCCAGCAGACACCGGGAGCGCAGCCGGGGATCGAAGGCCCAGCGGCCCTCGTCGAAGGCCCGGTGGGCGGCCGCCACCGCCCGCTCCACGTCCTCCACGCCGGAGGCGGGCACCTCGCTCACCAGGGCGCCGTCGCAGGGACAGTAGATCTTCTCGGTCTTTCCGCTCAAGGCGTCCTGCCAGACGCCGTCGATGAGATTTCTGTAACGCTTGACTTCCATCGCCTTCTCCTCCTTACTTCTGGTCGGCCAGGATGTCCAGGTAGAACTGGACGCACTGCTTTTTGTTCATGGTTCTGGGGTTGTTGCACAGCATAAAACCGGGCAGGTTGTCGGCCACCAGCTCGGCGTCGCTCTCCTTCATGCCGAAGGACAGCAGGGGGACCTTCACGCCGGTCTCGTCCAACAGCCGCTCCACCGCGGCCACCGAGGCCTCGGCGGCCTGCCAGGTGCTCATGCCGGCGGTGTCCACCCCCAGAAGACCGGCGATGTCGGCGTAGCGCTCGGGCCGGGCAATGAGGTTATAGCGCATGCAGTACTTGAGCAGGACCGCGTTGGCCTCGCCGTGGGCCATATGGAAGAAGGTGCACAGGGGGCTGGACACAGTGTGCACCAGGCCCAGGCCGGCCTGATCCATGGCAACACCGGCCAGCACGCTGCCCAGGGCCATGTCCTGCCGGGCCTTCCGGTCCTGCCCGTTGGCGCAGGCGCCCCACAGGGAGCCGCCGATGAGGCGGATGGCCTCCCGGGCCATGGCGTCGGTGATGGGATTGGCCCCCAGGCCCACATAGGACTCGATGGCGTGGGAGAGGGCGTCCATGCCGGTGGTGGCGGTGAGGTAGAGGGGCAGGCTCGCCATGAGCTCGGCGTCCACCAGGGCCGCCTTGGGGAACATGGCCGGGCCATTGATGCCCTTTTTGCAGTTGCGATCCACGATGACCGCGCACATGGTCACCTCGCTGCCGGTGCCCGCGGTGGTGGGGATGGCGATGAGGGGCAGGGGAGCGTTTGCAAAGGGCTTGCCGTTCCACTGGTAGTCCACCAGGGGGCCCTCGTTGGTGCACAGGGCCGCCACGACCTTGCCCACGTCCATGGAGGAGCCGCCGCCCAGGGCCACCACCTTGGTGGGCTTATAGTCCCGGATCTCCACCATGGCCGCCTCCACCATGTCGGCGGTGGGGTTGGGCTCTACCTTGTCATAGAGGCGGCACTCCGCGCCGGTGGGGGAAATGACGTCCCGCACCCGGTCCACAAGGCCCACTGCCTCCAGACCGGGATCCGTCACCAGCAGGACCCGGTCACCGGCGGACAAAAAGTCTGCCAGTTCCTTCAGACAGCCCGCTCCAAAGCGCACATCTACCGGCATATGATACTTCGTCACCATAGCTAGACCTCCTAAAAAACAAGATCAGCCGTCACACGGTGGAACACACCAGTGTGACGGCTGCGAACTCCGCACGGCATCTGCGTTTGGGGCGGACGCCGTGTACCTCTCCGAGGATGTATTTCGTTGTTTTGCAAGTACTTACAGGCACAATATACCATATGATCGTGCGATCTGCAAGTGTTTTTTTGATTGGGCCGCCGGGACTGCCGCGTTCGGCCCGGAAGATCGTCCACATTCCTCTCCGCAATGGTGGAAAACGCTCCCGGACCGATCGCGGTCCGGGAGCGTTTTTCCCCATTTTGACCTCACTTCTCCACATCCACCGGCACCGGGATGGTCACACCTCCGATGGTGAGGCTCTCCACCTCGTCCAGCGGGACGATCTCAGGGAGCACGTCTCCCTTCCGGCACTGCGTCATGCCCTTCTTCGGCACGATGGAGCCGCCGCTGTTGGTCAGGTCCAGCTCGGTCCCGTCCCGCTTCCGCAGGGTCACAGTCACGCCGGTCAGGAACTGGTCCAGCACGTTCCCGTCCTCCTCCGGCATCCGCCCGCTAGGCGCGTCGGAGAACTCGGCCGCACGGTCCACGGTATAGCTCACCTGATAAGACAGGGGAGACAACTCCACCCGGTCCAGCGTATAGGTCATGCCATCCTTCCGGAAGCTCTGTCCGGCGGGGAGCTCCACGGTACTGTCCCGGAAGGCGAACTGGAACTTCAGGCCCCAGTCCCCCTGCGCGATCGTCCGTGTCTCCCCGCCGCTGACCGTGCGCAGGCCCCGGAAGTCGGCCCGGGCGGTGCCCTGCCTCAGGGTGCCGTCCACCGTGCAGACCTCCACATACTGGATGGAGGCGTCCGTGGGGTCGGCGTCATAGAACCAGGCGGAGCCGGTCTTGCCGTCCACACGGCCCACATCGGTCCAGCCGCTCTCGAACATCAGCGGGAGCAGGCCGTTCCCGTCGGGGGCCAGCCCCTCCGTCAGCGGCGTCCCGTCGTCCCGGGCGATGGAGTACACGATGGCATAGCTGTGCCGGTCCCCCAGGATCGCGTCAGCGGTGATCGTGATCCCATCCGCCGTGGCGCTGGCGTCGATGGGACGGCCGATCCGGTCCACGATCTCGGTCTGGGCCGGGCGGCCGCCGAACAGGTCAGAGAACACCTCCGCCGGGGCCTTCAGGACACCGGCCGCGCCGGCGCCCACGCCCAGCGTCAGCACCAGGGCCGCCGCCGCGCCCAGCGGCATCAGCCGCCGGAGGGGACGGACGGAGCGCCTCCGGCCCTGCCCTTCCTCTGCCGCCGCCATCAGGCGGTCGGTCATGGCCCGCTTCTCCTCTTCCGTGAAGCGGAGCCCGTCCAGATATCCACGATAGTTCTCTTTCATGCCAAGCCCTCCTGTTCCAGCTGTGCGCGTAGCTTCTTCCGTCCCCGGTCCAGCCGGGTGAAGATGGTGGCGGGCCGTTCGCCCAGGAGCTCCGCGATCTCCCTCGCTCCATAGCCCTCATAATAGTAGAGACAGATCACCGTCCGGTATTTGGGCGGCAGGAGCTCCACCGCCTGGAGGAGCGTGCCCTCGTCCCCCTCCTCCGGGGCCGGGAGCGCCTCCGCCGCGTCCAGATCCGCCCGGTGCCGCCGCCAGCCGCTCTTGAGCTGGTCCTTGCAGACGTTCACCGCTGTGCGGACGATCCACGCCCGCTCGTGCTCCGGGGAGTCGAAAGACCGCGGCTTCTCCAGCAGGCGGAGGAACACGGTCTGGCAGACGTCCTTGGCGTCCTCCCGGCTCTTGAGCCAGCAGGCGCTCAGCCGGAGGATCAGATCGGAGTAGGTCTCCACCAGCCGTTCCGCCTCCTGGCGGTCCAGCCTCTGTAACATCGACGATCGCATCCTTTCCTGTGTTCTAAAAGCGCTTTCACCTGAGATACGATCCGGCGGGGCCAGATCCTTCACTGGATGGGATCTTTTTTTGCGGAGCCCCCGAGACCGGGCAGTTGGAACAGGGATGCCGCGGGACACAGCCCGTCCATCCCTCTAAGCATGAAAAAAGGGGAGCACCCTCGGCGGGTGCTCCCCTTGCAGGAGCCATCGGCAGTCGATCAGTCGGCCAGAGCGGCGGTGATGATGGCCATGGAGTAGACCTCCTGGGCGTTGCAGCCGCGGGACAGGTCGTTGATGGGGGCATTCAGGCCCAGCAGGATGGGGCCGTAGGCATCGAAGCCGCCCAGACGCTGGGCGATCTTGTAGCCGATGTTGCCGGCGTTGATGTCGGGGAAGATGAAGGTGTTGGCGTGGCCGGCCACGGGAGAGTTGGGGGCCTTCAGCTTGCCCACGTTGGGGGACACGGCGGCGTCGAACTGCATCTCGCCGTCCACGGCCAGCTCAGGAGCGGCCTCCTTGACCTTGGCGCAGGCGTTGCGGACCTTGTCCACGCTCTCGCCCTTGCCGGAGCCGAAGGTGGAGTAGGACAGCATGGCGACCTTCGGATCCACGCCGAAGATCTTGCCGCACTTGGCGGACTCGATGGCGATCTCCACCAGATCGTCCTCAGAGGGATCGATGTTGATGGCGCAGTCGCCCATCACCAGGACCTCGTTGCCGCCGGTGGCGGAGGGACGGACCATGATGAAGCAGGAGGACACGATCTTGTTGCCGGGCTTGGTCTTGATCAGCTGGAGCGCGGGGCGCACGGTGTCGGCGGTGGAGTAGGTGGCGCCGCCCAGGAGCGCGTCGGCCTCGCCCATCTTCACCAGCATGGTGCCGAAGTAGTTGCCCTTCTTCAGGTTGGCGCGGACCTGCTCCTCGGTCATCTTGCCCTTGCGGAGCTCGACCATCTTGGCGACCATCTCGTCCATCTTGGGATAGGTATCGGGATCCACGATCTCAGCGCCGCGGATGTTGAAGCCGGCCTTCTCCGCGGCGGCCTTGACGGCCTCCTCGTTGCCCACCAGGATGGGGGTCAGCCAGGTACCGGACAGCAGACGGGCGCTGGCCTCCAGGATGCGGGGGTCGGTGCCTTCGGTGAACACGATCCGCTTGGGATCGGCCTTCAGTTTCTCGATCAGCTTGCCAAACATATTACTACGCCTCCAGAGAATGATTGATGTATGGGTCCGCCCCCACAGCGGAGGGCAGACTGGTAAGCAGTGCTATTATACACCAGGGTTCTGAACGATAACAATGGAAAATATGAATTTTCGTAGGAATGTGCAATTTACTTTTGGTATTCCATCAGATATACTATACACAATGTTTATGGAAAGGCGCAGGAACGGGGCCTGGATCGAACGCGCTCCCCTGCCCGCCTGTACCGATCTTGATCTTCGTGAGGTGCCATACTATGCATTCTGATTTTTCCCGCTGTCTCTCCCTGCTCCGGCAGGAGAAGGGCGTCAGCCAGCGCTCGGCCGCCAAGGACCTGGGGATCAGTCAGGCCCTGCTCTCCCACTATGAGAACGGCGTGCGTGAGCCCGGCCTCGCCTTCGTCAGCCGGGCCTGTGACTACTACAACGTGTCGGCGGACTTCCTGCTGGGCCGGACCCTGACCAAGGACGGCTCCACCATCATCTCCCCCGAGGAGCTGTACGACTACTCCAACGAGAAGGACAACGTGCTCCACGGCAGCATCGTGGCCACCCTGAACAAGAAGCTCCTGGCCAACTCCATCAGCGTCCTCTTCGACCTGCTGGGCAAGACCGGGTGCAAGGGGGCCATCAAGGCGGCGGCGGACTATCTGTCCACGTCGGTCTACACCCTGTTCCGCTACCTCTACCGGGCGGACGGGACCCAGAACGAGGACTTCTTCGCCATCCCGCCGGCCCAGTTCGCCGCCGGCCTGCCCCAGACCGACCAGATCTTCGCCCAGTGCAGCTATGTGGAGTCCTTGGCGGAGCACAAGAAGGCGAAGAAGAGCTTCCCCGCCATGGACCACGACGCCCTGGCGGCCAACTATCCGGGGACCTACCAGTCCCTGCTCCAGGTGATCCACAACACTGGCAGCCGGATCGGCGCCGGCGCGGAGCACCGGAAGACCCTGAAATGAACCTGACGCGGCGTCCCGCCGCGTCAGCGTGTCGAACTGGTTCGACACGCTTCTCAGAAATGCAGGCATTTCTTCGATGGGATACAGGCCGCCGCGCGCACTCGCTATGCTCGCACACTAACGGCCTGAGAAGAGTTTTTTCTGAGGCACATGTCCTCAGAAAAAACACCTTGCATCTGATCCCGTCCCCTGCGGGTGACGGAACTCTGCGAGGCCCTCATATCCCCCCACAAAAAATGACTTTTTAGATGATCTGACGCGGCGTCCCGCCGCGGCTGACGATAAAACGGAGGTTTTTGCCCATGCGTGACCAGAGCAAGATCCGCAATTTTTCCATCATCGCCCACATCGACCACGGCAAGTCCACCCTGTCCGACCGCCTGATCGAAAAGTGCAACGCCGTCTCCCAGCGGGAGATGGAGAGCCAGCTCCTGGACAATATGGACCTGGAGCGGGAACGGGGCATCACCATCAAGGCCCGGGCCGTGAAGCTCAACTACAAGGCCCAGGACGGCCAGGAGTACGAGCTCAACCTGATCGACACTCCGGGCCACGTGGACTTCAACTACGAGGTGTCCCGGTCCCTGGCCGCCTGTGAGGGCGCCATCCTGGTGGTGGACGCCGCCCAGGGCATCGAGGCCCAGACCCTGGCCAACACCTATCTGGCCATGGAGCACGACCTGGAGATCCGGCCGGTGATCAACAAGATCGACCTGCCCGCCGCCGACCCGGAGAAGGTCAAGCACGAGATCGAGGACGTGATCGGCCTGGAGGCCCAGGACGCCCCCGAGATCTCCGCCAAGATGGGCATCAACATCGACGCCGTGCTGGAGGACATCGTCCAGCACATGCCCGCCCCCCAGGGGGACGCCGCCGCCCCCCTGAAGGCCCTGATCTTCGACAGCCAGTATGACGCCTACCGGGGCGTGATCGTGTACTTCCGGGTCATGGAGGGCACCATCAAGACCGGGATGCGGGTGAAGATGATGGCCTCCGGCGCGGAGTACGAGGTGATCGAGTGCGGCTACCTGCGTCCCCTGGGGCTGGAGAGCGCCAAGGAGCTCTCCGCCGGCGAGGTGGGCTACTTCACCGCCTCCATCAAGAACGTGAAGGACACCCGGGTGGGCGACACCATCACCGGGGCCGCCGCCCCCGCCGCCGAGCCCCTGCCCGGCTACCGCCCCGCCCAGCCCATGGTCTACTGCGGCGTGTACACCGAGGACGGCTCCAAGTACCCTGACCTGCGGGACGCGCTGGAGAAGCTCCAGCTCAACGACGCCTCCCTCTCCTTCGAGCCCGAGTCCTCCGCCGCCCTGGGCTTCGGCTTCCGGTGCGGCTTCCTGGGGATGCTCCACATGGAGATCATCCAGGAGCGGCTGGAGCGGGAGTTCGACCTGGATCTGGTGACCACCCTCCCCTCCGTCATCTACCAGATCACCAAGACCGACGGCTCCGAGATGGAGGTGGACAACCCCCACAACTACCCGGACCCCGCCCTGATCGAAGAGGCCCGGGAGCCCTACGCCAAGGTCTCCATCATCGCGCCGCCGGACTATGTGGGCAACATCATGCCCATGTGCCAGGACCGCCGGGGCGAGTTCAAGGATATGCAGTACCTGGACACCAATCTGGTGGAGATCCACTACTCCATGCCCCTGAACGAGATCATCTACGACTTCTTCGACGCCCTGAAGGCCAACACCAAAGGCTATGCCTCTCTGGACTATGAGGTGGAGGGCTACCGCCCCAGCGACCTGGTGAAGGTGGACCTGCTCCTGAACGGCGAGCAGGTGGACGCCCTGAGCTTCATCGCCCACCGGGAGAAGGCCTACAAGCGGGCCCGCCGGATCTGCGAGAAGCTGAAGGACAACATCCCCCGCCAGCTCTTCGAGGTGCCGGTGCAGGCGGCGATCGGCGGCAAGGTCATCGCCCGTGAGACCGTGCGGGCCATGCGCAAGGACGTGCTGGCCAAGTGCTACGGCGGCGACATCACCCGAAAGAAGAAGCTACTGGAGAAGCAGAAGGAGGGCAAGAAGAAGATGCGCTCTCTGGGCTCCGTGCAGCTCCCCACCGAGGCCTTCATGGCCGTCCTCAAGCTGGACGAGGAATAAAAAACGCTCCCCCGCCCGGGATGTCCGGGCGAGGGAGCGTTTAGACTGTCAAAAAAGTCATTTCTCCCGTTGAGCGATGCAAGAGCCTCGCAGAGTTCCGTCACCCGCAGGTGACGGAATCGAATAAAAGATGTTTTTTCTGAGGACATGTGCCTCAGAAAAAACTCTTCTCAGGCCGCTAGTGTGCGAGCATAGCGAGTGCGCGCGGCGGCCTGCATCCAATCGAAGAAATGCTTGCATTTCTGAGAAGCGTGTCGAACTGGTTCGACACGCTGAACGATCCCCCGCTCGGGATGTCCGGGCGGGGGATCGTCCTGTCTGCTATTGTTCCAAACGCTCCAGATGCGTCCGGAGGATCAGCGTGATATAGGAAGATACCGAGCGGTCCTCCAGTTCTGCCAGCTCTTGGATCTTCGTCAGGATCGGCTCATCCAGAGTCAGGCTGATGCTGACTTTTATAGGACGAGAGCCGTCGCCGGTGAAGTCGATGCCCCTATGGTCTGGGGCCAGACGCGCCAGATAGGTGCGCAGGGCCATGTTCACATAGCTGGACACGGAGCGGCCATCCTGCTTCGCCCGCTCCCGGACCTGCGTCAAGATCGGCTCGTCTATCGTGATGCTGACGCTTTTTTTGAGAGGTTTCATAGTATCACTCCTATCCCGCATGATACTATGTTTCCTTGTTTTGTATTGTTTTCTCTTGTCTTATCGTGTAAACTAATGGTCGGTGATGCAGTATGTATTCCAATGACTTTGAAGAGGCTTTCTCCCATTTTCTGGACCGGCACGAGTATGATGAGGCGGAGCACTACCTGTTCTCCATGGTGCGGCTGGCCTTCGCGGCGGGCTGGCAGGCCGCCGGCGGGAGGCCCCCACAGGCGGAACGGATCTTCGAACTGCTCCCCTCCCGCAGAGACGAAACGGACCCGGCGGACTGAATGCCCGCCGGGTCCGTTTTTTCCTTGTATGTCAGTCGCTGAGCCCTCTGGAGCGCAAGAAGGAAGATGCCCCGGATCAGCCCTGAGGTTCGTCCTCTTTCTTCGTGCAGACGATGTTCAGCTCGTCCAGCTGCTTGGGCTCCACGAAGGAGGGGGCGCCCATCATCAGGTCCTGGGCGTTCTTGTTCATGGGGAACGGGATGATCTCCCGGATGGAGTCCTCGCCCGCCAGGAGCATGACCATGCGGTCCACGCCCGGGGCGATGCCCGCGTGCGGGGGGGCTCCGTAGGTGAAGGCATTGTACATGGCGGGGAACTTGGCCTTCACATCGTCCTCCCCCAGACGCACCAGCTGGAAGGCCTCGATCATGATCTCAGGATCGTGGTTCCGCACGGCGCCGGAGGACAGCTCCACGCCGTTGCACACCAGGTCGTACTGATAGGCGGTGATGGTCAGAGGATCCACCTCGCCGGCGGCGGCCTTCTTCAGGATCTCCAGACCGCCGTTTGGCATGGAGAACGGGTTGTGGCAGAACTCCAGCTCGCCGGACTCCTCGCCGATCTCATACATGGGGAAGTCCACGATCCAGCAGAACTCATAGCGCGCCTTGTCCTGATGGCCGGGCACGGCAGGGCCGAAGGTCTTGATGACCACGCCGGCGGTCTTCTGGGCGGCCAGCAGCTTACCGGTGGTCAGGACCACCAGCATGTCGGGGGCCAGGCCCAGCGCCTCGGTGAGGGCGTCCTTCTTGTCCTGCACGAACTTGGCCACGCCGCCCGCGATCGCGCCGGAGGCGTCGGTCTTGAACCAGTAGGCCTTATTGCCGCTCTGCACCTCCACGTCGGTGAGGAGCTTCTCGATCTGCTTCCGGGTCAGGGCGCAGTTGGAGATGGGCACGGCCTTGACGGTGTTGCCCTCGAAGGGGCCGAAGCCGCAGTCGGCCAGCAGGGCGGTCACGTCGGTGACGGTCAGGTCGATCCGCAGGTCGGGCTTGTCGCTGCCGTACTTGTCCATGGCCTCCAGATAGGGGATCCGCTGGAAGGGGGCCTTGCTGGCGATGTCATAGGTGCCGAACTTGGCGAAGATGGGGGGCAGCACGTCCTCCAGCACGGCGAACACGTCCTCCTGACCGGCGAAGGCCATCTCCATGTCCAGCTGGTAGAACTCGCCGGGAGAGCGGTCGCCGCGGGCGTCCTCATCCCGGAAGCAGGGGGCGATCTGGAAGTACTTGTCGAAGCCGGAGGCCATCAGCAGCTGCTTGAACTGCTGGGGAGCCTGAGGCAGGGCGTAGAACTTGCCGGGATGCTTGCGGCTGGGCACCAGATAATCCCGGGCGCCCTCCGGAGAGGAGGCGGTCAGGATGGGGGTGGTGATCTCCATAAAGCCGTGCTCGATCATGGACGCCCGCAGGGCGGCCACCACGTTGGAGCGCAGGATGATGTTCTGCTTCACGGCGGGGTTGCGCAGGTCCAGATAGCGGTACTTCAGGCGGGCGGACTCATCGGCCTCCCGGCTGCGGTCGATGGGGAAGGGCAGCTCGTTGTGGCGGCAGCGGCCCAGCACCTGGATCTGGGTGGGGACCACCTCGATGTCGCCGGTGGGCAGCTTGGGGTTCTTGGAATCCCGCTCCCGGACCACGCCGGTGACCTGGATGGCGGACTCCTTGTTCAGGGGCTTCACCGCGTTCATCATGTCCTCGGTCTCGATCACCACCTGAGTGGTGCCGTAGAAATCCCGGAGGACCACGAAGGCAAAGTTCTGGCCCACCTCACGGATGTTGGAGAGGAAGCCCGCCAGAGTGACGGTCTGCCCCACGTGCTCCATACGGAGCTCCCCACAGGTGTGGGTGCGGTAGGCGGTCTGTACGTTCGACATCATTTTCAACTCCTAGATGTGATATTTTGTCCTATTATCTCGTTTCGTCATCAGGAACAGGGCCGTTCGGCCCCTTCCCTCTCACTCCTTGTCCCGGATGGGCGTGCCGGAGGCGCGGGCCTGGAGGCCGGCCTGGATCCGGGCGATGGCCTCGTCGATGGACTGGCTCACCTGCTCGCCGGAGACCATGTCCTTTACGGCGGCCTTGCCCTCCTTCACCTCGTCCTCGCCCAGGAACACCACATAGGGGATGCCCAGCTTGTCGGCATAGCCGATCTTCTGCTTGAACTTCTTGTTCTCGGTGTAGAGCTGGGTGCGGATGCCGGCCTCCCGGAAGCGGGTGGCCAGGGCGATGGCGGGAGACAGGTCCTCGGTCATGGGCAGGACCAGCGCGTCGGCCGGGGCGGTGACCAGATCGTCGTTCAGGTACTTCTGGTCCTCCAGCACGAAGAAGAGCCGGGTCAGGCCGATGGAGATGCCCACGCCGGGGAGCTTCTTGTTGGTGTAATACCCAGCCAGATCGTCATAGCGGCCGCCGGAGCAGATGGAGCCGATCTCGGGATGGTCCAGCATGGCGGTCTCATAGACGGTGCCGGTGTAGTAGTCCAGGCCCCGGGCGATGGTCAGGTCGACCTTGTAGTTCTCGGCGGGGACGCCGAAGGCGGACATATGCCGGACCACCGTGGAGAGCTCCTCCACGCCCTGGTCGAAGAGCTCGTTCTTCCCCTTCAGGGACTCCAGCGCGGCCATGGGGTCGGCGGTGGTGAGCAGCTCCAGGAGCTGGTCGGCGGTGGCGGCGGGGACGGCGAACTCGCCGGTGAGGAGCTCCTTCACCTTATCGGGGCCGATCTTCTCCAGCTTGTCGATCGTGCGCATCACGTCGCCGGCCTGCTCCTTCAGGCCCAGGAGCTGGAAGAGGCCGTTGAGCACCTTCCGGTCATTGACCCGGATCTGGAAGCGCTTCAGGCCCAGAGCGGTGAAGGTCTTGTAGATGATGGAGGGGATCTCGGCCTCGTTGATGATGTCCAGACTGCCGTCGCCGATCACGTCGATGTCGGCCTGATAGAACTCGCGGAAGCGGCCCCGCTGGGCCCGCTCGCCCCGGTAGACCTTGCCGATCTGGAAGCGGCGGAAGGGGAAGGTCAGCTCGCCGGCGTGGAGGGCCACATACTTGGCCAGGGGCACGGTCAGGTCGAAGCGGAGAGACAGGTCGCTGTCGCCCTTGGTGAAGCGGTAGATCTGCTTCTCGGTCTCGCCGCCGCCCTTGGCCAGGAGGACTTCGCTGGCCTCGATGGCGGGGGTGTCCAGGGGGGTGAAGCCGTAGAGGGAATAGGTCTTGCGGAGGATGTCCACCATCCGGTCGAACTGGACCTGCCGCTGGGGCAGCAGCTCCATAAAGCCGGACAGGGTGCGGGGTTTGATCTGTGCCATAGTAACGCTCCTCTTTTAGAAAATAGGTCTGCTGCTGCCCCCCGCCGCGTCAGCGGCGTCAAGCGTTTTGCGCAGCAAAACCTTGAAATAGGCCGGATCCATTTCGGCCTATTCGAGTGAATGATCGGGGTCCCCGGGAAAGCGGAGCTTTCCTGGGGCAGCAGCAGCTCCATGGAGCCGGACAGGGTGCGGGGTTTGATCCGGTCCATAGTGAACTCCTTCTGTCAAAGAGTTGGATAGGGGATCGCTGGAAAAACAGGGGCGGAACGGGAGGCGGCGTATGAAAAAACGCCTCCGTCCCACGCTATGGGACGAAAGCGCGCGCTTCCGTGGTGCCACCCATGTTCAGCGGGACGGGCCCGCCCTTTCGTCCTTCTGGTGCGGGAAGGGGACCGCGCCCGTCTCCGGGCCCGCTGGTGGAGCCGTCTCCCCCGATCCTTGCCGTGGCACACTTCCAGCCGTGGTGTGCCTCTCTGTCCGGCGGTGCGCGGGGTACCTGCTCCGTCATAGCGGTGTTCTGATACGCTCTCGATTTTATCCCAACCACGGGAAAAAGTCAACCGCGGGAAACGGCGCCGCGAACGGAACGTCTCCCTCGCTATTTCGCCTTTCCGGTGGTAGAATGAGGACTGTATGCCCTGCCGGACGGCTGTGGCCGTCACTCGAACACCAGTTTTACACTTTTCCCCCGAGTTTTCCACATGGCATCCCGCCGAACCAGTGGAAGTTTTCCCACTTTTCAACCTGTCTGTCCACATTACTTCCGCAGTTTCCCCCCTGTTTTTCCCTTTTTCCATACTCTGCGCTTGAAAACCACTTTTCCACATCGGAGGTCCCGCCCCATGACAGAAACGCCCCTCTGCGACGCCCTGCGGGGCTTCGCCCACACAGATCCCCTGCGGATGCATATGCCCGGCCACAAGGGGAAGCCCCTCCCCTTCCCCGAGCTGTCCGCCGCCGCGCCGCTGGACTTCACCGAGCTCCCCCCCACCGGCGACCTCTTCGACCCAGGCCCGGAGGACGCCATCCCCGCCGCCGAGGTCCTCTGGGCCCGGGCCTTCGGGGCGGAGCGGTGCCTTTTCCTCACCGGAGGCTCCACCCAGGGGGTGCTGACTGCCTTCACACTGGCCTGCTCCCCTGGGGACGAGGTCTTGCTGGACCGGGGATGCCACCGGTCGGCCTACAACGCCCTGGCCCTGCTGGACCTGCATCCCCGCTATCTCTTCCGGCCCTGGCGGGCGGAGGCCGGCGTCACCGGACCGGTAGAGCCGACGGCCGTGGAGGCCGCTCTGACGGCCCATCCCACGATCCGGGCCGTGTGCCTCACCTCGCCCACCTACCATGGCGTCTGCTCGGATATCCCCGCTCTGGCGGACGTGTGCCGCGCCCATGGGGCCCGACTGATCGTGGACGGGGCCCATGGGGCCCATCTGCCCTTTCTGGGGGACCGGTCCCTGGCGGCGGCGGACTTGGCAGTGGTCTCCGCCCACAAGACTCTCCCCGCTCCGGGGCAGTCCGCCCTCCTCTTCTCCCGCGGCGGCTTCTCCCAGGAGGAGCTGTGCCGGGCCGGGTCCCTGTACGGCAGTTCCTCCCCCTCTTACCTGCTGATGGCGGCCATGGATGCCGCCCGGGCGTGGATGGAGGACGAGGGGGCCGCCGCCCTCCGGGAGACCGTCCGGCAGGTGGCCCGGCTCCGGGCCCGTTTCCCCTCCCTCCGGCCGGAGGAGATGGGCGCCACGCTGGACCCGGCCCGGCTGACCCTGCTCTGTGACGACGGCTTCGCCGTGCAGGAGGCGCTGGAGGCCCGTGGCGTCTGGCCGGAGATGGCCGACGCCCGCCATGTGGTGTGCATCGGTACCTCCGCGGACGATCCGGCGGACTTCGCCCGGCTGGAGGCGGCCCTCTCCACGGTGCTGGCGGGACGGCCCGCCCCGGCGGAGGCCCTGGACCTGCCCCAGCCCCCGGGACCAGAGCAGGTCCTCTCTCCCCGGTCCGCCCGCTTCGCCCCCACGGAGCGGCTCTCCCTCCGGGCGGCGGAGGGCCGGGTCGCCGCCGCCCAGGCAGCCCCCTATCCGCCGGGCATCCCGGTGATCGCGCCGGGGGAACGCATCACGAAAAAAACTATCGCATATTTATCCCGGATAGGGTATAATATGGAGAAAGACATGGAAGTCGTCCGTATTTGAGCGTGCTCCGGACCATACGGGCCGGCGGGCCGGTCTTTGTAATCCGAGGAGGGATCACCTATGAAACTTGTCCTTGCGATCATCAATCATGACGACGCCAACGCGGTCACCCGCTCCCTGACCAAGCATGGCTTCTCCTCCACCAAGCTGGCCACTACCGGCGGCTTCCTCATGGCCGGGAACGTGACCATCCTGATCGGCGTAGACGAGGAGAAGGTCCAGACCGTGATCGACATCATCAAGACCGAGTCCCACAGCCGCCGGCAGATGATCCCCACTACATCTGAGATGAGCTACGGCTACTATCCCAGCATGCCGGTGGAAGTCGTCGTGGGCGGCGCCACCATCTTCGTGGTGGACATCGAGCGCTTCGAGCGGGTCTGACCATGCGTCTCCAAGCGCTGACCGGCAACGACGCCCTCAAGCGGAGCCTGGAGCTCCAGACGGAGCGCCGCGGCCTCTCCCACGCCTACATCATCAGCGGTCCCAAGGGCTCCGGGCGGCACACGCTGGCCGGGATCCTGGCCGCCGCCCTGGTCTGCTCCGCCCCGGACGGTGACGTCCCCTGCGGCCTCTGCTCCGGCTGCCGCAAGGCGGCGGGCGGCATCCACCCGGACATCATCCAGATCGTCGGGGAGGACGGCAAGGAGATCAATGTGGCCCAGATCCGGGCCATGCGCTCCGACGCCTACATCCGCCCCAACGAGGCCGCCCGGAAGGTCTACCTTCTGGAAGAGGCCGACCGTATGAAGGACTCCGCCCAGAACGCCATGCTCAAGGTATTGGAGGACGGTCCCCCCTACGCAGCCTTCCTCCTGCTGGCGGAGAACGCCCAGCTCCTGCTGACCACCGTTCGCTCCCGCTGTGAGGTGCTGACCCTCTCCCCCGTCTCTCTGGCGGAGGCAGAGGGGTTCCTCCGGGCCCACTTCCCGGACCGCGCCCCGGAAGAGCTCCAGACCGCCGCCCGCCGGTGCGAGGGCCTGCTGGGCCGCGCCGTAGAGGAGCTGGACGGGGCCGACGACATAGATGAGAAGGTCCGGCAGACCGCGCTGGCTCTGGCCGGGACGCTGGCCCGCGGGGATGAGCTGGCCCTCTGCGCCTTCTGTGCTGGACTGGAACAGGACAAGAAGGCCGATAAGAACAAAGATGGCTGGGACTGGACCCGCTTCTCCGCCCTGATGGCCGAGACGGTGCGTCTCCTGCGGGACGCGCTGGTCCAGGGCGTCCACGCCGGGGCCGATCAGGACCCGGAACGACGGCAGGCCGCCGCCGCGCTGGCCGCCGCCCTGCCGCCCCGCTCCCTCCTGGCGGCGGTGGAGATCATGGACCGGCTCCGGGAGGCCTGCGCCCACAACACC
Source organism: Pseudoflavonifractor sp. MSJ-37 (assembly GCF_018917965.1). Lineage (GTDB taxonomy): Bacteria > Bacillota > Clostridia > Oscillospirales > Oscillospiraceae > Pseudoflavonifractor_A. The sequence continues at coordinate 297,459 of NZ_JAHLPP010000002.1, read as the reverse complement.
GGCGTGGGACACCTGACCGGCTGGCTCTGCGCGGAGCTGGCCGCCCTCCCCCGGCGGCAGGGGCTTCCTTCCGTCCCCTTCCCCGTATGACATCCCTTTCGACCGATATACGACAGACATGAGGTAACTGAATGACCGAGATCATCGGCGTCCGCTTCAAGAGCGGGGGCAAGCAATACTATTTCGACCCCAAAGGCGTCCAGGTCCGCCCCGGACAGGGCGTGATCATCGAGACCTCCCGGGGCATCGAGTACGGCGACTGCGTCCAGGGCAACACCATGGTGGAGGACTCCGCCGTGGTCCAGCCCCTCCGTCCCATGGTCCGCATCGCCACGGAAAAGGACCTGGAGAACATCCGCCGCAACAAGGAGAAGGAGGCCCGGGCCTTCCGGATCTGCCAGGAAAAGATCGCCGCCCACGGGCTGGAGATGAAGCTGGTGGAGGTGGAGTACAACTTCGACGGGAGCAAGATCCTGTTCTTCTTCACCAGCGAGGGCCGGGTGGACTTCCGCGCCCTGGTGAAGGACCTGGCCGGCGTGTTCCACACCCGGATCGAGCTGCGGCAGATCGGCGTCCGGGACGAGGCCAAGATGCTGGGCGGCCTCGGCATCTGCGGCCGTCCCTTCTGCTGTTGCGGGTTCATGGACGAGTTCCAGCCCGTGTCCATCAAGATGGCCAAGACCCAGGGGCTCAGCCTGAACCCCACCAAGATCTCCGGCACCTGCGGCCGGCTCATGTGCTGCCTCAAGTATGAGCAGGCGGCCTATGAGGACGCGGTGAAGCGGATGCCCAAGAACGAGTCCTTCGTGGAGACCCCCGACGGCGTGGGCACCGTCTCTCAGGTGGACCTCCTGCGGGAGACCGTGAAGGTCCGTCTGGAGGACGAGCCGGAGGCCCCCAAGTGCTACCACAACTGTGAGCTGTGCGTGGTCCGCAATGGCAAGGGCAAGCGCCCCGAGGGCTATGTGGCCCCGCCGCCGGAGGAGCTGGCCAAGCTCCGCCGCCCCGCAGATCCCGCCGCCGAGACGGAGGAGGACCGGCTCTCCGCCGCGCTGGCCAGTCTGTCCGGCCTCTCCGATCCCACGCCCGACCGGAAGCCTCAGCGGGAGCGCCGCCGGCCCTCCCGTCCGGGGAACGGGAATGGCGGGAACAGCGGCGGCCGGCCTCCCAAGGGCCAGCAGGCCCCGGCCGAGGGGCAGAGCCAGCCCCGGAAGCCCCGTCCGCCCAAGCCCCGGAACGACCGTCCCGCCCCCAAGTCAAAAGACACCAGAGAGGTCCGGGAGGACAGACCCGCTCCGGCTCCTCAGAACGCCCCGGCCTCTAAGCCTGCCGATCCTGCTCCGGAGCAGGAAGGCGGAGCGCCCAAGAAGCCCCGCCGCCGCTGGCGCCGCCCCCGTGGGAACAAGCCCAAGGGCGAGAGCGGAACGCCTCCGAAAGCCGAATGACAGGACCACAACGCCCCCGCTCGGGAGATCGAGCGGGGGCGTTTTTTATCCGCTCAACGAAAAATGTTGTGTCCTCGCCGGATGGGCCGCCTGCTCGGCGGGAGCCCCCTTTCTTTTTCTCGCGTGAGAAAAAAGAAAGGGGGGAAAAAAAAAGAACGCCAGAGGGGGCGGACCTCCCCTCTGGACACCCCCTATGCGCTCGTTCTCTCCCGATATGATCATAAAGGCCCTGTCCTCATCTCGGATGTCCTCTGATCGCGCGGAGCGCACGGTCGAAAGTCTATGGTGGGGCGTCGGGGACGCCGCCCCTATGATAGTCTGGACGTACAGAGCGCTCCCGTCCGATCTTGCCCTTCGAAGCGGCAGGCCATCTTGTCTTTTGAGCCGAAAAACGTCCGTCGGGAGCGCCAAGCGAACGTGTGTGTGCTGCCAGGCTCGCGCGGGCGCTTCTGCCCTCGAACGCCAGCCGGGGACGCATTGGGGGGAGTCCAGAGGGGGATTGACTGTCCCCCTCTGGCGCTCTTTTTCTTTCCCCTGTTTCTTTTTCTGACGCTCAGAAAAAGAAATAGGGTCCCCGCCGGATAGGCGGCCCGTCCGCACCCGCAAGGGGCATGCCGCATCCGTAAGGCGGCAGAGCCGCCAACGGCTGCGCAAGCGAGGACACATCTCCCCACCCGTGGGCGGAACAAATATCACAGCCGCCCCGTCCTGCCGCCCACTTGACAAAAAAACCGCCCCCCATTCCAGTCGGAACAGGGGACGGTCTTCTCGCATTCATCGGAATTTTTTGCTCTCCGCCACAGCCAGCTCGTCACAGCGGTTGTTGTTGGCGTTCTCCGCGTGGCCCTTCACCCAGTGGAGATGGACCGTGTGATAGTCGCACAGATCCAGCAGGACCGCCCAGAGGTCGGCGTTCAGGGCCGGCTTCTTGTCCGACTTCACCCAGCCCCGGGACCGCCAGCCCTTGGCCCAGCCCTTCTGGAGGGCATCCAGGACGTACTTGGAGTCGGAATACAGCTCCACCTCACAGGGCTCCTTCAGCGCCCGCAGGGCGGATATCACACCGGTCAGCTCCATGCGGTTGTTTGTGGTCTGGGCCTCCCCGCCGGACATCTCCTTCCGGTGGGGGCCATACTGGAGGATCGCCCCCCAGCCGCCGGGGCCGGGGTTGCCGGAGCAGGCTCCATCCGTATAGATCGTGACCTGCTTCACCGGCTCTTCTCCTCTGTGTCCGCGGTCTTGGGACCGAGGCTCATCTCGTACCGGCTCATGCTCACACCTCCGTGGTGGGCTCAGCAGGGACCTCATGGGCGGCCTCTCCCTCGGCGGGGAGCGCCTCCTCGTCCTCGTGTTCGGTACGGGCGATGGAGATGACCTTCACGCCCTCGTTCAGGGACATGACCTTCACGCCCTGGGCGGCCCGGGAGTAGATGCTGATCCCGGCGGCATGGGTGCGGATGATGGTGCCGTCGTCGGAGATGATCAGGATGTCGTCGTCATCGCTGACCACCTTCATAGCGGCCACAGGACCGGTCTTGGCCGTGACCTGATAGCCCTTCAGGCCATAGCCGCCCCGCTTCTGGGGACCGTCGCCCCGGATATACTCGTCCATGTCGGTGCGCTTGCCGAAGCCGTTCTCGGTGATCATCAGCACCTGATGGTCCCGCTTGGCCCGGGCCGCGCCGATCACATAGTCGCCCTGACGGAGCCGGATGCCCAGCACGCCGCAGGCGTCCCGGCCCATGCACCGGACGTCGGATTCTTGGAAGCAGATGCTCATGCCCTCGTGGGTAGCGATCAGGATGGCTTGATCGCCGTCAGTCTCCCGGACGGCGATCAGCTCGTCGTCGGGGGGCAGGGTGATGCACCGGATGCCCGCCTTCCGGGCGGTGTTGATGGAGGAGAGCTGGATCCGCTTCACGGTGCCCTTCCGGGTGACCATGACCAGATAACGGTCCTCCGGGAACTCCCGCAGGTGGATCATGGCGGTGACCTTCTCATCGCTCTCCACCGGCAGGACGTTGACGATATTGGTGCCCTTGGCGGTGCGGCCCGCCTCGGGGATCTGATAGCCCTTCTTCCGGTGGACCCGGCCCTTGTTCGTGAAGAAGAGGATGAAGTCGTGGGTGGAGGCGGTGAACACGGTCTCCACCATGTCCTCTTCCTTCAGCGTCTGGGCGGAGATGCCCTTGCCGCCCCGGCGCTGGGCCCGGTAGGTGGAGGCGGGCAGACGCTTGATGTACCCGGCGGAGGTGAGGGTGAACACGCACTCCTCCTCTTCGATCAGGTCCTCGATGTCGATCTCGTCCTCCACGTCCTGGATCTCGGTCTTGCGCTCGTCGCCGTACTTGTCGGCGATGGCCTGGAGCTCGGTCTTGAGGACGCCGCGGATCTTCTCGTCCGAGGCCAGAAGCTCCTCATAGTAGGCGATCCGGGCCTCCAGCTCCCTGTACTCGTTCTCCAGCTTCTCCCGGTCCAGGCCCTGGAGGGCCTTCAGGCGCATATCCAGGATGGCCTGGGCCTGGATGTCGTCCAGGCTGAACCGGGCCATTAGGTTCTCCTTGGCGTCGTCATAGCTCTCCCGGATGGTGCGGATCACCTCGTCGATGTGGTCCTGGGCGATCAGCAGGCCCTCCAGCAGATGGGCCCGCTCCTGGGCCTTCTTCAGGTCGTACCGGGTCCGGCGGACGATGATCTCCTCCTGGAACTTCAGGTACTCATCGATGATGTGGCGCAGGGAGAGGATCTTGGGCTGGGACTGGTCGTCCACCAGGGCCAGCATATTGATCGCGAAGGAGGACTGGAGCTGGGTCTGGGCGAAGAGGCGGTTGAGCACCACCTGGGGGTTGGCGTCCCGCTTGAGCTCGATCACGATGCGCATGCCGTTCCGGTCGGTCTCGTCCCGGATGTCGGAAATGCCCTGGAGACGCTTGTCCTCCACCTGGTCCGCCATGTTCTTGATGAGCTGGCGCTTGTTGACCTGATAGGGGATCTCCGTGACCACGATGCGGGTCCGGTCCTTGCCGAACTCCTCGAACTCGGCGCGGGCCCGGATGATGACCTTGCCCCGGCCGGTGGCGTAGGCCGCCCGGATCCCGGACCGGCCCATGATGATGCCGCTGGTGGGGAAATCGGGGCCCTTCACGTGCTCCATCAGGTCGGCCAGGGTGGACTCGGGGTCGTCCAGCACCTGGATGCAGGCCCCGATCACCTCCCGCAGGTTGTGGGGCGGGATGTTGGTGGCCATGCCCACGGCGATGCCGCTGGAGCCGTTCACCAGCAGGTTGGGGAAGCGGCAGGGCAGGACCCGGGGCTCTTTCCGGCTCTCATCGAAGTTGGGATCCCAGTCCACGGTGTCCTTCTCGATGTCCCGGAGCATCTCCTCCGAGATCTTGGACAGCCGGGCCTCGGTGTAGCGGTAGGCGGCCGGGGGGTCGCCGTCCACGGAGCCGAAGTTGCCGTGGCCGTCCACCAGCATATAGCGCATGGAGAAATCCTGAGCCAGGCGGACCATGGCGTCGTAGACGCTGGCGTCGCCGTGGGGATGATAGCGGCCCAGCACGTCGCCCACGCAGGTGGCGGACTTCTTGAAGGGCTTGTCATGGGTCAGGTTGTCCTCATACATGGCGTAGAGGATGCGGCGGTGGACGGGCTTCAGGCCGTCCCGTACGTCGGGCAGGGCCCGGCCCTTGATGACGCTCATGGCGTACTCGATATAGGACTGCTCCATCTCCGGGACGAGGGGGGATTCGTGGATCACCTGGTCGGGGAAGCGAAACTCCTCCGGATCCACATGGTTTCGTTTATTGCTTGCCATCGGTGTCTCTTCTCCTTAGTAGTCCAGATTGACCGCGTACTTGGCGTTGCGCTCGATGAATTCCTTCCGGGGCTCCACCTTCTCGCCCATGAGGACGGTGAACGTGGCGTCGGCGGCCACGGCGTCGTCCAGGGTGATGCGGCGCAGGGTCCGCTTCTCCGGATCCATGGTGGTCTCCCACAGCTCGTGGGGATCCATCTCGCCCAGGCCCTTGAAGCGGCTGATGTCCACCTTGGCGTTGGGGTTGTCCCCCCTCAGCTCGGCGCTGAGCCGGTCCCGCTCCTCCTCGGAGAAGGCCAGGCGGGTGGTCTTGCCCCGGGTCAACTTGAACAGGGGCGGCACGGCGGAGTACACATAGCCGTGCTCGATCAGGGGCCGCATGAACCGGAAGAAGAAGGTCAGCAGCAGGGTGCGGATATGGGCGCCGTCCACATCGGCATCGGCCATGATGATGATCTTGTGATAGCGGAGCTTGCTGATGTCGAACTCCTCGCCGATGCCGGCGCCTAGGGCGGTGATCACAGGCTGGAGCTTGTCGTTGCCGTAGACCTTGTCGGCCCGGGCCTTCTCCACGTTGAGCATCTTGCCCCACAGGGGGAGGATCGCCTGGAACTGGGAATCCCGGCCCTGGGTGGCGGAGCCGCCGGCGGAGTCGCCCTCGACGATGTAGATCTCAGTGACTTCAGGCTCGCTGATATTGCAGTCCCGGAGCTTATCGGGCATGGCCGCACCGCCCAGAGCGGTCTTGCGGCGGATGGACTCCCGGGCCTTCCGCGCGGCCTCCCGGGCCCGGTTGGCGGTGAGGGCCTTTTCCAGGATGGCCCGGCCCACGGCGGGGTTCTCCTCCAGGTACTCATCCAGCTTCTCAGAGACGATGGCGTTGACCAAGGTACGGATCTCGCTGTTGCCCAGCTTGGCCTTGGTCTGGCCCTCGAACTGGGCGTTGGTCAGCTTCACGGAGATGACGCAGGTGAGGCCCTCCCGGCAGTCCTCGCCGGAGACCTTATCCTCGTTCTTCAGCACGCCGATCTTGCGGCCGTAGCTGTTGAGCACGTTGGTCAGGGCCCGGCGGAAGCCCTCCTCGTGCATGCCGCCCTCAGGGGTGTGGACGTTGTTGGCGAAGGAGATGATGTTCTCGTTGTAGTCATCGTTGTACTGGAAGGCCACCTCGGCCACGGAGTCGTCCCGCTGGCCGGCGATGTAGATCACGTCGCTGTGGAGCGGGGTCTTGTTCTGATCGATGAACGTGACGAACTCCCGGATGCCGCCGGCGTAGTGCATCTCGTCGGACTGTTCCTTCCCGGGACGCTGGTCCTCGGTGCGGATCCGGACGCCTGCGTTCAGGAAGGCCTCCTCCCGCATCCGGGTGTGGAGGATCTTGTAGTCGTACACGGTGTCCTCGAACATCTCGGGGTCGGGCTTGAACACCACCTCGGTGCCGTGGCGGTCGGTGGCGCCCACCACGGTCATCTCCTGGGTCACATGGCCCCGGGAGAACTTCATCTCATAGATCTTGCCGTCCTTGTGGACCCGGACCTCCAGCCACTCGCTCAGGGCGTTGACCACGCTGGCGCCCACGCCGTGGAGGCCGCCGGAGACCTTGTAGCCGCCGCCGCCGAACTTGCCGCCGGCGTGCAGGATGGTGAACACCACCTCCAGGGCGGGCTTGCCGGTCTGGGGCTGGATGTCCACAGGGATGCCGCGGCCGTTGTCGGTGACCCGGATCATGTCCCCGTCCAGGATGGTGACGGAGATGTCGTCACAGTAGCCGGCCAGCGCCTCGTCGATGGCGTTGTCCACGATCTCATAGACCAGATGGTGCAGACCGGAGGAGGAGGTGGAGCCGATGTACATGCCCGGCCGCTTGCGCACCGCCTCCAGCCCCTCCAGGACCTGGATCTCGGAGCCGGTATACTCGTGCTCCACCTGGGTCTGGTTCAATTCCAGTTCTTCAGACATAAGTTGACCTCCGTCGATGAAATGGGGGCGCGTCCGCGCCGCCCGTCAAATAGCGTTTTCCGAAATGCGGGCCCCTATCCGGGCCGGCTGAACTGCTCCACCCGCCGCAGGAGGGTGCCTGAGGAGAGCTGGGAGATATAGATCTGCCAGCTCCCGTCCCTCCGGCCGCAGAGGACGAAGGACCGGGGCAGGTCGTCGGACACATTGACCACTCTCCCCTCCCGCTCGGCCCGGGCCAGGAACTTCCGGGTCCGGTGGGAAGCGGTGGCGTTGTCCATGTCGCAGATCGCCAGCACGTCCCGGAACGGGACCACCACCGATCGTCCCAGATGCAGATACACGGATCTCCCTCCTCCTTCGTCCCATGGTCAGGGGCCGGCCGTCAGTGCGCCGGCCCGGATGTGGAAGGTGCGGCCCTCCAGCTCCTCCAGCCCCTCCTCCTCACAGCAGGTGATGAACACCTGCCCGCCGCCGATCCGGCGGAGGACGAAGTCCCGCCGCCGCTGGTCCAGCTCGGAGAGCACATCGTCCAGCAGGAGCACCGGCCACTCCCCGGTGTCCTCCCGGTGGATCTCCCGCTCGGAGAGTTTCAGGGAGAGCACCGCGGTCCGGGTCTGGCCCTGAGAGGCGAACTGCCGGGCCGGACGGCCGTCGATGGCCACCAGCAGATCGTCCTTGTGGGGACCGGAGAGACAGACGCGGCTGTCCAGCTCCGCCCGGCGGTGGCTCTCCTGATGGGCCAGGAGCCTGGGATAGATATCTCTGGTGGGCAGGAGCGGGTCCCCCACCGTCTTGACGGTCTGGTAGGACAGAGAGAGCTGCTCCCGCCCGCCGGCGAACTCGGCGTGGATGGCCGCCGCCCGCTCGGACAGCCGGCGGATGAAATGGGCCCGGTAGTGGACCACCACCGCGCCGCACCGGGCCATCCGGTCGTTGAACTCGGGCAGCAGGTCCAGCAGGGAGGGCTTGTCCTCCCAGTCCCGCAGGATGCGGGTCTTGTGCTCCTGGAGCCGGTGGTATTCCGCCAGAGCGGCGGCGTACCGGGGCCGGAGCTGGCAGATGGCCTGGTCCAGGAAGCGGCGGCGCTCGGCGCTGCCGGCCTGGATGATGCTCAGGTCCCCGGGACAGAAGAGCACCGTGTGGATCAGCTCGGACAACTCCGCCGCCGTCCTGAGGGGCACTCCGTTGACGGACAGCTTCCGCCGCCGCCCCCGGAAGAGCTGGGCCTCCACGGCGAAGGTCCGCCCCCGCCCCTCCAGCTCCGCCCGGAGGAGGGCCTGATCCCGGTCGAAGGCGATGAGCTCCCGGTCCCCTCTGGCCCGGTGGGACCGGGCCCCGGAGAGATATCCCACCGCCTCCAGCAGATTGGTCTTGCCCTGGGCGTTCTCGCCGCAGATCACATTGACGCCGGGGGCGAACTCCGCCGCCGCCGCCGCGTAATTGCGGAAGCCCTCCAGCTCCAGCCGGCGGACGATCATCGCACGCTCAGGCGGGTCTCTCCCAGCTCCACCGTGTCGCCGGGCCGCAGCTTCCTGCCCCGCATGGTGCAGACCTCGCCGTTGACCTTCACCAGGCTGTCCTGGATCAGGTTCTTGGCCTCGCCGCCGGTGGACACGGCCCCGGTGAATTTCAGGAAGGCCTCCAGCTTGATGAACTCTGTGGTGATGGCTATTTCTTTCGTTTGCATATCTTATCCTTTCCTCCTGCACGGGCGTGGATACATATCCAGTCTCATTCGCCGGCCTTCAGGCGCACCGGCAGGACCATATACAGGAAGTTCTCTTCCCCTTCCACGGGCAGGATCACACAGGGGGACACACTGGTGGTCAGCTCCAGCCGGACCCGGTCCGCCGGGGCCGCCCGGAGGGCGTCCATCAGATACTTGTTGTTGAAGCCGATCTCCAGGCCGGTGCCGTCTCCCTGGATGGGGCACTGGTCGGCGGCGTCGCCGATGGCGGTCTTGGTGGTGATCCGCAGCAGATCCTGATCGAACACACAGCGGAGGGGGCTTTTCAGCTTATCGCTGATGATCAGGGACACCCGGTCGATGGAGGCCAGCAGGGTCTTGGTGTCGCCCTCCACATGGATGGTGTTGTTGCGGGGGATCGCCTGGCGGTAGGCCAGGAACTCGCCCTCCAGCCGGCGGGCCACCAGCATGGTGTCCCCCACTTTGAACATCACATGGCGGGAGCCCTGAGTGACGGAAGCCGGCTCGTCCACATCGGAGCAGATCTTTTCCACCTCGGACAGGGCTGCTCCGGGCACGACGAAGGAAAATCCGTCCGTTCCTTCCTTATTTTGGATCGACTCGTGCCGCAGGGCCAGCCGGTAGCCGTCTACAGAGACGATGGTCAGGCCGTTCTGGTCCACTTCGAAGAGGGATCCGGTGTGGATGGGCCGGCTTTCGTTGTCGCTGACGGCGAAGAGGGTCTGCCCGATCATGGCCTTGAGCTTGGACCGTTCGATAGTGAAGGAATTCTGGTATTCCACGTTGGGCAGTTCGGGGAATTCCTCTGGGTCGGTGCCGAGGATGTTGAATTCGCTCATGCCGCACTTGATGTTGACCATGTAGTTTTCGGCGGTGAAGGTGATGATGTCGTCAGGGAGCTTACGAATGATCTCTCCAAAAAGACGTGCCCCCAAGACCAGGGTGCCTTTGGATTGGATCTCGGCGGGAACGATGGTACGGATGCCGGTCTCCAGATTATAGCCGGTGAGCCGCAGGTCCTCTCCTGCTTCCAGCAGGATGCCTTCCAGGGCTGGGATGGAGCTCTTTGGAGACACGGCGCGCGATGTGGTGTTGATCGCCGTTTGGAGCAGAGCTTTTTCGCAGGAAAACTTCATATCAGGTGGTACCTCCGTTTGTGGCTCCAGACTTCCGGTCCAGGAAGAGAGGAGAGGGATAAAATAGTAGTAGTAGTAGTAGGGGAAAATATTGTGGAAAAGTGGACGTTTTGCCTGCGCCGCTAAGTGTTCGGCGTCCACAGGCCTTGTGGATATCTGCCGCGGTTTTCCACGGGGCGAACGGCTTTCCACATTCCATCCACCGGCCGTTCTCCACATTTCCCCGGATCTGTGTGGAAATGTGGGATCGTGTGGGATGGAGCCCGTCCGGTCTTTCCACCGGTGTGTCCCCTTTGGTGGAACGTCCGGTCAGTTGTCGTACCGGGCATTGATGTTGGAGTTTAGATCTTTGATGACCTCTTTGATCTCGGGCCTGGTCTTCATGAGCTTCTCCACCCGCTCGATGGAGTGCATGACGGTGGTGTGGTCCCGGCCCTCGAACTCCTTGCCGATCTCCTTCAGAGAGAGGTTGGTCATCTGCCGGATCTGATACATGGCGATCTGCCGGGCCAGAGCGGTGTCCTTGGTGCGGCCCTGGCCCCGGATGGCGTCGGCGTCGATGTCGTAGAATTTGCTGACCTCCTCGATGATGATGTCCGGAGAGGGCAGGAACTCGGCCCGCTCCTTGAACATATCGCGGACGGCCCGTATCACCATGTCCACGTCCACGCTCTCTCCCATCAGCTCCTGGAAGGCCAGGATCTTGTTGACCGTGCCTTCGATCTGGCGGACGTTGGAGGTGATGTTCTCGGCGATGTACTGGAGTACTGGCTCGGGCAGGTTCATGCCGCGGCGGATGGCCTTGTTCTTGATGATGGCCACCCGGGTCTCATAGTCCGGGGGCTGGATGTCCACGGGCAGGCCCCACTCGAACCGGGTGCGCAGCCGGTCGTCCAGCCGGAGCATCTCCTTGGGGGGGCGGTCGGCGGTGAACACGATCTGCCGCCCGGCCTCATAGAGCGAGTTGAAGGTGTGGAACATCTCCTCCTGAGAGCTCTCTTTGCCGGCGATGAACTGGACGTCGTCCATGAGGAACACGTCCACATAGCGGTATTTCTCCCGGAACTCTTCGTTGCGGCCCTGCTGGATCGCCTGGATCAGCTCGTTGCAGAAGGTCTCGCTCTTCAAATAGAGGACCCGGTAATCCGGGTGGTTCCGGTGGATCCGGTGGGCGATGGCGCACATGAGGTGGGTCTTGCCCAAGCCGGACTCGCCGTAGATGAACAGCGGGTTGTAGCTCTTGGCCGGGTTCTCGGCCACGGCCAGGGCGGCGGCGTGGGCGAACTTGTTGGACGCGCCCACCACGAACCGTTCGAAGGTGTACTCCTCCGTGCCGGGGAGGAAGCTGCTGTCGTCTGCGGGGCGGTCAGGCTTGACGAAGGTGTTCTTGTCCTCTTCCCCGATCACGATCACCTCGAAGTCACTGGAGAAGAGCTCGTGGAGCGCCTTTTGGATGGCGGGGGTGTATCGGTCGGCGATCATGTCCCGCTTGAAGGATACTGGGGCGCAGATGACGAACTGGTTGGCGTCGATGGATACGGCCTGCACATCGTCGAACCAGGTGTGGATGGTGGTGGGCGTCATCTCCGCCTCCATGAGCTTGAGGACCATGGTCCAGACGTCGGCTGGAGAGTTCATAGGATCACTCCTTTGAAAAAAGGAAGCCCGTCCCCGCCGGCGGCAGACAGGACCTTCCCCATTATGATCGTTACAGGACATTATACCAAAGAAAGGGGCCTAAGGCAATGAGTTATCCACATTTTGAGGTGGAAAACCGCGTAAAATTGTGGATAACCGGGCACTTGCCACAAGATGAGGTAGACAGCCCGCCGAATAGAGACGATCCGCCTGTGGAAAGTTCTGAAGAGCGGGGAAAATGGTGTTGACATGGCATTTCTCCATACGCTATAATACAGGATACACCATGCCATCATGGCCGGTGTAAAGCATTTTTCCTTTTGACGACCGCGGCCGGTCCTCCGGCCGTTGTGGCGGGCAGGTGTAAGACCTGCCAGAATAAATTAGGAGGTGTACCGGAAATGGTTCGTACCTATCAGCCCAAGAAGCGTCAGCGCTCCAAGGTCCATGGCTTCCGCAAGCGCATGGCCACCGCCAATGGCCGCAAGGTGCTGGCTCGCCGCCGTGCCAAGGGCCGCGCCCGCCTGTCTCACTGATCCGTTTCAGGAGGACAGCCCGCGTCCGGGAACAACGGTATAGAGTGGAGACAAGGGGCGGGGGAGCGTCATCCCACCGCCCCTGATCAGTATCCGGGGCATTTCGGTACGGTCCCGTACCGATGAGGGCAGCGTATTTTTCCGAGGGGGGAGAACATCGTGGAGACCACCGTCTCGCTGAAGCAGAACCATCAGTTCCGCCGGCTGTACAGTAAGGGCAAGTCGGCGGTGTCCCCCTGTCTGGCGGTGTACTGCCGGAAGAACCGACTGGATCATGACCGCCTGGGCCTGACTGTGGGCACCAAGGTGGGCAAGGCGTGGCTCCGCAACCGGACCCGCCGCCGTATCCGCGAGGCGTTCCGCCTCCACGAGGCGGAGATCCGCCGGGGCTATGACATCGTGATCGTGGCCCGGGTGAAGGCCGGCTTCTCCCGGTATCCGGTGCTGGAGCGAGAGCTCCTGAAGGACCTGGACCGCCTGGGCCTGCTGATCCGGGAGAAGGACGGATGAAGTCTTTCCTCCTGACGGCCATCCGGTTTTACCGGCGGGCCATCTCGCCCCTGCATCCCCCCTGCTGCCGCTTCATCCCTACCTGCTCGGCCTACGCGCTGGAGGCGGTGGAGAAGTACGGCGCCTGCAAGGGGGGCTTTTTGGCCCTGCGCCGTCTGCTGCGATGCCACCCCTTCCATCGGCAGGAGAGCGTCCAGTACGACCCGGTGCCCTGACCGACCGTATGTCCCCGGCTTCCCGATCTGTACAAAGACTATGGAGGCCTGACACATGAAGATCCTTCTCACGCCCTTCGTATGGGTGCTCAATTCCTTCTATGAGCTGACCGGGAGCTACGGTCTGGCTCTGATCCTCTTCGCCCTGGTGGTGAAGGTGATCCTGTTCCCCTTCCAGCTCAAGGGCAAGAAGAGCATGATCCAGATGAACATGCTCTCCGCCCAGACCCAAAAGCTCCAGAAGCAGTACGGCAAAGATCAGGCCCGCTACAACGCGGAGCTCCAGAAGCTCTACGAGCGGGAGAACGTGAACCCCATGGGCGGCTGCCTTTGGTCCTTCCTGCCCATCTTCATCCTGCTGCCCCTGTACTCCATCATCCGCCAGCCCCTGTTCTACATGATGAACGTGGACGAGAGCGCCCTGGGCGCCATCGCCCAGGTCCTGGACTGGGGCAACGTGGCCTTCCAGAACGGCTGGATCCGCACCGCCGGCGCGGAGTTCGTCAACAACAGCTATAACCAGCTCTATCTGGCCAGCCTCATCACCCCCGACAACGTCAGCGCGGTCCAGGCCGCGGCCGGCGCCGGGGCCAGTGTGTTCTCCATCAACTTCGACTTCCTGGGCATCTTCAACCTGGCGCTGGTGCCCCAGCTCAAGTTCTGGACTATCACCGGCGGCTTCGCTCTGTTCCTGCTGCCTGTGATCTCCGCGGCCTCCGGCTTCGTGTTCTCTCTGATCTCTCAGAAGACCAACGCCATCAACAAGCAGGCCGCCCAGGACAACCCCAGCATGAAGGGCATGCTCTTCACCATGCCCCTGATCTCCCTGTGGATCGGCTTCAGCATGCCCGCCGCCCTGTGTCTCTACTGGATCATCCAGAACCTGCTGTCCATGGTGCAGGAGTTCATCTGCGGCAAGCTGCTGAAGAAGGACTATGAGGAGGCCGCCGCCAAGGCCGCCGAGCGGGAGCGTCTGGAGAAGGAAGAGGAAAAGGAGCGCAAGCGCCAGGCCGCCGAGGAGCGGGCCCGCCGCATCGAGGAGGCCAAGCAGGCTAAGGGCAAGAAGCGCAAGGAGCTCCTGAACGCCATGGAGAAGAAGGACAAGGACAGCGGCGTCATCGCCGTCAGCGGCATCGGCCTGCGGTCCTATGCCCGTGGCCGCGCCTACGATCCCACCCGCTTCCGCGCGGAGGGGCCCACTCCCTACTTCGACCCTGCCACCGGTAAGCTGGAAGAGGCCCCTGTGGTGGAAAAGCCGAAGGCGGAGGCTCCCGTAGAGGAAGCGCCCGAGGCCAGGACGGAGGAGGTCTCCACCTCTCCCGCCGCTGATGTGGAAAACGATGCGGCTCCCGCGGACGATGCCGTGGAGCAGACCGCGGATGAGAACGCAGACAAGGAGTGAGTACAGACCATGCAGAAGTGGATCGAAAGCACTGGTAAGACCGAAGAAGCGGCCATCGAGGCCGCGCTGGTCCAGCTTGGTCTGGACCGGGACGATGTTTCCGTGGAGATCCTGGAGCGGGCCAAGTCCGGCTTCCTGGGCATCGGAAGCTGCCCTGCCAAGGTGAAGGTGAGCTACGAGGCCCCCGATGAGGAGCCCGCCCCCGCTCCGGTGGAGGAGGCTCCCGCCGCTGTCTCTGCGGAGGAGCCCTCCGCTTCCGCCCCCGAGGCCCCTGCGGCGGAAGCCGCGGAGGTCCCTGCCGCCGTGGCCGCCGATCTGAGCGGCGACCAGATGGCCCAGAAGATCGACCGGTTCCTGCGGGGCCTGCTGGCCCACATGGGGGCTCAGGCCGAGCCTGTGATCCGGGTGAACGAGCAGGGCTGTTATGAAGTGGAGCTGGTGGGCCAGGAGCTGGGCGCTCTGATCGGCCGCCGGGGCGAGACCCTGGACGCCATCCAGCAGCTCTGCGTCTATGCGGTGAACAAGGGCCTCACCCACCGGGTGCGCGTCCATCTGGACGCGGAGCACTACCGGGCCAAGCGGGAGGAGTCTCTGGTCCGTCTGGCCAACAAGGTGGCGGGCAAGGTGGTCCGCTACCGCCGGAACGTGACGCTGGAGCCCATGAATGCCTATGAGCGCCATGTGATCCATACCGCTCTCCAGGACCGGGCCGACGTGACGACGTACTCTGTGGGCACCGAGCCCAACCGCCGGACGGTGGTGGCTTACAGCCGGGGCGAGCACCGGCAGGGCTAAAACGATATCTCATGCGCGCCGGGCGCCTCATCGGAATGGGTGGGGCGTCCGGTTTTTTCTGCCGGACGGACGCCCTGCGCGGGCAGCGCCCTATTTCTTTTTCTGAGCGTCAGAAAAAGAAACAGGGGAAAGAAAAAGGACCGCCAGAGGGGGACAGTCGATCCCCCTCTGGACTCCCCCCAATGCGTCCCCGGCTGGCGTTCGAAGGCAGAAGCGCCCGCGCGAGCCTGGCAGCACACACACGTTCGCTTGGCGCTCCCGACGGACGTTTTTCGGCTCAAAAGACAAGATGGCCTGCCACTTCGAAGGGCAGGATCGGACGGGAGCGTTTTGTGCGTTCAGACCATCATAGGGGCGGCGTCCTCGCCGCCCCATCATAGACTTTCGGTCGTGCGCTCCGCGCGATCAGAGGACATCCGAGACGAGGACAGGGCCTTTATGATTATATCGGGAGAGAACGAGCGCATAGGGGGTGTCCAGAGGGGAGGTCCGCCCCCTCTGGCGTTCTTTTTCTTTTCCACCTTTCTTTTTTCTCACGGGAGAAAAAGAAAGAGGGCTCCCGCTGAGTAAGCGGCCCGTCCGGCGAGGACACAACACTCCCGCCCCGTGGGCGGCCCGAACGAGGAGAATTTGTAAACATTCTTTGAACCCTCTTGAAAATTTCCATACTAAGGTCTATCATAAGATCAGCACTCAAAAAAGATGAGTGCTGATCTTTCGTCCATCCATCACAGATATCATATACGGAGGCGCACAAACCATGGAAAAGAAAGCCTTTCAGGCAGAATCTCAGCGTCTGCTGGACCTGATGATCAATTCGATCTATACCCACAAGGAGATCTTCCTGCGGGAGCTGGTCTCCAACGCCAGCGACGCCATCGATAAGCTGGCCTATAAGGCCCTCACCGATGACAAGGTGGGTCTGGACCGGTCCGACTTCAAGATCGTCCTCACCCCTGACCAGATCGCCCGTACTCTGACCATCTCCGACAACGGCATCGGCATGACCAAGGAGGAGATGGAATCCAACCTGGGCACCATCGCCAAGAGCGGCTCCCTCCAGTTCAAGCAGGACATGGCCGCCCGGGACGCCGGCGAGGGCAAGGGCGACGTAGACATCATCGGCCAGTTCGGCGTGGGCTTCTACTCCGCCTTCATGGTGGCCGACCACGTGACCGTGATCTCCAAGGCCTACGGCGGCGACCAGGCCTGGAAGTGGGAGTCCGACGGCAAGGACGGCTACACCATGGAGCCCTGCGAAAAGTCCGGCGTGGGCTCCGACGTGATCTTGCACATCAAGGCCGACACCGACGAGGAGCATTACAGCGACTATCTGGAGCAGTACAAGCTCTCCGACCTGGTGAAGAAGTACTCCGACTACATCCACTACCCCATCACCATGCTCATGCACAAGTCCCGCCAGAAGCCCAAGCCCGCCGATGCCGGCGACGACTACAAGCCCGAGTGGGAGGACTATGACCAGTGGGAGACCCTGAACTCCATGGTGCCCCTGTGGCAGCGGCCCAAGAGCGAGGTCAAGGATGAGGAGTACGCTCAGTTCTACAAGGAGAAGTACGGCGACTGGGAAGACCCCCTGACCACCATCCATATCTCCGCCGAGGGCGCGGCGGAGTACAAGGCCATGCTGTACATCCCCAGCCATGCGCCTTTCGACTTCTACTCCCGGGACTATCAGAAGGGCCTCCAGCTCTATTCCTCCGGCGTGCTGATCATGGACCAGTGCGCGGACCTGCTGCCGGAGCACTTCCGCTTCGTCAAGGGCGTGGTGGACTCCCCCGACCTCTCCCTGAACATCTCCCGTGAGATGCTCCAGCACACCCGCCAGCTCAAGGTGATCGCCAACAACCTGGAGAAGAAGATCAAGGCCGAGCTGATGAAGCTCCAGAAGGACAGCCGGGACAAGTACGAGATGTTCTGGAAGGCCTTCGGGATGCAGATCAAGTACGGCATCCTGGCCGACTACGGCGCCCATAAGGATCTGCTGAAGGATCTGCTCCTCTTCTGGTCCTCCAAGGAGGAGAAGCTGGTCACGCTGGCCGAGTACAAGGAGCGGATGCCCGAGGATCAGAAGTACATCTACTTCGCCGCCGGCGAGAGCGTGGAGAAGATCGCCCAGCTGCCCCAGACCGAGCGGATCCGGGACAAGGGCTATGAGATCCTCTATCTGACCGACGATCCCGATGAGTTCGTCATGGACCTGCTGGGTGAGCTGGACGGCAAGGCGTTCAAGTCCGTCAGCGACAGTGACGCCCTCCCCGAGAGCGACGAGGAGAAGGCCAAGGCCGAGGAGAAAGCTCAGGAGAACAAGGACGTGCTGGACTTCGTGAAGGAGGCCCTGGGCGACAAGGTCAAGGAGGCCCGGATCTCCAAGATCCTGAAGAGCGGCGCCGTGTGCATGACTGCCGACGGCCCCGTGACCCTGGAGATGGAGAAGTACTTCAACAAGGTGGACCCGGAGCGGGCCAAGAGCATGAAGGCCCAGCGGGTGCTGGAGCTCAACCCGGACGCCCCCGCCTTCGCCGCCCTCCGCGCCGCCATGGGCAGCGATCCGGAGAAGGCCAGGACCTATGCCGAACTGCTGTACGATCAGGCGCTGCTGATCGCCGGTCTGCCCATCGAGGACGCCGCCCACTACACGGAGCTGGTCTGTTCCCTGATGAAGTGATCCGGCCGGATCCACCCGGCAGATCGCCGAAGATCTCCCTGCTCGACCGGCAGAAAACCGGCTCACAGACGTGCCATTTTTCGTTCCCATCCGCTATACCATGTAGTATAATATAGGAGAGCGCGCAAAGCCCTGATATTTGGATGTGGAAAATGTAGGGGGAATAACTGATGGTAGTAAGAAAGACGTTCGCCTCCCGTGAGGCGGTCCATAAGCTCCGCGAGCTGGCGCTTTCCGTTCCTGAGCCTGTGACCATCCGTTCGATGGATGGCGAGGTCTCCTTGAACGCGAAGTCACCTATGGGGATCTTCGCGCTGGACTTTTCCGAGCCGGTGGAGATCGAGTGTGATTCCGAGTGGTTCCATCAGCAGCTTGCCGCGATCTGAGCAGAAAGAAAGAGGGCCCCGCGCCGGCTGGCGCGGGGCCCTTTTTTGTATTTTGGAGGCCGATGGAGACGGCCGCTCACAGGTGGAAGCACTTCCGCAGGGCCTCGTACTCGCCCAGCGCCAGCAGGGTGGCGCCGCTGTCCAGCACGGTGTCCGAGGAGATGGCCATGTCGGTCCGCGCCCCCCGCTTCACGCCGAGGATATTGATGCCGTACCGTTTACGGATGTCCAGAGTGCCGATGCTCTTCTCCCGCCAGTCCCTCGGCACGTCCACCTCCACGATGGCGTGCTGCTCGTCCAGCTCGATGTAGCTGGAGATATGGTCGGCGGTGTAGCGGATGGCCGCCCATTTCGCCAGCTGTTTCTCGGGATAGGCCACCGCATCCGCGCCGTTGCGCAGGAGGAATTTGGCCTGTACGTCCCGTTCGGCCCGGGCCACCACATACCGGGCCCCCAGCTCCTTGAGGAGCGAGGTGGTCTCCAGAGAGTTCTGGAAGCTCCCGCTGATGGTGACGTAGCAGATGTCGTAGTTGTTCACGCCCAGCGACCGAAGGAAGTCCTCCCGGGTGCTGTCGCCGATCTGGGCGTTGGTGACGAAGGCCATACACTCGTTGATCCGCTCCTCGTTCTGGTCCACAGCCATGATCTGGTGCCCCAGCTGGTCCAGCTGGATGGCGAGGTGCCGCCCGAAGCGGCCGAGACCGATCAGCAAAACGTTCTTCATGGGATAGCTCCTTTCAGCCGACGGTGATCTTTTCTTTCGGCGCCCGGGCGCAGGGGCGGTCGTGTCCGGAGAAGGCGGCGTAGATCAGAGTCAGTCCGCCCACGCGGCCGAAAAACATCAGGAGGATCAGGATGCCCCGGGACAGCGCCCCTAGCTGGGGCGTCAGGCCAAGGCTCAGGCCTACGGTCCCGGCGGCGGAGACCGTCTCGAACAGGCAGACGGAGAGCGGGAGCCCCTCCGCCATGCTGAGGACCGCCGCCCCTGTGAAGGGCAGGAGCAGATACAGCAGGAGGATCGCGCCGGCGTTCCTGCCCGCCGTGTTCTCCAGCCGGCGGTCGAAAAGCTGGAGGTCCTCCCGCCGGCAGAAGGCGGCGCGGGCGTTGGCCATCAGCACGGCCACGGTGGTGACCTTCATGCCGCCCGCCGTGGAGCCGGGCGCACCGCCGATCAGCATCAGCAGGATCACGACTGCCCGGGAGACGTCGCTCATGGCGTTCAGGTCCATGGTGTTATAGCCCGCGGTCCGGGGCGTGACTGCCTGGAAGAGAGCGGCCAGCACCCGCTCGCCCAAAGGCAGGGCGGCATAGTCGGTCAGGAAGAACAGCGCGGCGGGGCACAGGATCAGGACCGCCGTGACGGCAAGGATGACCTTGCTCTGCATCCGGTAGCGCCGCAGACGGAGCCGGTGGGTGCGGACGTCGTCCCAAGTCAGGAACCCGATGCCGCCGACGACGATCAGGAGAGTGATGACTAGGACCACCAGAGGGTCGGCGGCATAGTCCATCAGGGACGGGTAGAGATGCCCCGGCCGCCCGAGGATGTCGAACCCGGCGTTGCAGAAGGCGGAGACGGAGTGGAACACGGCCATCCAGATCCCGCGGGGGCCGTAGTCCCGGCAGAACGGCAGGATCAGGAGCGCCGCGCCGATGCCCTCGATGAGGAGCGTGCCCCGCAGGATGGAGCGGGTCAGACGCACGATGCCGCCCACCGCCGGCGCGGAGATGGCGTCCTGTAGGGCACTGCGCTCCTTCAGCGTGATGTTCCGGCCGGAGAGCATCAGGAAAGTGATGGCAGCGGTGATCACGCCGAGGCCGCCCACCTGGATCAGCAGGAGGATGACGGCCTGTCCGAAAGCGGACCAGCAGCTCCCGGTGTCCCGCACCACCAGACCCGTCACGCAGACCGCGGAGGTGGCGGTGAACAGGGCGTCCGGGAAGGGCGTCCACTGCCCGCCGGCTGCGGCGATGGGGAGCGTCAGCATCAGCGCACCCAGCAGGATGACCCCGGCGAACCCCAGGATCATGATCTGGAACGATGTCAGATGACGCCTCAGACGGACCATGCTCATGACCATGGCGGATCCCTCCTTGGAACGGTCAGATACTGGATCCTATCATATCACATAATGGCGCTGTTGACAAAGTCCAATCTTCTAAAAATCGCCTGATCATTTGCAGGAAACTGTGTGAATAACCATTGAGTTTTCTTCAAACTTTTTAGAACGCTGTTTTTTCAAAACGAGACTTTGTCAACGGCTCCATAATGGGCCGGATGTCAGTATCGGGATGAAAAGACCGGGAAAGGCCCTGTCCCCCGCCGTTGCGGACCTCCCCCGGGTGTGATAGAATGGGTACCACGACACCACCACGAGAGCGAGGACATGAGATGGAGCGGGCAAAAGTAGTACCGATCGAACTCCCGGCAGGCCGCCGGGTGCTGGTGATCAGCGATATCCACGGCAATCTGACCTTCCTGAAGGCCCTGCTGGCCCAGGTGGGCTTCTGCAAGTCGGACATCCTGATCCTGCTGGGAGACGTGCTGGAGAAGGGGGTGGACAGTCTGGCCACCCTGCGCTATGTGATGGCGCTGGCCCGGGACTATGAGGTCCATATGCTCTGCGGCAACTGCGACAACCTGGCCTATAATTTTGTGGACGAGATCCCGGATATCCCGCCCTCCTTCTATGAGAGCTACGTGTTCGGCTGGGGGGAGAAATGCGTCCTCTTCCAGATGGCGTCAGAGGCCGGGGTGCCGCTCCGGTCCCCGGCGGACTTCCCCGCCCTCCGGGCGGCGGTCCGGGAGTGCTTCCAGCCGGAGTTGGACTTCCTCCGGGCCCTGCCTACGATCCTGCTCAGCGACAAGTTCCTCTTCGTCCACGGCGGCGTGTACCGGGAGGACCGGCTGGACCAGCTCACAGCCTGGCGGTGCATGAAGAACGACGATTTTCTGGATCAGGGCTTTTCGTTCCGGCACTGGGTGGTGGTGGGCCACTGGCCTGTGACGCTGTATGACCCAGCCATCCCCTCCGCCGCTCCGATCGTCCTGCGGGACCGGCACATCATCAGCATCGACGGCGGCTGTCAGCTCAAATGGGACGGTCAGCTCAACGTCCTCATCCTCCCGGACGGCCAGTCGGAGGACTTCTCCTGGCAGAGCTATGACGGCCTCCCCGTGGGGACGGCTCTGGACCGTCAGGCGGCCTCCATCGACTCCATCAACATCCGCTGGAGCGAGAACCCAGTGGAGATCCTGGAGCGGGGCCCGGAATTCAGCCGGTGCCGCCACATCGCCAGCGGCCGGGAGCTGGATATCCTGACGGCCTATCTGTATGAGAAGGGCGGCGTCACCCGGTGCGAGGACTCCACCGACTACCGGCTCCCGGTAGAGCCGGGGGACCGGCTGTCCATCGTCCGGGAGACCTCCCGCGGGTATCTGGCCAAGAAGGACGGCGTCACCGGCTGGTACGCCGGACGCGTCCGGAAGGACTGAACCAGGCCGGCTATCCTGGAAAAAGAAGAGAGAAAGAGGCATCATCACATGGAAACGATCCGTAAGAAAGCACCCGGCGTCCTGATCTGTCTGATCATGGCGCTCCTCTGCACCCAACTGGGCAAATGGCTCCCCGTGGTGGGAGGTCCGGTGTTCGCCATCCTGCTGGGCATGGCCGCCGGCCTGTTCTGGAAGGACAAGGGCGCCTGTAAAGAGGGCATCGCCTTCACCTCCAAGAAGATCCTGCAATACGCGGTGATCCTGCTGGGCTTCGGCCTGGACCTGTTCCAGGTGGCCCGGGTGGGACTCACCTCCCTACCGATCATCTGCTCCACGATCGCCACGTCGCTGATCGTGTCCTTCCTGCTGTGCCGGGCCCTGCGGATGCCGGCCAATATCTCCACGCTGGTGGGCGTGGGCTCCTCCATCTGCGGCGGCTCCGCCATCGCCGCCACCGCTCCGGTGATCGGGGCCGACGATGACGAGATCGCCCAGGCCATCTCGGTCATCTTCCTGTTCAACGTGGCCGCCGCCCTGTTCTTCCCCGCTCTGGGCGGCGCGATCGGGCTGAACGATCCGGGCTTCGCCCTCTTCGCCGGCACCGCCATCAACGATACCTCCTCCGTCACCGCCGCCGCCTCCACCTGGGACACGCTCCATCAGACCGGCGGAGCGGTGCTGGCGCAGGCCACCATCGTGAAGCTCACCCGCACCCTGGCCATCATCCCCATCACGCTGGCGCTGGCCTTCTGGCGCACCGCCCGGGCGAAGCGGGAGGGTAGCGTCACCGCCGGGCGTTTCTCCCTGAAAAAGGTGTTCCCCTTCTTCATCCTGTTCTTCGTGCTGGCCTCTCTGATCACCACGGCCGCCACGGCGGCGGGGGTCGACGCGGGGATCTTCCACCCGTTGAAGTCCCTGTCCAAGTTCTTCATCGTCATGGCCATGGCGGCGGTGGGTCTGAACACGGATCTGGTCAAGCTGATCCGCACCGGCGGGAAGCCCATCCTGATGGGCTTCTGCTGCTGGGTGTCGATCGCCTGCGTGAGCCTGCTCATGCAGCACCTGCTGGGCCTGCTGTGAGGGAAAGGAGCGATATCATGAGGACAGACGGCATCCTGTTCGATCTGGACGGCACCCTCTGGGATGCGGTAGAGGGCATCTGCCGGGGCTGGAACGACGGCTTCGTGGAGTGCGGGCTGGAGCCCCGTTTGACGGTCCCTCAGCTCCGCGCCTGCATGGGCCTGCTGATGGAGGACATCGCCGCCCGGATCCTGCCGGAGATCGGGGATCCGGCGGCCCGCATGGCGGTCATGGAGGTCTGCTACCGCCATCAGCTGGCATACCTGGCGGAGCACGGCGGCACGCTCTATCCCGGCGTGGAGGAGACGCTGGCGGCTCTGGCGGAGCGCTTCCCCCTGTGCATCGTCAGCAACTGCCAGGACGGATATATCCAGTGCTTCCTGAAGGTCCACGGGCTGGAGCGGTACTTCACCGACTTCGAGTGCCCCGGCCGCACGGGGCAGGCCAAGGCGGGCAACATCCGGCTGGTGACAGAGCGGAACGGCCTCCGCGCCCCGGTCTACGTGGGCGACACCCAGGGAGACTGCGATGCGGCCCACGCCGCCGGGGTCCCCTTCCTCCACGCCGCCTACGGCTTCGGCACGGCGGAGCCTGTGGAGGGCCGGATCGGCGCCATCGGGGCGCTGAAGGACCTGCTGGAGCGGTGAAAGAGGGCCCGTTTCGTCCTGCGGTGCCCTCTTGTGGACCGTTCTGGGCTGTGGTATAATAGACCGCTGATATCGTTCATTCTTTACAAAAGGTAGGTCATCACCTTGTCGAAATACGCCTCTGAGATCGAACGCCGCCGGACGTTCGCCATCATCTCCCACCCGGATGCCGGTAAGACCACTCTGACCGAGAAGTTCTTGCTCTACGGCGGGGCCATCGCCCAGGCCGGCCAGGTCAAGGGCAAGAAGAACACCCGCGCCGCCACCTCCGACTGGATGGAGATCGAGAAGCAGCGCGGCATCTCCGTCACCTCCTCTGTCATGCAGTTCCAGTATGAGGGCTTCTGCATCAACATCCTGGACACCCCCGGCCATCAGGACTTCTCTGAGGACACCTACCGCACCCTCATGGCCGCGGACTCCGCCGTCATGGTCATCGACGCCGCCAAGGGCGTGGAGGCCCAGACCCGGAAGCTCTTCAAGGTCTGCGCCATGCGGGACATCCCCATCTTCACCTTCATCAACAAGATGGACCGGGAGGCCCGGGACTCCTTCGAGCTTTTGGAGGAGCTGGAGAAGGAGCTGGGCATCGAGACCTATCCCGTGAACTGGCCCATCGGCTGCGGCAAGGACTTCAAGGGCGTGTACGACCGGACGTCGAAGAAGATCGTCCACTTCACCTCCAACGGCGGCGCTAAAGCCGCCACTGCCACCGAGGTGGAGCTGGGTGACGAGCACCTGGACGACCTGATCGGCCGCGGCCTCCATGAGAAGCTGGTGGAGGAGATCGAGCTGCTGGACGGCGCCGCCGCCGAGTTCGATCTGGACCGGGTCCGCCACGGCAAGCTCTCCCCTGTGTTCTTCGGCTCCGCCCTGACCAATTTCGGCGTGGAGCCCTTCCTGGAGCATTTCCTCCGCATGACCACCGCGCCCCTGCCCCGGAGGGCCGGGGACGAGGTCATCGACTCTATGGGGGACGACTTCTCCGCCTTCGTGTTCAAGATCCAGGCCAATATGAACAAGGCC
Source organism: Pseudoflavonifractor sp. MSJ-37 (assembly GCF_018917965.1). Taxonomy (GTDB): domain Bacteria; phylum Bacillota; class Clostridia; order Oscillospirales; family Oscillospiraceae; genus Pseudoflavonifractor_A. The sequence goes on along the minus strand of NZ_JAHLPP010000002.1, from coordinate 272,980 downwards.
CACCGGGATCGGATCGCCTTCATGCGCATCGTCTCCGGCAAGTTCGAGGCGGACAAGGAGGTCTACCACGTCCAGGGCGGCCGGAAGCTCCGGCTCTCCCGGCCCCAGCAGCTCATGGCCGCCGAGCGGGAGATCATCGAGGAGGCCTACGCCGGCGACATCATCGGCGTGTTCGACCCGGGCCTCTTCTCCATCGGCGACACCCTGTGTACGCCCGCTAAAAAATTCAAGTTCGACCCCATCCCCACCTTCGCCCCCGAGCACTTCCGCCGGGTGCGGAGCCTGGACACCATGAAGCGCAAGCAGTTCCTAAAGGGCATGGAGCAGATCGCCCAGGAGGGCGCGATCCAGATCTTCAAGACCCCCTACTCCGGCATGGAGGAGGTCATCGTGGGCGTGGTGGGCGTCCTCCAGTTCGACGTGCTGGAGTACCGGCTGAAGAACGAGTACAACGTGGACCTCTACATGGAGGGCCTGCCCTATGAGTACCTGCGGTGGATCGTCCGGGAGGATGAGGACGCCGAGCCGATCAAGGAGGAGGACCTGATCCTGGGCACCGACACCAAGCTGGTGGAGGACTACAAGGGCAACCAGCTCCTGCTGTTCGGCTCCCAGTGGGCGATCCAGTGGACCACCGAGCGCAACAAGGGCCTGACGCTGCGGGAATTCGGCGAAGGCGGGGCCTAAGACCGATCATCTATCCGGGCGGGCAGGGGCAGGGGCTCCGGCCCGCCCGGTCTTTTGAAAGGAGACCGACCCCACCCTGTCCGCCGGAGGAGATACGGGTCCGCCGGAGACTTGCGATCTCCAGCGGCTTCTAGTATGATATCCCTCAGATGTCCCCATATTTTCGATCGGAGATGATCCCTGTGGACCGCAAGTCCCTCTCCGCCGCCTTCCGGGCGACGATCCCCGTCCTGATGGGCTATCTGGCCATCGGCATGGCCTTCGGCCTGATGCTCCAGAAGATCGGGTATGATCTCATCTGGGCCTTTTTCATGAGCCTGACGATCTACGCCGGCTCCGGCCAGTATCTGGGCGTCAGCCTGCTGGCCACAGGAGCCGCCCTGAGCACCGTGGCCATGATGACCCTGCTCATCAACTTCCGCCATCTGGTGTACGGCCTGTCCATGCTGGAGAAGTTCCGGGGCATGGGGCTCCGGAAGCTCTACATGATCTTCGCCCTCACGGACGAGACCTATGCCCTGCTCAGCTCCGCCAAGGCGCCGGAGGGCGTGGAGCCCAAGCGCTTCTACTTCTACATCGCCCTCCTGGATCAGCTCTACTGGATCGCGGGCTCGGTGATCGGCGCGGTGGCGGGCGCGGTCCTGCCCATCGACACCACCGGCGTGGACTTCGCCATGACCGCCCTTTTCCTGGTGATCGCCGTGGATCAGTGGCAGTCGGTGAAGAGCCACTTCCCCGCCCTGCTGGGCGGCATCGTCACCGTCATCAGCCTGGCCGTCGTGGGGGCGGACAATATGCTCCTGCCCGCGCTGGGCGTGATGGTGCTGGTCCTGCTCCTGAGTCGGAAGAAGCTGGATGATCCCGGCGTCCCCGTGGCTCAGACCGCCGGGACCGATACAGAGCGAAAGGAGGGTCCGGCATGCTGACCCCGATCCAAGCCATCGCCTCCATCGCCGTCATGGCGGTGGTGACGTTCCTGACCCGCGCCCTCCCCTTCCTGCTCTTCGACCGGGGGGACCATCCCCCCAAGCTGGTGCTCTATCTGGGACGGGTCCTCCCCCCGGCGGTGATCGCCATGCTGATCGTCTACTGCCTGAAGAGCGCGTTGTTGGCGATCGGCGGCAACTGGACCGCCCTGCTGGAGCCCGCTGTGCTGGACCAGTGGCTCCCGGCGCTGATCGCCTCGGCGGCAGTGGTGGTGCTCCACCTGTGGAAGCATAACAACCTGATCTCCATCTTCGGCGGCACGGTGCTCTACATGGTGCTGGTGCAGGTGGTGTTCGTGTGAGCCGACCGGGCCCGTGAGACCGGCGGTGTTCCACGTGGAACACCGCCGGTGACTATCGTTTGAACGTTCGGCCTATGATATATAAAGGAGGGAACGCCCATGTCCGATACGATCGCCGCCATCGCCACCGGCCCCGGCCGGTCCGCGGTGGGGATCCTGCGGCTGTCCGGGCCGGAGGCCATACCGGCGGCAGACGCCGTGTTCCGGGCCGGGAACGGCCGGAGCCTGGCCGCCTGTGAGGACCGCCGCTTGGTGCTGGGCGCGCTCCTGGACCGGGAGGGTCGTCCGGTGGATCAGGTGCTGGCCACCGTCTCCCGGGCCCCCCACAGCTATACCGGCGAGGATACGGCGGAGCTCCAGTGCCACGGTTCCCCGGCGGTGCTGGCCCTGGGGCTGGAAGCCCTCTCCGCGCATGGAGTCCGCCAGGCCGGGCCGGGGGAGTTCACCCGCCGGGCCTTCCTGAACGGCCGCTTGGACCTGATGCAGGCCGAGGCCGTGGCCGACCTGATCGACGCGGAGACCGAGGCCGGGGCCCGGGCGGCGGCGGGCCAGCTCTCCGGGGCCCTGAGCCGCCGGGTGAAGGAGATCTACGACGCTCTGGTGGACGTGAGCGCCCACTTCCACGCGGTGCTGGACTACCCGGACGAGGACATCGACGCCTTCGGGGCGGAGACGCTGGACGGGACGCTGGGAGGCGCGGAGCGGGCCCTGTCCGCCCTGCTGGCCACCTACCGCCGGGGGAAGCTCCTGACGGGCGGGATCCCCTGCGCCATCGTGGGCCGGCCAAACGCGGGCAAGTCCTCCCTGCTGAACGCCCTGCTGGGCTATGAGCGGGCCATCGTCACTGACGTCCCCGGCACCACCCGGGACACGGTGGAGGAGAAATGTGTCCTGGGCGGACGGCTCCTGCGGCTGATCGACACCGCCGGCATCCGGGACACCGCTGACGCTGTGGAGCGCATCGGGGTGGAGCGGAGCCGGAAGGCGCTGGAGGGCGCGGCGCTGGCGCTGGTCCTCACCGACCTGTCCGCCCCGCCGGCCCCGGAGGACCGGGATCTGCTGGCCCTGGCCCTGGAGCGGGCCGAGCGGGTGGTGCTGGTGGGCACCAAGCGGGATCTGGCTGAGGGCGCGCCGGAGGCCCTCCTGCCTCCAGACCAGCGGGTCCCTGTGGTGCGCCTCAGCGCCAGGACCGGCCAGGGCCTGGAGGAGCTGGAGCGGACCGTGGCCGCCCTTTTCCCCGCCGATATGGCGGAGGACCGGGGCGAGCTGTTGACCAACGCCCGGCAGGCCGGCGCGGCAGAGGCCGCACTGGAGCAGATCCGCTCCGCCCTAGACGCTCTGGCGGCCGGAGTCACGCCGGACGCGGTGCTGGTGGATGTGGAGGGGGCCATGGAGGCTCTGGGCCAGCTCACCGGCCAGAGCGTCCGGGAGGACGTGACCGCCCGGATCTTCGCCCGCTTCTGCGTGGGCAAGTGAGATGACCGCATAGCGACAGACACAGGAGGAGACCATGAGACGACTGCTGTTCATCTATAACCCCTTCGCCGGAAAGGGGAACATCAAGAGCCACATCTCAGACATCGTGGACACGTTCACGAAGCAGGGCTGGCTGGTGACGATCCATCCCACCCAGGGCAAGGGCGACGCCACGTCTGTGGCGGCGGAGCTGGGCGCTCCGTTCGACCGGGTGGTCTGCTGCGGCGGAGACGGGACCCTCCATGAGACCGTGGCGGGCCTCATGGAGCTGGAACGGCGGCCGGAGGTGGGCTATATCCCCGCCGGCACCACCAACGATTTCGCCCGGAACCTGCACCTCCCCCGGAGCCTGATCGGGAAGGCCGAGACCGCCGGGGCGGGCGTCCCCCGCCCGGTGGACCTTGGGAGCTTCAACGGGGAGCGGTTCATCTATGTGGCGGCCTTCGGGGCCTTCACCGACGTGTCCTACGACACGCCTCAGCCATTCAAGAACATGTTCGGCCATCTGGCCTATGTGCTGGAGGGGGCAGCCCGGCTGGCCTCCATCCAGGCTTACCGCCTAAGGGTGGAGCACGACGGGGGCATCGAGGAGGGCGACTTCATCTTCGGCATGGTGAGCAACACCGTGTCGGTGGGCGGCTTCAAGGGCCCCCATGCGGAGGATGTGGCTCTGGACGACGGCCTCTTCGAGGTGGTGCTGGTCCGTCAGCCCAAGAATGCGGCCCAGCTCCAGAGCATCATCCTGGCCCTGATGCAGACCAAGCCGGAGCCGGACGGCGCGGTGACGGCCTTTCGGAGCGGCCATCTGCGGGTGACCTGCACGGAGGAGCTCCCCTGGACGCTGGACGGCGAATACGGAGGAGCGCCCAAAGAGGCGGAGATCCAGGCTCTGGAGCGGGCGGTCCGTATCGTACACGGGAGATGATGGGCGTTCGTTCCGCCCACGGGGCGGGGGGATGTGTCCTCGCCGGACGGGCCGCCTGCTCGGCGGGAGCCCCCTTTCTTTTTCTCACGTGAGAAAAAGAAAGGGGGAAAAGAAAAAGAACGCCAGAGGGGGCGGGCCTCCCCTCTGGCCACCCCCTATGCGCTCGTCCTCTCCTCGTTCGGTCATAAAGGCCCTGTCCTCGTCTCGGATGTCCTCTGATCGCGCGGAGCGCACGGTCGAAAGTCTATGGTGGGGCGTCGGGGACGCCGCCCCTATGATGGCCTGGATGCACGAAATGCTCTTGTCCGATCCTGCCCTTCGAAGCGGCAGGCCATCTTGTCTTTTGAGCCGAAAAACGTCCGTCGGGAACACCGGGCAAACGTGTGTATGCTGCCAAGCTCGCGCGGGCGCTTCTGCCCTCGAACGCCAGCCGGGGACGCATTGGGGGGAGTCCAGAGGGGGATCGACTGTCCCCCTCTGGCGGTCCTTTTTCTTTCCCCTGTTTCTTTTTCTGACGCTCAGAAAAAGAAATAGGGCGCTGCCCGCGCAGGGCGCCCGTCCGCACCCGCAAGGAGTATGCCGCATCCGTAAGGCGGCAGAGCCGCCAACGGCTGCGCAAGCGAGCGCATCCCCCGTCCCGCCCCGTGGGCGGGACCCTTCTATTCTCAAAAGGAGCTTACTATGGACTACGACGCAGGTACATATGACATCGCCGTGATCGGCGCGGGACACGCGGGGATCGAGGCGGCCCTGGCCGGGGCACGGCTGGGGCTGAGGACCCTCTGTTTCACGGTGGATCTGGACGGGGTGGGCAACATGCCCTGCAACCCCGCCATCGGCGGCACCGGGAAGGGGCATCTGGTCCGGGAGATCGACGCTCTGGGCGGCGAGATGGCCCGGGCGGCGGACCGGGCCTGCATCCAGTACCGGGTACTCAACAAGGGCAAGGGCCCTGCCGTCTGGTCCCTCCGGGCCCAGGCCGACCGCCGGGAGTACCAGCGGATCATGAAGGAGACGCTGGAGCGGCAGGACCGGCTTTGGGTGAAGCAGGCCGAGATCGTGGACATCCTCACGGATGAGGCCGGGGCCGTGTCCGGCGTGCGCACCGCCACGGGCGCGGTCTATGCCGTCCGGGCGGTGGTGGCGGCCACCGGCACCTATCTGGGCGGCCGGACGATCGTGGGAGATCTGACCCGGACCTCCGGGCCGGACGGCCGGATGGCGGCCCTCCCCCTGACGGACTGCCTCCGGCGGCTGGGGCTTTCCCTCCGCCGGTTCAAGACGGGCACGCCTCCCCGGGTGGATGCCCGGAGCGTGGACTTCTCCCGGATGGAGCGGCAGGACGGGGACCCGGAGCCCCTCCCCTTCTCCTTCGAGACGACCGAGGTGCCTGAAAACCGGGCCGTGTGCTGGCTCACCTATACGAACCAGCGGACCCATGACATCATTCGGGCGAACCTGGACCGCTCCCCCCTGTGGTCCGGCACGATCGAGGGCGTGGGCCCCCGGTACTGCCCCTCCATCGAGGACAAGGTGGTCCGCTTCGCCGATAAGGAGCGCCATCAGCTCTTCATCGAGCCCATGGGCCTGGACACCGGGGAGCTGTATGTCCAGGGCCTGTCCTCCTCTCTGCCGGAGGACGTGCAGGCCGCCATGCTCCACACGATCCCCGGCCTGGAGCGGGCCGAGATGACCCGCCACGCCTACGCCATCGAGTACGACTGCGTGGACCCCACGGAGCTCCGGCCCACGCTGGAGTGCAAAAAAGTTCCCGGCCTGTACGGCGCGGGGCAGTTCAACGGCTCCTCCGGCTATGAGGAGGCGGCGGCCCAGGGCCTGGCGGCGGGCATCAACGCCGCCCTGAAGCTGCTGGGCCGGCCCCCCATGGTCCTCCGGCGGGATCAGGGCTATATCGGCGTGCTGATCGACGATCTGGTGACCAAGGGCACCAACGAGCCCTACCGGGTCATGACCTCCCGGACGGAATACCGGCTCCTCCACCGGCAGGACAACGCGGACCAGCGCCTCTGCCCGGTGGGCCATGAGGTGGGACTGGTCAGCGACGAGCGGTATCAGCGGGTGCTGGACAAGTACGCCGCCGTGGAGAAGGAGCGGAAGCGGCTGGAGCACACCGGCGCCGCCCCCTCCCCCGCGCTGGCCGCCATGCTGGCCGCCCACGGGGAGCCTCCCGCGCCTAATGGGGCCCGCTTGGCGGACCTGCTCCGCCGGCCCGGGATCGGCTATCGGGAGCTGGCTCCCTTCGACCCGGACCGCCCGCCCCTCACCGCCGCCGAGGCGGAGAGCGTGGAGATCTCCGTGAAGTATCAGGGCTACATCGATAAGCAGCTCCGCCAGGTGGAGGAGATGCGCCGTTTGGAGGGCCGGGCCCTGCCCCCGGATCTGGACTATGCCGCCCTGGCGGGCCTGCGTCTGGAGGCCCGTCAGAAGCTGGCGGCGGTCCACCCGGAGAACTTGGGCCAGGCCAGCCGGATCTCCGGCGTCAGCCCCGCCGACATCGCCGTGCTCATGGCGGTGCTGGAGCGGTAGAGACCGGGCCATCCCCTTGCCTCACACAGCCCCAAAAAGGAACGGCCCCCTTCCCCGCACAGATCTCGTGCGTGGAAGGGGGCCGTTTGCTATCTCAGCTTCTTCAGATGCTCCAAGATGACGCAGGTGCATATGACGATCACCACACAGATGACGAGGGTGCAGAAGCCAATCGCCCGAATGGTCCAGTCATCCGTGAAAATGGGAAAAAACCGTACATGGCGCCAAAGTAAAATGCGGCGGTCACACCGACGATGACACCGGCGACCGCTTTGATATATGCTTTTTCTTCCATGACAGCGCTTCATCCTTTCGTTGATCGGATGGAGGACTTGGCTCCTCCCTTTTGGCGGTCTGAGTGGAAGGGCGATGGGGACAGGACCAGAGCCCGCCCCCATCGGATCGGTCTTACTCCAGTCCGGCCACGCCGTCCCGGAAGGTCTGGACGGCGGCGTCGGCGTCCTCACCGATCACGAAGAGGAGCCAGCCGTCCTGCACCACGGTCTGGGCCTCCTGCACCTTGGGCAGGTTCTGGCTCAGATACCAGGAGAAGGTGTCCTCCTGCTGCTGGCGGTACTCCTCCAGATCGGCCCTGGCCTGGGCCTCCCTGCCGTCGGCCAGCTTGCCGATCAGCACGGTGTCCGGGCTGGTCATCATGGGGAAGAAACTCCACATCTGGGTGAAGCTGTCGCTGTGGATGCCATAGTCATCCAGGTCCTCGGGGGTGGCATTGGAGCCGATGGCCACGCCGCCCGCCTCGGCCACGGCGTAGGCCAGCTTGGCCAGCGGGGTGCCGTTGGGGGTAGAGATCTCCAGCCTGCCGTCCTTCTCCACCGCAGAGACGCCGTCCAGATGGTCCAGCACGGACACGGGCAGGAAGGTCACGCCGGCCTCCACGGTGGCGGTGACGCCCTCCAGCGCCTCATCGTCCACGGAGACAGAGCCGTCCCGGAAGTCCACCACGATCCGCCGGCCGGCCAGATAGAAGAAGCCCTGGTCCTCGTCCTGGAACCAGGAGGCGTAGCCCTTGTCGGCCTCGGTGACGAGGCGCATGGGGATGCCCTCCACGGCGGGGAGGGCACTGGTGTCCAGCGGAGTGCCGTTGAGAGAGAGCTCAGCGGCGGGAGCCCCGGCGGCCAGCGCGGCGGGGGCCAGCAGGGCGCCGGTCAGGGCGGCGCTCACGAGCAGAGAAGCGGTCTTTTTCATGGTGAGATATCTCCTTTATCATCGGTGGTCCGGGCCGCGGTGGGACCGGCCGGTGTCCGTCGTTCGGAGGGTTAGACGGCGGGGGGCGAAAAAAGTTCCCCTCTCCCCGGCTGATCTGTGATAGAATGGTCCATACTGACACAAGATGCGGGATGCCGGAAAGGAGCCCTCCTATGACGCTGTATGAACTGATCTGGTATTTTTTCGCCTATGCCTTCCTGGGCTGGTGCGGTGAGGTGTGCTATGCCGCCCTGCGGACGGGGCACTTCGTGAACCGGGGCTTCCTGAACGGCCCCCTCTGCCCCATCTACGGCTGCGGCGTGGTGCTGGTGGTGTCCCTGCTCAGCCCGCTGAAGGGCAGGTCCCTCCTCCTCTTCTTCGGGAGCGTGGTGCTGTGCAGTGCCCTGGAATGGCTCACCGGCTTCGTGCTGGAGAAGCTCTTCCATCAGAGATGGTGGGACTACTCGGAGATGCCCTTCAACCTGAACGGCTATATCTGCCCCATCTTCTCCCTCATGTGGGGCTTCGCCTGCCTCATCATCATGGATATGGTCCACCCGGCGGTATCCGGGCTGGTGAGACACATCCCCCATCTGGCAGGGGTGGTCCTGCTGATCGTGTTCGGCGTGACGGCGGTGGTGGACCTGGCCGCCACGGTGGCGGCCATGGTGGGCCTGAACAAGCACCTGCGCCAGCTGGACGAGATGGCCGCCAAGATCAAGGCCGCCTCCAACGAACTGGGAGAGAACCTGGCCGACGCCACCCTCTCCCTGTCGGAGCGGAGCGCGGACCTCAAGGAGGACCTGGCTGAGCGGAGCGCCGGGCTCCGGGTGGACCTGGCCGACCTGGCGGAGAAGGGCGCGGACCTGAAGGAAGAGCTGGCCGAGCGGGCCGCCGCCCGGGAGGCGGAGCAGACCGCCCGCCGGACGGCCCGGGAGGCCGCCCTCAAGCGCCGGGAGGCGGCGCTGGCCGAGCTCAAGGCGGCCAACGAGGAGCTGCTGTCTACTTACGGCTTCGGCCAGCGGCGTCTGCTGAAGGCATTCCCCCATATGACCTCTACCCGCTACGCCGGCGCCCTGGAGGAGGTCCGCCGGCGCGCCCGGGGGCTCCGGAAGAAGGGATGACAGGGCTCACCTTTGGATGCGTTTATCATCGAAAACAAAAAGCAGGCAGGTATGACCCACACCGTCATACCTGCCTGTCCTTATTCACGGTCGAGGCAGACCGTGGCCGTGGTGAAAAAGGTCCCAAGCATTGTCAGCATCGTTCCAACGGCGCGAAGGAGAGGCACATCGATCCTCCTCCTCTGCCGTTCTACCGCCCTTCGTGATGTCGTGACTTCAAGATGTTAGTCCGCTTCGTTCGCCAGATCCTCCTTGAACTGCGCCCAAGCATCCGGGTGGGTCACGTAGTACCGGGGGCACTCCTTGCCCGTCACGTCGTAGTGGCGGATGATCTGGTCCCCGCTCAGGTGGTACTCCTCCTGGAGCCAGTGGACCAGCTTCAGCAGGGACTGGTAGGTGGCCTCGGTGAACTGCCCCTCCTCGTCGGGATGACAGCACTCGATGGAGATCGTGTCCTCGTTCCGCCGGTTGGAGCAGTAGGCCCACTCGTCCAGCGGGACACACTGGATGATCTCCCCGTCCAGACCGATCAGAAAGTGACTGCTGGCGTAGGTATTGGTGTCGACCTCCCCCTCCGCCGGGGCGGTCTGGTCTGCCAGACCGGCGAAGAAGCTCCGGTTCTGCTCCGCGGAGGTGCCGGGGTTGCCCACATAGTGGACCACCACGCCGTCGACCTGTTCCAGCTTGGTGCCGGGCCGGGACCAGGGATTCACCGGCAGGAGCTCCTGCGTCACCCAGGAGGGGGGCGTGGGGCCGCCTGCCTCCTCACGGCCGGTCCGGGCCAGGAGGAACTTCACCCCCAGCAGGACTGCCACCAGCGCGGCTAGCGCCGCTGGGATCAGGAACATCCTCCTGCCGCTGTCCTTCTGCCGCTTCCCCCGGGCCGCGACCCGCTTTCCGCCCTTCGTCTGTGCCATTTGGAGCCGTCTCCTCTCGTCTCGTGGTATCCTCCCATTATACCAGAGTTTCCGGCGCTTGTCTTTTAAGATATCATGGATTCCCTTTTACCTTTTGTGTGGATAGGGTAGAACTCCGGTGATTTCACTAAATCACGCACTTAACCGATACTGGATACCGAAAAGAGCCGAAGTCAGCTTCGGCATTTTTTCATACCTAAATTGTAGAATATTGTGGTATTATGGGATAGAAAAATATTTGAAAAAATGTGTGAGATTTGAGTTCAAAAGTTGTGTATATAGGTGAAAGGGTAAATTTGAAAGTGAGGTGAACACTGATGGATGACGCAAAGATAGTCCAGTTATACTGGGATAGGAATGAGCAGGCAATCCCCGCAACAGCAGACAAGTATGGAAGCTACTGTACCTCGATTGCCAAGAACATACTGGGCAACCATGAGGACACAGAGGAATGCGTGAACGATACATACTTGAACGCATGGAACTCCATGCCACCGCATAGACCGAGCATTCTATCTACGTTCCTTGGGAAAATAGTCCGCAACTTATCGTTTAACCGATACAAGCATAACACTGCCGACAAACGAGGCGGCGGAGAGTTGCCTGTGGTTTTGGAGGAACTTTCAGACCTGGTATCTGGCAAGGATGATGTTGAACAGGTATTTGACCAAAAGGAACTCACGAAAGCCATTGATACATTTCTGGATAGTCTTTATCCAGAGAAAAGAAGTATTTTCATCAGCCGATACTGGTACACCGATAGCATTTCAGAAATTGCTATCCGGCACGGCATGAATGATGGGGCAGTATCAATGGCCCTTAACCGCCTCCGCCTTAAACTACACAACTACCTTTTAGAAAGGGGCTTTGAACTATGACTAACGAAAAACTGTATGAAGTCCTCGGCGATATCAATGAGAAATATGTCAGCGAGGCAAGGGTATATCAAAAAGCAAAGAAGCCCGTCTGGGCTAAATGGGGAGCGGTTGCAGCTTGTTTGGCTTTAGTATGCGTTGCGGCAATTCCCTTTTTTCTCCACAACAATAGTGTTACTACTCCGGGTATAGCAGATGCGGCACCGATGATTTATGTTAATGACACCTTGTATAAGCAGTCCACTTCGCAAACATCGTTCAACGAATTGAAAGACGATTTTGTTTATTTAGGCGTCATTGAAAGTGATGTTACCAACTTCCAAGGCACAAATGACGCAGGTAATTATTTGGACGGGATACCCAAAGAAAACTTCCAGGCAAATCACCCTATTGTTGGCGCAGAAGTTTATCAATATGGCGAAAACATCGTCGTTGGGATTGGCGGGAAATACTGGTTGTATGAAAACTATCATAGCACAGACCTCGACGGAAACCCAGACGGGTATGGCCCACTCCCCAATAACCAAACTTCTGGTGAAGAAGTATCAGAACAAGACCCTGCCGCAAACTGAATGAGCTATCTTCATATCGAAAGGACAGCCGAGAAGTCGACTGTCCTTTTTCTATGCCCATTTTCCGTCAAATCGACGGAGGGATTGGCGGATAGGCTTATATCAACACTTAGGGTAAAAGGGAGATCATGGATCCGGCGGCCCGTCTATCTGGGACCAATGGAGTCAGCGGCGGATGACGGTCAGGTCCCGTCCCTCCCAGTCCCCATAGAGGGAGAAGCGGTCCTCCAGCCCCTCGGAGATCTGGACGGTGCCGTCCTCCAGCAGGAGGACGTAGTCGAAGCCGTCGTTGGCCCGCCAGCAGTCGGCGGCCCTCTCCGGCCCCAGGAGGAAGAGGGCGGTGGACAGGGCGTCCCCCTCTATGCCGGAGGGGCCGACGATCGTGGCGGAGGCCACGCCGGACCGGGCGGGATGGCCGTCCGCCGGGTCGATGATGTGCCAGTAGCGGACGCCGTTTTCCTCGAAGTACCGCTCATAGCCGCCGGAGGTGATCGCGGCCTCGTCCCGGAGCTCCACCACGCCGGCATAGCCGTCCCCGTCCGGGTCCTGGAGGGCCACCCGCCAGGCGGAGCCGTCCGGCTTAGAGCCCAGAGCCTGGATGTTGCCCCCCAGGCTCACCAGAGCGGAGGTCACGCCCCGGTCCCGGAACAGGTCCATGAGCCGGTCGCCGGTATAGCCCTTGGCCACGGCCCCCAGGTCGATCTCCATGCCGTCCGGGACGGTGAGCCGGTCCCCATCCAGCCGGATCCGGGTCCAGTCCACGGCCCGGAGCAGGCTTTGGAGCTCCTCCTCCCCCGGCACCCGGTAGTCCACGGTGGTGAAGCCCCAGGCCCGCACCACCGGATAGATGCTGATGTCCAGCGCCCCGCCGGTGCGCTCACACAGCGTCAGGGCCTGTGCCACCAGATCCGCCGTATCCTCGGACAGAGGGACGGGGACGCCGCCGCTGTGGTCGGCGGCGTAGATCTCGCTGTCCGGATCGGTGACGGACAGGAGGCCCTCCAGATGCCGGATCTCCGCCTCTGCGTCGGCGAGGAGGGCCTCCCCCTCCGCCGGATCCGTCCCATAGACGGTCAGGTCCATGACAGTGTCCATGGCGAAGAGCTCAGACCGGACCGGCTCCGTCTCCGGGGCGGCGGAGGAGGCGGACGGCGTGGACGGAGCACAGGCAGTGAGGGCAAGGGTGGCCAGGAAGGCCGGGAACAGGCGGATGGATCGCATAAGGGACGGGCTCCTTTCGAGGGACGTGTAGTCGGACCGAAGGTTAGTGGATACTAACTTTGCGAGACCTATCATAGCACGACCCGGGCGGAAACGCAACTTTGTCCATTTGGATCCGGAAATGCTTTACAAAAACAAGACTGGCCAGTATAATAGAAGAGACATCGCTGACGCGGAAGGATCCGATCCTGACGGGGAAGGGACGTGACGAGAGCGGGGCCGTGCCGGCCCTATGGTAGCGCGCGCCCTTTTTCGGGGCGCGTTTTTTGTCCCGCGGAGCGCGGAGAAAGGAGAACAGATATGGAAGCAGATCGTGTGGCCCTGCTGGGCCTGGTGGTGGAGGATCCCGACTCGGTGGAGCCCCTGAACAAGATCCTCCACGACTACAAGGACTATATCATCGGGCGGATGGGCATCCCCTACCGCCAGCGGGGGGTCAACCTGATCAGCATCGTGCTGGATGCCCCCGCCGATGCCATCAGCACCCTGTCCGGCAAGGCTGGGATGCTGTCCGGCGTCACCTGCAAGGCGGTCTACTCCAAGCTGCCGGAGGCCGATGAGAACGCTGCTCGATAAGCTGGAGCGGGAGCATCGGCTCTCCAAAGCGGAGTTCGCCTCCCTCCTCCGGGCCAGAGATCCGGATCTGGAGCGAGAGGCCGCCCGCCGAGCCGACGCCGTCCGTCGGCGCTGCTACGGTGCCGACGTGTATATCCGGGGCCTGATCGAGTTCACCAACTGCTGCCGGAACGACTGCCTCTACTGCGGCATCCGGCGCTCCAACGCCCATGTGGAGCGCTACCGTCTGACAGAGGAGCAGATCCTCTCCTGCTGTCGGGAGGGGCATATGCTGGGCTACCGCACCTTCGTCCTTCAGGGGGGCGAGGACCCAAAGTGGGGGCCGGAGCGGATCGCGGATCTGGTCCGGACGATCCGGACGGATTGGCCCGACTGCGCCGTGACCCTCTCCGTGGGCGAGCACAGCCGGGCGGTCTACCAGCTCTGGTTCGACGCCGGGGCGGAGCGCTATCTCCTCCGGCACGAGACGGCGGACGACGCCCATTACCGCACCCTCCATCCCCCGGAGATGTCCCCGGAGCACCGGAAAAAATGCCTGTGGGACCTGAAGGACATCGGGTACCAGGTGGGAGCGGGCTTCATGGTGGGCTCCCCCGGCCAGACGGAGGAGCAGCTGGCGGAGGACCTGTGCTTTCTCTACGAACTCCAGCCCGACATGGTGGGCATCGGACCCTTCATCCCCCACCACGACACCCCCTTCCGGGACCGGCCCCGGGGCTCGCTGGAGCAGACCCTGTTCCTGCTGAGCCTGATCCGGCTGATGCTGCCCACGGTGCTCCTGCCGGCGACCACGGCGCTGGGGACGATCCACCCTCAGGGCCGGGAGCTGGGCATCCGGGCCGGAGCCAATGTGTGTATGCCCAACCTCTCCCCCACGGCGGTGCGGGAGAAATACGCCCTCTACGACGACAAGATCTGCACCGGGGACGAGTCGGCCCAGTGCCGCCAGTGCCTGGCCGCCCGGATGGCCTCGGCGGGCTATCAGGTCGTCGTCGGCCGGGGAGACCGGGCGGGCCGGCAGGAGCGGGCTCCGTGCCCGCATCCTGCCCCTCTGCGGCCCGCGCATCGCGATCCATCCGACTATAAAAATATCTGACGGGGAAGCCCATGCGGCGCTGACCCATAAGAAAGGACTTGACCGAAGTGTACGATCCCAGATCTATGAAAGCCCAGGAGTTCATCGACCATCAGGAGATCCTGGAGAGCCTGGCCTATGCCGATGCCCACAAGACCGACGACGCCCTGATCGGTTCGATCCTGGACAAAGCCCGCCTGCGTAAGGGCCTCTCCCATCGGGAGGCCTCCGTCCTGCTGGCCTGCGAGCTGGAGGACCGGAACCGGGAGATCGATGAGCTGGCCCGGCAGATCAAAAAGGACTTCTATGGCGACCGCATCGTCATGTTCGCCCCGCTCTATCTGTCCAATTACTGCGTGAACGGCTGTCTCTACTGTCCCTACCACGCCAAGAACAAGCACATCGCCCGGAAGAAGCTGACCCAGGACGAGATCCGGGCCGAGGTCATCGCCCTCCAGGATATGGGGCACAAGCGTCTGGCCCTGGAGGCCGGCGAGGACCCCCTCCACAATCCGCTGGAGTATATCCTGGAGTCCATCCGGACCATCTACTCCATCCAGCACAAGAACGGCGCGATCCGCCGGGTGAACGTGAACATCGCCGCCACCACGGTGGAGGACTACCGGAAGCTGAAGGAGGCCGGCATCGGCACCTACATCCTCTTCCAGGAGACCTATGATCAGGAGAGCTATGAAAAGCTTCACCCCACCGGGCCCAAGAGCAACTACGCCTACCACACCGAGGCCCACGACCGGGCCATGCAGGGCGGCATCGACGACGTGGGCCTGGGCGTCCTCTTCGGGCTGGAGAGCTACCGCTATGAGTTTGCCGGCCTGCTCATGCACGCCGAGCATCTGGAGGCCGTGTTCGGCGTGGGCCCCCACACCATCAGCGTCCCCCGGGTCTGCCCCGCCGACGACATTGACCCAGACGCCTTCGACAACGGCATCTCCGATGACATCTTCGCCAAGGTCGTGGCCTGTATCCGGGTGGCGGTGCCCTACACCGGCATGATTGTCTCCACCCGGGAGAGCCAGAAGAGCCGGGAGCGGGTGCTGGAGCTGGGCATCTCCCAGATCTCCGGCGGCTCCCGCACCAGCGTGGGCGGCTATGCCGAGGAGGAGCCGCCGGAGGACAACTCCGCCCAGTTCGACGTGTCCGACCGCCGGAGCCTGGACGAGGTGGTCCGCTGGCTCATGGAGCTGGGCTATGTGCCCTCCTTCTGCACCGCCTGCTACCGGGAGGGCCGCACCGGCGACCGGTTCATGTCCCTGTGCAAGTCCGGCCAGATCCAGAACTGCTGCCTCCCCAACGCCCTGATGACCCTGAAGGAGTATCTGACCGACTACGCCGCCCCTGAGACCCGGGCCGTGGGCGACCGGGTCATCGCCCAGCAGCTGGACGGCATCCCCAACGAAAAGGTCAAGCAGATCGTGACGGAGCGGCTGGAACGGATCGCCCACGGCGAGCGGGACTTCCGGTTCTAAGAGGAGGAGCGGCATGAGCGGACTCAACGAGACCCCCTCCGGCGAGCGGGTCCACATCGCCTTCTTCGGTCGGCGGAACGCGGGCAAGTCCAGTCTGGTGAACGCCTTCACCGGACAGGCCCTGTCCATCGTCTCCCCGGTGGAGGGCACCACTACCGACCCGGTGTACAAGTCCATGGAGCTCCTGCCCCTAGGTCCGGTGCAGATCATCGACACCCCGGGCATCGACGACGTGGGAGAGCTGGGGGCCCTGCGGGTGGAGAAGGCCCGCCAGGTGCTGGACCGGACCGATCTGGCTATCCTGGTGGCGGATGCCGCCGAGCCTCTTGGGCCCGCCATGGAGGCCCTCCGGGAACAGATCCGGGACCGGAAGCTCCCCTGCCTGCTGGCGTGGAACAAGGCCGACCTCCTTCCCGCCGTGCCGGAGGGGACGGACGAGGCCCTCTGGGTCAGCGCGAAGACCGGGCTCCACATCACCGAGCTGAAGGAGGCGGCCGCCCGGGCGGCCATCGGAGCCGTGGAGGAGCGGCCTCTGGTCTCCGATCTGCTGGAGCCGGGGGACACGGCGGTGCTGGTGGTCCCCATCGACAAGGCCGCCCCCAAGGGCCGCCTGATCCTCCCCCAGCAGCAGACCATCCGGGACGTGCTGGAGGCGGGCGCCTCCGCCTTGGTGTGCCGGGACACGGAGCTGGCCCAGACGCTGGAGAAGCTGGCGGAGCCGCCCAAGCTCGTCATCACGGACAGTCAGGCGTTCGCCCAAGTGGCCGGGATCGTGCCGCCCGCGGTGTCCCTGACCTCCTTCTCCATCCTCATGGCCCGGTACAAGGGAGATCTGCCCCTGACCGTGGCGGGAGTGCGGGCCGTCGACCGCTTGAAGGACGGGGACCGGGTGCTGATCGCGGAGGGCTGTACCCACCATCGCCAATGCGGAGACATCGGCACCGGGAAGCTCCCCTGCCTGATCCGGGCCAAGCGGGGGGTGGAGCCGGACTTCACCTTCTGCTCCGGCCGGAAGTTCCCGGCGGACCTGAGCGGCTATGCCATGGTCATCCACTGCGGCGGCTGTACGCTGGGCCCCCGCGAGATGGCCTCCCGCCAGCGGGCGGCCCGGGATCAGGGCGTGCCTATCACCAACTATGGGATCCTGATCGCCTATCTGAACGGGATCCTCCCCCACGCCGTCGCCCCCTTTCCGGATGTGGCGGCCCTGCTGGGATGATCGGACCGAAAAGTGGATAGGATAAGGGGCGGGCCTCGCAAAAGGGGCCCGCCCTGTTCTATATCTGGACGATAGGAGGATCGTGCGATCTGCCATGGAAAATAGTTCCTTTCATGAGGTCTGACCCTCGAAAATGAATGTCGGTATTCGCCGACTGTCCGGAGACCTGTGGAAAACTATGTGGATAATGTGGAAAAGCCCGGCTGCACAGGGACGGAAGTTCTTTCCAATGAAATATCGGCCCATGTTCGATCGCATAAAGGCTGTCAAATAGCAAATCATTTCGGCCCCGATTTGTTGATGCGCCCTTACAAAAAGTCATGGACAACTCATATAAGGTATTGTATCATTTTTAACAGAAAAGGAGGGATCATCGTCAGCCGCGCTTGCAGTGAATGCGCGGGAGGAACAGGGTTCTTTTCTCATCTTATCCTGTCCTCATGCCTGTATCCTGACCCGGCCCGACCCGCCGGCGTCTGCCCTGCTGTGGGTGGACGGCGGTACTTTTTTGCTTGTGAACGGGCCACAGGCAGCGGCGCATACCCTGACCTCCAAAGCAGCGCCGCTCCGTCCGCAACGAGATGAGATAGTTAGGAAGAGAACGACTCTTCCTGGTGGACATCCTTCGGAGGGATCATACTTTGAAACAGAACAACAAGAGCAACGCGATCTACGAGTTGGACGGCAGACCGCCGTTCCTCCAGGCATTCCCGCTTGGATTCCAGCAACTGCTGGCCATGTTCGTGGGCAACATCGTGCCCATGATCCTGGTGGCCAACGCCTGCGGCATGGACAGCTACCACGCCACCCTGCTCATCCAGTGCTCCGTACTGGGCGCCGGCGTGGCCACCCTGATCCAGGCGTTCCCCATCAAGATCGGCAAGATACGGATCGGTTCGGGACTGCCCATCATGATGGGTTTGACCTACACCTTCCTGCCCATCTGTCTGGCCGTCGCCACCAATGAGGACCTGGGCCTCCCCGTCCTGTTCGGCGCGCAGCTCGTCGCCGCGTTCTCTTCCGTTTTCGTGGCATTCCTTCTTCCCTATATCCGCAAGTACTTCCCGCCCATCGTCACCGGTACCATCATCGTGTCGATCGGCATCTCCTGCTTCTCCGTGGCTATCTACAACCTGGCCGGCGGCCAGGGCGACCCCGCTATGGGCCAGCCTCATAACTGGCTGATCGGCGCGCTGGTCATCGTGGTCATCGTGGCCTGCAGCGCCTTCGGCAAGGGCATGATCAACGCTGCCGCCGTGCTGATCGGCATCGTGGCCGGCTACATCGTGGCCGCCGTGGCCGGCTATGTGGACTTCTCCAGCATCGCCTCCGCCAAGTGGTTCGACATCCCCCAGCCTCTGGCCTTCGGCAACGGCGGCGCTCCCCTGGAGTTCCGTTTGGAGTTCATCCTGGTCTTCATCCTGCTCTACTTCATCAACGCCGTGGAGATGACCGGCGACATGACCGTTTCCGCCACCGGCGGCCTGGGCCGCCAGCCTCTGGATGAGGAGCTCTCCGGCGGTATCCTGGGCAACGCCGTGGGCTGTATCTTCTCCTCCTTCTTCAACTGCTTCGCCACCGGCTCCTACAGCCAGTGCTCCGGCATCGTGGCCATGACCAAGGTCTGCTCCCGCTGGGTCATGGGCACCGGCGCCATCACCCTGATCGTGGCGGCCTTCTGCCCCAAGCTGGCAGCCCTGCTGTCCACCATCCCCAACTGTGTGGTGGGCGGCGCTACGGTCGTCGTGTTCTCCATGATCACCATGAGCGGTATGTCCCTGGTGGCCAAGAGCCGCTTCACCAGCCGCTCTATGCTCGTCTGCGGCATCTCCCTCACCCTGGGCCTGGGCCTCTCCTTCGCGAAGGACACCCTGGATGTGGTGGGCGGCTATGTCCAGATGTTCTTTGGTGAGTCCAGCATCATCCTGGTGGCTCTGACCGCCATCGTCCTCAACATCGTCCTGCCTAAGACGCAGGAGGACCGGGACGCGGAGGCCGCTGAGGACTAAGTGAAGAAAAAAGGAGCAATGCTATCATGATCGACCATCTGCTGAAAAACGGGATCATCGTCACTGTCGACAAGGAGCGCAACATCTTCTTCCAGGGTGCTGTCGCGGTCAAGGACGGCCGCATCGTCGAGGTGGGCCCCAGCGCCGAGCTGGAGGCCAAGTACACCGACGCGGCCAGAGTCACGGACCTGGACGGCAAGATCGTCTTCCCCGGCTTCGTGAACACCCACAACCATCTGTTCCAGACCCTGCTGAAGGGCCTGGGCGACGACATGGTGCTGAAGGACTGGCTGGAGACCATGACCTTCCCCGCCGCCACCAACCTGACCCGGGAGGACTGCTATCTGGCGTCCATGCTGGGCTGCATGGAGGGCCTGCACAGCGGCATCACCACCATGCTGGACTATATGTATCCCCATCCCATCGGCGAGCTGTCCGACGGCGTGGTGGACGCCATGCGGGACCTGGGCATCCGCGGCATCCTGGGCCGCGGATGCATGAACACCGGCAAGCAGTTCGGTGTGCATCCCGGCATCATGCAGGATACCGCCACCATCGAGAAGGACCTCTACCGGGTGTTCGACGCCTATCACAACAGTGAGAACGGCCGCATCCAGGTGTGGGTGGCCCCTGCCGCCATCTGGTCCAACACCAAGGAGAACCTGCAGATGCTGTGGCGCGTGACCAACGAGTACAAGTCCGGCTTCACCGTCCACATCTCCGAGACGCCCTGGGACCGCGACGCCGCGCAGGAGCTCCATGGCAAGCCCGACGCTGAGGTGCTGGAGGAGCTGGGTATCGTCGGCCCCAACGTGCTGATGGTCCACTGCTGCTACCTGACCGACAAGGACATCGCCATGGCCAAGAAGTACGACATGAAGGTGTCCCACAACGTCTGTTCCAACCAGTATCTGTCCTCCGGCGTGGCCGATGTGCCCAAGATGCTCCGCAACGACATCACCGTCTCTCTGGGCGTGGACGGCGCCGCCAGCAACAACGCGCAGGACATGGTGGAGCTGATGAAGTTCACCGCCCTCCAGCACAAGGTCGCCACCCGGAACCCCCTGGCCATGTCCGCCGAGAAGGTCCTGGAGATGGCCACCATCGACGGCGCCCGCGCCGTGGGCTTGGACAAGGAGATCGGTTCTCTGGAGGTCGGCAAGAAGGCCGACCTGGTGATCTTCGATCCTCTGGAGTGCCCCAAGGCCATCCCCATGCACAACCCCGTGTCCACGCTGGTGTACTCCTCCTCCATCAAGAACATCGTCGGCGCGATGGTCGACGGCAAGATGCTGATGGAGAACGGCGTCATCACCACCGTGAAGGACGAGAAGGAGATCTACCGCAAGGTGCAGAAGTGCGCCGAGGATCTCTGTGAGCGCGGCGGCATCACCAACCGCCGCGAGGGCCACAAGTGGAACCGCACCTACGGCTGAGCCGACGGGTCCGGTCCTGAGCAAGGCATATGAAACAGCGCGTCCCTGGAGCGTGAGCTCCAGGGACGCGCTTTCGTCTGGGGTCCCGCCATGGGCGGGGACGGGGGATGCGCTCGCTTGCGCAGCCGTTGGCGGCTCTGCCGCCTTACGGATGCGGCATGCCCCTTGCGGGTGCGCGCGGGCCGCCTGCTCGGCGGGGGCCCCCTTTCTTTTTCTCACGTGAGAAAAAAGAAAGGGGGAAAAGAAAAAGAACGCCAGAGGGGGCGGACCTCCCCTCTGGACACCCCCTATGCGCTCGTCCTCTCCTCGTTCGGTCATAAAGGCCCTGTCCTCGTCTCGGATGTCCTCTGATCGCGCGGAGCGCACGGTCGAAAGTCTATGGTGGGGCGTCGGGGACGCCGCCCCTATGATGGTCTGGACGCACGAAATGCTCCCGTCCGATCCTGCCCTTCGAAGCGGCAGGCCATCTTGTCTTTTGAGCCGAAAAACGTCCGTCGGGAGCGCCGGGCAAACGTGTGTGTGCTGCCAGGCTCACGCGGGCGCTGTTGCCTTCGAACGCCGGCCGGGGACGCATTGGGGGGAGTCCAGAGGGGGATCGACTGTCCCCCTCTGGCGGTCCTTTTTCTTTCCCCTGTTTCTTTTTCTGACGCACAGAAAAAGAAATAGGGCGCTGCCCGCGCAGGGCGCCCGTCCGGCGAGGACACATTCCGTCCCGCCCGCGGCGGGAAAAACAGCCAACGGCTGCGCAAGCGAAGACACAATGCCCCGCCTGCGGGCGGACCGAATACCGCCGAGAGCTCACCGCCCCTCCTTCGCCTCATCGATATAGTTGTAGAGGGTGTACTTGGAGACGTGGAAGAACTTGCAGATCTTTTCACTGCTCTTGGTGATGAGGAAGGCTCCGGACTGCTCCAGGAAGCGGACCGCCTCCACCTTGTCGTCCTTGCTCATCAGGGCCACCGGCCTGCCCACCCGACGGACGCTCTCTTCGATCAGCTCGTCCAGCAGGACGTTGACACTGCGCACCGGTCCCTCCGGCGTCTGGAGAGGCTGTGGGGCGGTGAACTGCCGCAGGTCCTCCTCCATGGACAGCAGGAGGCTGATGTCGTAGGAGATCTCCAGGGCGGCCGCGGGGGCCCCGGCCTCATCCCGGTAGAAGCAGACGCTGGACTTGAGCATCTTGCCGTCTCTGGTGCGGCGCAGGCCGCAGACATGGTCCTCCCGGGGGCCGCGGCCGCCCCGCAGGGCCTCCAGCATGAGGGGAGAGGGCCCGTCTCCCACGGCCCGGCCGCTGATCTGGCCGTTCTCGATGGCTGCGATGGACCGGCACCGGTCCGGGACCGTCAGGTCATGGACGGCGGCTTCGCACCGGGGGCCGAACTGCCGGACCAGGCTCCGGGCCAGTTCCTCTAAGAAATGAAGGGTGGACGCCTGCGACATATACGCCGCTCCTTTCCGGTTTCGAGATATCCTGGAACATATTTTAACATATCGGACGAAAAACACAAGGCGCCCCCGCTCATTCGAGCGGGGGCGCGGTCGTGCCGTCAGAGTCATTTTTCATCCTCGGAGACGGGAGCCTCCGCGGCCTTGGAGCGGGGCTTCCCGCCGGTGACTTCGGGCAGGAGGTCCGGTCCTGGGTCTGCCGGGGCCGCCCAGCCCTCCGGGGGCGGGAGGGGCTCGTCAGAGCCGGAGAACACCAGCTCGAACGTCTTGGCGTCCATGTTCTCATACTCCAGCAGATACCGGGCGGTGCGCTCCAGCTCCGGCCGGCGGGCGCGGAGGATCTCCTGGCACCGGGCATAGGCCTGGTCGATCAGAGCCTTGACCTCCTCGTCGATGATGGCGGCCACCTCTTCGGAGTAGGTCTTGGTCTGGGCCATGGAGCGGCCGATGAACACCTCGCCATGGCCGGAGTCGAACACTACGTTGCCCAGACGGTCGCTCATGCCGTAGCGGGTGACCATGTTCCGGGCGATGGAGGTGGCCTTCTGAAGGTCGTTCCCCGCGCCGGTGGAGATGTCGTTCAGAGCCAGCTGTTCGGCGGCCCGGCCGCCCAGACAGACGGCGATCCGCTCGGTCAGGGCCTGCCGGGACAGGAAGGACACGTCCTCCCGGGGAAGAGAGATGGTCATGCCTCCCGCCTGGCCTCTGGGGATGATGGTGATCTGATGGACCGGGTCCTGAGTCTCCAGCTCATGGATCACGATGGCGTGGCCCGCCTCGTGATAGGCGGTCAGGTCCCGCTCCCGCTGGATCACCACCCGGCTCTTTTTCTCGGGGCCGGCCACCACTTTGATGACGGCCTCCCGCAGGTCCCGCATGGCGATGAAGCGCTCGTGCCGGCGGGCGGCCAGTAGGGCGGCCTCGTTCATCAGGTTCTCCAGGTCGGCGCCGGTGAAGCCGCCGGTAGACCGGGCCAGCTCCCGCAGGCTCACGTCATCGCCCAGCGGCTTGTTCCGGGCGTGGACCCGGAGGATCTCCTCCCGGCCCAGAGCGTCCGGGGGACCTACATAGACCTGCCGGTCGAAGCGTCCGGGGCGCAGGAGGGCGGGATCCAGGATGTCCTGCCGGTTGGTGGCGGCCAGGACCACCACGCCCTCGTTGGAGCCGAAGCCGTCCATCTCCACCAGGAGCTGGTTCAGGGTCTGCTCCCGCTCGTCATGTCCGCCGCCCAGGCCGGCGCCGCGCTGGCGGCCCACGGCGTCGATCTCGTCGATGAAGACGATGGCGGGGGCGTTCTTCTTGGCCTGGTCGAACAGATCCCGGACCCGGCTGGCGCCCACGCCCACATAGAGCTCCACGAAGTCGGAGCCGGAGATGGACAGGAAGTGGACCCCGGCCTCTCCGGCCACGGCCTTGGCCAGCAGGGTCTTGCCGGTGCCCGGAGGGCCCACCAGCAGGACGCCCTTGGGGATCCGGGCGCCCAGGCTCAGGAAGCGCTTGGGGTCTCGCAGGAACTCCACGATCTCCTGGAGCTCCGCCTTCTCCTCCTTGGCGCCGGCCACATCGGAGAAGCTGACCCGCTTGGCCTGATCGTCCATGGTGCGGGTCCGGGCCCGGCCGAAGCGGGCGGTGCGGTCGCCGCCGCCCCCGGCGCCTCCACCGTTCTGGCGGAGGAACATCACATACCACAGGCCGCCGAACAGGGCGATCACGCCCACCCAGGCGATCATATCGAACCACCAGGGCTTCTGGAACGCACCGCTGTAATCATAGGTCAGCAGGCCCGCGTCCCGCTGGCTGACCAGCATATCGTTGAATTCTGCGTAGAAGGTGTCGAAGCTGGGCAGGTCGTGGGTGAGCACGGTGGTGCCGTACTCATCCTTGTCCCGCAGGGTGAGGGTGAGCCGGTCCCCCTTCACCGTCACGTCGGAGACCTTCTGCTGGACCAGGAGCTGGCGGATGTCGCCGTAGGTCAGCTGGGGCTGGGCATTGGTCCCCTGGAGCGTGAAGATGCTGGTCAGCAGGATCACGACCACCAGCAGGGAAAAGCCGATGTCGCGCAGACTTCCTCTCTTATTCAAAAAACGGACACTCCCCCCGGCGCTCCGTCCCGGTCACCGGGGGAACGCGCTTTCAGACTTATGATCCGGTCCCGCCCATCGGCAGAGGGACCGGAGGACTCATTCCCCACCGTAGACTCGGGGCTTCAGGATGCCGATATAGGGCAGGTTGCGGTATTTCTCGTCGTAGTCCAGGCCATAGCCCACCACGAAGGCGTCCGGGATGGAGAAGCCGGAGTAGTCCACATGGACGGGCTTGGTGCGGCGCTCGGGCTTATCCAGCAGGGTACACAGCCGGATGGAGGCGGGATGGCGGGCCTCCAGCAGCTTCAGCAGGTAGGACAGGGTGTTGCCGCTGTCCAGGATGTCCTCCACCACGATGACGTCCTTGCCTTCGATCTGCTCGGACAGGTCCTTCACGATCTTCACCTGGCCGGAGCTGGTGGTGCCGCTGCCGTAGGAGGACACGGCCATGAAGTCCACGGTGCAGGGCAGTGTGATCTGGCGCACCAGATCGGCCATGAACACGAAGGAGCCCCGCAGGACGCTGACCAGCAGGGGCTCTTTGCCCTCATAGTCCCGGTCGATCTGCTGGGCGATCTCCGCCACCCGCTGTTTGAGCTGCTCCTCCGAGAAGAGCACACGCTCGATGTCTTGTTCCAGCATATTCTTGCTTCCTTCCTTTCTATGCTTGGTCCGGCTGGACCAGGGGATCGGCGCCGCCCTCCGGCGGCGTGGGATCGGTCCGGATCTGGAGCTCCCAGGCCTCCTGACCGGGCTGGGCCAGCCGGGGGGCATGGGGGCCGTAGGGGATCAGAGCAGCCGGGCCCGCCTCGTCCGCCAGCACCGGCAGACGGTCCCGGTCCCATCGGGGACAGCGGCGGTCGATCAGGAGCTTCTTCACGCTCCGGCCCGGGCGGCCTGGCAGGGCGACCGTGTCCCCGGTCTGCCGGGGACGGAGCAGAGGGACGCCATGGAACTCCGCCACATAGAACGTCCCGGGGGCCGGGCGCTCCGGACAGACCGTCCGGCGGCACCGGAGGCCGTACCGGCTGTGGACCGGCCAGGTCTCCCCTTCCAGCGCCAGCGGCGCGGGGATCAGGGCCGGGACCGGCCCTGCCGGGGCGACCCGGAGGATGCCGCAGCTGAGGCGGCCCTCCCAGCCTCCGCTCAGGGAACAGGCCCTGTCGGTCCGGCCGGCCCGGACCAGAGCCAGCAGGGCCCGGCTGTGGGCGGCGGAGAGTTCACCGCCCCCGGCCTGCCGCACGATCTGCCGCAGGGCCCGGAGGGCCAGAGGATCCGGCGCGGCGGCGAGGCCTGCCGCCGGGACCACGGCACCCTCCGCGTCGGGACGGGCGGCGGCCGCCAGCGGGGCGGCCTGGGCCTCTAAAAAGGCGCTGTCGGCCCGGAGGAGGGCGGCGGTCTCGCCCAGCCGCCGGACCACCTGCGGGTCGATCGGGCGGAGAAGAGGCAGGACCTGATGCCGCAGGAGATTGCGGGCGTAGGCGGTGTCGGTGTTGGAGGCGTCCTCCCGGTGGGGGACGCCCGCCGCCTGGAGATAGGCCTCGATCTCGGCCCGTTCCGTGGTCAGCAGGGGCCGGATCAGGCCGTCCCGCTTGGGCGGGATGCCTCCCAGACCGTGGAGTCCGCTCCCCCGGATCAGATGGAGGAGCACCGTCTCAGCATTGTCCCCGGCGTTGTGGGCGGTGGCGATGGCGGTACAGCCCAGAGCCGCCGCCGTCTCCCGCAGGAAGGCGTAGCGCATGGCCCGGGCGGTCTCCTCGATGCCGGTCCCCCGGCGGCGGGCTTCGCCGGCCACATCGCCGGAGCCCACGGTCAGGGGGATGTTCCACTTTTTGCACCACTTTTCCACAAAAGCCGCGTCTCCGGTGGAATCCGCCCCCCGGAGCCGGTGGTCATAATGGGCGGCGAAGAGGATCAGCTCCCCCCGTTCCGCCCGCCGGGCCAGCAGATGCAGGAGGCACATGGAGTCCGCCCCGCCGGACACGGCGCAGAGGACCCGGCTCCCGGCGGGGAGCATCCCCTCCTGGCGGATCAGACCGGCGAAGGCGGCCGGCTCCCGGAGCGTCGGCCCCATGCCGGTCAAAACTCCTGATGCCGCCGGTCGATGGAGGAGAAGGTGGTGTACTCCGGCAGCCACTGGAGCTCCACCGTGCCCGTCTCGCCGTGGCGGTTCTTGGCGATGATGCACTCGGCCAGATTGTGGTCCTCGCTGTCCTCGTTATAGTAGTCGTCCCGGTAGAGGAACATGACGATATCGGCGTCCTGCTCGATGGCGCCGGACTCGCGCAGATCGGAGAGCATGGGCCGCTTGTTGGTGCGGCTCTCCGGTCCGCGGGAGAGCTGGGACAGGCAGACCACCGGCACGTTCAGCTCCTTGGCCATGATCTTCAGGGCCCGGGAGATGTCGGACACGATCTGCTGGCGGTTGTCCCCGGAGCGGGTCTTTTCCCCGGCGGAGGTCATGAGCTGGAGGTAGTCGATCACCACCAGGCCAAGATCGTCCACCCGGCGGCACTTGGCGTTCATGTCGGCCACGCTGAGGGAGGGGTCGTCGTCGATCAGGATCCGGGTCTTGTTCAGGGCGGCGGAGGCCGCCGCGATCCGGGACCAATCCTCGTCGTTGAGCCGGCCGGTGACCAGCTTCTTATTGTCCACGAAGGACTCGCCGGAGATCAGACGCATGGCCAGCTGTTCCCGGCTCATCTCCAGAGAGAAGAACACCACCGTCTTGCCGGAGAACTTGCCCGCGTGGAGCAGGACGTTCAGGGCGAAGGAGGTCTTGCCCATGCCGGGGCGGGCGGCCAGCAGGATCAGGTCGGACTTGTTCAGGCCGGAGATGGCCATGTCCACGTCGGGCAGGCCGGTGGACAGTCCGGGGACGGCGGAGTCGCTGGCGGCCAGCTCGGCCAGCCGCTCGTATACGTTCAGGATCACGCCGGAGATGTGTTCCAGTCCCCGGGCGGCCCGGCCCTGCCGGATGGCATAGATCCGCTGTTCCGCAGCCTCCAGCACATCCTGGGCAGTGCCGGTGCCCTCCTGGATCATGGCGGTCATGGCCCCGGCCGTCTCGGCGATCCGCCGGAGGAGGGACTTGTCCTTCACGATGGCCACATATTCCTTCACATTGGCCGCCGTGGGGGTGATCTCCATGAGCTGGAGGACATAGTTGCGGGAGGTGTTCTCGTCATAGACGCCGTTCTGCTTCATGTGCTCCAGCACCGTCACCGGGTCGATGGTCTGGGAGAAGTTGAACATGGAGTAGATGGTGTCATAGATGTCCCGGTTCTGCTTGACATAGAAGTCCTCGCTCTTGAGGGACTCGATCACCTCGGGCACACAGCGGGCGTCGATGAGCATGGCGCCCAGGACGCTCTGTTCGGCCTCCACAGAGTGGGGCATCTGCCGGGTGAGGAGCGCTTCGTCCATGGGGACCACCTCCTTTTTCGTTTGGGGATGGCGTTACAGTTCCGTGACCATGACCTTCAGGGTGCCCACGACCTCATAGCCCAGCTTGCACTTGAGCTCATAGCCGCCGAAGGCCTTGATGGGCTCGTCCTGGACGATCTTGGTCTTGGGGATGACCACGTCGAACTGCTCCTTCAGAGCGTCGGAGATCTCCTTGGAGGTGACGGAGCCGAAAAGACGGCCGCCGTTGCCGGCCTTGGCCTTCACCTGCACGGTGATGTCCTTGAGCTTCTTGGCGATGGCCTCGGCCTCGGCCCGCTCCGCGGCCTCCTGGGCCCGGCGGGCCTTCTCCTGGAGCTTCATGGTGTTCAGGTTCTCGGGGGTGGCCAGCACGGCCAGCTTCCGGGGGAGGAGGAAATTGCGGGCGTAGCCGTCGCTGGCCTCGATCATCTGGCCCTTCTTGCCCTGGCCCTTCACGTCCTGCTGCAGGATCACTTTCATGTTGGATCTTCCTTTCTTATCTTGTCCTTCTCCACACGGGGAAAGGATGGTGTGTATGGTCCGGTGCGGTCAGTCCTCCTCGAAGTACTGGTCGATGGCGGCCAGGAGCTTCCGGGACACCTCGTCCAGCGTGCCGGGGATCTGACCGCCGGCGGCACTGGCGTTGCCGCCGCCGCCCAGCTTTTCCAGGATGAACTGGACGTTGGTGTCTCCCATGGAGCGGCCGGAGATGATGACCCGCTCTCCGTCCGGGAAGAGGACGAAGGAGGCGTCCACGCCGGAGATGTTGAGGAGCTCGTCTGCGGCCTGGGCGGCCACCACACGGCCCACGGTGTGGTCCACCACGGCCACGGCGATGCCGTCCCGGTACATCCGGGCGTTCCGGATGATGTCATAGCGGGCGATGGTGCCGTCCAGATCGTTCTGGAACAGCTTGCGCACATCGCCGGTGTCGGCCCCCGCCCGGCGGAGGAAGGAGGCCGCCTCGAAGGTGCGGCTCCCAGTGCGCATGGTGAACTGCTTGGTGTCCAGCACGATGCCGGCCAGCAGGGCCTCGGCCTCGGTCTTGAGCAGATCGACCGGCTCCAGCAGGTACTGGAGCAGTTCCGTGACCAGCTCGCTGGCAGAGGAAGCATAGGGCTCGTGGAAGTTCAGCGCCGCGTCGGCGATATAGGTGGCCGCCCGGCGGTGGTGGTCGATCACCGCCACCTTGGTGCAGGAGAGGAGCAGGTCCTCGGACACGGTCTGCTCCGGCCGGTTGGTGTCCACCACCACCAGCAGGGAGCGGGAGTCGGCCAGGACCATGGCGTCCTGGGAGGAGAGGAACACGCCCTTGTACTCCGGGAGCTCCGAGAGCCGGGCCACCATGTCTCCGGCGGGGTTGGGGTCCGGGTCCTTGATGAAATAGACGGGAGTGCCCTTCTTCCGAGCGATGGCGCAGACGCCGGCGGCGGCGCCGATGCAGTCGAAGTCCGGGAACTTGTGCCCCATGACGAACACATGGGAGGCGTCGGCGATCAGCTCGCCCAGGGCGCTGGACATGACCCGGCTCTTGACCTTGGTGCGGCGCTCCTGCTCTTTCGTGTGGCCGCCGAAGAATTCGAAGTTGAACTTGTTCTTGATGACCACCTGGTCGCCGCCCCGGGAGAGGGCCATCTCCACCGAGAGGGCCGCGTACTGGAACAGATCCTGGAAGGTGTCCGCGTCCCGCCCCATGCCGATGGAGAGGGTGGCGGCCATGCCCTTGGGGTTGAGCACGCTCCGCACCCCGTCCAGGATGGCGAACTTGCCCTCCCGCAGGCTGGGGAGGAACCGCTCCTGGAAGAGGAAAAGATACCGGTCCCGGTCATACTTGCACAGCAGGCCGCCGGTGGGCTTGGTCCAGGCGCTGATCTGTTCGTCGATGGCGCTGAGGACGGCGGAGCGCTCGTTCTCGCTGATGCCCTTCATGAGCTCCTCATAGTTGTCCACCGTCAGGATGGCGCACAAAGGGCGGGAGCCATAAAAGGCCTCCCGCACGGAGGAGTAGTCGGTCACGTCCACCCAGTAGGTGGTGGCCAGGAAGCTGTGGGCGCCCTTCTCGTCGGTGCGGATCAGATGACCGAACACCAGGAAGCGGCGCTGTTCCAGCTCGACCTCCACGGGACACTCGGTCTTGCCCTCCATGAGCCAGCGGGAGGAGAAGTCGGGCACCACGGCGGAGAGCTTGGTGTCGAAGAGGTGCTCCCGCGCGCCGGTGATCTGGAGGAACCGGTCGTTGGACCAGATGACCTCGTCGCTCTCGGGCCGGAAGATGACCATGGGGAGCGGCGCGTTGAGCATGGTGTCCTTGGTGGCCTCATCCATGTTGCAGGTGACGCTGTCGATATACTTGAGGATCTCTTTCTGGCGCTGGGTGCTGTTGTGCCGGAAATAGACATAGAGCAGGACCACCACCGCGCCCTCCGCCGCGCCGAGGACCGGATCGAATACCACGGAGAGCAGGGCAAAGACTGCCAGACAGATGAAATAGAGCTGATAGCCCGGCTCCAGCAGGCGGGACAGCTTCTTTTTCCGCATAGAGGGACCTCCTTGCGCCAAGGGGGGCGCGCAGTGTGACATACCGGATCTCAACATTATATCATAAGAAGCGTGGATCGTGGATCATGATTTTTGCCGCGGCCGGCCAATGGGGAGAGGATATCCACACTCCTGTATCATAACACAAAACAGAGAGAAGGAAAAGTGCGATCAGACACCGTTTTTTGGGCGGAACAGCGTGCAGGAAGCGCAAAAAGCCCTTGCAGATCTGGATAGAGGCTGGTATAATACTTCATCATCCAAAACGGTTCAACTCGCTGAAGCCGCCCCCAGGTGTACCGCCGCGAGGACGGGAAGCGGTTCGATCGCAATGACAGGAGGTCAAATCTGATGAACCAGTTCCCTATCCAGCATCCGACGAAATTCAAGACTAAGCCTGATCCCAAGACCCTGGTGTTCGGCCACAGCTTCACCGACCATATGTTCCTGATGAACTATGACGCCGGCAAGGGCTGGCACGACGGCCGCATCGTCCCCTACGGCCCCCTCTCCCTGGATCCCTCCAGCATGGTGTTCCACTATGCGCAGGAGGTCTTCGAGGGCCTGAAGGCCTACCGCCGTCCTGACGGCGGCGTGCAGCTGTTCCGCCCGGACTGCAACGCCCAGCGCATGATCGACTCCTGCGAGCGCCTGTGCATCGCCCCTGTGCCGGAGGACATCTTCGTGGATGCCGTCAAGGCTCTGGTGAAGGTGGACGAGGACTGGGTCCCCAGCGAGCCGGGCACCTCTCTGTACATCCGTCCCTTCGTGTTCGCCACCGACACCAGCGTGGGCGTACACGCCAGCAAGAGCTATCTGTTCTGCATCATCTGCTGCCCCGTGGGCGCTTACTATAAGGAGGGCATCGATCCCGTCCGCATCTATGTGGAGAACGAGGATGTCCGCGCCGTCCGCGGCGGCACCGGCTACACCAAGTGCGGCGGCAACTACGCCGCCTCCATCCGCGCCGGCGAGCGGGCCGAGGAGCAGGGCTTCGCTCAGGTCCTGTGGCTGGACGGCGTGGAGCGCAAGTATATCGAGGAAGTCGGCTCCATGAACGTCATGTTCAAGGTGGACGGCAAGGTCATCACCCCCAAGCTGACCGGCTCTGTGCTGCCCGGCATCACCCGCCGCTCCTGCCTGGAGCTCCTGCGGTCCTGGGGCCTGGAGGTGGAGGAGCGCCTGATCACCGCTCAGGAGCTCTTCGACGCGGCCAAGGCCGGCAAGCTGGACGAGGCCTGGGGCACCGGCACCGCCGCCGTCATCTCCCCCATCGGCGAGATGGACTGGAACGGCCTGTGCGCCAAGGTGAACGGCGGCAACATCGGCCCCGTCACCCAGAAGCTCTACGATACCCTGACCGGTATCCAGTGGGGCACGAAGGAGGATACCCACGGCTGGACCGTGAAGCTGTGATCCAGATCGCATGACCGTATGAGAGGCGGGCTCTGAACAAGGGCCTGCCTCTTTTTTTGTCGGTGGACCGCGGTGGTTTTTGCCCCGCCCCGCGAGCGGAACGAATATCACAGGGGCGGCCGTCCGCACCTGCAAGGGGAGTATGCCGCATCCGTAAGGCGGCAGAGCCGCCGACAGCTGTGCAGGCGAGGACACACCCTTCAAAAAATATGACGGAACACCCCGCAAATGGCACTCTCGCTCCTTGACTTATGACTCCGATATTGATATGATGTCTCTATAAAATGCGGAGTGTGAACTCCACGATTTGATCTCTATAGTTTTTTACGGAGGCGAATGATCAAAATGGAGATGGAACAGATCAAGTGGGTGCCCAACCGGGTACCGAAGAGCGATGACAAGTGGCTGGACATCATGTCTCTGGAGAACGTGGCCAAGGCCCGTGCCTTCCACAGCAGCTTCCCCCAGTATTCTATCACTCCCCTGGCCAACCTGACCCGCATGGCGCAGTATATGGGCCTGGGCGGCATCTATGTGAAGGATGAGTCCTACCGGTTCGGCCTGAACGCGTTCAAGGTCCTGGGCGGCTCCTTCGCCATGGCCCGCTACATCGCCCAGCAGATGGGCAAGGACGTGTCCGAGATGACCTACGACTACATGACCAGCGAGAAGCTGCGCCAGGAGTTCGGCCAGGCCACCTTCTTCACCGCT
The DNA here is from genome assembly GCF_018917965.1 of Pseudoflavonifractor sp. MSJ-37. Taxonomy (GTDB): domain Bacteria; phylum Bacillota; class Clostridia; order Oscillospirales; family Oscillospiraceae; genus Pseudoflavonifractor_A. The sequence goes on along the minus strand of NZ_JAHLPP010000002.1, from coordinate 240,719 downwards.
ACTGACGGCAACCACGGCCGCGGCGTGGCGTGGGCCGCCAACCGTCTGGGCCAGAAGGCTGTGGTCCATATGCCCAAGGGCAGCTCCATGGCCCGCTACAACAACATCGCCAAGGAGGGCGCCAAGGTCACCATCGAGGACGTGAACTACGACGACTGTGTCCGTATGGCCGCCGCTGAGGCCGACGAGTGCGAGAACGGCGTCATCGTCCAGGACACCGCCTGGGAGGGCTATGAGGACATCCCCTCCTGGATCATGCAGGGCTACGGCACCATGGCCTCTGAGGCCGCCGAGCAGCTGCGCCAGATCGGCGTGAACCGCCCCACCCACATCTTCGTGCAGGCGGGCGTGGGCTCTCTGGCCGGCGCCATCCAGGGCTTCTTCCAGAACCTGTTCCCCAACGATCCCCCGAAGGTCGTCATCATGGAGACCGCCGCGGCAGACTGCCTGTTCCGCAGCGCTCTGGTGGGCGACGGCAATCCCCGCATCGTCACCGGCGACCTGAAGACCATCATGGCCGGCCTGGCCTGCGGTGAGCCCAACATCATCGGCTGGGACATCCTGCGCAACCACTCCAGCGTGTTCACCTCCTGCCCCGACTGGGTGTCCGCCAAGGGCATGCGCATGCTGGCCGTCCCCTGCGACGGCGACCCCGTGGTCACCTCCGGCGAGTCCGGCGCTGTGGGCATGGGCTGTCTGGACGCCATCATGAACAACCCCGACTACAAGGATCTGAAGGAGTACCTGGAGCTGGACCGCTTCAGCCAGGTGCTGATGATCTCCACCGAGGGCAACACCGATCCTCAGAAGTTCCGCCGCATCATCTGGGACGGCGAGTATCCCACCACCGGCACGCCTCTGGGCGAGTACGAGGGCTATCGCCTGAACAAGTAAGCGCCCCTGCTGTACCGAGAACATCTCATACGGCGGTCCCGTCAGCTGGGGCCGCCGTATGTCGTTCCCGCGGCGGGACGGTCCCGGACCATTTGGATCCCGCCTTCCGGAAATGACGGATCGGATGTTGAACACAGATCCTTTTTTGACAGGTCGATTTGTGAAAATCGATTGACATCTGATGACTTAAGCTTTATGATAGCTGTATCGAATTAGACTGCGCGTTTCAAGCGCGCAAAAATGAAGAGGTGTGAGATACATGGGAAAGAGAATCGTCATCGCCCTGGGCGGCAACGCCCTCGGCAATAACCTGCCCGAGCAGATGGTCGCGGTCCAGCAGACCTCCAAGGCCATCGCGGACCTGATCCAGGAGGGGCATGAGGTCATCATCGCCCACGGCAACGGCCCCCAGGTCGGCATGATCCAGAACGCCATGACCGAGCTGACCCGTTCGGACCCTGAGAAGTACATCCCCTGCCCCCTGTCCGTGTGCGTGGCTATGAGCCAGGGCTACATCGGCTACGATCTGCAGAACGCTCTGCGCGAGGAGCTGCTGGACCGCGGTATCGACAAGTCCTGCGCCACCGTCCTGACCCAGGTCATCGTGGACAGGAACGATCCTGCGTTCGAGAACCCCACTAAGCCGATCGGCGCTTTCATGAGCAAGGAAGAGGCCGACAAGCTGGCCGCCGAGCGCGGCTATGTGGTGAAGGAGGATGCCGGCCGCGGCTACCGCCGTGTGGTCGCCTCCCCCAAGCCCCAGGCCATCGCTGAGATCGAGACCGTCAAGGCTCTGGTCGAGGCCGGTCATGTGGTCATCGCCTGCGGCGGCGGCGGCATCCCTGTCTTCAAGACCGAGGGCAACCGTCTGGACGGCGCGGCCGCTGTGGTGGACAAGGACTTCGCCTCCTGCGTGCTGGCTCAGCAGCTGGACGCCGACTGCCTGATCATCCTGACCGCCGTGGAGAAGGTCGCCATCCACTTCGGCAAGCCCGATGTGAAGTGGCTGGACGAGCTGACCCCCGCCGAGGCCCAGAAGTACATCGCCGACGGCGAGTTCGCCCCCGGCTCCATGCTGCCCAAGGTCCAGGCCGCTCTGCAGTTCGCCGAGTCCAAGCCCGGCCGCACCTCTCTGATCACCCTGCTGGAGAAGGCCAAGGACGGCGTCGCCGGCAAGACCGGTACCAGCATCCACTGCTGATCCAAAGGAGTGCGGATACCATGAACAAGACGATCACCGCTCCCGACGCCCCCAAGGCCACCGGTCCGTACTGCCACGCCAAGCAGGCGGGCAATATGCTCTTCATCTCCGGCCAGTTGGGCGTGGACCAGGCCAAGGGCGGCCTGGCCGAGACCGTGTCCGAGCAGGCCAAGCTGGCTCTGGAGGGCATGGGCAAGATCCTGAAGGCCGCTGGCATGGACTACACCGACGTGGTCAAGACCACCGTGTTCCTGGCCGACATCAACGACTTCGCCACCATCAACGCCATCTACTCGGATGTGTTCAAGACCGAGCCTCCCGCCCGGTCCTGCTATCAAGTAGCCAACCTGCCCAAGGGCGCGCTCTTCGAGATCGAAGCGATCGCCGTCAAGGGCTGATAGAGACCCTTTGAGCATCTACGGACGCTCGATATATTTCAGCAGCAAGCAGCGGCAGGGGCCGCCCCATTGGGGCGGCCCCTCAGCGTGTCGAAAAAGTTCGACACGCTTCTCAGAAATGCAGGCATTTCTTCGAGGGAGACGCAGGCCGCCACGCGCACTCGCTACGCTCGCACACTTGCGGCCTGAGAAGAGTTTTTTCTGAGGCGCATGTCCCCAGAAAAAACGCCTTGCATCTTATTCCGTCACCTGCGGGTGACGGAACTCTGCGAGGCTCTTGCATCGTTCCCTGTGAGAGATCACTTTTTTGACAGACTGAGGGGCCGCCCCGTTGGGGCGGCCCCTGCTTTTCGTTTTTGGAAAATGTATAGTAAAAATACACAAAAAATGGATTGGATATTTTGAACTAGAGTGAACGGTTCATGTTGAAATGATTTGTGCGATGTGTTATAGTGATATAGTCATCAGAAGAAACGAGGTAGGACATAGTACCTACTACGCAGGTATTCTGGACCGGCAGATCTCCATAGGATGCTGGCCCACGGCTCTGGAGCATCGGGAATGTTCCGACTGGCAAGGGGTTGTGATGGGACGAAATGACCAAAAGGAGGAGAGGCTGAGACCCCCCACGCCATTCCGCAGCGCGGTACCAGAAGTCCCCGACGCGGTGCCACCGCGTCTAAAAAATGAATGAGGTGAAATGAAAACATGAGCAAGCAAAACACGCAGGCTTCCGAGGCAGCTCTGTTCCAGCTGAACGGCAGGCCTCCGATGAGCAAAGCGCTCCCCCTGGGATTTCAGCACGTAGTCGTCGCGATCGTCAGTACGGTCTCTCCCGCACTGCTGGTCTCTGGCACCGCCAATATGGCTCCCGACCAGAAGATCATGCTGGTCCAGGTCTCTCTTCTCATGACCGCTATCGCGATCCTGCTCCAGCTGTTCCCCATCGTCCGCGGCTTCGGCTCCGGCCTGCCCCTGATCATGGGCATCAGCTTCATCCTGCCCACCCTGATGATCGAGCGCTTCTCCTTCCCAGTGATGATGGGTGCGCAGATCGTCGGCGGCATCGCGGGCGCGGTCTTCGCGATCTTCCTGAGACCCATCCGTAAATTGTTCCCCACCATCGTCACCGGCACGGTCGTGTTGACGATCGGTATGTCCATGTATCCCATCGCCGTCCGCAACATGGCCGGCGGCTACACGGACAACTTCGGCACTCCCGCCGTGTGGATCGTGACTCTGTTCACTCTGGTCGTCGTGGTCATCTGCGACAACTGGGGCAAGGGCCTGATCAAGCTGGGCGCGGTGCTGTGGGGCCTGATCGCGGGCTACATCCTGTCCATCATCTTCACCGAGACCGGCATCGCCCATCTGGTGGACTTCTCCAACGTGGGGTCTGCGGGCTGGTTCTCCCTGCCCCGTCCCATGCAGTTTGGCATCGAGTTCGACGCCACCGCCTGCATCTCCATGGCCATCCTGTTCGTGGCCAACTCCCTCCAGACCATCGGAGATATGAGCTCCCTGACCGTGGGCGGCTTCGACCGTATGCCCACTGACCGCGAGCTGTCTGGCGGCATCATGGCCCAGAGCGTGGGCTCCATCGTCGGCGCCATCTTCGGCGGCATGCCCACCTGCTCCTACAGCGAGTGCGTCGGCATCGTCACCGTCACCAAGGTCGTCAACAAGGTGGTCTTCGCCATCGCCGCCTTCGCCCTGCTGATCTGCGGTCTGGTGCCCAAATTCGCCTCCATCCTGACCACCGTCCCTGAGTGCGTGCTGGGCGGCGCCGTCATCTCCGTGTTCGCCATCATCACCATGACCGGTGTGCGCATGGTCACCGGAAGCGGCAAGTTCACCAACCGCAAGGCCACCATCGTGGGCCTGTCTGTGGCCGTCAGCATCGGCATCACTCAGGTCAGCGGCTGCATGGACGGTCTGCCCGCCGTCATCGAGACCGTGTTCGGCTCCTTCGCTCCCGTGGGCGCCGCTCTGATCGCCATCCCCCTGAACCTGCTCCTGCCCAAGGCCCAGGAGGACCTGGACGACGAGCGCGAGCAGGCGGAGCTGGAGCGCAAGCGCATGGAGGCCCTCCAGGCCAAGCAGCAGTGATATCCTGACGATACCCGCGCACACCATCTCTTCTTTTACACACGACGAGGCCCCGGCTGATCCAGCCGGGGCCTCGTCGTATTTTAATATAAGAAAACAAAACATAGTAAGACCATACAAAAATGGCTGTTGATCTCTACCAGAAGCCGAGGATAATGGATTGCAGTTTTTAGCAAGAAGTGATATAGTGATATAGTCATATGATGACAGTGCGCTTCGAGTTGCCCCTCTGCGCACAGGATGATACCCAAGAGGAGAGAACAAAAACTAGGAGGTAACAAGAGATGGGACAGAACACGACGAACGCGCCCGCGGCCGCAGGCGGGGCCCTCTTCCATAGGATGCAGGCCGCCGCGCGCACTCGCTATGCTCGCACACTAGCGGCCTGAGAAGCGTTTTTTCTGAGGCATATGTCCTCAGAAAAAACGTCTTACATCTCATTCCGTCCCCTGCGGGTGACGGAACTCTGCGAGGCTCCTGCGTCGCTCAACGGGAGAAATGACTTTTTTGACAGTCTGCAAGGGCCGTATCCCATGGGATACGGCCCTTTCGTCACTGATATGTCCTTTTTACGGCTCCTGCCCCTCCGGCGCGGGCAGGGAGTCGTCCTCCCGGATCCAGTCCTCCACGTGGACCACGGAATAGTCGCTCTTGGTCCGGCGGATCACCACCCGGTCGATGCCGGCGTTGATGATCAGGCGGCGGCACATGGAGCAGGAGGTGGCGTCGGTCAGGAGGAGCCCGGTCTTGGCGTCCCGCCCCGCCAGATAGAGGGTGGCCCCGATGCAGTCCCGCCGGGCGGCGGAGATGATGGCGTTGGCCTCCGCGTGGACGGAGCGGCACAGCTCATACCGCTGGCCGGAGGGGATGTTCATGATCTCCCGGGTACAGCGGCCCAGGTCGCCGCAGTTGCGCCGTCCCCGTGGCGCTCCGTTGTAGCCGGTGGCCACGATCTCATCGTTCTTGACGATGATCGCGCCGTAGCACCGCCGCAGACAGGTGGAGCGCTCCAGCACGGTCTCCGCGATGTCCAGATAATAGTTCTCCTTGTCGATGCGCTGCATAGCAGGACCTCCCGGCTGTTTTTCCACCAGTATAGCGGGTCTGGGGCCGGGGCGCAAGGCACAATTCACATAATGTTTACGTTTCCTTCCTTGACGTGTCCACAGCCAGAGCTTATCATTGGAATAGATATTTCTCACAGGAAAGGGGGGAGACCGCAGATATGGGATGGCTGAGACGGTTCATGTATGGCAGATATGGCGGAGACCAGCTCTCCTGGTTCCTCCTGGCGGTCTATGTGCTCCTGGTGTTCCTGTCTGGGCTGCCACATCTGGGCGTCCTCTCTCTGCTGGCGTGGGCGGTGCTGATCTGGTCCCTGTACCGGAGCCTGTCCCGTCAGTTCGCCAAGCGCCGGGCGGAGAACGCCCACTTCCTGACCATGGCGGGGCCGGCGATCCGGTGGTTCCGGATGCGCTGCACGATCTGCCGGGACAAGGAGCACCGCTACTTCCGCTGTCCCAACTGCGGGCAGTACCTCCGGGTCCCCAGAGGGAAGGGCAGGATCACCGTGAGCTGCCGCAACTGCGGCGTGAGCTTCGAGGAAAAGAGCTGACCTCCGGGTCAGAGGAAGGGCCGTCCGGAAGGACGGCCTGTCCTTCTTTTGGGGGAGATACCTGCTCATGAGGCAGGTACGTTATGTCCTCGCCGGACGGGCGCCCTGTTTCTTTTTCCTCACGTGAGAAAAAGAAAGGGGGCTCCCGCCGAGCAGGCGGCCCGTCCGCACCCGCAAGGAGTATGCCGCATCCGTAAAGCAGCGGAGCCGCTAACGGCTGCGCAAGCGAGGACACAACACCCCCGCCCGCAGGCGGGGAAACAGACCCATTTCGCACCTGACCGACCGCCCCAGTCTCCATTTTCCCCCTTCCTGAAACCGATTTGTCAGAGAAAAGGCCCATCATTCACAATTTCCCCTTTTTTATTGGGGATGGATGTGCTATACTCTAACATGAAATTTTACGGTCATTGGTTTTCCCGCACCATGCAAGAAAGGTGAATGACTCCATATGAACATCTTGAAGAAGCTGTTTGGCAACAGCTCCGCGAAGGAAGTCAAGGCGATCATGCCCCTCGTGACAAAGATCGAAGCTCTGGACGCGGAATACAGCAAGCTCACCGATGAAGAGCTCAAGGCCAAGACTCCTGCATTCAAGGAGCGCCTGCGTGCGGGCGAGACCCTGGATGACATCCTGCCCGAGGCGTTCGCCGCCTGCCGTGAGGCTTCCTGGCGCGTGCTGGGCATGAAGCCCTACCGTGTGCAGCTGATCGGCGGCATCATCCTCCACCAGGGCCGCATCGCCGAGATGCGCACCGGTGAGGGCAAGACCCTGGTGGCCACCCTGCCCGCCTACCTGAACGCCCTGTCCGGCGAGGGCGTCCATGTGGTCACCGTCAACGACTACCTGGCCAAGCGCGACAGCGAGTGGATGGGCAAGGTCTACCGCTTCATGGGCCTCACCGTGGGCCTGGTGATCCATGACGTCCTGCCTCAGATGCGCAAGGCCGCCTATCAGGCCGACATCACCTACGGCACCAACAACGAGTTCGGCTTCGACTACCTCCGCGACAACATGGCGATCTACGCCAGCGAGATGGTCCAGCGGGGCCACTCCTTCGCCATCGTGGACGAGGTGGACTCCATCCTGATCGACGAGGCCCGCACCCCTCTGATCATCTCTGGCCAGGGCGACAAGTCCACCCAGCTCTACCAGCTGGCGGACCGCTTCGCCGCCGGTCTGAAGGCCAAGGTCTACGCCAAGACCGACTCCAAGGAGGAAGAGGATCCCGACCTGGACGCCGACTATGTGGTGGACGAGAAGTACAAGACCGTCACCCTCACCGCCCGCGGCGTGGCCAAGGCGGAGAAGGTGTTCAATGTGGACAACCTGACCGACCCTGAGAACACCACCCTCCTGCACCACATCAACCAGGCCATCCGGGCCCGGGGCCTCATGAAGCGGGACATCGACTATGTGGTGAAGGACAACGAGATCATCATCGTGGACGAGTTCACCGGCCGCCTCATGTACGGCCGCCGCTACTCCGAGGGCCTGCACCAGGCCATCGAGGCCAAGGAGGGCGTGGAGGTCAAGCGGGAGAGCAAGACGCTGGCCACCATCACCTTCCAGAACTACTTCCGTCTGTATGACAAGCTCTCCGGCATGACGGGTACCGCCATGACCGAGGAGGAGGAGTTCGGCACCATCTACTCCCTGGACATCGTGGAGATCCCCACCAACAAGCCCGTGGCCCGTGTGGACCACCCCGATGTGGTGTACAAGAACGAGGCCGGCAAGTTCCGCGCCATCATCCGGCAGATCGAGGAGTGCCACGCCAAGGGCCAGCCCGTGCTGGTGGGCACCATCTCCATCGAGAAGTCGGAGGAGATCTCCGAGATGCTCAAGAAGAAGGGCATCAAGCACAACGTGCTGAACGCCAAGTTCCACGAGAAGGAAGCCGAGATCGTGGCGCAGGCCGGCAAGCTGGGCGCCGTCACTGTGGCCACCAACATGGCCGGCCGCGGCACCGACATCATGCTGGGCGGCAACGCCGAGTTCCTGGCTCTGGCGGACCTGCGGAAGGCCGGCCTGTCCGACGAGCTGATGGCAGAGGCCACCGGCTACGCCGAGACCGACAACGAGGATATCCTCAACGCCCGGAAGATGTACGCCGAGGCGGAGGCCAAGTATAAGAAGGACATCAAGGTCGAGGCCGAGAAGGTCCGCGAGGTGGGCGGCCTGTTCATCCTGGGCACCGAGCGCCACGAGTCCCGCCGCATCGACAACCAGCTCCGCGGTCGTGCCGGCCGTCAGGGCGACCCCGGCGAGAGCCGCTTTTACCTGTCCCTGGAGGATGACATCATGCGCCTGTTCGGCTCCGAGCGGGTCATGGGCATGATGGAGAAGTTGGGCGTGGACGAGGACACCCCCATCGATGCCAAGATGCTCTCCAACGCCATCGAGAACGCGCAGAAGAGCGTGGAGTCCCGGAACTTCCAGACCCGTAAGACGGTGCTGGAGTACGACGACGTGATGAACACCCAGCGCCAGGTCATCTACGGCGAGCGCCGCAAGGTCCTGGACGGCGAGAATCTGAAGGACTCCATCCAGAAGATGCTGGGCACCGTGATCTCCAACGCGGTCTACGGCCACATGGGCGACCAGAAGCACATGACTGCCGAGGGCTGGAACAGCGCCTGCTCCGGCTTCCGGGGCCTGTTCCTGGGCGCCGAGGACTTGGTGTACTCCGACGGCGACCTGCAGCAGTACACGGCCGATCAGCTGGTGGACCAGCTCATGGAGCGGGCCACGGCCGTCTACAGCCGGAAGGAGCAGGAGCTGGGCGAGCCTCTCATGCGGGAGCTGGAGCGCGTCATGATGCTCCGGGTGGTGGACGAGTACTGGATGGACCAGATCGACGCCATGACCGAGCTCCGCCAGGGCATCGGCCTGCGGGCTTACGGCCAGAACGATCCTGTCGTCGCCTACAAGAAGGAAGGCTACGATATGTTCGAGGAGATGATCGCCGCCATCCAGGAGGAGACCATCCGCCGGATCTTCTTGGCCCGGGTCCAGGTGGGCGGCGCCGTGAAGCGGGAGCGCGTGGCCCGCGTCACCGGCGAGTCCGGCGGCAGCGACGAGTCCGTGAAGAAGCAGCCCGTGAAGCGGCAGGGCATGCAGATCGGCCGCAACGACCCCTGCCCCTGCGGCAGCGGCAAGAAGTGGAAGAAGTGCGACTGCAAGGAGTACCATCCCGACCAGCAGTGACCGGGATGAGGACGGACCGGCGCACGGCCGGATGAGGGACATCCGGCCCCACCCGTTTTCCCCACAACCAAAAACGACGAAAAAGCGGAATGACAGACCGGCGGACCGCCGGAGGAGTCCATTCCGCTTTTTCGATATCCACGGAGGTCATTCCATGAACATCAACGAGACCAGCCGAAACGGCATCCCCTTCCTCACCTGCGACGGCTTCGATGCTGCCGGGGGCGTGGCCCACGGCTTCTCCACCAGGGAGGGCGGCGTCAGCGAGGGGATCTTCGCCTCTCTGAACTTGGGCTTCTGCCGGGGGGACGACCGGGAGAAGGTGCTGGAGAACTACCGCCGCTTCACATCCGCCATCGGTGTGGACTATGAGGGACTGGTCCTCTCCAACCAGGTCCACGGAGACATCGTGCGCACCGTCACCACCGCCGACAAGGGCAAGGGCATCCACAGCAAGGGTGACTACGAGGCCGACGGCCTCATCACGGACGTGCCCGGCATCTGCCTGACCATCTTCGGGGCGGACTGCCTGCCCATCCTGCTGTACGATCCCGTCCGGAGGGTGATCGCCGCGGTCCACGCCGGGTGGCGGGGCACCGTCAACGGGATCGCGGCCAAGGCGGTGGACAAGATGGTCCAGATCTATGGCTCCAGGCCGGAGGACGTGCTGGCCGCTATCGGTCCCGGCATCTCCATGTGCTGCTTCGAGACTGACGAGGACGTGCCCAACGCCGTGACGGAGGCCTTCGGCGCCTGCGCCCTGAAGCACATCCAGTTCCAGGAGAACGGCAAGTTCCATGTGGATCTGAAGGGCCTCAACGCCCTGCGGCTGGAGAAGACGGGCCTCCTGCCGGAGCACATCGCCGTATCCACGGTCTGCACCATGTGCCAGCATGACCGGTTCTGGTCCCACCGCTATACCCACGGGGAGCGGGGCAGTCAGGCCGCCATGCTCCAGCTCCTGTGAGCGTGGGGAGGCGTATATGGGCCGGGGCGCTGGCTCTTGCGCTGATCCTGTCCCTCGCCGCCTGCGGAGGCGGCGGAGTGGAGACGCCGGCCCCCTCAGAGACACCGGCGTCCCCGGCGGCGGAGAGCCCAGTCCCTTCGGCGGAGCCCATGGAGTTCGCCTTGGCCTGCTTCCCGTCCGGCGGCTTCGATCCGATCGCCGGCACCGACCGGACCAACAGTGTGCTGGCGGGGCTCCAGTACGACGGGCTCTATGAGCTGGACCAGAACTTCCGGCCCCAGCCGGCCCTGGCCGTGTCCGGCGCGGCCTCAGAGGATGGCCGGACCTGGACCTTCGTCCTGCGGCAGGGCGTCACCTTCTCCGACGGGAGCCCCCTCACGGCCGCCGAGGTGGTGTCCTCTCTGACAGCGGCCAAGGCCAGCGAGCGGTATGCCCAGCGCCTGGCGGGGATCTCCGCCGTCCGGGCCGGGGCGGACGGCTCTGTGGAGGTGGTCCTCTCCTCGCCCAACGGGGACCTGCCCGCCCTGCTGGACATCCCCATCGTGAAGAAGAGCGCCGGGCCCGCCCCTCTGGGCACCGGCTGGTATGTGCTGGAGCAGAGCGGCGAGAGCTGGCTCCTCCGCCGCCGGCCGGAGAGCTGGCGGGAGGCCGCCCACGCCCCGGAGACCATCCCGCTCCGCGCCGTGGAGGGGACCGCCGGACTCACCTCCGCCTTCGACTCCCGGGACGTGTCTCTGGTGGACACGGACCTGACGGGCATCGGGGCGCTGAACCTGTCCGGCAGCTTCGAGACCACGGACTATGCCACCACCGACCTGCTCTATCTGGGCTTCAATACGGCCAGCGGTGCCTGCCGCTCCACAGCGGTGCGGCTGGCAGTGAGCCGGGGCATCGACCGGGACAGCCTTTGCTCCGCCGTCCTCTCCCGCCACGCCGCGGCCTCCGCCCTGCCGGTCCATCCCCATGCGGCCCTCTATGACGCGGACAGCGCTGCCGCTCTGGACCGCGATCCGGAGGGCATGGAGACCGCCCTCACCGATGGGGGCTGGTCCAAGGATGACAGCGGGGCCTGGAAACGGGGCCGGAGCGCGCTTTCCCTGACCCTGGTGGTGGGCCAGGACAGCTCCTACAAGAGTTCCGCTGCCGGAGACATCGCCCGACAGCTCAACGCCGCCGGGTTCGACGTGACAGTCCAGCGTCTGGCCTGGGAGGACTATCTGTCCGCCCTCCAGAACGGCAAGTTCGACCTCTATCTGGGCGAGGTGAAGCTCACCGCCGACTTCGACCCCTCTCCCCTGCTCCCCGGCGGAGCGCTGAACTACGGCCGGTACAGCGACCAGGCCATGGCCGCGCTCCTGTCCGCGTTCCGGGCCGCTCAGGGGGAGGAGCGGATCTCCGCGGCCCAGGCCCTCTATGCCCGGCTGGGGGAGACGGCGCCCTTTGCGCCGCTGTGCTTCAAGAATTGGTCGGTACTGAGCCAGTGGGGCCAGCTCACCGGTCTGGCCCCCACCCAACAAAATGTGTTCTATCAGTTCGGAAATTGGAATTTCGCCGATTGAGTTTCACCGTTTTTTCGGTTATCATGTAGAAGAAGCAAACGGCGCGCCGCGCCGCCGAGACCAAAAATGTAAGGGGACATGGAAATGGGTAAGGTATTCCGCTGTTATGCCGAGAAGAAGCCGGGCTTCGACGTAGAAGCCCGCCGCCTGATGGGAGAGCTGAGGAGCGAGCTGGGGCTCGAGGGGCTCGCCGGTGTCCGGGTGCTCCACCGCTATGATGTGGAGGGCATCGACGCCGCGACCTATCAGGCCGTCCGCACCACCGTGCTCAGTGAGCCGCAGGTGGACGCCGTGTATGATGAGACCTTCCCCGACGCTCCTGCCCCCTGCCGGGTGTTCGGCGTGGAGTCCCTGCCCGGCCAGTACGACCAGCGGGCCGATTCCTGCGCCCAGTGCATCCAGCTCCTGACCGGCGGAGAGCGGCCCCTGACCGCCGCCGCCTCGGTGTACATCCTGATGGGCGAGATCGGCGATGAGGAGCTGGAGAAGGTCAAGAAGTACCTCATCAACCCGGTGGAGAGCCGGGAGGCCGCCCTGGACCGGGTGGAGACGCTGGAGCGCTCCTATGATGTCCCCGCCGATGTGGCGGTGCTGGAGGGCTTCCGGGAGAAGGACGAGGCCGGCCTGACCGCCATGCTGTCCGACTACGGCTTGGCTATGGATCTGGCGGACCTGACCTTCCTCCAGAGCTACTTCCGGGACGAGGAGCACCGGGACCCCACCATCACCGAGCTCCGGGTGGTGGACACCTACTGGTCCGATCACTGCCGCCACACCACCTTCTCCACCCACATCGACCGGGTGGACATCCTAGATCCCAGCGTGGCCGCCGCCTACCAGCAGTATCTGGCCGCCCGGGAGGAGGTCTACGGAAAGGAGAAGGCTGCCCAGCGGCCCCAGACCCTGATGGATCTGGCCACCATCGCCGGCAAGGTCCTGAAGAAGCGGGGCGTGCTGAAACACCTGGACGAGAGCGAGGAGATCAACGCCTGCTCCGTCCATGTCACCGCGGTCGTGGACGGCGAGGAGCAGGACTGGCTCCTCATGTTCAAGAACGAGACCCACAACCATCCCACGGAGATCGAGCCCTTCGGCGGCGCGGCCACCTGCATCGGCGGCGCCATCCGGGACCCTCTGTCCGGCCGGTCCTATGTGTATCAGGCCATGCGTGTCACCGGCTGCGGCGATCCCCGCGCCCCCCTGAGCCAGACGCTGGAGGGCAAGCTCCCCCAGCGCAAGCTGGCCCAGACCGCCGCCGCGGGCTACTCTTCCTACGGCAACCAGATCGGTCTGGCCACCGGCCATGTGGCCGAGGTCTACCATAAGGGCTACATCGCCAAGCATCTGGAGACCGGCGCCGTGGTGGGCGCGGCTCCCGCTGCCAACGTCCGCCGGGAGGTCCCCGCCCCCGGCGACCAGGTGATCCTGCTGGGCGGCCGCACCGGCCGGGACGGCATCGGCGGCGCCACCGGCTCCTCCAAGAGCCACAACAAGAAATCTCTGGCCACCATGGCCTCTGAGGTCCAGAAGGGCAACGCCCCGGAGGAGCGCAAGATCCAGCGGCTGTTCCGCCGCGGCGACGTGACCCGCCTGATCAAGCGGTGCAACGACTTCGGCGCCGGCGGCGTGTCCGTGGCCATCGGCGAGCTGGCCGACGGCCTGTCCATCGACCTGGACGCGGTCCGCAAGAAGTACGACGGTCTGGACGGCACCGAGCTGGCCATCTCCGAGAGCCAGGAGCGCATGGCCGTGGTGGTGGCCCCCGAGGATGTGGACGCCTTCATCGCCGCCGCCTCCGCCGAGAATCTGGAGGCCTATGTGGTGGCCCAGGTCACCGAGTCCCCCCGGATGGTCATGACCTGGCGGGGCAAAAAGATCGCCGACCTGTCCCGCGCCTTCCTGAACACCAACGGCGCGGCCAAGCACACCAGCGTGTCCGTGCCCGACTACGGTACGCTGGACGGCTCCCTGTTCCACAAGGGCTCCCTCCGTTCCACCGCCGCCAGCCTCAAGACCGCCAGCCGCCGGGGCCTGATCGAGCGCTTCGACAGCTCCATCGGCGCCTCCAGCGTGCTGATGCCCTTCGGCGGAAAGACCCAGCGCACGCCCACGCAGGCCATGGCCGCTCTCCTGCCCGTGGGGCCCGGCCACACCACCGACACCTGCTCCGTGATGGCCTGGGGCTTCGACCCGGACCTGATGGAGCGGGACCCCTATACCGGCGCCTTCGTCTCCGTGCTGACCTCCATGGCCAAGCTGGTGGCCGCCGGCTGCGATCCCACCGCCGCCTACGCCTCCTTCCAGGAGTACTTCGAGAAGCTCCGGGACGAACCCGCCCGCTGGGGCAAGCCCTTCGCCGCCCTCCTGGGCGCCCTGTCCGCCCAGCTGGGCCTGGGCGTGGCCGCCATCGGCGGAAAGGACTCCATGTCCGGCTCCTTCCTGGATCTGGACGTGCCCCCCACTCTGATCTCCTTCGCGATCGCCCCCGCCAAGGCCGGCGACGTGCTCTCCCCCGAGTTCAAGGCCGCTGGCCATCCCGTGTACCTGTTCCAGGCGGAGAACGCCCTGGACTGCGAGGAGATCGTGCCCTGCTTCGCCCGGGTCCACGCCCTGTGCCAGGCCGGCAAGGTCAAGGCCGCCTGGGCCGTGGAGCAGAACGTGGCCGAGGGCCTCATGAAGATGTCCTTCGGCAACGAGATCGGCTTCGCCGCCCGGGAGGATGCCCCCTCCCTGTGGTTCGGCGCCCGTCCCGGCGCGATCGTCGCCGAGTGCGACGGCGAGGTGGAGGGCGGCCTCCTGCTGGGCTATACCACCGAGGAGCCCGTCATCGACCTGGGCCGGGGCGAGAAGGCCTCCGTGGCCGACCTGCTGACCATCAGCGAGGGCGTGCTGGAGGAGGTCTATCCCACCCGTACCGCCGACCGCGGCGCCGTAGAGACGATCTCCTGCGCCGAGCGGGCCCCCATCGTGGCCAAGCATAAGGTGGCTCAGCCCAAGGCGGTCATCCCCGTGTTCCCCGGCACCAACTGCGAGTATGACACCGCCGCCGCCTGCCTGCGGGCGGGCATCCAGCCGGAGATCGTGGTGGTCCGCAATCTGAGCACCGCCGATCTGGCCCAGTCCGCCCAGGCGTTGGAGCAGTCCATCCGCTCCGCCCAGATGGTGGTGATCCCCGGCGGCTTCTCCGGCGGCGACGAGCCCGACGGCTCCGCCAAGTTCATCTGCTCCTTCCTGCGCAATGCCGCCATCACCGACGCGATCCACGACCTGCTCCGGGAGCGGGACGGCCTGATGCTGGGCATCTGCAACGGCTTCCAGGCGCTGGTGAAACTGGGCCTGGTGCCCTACGGCGAGATCCGCCCCATGGACGCCGGCTGCGCCACCCTGACCTTCAATGAGATCGGCCGCCATCAGAGCCGCTATGTGACCACCCGGATCGCCTCGGTCCGCTCCCCCTGGATGCTGAAGAGCCAGGTGGGCGACCTGCATCAGATCCCCATCTCCCATGGCGAGGGCCGCTTCGTGGCCCCGGAGGCCCTGCTGGACCGGCTGGCGGCCAACGGCCAGATCGCCACTCAGTATGTGGACGCCGCCGGTATGCCCTCCATGGACATCGATGTGAACCCCAACGGCGCCCTGCGGGCGGTCGAGGGCATCTTCTCCCCCGACGGCCGTGTGTTCGGCAAGATGGGCCACTCCGAGCGCCGCGGCGCCTTCGTGGGCGTGAACATCCCCGGCGACCGGTATCAGCCCCTGTTCGAGAGCGGTGCGGAGTACTTCAAGTAAACTCAGACGTCCGCCTCTGCGTTTACATATTGTTCACAGACCATTCACGGACCATCCAACTATTGCGGGAGGGATCGTGGTATCTTAGATGCGTGGTCAGGAGTTCCCACCTGACCGCGGGCCGGAAGCGGAGCCAGACGCGGAAGGCCGGAACAAAAGGAATCGTGTTTTTCATTTTACCTCCTCTCTCTCTTTTCAAAGCGAACGCCCCTGTCCGGCCGGACAGGGGCGTTCGTGCGCTGTGGAGGGACAGGCGTTTCCGGGACGGGTTCACAAAACGTTCATAAGCCTTTCACAGAACGTCCAACATTTCCCTCCCCCGGCGTGGTATCCTAGGAGTGCAGTCAGGGAATACCCAAACACCGCTGCTCCAGACTGCGGGAGCAGACCAAAGACAGCATGAGCCCGGCTATGCCGGACCCCTGTTTCGATATAAAAAATACCCTTCCCTCCTCTCTTTTTCTTTTTCTCTCTTTAAACTCCTTTTTTCGACGAAAGCCCCGTCCGTACGGACGGGGCTTTCGTCATAGCCGGGGTCATTTCGGTCACCCGAGGAACACCTGAGACCAGTAGTGGCCATAGGTACAGTCGGCGTCATAGGCATAGCCGACGCCGAGATAGCGGAAGCTGGCGTTCATGATGTTCGCATAGTGTCCGGGGGAGTTCATCCAGCCGTCCACCACCGCCGCAGGGGTGGTGTAGCCCGCAGCGATGTTCTCTCCGAACGTCCGGCAGGAGATGCCTGCCTCGTCCAGCGCGGTGAAGCAGCTGGTCCCGTCGGGACGGGTATGGCTGTAATGCTCAGTCAACTCCTCCGCCCGGAGCTGGGCCACGGCGGTGAGGTCATCCCGAGTGGTCAGGGCAGAGAGGCCCTCGGCGGCCCGCGCCTCATTGACCAGACGCAGGACCTCTGCCGTGAATGCCTCGTCGGGGGCGGCAGGCGTCGTCGGAGCAGGCGCTGACGAGCTGCCGCCCACTGTGTCGGTCAGGCGGCATAGGACCGCACAGGCGGAAGCCCGGTCCATACTGCCGGTGCCGTCGAAGGTGCCCTTGCCGGTGCCGCTGAGACAGCCCATGGCGTACATGGACAGCACCGCGTCCCGATACTGCTCCGGCACGGCGGAGAAGTCGGCGAGCTTACTGGCGGCGGTCTGGATCTTGGCGCTGTCGGGCAGGTCCAGCCCCTTGCTCTTCAGCACATCATACATGATCTGAGCCATATCATAGCGGGACATGGGAGCGTTCATGATGTCCTCGTCCCAGATGCCCTTCTCGTAGTAGGCCAAGGCGGTGGTCTGGTCCAGTGCCCCGGCGTCCATGAGGACATCGGCATACTTGTCCCACCAGGTGTAGGAGCCGCCGTCCCAGCGGGAGAGCTCGTCGGCGTAGAAGAGCTTGCCCACCATGACGCAGAACTGGGCGGTGGAGACCGGATCGCCGGGGGCGAACCGCCCATCGCCGATGCCGGTCACGATGCCCTTGGCGGCCATAGTGCCGATCGGCTGGCTGGCCCAGTGGGTGGAGGGGACGTCGCGGAAGGTCTGCCCCGCCGCCGCCGTGGGAAGCATCAGGCCCAGACAAAGGCCCAGGGCCAGAGTGGTGGGAAGGATATGCTTGTTCATCGGTGGGTCCTCCTCTTATTTGCGGGCCCCGTCGAACTGCCAGGATACGCCCGCTTTCTATGAGTTTATTTTAAGCGGATCGGGACCGAAAAGCAAGTGGAGACCCGGGGTCAACCGTCTGTCATGGCGCCTCAGAGCGGCTGTCCGCTGGCGGAGCGAAGCAGGTCCGGACCTGTTCCGTGAGGCCGGCGGACAGCTGGCCCTTCCCAGCCATATCGGACAGGATGCCGCGGGCGGCCTCGTGGCTCATGCCGGATCTGTACGGCCGATCCCCAGCGCCCGCGCGATGCGCGCGCTGATGCAGGCCACCCGGTTGCTGTGCTTGTTCGTGACGTGGACCAGCTCGGCCTCGATGCAGTCCAGGGCATACGAGCAGGCGCCAGCCAGTCCGACGATATCCAATTCCATCCGCGTCCCTCCAGAAGATGATCGTTCTCTACTATCTTAGAGGAAAGACTGCCATCTGGCAAGAGACGGATGGAGCGTTCACCCCCGCCTTCGGGTCAGACAGGCGCCGATGACGCCGACGAGGAAGAGGGGCGGCGCGATCCGGACGAAGAGCCATTCGAAGGCGTGGAGAGCCACGCCCACGACAGCGGTCTCCGGGTCAGCATAGTCCCAGCTCAGATAGGGACTGTGCCACAGGAGCAGGAGGATCGTCCCGGCGGCCAGGACGGCGCATAGGGCCAGGGACAGGCCGTGGAGCAGGGCCCTCCGGGCGGCCTTCCTGCGGGCGAGCTGGAGGTTGATGGCCTCCAGCTTCTCGGAGAGCGCCCTCCAGTCGTCGGTCGGCGGCGGAGCGGCGGTCTCCCCCAGCAGAGTGCTGACCGGGACTTCGAGCGCTTCCGCCAAAGCGATCAGCAGATCGGCATCCGGGACGGAGATGCCCTGCTCCCATTTGGAGATCGTCTGCCGCACCACATGCAGCTGGACGGCCAGTCCCTCCTGAGACAAGCCCCTCGCCTTCCGGATCGTCTTGATATTTTCGCTCAACATGAGCATCGGCCTCCTTTCGATGCCTCTATCCTATCAGGGGATGGCCCGTTGCGGCAAGCAACGAAAGATGACAGGGCGGGAAAAAAACCGGACGCCGCTGCGACAGCGGGTCCGGGACGGATGGATGCTCCCCCGTTTTCGTACGGCAGAGGCCGATGTCGAATGGACCATATCTTGCCCCTTGGGGCGGTTGCCCTAGCTTGCGTTTTACTGCTGTTCGTGCTATTTTAGCACCAGAGGTGATTTTTCATGGCGAAGGATCGGATCGGGGATCTCCGCCGTGACCGTGGTTTGAACCAAAAGGAGCTCGGGGATAAACTGGGTGTGGGACAGACCACCGTCAGCGCATGGGAGACGGGCAAAAATGAGCCGGACTACCGGTCGATCCGGGCGATGGCGGAATTGTTCGAGGTGTCCGCCGACTATCTGCTGGGCTTCAATGACGATGACCTCCGCCGAGGGCTGACGCCGGAGGAGTTCGAGGCCAGACAGGAGCGGCTGAGACAGAAGCTGGAGAAGGAGCAGGAGCAGAAGGACATCCAGCGGTATCTGCGGGAGCAGGAATTGCAGGAGCATGATATGACCGAGGAAGAGCTGGACGAGTGGAAGGAGGATGCTCTCTGGGACGAGTGGAAAAAGAGCGGCCTTCCGGTGCAGTTCGAGACGTACAAGGTCATCCGGCTGATGGAAGAGGGCAGTAAGGCCCAGCGGACAGCGGCCTTGGAGCACGTCCAGATAACGATGAAATACCTCCAGGCATGACGAAGGGGGAGCCAGCACACCTGAAGGTGTGCGCTGGCTCCCCCCTTCTCTGTTTCGGGGCCTCTGCGGGCCTGTCCCCGGTTTTATGCATGACTTCCGTATAAAAGCCGGATGGGGCGTATCTCCTACCGGTTCGAACGAAAAAAGTCCGTGAAAACGACGAAAAGCCCCCAGGCCTTGCGGCCCAGGGGCTTCAGCGATGGTGGACGATACAGGACTTGAACCTGTGACCTCCCGCACGTCAAGCGGATGCTCTACCAGCTGAGCTAATCGTCCAAACAACGTTGCTTATTATAACGGATGGGAGCGCGATCGTCAATAGGTTTTCCGAAAAAAGTCCAAGTCCTTTTTTGGACCCATTGCCCGAGCGGGAAGGTGGTGCTATACTGGACCGAGCGACGCATCCGATATATCGAAGGAGGGACCACATATGGGAGGGAAGAATGAGACCGCGCCCCGCACGGTGCTGATCACCGGGGCCAGCCGGGGGATCGGGGCGGCCTGCGCCCGCCGCTTTGCTGCGGCGGGAGACCAGGTGGTGGTGAACTATCACCGCTCCGAGGCCGCGGCTCAGGCGCTGGTGGAGGAGATCCGGTCCGCCGGAGGGACCGCCGCGGCCATCCGGGCCGACGTAGGCGACCCGGAGCAGGTCCGGGCGATGGTTGACAATGTGTTGGAGAAATTTTGTCAACTTGACATTCTGATATGCAACGCCGGGGTGGCGAAACAGCAGCTTTTCACCGATATCACGGATCAGGATTGGCGGGGGATCTTCCGCACGGACGTGGACGGTGTCTTTTATGCCTGCCGGGCGGTCCTGCCCCACTTCATCCACCGGAAGGCAGGGAGCATCGTCACCCTGTCCTCTATGTGGGGCGTCACCGGAGGGTCCTGTGAGGTGGCCTATTCCGCCGCGAAGGCCGCGGTCATCGGCCTCACGAGGGCGCTGGCCAAGGAGGTCGGGCCCTCCGGCATCCGGGTCAACTGCGTGGCTCCAGGGGTAATCGATACCGAGATGAACGGGAATTTGGGCCCGGAGGATCTGGAGGCTCTCCGGGAGGAGACCCCTCTGGAGCGCATCGGCCGGCCCGAGGACGTGGCCGAGAGCGTGTACTTCCTCTCCTCCCCCGCCGCCGGATTCATCACCGGACAGATCCTCAGTCCGAACGGAGGCATCCTGATCTGAACGGCCGCCTGTTATGGACATTTGACCGCTGAAATTGTACTGTCTGTCAGAGAAGAACACGAAACGGAACGGTTCGTTGGATATTTTGACAGGTTGACAATATTTGAGCCGGAGCGTATAATGTCAACAATCCACAAGGAGGTCATGAAATCATGAAAAAGATGCGTGTTATGTCTCTTGCAGCGACTGCCGCGATGACGGTCTCCCTGCTCGCCGGCTGCGGCGGCAGCAACAGCGGCTCCGCCAGCACCCCCGCCCCCAGCGCCGCCGGCGGCAGCGATGCTCCCGCTGCTTCCAGTGAGGCCATCAAGATCGGCGGCATCGGCCCCCTGACCGGCTCCGCCGCCGTGTACGGCGTCGCCACCCAGCAGGGCGCCCAGCTGGCCGTCGATGAGATCAACGCCCAGGGCGGCCTGCAGTTCGAGCTGAACTTCCAGGACGATGAGAACGATACCGAGAAGGCCAGCAACGCCTACAACAACCTGAAGGACTGGGGCATGCAGATCCTGTACGGCTGTACCACCACCAACCCCTGCGTGGCCGTCGCCTCCTCTACTTCCGCGGACCGCTACTTCCAGCTGACTCCCTCCGCCTCCTCCTCCGACGTGACCGCCGGCAAGGACAATGTGTTCCAGATGTGCTTCACCGACCCCAACCAGGGCACCACCGCCGCGGACTACATCGCGGAGCACGCTGAGCTTGGCAGCAAGATCGCTGTCATCTACAACAACGGCGACGCCTACTCCACCGGTATCGCCACCGCCTTCATCGCCGAGGCCGGCGCGAAGGGCCTGGACGTGGTCTCTCAGACCACTTTCCCCGATGACACCAACAGCGACTTCTCCGTGCAGTTGGGCGACGCCCAGAGCAACGGCGCCGACTTGGTGTTCATGCCCATCTACTACACCCCCGCTTCCCTGATCCTGAACCAGGCCAAGAGCATGGGCTACGCGCCCACCTTCTTCGGCTGTGACGGCATGGATGGTATCCTGGCGCTGGACGGCTTCGACACCTCTCTGGCCGATGGCCTGGTGCTGATGACCGCCTTCAACCCCTGGGGCACCGATGACCTGAGCGCCAACTTCACCAAGGCCTATCAGGAGAAGTTCGGCACCGACCCCAACCAGTTCGCCGCCGACGGCTATGACTGCATCTATGCCATCGCCAAGGCCTGCGAGCAGGCCGGCGTCACCGCCGACATGAGCCACGAGGACGTGTGCGACGCTCTGATCGCCCAGTTCACCGGCTCCGACTTCACCGTGGACGGCCTGACCGGCAGCGGCATGGCCTGGTCCACCAACGGCGAGGTCTCCAAGGCCCCCGTGGTCATCAAGGTCGAGGACGCCAAGTACGTCACCATCGAGTGATCCTTCCCGTCTGACCAAGTTCCAGATCCATTCCCAAGTGACAAGGGAGGGCCGCCGAGAGGCTCGGCGGCCCTCTTTTCCCACTATCCGCACTTATCGGGAGGAAAGCGCCGTGGAGACATCCCCGGCGCCGCGGCATTTTCCCCCCGGTAAGGAAATGAACGTATGACGAATGTGTGTGAGGTGTAACGTATGATCTCTGTCCTCAATAATCTGATCAACGGCATCAGTCTGGGGAGCATCTACGCCATCATCGCCCTGGGCTACACCATGGTCTACGGCATCGCCAAGATGCTGAACTTCGCCCACGGCGACGTGATCATGGTGGGCGCCTATGTGTGCTTCTTCGCCACGGGCAGCTATGGGCTCCCCCCGGTGGCGGGCGTAGTGCTGGCCATGGTGGTATGTACGATCCTGGGCGTGGTGATCGAGCGGCTGGCCTATAAGCCTCTGCGGCAGGCCCCCTCTCTGGCGGTCCTGATCACCGCCATCGGCGTGAGCTATTTCCTCCAGAATGCGGCCCTGAAGCTGTGGGGCTCCGATCCGAAATCCTTCCGCTCTGTGGTCCCCTCCGGTAGCCTGTCGCTGGCCGGCGGCAAGCTGACCATCTCCTATGCGACGCTGGTGACGGTGCTGGCCTGTGTGGTCATCATGGTCGCCCTGACCGCTTTCACCGGCAATACCAAGATGGGCAAGGCCATGCGGGCCTGCTCGGAGGACAAGGGCGCGGCCCAGCTCATGGGCATCGACGTGGACTTCACGATCTCCATGACCTTCGCCATCGGCTCCGCGCTGGCGGCCATCGCCGGCGTCCTGCTCTGCTCCGCCTATCCCACCCTGATGCCCACCACCGGCTCCATGCCCGGCATCAAGGCCTTCACCGCCGCCGTGTTCGGCGGCATCGGCTCCATCCCCGGCGCCCTGGTGGGCGGCATCCTGCTGGGCGTGATCGAGATCTTCGGCAAGGCCTATATCTCCACTCAGCTCTCCGACGCGGTGGTGTTCGCCGTGCTGATCGTGGTCCTTCTGGTCAAGCCCAGCGGCCTGCTCGGCAAGACCATCCGAGAGAAAGTTTGAGGTGGACGCGATGAAACAGATCTCTTCCCGCAAGAACAAGCGGCTTTTGGACAACATCATCACCTATGGGATCGTGATCGCGGCCTTTATCATCGTCCAGGTCCTGGAAGCGGCCGGCGGACTGTCCAGCTCCCTCCAGGGCCAGCTGGTGCCCATCTGCTGCTATGTGGTCATGGCCGTGTCCCTGAACCTGGTGGTCGGCGTCTCCGGCGAGCTGAGTCTGGGACACGCCGGCTTCATGAGCGTGGGCGCCTTCACCGGCGTGGTGGCCTCCGTGGCCCTGGCCGACGCGATCCCCTCCGGTCCGGCGCGCCTGCTGGTGTGCATGATCGTGGGCGCCCTGTTCGCCGGTGTGGCCGGCGTGGTCATCGGCGTGCCCGTCCTGCGCCTGCGGGGCGACTACCTGGCCATCGTGACTCTGGCCTTCGGTGAGATCATCAAGAACATCATCAACTGCCTGTACATCGGCGTGGACAGCGAGGGCCTCCACTTCTCCGTGGAGAGCGCCGACAAGCTGGGCCTGGCCGAGGGCGGCGTGGCCGTCATCAAGGGGCCCATGGGCGCCACCGGCTACGCCAAGCTGGCCACCTTCACCGCCGGCTTCCTGCTGGTCCTGCTGACTCTGGTGGTGGTGCTGAACCTGGTCCACAGCCGGGCTGGCCGGGCCATCATGGCCCTGCGGGACAACCGCATCGCCGCGGAGAGCGTGGGCATCGGTGCCACCAAGTACAAGCTGATGGCCTTCGTCACCTCCGCCGTGCTGGCGGGCGCCGCCGGCGCGCTGTACGCCATGAACTACGGCACAATCGCCGCCAAGAAGTTCGACTTCAACACCTCCATCCTGATCCTGGTCTTCGTGGTCCTGGGCGGCATGGGCAGCATCCGCGGCTCCATCATCGCCGCGGCCCTGCTGACGGTCCTGCCCGAGATGCTCCGCGCCGTGGGCGACTACCGGATGCTGATCTACGCCGTGGTGCTGATCGTGGTCATGATCGTCACCAACAACGCCGCCATCCGCCAGTTCTTCGCGGAGAAGTTCGGTGGTGAGAAGGCGGAGGCCAAGCAGAACGGAAAGGGGGCGGCGAAATGAGCCGACTGGAAAAACGTGAGGCCACCAAGATGGTCCCCGTGCCCAGCCACTCCATCGTGCCGGAGCGGGACGTGGACAAGTCCCCCATCCTGGAGTGCAGTCATCTGGGCATCGACTTCGGCGGTCTGACCGCCGTGAACGACTTCAACCTGGCCATCGGCCGCACCGAGATCGCCGGCCTGATCGGCCCCAACGGCGCGGGCAAGACCACCGTGTTCAATCTGCTGACCAAGGTGTACCAGCCCACCCGGGGCACCATCCTGATCGACGGCAAGGACACCCACGGCATGAACACCGTGCAGGTCAACCGGGCGGGCATCGCCCGTACCTTCCAGAACATCCGCCTCTTCGACAAGCTGAGCGTGGAGGACAACGTGAAGATCGGCCTGCACAACCAGGTCCGCTACCCCATGTGGAGCGGCATCTTCCGCCTGCCCGGCTACTGGAAGAAGGAGAAGCTGGCCCACGAGAGCGCCATGGAGCTCCTCCACATCTTCGATATGGAGGATATGGCGGACCATCAAGCGGGCAGCCTGCCCTACGGCGCCCAGCGCCGTCTGGAGATCGTCCGCGCTCTGGCCACCAACCCCAGCCTCCTGCTGCTGGACGAGCCGGCCGCCGGCATGAACCCCTCCGAGACCGCTGACCTGATGGAGAACATCCTGAAGATCAGGGACACCTTCCACATCGCTATCATGCTGATCGAGCACGACATGAACCTGGTCATGGGCATCTGCGAGGGCATCTGCGTCCTGAACTTCGGCCAGGTCATCGCCAAGGGCACCCCGGAGGAGATCCAGAACGACCCGAAGGTCATCGAGGCCTATCTGGGCAGCCAGAAGAAGGAGGGATGACGCGATGCTGAAGGTCGAACACATCAATGTCTACTATGGCGCCATCCACGCCATCAAGGACGTGTCCTTCGAGGTCAACGACGGTGAGATCGTGACCCTGATCGGCGCCAACGGCGCGGGCAAGTCCACCACATTGCAGACCATCTCCGGTCTGCTCCGGTCCCACACCGGTTCCATCGAGTTCATGGGCAAGAGCCTGGCGGGCATCCCGCCCCACAAGGTGGTCTCCCTGGGCCTGGCCCATGTCCCTGAGGGACGCCGGGTGTTCCTCCAGATGAGCGTGGAGGAGAACCTGGAGATGGGCGCCTATACCCGCCCCAACGGCGAGATCGCCGACAGCATCGCCGACATCTATCAGCGCTTCCCCCGCCTGAAGGAGCGGCGCAAGCAGGTGGCCGGCACCCTGTCCGGCGGCGAACAGCAGATGCTGGCCATGGGCCGCGCCATGATGTCCAAGCCCCGCCTGCTGATGCTGGACGAGCCCTCCATGGGCCTGGCCCCCATCCTGGTGGAGCAGATCTTCGACATCATCCAGGAGCTGAACAAGGCGGGCACCACCATCCTGCTGGTGGAGCAGAACGCCCAGATGGCCCTGTCCATCGCCCACCGGGGCTATGTGCTGGAGACCGGCAAGATCGTGGCCACCGGCACCGGCGAAGAGCTGCTGGAGAACGAGGCCGTCAAGAAAGCCTACCTGGGCGGCTGAAGCGCCTCCTGCCCGAACCATAGAACAGACCCGGACGGCACCGCCGCCCGGGTCTGCTGTCTTTTTCCCGAATATCCTGTTACGAAAGAAGAGACGCCTTATGCCCAACTATTTCGCTCATCTGGTCTTTGGCGCGAAGGTCTTGGCGGCTCTGCCGGAGGAGACGGCCCGTCCCCTCCGGGCGGAGCGGGAGGCCTTCAACCTGGGGTGTCTGGGGCCGGACCCCCTGTTCTTCTACTGGCCGGCCCTCCCTTTCCCCGCCCGGCTGGAGGGGATGCGGATGCACAAGGAGAGCGTCCGGCCGGTGTTCCGGCGGCTGGCCGGTCCTGTCCGGGAGCGGGTCCCTCTGGCGGGGAGCTATGCCGCCGGATTCCTGTGCCACTTCGCGCTGGACGCGGCCTGTCACCCTTATGTGGACGCCCGGATGGCGGACGGCCATCTGGGCCATCTGGCGATGGAAGCCGAGCTGGACCGGAAGCTCATGGAGGAGCGGGGCCTCTGGACTCAGGGACAGGCCTATCTGCCCAAGATCCAGGATGGGGCGGTGTTCCGGGCGGCGGCTCTCACCTACCGGAAGGCGGGCCCGGCCCAGCTCCGGCAGGGTTACGCCGCCATGCGGACGGATACCCTGCTGTTCGCCAAGCGGCGGGAGGAGCTTTTGGGCTGGATGACGGATAAGGTCCTGCGGGGCCTGCCCCCCTGCCGGGACCTGCGGGGCGTGATCCTGCGGCGGGAGCCGCCGGAAGAGCACACGGCCGTCTGCCGGGACCTGACGGCTCTGCTCCAGCGGGCCGTGGCCCCGGCGGCGGAGCATCTGCTGGAATTCCAGGCCTTCGCCGCCGGCGAGGGGAGCCTGTCGGCCTGGTTCGACCGGGATTTCGACGGGAAGGAGCATCCGGTGATCTGAACGGAGGGCCCGATCCCGCAGAGGCAGTGCCCTTGACGCCCCGTTTGGAAGAGACGGATCAGGGTGCTGCTCCGACGGCATGACAAGACCAAAGGGACGGTCCCTGGTCATCGATGACCAAAAGGACCGTCCCTTTGGCCTGTCCAGTCAGTCCTCACCCTTTGGGCCCCATGGCCGGCACGGCGGCGGGAGCGCTCTGGAACTCGGTCATCGTGTTCCGATAGCGCTTGGGCATATGGCTCCGGCGGCAGGCCTCGTTCTCCCGGCCGGGGATCGCGATCGTCTGGTAGAACCGCCGCCACAGGGCCCGGAAGCCCTCCTCCGCTTCCCCGGCGGTGCCCAGCCGGACCTCCTCCGCCGGCAGGATCCGCCAGTCCCCGGACCGGTGGAGCAGGACCTCTTGGTGGGTCTTGTCCCAGATCGCGAAGTCCTCCTCCGGATAGCGGGCGCAGAAGTGGGGCCGCAGGAGGGGGAGCACCCGGTCTTTGGGCTCGATCTCCGCCGCCAGCATCCCGTCCCGCTCGGAGAACCGGAGGAAGCCTTTATAGAGGTGGGCCTCGTTCCGCAGATGGCGGACCGCCTTGTCCAGTGCCGCCACCCGGGGGTCTGTCAGGTCCCGCGTCACCGCCCGCCCCCGGGCATAGCCGTACCAGATGAACCCCCACAGCAGGAGCTCCCGGTCCTCGGCGCTGGTCAGGAAGCCGAGGGCCACCAGCTCCCGGGCGGCGGGGGAGATCTTCCGGGCCAGAGACCGGTAGACCCGGCGGGCATGGGCCTCATCGGTCGCCACCGGCCGCTCCGGCCACAGGGAGACCCGGGGATCCTCCGGCGTGGAGAAAGCGGCCGGAGCCTCCCGGTGGAGCCAGCTCTCATAGACGCAGGTCAGGAAGCCGGAGAAGCTCCCGTCATAGGTGTAGGATACCTGAGTCCAGGGCATGGTCCTCCTCCGCTCACGTTCTGCCGGTCCATCCATGGTCATGCCTCCTGCCCCAGAGGCGGGAACAGGGAGATCTGCTCCGGGACGGCCTCCAGACCGGGCCGCTCCAGTGCCGCCAGATGGCCCGGGATCCGGTCGGGCCGCACACGGAGGCCCTCCAGCATCCGCCCGCCGCAGGTGATGAAGTACTGGGCCCGCTTGAGGACCACACCCAGCGTCTTCAGGCCCAGGAAGGTGAGTCCGCCCACCCGCCGGGCCGTCAGGATCCGCCGGGCGCTGGTCACGCCGATCCCCGGTACCCGCAGGAGGTCCTCATAGTCGGCGGTGCGGACCTCCACCGGGAAGCGCTCCATGTGCCGCAAGGCCCAGCCGCATTTGGGGTCCACCCGAGGGTCCAGATCGGGGGCGTCCTCGGACAGGAGCTCCTCCGCCCGGAAGTGATAGAAGCGCAGGAGCCAGTCCGCCTGATAGAGCCGGTGCTCCCGCAGGAGGGGCGGTCGGAACTCCGCCGGCGAGGGCAGGAGCCGGCTGTTCGACACGGGCATATAGGCGGAGAAGAACACCCGCTTGAGCTGATAGCGGTCGTAGAGGCTCTGGGCCAGGGCCAGGATGTGCCGGTCGTCCTCCGGTGTGGCCCCTACGATCATCTGGGTGGACTGCCCTGCTGGGGCGAAGCGGGGCGCAAAGCGGGAGCGGGCCAGCTCCCGCCCGGAGGCGGCGATGGAGTCCCGGATCTGGCCCATGGGGGCCAGGATGGCCCGCCTCCCCTTGTCTGGGGCCAAAAGGGCCAGGCTCTGCTCAGAGGGCAGCTCGATGTTGACGCTGAGGCGGTCAGCCAGGAGCCCCAGCCGGTGGGTCAGGAGCGGGTCCGCCCCGGGGATCGCCTTGGCGTGGATGTAGCCGCCGAAGCCGTAGTCCCGCCGCAGGAGGGACAGGGTCTCGATCATCCGCTCGGTGGTGTAGTCCGGGTCCCGCAGGACGGCGGAGGACAGGAACAGGCCCTCGATGTAGTTCCGCCGGTAAAAGCCTATGGTCAGTTCACACAGCTCCCGGGGGTGGAAGGCCGCACGGGGCAGGTCGTTGGAGCGGCGGTTCACGCAGTACTGGCAGTCGTAGACGCACAGATTGGTCATCAGGACCTTCAGCAGAGAGATGCACCGTCCGTCCGCGGAGAAGGAGTGGCAGCACCCCGCCGCCATGGTGGACCCGATCCCGCTCCGGCGGCGCCCCCGGTCCAGCCCGCTGGAGGTACAGGCGGCGTCATATTTGGCCGCGTCCGCCAGGATCGTCAGCTTATCCATGAGCTCCAAAGAGACCATCCCCTTTGAGATAGAACTATCGTTCGATTATTTGCATCTTATCATCGAACAAATGTTTTGTCAAGAGGCATGAGAAAGCCCCCGCTCGCAGAGCGGGGGCTCCAGACTGTCAAAAGAGTCATTCCTCACGTTGAGCGATGTAAGAGCCTCGCAGAGTTCCGTCACCCGCGGGTGACGGGATCAGATGTAAGACGTTTTTTCTGAGGACATGTGCCTCAGAAAAAACTCTTCTCAGGCCGCTAGTGTGCGAGCACAGCGAGTGCTCGATATGTATGGGATGGAGGCCCGTCATGCCTGCTCCGTCTGGAGCGCGCCATCGTGGAAGAACTGGGGCAGCTCCTGGAGGAGCATGGTGGCGGCGGGAGAATGGGGGCGGGTCCGGTGGTGGATCAGATAGAACTGCCGGGTCAGGAGCGGACTGTCGAAGTCGAAGGTCAGGATCTTGCCCATCTCGGTGTAGTCGACGGCGGCCAGACCGGAGACGATGGCGATGCCCAGGCCGTTCTTCACGCCCTGGAGGATGCTCTCTGTGCTCTGGAGCTGAGCGGCCAGGACCAGATCCCGGGGGTCGATGCCGATGCCGCGCAGGAATTCCTCTCCCCGGCGGCGGGTGCCGGAGCCGGGTTCCCGGACGAGGAAGGGACTGGAGCGGAGCGCCTGGGTGGTCATGACGCCATCCAGCTCCTGATATTCCTGCGTGTTGGGGGTCGCGATCACCATGCGCTCGGAGAAAAAGGGCGTGCAGACACAGCCTGCCTTCTGCACCGGAGAGCCGATGATGCCAAGCTCCGCGCCGTTCTCGAACACCCGCTGGGCGACCTGATTGGTGTCCCCCTGATAGATCTGGAAGAACACCTTGGGATACCGCTTCCGCAGGGAGGGCAGGATCCGGGGCAGGAGGTACTGGGAGGGCACCGTGGAGGCCGCCACGGACAGGGCGCCTTGGATGTCGGAGGAGGCGGTCTTGACCTCCTGCTCCGCCCGTTCGCACAGACCCAGGATCTGGGTGGCGTAGCCCAGCAGGATGCTTCCGGTGGTGGTGAGCTGGATCTCCTTGGTGGAGCGGATGACCAGCTTGGTGCCCAGCTCGTTCTCCAGCGAGCTGATGTGGGCGCTGATGGTGGGCTGGGTCAGATAGAGGGCGTCGGCGGCCTTGGAGAAGCTCTTGAGCCGGGCCACATGGACGAATACCTCCAGTTGCTTGATCTGCATATGCGTTCGTTCCTCTTTTCTCTGGGCGTATCATTGGGATACAAGGTTGCTATTTTTCGGACGTAGGAGTACAATGAGCCGGAGCAACCCCTCGGGCCACTGTATGTTACGAAAGAAAGCGGGTGTAGACCATGTCTGATGTCAAGAAAGTCAAGCTGACGGAGATGACCTCCGCCGGCGGGTGAGGCGCCAAGATAGGACCGGGCGTCCTAGGGAAACTGCTGGCCGATCTGCCCCGCATCTATGATCCGGATCTGATGGTGGGCTTCGATTCCAGCGATGACGCGGCGGTGTACCGCGTCAATGACGAGACGGCCATGATCGCCACGGTGGATTTCTTTCCGCCGATCGTGGACGACCCCTTCCAGTTCGGCCAGGTGGCCGCGACGAATGCCCTCTCCGATGTGTGGGCCATGGGCGGGACCCCCAAGATCGCCATGAACCTGCTCACCTTCCCCAGCTGCCTGCCCTTGGACGTGGTCCAGGGCATCCTGGCCGGAGGCTATGACAAGGTGATGGAGGCCGGCGCTGTGATCGTGGGGGGACACAGCATCGAGGACAAGGAGCCGAAATACGGCCTCTGCGTCATGGGCTTCGCCCATCCGGACGAGGTCCTCACCAACGACGGGGCGAAAGAAGGCGATGTGTTGGTGCTGACTAAGCCCATCGGCACGGGCATCCTGTCCACGGCGGCCAAGGCAGACCTGCTGACCGAGGCGGAGTATGCCGAGATGCTGGCCATCATGACCACCCTCAACAAGAAGGGACAGGAGGCGATGCTCCCCGTCCATCCCACCGCCTGCACCGACATCACCGGCTTCGGCCTGCTGGGCCATGTGCAGGAGATGGCTAAGGGGAGCGGCCATACCTTCCGCCTCTGGGCGGATTCCGTGCCCATCGTGCCCAAGGCGCTGGAGCTGGCCAGAGACGGTATCATCCCCGGCGGGGCTTACAACAACATGGCCTATCTGGCGGAGGACGTGGTCGTGGAGGACGGCGTGCCGCTGGAGCGGTCCGATGCGCTGTATGATCCCCAGACGGCGGGCGGCCTGCTGATCACCGTGCCCGAGGTCCGGGCGCAGGAGCTGCTCCGGCGGCTGAGCGATCTGGGCGTCCCCGGCGCGGCCATCGGCGTGGTGGAGCCCAGAGGGGACAAGCTGGTCCGGGTGGTCCCCGGCCGGATGTGATCGACCCAGGACCCAAATGAGTCGAACACGGAGCATGGAGGAGCGGACTCCGGTGTCTTTTCAGACGCCGGAGTCCGCTTTTTGCGTCTGTCCGCCCCAAGTATACACCTTCTCCAAAGAAACGACAAGACTTTATCAAAAAATAGAATAAATTATATTCACGCCCGGGAGAAAAACGCTTTCTTTATACGGAAAGTAAATAAACTGGATGGTACAATATCGGCGGATCCAATTTCACTTCCCTATCTGGACCGGGTATAATAGGGCTGTGCGCAAGTCGTGTGGCGCACGAGTACAGAGGGTATCAAAACAAAGGAGGAAGATCGATCATGGCAAAACTGAAAGAGCATGGGCTCATCATCGTGACCGGCCTGGTGGTCGGCCTGATCGCGGCGTTCCTGGCGTCTCAGGGCAATCCCGCGAACATGGGCTTCT
Source organism: Pseudoflavonifractor sp. MSJ-37 (assembly GCF_018917965.1). Lineage (GTDB taxonomy): Bacteria > Bacillota > Clostridia > Oscillospirales > Oscillospiraceae > Pseudoflavonifractor_A. The sequence continues at coordinate 209,322 of NZ_JAHLPP010000002.1, read as the reverse complement.
GCATCGCGTGTTTCCTGCGGGACATCTCCGGCGCGGTGGGCCTCCACCGGGCGGAGGTCGTCCAGTACATCCGTCCTGAGATCATCGGTCTGGTGCTGGGCGCACTGGTCATGTCCCTGGTGGGCAAGGAATTCAACGTCCGGGGCGGTTCCTCTCCGGCGCTCCGCTTCGTGCTGGGCTTCTGTGTCATGGTGGGCGCTCTGATGTTCCTGGGCTGCCCCCTGCGGATGGTCCTGCGCATCGGCGGCGGCGACCTGAACGCCGTGGTAGGCCTGGTGGGCTTCGTCATCGGCATCGCCATCGGCACCGCGTTCCTGCAGGCTGGCTTTTCTCTGAAGAAGTCCACTCCCCAGCCCAAGGTGGAGGGTGTGGTCATGCCCGCCGTCGTCGTGGGTCTTCTGGTCCTGCTGGTGGCGGCTCCCGCTTTCATCTTTTTCTCTGCGGAGGGACCCGGCGCGGCCCGCGCGCCTCTGGCCCTGGCACTGATCGCCGGCCTGATCGTGGGCGCACTGGCCCAGAAGACCCGCCTGTGTATGGTGGGCGGCATCCGTGACGTGATCCTGTTCCGTGACTTCCATCTCCTGCTGGGCTTCGTGGCCATCTTTGCGGCGGCTCTGGTGGGCAACCTGATCTTGGGCAACCCCGTCCACTTCACCTTCGCCGATCAGCCCGTGGCCTACAACGACGGCCTGTGGAACCTGATGGGCATGGTGCTGGTAGGCTTCGGCTCCGTCTTGCTGGGCGGCTGCCCCCTGCGCCAGCTGATCCTGTCCGGCAGCGGCAACAGCGATTCCACCGTGGCTGTGCTGGGCATGGTGGTGGGCGCGGCCTTCTGCCACAACTTCGGTCTGGCCTCTTCCGGCAAGGGCCCCACCGCCAATGGTCAGGTGGCCGTGATCCTGGGCCTGATCGTGGTGGCGGTCATCGCCGTGACCAACCTGCGCCGCAACAAAGACTGATCGGACGAAAGGAGCATGGATATCATGAACGAACTGGATGCCCGCGGCTATTCCTGCCCGGAACCCGTACTGATGACCCGGAACGCGCTGAAGAAGGGCGTTCCCCTGAAGGTCCTGGTGGACAGCATGACTCCCGTGCAGAACATCACCCGCTTCGCCGCCAATGCGGGCTATCAGGTGACCCATCAGAGCGTGGGGAGCGATTTCGAGCTGACCATCACCAAGTGAGATGGATCAGATCGCCACGTTCCACACCCATTTCGGCGCGCTGACCTTCCAGCGGAAGCGGAAGGCGGAGGGGGCCAAGGCCGTGATGATGCCGGTCCCCCGCGCCCTGTCGGCCTCCTGCGGGACCTGCGTGAAGTTCACGGGGACCTTCGAGTTGTCCATGGCCGATGAGGATCTGGACAGCGTCTACGCGGTCCAGCCCGACAAAAGCTATCAGCTGATCTTCCGAAATGCGGAAAAGTGAGAGAGGAGAGATCCCAGTCCCCATCATCGGGGGCTGGGATCTTTTCCGTGGATGAGATGACTTTCCCGCCCCGTTGGGCGGAACGATACTGCCGAGGCCTGCCGTCTTGCACCTACCAATTCGGTGTGGTATACTCAGAAACGATATGTCAGGAGGTGGGCCCATGACGAAAACGGAACGACTGGACAAGCTGGCACGGGATGGAGAGGAACGCCTCCTGCTGGCCCGGGCCATGGATAAGATGGATCTGGCCCAGCGGAAGAACATCCCAGCCTCCACCGGATTTTTGTCCCCCTCCGAGCGGGTCAGCGTGGAAAACCTGATCGCCGCCAGCGGCCATCCCGCCCATCTGTTCTTCGGCGGCTATGAGGGCGCAGAGCGTACCATCTGTGTGTTCCTCCCCGACTGGCAGGAGCCGGAGGAGTTCCAGGCCCTGGCGATGGCCGGAGAGGGCCCTGTGGCCGCCCTCCGCTGTGCCTACAGCGCCGACGCGGGCCTGACCCACCGGGACTTCCTGGGGGCCATCCTGGGCCGGGGCATCGACCGGGAGAAAGTGGGCGACCTGCTGGTGGGCTCCGACTCCTGCGACCTGCTGGTGCTGGAGGAACTAGCCGACTACCTCCTGATGGACCTGGACAGCGCCGGCCGGGCTCGGCTCCGGACCAAACGCCTCCCGTTGGATCAGCTCCAGCCTCCGGAGGTGAAGGTCAGGCAGATCCGGGACACGGTGGCCACGCCCCGGCTGGACGCGGTGGCGGCGGCGGCCTTCTCCACCTCCCGGAGCAAGGCGGCGGACCTGATCTCCGCCGGACGGGTCCAGCTCAACTACCGGGACTGCCTCAAGGCCGACCGGCTCGTGGAGGAGGGCGACGTGCTCTCCTGCCGGGGGCTGGGCAAGGCGGTGGTCAAGTCCCTGGGCGGCCGGTCCAAGAAAGGCCGCACCATGCTGGAGATCGAGCGGTACCTGTGACCGCCCGTCTCCCTTCCCTCACAGCCTTCTTCTGAAAGGAGTTTTCGATATGATCACACAAGCCCAGATTGACCGGATCAACGCGCTGGCCCGGAAGGCCAAGAGCCCCGAGGGCCTCACCCCGGAGGAGACCACCGAGCGGGCGGAGCTGCGGGCCGCCTATGTGGCCGCCGTCCGGGAGAGCCTCCAGAGCCAGCTGGACAACACCTATATCATGGAGCCGGACGGCACCAAGCACAAGCTCGCCCCCAAGGACGACTGACAGACCTGAGACCACAAGAAGAGAGGAGCATCCCTATGGCATCTATCATCGAGAACACGCTGGAGCAGCGCACCGCCCGGGTGGACGCGGCCGTGGCTCTGACCGAGGGCGACCGGGTCCCCATGGCCCCCAAGATCGGCATGGCCTATGCCCAGGCCGCCGGCATCGACCGCTACGAGGCCCTGAACGACTTCCGCCTGCTGGCCCCCGGCGTGGAGAAGTTCCTGAAGCGCTGGCAGTGCGACCTCTTCTGGGGCGCGGCGGCCTATCCCATCCCCATGATGGAGGTGCTGGGCACCACCGCTATCCGCTGGCCCGGCGCCACCTGCGGCGTGCCGCTGGACCAGGGCTTCCAGATCGTGGACGGCACCTATATGGAGGAGGATGAGTACGACGAGTTCCTCCATGACCCCTCCCACTTCTGCATGACCAAGATCTTCCCCCGGAAGCACGCCAAGCTGGCCGGTCTGGCCAAGCTGTCCTTCAACAACGTGGTGGAGTTCGGCCACTACGGCTCCATGGCGGCCTTCGCCGACCCCGAGGTGCGGCAGGCCCTGCTGACCCTCATGTTCGCCGGCGAGAAGTCCGTGGAGTGGCTCCAGGGCAGCGCCTCCCTCCAGCAGGTGGCCCTCTCCTGCCAGACTCCGCTGGGCTCCATGGGCGGCCAGAACGCCCCCTATGATATGCTGGCCGACAACATCCGGGGCTTCCTGAACGTGCCCATGGACATCTATGAGATCCCTGAGAAGGTCAAGGCCGCGATCGATGTCCTCACCGGATACGCGCTCCAGAACGTCCACCACATGAAGGAGAGCGGCTCCAAGTACTGCTTCATGCCGCTCCACGGCGGTACCGACGACTTCATGAGCGTGGAGGACTACCGGGAGTTCTACTGGCCCTCCCTGCGGCGGGTCATCCAGGAGATCATCGACTGCGGCATGATCCCCTACATCTTCTGCGAGGGCAAGTACGACACCCGGCTGGAGGTCCTGAAGGAGGTCCCCAAGGGCAAGGTCATCTATATGTTCGAGCAGGTGGACATCGCCCGGGCCAAGGCGGTGCTGGGCGACACGGCCTGCATCTGCGGCAACCTGCCGACCACCCTCCTGCTGTACGGCAAGCCCCACGAGGTCGTGGACGAGACCAAGCGCCTGCTGGACACCTGTGCCCCCGGCGGCGGCTTCATGATGGACTGCTCCATCGTGCTGGACCACTACAAGGAGGAGAACCTGGACGCCTGGTTCGACACCACCTTCCAGTATGGCAAGTACTGAGCGGGAGACTGTGCGGTCCGCCCGATCCAAGGACACGTTTTTGGGCAAAAATGTGCCGAAAAACGGTTGACGATCGGGAAAACGACTGATACAATATTAAAGCCGCTTTGACTGGGTCAGCAAGTGGAGACGGAGCAGTCTCCTCTCCCGCCCCCGAGAGCGAGTCCGTAATGAAGGAGTGAAAATCAGAATGCAGGCGATCATCGTGACTGGTGGCAAGCAGTACAAGGTTGCGGAGGGCGACACTATCTTTGTGGAGAAGCTCCCCAACGAGGCTGGCGACGCCATCGTTTTCGACCAGGTCCTGGCTGTCATCGACGGCGAGAAGGCTACCTTCGGCACCCCCGTGGTGTCCGGCGCTAAGGTGGACGCTTCTGTGGTGAAGAACGGCAAGGGCAAGAAGGTCATGGTCTTCAAGTATAAGCCCAAGAAGGGTTACCACAAGCGTCAGGGCCATCGTCAGCCCTACACCAAGGTGACCATCGGCAAGATCTCCGTGTGATCCGGATATGACCACCATATCCTTCCGCATGGAGGGCGACCGCATCACCGGCTTCACGGCCAGTGGACACAGCGGTTACGCCGATGAGGGGTCGGACATCGTCTGCGCGGCGGTGACGAGCGCGATCCGCTTGGCGGAATGTGCCGTCAACGACGTGCTGGGACTGGAGGCTTCGGTCAAGGTCCGGGATGATACGATCTCCCTCAGGCTCCCCAACGGCTTGGGCGAGGCCAACGAGAGCACCTGCCAGACCCTTCTGGCGGCGCTCATGCTGTACCTCACCGAGCTGCATGAGGAATATCCCGACTATATCCTCGTGGTGGAGGAGGACTGATCCTCATCCGCCGCGCCATCGACACACAAGTTTGGAGGTGTACGACAATGCTGAAGATCGGTATCCAGTTCTTCGCCCACAAGAAGGGCGTCGGCTCCACCCGCAACGGCCGTGATTCTGAGTCCAAGCGGCTCGGCGTCAAGCGTGCTGACGGTCAGTTCGTCCTGGCCGGCAACATCCTGGTCCGCCAGCGGGGCACCCATATCCATCCCGGCGTCAACGTGGGCAAGGGCAGCGATGACACCCTGTTCGCTCTGAAGGACGGCAAGGTCAAGTTCGAGCGTCTGGGCAAGGACCGCAAGCAGGTCTCCATCGTGGAGATCGCCCAGTAATATCGGCGATGTAGGAAGAGCCTCGGACGGGAACCCGTTCGGGGCTCTTTTTCCGATATCCAGAAAAAGCAACTACGGCGGGCGGGGCCCGGTGCCCCGCGGGAAAGGAGGCCTCTCATGGCAGCACCCTTCGTAGACAAGGCGAAGATCACCGTCCGCTCCGGCAACGGCGGCAATGGCGCGGTGGCCTTCCACCGGGAGAAATATGTGGCCGCCGGCGGTCCGGACGGCGGCGACGGCGGCCGGGGCGGAGACATCATCCTCCAGGTGGACGGGCATCTCTCCACCCTGATGGACTTCCGCTACAAGCGCAAGTATACCGCCGGCAACGGCATGGACGGGACCGGCAAGCGCTGTACCGGCAAGGACGGCGCCGACCTGGTCATCAAGGTCCCCCGGGGCACCGTGGTCCGGGACGCCGAGACGAATGAGATCATCTGTGATATGTCCGGCACCGAGCCCTTCGTCCTGGCCAAGGGTGGCAAGGGCGGCTGGGGCAACAAGCATTTCGCCACCCCCACCCGGCAGGTCCCCAACTTCGCCAAGTCCGGCCTCCCCGGCCAGACCCGCGAAGTGGTGCTGGAGCTGAAGCTCCTGGCCGACGTGGGCCTGGTGGGCTTCCCCAATGTGGGCAAGTCCACCCTCCTGTCCGTGGTGAGCAAGGCCCAGCCCAAGATCGCCAACTACCACTTCACCACCCTCTTCCCCAATCTGGGCGTGGTGTATGTGGAGGAGGGCGTCTCCTTCGTGCTGGCCGACATCCCCGGCCTGATCGAGGGCGCCAGCGAGGGCGCCGGTCTGGGCCACGACTTCCTGCGGCACGTGGACCGCTGCCGTCTGCTGATCCACGTGGTGGATGTGTCCGGCAGTGAGGGCCGGGACCCGGTGGCCGACTTCGAGGCCATCCGCGCGGAGCTGGCGGACTACTCTCCCGAGCTGGCCTCCCGCCCCATGATCGTGGCGGGCAACAAGGCGGATATCGCGGAGGACCGCACCGGGCTGGAGGCATTGAAGGCCCACGTGGAGGGCCTGGGCATGGAGTTCTTCGAGCTCTCCGCCGCCGCCCATCAGGGCACCCGGGAGCTGATGCTGGCCGCCGCCCGGAAGCTCCGGGACCTGCCCCCCATCACAGTGTACGAGCCCACCTTCGTGGAGCGGCCTCCCGAGGTGGACACCTCCGCGCCCCTGGAGATCGCCCACGAGGACGACACCTGGATCGTGGAGGGCCCCTGGCTCCAGCGGCTCATGTCCAACACGAACTTCGACGACTTCGAGTCCCGGAGCTGGTTCGACCGGATGCTCCGCCAGTCCGGCCTCTACGACCGTCTGGAGGAGATGGGCATCCAGGACGGGGACATCGTTTCCCTCTACAATTTGGAATTTGAGTACCAGAAATAACGATGAGCGATCAAAAAGCCGGGCCTTCGCCCGGCTTTTTTTTGGAGTGTTCCGCCTTCGAGGCAGGGGGTGGTCCCGCCCCCGTGGGCAGAACGCTCAGTGGTCCATCAGTCCCAGATATACCTGTCCCGCCGCCCGAGCGAAGCACCGGGCGGCGCGAAGGGCCTCCTGGAGCGTGTTCCCGTGACTGCCCACCTCCACCAGCAGAGAGCCGGGAGACAGCTCCTGATTGTATACCGAGCCCCGCAGGGTCATGGGCCGGGCCAGTGTGGGATAGAGCCCGTCCAGACTCTTCTGGATCTTGGCGGCCAGCGCCAGATTGGCCATCCAATTCGGATGCCCGCTCCCGCTCCCCACGACCAGCATGACCTGAGCGGTCTTTTCCCCGTCCACCTTGGTCACGGCCTTGTAGACCGTGCCGTCGTTCCCCACCAGCGCGTCCCGGTGGACGTCCAGTACCAGCTGGATGGAGGGATACCGGGCCAGATAGTCTGCCACAGCCGCCCCGGAACGGCCATAAGCACCCTGATAGGCGGGATAGTCATAGGCCCCCTTGTCATGGAGCACATCCAGGCCCATCTCCTGGAACACCCGGGCCATCTCATCCCCCACCCGGATCATGTTCTGGGTCTCGTCCAGCGTCCGGGAGTTGGCATCGGTGGGGGCATAGGTGTCGGCGCCGTCCGGGGCATAGGCCTCGGTGGCGTGGGTATGGACGATCAGGATCTCCGGGCCCTCCTTGGGGAGCGTGATGTCCACCGCGGCGGAGGCCGCCGCCGCCAGATCCACGGAAAGGTCGGTCCGGTTATAGAGGTAGAGACCATCGGCGTAGGCGTATCCCTCCGTGGAGGTGGGCACCAGTGTCCGCTCCACGATGTCCTCCGGAGAGGTTGCGGGGGGCGCGGGGGCCTCCTGGGCATCTTCGCCGCCGGAAGCCGGAGCGGGCGTGACGGCGGTCGGGGCGGCGGAGGGCTCCGGGGTCCGCACAGGACCCGCCGCCTCTCCGCCGGACAGGTCCAGCCCCATCTGCCGCAGGAGGGGGGACTGGCCCACCACCAGCCGCTCCCAGGGCCCAAGCGCGTCCTGTTCGGCGGCGGAGCCGTCCCCGCTGCCCAGCTCCGCCTGAAGGGCGGCAGTGAGGAAGGCGGGATCGTCCCCCAGCACATGGAGGGCCTCTGCCGCCTGGCCGGAGCCTGTCCCCGCCAGCAGGAGCCATATCCCCGCCGCGGCCAGACAGAAGGCCCCCGTCCGCCGCAGGACCAGCCCCCAGCAGATCCGTTCCTGTCGCTTCATGTGGATCATCCTTTCTCTTCGGTATCCCGGTGCTCCAGCCTATGTGCCTGCCGAGGGGAAAATGACTTGACTTTTCCACCGGCGGTGGGTAGGATGGTAGAGAAAAAGAGACAGACGAAGCGCCCTTGCTTTGGAAAGGAAGTAACCATATGATCCGCATCCTCACCGACAGCACCAGCGACCTATCCCCCGCCCGGGCCCAAGCTCTGGGCGTGGAGGTCCTCCCTCTCTCGGTCCATTTTGGAGAGGAGACCTTCCGGGACGGGGTGGACATCACCAATGAGGGCTTCTACGACCGGCTGGCCAAGGCCGAGACTCTCCCCACCACCTCTCAGGTCCCGCCGGAGACCTTCCTCCAGACCTTCCAGCGCATCCGGGGGGAGGGCGACCAGATCCTGGGCATCTTCCTGTCCGGGGCCATGTCCGGCACCTGCCAGTCCGCCATGATCGCCCGTCAGATCGTGGGCGGGGAGGGCATCGCCATCGTGGACTCCCGCACCGTCACCTTCGCCCTGGGCCTGCTGGTGGAGACCGCCTGCATCCTCCGGGACCAGGGCCTCTCGCTGGAGGAGCTGACCGCCCGCATAGAAGAGCTGGTGGGGAAGGTCCGTCTGCTGGCGGTGGTGGACACCCTGAAATATCTGAAGATGGGCGGCCGGATCTCCGGGGCCGCCGCTGTGGTGGGCGGCCTGCTGGGCATCTGCCCCATCATCACCATCCGGGACGGCCTGGTGGCCTCCGTGGGCAAGGGCCGGGGCCGGAAGGCCGGCTTCCAGTTCATCGCCAAGTGGCTGGATGAGAAGGAGCCCATCGACGGGAGCCTCCCTGTGTCCTTCGGACATACCAATGCCCCCAAGGCGCTGGAGGAGTGTATGGTCTACTTCGCCGAGCGCACGGCGGGACAGCAGGTGTTTCCCAGCGACATCGGCGCGGTAGTGGGCACTCACACCGGCCCCGGCGCCACCGGCATCGCCTTCTATACCAAGTGACTTGGGACCATGGACTTCGGGGAGCGGCGGAAGCCGCTCCCCCGTTCTGACCGGGGCAAAACGAAAAAAGGAGCGATATCCTATGCAGTACTTTGAGAGCGACTACACCGAGGGGGCCCATCCGGCGGTCCTCCAGCGGCTGATCGACACGAATCTGGAGCATCTGTCCGGCTATGGCGCGGATCCGTACTGCTCCGCCGCCCGGGAGAAGATCCTGGCGGCCTGCGGCTGTCCCGGCGGGGACGTGTCCTTCCTGGTGGGCGGCACTCAGACCAACGCCGTGGTGATCGGCAGCCTCCTCCGCCGGTATGAAGGCGTGGTATCCGCGGACACGGGCCATGTGAACGTCCATGAGGCTGGGGCCATCGAGTACACCGGCCACAAGGTCCTGACCGTGCCCTCCCATATGGGGAAGCTGGACGCCGGGGAGCTGGAGGCCTATCTGAAGGGCTTCTTCGGGGACGGCAACCGGGACCACATGGTGTTCCCCGGCATGGTCTACCTGTCCCATCCCACCGAGTATGGCACCCTGTGGTCCAAGGCTGAGCTGGAGGCCGTCTCTGCCGTGTGCCGCCGGTATGAGCTGCCCCTGTTCGTGGATGGGGCCCGGCTGGGCTATGCTCTGGCCAGCCCGGAGAACGAGCTGAGCCTGCCCGACCTGGCCCGGCTCACCGACGTGTTCTACATCGGCGGGACCAAGGTGGGGGCCCTCTGCGGCGAGGCGGTGGTGTTCCCCAAGGGGGCTCCCGCCCACCTCCTGACCATGGTGAAGCAGCAGGGGGCTCTGCTGGCCAAGGGCCGTCTGCTGGGGATCCAGTTCGACGCCCTCTTCACCGACGGGCTCTATGAGCGGATCGCCGGGAACGCCATCCGGACCGCCCGCGCGCTGGAGACCATCCTCCGGGAGAAGGGCATCCCTCTCCTGTTCCACAGCCCCACCAACCAGATCTTCGCGGTGCTGGAGGACGCGCGTCTGGCGGCCCTCCAGCACCGGGTGAAGGTCGGCTTCTGGGAGAAGAAGGACGAGGACCACACCGTGGTCCGCTTCGCCACCAGCTGGGCCACAGATATGGAGGATGTGGAGGCGCTGAGAGAGATCCTGTGACCGGATATAGCCGCTCCCTATATCGAACCTATGGAATCTCGTATTTTACATCCCTCCCGACCGATGCTATACTGCATGGAAAAGAAAGGACCGCACCGGGCAGGACGTCGGCGCGGGAGGAGGATGCACTATGCTGGATATCGAATACGACATCGTGGGATCGTTCCTGCGGACTCAGCCCATCCAGGAGGCCCGCGCCCGATACAGCGCCGGGGAGCTCTCGCTGGCCGGTCTGCGGCAGGTGGAGGACGCCGAGATCGCCAAGCTGGTGGAGGAGGAGGTCTCTCACGGCCTGAAGTTCGTCACTGACGGCGAGTTCCGCCGCCGCTGGTGGCATCTGGACTGGCTCAAGGAGTTCGACGGCTTCACCACCAAGCATCTGGACAAGGAGCGCAACGGCGTGGTGAACCACATCGAGCTGGGCTATATCACCGGCAAGATCTCCTACGATCCCGGCCGTGCCCACCCGGAGGTGGAGGCTTTCGAGTTCCTGAAAAAGGAGGCCGCCAAGTATCCCGGCGTCACCGCCAAGAAGTGCATCTCCGGCCCCAACATGATCCTGGTGGACAACTACCTCCAGATGGGCATCAAGGAGGTCCCCTACTACGGCTCCGACATCGACGCCCTGATCGATGACATCGCCCTGGCCTATCAGACCGCCATCCGGGACCTGTACGACCACGGCTGCCGCTATCTCCAGATCGACGACACCTCCTGGACCTATATGATCGATGAGAACTTCCTCCAGAAGGTGGCCGGGCTGGGCTATGAGAAGGCCCAGGTGCTGGAGTGGTTCCGGCGGGTGTCCACCAAGGCCCTGGAGGGCCGCCCGGCGGACATGGCGATCGCCACCCACTTCTGCAAGGGCAATTTCAAGGGCCACCCCCTGTTCTCCGGCTTCTACGACACCGTGGCCCCGGTGATCAGCCAGATCCCCTACGACGGCTTCTTCGTGGAGTACGATGATGAGCGCTCCGGCTCCTTCGCCCCCTGGGCGGTGCTGAAGGGCACCGGCGCCACCTTCGTGGCCGGGCTGATCTCCACTAAGGATCCCCGTCTGGAGGACCACGACGAGATCCGCCGCCGCTTCCTGGAGGCCAAAGCCGTGGTGGGCGAGAACATCGCCCTCTCCCCCCAATGCGGCTTCGCCTCCGTGGAGGAGGGCAACTGCATCGATGAGGAGACCCAGTGGAAGAAGATCGACCTGCTGGTCTCCTGCCGGGACTTCCTGTAATAGGAATGAGGCGGACCGGACCCCGGATCGGGGGTCCGGTCCGTCTGCGTGTCGCCCTCAGCAGTATTTACACCGCCCCCAAAAAGGTGTATCATGAGGGCAGGAATGACGAGGAAGCGCTTCCTCGTCCCATTTCCATAGTGGAAATGGGACGTAAACACCGTTCTGTCACTAGGAGGGACCTGTATGAAAAAACGACTATTTAGCGTGCTCACAGCCCTGGCCCTATGTCTGACCCTGCTGCCCATGGCGGCGCTGGCGGATGAGGGGGAAAACAAGCTCGACTTTTCCTCCGCCACATCTGACCTTACCGGGACTGGATATCAGTGGTCCAACGAAAGCAAGACCCTCACATTGGACGGTTTGGACATGACCGTATCGTCCGGCGACGCGATCACATTGCCCAGTGGTGCGACGGTGATCCTGAACGGTACGAACCAGATCATCACGGAAGCCGGTTCTATCATCGTTTCCAATGGCGATTTGACCGTTAAGGGTGACGGATCTCTGACTGGTCAATCTAATGGCAAGGATGATTCTACCAAGGGTATCCACTACCATGGTATTTGGACGATGGGCGGAGATCTTACCATTGATGGTTGTACACTCGATTTGCTCATTACGCCAGGCTTTGTCACAGAGGTGCTTTCGACCGCGGTATATGAACAAAATACGAAAGGCATTTACACAAAAATTGATAAAGGCGGAGATTTCAAAATCACTGGCAATGCTGATGTGACGGTCGGGGACACGACGGAGCTTCGCACTTGGGGCGTGTGTACAGGAGGTCCTGGTTATACAAACAAAACCTGCGGTGACTTGACCATCGAAAGCGGCTCTACGCTGACTGCAAAAGGGGGACTTGGCTTCTACGCAGGATATGGCTGTAACGTGACGATCAGTGGTACGCTGGATACCCGTAATTGTGACAAGGACAGAATTTCCGCAAATGTTTTGAATTCCGATAGCAAAACAAAAATAGACGGGACTGTTTTGATGGCCGATGGCACCTATATGGACACCCGCGGCAAGCAGTTGGATATCCAGCCGACACCGAATAGCACTGGTGCTATTTGGAACCCTGATATGCGTTCTTTTTGGATCCTTTCTAATAAGCGTGGTCTAAACAAAGGATTGCTTACTTATTGTAATCAAAAGGATACGAATGTTAAGATGCTGTCTGTTGCCGATGGTGCGATATTCACGATCGTTCCCACTGACAGTGATGGTTCGACAGGTGATCAGACACTGAAATTGAATCACCTCTCCGCCCTCTCTGACTTGAGCGGCGGCGGATATGTCAAGGTCGAGGACGGCGCTGTGGTCGAACTGACCTTTGACGGCGCAACGGCAGAGCAGGTACAGGCGCTTGATTTGTTCTGCGGCAAGGTGAAGGTCAACGGTACAGAAGCCACTTTCCATGCGGGCGGCATCGCCACCTGTAAGGAAAAGGCCAAATGTGCCGTCTGCGGTGAGGAATACGGCGAGCTCGGCGGCCATACATATGGAACTTTGATCGATGAACAGCCTGCGACTACTTCCACCGCAGGCATGAAGGCCCACTATTTCTGCGCAGTCTGCGGAACATACTTCGATACGGATCAGAATCAGACTACGAAAGAAGCCTTGACCATCCCCAAGTTGCCCTCCGACCCGAATCCAGACCCCTCCACTCCTTCCTCCTCCCGTGACGATGACGACGATCCCAGCTACTCCGTCACGGTCCCCGGCGGGAGCTCCGTGGCCAACGGCTCCATCAAGGTCACGCCCCGGAACGCGGAGAAGGGCAGCAGGGTGACGATCACGGTCACACCAGACACCGGCTATGTGCTGGGCTCCCTGTCCATCACCGACTATAAGGGCAATGAGCTGACGCTCACCGACGCGGGCGACGGCAAGTACACCTTCATCATGCCCGGCTCCGCCGTCAAGACCAGCGTGTCCTTCGTCCCGGAGGCCGTCACGCCCGCTCCCGGTCCGGATCAGGCGTTCCCCTTCGCCGACGTAAAGACGGACGCCTACTACCGGGAGGCGGTCCGCTGGGCGGTGGACGAGGGCATCACCAGCGGCACCTCCGCCACCACCTTCGGACCGGACCTGCCCTGTGACCGGGGCCAGATCGTCACGTTCCTGTGGCGGGCGGCGGGCTCTCCCGCGCCCACCGGGGCCCTGACCTTCACCGATGTGGCGGAGGGCTCCTACTGCGCCGACGCCGTCCGCTGGGCGGCGGAGAACGGGATCGCCAGCGGCACCTCCAAAGAGACGTTTAGCCCGGACCTGCTCTGTACCCGGGCCCAGATGGCGGCCTTCCTGTACCGGAGCCAGAAGAGCCCCGCCGTGTCCGGCTCCTCCGCCTTCACCGACGTGAACGCCGGGGACTACTTCCACGACGCGGTCCTGTGGGCCGCCCAGAATGGCATCACCAGCGGGATCTCCGCCGCCGCCTACGGCCCCGACGCGATCTGCACCCGGGCCCAGATGGTGATGTTCCTCTACCGCCTCATGGGCAAGTGAACAAAATATGCGCCGGGGGACGGCCTCATCACGGGGCCGTCCCCTTTTGACCTCTTGCGGGGATGACCGTTCCCGCCGCGGAATCCGGCAAAAAACTTCTTGACACTAAAGTGGTGCTGTGCTACAATGAGCCAAACAATGATAGAGGCGCGAGCAAGATGGACCGTGGGGGAGCCGGCAGGCACTGATCCCCGGTGAGGCGAGCTCGCCGAATCCTGACGCCGGGCGCGGCGGCAGGGTGGGGCCGTGGAGAATATCTGCGGGACTGTCTGCGGGGAGGACCCGCAGGGGTGCTATCTTTACTGGTTCCCGGCCGCATGGCCGGAGCTGCGTCAGTAAGGCATCGCCCTGCTGGCGTATTTTTTTTGAACAGGAAAGGATCAGGCTTCCAATTCTATCGCTGTCGTCCACTTGTCCTGCCGGTCTGGACCGGCGCAACGCGAAAGGAGTCTATCATCATGAACGTCAGAGATCTTACCGGTTCCATCGTCGCCCTCGTCACCCCCTTCCATGCGGACGGGTCGGTGAACTTCGATAAATTGGGAGAGCTGATCGACTTCCACCTGGCCAACCATACCGACGCCCTTCTGATCCTGGGCACCACCGGCGAGTCCTCCACCATGAGCCATGAGGAGGATGACGCGGTGTGCGAGTACACCGTGAAGCGCGTGGCGGGCCGGATCCCTGTGATCGCGGGCAGCGGCTCCAACTGCACCCAGACCATGGTGGAGAAGAGCCTCAGCTTCCAGCGCCTGGGGGCGGACGGCCTGCTCCTGATCACCCCCTACTACAACAAGACCAATGAGGAGGGCATGTACCTCCACTTCAAGACCGTGGCCGACGCGGTGGACATCCCCTGCATCCTGTACAACGTGCCCGGCCGCACCGGCTGTTCCATCTCCGAGGACGTGATCCGCCGCCTGTCCGTCCATCCCAATATCATGGGCATCAAGGAGGCCTCCGGCAACCTGAGCTACGCCACCAACATCGCCCGCTATGTGTCCGACTCCTTCCGGATGTACTCCGGCAACGATGACATCGTCCTGCCCATGATGGCTCTGGGCTCCAGCGGCGTGATCTCCGTGTCCGCCAATATCATCCCCCAGCAGACCCATGACATGGTGGTCCACTATCTGGAGGGCCGCCCGGGGGAGGCGCTGGCCATCCAGCTCAAGTATCTGGACGTGATCCACGACCTGTTCATGGAGGTCAACCCCGTGCCCGTGAAGGAGGCCATGAACCTGATGGGCATGGAGGTGGGCGGCTACCGCCTGCCCCTGACCTACATGGCCGAGGCCCACCGGGCCGTGCTGAAGTCCGCCATGGAGGCGGCGGGGATCCTGGGATGAGCGCCCTGGATCTGGTCCTGGTGGGCACCGGGCGCATGGGTCTGGCGGTCCGCCATGTGGCAGAGGCCCGGGGCGATGTGACGATCTCCGCCGCCTTCCACCGGAGCAATGTGTGGGACCTGGAGGTACTGGAGGGCGGCGCCGGCGCGGTGATCGACTTCTCCTCCCCGGAGAGCCTGCCCCACATCGCGGCCTACGTCCGCCGGACGGGCACGCCCCTGATCTGCGGCACCACCGGTCTGGACGAGCGGCAGACGGACCTGCTCCGCCAGCTGGGCGAGCGGGCCCCGGTGCTGTACAGCGCCAACTTCTCCGTGGGCGTGGCGGTGCTCCGCCGCCTGGCGGCCCAGGCCGCCGCCGCCCTGGGCGGGGATTTCGACATCGAGATCGTGGAGGCCCACCATAACAAGAAGGCCGACGCCCCCAGCGGCACCGCCAAGCTCCTGCTGTCAGCGGTGGATCCGGACCACGACCACCGGCCGGTCTATGGCCGGGAGGGGAACTGCGGCCGGCGGGACCCACGGGAGATCGGGGTCCACGCCATC
Organism: Pseudoflavonifractor sp. MSJ-37; assembly: GCF_018917965.1. Classification (GTDB taxonomy): domain Bacteria; phylum Bacillota; class Clostridia; order Oscillospirales; family Oscillospiraceae; genus Pseudoflavonifractor_A. Next base: position 193,790 of record NZ_JAHLPP010000002.1, on the reverse strand, counting down.
CGGGGCGGCACGGTGGCCGGGATGCATACCGTGTCCTTCTACGGCCCTCAGGAGGAGCTCCATCTGACCCACCGGGCCGACAGCCGGGAGATCTTCGCCGCGGGAGCGGTGAAGGCCGCTTCCCTGCTGGCCGGGAAAACGCCCGGGTACTACGCGCTGGAGGATCTGCTGTTCCCCCAGGCCAACTGATATCATAAGGAGGCAGTCCCCATGGACGCACAGGAGATCATTCGATACATCGCCGCCGCCGAGAAAAAGACCCCGGTGAAGGTGACCATCAAGGAGAAGTCCCCCATCGACTACGGCTCCGCCCAGGTGTTCGGCGCGGGCGATAAAGTGGTGTTCGGGGACTGGAAGGAGCTGGGCCCCATCCTCTCCGCCAACGCGGACAAGATCCAGGACATGGTGGTGGAGAACAGCTGCCGCAACTCCGCCATCCCTCTGCTGGATCTGAAAAGCATCAACGCCCGGATCGAGCCGGGCGCGATCATCCGGGATCAGGTGGAGATCGGGGACAGCGCCGTGATCATGATGGGCGCGATCCTGAACATCGGCGCCGTGGTCGGCGAGGGGACCATGATCGACATGGGCGCCGTGCTGGGCGGACGGGCCACCGTGGGGAAGCATTGCCATATCGGGGCCAACGCGGTCCTGGCCGGCGTGGTGGAGCCAGCCAGCGCCCTGCCGGTGATCGTGGAGGACGACGTGCTGGTGGGGGCCAACGCGGTCCTCATCGAGGGCGTCCATGTGGGCCGCGGGGCCGTGGTGGCCGCCGGCAGCGTGGTGATCCAGGACGTGCCCGCCGGAGCTGTGGTGGCCGGTGTCCCCGCCCGGATCATCAAGGAGCGCAAGGACGAGGGCACCACCCAAAAGACCGCCTTGCAGGATGCCCTGCGGTCGCTGTGATAAATAGAGATGGAACGGGAGCGTGCTTGACGCATCGCTCCCGTTTTGTCGCGCGCGGCATTACTTCTGTATTTAAAATATCTATATATATCATGGGCGAGATAGAAAATCGCTCTTTTACTTTCTGATCGCGGGATGGTATACTTTTCTGAAAAAGAGCGTCATGCTCTTGCGTCTAGAAAGAAAGGAGACCCATCATCATGTTACTGAAACGTTCTCTGTCCGGACTCCTGCTCACCGCCGTGGTCGGAGGCCTCGGCCTGACGGCCTGCTCCGGCTCCGGAAGCAGCGCTGTCCCTACGGCCTCTGCGGCTCCCGCAGAGACCTCCGCCGTTGTGGAGTCCGCCGCCGTGGGCTCTGACGGTCCCATCAAAGTGGCGACTACCGGAAGCCATGCTTTTTTTTCCCAGACGAATGACAAAGGGGAACTGGAGGGCTTTGAGATCGATGTCTGGACCGAGATCGGCAAGCGTCTGGATCGGGAGATCGACTGGGTGGAGGCTGACTTCCCCGGCATGATGGGCCTGCTGGAGAGCGGCAAGGTGGATACCGCCGCCGATCAGATCGGCATCAATGCGGAGCGCGAGAAGGTCTATAACTTCTCTGATGTATACTTTTATGTGCCCTACCGCCTGATCGTGGCAGAGGACGATGATACCATCCATTCCGTAGAGGATCTGTATGGCAAGAAGATCGGCCTGACAGCCGGTGAGATCGCGAACGACTACATTGCGGAGATGGACCCTGAAGGAAAGATCGAAGTCGTGGATTATGAGGACAGCTCTGTGGTGCCCGGTGACGTGGTCAGCGGCCGCGTGGATGCCAGCGTCATGTCTGCCCTCCACATCGACACGGTGAAGAAGGAGTCCGGTCTGGCCATCAAGGCGGTGGGCGAGCCTATCTACACCGAGGAGGAGGGCTATCCCTTCCACAAGACGCCGGAGGGAGAGGCCCTGCGGGACGATGTGAACGAGGTCCTGAGCCAGCTGCGTGAGGAGGGCTTCCTCCACGAGACCGCGGTGAAGTGGTTTGGCTTCGACCCCATGGAAGTGGACTGACCTGAGGCTATAACGTTCGGCTCCAGCCGCCCTGCCGGGAATGCCGCGGCAGGGCGGCTTCCATTTTTGCTTCCAGGAGGGCGCCATGTCATATCCGATCTTGGCCGCTGTCGGCGGCATCGACTTTGACCCAGACTACTTTTTCCACCTCTTCCCCAAGATCCTCCCATATATCCCCCGCACGCTGCTGATCTCTCTGCTCTCTCTGATCTTAGCGCTCCTGCTGGGCATCATCCTGGCACTGTTCCGGCAGTACCGCGTACCGGTGCTCTCGCCGCTGACAAGGGTGTATGTGTCGTTTTTTCGCTGTACGCCCTTTATCGCCCAGCTCTATCTGTTTTACTACGGCTTTGCGCAGGTGAGCCATTGGGTGAAGGACCTCTCCCCCTTCCAGGCCATCCTGATCGCCCTGTCGGTGAATTACTCAGCCTATATGTCAGAGAACATCCGCGGCGCCCTCAATTCGGTGGATCGGAGCCAGTATGAGGCGGCGCTCTCGATCGGGATGCACCCGGTACAGGCCGCCCGGAGGATCATCCTGCCTCAGGCGTTCCGGGTGGCTCTGCCCAGTCTGGGGAACGACTTCATCAATCTGATCAAATCCACGGCCATTGGCTTTACGATCACACTGAAGGACATCATGGGCGTGGTCAAGCAGGAGACCAGCACGACCTGGCGTTTCCTGGAGCCCTATACGGCGTCTATCCTGATCTATTGGGTCCTGATCGGCGGGCTGTCCCTGATCCAAAACCGAGTGGAGGCGAGATGGAATGAAAAATACTGAGCCGATGCTGGCAGTCAGGGGGTTGAAAAAATCGTTCGGTCCACTGGAAGTCCTGCGGGGGATCGATCTTGATATGGCGCGAGGAGAGACAGTGGCGCTGATCGGGCCCTCCGGGACGGGAAAATCTACTCTGCTTCGGTGCCTGAACTATCTGGAGCGGCCGGACGAGGGAACGATCCGGATCGGGCCTTGCGTCGTCCGGGCGCCACGCCCCAGGACCCGGGATGTTTATGAACTGCGGGGACGGACGGGGATGGTGTTCCAGAATTACAGCCTATTCCGCAACAAGACTGCCCTGGAGAACATCATGGAGCCTATGACCGTTGTGCAAAGGATCGATAAGGAGACCGCCAGGACGAAGGCGATGACGCTCCTGGAACGGGTGGGGCTCGCAGACAAGGCGGACAGCTATCCCTCCCGGCTCTCCGGCGGCCAGCAGCAGCGCATCGGGATCGCCCGGGCCATGGCGGTAGAGCCGGATGTGCTCCTCTTTGATGAGCCCACCTCCTCGCTCGACCCGGAACTGGTGGGTGAGGTGCTGGCGGTGCTCCGAGACCTTGCCGCCGTCCATACCACGATGTTGATCGCCACCCATGAGATGGCGTTCGCCAGAGAGGCGGCGGACCGGGTGGTCTTCCTGGAGGAGGGGCGCGTCTTGGAGGAAGGGCCGCCGGAGCAGGTGCTGGAGCACCCGACTCATGAGCGGGTCCGCCAGTTCCTGCGGAAGCTGGACCGGGAGGAGCGCATCGGATGACAGAGAGCCGCTCTGTGCGGTGCCAGGTCTGTGGGCGGCACTGCACGCTCCTGCTGGAGCAGACAGAAAAGGGCCATGCGCTCCATCCGGCGCCCGGCGTGATCCCATGCATCCGGGGCTTGGACCTGGGACGGCTCCTGGATCATCCGGCCAGACTCCGGATGCCTCTGAGACGGGTAGGTCCCCGGGGAGACGGCCGCTGGGAGGCGATATCCTGGGAGGAAGCGATCGGGGAGATCGGACGGCGGTTGGCCCAGATCCGAAGCGGATATGGACCGGAGTCGCTCTTCACGGCGACCGGAGCGGACCGCCCCATCGTGGATGGCTTGGTCCGACGATTCGCCTCCGCCTATGGGACGCCCTGGATGGCCTGGGCAGGACACATCTGCCATATACCGCAATATCTGGCTATGGAGGAGGCCCTTGGGACGCCGGTCCAGGCCATGGTGACAGAGGAGACCGGTCATGTGCTCCTCTGGGGCTCTGATCCGGCCAGTACGGCGCCTGCGGCTGCCGCGGCGGTCCGGCAGGCGCAGAGACGGGGTGTCCCGGTGACGGTAGTGGACCCACGGCCCACCTACTTCGCAAAAAAAGGACTCCATCTGCCGATCCGGCCTGGGACAGATCTGGCCCTCCTGCTGGGACTCCTGCGGGAGGTGCTCTCCTGCCGTCCTGTGCCAGGATGGCCCTATGCAGAAGAGCTGGAGCCATACGATCTGGTCTGGACCGAGCGGGAGACCGGGGTCGCCCCGGCATTGGTCCGGGAGACGGCCCGCCGTTTGCTGGAGCATCCCACCTGTATCATGGGCGGAAACGCGCTCCATCAGAATGAGGACAGCTACGACAAGGGAACGGCATTGGCTCTGCTGGCGGCGCTCTCGGGGAATTGGGACCGACCGGGATGTCTTAGGCCCTGTCCACCGCCGGACCCGCGGGACCAGATCGCCGGCGGGGCGCTGGCGGATGAAGCGGCCTGCACAGCCCGCTATCTGGCGCATCGGCCTCAAGGACAGCGAGAGTCCTTCCCATGGTTCGGAAGCAGCCATATCCTGGATGGCATCGATCGGGGCGTCATCCGGGCAGGGCTCTGTGTGGCCTCTAATCCGGTCCAGTCTTGGGCCGGAGGCAGGGAGACGACGGAACGGCTCTCCGCGTTGGAGCTGCTGGTGGTCATGGATTATTGGATGACGCCGACGGCTCGACTGGCAGATCTGGTCCTCCCCGCGATGACCTATCTGGAGTCAGACTATGTGGAACTGGGGCGGGACGGTATCGTCCGGGCCTGGACGCCGCGGGTCTATGGGACTGAGGTCCCGGACGGACGCCATGAGGCGGAGACTTTGGGCGCGATCGCCTCTGCGGCGGGACTCTCGTGGCCATGGAAGGATGGACGCGCGTTCTGGGAATGGATCCTGGAGCCATATGGCCTCGATCTGGATACGCTCCAGAAAGCGGGGACCAGAGACTGTGGATCTGCGGAGGATGGCAGACCGTTGGAACGGCAGACACCGCCTTCACAGCTTCCGCCCCCACCCCAGTATCGCCCACCGGTCCGACGGGAGGGCTGGCCCTGGTACTGTACCTGTTATAAGCCGGGGTGGCTCTATCTGAGCCAGGGACGGGAGCTGGGCCGTGGGACCAGTCCGGAGGTCTGGATCGCGCCGGATGCCGCGTCAGCGGAGGGGATCCACACGGGACAACGCGTCAGGATCGAAACGCCCTGGGGGGCGGTCATCCAGACGGCCAGGATCGTGGAAGGCATGGCACTGGGGACTGTGGCGGTCCTGTCCGGCTGGCGCTATCTGGCCGGGGAAGGCCGGCCGGTCTGCGAGGCCAGTTCGGCGGAATTGCTCCCGGCGCGGGAGGGCGTGGGGACCAAGATCCCCTCCACTCTGGCAAGAGGACTCCCCTGCCGCCTGACGGCACTGTGAACGGACGGGAAAACGAAGAGGCCCTGCCCGGAGCGGACGCTCCGGGCAGGGCCTCGATGCTGTTCACTTGTTCCGCTCGTAGAGCTTCCAGAGCCCAAGCAGGAGCAGGTCCTTGTCGTAGTGGATCTCATGTTTGCAGAAGGGCAGGACCACGCCCATGAGGCCGCCAGTGGCCGCGACCGTCACCGGCTGTCCCAATTCTTCTTCCACCCGGTCCACCAGACCGTCGATCATGGCGGCGTTGCTGTAGATCGCGCCGGCCTTCATGCAGTCCACGGTGTTGGTGCCGATCAGGCGCTCCGGCGGCTCCTCCATGTTGATGAAGGGGAGCTGGGCCGCCCGGCTGGACAGAGCGTCCATGGAAAGCCGCAGGCCGGGGACGATCACGCCGCCGATATAGTCGCCGTTGGCGTCCAGCACCGACATGGTGGTGGCGGTGCCCATGTCGAAGATCACCAGAGGCGGCCGGAACAGGGACAGGGCCGCCGCCGCGTCCACCAGCAGATCCGCGCCCAGCTGGGAGGGGATGTCCGTGAGGATCCGCATCCCGCCCAGATCCATTTTATGGCTGACCACCAGGAACCGCTTCCCGGTGAGGACCTCCATGGACTTGCCCAGCAGATACCGGAGCTCCGGCACCACGCTGGAGAGGATGCCGCCCTCCACATGGGAGAGGTCCACCCCCTTGTCCGCCAGAAGCCCCCGGAGGAGCAGGACGTATTCGTCCAGCGTCTTGCTCCGGTCGCTCTGCATCCGCAGGCTGAACCGGAGGACGCCGTCCTCGAAGCCGCCCACGACGGTATTCGTATTGCCGACATCGAGAGCCAGGATCATGTCGTCACGCTCCTTCGGATGGGATCAGTCAGGCGTCCCGCTTCAGGGCCTTCTGGAGCGGCACCACGATCGCGGGGACCAGCACGGCGGCGGCCACGGTCTCGGGCACGCCGTTGGCCAGGACCACCGCCATGACGGCGGAGGTGACGGCATCCACGGGGATGCCCTTGGCGGCGGCATAGCCGTCCCGCAGGACGGAGCCCATGGTGCCCATGACCAGAGCGGTGTTGATGATGGCGCCGGACGCACCGGCCACGGCGGCCTCCAGACCGCGGGCGGCGGTCTTGCGGCCCAGCAGCTTATGCAGGCCGGTGTACACGGCCCAGGCGCCCGGGCCGATCAGCATCCGGGGCACCATGGAGATGAACAGAGCCCACAGGCTCCCGTGGTCCGTGCCGGGCACCGGGATCAGGGGCGAGAAGGCAAAGGAGAGCACGCCGGGGATCATGGTGTTCTTCACCAGACTGGTGAGACCGAACACCGCGCCCAGGAACGCGCCGCGGCCGGGACCCAGCAGGATCGCCCCGATGATCACGGGGATGTGGAGGATCGTGGCCTTGATGATGGGCAGGTCGATGAGACCCAGAGGCGTACACGCCATCAGGATGATGATGGCTGTGAACAGGGAGAGGAGCACCATGTCGTGGATCGACGTGCTCCGCTCAGCGCGGGTGGTGATGGTACCGTTCATAAAATGACCTCCTGCTGCCGTTCTCTCCCTCTGAGAGATACAGCGTGGATAAGATTTACGGCGTATCCCGGACCGTCCCTTGGGCGCCTGCCGTCCCGCGCGGCGGGTACAGCGGCGACCGCGGTCCAAGACCGTCCGTATACAGCCTGATATTATAAAGGAAGCGTCTGGCGAACGCAAGGGGACGGAGCATATTCGTACGCGGCCGTTTAGTTTGAGCGGCGTTTACATCGGCGGGGAGATCTGGTATACTAAGCAGGAAAAATGCCCGTTCGGGCAGGAAACGAGGGATCCATATGCTGAAGGGAAAGACCGTACTGCTGGGCGTCACCGGCGGGATCGCCTGCTACAAGGCAGCGGCGCTGGCCTCCGCCCTGGTGAAGCAGCACTGCGACGTGCAGGTCGTCATGACGAAGAATGCCACGGAGTTCATCACGCCCCTGACCTTCGAGCACCTGACGGGCAACCGGACCGTCACCGACACCTTCGACCGGAACCACACCTATCAGGTGGAGCACATCGCGCTGGCGGACAAGGCGGATCTGGTGCTGATCGCTCCAGCCACGGCCAACGTGCTGGCCAAGCTGGCCCACGGCATCGCCGACGATATGCTCACCACCACGGTGCTGGCCTGCGACTGCCCCAAGCTGGCGGCCCCGGCCATGAACACCAAGATGTATCTCAACCCGGTGACTCAGGACAACCTGGCCGCCCTCCGCCGCTACGGGTGGGAGATCCTGGAGCCCGCCTCCGGCCGTCTGGCCTGCGGCGCGGTGGGCCCCGGCAAGCTGCCCGAGCCCGAGGACCTGCTGGAGAGCGTCCTGCACGCCCTGTCCCATAAGAAGGACATGGAGGGCCTCCGGGTGCTGGTCACGGCGGGCCCCACCCAGGAGAGCCTGGATCCGGTGCGCTACCTCACCAACCACTCCACCGGCACCATGGGTTATGCCATCGCCCGGGCCGCCGCCGCCCGGGGGGCGCAGGTGACGCTGGTGTCCGGTCCCACCCATCTGAAGGCCCCGGCCTATGTGGAGACCGTGCCGATCCGCTCGGCTCAGGACCTGTTCGAGGCCGTCACCAGCCGCGCAGCGGAGCAGGACATCATTTTGAAGCCCGCCGCCGTGGCGGACTACCGCCCCGCCGTGGTGGCCGGGGACAAGATCAAGAAGTCCGCCGATGACAGCGACTTGACCCTGACGCTGGAGCGTACCCCGGACACCCTGGCCTGGCTGGGGGCCCACAAGCGGCCGGGCCAGTTCCTCTGCGGCTTCTCCATGGAGACCCGGGACATGGTGGAGAACTCCCGGAAGAAGCTGGTCAAGAAGAACTTGGACCTGATCGTGGCCAACAATCTGAAAGAAGAGGGCGCCGGGTTCGGCGGGAGTACCAACCGGGTGACCCTGATCTCCGCCGGCCGGGAGACCGCCCTCCCCCTCCTCTCCAAAGCTGAGACCGCCCACCTTATCCTGGACGAGGTGATGGCCCTCCGGGCGGAGGGATGAGAGACAGACGAACGCCGGGGGACGGCCCCGTGATGAGGCCGTCCCCCGGCGCATATTTTGTTCACTTGCCCATGAGGCGGTAGAGGAACATCACCATCTGGGCCCGGGTGCAGAGGGCGTCGGGGCCGTAGGCGGCGGCGGAGATCCCGCTGGTGATGCCGTTCTGGGCGGCCCACAGGACCGCGTCGTGGAAGTAGTCCCCGGCGCTCACGTCCGTAAAGGAAGAGACACCGGACACGGCGGGGCTCTTCTGGCTCCGGTACAGGAAGGCCGCCATCTGGGCCCGGGTACAGGGCAGGTCCGGGCTAAACGTCTCCTTGGAGGTGCCGCTGGCGATCCCGTTCTCCGCCGCCCAGCGGACGGCGTCGGCGCAGTAGGAGCCCTCCGCCACATCGGTGAAGGTCAGGGCCCCGGTGGGCGTGGGAGAGCCCGCCGCCCGCCACAAGAACGTGACGATCTGGCCCCGGTCACAGGGCAGGTCCGGTCCGAAGGTGGTGGCGGAGGTGCCGCTGGTGATGCCCTCGTCCACGGCCCAGCGGACCGCCTCCCGGTAGTAGGCGTCCGCCTTTACGTCGGCGAAGGGGAACGCCTGATCCGGACCGGGAGCGGGCGTGACGGCCTCCGGGACGAAGGACACGCTGGTCTTGACGGCGGAGCCGGGCATGAGGAAGGTGTACTTGCCGTCGCCCGCGTCGGTGAGCGTCAGCGCATTGCCCTTGTAGTCGGTGACGGACAGGGAGCCCAGCACATAGCCGGGGTCCGGGGCGACCGTGATCGTCACCCTGCTGCCCTTCTCGGCGTTCCGGGGCGTGACCTGGATGGAGCCGTTGGCCACGGAGCTCCCGCCGGGGACCGTGACGGGGTAGCTGGGATCGTCGTCATCATCGTCGTCATCACGGACGGCGGGCGTGGGGGTCGGAGTAGGAATTGGTTCGGAGGGCTTTTCCGCCAGAGTGGCGATCGCGTCCTCGATGGCCTTTGCCATGGCGTCGACCTTGTCCTGTTCCGTGATATTCTTCCCGCGCACGACCGCAGAGATCGCCGCCTCTACGGTGGAAAAGTCCTGATAATCAGACTTGTTCAAGGCGTTTGCCTTAGCGATAGCGGCATCGACGACAGAGTAGTCAGCAGGAGAGGAAGCAAGGATCGGGTAGCCGGGGCCTTGGACGAAAGAATCACCGAGTGCCTCTTTGACGGTACCGTCAGCAAATTCGGCTTCTGTTTTTTCGGTTGCGGTCCCTGCATTTTCCGTAGAAGTACATTTGCCATAGAAGCAATTTGTGTCGGCGATCGTACTTCCACCCCAGAGATTGCCGGCAAAAATGCCCGTTGCTTTTAGTCCCGGTACCGCGGTTCCATCAGTGGAGAGTGCAACATTGAAAACATAACAATTTTTGATAGTCAAGGTGGAGTCTGTCATTTCACCGACAAAGCCGCCAGCATAACTGAGTCCCTGAACATCTGAAGTTACCGCCGTTACAGAGCAGTTTGCGACCATACAGTCTGTAAAGGTAGAATCGCCGGCACTGTAATCAGGGTCATCATCTATCTCGCCGACAAAACCACCGCCATAGGCCATCGTTTTGACCTGATCATGTTCAGCTCCACATTTTACGAAAGTGCCACCAGTAGAATAGCCCACAATGCTTCCTGCACAGTTGTTATTATTGTCCCGCTTGCTTTCGATTTTGGAATCTTTTACAGAACAATTGGTGATAGATGCGCCGTAGCACACGCTTGCAATACCGCCGACATAACTATAATTTCCTTCTCCTGTTGCAGAGAAGTCTGCATTTTTAACATTCAGATTGCTGACAGAACCGAATGCGACCCATCCGAAAATGCCGGCTGTTGCATATCCTTCTTCATCCTGTTTGCCGGTAGAAGTAACATTTTTTATGATGTGCCCATTACCATTGTAATTTCCCGCAAAATAATGACTTCCTGAATAACCGATAGGATCCCAAGCGATATCTGTTAGATCGATATCCTGCGTTTGCTCAAAATAGTAGCCATGATAATTTCCAACGCCGGAATCCGTTGTATCAAATTCTTCTGCGCCGCCAGAATTTACAAAAGCAGCCAATGCGATGAGATCTTCTTTTGAAGAGATCAGCCACGGATCCTCTTCCATACCAGATCCGCCGCTGTATGTGGGAGAGGAATTGCCCTCCTCCGCCAGCGCCGCCATGGGCAGCAGGGTCAGGCACAGGGCCAGGGCTGTGAGGACGCTAAAAAGTCGTTTCTTCATACAGGTCCCTCCTATGACAGAATGGTAGTTGCGTCCCATTTCACGGTGAAATGGGACGAGGAAGCGCTTCCTCGTCATTCCTGCCCTAATGATACACCCTCCTGACGGCGGTGTAAATCATCAAAGCATGAGATAGGATGGAGAAAATAGGCGATCTTCGGCCTTTTGTTGGAGGAAAAAGGAAACGTAGGACGCGCCGCCCACTTGGTCGAAAAAAGAAGCCGGGCGGCAAAATGCCGTCCGGCTCTCCTCTTCGTCATTCACTTCTCCGGATACCGCTCCCCCAGGCGCTCCACCACCTGGGCCAGACAGCTCTCGTCGCAGGAGCCCACGAGCTGGGCGCCCCAGTCCCGGACGATCGGGGCACAGTTGGACGGGGCGAAGGGGACGGCCGAGACCTCCAGCATGGGGAGGTCGTTCTCGTTGTCCCCGATGCAGTAGATCTTGTCCCGGTCGATGCCCAGGCGGCGGGCCAGCTCCAGCACCATGCCACCCTTGCTGCTGCCCTTGGCGGTCAGCTCCAGCAGGACCTGATTGGAGAAGATCGCCTCATAGCGGTCCCCCCAGCGGTCCAGGATGTAGGCCTTGGCCCGGTCCAGCACCGCCCGCCGGTCGTGCTCGATCAGCACCTTGGAGAGGGGCGTTGGGATGTCCCGGATGGCCTTCTCCTCCCCGGCGGCCCCCACCTTGGCCAGGTGGTTCCGGGTGATGATGTTGGGGTTGTGGAGATAGATCTCGTCCTCGTGGTAGGCCTCCAGACCCAGCTCCGGCACCACGAAGGTCAGCTCCATCAGGTCGGTGAGGATCGGCTCCGGCAGGAAGGTCTCGCAGACCATCTCCCCAGTGCGGAAGTCGTACAGGGCGGAGCCGTTGGACAGGATCACGGGGGCGTTGATGGGGGCCTCGCCCCAGTGGCGGGCGAAGGCCGGACGGGCCCGGCCCGTAGCGACGGTGAAGGTGCCGCCCTCTGCCTGGAAGGCCAGGAGCGCCGCCACGTTCTCGGCCGAGACGGTAAAGTCAGAGCCATAGAGCGTATCGTCGAAATCACTGACCAGGAGCACGCCGTCGAATCTGCCCAAAAGAGCCACCGCCTTATCTCTTCTGTCGTTGTCACAGGATGATCGATACCATTCTATACCAGTGCCGATCAGACTGTCAAGTCCGGCGGCGGAGCTTGTCCAGCACCGTCTGGAACCAGTCCGGCAGAGGGCATTCCACCGTCACCAGCTCCCCGGAGCGGGGGTGGCGGAAGGTGAGCCGCCGGGCGTGGAGGCACTGCCCCGCCAGTCCCGGCCAGGGCTTTTTGGGGCCGTACACGGTGTCCCCCAGGAGCGGGTGGCCGATGGAGGCCATGTGGACCCGGATCTGGTGGGTGCGGCCGGTCTCCAGCCGGCACTGGATGTGGGCATAGCCGCTCAGATGCTCCAGAACGGTCCAATGGGTGACGGCCCGCCGTCCGGCGGGATCGATGGCCATCCTCTTCCGGTCGGCGCGGTGGCGGGCGATGGGGGCGTCCACGGTGCCGGACTCCTCCTTCAGATCGCCCACGCAGACCGCCTCGTACTCCCGGTAAAGGGAGTGGTCCTGGAGCTGTTCCGCCAGCGCCAGATGGGCGAAGTCGTTCTTGGCCACGATCAGCAGGCCGGAGGTGTCCCGGTCGATCCGGTGGACGATGCCGGGGCGGCGCTCCCCATTGATGCCGGAGAGGGAGTCCCCGCAGTGGTAGAGCAGGGCGTTGACCAGCGTGCCGTCCGGGTGCCCGGCGGCGGGGTGGACCACCAGGCCCACCGGCTTGTCCACCACGATCACGTCCTCGTCCTCATACACCACATGGAGGGGGATGTCCTGAGGCACGATGTCCACCGGCTCCGGGTCCGGGAGGAGCACGGAGAACACGTCCCCCAGGGCAGTCTTATCGTTCTTCCGCGCCGGGCGGCCGGACCGGGTGACGGCCCCCTCCTCCAGCAGGCGCTGGGCGGCGGACCGGGTCAGCTCCGGCACCGAGCGGGCGAGGAAACGGTCGATCCGCTCCCCGTCCTGATCGGCGGTCAGCTCCAGCGGGGTCATCGGGGCGCCTCCTTCCCCTCCAGCTTGTCGTAGAGGAACAGGTAGTAGGCGCAGAAGCCGATGCCGCCCACCACCACGCAGATGTCCGCCACATTGAACACGGCGAAGTGGATGAACAGGGTCTCGAACATATCGGTGACGAAGCCGAAGAGGGCCCGGTCGATCAGATTGCCGACGGCCCCGGCCAGCACCAGTGTCAGACAGAGACGGCCCGGCCTGGTCCGGGTCACCCAGCCCCGGACCAGCGCCAGGATCAGCAGGACGGACACGGCCAGGGACAGGAGCGTCAGCAGCCAGGTGTGCTGGGCGAAGATGGAGAAGGCGGCGCCGGTGTTCTGGACGTAGGTGAAGTCCATCACATGGGGCAGGAAGGGCACGGAGCCTCCCAGCGGGATGTGGGCCCGGACCAGGTACTTCACGGTCTGATCCAGCGCCACCAGCAGGACGGTGAGCAGGGCATAGAGCATAGAAAGGAGCCTCCCTTTTGCGTTCGGATGAGTCCTCCCTATTGTATCACGCCGGAGGACGGGGGACAAGGAGCGGGATACGTCACTCCTCGCTCTCCCCAGAATGGGGCAGCCGGTCATACCGGTCCAGGATGGCGGCCGCCTCGGCCCGGCTGACCGTGCCGGTCAGATCCATGCGGCCGTCGCCCCGGCCGGCCAGGATCCCCTGGGGATAGGCCCAGCACAGTACGATATCGTCGATGCCAAGGCTGTCGTTCTCCCCCGCCTGATAGTCGGGATAGGCCGCCGCGATCGCCTGATGGAGGGCGTCCTCCTCCAGGTCCGGGAAGAGGGTCCCGGTCCCGACATACTGGAAATAGGAGCGGTCGAAGTAGGTGTCGCCCTCGAACTCCACCGAGAAGCTGTGGAGCATCTCCAAAAGGTCCATCCGGAGCATGGGGCGCTCCGGCTCGAACCGGGTCCGCTCCGCTCCGGATTCCTCCTCGTTCCTGTAGAGGAACCACTCCGGCATCAGGTCCTCCTGACAGGCCCAGACCACCGCGTCCTCATACCAGCTCCCGGCGGGCACGTCCTGGAAGGGCGTCACCGCGGCGGCGGAGCCAGTCACGGCGGGAGATCCGGCATAGCGGTAGAGCACCGACACCAGCATAGCCCGGCTCATGGGGGCCTGAGGGGAGAAGATCTCCGCCCCGGTGCCTCGGAACAGGCCCCGCTCCGTCATGCGCTGGATGCCCGCGGCCGCCCAGTGGTCCTGGGCCACGTCCGCGAAAGACGCCGCGGAGGCCCCCACGCCCAGCCCCATCAGCAGGGCCGCCGTCAATATGCCCCCGGTCAGCCGGGTCCCGATCTGTCCCATATCATCCGCTCCTTTGCGTTCATTGGAAGTATGTACGGATGTTATCATGATCGCTCATAGACCCATTTGTCAAGTCCCTGCCGATCATGCTATAATAACACGATCACGACAGCGCGGCGCGGGAGCGTCCGCTCATGCTCATACAAGGAGGAGACGCCCATGAGCGCCCGGGAGGAATTCATCGAGCTGTTCACCACCAACATCCGCCGGGAGGGCAGCGGGGCCCTGCTGGACTATTTGCAGAACAAGAGCGACTTTTTCACCAGCCCCGCCTCGGCTAAGTTCCATGGCGCCTATGCCGGCGGTCTGTGTGACCACAGCGTCAACGTGTACCACTGTCTCCAGGCCTATCTGGAGCGGGAGCGGGTGAAGGAGCTCTACGGTCTGGAGTACAGTGAGGAGAGCATCGCCATCTCCGCCCTCCTCCACGATGTGTGCAAGATCGGCTGCTACAAGCCCGGCACCCGCAATGTGAAAGGCCCGGACGGGAAATGGCAGACGGTGCCCACCTTCTTCTATGAGGACGGCCTGCCCTACGGCCACGGAGAGAAGAGCGTGTACATCCTCAGCGGGTTCATGCGCCTGACCCGGGAGGAGGCCATGGCCATCCGCTGGCATATGGGCTTCTCCGGCTCGGAGGACCCCCGGATGGTGGGGCAGGCCCTCCAGCAGTATCCGCTGGCCTTCGCCCTCAGCGTGGCCGATATGGAGGCGACCTATTTCCTGGAAAATGAGGAGGACCGGGCATTCTGACCCGGTACCGTCCCCCAGACGCATATCCTCTCATCTCGCGACAAAGGAGAACTGATCCATGAAAAACATCACTTTGATCGGGATGCCCGGCTCCGGCAAGAGCACGGTGGGCGTCTTGCTGGCCAAGACCCTGGGCTTCGGCTTCATCGACACGGACCTGGTCATCCAGACCCGGGAGGGCGCGCTGCTCCAGGAGGTGGTGGACAGCCACACCAACGACGAGTTCCTGGACATCGAGGCCGATGTGATCTGCTCGGTGGACTGCGACCGCACCGTCATCGCCCCCGGCGGGAGCGTCATCTGCCGCGCCCGGGGCATCGAGCATCTGCGGGCGCTGGGCAAGGTGGTCTATCTGAAGGTGCCCTGCGAGGCCTTGGAGCAGCGGATCCAGAACATGGGCAGCCGGGGCATCGCGTTCAAGCCCGGCGAGACCCTGCGGGACATCTACGAGTACCGGGCCCCCCTCTATGAGAAGTATGCCGACATCGTGGTGGACGGGGACAAGGGCTCTCTGGAGGAGACCCTGTCCGCGGTGCTCCAGGCGCTGATCGGCTGCTGAGCGGCGGACGATCCTTATCCATCCCACTATCTCATCAAAGCAAAGGACACGAAGATCGATGCGAAACTCCATCCATATCGAACCGGTAGACAACTCCGAGCTGTCCGCCAAGACCAAAGCCGCCCTCATCGAGCTGATCCGCAGTCAGGAGAGCGACGAGCCCTTCAAGCTGCCCAGCGAGGACCAACTCGCTCAGATGATGGGCGTGAGCCGCAACGCCCTCCGGGACGTGCTGGCCTCGCTGGAGGAGATGGGCCTGGTGACCCGCCAGCGGAGCAAGGGCACGCTGGGCAATCCCAAGGTGGCCCGGGAGACCTGCCGCCTGGACACGGACCCCGGCCTCTTCAGCATGATCCGCCAGATGGGCCGGACCCCCCGCACGGACATGACCTCCGTGGGCATGGTCCAGAAGAACGACCCTCTGATGGGGGCGGAGTGCCAGTCCTATCTGGAGGTCTCCAAGCGCTTCTATGCCGACGACGTGCCGGTGGTCCTCACCATCGACCACATCCTGGGCGAGCTGGCCGAGGGGAAGGAAGAGCTGTTCCCGCGGCTGGAGAAAGAGAGCTGCTTCTCCTTCCTGAAGAGATCCTGCCGGGTACCGGTGGCGTACAGCATGGCCACCTTCGACGTGACCCACGCCGACGCCCAGCTCCAGGAGCTGTTCCAGGTGGGACCGGAGGAGCTCTTCCTGGTCATCGACGACATCGTCTATTCCAAGGATCTGAAGATCGTCTGCCACGCCCGCTCCTACTACCGGAAGGGCTATCTGCCCGTCAAGGTCCTGCGCAAGGGGTGGTGAGCCCTCTTTCCACAAAAAATTTACAGATCGGTCGCTTTTTTCGGCCTCCTGTCGTGGTATACTTCCGGTATATACCATTGCGGGAGGTCTTTTTATGGAAGAACAGGAGCTTTCCTGGCGGGAGCGGGGACGGCTTTGGATGCGGCTGGGCATCCGGCTGGTCCTGACGGTCCTGGTGCTGGCGGGGCTGGTGCTGGCGGGGCCGCCCCTGCTGTCCCTTTTCATGCCCTTCGTGCTGGCCTTCGCTGCCGCCTGGCTCCTGGACCCCCTGGTCCGGGGGCTCCAGAAGCGCCTGGGTCTGCCCCGGAAGCTCATCTCTCTGGTGCTGATCCTGCTGATCCTGGCCGGGCTGGGGGGCCTCCTCACCGCCTTCGTGTGGAACGTCACCGACGAGGTCGTGTCCCTCTATGAGAACTGGACCGACATCTGGACTGGGATCCAGACCGGCCTGACGGATCTGGACAAGGCCCTCTCCCGCGCCCTGTCCCTGATCCCAGCTGAGGTGCGGACCGTGGGACTGGAGTACTGGGACGCCCTGCTGGACTGGCTCCAGTCCGCCGGGACCGACACTCTGGGCCGGGCCGCCGCCTGGGCCACCCGGACGGCCAAGGGCGTGCCCGCCTTTGCCGTGGCCACGGTCATGTTCCTGATGGGCACCTATTATCTCACCGCTGACTATCCCAGCATCCGAGCTGGGGTGGCCCAGTTGTTCCGCGGGCGTCCCCGCCGCTTCCTGCGGGAGGTCCGCGCCGCCGCTGTGTCCGCCTTCGGCGGCTATGTGAAGGCGGAATTCATCCTGTCGGTGGGGGTGTTCTTCATCCTGGCCGTAGGCTTCACCGTCATCGGCCAGCCATACACCCTCCTGCTGGCCTTCCTGCTGGCGGTGATGGATTTCATCCCCATCATCGGCGCGGGCACCGTCATGGTCCCATGGGCCGTGGTGGACCTGTGCCTGGGCGATCTGCGCCGGGCCATCGAGCTGATGGTGATCTGGGGGCTGATCGCCCTCTACCGGCGGGTGTGGGAACCCAAGGTGGTGGGCGACCAGACCGGGCTGCCCCCGGCGGTGTCCCTGATCAGCATCTATATCGGGATGCGTGTGGCCGGCGTGGCGGGCATGATCCTGGGGCCGGTGGTGTGCATGGTGGTCTGGAACATCGGCCGTCTGGGCATCTTCGAGCCGACGCTGGAGGACCTGCGGCTGGCCGCCGCCGACCTGTCCGCCTTCCTGAAGCACCGCCCCCGGCCGGATGGGAATTCAAAAAATGTGTAAAGTCTCTTCATGTTCTGGACATATTTCGGGGGTATCCTAAATGCAGTTCCAGAGAAGGTACAGGAAAGGAGCGAACGACTTATGTTCGACCGCAATGATGAAAATTTCGATCCCAATGATCCGCGCCGGGGGGATCGTGTGATAGAGACCGATGACTTCCAGGTCCACGGCGACCCGTGGGAGAACAGGACGTCCGGCCGTAAGCCGCCCATGAAGAGGCGCGGCGGTATGGCGGGCAGGCTGGTGGCTCTGGGCCTGTGCTGTGCCCTGATCGGCGGAGCCGTGGGCGGAGGCACTGCCTGGTATGTCTCCCAGGACCGCGGCGACACCGTCCTCTATGAGGGCGAGAGCCGGTCCGTCAACGTGGACACCACCTCCGTGAAGTCCGGTCAGGCCATGACGGCCGCTCAGCTCTACGCCGCCAACGTGGACGCCTGCGTGGGCATCACCACTCAGGTCAACACCAATGTGTACGGCTATGTGGTCCAGGGCGCCGCCGCCGGTTCCGGCTTCGTGATCTCCTCCGATGGCTACATCGTCACCAATTATCATGTGATCAAGGACGCCACCTCCATCAAGGTGGCCTTCCACAACGGCCAGAGCTATGACGCCAAGCTGGTGGGCGGCGAGGCTGAGAACGACATCGCCGTGTTGAAGATCGAGGCCACCGGCCTCCATGCCCTGACTCTGGGCGACTCCGACTCTCTGGTGGTGGGCGAGCCCGTCTATACGATCGGCAACCCCCTGGGCGAGCTGACCTGGTCCCTGACCGACGGTCTGGTCTCCGCCAAAGACCGCTCCGTCACCACCAGTGAGGGCCAGACCATCAATATGATCCAGACCAACGCCGCCATCAACTCCGGCAACTCCGGCGGCCCCCTGTTCAATGCCTATGGCGAGGTGATCGGCATCACCTCCGCCAAAGCCTCCAACAGCGGCAGCTCCTCTTCCGCCGCCACGATCGAGGGCCTTGGCTTCGCCATCCCCATCAATGACGTGAAGAGCATGATCACCGACATCATCGAGCATGGCTACGTCACCGGCAAGCCCAATGTGGGCGTCCTGCTCAGCGACGTGCCCAGCTACGCCACCCAGTACGGCGTGCCCGCCGGCGCCTCCGTGGAGGCCGTCCTCAGCGGCTCCTGTGCCGACAAGGCCGGCATCCAGCAGGGCGACATCATCTGCGCCATCGACGGCACCGATGTGGACTCCACCACAGCGCTGAAGGATGCGGTCCGGCAGAAGAAGGCCGGCGACACCGTCACCCTGACGATCTACCGGGACGGCGAGAAGAAGGATGTCTCCGTCACGCTGGACGAGGACAACCAGACCCGCCAGAATGCCCTGAGCGATCTCCAGACCACCCTGAGCGAGCAGAAGAAGCAGGCCTCCCAGCAGCAACAGCAGAGCAGCGGCGGGAACGGCTATTCCGGCTGGCCCTTCTTCGGGTTCGGCTATTGATCCACGCGGTATGATATCACGCCCCCGGCCCTCGGATGAGGACCGGGGGCGTTTCCTATATGTGGGCGATCTGCACAAAACGGGGGCCGCTCTGCTTCGTCCGAAAAGACGAAAGCGCTGTATCGAACACTTTTTACGTTTGAAATTCGCGTTTTTGAATGATAAAATGAGGTTATCAAAACGAAATGGAGGAGACGAATATGAAACGGATCAAGGCCGCCTGTCTCTATCAGACCGTGCGGTTCACCCAGAAGGAGGATCTGGACTCTGCCGCGGCCGCGGCGCAGGTCCGACGGGAGGTGGAGCATTACAAGCAGGCTCTGGACCGCCACCATACCCGGCACAAGATCCTGGCGGAGACCGTCCAGCCCGATGGCTCCATCCTGGTGGAGCTGAAGAAGGAATACAACTCCTACTCCGTGGGGCACTATCTGGACTGAGTCCCAATATCCGGAAGAAAACAGGGGGAAAAGATGGACTTTTATGCTTTTTGTGCAAGATAACGCAGGCGAAACGGGGCGGATCCTGCTATAATAGAGGAGTCGAACGACGAAGGACATCGTACTATATCGTGAATGAGGAGGCCTGTCCCATGTATCCAGTTGGTAGTCTGATCGTATATGGCCGGAACGGCGTCTGCCGGGTGCGCGATGTCGCCCCCAGACCGGGAGACAAGGACGGCCGTCTCTATTATACGCTGGAGCCCATCTACACGAAGGAGACGATCATCGCCCCGGTGGACACCAAGGTGGCCCTCCGCCCGGTGCTGACCCGGGAGGAGGCGGAGGCTCTGGTGCGGAGCATCCCCAGCATCGAGACCGAGACCATCGAGATCCGCAGTCTGCCCGCCCTGTCCCGGTATTATCAGGAGGCCTACCATACCTCCGACTGCGTAGAGCTCCTGCGGCTGATCAAAACGATCCGTCTGCGCAGTCAGGAGGCCATCGAGCGGGGCCGCCGTCCGGGCAAGCTGGATGAACGCTACCTCCATCTGGCGGAGGAACAGCTCTACGGCGAGCTGAGCGTGGCCCTGGAGCTGGAGCGGGAGGCGGTCCCCGACTACATCCGCGAAACGCTGGAGGAGGCGTCCTGAGCGGGCTCCGCTGAGACCGGACGGCGCTCGTTCCAAGGACAGGTCCTTTTGTGCCCGATGCGTATCTGAGGATGGCATCATATCACCGCGGAAAAATGTGGATCGGATAGAGTCGAAGGGGCGTTTGGGGATCATCGGGATCCTCAAAACGCCCTTTTGCGCGGAATGGACTGTCCACGTCCCCCATCCGCAAAAAACTCCCCACTCCCCCATGGGATATGGTATAATATCCGGGATCAGCAACGAACGAAAAGGAGTCACATACATGGAAGAGATCATTCTGCTCAAGCTGGGCGAGATCGTGCTCAAGGGCCTCAACCGCCGCAGCTTCGAGGACAAGCTCATGGGCAACGCCCTGCGCCGTCTGCGCCCCTATGGCAAGTTCCGGGTCTACACCAAGCAGTCCACCCTCTACGTGGAGCCGCAGGAGGAGACCTGCGATCTGGACGGGGCCTATGAGGCGCTGAAATACCTCTTCGGCGTGGTGGGCCTCTCCCGGGCCCGGGCCTGCGCCAAGGACAAGGACGCCATGCTCAGGACCGCCCAGGAGTATCTGGGGGACAAGCTCTCCGCCGCCAAGACCTTCAAGGTGGAATCCAAGCGGGCGGACAAGTCCTTCCCCATGACCTCCATCCAGCTCTCCCAGTATGTGGGCGGCGAGCTGGACGAGCTCTACCCCAACTTGAAGGTGGACGTGCATCACCCCGAGCTGACCGTCCATCTGGAGGTCCGGGACTACGCCGCCTATGTCCACGCGGACCCGGAGCCCGGCGCCGGCGGCCTGCCCGTGGGCATCAACGGCCGGGCGGTGAGCCTCCTCTCCGGCGGCATCGACTCTCCTGTGGCCTCCTGGATGATCGCCAAGCGGGGCATCGCGCTGGAGATGGTCCACTTCTTCTCCTACCCCTATACCTCTGAGGAGGCCAAGCAGAAGGTGCTGGACCTGGCTAAGAAGCTCACCCCCTGGTGTGGACGGCTCATGGTCCATGTGGTGCCCTTCACCGCCATCCAGGAGGAACTGCGCCGGAAATGCCCCGAGGAGCTCTTCACCATCATCATGCGCCGCTTCATGATGCGGATCGCCGAGAAGGTGGCCGAGCGCACCAAGGCTGGCGCCATCGTCACCGGCGAGTGCCTGGGCCAGGTGGCCAGCCAGACCATGGAGGCCATGAAGGCCACCGGGTCTGTCTGCTCCCTCCCCATCCTCCGGCCCGTGGTAGGCATGGACAAGGAGGAGATCGTCACCATCGCCCGGAAGATCGACACCTACGACACCTCCATCCTGCCCTATGAGGACTGCTGTACCGTGTTCACGCCCCGCCATCCCCGCCTGCGCCCCCTGCCCGGCGAGGTGGAGGCCGCCGAACAGGCGCTGGACATCGACGCCATGGTCCAGGCCGCCGTGGAGGGCATCGAGCGGATCAAAGTGACCGCCGATCTCTGATCCCATCCTATCATCTCATCGTACCGATCCAGGAAGGAAGTGTCGTTTTCATGTCCCATACCGCTGAACTGATCGCCGTGGGCACCGAGCTCCTGCTGGGGAGCATCGCCAATACCGACGCGCAGATGCTCTCTCAGGGCCTGGCCGCGCTGGGGATCGACGTGTACTACCACACGGTGGTGGGCGACAATCCGGAGCGGCTCCGGGCCGCCGTGGAGCTGGCCCGGAGCCGGGCCGACCTGATCGTGACCACCGGCGGACTCGGTCCTACCTGCGACGACCTGACCAAGAACGTGCTGGCCGGGTGTTTCGGGAAGAAGCTGGTCTACAACGCCGAGGCGGAGGAGCGCTGCCGGGCCTTCTTCCAAAAGATCGGCCGGGAGATGACCACCAACAACGCCCAGCAGTTCTATCTGCCCGAGGGGGCCGAGGTGTTCCAGAACGACTGGGGCACCGCCCCCGGCTGTGCCTTCCAGGGAGAGGACGGGGTCCGGGTCATCATGCTCCCCGGCCCGCCCCGGGAGTGCCGGGCCATGTTCCAGTACCGGGCCAAGCCCTATCTGGAGGGACTGGCCGACGGCGTGATCGTCTCCCGGACGCTGAAGCTCTTCGGCATCGGCGAGTCCGGGATGGAGGCCCTCCTGCGGGACAAGATGAACGCCATGCGGGACCCCACGCTGGCCCCCTATGCCAAGGAGGGCGAGTGCGAGCTGCGCATCACCGCCAAGGCCCCCACGGAGGCCGAGGCCCGGGCCAAGATCGCTCCGGTGGAGGCCGACCTGCGGGCCCTGTTCGGACATAAGATCTACGGGGCCGACGTGGGCTCTCTGGAGGAGGCCGCGCTTGCGCTCCTGAAGGAGAAGGGCGTCACCCTGGGCAGCGCCGAGTCCTGCACCGGTGGCCTGATCGCCAAGCGCGTCACAGATCTGCCGGGCGCCTCCGCCGTGTTCAAGGGCGGCGTGGTGAGCTATACCAACGAGGTGAAGCACGGCGTCCTGGGGGTGCCGGCGGACCTGCTGGAGCAGTACGGCGCCGTGTCCGAGCCAGTGGCCCGGGCCATGGCCGAGGGTGCCCGCCGGGTACTGGGGAGCGACATCGCCGTCTCCACCACCGGCGTGGCCGGGCCGGATCCGGACGACCGGGGGAACGTGGTGGGACTGGTCTATGTGGCCATCGCTGCCCCGGAGGGCACCGTGGTACGGACCCTCCACGCCGGGAACGGCCGGGAGCGGGTGCGCACCATGGCGGCCCACAACGCCTTCGATCTGGTCCGCCGTTATTTGACGGGACTGCTCCGGTTCGAGGACTGAGCGGATCCAAACGTATGAGCATAGAAGGATGATACAGGAATGCCCCGGCGGAGCACTGCTCCGCCGGGGCATTCGACTTGTTTGGGATAGGCCCGGTCCGGGGTGGAAAAAGGCTACTCTGTCTTGGGGGCCCGGCCGTAGACAGCCTCGGGGCGGCCCCGGCCGTAGACAGCCTCGGGGCGGCCCCGGCCGGCGGGCTTCCGTTCGCTGACGATCTGGAGCAGGCCGGCCTGCGTCATGGAGCGCAGGGCGTAGTTGGCGCTCCGCCGGGTGGTGGACAGGGCCTGAGACAGCTCCTGAGAGGTGATCCGTTGACTGGGAGCGGCCCGCAGGGCGGCGAACACCCGGTCGATCGTGCTCTGAGAGATCCCGGTGTGGCTGGGCACATAGGCATAGACGGAGTGGGAGGCCTTCCTCCAGCGGAGGTTGACATCAGGCGGAGGGGCCTGCCACAGCTCGATGAGCTGATCGTTCTCGTTGATCAGGAAGCTCCCGCCGGAGACCTCCGACTCACGGGTGGCGCTGATGGCGTTGAGCCGGGCCTGATAGACCCCTTTCCCGACCCCATAGCCCACGAAGATCTGGAAACTGAGCCGGGCGTTCAGGAAGGCGCTGATCTCACAGCAGGTGTAGTTACGGGTGCAGAGGGCCACTGTCTTGCGGTCGGTGAGGATATCGATGCCGAAGTGACTGCGGCGGAAGAGCAGGTCTTTCGCCTGGCCCCCGAAGTAGTCCATCAGGGTCTGCTGGAGCTGGAGGAGCTTCTGTTCATAGAGGGTCTCCGCCGTATAGGCGGGGTCCTGAGTCCACAGGTTCACATGGATCTCGGCGGCCTGGAAGTCTTGGAGCCGCCGCATCTCGATCTCCCGCAGGACATGGGTGCAGGCAGAGCGGATCCCATCTACGCTGTTGAAGGGGTAGTAGACGGTGACGCCCCGCTCCCGAAGCATGGGGATCAGGCCGCTGTACCGGGTGATGATCACCTGGAACTGGCCGGTCTCCCATACGGACAGGAGCTTTCGAAACTGCTCCTGTTCGCCCCGGAGGAAATCCTCCGGACCGCTCTCCCCCACCGCGTTCATGCTGACGGACAGAGGGATGCCGTGGTCCACGGTGAGGAAGCTGGGGATGTCCAGATGGAGCTCGTCCAAAAAATCGGCGTAGACCCGCTGGAAGTCCAGGTCCGGCCGGTCCCGCTTGAGCCGCCAGAAGAGCCGGTGGACCTCCGCGTCATTGATGCCCATGGGGAGCACGATTCGGGGATCGTCCGGATAGACGGCCTGGAAGGCGGAGCTGAACCGGCTGCCGCTGGTAATGATGCCGGCGGCGTCCGGAGGCACCTGCCGGAAGAAGGCGAAGATATCCTCGAAGGGGCGATAGGCCAGCACCTGGAACGACGCGTCCAGCCCAAGCCGGGGCAGGACACGCTCCAGATGGGGCTTGACGTATTCGGTAGAGAGGAACACCAGTTTTTCAGACACAGGATCCACATCCTTCCCGGAGACGTGATCGGGCCGGAGTCACATACCGGTCCAGCGGCGGACGTCATCGCCGGAGAGGCCGAACTGATCCAGGAGCCGGGCGGCGAAAAAGTCCGCCAGCTCGTCCAGAGAGTCGGGCGCATGATAGAACGAGGGGCAGGCGGGCATGATCGTGGCCCCGCACTGGGAGAGGGCGAGCATGTTTTGCAGATGGATCGTGCTCAGCGGGGTCTCCCGCACGGCCAGGACCAGACGGCGGCGCTCCTTGAGCACCACGTCGGCGGCCCGTTCCAGCAGGTTGTGGGAGGCGCCGTGGGCGATGGCGGACAGGGTGCCCATGGAGCAGGGCACCACCGCCATGCCGTCGGTGCGGAAGGAGCCGCTGGCGATGGAGGCACCCACAGCGTGGATGTCGTGGAACACCAGCTCTCCCCCACAGCCGAACCAGTCCCGCAGGGCGGCCTGGATCGCCTCCGGCGCGGCCCCATCGGGCCAGGACCAGGGCAGCTCCTCCCGGGTGACGAGCTGGCCGGCCTGGGTGATGCAGACGTGGACCTCGCATCCGGCGGTCAGGAGCCGCCGGATGACCTTCTCTCCGTACAGAGAGCCGCTGGCTCCTGTGATGCCGATGATATAGCGGCCGCCCATGGTGTCATCCCTCCCCTTCATTCGTTCCTGCCCAGTATATCACGCGGACGGCGGAGCGGGCAACGGCTCCGTCACTGATAGTCGTTCAGATCCACCTTGGGATAGCGGACGCGCTCCAGACAGCGGCTCTCGTCGCTGAGGGTGGCGTCGATGCCCATCTTGGTCTGGACGCCCCGCTCGTCGGAGCAGGGATCCAGCTCATGGCCCTGGGCGTTGGGCACATAGAAGATGTCCTTTTCGGGCACCACCCGGTTGGACAGGGCCCACATGACGTCGGCGGGGTCGTAGATGTCCACGTCCTCGTCCACCACGATCACGTTCTTGATGTTCACATAGGTCATCATGGCGGCCAGCGCCACGTTCTTGGGCTCACCGGGGTTTTTCTTGCGGATGCGGACCAGAGCCAGGAAGCCGGAGCCGTAGGGCGGGATGTGGACGTTGATGACGCCCGTGCTCACATAGGTGGTGAACTTCTTCAGCAGAGGCTCCCGGGGCAGGACATTGCCCAGATTGATATGCTCGAAGGAAGCGCCGTTGATGGTCTGATAGATCGCGCCGTTCCGGTGGGTGATGGCGGTCACATGAATCACAGGGCTGTTCCAGGGGGCGGAGTAGTGACCGGTGAACTCGCCCAGGGGACCCTCCAGCTCCCGCTGGCCCGGGAGGATCTCGCCCTCGATGATGAACTCGGCCTCAGCGGGGACGTGGATGTCGTTGGTGACGCACTTGACCACGTCCATGGGACGGCCCCGGATCGCGCCGGCGATCTCCATCTCGTCCCCGTCGTAGCGCAGGCCGCCGCCCACATAGACCACGGGGTCGGCGCCGATGGCCACGGCGATGGGCAGGGCCTTGCCCTGTGCCTCGGCGGCGTCATAGAATTCCTTCAGGTGCCGCCACTCGTTGATCATGATGCTCAGCTTGTTTTTGCCCTTCACATGCATCCGCTGGAAGGACAGGTTCTGCTTGGGGCCGTCCAGCTCCTTGGAGACGATCACGCCGCCGGTGATGATGGGGCCGCCGTCCTTGGGGGCGTGGATGGGCACAGGGAGCTTGGCCAGATCCACGTCGTCGCCCAGCAGGACGTTCTCCTGACAGGGGGCCTCCTCCCGGCGGACCAGACGGGGCTGGATGGGATGCTCCAGCCGGTCGGCCAGGAAGTCAGTGATCTCGCTCTTCTCACAGCCCAGAGCCACGGCGATGGAGTCCATGGACCCCAGCATATTGCCGCAGACGCCGAAGGGCTTGCCCTTCACCTGGGGGAACCAGCCGGCCCGGCCGCTGGGCTCCAGCGTGGCGATGAGCGAACCGATCTCGTGGTCCCAATCCACCTCTTTTTTGGCGGTGAACAGGAGGCCGCGTGCTTCCAGGGCGGCCATGAAGCTTCTCAGGTCGTGGATCTGATCCATATCAAAGGCTCCTTTCTTTCTTGGGGACGTGTCGTGTGTGGGGGATGAAGGGTCAGGGATGCATGGCGGCCATCAGGTCGGCAGCCATATCGGCGGCCCGCCGGAGGATGGCCTTCTCGTCTCCGCAGGTGAGGACGCCGCCTTCCAGCACGGCCCGTCCGGCGATGACTACGGTATCGACCGCACGGCAGTCGGAGGCGTATACCAGCGCGGCGGCGGCAGAGCCGCACACGGGGCAGGCCACGGCGCTGGCCATGGGATCGAAGAGGAAGAAGTCCGCCGCCTTGCCCGGCTCGATGGAGCCGATGGTGTCGGCCAGGCCCAAAGCCCGGGCGCCGTCGATGGTGGCCATGCGGAGCATCTCCTGGGCAGTCATGGCCTGAGGGTCCCGCGCGATGACTTTCTGGAGGAGCGCGCCGGACTTCATGGCCTCCAGCATATTGTTATTGTTGTTGGACCCGGCGCCATCGGTGCCGAGACCGACGGTGAGGCCCCGGTCCTTCAGCGCCCGGATGGGGGCCGCGCCGGAGGCTAGGTACATATTGGATACGGGATCGTAGGACACCATGACCTGGTTGGCCTCATAGCGCTCCAGCTCCTTCTCCCCCAAAGCCACCGAGTGGACGGCCAGCAGGTCGGGGCCCAGGAAGCGGTTCTCCTCCAGCCACTGGATGGCGGGCTTGCCGAAGCGCTTCTGGCTCCCGGACTCATCGGAGCCGGTCTCGAAGAGGTGCATCATGATGGGAGTGTGGGTGGCGTCTGCATAGCGGCGGGTCTCCCGCAGGAGGTCCTCGGTGACGCCCCAGCTGGCCGCCGGGGCCAGCCACACGGTCACCATACCGCCGGGGACTTCATAGCGGGACTTCAGGTCCTCCACATCGGCGAAGATCTGATCGGGGCCCTCGATGACCTCCCTGCGGCCGATGTCCCGGTAGCCGCGGCCATAGACCATGCGCACGCCCATCTGAGCGGCGATGTCCAGCTCCACCCGGCCCAGCCCGGGCACGGGCTGATGCTGCATATAGTCGGCCACGGTGGTGACGCCGCTGCGGATGGCTTCCACCAGGCCCAGAGCCACGCCGGCCTCCATGTGCCGGGGCCGGAGGGCAGCCCCCACAGGGGCCATGGCGGTGGGGAACCATTCCTCCAAGCTCAGGTCGCTGCCCAAGCCTTTGGTCAGCTCCTGATAGAGGTGGGTATGGGTGTTGACCAGTCCGGGGAAGAGGAATTTCCCCTGCCCGTCCCGGCAGTCCGCGCCCTGAGCCTGGGCCAGCGTCTCGATATCGGCGCTCTCTCCCACGGCCAGGATCCTACCGTCCTCATAGAGCAGGCCGCCGTCGGGGAATTCCCGGTCGTCGGCATCTACCGTGACGATGTGGACGTGGAGGTAGGCGGTCTTCATCGCGCCGGCTCCCGCTGGGCGAGGGCTTTTTTGCCAAGGTCATAGGTGAGGCAGACCTCGGCCAGCTTGCCGCCCAGATCCAGCGCGGTCTTCATACCGATCGTATCGGCGGCGGCGGCCTCCGGCCCTCCATCAGCGGTCCAGACTTTGGCACCGGTGTAGCCGCCGACTTCATTGCTGACCATGTTCATGGAACGGGTAGCGAAGAGATGACAGATGTCGTCGATCGTGACCTCCTGCCCGCCGTTGCGGGTGCCGCCCACAGCGATAGCGGCGAAGAACTTGTTGCGGAGCATCCCGGGATAGCAGTGCATGGCTGGACGCATCCGGGAGGCAATGGCGTGGATCTGGGGGGTGGCAGTCATCACATAGACCGGAGAGGCCACCAGAAGGCCGTCTGCGTGGGCGATCTTGTCGAAGATCTCCTGCATATCGTCCTTGATGCAGCACCAAGTCTTGTTCTTCTTGCAGTAGCCACAACCGACGCAGGGGGAGATCTTCTTGCCATGGACAGAGATCAGCTCGGTCTCGATCTCATCCGGGGCGAATGCCTTGGCGGCGGCGAGAGCCTGCTCCAGTACATATTCGGTAGAGCCCTTCAGAGGGCTGCCGCACAGTCCAACGATCTTGATCATATGCCGCTTGCTCCTTATCCTTTTTATTTATCGTAATACAATTTTTGGCGCGTATAGATGAAACCATCGTGCCAGCCGACGCTGAGCAGGGCTGCATGGGGATGCCGCTCTACGGTAAAGCCGCTGTGGACGCCGAGAGCAGTTGTCCCTCCGGCCATGACGCCGGAGTAGTTGAGCAGGTATTCGTCCAGCAGTCCGGCGCCGATCAGGTGCCAGATATAGCCGGGGGCCTCTACGGATACATAATCCAGCCCACAGGCTTTCAACAGGGCCATCAGGCCCGCCGTATCCGGCAGATCTGCCCCGGCCGCCAGGATCTGGAGCCGGTCCGTACCGGGACGCAGATCCCGGGGGGCCTCCACCAGCTCGGCAGGATGGGCCCATCGATCTATGATCCGGCGGGCCCCCGCCTTGGAGGTGAGGATCACGGGCAGTTCGTCCCGGGTGAACATGGGGTGCTCCAGAGGCACGTCCAAGCCGTCTGCCGAGACCACCAGCCCCAGAGGTCCACGGCCCTTCCGGCCCAGAGAGGGCCGGGCGGCGGCCAGATCCGGGTCGGATATCTCGGCGTACCACATCTTGTTCATGCGGGCTTTGAGCGTGCCGGCTCCCATGATGACGCCGTCGGCATAGGCCCGGCAGACGTTCATGATCCAAAAATCGGTCTTGCCCCCCACCGGGTCCAGCCGGTTCTCTTTGGAGATGAGGGTGCCCTCCGGATCGTCGGGGAAGCCCATCTTCCCATCGAAGGAGAGGACCATACAGCCATAAAGATAGGGGCGGTCCGCCGGAGGTGCTGGGAACACCAGCTCTCCCATGACGGCCCGGACTTTGTCCGGGGTAGTCATGGGGCTGTCAGCCGTCAGAGCGGCCAGCAGTTCCGGCTGGGGATAGACGACGGGGAAACGGAGGAACTCCGCATCGAAGGCCATATCAGCGTTCTCCCTTCACGAAGGGCTTGCCGATGGCCTTGGGGCCGACCGTCCTGCCGACTACGCCGGCCAGCACGACCATGGTCAGCACATAGGGCAGCATCTGGAAGAACTGCTGGGGGATCTCGATGCCCATGGCCTGGAGCCGGAGCTGGACGGCTTCGGCACCGCCGAAGAGGATCGAGGCACCCATGATGCCGATGGGGCTGTACTTGCCAACGGTGACAGCGGACCAAGCCACATAGCCGCGGCCGGAGGTCATGTTCTCGATGAAGCAGGAGACCTGCCCCAGAGAGAGGGCCGCGCCGCCCAGACCACCCAGCAGGCCGGCCAGGATGATGGCGATGTAGCGCATCCGGTCCACGTGGATGCCCAGGGAGTCAGCGGCGTGAGGCTGCTCGCCTACGGACCGGAGGCACAGGCCGAAGGTGGTCTTGTTCAGCAGGTACCAGATCACAGGGACCAGCAGGAAGGTGATATAGGTCAGCAGGTTCTGGCGGAAGAACACGCCGATCACGGGGATGGAAGACAGGCCGGGGACCACGACGCTCTGGAACGCGTTCACAGAGGAGGGCTGGCCGTTGGGATAGAGCACCGTGCAGAAATAGCTGGTCAAGCCAAGAAAGAGCACGTTGACGCCAGTGCCGGCCACCACCTGGTCCACCTTGACGGTGATGCTCATGATGCCAAGGATCAGAGAAGCGGCCAGGCCGCCTGCCATGCCAAGCAGAGCGCCGAGCCAGGGGCTTCCGGTGAGGTAAGAGCCGTATACGCCGAAGAAGGCGCCGGTGATCATGATGCCTTCCATGGCGAAGTTGATGATGCCGCTGCGGGCGGTGAAGAGCGCGCCCAAGCTGGCCAGCATGATGGGGCAGGCCATACGGAGCGTAGCCTCCAGAAAGCCGGTGATGATATCAAGCATGATGATCTTCCTCCTTCTTCCCGGCGTACCGCTGGATGACGCGGATAGTGAAGCGGCTGAGCAGAGCCTGGGTGAGCACGAAGAGGATCACCAGACCCTGGATCACGTTGACGAGCGATACAGGGACCTGCAGGGTACGCTGCATGGTGTTGGCTCCGGTGCGCAGAGCGCCGAAGAAAAGAGCCGCAATCGTCACGCCCACAGGATGCAGACCGCCCAGCAGGGCCACGGCCATGGAGTCGAAGCCATAGCTGGAGCTGAAGCCGTTCATGAGCCGGTGATGCAGGCCCATGATCTCGATGGAACCGGCCAGACCGGCGAATGCGCCGGAGAGGAACATGGCCAGCACCATGTTCTTGGCCACATTGATGCCGTTGGTCCGGGCGGCGATGGGATTGCTGCCCGCCGCCCGCATCTGATAGCCCAAGGGGAGCTTCCACAACAGGAACCAGACCAGGACCACGGAGACCGCCGCGATGATCACGCCGATGTGCATCCGGGTACCGGAGAGGATCGTGGGGAGCCAGGCGTTCTGGCCCAGCATATCGGATTGGGGATAGAAGCCAGCCGCCTCCTGGAGGGGGCCGTCGACCAGGTAGCCCACCAGATAGGTGGCCACATAGTTCAGCATGATGGTGTTGATGACCTCAGAGACGCCCAGCTTGGCCTTGAGCAGGCCGGCGATGCTGGCCCACAGGCCGCCGCCGATCGCGCCGACGATCATGCCCAGCGGGATCAGGGCGATACTGGGCAGGGCCGCCAGCTTCACGCCCACGATGGTGGCCATCAGACCGCCGATGATGATCTGTCCTTCAGAGCCGACGGAGGTCAGGCCAGTGCGGTAGCAGATGGTCAGACCCAGGGCGGAGAGGAGAAGGGGAACGGATTTGATCAGGGTCTCGGCTACGCTGTTCTTGGTGCCGAAGGCGCCTCGGATCATGCACTGCCCAGCCACCAGAGGGGACTTTCCGGACAGGGCGATGATGATCCCTGTCACCAGGATGACCAGGAGCAGGGCCAGTCCCAGGCCCAGGACCTTTTGGAACAGCGGGCTCTCGGTGCGCTTCTTGCGTGTCACCTGCACCTGTGCGCCGCCGATGTTCATTTGGATCACGCCAGCTCACCCTCCTTCTTGACTGTCCGCCGGGTACCGCCCATCATGAGACCGATCTCGGCGTAGTCGATCTCACCGGGCACGAACTCGCCCATGATCTCGCCCTCGTTGATGACGATCACCCGGTCCGAGACTGCCAGCACCTCGTCCAGGTCCGCGGAGATCAGCAGGACGCCGGCCCCCTTGGCTTTCTGGCCCAACAGCTTCTGATGGACGAAATCGCTGGCGCCGATGTCCAGACCGCGGGTGGGCTGGACCGCCACTACCAGCTGGGGATCCTGCGAGAACTCCCGGGCGATGATGACCTTCTGCTGATTGCCGCCGGAGAGAGACCGGGCCAGGGCCTCTGGGGTCCGGGGCCGCACATCATAATCCTCCACCAGTTTCTCACCATTGGCCTTCATCTTTTTGCTGTCGAAGAGATGGTGGACGGTAAAGGGAGGCTTGTCATAGCAGTTGAGGATCATGTTCTCGCTGAGTGTGAAGTTCATGACCAGGCCCTGCGTCATCCGCTCTTCGGGGATATGGGCGAAGCCGGACTCGATGCGCCTCCGGGTAGAGACCTGAGTGATGTCCTCCCCGCGGTAGCGGACGGAGCCGGACTGGATGGGCCGCAGACCCATGATGACCTCGGAGAGCTCCAGCTGCCCGTTGCCATCCACACCGGCCACGCCCAGCACTTCCCCTTCTCGGATATGGAGGGAGACGTTCTTGAGAGAGGAGGCGTTCTGCCCGCTCTTGGCAGAGACGTCCTTCAGCTCCAGGATGTCCTTCTGGCTGGTGACAGGGGCCTTATCGTATTCCAGTGTGACACGCTTGCCCACCATCATGGCGGCCAGGTCCTCCTGCTCCACGTCCTTAGTGAACACAGTGGATACCGCCTCGCCGCTGCGGAGGACGGTGACCCGGTCGGAGATCCGCTTGACCTCCCACAGCTTATGGGAGATGATGATGATCGACTTGCCCTGAGCCACGAACTGGTGAAGGATATCGAAAAGGCCTTCTACCTCCGGCGGGGTAAGGACGGCGGTGGGCTCGTCCAGGATCAGGATATCCGCGCCCCGGTACAGGGCTTTGATCAGCTCCACACGCTGCTGAGCGCCAACAGAAAGGTCGGCGACCTTCTCATCGAGGTCCAGCTGGAGGTGATAGCGCTCACAGAGGTCCTCCACCTTCGTCCGGGCCTTGCTCAGATCCATGGGCGTGATCTTGCACTCTTGCCCCAGAACGATGTTCTGGAGCACGGTCAGGGGCGGTACCAGCATGAAGTGCTGGTGGACCATGCCGATGTTGTGGGCGATGGCGTCCTTGGGGCCGGAGAGCTTCAAAGGCTCGCCGTTGAGGAGGATCTCCCCCTCCTCCGGGGCATAGATGCCATAGAGACAGTTCATCAGGGTGGTCTTGCCCGCTCCGTTCTCCCCCAGGAGCGCGTGGACCTCTCCCCGTTCCAGATCGAGATCGACGTTCCGGTTGGCTATCAGCTTGCCGAAACGCTTGGTGACGTGCCGCATTTCCAGGAGCTTCTCTCCCATGCTCATTTCCCTCCTGCTCATGTTCGCTGTTTACGCGACGCCCCCGACGGAATGTCCCGCCGGGGGCGAATATCTGCATGCGTCCTCTGGGAACTTACTGCTCGAAGGTGGACTTGGGCAGGATACCGGCCTCCCGCAGGGAACCGTCCTTGATGCCCTCGATGATCTCGTCGATCTTGGCTTTCTGCTCATCGGTGAGCTGGTCGTCATGGCCGTGATAGTCGCTCAGATACAGAGCGCCCTCGCTCATGCCGAACAGATGGAGCTCCGGGGTGAATTCGCCGTTGATGACGGACTCCACGATGGCACGGATCATGAACTGGTTGCTCTGGACCACGGAGACCATGACGGTGTCAGGCGCCACGTCATACTGATCGCTGATGTAGCCGATATGGCGGATGCCCTTCTCCTTAGCGGCGTCGATCACGCCCAGAGAGCAGGAGTTGGCGTTGGCGCAAAGGACGTCGGCGCCCTGCTCGATGAAGGCCATGCCCATCTCCTTGCCCTTGGCCACGTCGGTCATGGAGTCGGTGTAGCCGGTGAGAGCGGTGATGTCAGGATCGATGTACTTGGCGCCTTCCGCGAAGGCATCCACACAGTCCTTGATGTGAGGGGCGGTGGTGCCGCCGATCATGCCGACGGTGCCATCGGTAGAATACATGGCGGCGATGGCGCCGGCCAGGAAGCCGCTCTGGGGGGTGTTGAAGCGGTAAGCGCCCACATTGGGGGCCTGAGCGGAGTTGCCGTTCATGATGGCGAAGGTAGTGTCGGGGAAGGAGCCCGCCACGGCCAGGGTGGCATCGGAGAGCTCATTGCCAACGGCGATGATCAGGTCATAGCCCTGATCGGCATAATCCCGGAGGACGGTCTCGAAATCGGGCTGGGGGACAGCCTCGGTGTAGGCGCCCTCGATACCGAACTCCTCCTCAGCCATCTGAAGGCCCTCGTAAGCGGACTGGTTCCAGCCGGCGTCGTTGATATAGCCGGTCAGGAGCATGGCGACCTTGACGGGCTCACCATCGGAGCCGCCGGAAGAAGAGGGGGCAGGCGCGGAAGTCTGAGCGGAGCCGGAGCTGGAACCGCCGCAACCAGCGAGAAGAGACATGGACAGAACACCGGTGAGTGCCAGAGAAAGCATTTTCTTGGTTTTCATGATAAAGGATCCTCCTTCAATTTGAATCGATTGCCGGTCTTGCTCTGACGATCTGCCGATCTGCTCGGCAAAGGCAACTATCCCTCCTATCTTGGAAGTTCTTGATTTCCTTAATTTCCGATGGATGCGGCCCATTCCGCAACTTCGTTGTCAAAAGTATAGTGCCATGTCGGACATAAAGTCAATAACGGATGGATAAGTTTAGTGATTTTTGTAGCAAACATCAAAAACAGACTTGGGAGTATGTGGGCAGACAGCGGAAATGCGATTTTAGGAAAAATAAAAGAAGGATATTCTTTTAATCATAGAGAGACCTAAAGACTTCCTAAATAGCCTTATATCCTCGTTCGCCTCCCCCGCATGATCTCCACTCCCCTGACATATAGTCCCAGCGTAGACATGAGCGGGGAGTGTGGTCATATCGTGAAGGGAAACATGGAGGAGCGGGCCGTGGAGCTGGCCCTGTACATCATCGAGCACAAGGCCACGGTCCGGGCCGCCGCAGGGAAGTTCGGCGTCAGCAAGTCTACCGTCCACAAAGACCTGAGCGAGCGCCTGCCGCGGTTCGACCAGCCTTTGTACCGGCGGGTGAAACAGGTCCTGGAGGAGAACAAGGCTGAACGACATATCCGGGGCGGTATGGCCACCCGGGAGAAATACCGCCACCAGAAGCAAAAGGCGGGATGAACGAAACGGGAGCCGTCCTGCCATCAGGACGGCTCCCGCCAGTCTGTCAAAAAAGTGATCTCTCACGGGGAACGATGCAAGAGCCTCGCAGAGTTCCGTCACCCGCAGGTGACGGAATAAGATACAAGGCGTTTTTTCTGGGGACATGCGCCTCAGAAAAAACTCTTCTCAGGCCGCAAGTGTGCGAGCGCAGCGAGTGCGCGTGGCGGTCTGCATCTCCCTCGAAGAAATGCCAGTTCGTTCTTCACAAAGAACGAACTGGCATTTCTGAGAAGCGTGTCGAACTTTTTCGACACGCTGACGGGAGCCGTCCTGCCATCAGGACGGCTCCCGCTCTATCATCATCCAATATCATTTCATCCGATCCAGCCGAGGAAGCCGATCGCGGCCCCCGCGGTCATGCCGATGATCGCTGCCGTGGCCAGCAGGTCCAGGATCAGCCCCCAGCGCTCCCGCCTGGACAGGACAGGCCCCGCCTCACGGACGGCTTCCGGAGCGGCAGTCTCTTCTTCCGTGTCTGTCCGGTCCAGATAGGCGGTGAAGTCTACGATCTTCCCAGCCGGCGGGACGATTTGGGGGACCCGCGCCCGGGGCAGCCTGGTGAAGCAGACCCGGCTGCCGCCGCTGGCCTCCTCCCCCTCCATGGAGCGGAACACGGTCATATGATGCCCGGTGATGGTGAGATACGTGGTCTCCATAACAGACCCTCCCTTATGTCGAACTGGCAGGGACCTCTCTATTGCTTTAGACGTTGGAAAGGCCCGTTCCGTTTCATGATCGGAAGAAGAACTTTTGTTCGATTGAATGATACAACAAATGTTCGAGTTTTGCAAGAGGGAGCGGAGCAAAAATGGCCGGACGCGCTGTTGTGTCCGAAAAACAGGACATTGGCCCAGAGGGAGCTGTCCTGACTTGTCAGCTCCTTTGGTCTGGTCATATCATCTAGATTTGAACGAAAAAAATTTGATGATCCGTCATCTCCCACAAGCGGGGCTATAAGCCCACCCGCGCCAAGGGCGAGAAGCTCCCCGAGGGCGAGGCGGCCTCCATCATCAAGGCGGCCATCCTGCCCATGTGCCTGCCCATCATCATCGGCGGCGTGCGCGTCGGCGCGTTCACGGCCACCGAGGCTGGCGCGGTCGCCGTGGTCTATTCCGTGTTCCTGGGCCTGCTCTATCATGAGCTGGACGGGAAAAAGATCCTGGCCGGCCTCAAGGAGACGGCGCTCTCCACCGCCGGCATCATGCTGATCATCGGCGCGGCCTCCGCCCTGAGCTGGGTCCTGACCAAGGAGCGGATCCCCCAGACCCTGACGGACCTGATGCTCCAGATCAGCCCCAACAAGTACATCTTCCTCCTGCTGATGAACGTGTTCCTGCTGATCTGCGGCATGTTCCTGGAGGGCAACGCGATCATAATCATCCTGGTGCCCCTGCTCTTCCCCATCGCCATGCAGTACGGCATCAACGAGGTCCAGATCCTCATGGTCATCATCTTCAACGTCTCCATCGGCTGTATAACGCCGCCGATGGGCACCCTGATGTTCGTGGTGTGCAACGAGACGGGATGTAAGCTGAAGGACTTCATCAAGGAGAGCGTCCCGTTCTTCACGGTGCTGATCGTGGAGCTGCTCCTGCTCACCTTCGTGCCGCCGCTGACCACCGGACTCGTGACGCTTTTCGGCTGATACCTTCCCATATGCTGGCCTGACAGGACCAGACACGTCCGCCCCGGACGCAGAGTTCTCTCCTCTGTGTCCGGGGCGGACTATTTTGAGCGGGGACAGCCCTGCTTTGGGCCAGGATAGGCCTCGCGGTCGCGAAGATCGCATGTTCCGTGAACGAAGTTTAGATGTTCTGTGAACATTAGCACTCTCCTATTGACAGTGCTGATCGGGAGGACTATCCTATGGGCGTACCGAGGAGGGGGCCGAAAAGAGGTCCCCCCGGTGAGACTGTTTTTACCAGATACTGAATGGAGGAATGACTTATGGTGCCCAGTATCTTTGATCGTAACGTGTTCGGTGATCTGCTCGACGATTCCTTCGAGCGCAACTTTTTCGGTGGACTGAACCCCCTGTATGGCAAGCATGCCAAGGGCCTGATGCGGGCGGACGTGAAGGAGTTCTCCGATCGTTATGAGCTGTGCATCGACCTGCCCGGCTGTAAGAAGGACCAGATCGACCTGGAGCTGCAGGACGGCTACCTGACCGTCAGCGCCGCCAAGGGCCTGCACCGTCTGGACCAGTCCGGCGAGGGCCGCTACCTGCATCAGGAGTGCTACACCGGCGCCTGCTCCCGCACCTTCCACGTGGGCAGCGTGAAGGAGGAGGACGTGAAGGCCAAGTATGAGGACGGTGTCCTGACCGTCAGCATCCCCAAGTCCGACGGCGAAGCGGCCAAGAAGGAGAACAAGATCGCCATCGAGTGACCGGAACGTCCGAACGAAGCGGTAGCATGAGCCAGTCCCGCCCCTGTGGAGTTTTCCACAGGGGCGGGACTTAGTCTGTCATCCGGTCATTTTTTCGCCGGGAGATGCAAAAGCCTCGCAGAGTTCCGTCGCCCGCGGGCGATGGAACCAGATAAGAGACGTTTTTTCCGAGGACATGCGCCTCGGAAAAAACACTTCTCAGGCCGCAAGTGTGTGAGCACAGCGAGTGCGCGCGGCGGCCTGCATCCCCTCGAAGAAATGGCCCTGCCATTTCTGAGAAGCGTGTCGGACCCGTTCGACACGCTGAGTCCCGCCCCTGTGGAGTTTTCCACAGGGGCGGGACTTTTTGTGGAAGCTTCAAGCCCCGTTCCCCTTGAGCTGGAACTGGTTTTTATAAAAGTCCAGCAGGCCCTCCCGCTTCATGCGGCTCAGCTCCTGCGAGAGGGCGCTCCGGTCCACGGACAGGTAGTCCGCCATCCCCTGCCGGTCGAAGGGGATGGTGAAGCGGCTGTCCCCGACCTGCCGGGCCTGCCAGGACAGGTAGGAGAGGACCTTCCGCCGGATGCCACGCTGGGACAGGTGGTCGATCTTCCGGCTGAGCATCCGGTCCTTGGCGGCCAGCACGTCCACCAGATCCCGCACCAGCCGCAGGTGGAAGGGGCAGGCGGAGGAGCAGGTCCCCAGCACCCGCTCCGTGTCCAGAAAGAGGATCTGGCTGTCCTCCGCCGCCTGGACCGTCACCCCCAGAGGCTCGTCCCCGCAGGCATAGGCCTCCCCGAACAGGTCCCCCGGTCCGGCCTGGCCCTGGATGCTCCGGTCCCCCCAGAAGTCCTCCCGCAGGATCAGCACCCGGCCGGAGCAGATCACGCCCACCTGATGGACGGCCCGGCCCTCCTGCCAGATGGTCTGGCCCTTCCGATACCGGACGGACACCGCCCCGAGGCAGTCCAGCATGGTCCCCAGCTCCTCCGCCCGGATCCCCCGGAACAGGGGGCAGGACAGGAGCACCGGCTCCAGCGTTTTTTCCATGATCGTCTCCCCTTCCGTTGGTTTTCCAACTGACGTTCTCTCCCCAACATAGTATGATATCCCCGGAAAGTCAAGAGGAAACGGCTCCGGCCGTCTGGAGATACAAGGAGGACGACACCATGATCCGTAAGATCATCCACATCGACGAGGAGAAATGCAACGGCTGCGGGGCCTGCGCCCGGGCCTGCCACGAGGGGGCCATCGGCATGGTGGACGGCAAGGCCAGGCTCCTGCGGGACGACTACTGCGACGGTCTGGGCGACTGCCTGCCCGCCTGTCCCGCCGACGCGATCCATTTCGTGGAGCGGGAGGCCGCCGCCTATGATGCCGCCGCCGTGGAGGCCAACAAGGCCCTCATCGCGAAGCTCAGACCTCAGGGGAGCGCCGCGCCCAAGTTCGCCGGCTGTCCCGGGAGCGCCGCCCGGACCCTCCGGCGGGAGAATACCGCGCCCGCGGCCCCGGCGGCCCGGAGCGAGAGCCAGCTCATGCAGTGGCCCGTCCAGATCAAACTGGCGCCCACTCAGGCCCCCTATTTCGACGGGGCCGGACTGCTGGTGGCGGCGGACTGCACCGCCTACGCCTACGCGAGCTTCCATCAGGACTTGCTGCGGGGCAAGATCTGCCTGATCGGCTGTCCCAAGCTGGACAGCGTGGACTACGCGGAGAAGCTCACCGAGATCCTGGCCCGGAACGACATCCGGAGCGTCACCGTGGCGCGGATGGAGGTGCCCTGCTGTGGGGGCATCGAGATGGCGGTGAAGAACGCCCTCCGGGCCAGCGGCAAGCTCGTCCCCTGGCAGGTGGTCACGATCTCCACTCAGGGGGAGATCGTGGAGCAGTGAGGCCCAAGTCGAGCGGATGTGAGATGCCTCCGGCCATTCGGCCGGGGGCATCCTTCAGTTAAGCGAGATCGTATTTGCGAAAAAGGACCCACCTCGAAAAATAGAGGTGGGTCCTTTTTCGTTTCCGCTATGTAGTTTTATTCAGGCCGTTTCAATGAAAATACCTTTCTCGGCAGCCCAATCGACCTTGAAGCCCAGGGCAGATCCCAGGTCGCGGAGCTTGTAGTAGGTGTAGCCATTTCCGGAGTCATCCGTCAGGACAATGGCGGAGAGGTCAGCCGCCGTGCCGTTGATGCGGGTCTCTGCGGTGGCAGTCTCATAAGCCCGGTCGCCGGAGAAGGGCGTGGACATCTCAGAGCCGGTGGAGGTGTAGCTCTTGCCGGTTTCGATGTTCACCGCGCCGTCCCAGCCTACTTGGAACTGCACGGAAGTACCGTTGAGAACATTTGCCACATCACGCAGCTTGATGTAGTTGGTGTCGTTGCCGTTCTTGTCCTTCAGCGCATAGCACTGGAACTCCACACTCTTGCCGTTCACCAGAACATTTTGGGTAGAAGCATAGGCGGTGGGGGTGGTAGGCGCAGTGGGCTGCGGCTTTATAGCGGCGTTCTTCTCATCCAGCTTGAGCCAGCAGTTCGTCCAATAAGAATAATCCAATTCCGGATATACGATAGAGACATGCAACATAACCAGCTCATCACCATCATTCAAATCCGAATCGAAGGGAACGCTGAATGTAACCGACTGCCCGGCAGTCAGGTTTACAAGTCCGCCAAACTCCGGCACGTCAGGATCCAATGCGTGGTCAATAAAGTAGCCCGCGTTGACCAAATAAGCTCCGCCATCATAATAATAAAGATTCCTTGTGCCGTCCTCATCTACATAATTATCAAGGCTAACTTCGATAAAGGAGCCATCACCCGCCTTCCCGTTGTGACGAAGGGTGAATGTGCTGTTGCCACTCACGGCATGATAGCCATCCAAAGCATCGGCACCGCTTTCATCCATACCGACACGCATCGGTGACTCCACAAAAAAGGCATCTTTAGCGCCATAGGAAAAATCGTA
This sequence comes from Pseudoflavonifractor sp. MSJ-37, assembly GCF_018917965.1. GTDB lineage: Bacteria > Bacillota > Clostridia > Oscillospirales > Oscillospiraceae > Pseudoflavonifractor_A. Next base: position 153,710 of record NZ_JAHLPP010000002.1, on the reverse strand, counting down.
AGAACCGCCGCCCTGATTCAGCGTGATCTGCACGGGAGCCAAGCCCTCGGCTACGGACGGAACCGCGCGTTCACTGGCAAAGGCCGGCACGGACAAGGCCACGCAGAGAAGCAGCGCAAGGGAAAGACTAATGATTCTTTTCATGTTTCGTACTCCATTTCGTAAGTTTTCTGTTGTGTCTCTTCTCCCTCTCCCTTTCCTTTGGGCGTTCTTTCGCGGCACAACACACAAAACGCGAAAGTCAGCCCATATATTTCCGACGAACGACCCGCCAGAAACATAAAAAGGCGGTGCTGAGCGTATAACTCAACACCGCCTGACTGCCATCGATCAAAGTGAAACACAATGCCCTCATTTCGACGGTCTGCTCTTAAAAAACGCGCAGTCTGCCGTTATAATGGAGATGCGGTGCGGAATAAACCGTGGTGTTGAGTGGCGCAATTGCTCGACATCGGCTTACAGGGTGTGCAAACACCCTGTAAGCTGCCGCTATTTATGTTTCTAAAATTATTCTACCTCTATTTTTCACAAAATACAAGACTGAAAGCGGGCGTTTGCCCGCTTTTTCCAACAGATTTTTGATACAGGCGCAGAACTTGCATATGGCATGGGTGCGGGTCGTATGTGGCAGATCAAAAAGTGATCATGACTATTCCACAAAAATTGTTTACAATAACTTCCTGCGGCCGATGCCTGCCGAAGTACAAAAGAAAGAGATCGAGCAGACCGCACAAGCTATTTTAGACGCTCGAAAACTCCACCCGGATCGCAGTCTGGCGGCCCACCAGCAGAACGATAGAGCCGTCATGCGGGCCTACGGGTTCGACATCAGGACCACCACCGAAAGCTCCTGTGTCGCGGAATCGATGAAGATGTATCAAAAGCGGACCGAACACAGATGAGAGGACCCTGCGGGGAGATCGGCCCCGCGGTCCCCTCTCATCCATGAAAAACGCCCCGGACCTCTGTATCCACAGAAGTCCGGGGCGTTCGTTCTGGCGGGGACAGGTAAGAATCGAACTCACCAAGGCGGGATCGCCGCCCTCTACGGTTTTGAAGACCGCGGGGCTCACCAGATACCCTTCTATCCCCATATCACAGCCGTGCTTTATCGGCAAATGTGATATTCACGGCTATGAGCATAGCATGATCCGATGATTTTGTCAATCGGCCGGAGCCGAAATGACGCATCGGTCAGACTTTTTTCAGCAGGGTGCGGACGTCGCCGGTCTTGCGGGTGATTCCCTCGCTGTCCCAGTGCTCCAGCAGGGCCAGAGCGTATTTCCGGGAGATGCCCAGAGCGTCCCGGAGCTCGGCCAGGATCACCTCCGGCTTCTGGGCGAAGAGGCCGTACAGGGCGTCCAGCGCCTTCTGGTAGAAGTCCTTCCGCAGGAGGATCTGTCCGTTCAGGGCCACCAGATCGCCGTCGTAGAGGAGCCGCTGGACCACCTGACGGGCGCCCTCCTCCTTCTTGCCGAAGGCGGCCAGGATGTCGTCGGCGTTCTCCGGGGCCAGACCGGCCTTGCCCCACTGGTCCAAGAGCCGGTCCTTGAGGCCGGTGTAGAAGGAGTTCCACACCACCTGGAAGTCGGGCAGGGCGATCGTGGGGCCCTCGATCCGCAGGCCCCGGTGCTGGGCGTAGTAGTCCACCAGAGCGTCGATCGCCGCCGGGGAGGCGGTGGGCAGGAGCTTGCCCCGGAACTCGCCCCGGTTCATGCCGGGCTGGAGGGGCTGGGCCTCATGATAGGCCCCCAGGAGCTTCACGGCCTTCTCCCACAGGGCCTCGATGGTGTCGTGGGAGACGTAGCGGCCGCCCAGCTCCACCACCTCGCCGTCGGCCATCAGGCGCTCCAGACACTCGTCCAGCTCGCTCTCGGTGAGCCCGGCGGCCTTGGCCAGATCCCGGTGCTTGGGCATGGCGGACCCCGCCTGCTTCAGGGCCTCTGTCACCTGCTTCTCGGAGGAGCCGGAGGCCCGGGCGGCCAGACCCTCCAGCACCTTGGGATCGCTGCGCTTGTGGCGGCCGGGCTCGGCGTTGAGGATCATGCCGCCGCCCACCGTCACCATGGGGGAGAAGAACCGGACCACGTAGTGGTCGCCGTTCTTCACGGCCACGTCCTCCTGGAACCGGAGCTGGGCGAAGCCGGTCTCCCCGGCCTCCAGCTTGTCCTTCCCCAGCAGGACGCACTTGCACACCAGCTCCCGGCTGCCGTGGTGGAAGTGGAGCTGGGAGTCGTTCTTGACGGGATAGGGGGCGTCCCGGAGCATGGTGAGCTGGACGTCCATCTGCCGGGAGAGGAGCATAGAGCCGGGCTTGGCCACGGTGTCGCCCCGCTTCACGTCGGCCTTGTCGATGCCGGACAGGTTCACGGCCACCCGCATGCCGGCGCTGGCGCGCTCCTCGGGGGTGTCGTGGTTCTGGAGGCCCCGGATCCGGGCCTTCTTCCCGTTGGGATAGAGGCAGACCTCCTCCCCCAGCTCCATGGAGCCCTCGATCAGGGTGCCGGTGACCACGGTGCCGAAGCCGTCCACCGAGAACACCCGGTCCACGGGCAGGCGGAAGGGCCGGTCCTGGTTCCGCTGTTCCGCGCCCTCCACCAGCTTGACGATGAGCTGCTTGAGCTCCTCGATGCCCTGGCCGGTGTAGGAGGACACGGCCACGATCGGGGCGTCCTGGAGGAAGGTGCCCTTCACGTCCTCCCGGGCCTCCTCCTCGATGGCCTCCAGCCACTCCTCGTCCACCATGTCGGCCTTGGTGATGACCAGGATGCCGTTCTGCACCCCAAGCAGGGAGAGGATGCCCAGATGCTCCCGGGTCTGGGGCATGAAGCCCTCGTCGGCGGCGATGACCATGAGGACCACGTCCATGCCGGCGGCGCCCACCAGCATATTGCGGATGAACTTCTCATGGCCGGGCACGTCGATGATGCTGGCGGTCTGTCCGTTGGGGAGGGTCAGCTGGGCGAAGCCGATCTCGATGGTGATGCCCCGCTTCTGCTCTTCCTTGAGCCGGTCGGTGTCCACGCCGGTGAGGGCGCGGGTGAGGCAGGTCTTTCCGTGGTCCACATGGCCCGCGGTGCCGATGATGATATGCTTCATGGGAAGCGCTCCTTCTTCATCATTATCATTGCGATATGGGTCCGCCCTCAGGGCAGGATGGCGTCCAGGGCGGCGGTGATGTCCGCCCAGTCGGCGGCGCTCAGGGTCCGGGGATCCAGGAGACAGCGGTCATGGCTGACCCGCCCCACGATGGGGACCTCCCAGCTCCGGAGGGCCTTCTCCAGAGCGGCCACGGACATCCGGGCGGGACGGAGCTCCACCACCCAGGTGGGAAGCTCCACGCCGGGGAGGCTCCCGCCACCCACCTCTCCCACGTCGGGGACGGCGGAGAGGACACAGCGGTCCCCCAGCCGGGCGGCGAGCTCCCCCGCCCGAAGGCGGGCCTGCCGCTCCAGCTCGGCGGGGCTGGCCCCCAGCATGGCCAGCACGGGGATGTGGGCGGCGGCGTAGGCGTGGTCCTGATAGGCCCGGAGCGTGGCCTCCAGAGCGGCCAGGCCCAGCTTGTCGATCCGGACCACCCGGGCGAACTGGTCCCGCTTCATGGCGCCGATCAGGTCCTTCCGGCCGATGGCGATGCCGGCCTGCGGCCCGCCCAGGAGCTTGTCTCCGGAAAAGCAGACCACGTCGGCCCCGGCCTTCACGCTGTCCTCCACGGTGGGGCCCTCGGGCACGCCCAGAGCGGGATCGGTGAAGAGGGCCCCGCTGCCCAGGTCGTGGAGCACGGGGACGCCCAGCTCCCGGCCCAGAGCGGTCAGGTCCGCCAGGGGGACCTCCTCAGTGAAGCCGATCAGCTTGAAGTTGCTGGTGTGGACCTTCAGCAGGATCTGGGCCCCCTGCTCCTCCACCGCCCGGCGGTAGTCGGAGAGGTGGGTCTTGTTGGTGGTGCCCACCTCCACCAGCTCGGCCCCGCTGCGGGCCATGATCTCCGGCACTCGGAAGGACCCGCCGATCTCCACCAGCTCCCCCCGGGAGATGGCCACCTTCTTCCCCGCGGCCAGGGCGGAGAGCATGAGGAACACGGCGGCGGCGTTGTTGTTCACCGCCAGAGCGGCCTCCGCCCCGGTGAGGGAGCGGAGCAGGGGCTCCACATGGTCGAAGCGGCTCCCCCGGCGTCCGGCGTCGATGTCGTACTCCAGATCGGAGTAGCCCAGGGCGGTCTCATACACGGCTTTGGCGGCGGCCTCGCCCATGGGGGCGCGGCCCAGATTGGTGTGGAGCACCACGCCGGTGCCGTTGATCACCCGGCGGAGATGGGGGCGGCAGGCGGTCCGGGCCCGGACCACGGCGGCGGCGGCCAGGGCGTCCGGCTCGGGCAGGGCCTCCACGGAGCCGTCCAGGATGCCCTGCCGCAGGGCGTCCAGCTCGGCCCGGGCGGCGTCCCTCAGGGCGAAGTAGGGCAGTTCCTCCCGGGCGGCGGTGAAGGCCGGACAGGCCAGGAGCGCGTCCATCTTGGGGAGCTGCCGGAGAAGCGGTCGATCCATCGAGGGTCCCTCCTGTTTCCATCTATTTCGATACGTGCCTATTATACATGACCGCCATGGAAGGCACAAGGCTTTTTCCGGGATGGATCCCGCCCTGTGTTCCACGCGCCACGAAAAAAGCGGACCGCCTCCAGGCGGTCCGCTCCGTCCATATGCCGTTATTTGCCCAGATAGGCCTTCTTGACGGCCTCGTCCTTCATCAGCTCCTGGCCGGGGCCGGAGAGGGTGATGTGGCCGGTCTCCATGACGTAGGCCAGGTCGGCCACCTTCAGGGCCATGTTGGCGTTCTGCTCGATCAGCAGGATCGTGACGCCCTGGCGGTTGACCTCCCGGATGATGTCGAAGATGCCCTTCACCACGATGGGGGCCAGGCCCAGAGAGGGCTCGTCCATCATCATGATCTTGGGGTGGGACATGAGGGCCCGGCCCACGGCCAGCATCTGCTGCTCGCCGCCGGACAGGGTGCCCGCCGCCTGCCAGGAGCGCTCCTTCAGGCGGGGGAACAGGTCGTAGATCCACTTCAGGTCCTCCTCCAGGCTGTCCTTGCGGAGGTAGGCACCGATCTTCAGGTTCTCCAGCACAGTCATGTCGGGGAACACATGGCGTCCCTCGGGCACCAGGGTGATGCCCTGGGTCACGATCTTGTCGGGGGCCAGGCCGGTGATGTCCTCCCCCTTGAGCTGGATGCGGCCCTCGGCGGGCTTCACCAGGCCGGCGATGGTCCGCAGAGTAGTAGACTTGCCCGCGCCGTTGGCGCCGATCAGGGTCACGATTTGGCCCTCAGGCACCTCCAGGCTGATGCCCTTGACGGCCTCGATGCCGCCGTAGCGGACTTTCAGGTCACTGATCTTCAGCATCGTCTGCCACCCCCAGATAAGCCTCGATGACACGAGGATCGTTTTGGATCTCCGCGGGAACGCCCTGGGCGATCAGCTTGCCGAAGTCCAGGACATAGATCCGGTCGGAGATCTGCATGACCAGATCCATATGGTGCTCGATCATGAAGATCGACAGGTGATACTCATCCCGGATCTGACGGATGAAGTCGGTGAGCTCCTGGGTCTCCTGAGGGTTCATACCGGCGGCCGGCTCGTCCAGGAGCAGGAGCTTGGGGCTGGTGGCCAGGGCCCGGGCGATCTCCAGACGGCGCTGGAGGCCGTAGGGCAGGCTCCCGGCGATCTCGTCCTTCAGATGGTCCAGGTGCTGTTCCTCCAGCAGGGCCATGGCCTCCTCCTGCATCCGCTTCTCCTCTCCGCGGCTCAGGCGGAAGGTGGCGGTGAAGAAATTGTGCTTGGCCCGCATATGCTTGGCGATCAGCACGTTCTCCAGCACGGTCAAATTGGAGAACAGCCGGATGTTCTGGAAGGTGCGGGCGATGCCCAGCTTGGTGATCTTGTCGGGGGTGGGGCTGATCTTATGGGTGAAGAGGCCCTTGTTCTCCCCCAGATAGTTCTTGTCCATCTTGCCCTGGGGGTAGTTCTCCAGCATGGTCTCCCCCAGGAAGGACACCCGGCCGTTGGTGGGCTCGTACACCCCGGTGATGCAGTTGAAGGCGGTGGTCTTTCCGGCGCCGTTGGGACCGATCAGAGCCACGATCTCGCCCTCGTCTACGGTGAGGCTCAGGTCGTTGACGGCGACCACGCCGCCGAACTGCATGGTCACGTGTTCTGCTTGCAGGACGTTCCGGCTCATTTCGCCGCCTCCTTCTGCTTCGACTTTTTTCTGGGCTTGAAGAGATTGGGGAGCTCCTTGTCTCCCATGATGCCCCGGCGGAAGAAGAGGACCACCACCATGATGATCACGGAGAACACCACCATCCGCAGGCCGGTGCGGAAGAATCCGGGGGCGCTGATGGCGATGTTGCCGATCACGAAGGGATCCTCATCCAGACCGCGGAGCCACCACTCGCTGGCGGCGATGTACAGGAAGGAGGCCAGACAGCTTCCGGTCACGGAGCCGATGCCGCCGATGACCACGATCAGCAGGAGCTCATAGCTCAGGGCGGAGGTGAAGAGCTTGGCCTGCACCTGATTGGAGTACATGGCCAGCAGAGCGCCGCCCACGCCGGAGAAGAAGGCGCTGATGCAGAAGGACAGCATCTTGTGCCGGGCCAGGTCGATGCCCATGGCCTCGGCGGCGATCTCGTCCTCCCGGATGGCCTTGAAGGCCCGGCCGTAGGAGGAGTGGATCAGCAGGACGATGATGCCGATGCAGATCACCGCCACCAGGAAGGGGAAGAAGGTGGACAGCCGCAGGACCACCTGGCCGCCGGCGTCCTTGATGTTGAAGTCGGTGAAGGTGGGGAAGCTCTTGATCATGTTGGCGCCGTTGGTGACGGGGCCCAGCTTGTCCCACTGGAACACGGCCCGGATGATCTCGGCGAAGCCCAGAGTGGCGATCGCCAGATAGTCGCTCTTGAGCCGCAGGACGGGCAGTCCGATCAGCCACGCGAAGAAGGCCGCCGCCAGGCCCGCCAGGATCAGGCCCAGCGTCACGCCGACGATCAGGCCCGCCGCGCCGCCGCCGAAGAGCTCCGGCAGAGAGAAGTTCACGGCGGAGCCGCCATAGAGGTAGTACACCGTGTCCCGGCTGGCGGTGGGCACAGTGAGGATCGCATAGGTGTACGCGCCCAGCAGCATGAAGCCGGCCTGACCCAGAGAGAAGAGGCCGGTGAAGCCGTTGAGCAGGTTCAGGGACACGGCCACCAGAGAGTACACCGCGCCCTTCTTCAGCACCGTGAAGAGCATGGAGGTGGGCTTGAGAGTGTTCTCCAGCACGATCACCACAGCCAGCAGGGCGGCGATGGCGATCAGGGCGATGACGAGGCCCTTCTTGCTTTTGTTCTGTTTCATGTCACGCCCTCCTTAGACCTTGTCGGTGGCCTTCTCACCGAAGAGGCCGGTGGGCTTGGCCACCAGCACCACGATGAGCAGAGCGAAGGTGAACGCGTCGGAAAAGACGGTCATCCCGGGTAGGCCCTTGATGATGTTCTCGCAGATGCCGATCAGGAAGGCGCCGATCACCGCGCCGGGGATGGAGCCGATGCCGCCGAACACCGCCGCCACGAAAGCCTTCAGGCCGGGCATGGCGCCGGACAGGGGCACGATGGAGGGGTAGTTGGTGAAGTACAGCATGGAGCCCACCGCCGCCAGGAAGGAGCCGATGATGAAGGTCATGGAGATGACCCGGTCGATCTTGATGCCCATGAGCTGGCTGGTCTCGAAGTCCTTGGCCACGGCCCGCATGGCCATGCCGATCTTGGTGTGGCCGATCAGCATGGTCAGACCGAACACCAGGACCGCCACCAGGAAGGGGGTCACCAGGACCACCACCTTGGGATTGCTGCCCAGCAGAGGCACGGAGTCGGACAGGATGGGGATCGTGGGGTACATCTGGGGCAGGCCGCCGGTCACATAGGTGGCCATGTTCTGGAGCAGATAGCTCACGCCGATGGCGGAGATCATGACGCTCATGCGGGGGGCGGAGCGCAGGGGCTTGTACGCCGCGCGCTCGATCACGAAGCCCAGCACCACCGTCAGCACCAGCACCGCCGGGATGGTCAGCAGCAGGGGCAGGCCGGCGGCGTTCAGGTACACCATCATCAGGCCCGCCACCATGAACACGTCGCCGTGGGCGAAGTTGATCAGGCGGAGGATGCCGTAGACCATGGTGTATCCGATGGCGATGAGGGCGTACTGCCCGCCCACGGCGATGCCGGAGAGCAGGATAGATACGATATATTCCATAGGGGTCCCTCTCTTTCTCAGTAAGGTCTCGGAGCGGTCGGGCCGTCTCCCGTGGGATCTCCTGTCCACGGGACGCGGCCCGGCGTCGGGTCATTATGGCAGGAATGGTCCGGCGGACTGTTTCAGCAGCCCGCCGGACCTTCCGGTCGAACATGGATTTCAGGGGTGCGGTCAGTCGGCCTTCTGGACGGTCTCCAGCACCCAGGCGTCGTTAGCGGTGTCGGCGGTCTTGATGAAGGCGGTGTCGCGGATGGCGTCGCCGTTCACATCGTCGAAGGCGATGTCGCCGGTCACGCCGGACCAGGTGACGTTGGGCAGAGCCTCGTACACGGCCTGGGGATCGGTGGATCCGGCGGCCTTCAGGGCTTCCAGAGCCATGTAGTAGGCGTCATAGCCCATGGCGGTCAGGCCGGAGATGGTGTCGTTGCCGCCGTTGTTGGTCTTGGCGGTGGAGTCGGAGTTGATCCAGGCCTTGATGCCGTCGTCGAACTCCTGAGAGCCGCCCTCCTGATAGAAGGTGGAGACGTAGACCTGCACGTCGGTGCCGGAGGCGGCCTCCAGGACCTTGTTGCTGTCCAGGGTGTCGGAGCCCAGCAGGGGGATGTCCAGGCCCATAGAAGCGGCCTGCTTGATGATCTGAGTGGAGTAGGCCAGAGACACGGGGCAGAAGATGACCTGAGCGCCCTCGTTCTTGGCCTTGTTCAGATAAGAGGTGAAGTCGGAGTTGTTGGTGGGGAAGGAGTCGGCCACCACGGTGCCGCCCTTGGCCTCGAAGCCCTTGGTGAAGTACTCGATCAGGCCCTGATCATACTCGTTGCCCAGCTCGCCCAGGCAGTAGGCCTTGGTGGCGGAGAACTTGTCAGCGGCGAAGTTGGCCAGCACGGTGCCCTGGAAGGAGTCCATGAAGCAGGCGCGGAAATAGTAGGGGTTGCCGGCGGTGACGTTGGGGTTGGTGCAGGTCACGCCGATGGCGGGGATGCCGGCATCGGCGAAGGTGGGGGCGGCGGCGATGGACACGCTGGAGCCATAGGAGCCCAGCACCAGAGAGACCTCCTCGTCCACCAGCTTGGAGGCGGCGGACACGGCCTTGTCGGTGGTGGAGCCGTTGTCGGCGTAGACCAGCTCGACCTGATAGGTCTCGCCGCCGATCTCCACGGTGGGGGTCTCGTAATTGCCGTACTGCATGCCCAGAGTCTCCTGCTTGCCGCCGGCGCCGGAGTCACCGGTGGAGGGCTCGAAGATGCCGATCTTCACGACCTTGTCGCCAGTGGAGCCGCCGCCGGTCTGCTGAGCATCCTGCTGGGCGCCGCCGGTGGAGCTGACGCTGCAGCCGGTGAGCATCCCGGCGGCCATGACGCCGGCCAGACCAAGAGAAAGTGCCTTGTTCCAATTCATTGTAGAGTCCTCCTCACGGTGGTTTTGATGTTCCTCTTTCGCGGACATCTGTATTCATGCGGTATATTATACCCGCACTCGGGAAGGTTTGCAAGGGGAGACGGCAGGACCGTCATATGGATCGGGCGACGTTTTGCGGGGATAACTGGGTTTTTTCGAGCGACAGGTTGGGATATCAGTGCTTTTTCGAAAGGATCGGACGAAGGGTAAAAAAAGCGGTGATATTTCGATGACTTTTTGTGGAATATTTTTGTCCGCGGGAGGCGATACAGAGCGAGGAAAGATGAAAAGCGGATCTTTTGGAAAATGAGCGGTACCAATCAAAAACAAGACGAAAAATGGGAGGGATGTGGGAAATATGAGATGAAATGAGTGTGAACGTCAAGACGGAGGAACGTCCACGGAAAACGGACGAATGGCCATATGAAGGGTGACGGACCAAAACTTGCAGGATCGCGGCATCCGCGGCGACGGAGCGGGCGTCCGTCCGGCATGGACGGGAGAAGGGCATGGACAGGACGGAGGGATCGTGCTATACTTCAACACATCAATATGCAAAAGTGTCCGGGCCGGAGGGGCCGGCACAGAAAGCGGTGACCGATTTGAAGGCATCTATGAACGAGGCCGTCGTGGGCATGGCCCCCTCGGCGATCCGGCGCTTCACGGCTCTGGCCCGGGCCACACCGGGGTGCATCTCCCTGGCGCTGGGGGAGCCGGAGCTCGACACTCCCGCCCCGATCAAAGCCGCGGCGGCCGCCGCTCTGGCCGCTGGACAGACGCACTACCCGCCCAATGTGGGCTTCGACTTCCTGCGGAAGGCCATCGTGAAAAAAGAGAGGGGCCGTGGGCTCCGCTATGACTATGACGAGACGATCGTGACGATCGGTGCCACCGAGGGCCTCTACGCCGCCATGATGGCGGTGCTGGAGCCGGGGGACGAGGTCCTCCTCCCCACTCCCGCCTTCGGACTCTATGCCTCCATCGCCGCGCTGTGCCGCGCCAAGGTGGTCACAGTGCCCACAGAGGGGGACGGCTTCCAGCTCCGCCGGGACAGGCTCCGGGCGGCGTGCGGTCCCCGGACCAAGCTGATGATCCTCACCTCCCCCAACAACCCCACCGGCTGTGTCTACACGCGGGAGAGCCTGGAGGCCGCCGCCGACGTGGCCCGGGAGACCGGGAGCTTCGTCCTCTGCGACGACGTGTATGCCGACATCGCCTTCGGGGACTGTCCCGGCTTCGCCGCCTCCTTCCCCCACCTGCGGGAGCAGGTCATCGTGGTGAACAGCTTCTCCAAGCCATACGCCATGACGGGCTGGCGCATGGGCTGGGTCATGGCCCAGCGGGAGGTCATGGCCCAGATCGCCAAGGTCCACCAGTTCACCGTGGTGTCCGCCCCCTCCTTCGCCCAGTGGGGCTGTGCCGAGGCGCTGGAGCAGGATGTGTCCGACGTCCGGGAGAGCTATCGCCGCCGCCGGGATCTGGTGTACCGCCGCCTCACCGAGGCCGGCCTGGAGGTCAAGCTGCCTCAGGGCGCCTTCTACGCGTTCCCCTCCATCGCCCGCTTCGGGATGAGCTCTGAGGAGTTCTGCCGCCGGCTGATCGAGGAGGGCGGCGTGGCGCTGGTGCCCGGCAGCTTCTTCTGGGCGGAGGGCTATGCCCGGCTCTCCTACTGCTGCTCCGAGGATCAGCTGGCCGAGGGCCTGGACCGGATCGGGCGGTTCGTGGAGCGGCTGTAAGGGGTCCCGCCCAACGAGCGAGGACAGCCCCCGTCCCGCCCCGTTGGGCGGCCAAAAACGCCCATCTGTGCCGCCGTGGACAAAAGGCCCCGCCTGCGGCGGGGGAAAATACCACGACTGGTTGAAACCCCGGTGAAACTATGATACGATAGCAACGGAAAACAAAATAAAGAGGAGGAATCTGACATGAAACTGCATCGGGCGCGCGATTTCGCGGCCGGAGCCCTCGTGATGGCTCTGACCATGGGCGTGGCCGTCCCCGCCGGGGCGGCGGTGCTGACCGGGAAGAAGATCGATGTTCTGCAAGGCATCGAGATCTTCGTGGACGGGGTCCGTCTGGACCCCAAGGACGCCAACGGCAAGAGCGTGGAGACCTTCGTCTACAACGGCACCACCTACATCCCCCTCCGGGCCGTGAGCCAGGCCCTGGGCAAGGCCGTCAGCTATGACGGCAATACCAAGCGGGCCTACATCGGTACCTCCCCCATGACCACCGGGAGCTACCGCATGGAGGATGTCTGCAAGCCGTATCGCACTTCATCCTATGTGAGAACCTATACGGGCACAGAGACCATGACGATGGGTGGCAAGGAGTACGGAAACGGAGTTGCTACGAGCTGGGGTGGTGAGCAGTATGCGCTATTCAATCTGAATGGTGCCTACAACAGCCTCACGTTGGACTTGGGTCCTATCGACAACTCTGGTACAGCTGATGCTGAAGTGACCTTCTATGTGGATGATGTGCGAGTGGCCAACTATACAGTGGGGGCGGGAGATCTTCCCCAGAAGGTCACGATCCCACTAAACCATGGCCTTCAGTTGAAGATCGCAACGGAGACGGACACTTTTGTATTTTCTAGTCTGTATGTCGGCCTCGGCAACATGATGTTCCAGTAGACGGAAAATGGCGGACCGTCCCGCCTGCCAGTGAGAAAAACACCGGGAGAGACTGCGGCGAAGCAGTCTCTCCCGGTGTTTTCATCGGTGTCAGTCCATGGACAGGAGCTTCTGCCCCGCCGCCACGCCGGCGGCCAGGATGGACTCGTCGAAATCGAAGGTGTCGGCGTGGAGGGGGATCCCGGTGCCGGTGCCCAGCAGGAGGAACAGTCCCGGCAGGATCTGTTGATAGAAGGCGAAGTCCTCCGCGATCAGCAGAGGCTCCGGCAGGATGCTCAGCCCCGGCAGGGCCGCCTCCGCCCGCCGGAGCAGATCCTCATCGTTCCGCACGGGGGGATATCCGGTGGAGAAGCCCACCCGGAAGGCGGTGCCCGTCTCCTCCCCCACGGTCCGGCCCAGACCTTCCAGCAGAGCCTTTGCCCGGTCGAAGGCGTCATCGGAGAACACCCGGAGACTGCCCAGGATCTGGCTGTGGGCGCTGATGGCGTTGCGGACGGTGCCGCTCTCCATGCGGCCGAACTTCAGGAGGCAGGGACCGGCCGTCCGGCGCAGGTCCTCCATAGCCCGGTCCGCTCCGCAGAGGAAGCGGGCGGCGGCCAGGAGGGCGTCGTCCCCCTCCCGCCATTTGGCGATGTGGGCGCTCTTGCCGGTGATGTCCACCGTCACCTCGCTGGCCCGGGCCAGGAGAGGGCCGGGACGACTGCTGATCTGTCCGGCAGGCAGGTCGGGCCACAGATGGAAGCCGAAGATCCGCTCCACCCGGTGTTCCGAAAAGACGCCGGACGCGCAGATGAGCCGCGCGCCGCCGGTGGTCTCCTCCGCCGGCTGGAACACGAAGAGCACGTTCCGGGGCAGCTCGGCCAGATGCTCGGCCGTCCAACCGGCCAGACCGAGCGCCATGGCCATGTGGCCGTCGTGGCCGCAGGCGTGCATCTTCCCCGGATGCCGGGAGGCATAGGGGGCTCCGGAGCGCTCCACGATGGGGAGGGCATCCATATCGGCCCGCCAGGCGGCGGTGCGCGCCTTTCCCCCGTCGAAGTAGGCGCACAGCCCGCGGTCGTCCGGAGAAAAGACCCGGCAGGGCAGGCCCTCCAGCACTCGGCGCAGGTAGGCGGTGGTCTCCGGCAGGTCCGTATCCAGCTCCGGGATCTGATGCAGGTCCCGGCGGTAGGTGGTCAGCAGTCCATCCATGGTATCGCCCTCTCTGTCATGGTGAAGTATCTGTTAGGGAGCATACATCATGGTGGGGACAGATGCAAGGAGAATCTATCAGGACCGGCGCTCCGCCGGGAGGACCTGGATTCCGCCGCCTCCGTCCCGCAGGAGATAGAGGGTGTAGTCCGTCCGCCGGGCCACGTCCAGACGGAGCGCGGCGAAGCTGTTGGTCAGCGGATCCGCCGCCCCCAGGAAGGCCGGGTCCATGGTCTCCACATCCATCCCCATCGGCATGGCCGGCAGGTCCGCGGCGGCGAACCAGAACTGATAGGAGCCCGGCCAGACCCGCCGGAAGCTGGTGACCTCTTTGAAGCGCACGTCGGCGAATACCACCCGGCCGTCCCCCAGCAGGACATCCAGAGGCGGGGCGTCATAGGCCAGGGCGCACACCCGCAGGCTGGACCAGCCGCCGCCGGACCGACAGCAGGCGTCGGAGATCTGCACCAGGTCCAGCCCCCGGGCCGTCGGGACCACCGCCACGGTGTAGACGCCGTCCGCCGGGAAGGGCAGGCCCCGCTGGAGCAGGACGGTGCCGTCCTGGGCCAGCACCGTGACGGTCCGGTAGCCGGGGATCGCCGGCCGCCAGGGCGTGAAGGCGGCGAAGCTCAGAGCCGACGCGATCCGGCTCCGGCCCAGCAGGATCCGCAGAGGCCGCCGTCCGGCGGCGGCGTTCAGGAACCGGATCTTAGCATAGCGCAGGGGCCGCTGGAGGCCGGGCCAGACAGGTCCGCCCTCTCCCGGCTCCGGCAGGGGGACCGACGGGATGCCGGCGTCGTCAGAGCCGCTGTCCCCCGGCCAGACGGGTCCCCCCTCACCGGGCCTGGGCAGAGGGATCTCAGGCGTATCGGCATCGTCGGGCCAGACGGGTCCCCCCTCGCCGGGTCTGGGCAGAGGGATCTCAGGCGTATCGGCATCGCCGGGCCAGACGGGTCCGCCCTCCCCCGGATCGGGCAGAGGGACCGCAGGGATATCATGGTCCATATGGGTCGGCGCGGGAGTCCGTCCCCCCGCGCGCCACCCCCTTTCCACAGGATGCTCCATCCTACGCCGGGACCGAGGGAGGAGTGCATGATCGGCCCGGCGGAAAAGTGCCCGAAACTAGGGAAGTTTTCCGCATCTTTTCCTTTACACACGGGAAAGATCATGGTATAGTAGGAAAGCACGTGAACTGTGCAGACCCGTGACCTAGTCCAGGGAGCATCCCTCGCTCATACGCAGGGGCCCACTGGCCCTCGACTCAGTCACCGGGGAATCATTTGAAAGGTGGAATTTCCCATGATCCGTAAGGACGAAAAGACGGCCGTCATCGAGGCCAACCGCACCCACGCGACCGATACTGGCTCCCCCGAGGTCCAGATCGCCATCCTGACCGCCCGCATCAAGGAGCTCACCGAGCATCTGAAGGTGCATATCCACGACAACCACAGCCGTCGCGGCCTGCTGAAGATGGTCGGCAAGCGCCGCAAGATGCTGGACTACCTGGCTGCCAAGGATATCGAGCGTTACCGCGCCATCATCGCCAAGCTGGGCATCCGTAAGTGATCTGTTGAAATGAGGGTGGTGTGGACTTCCGCACCACCCTTTTCTTCCAGCAGGACCAAAACAGCAGGACCAAAAACATCAAACGCCGCGCCTGTGGGCCGGAAGGCTTTTTTAGCAGTTGGATATGGAGAGGACGGGCCTCCCTTCCCCACCGTATCCAAGTGCTAAAGGGCTGACAGGCTCTGCGGGTGCCAAAAAAGGAGGATATCCAATGTCCACTATCATCAAGCACAGAGAGTTCCCCAACTTCAAGACCTGGACCATGGACGTGGCCGGCCGTCCCCTGACCATCGAGATCGGCAAGGTCGCCGAGCTGGCCAACGCCGCCTGCATGGTCAAGTACGGCGAGACCACCGTCATGGTGGCCGTCACCGCCTCCGCCCGTCCCCGGGACGGCGTGGACTTCTTCCCCCTGAGCGTGGACTTCGAGGAGAAGCTCTATGCCGTGGGCCGCATCCCCGGCTCCTTCATGCGCCGGGAAGGCCGCCCCTCCCTGCCCGCCGTGCTGGCCAGCCGCCTGATCGACCGGCCCATCCGTCCCCTGTTCCCCTATGACTTCCGCAACGACGTGTGCGTCACCTGCACCGTCATGAGCGTGGACTACGACTGCTCCCCCGAGGTGGCCGCCATGATCGGCACCTCCGTCTGCCTGTCCTACTCCGACATCCCCTGGGCCGGCCCCATCGGCTGCCTGGAGGTGGGCTACTGCGACGGCCAGATCGTCCTGAACCCCGATCAGGAGCAGCGCAAGACCTCCCAGATGGACGTGACCGTGGCCGCCACCGACGGCAAAGTCGTCATGATCGAGGCCGGCGCCAAGGAGATCCCCGACGAGATCATGTACGAGGGCATCGTGAAGGCCCATGAGGAGATCCGCAAGCAGGTGGCCTTCATCAACGGCATCGTGGCCGAGATCGGCAAGCCCAAGATGGAGTATGAGCACGCCGACTTCGATCAGGAGCTCTTCGACAAGATCGTGGCCGCCACCATGGACGAGGCCAAGGCCGCCATGGATACCGACGACAAGAACGTCCGCGAGACCCGCTGGAACGCCCTGATCGACCGCTGGCACGAGCTGTTCCTGGACGAGTATCCCGAGATGGACAAGTATCTGGATGAGATCACCTACAAATTCCAGAAGAAGATCGTCAAGGCCTGGCTGCTGGAGGGCCACCGCGTGGACGGCCGCGCCAAGAACGAGATCCGTCCCCTCTCCGCCGAGGTGGGCGTCCTGCCCCGTGTGCATGGCTCCGGCCTGTTCACCCGCGGCCAGACCCAGGTCCTGTCCGTGGCGACCCTGAACACCCTCTCCGCCGCCCAGAAGCTGGACACCATCTGGGAGGAGACCGAGAAGCGGTATATGCACCACTACAACTTCCCCTCCTACTCCGTGGGCGAGGCCCGGGGCGCCCGGTCCACCAACCGCCGCGAGTACGGCCACGGCGCGCTGGCCGAGCGGGCCCTGGAGCCCGTGATCCCCTCCGTGGAGGAGTTCCCCTACGCCATCCGCGTGGTCTCTGAGGTCCTGAGCTCCAACGGCTCCACCTCTCAGGGCTCCATCTGCGGCTCCACTCTGGCCCTCATGGACGCCGGCGTGCCCATCAAGGCCCCCGTGGCCGGCATCTCCTGCGGCCTGATCCAGGATGACGACGGCTCCTTCCAGACCTTCATCGACATCCAGGGCGTGGAGGACTTCCACGGCGAGATGGACTTCAAGGTCGCCGGTACCAAGAAGGGCATCACCGCCATCCAGATGGACCTGAAGAACGACGGCCTGTCCCATGAGATCATCAAGCAGGCGCTGGAGATCACCCGCGACGCCCGCTTCGCCATCCTGGACGAGATCATGCTGCCCTGCATCTCCGAGCCTCGTCCCGAGGTGGCTCCCACTGCGCCCAAGATGGTGAAGATGAAGATCGACGTGGATAAGATCCGCGAGGTCATCGGCTCCGGCGGCAAGGTCATCCAGAAGATCTGTGCCGACACCGGCGCCAAGATCGACATCGAGGACGACGGCACCATCTACATCGCCGGTGAGAACGCCGAGAGCTGTGACGCCGCCAAGAAGATCATCGAGACCATCGTGTTCGTGCCCGAGGTGGGCCAGCTGTACTACGGCAAGGTGGTCCGCATCCTGCAGTTCGGCGCCTTCGTGGAGCTGGCTCCCGGCAAGGACGGCATGGTCCACATCTCCAAGCTGGCGGACCGCCGCGTGGAGAAGGTGGAGGACGTGGTCAACATCGGCGACATGATCTGGGTCAAGGTCACCGACATCGACGAGAAGGGCCGCGTGAACCTGTCCTACAAGGATGCCCTCAAGGAGATCAAGGCCCGCAAGGCCGCTGGCGAGGCCGTGAAGTAAGCGCGCCCCCGGAACGATCGAATAGAACAGATGAGAGCCGCCGCCCGGCACCGGGCGGCGGCTCATGTTTCATCCGCCATAGCCTACGGGACGGCGGATGATATGATCCGGTCCCATCGAAGCTAGGGACTCAAATTTTATCGAGAGGTCTGCCCCGCCCTTGTCTTTTCCCGCGCCGTTCGGTATAATAGATAGGCTTATTTCGTATTTTCATGCCGAAAGGACGTTTTGATATGAAGCTCGGTATCGTGGGTCTCCCCAACGTGGGCAAATCGACCCTGTTCAACGCCATCACCAACGCCGGCGCGGAGAGCGCCAACTACCCCTTCTGCACCATCGACCCCAATGTGGGCGTGGTGGCCGTGCCCGACGCGCGGCTGGACTGGCTCAGCGAGTTCTACCAGCCCAAAAAGACCACCCCAGCCGTGATCGAGTTCGTGGACATCGCCGGTCTGGTCAAGGGCGCCAGCAAGGGCGCCGGTCTGGGCAACAAGTTCCTGGCCAACATCCGGGAGTGCTCCGCCATCGTCCATGTGGTCCGGTGCTTCGACGATGAGAACATCATGCACGTGGTGGAGAACACGAACCTGAACGTGCCCGTGGACCCCATGGGCGACATCGACGCCATCGACCTGGAGCTGATCATGGCCGACGTGGAGATGGTGGAGCGCCGCATCAAGAAGGCGGAGACCGCCGCCAAGGGCGACAAGAAGTTCCTCCAGGAGGTGGAGCTCTTCTCCCGCTTGCGGGATTGGCTGAACGATGGCAATTCCGCCCGTTCCTTCGAGTGTGACGAGGATGAGAAGGCAGTGATCGCCACCAGCGAGCTCCTGTCTCTGAAGCCCGTGATCTACGCCGCCAACCTGGACGAGGACGGCTTCGCCGCCCCCGACGGGGTGGAGTACTACCAGCAGGTGGCCCAGCGGGCCGCCAAGGAGGGGGCCCAAGTCATCCCTGTCTGCGCCAAGCTGGAGGCCGAGATCGCCGAGCTGGACGGCGACGAGAAGGCCATGTTCCTGGAGGATCTGGGCATCGCCGAGTCCGGTCTGGACCGGCTCATCAAGGCCAGCTACGCCCTGCTGGGTCTGATTTCCTTCCTCACCGCCGGTGAGGACGAGTGCCGGGCCTGGACCATCACCCGGGGCACCAAGGCCCCTCAGGCCGCCGGCAAGATCCACACCGACTTCGAGCGGGGCTTCATCCGCGCCGAGGTGGTGAACTTCGAGGACCTGAAGGCCACCGGCTCCATGAACGCCGCCAAGGAGAAGGGCCTGGTCCGCTCCGAGGGCAAGGACTACGTCATGAACGACGGCGACATCGTCCTCTTCCGGTTCAACGTGTAAGAACAGACGGCCGTGCGGCCGTCCCGCGGCGTGCCTGGAACACAAACACAAAAGACAAACGAGCCCGCCCGGCCCCCATCATGAGGCCGGGCGGGCTTCGCACTATTTTCTTATAGCTGGGCCAGCTTCCCGGCCACGGCGGTGAGGTAGTTGGGCTGGAAGGACTCGATCTCGCCCTTGTCGCAGGCCTCGGCCAGCTTGGGGTCGATCGGCAGACGGGCCAGGACCTCCAGACCGTGCTCGGCGGCCACGGAATCGATGTGGCTCTCACCGAAGATCGGATGCCGCTTGCCGCAGTCGGGGCACTGGAAATAGCTGTAGTTCTCCACCAGGCCCAGCACGGGGATGTGCATCAGCTCCGCCATCTTCACGGCCTTGGTCACGATCATGCTGACCAGATCCTGGGGGGCGGTGACCATCACGATCCCGTCCACGGGCAGGGACTGGAACACGGTCAGGGGCACGTCGCCCGTTCCCGGCGGCATATCCACGAACAGATAGTCCAGCTCGCCCCAGATCACGTCGGTCCAGAACTGCTTGACGGTGCCGGCGATCACGGGGCCGCGCCACACCACGGGGTCGGTCTCGTTCTCGGTCAGCAGGTTGAGGCTCATGACCTCGATGCCGCCCTTGGAGTCCACAGGGTAGATGCCCTGCTCACTGCCCAGGGCGTGGGTGTGGAGGCCGAAGGCCTTGGGGATGGAGGGGCCGGTGACGTCGGCGTCCAGGATGCCGACCTTCTTGCCCATCGCCGCCATGGCGCAGGCCAGAGAGGACGTGACGAGGCTCTTGCCGACGCCGCCCTTGCCGCTGACCACGGCGATGACCTTCTTGATGCTGGACAGGGGGTTGGCCGGAGCCTGGAAGCTCTGGGGACTGGTGCGCTCGCCGCAGCTCTCGCCGCAGGAGGAGCAGTCGTGGGTACATTCAGACATGGGTTCTCCTTCTTTCTTGTAGCATTCTCTTATCTTCTCCAGATGTCTGGGGGATCACTTATATTTGTATGTCCCGCCGCCGATGAACTCCCGGATCAGGGAGCTGGGCGGGACCAGGGCCGGGTCGATGGGCTGGAACCAGCGGAAGGAATCCGCCAGATCGTGGAGTTCCCGGAAGCGGGGATTGTCCTCCGGCAGGTCCTCCAGCGCCTTGGCCAGAGGAGCGGCGTAGTTAGCGAACACCGGCACCTCATAGGGCAGCGAGGAGTCCACGATGATCGTGGCCCGGCCCTTGAAGGGGGAGATGTACCGCTTCTCGCCCCGGCGGACGTTGTGCCACATGGCAAGGGTGGTGGTCAGGTCGGTGCCCCGGAAATTGTAGTCCCGGACGGCCCGGCGGGTGATGCGCATCCAGGTGCCCTTGAAGCGGACCTCCTTCCCGTCCAGAATGTTGGAGCGGGCGGAGACATAGAGGGTGGTGGCCTCCGGGTGCCGGCCGGCGATGTCGTCGTTCAGCGCGTGGATGCCCTCGAAGATCGCCACCTCGTTCTTAGCGAGCCGCAGGGGGCGGCCCCGGGCGTCGTTGCGCATCTGCCGGGCGAACTCGAACTTGGGGATGATGACCTCCTCGCCCTGAGAGAGCTTAGTGAAGGTCTCGTCCAGCAGGGGCATATCCAGCAGTTGTGGGGACTCGTAGTCGATGTCGCCCTCGGGGGTGCGGGGGGCCCGGCTCCGGTCCAGCGTGCGGAAGTAGTTGTCCATGGAGATGGTGTGGGTGTTCACGCCCCGGCGCTCCAGCTCCTCCTCCAGCTTGAGGGCGGTGGTGGTCTTGCCGGAGCCGGAGGGGCCGGAGAGGAGGACGATGGGGCTCTGGGCCATCCGGTCCAGGATGGTGTCCGCCGCCCGGCAGATCCGCTTCTGATATGCCTCGTCGCAGTGGGCCAGGAAGGCGGCGGGGTCCGCTTTGGTCTCGCGCAGGATGTCAGAGAGTTCGTAGGCCATGGTAGATCTCCTTTCCAGAAGCGGGGGTCAGCGCCCCTGCTGTATCGCGAGGAGGAAGTCCGCGGCCTGACGCTTGCCGGCCCGGAGCTTCTCCAGACTGTTCACATACTCGTGGGGATACTTGGGGTTGGAGATCCGGTCGATGTGACCGGTGCGGGGGTCGATCAGCTTGGTGATCCCGCCGCCGCCCAGAGACAGGATCGGATGGAGCTCCTCCATCATGCAGATGTTGTACAGGCTCTCCCAGCCGGGCAGGGACCAGCCCACGTTCTCGAAGGAGCCGGACATATACTTCTGGCGGTAGAGGTAGTAGGGCGTCTGCCCGTGGGCCCGCAGGGCGGACCAGGCGTAAGAGAGCATCTGGTCCACGTCCTCCGCCGTGGGGAGGACGGGCCCATGGCCGGCGCCGCCGCCCATGAGGCGGGAGCCCTTCTTCATGGCCAGAGTGTGGACGGTGATGTTCTCCGGCCCCAGGGCCAGCACCTGGTCCAGCGAGGACTGGAAGCCCTCCGGGTCGTCCTGGGGGAGCCCGGCGATCAGGTCCATGTTCACACAGGGGATGCCGGCGGCCCGGACCAGCTCATAGGAGCGGAGGATGTCCGCCGCCGTATGGGCCCGGCCCATGGCGGCGAGGACGCTGTCCCGCATGGTCTGGGGGTTGACAGAGACCCGCTGTGCCCCGTGGCGGCGCAGGACGGCGAGCTTCTCGGCGGTGATGGTGTCGGGCCGTCCGGCCTCCACCGTGTACTCCGTACAGCGGGACAGGTCGAACTTCTCGCCCACCCGGCCCAGCAGGCGGTCCAGCTGGGGGGCGCTGAGGGTGGTGGGAGTGCCGCCGCCTACATAGATGGAGCGGACGGAGCATCCGGCCCGGCGGAGCTCCTCCGCCGTCCAGTCCACTTCCTGCGTCAACACGTCCAGGAAGGCGGGCACCAGCTTCAGCGCCCGCCCCACATCGGCGGAGACGAAGGAGCAGTAGGCGCACCGGGTGGGACAGAAGGGGATGCCGATATAGAGGGACACCTCGTCCGGGGCCAGGCTCCGCTTGGCGGCCAGACTGGCTTTGGCGCAGTCCATGGCCAGCGCCGCCCGTCCGGGGGAGACCCGGTAGGTGCCGGTGAGCTCTGCCTCCGCCTGGGCGGGGCTCAGGCCCCGCTCCATGGCCTTGGTGGGGATCTTCACCGGGCGCACCCCGGTGAGGGCGCCCCAGGGGGGCTCCCTGCCCAGCAGAGCGGTGCCTGCCCGGTAGAAGGCCAGCTTCAGCACCCGCTGGCGCACCCGGTCCCGGACCAGCGGATCATCCTCCGGGGGGACGGGCGCGTCGGCCTCCCCCGCGGCAGAGCGGCCCTGCCAGCGGACCTGGGCCTCGGCGGTCAGCCTCTCCCCGTCCTGGGTCAGGCGGAGGAAAGCGTGGTCCGCCTCCGGCGGGACGGGACCGCCGGCGTATTGGGGGCGCTCCTCCGGGAAGAGAGTGAGGAGCATCTGCTCGGCGGCATACCGGCAGTCATGTCCTTGAAAGGTCAGGTACATAAGAGGGGGGACGGGCTGAGGGTCAGCCGTCCGCCATCGCCTCCTTCAGATAGTAGTTGTATTTCCGCTCATGGTCCAGCGTGGAGGGATCCATATGGCCGGGGAGGACGGTGTAGTCCCCCTCCAGCGTGCCCAGCCGGTGGAGAGAGGCGTGCATCTCCTCATAGCTCCCACCGGGCAGGTCGGTGCGGCCCATGGAGCCCTTGAAGAGCGTGTCGCCGGTGAAGAGGGTCCGGCCGGCCCGTAGGACCACGGAGCCCTTGGTGTGTCCGGGGGTGTGGAGCGCCTGGAAGGTCAGTCCGCCCACCGTCACCGTGTCCCCCTCCTCATAGGGGGTGATGGTCCCCATCTCATCGATGCGGAAGAAGGGCTTCGGCATCTCCAGGTCGCCGGGGTGGGCGTAGACCGGCACATCGGGCAGGGCCTCCCGCAGAGCGGGCACGCCCATGGTGTGGTCATAGTGGCAGTGGGTCAGCAGGATGCAGGCCACGGTCCAGCCGTTGTCCCGGACCGTCTGGAGGATCCGCTCGTCCGAATCGCCGGGGTCGATGACGGCGCACAGGCCGGTGCCCTCGTCCCCAACGATGTAGCAGTTGGTGGACACAGCGGGCAGGAGGACAGTCTCGATCTTCATATCAGTCACCTCAGAGCGCCTTTGCGCCTCACATATGGTCAGTATCCAGCAAAATGGTCACAGGTCCGTCGTTCTGGGAAAAGACCTGCATATCGGCGCCGAACTCGCCGTGCTCTACGTGGAAGCCCAGGGCCTCGCAGTCGGCCATGAAGGTCCGGTAGAGGGGCTCGGCCAGGTCAGGCTTGGCGGCCCCAGTGAAGCCGGGCCGGCGCTTTTTGGTGTCGGCGTACAGGGTGAACTGGGAGACCACCAGCAGGCTCCCGGCCACAGCCTCCAGGTTCCGGTTCATCTTGCCGGCCTCATCCTCGAAGACCCGCAGACCGCAGATCTTGTCGGCCAGCTTGGCCGCCTGCTCCTCTGTGTCCCCGGGACCGACGCCCAGCAGGACCAGGAAGCCCTGGCCGATGGAGCCGTTGACCTTCCCGCCGATCTCTACGGAGGCGTTCTTCACTCTCGTTACGACTGCGCGCATACCATCATCCTTCTCATCCTGCCCCGGCCGCCGGGCCGGGCACGTTCTTTGCCCCTGATTATACCTGTTTTTATGGCTATCGTCAACAAACTACGTCAGAGGATAGCGGGGCGGAACCTTGTGTTTTCGCGCGAAAAGTGGTATCATATCTCGATCACAAAAACAAGGAAACAGAGAGCGGAGGAACCGACTTGAAGCGAGAGACGACACAGATCGGACCGGCCCAGATCGCGGCCCAGATGGACTACTGCATGAAGGTCCACGCCATGAACGCCGGAATGGACCACACCCCCCTGGCCATGGTGGACACCTATGGCTGTCAGCAGAACGAGGCCGATTCAGAGCGTCTGCGGGGCTACCTGAGCGAGATGGGCTACGGCTTCACCGACGACGAGCATGAGGCGGACCTGGTGCTGGTGAACACCTGCGCCATCCGGGAGCACGCGGAACAGCGGGTGCTGGGCAACGTGGGCGCCCTGACCCACACCAAGAGGGCCAATCCAAACCAGATCGTCTGCCTCTGCGGCTGTATGGCCCAGGAGGAACACGTGGCCAAAAAGGTGAAGGAGTCCTATCGGCAGGTGGACCTGCTCTTCGGGCCCCACGCGCTCTGGCGCTTCCCGGAGCTGCTGTGGCGCTTCCGGGCCACTGGCAAGCGGGTGTTCGAGCGCACGGAGGAGCCCGGCTCCATCGCCGAGGGCATCCCCGTGGTGCGGCAGGACGGCGTGAAGGCCTGGGTCTCCATCATGTATGGATGCAACAATTTCTGCACCTACTGCATCGTGCCCTACGTCCGGGGCCGGGAGCGGAGCCGGAAGCCGGAGGACATCCTGGCTGAGATCCGGGGCCTGGCGGAGGAGGGCTATAAGGACATCACCCTGCTGGGCCAGAACGTGAACTCCTACGGCAAGGATCTGGATGAGCCCATGGACTTCGCCGACCTGCTGGCCCGGGCGGCCCAGATTCCCGGGGAGTTCCTCCTGCGCTTCATGACCAGCCACCCCAAGGACGCCTCCCAGAAGCTGTTCGACACGATGGCGGCTTGGCCGGAGAAGATCGCCCCCTGCTTCCACCTGCCCTTCCAGGCGGGCAGCGACCGGGTGCTCAAGGCCATGAACCGGGTCTATGACCGGGCGGGCTATCTGGACAAGGTCCGCCGTCTCCGGGCCGCGGTGCCCGATGCGGTCATCACCTCCGACGTGATCGTGGGCTTCCCCGGCGAGACTCCCGAGGAGTTCGAGGAGACCATGACGCTGATCGAGGAGGTGCGGTTCGACGCCCTCTTCACCTTCATCTACTCCCCCCGCGTGGGCACTCCGGCGGCCTCGCTCCCCGACCCGATGAGCCGGGAGGAGAAGCTCAAAGAGTTCCAGCGCCTGGTGGAGCGTCAGGACCAGATCTCGGAGGAGAAGCACGCGGCCTACATCGGACGGACCGTCCGCTGCCTGGTGGACGGGAAGGACGAGAAGGGCCTCACCGCCCGCACCCCCGGCAACCGCCTGGTCCGTTTGACCGGCGGCGAGAGCCTGATCGGCCGCTTCGTGCCCATCCACATCACCGGCGCCAACAAGTGGTCCCTCTTCGGCGAGCAGGCGTAAGGGCACACCTCTTCGACGGACCGATCGCATCCGATCCGGGGCGGGACTGGACCATCCTCCCCCACGACACCATATCGTATCCCGCAGGGGCTCCGACCTGCCCCTGCGGGGACCATCGACAGAAAAGGAGCCACCGCCATGCCAGCTGATACCACCCCTATGATGCGGCAGTACATCTCCATGAAGCAGGACCACCCGGACTGCATCCTCTTCTTCCGGCTGGGCGACTTCTATGAGATGTTCAATGAGGACGCGAAGCTGGTCTCCAAGGAGCTGGAGCTCACCCTCACCAGCCGGGACCGGGGCAAGCCGGAGGACCAGCGCACCCCCATGTGCGGCGTGCCCTACCACTCCGCCGACGCCTATATCTCCCGCCTCATCGCCAAGGGGTACAAGGTGGCCATCTGCGAGCAGATGGAGGACCCCGCCGCCGCCAAGGGGCTGGTGGACCGGGACATCATCCGCATCATCACCCCTGGTACGGTGATCTCCTCCTCCATGCTGGACGAGGGGAAGAACAACTTCATTTGCTCCGTCTATGAGGACTCTCTGGGCATGGGCCTGTGCTTCTGCGACATCTCCACCGGCGAGGTCTCCGCCACCTCCTTCCACGGGTCCGACGCCCGGACTCATCTGGAGAACGAGCTGGGCCGCTTCTCCCCCCGGGAGGCCATCCTCTCCGATGGGGCGTACAGCGACGCCGCCCTGCTGGAGTTCCTGACCGGACGGCTGGAGTGCCGCTGTGAGAACGGCGGCGAGGCCCGCTACCGCCCCGACGTGGCCGGCTCCGCCGTACAGAAGCAGTTCCGGGAGGACACGCTCCCGGAGGGGGACAGCCACGCAGTGCAGGCGGTGGGCGGGCTCCTCTCCTACCTGTATGAGACCCAAAAGACCGATCTCTCCCATCTGTCCACGCTGAACTGGTTCACCACCGGGCAGTATATGGAGCTGGATCTGACCGCCCGGCGGAACCTGGAGCTCACGGAGACCCTCCGGGCCAAGGAGAAGAAGGGCTCCCTCCTGTGGGTGCTGGACAAGACCCGCACCGCCATGGGCCGCCGCCTGATCCGGACCTGGATGGAGCGTCCCCTCCTCTCCCCTGCGGCGATCGGCCGCCGGCTGGGGGCGGTGGAGGCTCTGGTGAAGGACCCCATCGCCCGGCAGGAGCTGGCCCTCTGCCTTCGGGAGATCGGCGATCTGGAGCGGCTGATCGGCCGCATCGTCTACGGCACCGCCGGCGGCCGGGACCTGGCCGCGCTGGCGGCGGGCCTGGGGAAGCTCCCCGCTCTGCGGGAGCTGATCGCCCCTCTGTCCTCACCCCTGCTCCAGAGCCTGAGGGAGGAGCTGGACGATCTGCCGGAGCTCCGGGACCTGATCGGCCGGGGGATCCAGGACGATCCCCCGTTCTCCGTCCGGGAGGGCGGCTTCATCCGGGACGGCTATGACGCGGAGGTGGACCGCCTCCGGGACATCATGGTCAACGGCAAGGACATGGTGGCCGCCATCGAGGCCCGGGAGAAGGAAAAGACTGGGATCAAGGGCCTGAAGGTGGGCTACAACAAGGTGTTCGGCTACTACATCGAGGTCTCCAAGTCCTACTACGATCAGGTGCCGGACACCTACATCCGCAAGCAGACTCTGGTGAACTGCGAGCGCTACATCACCCAGGAGCTCAAGGACATGGAGCACACCATCCTGACGGCGCAGGACCGGATCTGCGCCCTGGAATACGAGCTCTTCTGCCAGATCCGGGAAAAGACCGCCGCTCAGGTGGGGGCCATCCAGCGCTCCGCCGCCGCCGCGGCCCAGGTGGACGTGCTGGTCTCCTTCGCCGCCGTGGCCGAGGAGGGGAACTACTGCCGCCCGGAGGTGGACCTGTCCGATACGATCGAGATCCGGGACGGCCGCCACCCGGTGGTGGAGAAGATGCTCACCGGGAGCCTCTTCGTCCCCAACGACACCCATATGGACGGCTCCGGCGAGGTGGCCGCGATCATCACCGGCCCCAACATGGCGGGCAAATCTACCTATATGCGGCAGGTGGCCCTGATCGTCCTCATGGCCCAGATGGGCTCCTTCGTCCCCGCTAAATACGCCCGGATCGGCGTGGTGGACCGGGTGTTCACCCGGATCGGCGCCAGCGACGACCTGTCCGCCGGACAGTCCACCTTCATGGTGGAGATGATGGAAGTGGCTGAGCTGTTGAAGAACGCCACCCGCCGGAGCCTGCTGATCCTGGACGAGATCGGACGGGGCACCAGCACCTATGACGGCATGGCCATCGCCCGGGCGGTGCTGGAGCACTGCGCCGACAAAAAGCGCCTGGGGGCCAAGACCCTCTTCGCCACCCACTACCACGAGCTGACCGTGCTGGAGGGGGAGCTCCCCGGCGTGAAGAATTACAGCATCGCCGCCAAAAAGAAAAAGGACGACATCCTCTTCCTGCGGAAGATCGTCCGGGGCGGCGCCGACCAGAGCTACGGCATCGAGGTGGCCAAGCTGGCCGGGGTCCCCGACCGGGTGATCCGCCGGGCCCGGACCATCCTGGCGGAGCTGGAGGCCGGCGGCGGCCCCGCCGCCCCTGCCCCGGTCGCCCCGCCGGCGGAGGATCAGGTCTCCCTCATGGACATGGGGGCGGCCCAGGTCCTGGACCGTCTGAGGCAGGTGGACGTGAACACCATGACCCCCATCGAGGCCATGGACCTGCTGTATGAGCTCAAGCAGAAGCTGTGAGTGACCGAAGGAGGCACGCATCGTGTATCCACGCCATGACTGGCAGGAGGAGCTGACCGGCCCGGAACGGATCCGGGGCGGGATCCTGCTGGTCCTCTACTTCATCCTGTTCCCTCTGCTCATGGCCCGGGTCCAGCGCTCCATCGGGGGCGAGGCCCCGGTGGCGGAGCTGAACGTGATCTACTATCTCCTGCTGGGCCTGACGGCCCTCCTCCTGCTCCGGGCTCCGCTCTTCCGGGACTTCAACGTCCTGCTGGACGGACTGCCCCGGAGCCTGGGGACCCTGGCGGCGGGCCTGTGCGTCTGGGAGGCGCTCGGCTTCCTCCTGGACCGGATCCCTCTGCCGGTGGAGGACCCCACTCCCTGGGGCTGGGCGGCGGAGTTCACCATGTCCCCCGCCGCCACGCTGATGCTCCTGCTGGTGCTGATCCCGCTGGTGGAGGAGACCGTGTTCCGGGGATTCCTGTTCCGCCTCGTCCGGCCTTGGAGCCCGGTCCTGGCCTATGTGGTCTCCGGCGGCGGCTTCGCCCTATACTGCGTGTGGCAGCTAGTGTTCTCCTACGGCCGGGTCGATCTGCGGTATCTCCTGCTGGCGATGCGCTGGCTCCCGGCGGGCCTGGCCCTCACCTGGTGCTGTGACCGGAGCCGCTCCGTATGGGCGGCGGTCCTGCTCCACGGGACGATCGACGGCGTGGTCCTGCTCCGGACCCTCTCCGCCGCCTGAGCGGCCCCTCTCTATCTATGTATCGAAAGTCTGGTGAAGCACGATGCCCCATATCCAAACGCTGGACGCCCATGTGGCGGATCTGATCGCCGCCGGCGAGGTGGTGGAACGCCCGGCCTCCGTGGTGAAGGAGCTGGTGGAGAACGCGATCGACGCGGGCGCCTCCAGCGTGACGGTGGAGATCCAGCACGGCGGCATGACCCTGATCCGGGTCACCGATGACGGCTGCGGCATCGCCGCCGACGAGGCTGAGACCGCCTTCCTCCGCCATGCCACCAGTAAGATCCGAAGCGAGTACGACCTGGAGGCCATCGGTACGCTGGGGTTCCGGGGCGAGGCCCTGGCGGCCATCTCGGCGGTGTCCAGAGTGGATCTGCTCACCCGCACGGCGGAGGAGACCACCGGCGTCTCTCTGGAACTGGCGGGAGGTGTGCCGATCTCACGGGAAGAGGCCGGCTGTCCCCAGGGCACCACGATGGTGGTCCGGGACCTGTTCTACAACACCCCCGCCCGGCTGAAGTTCATGAAGAAGGACTCTGCCGAGGGGGCGGCGGTGTTCGCCGCCGTCCAGCGGCAGGCCCTCTCCCACCCGGAAGTGAGCGTCCGCTTCCTGCGGGACGGGAAGCAGGAGCTCCTCACCCCAGGTGACGGTCAGCTCAAGAGCGCCGTCTACGCCGTACTGGGCCGGGATATGGCTCTGGGCCTCCTGCCCGTGAAGGGCTCCGGCGAGGAGATGTCGGTGAGCGGCTTCGCCTCCCTCCCCACCTGCTGCCGGGGCACCAGAGGCTATCAGCACTTCTTCGTCAACGGCCGGTATGTGAAGTCCCGGACCATGATGGCGGCGCTGGAGGAGGCCTATGCCAATCAGAAGATGGTGGGCAAGTTCCCCGGCTGCGTCCTCCACCTGACCACCCGGCTCAATGCTGTGGATGTGAACGTCCACCCCACCAAGCAGGAGGTCAAGTTCGGCAGTGAGCGCAAGGTGTTCGACGCGGTGTACTACGCCGTCAAGTCCGCCCTGGAGGGGGACCGGACCCGCCCGGCCGCGGTGTTGGAGAAGCCCCGCCCCCACGACTCCGTGACGCCGGACCAGACCAGATCCCAGACCATGACGGCGGAGCAGTACCGGACCATGGGGGCCCAGTCCGCCGCCTCCGCCGCGCCGAAGAAACAGCCGGTCCGGCCGGGGCTGTCGGCGCTGGATCGGATCCGCTCCGCCCCGGAGCGGATGGACCGTCTGCCCCTCCACGACTATACCGCTCCGCGGATGACTCCTGCCCCGGCGGCGCCGGAGCGGCCGTCCAAAGCGCGTTCCGGGCCAGGGCCGGAGCATGGGGAGGCCCATCCGCCGGAGCTGCTCCGCACCCCGTCTGCCCGTCCGACGCCGGAGGAGACGGCTGTCCCGGCCGTCCGGGAGCCCGCGCCGGCCCAGGAGTCGCCCAAAGCGGCGGAGACCCCGGCAGGACGGCCGCCCGTGCCCGCCCCGTCCCCCCAAGCCCCGGCGGAGCCGGAGCCGTCTGTGCCGGACTGGCGGATCGCGGGAGAGCTCTTCGACACCTACATCGTCGTAGAGCAGGAGGACCGGGTCCTGCTGATCGACAAGCACGCCGCCCACGAGCGGATGAACTTCGACCGGCTCAAGGCCACAGGCTATACGCCCATGCGGCAGGTCCTGCTGGCACCGGTGGTGTTCACGCCCCCTGCCGAGGAGGGGGCCGTCCTCCTTCAGAGCCTGGATGTGCTGGACCGCTTCGGCTTCGAGGCGGAGGACTTCGGCGGAGGGGCCCTGATCGTCCGGCAGTGCCCGGACTATTTGGACACCGGAGACATCGAGTCCACCCTGTCCGAGCTGGCGGGGAGGCTCCTCACTACCGGCCGGGCCGACCCGGAGGCCGCCCGGGACGAGCTGATGCACACCATGGCCTGCAAGGCCGCCATCAAGGGCGGCCAGAAGAACGACCAAAATGAGCTCCTCCGGGTGGCCGAGGCCGTCATGCGGGGCCAGGTCAAGTACTGCCCCCACGGCCGTCCGGTGGCCATCGAGCTGACCCGAGGCCAGCTGGAGAAGCAGTTCAAGCGGGCCTGACCGCCTCATTCGACCGATCTCACGGGGAAATTTGGGAAACATGGGATATCATAGTGCCATCCCGGGCCTGTCCCGCAGGCCCCTAGACAGAAAAGGAGCGCACTATGAAAAAGACCAACGACCTCCAGGAGCTCTTCCTCCTCCGTGCCCGGGCCAGCCGGGCCAACGTGACCCTGTTCCTCATGAACGGCTACCAGATCCGGGGGCAGATCGTGGGATACGACGCCTTCGTGGTGGTGGTGTCCAGTGAGGGACGCCAGCAGGTCATCTACAAACACGCGATCTCGACTATCATGCCGGAGCGGCCGGTGGACCTCCGCCCGGCGGCGGGCCAGGAGAGCTGACCCCGCCGCCCCCGCTCCGCCCGCATGGAAAGGAAGCCTATGAAACAGGGACCCGTCCTCAACCGGATCTTGATGCTGGTGCTCGCCGGAGCGCTGCTCATCTATCTGGGAGCGTACATCTGGGACAGCTTGAACGACCCGTTCGTCACCACCACGGCCTACGCCTGTACCGTGGATGACTCCATGAGCGCCACCGGACTGCTGGTCCGGCAGGAACAGGTCATCCAGGGCACCGGCGCAGTGGTGGACCAGCGTTACAGCGAGGGGGAGAAGGTGGCCAGAGGGGCCACGGTAGCGGTGCTGTACAGCAGTTCTGCCGCCGCCGACCGCCGGAGCCAGCTCCAGAGCCTCCAGACGGAGCGGGACCAGCTCCAGTACGCCCTGAGCCAGAGCGCGGACCTCAGCGACAACGCCCGCCTCAGCGGCGAGATCGTGGACGCCATCACCAGCCTGCGGGCTTCGGCCGCGTCGGAGGACCTGACCCGGCTGGAGGACCAGACGCTGAAGCTCAAGAGCCTCATCTATCAGCGGGCCGACGCCTTCGGACAGACGGACAGGTCGGGGACCTCCACCGAGGCCGAGATGCAGGCCCGGATCCAGGACCTGACGAGCCAGATCTCCGCCCTCCAGGCACAGGCGGGGGCGGACACCGCTTCCATCACCGTGGACCGGCCGGGGATCTTCTCCGGCGTCACCGACGGCTTCGAGTCCCTGGTGACGCCCGATATGCTGGAGAGCCTGACGCCCGCGGCTCTGGACCAGCTGCTCAGCCGGCCGCCCCAGAGCGATGGGACCGCCGTTGGCAAGCTCATCACCAACTCTACCTGGGAATTCGTCTGCGCCCTCTCGGAAGAGGAGGCCGGAGAGCTGACGGAGGGGAAAAAGGTCTCCGTCCAGTTCTCCCGGGACTGGTCCGGGACGGTGGAGATGCGGGTGGAGCGGATCGGCGCCCCCCAGGACGGCCGGGTGGTGGCGATCCTATCCTCCGACCGGTTCCTGTCCGACACGACCCTCCTGCGGAAGCAGACGGTGGACCTGGTGTTCAGCAGCACCAGCGGCATCCGGGTGCCGGTGGAGGCCATCCGTACGGAGCAGCGCGCCGAGACGGATCAGGAGACCGGCCGGAGCAGAGAGGTCCAGATCACCGGCGTCTATGCCGTGGTGGGCATCCAGGCTGAGTTCAAGCAGGTCGAGGTGCTGGACCAGCGGGACGGCTACTGCGTGGTGCGGGCCGTCACCACCGGCAGTGCCCGAAACGACAAGAAGGCTCTGCGCTCCGGCGATCAGGTGATCGTGAAGGGCAGAGACCTGTTCGATGGAAAAGTGATCCAGTGAAGGGGACGACCGGTCCCAGACAGATAGAGAAACAGAGGTGCTTCATCATGTCATTGGCAGAAAACATCCAGAAGGTGGAGGAGAACATCGCGGCGGCGGCCCGGGAAGCGGGCCGGGACCCCGGTGAGATCACGCTTGTGGCCGCCACCAAGGTCCAGACCTCGGACACCATCCGGGCGGCCATCGCCGCCGGTGTGTCCATCTGCGGCGAGAACCGGGTGCAGGAGATGACCGCCCATCTGGCCGACGACGCCTATGCCGGAGCCAAGCTCCATTTCATCGGCCACCTCCAGACCAACAAGCTCAAGTTCGTGGTTGGCAAGGTGGACCTGATCGAGTCTGTGGGCTCGGAGCATCTGCTGGACGCCATCGAGGCCCAGGCCGCTAAGACCGGCGTGGTCCAGGACATCCTGATCGAGGTCAACGTGGGCGGCGAGGAGAGCAAGAGCGGCATCGCCCCGGCGGAGGTCCCCACGCTGGCGGAGAAGGCCGTCTCCCTGCCCCATGTGCGTCTGCGCGGCCTGATGGCGATCCCTCCTGTTGCGGAGACAGAAGGCGCGAATCGCCCGTTTTTTGCCGAAATGCGTCAGCTTTTTGTTGACATAAAGGCAAAATTGGACGATAATAAGACCGACATCGACTGTCTCTCCATGGGCATGAGCCGTGACTATGAGGACGCGGTCCGGGAGGGCGCCACCCTGGTGCGGGTGGGCACCGCCCTGTTCGGCCCCCGGCCCCCTATGGGACAGCCCAAGGCATGAGCGGCAGCGGAGGCGATCTGCCTCCTGAGGGCCGGCCGGATCGACGGCGGGCCGTATACTGATACATCAAAGAGATCCAGGAGGTAGGATATCATGGGATTCATCGACGATCTCAAGCGTCTGGCCCGTCCCTATGAAGACGAAGAGGAGCTGGACGACGGTTATGACGACGGCTTCGGCGACGGCCAGAACGACGCCCCCAGTGACCGGGAGCGCGCCAGCAAGCCTGCCCGGAAGGAGAGCGGCTCGTTCAGTCTGGAGCCCGAGCGCCGGAGCAACAAGGTGGTCAACATCCATACCACCACCCAGCTCCAGGTGGTGCTGGTGAAGCCCGACCGCTTCGAGAACGCCGCCGAGATCGCGGACCACCTGCGGGAGAAGCGCACCGTGGTCCTCAATCTGGAGCAGACCAATAAGGATATCGCCCGCCGCCTGCTGGACTTCCTGTCCGGCGTGGCCTATGCCAACGAGGGCAAGATCAAGAAGGTGGCCCTGTCTACTTATATCATCACGCCCTACAACGTGGATATCCTGGGCGATCTGATCGACGAGCTGGAGAACAACGGGCTCTATTTCTGATCGTCGTCCCATCAATAACGAGAGAAATGGGGTTTTAGTATGCTGACTCCTCAGGAAGTCTCTGAGCACGCATTCGCCAAGGCATCCTTCGGCGGTTACAATATGGCCATGGTGGACGAGTTCCTGGACCAGCTCACCGAGGATTACACGGCCCTTTACAAGGAGAACGCCGTGCTCAAGAGCAAGATGAAGGTCCTGGTGGACAAGGTGGAGGAATACCGCTCTACTGAGGACGCCATGCGCAAGGCCCTTCTCACCGCCCAGCGGATGGCGGACGAGATCGTGGCCGAGGCGGAGGAGAAGAAGAAGTCGCTCCTCCAGGACGTTGAGAGCGGCCTCCAGACCCGCCGGAGCCAGATCCAGCAGGAGCTGGCCAATGAGGAGGCCCGCCTGAACGCCGCCCGCCAGTCTACTGCCGCCTATGTGGCCAAGCTCCAGGAGCTCTACCGCCATGAGATGGAATATCTCAGCGGCCTGAGCAGTCTGACGGCCGCCGCTCCCGCTCCGGACAAGGTGGAGGCCACCGCCGACGCTGTGGAGCACGGGGTGGAGGAGGCCGTCCAGAAGGAGAGCCTGGGGGCCGCCGCCGACGAGGGCGACACTGCCCGTCTGCCCGACACCAAGGGCGGGCTGTATGCCGAGCTGGTGGGCCCCGCCGGCCAGACGGCCGCTCCGGCCCAGACGCCGGCGCCGGCGCCCGCCGCCGAGGACGAGGACGACACCGCCCCCACCCGGCGGATCGACTTCTCCAACCTGCAATTCGGCAAGGATTACGAGCTGCGCTGACCGCGCCGCGGATCGGATACACACCTCTCGAAACGGATCGTTCGAGAGCGGGGGACGTTCTGCTTCAGAGCGTCCCCCCTTTTGCGCTCAAGATAGTACGAATAATAAATTTTATAAACTCTGCTCCCTATGCGGATCGGCGCTGGGAAGAAGGCCGCGGCCAGTTCCTGGACCGCCGATATCCCTCCCCTGCGGCCGCTTTTTCGATCGGCCTCTTGACAATGGAGGCGAAAGCGGATAAAATGCTTTCACATACAGGAAAACGCGCGGAAAAGGAAAAGTACCCTCTCCACACCTGCACAGAGAGCCGCCGGTCTGGTGCGAGGCGGTGGGAACGGAGTCGGGAAGATCACCTTGGAGCGGCCCGCTGAACCAACAGTAAGCGGGGACGGCTGGCGGCCGTTATCCGCCCTCCCATGGCATCGCCGTGGGGACGAGTGGCCGCGCCGCGCGGCAAGAAGAGTGGTACCGCAGAGGTCAGCGCCTTTGTCTCTTGTGTTTCACAGGAGACGGAGGCGCTGTTTTTATCGTGCGGAACGAACGACCCCCATATCACAAAAGGAGAAAATGACCCATGGACTATAACAAGACCGTGCATCTGCCCCAGACCGATTTCCCTATGCGGGCGGCCCTGCCCAAGCGGGAGCCCGATATGCTGAAGGCTTTCTATGACAAGGACCTGTACCACAAGATGGTGGACCGCAACGACGGAAAGCCCCGCTTCGTCCTCCATGACGGCCCTCCGTACGCCAATGGCAACATCCACATCGGCACCGCCCTCAACAAGATCCTGAAGGACATCATCGTCAAGTCCAAGAACATGACCGGCTTCCAGGCTCCCTATGTCCCTGGCTGGGACACCCACGGCCTGCCCATCGAGTCCGCCGTGCTGAAGGACAAGAAGGTCCATCGTGAGGAGATGACCACCGCCGAGTTCCGAAACAAGTGCCGGGAGTACGCCGAGGGCTATATCCAGAAGATGACGGGCCAGTTCCAGCGCCTGGGCGTGCTGGGCGAGTGGGAGGACCCCTATATCACCCTGAAGCCTGAGTTCGAGGCCCATCAGATCGAGGTGTTCGGCAAGATGGCCGAGAAGGGCCTCATCTACAAGGGCATGAAGCCCGTGTACTGGTGCCCCCATGACCAGACCGCTCTGGCTGAGGCCGAGATCGAGTATGCGGACGACCCCTGTACCACCATCTTCGTCAAGTTCCCCGTGAAGGACGACAAGGGCAAACTGGGTCAGTTCGCCAACCTGTCCCGGACCTACTTCGTGATCTGGACCACCACCCCCTGGACCATCCCCGGCAACTACGCCATCTGCCTGAAC
The DNA here is from genome assembly GCF_018917965.1 of Pseudoflavonifractor sp. MSJ-37. GTDB lineage: Bacteria > Bacillota > Clostridia > Oscillospirales > Oscillospiraceae > Pseudoflavonifractor_A. Next base: position 118,084 of record NZ_JAHLPP010000002.1, on the reverse strand, counting down.
GCCGACTTCGACTATGTGCTCCTCCAGGAGCCCTGCGGCGATGTGTATATCCTGGCCAAGGACCTGGCGGAGGCCGTGTGCAAGGCCGCCCATATCGACTACGCTTCCTGCAAGGTGCTGGCCACCATGAAGGGCAGTGAGTTCGAGCTGATGACCGCCAAGCACCCCCTCTTTGACCGGGAGAGCGTCATCCTCAACGGCGAGCATGTCACTTTGGACGCCGGCTCCGGCTGCGTCCACACCGCCCCCGGCTTCGGCGCCGAGGACTTCCAGATCTGCCGCCAGTATGACAAGGCCGGCCTGACCAACATCGGCGTGCCCGTGCCCGTCAACGCCAAGGGCGTCATGACCGACGAGCGTTACAACGGTCAGTTCTACGCCAAGGGCAACGACATGGTGGTAGAGGATCTGGAGAAGGAGGGCTTCCTCCTGGCCAAGGAGCAGATCACCCACTCCTATCCCCACTGCTGGCGCTGTAAGCACCCCATCATCTTCCGGGCCACGGAGCAGTGGTTCTGCTCCGTGGACGCCATCAAGAAGGCCGCCGTGGACTCCTGCGACGGCATCCAGTGGCACCCCGCCTGGGGCAAGGAGCGCATGATCTCCATGATCAGCGAGCGCAGCGACTGGTGCATCAGCCGCCAGCGCGTCTGGGGCGTGCCCATCCCCATCTTCTACTGCGACGACTGCGGCGCGGACATCGTGACTCCTGAGACCATCGCCCATATCGCGGCGCTCTTCCGGGAGCACGGCTCCAACGTGTGGTTCGACCGGGAGCCCAAGGACCTCCTGCCGGAGGGCTTCGTGTGCCCCAAGTGCGGCCATGCGCACTTCTCCAAGGAGACCGACATCATGGACGTGTGGTTCGACTCCGGCTCCACCTGGGCGGCCGTGGCGGCCCAGCGCCCCTATCTGCACTATCCCGCCGACCTGTATCTGGAGGGCGGCGATCAGTACCGGGGCTGGTTCCAGTCCTCCATGCTGACCTCCATCGCCACCAACGGCGTGGCCCCCTACAAGCAGATCGTCACCCACGGCTGGACCGTGGACGGCGAGGGCAAGGCCATGCATAAGTCTCTGGGCAACGCCGTTTCCCCCGATGAGGTCATCAAGGACTACGGCGCCGATATGCTCCGCCTGTGGGTGTCCTCCGCCGACTACACTCAGGATATGCGCATCTCCCCTGAGATCCTGAAGCAGCTGAGCCAGGCCTATCTGAAGATCCGCAACACCGCCCGCTATATGCTGGGCAACCTGGCGGGCTTCGATCCCGACCGCCCCGTTGCGCGGGAGGACATGGCCGAGCTGGACCGCTGGGCCGTGGCCCAGCTCAACGAGCTGGCCAAGAACGTCCGGGCCGCCTATGACCGGTATGAGTTCCACGCCGCCTACCGGGCCATCTACAACTTCTGCGTGGTGGAGATGTCCAACTTCTATCTGGACGTGATCAAGGACCGGCTGTACTGCGGCACCGACCTCCAGCGCCGCTCCGCCCAGACCGCCCTGTATACGATCCTGGACGGCATGACCCGTCTGGTGGCCCCCATCCTGGCCTTCACCAGCGATGAGATCTGGGCCGCTATGCCCCACACTGCCGCGGATGACGCCGAGAGCGTGGTCCTGAACGATATGCCCGACTGGCAGGCCGACCGGGCCCTCTCCGACGAGGAGACCGCCAAGTGGGCCAAGGTCATGGCCCTGCGGGACGACGTGAACAAGGCGCTGGAGCTGGCCCGCGGCGAGCAGGGCATCAAGAAGAGCACCGACGCCGCCCTGACCCTGACCTTCTCCGCCGACGCCTGGAAGACCTTCCAGGGCATGGGTCTGGACGAGGCGGATCTGGCCGCCGTCTGCATCGTGTCCGCCGTGACCGTCCGTCAGGGCGAGGCTCAGGGCCATGCCGGCGAGGAGTTCGAGGGCCTGTCCGTGCAGGTCGCTCCTGCCGAGGGCCCCAAGTGCCCCCGCTGCTGGAACCATGACACCCATATCGGCACCGAGGGCCACCACGCGGAGCTGTGCGACCGCTGTGCCGCCGTGGTGGAGGACTGATCCTCCCTCTGCGCCCGCTCTGCCTCGTGCACAGACGTCCTCCGGCCTTCCGCCGAAGGGCGCCTGCCGATGACAGGTATATTTTTCTGATACCGTACACTAAGAAAATCTTTACACCCGGGCGGATGGATGTTAAAATATCCAGTGTCTAGAATCAGAAGTTTACTTTTGGTTCCGCGTCCCGGAAAAATATGATGAATCCTGCCGGGATGTCGTGATAGGGAGAATTGGAGGTCTACTTATGCAACTGAGTCAGGTCAAGGAAGTTCTCGACGCAGTCGTCCTGTGCGGCGAGGACCGGCTGGATGAAGAAGTCAGCTCCGCCTGCGGCAGCGACTTCCTGAGCGATGTTCTGGCCTATGTCCACAGCCAGAACCTGCTCTTGACCGGTATGGTCAATGTACAGGTAATCCGCACTGCGGAGATGACAGACATCAAGTGCATCGTCTTCGTGCGGGGCAAGCGCCCGGATGAGGACATCATCCAGCTGGCTTCCCAGTGCGGCATCGTCGTCATGACATCCAACGAACGGCTGTATACCGCCTGCGGCAAGCTCTATGCCAACGGCTTGAGGGGGTATTGATACATGGAGCCGATAAAACTCGTTTACCCGGTGGACGGGGGCGACTTCATCGAGGCCGGCGAGGCCTCCAGCAAGATGAAGATGACCCTGAAGAAGCTGGGCCTGCCTTCGGATGTGATCCGCAAGGCCGCGATCTGTATGTACGAGGGCGAGATCAACATGGTCATCCACGCTGACGGCGGTCAGGCCGAGGTGGAGGTCACTATGGACCAGATCACCCTGAAGATGGTGGACCATGGTCCCGGCATCCCCGACGTGGCCAAGGCCATGGAGGAGGGCTTCTCCACCGCTGGTCCTGACGTGCGGAGCCTGGGCTTCGGCGCGGGCATGGGTCTGCCCAACATGAAGCGCTATTCCGATGAGCTGGACATCCAGACTGAGCTGGGCAAGGGCACTACGGTCACGATGAAGCTCAAGATCGGATGATGGACCCAAGACCAACGTGGAGCTGATCAGATGAAGCACTCTGTCGTCCTGAGCCACGATCGCTGCCGGGGCTGTACGACCTGCATCAAGACCTGTCCGACCGAGGCCATCCGGGTCCGGCGGGGCAAAGCGACCATCCTGGATGACCGGTGTATCGACTGCGGACGCTGTATCCAGGTCTGTCCCCACCGGGCTATCCGGGCGGTGACGGATCCGATGGACCGGCTCCGGGACTTCCGCTACTGTGTGGCGATTCCAGAACCGGCCCTTTATGGGCAGTTCCACCACCTGTGGAACGTGGACCTAGTCCTGAACGGCCTGCTCAAGATCGGATTCGACCAGGTCTACGAATCGGCCCGGGCCTCCGAGCTCCTGGCCGCCTATATCAACAAGCGCGGGGCGCAGGCAGACCGGCCTGCGCCTATCATCGCGTCCAACTGTCCTGCCGTCCTACGGCTGATCCGGATCCGGTTCCCCCGGCTGATCGGCAACATCGATCCTCTGGTCCTGCCCATGGAGCTGGGGGCCTCGGTGGCCCGGCGGGAGGCGGCAGAGCGCACCGGCCTGAGGCCGGAGGAGATCGGCGTGTTCGCCATCGTCCCCTGCGCGGCCAAGGCCACCTCCTGCCAGCAGTCGGAGGGCCTGGAGGAGCCGGTGCTGGATGGAGCGTTCTCCATCCGGGACGTGTATATGCGCCTCCTCCCCGTCTTGAAGGAGCTGGGCGACGACCTCCTGCCCCTGAACCGGTCCGGCGCGGCCGGGCTCGGCACGGCGGTGGCCAGCGGAGAATGCCATGCCCGGGGGAGCAAGCGCTTCCTGGCGGTGGACGGCATCGACAACGTGATCCAGATGTTGGAGGAGATCGAGGACGGCCGCCAGAGCGATGTGGACCTCATCGAGCTCTCCTCTTGCACCCAGGGGTGCGTGGGGGGCTGTCTCAACGTGGAGAACCCCTACACCGCCCGGATGCGCATCCGGCGGATGATGCGGGATATGCTGGAGGCGGTACCCAGACGGGCGGCCTGCGCTGGCGCCAAGGACCTGAGCGCCGATGACGAGCGGGATCTGCGGTTCGACCGGACACTGGAGGTCTCTCCGGCCCTCCTGCTGGATGAGGACCGGGCAGTGGCCATGCAGAAGCACCTGAAGATCGAAGCGCTGGAGGGCCGCTTGCCGGGCCTCCACTGCGGGTCCTGCGGCGCGCCCAACTGCCACGCCTTTGCGGAGGATGTGATCCAGGGCCGGGCCTCGCTGGACGACTGCATCTTCCGGGTGCGGGAGCGGATGCGGGGCGTGGCCGGCCCGAACGGACCGGACGATTACCTCCCCCCTCCCTTCCGCCAGCAGGAGAAGCCCGACAAGGGACCCGGCGAATGACGAAAACGAACGCGGACTGCTCGGTTAGAGTGGTCCGCGTTTTGTTTTGCCTTTGCGGGCACGGTCCGGTATAATAAGAGAGGACTAGGGGCATGACAGGCCCCATCGGAGGAGGATATGACATGATCTTGCATATACTGGCCGTGGGCGATGTGGTGGGCGACGCCGGCCTGGACTACCTGAGCCGCCATCTGCGGTCCATCAAAAAGGAACACGACATCCAGTTCACCGTGGTCAACGGAGAGAACGCCTCCGGTGTGGGGATCCTCCCCCGGCAGGCGGACGCGATCTTCGATGCCGGGGCCGATGTGATCACGCTGGGCAACCACACCTGGAACCGGCTCCAGATCGCCGATTATCTGGAGGACAATGACTACATCCTCCGTCCCGCCAACTATACCGACCGGGTGCCTGGCCGGGGCTGGGGGGTCTATGAGGGGCCACGGGGCCTGCGGATCGGGGTGCTGAGTCTGATCGGCCGGTGCGAGATGGACTGCAATTTCGACAACCCCTTCACCGTGGCGGACCGGACGCTGAAGCAGAGCGACGCCGACGTGGTGCTGGTGGACTTCCACGCCGAGGCTACCAGCGAGAAGGGATGCATGGGCTGGCATCTGGACGGCCGGGTCCAGGCCCTGTGGGGCACCCATACCCACGTCCCTACGGCGGATGGGCAGATCCTGCCCAAGGGCACGGGCTTCATCACCGACCTGGGCATGACCGGTCCCGCCCAGAGCGTGCTGGGCATCAAGCCCAGTCAGGCCCTGAACCGCTTCCTGGGGGGCCTCCCCCAGCGCTTCGAGCCGGCGGACGGTCCCTGTAAGCTGGACGCCGTGTGTTTCTCCATCGATACGGGCACGAAGCAGTGCGTGGCCGTGGAACGGGTGACACGGATGGGATGAAAAAAACACGTCGGGCCGGCGCTCCCAAACGGGGAGGCGCCGGCCCGACGTGTTTCACATAGCGATCAGGCCCAGAGCGTTGGCCACGGAGCTGATCAGGATGATGACGGCGAAGATGGGGCACAGCCAGCGGATCATGAAGTTGAACACCGGCTTGCGGCGGAACTTCTGTCCGTTCAGCGTCACCTCCGCCTCGATCGACTCCACGCCCAATATCCGGGACACCAGCAGACAGGTGGTGATGGCCGCGATGGGCATCATGACGGAGTTGGTCAGGAAGTCGAACAGGTCCAGGAACTGCATCCCGAACACGGTGAAGCCGGACAGAGGACCGTAGCCCAGAGCGGACAGGCTGCCCAGGGCCAGCATGATGCCGCCGATGAGCAGAGTCGCCTTTTCCCGCGTCCAGCCAAGCTCGTCCTCGAAGGTGGACACCGCGCTCTCGGTCAGAGCGATGGAGCTGGTCACCGCCGCGAACAGCACCAGCAGGAAGAACAGGATGCCCACCAGCGTGCCCATGCCCATGCTGTCGAACACCTTGGGGATCGTGATGAACATCAGGGCCGGACCGGCCTGGAGCGTTTCCGGATCGCCGCCGGAGAAGGAGAACACCGCGGGGATGATCATCAGGCCGGCCATGATGGCGATGGCGGTATCGAAGATCTCCACGTTCTCGGTGGAGCCCTCGATGGAGACATCCTTCTTCATGTAGGAGCCGAAGGTGATCAGAATGCCCATGGCGATGGACAGGGAGTAGAACATCTGCCCCATGGCAGTGACCACGGTCATCCAGGAGAAATGCTCCAAATTTGGGATCAGGAAGTATTTGACGCCGGCCAGGGCCCCGGGCCGTGTCACGGAGTAGACTGCGATGATGACGGACAGCACCGCCAGCACGGGCATCATGAGCTTGGAGACACGCTCCACGCCGTTCTGCACCCCGGCGAAGATGATCGACAGAGTGAACACCGCGAATACGGCGAAGGACAGCTCAGCGGAGAGCCCGCTGGAGATGAAGGAGTTGAAATATCCGTCCGCCGCCAGATCGCTGCCGTGGCCCAGAAGATATTCGATCAGATATCGGATCACCCAGCCGCCGATGACGGAATAGTACGGGACGATCAGGATGGGGATCACCGCGTTGATCCAGCCGCCGAAGGCCAGCCACTTCCGGCCGCCATAGGCGCGGAACGCGCCCACAGGGCTTTTCCGGGTCATGCGGCCCAGAGCAGTTTCAGCCATGATCATGGTGTAGCCGAAGGTGAAGGCCAACAGGATGTAGATGAGCAGGAAGATGCCGCCGCCGTATTTCGCGGCCAGATAGGGGAAGCGCCAGATGTTGCCAAGACCGACAGAAGCGCCGGCCGCAGCCAGCACGAAGCCGATCTTGCCGGAAAACGCGCTGCGCTTGGGATGATCGTGTGTATCCATCAGCAGAGGACCTCCGAATATGAGTCGTTGTCAGGATATCCTTCCGTCCACTGCTTCGGTCGAAAAAGTGGAGGAAACAAGGAAAATAAATATTTTGTGGCTGAAAAAAGGAGAGAAAGACACAAGATCGGGAGAACCCGCGTTTGGATGCGGGCTCTCCCGATGTTCGTCACGTTCCGTTGTACGAAGACGTTACTTATGGTCCACGCTGTACATATGCTCGATCAGCTCCAGCACCTTGTTGGAGTAGCCGATCTCGTTGTCATACCAGGAGACCACCTTCACGAAGGTGTCGGTCAGAGCGATGCCGGCGGTGGCGTCGAAGATGGAGGTGTGGGTGTCGCCCAGGAAGTCGGAGGACACGACCGCCTCTTCGGTGTAGCCCAAGATGCCCTTCAGCTCACCCTCGGAGGCCTTCTTCATGGCGGCGCAGATCTCCTCATACTTGGCGGGCTTCTCCAGATTGACGGTCAGGTCCACCACGGACACGTCCAGAGTGGGGACGCGCATGGACATGCCGGTCAGCTTGCCGTTCAGGGAGGGGATGACCTTGCCCACGGCCTTGGCGGCGCCGGTGGAGGAGGGGATGATGTTGCCGGTGGCGGCACGGCCGCCGCGCCAATCCTTCAGAGAGGGACCGTCCACGGTCTTCTGGGTGGCGGTGACGGAGTGGACGGTGGTCATGAGGCCGTCCTTGATGCCCCAGTTGTCATGCAGGACCTTGGCGATGGGGGCCAGGCAGTTGGTGGTGCAGGAGGCGTTGGACACGAAGTCCATGCTGGAGTCGTACTTGTCCAGGTTCACGCCGCAGACGAACATGGGAGTGTCGTCCTTGGAGGGGGCGGACATGACGACCTTCTTGGCACCGGCGGCCAGATGGCCCTGGGCCTTCTCCTTGGTCAGGAACAGGCCGGTGGACTCGACCACATACTCGGCGCCCAGCTTGTCCCAGGGCAGGTCGGCGGGATCGCGCTCGGCGGAGACAGGGATCTCTCTGCCGTTGACGACGATCGCCTTGTCGGTGGAGCTGATCTCCGCCGCGCACTTGCCATGCATAGTATCATACTTCAGCATGTAGGCCAGATATTCGGCGGGACACAGGTCATTGATGCCTACGATCTCGATCTCAGGGTGGTCCAGACTGGCGCGGAAGACCATGCGGCCGATGCGGCCGAAACCATTGATGCCAACTTTGATGCTCATTGGGGATCTCTCCTTCACAATGTTTGTTGTGAGAATCTTCTTCGCACGTCTCTATTATAGACCAAAGCGTCCATATTGAAAAGAGCCAGATCGCAAAAACTGTCCGACAGGGACCGCCCGCTTCCGCTGAGGAAGGGAAAATAGCCAAGATGGACGTTCTGTCTTGTTGACGGGGCGGATATTTGATATACTATCAGGGAGGTGGGACCGGCGGATGAGAGGACGCCGGTCCGGACCACCGGACGATCGAATGGAATGGAGGAGGATCTCGATGCAGATCGATGATGTGGAGCTGGAGCTGGCCGTCACGGAACAGCTCCGCGGCCGGCTGGGAGACCTGATGGGGGCCGCCCAGATGCTGTCTCCGCTGGTCCTGGACCAGGAGAGCCGGGAATATGACCGCTATATGGCGATGATGGACCAGAGCATCTGCCGGATGCTCCGCCTGACGGAGCACCTGGAGCTGGCGGCTCAGCTTCGACGGGGGATCCTGCGGGAGCAGAAGGAAGTGATCGATGCGGCGGAGCTCTGCCGGGAGCTCTGCCTCCAGGTGGAGGGCGCAGCCCGGCCTCTGGGCACGGCATTCGGCTATGAGCAGGAGGGTCCCGACACCTTCCTGTACGGGGACCGGAGCATGATGAGCCGGATGCTCCTGTCTCTGGTGGGCAATGCCCTGCGTGCGGCGGGCCCGGAGGGGCACGCCGGAGTGCGGCTGTCCATGGACCGGAAGCAGGCAAAGATCACCGTCTGGGACGATGGCCCGGGGATGCCGGGCGGCGAGCCGGCGCCTAAGCGGGACCTGAAGGATCTGCTGACCGACGATGGCCGCGGCCTGGGCCTGAGCCTGGAGCTGGTCCGGCGGATGGCGGCCAACTGGGGCGGCCGCCTGATGATCGAGCAGGGCGAGGGCGTGCGCGGTCTGCGTGCGGTGCTGTCCCTGCCGGCGGGCGAGCCGGAGAGCGGTGTCCTGCGGACGCCAAAGAGCCGGTTCGACGCCAGCGCGGGCCTGTCCCCGGTGCTGGTGGAGCTGTCCGACATCCTGCCCAGCGAGAGCTATCTCCCTCAGGATCTGGAGGGCTGAGGCGGGCCCGGCGGCGCGTGTTGGGATATCGTTCTGTGTAAAAAACGACCGCAGTCCGAGCGTACGCTCCGGACTGCGGTATCTTTTTTGCCTCAGGGCGTCTGCCCCTGTCGGGCGAACCAGGCGCGGGTCTGGTCGGCGTTGCGCAGGACTTCGTCCCGCAGGGCCTCCAGCGAGGGGAAGCGCTGTTCCCCCCGGAGCCGCTTGTAGAACTCCATGCGCACGGTCTGGCCGTACAGATCCCCGTGGAAATCCAGGATGAAGCCCTCTACGTTCACCCGGTCCCCATCGTCTACGGTGGGGCGGGTGCCTACGTTGGTCACGGCCATGCGCTCCGTGCCGTCGGAGAAGCAGACCTTGCAGGCATAGACCCCGTGGGCGGGGATCAGCACTCCGGAGGGGATCTGGAGGTTCACCGTGGGGAAGCCAAGGGTGGTGCCCAGATGCTTCCCGTGGGCCACGGTGTTGCTCAGGGTATGGGGATGGCCCAGGAACTCGTTGGCCCGCTCCATCTCCCCCTGCGCCACCAGCGTGCGGATATAGGTAGACGAGATGGTGATCCCATCCTGCTCCACCTTGGGGATGATGTCACAACCCAGTCCGAGCTGGGCGCAGGCCGTCTGGAGCTTCTGGGGATCCCCCTCCCCCCGGTAGCCGAAGTGGAAGTCGTGGCCTGCCACCAGATAGACGGCCCCCAGCTCACCGATCAGATAGTCGGTGAGGAACTCCTGCCAGGGCATATGCATCATCCGGTCATCGAAGTGGGCGATGATCACATCCCGGATGCCGTAGTACCGCCGCATCAGGTCGGCCCGGTCGAAGGGGGAACTGAGGAGGGGCGTGGGCGTGTGCAGGATCAGATCGGAGGGATGGGTATCATAGGTCACGGCGGAGGGCACGGCCCCAAGCTCCCGCGCCTTCTCTCCCACCCGGCGCAGGAGCGCCCCGTGGCCCCGGTGGACCCCGTCGAAGAAGCCCAGGGCGATGACCCGTTTCGTCGTCATATCTTCCACTGTCTCACACCTCGTAAAAGCTCTTGATAGCCGTCATACGGCCCTCTTTCCGCTCCCCCAGCAGGAGGAACTCTCCGTCAGGACTATAGACCCGGTAGACGCCGTCCGCCCCATCCAGAGGGAAGGAGGCGCCGTTCTTGGCGGAGCGGGTCCGGCGTTCGTCCACCGTCAGGGCTGGATAGGTGGAAAAGTAGCGGTCCACCGGCCGCAGGAGGGACGCGGCTTCTCCCACCTCCGCGGCGGCGGCCAGGACCTCCATGGACACGGAGTCGGCCAGAGAGAAGCCGCAGGCCATGCTCCGCCGCAGGGAATACATGGTCCCGCCGCACCCCAGAGCCGCGCCGATGTCGTGGCAGAGGGTGCGCACATAGGTCCCCTTGGAACACCGGACCCGGAGGATGAAGTCGGCGGGCCCCTCCTGATGTTCCACCGTCAGGCGGTGGATGGTGACCGGACGGGGCTTCCGCTCCACCTCCACCCCCTTCCGGGCCAGCTCATAGAGCTTCTGGCCCTTGACCTTCAGGGCGGAGTACATGGGCGGCACCTGGAGGATATCTCCACGGAAGTCCTCCAGAGCGGCCTCCAGAGCGGCCCGGTCCACCTCCACGGGACGTTCCTCCAGCACACTGCCGGTGATGTCCTGGGTGTTGGTGACGACCCCCAGCCGCAGGCCGGCGATATACTCTTTCTCAGACTCGGAGGCGAACTCCACCGCCCGGGTGGCCCGGCCCACGAACACGGGCAGGACGCCGGTGGCCATGGGGTCCAGGGTCCCGGCATGGCCGATCCGCCGCTCGTGGAAGAAGCGGCGGCACTTGGCCACTACGTCGTGGCTGGTCCAGTCCTGGGGCTTGTCGATGATGATGATGCCGTTAGCCATGGGTCCGCACCTGCCGGATGGCGTCCAGGACGGCCTGCTCGGCCTGCTCCAGGCTGGCCCCGGCTAGGAAGCCGCCGGCGGCGGCGGCGTGTCCGCCGCCGCCCAGCAGGGCGCAGACGCGGCTGGCGTCCAGGCCGGGCGCGGTGCGGACGGAGAGCTTGCAGCCGTCCGGCTTCTCCCGGATGGTCACAGAGGTCTCTACCCCTTCGATCTGGCCCAGGAATGCGGCGATGTCCTCCATGTCCCGCTCCTGTGCGCCGGCCTCGGTCAGCAGGTCCTGGGAGATCGGGGCGACGGCGGTCTTGCCGTCGTCATACCGGTGCATCCGCTCCACGATGAGGCGCTCCACCTGGAGGCGGGGCCAGGTCTTGGTGCGGAAGTGGCGCTTGTTCAGGGCCGTGGCGTCGATGCCGGTCTCGAAGAGCTCAGCAGCGGCCCGGTGGGTGGCGGCGGTGGTGTTGCCGTACTGGAAGCACCCGCAGTCGGTGGAGATGGCCACATACAGAGGGACGGCTATCTCCTTCGTCACGGGCCCCAGCTCCTTGAGGATGTCCAGGACCAGCTCGCCGCAGGCGGCCCGTCCGGCATCCAGACAGGTCTCGGCGGCGAAGAACTCCTGAGATGGATGGTGGTCGATGGCCAGATCGATGCCCCGCTCCAGCCACTTCTTCCCATCAGGGGTGAAGAGGGACCGGGCGGCGATATCCACGGACACTACGGTCTCGGGGACATAGCCCTCCGGAGCCACACAGCCCTCCAGATAGGGCGTGAAGAGGGGCGTCTCCCCCGCCCCGGAGCAGATCCAGGCGGTCTTGCCCAGGGCCCGCAGACCCAGACACAGGGCGGCGGCGCAGCCGATGGTATCCCCGTCCGGGCTCTTATGGGTGAGGATGAGATACTGATCGTGCCCGCACAGCCAGCGGGCGGCTTCCTGATAGGTCATAGCGCTCACTCCTCATCGTCCTCTTCGTCCAGATGGATGTGGGCGTTGGCGGGGTTGGCGGGCTTGACCACAGAGGGGTCCCGGAGCATGGACAGGATGTGGGCGCCCTGGCCGATGGAGTCGTCCTCCACGAACTGGAGCTCCGGGGTATAGCGGAGCTTCAGGGCGGAGCCCAGCTCCCGACGCAGATAGCCGGCGGCAGACTTGAGGCCCTTGACGACCTCTTTCACATCGCTCCGGTCCAGCACGCTGACGTAGACCTTGGAAAAGCGCAGGTCCGGGGTGGTCTCCACCGCGGTGATGGACACCAGACCGTGGACCCGGGGGTCCTTGACGGTGCGGATCAGGGAGGCCAGCTCCCGCTGGATCTCCTCATTGATGCGACCGATCCGATTGCTTGCCATATCGTTCCTCCTTGAAAGGGATGGTGAAAGTTGGAATATGAGGGGAGTCCCCGTCCCCCGACGGCAAAGCAGGGCGGGCGAAAACGCCCGCCCTGCTCTTTGGGGTCTCAGGATATTCGGGATGCCGGAGGAGATCAGGCCTCGATCTGCTCCATGAGGAAGCACTCGATGATGTCGCCCTGCTTGATGTCCTGATACTTCTCGATGGTGATGCCGCACTCGTAGCCCTGGGGCACTTCTTTGGCGTCGTCCTTGAAGCGCTTCAGGGATGCGATCGCGCCCTCGTGGACCACGATGCCGTCGCGGACCAGACGGATCTGGGCCTTGCGCTCCACCTTGCCCTCGGTGACGTAGCAGCCGGCCACGATGCCCGCGCCGGTGATCTTGTAGACCTCGCGGACCTCGGCCTGGCCCAAGGACACTTCCTTGAACTTGGGGGCCAGCATGCCCTTCATGGCCGCCTCGATCTCGTCGATGGCGTCGTAGATCACGCGGTACATCCGCATATCCACACCGCTCCGGGCGGCGTTCTCCTTGGCGTTGGCGTCGGGACGCACGTTGAAGCCAACGATGATGGCGCCGGAGGTGGCGGCCAGCATGACGTCGCTCTCATTGATGGCGCCCACGGCGCAGTGGATGACCCGGACCCGGACCTCATCATTGGAGATCTTCTCCAGGCTGGCCTTCACGGCCTCGGCAGAGCCCTGGACGTCGGCCTTGACGATGATGGGCAGCTCCTTCATCTCGCCCTGCTTGATCTGGCTGAACAGATCCTCCAGGGAGACCTTATGGCCCACGGGGCCGGAAGCCGCCATCTTCTGCTCGTGCTTGCGCTGCTCCACCAGCTCGCGGGCCATGCGCTCGTCCGCCACGGCGTGGAAGTCGTCGCCGGCGCCGGGCACCTCGCCCATGCCGATGATCTCCACAGGCACGGAGGGACCGGCCTCGGTGAGCTTGCGGCCGCGGGCGTCGGTCATGGCGCGGACACGGCCCACGGCCGTGCCGGCGATGATCACGTCGCCCTGATGCAGGGTGCCGTTCTGGACCAGCAGGGTGGCCACGGGGCCGCGGCCCTTGTCCAGCCGGGCCTCGATGACGGCGCCGTGCGCAGAGCGGTTGGGGTTGGCCTTGAGCTCCTGCATCTCGGCGGTCAGGTTGACCATCTCCAGCAGGTTGTCGATGCCCTCGCCGGTCTTGGCGGAGATGGGGCAGATGATGGTCTCGCCGCCCCACTCCTCGGGCACCAGCTCATACTCGGTGAGCTGCTGCTTGATCCGGTCAGGGTTGGCCTCGGGCTTATCCATCTTGTTGATGGCCACGATGATGGGGATCTTGGCGGCCTTGGCGTGGTTGATGGACTCCACGGTCTGGGGCATGATGCCGTCGTCGGCGGCCACCACCAGGATGGCGATGTCGGTGATCATGGCGCCGCGGGCACGCATGGCGGTGAAGGCCTCATGGCCCGGAGTGTCCAGGAAGGTGATGGGCTTGCCGTTCACCTGGACCTGATAGGCGCCGATGTGCTGAGTGATGCCGCCGGCCTCGCCCGCCGCCACGTCGGAGTGGCGGATGTAGTCCAGCAGAGAGGTCTTGCCGTGATCGACGTGGCCCATGACCACCACCACAGGGGCGCGGGGGAGCAGATCCTCCTCCTTGTCCTCGGCGGTGTCGATCAGCTTCTCCTCGATGGTGACGATGACCTCCTTCTCCACCTTGCAACCCATCTCTTCCGCGATGATGGCGGCGGTGTCGAAGTCGATCACGTCGCTGAGGGAGGCCATGACGCCGTTCTTCATCAAAGTCTTGACCACCTCGGCGCCGGTCTTCTTCATGCGGGAGGCCAGCTCGCCCACGCCGATCTCATCGGGGATCTTGACGGTGAGGGGGGTCTTTTTGGCGATCTCCAGCTGGAGGCGGCGCATCTTCTCCTGCTCCTCCTGGCGGCGCTTGCTGCCGCCCTGGAAGCCGCCCTTGCGCTGGTTCCGGCCCTGGAACTTCTGCTTGCCGGCCTGCATCTGCTTGGCCTTGCCGGCGGCCAGGTCCTCCAGCCGCTCGTCATATTTCTCCAGGTTCACATCGCCGCCCTTGCGGGTGTCCACGATCTTCTTCTCGGGGACGCGGCTGGCGGGCTTGCTGGCGCCGGCATTGCCGCTGCCGCCGGCGGGGGCGCGGCCCTGCTCGGGACGGCGCTGGCCCTGCGGCTGGGAGTTGTTCCGGCCGCCCTGCTGCGGGCCCTTCTGGGCCTGGGGAGCGTTCTTCTGGCCGCCCTGAGGCGCGGCGGCCTTGGGCTCATGATAGACGTCCGCGTAGATGGACTCCACGCTCTCCACCTGATTGTGCTGGGTCAGGTAGTCGAAAATGACAGACAGCTCACCGTCTCCCAGAGGCTGCATATGGTTCTTGGGAGCGGAAGCATAATTGGTGAGGATGTCGGCGATCTCCTTGGAGTTCTTCCCGAAGTCCTTGGCCACCTCATGGACACGATACTTGTTGTTCAGCAAATAAGCCACCTCCACTATGGGACTTGAACCAACGAGAAAACACAGCGGCGCGGTGGAGTCTCCCGCTATGCTTTCTGATTGGAACAAGTCCGTCGTTGTCGTTGCGATATATCCTTCCGCCGCCTCTATGCTTCATGGCGGCGGGACGGCTTCCGGGAGCCGTTCTTCTTCCGGGACTTCCCGGGGACCGGAGGGCCGTTCTTGGGCGCGGCCAGAGGCCGGCGATGGGCGGCACGGCGCTTCTTCTCCTGAGTGCGCTCCGCCTTTTGACGGGCCAGAGCGGTGCGGGCCCGCTCCTTCAAGGCCTCAGCCACAGAGCCGTACCGCTCCGGGTCCTGCCCGGAGAGCTTCTCCGCCGCGGCGGAGGCCAGCCCCACGTCGGTGAAGGCCAGCATGGCGCAGGTCGGACGGCCCACAGCCCCGCCCAGCTCTGCCTTCGTGAAGGGGACGGGCAGGATGGGCGCGTCCCCGTTGGCGGCGAAGCGCTGGGCCCGGCGGAGGGTGTTCTCCGCCGCGTCAGCGGCCACCAGGATCAGTTTGGCGGTGCGGGAGCGGGCGGCCTCGCCCACCGGCTCCTCGCCCACCGCCAGGCGGCCGGCCTTCCGGGCCAGCCCGGTGAGACGCAGGACGTTATCCATGTTCCTTCGGCGCCTCCTGCATCTGCGCCTCCAGTCCGGCCCAGACCTCATCGGGGATCTGGGCGGAGAAGGCCCGCTCCAGGGCCCGGGACTTCCGGGCCCTGGCCAGACAGGCCGGATCGGGGCAGAGATAGGCGCCCCGGCCCGGCTTCTTTCCCTTGAAATCCAGCGAGATCTCCCCTTCCGGAGAGCGGACTGCCCGGATGAGCTCACGCTTGGGCTTCATCTCACGGCAGCCGAGGCACTGGCGCATGGGGATCTTCTTCGGCATGATGATGTCCCTCCCCTTCCGAATGATGGGACGGTCACTGGGCGTCGCTGTCGGCGGCCGCGGGGGCCTCCTCAGCGGCAGTCTCCTCCGCCTCTTCCGCGGGAGCGCACTCCGCCTCGGCGGCAGGGACCTCGGAGACCTCCTCCGTCTCGGCGGCGGGGGCCTCGGGCTCCTCCTCCACGGGGGCGCTCTCGGGCTTGATGTCGATCTTGCAGCCGGTGAGCTTGGCGGCAAGGCGAGCGTTCTGGCCTTCCTTGCCGATGGCCAGAGAGAGCTGGTCGTCGGGCACCACCACGCGGCAGCTCTTGCCGTCGTCCAGCGTAGTGACGCTGATCACGGTGGCGGGAGAGAGAGCCGCGGCGATGTACTCGGCGGTGTCGTCGCTGTACTTGACGATGTCCACCTTCTCGCCGCCCAGCTCCTCCACGATGTTGCCCACGCGCTGGCCGCGGGGACCCACGCAGGCGCCGATGGCGTCCACCTCGGGGTCGCCGGACCAGACCGCCAGCTTGGTGCGGGAGCCGGCCTCGCGGGCGATGGAGCGGATCTCCACGGTGCCGTCGTAGATCTCGGGGACCTCCATCTCGAACAGGCGCTTGACCAGACCGGGATGGGTGCGGGAGACCAGGACCTGGGGGCCCTTGGTGGAGCGGCGGACCTCCACCACATACACCCGCAGACGCATGCCCTCGGCGATCTCCTCGCCCTTGACCTGCTCGCTGGCGGCCAGATAGGCCTCGGTGCTCTCGTTGCCGGAGCCGATCCGCAGGGAAGCGGCTCCGGAGCGGGGGTCGATCCGGGTGACGAGACCGGTGAGGATCTCATGCTCCTTGGAGTTGAACTCGTCGTAGATCATGCCGCGCTCGGCTTCGCGCATGCCCTGGATGATCACCTGACGGGCGGTCTGGGCGGCGATGCGGCCAAAGTTTCGGGGCTTGATCTCGATGCGGAGCACGTCGCCCAGCTGGGCGCGGGGCAGGGCCGCCCGGGCCTCCTCGAGGCTCATCTCAGTGGAGGGATCGTCCACGACCTCCACGACATCCTTCTTGATGAACATCCGGACGGTGCCAAGCTCCTCATTGGCCTCCACCGTGATGTTGTCACCGGCACCCTCGTGGTCCCGCTTGTAGGCGGTGACCAGCGCCTGGCCGATCTTGTCGATCATATAGGAGCTGGGGATCCCCTTCTCCTCTTCGATCATATGGATCGCGGTGAAGAACTCCGCGGTATCCAGCTCGTTGCTCTTCTGGGCTTTGCCCTTTGCATTCTTTCTAGCGGCCATCCTCTTCGACTCCTTTAAAAACGCACATACAGGCGGACCTGCGCGATGTCTTTCTTTCCGAAGGTGACGGGGCCGGCGGGGCCCTCGATGGTCACGCCGCCGTCCTCATAGCGGACCAGGACGCCCACGTGCTCCTTGCGGCCGTCCTGCGGCCGGTAGAGCTTCACCTCGACCTCGCTGCCCACATAGGCGGCGAAGTGCTCCGGCTTGCGGAGTGCCCGGTCGATCCCGGCGGAGCCCACCTCCAGGGTGTAGCTACCCTCGATGGGGTCGGCCTCGTCCAGCGCGTCGGACAGGGGACGGGAGACCGCCTCGCAGTCATCGATGGAGACGCCGCCCTCCTTGTCGATATAGACCCGGAGATACCAGCTCCCGGCCTCCTTCACGTACTCCACGTCCCAAAGGGAGCACCCGTGCTCCGCCGCGATCGGGGCGGCCAGAGCGGCCGCCACTTCTGCTGCTTTTGCCATGCTTACGCCTCCTGTCCAGTCCCCTGGTCTGGGGATCTCCAGAAATTTACATACCTGATTTTTTTCAAAAAGAAGAGCGGGGCGGACCCCACTCTGACCATAACTTACTACTATCATGGCGATTATACCACACAAGGGGAGACGGCGCAAGGGCTTCTCCTTATCTTTTGCCCGCTTTTCCCCGCCTCATTCCAACTTTTTTCCCAGGATGAGGGAGGACCGAGCGAAAAAGCCCGGCCGCCCAAACAGGCGACCGGGCTGAGGCTGACCGTCCGAGGTTCAGCACATCTTCGCGCCGGCGGGGATCGCGTCGTCGATCATCAGCAGATGGAGCACTTCCTCGCCCTTCTCGGTGTGGACGGCGGAGATCAGCATGCCGCAGCTCTCCTGGCCCATCATCTTGCGGGGCGGCAGGTTCACGATGGCCACCAGAGTCTTGCCGATCAGGTCCTCGGGCTTGTACCACTTGGCGATGCCGGAGAGGATCTGACGGTCGGTGCCGGTGCCGTCGTCCAGCGTGAAGCGCAGGAGTTTGTTGGACTTCTTCACGGGCTGGCAGTCCTTGACCTTCACGGCGCGAAAGTCACTCTTGCAGAAGGTGTCGAAGTCCACCTCGTCCTCGGTGAAGGGCTCGAACTCCACGGCGGGGAGGGCGGCCTTCCGGGCCTCGGCCTCCGCAGCCTCCAGCTTCTCCAGCGCGGCCTGAGCGTCCACGCGGGGGAACAGGTTCTCGCCCTTGATGACGGCGGCGGTGTCGGACAGGACGCCCCACACGCCGGCGCTCTCCCAGGTCTGAGCGGCCTTGTCCACGCCGGCCTGGACGAAGAGCTTCTCCATGCTGCCGGGCATGAAGGGGGTCAGCAGGATGCCGCAGATCCGGGTGGCCTCCAGCAAGTCATAGAGGACGTGGGCCAGACGGGCGCCGTTGGCCTCCATGTCCTTGGCCAGCGCCCAGGGGGCGTTCTCGTCGATGTACTTGTTGGCCCGCTGGATGACCTTGAACACCTCGTCCAGCGCCTTGTGGGGGGCGAAGGCCTCCATGGCCTCCTCATACTTGCCCCGCAGGGCGGCGGCCGCGCCGATCAGCTCGCAGTCGTACTTGGTGGGATCCCCCTCGGGGAAGTCCATGGTCAGGCCCACCACATTGCCCTGAGCGATCATGCCGGCCAGGTCCTTCTCGTCGGCGGTGGCGCCGCAGCCGGCGGGCAGGCCGCCGCCGAAGTACTTGCCCACCATGGCGGTGGTGCGGGAGAGCAGGTTGCCCAGGTCGTTGGCCAGGTCGGTGTTGATGGTCTGGATCAGCAGCTCGTTGGAGAAGTTGCCGTCAGAGCCGAAGGGGAAGGTGCGCATCAGGAAGAAGCGCAGGGCGTCCACGCCGAACTGCTCGGCCAGGATGTAGGGGTCTACCACGTTGCCCTTGGACTTGGACATCTTGCCGCCGTCCAGCAGGAGCCAGCCGTGGCCGAACACATGCTTGGGCAGGGGCATGCCCAGGCTCATACAGAAGGCGGGCCAGATGATGGAGTGGAAGCGGACGATCTCCTTGCCTACGATGTTGATGCCGGGCCACCAGGCCTCATAGTCATCGTACCGGTCGTTCTCGAAGCCCAGGGCAGTGACGTAGTTGAACAGGGCGTCCAGCCACACATAGACCACGTGCTTGGGGTCGAAGTCCACAGGGATGCCCCAGGAGAAGCTGGTCCGGGAGACGCACAGGTCCTCCAGGCCGGGCTCGATGAAGTTCTTCACCATCTCGTTGACGCGGCTGCGGGGCTGGAGGAAGTCGGTGTTCTCCAGCAGGTCCTTCACCTTGTCCGCGTACTTGGACAGGCGGAAGAAGTAGGCCTCCTCCTCCGCGTCTACCACCGGGCGGCCGCAGTCGGGACAGCAGCCGTCCTTCAGCTGGCTCTCCGTCCAGAAGGACTCGCAGGGCGTGCAGTACTTGCCCTTGTAGGTGCCCTTGTAGATGTCGCCGTTGTCGTACATCCGGCGGAAGATCTTCTGGATGGCCTTCACATGGTAGTCGTCAGTGGTGCGGATGAAGCGGTCGTTGGAGATGTCCATCAGCTTCCACAGGTCCTTGACGCCCCGGGGGCCCTCCACGATCCGGTCCACGAACTCCTTGGGGGTGATGCCGGCCTCCTGGGCCTTGAGCTCGATCTTCTGGCCATGCTCGTCGGTGCCGGTCAGGAACATGACGTCATAGCCCTGGAGGCGCTTGTACCGGGCCAGGGTGTCGGTGGCCACGGTGCAGTAGGTGTGGCCGATGTGGAGCTTGTCCGAGGGGTAGTAGATGGGGGTGGTGATGTAATATTTCTGCTTATCGTTCATTGGGATCTCCCTCCGTTTTTTGTTCTTCCTCAGCAGGGGATGTATGGGCGGTCCGGGGCGATCCCTCCCGGGAGAGGAGCAGGACCGATACCGTCAGGGGATAGAGGATGCCGAAGCCGTAGAGGGCCATGGAGGCCCAGTCGTGGCCGTCGGCCAGAGTAGTGATGGAGAAGTACACCGCCAGCAGGGAAAAGCACAGGCACCGCCCGGCCTTCCCGTCCTCATAGGAGAAGCTGGCCAGATAGTAGCTGGAGAGCAGGACGCACATGATGGCCAGCAGTTCATAGAGATAGTCCTGGACCACCGGGTCTCCGGCCCGGCTCTGATAGG
This sequence comes from Pseudoflavonifractor sp. MSJ-37, assembly GCF_018917965.1. GTDB lineage: Bacteria > Bacillota > Clostridia > Oscillospirales > Oscillospiraceae > Pseudoflavonifractor_A. The sequence goes on along the minus strand of NZ_JAHLPP010000002.1, from coordinate 97,969 downwards.
CGGCGATCAGCCACAGACATCCCAGGAAGCCGGGAGCCAGGAGCAGGCCGCTGTACGGCCCCACGCTCTGGCCTCTGGCCCGCTTCCGGGCAGCCAGCAGGATACCGATGCCGGACAGGAGGCTCAGGAGCGCCAGCACCGCCGGCAGGAAGGCGGCCAGGATGGGGCTGCCGGTGCCGTTGGCCATGAGGACGTCCACCGCGGTCCGGTAGGACACCGGGATCTGTGCCAGCTCCAGCGCGGCGCCCGCCAGCAGGAGGAAGGCGGACAGCACCAGCCCGCTCAGGAGCGCCGGACGACCCTCCAGCGCGAAGAGAGCGTCGAAGCGGCCCAGATCCTGCTTCCGCAGGGCGGAGCCGGCGGCGGCGCACAGGACGGCTGCCAGGACGGACAGGACGGTCAGCGCCATCGTGGCGGGCATCCCGGGGGTGACGAGGCCACTGGGCTCGAAGGCGGTGGAGAGCTCCCACCGGCGCAGGAGGAAGCCCGCGCCGCCCAGGACCACCGCGGCCGCCGGGAGGAAACGTCGTTTTTGCATATGGGACTCCTTTCTGAGGAGATATCGGTTTAGAGTATAGCATATCTTTCGGAAAAAAACACCCATCCGGACGGATCTTTTCACAGGAACGCACCGGGGATCATCCGGGATACGGCTCTACCTGGATGCCGGTGTAGTACCACTTCAGAATCTCGTCATAGGTCCGGCCATCTCTGGCCAGAGCGTTGGCGCCGTATTGGCTCATGCCCACCCCGTGGCCGTAGCCGGTGACGGAGAAAACGATGCGCTCTCCTTCCACGGACACCGTGAAGCTGGCGGAGCGCAGGCCGAACAGGCTCCGCAGTTCGGTGCCCCGGACGGTCACGCCGCCCACGGTCATGGAGGATACCGTGCCGGAGCTGCTCCGCTGAGGCGCGCTGAACCACCCGGAGGGAGCTCCGGTCAGGTCCGCCTGGGGATATGCCTCCAAGAATTTGGCTCTGAAGTCGTCGGCGGAGAGCTCCACCGTGGACCGATAGTTGGGGACTTCATCTCCCTCCGGGGAGTCCACGCCGGTGAGATAGGGCACGGAGCTGCCCCAGACTTCCACCGCGTCCACCGTTTTCCCGGCGGCGGAGGAGAAGAACACCGCGTCGATCAGCTGGCCGTCATAGAGGGCGGCCATGCCGTCGGTCTGAGCCACCGCCGCTTCGATCTTATTGGTATAGCCCGCGGCGTCGCCGCCCCAGTTGGCGGCGGCCTGTTCCGGGGCGATGTACGCCTGACAGCAGGTGTGGTCGGTGCAGACGTCGGCCTCCGGATGGGCCTGGGTGGTGTGGGACATCTTCCGCAGAGCATAGGTCCGGGCGGCCACGGCCTGGGCCTTCAGAGCCTCCGGCTGGAAGGAGGCGGGCATCTCCGCCGCCACGACGCCCCAGAGATAGTCCCCCATGGACATGGTCTCCACCGTGCCGTCCTCCATCCGGACCCGGATCTGGCGCTCCGAGTCCAGCGGGCCGGAGGGCACCGGGGTGGGCTCCGGCGTGGCCGTGGGGGACGCTCCGCCGCTCAGGGAGACGAGCGGGTCCCCACGCAGGAACAGGAAGGGGATCAGAAAAAAGAGAAGGAGCAGGATCAGGGCCGTGGCCGCCGTACGTTTCATCAGTAGGACCTCCAAACGGATGTTCCGCGGCGGGATACGGGCATCCCGCCGCCGGATATGCAGGAAAAAAGTCTTTGACCGTCTCGCTTTAGTGTGGTAAAATATCCGTTATACGATATCCACGGGAAAAGGAGTGGTCGAAGATGGACGAGAAGAAGGGACAGAGCTCTGCCCTTATCGAGAGTCTATGTGAAGAGTACCGCGCCCATAACTACATCGACCCCGAGTATTACGAGCGCTGGGGCGTGAAGCGCGGCCTCCGCAATGCCGACGGCACCGGCGTGCTGGCCGGCGTGACCCAGATCGGCAACGTGCTGGGCTACTATGTGCGGGACGGCGAGCGCTTCCCCGCCGAGGGCGAGCTGATCTACCGCGGCATCAATGTGGAGGAGCTGATCGACGGCTTCACCCGGGAGGACCGCTTCGGTTTCGAGGAGACCGCCTATCTCCTGCTGTTCGGCGCCCTGCCCGACCGGGCCCGGCTGGAGGAGTTCCATCAGGCCATCTCCACCCATCAGGACCTGCCCCGGATGTTCACCGAGGACATGATCCTCAAGGCCCCCAGTCCCGACGTGATGAACAAGCTGGCCCGCTCCGTGCTGGCCCTGTACTCCTACGATTCGGACCCCGATAACTTGGCATTGGGCAACCAGCTCCGGCAGGCGGTCCAGCTCATCGCCCAGGTGCCTGTGATCGTGGCCCACGCCTTTGCCGTGAAGCGGCACTACTATGACAACGAGAGCCTGTATATCCACCGGCCTCAGCCCGGCCTGAGCCTGGCAGAGAACTTCCTCTATTCGGTGCGCCACGACAATAAGTACACCGATCAGGAGGCCAAGCTCCTGGATCTGTGCATGGTCCTCCACGCGGAGCACGGCGGCGGCAACAACTCCGCCTTCGCCTGCCGCGTGCTGTCCTCCTCCGGCACCGACATCTACTCCGCTATCGCGGCGGCCGTGGGTTCTCTGAAGGGCCCCCGCCACGGCGGCGCCAACAAGAAGGTCATGCAGATGTTCGGCTACATCGAGGACGGCGTCAAGGACTGGAAGGACGACGACGAGGTCAAGAGCTTCCTGGGCAAGATCCTCAAGAAGGAGGCGGGCGACCGCTCCGGTCTGATCTACGGCATGGGCCACGCGATCTACACCCTGTCCGACCCCCGCGCGGTCCTGCTGAAGCGGTTCGCCCGGAAGCTGGCGGAGACCAAAGGCATGCTGGACGAGTTCCAGCTCTTCGAATCGGTGGAGCGCCTGACACCCTCCGCTCTGGTGGACGTGAAGCATGAGAAAAAGGTGGTCTGCGCCAACGTGGACCTGTACTCCGGCTTCGTCTACAAGATGATGGGCATCCCCGAGGAGCTGTACACCCCCCTCTTCGCCATGGCCCGTATGGTGGGCTGGTGTGCCCACCGGCTGGAGGAGGTCAGCGGCACCGCCAACCGGATCATCCGCCCGGCCTACAAGGCCGTGGCCCCCAAGCGCACGTTCGTGCCGCTGGACCAGCGCTGACATATCGATATGAGGACGATGGAACGCCCGGACCGATCGGTCCGGGCGTTTTTCTGCCTATGCGGGGTGGCCTGAAGATGATGATAGCATATTTTCCCCCTGAGGACAAGGCTGGCCTCTGGTGATATATCAAAGATGCAAATATAGAAAATAGGAATTTGAATTATTTTATTCGGTAGTGTATGATGATATGGCCAAAAAGTCATAAGATGACTATGACATCGAACAACGATATGCGATACGCCATAGGAAGGAACGTGGAACATGATGAAGAACGCGGCCCCCGTCCCCTCCGGACAGGATGGGATGACCCGCCAGCAGCTCCTGGAGCTGGAGAGCGCCCCCAAGACCCGCCGGCAGATCCTGCTGGGCCGGCTGATCCTGGTGCTCCCCCTCGTCACCGGCGGAGCCGCCCTGGCGGAGTACTGGTATCTCCCCAACTACAAGAGCTTCACCGCCACGCTGTGCTGGCCGGTCTTTTTAGGCGTCCTGCTGGCCCTGTATGGGATCGGGCTGATCGTCTCCCTCTCCCGGCGGGAGGCGCGGGACAAGCTTCGATCCCACGCCCCCTTCTACGCGTTCCTGTTCGTCCTGCTGATGGTCTATGATATCCTGACGCTCAAGACGAACACCCTGCTCAGCCCCTATTTCGCCTACCCCAATCTGATCCTCAACGCCTTCCTCAGCGACGCGGGCTATCTGGCGGTGAGCACGAAAAGCTCGATGATCCTGCTGATGACGGGCTATCTGTGGGGCGTGGGCCTGGGCCTCGTCACCGGCATCGCCTGCGGATACAGCAGACATGTGGACTACTGGATCGCCCCCTTCCTGAAGCTGTTGGGCGCGATCCCCTCTGTCACCTGGATCCCCATCAGCATGATCCTCATGAAGAGCCTGTTCCATGCCTCCGTGTTCGTGATCGCGCTGGGCGTGTGGTTCTCCGTGACCATCGCCTGCATCACCGGCATCCAGGGCATCGACAAGGCTGATTTCGAGGCCGCCCGTACGCTGGGCGCCAGTGAGCGCCAGCTGATCTTCCACATCGCGATCCCCTCTGCGGTGCCCAACATCTTCCAGGGCATGACCCAGGGCATGAGCACCGCCTGCATGGCGCTGATCACGGCGGAGATGATCGGCTCTGACGCCGGTCTGGGCTGGTACATCACCTGGCAGCGGAGTTGGGCCCAGTACGCCAAGATGTACGCCGCCATCATCCTGCTGTGCGTCATCTTCATAGGCATCAACTTCCTCATGGACACGATCCGGCGGCACGTCCTCCGGTGGAAGGAAACGGAGGTGGACGCATGAGCGGAAAGGTCTGTCTCAAGCTGGAGGGCGTCTCCAAGAGCTTCCTGGCCGCCGACCACAGCGGCCTCACCCATGCCCTGTCCAACATCGACCTGGAGGTCAACGACGGCGAGTACATCAGCATCGTGGGCCCCTCCGGGTGCGGTAAGTCTACGATCCTCCGGCTGGTGGCCGGACTGATCGTCCCCACCACCGGGACCCTGTCTCTGAACGGAGCGACCATCCGCGGCACCGACCCGGACCGGGGCATGGTGTTCCAGAAGCCCACCCTCTTCCCCTGGCTGACGGTGGAGCAGAACGTGGCCTTCAGCCTGCGGATGCAGAAGAAGCTCCGGGGCCGGGAGGGCGATGTGGCCCGGCTGATCGACATGGCGGGGCTCCGCGAGTTCCGCACGGCGTATCCCTATCAGCTCTCCGGCGGCATGGCCCAGCGGGTGGCCCTGATCCGGACCATGATCAACGAACCCCGGGTGTTCCTGCTGGATGAGCCTCTGGGCGCGCTGGACGCTTTCACCCGCATGAATATGCAGGACGAGCTCCTGAAGCTCTGGGGGCAAAACAGACACATCATGATGATGGTCACCCACGATGTGGACGAGGCCCTTTATATGGGCACCCGCGTGCTGGTCATGGCCCCCCGCCCCGGGCGGGTGCGGGCCGACCTGAAGGTGGACATGGAATACCCCCGCAGCCGCACCAGCCGCCGCTTCCTGGACTACCGGGCCCATGTGATGGAACTGCTGGATCTGGGACGGTCGGACGACGAATGCTGATCTGCCCCCGCTCCGGCGGGTACAGATAGACCGGACACGAACCGAGAAGAAGAGGGCTATCGACATCAGGAGGTAACGAAGAACATGAAGAAACTGCTCTGCGGCGCGCTCTGTGCCGCCATGCTCACCGGCCTGGCCGCCTGCGGCGCGCCGGCCGCCGTCCAGCCCAGCTCCGCCCCCATGCCCTCCGCCACCGTGGACCCTGAGGCCCAGAAGAAGGCCGACGAGATGCTGGCCGAGGCCTCCAGCTACTATACTCCGATCGAGAACATCCCCGAGATCACGCCGGAGGAGGAAGAGGCCTGGAAGAACGAGCCCGCCTACGGGCAGACCATCCGCATCGGCTACAATGGCGGCCTGTGCCTGGGCGCCTTCGGCATCGCCCAGATAAAGGGCTTCTATGAGGCGGAGGGCCTCCAGACCGAGATCACCAAGATGACCAACCAGACCGACGCCCTGGGCACCAAGGCGGTGGACGTGGCCGGCGACCACATCGCCACCCTGCTGGTCCCGACGGTCAACGGCGTGGAGATGACCTTCGTCACCGGCATCCACACCGGCTGTAAGACGCTGTACGCGCTGACGGACAGCGATATCAGCGCCACCTCCGACCTGGTGGGCCAGACCATCGGCCTGCCCGACGGCATCGGCGCCTCCGACCAGAACATCGCGTTCCGGTTCCTGAACCACGATGACATCGACCCCAACGCCGTGAAGTACAAGGTGGTGGAGAGCAGTGCCTGCGTCCTGGCCATGCAGAACGGCGAGATCCAGGCCGCGGTCCTGTCCGACCAGTTCGCCAAGCCCTTCCTGGACGAGGGCACCCTGAAGCCCATCCGCTCCCTCACCTTCGACGAGGACTTCCGGCAGGAGGCCTGCTGCGTCCACGCTGTGACCAACGATTTCCTGAAGAAGAACCCCATCACTGTGAAGAAGCTGGTCATCGCCTTCGAGAAGGCCAGCGAGTGGATGCTGGAGGGCCGTCCAGGTCCTGCTGGACAACGAGTGGGCCTCCGGCGATTTCGACAAGGTGCTGGAGATCTTCAAGACCTATAACTTCGGCATCAGCGATGAGAACACCGAGAACACCCTGCGCAGCATCATCGATGACTACAAGCAGTTCGGCATCATCACCGATGCCCGCGACACCGAGGAGATCCTGGATTAGGTCTGGGACCACGTCCTGGCGGAGTGATCCACCGAACGAGAGCGGAAAAAGAGGAACGGAACGCCCGGACCAGTCGGTCCGGGCGTTCGCTGCATCGATGCTGCGCTGGATGAGCCATGAAGAGGCCCGCCGCGGGATATCCGATCCCTGCGGCGGGCTTCGTCGTCCACATATCGTCTCAGTTCCCCATGAACCGGGAGAGGAACTCCCGGGTGCGCTCCTGCTGGGGGCGCTCGAAGAGCGCCTTGGGCTCGCCCTCCTCGCAGATCACGCCGTCGGCCATGAACACCACATGGTTGCTCACGTCCCGGGCGAAGGCCATCTCATGGGTCACCACCAGCATGGTCATGCCCTCGGCGGCCAGATCCCGCATGACGGCCAGGACCTCGCCCACCATCTCCGGGTCCAGGGCGGAGGTGGGCTCGTCGAAGAGCAGGACCTCCGGCTGCATGGCCAGCGCCCGGGCGATGGCCACCCGCTGTTTCTGACCGCCGGAGAGCTGCCGGGGCCGGGCGTTGATGTAGGGGTCCATGCCCACCTTCTTCAGGTACTTCATGGCGTTCTCGTGGGCCTCGGCCTTGGAGCGCTTGAGGACCTTGGTCTGGCCCACCACACAGTTCTGGAGCACGGTCATGTTGTTGAACAGGTTGAAGGACTGGAACACCATGCCCACCTTGGTCCGGTAGGCGGCGGCCTTCACGCCGCCGATGTCCTGTCCGTGGAACACGATCTCGCCGGCGCTGGGAGTCTCCAGCAGGTTGATGCACCGCAGGAGGGTGGATTTGCCGGAGCCGGAGGCGCCGATGATGCTGGTCACATCGCCGGGACGGACGGTGAAGTCGATGTCCCGCAGGACCTGATGGTCGCCGAAGGATTTGGAGAGGTGCCGGACCTCCAGGATCGTATCTGCCATGTCAACGCTCTCCTCTCGTACTGCCGTTTCGATTCTTCAGGGACTCCCGCGCCTGGTCCCGGTACTCCTTGCTCTGCTCGTCGAAGGGGGTGCCGTGGCCGGGGTGGCTGTAAGTGCCGGCGGCCATCACCAGCTGATCCTCCTGGGCCAGCTCGTAGCTGTCGTCGCCGTCCATGTACTTCTCCAGTAGGCGCAGGAGGAAGGAGGCCACCAGCGTCATGCACAGATAGCCGATCATCTCGATGGCGGCGGAGGGGAAGTACATATTGTTCACGCCCACGATGTACCGGTGGGCGGCGAAGAATTCGGTGAAGCTGACGATGAACATGACCGAGGTGTCCTTCACGTTGATGATGAAGTTGTTGCCGATCTGGGGGATGATATTGCGGATGGCCTGGGGCAGGATCACGTTGGTCATGGTCTGTACATGGGTCATGCCGATGGCCTTGGCGCCCTCGGTCTGACCGGGGTCGATGGAGATGATGCCGCCCCGGACGGATTCCGCCATATACGCGCCGGTGTTGATCGACACGATCAGGATCGCGGCGGCCCAGATGTTGTCGAACCGCAGGGCGTTGTCAGTGAAGTAGGGCAGTCCGTAGACGATGAACACCGCCTGGAGCACCATGGGGGTGCCGCGGAAGACCTCCACATAGATCCGGACCAGCACCCGGATCAGCTTCAGCACGAAGCGCTTGGGCAGTGGGTCCTGCTTGGAGTAGGGGATGGTGTTCAGGATGCCGCAGATCAGGCCGATGACACAGCCGATGACGGTAGCCACCAGCGCCAGGATCAGAGTGTTCTTGATGCCGTTGAGATACATGGGATGGTACTTGGACCAGAGCAGGACGACATCCTGACACAGCTTGGCCAGCTTATCCATGGGGCACGCTCCTTTTCATGTAGGATAGAGTTGGGACGGATATGCGGAAACTCCCCCCGACGCAGGGACGGGGGGAGTCATGGGACGATGGGATCTTACACCTCGGGCTGGATCTGGATGGCCTCGTCCATGAGGGCGTTGAAGTCATCCTCGCTCATAGTGGAGAGGACGGAGTCGATGGCGTCCTTCAGCTCGGTGTTGCCCTTCTTCACGGCGATGCCGATGTTCACGTTCTCGGCCCGCTCCTCCTCGGAAGCGAACTGGAAGTCGCCGTCAGTGCCGGAGAAGTTCAGGATCACCAGGTCGTCGTTCTTGGCCACGGCGCCCATGGCGGTGGGCATATCGGTGCAGACATAGTCCACGGTGCCAGTCTCCAGCTGCATGAGCATGGCAGGGGCGGTGTCGGCGGGGGCCAGGACATCGGCGTCGGGGATCTGGGGCAGGCAGGAGTCATACCAGATGGTACCGGACTGCGCGGTACACTTGCCGCCGGCCAGATCCTGGATGGAGGAGGCGGTGGCGTACGGACTCTCCTTGGTGGTGACGCAGACGATGGTGGCGTAGTAGTAAGGGCCGGCCATATCCACTTCTTGCATACGCTCGGCGGTCATGGACTGGCCGGCGATGTTGGCGTCCATGGTGCCGGCTTGGACGGCGGGGGTCAGGGAGTCCCAGGCGCTGGAGACGATCTGCAGCTCCCAGCCATTGGCCTCGGCGATCTTCTTGGCGATCATCACGTCATAGCCATTGGCGTAGCCGGAGCCGTCCGCCAGAGGAACGGCACCGTTGGAGTCGTCCATCTGGAGCCAGTTATAGGGGGCGTAGGCGCACTCCATGCCGACGGTGAAGACGCCGTCCTCCCCCGCGCCGCCGGAGACGGCGCCGGAGTTGGTCGCAGCGGGGGCGGAGGTGTCCGCGGGCGCGCTGGCAGAGGGCTGGGCGGCGGAGCCGCCGCAGGCGGTGAGGGACAGGGCCATGGCGGCGGTGAGGCCCAGAGCAGAGAGAGTCTTGTTCATTGTTGTTTCCTCCAGTCAGTTTTATCGCGCTCCTCCCGGAAAAAGAGAAACGCCATGAACCTTCCTGGTGGAAGCGGTTCATGGCGACAAAGTGCATCACAGTGGACCTATACGGCCCATGCTCTCATGTCTCGATGATAGCGCTCCACACAGACGATGTGGCAGTCCGTGAGATGTTCTCCCACGCCCCAGGCACCGGTCCCTCAGGCGAAAGTCCGGCCCTTCGGCGGGATGCCCTTTCTCCGACGGGCCGCTCTGCCCCATACTGCCGGATACTCATGCGCTCCCGCGCCTCTATCATTGCCGCAGACCTGAGGACCGCGGCGATCGGTTCTTGAAGGGTATTCTACACCCCATATGGAGGCCTGTCAAGCGGTTTCCTGAACTTTTCGTTTCCGATTTTGGAATGACGGAAAAGGAGGGCATCCGAAAGGTCGGATGCCCTCCGATGGGAGCGTTCGGGATCAGTTGAAGTACTGAGTGATGCCGGTCTTGCCGATGTCGTACTCGTTAGGGATGTCGATATTGCCGGCCTTGATATCCTCGATGGTCTGCTCCACCTGAGCGACCACGTCCTCGGGCAGGGTGTCCTTGACCTGGTCGTTCCACTGGAAGGAGATGATGCCTTCCTTCATGCCGAGATACTGGATCTCGCCCTTGGCCTCGCCGTTGACGATGGACTCGAAAGCGGCCACATAGGCGCCCGGAGCGTCCACCATCATGTTGCCGGCCACCTGCTCGGGAGCGCCGGAGATGTAGTCGCCGAACACGCCGAACGCATGGACGCTGGGATTCTCGCTGACGGCCTTGATGGCGCCGGAGTTGCCCTCGTCGGCATTGGGGAAGATCACATCAGCGCCGGACTGGATCTGGCTCTGGATGGTCTCGTAGGCCTCATTGGAGTTGGCGGCGCTGAGGACGGAGAACTTTACGACGTTGCTCTCGTCCACGCTCTTGGCGCCCAGAGCGAAGCCGACGCCAGGCTTGGTGAAGGAGGGATAGTCACCGCTGACGATGGTGCCCATGGTATGGGTCTCGGTCAACAGACCGGCCAGGACACCGCAGACATAACCGCCCTCCTCCGTGCTCATGCACATGGGAAACTGGTTGTCACCGGTGACCGCGCCGCCGTTGGTGATGAACCAGGTGTCGGGATAGTCCGGAGCCACCTGAGAGAAGTACTCGGCGAACTGGCCGCCCTGGCCGAAGATGACCTTATAGCCGTCATCTGCCATGTTCTCGGCCTCGGCACGGGCGTCATCAGCGGTGGTGACAGAGTCGATGATCGAGATCTGACAGCCGTACTTCTCTTCGATGGCGCGGATGCCGTCGGCACCCTGCTGGCAATAACCGCCGTCGGTGGGAGAGCCGGAGAGCATGACGCCGATCTTCCAGCTGGAAAGGTCCTCGGCACCGGAGCTGCTGGGCTGTCCGGCAGGCTCATCCCCGCCGGAAGCGGAGCCGGAGCCGCCGCAGGCGGCAAGGCCGAACACCATCGTGCCGGCAAGGATCATGGGGAGCAGCTTTTTCATTTCCATATCCTCCTGATTCGGTCATCATATCATTAGATGACTGCTTTGTTTCGTATATTTTAACAAATGAAAGCGCCATAGTCAAGAGAAAAGTAAGACAAAGTGCTGTGATGTACGACATATGACAAAAAAGCACTGCCGCAGAGCATATGCTCCGCGGCGGTGCTGGATGCTGCTGTTATTTTTGGCTCATCGATCAGTCGAAGTACATTTCGAAACTGTTCTCACCGATCTCATACTCATTGGGGAAAAATGAGAAAGAAAACGAAACGATATAGGATATTCGAAGAAATGATCCGGCAGCATGATCATTTCTGCTCGGCCTTGCTGGATGCATTTGCGGCACAGGCTTAGTAGAACGTAGTACTATATATTCAACAAAGAAGAAATATTCGCAAAATAATAATATATGGGCAGTACGGTCGAACGTTCGACGCATACGGCCCACATATCCTATTTTCCCTTCCAAACGCTCATCCAAGCTTCCCCTGCTCCATCCCCTTCCACCGCCGCATGACCCGCAGGTAGAGGACCAGGCCGATGCCTCCAGCTACGGTCTCGGAGAAGGGGAAGGCGCACCAGGCGAGGTCCAGCCCCAGCCGGGAGAACAGCCAGAAGGAGGGCATCAGGCAGAAGATCTGCCGGGTCGTGGACAGGAGCAGACTGGTCCGGCCGTCACCGATGGACTGGAAGAACACAGGGAGCATCAGCGAGAACACCGCTGAGAGGAAGCTGGTGCCGATGATCGGGAAGGCCACATCGCCGATGGCATGGACCTCCGCCTCTTGAGAGAAGAGCCCGATGATCGGGTCCGGGAAAAAGAGGAAGCACACGATGCCAAGGGCCATGAAGGCCAGCGAGATCCCGATACAGGCCCGCATGACCGCCCGGCACCGGTCATAGCTCTGACGGGCATAGTTATAGCTGATCACCGGGACGATACAGGTCTCGAGGCCCAGCAGAGGGATGAAGAAGAAGCTCTGCATCTTGTAGTACAGCCCCAGCACCGTCACCGCCGCGTCGGAGAACGTGCCCAGGATGATGTTGAGCACGATGATATAGACGGTACACAGCATCTGCATCAGGATGGCGGAATAGCCGTAGAAGTAGATCCGTCCCGCATAATAGCGGAGTTCTCGAAAGGCTGGGGGATGCCGCCAGCCGGCGGGGCCCACGATCAGCGCGGACAGCCACTGCCCCGCCACCGTGGCCAGAGCGGCCCCGGCCACGCCCAGAGATGGGAAGGGGCCCAGACCGAAGATCAGCAGGGGGTCCAGCACGATGTTGGCCACAGCGCCCGCCACCTGCGCGGCCATGGGGAGGCGCATATTGCCCTGAGCCTGATGGACCTTGCTCCAGCACCCCTCCAGGAAGGCGCCGACGCTGCCCACGCAGACGATGGCGCCATAGATCGTGCCATCCCGCAGAGTCTCCGGCGAGTGGGTGGAGATGGCCACATAGGGCCGCAGGGCCCAAAGGGACAGCAAAGCGAAGACTGCCCAGGTCAGCAGGGCCAGCACCATACCGGCGCCGCCGGCCTTGTCGGCCTTGTCCGGACGCTCCAGAGCGTATTCCCGGGCCATGAAGGTGTTGACGCCTACGCCGGTGCCCACTGCCAGAGCGGTGATCACGAACTGGATCGGGAAGACGATCGACAGGGCGGCCAGACCGCTGGAGGAATACTGCCCCACGAAAAAGCTGTCCACGATATTGTACAGAGCCTGGATCAGCTGGGCCAGCATCACCGGCGGAGCGGTCTTCCACAGGATCCGGCCGATCGGTCCCGTCCCGAAAAAGCTGCCCGTGTCACGCGCCTCTGCCATCCTGTCCACGCTCCCCGCTCATCGATCGTCTAAGCGCATTATAGGGGGGACGGTGGGGAAACGTCAAGAGGGGCGTGAGCATGACCTCACGCCCGCAGTACGCGCTCCAGATAGGCCGCGATCTCCTGCGCGGCGGAGCGTTCCAGCGCCTCCCGCGCCACTTGGCGGGCCTCCTCCATGGTCCAGACGGCCAGTCGGCGGCGGAGGGGCAGGATGCTTGGCGGGCTGACGCTGAACTCCTCCAGTCCAAAGGCCAGCAGGAGCGGTGTCAGACGGGGGTCCGCCGCCGCCTCGCCGCACAGGCAGACCGGGATCCCCGCCGCCCGTCCGGCGGACAGGATGTCCCGGAGGAGCCGAAGGACTGCCGGGTGGCAGGGGGTATAGAGCTTCGCCACCCGGGCGTTGCCGCGGTCCACGGCCAGCGTGTACTGGATCAGGTCGTTGGTGCCGATGGAGAAGAAATCGGCCTCCCGGGCCAGCTGGTCTGCGGTGAGGGCCGCCGCCGGAGTCTCCACCATGATCCCCACCGGCAGGTCCCGGGGGACGGGGATGCCCTCCGTCTCCAGCTCCGTCCGGCACTCCGCCAACAGGTCCTTCGCGGCCCGGAGCTCCTCCAGACCGTCCACCAGCGGGAACATGAGCCGCAGGCCGGGGCGCTCGGCCGCCGCCCGGAGGACGGCCCGGAGCTGGGTCCGGAACACGTCCGGGTGGTCCAGACACCAGCGGATCCCCCGATGGCCCAGGAAGGAGTCGGCCTCCGGCTCCAGTCCCAGACAGGAAGCCGATTTGTCCCCGCCGATGTCCAGAGTCCGCAGGACCAGCTTCCGGCCGGGGAGTTGGTCCGCCGCCTGGCAGAAGGCCCGGTACTGCTCCTCCTCCGCAGGCGGGACGGCCCGGTCCAAAAAGAGGAACTCGGTGCGGAAGAGCCCCGCGCCCTGAGCACAGGCACGGGCGGCGGCCTCCGCGTCCGCCGGACGGCTGAGATTGGCCAGGACCGCGATCGGCCGGCCGTCGGCGGTATGAGACTCCTCCCGGCGGTAGGCCTCCAGGCCAGCCCGGTCGGCCATCCAGTGTTCCCGGCGGGCCTGGAAGTCCGCCTGCTGTCTCCCGTCCGGATCCAGCAGGACGGTCCCGCTCCCGCCATCCACGGCCAGAGGCGTCCCGTCCGGGATATGATCCAGAGCGCCCGGGATGCCAAGGACCGCTGGGACCTCCAGCGCCCGGGCCAGGATCGCGGCATGTCCCGCCGCCCCGCCGGTCTCGGCCACCAGAGCGGCGATGTGGTCCCGGTCCAGCCCCGCCGTCATGGAGGGCGTCAGCTCATGGAGGACCAGCACCGTGTCCGGCGGGAGGGCGGTCAGGTCGGTCTCCTCCTGCCCCAGCAGGAGGGCCAGCATCCGGCGGCGCAGGTCCTCGATGTCCGCGGCCCGCTGGCGGAGGTAGGGGTCCTCCAGTCCGGCGAAGCGGTCCCGGAAGAGCCCGCAGGCCCGGTCCACGGCCGCTTCGGCGCAGGCCCCCTCTTGGATGGCCCTCCGGAGCGCGTCCCGGAGGGCCGGGTCCTCCAGCATCATCCGCTGGGCGGTGAGGATCCCGACGGCCTCCCCGCCCAGCTCCTCCCCCAGTGCCTGTGCCATATCCTCCGTCCGAAGGAGGAAGAGCCGGACGGCCTCCTCCAGCCGCGTCTGCTCTGCCGTCTCCCCCCGGAAGGGGACGGCGCTGAAGTCCAGGTCCGGCATTCGGACCGTCCGGGCCGTCCCAAGACCGATCCCGGGAGAGGCGGCTGTGCCCCGCAGTTCTATGCCCATCCGGCGCTCCTCCCTACTATCGATCCATGCCGGACTCGACCAGAGCCACGGCGGCCTGGAGGCATTCCGCCTCCCGGCGGCCCTCACAGCGGATCTCGATCTCCATCCCCTGCTTCAGACAGGCCGACATCAGGTCCATGATGCTCCGGCCATCGACCTCCCGGCCGTTGGCCAAGACGGTCACATCACAGGCGAAGGGCATGACCGTCTGGACGAAGCGCTGGGCCGGACGCATATGCATCCCCATGGGGTCGACGATCCGAGTTTTTGCGGATACCATAAGCATTCCTCCTCATCATGTGTGCGTGGTCTGGGGGCGGCTCCGCTTCAGCAGGGCCAGCAGGAGCGCCCCCGCCGCCGTACCGGCGGCCACCGCGCCGAAAAAGGCCAGCCGCCGCGCCATGACCGGCAGGACGAAGATCCCGCCATGGGGCGCGGGAGAGGCACAGCCGAACAGCATGGACAGAGCCCCCGCCGCTCCGGCGCCCACGGCGCAGGCGGGGATCGTCCGGAGAGGATCGGCGGCGGCGAAGGGGATCGCCCCCTCGGTGATGAAGCACAGGCCCATCAGGTAGTTCACCGGTCCGGAGCGGCGCTCCGCCGGGGAGAAGCGGTCCGGGAACAGGGACACGGCCAGGGCGATGGCCAGCGGCGGCACCATGCCGCCCGCCATGACCGCCGCCATGACGCCGGAGCCTCCGGCGGAGAGGTCCGCCATCGCCAGCGTAGAGGTCCCGAAGAGATAGGCGGCCTTGTTGAAGGGCCCGCCCATGTCGATAGCCATCATGGCCGCCGCGGTGAAGCCCAGCAGGATCCGGCTCCCCCGGCCCATGGCCGACAGGGCCGCGTAGAGCCCGTCGTTCAGCATCCCCATCACCGGGTCGACGGCGCAGAGGACCAGACCGGTCAGCAGGAGGCCCGCCACCGGATAGATGAGCACCGGCTTGATCCCCTCCAGCGCCTTGGGGAGCCGGCCACAGAGTCGCTGGAGGAGCCGGACCAGCCACCCGGCGGCGAAGCCGGCGATCAGCGCCCCCAGGAACCCGGCGGAGACGCCGCTCCCGTCCGGCTGGGCGAAGGTGGCTCCGGACATGGCCAGCGCCCCACCCACGAAGCCGGGCATCAGGGCGGGCCGGTCCCCGATGGCCAGAGCGATATAGCCCGCCAGCACCGGGAGCATGAAGGCGAAGGCGGTCCCGCCGACCGCCTTGCACCAGGCGGCGATGGGACGGTTGGTGCCGAAGGTCTCATACCCTAGTGCCGGGTCGTCCAGCAGGAAGGCCAGCGCGATCAGGATCCCGCCGCCGATCACGAAGGGGAGCATATGGCTGACGCCGTTCATGAGCTGCTGGTAGAAGCGCCGTCCCGCCGTTTCATCCGGGGGCGGCGCGGCGGGGCCGCCCCCCTGCCATACCGGGGCGGAAGGGGCCTGCCGGAGCAGATCCTCCGGGCGGCGGATGCCCTCCCCCACCGGCACACGCAGGAGGGGCTTGCCCCGGAAGCGGGACAGGTCCACCTCCCGGTCGGCGGCGATGAGGACGGCCTCTGCCCCGGCGATTTCCTCCGGCGTCAGGACGTGCTTGGCGCCGCCGGAGCCCTGAGTCTCCACCTTCACCGAGATGGACAGGGCCTGCCCCGCCCGCTCCAGGGCCTCAGCGGCCAGATAGGTGTGGGCGATGCCGGTGGGGCAGGCCGTCACCGCCACGATCCGGGGGGCTCCATCGGAACGGCCGGACCCGGGGGCCGGGGCGGCGCGGCCGTCCTCCTCTTTCCCGTCGATGACGGACCGGAAGGCGGCGGGGCGCTCAGCGTCCCGGAGCCGTTGGGTGAAGGCCGGATCCAGGAGCATCCCCATGAGCTGGGCCAACAGCTCCAGATGGGTCTCTCCCCCATCCGCCGGGGCGGCGATCAGGAAGATCAGGTCCGTCGGGGCCCCGTCCGGGGCGCCCCACCCCACCCCGCCGGGGACGGTCAGGGCGGCCAGCGCGGGGGCATCCACGGCGGCGCTCTTCACATGAGGCACGGCGATGCCGCCCCCGATGGCGGTGGAGCCCTGCTCCTCCCGGGCCAGGATCCCGGCCCTGAGGGCCGCGCGGTCCTTCGTCCCACCGGTCTGAGCCAGCAGGTCCGTGAGCAGGTCGATGGCCGCGTCCCGGTCCCGGACCGGGACGCGGAGCCGGATGCGCTCCTCCGGCAGGAGTTCGGTGATATGCATACGGTTCATCCTTTCCACAGGTCTGTGAGCACGGTCTCCGCCAGCAGGGCCTCCACCTGTGCCTTGGCGGGGGGCGCACCGGCATAGGCGGCGGCGCTCCCGGCGGCCACGCCCCAGCGGAGGGCATGGGGATAGTCTCCGGTGCGGAGCCAGCCGGCCAGGAAGCCCGCCACCATGGCGTCCCCCGCTCCCACGGAGCTTTGTAGGGCCCCCGGAGGCACCTGGGCCCGCCGCCGGCCCCCGTCCTCATCCAGCAGGAGGGCCCCCTCCCGCCCCAGAGAGACCAGCACGTTCCGGGCCCCGGCGGTCTGGAGGGCGGCGGCCCGGGCGCACAGGTCGGCCTCGTCCCGGACCGGTCCGCCGGTGAGGGCCTCCAGCTCCGGCTGGTTGGGCTTGATCAGGAAGGGATGGCGGCACAGGGCCAGCCGCAGGGCCTCTCCGGAGGTGTCCACCACGGCGCGGATGCCCCGGTCCTCCAGCCGCTCCAGGATCCGCTGGTAGATGTCCGGCGGGAGCGAGGGCGGGACCGAGCCGGACAGGACCAGCACGTCCCCCTCCCCCAGCCGGTCCAGCTCCGCCAGCAGGACCGCCAGCGCCTCCGGCGGGATCGGGGGGCCGGCGGCGTCCAGCGCGGTCTCCTCCCTGCCCCGGATCTTCACGTTGATCCGGGTCGCTCCGCTGTCCAGAGGCAGGAGCCGGGTCCGGAGCCCGGCGGCGGTCAGAGCTTCGTCCAGCATCCGCCCGGATGCGCCTGCCCGAAAGCCCAGGGCGGTGTTTGCTATGCCCAGAGCTGTCAGGACGGCGGAGACGTTGATCCCCTTCCCGCCGGGGCGGAGCTTGGCCTCCCGGACCCGCCGGACGGTGCCGGGGATCAGGGCATCCACCTGGATCAGATAGTCCAGGGCGGGGTCGAGGGTGACGGTGCAGACCATGACATCCACTCCTTCCGATGCGCGGATCGGCGCTTCTCCGTCCTATCATCCCCGGATGGACGGCAGATCATCCGGGACGTTTCGGCCGATGAAAACGAAACGGATAAGCATGCCCGTGAGGGCCGCTTATCCGTTCCATCCATTTTTCCTGATTTCTTTTTCTATCTCTATCTCTATCACGATCGGACTCATAGGCAGACCCAAAGCATGGCGGATCCGATACAGCGTTTCCAAAGTCGGTTTGCGTTCCCCACGCTCGATGGCGCTCAGATGCGTCCTCCCTATGTCGGAAAGGCCGCTCACCGCAGGATCAGCCACCCGGCCGCCGCGATCTGGGCGGCCAGGATCGCCGGGAGGCCCCACTGGAAATACCAGTGCTTCGTCTTGTGCCGGAAGGTCCGCATCCCCAGGATCGCGCCGGGAGCGCCGCCGGCCAGAGCCCAGAGGAAGAACGTGCGCTCCCGCACCCGCCAGCCGCCCCGTTTGGCCTGCCGCTTGTCCCAGCCCATCAGGGCGAAGTCGACCGCGTTCACCGCCGCCAGCCAGACCGCCAGCGCCTTCCAAAGAAGCTCGTGCTCCATCGTCCCTCTGCCTCCATCCTTCTATAAGCTATAAGCGTGAAAAAACGAGCGGGACGGCCGTCGATAAGGCTGTCCCGCTCGTGTGGGGTCATCACCGGGCCTTGGCGGCCAGCGCCACCCAGCCCTTTTTCTCCCAACGGTCGGTGATGGTCAGGCCGTTCTTCTCCAGCGCGGCGGCCACCTCGTCCGCCCGGCTGTCGATGACGCCGGAGCAGAGGAACCGTCCGCCGGGGACCAGGAACCGGTCCACCTTGGCAGAGAGCGGGATGATCACGTCGGCCACGATGTTGGCCAGCACCACCTCATACCGCTGGGCGGCCAGCTCGTCCACCAGGCCCTCGTCGCTGAGCACGTCGCCGGCCAGGACCCGATAGCGGCCCCTCCCGATGTCGTTCATGGCGGCGTTCTCGTAGGCCACGTCCACCGCCTTGGGGTCGATGTCCACGCCCACGGCGGAAGAGGCTCCCAGCCGCATGGCGGCGATGGAGAGGATGCCGCTGCCGCAGCCCAGGTCCAGGACCTTGTCCCCCGGAGCCACATACTGCTCCACGCCTCCCAGGCAGAGCTGGGTGGAGGCGTGGGAGCCGGTGCCGAAGGTGAGGCCGGGGTTCAGATACAGGGCGGTGCGGCCGGCGGGGACGGGCTCCTCCCGCATCCACTCGGGGACCACATAGAGCCGCTGTCCGACCTCCATGGGCTTATAATACTTCTGCCAGCTGTGGGCCCAGTCGTTCTCGCCCAGCGCCGCGGTGGTATAGGGCGCGTCGATGCCGGAGAGCCATTTCTCCAGCTGGGCCTTCCCGTCGGCGTCGTCAGAGACGTAGAACTTCACCCGGCAGACGCCCTTCATCTTCTGCTGGAGCTCCTCGTCCACGTAGTCCCAGTATTGGCGGTTATTCTCCAGGAACCGCTGGAAATCCGTCTCGTCCTCGATGACGAGGCCGGTGACGCCGTTCATGGTCAGCTGGGCGGTCAGGTCGTCCAGCGCGTCATGGGAGGTGTCGACCGCCACCTCCAGCCATTTGATATCTTCCATCTGTCGTTATCGCTCCGTTCCAAGGAAAAAGAGTGCCACCGTGCCAGGACCGGTATGGGCGCCGATCACGGGGCCGATGTAGCCGTAGACCACGTCCTTCACGCCGAAGCGGGCCTTGGCGCCCTCGCCCACCACCTTGGCGTCCTCCAGACAGTCGCTGTGGCTGATGAAGATCGTCTGGTCCTCCGGGTGCTCGATCCGCTTCCCCAGCTCGTCCACCAGACGCTCCAGCGAGGCCCGGCGGCCCCGGACTTTGCCCACGTTGATGAGATGGCCCTCGTCATCCACATGGATGATGGGCTTGATGCTCAGCATCCCGCCCACGAAGGCGGTGGTGGCGGAGATCCGTCCACCCCGCTTCAGATGCGCCAGATCGTCCACCGCCACCCAATGGCAGAGCTGGAGCTTGTTGGCCTCAGCCCAGTCCCGGACCTCCTCGATGGTCTTCCCCTCCCGCTGGAGCCGGACCGCGTGCCAGACCAGCAGAGCCTGCCCCATGGAGGCGCAGAGGGTGTCCACCGTGAACACCTTCCGCTCCGGATATCTCTCCCGCAGCTCCTCCACGGCGATGGCGGAGGAGTTGTAGGTGGTGGAGAGGCCGGAGGAGAAGGCCAGCACCAGCACGTCCTTCCCCGCCTGGAGCAGAGGCTCGATGGCGTCGGTGAACTGGGCCACGTTCACAGCGGAGGTGGTGGCCATCTTCCCGGCCCTCAGCTTCGCGTAGAACGTCTCGATTGGCATATCCCGGCGGTCGGGGTGGTCCTCATAGGTGTGGTCCTCGATCGTAAAGGACAGGGGCAGGACCGTGACGCCCAGCTCCTGGGCCATCGCCGCGTCCATATCCGCGGCGGAATCTGTGACGATAGCGTATTCGCTCATGGGAGACCCTCCTGTTTCGGTCCGGTCTGCCCGCCGGGGCTTACTTCCCGCCGCGTTCCCGCTTCCGGCCAGAGCGCTCCGGTTCCGGGGAACGCTGGGCCAGGATGTCCAGCACCCGCTGACAGGCCAGCCGGTCGGCATAGCTCCGCAGGGCCAGGTCCAGGGCCAGACGGGGGAGGTCCGTGTCCTCCCCCTCGGTGGGGATGTGCTCCGCCGTCTCCGTGAGGGCGGCGTCCAGCTTGCGGCAGAAATAGGCGTAGAGCTCTTCGTCGGAGCTCTTCCGCTTCCGGCCGGCCGTGAGGAGGCGGCTGATCTCCTTTACCGACAGGACCTGCTTGAGCACGCAGATCGCCGTCAGATAGCCCAGATGGGGCTTGGAGTACCGCTTCCCCTCCGCCCGGGGGAGCAGACCGTCCTTGATATAGTTGTTCACCATGGCGGAGGTGAGCAGGTCGCCCTCGCCGTAGTGGACCAGCTGCCGGGGCAGGTAGGAGATGACCTGATCCATGTAGAGCCCGATGTCGGGGAAGCTCTCCCACGCCACAGGACGCTGGCGCTCCATCCGGTCCCTGAGTTCTTCGAGTTCTTCCATGCCGATCCCTCCAAAACGGCGCGCCCGGCGGCCGTCGGTCTCATTCTATCACATATCACCGGGAGAAGCAAACCCCATAAAGGCCCTTCTCCCGGCTGGTCTGGTCACATAACGATGTTATGCGGTCACGCGTCGGCGTTCTGGCTGGCCAGATAGTCGTCGTAGGAGCACTTCCGGTCGATCAGTCTGCCGTCGTTGGTGAAGTCGAAGATGCGGTTGGCCACGGTCTGGACCATCTGGTGGTCATGGGAGGAGAAGAGCACATTGCACTTCACCGCCTCCAGGCCGTTGTTCACCGCGGTGATGGACTCCAGGTCCAGATGGTTGGTGGGCTGGTCCAGCAGGAGCACGTTGGCGCCGGAGAGCATCATCCGGGAGAGCATACAGCGGACCTTCTCGCCGCCGGAGAGGACCTTCACGCTCTTATACACGTCGTCACCGGAGAAGAGCATCCGGCCCAGGAAGCCCCGGAGATAGCTCTCGTGGGGGTCGGGGGAGAACTCGCGGAGCCACTCCACCAGGTTCTCGTCGTGGCCCTCGAAATAGGCGGTGTTGTCCTTGGGGAAATAGGAGAAGGAGGCGGTCTGGCCCCACTTCACGGTGCCCTCGTCGGGCTCCAGCTCGCCGGTGAGGATCTTGAAGAGGGCGGTGTGGGCGTTCTCATTGTCGCCCACGAAGGCGATCTTGTCGTCCCGGCCCACGATGAAGGACACCTTGTCCAGCACCTTCACGCCGTCGACGGTCTTGCTCACGTCGGTGACGAAGAGGATGTCCTTGCCCACCTCCCGCTCGGGAGAGAAGGACACCCAGGGATAGCGGCGGGAGGAGGCGGGCATCTCCTCCACGGTCAGCTTGTCCAGCAGCTTCCGGCGGGCGGTGGCCTGCTTGGACTTGGACTTGTTGGCGGAGAACCGGGCGATGAAGTCCTGGAGCTCCTTGATCTTCTCCTCGTTGCGCTTGTTCTGGTTCTTGATCAGGGACTGCATGAGCTGAGAGGACTCGTACCAGAAGTCATAGTTGCCCACATAGAGCTTGATCTTGTTGTAGTCGATGTCCACGATATGGGTGCAGATGGTGTTGAGGAAGTGGCGGTCATGGGATACCACGATCACGGTGCCCTCGAAATCCAGCAGGAAGTCCTCCAGCCAGTTCACGGCGTTGATGTCCAGGTTGTTGGTGGGCTCGTCCAGCAGGAGGATGTCAGGGTTGCCGAACAGAGCCTGGGCCAGCAGGACCTTCACCTTCAGGCGGGAGTCCAGGGTGGCCATGTCGTTGTAGTGGAACTCGGTGCCGATGCCCAGGCCCTGGAGGATCCGGGAGGCGTCGCTCTCGGCCTCCCAGCCGCCCAGCTCAGCGTACTCCTCCTCCAGCTCGCAGGCCTTGATGCCGTCCTCCTCGGTCATCTCCTCCTTGGCGTAGAGGGCCTCCTTCTCCTTGCCGATGTCGTAGAGACGCTGGTTGCCCATGATGACCGTGTCCATCACGTTGAAGGCGTCATAGGCGTTCTGGTCCTGCTTCAGGATGGACATCCGCACGTTGGGCAGGATGGAGACCTCGCCCTTGGTGGGCTCCAGCTGCCCGGAGAGGATCTTCAGGAAGGTGGACTTGCCGGCGCCGTTGGCGCCGATGATGCCATAGCAGTTCCCGCGGGTGAACTGCAGGTCCACGTGAGAGAACAGGGGCTGCCCGCTGTACTGGAGGGTCAGGTCGGAAACGGTTATCATCGTCGATCTCCTTTATCTGTTAAAAAAGTGTTCAAAATCTTTTCTATGATACCATATCCACCGGGGAAATGATAGAGAAAAATGGACGAAAAGAAGCGGGGAGACGTTCCGGGACGGAACGCCTCCCCGCGGAGGGCGGACATGGCTCAGCCCGGCCCCTGGAATAGCCCCTGGAAGAGGCGGCAGTCCTGCTCCAGCTTCTCGGACAGAGAGTAGCTCCCCTGGTGGAGGATCCAGTCGATCACGGCCCCCCGGAAATGGCGGAACAGGAAGTCCGCCGCCCATTCCGGCGTGATGCCGCCGGCCAGCATCCCGGCCGCGTCGGCCTCACGCAGACAGGCCAGCATAGCTCGGAGGGCGAAGCGGCTCTCATCCATCGAGCGGCTGTCCGGGGCGGAGAGCCGCTGCTGGTAGTACTGGGCCAACAGCTCCCAGCCCATGTGCTCCATGAATGCGGTGTAGCTGGTCAGCAGGACCTGGAGCCGCCGGACCGGCGGCTCCCCCTCATGGGGGACCAGGGCCTCCTCCATATAGGAATCCAGAGGGGAGAATCCCCGGCGGAGCAGCTCATCCTTGGATCTGAAGTGGTGATAGAACGCGCCAGTGGTGATCCCGGCCGCCCGGCAGATGTCCCGCACGGACACCCGGTCGAAGCGCTCCTGCCGGAGCAGATCCACTGCCGCCCGCAGGATGGCCTCCTCGGTATGGCGGGCCTGCTCCTTCCGCCGCTGACTGTACTCCATCATACCGCTCCTTTTTGCTTGACACCGACCCTTCCTGGCCGTATAATCGTTACAGAACGATCACATAACGATGTTATGTGACTTTATGACGCTATTATAGGGTAGGATGATGAACTTGTCAATGGAGCACACCTGTTTTGAGCATGATCCCCAGAAGATCGCTCTCCTGACCGATTCCTGCGCCGACCTGTCGGCGGCACAGCGGGCGGGCACGCCTATCTTCGTGGTGCCCCTGAAGATCCGCTGTCAGGACGGCGCGGAGTATGGGGACGGCGTGGATATCTTCGCCCAGGACATCTATGCCCGCCAGAGGGCGGGAGAGCTGCCTCAGACCTCCCTTCCCGACGGAGGCGAGGTGAAGGAGACCCTGGATCAGATCGCCGCGCTGGGATATGAGCGGGTCATCGCGATCCATCTGTCCTCCGGCCTGTCGGGCACCTACAATATGGTGCGCCTCCACTGCGCGGAGCGGGAGGACTTGACCACCGCCGTGTTCGACTCCCTGAGCGGCAGTCTCGGCATCGGCATCACCCTCCTCCAGCTGTGGGAGGATATCCAGTCCGGCATGGATTGGGACACGCTGGTAGGCGAGCGGGTGCCCTTCCTGCTGAAGAACACCTTCCCCTACTTCACGGTGGACACACTGGAATACCTCCAGAAAGGCGGCCGCATCGGCAAGATGACGGCCTTTGCCGGCACGATGCTGAACATCAAGCCGATCGTGGGCTTCGCCGCTGACGGCCAGCTCACCAGCGTGGCCAAGGTCCGGGGACGGAAGGCGGTCCAGGGCAAGCTGCTGGAGATGCTCCAGGCCCGGATGGCCGAGCATGGCCCGGGACATCGGTACAATCTGGCGGTGGCCAACGGCGGCGCTCCGGAGGAGATGGCGGAGCTCAAGGGCAAGGTGGATGCGGCATTCCCGGCGTCCGCCCACTTCTGGGACGGTGAGATCGACGCCACCCTCAGCGTCTACATCGGCGCGGGCGTGCTGGGCGCGGCCATCCAGTTCCTGGACTGACCGGCCGGATCCGACAGGATCCGATGGAATTCGGGTCCGGGATCATCGGATAATAAAAATACAGAATGGCCGCGGGTCTGCAGAACGATCTCCTGCGGACATCTCCGCGGCCATATGCATGGGATGGGCGGTCACACGCCCAGAGTATCCATGATCACATCCATCAAGTGGACCGGAGAGAGCTGGAGCGCATTGATCTGCTCGACAAAGGCATCAGCCTGTTCCTCCTGAAGAAAGATATCTGGTATGTACTGGCTTGGGTGCCCGGAGTCCTGGACAAGGATCCCGAAGGCAGAGTAATGCCCCACTGCCTCAGAATACAACTCTTCTTTGATCGTGTGATACCGGACCATGACGGTCTCCTCCTCGTTCCAAATTCTCGCTTCCCCTCATCCAGTCCAGAAATGAGGAGGAAGCCAATGTGGAGAGGATAGCATGAGCGAAGAGGATGGGGTCCGATTTGATGAAAATGGAAAAAGAACCGGTGAAAATGACACCGCATTTTGCATAATGCAGAGTTCGAGAACGAAACGGAAAGGAATGCGATACCTGTGCTGCGGATCGCGATATGTGATGATTCGGAGATCGAAAGGGAGTTCCTGTCGGACTATCTAAAAGAATACTGCGGCCTGCGGGCGATCTCCTACCAGTGCGTCCCTTTCGAGAGTGGAGAGGCCCTCTGGTATGAGGTCTGCGACGGCGAGTGGTACGATATCGTCGTGCTGGACATCTATATGGAGTTCTCGCTGGGGATCGATGTGGCCCGGAGACTGCGGGACCGGGCCTATCCGGGCACGATCCTGTTCTGCACCGGGACGCTGGACTTCGCGCCCAAGAGCTTCGAGGTGGGGGCGGCGGGCTACCTGCTCAAGCCTTACAGCTGGGCCACCTTCGTCCGCACGATGGACCGGGTGACGGCGGCCATCCTGGATGGGACCTATCCGGTCAAGTGCCGGACCCGGGTGATCCGGGTGCCGTATCGGGAGATCCTCTATGTGGAGAGCCGGAATTCCCAGTGCATCCTCCACCGGACCGGAGGCGAGATCCATACGATCTACAAGAAGCTTGGGGAGATCGAGCGGGAGCTGGACGCCCCCTGCTTCCTGCGGTGCCACCGGAGCTATCTGGTGAACATGAACTACATCCGGTCCGTCGGGACGGACTTCACCCTCTCCAACGGAGATACGGTGCTGATCCGCAAGCGGGACCTGCGGGCCATCCGCCAAGCCTATCACGATTACATCAGCGGCATCGCCAGCCGCTCCCGCCGCCCGCCGGAGCCGGAGAAAGACGCGGATGGATGAGCGGCTGAACAAACAAAACTGCCCAGGCCGACCAACGGCCTGGGCAGTTTTTATGCCATCCTTGTTTGGGGACCCTCCTCCTTGGACAGGATAGAGGCACACGACTGACATAGGGGGGCAACGGGATGGAAGGAGAACGACTGACATATGGAAGGAAACGGGACCGGCTCCGCCGGTGGGAGCTGGCGCTCCTGCTGGCGGCGGCGGTGAGCGCCCTCTGGGGAACCCGGCTGGATGCGGAGCAGGCCGCTCTGGCAGATCGAGTGGTGCGGCTCCATGTGCTGGCCAACTCGGACGATCCGGCGGACCAGGCCCTGAAGCGGGAGGTCCGGGACGCGGTCCTCTCCGCCGCCGACGGGCTGGTGCCGCCGGAGGCCGACCGGGAGCAGGCGGAGGCGCTCATGGGCGCCGCCCTCCCGGAGTTGGCCGCCGCCGGGGCGGAGGTGGTGGCCCGGGAGGGCTTCTCCTATCCGGTGACGGCCTCGCTGGAGCACGATGTCTGGTTCCCCACAAAGACCTATCAGGATTTCGCCCTGCCCGCCGGGACCTACACCGCCCTGCGGATCGAGATCGGCGAGGGGGACGGCCAGAACTGGTGGTGTGTGGTCTTCCCGCCCCTGTGTCTGGGCTCCGTCACGGAGTGCTCCGGTTCCGCCGGCCTGTCAGATGTGCTGAGCGAGCGGGAGGTGGCACTGGTCACCGGGGAGAGCGAGGGCTATGTGGTGAAGTTCAAAGCCATGGAACTGCTGGAAGAGGCTCGCCGCTGGTGGGAGGCCCGCGCCTAACGGCTCCGGCCCAGCCTGGCCAGTTCGGAAAGGGCCTCCAGGGTCCGGCCGATCTCATCGGCGGTGTTGAAGGGGCCAAGGCTCAGCCGGACGGCCCCCGCCGGACCAGAGCCCACGGTCTGATGGGCCAGCGGGGCGCAGTGGAGCCCGGAGCGGACGCAGATGCCGTAGTCCCGGTCCAGCCGGAAGGCGGCCTCGGAGCAGTCCATGCCGGGGACGTCCAGCAGGACCACCGCCGCCCGCTGGGCGGCGTCCCGGGGGCCGTAGACCCGGATGCCCCCGATATCCGCCAGGCCGTCCAGGAGCTGGGCGCAGAGGGCCTCCTCCCGCCGGCGGACGTGCTCAGGGCCCTGCGCGGTGAGCCACGCCAGTCCCGCGCCTAGGGAAGCGATGCCCACGGTGTTCAGAGTGCCGCTCTCGTAGCGGTCGGGCAGGGCGGCGGGCTGGTCCAGCTCCATGGAGAAGCTCCCGGTGCCGCCCTGCTTCAGCGGCGCGGGGGCGGTCCCAGGTCCCAGACAGAGGAGCCCGGTGCCGGGCAGGCCCAGCAGGCCCTTGTGTCCGGGGCAGGCCAGCAGGTCGATGCCCCACTCCTCCATGGGGATGGCATAGGTCCCTGCGCTCTGGGAGGCATCCACCAGGAAGGGGATGCCCCGGCGGCGGCAGACCTGGGCAATGGCCCGAATGGGCATGAGGGTGCCCGTGGTGTTGGCGGCGTGGGTGCAGACCACAAGGACGGTCTCCGACCGGAGGGCCGCTTCGATCTGTCCGGCGGTCACGGCCCCGGTGACGGGATCGCCCCACACCACGGTGTGGGACACGCCCCGGGCCTCCAGCGCCTCCACCGGCCGCAGGACCGAGTTGTGCTCCATGGAGGTCACGACTATATGCCCGCCGGGGCGGGCCATGCCCTGGACCGCCAGATTCAGTCCGTCGGTGGCGTTGGAGGTGAACACCACCCGGTCCGGGTCGGAGACCCCGAAGAAAGCCGCCGCCTGCTCCCGGACGGCATAGACCGCACGGCCGGCCTCCAGAGCGGGCCGGTGGCCGGAGCGGCCCGGATTGGCGCAGAGGGAGGCCATGGCCGCCCCGGCCCGGGCGTAGACCTCCGGCGGCTTCTGATAGCTGGTGGCGGCGGCATCCAGATAGATCATGGCCGCTCCTCCAGAAGGGTCAGGTCCCCGCCATCCTCCTGCCGGTAGAGGGCGCAGGGGGCGCCGACGCTCCGGCAGAAGGCCCGGCCGTCCCCTTCCGGGTCGGCCCCATCGAAGCGGAGGGACAGGGAACAGCTTCCCGCCACGCCCCGGGGCGTGGGGATCATGGTCACAGAGAGGCCCTGTTTCCTGGCCTCGGACTCGCCGCGCATGGAATGGGTGGTGGTGAAAAAGACCAGGAAGATCATCGGCGTCCCTTCTTTCCCCCGCGGGCGATCAGGGCGGCGCCCAGAGCGCCGGCGTATCGTCCCATGGGATGGGTGTGGACCTCCGCCCCCAGCTTGTCGGACAGGCGGGCGGCCAGATAGGCGCTGTCGCACAGGCCGCCGGTCAGGAGCAGGTCCCCTTTCATGGTGTGGCGGGAGCAGAGGCCCGCCACCTTGGTGACCACCGACTCCACCACACCGGCGGCGATGTCCTCCCGGCGCTCCCCGGCGCCGATGTGGCTGATGACCTCGCTCTCGGCGAAGACGGTACACATGGAGCTGATGGCCAGAGGGGTCCCCCGCTCCGCCAGTTGGAAGAGCTCGGTCAGCCCCACGCCCAGACGGTTGGCCATGATCTCCAGGAACTTGCCGGTGCCGGCGGAGCACTTGTCGTTCATGAGGAAGCTGGAGGGGAGCCCGCCCTCCACCGTGATGACCTTGGTGTCCTGGCCCCCGATGTCGATGATGGTGCCGTCATGGCCCAGCAGGGCACAGCCGCCCCGGCCGTGGCAGGTGATCTCGGTGACGGTCTTGGCGGCATAGTCCACCGCCACCCGGCCGTAGCCCGTGGCGATGACCCGGCTCTCCGCCACAGGGAAGCCGTCCTCTGCCAGCCGCTGAGCGGCCAGAGCGGCGGTGTCCTTGCTGCTCCAGCCCGTGGGGAGGACGAAGGAGTCCGCCAGCTCCGTGTCGGTCAGGACCACCACCTTGGTGGCGGTGGATCCGATGTCGATGCCTGTGAACACGCTCATTTGTCGATCGTCTCCAGGAAGGCGGCCAGACGGGTGC
The DNA here is from genome assembly GCF_018917965.1 of Pseudoflavonifractor sp. MSJ-37. Lineage (GTDB taxonomy): Bacteria > Bacillota > Clostridia > Oscillospirales > Oscillospiraceae > Pseudoflavonifractor_A. The sequence continues at coordinate 69,585 of NZ_JAHLPP010000002.1, read as the reverse complement.
CGATCTGGCCCTTGTCGGACTGGGAGTAGTCGGTCTCGATGCCCAGATAGGGGATCCCCTTCTCCTCCGTCACATAGCGACGGATCAGGTGGGACTCCACGTCGAAGGTGTGGCAGGACTGGAGGATGATCTCGATCACGCCGTCCACCCGGTAGTCGTCGATCATCTGCCCCAGATAGGTCCGGCGGCTCTCGTTGGGGCTCATGACGGAGCAGTTGATGTTCAGGTACTTCCGGGCCAGGGCGGTGTACACGTCGGACTCGGACTCGTCCACCGGCTCCACCTTCTCCCGGATGCCGTTGCAGGTGTCGAAGGCCACTACGTCGGCCCCCAGCTCCTCCACGGTCTTGATGATCTTGTCCCGGACGCCGGCGTTGGGACAGCCCGTCACCAGCAGGCGGGGCCGGTCGGTGGGCCTGCCCTTGTAGTTGGCCTCCCAGTCGGCCATCACCTCGGCGGTGCGAGCTTCGATCTCGGCACAGCGCTGTTCCAGATCGAAGGAGAAGCTGCCCGCGTCCACCCGGGTGCCCATCTCATAGCCGCTGAGCGGGGCGGGATCCAGACGGCCCAGCTCCATATACTGCCGCATGACCTGGCGCTCCCGGTTCTTCCGGCGGATGGCGTCCCGGATGTCGGCCTCGGTGATGGTGATGCCGTAGAAGTCCTCCAGCTTGTGCTGGAGGGCGATGATCTCCTCCCGCCAGAAGGCCAGGGCGCGCTCATCCCGGCGGTGGGGGAGCTGCATCACATAGGTGTCCTTGATCTCATCCATGAGCTCGAACATCTTTTTCTTGCCGTCGCAGGTGGTCTCGCCGATCACCAGGTCGGAGAAGTAGAAATAGGGGCAAGTGTCGGTCAGGGCGAAGCCGTAGCTGGCCTTGATCAGAGGGCACAGGTTCCGGGGCAGGACGGCCTCGGCGGCGGGGATGGGCTCCTCCGTGAAGGCGCACAGGCCCACCGGAAGGGCTCCGGCGGCGTAGATCAGCTCCGTGGGCACGAAGCTGCAAAAGGTGCCCACCACACGGGCGCCCTTCTCCTTGAGCTCCTTCATGCGCAGGAAGCCGGCCTGACGGGCCTGGCCATAAGTCTCGAAATCAGCGGGGAGCTTCAGGGCATTCTGTTCCATAGTCGCAGTCCTCTCTTCTCTCATGTTTTCGGATGATGCAGGCCGCTTCCGCTCTTTGGGCGTCCGGCGGAAGCGGCGCGGGTCAGCGCAGATGGGCCTTCAAACGGCGGAGGCACTCCTCCACCATGGACCGGGGACAGGCCAGGTTCACCCGGACGAAGCCCGCGCCGTCGGGCCCGAAGTCCCGGCCGTCGGACAGGGCCAGACGGCACTCCTCCACGAGGAAGCGCTGGAGAGCGTCGGGCTCCAGCCCCAGACCGGAGCAGTCCACCCAGACCAGATAGGTGCCTTGAGGGGCCTGGACCCGGAGCTGGGGGAGCTCCCGCCGGATGGTGCCGCAGAAGAGGTCGATGTTCCCGGCCAGATAGGCCAGCAGGGCCTCCAGCCAGTCCTCGGACTGGTCATAGGCGGCGGTCACGGCGGCCTCGGCGAAGGCGCTGGGCATGGCGTGGGACTTGGCGGCGATGGCCTTGTACCGGCGGCGCAGAGCGGCGTCCGGGATGATGATGTTGGAGTCCTGGATCCCGGCCAGATTGAAGGTCTTGGTGGGAGCGGTGCAGAGGATGGTCCGGGCGTCCATCTCCGGATCCAGCCCCAAAAAGCTGGTGTGGGGACGGAACACCAGGTCGCTGTGGATCTCGTCGGCGATCACGGCCAGACCGTGGACCCGGCAGAAGCGGGCCAGCTCCTCCAGCTCCGGCCGTTCCCACACCCGGCCCACCGGGTTGTGGGGGGAACAGAGCATCAGGGCACGGGTCCGGGGGCCGACGGCCTCCTCCAGCGCGGCGAGATCGAAGCGGTAGTCCAGCCCATCCCGGGCCAGCGGGACGGAGACGGCCCGGCGGCCGAAGTCCTCCGCGGCCTTATAGAAGGGCCCGTACACCGGGCTGGGGATCAGGATGTCGTCCCCCGGCTCGGAGACGGCCTGGACGGCGATGCCCAGAGCGCTCACCACACCGGCGGCGAAGCAGATCCAGGACGGCTCCACATGGATGCGATGGCGGCGGTCCATCCAGCGGATTACCGCGTCGTAGTAGGCGGGGCTGAGCCGGCTGTAGCCATAGACCCCCTGTTCTACCCGGGCCGACAGGGCCTCCCGGACCCTGGGCGGCGCGGGGAAGTCCATGTCCGCGATCCACATGGGGAGCAGGTCCTGCCCGCCGAAGGATGCGTCCACGGCATCCCATTTGATGGCGCCGGTGCCCCGGCGCTCGACCACCCGGTCGAACTCTTCCGTCGTTCCCATCTTCTTCTCATCCTCCTTGGCCGATGTTGAACGCTATGGTCTTATCATACGTTTCCAGAGAAGGACTGTCAATGACTGGGAGAGGGATATTCGATAATGGGATATATCGGCCAGATCATACAGGATGTTTTCGATAAAGACGCAACAGACCGCCGCGGACGATCTCGATCCGCGGCGGTCTTGATATCGTGGAGTGGTGCGGTCATCCCTGCTGGTCCAGTTCCCGGAAGCGGTGGCAGAGGACGAAGTGGCCCTCGCTGTACTCCTCCCACTGGGGGACCTGGGAACAGCCCTCGGCGGCGTAAGGGCACCGGGTGCGGAACCGGCAGCCGGAAGGGGGATCGGCGGGGCTGGGGATGTCGCCCTCCAGCAGGATCCGGTCCCGGCGGCCGAACTGGCCCACCTGGGGAGCCGCCGACAGCAGAGCCTTGGTGTAGGGGTGCAGGGCGTGGCCGAAGATGTCCTCGTTGCTGCCCAGCTCCACCATATGGCCCAGATACATGATGGCCACCCGGTCGCACAGGTGCTCCACCACGCTCAGGTCGTGGCTGATGAAGAGGTAGGTGAGCCTCAGCTTCTCCTGGAGGTCCCGGAGCAGGTTGAGGATCTGGGCCCGGACCGACACGTCCAAGGCGGACACAGGCTCATCGCAGATGATGAGCTTGGGCTCGGTGGCCAGGGCCCGGGCGATCACGATGCGCTGGCGCTGACCGCCGGAGAACTCATGGGGGTAGCGGTCCATATGGCTGTCGTTCAGGCCCACCATCTTCAAGAGGTCGCTGACCCGGGCCTTTCTCTGGGCGGCGTCCGGGTAGAGGCCCTGGATCTTCATGGGCTCCTCGATGATCTGCCGGACGGTCATCCGGGGGTGCAGGGAGCTGTATGGATCCTGGAACACGATCTGCATGTCCTTCCGCAGGGCCCGCATCTGGCCCTTGCTCTGAGCCATCAGGTCCTTGCCGTCGAACAGGACCGAACCGGAGGTGGGCTCGATCAGCCGGAGGACGGTGCGGGCCAGAGTGGTCTTGCCGCAGCCGGACTCGCCCACCAGACCCAGGATCTCGCCCTGATAGAGGTCGAAGCTCACATGGTCCACGGCCTGCACATGGCGCTTGGGCCCGAAGGACAGGCCCTTGATCGGATACCACTTGCACACGTCTCTGGCCTGGAGGAGGATCTTGCGCTGCTCGGTCTGTTCCATCATTTGGACACCTCCTCATAGCGGAAGCAGCGGACGGTATGGCCGTTGCCCATGTCGTACAGGGGGGGCTTGGCCTGAGCGCAGCGCTCCGTGGCGTAGGGACAGCGGGGGGCGAACACGCACCCCTTGGGGAAGTCCAGCGCGGAGGGCACCGCGCCGGGGATGGTCTGGAGCCGGCCCCGGTCGCCCCGCTCCGGCAGAGAGGCCTTCAGACCCTCGGTGTAGGGGTGCAGGGGCTTGGTGAACAGGTCCTCCGTCGTGCCCTGCTCCATGATATCGCCGCAGTAGAGGACGATGGTGCGGGTACACAGCTCACTCACCACGCCCAGATCATGGGTGATGAAGGCGATGGCGGTGCCCAGCTCGTCCCGGAGCTTGCACATCAGGTCCAGCACCTGGGCCTGGATGGTCACGTCCAGGGCGGTGGTGGGCTCGTCGGCGATCAGGAGCTCGGGGCGGCAAGCCAGAGCCGTGGCGATCATGACCCGCTGACGCAGGCCGCCGGACAGCTCGAAGGGATAGCAGTCCACCCGCTTTTCCGGCATGGGCACGTTGACCATGCGGAGGGCCTCGATGGCCTTGGCCCGGGCCTCCTTCTTGTTCAGGCCCTGATGGAGCCGAAAGACCTCCATCAGCTGGTGGCCCACGGTGAACACCGGGTTCAGGGAGGTCATGGGCTCCTGGAAGATCATGGACATCCGGTTGCCCCGGATGGCGCGGAACTGCTTCATATCCATGTCCAGCAGGCTCTCGCCGCAGAGCTCGATCTTGCCGGAGACCTTCACGTTCTTCTGGGCCAGACGCATGATGGCCAGAGCCGTCATGCTCTTGCCGCAGCCGGACTCGCCCACGATGCCCAGGGTCTCGCCCCGCTTGATGTCGAAGCTGACGCCGTGGAGGATATCCAGGGTGGCGGTGTCCGTCTCGATCTGGACCCGCAGGTCCTCCACCCGCAGGACGGTGTTTTCGTCGTTCATGATGCCGCCTCCCTCACTTCATTTTCGGATCCAGCAGGTCCCGCAGACCGTCGCCCAGGATGCTGATGCTCAGCACCGTCACCACGATGGCCACACCGGGATAGATGGCCATGTAGGGGTGGGAGATGACGAAGGTCTTGGCGGCGCTGAGGATGCTGCCCCAGGTGGGCGTCGTGGGATCCACGCCCACGCCCAGGAAGCTCAGGGACGCCTCCGTCAGGATGGCGCTGGCCATGGTGGTGGTGAAGCGGATGATCAGGGGGGAGACGCACAGGGGCAGGATGTACTTGAACATGATCCGCAGGTCGGTGGCGCCCATGGCCCGGGCGCTCTCCACGTGCTCGCTCTCCTTGATGGAGAGGACCTGACTGCGGACGATCCGGGCCACGTTGGGGGTGCCCACGATGGCCAGGGCGATGATGACCTTGTCCACGCCGTTGCCGAAGATACAGGCCAGGGTCAGGGCCAGGAGCATCTCAGGGAAGGCGGAGATGCCCTCCAGGATGCGCATGACGATCTTGTCCACCAGCTTGTAATAGCCCATCAGCAGACCCAGCACGATGCCGGCAGCGGTGGAGACGATGGCCACCACCGCGCCCACCAGCAGAGAGATCCGGGCGCCGTAGAGCACCTGGGAGAAGATGTCCCGGCCGAAGCGGTCCGTGCCCATCAGATGGAGGGCGCTGGGGAAGGCCTTCTGGCTGTACGGGTCGATGGCGGTGGGGTCATAGGGGGCCAGCAGAGGGGCCGCGACGGCCACGATCAGGATCAGGGCCAGCACACCGCCGCCCAGCATGATCCGGCCGTATTTCCGCAGGAAGACGGCGGGCTTCATTTTATGCTGCATACCGTACCTCCTCAGTTCAGTTCCACTCTGGGGTCGAAGAGCTTGTAGAGCAGATCGACCAGCAGGTTGATGACGATGTAGACCAGAGCCACCACCAGGATGATGGCCTGGACCTGGGTGTAGTCCCGGCGGATCAGGGAGTCATAGGCCAGCTTGCCCATGCCGTTGATGCTGAACACCGTCTCGATCACACAGGCGCCGCCCATCAGGCTGGCCATATTGGTGCCGATGTGGGTGATGACCGGGGACATGGCGTTCTTCAGGGCGTGCTGGTAGAGCACGACCCGCTCCGGAAGGCCCTTGGCCCGGGCCGTGCGGATATAGTCGTCGCCCAGCACGTCCAGCATGGTGGAGCGGGTGTAGCGGGCGATGGAGGCGATGCTCTGGAAGCCCAGGGCCACCGAGGGCAGGATCACGCACCGGACTGCCCCGGCCAGGCCCACCTGGGCGATGGACTGGTAATACATATTAGGCAGGATGCCGGCCACGGTGCCGATGTAGTAGGCCAGCATGATGCCGCTCCAGAACACGGGGATGGACAGGCCCAGCACCGAGACGCTCATCAGCAGATAGTCCAGCACGGAGTTGCGCTTCACGGCGCTGATGATGCCCACGGGGATGCCGATCACCACGGAGATCAGGATGCTCAGGATCATGATCAGCACGGTGGGCTCCAGGCTGCTGCGGATGTTGTCGAATACGGGCACGTTGTTGTACAGAGACACGCCCCAGTCGCCCCGGAGCAGGTCGCCGATATAGTCCACGAACTGGACCAGATAGGGCTTGTTGAGGCCCAAAGTCTCCCGCAGGATCGCCAGATCGCCGGGGGACGCGTCGCGGCCCAGGATGAGGACAGCCACATCGCCGGGGAGCATCCGCATCATGAAAAAGGTGATGAACACCACGATCAAGAGCACCGGGATGGCAGAGAGGATGCGCTTGACGATGTATTTCAACACAGGTAGATGACCTCCTTTTGGAATATATGGGCCCGACTGGATATCGGGCGAAACAAGATGATCCCCCGCGGCCCGGAGACCGCGGGGAACGCCACAGGAAGCGGACGCCGGTCCGGCGCCCGCTTCCATTGCAGATGATGTCGGTCAGCGGCCTGAGATCAGGCGGCCTTGAAGTAGCTGTTCCACCAGTAGACATCCACGCCCTGACGGTCGGGGATCACGTTGGCGGAGTACCAGCAGACAGTGCCGAAGTCGCCCAGGATGATGTAGGGGACCTGATCGTCCAGCAGGGTGCAGAAGTCGGAGAAGGCCTGGATGCTCTCCTCACTGCCGGCGGCGGTGCTGCCCAGCCGGTCCAGGATGGCGGTGCGGTCCGCGCTGTCCCAGAGCTGATAGCCGGAGACGAACTGGGTCATCAGAGGATGGACATAGGACTTCTGGGTCTCGCGGCAGCAGATGTCGAAGTCGCCGCAGGCGGGGTCGTTATAGCTGGACTCGTAGGTGGTCACGTCCTTGACCTGCAGGTCCACGTTCACGCCGATCGCCTTGAGCATCTCAGAGGCGGGGAGGGCGGTGGTGTAGTAGGAGTCAGAGTCGGCGCACCACCAGCGGATGGTCTCACCGTTGTAGCCGGAGGCCGCCAGATACTCCTTAGCCTTGTCCAGATCCTGGGTCATGTTCTGGTCCAGGATGTCATTGTAGTAGGGGCTGGAGGGCATCATGGGACAGCCGCCCACCTGGAACTGGCTGGGATCGGTCTTGGTAGAGAGCAGGATGGCCTGGGGATCCAGGCAGGCCCGGACGGCCCGGCGGAAGTCCGCGTTCTGCACGATGCTGGAGGAGTTGGCGTCGGTCAGGTTGAACACGATGGTGGGGGACCAGCCGTTCCAGTTCTTGTCGCTCCAGCAGTTGGCGGTCTCCAACTGGGGGGCCATGTCGGTGAGGATGGAGGTGGAGTAGTCGAAGTTGCCGCCGATCATGCCGTTGGTGCGGGCGGTCTGGTCGCTGGCCACGCTGCAGTAGATCTCATCGAAGTAGGCCTTCTTGGTGGCGGCGGGGCCGGTGCCCTCGGTCTCATAGGCGGTGTAGTCGTCGAAGCGCTCCAGGGTCAGGTCGGCATCCCGGTTCCAGCTCTTGAGCTTGTAGGGGCCGGTGCCCACGATCTCGCTGTCATCAGTGATGTAGGAGTCCATATGGGCCTGGGCGATCTCGGCGGGCATGACCTTGCATCCGCCCTTCAGCTCGCCGATGGTGAGCAGGGCGATGGGAGCCACGTCGGAGAAGGTGTAGACCACGGTCCTGTCGTCCTTCACCTCGGTGTTGGCGATGTAGTCGCCGAAGTTGGTCTGGCCGGCGGTAGAGTAGACCAGGAACCGGTCGATAGAGGCCACTACGTCGTTGATGTCCACGGTGTCGCCGTTGTGGAACTTCACGCCGTCCCGGACGGTCAGGGTGAGCTGGAGGGAGTCGTCGCTCATGGAGTACTCGCAGACGCCGGGCCACACGGAGCCGTCATCGGCCACGGAGACGGGGGACTCGTAGATGTGATAGCCGGGGGTGTAGTTCTGGTTGGTGAAGAACTGGGCGGGGTCCAGGGAGTTGGTGGCGCCGTTGAAGTTGAGCTTCATGGTGCCGCCGAACTTGGCGTCCTCGGCGGTGGTGTCGGCGGCCAGACGCTCGGCGCCGGTGCCCTCGGTGAACTCACCGGAGGCAGAGCCCTGACCGGCGCTCTGTTGGGGCTGCTGGGCCTGCTGTCCGCCGCAGGCGGTCAGGGACAGGAAGAGAGCAGCCGCGGCTGCGGCGCTCAGGACACGCTCGTAGGTGGGTCTCATATTCGTTCCTCCTCATTGGTACGGTGCGATATCATGCCGAAAACAAAAAGACCATGGACGTTCCCGCGTCGTTTTGAGGAACATCCATGGCACTATACAGGCGGCCCGCCCGCCTTATAAAGTCAATGATAACGCTCCACAGGTGTGGCAGTCCGGGAGGTGTTCCCCCACGGCCCAGGTGCCCGCCCCCAGACAGATGGACGGCCCTTCGGCGGCTTCGCCTTTCTCCGGGGGACCCGTCCGTCCCATGGCTCCGGGTACTGATCTCAGCCGCGCCTCTACCATTGATCTACAGCTCCGGGAACGGAACTGCAAAACGTTTACCGAAAGTTTATCAGTTCTTGCCGTACCTGTCAATAGAGCGGCTCATATATTTTCATTCAGAGTGTGTAGAAATGCAGATCGATGACGCTCTGCCCGCCATTTCCGCGCGGGAGGATACCTATTAAAAGACGAAAATGACAGATCTGATGCATCCGGCCATTTGGCGTTGCAATTCTATGCTATAAGTGCTATCCTTTATCTGCTTGAAAACGACTGTCCGGCGGGCGTGCCCCCGGACAGATGCAGAAAGGAACAGAGCATCATGATTTTTGGTATCCTCAAAGACATCAAAGAGGGCGAGTACCGGGTCATCTGCACCCCCATGGAGGTGCGGAGCATCGTGGCCGCCGGCCATGAGGTGTGGGCCCAGCACGACTGCGGCCTGGCCGCCGGCTTCACTGACGAGAAGTATGCGGAGGCGGGCGCCCGCATCGTGGACAGCGCCGCTGAGATCTGGGCCGGCTGTGACATGGTGGCCAAGGTGAAGGAGTTCGTCGCCAGCGAGTATGATATGATCCGCAAGGACCAGATCCTGCTGGGCTGTATCCATCCCGCCGGCCATCCCGCGGAGGTGGACGCCCTGCTGAAGAGCGGCTGCATCGCCTTCACTGCGGAGGACGCGCACCGCTACGGCTCCCCCAACTGCGAGGCCGCCGGCAAGGTGGGCGCTCTGCTGGGCCTGGAGTCCATGATGACCATCAACGGCGGCAAGGGCAAGTTCGTGGGCGGCTTCGCCGGCGCCCCCGGCATGAACGTGCTGATCATGGGCGCGGGCACCGTGGGCCAGGCGGCCCTGCAGGTCCTCCACTCCCTGGGCGCCAAGTGTACTGTCATGGACATCAACGTGGGCATCCTGCGCACCCTGATGAACCAGTACAAGGGCGACATCGACACCATGTTCTGCAACAAGGAGACCATCGCCTCCGTCCTGCCCCAGACCGACATGGTCCTGAACTGTGTCAAGTGGCCCAAGGAGCGCACCGACTTCCTGATCGACAAGGAGATGCTGAAGCTCATGGAGCCCGGCTCCGTGCTGGTGGACATCTCCAACGACGATCCCGGCGCCATCGAGAGCAGCCACGAGACCCACTTCGACGATCCCCGCTATGTGGTCAACGGCGTGGTCCACTACTGCGTGAGCAATATGCCCAGCGCCGTGGCCAACACCACCTCTGTGGCCTATGCCGCCGAGATGCTGCCCATGATCCTGTCCATCCTGAACGACGGCGTGGCCGGCTGCTGTGTGAAGGACGGCTTCTACCGCCGGAGCCTGACCGCCTACAAGGGCTGGCTGACCCATGAGGAGACCAGCGCCATCCAGTCCCGTCCCTGGATCCGTCCCGAGGACATCCTGGGCATCGCGGACCAGCGCCTGGACCCTGCGCCTCCCGCCACCGTCACCCGCTCCAGCAACTTCTACGAGAAGAAGTAAGAGGGGCATATCCTCAAAAAGCGATACCGCGGACCGGTACAGGATCGGTCCGCGGTATTTTTCTGCCTGTATATGTAGTCACCTTCTAAAATATATGGTATAATTTCTCCAATATTCCCGCAAATGTGTTTAATTATATCATTATGCTGTCGGCACATAGTGAAAGCGATGGAGTACATACCTGAGGAAATAATATCTAAGAGGGTGGTGGGTCTATATTATGGGCAGCAAAATCACAGGGAAAGAATATTCACTACACAAAATATTCGGCCAAGATTTTGAGTATCATATTCCTGCTTATCAACGGCCATATGCATGGTCGACAGAAGAGACAGGTGTTCTTTTTGATGATCTTTATGAGTTTTATCAGTCAGAGCATTCTGGCAACTATTTTCTCGGTACTATCGTTCTCATCAAGGAAGAAGATAAACCAGAGTGTGATGTCATCGATGGGCAGCAACGTTTGACAACTTTGACGATTTTGTTCTCGACCTTGGCGAATCAGTTTAAATTTCATAATGATGCACGTAATTCCTGCAACAATCTTCTGCAAGAAAGCGGAGATATATTAGCAGGGATCCCGGCAAAACCTCGTATGCATCTTCGGGACCGCGATCAGGCGTTTTTCCAACAGTATATTCAGGAGGTAAAAATCGATGCACTTTTGCAACTTGATACGGCTTCTCTAACAGAGGTGCAAAGGCATATTCAGGAGAATTGCAAAACTTTGCTTGAACGTTTCGAGACCGCGTTTAATCAAGACGAGGATCGGCTGATTGAGTTTAGTCAATTTTTGCTGAAGCAGTGCTTTCTCGTTGCAGTTACCACGGATAGCCAGGAATCTGCATTCCGTGTGTTCTCTGTCATGAACAGCCGGGGATTGGATTTGTTGCCCATCGATATCATCAAATCGAAGGTCATTGGTGAGGTCCCACAAAATGAGCAGGATATCTATACCCAAAAATGGGAAGATCTTGAAAATATGGCTGGACGTGATGGCTTTAATGAAGTATTTACACACACTAGGACTATATTTGCAAAAGAGCGTCCAAAGAAAAATCTTTTGGAAGAATTTCAGGAGCATGTTTTAAAAGGGAAGAAGCCCGAGGAACTGATCGATACATTTTTAGCACCTTATGCGGAAGCGTATGTCATATTAAAAAATTCCGAATATATTGCATCTTCTCATGCCGAAGAAGTCAATGATACTCTGTACTGGCTAAATAAGATCGAAGACAATGATTGGATGCCTTCGGCGATCAAATTTATGGCAGAACACAAAGATGAACCTGAATATATCCTGTGGTTTATCAAAAAATTGGAGCGCTTATCATCCTATCTATATATCACAAAGCAGGATATCAACCACCGTATCGAGCGCTATAAACGAGTCCTTGCTGAAATGGAGAGTAGGCCAGACCATGATCTTTCTGGTCCGCTTACGTCTGTTGAGTTGACTATAGAAGAAAAGAAGCGTTTCTACCAGGCTCTAGATGACAAAATTTATACAAAGACACCTCGGCGACGCAATTATATTGTCCAGCGTTTGGACTCCTTTGTCTCCGATGGAGGCGCCAGATATGATAAAAAACAGTTTACTATTGAGCATGTTCTTCCCCAGCATCCTGCAAAAGATGGAGAGTGGGACAGACTGTGGCCTGAACAGGAGACACGAGACTATTGGTGTGACCGGATCGCGAATCTCGTACCTTTGACAAAAGGAAACAATTCCTCTGCACAGAATTATGATTTTGCAGTCAAAAAAAGAAACTATTTTCAAGCGAAAAACGGAACTACATCTTATAGCTTGACTGCTCAAATCATTAATATCGATTCATGGACACCCGAAGTCGTAAAAAAACGGCAAGAAGAACTCCTTAAAATATTCTCCGTAAATTGGGAACTTGCTTCATCAGCGTTAAACAGTAACACGGCCAATTCTTCCGATACGTTTTATCTTGCTACTCCGCGTGGCTGCAACGCATATGGTCATACTGGGGATGATTCTACCTTCATAGTTGAAAAGGGCAGCCATATCTCGCCGGATACTACCCCGTCTTGCCCACCTACTTATATTAATCTTCGTGATGATCTTATTAAACAATGTATCATCATTGATAATATTTTTAGACAGGACTATCCATTTACTAGCCCTAGTGCGGCGGCAAGCGTTGTGACCGGGAGTTCTAGTAATGGCCCTCAAAAGTGGAAAACTGTAGATGGTCGAACCTATAGTGAGGTGTCATCTACTCATTGACATCTTTGATGGGTTTTAACGCAGTTTGGTTTTTGCTGTTTTACGGAGGTATCTATCTATGAACACTAAGAACGACACCCTCACCCTCATGGAGACCCGCCGGAGCATCCGGTGCTTCAAGCCGGATATGCCGCCCCAGGAGGCCATCGACGCCGTGATCGGCGCCGGGCTCTGGGCCGCCAGCGGCCGCAACGGACAGGCGCCCATCATCATCGCCGTCACCGACAAGGCCGTCCGGGACCAGATCTCCCGCTGGAACGCCAAGATCATGGGCGTGGACAGCGACCCTTTCTACGGCGCTCCCGTCATCCTGATCGTGCTGGCCGACAAGGGGCGTCCCACCTATGTCTACGACGGCAGCCTGACCATGGGCAACATGATGCTGGCCGCCCACTCCCTGGGCCTGGGCAGCTGCTGGATCCACCGGGCCAAGGAGGAGTTCGAGGCCGAAGAGGGGAAGGCGCTCCTGAAGTCCCTGGGCATCGAGGGGGACTACGAGGGCATCGGCCACTGCGCTCTGGGCTATGCCGACGGGGACGCTCCCGCCTCTCTGCCCCGCAGAGAGGGCCGGGTCTATCGGATCGGCTGACCGGAGGGCGCTATGATCGAGACGCATCCCATGAAGGTCATCGCCCACATCCGCACTCAGTTCCCCTCCAAATTCGGCATCCCCCGTCAGAGCGGGCTGGTGGACGAACTCCGGGGCACCGTGGTGTTCGAGCCCGAGTTCCGGGACCCGGAGTCCCTGCGGGGGCTGGAGGCCTTCTCCCACATCTGGCTCCTCTGGCAGTTCTCCGGGGCCGTGCGGGAGCACTGGTCCCCCACGGTCCGCCCGCCCCGGCTGGGCGGCAACCGGCGGATGGGGGTCTTTGCCACCCGTTCGCCCTTCCGGCCCAACCCGATCGGCCTGTCCTCCGTGCGCCTGCTGGGCATCGAGCCGCTCCCCGGCCTGGGGGACGTGCTCCAGGTGGCCGGTGCCGACCTGATGGACGGCACCCCGATCTACGACATCAAGCCCTATATCGCCCCGGACTGCCACCCGGACGCGGTGGCCGGCTTCACGGTCGGCCTGGATGAACGGCGGCTGGAGGTGGACTTTCCGGAGGAATGGCTTGCCAAGATCCCCGAGGCGGAGCGCCCCGCCCTGCTGGGCGTCCTCTCCCGGGATCCCCGCCCCAGCTATCAGCACGACCCGGAGCGGGTCTACGGGATGTCCTTCGCCGGGCAGGACGTGAAGTTCACGGTCCATGACGGCATCCTCTCCGTCTGCGGCGTGGAGCCCGGCTGATCCCCGTCCGATCCCACGGAACGAAAGGAGCTCCTCATGAACGGTTCCATTTATCTGCTCCTCTGGTCCTTCCTGATCTGGTCCTTCCTGGGCTGGTGCGCCGGGGTGGCGGTGGCCTCCCTGCGCCGCCGGACCTTCGTGAACACCGGTTTCCTGGATCTGCCCCTCTGCCCGGTGTACGGCACAGCGGCGGTGCTCTTCTCAATCTTCCTGAGCGACCTGAAGGACCACCTCTTCTTCCTGTTCCTGGGCGGCGCGGTGATCGCGGCCTGCCTGACCTTCTTCACCGGCTTCCTGCTGGAGCGGATCTTCCGCCGGAAGTGGTGGGACTTCACCCGCCGCCGCTTCCAGTTCGAGGGCTATATCTCCGTCCCTCTGCTGGCCCTGTGGGGCCTGCTGGCGGTGCTGTCCGTCCGGGTAGGGGATCCTCTGCTGGCCCGGCTGTCCGCCCTGATCCCCCGGCATCTGGGCTGGATCATACTGGCGGTCTGCTATGGGCTGACCGGGCTGGACCTGGCCCTCTCGCTGGGCTCCATGCTCCAGCTCCGCCATGGGCTCCGCCGCCTCTCCGGACTGGAGGAGGACTTCCAGGAGCTCTCCGCCCGGATCGGCAACGCGATCACCCGGCGGGTCCAGCGGCGGCTCCTGCGGGCCTATCCTGAGCTGGACCGGCGGTCGATCGCCCGGGCCCAGCGGGAGGTCGAGGACGACGGCGGCGTCTTTGCCAAGGGCTGCTGCTTCCACAAGCTGGTGTGGCTCTTCGCCATCGCGGCTTTTCTGGGCGATGTGATCGAGACGCTGTTCTGCAAGGCCACTATGGGGGAGTGGATGAGCCGCTCCAGCGTCGTATGGGGGCCCTTCAGCGTGGTCTGGGGCCTGGGAGCGGTGATGCTCACCGCCGCCCTCTATAAATATAAGGATAAGAGCGACGGCGTCATCTTTCTGGCCGGGACCGTGCTGGGCGGCGCCTACGAGTATATGTGCAGTGTGTTCACAGAACTGGTCTTTGGTGCGGTGTTCTGGGATTACAGCCATCTGCCCTTCAACCTGGGGGGACGCATCAACCTGCTCTACTGCTTCTTTTGGGGCATCGCGGCGGTGGTGTGGCTCAAGCTCCTCTATCCGCCGCTCTCCCGGCTGATCGAGCGGATCCCCCGCCGGGCCGGCCGGGCCGGCACCTGGGTCCTGCTGGCCTTCCTGGTGCTGGATATGGCGGTATCCTCTCTGGCGCTGGTCCGCTACGTCCAGCGGCAGACTCAGCCTGACGCCCCGCGGAACGCTGTCACCGCCGTGCTGGACCGCCGCTTCCCCGACAGCCGCATGGCCCGCGTCTATCCCAAAGCCCAGCTGGCGGACGGACGCCCCGCAGCCCCTGATACTTGATCCTTAGGAGGCTCTTCTCATGCCAACGCTCAACGGACTCGTCCTCTATTACAACACATCCACCCCGCAAGAGGCCGCCAAGGCCAAGCTGGTGTTCATCCGCATGGGGCTGAGGATCCGCATAGTCGCCCCGGACCAGCTGGGACAGGCGGTGGGCTCCTTCGCCGGACTCGCGGTGGAGCCCTCCGCCCCGCAGGCGGACCGCCCTCCCATCCCGGACAGCATCATGGTGTTCTCCGGCCTCCGGGGCCACACGCTGGACCGGGTGCTCCAGGCCCTGCTCCAGGCAGGGGTGCCCCGCTCCGTGTTCAAGGCCGTGGTCACCCCCGGAAACGCTGGCTGGGACTTCTATCAGCTCTATGAGGAACTGAAGAAGGAACGCGCCGCGCTGGAGGAACGCTGATCCGTTCGGGAGGCCTCGCGTCCGGGAAGGCAGGCGTCCTGCCTTTTTGACGGACTGCGGGGGCCGTTTTTCCCCTTTTCCCGCCCATAACAGAGAATTTTCTTCCAGAGACAACTTTCCTCTTGCCCCGGTCGTCAAAAGAGGGTAAGCTTAGTTCCCGGTACGGCCGGAGGCGAAGCCTGTCCTCCTGCCGCGGCCCTTCTAGTTCCTTGAAAGGCAGGTGGAGCATCCCTTGCTCATCGACCCCGATCAGCTTTTGGACCTGACCTCCGAGCTGGGCTTCCGACTCATGTGTACCGGCGCCGAGATCTACCGGGTGGAGGAGTCCATCCAGTATGTCCTGCGTGCCTACGGCGTACATACCGGCGAGGTGTTCGCCATCCCCAACTGCGTCATCGTCAGCCTGACCGACCCCTCCGGG
This sequence comes from Pseudoflavonifractor sp. MSJ-37, assembly GCF_018917965.1. Classification (GTDB taxonomy): domain Bacteria; phylum Bacillota; class Clostridia; order Oscillospirales; family Oscillospiraceae; genus Pseudoflavonifractor_A. Next base: position 53,889 of record NZ_JAHLPP010000002.1, on the reverse strand, counting down.
CACGCCAGCACCCGGGTCCGCCGGATCCCGGCCCACGGGACGGACATCTCTCTGCTGGAATCCTATAACGAATTCTGCCGGGAGATCACGCATACGCCCATCCCAGTGCCCGACGCGCTGGCCCGGATGGACGCTATCCAGACCAGACATTTCGTCTACCCCTTTCCGGTGCTCCTGCTGGCCTATCTGGTGGGCGGAGGCTTCTACTCCCTCTTCTTCGGCGGCACCCTTCGGGACGGCCTGTGCGGCGCGGTCTGCGGCGTGGCCATCGGCCTGTGCCTGTGGGTGATGGACTATCTGCGGGCCAACTCCTTCATCCGCACCCTGGCCGGCGGCGCGGTGGCCGCCCTGTGCGCCCTGGTGCTGGTGGACACCGGTCTGGGCGACAATATGGACTTCATCACGATCGGCGCGCTCATGATCCTGGTGCCGGGCATCGCCTTCACCAACGCCCTGCGGGACATCATGGCCGGCGATCTGATCTCCGGCACCAACAAGGCGGTGGAGGCCCTGCTGATCGCCACCGCCATCGCGCTGGGCACAGGCTTCGTCCTGAGCGCCGCCCAGCGGCTGTAAGGAGGGCGAATCATGGAACTGTTCACGCCAATCTACTTCCTCCCCTGCCTCTATGCGTTCGTGGGCTGTGTGGGCTTCGCCATCTCCTTCAATATCCACGGCCAGGAGATCCCCATCTCCGCTCTGGGCGGCGCGGTGGGCTGGCTGGTCTATCTGCTCTCCGCCCCCCTGCTGGACAATGAGGTGGAGCAGTACTTCGTGGCCGCCATCGCTCTGGCCGCCTACTGTGAGATCATGGCTCGGATCCGCAAGTGTCCCGCCACCTCCTATCTGCTGATCTCCATCTTCCCTCTGGTCCCCGGCGCCGGCATCTACTACACCATGGAGCATGCCGTCCACGGAGAGAACGAGCGCTTCCTCCTCCAGGGGATGCATACGCTGGCGCTGGCCGGCGCGCTAGCCCTGGGGATCCTGCTGGTCACCTCCGCCATGCGGATGTGGACCCTCTTCCACCGGCGGCACCCCCTGCGGTCCCGCTGGCACTGATCCTGCCGCCCATCTCCGATCTGGAAAGGAGCCGATCGCGATGCCCCGCTATGACTACATCCTCTTCGACGCCGACAACACCCTCTTCGACTTCGACACCGCGGAACACCGGGCCCTCCGGGAGACGTTGGAGGCCCACGGCTACCCCTTCGATGACGTGACCGTCCCCCTCTATCTGGCGGTCAACCGGGCCCTGTGGCACCGCTTCGACCAGGGGACCATCGACAAGGACGGCCTCTTCATCCAGCGCTTCGCCTACTTCTCCCAGATCATGGGCGGACAGGACGACCCGGCGGAGTTCAACCGGGACTATCTGGACCGGCTGGGCCGCGGGAGCGATCTGCTTCCCGGCGCGGAGGACCTGTGCCGGGCGCTGGCCCCCCACTGTACACTGGCCATCGTCACCAACGGAGACGCCAAGGCCCAGCGGACACGCTTCGAGGGTTCCCCTCTGCCGCCGTATTTCTCCGGGCTCTTCATCTCCGGGGAGCTGGGGCACCACAAGCCGGAGAAGGCCTTCTTCGATGCCATCCTCCAAAAGATGGACATCCGGGACCCGAGCCGGGCCGTGGTGGTTGGGGACAACCTGATCACCGATATCCAGGGCGCCCTCGATGCCGGCCTGGACGCCATCTGGTACGACCCCAAGGACCTCCCCTCCGGGAACGTCCATCCCACCCACACCGTCACCTGCTATGAACAGCTCCAGGCCCTCCTGCTGGCCTGACCAAGAAATGAGGTAAACGACCCATGGCACGCAAGCCCTCTCCCAGCCGCCCCTCTCTCCCCCTTCTGGCCGCCGGACTGGTGGTCTGCGCCGGCCTCCTGATGGCCCCCACCCTGACCCGGGCCATGTCCGGCGGGCCGGAGCCCAGCGCCGCTCCGGCCGCCCCTTCGGTGACCCCGGTGGCCCCTTCCGTGGCTACCCCGCCCCCCAGCGCTTTGGCCGCCGCCCAGAGCGCCCAGCCCACGGCCGAGCCCGGCACAGAGCCGGCGGCCTCCTCTGCCCCCGCGTCTTCCGGGTCCTTCGACTACAGCCAGCCCGCCCCCGCCTCAGAGGAGGTGGACCTGAGCTATTTCTCCGACGCCCTCTTCATCGGGGACTCCCGGACCGAGGGCCTGGAGCTGTACAGCGGCATCAGCCAGGCCGAGGGCGTGTCCTTCTACTGCTACAAGGGCATCACCGTGTTCGACGTGATGGAGCAGGAGCCCAAGAAGCTCATCGAGCTGGGGGGCAGCAAGTATTCCATCGTGGACGCATTGAGCAGGGAGAGCGGCAAATACAAGAAGGTCTATCTCTCTCTGGGCGTCAACGAGCTGGGCTATTATGACGATCAGGGTTTCCACGACAAGTTCGCCGCCCTGATCGACCGGGTCCGGGAGACCCAGCCCGACGCCGTCATCTATCTGCAAAACCTGGCCCCGGTGGACCCCATCCAGTGCGCCAAGAACTGGCCCAGCTATGTGAGCAACGAGAAGGTCCACACCTACAACCAGATCTTCCGCCAGCTGGCGGAGGAGAAGAAGGTGGTCCTGCTGGACATCTTCTCCGCTCTGGGCGATCCCGACGGGGTGCTGGACACCGAGAATACGGTGGACGGCGTCCACTTCACCAAGGCCTGGTACCAGACCTGGCTGGCCTATCTCCGGGACCATGTGGTGGACCCCTCCCAGCTGTGAGGGGCCGATCCATCCTACATCTAGAAAGGAAGTCATCTCATGCTTAGATCCATCCTCCGCCGGTCCCTGCCCCTCCTCGCCGTACTGTGCCTGACCTTGACCGCCTGCGGGGGCTCCGGCTCCGGCGCCGCCCCCTTCGACCCCGCCTCCGCCGCTCAGGCCCTCCAGGATTCCGGCGCTTTCTCCGAGCCGCTGGAGCAGATGGACAAGGACCTGGCCTGCGGTACTCTCTATGACATCTCCGCGGATGATGTGGCCGACTGCGCCGTCTATACCACACCCACCGCCGGCGCCGAGGAGATCGCGGTGTTCGCCATGACCAGCGAGGATGCCGCCAAGAGCGCCCTCTCCGCGCTGGAACAGCGGGTGGTCGATCAGAAGGAGGCTCTGGCCTCCTACCAGCCCGATGAGGTGAGCAAGCTGGACGCCGCCGTCCTGGAACAGCGGGGCAGTTCCGTCCTGCTGGCCGTGGCCAACGATGCGGACGCCGCCCGCAAGGCGGTGGACGCGCTGAAGTGAGCCGCCCCTGAAACGAAGGAGATCCCCGTCCGGGAGCCTGCGCGCCCGAGCGGGGATCTCTTTTTGACACAGCCTGTACCGAATATGTAAAAACCGGTCAGTTTGCAAAAATGAATCAATTCCTGCGATCAGATCGGGCAGGTGACGGTGCTCTGCCATATTTTGAGCGGCTCTTTTTGGAGAAAAGAGCCGTTTTTTCATGCTTTCGGAGACGGATGCCGGCACTTATCCTTCTATTCGACTTGCATGATCCAACGCTCTTTTACTTGCATTTCTTTGGCGGAATGGTATAATCCCTTGTGTCAACGTTTATAGGAGGAATGTCACATGGGCCATAAATACGTATATCAGTTCAGCGAAGGCAATGGGAAGATGCGGGAATTGCTGGGCGGCAAGGGCGCCAACCTGGCTGAGATGACCAATCTTGGGATGCCGGTCCCCCAGGGCTTCACCGTGACCACCGAGGCCTGTACCCGTTATTACGAGGACGGCCGGGCCATCGCTCCTGAGATCCAGGACGAGATCCTGGAATATATGTCCAAGCTGGAGGGCATCACCGGAAAGAAGTTTGGGGACGCCTCCGACCCCCTGCTGGTGTCGGTCCGCTCCGGCGCCCGGGCCTCCATGCCCGGCATGATGGACACCATCCTCAACCTGGGCCTCAACGACACCGTGGTGGTGGGCCTGGCGGAATTCACCAACAACCCCCGCTTCGCCTATGACTCCTACCGCCGCTTCATCCAGATGTTCTCCGACGTGGTGATGGAGCTCTCCAAGAAGCGCTTCGAGGAGATCATCGATGAGGTGAAGGCCAAGAAGGGCGTCAAGCAGGATATCGAGCTGGACACCGACGATATGAAGGAGCTGGTCCGCCTCTTCAAGGACTTCTACAAGAGGGAGAAGGGCGTGGACTTCCCCCAGGAGCCCAAGGTCCAGCTGATGGAGGCCGTGAAGGCCGTGTTCCGGTCCTGGGACAATCCCCGCGCCAATGTCTACCGCCGCATGAACGAGATCCCCTACGACTGGGGCACCGCCGTCAACGTGCAGTCCATGGTGTTCGGCAACTCCGGCAGCAGCTCCGGCACCGGCGTGGCCTTCACCCGCAACCCCGCCACCGGCGAGAAGGCCCTGTTCGGCGAGTACCTGATCAACGCTCAGGGCGAGGACGTGGTGGCCGGCGTGCGCACCCCCTCCCCTATCTCCAAGCTCCACGAGGAGATGCCCGAGGTCTATGACCAGTTCGCCCAGATCGCCGACCGGCTGGAGAAGCACTACAAGGATATGCAGGATATGGAGTTCACCATCGAGAACGGCAAGCTCTATATGCTCCAGACCCGCAACGGCAAGCGCACTGCCGCCGCCGCCCTGAAGGTGGCTGTGGACCTGGTGGACGAGGGCATGATCGACGAGAAGGAGGCCGTCCTCCGGGTGGAGCCCAAGCAGCTGGACTCCCTGCTCCATCCCCAGTTCGACGCCGCGGCGCTGAAGAAGGCCGCCGTGGTGGGCAAGGGCCTGGCCGCCTCCCCCGGCGCCGCCTGCGGCAAGGTGGTCTTCACCGCCGAGGAGGCCAAGGAGTGGCATGAGCGGGGCGAGAAGGTCATCCTGGTCCGTCTGGAGACCTCTCCTGAGGATATCGAGGGCATGCAGGTGGCCGAGGGCATCCTCACCGTCCGCGGCGGCATGACCTCCCACGCCGCCGTGGTGGCCCGCGGCATGGGCACCTGCTGTGTGTCCGGCTGCGGCGACATCGTGGTGGACTACGCCGATAAGCAGTTCACCTTGGCGGGCCGCACCTATCACGAGGGCGAGTTCATCTCGCTGGACGGCTCCACCGGCAATATCTACGGAGAGGCCATCCCCACCGTGCCCGCTGACGTGTCCTCCGGCGACTTCGGCCGCTTCATGGGCTGGGCCGACAAGTACCGCCAGCTGATGGTCTACACCAACGCCGACACTCCCAGAGACGCCGCCCAGGGCCGCGCCTTCGGCGCTCAGGGCATCGGCCTGTGCCGCACCGAGCATATGTTCTTCGAGGAGAGCCGCATCAAGGCCATGCGCGAGATGATCGTGGCGGACAACACCGAGGACCGCAAGAAGGCTCTGGCCAAGATCATGCCCTACCAGCAGGGCGACTTCGAGGGCATCTATGAGGCCATGGAGGGCTGCCCCGTGGTCATCCGCTTCCTGGATCCCCCCCTGCATGAGTTCCTGCCCACCAAGGAGGAGGACATCGCGGAGATCGCCGGGGAGATGGGCATCACCGTGGAGAAGCTCCACAACGTGATCGCCTCCCTCCACGAGTTCAACCCCATGATGGGCCACCGCGGCTGCCGTCTGGCCGTCTCCTACCCGGAGATCGCCGAGATGCAGACCACCGCCGTCATCAACGCCGCCCTGAACGTGCAGGCCCGGCATCCGGACTGGAACATGGTCCCCGAGATCATGATCCCGCTGGTGGGCGAGGTCAAGGAGCTCAAGTACGTGAAGGACGTGGTGGTGGCCACCGCCGATAAGCTGATCGCCGCCGCCGGCTCCTCCATGAAGTATGAGGTGGGCACCATGATCGAGATCCCCCGCGCGGCCCTCACCGCCGACGAGATCGCCACGGAGGCCCAGTTCTTCTCCTTTGGCACCAACGACCTGACCCAGATGACCTTCGGCTTCTCCCGCGACGACGCCGGCAAGTTCCTGAGCTACTACTACGACAAGAAGATCTATGAGTCCGACCCCTTCGCCCATCTGGACCAGAAGGGCGTGGGCAAGCTGGTGGACATGGCCGCCAAGCTGGGCCGCGCCACCCGCCCCGACATCCATCTGGGCATCTGCGGCGAGCACGGCGGCGACCCCTCCAGCGTGGAGTTCTGCCACAAAGTGGGCCTGGACTATGTGTCCTGCTCCCCCTACCGCGTCCCCATCGCCCGCCTCGCCGCCGCTCAGGCCGCCATCAAGGAGCCGAGAGCGTGATCGTCTAAAGCATCCAAAAGCGTATAGGAAGGGATAAAGTAGCGCCCCCGGTCCGTGATGGACCGGGGGTGCGCTGCCTGTTTTCAGACAAGGAGGCTCTTTGTATCTGCGCTGTGGTCATCCTTCCCACCGCTCCCATCGGTGACATCCCGTCCGTTCTGTGGTAGAATGGTCTCCATCCTGACAGAACGGACTGATCGCATGAAAAAACTGACCGTAGGCATCATGGCCCACGTGGACGCCGGGAAGACCACCCTCTCGGAGGGCCTGCTCTACACCGGCGGCGTCCTGCGCCGCCTGGGGCGGGTGGACCACCGGGATGCCTTTTTGGATACGGACGCCCTGGAGCGGGAGCGGGGGATCACGATCTTCTCCAAGCAGGCCGTCCTGCCGCTGGACGGGGTGGAGATCACCCTGCTGGACACCCCCGGTCATGTGGACTTCTCCAGCGAGATGGAGCGGACCCTCCAGGTGCTGGACTGCGCCATCCTGGTCATCAGCGGCACCGACGGGGTGCAGAGCCATACCCGCACCCTCTGGCGTCTGCTGGAGGGCTATCGTGTCCCGGTGTTCCTCTTCGTCAACAAGATGGATCTGGCCGGGGCGGACCGGGACAAGGTGCTGGAGGAGCTCCACAGCCTGCTCTCCGAGGGATGCGTGGACTTCGGCCGGGACCGGGAGGATCCGGACTTTTTGGAACAGGCCGCCCTGTGCGACGAGGGGGCCATGGAGCGCTATCTGGACACGGGCCGTCTGGAGGACGGGGACCTGCGGGACATGATCGCCGCCCGGAAGCTCTTCCCCTGCTGGTTCGGCTCGGCGCTGAAGCTGGAGGGCGTGGAGCCCTTCCTGCGGGGGCTGGTCCGTTACGGCCCTTCCCCGGTGCGGCCGGCGGAGTTCGGGGCCCGGGTGTTCAAGATCGGCCGGGACGCCCGGGGGGAACGGCTCACCTATCTGAAGGTCACCGGCGGCGTCCTGAAGGTGAAGGACGCCCTCTCCGGCGGGGAGGGCGACGGGGCCTGGACCGAAAAGGCCGACCAGATCCGGATCTGCTCCGGGGCCAAGTTCCAGACGGTGGACCGGGCGGAGGCGGGCACCGTGTGCGCCGTCACCGGCCTCACGCACACCTTTGCCGGGGAGGGCCTGGGCCGGGAGGCCGGACGGCGGGCGCCTCTGCTCCAGCCGGTGCTGACCTACCGGATGGACCTGCCGGAGGGGACGGACCCCCACACGGCCCTCCGCCGCCTGCGGGAGCTGGAGGAGGAGGATCCCCAGCTCCACATCATGTGGAACGAGGCCCTGCGGGAGATCCATGTCCAGCTCATGGGCGAGGTCCAGCTGGAGATCCTCAGGCGGATCGTGGCGGAGCGCTTCGGTCTGGCGGTCTCCTTCGGCCCGGGGAGCATCGTCTACCGGGAGACGATCGCCGCGCCGGTGGAGGGCATGGGGCACTTCGAGCCGCTGCGCCACTACGCCGAGGTCCATCTCCTGCTGGAGCCTGGTCCCAGGGGGAGCGGGCTGGTGCTGGACACCCGGTGCGGTGAGGATATGCTGGATCGGAACTGGCAGCGGCTGATCCTGACCCATCTGGCGGAAAAGCCCCATGTGGGCGTGCTCACCGGGTCTCCCATCACTGATATGAAGATCACCCTCCTGGCGGGCCGGGCCCACCAGAAGCACACCGAGGGCGGCGACTTCCGGCAGGCTACCTACCGGGCGGTCCGGCAGGGGCTCATGGAGGCGGAGAGCGTCCTGCTGGAGCCCTGGTACGACTTCCGGCTGGAGGTCCCGGCGGCCCAGTCCGGCCGGGCCATGACCGACCTCCAGCGCCGGGGAGCGGAGCTCCAGCCGCCGGAGACGGCGGGGGAGGAGACCGTCCTCACCGGAGCCGCCCCGGTGGCCTCCCTCCGGGATTATGCGGTGGAGGTGGCCTCTTACACCAGGGGCCGGGGGCGTCTGTTCTGTACCCTGCGGGGCTATGAGCCCTGCCACGACCCGGAGGCGGTGATCCGGTCGATCGGCTATGACCCGGAGCGGGATCTGGAGAACACCCCCGACTCAGTGTTCTGCGCGCACGGGGCGGGCTATGTGGTCAAGTGGGATCAGGTGAAGGCCCACGCCCATGTGGACAGCGGCTTCCGGCCGGAGGGAGATGACGCGCCGGAGCCCGCCGCCGTGTCCGGCCCCGCCGCCCGCCGGAGCGGGCCCTCCGATCCGCTGGAGCAGGACGAGGAACTGAAGGCCATCTATGAGCGGACCTATGGTAAGACCAGCCGGGACGCCTTCCGGCCCCAGACCAAGGCCCCCGCCCGGACCAGCCTGGATGACCGGAAGTACAACGTGCAGGTCCTGGACCGGGGGCCGGAGTATCTGCTGGTAGACGGATACAACATCATCCACGCCTGGGACGAGCTGAAGGCCATCGCCCGGAACGACCTCTCCGCCGCCCGGAAGGCCCTGATGGACATCCTGAGCAACTATCAGGGCTACCGGAAGTGCGAGGTGATCGTGGTGTTCGATGCCTACAAGGTGAAGGGCAATCCGGGCAGCGTCTCTAAATACCACAACATCCATGTGGTCTACACGAAGGAAGCCGAGACGGCGGACAACTACATCGAGAAGGTGACCTATGAGTTGGGCCGGAAGCACCGGGTCCGGGTGGCCACCTCCGACGGCACGGAACAGCTCATCATCCTGGGCCATGGAGCTTTGCGGGTGTCCGCCCGGATCTTCCATCAGGAGATCGAAGCCGCCGAGGGCGAGATCGCCGCCCTCATCCGCCAGAACGACCAGAAGAACAGGCACCTGGACAAGCTCCGCTTCCGGATGGGAGAAGAGAAGAGCTGAGCCGCACGGGTGTATGAGAACAGGAAGAAGAGACGGTCCCTCCGACCCAAAAGATCGGAGGGACCGTCTTTCTGGTCCTGGCCGTCGTCTGTCGTTCTACCGGCGGAGCGATTTTTTCCGGATCGAGAAAGAAAGTCATAAAACCCCCTTGACAAACGTCTTTATCGGCGATATAATCCTATCAACCTACCAGACAGAGAGGTTGATAGAGATGGAGACCTCGATCCGAGCGGGCCGGCGATGTCGCCGCGGAGACCCGCGCCCCTGATCCATGATAGAGAAGAAAAAATAACATATACTATAAATTTAGGAGGACACCACCATGAGCAAGATCTATACGTCCGCGGACCAGCTGATCGGCAAGACTCCCCTGCTGGAGCTGACCCATATCGAGAAGAAGCACGACCTGGAGGCCAAGATCCTGGCCAAGCTGGAGTACTTCAACCCCGCCGGTTCCGTGAAGGACCGCATTGCCAAGGCCATGATCGACGATGCCGAGTCCAAGGGCCTGCTGAAGCCCGGTTCCGTCATCATCGAGCCCACCTCCGGCAACACCGGCATCGGCCTGGCTTCCGTGGCCGCCGCCCGTGGCTACCGCATCATCATCGTCATGCCTGAGACCATGAGCGTGGAGCGCCGCCAGCTGATGAAGGCCTACGGCGCCGAGCTGGTCCTGACCGACGGCTCCAAGGGTATGAAGGGCGCCATCGCCAAGGCCGACGAGCTGTCCAAGGAGATCCCCAACAGCTTCGTTCCCGGTCAGTTCGTGAACCCCGCCAACCCGGAGGCCCACCGTGCCTCCACCGGCCCTGAGATCTGGGACGACACCGACGGTCAGGTGGACATCTTCGTGGCCGGCGTGGGCACCGGCGGTACCATCACCGGTGTGGGCGAGTACCTGAAGGCCAAGAACAGCAAGGTGAAGGTGGTGGCTGTGGAGCCCGAGACCTCCCCCGTGCTGAGCAAGGGCGTGGCCGGTCCCCACAAGATCCAGGGCATCGGCGCCGGCTTCGTGCCCGATGTGCTGGACACCAAGGTCTATGATGAGATCATCCCCGTCAGCAACGAGAACGCCTTTGCCGCCGGCAAGGAAGTGGGCCACAGCGAGGGCGTCCTGGTGGGCATCTCCTCCGGCGCCGCTGTTTGGGCCGCGCTGGAGCTGGCCAAGCGTCCCGAGAACAAGGGCAAGAACATCGTGGTCCTCCTGCCCGACACCGGCGACCGCTACCTGTCTACTCCCCTCTTCGCGGACTGATGACGAGCCGCGGGCCGATCGGGCCGTGATATGATATTTTTAGGGGCCGCCGCCCGGATGGACGGCGGCCCCTTTTCGTGAGGTGTGCCCATGCGGAAGCGTGTGTTCCAGGAGATCCTGACAAAGGTCCGGGCCGGCGGCGCGGCGGAACTGGCCGTGGAGACGGATCGAGGCACGTTCTTCCGGGCCTTCCGGCCCAAAGAGCGGCTGATCCTGCTGGGCGGCGGCCATATCTCCCAGGCCCTGTGCCATTTCGCCGGGGAGCTGGGCTTCGCTGTGACGGTGGTGGACGACCGGCCGGAGTTCGCCGACAAGGCCCGCTTCCCACTGGCGGAGGAGACCGTGTGCGCCCCCTTCCCGCTGGCCATCCGGCGGCTGGCCATCCGCCCCTATGACTTCGTGGCGGTGGTCACCCGGGGCCACAAGTCCGATGGGGACTGCCTGCGGCAGCTCTTGGCCGACGGAGACCTGCCCCGGTATCTGGGCATGATCGGCTCCCGCCGCCGGGTGGCGGGACTCATGCGCCTGCTGGAGCAGGAGGGCTTCTCCCCGGAGGATCTGAGCCGGGTAGAGGCCCCCATCGGCCTACCGATCGGCGCCCTGACCGTGGACGAGATCGCCATCTCCATCCTGGCCCAGCTGATCGAATACCGGCGGAAGGGCGGCCCCCGCCAGGGGGATGGAGACCGTCTGATCGAGGAGTCCACTTCCCTCCCGGCGCTGGAGCTGCTGGCGGGAGAGGGGAGGAAGTGCCTCCTGCTGGTCTGCGGGACGAAGGGCTCCACGCCGGTGAAGTCCGGCGCCATGATGGCGGTCGACGAGGAGGGCCGCACCGCCGGGACCATCGGCGGCGGCTGTGCCGAGCACGCCGTGCTGGACGATGCCCTCCTGATGGTGGGCACCGGGGAGAGCCGGATGGTGGACATCGACATGACCAACGACGTGGCCGCCGGCGAGGGCATGGTCTGCGGCGGAACCATGCGGGTCTGGCTGACCGATGTGGCCGGCGGGCCGGAACAGGGAGGAGAGGCATAAGGATGTTGGATCAGTATTCCAGGACGAAGCTCCTGCTGGGCCATGAGGCCATGGACCGCCTGCGGGCGGCCCGGGTGGCGGTGTTCGGGATCGGCGGCGTGGGCGGCTATACCGTGGAGGCTCTGGCCCGGAGCGGTGTGGGGGCCATCGACTTGATCGACGACGACCGGATCTGCCTCACCAACCTGAACCGGCAGATCTTGGCCACCCAGGACACGGTGGGCCGGTACAAGACCGATGTGGCTCAGGAACGGATCGCCTCCATCGACCCGTCGATCGTGGTGACGGTCCACCGGACCTTCTACGGCCCGGAGACAGCGGACCAGTTCGACTTCTCCCGGTATGACTATGTAGTGGACGCCATCGACACCGTCACCGGCAAGCTGGCCCTGGTGGAGGCGGCCCGGCAGGCGGGCGTCCCTATCATTAGCTGTATGGGGGTAGGGAACAAGCTGGATGCCTCCGCCTTCCGGGTGTCAGACCTATCGGAGACGTCGATCTGCCCTCTGGCCAGAGTCATGCGCCGGGAACTGAAGAAGCGGGGGATCCGGCATCTGAAGGTGGTCTGGTCTCCGGAGAAGGCGATCACGCCCATCGAGGATATGTCCATCAGCTGCCGGGCCCACTGCATCTGTCCGCCGGGCACGGCCCGGAAGTGTACCCAGCGCCGCCAGGTGCCGGGGAGCAGCGCCTTCGTCCCGGCGGCCGCCGGCCTGATCTTGGCCGGCGAGGTGATCCGGGACCTGTCCGGTCCCCTCCCGGCGGAGGCCGAGCGCAACGCCTGAACAAACGACTCCCGGACGCGTTCCTCGAAAAACGCGTCCGGGAGTCATTTTTTGTCGGGTCAGATCATGAAGTCGTAGCCGGGGATCTCGCTGTCCATCAGGTCCCGGATGGTGAAGCGGCCCAGATACTCCCGGATCACCTCGTCCAGCCCCTTCCACATGGGGAGGGTGTGGCAGACGGACATCCGCTCGCAGGGCACGCTGCACTTCTCCAGACAGGCCACCGGGGCCAGAGACCCCTCCATGAGCTCCAGGATGTCCAGTATGCTGAACTGGTCCGGGTCCCGGACCAGACGGTAGCCGCCGCCCTTGCCCCGAAGGCCGCTGAGGACGCCGCCCTTCACCAGGATCTTGACGATGCTCTCCAGATATTTTTCCGAGATCTCCTGCCGCTGGGCGATCTCCTTCAGGGGCACATATCCGTCCCCCTGGTGCTCGGCCATATCGGTCAGGACCCGCAGGGCATACCGGCCCTTGGTAGAGATGAGCACGGACGCTCCCTCCTTTGTTCGTGATGTTTTATTTACCTATCATATCACAATGTTTATAGGAATTCAAGAGGGAGGACGAAGGATCGTCTATTTCCCATAAAACCTACGGGTTTTTCAAAAAAGGCGGGAAAAAGTGGTTGACAAGACAGACGTGCCGTGCTATATTTCTATCAACCAATCTACTTAGTTGGTTTATCTGAAATAAGGGGGCGGCGCAGATGAGCGAACAGTTCGGACGCCTGCTGCGGCAGAACTTCCGATGTGGGCGAATGCCGCGGTCTCAGAGGAACGAGAAGGACTTTCCCGGCCGCTGTTGAGACCGGCCGGAGCATATATCATATCTTTCAAAAAATAATTGAAAAATAATAGAAATGAGGATATAGACATGAGCGAGCATAAGTATCATTTTGAGACCCTTCAGCTGCACGTTGGCCAGGAGCAGCCCGACCCCGCCACCGACGCCCGTGCGGTGCCCATCTATCAGACCACCTCTTATGTGTTCAAGAACTCCGCTCACGCCGCGGCCCGCTTCGGTCTGGCCGACGCCGGCAACATCTACGGCCGCTTGACCAACTCCACCCAGGACGTGTTCGAGAAGCGCGTGGCGGCTCTGGAGGGCGGCGTGGCCGCTCTGGCCACTGCCTCCGGCGCGGCGGCCATCACCTACACCATCCAGGCGCTGGCTCAGGCCGGCGACCACATCGTGGCCCAGAAGACCATCTACGGCGGCAGCTACAACCTGCTGGCCCACACCCTCTCCCAGTTCGGCGTCAAGACCACCTTCGTGAACGCCCACGACCTGGCCGAGGTGGAGAACGCCATCCAGCCCAACACCAAGGCCGTCTATCTGGAGACTCTGGGCAACCCCAACTCCGACATCCCCGATATCGACGCCATCGCGGCCATCGCCCATAAGCACGGCCTGCCTCTGGTGATCGATAACACCTTCGGCACGCCCTATCTGATCCGGCCCATCGAGCACGGCGCGGACATCGTGGTCCACTCTGCCACCAAGTTCCTGGGCGGCCACGGCACCACTCTGGGTGGCGTGATCGTGGACTCTGGCAAGTTCGACTGGAAGGCCAGCGGCAAGTATGCCCCCATCGCGGCCCCCAACCCCAGCTATCACGGCGTGTCCTTCGTGGATGCCGCCGGCCCCGCCGCCTTCGTCACCTACATCCGGGCCATCCTGCTCCGGGACACCGGCGCCACCATCTCCCCCTTCAACGCCTTCCTGCTCCTCCAGGGCGTGGAGACCCTGTCCCTGCGGCTGGACCGCCATGTGGAGAACACCAAGAAGGTGGTGGAGTATCTGTCCAAGCACCCCAAGGTCGAGAAGGTCAACCATCCCTCGCTCCCCGACCATCCCGACCATGCCCTGTATGAGAAGTACTTCCCCAACGGCGGCGCTTCCATCTTCACCTTCGACATCAAGGGCGGCCAGAAGGAGGCCCACGCCTTCATCGACCACCTCCAGATCTTCTCCCTGCTGGCCAACGTGGCCGACGTGAAGTCCCTGGTGATCCATCCCGCCACCACCACTCACTCCCAGCTGACCGACGAGGAGCTGGAGGATCAGGGCATCCATCAGAACACCATCCGTCTGTCCATCGGCACCGAGCACGTGGACGACATCATCGCCGACCTGGAGCAGGCCTTCCAGGCGGTGTAAGACAGCGAAAAGCAAAAACGAGCCCCCTGTCCGGCGGTATCCGCTGGACAGGGGGCGATCTTCATATTGGGATGTCACGCCGGCGTTCCATTCCGGCAACTTTTCGCTGCGCGCGTTGTCCGTGTGTGTTGAGGGCCCGTCCCCCTACGGCTCCCGCCGGACCAGCCGCAGGAGGATCGCCGTCCGGTCGTCGGTGGCGCCCACCCGGCGCTCGCCCTCTTCGATCAGCAGGCGGGACAGCTCCCGGGGACTCTCGCCGCCGAAGGTCCGGAGCTTGTCCCTGAGCCACTGGTCTCCCTCGCCGCCGGTGACGCCGTCGGAGATCATCAGCACGCAGTCCCCCACGTCCAGCTGGAAGCGCTCCATGTCCGGAGCCGTCTCCTGGCCCGTCATCAGCCCCGCCGGGAGGGCCGACCCAGCGATCCGCTCCACCCGGTCCCCCTTCTTCACATAGGTGGGGGCGGCCCCGTACTTGTACACCGCCGCCGCCCCGGTGAACAGGTCCAGCCGCAGGAGGTCGATCGTGGTGAAGCCGCCCGTCTCCTCGCCCCGCAGGGCCAGGGCCCCGGACAGGGTGCGGAGGGCCTCCTCCGGCGGTACGCCTGCCCGGAGGAGGTCCTCCAGCAGATCTGCCGTCTCGCCGCTCTCCCGATGGGCCCCCGGACCGGAGCCCATGCCGTCGCAGAGGAGCACGAAGAGCGTCCCGTCCTCCCGCTTGAACCAGGCCCCCGTATCGCCGGAGACGGTCTCCCCATCCTTCTTCCGGGCGGCCACGCCCGCCGCGATCATATAGGGCTCCCGTTCGGCCAGCACCACCCGGTCCGGCCGGAGAGGCTCTTCCTCCACCAGGCGGAGAGGCGTACCCAGCAGACGGGACAGCGCTGCGGTCTGCTCTCCACGCCGGAGGGGCTGGAGGCCCACCCCCTGGATCTCCACCCGCATACGGCCCCGCTGGTCATAGTAGACAGCGGGGTCCCCCTCGATGCCAAGACCGGTGAGGTGCTGGCGGAGCCGCCGCTCCCGCATGGGGTCCGGGGCCAGCTCCGCGGACAGCTCCGCCGCCGCGGCGCCCAGGGCCGAAGCCAGGGCCCCGTACTGGCGGCAGACCTCTCCTCGGCTCTCCCGCAGGCGGCTCTGGTACTGGCGGCGGCAGAAGAGGGCGGCCAGCTCCTCGTTCACGGCCCCCAGGAACCGGGGGAACCGCTGGCACCGGTCGGCGAAGGGGCGGGGAAAGTCGTCCCCCTCGCCCCGCCCCCGCTCCAGCATGGCGGGCAGGGCGTCGTTGAGGGCATTGTAGGTGTCCACATACTCCCTCTGCCAGCAGATGATCTGCCGGGGACAGGTGCGGCAGATCCGGTCGGCGGCCCGGTCGAAGATCCCGGCGGCGTCGTTGTCGTTCCGGGGCGTCCGGTCGAGACAGCTCCGCAGGGACTCATGGATCGCCCGGAAGGACTGGGCCGTCCGCTCCAGCCGGGCCAGGGCGTAGTCCCGGGCCTTGTCCGCCGTATCCCGGCGGGGCTCCCGGACCAGCAGGGCGCGGACCGGCCGCAGGCTCCGCTCCGGCAGGAGCAGGAAGAGCACCGACGCGGCGAACACCTCGTACAGCAGGGAGAGCCGCGCCCCGGTCCCCCAGCTCCACAGGACCGCCACCCCGTCGGAGAGCACATAGGCCAGGGCGGCGGAGACCCGCCCCTGCCGGTGGAAGGTCCCCGCCATGACGCCGGACAGGGCATAGGCCATGGAGTAGAAGGGCGTGCCTCCGGCGGACAGGTCCATGCCGATGCCCATGGACACCCCCGCCGCCGCGCCGGGGCCGATCCCGCCCTCATAAGCGCACACCATCACCGCCAGGGCCGCCGCCAGCCGGCCCACGGACACCCCGTCCAGAAAGGTGATCCCCGCCAGCGTGAGCAGAGCCGTCCCCGCCAGGATCAGCAGGCTGACGGTCTGCCGAAGGGTCAGGTCTTCCCCCTGCCCCTTCCACGGGGCGAGGGCCAGATGGTAGAAATAGGCCGACGTTCCCGTGAGCAGGACCTCAGTGGCGAAAAAGATCAGGGCCTCTGCCGTCCACCCCCGGTCGGACAGATAGACCACCCCGGTGATGGCGTCCATCAGGGCGGCGGCCGCCGGCATGGTCCAGGCCCGCCGGAAGGCCGGGACGTCCCAGAAGGCGAAGGCCGCCGAGAAGATCAGGATGGACGCGGCGGCATACCGCAGGCCCTCCACGAAGCCCTGGAACATGAGATAGCCGAAGCAGGCGCCCACCAGGGCGCAGAACCCGTCGATCCCAGGGCCGGAGGCCCCCACCATGCCCATGCCGAAGGGGGCGTATCCCCCAAAGATCCCGGCCCCCGCCAGGATGGCCCCCAGCAGGAAGCGGATCGCGCACTCGGCGCTCCGCACCAGGGCCGGTGCCCGGAGCACCAGCCGTCCTGTCTCCCGCATCTCCTCGCCCATCCGGGCCGCCCGGCTCTTCAGGCCGTCCTTTGCCGCCATATCGGTCCCTCCCGTCTTTCGTGTGTCCTCCATCGTACCCTATTTTCTGGAAAAACCACGTCGGAAGCCGGGTCGCCGGCCGAGGACCGTTCCCATTTCCTCCCCATTCCATGCCATTTCCCGGCCGGTTCCCGGAAAATGTCCACTTTTCTTCCGGGACCTGTGGAAAAGAGGAAGGGATCCTCCCTTGCCCGCCCCGTCTGCCTATGGTATGATAGGGAGGCGAATCTGACTTTTCAAGAAAGAGAAAGAGGGATCTGTGTGAACATCGGCGGCGTCAACATCCCCACACGACTGGTCCTGGCCCCCATGGCCGGAGTCACCGATCTGGGCTTCCGCACGGTCTGCCGGGAGCTGAGCGGCTGTTATACCGTGACCGAGATGGTCAGCTCCAAGGCCCTGTGCTATCAGGACAAGAAGTCCATCCCCCTCCTGAAGCTGGGCGAGGGGGAGCATCCCGCCGCCGCCCAGATCTTCGGCAGCGACCCGGCCTGTATGGAGCAGGCCGCCGGCATCGCCGGCGAGGTGTCCGGCGCGGAGATCATCGACATCAATATGGGATGCCCGGTGCCGAAAGTAGCCCAGAGCGGCGACGGCTCCGGCCTCATGCGCACGCCGGAGCTGGCGGCCAGGGTGGTGGAGGCGGTGATCCGGGGGGCCGGCGGCCGGCCCGTCACCGTCAAGTTCCGGTTGGGCTGGGACAAGGGCTCCATCAACTGCGTGGAGTTCGCCCAGATCATGGAGCAGGCGGGGGCGGCGGCGGTGGCCGTCCACGGCCGCACCCGGAAACAGATGTACTCCGGAGAGGCCAACTGGGACTATATCCGCAGGGTGAAGGAGGCGGTCCACATCCCGGTGATCGCCAACGGCGACGTGTTCTCCCCACAGGCCGCCGTGCGGATCCTGCGCTATACCGGGGCGGACATGGCCATGGTGGGACGGGGCGTGTTCGGCGACCCGTGGCTCCTCCAGCAGTGCGCCGCCGCTCTGGCCGGGGAGGAGATCCCGGAGCGCCCGCCTCTGGCGGAACGGTGCGATGTGGCGGTGCGGCAGTTCCAGATCAACGCCGCCCACAAGGGGGAGAAGATCGCCTGCCTGGAGGCCCGGCGGCATTACGCCTGGTATCTGAAGGGCGTCCCCTATGCGGGATACTATAAAGAGCAGATCTCCAAGATCGCCACGCTGGAGGACATCTGCCGCATCACAGAAGGCATCAAGCGCGACCTGCGGTGATCGGCCCCTCGGGATGAGGATAGGAAGGATGGTGAGGGTATGTCTTTGGAAGAAGAGCGGGCGCTGATCCGCCGGGCCAAGGCTGGGGACGAGGCGGCCTTCGCCGCCCTGATGGAGCGGGAGCAGAGCCGGATCTACAACCTGATCCTCCGCCAGACCCGGGACCCGGAGGACGCCGCCGACCTGACCCAGGAGGCCTTCCTCAACGCTTGGCGGGGCCTGAAGGGCTTCCAGGAAGAGAGCTCCTTCGCCACCTGGCTCTACCGGCTGGCCTATAACCTGTGCATCGACCATGCCCGACGGAACAAGCGCCGGAGCGAGCGCCTGACCTCTGTGCCGCTGGAGGACGAGGAGGGACGGGCTCCGGCTATCCCGGACCAGCGCCCCGGCCCCCATGAGGAGGCGGAACGGCAGGAGCTCCGGGCGCTCCTGCGGGCAGGGCTCCGAGCCCTCTCCGAGGAGCACCGGCAGGTGTTGGTCCTGCGGGAGCTGGAGGGCTTCTCCTATGGAGAGATCGCCCGGATGCTGGGGCTGGAGGAGGGCACGGTGAAATCCCGGATCGCCCGGGCCCGTCTGGCCCTGCGAAAATATCTGCTGGGCACCGGGAACTTTTCGCCTCCCGCTTCGTCTACCCAATAGGAAAACGACCGAGCACCAAGCAGAAAGGAGGGACCGTGATGATATCCTGCGACGAGGCGCTGGACCTGCTCAGCGCCGCTCTGGACGGTCCCCTCACCGAAGATGAGCAGCATATGCTGGAGGAGCATCTGACCGTCTGCGCCCCCTGCCGGGCCCTGCAGGCCGATCTCCAGACCATCCACACCGCTCTGCCCGGCTTGAACGAGCCGGTCCCGGCGGGCCTCACCGACCGGGTCCTGGAACAGATCCACGCCGACGAGGTGGTCCCTTTGGACGATAGCCGAAGAAAGACCGGGGCACGTCGCTGGCGGCGGTGGGCCGTGTCCGCCGCTCTTTTCGGGGTGGTCCTGCTGGGGGCGGGACGGGCAGCCCTCTCTCCGTCCATGTCCCCCGTTGCCGACCACACGGCGGTGGCCTCCGGCACCGGGGCCCTCCCGTCAGAGGGGGTGGATACGGAGACCGTCCAGCCCTATGCCGCCGACAGCGTCCCGGCGTCCGCGTCCATCGCGGAGGGGGACGCCTCCTCCGGCGCCTCCGAGGAGGGCGTGACCGGCCGGGCTGCTGGAGCGGAGGAGGGAGAGGGCGGAAGGACTGCCTCCAAGCAGTCCGCGTCCCCCGCCTCAGATGGGGCAGAACAGCCCGTCTCCCATGCCGCCGTTCCGCCGTCCGACGCGCCGATCATGATGCAGGCCGCCCCGCCGATCCGGGATAGAGGCAGCGCGGCGACAGACGTTTCACCCTTCACCGCGGAAGGGACCTTCGATCCGCGGGCATCCGCCGCTGGCGACCGTCTGCTGGCCTATCTGGGCCGGGACGATCGGACATGGGGGAGCGACGCGTCTCTTTCACTGGATGACATGGGAGTCGTTTTGACCTGTGAGCTTTTGGATGACCGCTGTTGCGTCTTCCACGGGTCCTGGTCCGACGGACGGGAATATCGGTATTCCGTCCCACTGGACGGCGGCGACATCGTAGAGTCTCAGATGGCTGTCCCGGAAAATTAGAGGATCGCCCGGTGCGTCGGCAAAGGCCGATGGCCGCTTCTCAGAAATGCCAGTTCGTTCTTCACAAAGAACGAACTGGCATTTCTTCGATGGGATGCAGGCCGCCGTGCGCACTCGCTTTGCTCGCACACTAACGGCATGAGAAGCGTTTTTTCTGAGGCACATGTCCTCAGAAAAACATCTTTTATTTGATTCCGTCCCCTGCGGGTGACGGAACTCTGCGAGGCTCCTGCATCGCTTGACGGGAGGAATGACTTTTTTGACAGTCTGAAGCGCTCCCCGGCAGCTGCCGGGGAGCGCTTATTGTATTTGCGCACAATTTTAGGCCGGTATTTTTGCTGGATCGTGTTGATTTTGACTTATATTTGTGGTACTATCATATGTAGTACGATCGTATCTGCATAAGGAGGGCGGCGCATGACATTCTCTTTGAACCAACGGGCGGTCAAGATCGTGGAACAGGAGATCCTTCCCGACCAGGACCGGCTCCAGATCAAAGCACACCAGCTCTCCAACGGCGCCGTGGTCATCGATATGGGGGTCCGGGAGAAGGCTGGATGGCGGGCAGGAAAGCTCTTCACAGAGAGCTGTCTGGGCGGGCTGGGGCGGCTGGACTTCACGGTCATGCAGATCGGCCCGCATCTGGTCCCGGCGGCCTCTGTCACGCTGGACCGGCCCGCGGTCGCGGAGCTCTCCGCCCACGACGCCATCTATGTTTTGGAGATCCACGGTGTGCGCACGACCTTCTCCGGCCCGTTCCGGTCCATCGGCGGGATGGACGCCTATGCCCGTTCCACCTCCTATCGGGATCCCTGCGGAGACCGTGCCGTGGCGCATCTCCAGACCACACAGCTCCCGGACGAGGAGACGACAGATCGGCTGGCCCGGGCGATCGGCATCCCGCCCTCCGGACTCTACCTTCTGGCGGCCCGGACGGGAACGATCGCGGGGGCGGTCCAGGTCTGTGCCCGGAACGTGGAGCAGACCTTCCCCACGCTGGTGGACCGGGGCTTCGATCCGGACTGCGTCGTGCAGGCGGCCGGTACCGCGCCTATTTTCGGCATCGCGGACGATGAAAATGAGTCCTATGGCCGGGTGAACGACTGTCTGATCTATGGTCAGGAGACCCATCTCTGGGTCGATTGTCCGGATGAAGATATCGAACGGGTCCTGCCTGGCCTGACCTTTGACAAAAACAAGGACATCTATGGGCTGTCCTTCGGTGAACTCTTTGCCAGGAGCGGCTGCAACTGGTCCAAGGTCCCCCGGGACTGGGACGCTCCCTGCAAGATCTGCTTCCACTCTCTGCGTACTGGACGGGACTTTACCTCCGGCCGATCGGACCACGGTGCGCTCCTCCAAAGCTTTTTGGGAAAGGGTTGGTGATGATATGACCGCATTCGACTGGGCCGGACAGGCATTCCGGACGATCTATGAGGACTGCCCCGCCAACAACTGTCAGACCGATGGCCCAGACCGGGTCGATGCCGGTCTCCATGCCCCCGGCGGCTGGAGCTCTGCCCGCCTTTTGCTGGAAGGGCTTCATGGAGGCAAAGCGACGGCGGCGGTGACGTGGCTCCCGAACGGAGCGGATCAGATCCCCACAGTCCAGGTCCTCTGTGATGACCCGGTCTTGGCCGCTGAGAGCTTCCTCCGAAAGGATGGCACGATCGGTCTGCGGGACGGAGAGGGCCGTTGGCATCTGGCCTATCAGGAGGGGGAGCCTGCCACGGTCGACGGACCCCTGGTCTATGCGGGCCCCGCCAGTCTATGTGCCGCGGTCATTGCCGCCGGCGCGCTCGCCGGACGAGCCGCCCGATACCTGCTGGAGGCGGGACTGCCTCCGGAGGATCTGCTCTGGTCCTGGTCCTCCGCGCCGGTCGTGTTACCGGCATTCGATCCTGCCGCCTGTGCGCAGTACCGGCAGGAGGCGCTGTCCAAAAGCGGTGTGTGCGGTCTCTGGATCCGCCATACGCGGCCAGATCTGGAGGCCCTCGCCCAGGCGCATACGGCCTTCCAGCTCCGGCTCCACTGCATGGAGGACGGCAAGACCAGTCTGGGCCGCGGACGGTCCCACAGCCGCTCTGTGTAGGCTTGTCGAACATATTGGATAGTGGACTCAGCAGGAGACAGCTGGCGGAGAGGCTGCATAGGTGAGTTGTTGGTGCGGAGGCCATCCCCGTGAGAGGGGCCTCCGCACCAACAGCGTGAAGGACTCCACGGAGCGCTCCGCCAGCCTCAGGAAGCCCGATCACCTCAGCGGTGAGGACTGATCGAAACGATGCCGCCCGCCCCGCTCCATTCCGAAGCGGGGCGGGCGGTCTTGCGTCTGCTTTGGCCGTGATCACAGCTCATCCGTAAAAAATCGCCGTCGATTTTCTTCACTTCATAGCACTCTCACATTGTCAAACTTTAGTCCTCATGTCAATTGTATTCCACTAATTCATGAACCTCTGCTGATCAATTATATACATACCTTAAAATCGTTTTTATAACTTCATCGATCACGATCGGCTTTGACAAATGTGCGTTCATTCCTGCATCCAGCGATGCCTGAGCATCTTCTGCAAATGAATTAGCTGTCATTGCTATAATAGGAATGCTTTTTCCATCCGGTCTGTCATTCATTGTCCTGATTGCTTTTGTCGCTTCATAACCATTCATTTCAGGCATCATGATATCCATCAGGATCACATCAAATGTGCCTTCCGGATGATTTCTGAAGATCTCAACAGCATTCTTTCCATCCACAACTCTTTCTACATTCATCCCGAACTCTTCCAATTGCACGGCAGCGATCTCTGCATTCAGTTCATTATCCTCTGCAAGAAGGACATTCACACCTGTAAGATTTACCTTTTCAGAAATACCTGTGTCTGACTTATTACATTCCTTATCTGTAATTTCCAAAGGAATATCCACAGTAAATGTGGTTCCCTCATGTTTTTTACTCTGCACGGAAATGGTTCCACCCATCATATCTACATACTTCTTTACGATAGCCATCCCCAGTCCAACTCCATGGTACTGCGTTCTCACATTGGAATCTTCCTGTGCAAATTCCTCAAAAACTTCTTTTGTAAATTCCTCACTCATGCCAATACCAGTATCCGAAATGCGGTAACGCATATTTATATATCCATCCCCGCCCTTTTCCTGACACTGGGCTTCAAATGTGATCGTCCCTCCATCCGGAGTGAATTTCACGGCATTGCTCAAAATATTGACCAGCACATCACGCAGGCGTGCAGGATCCGCAAGTACATTTGGGATCTTTGCTTCTTCACGCTGGATCTTAAAGTTGATATCCCTGTTCGTAAGAAAGCCTTTTGTAATATCCAATGCAGAATCTGTGATCTTTTTCACATCCGCCGGTACCGGATCGTATTTCACTTTTCCACTTTCGATGTGGGTCAGATCTAATACATCATTGATCAGCGACAGTAAATGCTCTGAGCTTTCGTCGATCTTTTCCAGACAATTTTTCACTTCGTCTGACGGATCGTTTTTCATTGCAATACCGGTAAATCCTATGATTGCATTCATCGGTGTCCTCATATCATGGGACATATGTGACAGAAATGCTGTTTTTGCCTTGTTTGCAGCCTGTGCATGCTCTGCCAGTTCCGCCATTTCCTCAGCTTTCTCCTGGGCCGCCTTCTGCGCTTTTTTTCTTGCACTGAGACGCACCATTATCACAGCCATAGTAGTCAGCAGGCATCCAAAAATAAGAAGAACCGAAACAGTAACAACAGGATGCAGACGGATCCAGTCAACAAATGTCAGCTCTGTTGCTTTGTGTGTAGTATACTGTGCTGCAAGATCTTCAATAAGATATTGTGGCATGGCATACATTGCTTTCGTCAGAATACCAGCCAGCGCATGGTTCTCAGTTGATGAAATCACCATGCGGTAGGTGAATGTAGGCTGCTCCAGCAGAGTATATGTCATGGTGCCCGTAGTGTCACTGTTCACAAACGCCTGTGCCATGTAATAGTAGACGAAGGCAGCATCTGCTTTACCCTTACGGACAGCTTCCATCATTTCCTGTCGGGTACTGCACATCAGTTTTTCTGCACCGGGTGCCATTACATCTTCAATTGACTTTGATGCTGTCTGGTCAACAGTAGTAACAACATTGATTTTTCCATCAAAGTCACGCCGTGTCACCCTTGCCATCTGCATCGTAATGAAAGGTGCGGTAATCCCCCATTTTTTCGTCTCAGCATAGTTATCTGTTTCCAGGCGTGCATCGATGCTCATATCTGTGGTTTCCGTATTTTTCTGATAAGCAATATACTCATCTCTGGTAGCAGGTGTAAGAAACTCATAGGAAATCCCGGCATAGTCTGCAATTTTCCGGAAGTAATCCGGGATAATCCCCTTCATCTCACCATTTTCATTATAAGAATATGGATAACGGGTCGGATCACACAGAACATGAAGCGGGTTGTCCTTGGAATACTGTGAAATAATACTTTTTTCTTTCTCCGTATATTCCAGATTCTTAGTTTCGATGCTTTCATAATTTTTATTATAAAGTGTCGTTTTCCAGTCACCCTCAACTGCATTCATCTGGTCGATCGCATAATTGATCTCATTCAGCAATTCTGTATTACCTTTTTTAACAATGACATAGAAATCGCTGCTGCCAAATTTATCCACGATTCGCTCATTGTTTGTTTTTCTCAGAGAACTGGTAACAATCGCATCAACTTTTTCGCTCTGAAGGGCTTCCTCCATTTCTGCGGTCGTATCAAAATAAGATGGAACATATGTAAATCCTTTGTTGTCTGCAAAATCCGCAAACTCTTCATTCCGGGTGTTTCCGTTCAAAAGCGCCACACGCATACCGTTGTAAGTGCTGTAATTGCCATCCACGATCGTGCTGTTGTCACTGAGGACGGTCAGCATCCCATAATTGGTTCCGATGGGACGTGAAAAATCAAACTTTTCTTCTCTGTCCGGTGTTTTGCGGGCAGATGTTACCATGTCGATCTCGCCATCTTCAAGCATCTGCTGCATATCATCCCAGCTCTGATCGTATCCGACATATTCGTAATCTACATCCCAATAACGGGCCATCAGCCGAAGAAGATCATAGCCATACCCACTGCGGTTGCCTTCTTCATCCATCACATGATAACCATCCATGGAAAAGAAACCGACTTTGACAGTTTCATGCTGTGAACTGTCCTCGGCTGCATATGCAGTCTGGGGAGAAAATATCATACACACGCATACAAAAAGCAGTAACACTGCCACGTATTTCTTTGCTTTCGAAATCATATTAAATCTCCGGTCTATTATTAGTCTTTCAGCTGCGATAGCGTACAGTTATGCGAACTATGATCTACCGAGCTTTTTCAGAGGTTAGGATTTACATCTAAACTTCCGAAAAAGCCCGGAAATACGCCGCTTTCTGGCACTTATTTATCTTTTCTTGACATCAAGACTACCGTCTCCACATGCGCTGTCCTTGGGAACATATCCACGGCCACGGCGGTCTGTGCCTGATAGCCCGTTTGGGCGAAGCGGGCCAGATCGCGGGCCAGCGTGGCCGGGTCACAGGAGACATAGACCACCCGGCGGGGGGCCATCTGGGCCACGGTGTCCACCACATCTTCACTGAGTCCCTTCCGGGGCGGATCCACGCACACCACATCGGGGCGCAGGCCCTCTGCGGCCAGCTGGCGGGCGGCTTCTCCCGCGTCGCCGCAGAGGAAGCGGGCGTTGGCGATCCCGTTCCGGGCGGCGTTGCGCTTGGCGTCCTCGATGGCCTCGGGGACCACCTCCGCGCCGATCACCTGCCCGGCCTGCTTCGCCATGGTCAGGCCGATCGTGCCGATGCCGCAGTACAGGTCCAGCACCGTCTCCCCGCCAGTGAGGCAGGCGAACTCCGCCGCCTTGCCGTAGAGCACCTCGGTCTGGGCCGGGTTCACCTGATAGAAGGACGGCACCGACAGCCGGAAGGTCAGGCCGCAGAGCACGTCGTCCAGATAGTCCCTGCCCCAGAGGGTGCGGTAGCGGTCCCCCAGGATCACGTTGCTCTTCTTCTCGTTGCTCCCAAGCACCACACCGGTGAGCCCAGGCTCCGCCTCCCGGAGCATCCGGACCAGCTCGTCCTCATGGGGGACGCCCGTCCCGTTCACCAGCAGGCAGAAGAGGGAGTCCCCGGCCCGGCTGGTGCGGACATAGACGTGCCGGACCAGTCCGTCCCCGAAACGCTCCCGGTAGGCGGGGATCCGATACCGCTCCATCCACGCCTTGGCGGCGGCCCGGAGCCGCATGGCGGGCTCCCGCTGGAGGAGGCAGTCGGCCACATCGGTGACGGCGTGGGTCCGGGCCTGGTAGAATCCGATCTTCGGTCCGGGACAGACGGGGAACTGGGCCTTGTTCCGGTAGCGGTCGGGCGCCTGAGCGCCATAGATCTCCGACACAGGCAGATCCAGCCCGCCGATCCGGCGGAGGGCGTCCTCCACCCGCTGGCGCTTGGCGGAGAGCTCTTCTTCATAGGTCATGTGCCGGAAGCGGCAGCCGCCGCACTGAGCAAAATAGGGGCAGTCCGGCGTCTGCCGGGCGGGAGAGGACTCCAGCACCTCCACCACATGGCCCCAGACGGCGGAGCGGCCCACCTTGTCCAGATAGACCCGGCAGGTCTCACCACGGATGCCGCCAGTAACGAAGACCGCCGCCCCGTCCAGACGGGCTACGCCGGCTCCGTCACTGGAGTAGGCATCCACCGTCAAGGTCTGTGTGGTATGTTCCATCATCCGATCCATTCGACAAGATACTCCTTCAAGGCAGAATAGGGGACCAGCGCCTCCGTGGGGCAGTGGTCCGGGCCGAAGGACCCGGACTGGATCCAGAACACGAAGCCCTCGTCCGTGAGATAAAAGTCCTCCGGCTGGAAAGCGGCCTGGAGCTGAGCGCGGTCCAGACCGCTGGCCACCAGCTGGGACGCCGTATCCGAGGCCATGAAGGCCTTCCCGGCGGCCTCCGAGGCGGCGATGCCGTCTGTGACCAGCTGAGAGAAACCGATCTTGGTACCGGTGGTCAGGTCGAACTGCTCCGAGGTGCGGAGCACTGTGGGATAGGCCCAGCCCTCCGCGTTGGCATAGAACTGCCGGGCGAAGGAGATCACGTGCTCGTTCTGGAAGGTGCAGGTATAGGTCAGCTCCTCCATGGTGGGAGAGAAGGGGATCCCGCTGGTGTCCGACAGGTCGTAGTCGGCCCGGGCGTCCTGGGCCGTAGTGGCGGAAGCGGTGAGCATATCCGCCCCCATCGTCCCATACCAGTCTGCGATCGTGGTGAGGGCCAGAGCGTCTGCCTTGTTGGAGAAGTCTGGGAACTGGTAGTCCACGGACAATACGACCGTGTCATCCTCATCCGAGGCAGTGTAGGTCTCCTGATAGGTCTGGGTGGTCAGCTCCGGGGCCACATATCCCTCTTTCAGAACGGGAGAGGGGGATGGCGTAGGCTCCGGCGGGAGCGTGGGGGAGGGAGAGCTGCTGGGGGTCACGGCGGGACCGCCGCAGGCGGTGAGCAGGGCCGTCAGCAGGAGGGCCGGCGGCAGGAGGCGGGACATATGCATGGAAGGCTCCTTTCGGTGAGGACGCGTCCCAGGGGGATCGCGCGGCGGGGCAGGATGTGGTAGAATGATGATCGGGACGTTCAAAGGATGATCGAGGGAGTGGATGATATGGACTGGATGGAGAAAGCCGCGGAGCTGGGCTTCGAGCACGCGGGGCCGTTGGGAGAGGGAGCGCTGGAGTGCCTGCCCGAGGTGCGGGAGATGTGCGCGGCGGACCGGTGCCGCGCCTACGGGCGGCGCTGGACCTGTCCGCCGGGGTGCGGCAGTCTGGAGGACTGTGCGGCCCGGCTGGAGGAGTACGGCCAGGGCGTCCTGGTCCAGAGCACCGGGCTCCTGGAGGACGATTTCGACGCGGAGACCATGATGGAGACCGAGCGGATCCACAAGGAGCGCTTCGAGGCACTGGCGGCGCTGGCCCGGCGGGAGGCCCCCGGTTGTCTGCCTCTGGGGGCGGGCACCTGCCAGATCTGCCCGGAGTGTACCTATCCGGCCGCACCCTGCTGCTTCCCGGAGCGGGCAGTGGTGTCCATGGAGGCCTATGGACTGCTGGTCTCCCGGGTATGTGAGCGGTCCGGGCTGGGGTATTACTACGGCCCCCGGACGATCACCTATACGAGCTGTATCCTGCTCAAATAAAAGAACGATCCGTCATCACGACTTGCGCTCCAGACGGCCGCCGCACCGGCAGCGGTAGCGCTCCGGATGCTGGACCAGACTGGAGGCCCGCATCCGGGCGAACTCCCGGCCGCAGGACCGGCAGACCAGCACATAGCGGACGGGCTTCTCCCAGTCCGGGAGGCCCAGCGCCGCCGGATCGGAGGTCCGGGAGATGGCGTAGCCATAGGCGGCGTTCATCCGGGCGGCATAGCTCTGCCAGCGCTTCCCATGGTCCAGACAGCCGGGACAGGTGTGCAGGGCCTCATGGGCCAGAGTCTGGAGGCAGGCCGCCTCCGGTCCATCTGACAGACGGACCGAGAGATGGATCTGATAGCGCCCGTTTTTCAGGATACAGCAGCCCAGACGGCAGACGGCCCTGCGGTCGACGGCCACGTGGGGATCGATCTGGGAGGAGATGGGAAGGTCCAGGGCGCGGGCCTGGGTCAGGACGGCTTGCAGGAGACGGTCGAGATCGTTCAAGGAAGCTCCCCTCTTTCTCCGGATATCATACCACAGGGGACCGGGACAGGTAAACCGGTCTGACGAAAAAGAGCGCGCGGCCAACGGGGATCGTCCCCGGATGGCCGCGCGCATCTGGTCTGTCATCTGTCACTGGATGGGCTCTGCCGTCAGACCGGGACCCTGCCCGGTGACGGCGTAGAGGGTGAACTCTCCCGGCCGGAGCTCCGATCCGCTCAGGAGGGCGGCGGCCTCCTCCGCACTCTCCGGCGGGAGGCGCAGAGCGATGCCGCAGCTGGCGGAGATCTCCCGCAGGACGGGCATGGTCTGGAAGGCCACATGGCCCTTCAATACCCGCTGGGCCTGGATGGCTCCGCTGGAAGAGGAGAAGGCGATCAGGCAGTAGTCCATCACACCGTGATGACCTTGGAGGCCTTCTGCATCTTGGTGAGGATGTCATACATATTGCTGGCGGTGCCGGCGCCCAGCTGATCGGCGATGCCGTAGTAGTTCAGGCAGGTGCCGCAGACCAGCACCTCCACGCCCTTGCCGATCAGGGTCTTCAGGTGCTCGATCACCTGCTCGTCCCCGGCGGGGAGCTTGACGCCGCCGTTCATGAAGAGGATGGAGGCGGGCAGATCGTCGGACTGGGCCAGAGTGTAGAAGAACATCCGGATCAGGTTGGTGCCCAGCTCGTGGTCACCGGAGCCGACGATGTCCCGGGAGACGAAAATGGCATAGCCCTCGCCGGGGGCGGCCTGGACCGGGGCGGCGGACGCCTGAGGTGCGGGCGCGGCGCCGGTCTTGGTGAAGGCCAGAGAGAACACTCCATCGGCCTCGGAGACGGCGGCGTCATAGCCCTGATTGCTGGCCAGACGCTGGAGATTGCCCACGGCGGTGCGGTTGTCCACCAGCACGGTGAAGGACTCCTCGCCGGCGGTGATGGCCTCCTTGGCCATCATGACGGGCATGGGACAGGCTTTGCCTTTGGCGTCGATGATACGGGACATAGGAAAGACCTCCTTAGATATCGAATGATCCTGACCCCATTATAGGAGGGCGCCGGGGGCCTGTCAACCGGGCCGCGGCGGCGGGCCGGAGCACGAGCGCGGTCCGCCGTCCGGAGGGTGGGACAAAAGTTGCGGAGGAAAGAGAAAAGAGGAGACTGGCGGGACTTTATCCGGATATGTGATAAAGGACGCACGGATATATCGGATCTGAAACGAAGAGGCATTGCCCACCGGACCGGTCTGCCGGAGGCAAAATTTCTTGACAGAGCGGGCGCTTGGCTCTAAAATAGATTTGGTGTAATATTTTAAGAGACCGATGGGGAAGTTTCTTGAATTTTGTGCAGACCGGACAGACCCGGCCCCGGACTGCCGCACATCATAACAGCGAGTTCGACAAAAAGAAGAAAAAAGTAGAAAACGGAGGTGTGATCGAGCTTTGACGCAGATCATCATCACAGCCCTGGTCGCGATCGTGATCACGGCTGTTATCGCGTTCCCCGCCGGCGTCCAGTGGCGCAGGAAAGTGGCGGAGAAGGAGATCTCCAGTGCCGAGGATGAGGCGAAGCGCATCATGAACGAGGCCATCAAGAGCGCCGAGTCCAAAAAGCGCGAGGCCCTGGTCGAGGCCAAGGAGGAGATCCTGAAGGCACGCAACGACTTCGAGCGGGAGCAGAAGGAACAGCGGGCCGACCTGCAGAAGCAGGAGCGCCGGTTCCAGCAGAAGGAAGAGAACCTGGACCGGAAGATCGAGAACATGGAGAAGAAGGAAGAGACCCTCCAGAACAAGATCTCCGAGCTGGACAAGGCCCGGAACGAGGTGGAGACGGTCAAGAAGGCTCAGGTGGAGGTGCTGGAGCGGATCTCCGGCCTCACCGCTGAAGAGGCCAAGGCCTACCTGCTCCATCAGATCGAGGACGATGTGACTCATGAGGCGGCCATGAAGGTCAAGGAGATCGAGAGCCGCTGCAAGGAAGAGGCCGATACCAAGGCCAAGGAGATCCTGTCCCTGGCCATCCAGCGGTGCGCCGCCGACCATGTGGCGGAAGCCACCGTCTCTGTGGTCCCCCTGCCCAATGATGAGATGAAGGGACGCATCATCGGCCGTGAGGGCCGCAACATCCGCACGCTGGAGACCCTTACCGGCGTGGACCTGATCATCGACGACACCCCGGAGGCGATCACCGTCTCCTGTTTCGACCCGGTCCGCCGGGAGATCGCCCGCATCGCTCTGGAGAAGCTGATCCAGGACGGCCGCATCCATCCCACCCGCATCGAGGAGATGGTGGAGAAGGCCAAGCGGGAGGTGGACGCCACCATCAAGAGCGAGGGCGAACGCGCCGTGTTCGAGACCAACGTCCACGGTCTGCACCCCGAGCTCATCAAGCTGCTGGGCCGCATGAAATACCGCACCAGCTACGGCCAGAACGTGCTCAGCCACTCCATCGAGGTCTCCCATCTGGCGGGCCTTCTGGCCGCCGAGATCGGCGCCAACGTGGCCGAGGCCAAGCGGGCCGGTCTGCTCCACGACCTGGGCAAGTCCATCGACCATGAGGTGGAGGGCTCCCATGTGCAGATCGGTGTGGAGCTGGCCCGGAAGTACCGGGAGAACGACAATATCATCCACGCCATCGAGGCCCACCACAACGATGTGGAGCCCAAGACCATCGTGGCCTGCCTGGTCCAGGCGGCCGACGCGATCTCCGCTGCCCGCCCCGGGGCCCGGCGCGAGAACCTGGAGAACTACATCAAGCGCCTGGAGAAGCTGGAGGAGGTCACCTCTTCCTTCCCCGGTGTGGAGAAGTCCTTTGCCATCCAGGCGGGCCGCGAGGTCCGCATCATGGTCAAGCCGGAGCAGGTCTCCGAGGACCAGATGGTCCTGCTGGCCCGGGACATCGCCAAGAAGATCGAGGACGAGCTGGAATACCCCGGTCAGATCAAGGTCAATATGATCCGGGAGACCAAGGTCGTCGAATACGCGAAGTGACCAACTGCGGAGGCCCCGGCGGTGACGCCGGGGCCTCTGTTCCAACGAAGGGAGGAACGAGCCGATGGAAGAGCGGCAGGAGACGAAGCAGGACCAGAGCCTGGGGAGGGAGCTGTATGGCTGGCTCCAGGCCATCGCGCCGGTCATCGTGGGCATCGTGCTGGTGTTCACCTTCCTGGGCCGCCTGACCCCGGTGGACGGCTCCTCCATGGAGCCCACCCTCTGGAACGGGGACATGATGGTGGTCCGGAGCCTGGGCTACACGCCCAGACAGGGGGACGTGGTGGTGCTCACCAAGGAGTTCGAGAACATCACCGGCCCGATCGTGAAGCGGGTCATCGCCGTGGGCGGCCAGACCGTGCAGATCGACTATGAGGAAGGAACTGTCACCGTGGACGGGCAGGAGCTCCCCCAGGACTATATCCTGGAGCCCATGGAACAGCAGATGTGGCAGACCATCGACACGATCACCGTGCCCGAGGGCGAGATCTTCGTCATGGGCGACAACCGGAACGTGTCCAATGACAGCCGCAACCCGGATCTGGGCACCGTGGACGTGCGCTATGTGCTGGGCAAGGCCGAGCTGGTGATCTTCCCCTTCACCGACATGGGCCTCATCCCCAGCGAGGGCTGAGCGATGCTGGACGGCCGGACGATCCGGCGAGACGCAGAAGCCGTATCTGGACGACCGGGCCGGGCTATGGACCGCCCCGTCGCCGTGGTCCGTGGTACCATGGACCAGTTCTTTTTGAGATCGCTCTGAACGAAGAAAAAGGCATCGACCCCAGCCGGGGCCGATGCCTTTTTGCATACAGATATCTGATGCCTGCCGTTCAGAAGCCGGCGAGGTTCCGTATCACGCCATAGAGGACCAGCCAGGCCACGGCACACCAGATGCCGGCCCGCTCCACGGGGCCGGGGAGCCGCTGTCCGGTGCGGACGTACCGGACGGCCAGATCCAGCAGGAGAAGGCCGAGAAAAGGAGAGAGCAGGAGCAGGCCCGGCGAGGCTGCCCAGGCGGCGGCCAGGTCTCCCCTCAGGAGGGCCAGACACATCCGGGTGACGCCGCACCCGGGACAGCGCAGACCGGTGATCCGCCGGAACAGGCAGGGCACCGCCCGTCCGGTCTCGATACAGAAGGCCGCATAGACCAGGCCGCCCCCCAGCAGGAGGGCGGCCCGGAGGATCAGGCGGCGGAGACGGACCGCCATATCACGCGATCTCGTACTTGTTCAGCTCGTTCTGGATCAGAGCCAGCGTGACGATGGACAGGCCGAAGATGTTCAGCAGGAGGAACAGGATGGGCAGGGAGCCGCTGGGCTCGCCGTGCTGGGCCCGGGCGTCCTCCATGGCCTCGCCCATCTTGTAGGCCCAGTAGAAGCCGTAGATGCCGCAGGTGATCAGACTGAACAGGAAGGCCATGCCTCCAGTGGTCTGGAACCGGTCGGAGACCACCCGGGCCTCCTCCGTGACGCAGATGAACCAGTAGATGCCGTAGATGCCGCAGGTGATGATGGAGAACACGATGCAGAGAGGGATGCTGCGCTGTTTCATAGAGATCAGCTCCTTTGACAGAATAGATTCGGTATCCCTATTATAACGTGTGGAGGAGCATTCCACAAGAGGACTTCCGGCGAAGCGGGGCGGGTCTGGTGGCGATTTGCCGGAACTTGCGGATCGTGCTGGCTTCCCATCTGGCTAAAAATACCATATAATGGTATTTAGCGATCGGGAGGGAGGCGGTGGGATGAGGACCATGTATGTGGGTCAAGTCACGGTCCGGGATGAGACGGGAGCGGAACGGACCTTTCGGTACGATCTGCTGATCGGAGCTGTGGACGTGGGCGGCGGGATCCTCTGCGAGGGCTACGGCGTCCAGGTGACAGAGCCGGCGCGGGGGACCGGGGCGGCGGCGCCGGGCCTCACGGTCCGGCCCGACCGGATCGAGGAACTGGTGGAGGCGCTGATGGCCGCCGGGACCGGTCCGGACGGCCTCCGGGACGCGGTACCGCACCGGCTGGACGGGGACCTGTCGCGGGGAGCGGGACCATCCGTCGTTCAGCGGCGGAACATTGACAGGGGAGAGGAAAACCGTTACAATGATCTGGTCTATCAACAGATCGAAGGAGGTCCCTGAGAAACGTGAAAGAGAGAGAGACTTTTGCGTCCCGGCTGGGCTTCGTACTCATCTCCGCCGGGTGCGCGATCGGACTGGGCAACGTCTGGCGCTTCCCCTATATCGTGGGGCAGTACGGCGGCGCGGCCTTCGTGCTGATCTATCTGGTGTTCCTGGTGATCATGGGTCTGCCCATCATGTCCATGGAGTTCGCCGTGGGCCGGGCCAGCCGGAAGAGCATCATGGTGTCCTTCCAGCAGCTGGAGCCCAAGGGGAGCAAGTGGCACTGGTACGGCTGGTTCGGCATGGCGGGCAACTACCTGCTGATGATGTTCTATACCACCATCGCCGGCTGGCTCCTGCTGTACTTCTTCAAGATGGCGGCGGGGCAGTTCCAGAACGTGGATCCAGCCGCCGTCAGTGAGGCGTTCTCCTCCATGCAGGGGGATGTGGGCATCCAGGTGCTCTTCATGGGCATCGTGGTGTGCCTGGGCATGCTGATCTGCTCCCGCGGGCTCCAGAACGGCGTAGAGAAGATCAACAAGATCATGATGCTCTGTCTGCTGGCCCTGCTGGTGGTGCTGGCGGTCCGGGCCGTGACCCTGCCCGGCGCGGCGGCGGGCCTGGAGTTCTACCTGGTGCCCAACTTCCACAATTTGCTCTACGATGGAGCAGGCAGCTTCCGGCTGGGCCGGGCGATCTACGACGCCATGGGACAGGCCTTCTTCACTCTGAGCCTGGGCATCGGCGCCATGGCTATCTTCGGCAGCTACATCGGCAAGGACCACCGCCTCTTCGGCGAGGCGGTGAACGTGGGCCTGCTGGACACGGCGGTGGCCTTCGTGGCGGGCCTGATCATCTTTCCCTCCGCCTTCGCCTTCGGGGTCCAGCCCGATGCGGGCCCCACGCTGATCTTCATCACCCTGCCCAACGTGTTCGACGCCATGCCGGGCGGACGCGTCTGGGGCGCCATGTTCTTCGCGTTCCTGTTCTGTGCCGCCCTGTCCACGGTGACGGCGGTGTTCGAGAACATCCTGGCCTGCTGGATGGACCGGTGGGGGATCTCCCGGAAGAAGGCGGTCCTGGCCAACCTGATCCTGATCTTGCTGCTGAGCCTGCCCTGTCTGCTGGGCGGGAACGTGTGGAGCGGCGTGAAGATCCTGGGCATGGGCATCATGGACTTCGAGGACTTCCTGGTCAGCAACAACCTGCTGCCTCTGGGCTCTGTGGTCTACCTGCTCTTCTGCTGTCTGCCCGGCAAGGCGGGCTGGGGCTATGAGAACTTCGTGGCCGAGGTCGACCAGGGCGAGGGCTTCCGGTTCCCCGCCAGGCTGCGGCGGTACTTCACCTATGTCCTGCCGGTGATCGTGCTGATCATCTTCGTGGTGGGCTACTGGGACAAGTTCGCCCCCAAGGGCTGAAGCTGACGACCGATAACAGAATGGATAAGACCGGGCGTCTATCTCTATCTCAGGATGGAGAGATAGACGCCCGGTCTTTGACGTTCCTGTCCATATCTGGAACGCGTTTGATCGTTCTTGCTCGAGCTATTTTGCGGTGAACGTGCAGACCGTGTGGCCATCGTACTTTGATTTTGTCGTAATATACAAAAGATGTTAACATATTGTGTAGGAAATGTGAATTGAATTACAAGGATGAATGTGGAATAATAGGCTCAACCAAAGACAGCAGTTATGTGCTAGGTGTGAGCATCCTGTAATGACGCCCGGTCTTTGACGTTCCTGTCCATATCTGGAACGCATTTGATCGTTCTTGCTCGAGCTATTTTGCGGTGAACGTGCAGGTCGTGTGGCCATCGTACTTTGATTTTGTCGTAATATACAAAAGATGTTAACATATTGTGTAGGAAATGTGAATTGAATTACAAGGATGAATGTGGAATAATAGGCTCAACCAAAGATAGCAGTTATGTGCTAGGTGTGAGCATCCTGTAATAAGGAGAACTATCATACGATGGAACTGAAGCGGGTAAAACGTACGAAAGTCGGCGATCAGGCATTCGAACAGCTGCGGTCCATGATCGAGAACGGTAATTGGGCCGTGGGAGAAAAGATCCCGTCGGAGCGTGAGCTGTGTTTATCCATGGGCGTCAGCCATGCTACCGTGCGGCAGGTACTTCAAAAGCTGAATGCCTTGGGCCTCATTGAGACTAGGGCCGGTTATGGTTCCTGCGTAAAAGCCCTGGCTCCGCAGAATTGCTTGGATATGCTTCCAGTTGCCAAGCCCATTGGAGCAAAGGCCTGGCAGGATGTGATCGAGTTTCGAGAAATGCTGGAGATCTACGCCGTGCAGATGGCGGCCAAACGAGCGACCGCTGAAGATATCGCTATGCTGCGGGAGAACCATCTCCATATGATCGAAAAGACCACGGCAGATGACTATGCGGCTTTGGATGTAGAATTCCACACGATGATCGGCCAGATAACGCGAAACGACATGATCGTTCGATCCTATGAGATCCTGAATGGGATCCTGAAGCAATCTATCGTAGATGAGATCGACCGAGTCGGCATCATCCGGCAGGAGGACCACCGCAAGATCATCGATGCGATCGAACAGCATGACGTTCGTCTTGCCGGTGCGCTGATGAGCGCACATATTTTGGATGTGGGAAAGGACAAGCACGCCCCAGACGGTGCTTTGATGTTCGACTTCTAACCGTTTCGCGGTCCGAAGATAGATCACAGTAAAAGTAAAAAGGAGAAAAAAGGTATGAAAAAGAAGATCCTGTCTCTGACTCTGGCTCTGGCTATGGGATTCAGCCTGACCGCCTGCGGCGGCTCTGAGTCTGGCGCAAAGTCTACGGATACCCCTGCTGCCGAGAACACCAGCACTGCTGAGGGCGGCAGCTTCGATGAGAAGTACAACTGGAGCTTCTCCACGACTTACGCTACTGGCTCCGTTGTGGTCGAGATGTATCAGAAGTTCGCCGAGCTGGCGAATGAATACACG
Source organism: Pseudoflavonifractor sp. MSJ-37 (assembly GCF_018917965.1). Taxonomy (GTDB): domain Bacteria; phylum Bacillota; class Clostridia; order Oscillospirales; family Oscillospiraceae; genus Pseudoflavonifractor_A. The sequence goes on along the minus strand of NZ_JAHLPP010000002.1, from coordinate 17,414 downwards.
GATGGAGCCGTGACCATCAATGTCTTCCCCGACGGAACAGTTGCCAGCGAGGATGACGCTCTGGCACAGGTCTCCTCCGGTGAGCTTGAGTTCTGCGGCACGGGCAGTGCTCCTATCTGGACGTACTCCCCCGAGGACCTCTGGATCATCGCCCCCTTTCTGATCACTGATGAGGATACCTATTACAACGTCTACAACAGTGACTACTGGATGAACATCCGCAACAGCTGGGCCACCGACCACAATGTGCTGGACCTGTGCGGCCCCTTCTACCGCGGCATGCGCACCCTCGTCTCCACTGAGGAAGTCCGCTCTGTCGATGACGTGAAGAACCTGAAGCTGCGCATGAACTCCAACGCCATGTGGAACGCCGCTTGGCAGGCTCTGGGCTGCACCACCGTCACCATCCCTCTGGGCGAACTGTATACCTCGATCCAGACCGGCGTGGTCTCCTCCTGTGAGAACCCCCTGTCCGAGTCTGGCAAGCTGAATATCCCTGAGATCGCCAAGTATGTCATCCCCACTGACCATGCGGTGGAGGCCAGTGGCATCTTCATGAGCAACAGCCTGTTCGAGTCCCTGCCCCAGAACTATCAGGACGCCATCCGAAAGGCCGGCGAGGATGCCATGGATCAGTGTGCTCCTCTGATCGCTGACGAAGAGGCTGAGTGGCTGAAGGCCTATCAGGATGCCGGTGCCGAGCTGGTCACTGATCTGGACCTGGATTCCTTCAAGACCGCCAGCGAGGAGTTCTGGAAGCAGGAGTTTGCTACCGAATGGACCAACATCAGCTACGAGGATGCTATGGCTCTGATCGAGGAGTGCTCCAAGTAAGCGTATCGACCCATCGGATGGATCCACTGTCGTAAAGTGAAAGCCGAAGCGGAGCGGCGATCTCGATCACCGCTCCGCTCTTTATTAGAGATCCTTCCGATCGAACCGATATACCCGCATTGTTTTATGGAGGCCTCTATGGAAAAAATCAGACGTACATTTGATAAAATAGAAGATCTCGTGATCACGCTGTGCGCCATCACACTGGTGGCGATCATCGTGGTCATCATGTATCAGGTCGTTGCCAGACGGCTGGACATCGCTACCTCCGGTACAGAGGAGTTGGCCCGTTACTGCTATGTCCTGTTCGTGTTCCTGCTGTGGCCCGTGGCTGCCAAGCGTGGCCAGGACCTGCGCATCACTGTTTTGTTCGACATCCTGTCAAGCCGCGTGCGTGAGATCGTCATGGGCGTGTTTCAGATCTTCATGGCAGGTTACAGCGCAGTCTGCGTATACAGCATCTACCTGAATATCCAGAACGCCGTCAAAAGCGACACCGTGCTTCCCTCTAACACTTGGATCCCCTTGGCCGCAATATATGTCATCGTTGCTGCGGCGCTGGTGCTGACCTTGTTGGCCAATCTGCTCCGTGCTGTCCTGCTGTTTATGGGGCATGACCATGTCAAGACCCAGCAGGAGGAAAATGAGGCCGAAATGGCCGCTGAGTCCGCCAAGATCGCGGAGGAACTGCAGAAGGGAGGCACGAACGTATGAGTCCGATTTGGGGTCTGTTGATCCTTGTCGTTTTGTTCCTGATCGGCTTCCCGGTCCCCTACGCCATTGCCGGAGGAGCGATGTTCATCATGAACTTCAGCACCGGCATGAAGTGGATGTCGATCACGTCCAACATGATCAGCGGTGTCAACAGCTTTACGATCCTTTGTATCCCCCTGTTCCTGCTGGCCGGTAAGCTGATGAACGAATGTGGCATCACCGACCGCCTGTTCAGGGCGGCCCGGGCCATTATCGGCTGGGTGCCCGGCGGTCTGGGACACGTGAATGTCTTGGCTTCTTTCATCTTCGCTGGCATGTCCGGTACCGCCGTGGCTGACGCGGCCGGTCTTGGACAGATCGAGATCAAGGCCATGGAGGATGCTGGCTACGACCGCGACTTCTCCGCTTCCGTCACCGCCGCCTCCTCCACGCTGGGCCCCATCGTGCCCCCCAGTATGCCTCTGGTGGTGTATGGCATGGTGTCCGGCGTATCGGTGGGCGCCCTGCTGGTGGCAGGTGTCCTGCCCGGCATCGTCATCGCCCTCTGTATGGCTGTTCTTGTGAGTTACTATGCCATCAAGCGCAAGTATCCTCGGGACAAATTCGTATCTTGGAAGCAGACCTTCCACGATCTGGCTGGCGGTATCCTGCCGGCGCTCACCCCGGTCATCATCATCCTGGGCATCTACACCGGCATCTTCACCCCTACTGAGGCTGCCGCTATCTGCGTGGTATATGCCTCCTTCTTGGGCATTTTCGTCTACAAGGAGCTGACCCTGAAGCGCTACTGGGCCGTTCTGAAGCAGACGGTGGTGGAGGCCGGCCCCATCTGCATCCTGCTGGCCGTGTCTACCCTGCTGGGCTCCGTGCTCATCAAGGCCAATATCCCCCAGACCCTCATTGCCGGTCTGATGACCATCATCCACAGCAAATGGACGTTCCTGTTGCTGCTGAACCTAGCCTTCCTGGTGGTGGGCATGTTCATGGAGACGGTCAGTGCCATCACCATCCTGACTCCCATCATCTTCCCCATGGCTCAGGCTTTTGGCGTCAACGGCATCCATTTGGGTATCATCTTGGTGTTCAACCTGATGATTGGAGTTATTTCGCCGCCGTTCGGCGTGGTATTGTTCGCTGTGTCCCGTGTGGGCAAGCTGCCCATGGGCCGACTCATCAAGGCACTGATCCCTTGGTTCATCATGCTGCTGGTCGCTCTGACCATTTTGGTGGTCTTCCCTGACTTGAGCACCTTCGTTCCTTCCCTCATGAAGCTGGGCGGCGCCGCCTAAATGACTGCGCACCATGAGATATGGGCCCGCTATGCTCGAAGGAAGGCCGTAACACCATAGAACATGATCTACAAACGGGCCGCAGAAGGAATTTCGCCTTCTGCGGCCTGCCGAACGATTAAAAAAGTCACTTTTCGCTGGAGTTCGCATAAGCCTCAGCAGGACCGGACGTCTATCTCGAAACGGAGAGATAGACGTCCGCTTTTTGTTGTTCCTGACCGCATCGGGGCCAGCAGTCATCGAACAGCGGCATGGTCCCATCTCCTTTCGCTCCGGTCGTTTCCACCAGTATAGCTCAGAGACAACGGCATGGACAGGGGCATGCCGGAAAAAGAGGATTGACAGTTCGGCAGAAAGCACGTAAAATGAGGCTCGCAAGGGAGCTCCCGCGAGGGGGCTGAGAGGAGGGGACAGTCCCTCGACCTTACCTGATGTGGGTAATGCCAACGTAGGGACGCGGCACAGGACTTTCGTGCGCATCCTCTCTGTGGGAGAGGGGCGAGGACGAGGCTTTCCGGCAGGATGTCCCATAGGGGCATCCTGCCGTTCGTTTTTCTTGGACCGACCCGCTCAGACTCATGAGGAAAGAGAGGAAAAAGGATCATGAAAACAGTACTCACCATCGCGGGCAGTGATTCCAGCGGCGGGGCCGGGATCCAGGCCGACCTCAAGACCATGACCTGCCTGGGCGTGTATGGCATGAGCGCCATCACCGCCCTCACCGCTCAGAACACCACCGGCGTCCGGGGCGTCATGGAGGCATCTCCGGAGTTCGTCGCGCTCCAGCTGGACTGCGTGTTCCAGGACATCCGGCCCGACGCGGTGAAGATCGGCATGGTCTCCAATGGGGAGATCATCCGCACCATCGCCGCCAAGCTCCGGGAGTATGGCGCGGAGCACATCGTGGTGGACCCGGTGATGGTGGCCACCAGCGGCTCTGCCCTCATGCAGGACACCGCCCTCGCCGCGTTGAAGGAGGAGCTCCTCCCGCTGGCGGAGGTCATCACCCCCAATCTGCCTGAGACGGAGCGGCTGTGCGGCTTCGCTGTGGAGAGCGAGGAGGATATGCTCCGGGCGGCGCAGACCATCGGGACCCAGATCTCCGGCGGCGTGCTGGTGAAGGGCGGCCACCGGACCGCCGACGCCGACGATCTGCTCTGGCAGGGCGGCAAGGCTGTGTGGTACCGCTCCCGCCGTGTGGCCAATGAGAACAACCACGGCTCCGGCTGTACGCTGTCCTCCGCCATCGCCTCCTTCCTGGCGATCGGCCACCCGCTGGACGAGGCGGTGGGCCTGGCCAAGAAGTATATCACCGCCGCCATGGAGGCCGGTCTGGACCTGGGCCAGGGCAGCGGCCCTCTGGCGCACAACTATGCCGTCAAGGAAGGAGGCGACGTCCAGTGAACGACCGGAACAGCACCATGACCCGGGCAAACAGCGTCTCCGTACGCAAGATGGTCCTGACGGCCATGCTGGCGGGACTTGGCTTCGTCCTGTCCACTTTCGTGTATTTCCCCTCCATGGCCCCCTTCCAGCACTTTTGCAATATCATCGGCGCGGTGTTCCTGGGGCCTTGGTACGGCTTTGCCGCCGCCCTGCTCACCGGCCTCCTGCGGATGCTCACCGGACGGACCATCCAGGCGGTGGTGGGCGCCGTGATCGGTGCCTTCCTGTCCGGCCTGCTGTACCAGAAGACCAAGCGGCTCTGGTGCGCCTATGTGGGCGAGGTGGCCGGCACCGGCATCCTCAGCGCTCTGGCGGCCTATCCCCTGATGAAGCAGTTCTATGGGCTGGACGCCCAGTCCCCCCTCTACTACATCCCCGCCTATCTGCCCTCCTCGGCGGTGGGTGGACTGATGGGTTGCGCGGTCATCCTCCTGCTCAAGCGCTCCGGCGCGCTGGACCGGATGCTGAACCAGCTGGAGCGGTGAGCGCGGAAGAGGAGCGAGATATGAGCGTTTCGAGAGACGATATCCGGCGGGCCATGCGGCTCTATGCCGTCACAGACCGGTCCTGGCTGGGCGGCAGGACTCTGCCCGAGGTGACGGAGGCGGTCCTGGCCAACGGGGCCACCTTCCTCCAGGTCCGGGAAAAGGGCCTGACCCACGCCGCCTTTTTGGCAGAGGCCGAGGTCCTGAAGGAGCAGGCTGCCCGCCATCAGGTGCCCTTCGTGGTGAACGACTCGGTGGAGGTGGCCTTGGAGTGCGGCGCCGACGGCGTCCATGTGGGCCAGTCCGATATCCAGGGCCGGGACATCCGGGCCATGATCGGGCCGGACAAGATCCTGGGCATCTCCGCCAACACGGTGGAGACTGCCGTGGCCGCCCAGAGGGCCGGGGCCGACTACATCGGCGTGGGAGCCGTGTTCGGGACTACCACGAAGAAGGACGCCAAGACCCTCAGCGTGGCGGACCTCCGGGCCATCTGTGATGCGGTGGACATCCCGGTAGTGGCCATCGGCGGCATCAGCGCCGACAACATCCTTTCCCTAAAAGGGAGCGGGGTGGACGGTGTGGCGGTGGTGTCCGCCCTCTTCGCCCAGCCGGATCCCGGCGCGGCGGCGGCCCGTCTGCGGGCCCTGTCCGATGAGCTGGTGGCCGCCCATGGATAAGCGTTTCTGCATCTTCGACATGGACGGCACGCTGGTGGACTCCATGAGCTGGTGGATGGGCCTGAGCGCCGAGTATCTGGCGGATCAGGGCATCGTCCCTACGCCGGAGGAGCTGGAGCCCCTGCGGCCCATGACCATGCTGGAGGGGGCGGCCTATCTGCTGGAGCTCTACCACCTGCCCGGCACGCCGGAGGCGATGGTGGCCGGCATGGAGGACATGATGGACGGACATTACCGCCGGGACATCCCCCTGAAGCCGGGGATGGCGGCCTATCTGGCGGAACTGGCGGACCGGGGCGTACAGATGTGCGTGGCCACTGCCACCGCTGAGCCGCTGGCCCGCGCCTGCCTCTCCCGGCTGGGGGTGGACGGCCGGTTCACGTTCATCCTGAGCTGTGAGACCCTCGGGGTGGGCAAGACCCGCCCGGACATCTATCTGGAGGCCGCCCGCCGCTTTGGGGCGGAGCCGAAGGACATCGCCGTGTTCGAGGACGCCCTCTACGCCGCTGAGACCGCCAAGAAGGCGGGATTCTATGTGGTGGGCGTCCATGAGGACGCCTACGGCGAGGACTGGCCGAAGCTGACGGCTCTGGCCGACGAGATCCTGTTCGATGGGAGGAACGACGTATGAACGTGACGGAACGGCTCTACGAGGCCGCAAAGCCGGTGTGGGAACAGTGCCACGCCCACCCCTTCGTGAGGGGGATCGGAGACGGGACTCTGGATCTGGAGAAGTTCCGGTGGTTCCTGCTCCAGGACTATCTGTATCTCTTCGACTACGCCCGGGTGTTCGCCTGGGGCGTGATCAAGGCCCGGGACCCGGAGCTGATGCGGACTTTTTCCGCCAATGTGGACGCGATCCTGGGGGGCGAGATGAAGGTCCATCGGGGCTACATGGCCCGGATGGGCATCTCCGAGGAGCAGGTGCTGGCGGTGGAGCCCGCCCTCTCCAACCTGTCCTATACCCATTATATGCTGGCCGTGGCCTCCGCCGGGGGCCCGGCGGAGATCGTGGCGTCGATCCTGGCCTGTTCTTGGAGCTATGCCGAGATCGGCACCCGGCTGGCCAAGATCCCCGGCGCGGCGGACCACCCCTTCTACGGCGAGTGGATCCGGAGCTATGCTGGAGAGGAGTATCAGCAGACGAACGCGGCCCTGGTGGCGCTGATGGAGGAGCTGGCGGCCAGCTGTACCGAGACAGAGTATCAGCGCCTGGAGGAGATCTTCGTGGCATGCAGCCGGTATGAGCTGGGCTTCTGGGAGATGGCATGGACACTGGAAAAATGACCGCGCTGGAGTTCGAGTCGGTCTCCTATCGATATCCCTCCGAGGAGTTCGACATCATCGACGGCCTCTCCTTCCGGGTGGAGCGTGGATCCTTCCACTGCATCGTGGGCACCAGCGGATGCGGCAAGAGCACGATCTTCCGGCTGACCAACGGCCTGCTGGCCTCCAAGGCGGGGCGGATCCTGGTGGAGGGCGCCCCCATCGGCGGCGGACGGAAGCAGTACTGCGGCTATATGCCCCAGAAGGATCTGCTCCTGCCCTGGCGCACGGTGGGGGAGAACGTGGCGCTTCCGCTGGAGATCCGGGGCGGATCCTCCAAGGCGGAGCGCCGGGACCGGGCCGAGGCGGCGCTGGAGGATGTGGGTCTGGCCGGCTGTGCCGGGAAGATGCCCCATGAGCTCTCTGGCGGGATGCGCCAGCGGGCGGCCTTCGCCCGCACCATGCTCACCGGCAGCGACCTGCTCCTGCTGGACGAGCCCTTCTCCGCCCTGGACTTCCTGACCCGCATCACCATGCAGGAGTGGCTCCTGGACCAGTGGCAGAGGCACAAAAAGACGATCCTCTTCATCACCCACGATGTGGAGGAGGCGGTGTTCCTGTCCTCCAGCGTGCTGGCGGTGGCGGACACGCCGATCCGGAGCCTGCTGGAGGTCCCGGTCCCGGCGGACTACCCCCGGGATCGCTCCTGCCTGAAGCGGCCGGAGATGACCGACCTGCGGGAGGGGCTCATCGACCTTTTGAGAAAGCAGGTGAAGGGATGAAACAGGCCTGTAAGGCGGACTTGCCCGCCCTGATCTTCCTCTTCGCGCTCCTCCTGCTGTGGCAGGCGGGGGCCACGGGGATGGGGGCGGCCTATATCCTGCCCTCGCCCACCCAGATTCTGGTCCGGCTGTGGGAGCTGAGAATACCTCTCTTCACCGTCCATTTGCCCGCCACCATGACGGTGACGGCCATCGGACTGGCGATCTCGCTGGTGCTGGGGCTGGCGCTGGCCGCGGCCATGGACAGCAGCGACCTGGTCCGGCGGATGCTCTACCCAGTGGTGGTGGTGTCCCAGACGATCCCCACCACAGCGATCGCGCCCCTCTTCGTGCTGTGGTTCGGCTACGGCATCTGGAGCAAGGTATTGGTGACAGTGCTGATCACCTTCTTCCCGATCGCCATCACGGTGTACGATGGACTCCGGGCCGCCAACGTGGAGATGACCGAACTCCTGCGGACCTATGGCGCCAACCGCTGGCAGATCGTCCGCGCCGTCAAGATCCCCTGCGCCCTGCCCTATTTCTTCTCCGCGGTGAAGATGGCGGTGCCCATGAGCGTGATCGGCGCGGCGATCGGCGAGTGGCTGGGGGCCAAGAGCGGCCTGGGCTACTTCTCCCGGCGGATGATGACCCAGCTGGACGGCGCGGGGGTGTTCGCCCCGATCGTCCTGCTGTCGGCGGCGGCCATGCTGGCCGTGGGCGTGGTGGCCCTGCTGGAGCGGAAGCTGGTCCGCTGGCGCGGAGAGTCCTGAGAAAGCACGAACGACGATAGAGATACGACCCAAGAAAGGAATGGATGACCCATGGATATGAAACGTACGATCGCACTGGCCCTGAGCGGCCTCATGCTCCTGACCGGCTGTTCCGGCGGTACGGCCGCCCCGGCCGCCTCCGATGCCCCGGCCGCCTCCGCCGGACCGGATGGAGACCTGCGGGAGATCAGCGTGGTGCTGGACTGGTATCCCAACGCCCTCCACGCCTTCATCTATGACGCCATCGCCAAGGGCTACTATGCCGACGAGGGGCTGAAGGTGGACATCCAGTTTCCCTCCAACACCAACGACGCCATGTCTCTGGTGGCCGCTGGGAAGGCGGAGATCGGCCTGTACTATCAGCAGGACGTGGTCATCGCCCGGGCGGGCCAGGACGTGCCCGTGAAGTCCATCGGCGCGGTGGTCCAGGGACCCCTGAACATCGTCCTCTCCCTGAAGGACAAGAACATCACCTCTCCCAAGGACCTGGAGGGCAAGACTGTGGGCTACGCGGGCACCGAGCTGTCCGAGGCTCTGATCCGCTCTATCATGGAGAACGTGGGGGCCGATCCCGACAGCGTGACCATGGTGGACGTGGGCTTCGACCTGATGAGCTCCATGACCACCGGCAATGTGGATGCCACCATCGGCTGCTTGGTGAACCATGAGGTCCCCCAGATGGAGGAAGAGGGCTTCGAGGTCAACTACTTCGATCTGGACGACTACGGTGTGCCCACCTACTATGAGGGCGTGTTCCTGGCCAACGACGACACCATCGCCAACGATCCTGAGATGCTCAAGGCCTTCCTGCGGGCCTCCGCCAAGGGCTTCGAGGACGTGAAGAACGATCCGGACGGAGCCCTGCGCACCCTGCTGGACAACCAGAACGAGGAGAACTTCCCCCTCTCTGAGACGGTGGAGCAGAAGAGCATGGCCACCCTCACCCCCATGATGGAGACCGCTGACGCCCCCTTCCTGTCCCAGACCGAGGCCTGCTGGCAGGAAAACATCGACTGGCTCAAGGCCAATGGCCTGATCGACAACGCCATCACGCCCGCCGACGTGATGGTGGATCTGGACTGGCAGAAGTAAACGGATGACCGCTTGAACGATGGGCCGGTCCGGGACATATCGTCCCGGACCGGCCCTCAGCGTGTCGAACTTGTTCGACACGCTTCTCAGAAATGCTGGTTCGTTCTTCACAAAGAACGAACTGGCATTTCTTCGATGGGATGCAGGCCGCCGCGCGCACTCGCTTTGCTCGCACACTAGCGGCCTGAGAAGAGTTTTTTCTGAGGCACATGTCCTCAGAAAAAACGCCTTATATTTTATTCCGTCACCTGTGGGTGACGGAACTCTGCGAGGCTCCTGCATCACTCAACGAGAGAAATGACTTTTTTGACAGTCTGGGGCCGGTCTAGGACATATCGTCCCGGACCGGCCCTTTTCCTTGCTTCTTTCGAGCGGGGTCTGGTACAATGGAAGAAACGAACGGGAGGGGATGTGCATATGCGGAGGTCTGCGGCAGCGGGGCTGACCCTGTGCCTCCTGCTGACCGCCTGCGGCGGGACGGGGAGTCGGCTGGCCGATCCAGAGACGGAGCGCCTGCTGTCGGTCCAGCTGGGGGCTCTGGATGACAAGATCAGCGGACGCGAGCGGGTCAAAGCGCGGTCCCTGTTGTCCGAAGTGCAGGAACGGAAAGCGGCTCGGACTGCCCGGGGCGTCTGGGAGAAGTCCGATGAGGAGTGGGCCGGCCTGGAGGCCCTGACGGCGTACTATGACGAGTTGACCGCCAAATACCTGGGAGACGGGGAGGACGTAGGGGACTGGGGCTATGAGGACCCGCCCCAGCGGACGCTGACGGTCTATCAGGTGCTGGACGGCACGGATCTGCGGGTCCTCCATAGCCGGGAGCGGACGGCGGCGGAGCGGTCCAACGACCAGATCATGTGGAGCGGGATGCTGGACCTGCTGCCAGAGGGGGCGTTCCAGGCCTTCGACCGGTTCACGGTGTTCACCGACGGACCGGACGAGATGGTGGCCTATGTCCAGATGACCGACTGGGACGGGACGCGCTGGGAGATCGCGCTGGACCCGGAGGACACAGGGGACGACGACTGGACCCGGGAGACCATCGTCCACGAGTATGGACACTACCTGGCCCTGAACGCGGATCAGGTGGACTACAGCGGGGAGACCCGCACGGAGACCTACTGCGAGGAGGGCATGACTGCCCGGCCCGGCTCCTATCTGGACACCTTCTATCGAATGTTCTGGACGGACCTTCTGGACGACCGGCTGGCGGATATGGACAGCTATGGCTTCCTCCTGCGGCATCCCGACGACTTCGTCACCGAGTACGCGGCCACCGACCCGGTGGAGGACTTGGCGGAGAGCTTTGCCTGTTACGTCCTCTATGACGCGCCGCCGGAGACGGAGACGGCGGTGTGGGCACAGAAGTGGCGCTTCTTCGACCGATGGCCCGATCTGGCGGAGTTCCGGGCACAGGTACAGGAGAGGCTGGCATCACACGCGGTCGGGGAAGCGCGGTCATGAGGGCTGTCCGCGGTGTCGAGCCTCCCACGAGCGGAGGATCGGGAAGCCGGCATAAAAAAGATCCAGCCCGGAGGGGCTGGATCGCGAAATGCATCAGAGAACATCACGGCTCCATCAGCTCGTGGAGCATGGGCTCGAACTGGACGCCGCGGGAGATGGGGGCGCCCATGGCCAGTGTGGCGGCGGCGCACCGCTGGACGAACCGGACCGCCCGCTCGGTGCAGACGGGAAGGGACTCCCCGCGGAGCATCCCGCCCAGCAGGATGCTGGCGAAGAGGTCGCCGGTGCCGGAGAAATGGGCGGGCTCGGAGTTGGCCTGGAAGAAAGAGATCCGACCGCTCTCCCGGTCCCAGCATCCGGCACCCACCTGGTCCGGGGACAGGCTCACGCCGGTGATGACCACAGAGCGCTTGCCATCCAGAGAGAGACGCTCCAGCCAGCGGGACATCCCCGCCTCATCCGCGGGGACGGCGGAGTAGTCCTCCCCCAGAAGGATGGCGGCCTCGGTGAGGTTTGGGGTGATGAGGTCGGCCTCCTCAGCCAGAGAGCCCATCCGGGCGCACAGGTCGGGCGTGTAGGTGCTGTACGGCCGGCCGTCGTCTCCCATGACCGGGTCCACCAGCACCAGCGTGTCCGGCCGGCGGAAGCGGTGGATGAAGGACCGCAGGAGGTCGATCTGCCGGGCGGAGCCCAGGAAGCCGCTATAGACCGCGTCGAAGGAGGCGCCTAGCTCGGCCCAGTGATCACAGCACCGCTCCATCTGATCGGTCAGGTCCAGGAACACAGAATGCTCCGACCGGGGGAAACCGGTGTGGGCGGAGAGATAGGCGGTGAGGAGCGTCTCGCACCGGGCTCCCATGGCGGCCAGCGTGGGGAGAGCGACAGTGGTGGAACACCGGCCGAAGCCGGACAGATCCTGGATCAGGGCCACTTCAGGGGCAGGTCTCATAGGGGCCACATCCTTTGTACGAAAAGTCCCCTCCAGTATACCCCCTTTTTCGCGGATCTGCAATTGACAAATGAGAAGATCCGTGCTATTCTATACTAGAATGACCGATGCGCGGGTATGGTGGAATTGGCAGACACGCCAGATTTAGGTTCTGGTGGGCGACCGTGCAGGTTCAAGTCCTGTTACCCGCACCAGGAGGCCCGGGCAGACGGGGCCTCTCATTCGCCTCTGTAGCTCAGTTGGTAGAGCAGGGGATTGAAAATCCCCGTGTCGCTGGTTCGATTCCGGCCGGAGGCACCAGCTCGTCGCAAGCTTCGTATCGCTTGCGACGAGTTTTTTGTTTCCCCCAAAACTCATCGTGCGCTCGCTCCGTTGCTCCTCGCTTCCAAATCGGACCCGCTTACGCTGGGCTTCGATCTGGTGGGACGTGATCGGCGGGCAGTGCATCTATCAACGCAAGGCAAGTCGGAGCAGGCATATCACGCCTGCTCCGAACTTTTATGACCGGACATCCTCAGCGCAGCCGGAACAGCGACCGAAAGGGGCAGCCTTGGGCCGACAGAGCGGCCAGGTATTCCACGGCGCCGAAGGCCAAACAGAGGAGGACCGACGGAACGTCTCCCAGTCCACAGTCCCGCAGGATCCGGAAAAGAAGGCGGATGCACAGCCCCATGAGCAGAGCGGCCAGGGCAGGGGCGGTGCACCACTGGAAGAGCCGGGGCCGCATCCGGGTCCGGCGGGCGGCCTCCCGCCAGTCCAGCAGGAGGCCAAGTCCGGCGCTGACGGCGAAGCCGGCCGCATAGCCCCGCAGTCCCATCCCCGGCAGGCCCATGAGGACATAGGTGCAGGCCAGCTGGACCGCCCCGGAGCAGATGGCGTTCCAGGCGGCAGCCCGCTGGGCGCCGATCCCGTTCAGCACCCCCGCCAGCACCGACTGATAGCAGGAGAAGAGGACTCCCACAGACAGTGGGAGGATCAGGTCTCCGGCGGAGGGCTCCCGGAAGAGGGCCCGGCCGATCGTGGGGCCCAGGACCGCCAGAAAGGCCATGGAGGGCATGATCAGCACCGAGGTGGCCAGCATGGCCTTGTGGATCCGGTCCCGGATCCGGTCGATGCGGCCCAAGGCGGCGCTTCGGGCCAGACGGGGGACCAGCACCAGCCCCATGGCCCCGATGAAGGCCGTGGGCATCAGGAGCATGGGCACCGTCATGCCGCACAGGACCCCAAAGTCCCGCATGGCCTGAGATACATCGGCCCCGGCGGCTACCAGACGCTGAGGGATCAGCACCGCATTGGCGGAACCCATCAGGTTCCCCAGCAGAGAGGTGAGTCCCACCGGCAGGGCGATGCCCCGGATCCGCCGTCCCAGCCCGTCCTCTGCCGCCGGCCGGGACAGTCCCGCCCGGTGCCGCCGGTAGAGGATCGTCAGGGCCACGGCGGAGAAGAGCTCGCAGATCACCATCCCGGTGACGATCAGCCCCACGGTCCGCTCTGGGCTCTGGGGTAGGAAGAGGACCAGCAGGCCCAGCACCGCGCCGGTGCGGATGAACTGCTCGCACAGCTCCACCGCCGCCGGCGGGCGGATCTGTCCGGAGCCGTAGAAGTAGTGCTTGTGCAGGTTCTCCACCCCGGTCAGGAGAAGGCAGGGGAGCAGGAGGAGCAGTCCGGTCTGAGTCCGGGCGTCCCCCAGCAGATAGACCGAGATCGGGTCATACAGGGCGGCGACCACCGCCGCCGCCAGGGCGAAGGCCAGCAGGAACCCCAGGAGGCACCGACGGAGGACGGCGGCCATGGCTCCGTCATTTTCCCGGGCGGCATACTCCGCGGACAGGTTGGACACCGCCGCCGTCAGCCCCACGGCGGTGAGGGACAGGAGCACGGAGTACACCGGCAGGATCAGCTGATAGAGCCCCATGACCTCTGCCCCCACCAGCCGGGAGAGGAGGATGCGGTACAGGAACCCCACCGCCTGAGCGGCCAGGCTGGTGCCGGTGAGCAGAAGGGTCCCGTAGAGCATGGATGAACGGCTGAGCTTCAAGGACCACCCCTCCTCTCCTATCCCCAGATCGGTCCAGCATATGAGCCGGCGGAGCGGGATATGAAGAGAACTGTTTGACAAACGGCCCGGCGCGGTCTATCATTTTACAGTGCAGTGCGGCAGAGAGCCGTCGAAAGGAGTTTTTTCCATGATCGCGACCGTCGTCAACGTAGTCCTTGTCCTGATCGGCAGCTTTTTGGGGCTGGCCTTCAAGGGAAAGATCAAGCCCGGCTTCATCGACAGCCTGGGCATCGCCATGGGGCTGTGCGTGCTGGGCATCGGCATCCCCAGCATGATCGGGACCAACGACACCCTCTGCGTGGTGGCCTGCATGGCGGTGGGCACCCTTCTGGGTGAGGCCCTGCGGATCGAGGACCGGCTGGCCGGCATCGGCGATGTGCTCAAGCGCAAGATGGCCCGGAGCGGCGGGAACGACCGCTTCACCGAGGGCTTCGTCAACGCCACCGTCCTCTTCTGTGTGGGCGCCATGGCCATCAACGGCAGTCTGGAGGCCGGACTCAACCACAATTACGGTATCCTGATCTCCAAGAGCGTGATCGACGGCGTGACCTCCATCACCTTCGCCTCCACCATGGGCATCGGCGTGCCCTTCTGTGTGATCCCCCTGTTCTTGTATCAGGGCGGGCTCACCCTGCTGGCCCAGTTCGTGGGGCCCTATCTCCAGGACGCCGTGATCCAGGAGATGAGCGCCGTGGGCGGCAGCATCATCGTGGCCATCGGCATGAACATGATGGGCCTGCCGAAGCAGAAGATCCGGGTGGGCAATATGCTCCCGGCGATCTTCCTGCCCCTGGTCTACCTGCCTCTCACCCAGTTCGTGGGCGGCCTGCTGGGCTGAACGGGCGCGGGAGGATGTTCCGTCATTTTGCAGAGCGCCGGGACACCGGCGCTCTCTTTTTGTGATCAGGACCTGTGAATAAAATAACGAACGGCCAGTCTGAACTGTATCTGTGAATTTTTTGACGATATATTTGTGGGATACCAACAAGAAATAAATGGAAGGAGCTGCTATCCTCGATAAAAAATACGGATTTTTTGAAAATAAGACTTGCGTCTTTGGGGGAAACGCGCTATACTAAGCGAGGATCCACTCCGAGACCTGTGAAGAAATGGACCTGAAAAAGATGCAACAGCCGTGGGAATCATGCGGTGTTGCAATTTTTTAGGGACATATATGTTAAAAAAATAACAAGCAGACGAAAAAGTGGATCTCTATGGCAAAACGCAGATCCAAGCGACCACCGTTACATCAGATGACCCGAGCATGATATGAAAGCACAGCAAGCTCCGTGCCCCACCGTGATATGGCCCCCTCATATCCGGGCGGACGCAGAGGCTCCGCAGGGCACGTTCCAACAGGTTTAGATCGGACAGAAGGAATGGGAGGATCATATCTATGAAAAAGATCGTTATCATCGGCGGCGGCACCATGGGCCTGGGCATCGGCCAGGTCTTCGCGAACAAGGGCATCGACACCGTCATCCGCTCCACCAGCAACGCCAGCGCGGAGAAGCACAAGGCCAGCCTCATCAAGAGCTTGGACAAGCGCATCGCCAAGGGCAAGCTGGACGAGGCCGGGAAAGAGGCCCTGCTGTCCAGGCTGACCTTCACCAGCGACATCGACGTCGTCAAGGACGCCGACCTGGTGGTGGAGTCCGCCGTGGAGAGCGTGGATCTGAAGAAGGAGCTCTTCGCCGAGCTGGACGGCCTCTGCAAGCCCGAGGCCATCCTGGCCACCAACACCTCTTCGATCTCCATCACCGACATCGCCTCCGCCACCAAGCGGCCCGACAAGGTGATCGGGATGCATTTCTTCAACCCGGCCCCGGTGATGAAGCTCATCGAGGTCATCCGGGGCGTGAACACCTCCGACGAGACCTTCGAAGCGATCTTCCAGCTCTCCAAGGACGTGGGCAAGGACCCCGTTGAGGTGGACGAGGCCCCCGGCTTCATCGTCAACCGCCTGCTCATCCCTATGATCAACGAGGGCATCACCGTGGTCGAGAGCGGCGTCGCCTCTGTGGAGGACGTGGACAAGGCCATGAAGCTGGGCGCGAACCACCCCATGGGCCCCCTGGAGCTGGGCGACTTCATCGGCCTGGACGTGTGCCTGGCCATCATGGACGTGCTCTACAACGAGACCAACGATCCCCGCTACCGCGCCTCTCTGCTCCTGCGGAAGATGGTGCGCGGCGGACGGCTGGGCCGCAAGACCGGCATCGGCTTCTACGATTACAGCAAGAAGTGATCTGACTTTACCCCCGGCTGCGGCCGCAAGGCCGCAGCCTTGTAACCTTTTCATTGGATCTTAGGAGGAAACCGGAATGGACTTTCATCTGACGAAGGAGCAGGAGATGCTCCGCAAACTGTACCGCGAGTTCGCGCAGAACGAAGTGAAGCCTCTGGCCGAGGAGGTCGACGAGGAAGAGCGCTTCCCCGTGGAGACCGTCAAGAAGCTGGGCAAGCTGGGCATGATGGGCATCTACTTCCCCAAGGAGTACGGCGGCGCCGGCGCTGACGTGTTGTCCTACGCCATGTGCGTGGAGGAGATGGCCAAGGTCTGCGGCACCACCGCCGTCATCATCTCCTCTCACACCTCTCTGTGCTGCGCCCCGATCTTCGAGAACGGTACCGAGGAGCAGAAGAAGAAATACCTGCCCAAGCTGTGCTCCGGCGAGTGGATCGGCGCCTTCGGCCTGACCGAACCCAACGCCGGCACCGATGCCTCCGGCCAGCAGACCACCGCGGTGCTGGACGGGGACCATTACGTCCTGAACGGCTCCAAGATCTTCATCACCAACGCCGGCTTCGCCGATGTGTTCATCATCTTCGCCATGACCGACAAGAAGGCCGGCAACCACGGCATCTCCGCTTTCATCGTGGAGCGGAACTTCCCCGGCTTCTCCGTGGGCAAGCATGAGAAGAAGATGGGCATCCGCGGCTCCTCCACCTGCGAGCTGATCATGGAGGACTGCATCGTGCCCAAGGAGAACCTGCTGGGCCAGCTCAACAAGGGCTTCAAGATCGCCATGAAGACCCTGGACGGCGGCCGCATCGGCATCGCCGCGCAGGCCCTGGGCCTGGGCGAGGGCGCCATCGACGAGGCCATCGCCTACACGCAGGAGCGCGTCCAGTTCGGCCGCCGGATCTCCCAGTTCCAGAACACCCAGTTCCAGCTGGCCGATATGCACACCCGGATGCAGGCGGCCCAGTATCTGGTCTATGCTGCCGCCTCCAAGAAGCAGAGCGGCGAGCCCTATTCCATGGACGCTGCCATGGCCAAGCTCTTCGCCGCGGAGGCCGCCAGCGATGTGACCCGCCGGGCCGTACAGCTCTTCGGCGGATATGGCTACACCCGCGAGTACCCGGTGGAGCGCATGATGCGCGACGCCAAGATCACCGAGATCTACGAGGGCACCAGCGAAGTCCAGCGCATGGTCATTTCCAGCCATCTGGGCGTGAAGTAAGGAACGGAGGAGACATTTCTGATGAAAGCGATCGTATGTGTGAAGCAGGTCCCGGATACCTCCGGCAAGGTGGCCGTGAAGGCGGACGGGACCATGGATCGTGCGTCTATGGCCACGATCACCAACCCGGATGAT
>NZ_JAHLPP010000001.1 GCF_018917965.1 Pseudoflavonifractor sp. MSJ-37 | reverse complement strand
ATAAGCGGTGTCTGTCCGAACAATTTCCCCTTTGGATGGAATACGCATCTCTGTGATTTTCAGCTTTTCTCTCCCGGCCAGGGCCACCGTATCCCGCAGGCGCAGCGTTCCGCTGTATAGCCGTAGATAGACACGCCGCTGGCCGCAATCTGTATACTCCACCTTGAAAACGCTGCCGCATAGGGCGGCGCTCCCCTGTTCCCCAATCGGTTGGAACAGCCCTGTCACCGCATCCATCAACGGTTGAATGCCAAGGCCCTTTTTGGCGCTGCCATAATAGACCGGGAACAGGGAGGCGTCTTGAACCCGCTGCTGTTCCTCCCGCGCAAGTTTTTCCCGGCTGATTGGTTCTCCTGCGATATACTTTTCCAATAATTCATCGTTATTTTCGATGACCGCATCCCATGCTTCTATGTCGGTATTTTCCTCCAGGACTATTTCCGGGGACAGCGACACCGTCTGCTTGATGATAATATCGGCGGAGAGCTTATCCCGAACAGACTGAACCACGCTCTGCAAATCAACGCCAGCCTGGTCGATCTTGTTGATAAAGATAACGGTGGGAATGTTCATTTTCCGCAGGGCATGGAACAGAATACGGGTCTGGGCCTGCACGCCATCTTTAGCGGAGATCACCAAGATGGCCCCATCTAAAACAGCCAAAGAGCGGTACACCTCCGCCAAAAAATCCATGTGGCCGGGCGTATCCACAATGTTAACTTTACATCTGTGCCACTGGAAGGAAGTGACTGCCGCTTGAATGGTAATCCCACGCTGCCGCTCCAAAAACATGGTGTCCGTCCTCGTTGTCCCTTTATCCACGTTTCCCTGTTCCGCAATCGCTCCACTGGTGTATAGCAGACTTTCTGTCAATGTAGTTTTTCCTGCGTCTACATGGGCCAGAATGCCGATATTGATTATTTTCATGTGATTGTCCTCCCTTTACAGCCCCGAAGGGCATAAAAATCCCCAGCAGTAAAATACTTTTACCACTGGGGATTCTAATTTGCGGACATACACATATACAGCATACACCTATTTGTGAGTGCTGTTTTTGGGGATATGTCAAAATTGATAAGGCAAAAGTATTCTTAAATTGGGTACAAAAAACCAAGCCCCCACAAAAGGAGCTATCATAATCCTTTGTTCCCACTATTTGATTATAGTTTTATTTAAGAATACCTTGCCGCATATTTTTTACTCCTTTTCTGGAATGAAGCTATTATATCACATCAGTTTTAGGAAAGCAAGTACTTAAAAGAAATTTTTCTTCCCCTTATATGTAACAATCATACCGGCTTCCTGGTGTTCAGAATGGTTTCTGCTGTCTGCTGTGGTGTTTGATTGGAATTGTCCAGCCAAAAGCCGATCCGTGGTGTTGTCTGCATAAATGTATCGTATATTGATAAAATCAGCATCAGAGAGGAGGAACCATTTTGAACCAGAAACAGACGGATATTACAACAGGAAAGCAAATACGTCATCTGCGAACACAATCGGGAATGACACAGGAAGAACTGGCTGGGGAATTGAATGTTACCCGGCAGGCGCTATCGAATTGGGAGAGAGATGTTAATGAACCCGATTTAAATACGTTGAAAAAAATTTGTTTTCTTTTTGGAGTCCACATGGACGATTTTGCGAAGGAGGTAATAACAAAAATGGAAACATGTGAAAAAAAGAGAAACGACAATTTAATAAGTATGATATGGCAATTGGACTTTTTTATGGTGTCGGGATATTTCTTGGCATTGGTATTTTCTTTGTTGGCGGTTTTATGACAATGTCGGGTGCAGGGTGGGGAGCATCACTATTTGGCGGTGGCTGTTTTTCTCTTGTATTTGGCTTGATATGCCATGCAGTTATTACATTGAGAAGAAATGACAAATGATGACATATCCTGCTTTCTAGACTTTTCGGTCATATCGCGTAAAAAAGCCGCTGCTTTTGGCTTTCCAATAGCGGCGGCAAAGGGAAATATCCTTTGAATACCTTACAGAAGAAAAGTTTTGCAGCATTATAAAAATAAAAGCCTATACCATTTTGGAAAGAAAAGATACATAATAGTCAAGACGGCAACAATCAGAAGTTATGGAGGGTAACAATGGAATATAGTAAGGAAGATTTAATGGAAGCAAAAAGGCAAATTTTGGGAGTGGGAGAGAACATGGGAACAGAGGAAAGTAAAAAAATCTGGGAGAAAAACGCACAATTTTGGGATAATGCAATGGGTGACAAATCTAATGAATTTCACAGAGAGGTAGTGCGTCCCAAAGTAACGGAACTTCTATCTCCTAATCCTGCGGATTACATTTTGGATATTGCGTGTGGCAATGGAAATTATTCTTCGTATCTTGCACAAAGAGGCGCTTCGATTGTCGCTTTTGATTACAGCAAAAAAATGATAGAATTGGCTAAAAGACGGCAATCACAATATGCAAAACAAATTGAATTTTGTGTAGCGGATGCGACCAATAGAGAAAGTATATTAGAATTAAAAAGAAATCGAGCCTTTACGAAAGCAGTTTCTAATATGGCAATTATGGATATTACGGATATTGAACCACTTCTTATGGCTGTTTATGAACTGTTGGAGGAAAGCGGAATTTTTGTCTTTGCAACGCAACACCCTTGTTTTATCACGTTGACTGAAAAATATATGACACCGCACAGTTACTATGGTATAGCGATTGAAGGGCAACCGGAGGAGCAGATTTATTATCATCGTTCCATACAAGATATTTTTAACCTTTGTTTTAGAGCTGGATTTGTCATTGATGGATTTTATGAAGAATGTTTCAAAAACAACAAAGAAATTCCTATGGTAATGATAGTAAGGCTTAAAAAGGTAAAACGTGATAGCTTAAAATAAATTCAAGTTTGCCGGATAAATAGCAAACCTGGCCGAGCCAGTCAACGGTCAAGATGAACGGGCTTCGCCCGCCGTTGACAGCCCCGCCCGGTTTTGCAGTTAGGCAGTCAAGGAGCGACAGCCTAAAGTGCTGCCGCCCCTTACTATCATAAAAAGCAACTACTAACCAGCCACAGCCCTTTTGGGAGGAAAGGGGGATTTTCCATGACCTGTACAGAAGAATATCGGGAACATATCGAGTACACTTTCCATGCCTTTTGCAAAGTCGTTATCCGAAATGCAACGATCAACGCAGCGAGGACACGGAGCAGGAAGCACAAAAGAGAAATATCCCTTGAATACCTCACAGACGAAAAGCACTACCCTTTAGGCACGACAGATGAATATTTCCAAGCCCCGGAGCCGGACGAGGAATACATACTTACCCTTTGCGGCGATACGGTCATTTTCAGCAGCGGCTTACTTGCGGAAGCCCTGTCACGGCTGGACGAACGGGAGCGGGAAATGATTTACCTGTCCTTTTTCAAGCGTATTCCACAGCACGAAATTGGCAGACAGTACGGGCGCAGCCGCAGCACAGCGGGCTACCATATCCGAAAAGTCCTACGGCAGCTCCAAGCGGAAATGGAGGGAATGGCATATGAGAAATAATAGGCTTCTCCCCTATGAAACAATCGTCCAAGCCACCAGCGGGGAGCCGGAAGCGGTGGGAACTGTATTGCAGTATTACCGCCGCCGCATACAATGTGCCGCCCGTGTGAATGGACGGGTAGACCAAGATACAGAGGACTACATCACCCAGACGCTTCTCACAGCTATTTTCAAGTTCCGCTTTGGGAGATAGCCCTACCGCCTACAACTGAATAACCGCCGCTTCGCCGGCAACCAGAAAGCAGTAAATCTATTCAACAGATTTGCTGCTTTTTTTCGTTCCTGTTTGGCATTTTTGAAAATCCCCAGTATGAAAAAACAAAAGGGAAAATTGCCGCCGCAGTTGGCAAAATCCCTTACTTATCCGTGGAGGGTATCAAAGAAAAAAATACTGCCATTGTCCGCCTTTTTCGGCTTGCGTGGTGTTGTAGGGAATAAGGGGAAATTCTAAAAATCTCCGTCCATTTTGCTTTGCGTGGTGTTGTAGGTAGTGAAAGGAAAATTTTCAAGATATGCCGGAATAGCGGGTAGCAAAGCCCTTTTGAAACGTCTTGTTAGCGGAAAGTACGGAAGCCGGGGAACGCCGGAGTTTTTCAGAGCAAGATTCTACCGCAGTACCAAAATTCGCTTATCGCTCATTTTGCCCCTGCGGGAATCTTGTTGGGGAGTGCCTTCCCCAAACCCTGCTTATGCGGCTTACGCCGCTGGAAAATCCCTCAAAATAATTTTTCGGATTTTTCAAAAACAGTTCCGCTTTACACCCTGTTTTTCTCCTATTAGTGAGAGGACACCACGCACAGCCGAAGGAGGTTTTACCATGCGAAAACGATATAACACGCCGCACCGCAGCCGGGTAGTCAAGACACGCATGACCGAGGAAGAATACGCCGAGTTTGCGGAAAGGCTTTCTGCTTACAACATGAGCCAAGCCGAGTTTATCCGGCAAGCCATAACCGGGGCAGCCATACGCCCCATCATAACCGTTTCCCCCGTCAATGACGAGTTGCTTGCCGCTGTCGGGAAGCTGACCGCCGAATACGGCAGGATCGGCGGCAACTTAAACCAGATAGCCCGGACGCTGAACGAGTGGCACAGCCCCTACCCGCAGCTTGCCGGGGAGGTACGGGCGGCGGTTTCCGACCTTGCTGCCCTAAAGTTTGAAGTCTTGCAGAAAGTGGGTGACGCTGTTGGCAACATTCAAACATATCAGCTCTAAAAATGCGGACTATGGCGCAGCGGAAGCCTATCTCACATTTGAGCATGACGAGTTTACCATGAAGCCCACCCTTGATGAAAACGGGCGGCTGATACCGAGGGAGGATTACCGCATTTCTTCCCTCAACTGTGGGGGCGAGGATTTCGCTGTTGCCTGTATGCGGGCTAATCTCCGCTATGAGAAAAACCAAAAACGGGAAGATGTGAAAAGCCACCACTATATCATCAGCTTTGACCCACGGGACGGGACAGACAACGGCTTGACCGTAGACCGGGCGCAGGAGCTGGGCGAGCAGTTCTGTAAAGAGCATTTCCCCGGACACCAAGCCTTAGTCTGCACCCACCCGGACGGGCATAACCACAGCGGCAATATCCATGTGCATATCGTCATCAACTCCCTGCGGATTTATGAAGTCCCGCTTCTGCCCTACATGGACAGACCAGCCGACACACGGGAGGGCTGCAAGCACCGCTGCACCAACGCCGCTATGGAATATTTCAAGAGTGAAGTCATGGAGATGTGCCACCGGGAGGGGCTTTACCAAATCGACCTCCTAAGCGGCAGCAAGGAACGGATAACCGAACGGGAATACTGGGCGGCAAAGAAAGGACAGCTTGCCCTTGATAAAGAGAACGCTGTCAGAGAAGCCGCAGGACAGCCGACCAAGCCCACCAAGTTTGAAACGGACAAGGCGAAGCTGCGCCGGACGATACGGCAGGCACTTTCCCAAGCTGGCAGCTTTGACGAATTTTCTTCCCTTTTGCTGCGGGAGGGTGTGACCGTCAAGGAGAGCCGGGGGCGGCTTTCCTACCTCACGCCGGACAGGACAAAGCCTATCACAGCCCGGAAGCTGGGGGACGATTTTGACAAGGCTGCTGTCCTTGTCCTGCTTACGCAGAACGCCCACAGAGCCGCCGAACAGAGCAAAGCCATACTCGAATACCCTGCCGCGGTTAAAAAGCTGTCACAAGGGGAAAAAACCACAAAAACCACCCCGGCAGACAACACCTTGCAGCGCATGGTTGACCGGGAAGCCAAGCGAGCCGAGGGCAAGGGCGTGGGCTATGACCGCTGGGCGGCAAAGCACAACCTAAAGCAAATGGCAGCTACCGTTACCGCCTATCAGCAGTACGGCTTTTCTTCCCCGGAGGAACTGGACGAAGCCTGTTCTGCCGCCTATACCGCCATGCGGGAAAGCCTTACAGAGCTGAAGCAGATGGAAAAGACGCTGAACGGGAAAAAGGAGCTGCAACGGCAGGTGCTTGCCTATTCCAAGACCCGCCCTGTCCGGGACGGGCTGAAACAGCAGAAAAACGCCAAAGCAAAAGCAGCCTACCGTCAGAAGTACGAAAGCGACTTTATCATAGCAGACGCAGCCGCCCGCTATTTCAGGGAAAACGGCATTTCCAAGCTGCCGAGCTATAAAGCCCTGCAAGCAGAGATTGAAACCCTTATCCAAGAGAAAAACAGCGGCTACAACGATTACCGGGCAAAACGGGAGGAATACCGCCGCTTACAGACTGTCAAGGGCAATATCGACCAGATTTTACACCGGGAGCGCAAGCCTGTGAAAAGGCAGGAACAGGAACGATAAAAACCGCCCCAAAATGTACCCGAACCTATACAGAACAAGGGGGCTGCCCCGTACCCTATCCGCAAATACCAAAGGATTTTTTAACGGGCTTATAGGGCAGAAAAAACCCGAAAATGATACCGAGATGATACAGAATTACCGCCGATACCGCCACACCAGCGGAAACGGCAGAAAGGAGCGCACCCATGCCAAGAATGAGCAAGAAACGGCGGCTGGAATGGTCTTTTTTCCTGCGGCAAGTGAAAGTCGGGAATTCCACCTGCGATCGTATCACATACAATGACCTCTGCCGGGGCTGTACCCATAGCTGCAAGCAGAGCTTCCGGGCGGTTATCATACTCTGCCCCCACTACTACTCCAAACGCCGGAAAAAGGAGGACAGGGACAATGGCAGATAACCGCAAGTATTACTACCTCAAGCTGAAAGAGAACTTTTTTGACAGCGACTCCATTGTGCTGCTGGAAGATATGAAAGACGGGATTTTATACTCCAATATCCTCTTGAAGCTGTACTTAAAATCGCTGAAAAACGGCGGGAAATTGCAGCTTGACGAGCATATCCCCTACACAGCGCAGATGATAGCGACACTGACCCGCCACCAGATAGGGACGGTTGAGAGGGCTTTAGAGATTTTCCGGCAGTTGGGGCTTGTGGAGCAGCTTGACAGCGGGGCTTTCTATATGACCGACATTGAGCTGATGATAGGACAGTCCTCTACCGAAGCCGAGCGGAAACGGGCTGCAAGACTGGAAAACAAGGCACTTTTACCGCCCCGGACAAAAGGCGGACATTTGTCCGACATTCGTCCACCAGAGATAGAGATAGAGTTAGAGAAAGAGATAGAGATAGAAAAAGAGAGAGAGGGAGAAACGGGACACCCCGCCCCCGCCGCTTATGGCAGATACAACAATGTGATACTGACCGATACAGAGCTTTCCGGGCTAAAAACAGAGTTGCCCGACAAGTGGGAGTATTATATTGACCGGCTTTCCTGCCATATCGCTTCCACCGGGAAACAGTACCACAGCCATGCAGCCACCATTTACAAGTGGGCGCAGGAGGACGCTGCCAAAGGCAAGGCTGCCCCGAAACAGGGCATACCCGATTATTCATGCAAGGAGGGCGAGAGCTTATGAAAAACGGAATTGAAGCTATGATTACGGACATTACAGCCACTACCGCCGAAGCGGAGGACTACACAGGCGAGGACGGGCTTTTATACTGCGGTAAGTGCCATACGCCCAAAGAAGCCTATTTTGCAGAGGGAAAGACTTGTTTCGGGCGTGACCGCCACCCGGCAGAGTGCGACTGCCAGCGGGCAGCCCGTGAAAAGCAGCAAGCCGCCGAAAGCCGACAGAAGCACCTTGAAAAAGTGGAGGACTTGAAACGCCGGGGCTTTACCGACCCTGCTATGCGGAACTGGACATTTGAGCATGACAACGGCAGAAACCCGCAGACCGAAACCGCCCGCTTTTATGTGGAGAGCTGGGAAACCATGCAGGCTGAAAATATCGGCTACCTGTTTTGGGGCGGCGTGGGGACGGGAAAAAGCTACCTTGCCGCCTGTATCGCCAACGCCCTTATGGAAAAAGAGGTTGCCGTCTGCATGACAAACTTTGCAACGATACTGGGTGACCTTGCCGCCAGCTTTGAGGGCAGGAACGAATATATTTCCCGCCTTTGCAGCTACCCTCTGCTGATACTTGATGATTTCGGTATGGAGCGAGGAACAGAATACGGGCTGGAACAGGTTTACAGCGTGATTGACAGCCGTTACCGAAGCGGCAAGCCGCTGATCGCCACGACCAACCTCACGCTGGAGGAATTGCAGCACCCGCAGGACACGCCCCACGCCCGTATCTATGACAGGCTGACTTCCATGTGCGCCCCCGTCCGCTTCACGGGCAGCAACTTCCGAAAGGAAACCGCACAGGAAAAGCTGGAACGCTTAAAGCAACTGATGAAGCAGCGAAAGGAGAGCCTATGACAGAAACGAAACAGACAAGCACCACCAAAACAGACCGCCGCCCGGACTGTGTGACGGAAATCCGCATGGGCAACTCCGTCCTTACCGTTTCCGGCTTCTTCAAGCAGGGCGCAACCGACACCGCAGCCGACAAGATGATGAAAGTGCTGGAAGCGGAAGCTGCTACACAAAAAACGGCGATTTGACCGACCATAAAGAAGCAGATTTGACGCTTTTGCCGCTATACAGACAGCCGCCCCATGTGGTACAATCAAGGTACGGAATAGTGGGGCTGGCTGTCGGAAACGGAGGATTTTATGTTAAGACAGACCAACCAACAACCAATTACCGCCCTTTACCCAAGACTATCCCATGAGGACGAGCTGCAAGGCGAAAGCAATTCCATTTCCAATCAGAAGCGTATCCTTGAAACCTATGCAAAGCAGAACGGCTTTTCCAATCTGCGCTGGTACACGGACGACGGTTATTCTGGTGCGAACTTTCAAAGACCCGGTTTTCAAGCCATGCTTGCGGACATTGAAGCCGGAAAAGTCGGGACAGTTATCGTAAAGGATATGTCGAGGTTAGGGCGAAACTACCTGCAAGTGGGAATGTACACGGAAATGATTTTCCCACAGAAAGGTGTCCGCTTCATCGCTATCAATGACGGAGTGGACAGCGCACAGGGCGACAATGACTTTGCCCCGCTGCGGAATATCTTTAACGAATGGCTGGTGAGAGATACGAGCAAGAAAATCAAAGCAGTAAAACGCTCAAAAGGCATGAATGGCAAGCCCATCACAAGCAAGCCTGTGTATGGCTACCTCATGGACGAGGATGAAAATTTCATTATTGACGAGGAAGCTGCACCCGTAGTCAAGCAGATATACAACCTCTGTCTTGCCGGGAATGGTCCGACCAAGATAGCCCGTATGCTCACAGAGCAGCAAATCCCCACGCCGGGAACGCTTGAATACCGCAGGACGGGCAGCACCCGCCGCTACCACCCCGGCTATGAGTGCAAGTGGGCGACCAATACCGTAGTGCATATCCTTGAAAACCGGGAATACACAGGCTGTCTGGTAAATTTCAAGACAGAAAAACTTTCTTACAAAGTCAAGCACAGTGTAGAAAATCCCCCGGAAAAGCAAGTGATTTTCGAGAACCACCACGAGCCTATCATAGACACCCAAACATGGGAACGGGTGCAGGAGCTTCGCAAACAGCGCAAACGCCCAAACCGCTATGATGAAGTGGGTTTGTTCTCCGGCATACTGTTCTGTGCGGACTGCGGCAGCGTGATGTATCAGCAGCGATACCAGACGGACAAGCGCAAGCAGGACTGTTATATCTGCGGCAACTACAAGAAACGCACCCATGACTGTACGGCGCACTTTATCCGCACCGACCTCTTGACCGCTGGTGTACTCTCCAATCTGCGGAAAGTGACCAGCTATGCGGCAAAGCATGAAGCCCGGTTTATGAAACTCTTGATTGAGCAGAACGAGGACGGGGGCAAACGCAGGAACGCCGCCAAGAAAAAGGAACTGGAAGCCTCCGAGAAACGCATAGCCGAGTTATCCGCTATCTTCAAGCGGCTGTATGAGGACAGCGTGACCGGGCGCATATCAGACGAGCGTTTCACAGAGCTGTCGGCAGACTATGAAGCAGAGCAACGGGAGCTGAAAGAAAGAGCCGCTGCTATTCAAGCGGAGCTTTCCAAAGCACAGGAAGCCACCGTGAACGCAGAAAAGTTTATGAATGTTGTCCGGCGGCATACCAGCTTTGAAGAACTTACCCCTACTCTGCTGCGGGAGTTTGTAGAGAAAATCGTTGTGCATGAGTGCAGCTATGACGAGAACAAGACCCGCAGACAGGACATTGAGATTTATTATTCTTTTGTTGGCAAGGTGGACTTGCCCGAATAACCGCCCGACCTATCCGACACAATGCGCAAGTGCCGGATAGGAACGGCAAAATTTTTTACACTTCTATTACTTCTTTATCGCACATCAGTAAAGTCCCAGGGCATGAAGCAGCTCATGGCGGGCGGCGGCATCATCGTGTTGGGTACGACCCTGATCCCTCTGCTGTCCACCCTGTTTTAAGGGCGTAAAGCATGGGATTTCTCACCGACTGGCTGACAGACTGGCTAAAAGAGCTGCTGATCGAGGGTATCATGGGCAACCTCACGGGGCTTTTTGATACGGTCAATTCCCGTGTCGGAGAGATTGCGGTGCAAGTGGGAACCACCCCGGCGGCATGGAACGCCGGGGTATTCTCCCTGATCCGGCAGCTTTCCGAAACGGTGATATTGCCGATTGCCGGATTGATCCTCACCTTTGTTGCCACCTATGAACTGATCCAGCTCATTATCGAGAAGAACAACCTGCATGATCTGGACTACTGGATCTTCTTCAAGTGGATATTCAAAACGGCCTGCGCCATTTTGATTTTGTCCAACACTTTCAATATTGTCATGGCCGTGTTTGATGTGTCCCAAAGCGTCATCGCTCGGGCAGCCGGGATCGTGCAAGGCTCAACGGACATTTCGGAGGCCATGCTTGCCGACTTGGAGGCCACGCTGGAAGCGCTGGGACTTGGCTCTCTGTTGGGGCTGTGGCTGCAATCCCTGCTCATTCATGTGACCATGTGGGCGATCAATATTGTTATCTTCGTTATCGTCTATGGCCGCATGATTGAAATATACCTGCTGACCAGCTTAGCCCCCATCCCCGTTGCCACGCTCTCTAACCGGGAGCTGGGCAATACCGGGCAGAACTATTTGAAGTCCCTGTTTGCCGTGGGCTTTCAAGGGCTATTGATTCTCGTCTGCGTTGCCATCTATGCGGTGCTGATACAGGGCATCGCCACGGGCGGCGACCCCATCGGCGCGATATGGGGCTGCATGGGCTATTCCGTGCTGCTTTGCTTCTGCCTGTTCAAGACTGGCTCCATCGCCCGCAGTGTGTTCAGCGCACATTAAAGGAGGGATGAATATGACCTTGGGACAAAATGTCCCAAAGCTGGATGCGCTGCACCTCATGGACGGGATCGAGGGCTTGAGCTCTCTGCCAAAACATAGCGTGGATATGCTTTTGACCGATCCGCCATACGGCACGACCCGGAACTTTTGGGATGTGCCGCTGCCGCTCCCGGAGCTGTGGGAGGCGGTGCGCTGGGCGGTAAAGCCCAACGGAGCTATCCTGTTTTTTGCTCAATGCCCCTTTGACAAAGTGCTGGGCGCGTCCAACCTCGCCATGCTCCGCTATGAGTGGGTATGGTACAAGTCCCGGGCAACAGGATTTCTCAATGCCAACCGTGCGCCGCTGAAAAAGTCCGAGAACATTCTGGTGTTCTATCAAAAGTCCCCGGTGTACCATCCGCAATTCACCTATGGGGAGCCGTACCGCAAGACCAATCCCCGCAGCGGGTGCAGTACCAACTACGGCAAGTTTGAACGGACAGGCTCAGAGTCCAGCGATGGGCGGCGTTATCCGGGAAATGTGCTGTTCGTGCCGACGGTGACGGGCGGCATCCATCCTACGCAAAAGCCCGTGGAGCTGTGCGAGTATTTCATCAAGACCTACACCGACGAAGGAGCAGTGGTAGCGGACATCTGCGCGGGCAGCGGCACGACTGCCGTTGCCGCCATGAACACAGGTCGCCGCTTCATCTGCTTTGAAAATGCCCCCTCCATCTATACCATCGCCGCCCAGCGCATCGAGCAGGCGCGGCTGGCCGTGGCCGGGGGCGGGAAAGGAGAATAGCTATCGAAAAATACCCCATCATTTACGCAGATCCACCGTGGCGCTACTCGGCAAAGAAAGTGCAGGGCGCGGCGGAAAATCATTATCCCACCATGAGCATTGAGAAATTGTGCGCGCTGCCTGTGGCCGAGCTTGCGGCCAAGGACAGCGCCCTTTTTATGTGGGCGACCTTTCCCCAACTCCCGGAGGCTCTGCGGCTGATCCGTGCGTGGGGCTTCACCTATAAATCCGTTGCGTTCGTCTGGCTGAAGAAAAACCGCAAGGCGGACAGTTGGTTTTATGGGCTGGGCTTCTGGACGAGGGCCAACGCCGAGGTTTGCCTGCTGGCAACCAAGGGACACCCCAAGCGGCAGGCCGCCGACATTCATCAATTTATCATTTCGCCCATTGAAGCCCACAGCAAAAAGCCGGACGAAACCCGTGATAAGATCGTTGCCCTCATGGGCGATCTGCCCCGTGTGGAGCTGTTCGCACGGCAGACCTCTCCCGGCTGGGATGTGTGGGGCAACGAGGTAGAGCCGACGATCCCGGACTTTGGGACAAGTTGTCCCAAACTGGAGGTGATAGACTGATGCCCTATGTGAATGTCCCGAACGACCTTTCCAAGATCAAGACAAAGATCGCGTTCAACCTCACCAAGCGGCAGCTCATTTGCTTCGGCATTGGGGCGGCTATCGGCGTTCCCACCTACCTTTTGACCCGGCAGGTCATCGGCAACACCGGGGCGCTGTTCGCTATGCTGACGATCATGCTCCCGGCGTTCCTGCTGGCGATGTACGAAAAGGACGGCTTACCCTTTGAAAAGGTGATCCGCAATATCATCCGGGTCAAGTTTACCCGCCCCGGCATCCGACCGTACCGAACGGAAAATATCTATGCCTCATTTGCACGGAAGGAGGAGCCTATTGAGCAAAGCAAAAAAGCAGAAAAACGCAAATAAGCACCGGGCGCTGTCCGCCCAGCAGACCATTCCTTATATCGCCATGCACCCGGACGGGATCTGCCAAATCCCCGGCGGGCTTTACACAAAGACGCTGGAATATGAGGACATCAATTATGCCGTGGCGTCCACGGAGGATCAGACTGCCATTATCAGCGGGTGGAGCGCGTGCCTGAATTATTTTGACAGCTCTCTGCCATTCCAGCTTTCCTTTGTCAACCGCCGCAGCCGCAATGCCAACCGCTACAAAGTGAATATCCCGGCGCAGGAGGATGCTTTCAACAGCATCCGGGGCGAATATGTGGAAATGCTCAAAGGCCAGATCGCCAAGAGCAACAACGGTATTGAGCGGTACAAGTACATTACCTTTGGCCTGCCCGCCGAGGGTGTGGCGGAGGCGCGTCCACGGCTGGGGCGCGTGGAGGCGGATGTCATGGGCAATCTGAAACGGCTGGGCGTCCAGTCCCGCCCGCTGGATGGCCGGGATCGGCTGGCGGTGCTGCATGGGCAGATGCATCCCGGCGGGCGTGAGCCGTTCCGCTTTGCGTGGAAGGACATTCCCAAGACGGGCATGGGGACAAAGGACTACATCGCCCCGGACAGTTTCGACTTTCGGCAGAGCCGGACTTTCCGTGTCGGCCAGATGTGGGGCGCGGCGTCCTATTTGCAGATCATGGCGTCGGAGCTTTCGGATAAGCTGCTGGCGGAGATTTTGGAGCTGGACGCCGAGCTGACCGTCACCATGCACATTCAGACGGTAGACCAGCTCAAGGCCATTAAGACGATCAAGGGAAAGATCTCCGACATAGGCCGCATGAAAGCAGAGGAACAGAAAAAGGCTGTCCGTGCCGGGTACGACATGGAGATTTTGCCGCCTGACCTCATTACCTTTTCCAAGGACGCCGCCGAGCTGCTCTCCGACCTGCAAAGCCGCAACGAGCGAATGTTCCTGCTGACCTTTACGGTGGTGAACCTCGCTCCCACCCGGCAGCGCCTTGAAAACGATGTGTTCACGGTGAGCGGCATCGCGCAGAAATATAACTGCGCTCTGCGCCGTCTGGTCTGGCAGCAGGAGCAGGGCTTTGTGTCCTCGCTGGCTCTCGGCTACAACGGCATTGAAATTCAGCGGGGCATGACTACCAGCTCCACGGCCATCTTCATTCCCTTTATGACCCGGGAGCTTCGCATGGACGGGCAGGCGCTTTACTACGGCATGAACGCTCTTTCCAACAATGTCATCATGGCTGACCGCAAAAAGCTGAAGTCCGCCAACGGAATGTATCTCGGCTCTACGGGCAGCGGCAAGAGCTTCGCCGCCAAGCGTGAGCTGATCAATGTGTTCCTCGCCACCAATGACCGCATCATCGTGGTTGACCCGATGGGCGAATATGCCCCGCTGGTGCGGCGCTTGGGTGGGCAGGTCATCGAGATCGCCCCGGACAGCCCGCACCACATTTCGCCTATGGATTTGCAAATGAACATCAACGACGAGGACAGTCCGCTTTCCATGAAGGCGGATTTTCTGCTGTCCCTGTGTGAGCTGATCGTAGGCGGCAAGGAGGGCTTGCAGCCCATCGAGAAAACCGTCATTGACCGCTGTGTGCGGCTGGTCTACCGGGAAATGGCGCTCGGGCTGGAAACGGCCAAAACGCCGCTGCTGCAAGATCTGTATGAGGAGCTGCTGCGCCAGCCCGAGCCGGAGGCGCGGCGGGTGGCGACGGCGCTGGAGCTTTACTGCACAGGCTCTCTCAACCTGTTCAATCATCCCACCAATGTTGACCTCAATTCCCGTGTGGTCTGCATCGTCTTAAAAGGCTTGGGCGAAAACCTCCGCAAGATCGCCATGCACACCACCAATGAATTTGTCACGGCGGCGGTGAACGCCAACCACGCCGAGGGCGTGGCGACTTGGTGCTACTTTGACGAGTTCCATATCCTGCTCCGTGATCCGCTGACGGCCAGCTACTTTGTGGCGGTCTGGAAAATGCTCCGCAAAAAGGGGTGCGTCCCCTCGGCGCTGACGCAGAATGTGAAAGACCTGCTGGCCAGCCGGGAGATTGAGAACATTCTGGACAACACGGATTTCATGGTGCTGCTGTCGCAGGCGCAGAGCGACCGTGCGATCTTGGCAAAGCAGCTTGGCATTTCCGAGCATCAGCTCTCCTACATCACGCACTCCAATTCCGGCGAGGGCTTGCTGTTCTATGGAAATGTCACCATCCCGTTTGTAGACCGTTTCCCCCGAGGAGAGATCTACGACCTGCTGACGACCCGCCCGGAGGATCTTGCCCATGAGCGAACAGACGAGTAACCCCACTTCGGGACAAAATGTCCCGAAGTCCAAGTTTCGGTGGAAAAGCCGGCAGGAGCAGACGGCGGCGTCCAAGCTGAGGATGGAGCGCCGGGGCGAGAAGCTGGACGCCGCCCGGGAGAAGCTGGCAAAACAGAAGCCGCCGAAAAAGCCCGGTGCGGTCAAGCGTCTTGCCCATACCGCCGGACACGGCGTCCACGGCTTTGTTCATGGCAAGCTCTATGAGGTCGAGCATGAAAATGTCGGCACGGAGGGCGCGCACCGTTCCGAGCTGGCGGCAGAGTCCGTGTACCGCTTCGGCAGGCGCAAGCTCCGCAAGGCCATCCGGGAACACCCGGCAAAGGCGGTGGAGCGTGCCGAAAGCAAGCATATCAAGGCCACAGCGGATTATTACTACCGCAAGACCGTGGAGGAACACCCGGAAATGCAGGAGGGCGGCGCGGTGTCCCGGTATCTGCAAAAGCAGAAGATCAAGCGACAGTACGCAAAGCAGGCGCGGGAGGCTGCCAGACAGACCGCCAAGGCCGCCGAGGGTACGGCGTCCGTCACGGGCAAGCTGGTGGAAAAGGTGTCCGCCTACATCAAGGAACACCCCGGCGGGTTGCTCCTGCTGCTGGCGGCGTTTCTTCTGCTGGTGGTGCTGCAATCGTGTATGTCCTCGCTGGTAACGGTGGGCAACGGCGTGGCCGGAGCCATCGGCGCGTCTACCTATGCCGCCGAGGACGCTGACCTGCTGGGGGCGGAGGCCGCCTACTGCGCTCTGGAGGACGAGCTGCAACGCTACCTCGACACCTACACCCGCACCCACGATTATGACGAATACCATTTTGACCTTGACACCATTGAACACGATCCCTATGTGCTGCTGTCCATCGTCTGTGCGCTCCATGAGGGTGAGTGGACGCTGGACGAGGTGCGGGGGACGCTCCAAATGCTCTTTGACCGCCAGTACATTCTGACCGAGGATGTGGTGGTGGAACAGCGGTATTACTTGGAAACAGACACTTGGACGGACGAGGACGGCAACACCCACAGCGACACCTACCGGGTGTATTACGATTATTACATCTGCACCGTGACGCTGGAAAACTTCAATCTCTCCCATCTGCCCGTCTACATCATGGGCGAGGAAACCCTGTCCCGGTATGCCTTATACATGGCGACGCTGGGCAACCGCCCCGACCTGTTCCCGTCCTCGCCCTATGTGGGCAAGTACACCAACAAGCCCCCGGCACATGAGATCCCGGAGGACTACCTTGCCGATGAAACCTTTGCCGCCATTCTAAAAGAGGCGGAAAAGTATGTGGGCTATCCCTATGTGTGGGGCGGCAGCAGCCCGTCCACATCCTTTGACTGCTCCGGCTTCGTCAGCTATGTTTACAATCAATGCGGCTGGGACTTTGGGCGGCTGGGGGCGCAGGGGCTATACAACATCTCCACTCGGACAAGCAGCCCCAAACCCGGCGACTTGGTATTTTTCACGGGGACTTATGAAACGCCGGGGATCTCCCATGTGGGCATCTATGTGGGCGACGGCTGGATGCTTCATTGTGGCGACCCCATCAGCTATGCCAACCTCAACACGAGTTACTGGCAGTCCCATTTCTACGCCTACGGAAAATTGTTTTGACAGGAGGTTTCTATGGCTATCTCCAAAAGCGCGAAAATTCAGACCGAGATCGAAAAGGTCACGGCCAAGATCAACGAGCAGCAGGCACGGCTCAAGGAGCTGGAACAGAAAAAGCTGAAGGCCGAGAACAGCGAGATCGTGGAGATCGTGCGCAGCATGAGCGTTTCGCTCACCGACCTGCCCATGCTGCTCCAGACCATCAAGAGCGGCGGCACTTTGGGACAGAATGTCCCGAAGTCCGATTCCACAGACAAGGAGGACAGCGAATGAACAAGTGGATGAAGAAGCTGACGGCGGCGCTCTGCGCCGCTGTTTTGATGTGCGGCATGGCGGTCACGGCCTACGCTGGGGGCGGTGAGGAATGGGACGGCCTTGCCCCGGTGGAGGCGCTGCCCGCCGAAACCGTTGACCCCGGCGAGGGCTTCACCGAGGACGGCAACCTTGTGACCCGTGATCTGCTCTACGACAAGGCCACCAACAAGCAGTTCATCACGGTGCAGACCAGCGGCGGCAATACCTTTTACATTGTCATTGACTACGACAAGCCCACCGACGAGGACGGCGAGCAGTACCAGACCTATTTCTTGAACATGGTGGACGAGGCCGACCTGCTGGCGGCGATGCAGGCGGCGGGCGGTGAGCTGCCGGAGTGTTCCTGCGCCGATAAATGCGCCGTGGGCGCTATCAACACGGCTTGTACCGTCTGCGCCGTGAACATGGGTGAGTGTCAGGGCAAGGCTTCCGAACCTGTGCCTGTGGTAGAGCCGGAGCCTGACCCCGAGCCGGAGCAGCCCAAGAGCAGCGGCGGGACGATCCTGCTGGTGCTGGCCGTGGCGGTCATCGGCGGCGGGGCTGGCTGGTATTTTAAGATCTACCGCCCCAAAAAGCAGCAGGCCGCCGACGCTGCGGAGGACTACGGTGACGATTACGACGATACCCCGCCTTGGGAGGACGAGGAGGAAACGGAAAGTGAGGGAGAGGAATGAGATTTACCAACAGCCCCTATGAGAACTTTATGAAAGAAAAAAGCTACTTTAAGGGTGCTCCGCCCAACCTGCCGCCCAAAGGCTCCCGCTGCGACGGCTGCCCCTACTGGCGCGGGATCGGCTGCGTGTTCTGCTACCGGGAACAGCTCACGCTAAAGACAGGGGGCAAACATGAGCCGTGAACTGACTCGGCAGGAAAAAACGGCGATTCGTAAGCTGGTGACAAAATGGTGCGCCAACTACGATAAAGACTATGGCTGCCTGCCGCTGGATGCTCCTTGCTATATGCTGGGCAAGTGCTGGACAGGGGCGTATTGTCGCTACTTTTGTTCGGCGGTGCTGCCCCTTGATCCCGTGCTGGAAAGGTCGTTGACCGTGGAGCGTATCACAGAAACCCGGCCTTGCCCGGTATGCGGCAGGGCTTTCCTCCCGGATGGGCGGCAGCGGTACTGCTCCCCGGTCTGCGCCGGGGCTGCCCTGCGGGAGCAGAAGCGGGCGTATATGCGCCGCAAGCGGAGGTAGCGCGTGGAAAAATAGCCCCGGAAAACGCCCGCATTTACAAGGCTTTTCCGGGGCGCTTTTGGGGTGGGCGGTATGTTTTCCCGTCCGCCCCTGTTTTTGCAGAAATGCTTTCCACATCCAAGCGCCGGAGCTTTGGGACATTTTGTCCCGAAGTCCCGGCTGAAAGGAGAAATAATGCCTAAATATTATGAGATCAGCGAGGCGGCGGCAAAGCGGGCAAAGGACATGAACAGCTATTCCGACTATGCCCCCGGCTCGGCCACGGCGGGCTACCGGGCGATGGTGGATGAAGCCTATGCGCTGGCAGAGAAGCAGAAAGCGCGGGTCGATCCCATGTACCACGATAAGATCGACGCTCTTGTTGACCGCTACGCCCGCAGATTGGCGGAAAACCTCAATGAGCGCAACGCCATTGACGCCCGTGTGCCGTCTATTCTGATCACCGGGGGCGGCAATTTCCCCGTGGCGAAAAAGGCCAAGCAGAACGCCGCCCGGGATCGCAACTACGGTGAGTACGCCGAAATTGAAAAGCTGCTGGACAAGATCCGCTCCATAGGCCGGGGCGGGATCAGCGCCGACGATGACCTTGCCGTGGAAAAGCTCACAAAAAAGCTGGAGGGAATGGAGTCTCAGCAGGCCATGATGAAGGCGGTCAATGCCTACTACCGCAAGCACAAGACGCTGGAGGGCTGCCCCGAGCTGACGGCGGAGCAGGAGGAAAAGGTCAAGGCGGCCATGTCCCAAGACTGGTGCAAAGATCCCGTTCCGTTTCCGTCCTATCTGCTCACCAACAATAACGCCAATATCCGCCGTGTGCGCCAGCGCATCGAGGAGCTGAGCCATAAGGCGGAGTTCGTCGGCTGGACATTCCCTGGCGGTGAGGCCAAGGTCAACGAGGCGGAGAACCGCTTGCAGCTCATTTTTGCGGATAAGCCGGACGCCGATACCCGGCAGGCACTCAAAAGCGAGGGCTTCAAATGGGCGCCCAGCCAAGGGGCATGGCAGCGGCAGCTCAATCAGAACGCCATCCGTGCCGCCGCAAGGCTGGACTTCCTGCGCCCGGAGGACGGCAAAAGCCCCTATCAGCTTCAGCCCTTTGCGAAACGGGCGGAGAAAGATGTATCACGGTGAGGAGGGTATATGGACAAAAACCAAGGCTATGAGATCATCAAGGCCGTCATGCTGGAAAACGGCAGGGGCTTTGCGCTGGGGCATAACCCCGCTGCGCCCTCGCCCTATGTCACATGGGCTTGCTATGATGACAAGGACGGCCAGCGGCAGTATGAATGGGGGCATTACGGCAGCGACCGCGCCGCTCTGGAACAGGACTTTACGGCGCGGGTACAGGAGTACCAGCGCCTTTACAATGTCAGTGTCAGGCGGGTCGAGGCCCCCGGCCTTTACAAGTATTATTCCACCCAGCGCCCCGTGGACATTGGGACATTCCCCAAGCCGCCCCGCAACGCCCCAGATGAGATCGTCAACTATGATCAGCGCATCCCGGTTGAAAATGGGTCTTTTCTGGCGTGGGGGCATTTGACCTACACACGGCCATTGACGAAGCGGCAGGCGTCTGACTATGAGCTGCGGCCTGCGCCCGACAATCCCGACAGACCCCGTTCGATCCGGGAGCAGATGAAAACCGCCGCAAAACAGGTCGAGGCTGACCGGGGCCAAGCTGCCCCAAAGAAAAATGCCCCTGACCGGGGCGACAGATAGGAGGACATTTATGGATCAGGAACGCAATCCCAACAAGAACGCCGAGCTTGCGATGGAGCAGAACGGGAACATGATCGACGGCATCATCAACAATCTGCCTGTGCCGCCCCGGTCGGAAAAGCCGCTGGACAAGGTGCGGGAACACCCGCCCAAGCGCCGCAGCCGGGAGCGTGAGGAGCGGTGACAAAAAAGCGGCGGCGTTCTGTCCATCTTCATGTGATGGTGACGCCAGAGGAGCAGGCGCTGATCGCTGACCGCATGACCGAGGCTGGGATCTCCAACATGGGAGCCTATATGCGGAAAATGGCACTCAACGGCTATGTTCTCCATGTTGACCTCTCGGACATCCGGGAGCTGGTAGCTTTGCAGCGGCGGTGTGCCAACAACCTAAACCAAGTGGCTGTCCATGCCAACACCTACGGCATCTATCCCTCGGAGATCGCGGCGCTCCAAAAGGACTATGCTAACCTTTGGGAGCCGCTGTCCGAGCTGCTGAAAAAGCTGTCGGCAGTGGTGGAATTATAAATAAACCAAGGGTAGAGCAACGATACCGTTGCTCTACCCTTGGCCTTATGGTCATCGACACCGTCCACACCGCGGTAAAATTGCACCAGATGCAATTTTTGCAGGGTCAATGGGATTCAGCGTAGTGAAATATTTGTGGCACTCTGTGCATTGATAAACATTGCCTGCCATAATATCGCCAACATGATTTTGTAAAACCAAAGTATTGATCTGGAAGTTGTATTGAGAATACTTAAATGAAGTTTGGCGATTTCGACCATCGCGTTCATTGGGGGATGTAAGCACGGGAAATACATTTTGGGTATAATTGGGATATGCTACTTGAATAGCAGGCAAAATGTCAGAATCCCCCGCAACTAAAGCGAAACAATCGTCCGAATGTTCTATTGCATCTCTAACTAATAGAGCAACAACTGTGGTGTCAACCTGCTTTTCTTGATAGCGCAAATCTGGATGTAACAAATTCAAGAGCATCCATTCCTGTAAATCAATACGGAAAATACAGTTTGGATCATATCCAGCTGCAATGGCCGCATTTGTAAATTTCTCACGATCTGCAATATTTTGCTTTGTAACATCAATATTCCATTGCGTAACAGTAATAGCCTGCCCACCATACGGGTGTGTAATGCGCTTGCCTACCCAATTATCAAAATCGGCAGGAATATTAAATAGAGAGGTGACAAAATAGCAGTTTCCGAGTTCGGTACACTCCGGATGCTGTTTGGCAATATGCTGTAACATCAGGGAATTTAACTTGTTAAAGTCAATTGTGAAATAACGCGGGTTCACTAAAAAACGATCAAATACATTGCCTTCAACAACCTTGAATAGCCATGTCCCATCAATGTAGACGTGTAATTTAGACATACTTTCACATCCTCCCCCCGCAAAAGCGAGCATAATATACAAATTATTATAGCATTTTCCAGAGGATAATCAATACCATTTTCTTTCTATTTTCCGCCATTATCGACATCCTTGCGTGCCTATTTTCCCAGCGGTATAATATGGGTAGAAGGACTGACCAACCCGATTTTTTGATGGAGGTAGCCGCTTATGATCGTTCTCAAAATCCTTGCCGCCCCCGTAATGGTGGCGCTGTCCCTGCTGGCCGCTATGGTCACATTCCTGTTCTGCGTGGCATCCGCCGTATGTGAGCTGGGCTGCATCGTGCTGACGCTGCTCTCCCTGATCCTGTTTATCGGCGGGCAGACGGTGGGTGGGATTGTGTTCCTCGTCCTTGCGTTCCTCGTTTCTCCCTTTGGCGTTCCTGCCATCGCTGAGTGGCTGGTGGACAAGCTGCACTCGGCCAAGTTCGCCCTGCGGGATTTCATCACTGGCTGATACTTCGGGACAAAATGTCCCAAAGCTGAAACGACGGCGGCTGACCACAGCCGCCGTTTGTCATATCGGAAGGAGGGCTGCCTACGGCCACGACCTACTACAAGAAGCACAAAAT
Source organism: Pseudoflavonifractor sp. MSJ-37 (assembly GCF_018917965.1). Taxonomy (GTDB): domain Bacteria; phylum Bacillota; class Clostridia; order Oscillospirales; family Oscillospiraceae; genus Pseudoflavonifractor_A. Next base: position 1,202,224 of record NZ_JAHLPP010000001.1, on the reverse strand, counting down.
CAGCAAGGGCGAAACCATCGCGCAGTCCTTGAAAGAGCGGTTTGACTACGGGCAAAACCCGGACAAGACCGAGGGCGGCGAATTGATCTCGTCCTACGGCTGCGATCACATGACTGCCGATGCCGAGTTCCTTTTGAGCAAGGCCAAGTACAAGGCCGCCACAGGCCGGGAGCAGCGGCGGGACGCGGATGTGCTTTGCTATCAGATCCGCCAGTCATTCAAGCCCGGGGAGATCACGCCGGAGGAGGCCAACCGCATCGGCTATGAAACGGCGATGCGCTGGACAAAGGGCAAGTACGCCTTTTTCGTTGCCACCCACACGGACAAGGCGCACATCCATAATCACATTTATTACAACTCGACCTCGCTGGACTGCACCCGGAAGTTCCGGGACTTTATCGGCTCTGGCCGTGCGCTGCGGCGGCTCTCTGACCGCATTTGTCTTGAAAATGATCTGTCCGTCATTACCAATCCCAAACTGCACAGCAAGGGACGATTTCTCCATTACGGGGCATGGCTGGGGACGGAGCGGCAGCCCCCATACAAGGAGCAGCTACGGCTTGCCATCAATGAAGCTCTTGCTAAACGCCCCGCCGATTTTGACGCTTTTCTCCGGCTCATGGAGGCGTCCGGCTTCACGGTCAAGCATGGGCGCGGCGGTACGATCTCTTTTCTTGTTCCGGGGCAGGAGCGGGCGACCCGGCTTCAGGCGTCCACCCTCGGGGACGGCTACGATCCCGAGGACATCAAGACCGTCATCGCCGGGGAGCGCCCGATCCCGGAGCAGCCTGTCCCTGCGCCTGCTACCCCTCGCCGTGTCAATCTGATCGTGGATATACAGGAGCGCCTGCGCTCCGGCAAAGGCGCGGCCTATGCGCGGTGGGCAAAGGTTTATAACCTCAAGCAGATGGCGGCGGCGCTTCAATTCATGCAGGAGCAGAATATCACCGAGTATGACCAGCTCTCTGCCAAGGCCGAGGACGCCGTTTCCCGTTTTCATTCCCTGACCGAGCAGCTCCGGCGGACGGAGGCTGACCTGTCCACAACATCCGAGCTGATGGGAGCCGTGGTGCGGTACGCCAAGACCCGCCCTGTCTTTGATGGGTACAAGGCCGCCAAGTACAGCCGGAAATACCTTGCCGAGCATGAGGCGGAGCTGGCGGACTACCGAGCGGCCAAGGCCACAATGGGAGAGCTGCTGGGCGGTGAGAAGCTGCCAAAGATGGCAGAGCTGAAAGAAAAGCGCCGCCAACTGGCGGCGCGGAAAAAGGCACTCTATACCGAGTACCGCTCGGCGCAGGAGGAGATGCGGCAGGCCGTGGCGGTCAAGGCCAACATCGACCATCTGCTGGGTGTCACGGACGGCCAGCGCAAAAAGGAACAGGAGCGATAGCGCACGGTGACGCTGACAAATTACTTTGGGACAAAATGTCCCAAAGCCGGGTTTGGGGAGGCTCCCCAACAAGCGTTTTTGCAGCCCGCCGGGATGCAAAAATAGCAAGTGTGGCTACACTTGCCCTGCTTGCCGTTAGTGCGTCCCCCGGAACCCCCACGAAAAAACGGAGGCAGCGCCGTTTCTTACGCTCCCTCCGTTTCTCTGGCTTTTTGTATTCCCTCTGCGGTGGCTTCCATGATCGTCAATTCATTCTCGTCCATTGAGTTTAGCATCCTGTCAATATGCTGGCGGCAGTCGCTTTCGCCATTCTGCCTGTCAGGATAGAAAAACTGGTCTACGGAAATGTCCAACAGGGTGACGATTTGGTAAAAGGTGTTCAGGCTCGGATGCTGACCACGATTCTCAAAATACATAATGGAACGAGGTGTACGATCAACGAGCTGCGCGAGGTATTCCTGTGTCCAGCCTTTGGCTTCTCGTTTGCGTTTGATCTCCCGGCCTAAAGCATGAAAATCAAGCCGCCTTTCGTCTTGGTACATTCTCATATCACCCATATATTATTTTACATTTCAGGTCTTGCTATGAGAACGAAACATAGTTTTATGTTTTAGTAGTATTTTATTTTACCGGCGTATTCAGCAACGACATTGATAGATTGAAAGAATGGCGGTAAAATAAATGCGGATAAAATTTGAGACTCCATAATAGATACATATTTCTCTGCTATACTTGAAAAGTTGGAGGTGGAACAATGCAGAAGATTTTAATTGTCGAGGACGATATTGACATTCAGGATATATTGAAAAACCATCTGATTGATGCGGGATATGAAGTTGCTGTTGCTTCTGACGGCGTGGCGGGGATTGCAATGTTTGATGATACAATCGACCTTTTGCTGTTAGACATCATGCTCCCTAAAATCGACGGCTATGGTGTGTGTGAGGTCATTCGCAAAAGGTCACAAGTCCCTATTATTATGCTTACTGCGCTTTCGGATGAAGAAAACCAGTTGCGGGGTTTTGAACAGCAGATTGACGATTACATTCCAAAGCCCTTTTCGCCCAAAATCCTGCTGTGCAAGATTGCGGCTATTCTTCGCCGTAGGACTGTGGAAAATCAAAATCAATCCCTGCTTACTTATAAAGAGTTGAGTATGGATGTTGATGGATTCCATGTATATCAAGGCGGAAACGAGGTTGTTTTGACCAGCAAAGAGTTTGCGCTTCTTAGGCTTATGCTTGAAAATCAGGGAAAGGTCTTTACTCGGCAAATGCTACTTGACCGATTGTGGGCGGACGATTTGGAGGTCGAAGATCGGATCGTTGATAGTCACATAAAGAACATTCGCAAAAAGTTAAATGCTGACTATATAAAAACAATTAGAGGGGTGGGATACAGAATTGATAAGGAAAATTAAAACGAGCCTAACGGCAAAGCTCTTTTTAGCGACAACGGTTCTTTTGATTTTGGTATGTTTGCTTTCTGTTTTCAGTATGGCGAGATATATTCCCCAAACTTATAGCAATCGTCTTAGCGCAGAATTGCAAAAGCAAGCAAATGATTTAGTGCCAGTATTGGAACAGGCTGATTCCTTAGAGGAATGTTATTCCCTTGTTCAGCAATTTGCCGCACAGACGAAAGCAACTGCCTATATTGAAGATGGGCATGGAGATATTTTATATTCAAGCGATGAATTGACGATAACAACGGACAAGGATTCTGTTGCTACAATTCAAGAACATTCTGATAGCGGAATCGTCACAGATGACGAGCTGCTGACAGAGGCCGGTTATGTGTTCAGCCTGTTAGGGCAGGACTATACTCTTTATGTGCAAAGTGATACGGTGTCCGTCAATCAGGCAACAGAAGCGATTTGGCAAACCGTTCCGCTGGTCATATTGGGAATTTTCTTCATGTCCATCTTGCTTTCCGTCATTTACTCACGCTATATAACAAAACCGATTATTGAATTAAGCAGTACATCGCAAAAAATGGCCCAGCTCGATTTTGAGCTGCACGGAAATTCTAACCGTTCAGACGAGATAGGAATACTCTCGGACAGCTTGAATACTTTGTCAGATAATTTACAGCATACATTGGAAGAACTGAAAAAAAGCAATTCCGAGTTAGAGGCCGAAATATCAAAAGAGCGAGAACTTGAAAAAAAGCAACAGGAATTTTTCTCGGCGGCATCACATGAACTGAAAACGCCTTTGACAATTCTGAAAGGCCATTTAATGGGGATGCTCAATAAGGTCAAAGGATATGAAAATCAAGAGGCGTATATGGAACGGTCGTTGGCCGTTGTTGAAAAAATGGAAACATTAGTGAAAGAACTGCTCTATGTATCTAAAACAGACGGAAAACAGAGAACAGAATATAAGACGATTGATTTTGCAGAGCTTCTTCGGGTACAAATAGCTGATGTGACCGATTTGCTGTCTGAAAAAGAAATCTCCCTTTCCGTGGATATTCCTGACAAAATCCTGTGTGATGCAGACCCGGCACAGATGGAACGAGCCATTCAAAATGTTTTGGTAAATGCCATTCGCTACTCACCGAATGGCGAGGCAATCTATATATCCTTATCGAACGATAAAAATACCGTTTCCTGCAAAGTTGAAAATACAGGCGTCCATATTCCAGAGGAAATGATACCCCATCTATTTGAAGCATTTTACAGAGCGGATACCTCCCGTAATCGTAATACTGGGGGAACAGGCTTAGGACTTTATATCGTCCGCAAAATCATGGAACTGCACCACGCAAAATATGGTATCCAAAACACAAGCAGAGGTGTGGTGTTCTGGCTTGAAATGCCGCAAGAAAGAGGTGCTATCAACTCCATCTAAACTCCATATTCCTTGCAAACTATATCCAAATCATTTTGTTATCTTATAGCTGTCCTCAAGAGGACAGCTATAATTTTTGAAAGCGAGGCAAAGCAAAATGGTAAAAGCCAAATTCGGAGCATTGGCTCTGACGGTATTGATGGGACTGGGTGCAGTAAGTCCATTGCATGGGGTCACAGAAGCTCATGCGCTAAACGCACCTGTTGCCAATTCTGCACAGCAGAAAACGGTCGTGTCCACAACGGATGATTCCGATGGCGTTATGAGCTACAAGGACAAGGAGAGCGGAAAGACCTTTGTCAGCGAGGACAATGGCGCAAGCTGGATGTCCGAAGAAGATTATAATAACAGCCATCCCGCAATCAACTACGAGTGGTGGACTTATGACGAGTACAAGGAATGGCTGGAACAGGAAAAGAAAACTCTTCAGGAAATGGCCGACGAGCACGCAATGGCCGAAACCAGCGAGGGCTCTTTCGAGTGGACGCAGGAAATGACAGACCAGTACATTGCCGAATATGAGCAGACCCTGGAGGACATCAAAAATGGGCTTCTCGTATCTAAGTCTGTGAATGGGGACGATGAGTGCATGACAACTTTCAATCCTAATTGGGTAGGCAGCACTACCGACTAACAGCCTATCATGTTGATTTAGAAACTGCCACACGACGGCAAAAGAAAAAAAGCCGTCGTACAGCAGCCATATCGACACGCCCATTTGAAGCGGCGGCTTTGATTTTCAGAGCCGCCGTTTCTTTGCGCCTACACACAAACCAATGACGACCCATTGAAACTGTAAAGACACGGTGGCCTATGGAGGTATCGCCGTGTCCATTTTTGCTTTCTGTAATCCCCCTAATACTCTGCGGTCAAAAAAAGCCCATGCCCCGCAACGGAGTATTCCGGACGCGAACATGAAATAAATAAGTACAATAATAACGGTAATATTTCGTGCGTCCGCATAGCGTCATGCTGTGCGGGCGTTTTTATATGCCCGCACCTTGGGACAATTTGTCCCAAAGCAGCCAGTCCCGGCTGTCGATCCCCGCCGCTCCTCCGTTCTGTTCACCCATCCACACATGAACTGAATGGAGGAAATACAAATGACGACCATCAATCTGAAGGACTTTTACGCTTGGTACACCCATGATGAATACATCGAAGTTTCCGATGAAGTGGCCGCCGAGCTGAAGGTGGACAAGCTGTATGAGGCAGCCCATCAGCGGCGCACGACCCGCAACAAGGCGCAGTATTCCCTCGACTGTGACGATGGGATCGAATACTTGGCCTGCCTGCATGAGCCGACCCCGCAGGAGCTTCTGGAGCGCATGGAGCTGTTCGTTCACCTCTGGAACGCCCTCAACTCTCTGCCGGAGGTGCAGGGCATCCGGGTGGAGGCGCATCTGATCCTCGGCAAGAGCTACCGCCAGATCGCCCGGGAGCAGGGCGTGGACAAGAGCGCCGTTCGCCATTCCGTCAAAAGCGGCAAGGCGGCCATGAGAAAATATTTGAAAAAATTTCTCTAAGGGTATCTCCATTTGCACGATTTTTGTCCTTGGTATATGAGAGGTAGTTTTCACCTCTCCGCAGCAAAGTAGTTGATGCTCCGTCACGGATCGTCGCTGTCCGCTGTGAGGGAGCGCCGCATTGAATATGAGCTGTCTTATGACAGGCCAACAGGAGCGGGTGCGGCGCTCCCAACTGTCAAAAACACCTTGAGACATTTCGTCCCAAGGTTATAAGGTAGAACTATGATTTTATTTTGCATCTGTGAAAGGAGGACGCCATGACTGAAAAACCCGCTGCGGAAGAATATGTGTACCATATCGGAAAAATCCGCTTCATCGTCACGCCTGTTTACAAGGAAACGGGAGAGCTGATGCGTGACATCCTTTTGAAGCTGATGCTGGCCGACTTGGAGCCGGTATAACCCCATCGACATCCTTAACATGGGCGGTCAGGCGAGGTATAATATAGTCAGGATGAATGACCTCTTGCTTGACTGCCGGAGAGGAGGTTTATATGAAACAGTCAAGCAAAAAACATGAACTCGGCACCGCCGCCCTCTACTGTCGGCTGAGCCGTGACGATAATATGGACAGCGAGTCCAACAGCATCCAAAATCAGCGGAAGATACTCCAAAAGGCCGCCAAGGACAAGGGGTACACCGACACGGTTTTCTTTGTAGACGATGGCATCACTGGAACGACCATGAAGCGTCCCGGATTTCAGAAAATGCTGACCGCTATCGAGGCCGGGTACATCTCGGCGGTGTTCGTCAAAGACCTTTCACGGCTGGGGCGCAACTACATTGAGGTCGGCAAGCTGACCGAGGAATTTTTCCCGCTTCACGATATACGGCTGGTGGCCGTTTCCGACGGTGTAGACAGCGACGAGGGCGAGGACGATTTTACTCCGTTCAAGAACATTATGAACGAGTATTACGCCAAGGACATTTCCAAGAAGCGCCGGATCGTGAACAAGATGAAAGGCAATGCGGGCGTTCCGCTCTCTCCGCCACCCTACGGTTATATTAAAAACCCGGACGATCCCCGCTTTTGGGTGGTAGAGCCGGAGGCCGCCGAGGTGGTGCGCCGGATCTACCGCATGGCGCTGGAGGGGTACGGGCTGGCAGAAACGGCAGCACAGCTTGCCGCCGATGGTGTGGTCAATCCCACCTATTACTGGCGCAGCCGTGGGACAAGCCGGGGCGGGTCAAAAAGTACCGTGGAGCCTACCAAGTGGGGGCATACCACCGTCAAGAAGATCCTCACCTTGCAGGAATATTGCGGCGATGTCATCAACTTCAAAAGCTACTCCAAGTCCTACAAGATGAAAAAGCGGATCGAGAACCCGGAGGAAAACCGGGCTATTTTCCTCAATGTCCATGAAGCTATCATTGACCGCCAGACTTGGGAAAAGGTGCAGGCGCTCCAAAAAGGGACACGCCGCAAAAAGCCCACGGTCACACAGGAGCCCAGCGTATTCTCCGGCTTGCTGAAATGCCCGGAGTGCGGCGGCAACCTCAATTTCCACTTCAACCAGAACAACCACGACATCAAGTTTTTCAGTTGCCAAAATCACAACTCCGGTTATCGCAAGTGCAGCAAAACGCATTATATCCGGCTGGACTTCTTGGAGCAAGTCGTTTTGTATGAGGTCAAGCGGCTGGCCTGCTTCGCCAGCGAATACGAAAATGACTTTATCAAGGCCATGATCGGACGCTCAGCAAAGGTTGCGGAAAATACCGCGCTCCGCAAGCGGCGGGAGCTGGACGCTCTGACCGCCCGTGACCGGGAACTGGATATGCTCTTTGAACGGCTCTATGAGGACAATGTGGCGGGCAAGATCGACGATGCCCGGTTTGCCAAAATGTCCAAACGCTATGAACAGGAGCAGGGCGAGAACGCCAAGAAGATCAAGGCGCTGCGGCTGGAACTGAAAAAGGACGAAAGCAAGCGCATGGACATTGACGATTTCCTTGAAACGGTGCGGCGGTACACAGACGCAACCACCATTACAAAGCGTATGGTCGCAGAGCTGATCGACCACATTGAGGTGTACCACGCTGAAAAGCAGGACGGCGTTACCAATCAGCGTGTCGTGATCTACTACAACTGCATCGGTGCCTTTGATGTGCCGGATCGCCGGAAGATCCCGGAGGCCGACATTATCATGGAAACGAGAAAAGGCGTAGCACTCAGCTACGCCCCGGAACAGGTTGCAGTATGAACTTTTCAGGAAATAAAAAAGCAGAGTGTCCATTACAGGATACTCAGATCCTATAAGGACACTCTGCATGGTCCGAGTGACTGGATTCGAACCAGCGGCCTCTTGAACCCCATTCAAGCGCGATACCAAACTTCGCCACACCCGGATATCTTATCCTATTTTTACCGCCTCACTTGAGACAGCTCATTAAATATACCACATCATTCGCTGTTTGACAAGCCCTATTTCCCAAAAATTTTCCGATCTGGTCGGTGAGCGTGTACCTCCAGGGGAGAGCGGTGGAGGATCATGGGAGCCGCGGCGGGGACGTGCGGAGCCGTTCCCGAGGACACAGCAGAATCCCCCGGTGCGCCCAACACCGGGGGATTCCCTGTCATTTGCTGCTTGGAGAAAAGAGATTTGTTAGGTATAGACCGAAGGAGGATGCGCGGAACGGACGAACCGAAGCCCATGGATCGTCCGCTCCGAGTGTCCCACTTGGGATCTGGAGCCTGGGATCTTGGAAGGAGGTCCCAGGCGGCGGGGTCTCAGACCGCCGCCCGGTATCCTTCACGCAGAGTTTGGAGAAAGGTTTGGAGAAAAGTGTAGAGTTTAGGAGATTTGGAGAAAGGTTCGGAGAATAAGAGAAAAGTTTGGAGAAAAGGAAGGGAGAAGTGAGACCTTTTTTATGTGAGATCGGAGGGAGGCTCAGGCCTTCGCCAGCGCTTCGCCCAAAGCGCGGCACTGAGCCAGGCCATCGTCATCCGGAGTCTCATTGATCATGAGGCCGTCCTGACAGAGCTGGACGCCGGCGTTCTCGGCACGCTCCTGCCAATCGCGCATCCACTGACCGTCGCCCCAGCCGTAGGAGCCGAACAGAGCGACCTTCTTGCCGCCCAACTTGGGTTCGAGCTCGGTGTAGAAGGGCTCGAATTCGCTCTCCTCCAGTACCTCGGAGCCCATAGCGGGGCAGCCCAGCGCCAGGCCGTCATAAGCGGAAGCGGCGGCAGCGTCGATATCGGAGACAGAGAAGATGGACACGTCAGCGCCCGTACCCTTCGCGCCCTCGGCCACGGCGTTGGCCATAGCCTCAGTGTTGCCGGAACCGGTCCAATAGATAACAGCGATTTTCATGTCAAGATGACCTCCTTTGATATGGATGACACTCATGCAGCCTTGCGGGGGACTGCCCCCAGGAGCCAAAGCAGACGGCGGCCCGACCGGAGTCCCCGGCACAGAGTCTCGCGGGAACGGTCGAAGCGGCGGAAGCAGCGCTTAGCGTATTCCACATCGCCGTAGACCTTCCAGTAGCCGCACAGCCGGCAGCTATCCCCGCCCAGAGCCAGGAACCCGAGCACATCGGCCAGGGGGTAGCCCAGGAACAGCCCTACCTCATGGGGGAACCCATCGCCTCCGGATACCCGGCGGCGCAGTTCCAGGATCATAGCGTCCAGCCCATCCTCGACCGGATAGCCGCACCGCTCCAGGAACCGCCGGACGGCGGGAGGAGCGAGACGCTCTTCCAGAAGCTCCGGCCGATAGACCAGAAGGAGGACCCGGCGGCGGCATCGGCAAAGGGGGAGGAGCCGGATGCCCACAGCGGAGAGTCCACGGTCATAGGTCGTCAGAAGACCGGCCAGAGAGGGATGCTCGGTCAGGGAGAGGGAGACCAGGTTGGCGGGCGCCACGCCGGTCAGCGCAGGCGCACAGTGGAGCGCGAGCGTCTGCTCGAACGCGGCGGCTTGAGGATGCATGGTGACACTCCTTTACGGCGGTTAGCATTTACTAACCTGCGGTGGAAGAAAAATGGGGCCTTGCACCCCGCGCTTTTCGTTCCTGCTAGTTAGTTCTTGCTAACTGCAAAGAAAGAATAACACAGCAGACCCAGCATGTCAATAGGAAATTTGAAAAAAGCCTATTGAATTTTCCGGACACCTTCCCGCCGCCCAAACGGCGTGAAAAGGCCCGTCCTCCCGGGTGTTCCTGGGGGACGGGCGCAGGTGTTCCGAAGGGGAGACAGGTCACAGGGCCTCGATCACACAGACCTTGGCCCGGATGCGCAGGATGGAGGCGGGGCTCATGGAGAGCTCATCGATGCCCATCCGCAGGAAGGTCTCGGTGAGGGACGGGTCGCCGCCCAACTCGCCGCAGATGCCGATCCAGATGCCCTCCGCGTGGGCGTTCTGGGCGGCCATGTGGATGAGGGACAGCACAGCCGTATGGTCCGGGTCGTCGAACTGGGCCACGGCGCTGTTCTGACGGTCCAGAGCCAGCGTGTACTGAGTCAGATCGTTGGTGCCCACGCTGAAGAAGTCTACCTCGCGGGCCAGCTCCCGGCTCAGGAGGGCGGCGGCGGGGGTCTCGATCATGATGCCCAGCTCCACATCGGGAGAGAAGGGGATGCCCTCCGCGGTCAGCTCGTCCCGGACCTGGGCGGCAATCGTCTTGATCTGCCGGACCTCGCGGGGATGGGTGATCATGGGGAACATGATAGCCAGTTTCCCGTAGACAGAGGCCCGGTACAAGGCCCGGAGCTGGGTGCGGAACACTTCCGGACGGGTGAGGCAGATCCGGATGGCCCGCAGGCCCATGGCTGGGTTCTCCTCATGGGGGAGCTGGAAGTAGTCGGCCTGCTTGTCCGCGCCGATGTCCAGGGTGCGGATCACCACCCGCTTGCCGCCCATGCGCTGGAGCACGTCCTTGTAAGCGGCGAACTGGGTCTCCTCGTCGGGGTAGTCCGACCGCTGGAGATAGAGGAACTCACTGCGGAAGAGACCGATGCCCTCGGCGTCGCCCTCCAGAGCGGCGTCCACATCGCCGGGGCCGCCCACATTGGCGCAGAGCTCGATGGAATGGCCGTCCTTGGTCCGGCTGGCCTTGCCCCGGTAGGCCTCAGCCAGAGCGTCTTCATTGCGCAGGGCATCCTGACGGTCCAGGAACAGGGCGTGGGTGTCCGCATCCGGCTCCAGGATGACCTCGCCGGTGGAGCCGTCCACTGCCGCCTCACAGCCGGCGGTGAGCTGTTCCAGCGCTTCTCCCAGGCCCACTACTGCCGGGATGCCCATCGTGCGGGCGAAGATGGCAGTGTGGGAGTTGGAGGAGCCTCCAGCGGTGACGAAGGCCAGGACCTTGCTCCGGTCCAGACGGGCGGTCTCGCTGGGGGCCAGGTCGTCGGCGGCTAGGATGGCGGGGGAGGCGAAGTCCAAGGTCTCCTCGTCCCGGCCAGTGAGGATCCGGATGAGCCGGGCGGACACGTCCAGCACATCGGCGGAGCGGGCCTGCATATAGGCGTCATCCATAGCGGCGAAGGCGGCGGCGGCCTCCTGGCCGGCCTCCTGGACGGCATAAGGGGCGCAGACGGACTCGTCCCGGATGTGCTGTTCCATGCTGTCGCAGAAGTCCGGGTCCTCCAGCATCATCTGGTGGATCTGGAAGAGCAGGGCGTTGGCCTCTCCCAAAGATCCCAAGGTGTCCTGATAGAGCGTCTCCAATTGGGCGGAGGCCTTCTCCCTGGCGGCCTCCAGCCTGGCGAGCTCGCCTTCGATATCGGCGATGGGGACGGGCTCCACCGCGGGCTGCTGCCGTTCATACCGGCGGATGGGTCCAAGCGCGATGCCCCGGCTGACGCCCTGACCATGCAGCTCGATCATAGCGGTCACTTCCTCTCGGATATATGGATGATAGTCGGGGCACGATGCCCCTGGGAAGGAAAAGGCCGGACAACGCGATGCGCTGTCCGGCCTCGACTTGGATGCTTAGAAGATGCCGACCAGACCGCCGACGAAGCAGATGACGATGATGCCGAGCATGATCTGGATAGAGGTGAACTTCTCCTTGCGCAGGAGGGCGTACACGCCCAGCGTCACCGCCAGGGGAAGCAGGTTGGGCATGATGGCGTCGAAGAGCTGTGCCTGGAGGTCGAAGGCCTCATCTCCGATGTTGAAGGCAATCGCGGTCTTCAGGGAGACGGAGGTGGCGATCAGGCCGCCCATGACGGTACATCCCAAGATGCCCGCCGCGCCGATGATCTGCTTCATGCGGCCGCCGGCCAGCATGGAGGTGATGGCGCTGCTGCCGAGAGAGTAGCCCTTCATCCAGCAGTTGTAGGCGATCAGCATCAGAGCCAGGGGGATACCAATCAGGACCAGCAGGGGCCCGAACAGGTTGCCGGTCTGGCCGAAGCTGATGCCCAGAGCCACGATCAGGGGGATGATGACGCCCTGGTCCAGCGCGTCGCCGATGCCGGCGAAGGGACCCATCATGCCGGTCTTGACGGCGTTGATGGCCTCGTCGCTGATCTCAGCGCCATTGGCGCGCTCCTCCTCCATGGAGATCACGGCGCCGTGGATGACCGTGCCCACGTTGGGGTTGGTATTGAAGAAGGTCAGGTGGCGCTGGAGGCCGGCGACCCGGTCCTCCTTGTTGGGATAGAGCTTCTCAATGATGGGGGCCATGCAGGCGGCGAAGGCGCCGCCCTGCATCCGCTCGTAGTTGTAGTTGGCGTGAGAGAAGAACTGCCACAGCCAGTAAGACTTCTGGACGTCCTTTTTGGTGAGTTTCATGCGCTTCTCTTCCTGGACCGCGCTGTTTTCCACGTTAGCCGCCATAGCTCGCATCCTCCTTCTTGTTCAACTGCAGATAGATGAGGGAAAAAGCCAGACCGAACAGGGCCACGCCCACGATGCTGACGGAGAAGTAGGAGACCAGCAGGAAACCGATCAGCAGGAAGGGGAGAGTCTCGCCCTTCAGGATGGCGCGCAGGTTCAGGCCGATGCCCAGAGCAGGCAGGACGCCGCCCACCACGTTCAGGGCGTTCAGGATGTTGGTGCCCTGGATCACGTTCAGGAAGCTCTCCATCAGAGGCACACCGGCCATCAGGATGACCATAGCCACGATGAGCTTCAGCACCAGCATCATCAGGTTGCTGGGCAGCCAGTTCATGAGGATGACGCCCTTCGCGTCGCCCTTGGCGGCGTAGGAGTCAGCCCAGTGGACGAAGAAGGAGTCGATGGTCATCTTGCCGACCCACCAGATGGTGCCCAGCAGGCCCAGAGGGACCGCGATGGCCAGAGCCACTTCCGTGCTGACACCGGTCGCGAGAGCCAGCGCGGTGCCGATGTAGCCGGCGATCGCCATGTCGGAAGGCATGGAACCGCCCACGTTCAGGTGGCCGAGATAGATGAGGTTGATCGTGGCGCCGATGATGGTGCCGGTCACGGGATCGCCCATGACCAGACCGGTCAGGAAACCGGCGACGATGGGACGCTGAAGGCAATAATAACCTTCACCGAAGAACCAGGGGGCATCGGAGAGATAGTACAACAATCCGATGATCAGGGCTTGCAGCCAACTCATAAACAATTACCTCCTCTTTTCGTTCCGTTGTGTTCCAGCGGGATATCTAAAAAGGCACGCCCGGAAGGGCCGCGCCTGTCCGCTCACAGGCAGGGGATGGAAGGTGTTTTTCAGGGGGACGGATCAGAGCTTCACTTTGTCGATCTCGATGCACTTGCCGTCGGGCACGATCTGGCAGAAGACCCGCACGCCCTTGGCGGCGATGGCCTTGAGCTGGTCCAGCTCAGCGGGGGAGACCTGGATGTTGCGGAGGATCATCTTGCGGCCGGCCACGAAGCCCATGCCGCCCAGGTTCAGCTCCTTCATCTCCACGCCGCCGTCCAGCAGCTTCTGCATCACCTCGGGGGTCTTGGCCAGGACGATGGTGCGCAGCTCCGGCGGGTCGTTCTTGATGGCCTCCAGAGCCTGCTCCACCGTGAAGATGGAGACATCGTAGTCCTTGGGGACGGCCATCTTCATGACCTGACACAGGAACTGGTCCTTGGCGGTGTTGTCGTCCACCACGAAGATCCGGGTGGCCTGATAGACCTTGCTCCAGCCGGTCATCACCTGGCCATGGATCAGGCGGTCATCGATGCGGTAGAATACGACGCTCATACGGTTCCCTCTCTTTCTGCGATCACATCATCGGCGCTGACGAAGCCCGTGCGGCCCGCCTCGACAGCGGCGGCGATCAGCTCGCCGGCATCCATCTCCTCCCGGAGAGTCAGGACCTCCAGAAAGGCCGGCAGGCTGACGCCGGACAGAGCGTGGACATGGTGCTTCATCACCATGAGCATGGCGGTGTTGGACGGGGTGCCGCTGGGCAGGTCCGCCAGGATCAGGGTGTGGTCCGGGTCGCCGAAGTCGGCGATGGCTTTCTCCAGCTTGGCGGCGAAGGTGTCCACCGTATCTCCGGGATAGAGGCCGAAGACCTCCAGCCGCTCCTGGGGTCCCAGGATCATCTCCGCGGCTTCCCGCATACCGGCGGCCAGTCCGCCGTGGCTGATCAGGATCAAATCGATCAAAACGTCTCGTTCCTTTCCTCTTGGGATCTCTTGGCCCGGTCAGTCCCGGCTCAGGTCGATCAGGACCCGGTAGGTCTCAGGACTGGAGGCCCGCTCGAAGGCCTTCTGGCACTCGGTCAGGTCATAGCGCTCCGTGATGAAGGGGGCCACATCGATCAGGTGGTAGCCCAGCAGACGGGAGGCGGTCCAGAAGTTCTTGGCGGTGGGGCTGTAAGAGCCGGTGATGCTCTTCTCGCTGTAATGGATCTTATTGGGGTCGATTTGGATCGGTCCGCTGGGATGGAAGGATCCGTAGTAGACCATGCGGCCCCGCTTGGCCAGCGCGTCCAGGTAGGTCTGCGCCAGAGGCAGGACGTTGACGGTATAGAAGCACACATGCGCGCCGCGGCCGCCGGTCTGCTCCAGGATCATCTGTACGGGATCGCCCTTGGTGGGATCCAGGACCACGTCGGCCCCCATCTTTTTGGCCATCTCCCGGCGGGCGGGATCGGGCTCCATCAGGATGGTACGGGCGCCGCGCTTCTTGCACAGGACGTTGTGGAGCTGGCCCATGATGCCGCCGCCCACGATGACCACGTCCTCACCGAACTCTACATGGGCCTGATCCATGCTGCCCAGGCAGCACGCCAGAGGCTCCGCGAAAGCGGCAGTGGCCAGATCGGCCTCCTTGTCAGGCAGGGCGTACACCCGCTCCGAGCCGATGGCCAGGTACTGGGCGAAGCCGCCGGTGCCGGGGATGCCGTCGAAAGTGCGCTTCTTGGCCTTGCCGGTACACTCGTTGTCGTGGCCCCGGTAGCACTGCTCGCACTGGCCGCAGCTGTCATAGGTCTTGACCACCACCCGGTCGCCCACCTGGAGTTGGGTGAGGGTGCCCTCGCCGATGGCGGCCACGGTGCCGGAGACCTCATGGCCGGGGACGAAGGGGAGCGCCACGTCGCCGCCGGTGAAGATCCGCTGTTCCCAAGTGCAGATGAGGCACTTCTCGATCCGCACCAAGACCTCGCCCTCCTTGGGGACGGGGGTGGTGATCTCCTTGACCTCGGCCTTGTAAGGCTCGGTGACGACGATCGCTTTCATTTTCTCTGGGATCATATGTAGTCTGCCCCTTTCTGGATCAGAGACCCTGGATATCGGAAGCCTTCTTGCCGTTGTGGACCAGATCCACCAGGGCGCGGGTCACGGCGGCGGGATCGGGATGCTTCCACACGTTGCGGCCGATGGCCACGCCGGCGGCGCCCACGGAGATGGCCTGCTCGATGCAGACGAAGAGGTCGGAGAGCTGGCTGGTCTTTTCGCCGCCCAGGACCACCACGGGCTGATAGGAGGCGTCGATGACCTGACGGAACTCCTCGGGGGTGCCGGCGAAGGTGGTCTTGATGATGCTGGCGCCGTACTCACAGCCGGTGCGGGCGGCCAGACGGACGTTTTCCACCGTCTTGGGGACGTCGTTGCCGAAGCCGCCGGGGAGCATCTCTGCCATGACAGGCATGCCCCAGGCACGACCCTGCGCGGACAGGTCGGCCACGTTCTTCATGCAGTCCTGCTCGGTGGGAGTGCCGGGGAAGCCGTTGCAGGCCACCGCGTCGGCGCCCACGCGGAGGGCATCCTCCACGGAGAAGAGCATCCGGGGATAGCCATTGGCGGAGCTGGGGATGGCGGAGTAGCCGCCGTCACAGCGAAGGATCAGACCCACGTCCTTCAGGATGTCCTGATATCTGTTGGCGATGCCGAAGGTAGTCAGGACAGCGTCCGCGCCGCCGGCCACGATGGCCTCCAGGATCTCGCCAGTGCGGTCCAAGGCGGGATTGACGTTCATGCCCATGCCGTGGTCCATGGCCACGATCACGGTCTTTCCATCAGGACGAAAAATCTTACCAAGACGTCTCATGCTATGTTCCTCCTATTTTCATCGTAGGGGCACGTCCGCGCCCCGTTGTGGATCGTTCACAGGATCTCGTCGCAGACCTTCTGGACCTCGGGGAACACCTGTTCCTCGTCCGGACCGTCTACGGTGAGGGTGATGGTATCGCCCTGCCGGATCCCCATGCCCATCACGGCCAGCAACCGGCTCACGTTGACCTTTTTGTCCCCCTTTTGGATCTCGATGACGGACTGGGACTGCTTGGCCAGCTTGACGAACATCCCTGCGGGACGGGCGTGCATCCCAAGCTCGTTCTTGACCTGATAGGTATACTCTTTCATGTTGTTTCACCCCGGTTTGACTAAAACGTTCCCCCATTGGAGCCTTTGCCAAAGGGTGCTTTTATTATAAATGGTGGATTTCAACAAAACAATGTGGTAGAATACCAATAATGAACAGTCAGTTTTGTAGCTTATCGACAAAGTTATACAAAGCGAATATATCATATATAGATTATATCGGTCAAAATGCCTATGATGACTTTAGAACGAAAAAGTATAACATGGAAGAAAGAATGGGAAGAAACTCCTTTTTTGGGAGCGCGGAGCGAATGGCATTGGAAGGAGAGAAGATGAGAGTGGATGGACAGAAGGCACAGACGGAACGGGAGCTCTCGTTCACACTGGAGGATCTGCTGGCGCTGAGCGCCATGGCAGGGGCAAAGCTCCTGGCTGGCGGGGAACGGCTGGACCGGCCGATCCTCCGGGCCAACGTGGTGGAGGGAGTCCATCTCTCCGAGTGGAGCCAGGCTGGTGACTGTGTGATCAGCTCCGGTTATGTGTTTCGGGGACAGGACGGCCTCCTGCTCCAGGAACTGGACGCCCTGAGCGCCGAGGGTGCGGCGGTGCTCTGTCTGAAGCCCACCCGGTTCCGGGAGGAGCTGCCGGCAGTGGTGGTCCGCCGGGCGGCGGAACTGGATCTGCCTCTGATCGAGCTGCCCATGACGGCGATCTTCGCCAACATCGTGCAGGAGAGCATGGAGGCCCTGTTCCAGCGCGAGACCCATTCCTTCCAGGTGGTGCAGGACAAGATGGAAGGCCTGCTGGGGGCCTTCATGGGCTCCGATGCCCCGGAGGCGACTCTGGCGGCGGTAGAGCGGGCGATCGCCAATCCGCTGATGATCTTCGATGAGGAGAACGAGCTCCTGATCTCCAACGAGAGCCGCCAGCTCCTGCTGGAGCCCTATCAGGACGATATCATCAAGCAGCTCTACGAACGCTCCAACGGGGACTGTCTGCTGATCCACCGGGATGGGGGACAGGTGCCGGTGCCCGTCCATTTCTTCGACATCGGCGGCCCAAGCGGCATCCGGGTCATCATCCTGGAATACTACGGACCTCTGAGCGTGGTGGACCAGCGGGTGATCGGCCGGATCAGCCACCTGCTGGCGGCGGAGATGAAGAACGCCATCGCCGTGCGGAAGATCCGACGGAAGTATAAGCAGCAGTTCGTGGAGAACTGGCTCTTCGGAGAACTGGGCGACGCGATCAACATCTGTATGTCGGCCCAGACCGACGGCTATCGGATCAGCGCGGACGCCTCCTACTGGGTGGCCATCGTCAATCTGAACACGCCCCGGAAGGATGGGGCGTTCCTTACGCAGGATGTGAACGTGATCCGTCATATCATCCGCAATCTGGACTCCAACATCATGTTCACCGTGCTGGAGGGCAAGCTGATCCTGGTGGTGGAGGCCCAAAAGGGTCGAGACGAGGCCCTGCGGGCGATCGCTCTGCTCACGGAGAAACTGGACTACATCATGGATAAGGGGGACATGAGCTTTTGCATCAGCGATCCCCATCCGATCCAGGACATCCCCAAAGCCTACCAGCAGGCCAGGACGATCAGCACGATCAGCTCCAGATGCAATATACGGGACAGCATCATCACCTATGACAAGCTGGGCGTGCTCTATCTGCTGGCCCTCCTGCCGGAGGACGAGGCGATCCGCCGGTATCAGGAGAAGTACCTGCGGCCGCTGAAGGAGTACGACGCAAGCCACCGCACCGCCCTCTATGAGAGCCTGCGGACCTATCTGGATGCGGGGTGCAACACGCAGAAAGCGGCCCAGGCCATGCACAGCCACTATAACACGGTGGTCTACCGGATCGGCCAGGTGGAGCGCCTGCTGGGCTTCCCCATCCACGACGTGGAGACCCAGCTCCAGATCCGTATCGCCTACAAGCTGGACCAGCTCCACGGAGAGGAGCCGGGGGAGAAGAGATGAAGAATGGGCAGGCGCTCTCGTTTCAAGAACGTCTGCCCGTTTTCTGCATTTTATTGTGCAAAGTGCTGGATCTTCGAAAAGCGGGCGCTTAGATGTACGTCCGCGTCCTACGAACGGCCTCTGGGAGAGGAAGGATAAAAAGCAAAAAGCCGTGCGTCCCGGGTGGGACACACGGCTTTGGAGAACGTCAGCGTGGGACGGATCAGCGGCGGAAGCAGTCGCTGCAGTACACGGGACGATCGTTCTTGGGCTCGAAGGGGACCTTGCAGGGCTTGCCGCAGTTAGCGCAGACCGCGTCGAACATCTGACGGGCAGGACGGCCGGTGTTGCCCTTGCGGGCGTCACGGCAGGGCTTGCAGCGCTGGGGCTCGTTCTGGAAGCCGCGCTCCGCGAAGAACTCCTGCTCGCCGGCGGTGAAGGTGAACTCCTGGCCGCAGTCCTTACAAACGAGAATCTTGTCCTGGAACATGAAACATACCTCTTTTTCTTGAATATAGAATTGATCGCAAACGCGGAGTTCCCTCCCCGTAGATGCCAAAAATGGAGCGCTGAAAAAAGCACCTGGAGAGTCGGAAATGGAACGATCGACTCTACAGGTGCCATCAATCACTTACATTTAGAAACCAGACTGAGTATATCAGATAAGACCGGCTCTGTCAAGGGGAGACCTTGACAAAGAAAATAAAAAATGGAGGAGAGCAGATGAGACAGGAGAACGACCGGGATAGGATCTGGAAGGACCAGGAGCGGACGGGACCGGCGGCGCATAGTATCCCTATGAGCGGCCCCGGCCGGTCCATATGAGGAGGTGAGAAGATTGGAACAGATGCATCGTTGGAAAGGGGCGCTCACGGCGCTCCTGGGCGGCCTGACCGCCCTGTGGGGCTGGTTCGGATGGCTGGTGCTTGGGTGGTGTGCCCTGATGCTACTGGACTACCTGAGCGGCTCTGCCGCCGCGGCCAAGGCCGGGGAGTGGTCCTCCAAAGCCGCTCGGGAAGGCATCTGGCACAAAGCCGGCATGGTGGTGGTGGTCCTGGTGGCCGCCGCTGCGGACCTGCTGCTGGCGCTGGTGCTGGACCAGCTCCCGGTGGTGTCCCTTCCAGTGGAGTTCCGGGGCTTGGTCTGCCCTCTGGTGCTGGTGTGGTACTGCCTCACCGAGTTGGGGTCTGCCGTGGAGAACGCCATAGCCATGGGCGCGCCGGTGCCGGAATGGCTCCGGAAGCTCCTGGCCGCCGGCCGGGAGGCGGTGGATCAGGCGGGCAGAGGTCAATAGAAGTGGGGCGTGCCATCCTCCATGATCCCCAGCATCCGGCAGAGGGGACTGGTGATGGTGCAGGCCGGCCGGCAGTAGTCCCCGTGGGGACCGTAGGGGAAGGCCCTGCCGCCGCCCTCCCACACGGACAGAGGCGGCTCGCCCCGGTCGTCCTTCCGGTCTGGATAGAGGGACCGGGCGGCGGCCTGGAGGGCCGTCAGTTCCGTGGATCGGGCGGTCTCATAGATCTTCAGGAGCTCCTCTGCGGTGAAGGTGACGGTGTCCTTCTGCATCTTCTGGATGGATGTGACGATATCGTCCGGCATGGGCCGAACACCTCCGTTCAAGATCGAAGCGCCAGCCGGTCCGTCCTGTCATGCTTGGGGCGGTCCGGCTGTTTTCGTATCCGTATCTTACCACGATCGGCGGAGAACTTGTAGTCCTATTTTCGCCGGGATGTGCTATACTGGAGACAGACACGTCCGGGTCGGCCCAGGCCCGGAGCAAGGAGGAACGAGATCATGAACGTATTGCTGTTGAACGGCAGCCCCCATGCCCAGGGCTGTACCTATACCGCTTTGGCCGAGGTGGCCGGGGCTCTGGAGTCCTGCGGTGTGGAGACCGAAATCTTCCAGCTGGGCACGGAGCCCATCCGGGGCTGTGTGGCCTGCGGCGGCTGCTCCGCCGGAAAGGGCTGCGTCCTGCCCGAGGGGAGAGTCAACGACTTCATCGGGAAGATGGCGAAGGCTGACGGCCTGGTAGTGGGCTCCCCGGTGTACTACGCCTCTGCCAACGGGGCCCTGATCAGCTTCCTGGACCGGGCCTTCTATGCCGGCGGGGACTGCTTCGCCCACAAGCCCGCGGCGGCTGTGGCCTCCGCCCGGCGGGCGGGCACCACAGCGACGCTGGATGAGCTGAACAAGTACTTCACCATCAAGCAGATGCCAGTGGTGTCCTCCACCTATTGGAACATGGTCCACGGCCACAGCCCCGAGGAGGTCCGGCAGGACCGGGAAGGCCTCCAGACCATGCGGAACCTGGGCCGGAACATGGCCTGGCTCCTGAAGTGCATCGCACTGGGCCGGACACAGGGGATCGAGCCTCCCGCGGCCGAGAGCGGGAACTGGACCAATTTCATTCGATAAGACCGCAAAAACGCCGGGGCCCATCGTGAGACGGGCCCCGGCTTTTTTATGCGTTCCGGGTCTTATTCGGTGGTGTAATTGTCGAAATAGCCCTGGATCAGGACGATGGGGGTGCCCTTGTCACCGGAGCCGGAGGTCAGGTCGCACAGGGAACCGATCAGGTCAGTGAGGCGGCGGGGCGTCGTGCCCTGGGCCGCCATATTGCCCACCAGACTGCCGTCCTTCTTCTGGATCTCCGCCTTGATGGCGTCCCGGAGGGCCTCTCCGGAGAGGGCGGCGAAGTCGTTGTCCGCCAGATACTTCAGCTTCAGCTCGTTGGGGGTGCCCTCCAGACCGGGCGTGTAGGCGGGAGAGACCACGGGGTCGGCCAGCTCCCAGATCTTGCCCACGGGGTCCTTGAAGGCGCCGTCGCCGTAGACCATGACCTCCACGTGCCTGCCGGTCTTGTCCAGGATGGTCTTTTGGATGTCCTCCACCAGGCCCTGGCAGTCCCGGGGGAAGAGCTTCACCTTGTCCTCGGTGGACTTGTTGGAGCCCAGCAGGCCGTACTTGGCGTTGTAGCCGCTGCCGTCCACGGGGGCGGTCATGATGTCGTCCAGACCGCAGACCCGTCCGGCCCCGGCGGCCTTCAGCAGACGCTTGGTGCGGGCACGGGTGTGGATGTCACAGGCCAGCACGTCTTTGGTGTAGCTCAGGATGGCACGGGGATCGTTGGCGAAGATGATCTCCACCTCGGCGCCGCTCTCCCGGATCAGGTCGGCATAGTAGGCCACATAGTCCACGCCAGTGAAGGGGTGGGTGGTATAGCCGAACAGCTCGCGGTAGCGCTCCAGCGTGAGCACGTCCCGGTAGGGGTCCACGCCCTTCTCGTCCATCACGTCCACGTCGATCAGATGGTTGCCCACCTCGTCGGAGGGGTAGCTCAGCATCAGGACCACCTTCTTGGCGCCCTTGGCGATGCCCCGCAGACAGATGGCGAAGCGGTTCCGGCTGAGGATGGGGAAGAGGACGCCGATGGTCCCGCCGCCCAGCTTGGCGCGGACGTCGGCGGCGATCTGATCCACGGAGGCGTAGTTGCCCTGGGCCCGGGCCACGATGGCCTCGGTCATGGCGATGATGTCCCGGTCGTGGAGGGAGAAGCCCGCCTCCCCGGCGGCCTCCAGGACGGAAGCGGGGACGATCTGGGAGAGGTCGTCTCCACTGCGGATGATGGGGGCGCGGATGCCCCGGGAAACGGTGCCGACCATTCGGCTCATACACAGCACTCCTATTTTTATAAAATACGCAGGGGGATCGGGCCGATATCCGACCCATATCATGGACCATTATACGATATCCCGGGCCGCTTGTAAATCAGGAACTGTTGCCGATCACGCTGTGATGTGGTAAACTGTTGGACGAAAAACCGAAAGCGAGGTCTTGTTTTATGAAACGAGCGGCATTCATCGGAACGGGGAGCATGGGGGGCGCGCTGGTGCGGGCGGCCTGCCGGTCCATCGGGGCGGATCAGGTGGTGATCGCCAACCGGACGGCGGCAAAGGCCGAGGCGCTGGCGGCGGAGACGGGCTGTACGGCGGTCCCTGACGGCCGGGCCGCCGTCGAAGCCGCCCGATACATCTTCCTGGGCGTGAAGCCCCACATGGTGAAGGACCTGCTGACGGAGCTGGCCCCGGCGCTGGACGGGGGGAAGGTGCTGGTGTCCATGGCGGCGGGCCTGACCACTGAGACGCTGGCGGGCTGGGTGTCGGCGGGCACGCCGGTCCTGCGGATCATGCCCAACACCCCCTGCTCCATCGGGAAGGGGATGACGGCCCTCTGCGCCGCTCCCGGCACGGCGGAGGAACATCTGGTCGCTGTGGAGGAGATCCTCCGCGCCTCCGGTCGGGTGGAGCGCCTGGAAGAGCGGCTGATGGATGCCTTCTCGGCGGTGGCTGGGTGCGGTCCCGCTTATGTGTACCCCTTCCTCGAGGCCATGGCGGACGGCGGCGTGCTGGCGGGCCTGCCCCGGAAGCAGGCGGTGGCCTTCGCCGCTCAGACTCTGCTGGGAGCCGCCGCACTGGTGCTG
The DNA here is from genome assembly GCF_018917965.1 of Pseudoflavonifractor sp. MSJ-37. Lineage (GTDB taxonomy): Bacteria > Bacillota > Clostridia > Oscillospirales > Oscillospiraceae > Pseudoflavonifractor_A. The sequence continues at coordinate 1,179,293 of NZ_JAHLPP010000001.1, read as the reverse complement.
GAGACCGGGGAGCATCCCGGCGCGCTGAAGGACGCGGTCTGCTCTCCCGGCGGATCCACCATCGAGGGCGTGGCCGCGCTGGAACGCCATGGCTTCCGGGCGGCGGTGCTGGACGCGGTGGAGGCGGCCTGGCGGAAGAACGCCGCTCTGGGCAAGTCCTGATCCGGGCCCGCAGAAAGCCCTTGACGATCACGTGATAGTATAGTATATTAGCGTGGTAAAGCGATGAAGAAAGGGGCGACGCCCGATGACATATACCATCAACACCCCCGAGGGGACCCGGGACCGGCTCTTCGCCGAGTGCCGGGACCGCCGGAGCACCCAGACGGCTTTGACCGACCTCTTCTACCGGAGAGGCTACGCGGAGGTCTCCACGCCGGAGGTGGAGTTCTACGACCTGTTCCTCCGCTCCGGCAGCCCGCTTCCCCAGGAGTCCATGCTCAAGATCATCGACCGGAGCGGCAAAATCATGGTCATGCGGCCCGACTGTACCGCCCCCATCGCCCGGGTGGCGGCCACCAAGCTCAAGACCCTGCCCCTGCCCCAGCGCCTCTACTACGCTGAGACCGTGTTCCGCTCCGGCGACCAGCACCGGGGCGGCAGCAGTGAGATCGCCCAGTGCGGCGTGGAGCTGATCGGCGCGGCAGGGAAGAAGGCCGATCTGGAGATCGTCGCCATGGCGGTAGATGCCCTGCGTTCCTGTGGACTGGCACGGTTCCACATCGAGCTGGGCCACGCCGGGTTCTTCCGCTCTCTGGCGGACCGGATGGATCTGGAGGAGGATCAGGTGGAAGAGCTCCGGAGCCTGATCGAGGGCAAGAATTTCGCCGCGCTGGGCGACTTCCTGGAGCCCTATCAGGACCGGCCTGCCACAGCGGCCCTCCTGCGGCTCTCCCGGCTCTTCGGCGGGGCGGAGGTCCTGGATGAGGCCGAGGCTCTGGCCGGGGAGAACGAGGCCATCGCCTATCTGCGGGAGCTCTACGAGGCTCTGTGCGGCGCGGGCTACGGCAAGTACCTGCGCTTCGACCTGGGACTGGTGCATCAGATCGACTACTACACCGGCGTGGTGTTCCGGGGCTATGTGGAGGGCGCGGGCGACGCGGTCCTCTCCGGCGGCCGGTATGACAGCCTGGTGGCCTCCTTCGGCCGGAGCGCCCCGGCCACCGGCTTCGCCGTGGACGTGGACGCGGTGGCGGCCTGCCGCCCCGGCACCGAGGCACCCAGGGTGGGCACCCTGATCCACTTCGCAGAGAGCGAGCTGGACCGGGCCTTGACCGCCGTGGATGGCCGGGCCGCCGGGACCTGCGAGCTCTCTCCCTGCGAGACACTGGAGGAGACGCTGGCGCTGGCCCGAAGGAAGGGCGCCGGCCGGGTGCTGGTGCTGGACCCTGACGGAGAAAGGACGGTGGAGGTATGAGCCAGGATCTGCGGATCGCCCTGACGAAGGGGCGTCTCCAGGACAAGAGCGTGGAGCTGTTCGAGGCCATGGGGCTGGACTGCTCCCCCATCAAGGACCCGGGCCGCCGGCTCATCCACAAGGTGCCGAACTACCCGCTGGAGGCCGTGCTGGCCAAGGCTCCCGATGTGATCACCTATGTGGAGCACGGCGTGTGCGATCTGGGCATCGTGGGCAAGGACACTATCCTGGAGCACGGCAAGTCCTTCTACGAGGTGCTGGACCTGGGCTTCGGCAAATGCCGCTTCGCCCTGGCCGTGAAGAAGGGGAGCGACTTCTACGGGACCTATAAGACCCGGCGGGTGGCCTCCAAATACCCCAATGTGACCCGTGCCTTCTTCGAGAAGAAGGGCATGGACGTGGATATCATCAAGATCGAGGGCTCGGTGGAGCTGGCTCCTATCCTGGATCTGGCAGACGGCATCGTGGACATCGTGGAGACCGGCGTCACCCTGCGGGAGAACGGACTGGTCCCCATCGAGGACGTGGCCCAGGTCAGCGCCAGGCTGATCGTGAACACCGCCAGCATGAAGCTCCACAAAGCTCAGATCGAGGACTTCATCGGCCGCTGTGAGGCCGAACTCGCAAAGCGGAGGGAACAGGCATGATACAGATCGTGAACGCGGACGGCACCGGTGAGCAGAAGGTCATCGCCTCCATGCGGGCCCGGGCCGCGGCGAAGAATTCGGATATCGAGAAGGCGGTCGCCGCCGTCATGGAGGACGTGAAAGCCCGCGGTCTGGAGGCGGTGGAGGAGTACTCCCTCCGTTTCGACAAGACCGCCCCCTATGAGATCTCCAGAGAGACTTTGGACAAGGCCTACGCCTCCTGTCCTAGGGAGCTGATCCGGGCGCTGGAGCATGCGGCGGACAACATCCGGGACTACAATGAGAAGCTCCTGGCGAAGAGCGCCGAGTGGACCTCCCCCGACGGGGGCACCGTGGGCCGGGTGGTCCGGGGCCTGACCCGGGTGGGCGTGTATGTCCCCGGCGGCACGGCGGCCTATCCCAGCAGTGTGCTGATGAACGTCGTCCCCGCCAAGGTGGCCGGGGTGGAGGAGATCGTCATGGTGACGCCTCCCACGGAGAACCTGAACGATGCCGTGCTGGCGGCCGCCAAGATCGCCGGCGTGGACCGGTGCATCGCCGTGGGCGGCGCTCAGGCAGTGGCCGCCCTGACCTACGGCGCCGGCTTCATCCCCAAGGTGGACAAGCTGGTGGGCCCTGGAAACGCCTTCGTGGCCGCCGCCAAGCGGATGGCCTACGGTTCGCTGGACATCGATATGGTGGCCGGCCCCTCCGAGGTGCTGGTGATCGCCGACGGCTCCGCCGATCCCAAGTTCATCGCCGCCGACCTGCTGAGCCAGGCCGAACATGACAAGCTGGCCTCCGCCGTCCTGCTGACCACCAGTGCGGAGCTGGCCTGGGCCGTGGACGCCGAGATGGTCCGCCAGACCGGCTATCTCAGCCGCTCGGAGATCATGGAGCAGTCTGTCCGGGACTTCGGCTGTGCCATCGTCTGCCGGGACCTAGACGAGGCGGCGGCTCTGGCCAATGAGATCGCCCCCGAGCATCTGGAGATCGTGACGGAGGCCCCCCGGGCCCTCCTGCCCAAGATCCGCAATGCGGGCGCCGTGTTCCTGGGGGCCTGGTCCCCGGAGCCTCTGGGCGACTATCTGGCGGGTCCGGACCATGTCCTGCCCACCAGCGGCACCGCCCGCTTCTTCTCCCCCCTGAGCGTGGACAGCTTCCTCAAGACCATGAGCGTGATCGAGTACAGCCGGGACACCCTGGCCCCCATCCAGAAGGAAATCGTGGCGCTGGCCGAGACCGAGAAGCTCACCGCCCACGCCAACTCCATCCGGGTCCGCTTCGAGTGATCCCGGGATGCGACGAGAGAAAGGAGACGCTCCCATGCGTACTGCGGAACTGACGAGGACCACCAAGGAGACCGACATCTCCCTGAAGCTGTCCCTGGACGGGGGACCGGTCGCGGTGTCCACCGGGATCGGGTTCTTCGACCATATGCTGACCGCCTTCGCCTTCTACGCCCGGTTCGGCCTGGAGCTGAAGGTGACCGGCGACCTCTATGTGGACGGCCACCATACGGTGGAGGACACCGGCATCGTTTTGGGACAGGCCGTTCGCGAGGCCCTGGGCGACAAGAAGGGCATCCGCCGCTTCGGCTCGGCCTATGTGCCTATGGACGAGGCCCTGTGCTTCACGGCGCTGGACTGCTCCAACCGGCCCTTCCTGGTGTTCGACGCCCCCATGCCCCAGCCCATGATCGGGGACTATGACGCCTGCCTGACGGTGGAGTTCATGCGGGCCCTGGCGGTGAACGCCGGCCTGACTCTCCACCAGAAATGCCCCTACGGGGACAACGCCCACCACATCACCGAGGGATTGTTCAAGTCCCTCGGCCTGGCCCTGAAGGACGCCGTGAAGATCGAAGGCGGCGGGGTGGTCTCCACCAAGGGGGTACTGTGATGGGCTATACGGCAGTCGTGGATTACGGCGTGGGCAATCTGAAGAGCGTCACCAACGCCATGGACTATCTGGGGCTGGCCACCCGGATCACCGGCGATCCGGCGGAGCTGGAGCGGGCCGATTCCATCATCCTCCCCGGCGTGGGGGCCTTCCCCGACGCGGCGGAGCGCCTGCGGGCCGCCGGTCTGGAACGGGTGGTGCTGGAGCAGGCTGAGCGCAAACCGATCCTGGGCATCTGTCTGGGGATGCAGCTCCTCTTCCAGCGGGGGGAGGAGGTCCGGCCCTGTGAGGGGCTGGGGCTGGTCGCCGGGTCCGTCCGGCGGATCGAGACCCCCTATAAGCTCCCCCACATCGGCTGGAACAGCCTGCGCTTTCCGAACCCCTCGCCCCTGTTCGCGGGGCTGGAGGAGGGCACCTGCGTGTACTTCGTCCACTCCTTCTGCGGTGTCAGCGGGGACCCCGCCCAGGTGGCGGCCTACACCGACTACGGCGGCCCGGTGGTGGCGGCGGTCCAGAACGGGAACGTGTTCGGCTGTCAGTTCCACCCGGAGAAGAGCGGTGAGGCCGGCCTGCAGATCTTGAAGAATTTCGGAGGTTTGAGCCGATGATCTTGTTTCCTGCCATCGACTTGAAGGACGGAAAAGTCGTCCGTCTGTATAAAGGGGATTTCGCCACGGCCCATCAGGTGGCGGAGGACCCCGTGGCCACCGCCGCCGCGTTCTACGCGGCGGGGGCCCGGCACATCCACATGGTGGATCTGGACGGGGCCCGGGACGGCATGCGCCGGAACGGGGCCATCGTAAAGGACGTGGCCGAGAAGTCCGGCCTGAAGGTGGAGCTGGGCGGCGGCATCCGTTCCATGGCCGACCTGGAGGCAGTGTTCGCGCTGGGCGTCTGGCGGGCCGTGATCGGTTCGGCGGCGGTCAGCGATCCGGACTTTTTGAAAGCAGCGGCGGCGCGCTACGGCGCCCGGATCGCTGTGGGCGTGGACGCCCGGGACGGGCGGGTCCGCACCGCCGGCTGGGAACAGGACTCCGGCCTGGACTATCTGGACTTTGCCAAAACGCTGGCGGAGGAAGGGGTGGAGACCATCATCTTCACCGACATCGACACCGACGGCACTCTGACCGGTCCGGCCTTCCAGAGCCTGGCCGCCCTCCAGAAGGTGTGGAAGGGCCAGATCACGGCCTCCGGCGGCGTGTCCAGCAATGAGGACATCCGGAAGCTCCATGAGATGGGCCTCTACGGTGCCATCATCGGCAAGGCGTACTATGCGGGGACCCTGGACCTGGCCGCCGCAGTGCGGGAGGGAGGCCCCCAATGTTAGCGAAACGGATCATCCCCTGCCTGGACGTGCGGGACGGCCGGGTGGTGAAGGGCGTCAACTTCGTGAACATCCGGGACGCGGGCGACCCGGTGGAGTTGGCCAAGTACTACTCGGACCAGGGCGCCGACGAGGTGGTGTTTCTGGACATCACCGCTACGGTGGAGGCCCGTAAGACCGTGGCTGACGTGGTGGAGCGCACCGCCAGACAGGTGTTCGTCCCCCTGACGGTGGGCGGCGGCATCCGCTCTGTGGAGGACTTCACCCAGCTCCTCCGGGCCGGGGCCGACAAGATCTCGGTGAACTCGGCGGCGGTGGCAGATCCCCAGCTGATCGCCCGGGCGGCGGAGCGCTTCGGCTCCCAGTGTGTGGTGCTGGCGGTGGATGCCAAAGCCAGAGGCGACGGCGGCTGGGAGGTGGTCGTGGCCGGCGGCCGGAAGCCTACCGGCCTGGACCTGATCGAGTGGGTGCGGCAGGGCCAGGCCCTGGGGGCAGGAGAGATCCTGCTGACCTCTATGGACACCGACGGCACCAAGGCGGGCTTCGACCTGCCCATGACCAAGGCAGTGGTGGAGGCCGTGGACATCCCGGTGATCGCCTCCGGCGGCTGCGGCTGTCTGGAACACTTCGCGGAGGTCTTTGAAAAGACCGGCTGTGACGCCGCGCTGGCGGCGTCCCTCTTCCACTTCGGGGAGCTGACTGTGCCTCAGGTGAAAGACTATCTGCGGGGACGGGGCATCCCGGTCCGCTGATGAGGAGGAGAAGATCGATGTTCGATTTGGACCAGCTCTTCACCAAGTCCGACCTGATCCCTGTGATCGTGCAGGACGTGGAGAGCAAGGATATCCTGATGCTGGGCTTCACCGACCGGGAGGCGGTGGAGCGGACGCTCAGGACCAAGACGGCCTGGTTCTGGAGCCGGAGCCGTCAAAAGCTGTGGAACAAGGGGGAGAGCTCCGGACATTTCCTCCATGTGGAGCGGATGGTGACCGACTGCGACACCGACACCCTGCTCTACTTCTGCCGCCCGGACGGCCCCACCTGCCATACCGGGGCCCGGAGCTGTTTTTTCAACGAGATACCGATGGATGAGAAGGAGTGAGCATCATGCGGGAGAACGATGTGCTCCAGGACCTTTATCAGGTGGTCCTGGGCCGGAAGAGCGAGCCTCAGGAGGGGTCCTACACCTGCTATCTGTTCGAGAAGGGCCTGGACAAGATCCTGAAGAAGGTGGGCGAGGAGTCTGCGGAGACCATCATCGCCGCCAAGAACGGCAGGCAGGAGGAGACGGTGGGAGAGATCTCCGATCTGATCTACCACCTGATGGTCATGATGGTGGACCAGGGCATCCCGCTGGATGCGGTGCTGGACGAGCTGGACCGCCGCAGCAAGAAGATCGGCAACCTGAAGCAGTTCCATCAGGTGGACCACGAGTCCTGAATAAAAAGAGAGGACGCCCCTCTGGGAGAGCCATCCGGCTCCGGGAGGGACGTCTTTTTATTTCTCTTGACGAAGTTTCTGCCGCCTCTTCTATTTTTCGGCCGGAGCTGGTATAATAAAATGTCATAGTATGAGAGCTTGGAGGACCTTCCATGGATAGATACGCCGCACTGACCCGAGAACTGGCCCGCGTCTGCCCCGGTCTGGAGCTGAGAGAGCAGGAGCCCCTGGCTCGCCACACCTCGTTCCGGATCGGCGGTCCGGCCCGGCTGATGGCCCTGCCCCGCTCGGCGGAGGAGGCGGCCCAGGCCGTCCGCGCCGCGCGGGCGCTGGACATCCGGCCGGTCTTTTTGGGCAATGGCTCCAATATCCTGGCGGCGGACGAGGGCTATGAGGGCTTCCTCATCAAGACCTTCGACGGCCTGAGTACGCTGGAGGAGCGGGACGGCATCATCACCGCCGGGAGCGGGACCCTCCTGTCCCGGCTGGCCAACTTCGCGCTGGAGCGAGGCCTCACCGGATCGGAGTTCGCCCACGGCATCCCCGGCACGGTGGGCGGAGCCGTGACCATGAACGCAGGAGCCTACGGCGGTGAGATCGCCCAGATCCTGCGGGAGGTGGTCCTGCTGGACCGGGAGGGGGAACTCCGGACCCTGCCGGCGGCGGAATGCGAGCTGTCCTACCGGCACAGCGCCTTTCTGGACGGGGAGCGGATGCTCCTGTCTGCCCGGTTCGCCCTAGCCACCGGAGACCCTGCTCAGATCCGGGCCCGGATGGAGGACCTGGCCGCCCGGCGGAAGGCCAAACAGCCGCTGGAACATCCCAGCGCGGGCAGCACCTTCAAGCGGCCGGAGGGCCATTTCGCCGCCGCCCTGATCGAGCAGTGCGGCCTGAAGGGCCTCACCGTGGGCGGGGCTCAGGTGTCGGAGAAGCACAGCGGCTTCCTCATCAACCGGGGCGGCGCCACCTGCGCCGATATGCTGGCCCTGATCGGTCAGGTCCGGGCCCGGGTCCGGCAGGAGACCGGCGTGGAGCTGGAGCTGGAGGTCCGTACGCTGGGCATCTGACCGGGACGTTCCAGAGAGCAGAGAAGGAAAGGGAAGGATCGTATGGAATTCATCATCATCTCCGGTCTGTCCGGCGCGGGCAAGAGCAAGGTCGCCTCCTTTATGGAGGACATGGGGTTCTATGTGGTGGACAATATGCCCGCCCCGCTGATCCCCAAATTCGCGGAGCTGTGCATGGCCGGCCACGGCAAATATGACCGGGTGGCCCTGGTCACAGACATCCGGGGCGGACATACCTTCGACGACCTCTTCGAGAGCCTGGATGCCCTGCGGGACATGGACTGTGCCTATCAGATCCTCTTCGTGGAGGCCAGCACCGAGACCATCATCAAGCGCTACAAGGAGACCCGGCGGATGCATCCATTGGCCCGGGAGGGCGAGCCCCTGTCCGAGGCCGCCCAGAAGGAGCGGGAGACCCTCAAGCCGGTGCGCCAGCGGGCGGAGTACCTGATCGACACCACCGCCCTCACCACGGCCAAGCTCCGGGGGGAGGTCCTGCGCCTCTTCGGCGATGGGCAGGAGGCCCACGCCATGAGCGTCAACGTGATCTCCTTCGGCTTCAAGTACGGCATCCCTATCGAGGCCGATCTGGTGTTCGACGTGCGGTTCCTGCCCAACCCCTACTACATCGCGGAGCTGCGCCATCAGACCGGGCTGGATGAACCGGTGCGCTCCTTCATCTTCCATTATCAGCAGACCCGGGAATTCATGGCCCATCTGGAGAGCCTGATGAGCTTCCTCCTGCCCCAGTACGTGGCGGAGGGCAAGACCATGCTGGTGATCGCCGTGGGCTGTACCGGCGGCCAGCACCGGTCCGTGGCCATGACCCGGGCCCTGGCGGAGTTCATCCGCCAGAAGGGCTACACTGCCAGCGAGAACCACCGGGACATGACCCGTGCGTGAGCCGGACGGCAGATGGGGAGGACAGCACATGAGCGCATCGACCAGACGGCGGGGCCCGAAGATCGTGGCCATCGGAGGGGGGACGGGACTGTCCACCATGCTCCGGGGCCTGAAACTGCATACGGAGGATCTGACCGCCATCGTCACCGTGGCGGACGACGGCGGCGGCTCCGGCGTCCTCCGCCGGGACCTGGGGATGCCCCCGCCGGGGGACATCCGCCACTGCATGGAGGCCCTGGCCAATGCCGAGCCGGTGATGGAACAGCTTCTGAGCTACCGCTTCCCGGAGGGCTCCGGGGGGCTCACGGGACAGTCCTTCGGCAACCTGATCTTGGCGGCCCTCAACGGGATCTATCCTTCCTTTGACGAGGCAGTGGCCCGGATGAGCGAGGTCCTGGCCATCTCGGGCCGGATCCTGCCGGTGACCAACGAGGACATCCAGCTGGAGGCCACCTTCGAGAACGGCACCTCTGTGGTAGGGGAGTCTAAGATCTTCCAATTCAAAAAGGCGCAGGACTGCCGGATCCGGAGCGTGCGGCTCCTGCCGGAGCGGCCTGCCGCCCTGCCCGCCGCGCTGGAGGCCATCCGGCGGGCGGACCTGATCCTGCTGGGGCCGGGGAGCCTCTATACCAGCGTGATCCCCGACCTGCTGGTGGACGGCATCACCGAGGCCGTCTGCCGCTCCGGGGCGCTGAAGATGTACATCTGCAACATCATGACCCAGGACGGGGAGACCGAGGGCATGACCGCCTCCGAGCACGTGGCGGCCCTGCTCCAGCACTCCGCGCCGGGACTGGTGGATCTGTGCCTGTGCAATTCCGCTCCGGTCCGTCCGGGGCTGGTGGAGCGCTACCGGGAGGAGGATGCCGCCCCCATCGTGGTGGACCGGGAGGCCGTTGAGGCCCTGGGGGTGGAACTGGTCAGTCGCCCGATCGCCTCCGAGACCTCCAATTATGCCCGCCATTCCGTCACCCGTCTGGCCCAGGCGGTGATGGACATCTACGAGGAGCGGGCCCATACCAGGATATTCTGAGGAGGGAGCGCGTTTTGTCCTTCGCATCCGAGACCAAGGAAGAGCTTTGCCGGGACGAGCTCTCCCGCCGCTGCTGTGCCCAGGCTGAGGCCTATGGCGTCCTGCTGTTCTGCAGCCGTTCCACCGGGGACGGAGTGCGGATCGTCACCGAGTCGGCGGCTTTTGCCCGCCGGCTGCCCCTTTTGTTCAAAAAGGCCTTCCGGCTCCGCTTCGACGGACAGCCCGCGGAGCCGTGGGAGGGCGCCGGAAAGCGGGTGTTCACCGTAGAGGACCGGGACAAGCTGTCCCAGATCTGGGAGACCTTCGGCAGCGATCCACGGGAGACGGTGGCCCATCACATCAATTTCGCCGTTCTGGAGGAGGAACACTGCCGGACGGCCTTCTTCCGGGGGGCGTTCCTGGCGGGAGGGTCCGTGACGGATCCGGCCAAGCGCTACCATCTGGAGCTGGCCACCTCCCATTACAGCGTCAGCCGGGAGATGAGTGCCCTGCTGGTGGACGCCGGGTTCGCCCCCAAGGAGACGACCCGGAAGTCCAACTACATCACCTATTTCAAGCAGAGTGAGGCCATCGAGGACTTCCTGACTGCCATCGGCGCGCCTCTGTCCGCCATGGCCGTCATGAACGCCAAGGCGGAGAAGGCTGTGGTGGGCGGCGTCAACCGCCGGGTGAACTGCGACGCGGCCAACCTGGACAAGGCGGTGGAGGCCGCCCAGGAGCAGATCGAGGCCATCCGCCGCCTGGAGGCCCGGGGCGCTCTGGAGGACCTGCCCCCCAAGCTGAGGGCCACGGCGGAGCTCCGGGTGGAGCATCCTGAGCTGACGCTGGCCCAGCTCTCCGAGCTGATGGATCCGCCCGTCACGAAATCCTGCCTCAACCATCGCCTGCGCAAGCTCCTGGAGCTGGAGCGGAAGGGCGGTTAGAGGACCTGCACCAAGGAGGCACATCATGTCCTTTGTCCATCTACATGTCCATACGGAGTACAGCCTGCTGGACGGCGCCTGCCGGATCCCGGGGCTGGTGAAGCGGGTGAAGGACCTGGGCCAGGAGGCCGTGGCGATCACCGACCACGGCGTCATGTACGGCGTGATCGACTTCTACCGGGCCTGCAAAGCCGAGGGCATCAAGCCCATCATCGGCTGTGAGGTCTATGTGGCCCCCCGGACCCGCTTCGACAAGGTCCACGAGCTGGACGCGGGCGCCCGGCATCTGGTCCTTCTGTGCCGGAACGAGGAGGGCTACCGGAACCTGAGCTATATGGTCTCCCGGGCCTTCATCGACGGCTTCTACATCAAGCCCCGGGTGGACATGGACCTTCTGCGGGAGCACTCCGGTGGCCTGATCGCCCTGTCCGCCTGCCTGGCAGGAGCCGTCCCCCGGCTGATCACGGGGGGAAACTACGCCGGGGCCAAGGCTCACGCCCTGGAGATGCAGGAGATCTTCGGGCCGGAGAACTACTATCTGGAGCTCCAGGACCACGGCCTGCCGGCCCAGAAGGAGGTCTCCGAGGGCATCCTCCGCCTCCACCGGGAGACCGGGATCCCTCTGGTGGTCACCAACGACGCCCACTACCTGAGCCGGACGGACGCCCCCATGCAGGACACCCTCATGGCGATCCAGATGGGCAAGACCGTGGACGACCCCTCCCGGATGCGGTTCGAGACCCAGGAGTTCTACATCAAGTCCGAGGAGGAGATGGCCGCCCTGTTCCCGGAATGGCCCGAGGCGGTGGAGAACACCAAGAGGATCGCGGACCGATGTGAGGTGGAGTTCGAGTTCGGCAAGTACCACCTGCCCGAGTTCAAGCTGCCCGAGGGCTATACCGACGGGGACGCCTATTTCCAGAAACTCTGCGACGAAGGCTTCGCCCTCCGCTACCCGGACGCCCCGGCGGGCTACCGGGACCGGCTGGAGTACGAGATGGGGGTCATCCGGCAGATGGGCTTCGTGGAGTATTTCCTGATTGTCTCGGATTTCATCGGCTACGCGAAGCGCCACGACATCCCGGTGGGACCGGGCCGCGGCTCGGCGGCGGGCTCCATGGTGGCCTACTGTATGCGGATCACCGAGATCGATCCCATGCGCTACGACCTGTACTTCGAGCGGTTCCTGAACCCGGAGCGGGTCACCATGCCCGACATCGACGTGGACTTCTGCATCCGCCGCCGGCAGGAGGTCATCGAGTACGTCCAGCGGAAGTACGGCACGGACCATGTGGCCCAGATCGTCACCTTCGGCACCATGGCCGCCCGGGGCGCCATCCGGGACGTGGGACGGGCACTGGACGTGCCCTATGCCGATGTGGACGCCATCGCCAAGCAGGTGCCCAGCGGGCCTGGGGCCCTGCATATCACTCTGGATGACGCCCTGAAGCTCTCCAAGCCCCTGCGGGAGAGCTACGAGGGGGACGAGACCGTCAGGAGGGTCATCGACACCGCCAAGGCCATCGAGGGGATGCCGCGCCACGCCTCCACCCATGCCGCCGGCGTGGTCATCACCAAGCGGCCGGTCTATGAATACGTCCCACTGGCCCGGAACGACGAGTCGGTGGTCACCCAGTACACCATGACCACGCTGGAGGAGCTGGGCCTGCTGAAGATGGACTTCCTGGGCCTGCGGAACCTGACCGTGCTGGATGACGCGGTGCGGCTGGTCCGCAAGACGGACCCGGGGTTCTCCCTGGCGGCCCTCCCGGACCACGACCCGGAGGTCTATCAGATGCTCTCCGAGGGCAGGACTTCCGGCGTGTTCCAGATGGAATCGGCGGGCATGACCGGCGTGTGCGTCAGCCTCAAGCCCAAGGACATCGAGGACATCACCGCCATCATCGCCCTCTACCGCCCCGGCCCCATGGAGTCCATCCCACGATTCATCGCCTGCAAGCAGGACCCGGGGAAGATCTCCTACAAGCATCCGATCCTCAAGCCCATTCTGGAGGTCACCTACGGCTGTATCGTCTACCAGGAGCAGGTGATCCGCATCTTCCAGGACATGGCAGGCTTTTCACTGGGGCAGGCCGACATGGTCCGCCGGGCCATCTCCAAGAAGAAGAAGGCCCAGATCGAGCGGGAGCGCAAGGCATTCATCTACGGCGACCCGGAGCGTGGCATCGAGGGCTGTATCGCCCGGGGCATCCCGGAGCAGGTGGGCCAGGACGTATATGACGAGATCTACGACTTTGCCAACTACGCCTTCAACAAGGCCCACGCAGTGAGCTACGCCGTGGTGTGCTATCAGACGGCCTGGTTCAAGTGCCACAAGACCCGAGAATATATGGCGGCCCTCCTGACCTCCGTGCTGGACTCCAGCGAGAAGGTGGCCGAGTACATCGGCGAGTGCAGGGACTGCGGCATCGCCCTCCTGCCCCCGGACATCAACGAGTCGGAGGCCTCCTTCACCGTCTCCGGGAAGGACATCCGTTTTGGTCTGGCCGCCGTGAAGGGCGTGGGCTGGGGCTTCGTCCGGGATGTGCTGGCCGAGCGGGAAAAGGGGCCCTTCAAGGATTTCCCGGACTTCTGCCTGCGGCTCTTCGACCACGACCTGAACAAGCGGGTGCTGGAGAACCTGATCCGGTGCGGCGCGTTCGACTCCATGGGCGTCCGCCGCTCCCAGCTCCTGATCGCCTATGGATCGCTGGTGGACACGATCGCCCAAAACAAGCACAAGAACCTGGAGGGCCAGTTCGACCTCTTCGGCGGCGGAGGCGACGCGGCGGAGACCGCTCCGGTGCTGATCGTGCCGGACATCCCGGAGTTCTCCCGCCGGGATCTGATGAACATGGAGAAAGAGACCACCGGCCTCTACCTCACCGGACACCCCATGGACGAGTACCGGGAACTGGCCAAGCAGTATGCCGCCGCCCCCATCGGCGCGATCCTCACGGACTTCGCCCGGGAGGGCGGGCCGGAGCGCTTCACCGACGGGCAGAAGCTCACCGTGGCCGGGGTGGTGACGGCCTCCAAGACCCGCACCACCCGGAACAACACCCTCATGGCCTACGCCACGCTGGAGGATGACACCGGCTCCATGGAGCTGCTGGTGTTCTCTCGGGTGCTGGGGGAGTCCAGCGGTCTGCTGAAGGAGAACACCCCGATCGTGGCCGACGGCCGGGTGTCGGTCCGGGACGAGAAGCCCCCCCAGATCATGTGCGACCGGATCCGGCCGCTGGCCCCCGACGCCGGGGCAGACAGGGGAGAGGACGCTCCGACGCCCCCCGCCGGACGGGTGAGGAAGCTCTTCCTGCGCCTGCCGTCGGAGGAGGATCCCCGCTGGCGGAGGATCCTGCGGATGCTCCTCATGTTCCCGGGCGACGTCCCCCTCCGGACCAAGTTCGTAGATACGGAGCGCTGGGCCCCGGCCTATCCCTGCCAGCTCCATCCTCTGCTGATCCAGGAGCTGAAGGACCTGCTGGGCCCGGAGAACGTGGTGCTCAAAACGGGGAGGCCGGAGGAGCTCCGGCCCCTGCCGGGAGGGGAGGTGTTCTCATGATCGGACGGATACTTCGGAGGATCGGGAAGGCCCTGTGCCACCGGGTGACGGTGACGCTCCTCCTGATGGGGGTGCAGGTGGCCCTGTTCCTGTTGGTCATGACGGAGTTCTCCGAGTACTTCGTCTATTTCTACTGGCTGTGCATCGTGCTGTCGGTGATCGCGGTGCTGTGGATCGTGGGCAACCGGAGCGACCCAGGGTATAAGATCGCATGGATCATACCGATCCTGCTCTTCCCGGTGTTCGGCGGACTGATCTACCTCCTGCTGGGCGGCAGCCGGCTGTCGGCCCGCCAGCGCCGCCGGATGAGCGTCATGGAGACCCAGATGTCCGGCGCTCTGGACCCGGATTGGAAGGCGGAGGCCCTCCGGCCCTTCGGGCAGGACGCGGTGAACCAGTCCCGCTATCTGGAGCAGTACGCCCACGGCCCGGCCTATTCCAACACCGAGGCGGTCTACTTCCCGCTGGGGGACGATCTGTTCCCCCGGATGCTGGAGGAGCTGGAGAAGGCGGAGCGCTATATCTTTTTGGAGTACTTCATCATCCAGGAGGGCACCTTCTGGGACGCCATCCTGGAGGTGCTGGAGCGGAAGGCCGCCGCCGGGGTGGACGTGCGGGTGATCTACGACGACATCGGGAGCCTCTTCACGCTCCCGGTGCGGTATGCGGAGAAGCTGGAGGCCAGGGGCATCCGGTGCTGTGCCTTCAACCGGATGGCCCCGGTGCTGTCCCTGCGGCTCAACAACCGGGACCACCGGAAGCTGTGCATCATCGACGGCCACACCGGCATCACTGGCGGGATCAATCTGGCGGACGAGTATATCAACGCCGTGGTGAAGTACGGCCACTGGAAGGATACCGCCATCCTCCTGCGGGGCGAGGCGGTGTGGAGCATGACGGTCATGTTCCTGACCATGTGGGACTACATCCGGGGCCATGAGGACCTGGAGCAGTTCCGGCCCGCGTCCCTCCCCGAGATCCCGGCGGAGTGCGGGTCCTACTTCGTCCAGCCCTACACGGACAGCCCGCTGGACGGGGAACCGGTGGGGGAGACGGTCTATCTGAACCTGATCTCCAAGGCCCGGCAGTATGTATACCTCACCACACCCTATCTGATCATCAGCGACAGTGTGAACACTGCCCTGTGCAACGCCGCCAAGTCCGGCGTGGACGTGCGGATCATCACCCCCCACATCCCGGACAAGAAGGTGATCTTCGAGGTCACGCGGGCCCACTACGAGCCTCTGTTGGAGGCGGGGGTCAAGATCTACGAGTACACCCCCGGATTCATCCACGCCAAGAATTTCGTGGTGGATGACCGGTACGGTACCGTGGGCACGGTGAACATGGACTACCGCAGTATGTTCCTCCACTTCGAGGACGGCGTGTGGCTCTGCGGGGCCCCCTGCCTGGGGGACATCAAGGCGGACTTCCTCCGCACCCAGGCGGTCAGCGAGCGGATCACGCTGGAGCGTTGCCGCTCCCACAGCGGCGTCCGGCGGCTGTTCCGGGCCGTCCTGCGGGTGCTGGCACCGATGATGTGACCGGCGGCCATATGCCCCGGTCTATGGATGATGACCAGAGGACGTACTCTCCGATCTTGCAAGATCGGAGAGTACGTCCTTTTTGAAGATCATTCACAAAATGGCGAAAACGCGTGCGCTCATCCTGTCTTCTTGACATGGGACGGATATTTGGTCACGCTATCATTCGGATGACAGGACGCCGCGGAGACGCGGCTTTTCGAGTACGACGGGGTTAGCTTTTGCTAATTATGAAAGGGGATGGAGATAGGATGGGACCGATCAGGCTCTCCGGCGTGCCGGAGACCATGCTTCAGACGCTCTACGCCCGAGCGAAAGAGAGCCGGGGGCGCGGCGCAGTCCACGACCCCGAAGCGGAGAAGATCGTGGATGGGCTGGACTACGACTTTTCCTCCGCGGACCGGGACACCGCGATGCGGGACGGAGTCATCGACCTTGCCTGCGGACTGGATGCCCGGCGTAGCCGGATGCGGGGCTACGGCTACTGGTATGACCTCGACCTGCCCGGAGGTCATCGCGGTGCGGGCGGTCTCCAATAAGATCGTCATCCTGGAACGCGTCTGAGGGGAACAGTCGCACGGAGGAGTACAAAATGAAAGAGCCGGCAGTACCTGCCGGACCGGAAATGGGAGAGAGATGTCGAAACAGGCGACGGGATTCCAGAGGAAGGAAATGATCCGGATGTACCGGGGCAGAGAGATCTTCAAGCCCCTGAACACCGGCTGGATCGACGAGCATGTGGCCTGCGTCCGGGAGTGGGTGGCCAATATCTTCTTCTAACGAAAAGGCGGGACCACCATCATGATCGACGCCGGGTACAACTATGACCGTCTGGAGGAGAAGATGGGCTGGCTCGGCGTCGACCCGGGCGCTATCCGGCACATCTTCCACGCCCATGGCGAGCTGTGTGACGACGAAGGTGACGAGGTTCAGCACCTGACTGCCGGTCGAAACGGCGGAAAGCCCCGCAGTCGAACCAAAGCGCCCGACGACCAGCAGATCGACGGCGCCGTAGGCCGCCTGCAGGACCAGGGCTCCGAGCACAGGGAGCATGGACCGGGACAGCTTCTTCAAAATGCTGCCCTGCGTAAAATCAGTATCCAAGCGTGATCTTCCATTCTGACATGACATGGTATAGCCGTTTGATGGTACGGATCGTACATTCGGCGTCTTCCTCTGAGAGATCGGTCAACAGCGGCGCGAGCCGGGAAAAGAACTGTTCATTATAGGTCCGGGAGAGCGCCTTCCCGGCCTCTGTGATCGAGAGGTGCGTGACGCGGCCATCCCGCTCGGAGGCGGTCTTGTTCAGATATCCGGCATCCTCCATCTCTTTGACCGTCCGCGTCACGCCGGGGCGAGGGATGTCCAGCGCGTCGCTGATATCCGATACCTTCACCTGGATGCCGCGGGCCGCCAGAGTCTCGATCGTATCGAGATAATGGATATAGGACGGCGTGACGCCCTTCGGAAGCGCCGGAAGCAGTTCCCGGACCCGTTTGGCTTGATAGCACGCGTCGAGCAGGGCCTTTATCGTCGCGATGGTCATGAGCTGCATCTCCTCCTTGTGATTATCTATGATAATTAACTTTGGTAAGTATAAGGGGGAGGATGCCATTGTCAACCCCCTTGCCCGAAAATATGGAAGAGAAGGAAGCGGGAGGGACGGCCATATCGATCTCGTTTTTGTATGCCTCAGGATAGACTTTTCATCCAAAATGCGTTAAAATGAGTCCAATGACAGGACAAAACGTAGATCCAGACCCGATACGGCCCGTTTTCTAAGCTGGCATCGGAAGGAGAGAAGGAAACGACACGATGAAGGTTCGAGTGGAAAGGCACAGATGGGCATCGGCGCTATTGGCGGCCGTGTGCCTGATCGGCCTGCTGCCAAAAACGGCATATGCCGCATCCGGGGACCGTCTGCGGGAGACGGTCCGGGTGGGCTGGTATGAGGATTCGTACCATATCTCCGGGGAGAACGGGGAACGGAGCGGATACGGTTATGAGTATGAGCAGGCCGTGGCGGCCTATACCGGATGGGACTATGAATATGTGAAGGCCGACTGGGATGAGCTGCTGGAGCGGCTGCGGGATGGAGAGATCGACCTGATGGCGGCTCTGTCCTATACGGATGAGCGGGCAGAGACCATGCTGTTTTCCGAACTGCCCATGGGCGAGGAGCGGTATTATCTGTATGTGGATCTGCGGGATGGTGAGATCACGGCGTCTGATCTGGATACGCTGAACGGCAAGCGGATCATCGCGATGGCCCAGAGCGTGCAGGACACCGAGTTCTCGCACTGGGAAGAGGAACACGGCATCACGACCCAGCACATAGATGTGGACAGCATCGACCGTGCCAGACAGATGATCGCAGACGGCGAGGCGGACGGCGTCATCTCGACAGAGACGCCCATCTGGGTGGAGGCTGGGATGTCCGCGCTCACCATGGTGGGCGGGTCCGAGATCTATTACGGGATCAACAAGGACCGCCCCGATCTGAAAAAAGAGCTGGACGATGCGATGCGGAGCATGGAGTATGACAAGCCGTTCTATGGGGACGAGCTCTATCAGCGCTATCTCTCCGCCCAGTCCGCGGCGGTCCTGTCCGCGGAGGAGCGGGGATGGCTGGCCGAGCATGGCACGATCCGAATGGGCTTCGTGGACGGTGATCCCGGCGTGAGCACCATCGATGCCGAAAGCGGGAAGGTGACCGGGGTGATCGATGATTATATCCGGTATGCGTCGGACTGCCTGGACGGCGATACCTTATGCTTCGAGCCGGTGGGATACGGTTCTCAGGAAGCCCAATTGGAGGCACTGCGGAACGGCGAGATCGATATGATCTTCCATGTCAGTCAGGACCCCTATCTCGCGGAGCAAAACGATCTGTCCTTATCGAACACAGTCTGGTCGTTCAATATAGCCGCGCTCACGGCCCAGAGCGGCTTCGATGAGAACGCGGAGAACAGCGCCGCAGTGGCCAGAGACGACCTGGTGTCGAAATGGTATCTCTCCTACCACTATCCTCTGTGGAGGATCGTAGAGTATGATACGCAGGAGGATGCGGAGCGGGCAGTGCGCGGCGGCAGAGCCGACTGCTTCATCCGCAGGTCGAGCCAGGTAGCGAAGTATATCAAGGATAATAAGCTCCACAGCGCTTCCCTGCTGAAGCAAAACGACGTATCCTTCGCGGTCCGGCGGGGGGACACGGTCCTGCTGGCGATCCTGAACAAGACGCTGAAGGCCATGCCCAGCGCCATACTGACCGGCGCGGTGTCTGTGTATGATGACGCGGCGTATAAGATCACAGCGGTGGACTTCATCAAAGATAATCTGCTGACCATCACACTGGCGTTCGTCACCGTGTTCCTGCTGATCCTGCTGCTGATCCTGGGGCTTCTGAAGAAAGCGAGACAGGCCGCCAGTCAGGCGCAGGACCTGAACCAGCGTCTGCGGGCCAGTCAGCAGAAGCTCCGGGAGGCACTGGCACAGGCGGAGCGCGCGAACTCCGCAAAGACCACCTTCCTGAGCAATATGTCTCATGACATCCGCACGCCCATGAATGCCATCGTTGGCCTGACCGGCCTGATGGCCCGGGAGCCGAGGCTGTCGGAGCGTCTGCGTGCCTATATCGCCAAGATACAGCGCTCCAGTCAGCATCTGCTGAGCCTCATCAACGACGTGCTGGACATGAGCAAGATCGAATCCGGTGAGGCCGCGCTGAACGACGAGCCGGTGAGCCTCGCGGAGATCGTGGGCCAGATGGACAGCATCATCCGTGCCCAGACCAACGAGCGGGGCCAGAGCTTCCAGATCCGGGTCCACACGGTGGCGCATGAGTATATCTGGTCTGATGGACTGCGTCTGCGCCAGCTTCTGATCAACCTGCTCTCCAACGCGACCAAGTATACCCCGCGGGGCGGAAGCATCACCTTCGACCTGACGGAACGACCCTGCGATCGGGCCGGATATGCCTCCTACCGCATCGTCGTGGCGGACACCGGCTGCGGCATGGAGCCAGAGTTCCAGAAGCATATCTTCGAGCCCTTCACCCGCGCGGAGGATTCCCAGACGAACAAGGTACAGGGCACCGGGCTCGGCATGGCCATCGCCAAGAACATCGTCGATTTGATGGGCGGCACGATCCGGGTGGAGAGCACGCCCGGCAAGGGCAGCCGATTCGAGGTGGACCTGACGTTCGAGATCGACCGGGATATGGATCAGACGACCGATCTGGGATCGGTCCTGCTGATCTCAGACGACGAGGGCCTGCGCCAGAACATCGCCGCAGCCATGCGGGAGGCCGATGCCGGTTTTTATGCAGTCGCGACTAAAGAAGAAGCCGTGGAGCGGATAGGACGGCAGAAGATGGACATCGTCCTCGTGGGTGGGCACCTCACCGTGCCCAGACTGACCGAAACGGTGGATCTGGTGCGCGGAGCTGCGAAGGACGCGGTCCTGATCTTCTTCGTGGACTACATCCAGCCTGAGCAGGCGGAGGGCGTGGTGTCTGCCTGCCGGGTGGACGGCGTGGTCCCACGGCCGTTCTTCCTCTCGGAACTCCAGCAGACGGTCGAACATATCCGGTGTGCGGATACTGATGAGGAGGAACGAGGCTCGGAGTTCAAGGGGATGCGCTTCCTCTGCGCGGAGGACAACGACCTGAATGCGGAGATCTTGGAGGCTGTTTTGGATATGAACGGTGCGTCCTGTGTGATCTATCCCAACGGCAAAGAGTTGGTGAAGGCTTTTGCGGAGGCCAGGCCAGGCGACTATGACGCGATCCTCATGGACGTGCAGATGCCAGTGATGAACGGCTTGGAGGCCGCGAAGGCCATCCGCGGCAGCGGCGGACTGGGTGAGACTATCCCCATCATCGCCATGACGGCCAACGCCTTCACGGAGGACATCCGGCAGTGTCTGGACGCCGGCATGGATGCCCACGTGCCAAAGCCCCTCGAGATATCTGTTTTGGAACAGACTCTGAAGAGCCTGATCGGCAGGAAATTCTCGGGGGGGGGACATTTGTCCGCATTAAAAAAACATAGACGGATGAGCAGCCGATAAAGTCATCACGGAACGGAAAAAGGCCTGCGGAGCAGCTCCAGCAGAAGAGGAGCGCTCCGCGGGCCTTTTTGACCGGAACGGAGCGGTTGAGGGGGATGGATGTGCGAGGGGGTGCCGATCCGTTGATTTTTCTAACTTGATATGTTACTATTGCAAAAGATCGACGGGTCGGCTGGGCATAGTATATACGTCTTGGCGCCGTAGCTGGATAGACGAAACGCCCTGCCTTTTGGCAGGGTATTTTTGTAGACAGAGAGCGGATGATCAAGCCGTCACTATGGAAAACATCGGCTTTGAAGCTCGTATATGAGGAGGACTATATGGAATATTTCGCCCATATTTCCGAGGATGGCCTGCGCCGCCAGACCGTCAAAGAGCATCTGGAGGGAACGGCGTCCCTGTGCCGGACGTTTGCGGCGGCTTTCGGAGCCAAAGAGCAGGGGGAGCGGGCAGGCATTGCCCATGATATCGGCAAATGCACAGAGGACTTTCAGGATCGTCTGCTGCGGAATGGGCCGGTAGTGGACCACGCGGCGGCGGGAGCGCTGTCCTGCGTGAAGGAGGACCCCTGCACGGCGGTCTGCATCGCGGGGCACCATACCGGATTGCCGGATGTTGGAAACCCAAAAGTGGACCGCGCATCAGACCGCACGTTCTGCGGGAGAATGAAACGGAGCATGGAACGACATGATCTGGAGCGATGCGGAGAGAGTGGTGCGGCGTTTCCAACACCATCCCGATCGGCCCCGCCCGTCAAAAATAGTCTGCAGGTCTCCTTTTGGATCCGAATGCTCTACTCCTGCCTGGTCGATGCAGACTTTCTCGATACAGAACGATTTATGAACGGCGATCGGGGCCGCGGCCGATATGATGGGATAGAAACGCTGCTGGATCGGTTGGAAATACACATCGCAAAGTGGAAGGTACCCAAAACAGAATTGGATCGTCTGCGATGTGAGATCCTGGACACATGTCTGGAGAAAGGCTGTGAGCCAAAGGGAGTCTACACTCTGACGGTACCGACCGGCGGTGGAAAGACCGTGGCGTCGCTGGCCTTTGCACTGCTCCATGCCAAAGAACACGGCATGGAGCGGGTGATCTATGTCGTTCCCTATACTTCTATCATCGATCAGAATGCTCAGGTATTTCGGGAGATCCTCGGGGATGATAATGTGCTGGAGCATCATTCCAATGTGGCATTCGACCTTTCGGACGGCGCGCCGCCGGAGAAGGTGCGCCAGGCTTTGGCTGCGGAGAATTGGGATATGCCGGTCATAGTGACCACAGCGGTACAATTTTTTGAGTCGATGTATGCCAGCCGTTCCTCCCGATGCCGGAAGCTCCATAGCCTTGCTAACAGCGTCATTATTTTTGACGAGGCCCAGATGCTGCCTCTGCAACACCTTCGGCCCTGCGTGGCGGCGATGGCCTCTTTGGCGGAGCAGTTCCATTCTACGGTGGTGCTGTGTACGGCCACCCAGCCATCACTGGATGACCTTTTGCATACATATGCCCCCAGCTGTCCGGTGACGGAGTTATGCCCTCAAACGGCAGAGCTGTATGACCGCTTCCGCCGGGTGAGTTTTCGCCAGGTGGGACTACTGACGGATGAAGCTTTGGCGGAACAGCTCGGCAGACAGGAACGGGGCTTGTGTATCGTCAATAGCCGTAAAGCGGCTCAGGCGATATTCGATCGACTTCCTGAGGAGGGAAGCTTCCATCTCTCTACCCTGATGGTCCCAGCCCAGCGGAAGATGCTTTTGGATGAAATACGGAAGCGTCTGAACGAGGAACTGCCCTGCCGGGTAGTGTCCACGTCTCTGATCGAGGCGGGCGTGGATGTAAACTTTCCGACCGTCTACCGGGAAATGGCAGGACTGGACTCCATTTTGCAGGCAGCTGGGCGATGTAACCGGGAAGGGAAAGACCCGGCAGAGAAAAGCGTGGTGACGATCTTTGAGCGGACTGAGCTACCGCCGGTACTGTTTCGCACAGCCATCGGCGCGGCCCGAGAGGCTATGGCCGGAGGCCGAGATCCCGGCGCACCAGAGACCATGGACCGCTATTTCCACAGTCTGCGGAGCCTGAGCGGGGATGTGCTGGACAAGTATGGCGTAGTCAAAGCGTTTGAAAAGGGGATAGAGGGGTGTGGACTGCCCTTCCGGACGGTAGCAGAGCGATTCCATCTGATCGACCAGGATACTTACACAGTATATGTGCCCTATGGAGATGGGGCGGAACTCATCCGGCGGCTTCAGAAGGGGGAGTGTTCCAAGACGCTCTATCGTCAGTTGGGGCGCTATTCTGTACCAGTATATGAGCGGCACTTTCGGGCGTTGGATGCCGCCGGGGCACTGCTGAAGGCAAGAGAAGTCCCGGGCCTCGACGACCGCAGCGCCATCTTGAACGATATGGCCTTGTACAACGAGCAGACGGGTCTTTCTCTGGAGCCGGAGAACGGAAAAGCAGAATTCGTATGAAGTCCGTTTTATGGAACGATCCCTGGTGTATCTTAAGAAAAACGGCAAAAGGGCGGAAAGCCCCGCCCTTTTGCCTGTTGGAATAACCATCCTATATTATCTTTCGACCCACACCGCGTTGCGGTGACAAAGAGACGAAGAAGCAGTATCATAGAGGCAGATAAAGAACGAAGGGAGTGATCTTATGGCGATCCAAGTAGAGGTCTGGGGAGAGTACGCGTGCTTCTCACGGCCTGAGATGAAGACTGAGCGCGTCAGCTATGACTGCATGACGCCTTCTGCCGCCCGGGGACTGCTGGAAAGCGTGTACTGGCATCCAGGGCTCAATTGGATCATCGACCGCATCCGCGTGTGCAGTCCGATCCGTTTCACGAACATCCGGCGCAACGAGGTGAAGGACACTATCAATGCCCGTAAGGTGAAGTCAGTCATGGAGAAAGGGAATGGCGAGCTGTATCTGGCAACGACGGAGAGCATCCAACAGCGGGCGGCCATGGTCCTGCGGGATGTCCATTATGTCATAGAGGCTCATTTCGAGATGACGGAGCGGGCCAACCACAGTGACAACCCCGGCAAATTCCAGGATATCATCAAGCGGCGGCTGGAGCGGGGACAGTGCTACAGCATGCCCTATTTCGGGACGCGGGAGTTTTCGGCTCACTTCCGCCGCTGTGGAACGGTGCCCCCGTGCCCAGAAGAGTTGAAGGGCGTGCGTGACTTGGGATGGATGCTCTGGGACGTGGACTATAGCGATCCGCAGGATATCAGATTCCGGTTTTTCCGGGCAAGTTTGGTAGACGGCGTCATGACGATCCCGACCATAGACAGCGGGGAGGTGATGGGATGATCCTGCAAGCCTTGACCCGATATTATGAGGATCTCCTTGGCAGGGGAGACATCGCGGCCCCTGGCTGGGGGCCGGCCAAGATCGGTCATGCACTCTGCCTGGATGAGGCCGGACAGCTGACGCAGGTCATCCCTACGGTGGAAGAAGAGGAGAGGACGAAAGGCAGGAAAAAGGGCTTACAGCCCCGGATGTTCCGGCTCCCGGCGGCGGTGAAACGCACCGTCGGGATCGACTCCAACTTCCTTTGGGACAACTCTTCCTATCTGCTGGGCGTGGATCAGAAGGGAAAGCCAGAGCGGAGCCGAAAATGCTTCGCCGCGGCGGCACAAAAGCATCACGCGGTACTGGACGGCGTGGATTCGCCGGTCGCCCGAGCGATCCTGGCTTTTTTCGACACGTGGAAGCCCAGCCAGGCGGCGGAGCATCCTGCTCTGGCCGGACAGTTCGACGAGGTGACATCGGGCGCGAACCTGCTGTTCCGGGTGGATGGCCGCTTTCCGCAAGATGATGTAGCGATCCGGGAGGCGTGGCAGCGTTATCAGGACAGCGGCGACCCGGAGGCTACGCGGATGCAGTGCCTTGTGACTGGAAAGATGGAGGAGATCGCTGCGGTCCATCCTGCCATCAAGGGGGTGCGGGGCGCACAGTCCAGTGGCGCGGCATTGGTCTCATTCAACGCGCCGGCGTTCTGTTCCTACGGACACGAGCAGAATTTCAACGCGCCGGTCGGAAAATACGCGGCCTTTGCCTACACCGCGGCACTGAACCATCTGCTTGCCGATAAAGACGGTGTACAGATGATCGGCGATACCACCGTGGTCTGCTGGGCGGAGGGGGCCGACCCGGCCTATCCGAGTATTTTTGAGGCAGCGTGTTTTGGCGTGGAGTCCGGTCTGTCGGACAATGATCTTCGCGCGGCCATCAAGCGTCTAGCAAACGGCCTCCCCTGCGATGATTTGGGCATCGACCCGGAACGGCCCTTTTATATCCTTGGTTTGGCTCCCAATGCGGCGCGGCTCTCCGTCCGTTTCTTCCTCCGGGATAGTTTCGGCAGACTGATGAAGAATGTGAACGATCATGATGAGCGGCTGGAGATCATCCGCCCATCCTATGCAAGACCCGGTACATTGTCCCTGTGGGCGTTGCTGCGTGAGACAGTAAACCTCAATTCCCGCGATAAAGCGCCGTCCCCTGCCATGGCAGGCGCCACTGCCCGGGCTGTGTTCTCTGGAGGACTGTATCCGGCGTCGCTATTGGAGGCTGTCATGTTGCGCATCCGGGCGGAACGAAACATCACTTGGGGGCGCGCCGCGATATTGAAAGCATATTATTTGAGAAATACACATGAGGATTGTCCAAAGGAGGTCTTGACCGTGAGTCTCAACGAGGAGAGTACGAACCCTGCCTACACCCTTGGCCGCCTGTTTTCAGTCTATGAGGCAGCACAGCAGGCCGCGAATCCTGGCATCAACACGACTATCAAGGATAAATATTTCAATTCCGCGTCGGCGATGCCAGCCAATATCTTTCCGATACTGAACAACCTCTATCAGAAACACCTGCGGAAGCTGGAGCCTGGCAAACGAGTATACTATGACAAACAGGTCAGTGTCCTCAAAAGTGTGCTCGGAGAGAGTTATCCCGCCCGAATGACGCTTTCCCAGCAGGGGGCGTTTGATCTTGGCTACTATCACCAGACGCAGAAGCGGTATACGAAGAAGGAGGAAGAGAAAAATGTCTAAGCCCATCAAAAACCGGTATGAATTCGTAGTGCTGTTCGACGTGGAAAACGGAAACCCCAACGGCGACCCTGACGCGGGCAATATGCCCCGAATGGATCCGGAGACTGGCTATGGGCTGGTGACGGATGTGTGTCTCAAACGCAAGATCCGCAACTTCGTGGAGACGGCCAAGGAGGGCGAGCCGGGCTACCGCATCTATATCAAAGATGGCGTGCCGCTGAACACCAGCGATAAAGAGGCTTGTACCTACGTGGGCGTGGATCCGGAAAAGCTGAAAGAGGCCAAAAAAAAGGACGACCAGCTGGACCGTAAACTCCGGGATTTCATGTGCGCCAATTTCTATGACATCCGCACCTTCGGCGCGGTGATGACCACCTTTGTCAAGGGGGCGCTGAACTGCGGACAAGTCCGCGGTCCTGTGCAGCTCGGCTTTGCCCACAGTGTGGACCCCATCCTGCCTCAGGAGATCACCATCACCCGTGTGGCGATCACCACGGAGGCGGACGCGGAGAAGAAAGGAACAACGGAGATGGGACGCAAGTACATCGTGCCTTATGGTCTGTACCGCGTGGAGGGATATATCTCTGCCAATCTGGCCCGCAAGACCACCGGTTTTTCGGAAGAAGATCTGGACCTGCTGTGGACAGCGATCTTGAATATGTTTGAGAACGACCATTCCGCGGCCCGGGGCAAGATGGCGGTCCGGGAGCTGATCGTGTTCAAGCATGACTCGGAACTGGGATGCGCCCCGGCCCATAAATTGTTTGACCTGGTGAAAGCCACTCGCAACGATGGAGTCACTGCCCCAAGAAGCTATAAGGACTACACTGTGACTGTGGACGAGACGCATCTGCCGGATGGCGTGACCTGCACACGGATGGGGTGATCTATCCTGAGGAGGATTTCCTCCAGCTTTCGGGCTTACAGCACTTCAAATTTTGCCGTCGGCAATGGGCGCTCATCCACATCGAAGGACAATGGGCAGAGAACTTCCGCACGACAGATGGATCGATCTTCCACGAGAAAGCCCATAATGGCAATCCCTGTGAGAGCCGAGGCGATCGGCTCATCACCCGTGGGATGCGAGTGTTCTCTCCCACATTGGGAGTTTCCGGTGCCTGTGACGTATTGGAGTTCCATCGGAGCAGGGCTGGGATTCCTTTGAAAGAACGGGATGGACTATGGCAGCCCTATCCGGTAGAATATAAGCGTGGACGCCCGAAAGAACACACAGCGGACGCACTGCAGCTGTGTGGACAAGCGCTGTGTCTGGAGGAGATGCTATGCTGTGAGATCCCGGAGGGTGCCTTATACTATGGAGAGATCCGGCGGCGTGAGAAGATCATGTTCACGCCGGAACTGAGGCAAGAGGTAAAAGAGCTTCTGATGGAGATGCACCGCCTGTACCAGCGGTGCTATACTCCAAAGGTGAGGCCCGGAAAAGGCTGCAATGCGTGCTCTATGAAGGAGTTGTGCCTGCCAAAGCTGATGCGCGGCAAGTCTGTCTCGGAGTACTTGCGCCGCGGGATGGAGGTGGATCCATGAGACAGCTGCTCAATACGCTTTTTGTCACTTCAGAGGATGTATACCTGTCTCTGGACGGGGAAAACGTAGTGGCGGGCCGACAGGGGACGACCGTGGCCCGCTACCCGCTCCACACCCTTCAAAGTATCGTCTCCTTTTCCTATGCAGGGGCTTCTCCGGCTCTGATGGGGGTCTGCGCTCGGCGTGAGATCGGCCTCGTCTTCTGCTCTCCGAGAGGCCGGTTCCTCGCCCGGGTATCTGGCCCGGCACAAGGGAACGTCTTATTGAGGCGGATGCAGTACCGTACAGCGGATGATCCGGTCCAGAGCTGTCGCATCGCCCGAAACATGATCTTTGGAAAAGTGTTCAACACCCGCTGGAGCGTAGAGCGCACCCGACGGGACCATGGACTGCGGGTGGATGACGAGCGCCTTGCGGCTGTGTCAGGACAGCTGCAAGACTTGCTGACCAAGGTCGCGGAGGAAACAGCACTGGACCGTCTGCGGGGCCTGGAGGGCATCGGCGCTGCGGCCTATTTCGGTGTGCTGGACGAGATGATCCTGCGGGAAAAAGAAACATTTTTCTTCCATCAGCGCAGTCGACGCCCACCATTGGATGCATTCAATGCGCTATTGTCCTTTGCCTACAGCCTGCTCGCCCATGACTGCGCCTCAGCGCTGGAGAGCGTGGGATTGGACGCCTATGTGGGCTATCTCCACACAGATCGGCCAGGGCGGGAATCTCTGGCGTTGGACCTGATGGAAGAACTGCGCCCGTGCTTTGCAGACCGCTTCGTGTTGACCATCGTGAACGATCGGGTGATGAAGCCGGCAGACTTTGAGATACAGGAGAGTGGGGCGGTCTTGATGAGGGATACCGCACGCAGGACTTTTTTACAGAAGTGGCAGGAGCGGAAAAAAGAGAGCATCACCCATCCGTTCCTGGAGGAGAAGATCCCCTGGGGGTTAGTACCGTATGTGCAGAGCCTGCTGTTGGCCCGGTACCTTCGAGGTGATCTGGATGCATACCCACCATTTTTGTGGAAGTGAGGGCTTATGCTGGTACTCATTACGTATGATGTCAACACAGAGGACGCCGCTGGGCGGAA
This sequence comes from Pseudoflavonifractor sp. MSJ-37, assembly GCF_018917965.1. Taxonomy (GTDB): domain Bacteria; phylum Bacillota; class Clostridia; order Oscillospirales; family Oscillospiraceae; genus Pseudoflavonifractor_A. The sequence continues at coordinate 1,150,778 of NZ_JAHLPP010000001.1, read as the reverse complement.
GCGTCTGCGGCAGATCGCCAAGCAGTGTGTAGATCATGGCCAGAGAGTACAGAACTCTGTGTTCGAATGCCTGTTGGATACAGCTCAGTGCCGTAGTCTGCAAAGCAAGCTCTGTAAACTTATGGACCCGGAACGGGACAGCCTGCGGTTTTACTATCTGGGGAAGAAGTATGAGAGCAAGATCGAACACTTTGGATGCAAGCAAAGCTACTTGCCAGAGGATACGTTGATGGTGTAGTGCGAATGGCAAGCGCACAACGATCTTCAGGGAGGTTCGCACTGGCAAATCATTGCGACTGCCAGAAAAGGAGATGAGACTTGAGCGGGTGATGTGCTTTGACAGGCGGTATATTGCCGGAAGAAGAAACGATTTTGCCTGTTGTGACAAGAACGTACAGGGAAATTTGTGCGTTTTTGCTGTCGCACCCCGCGAGGGGTGCGTGGATTGAAATGTGAGATCGGCGGGAACTGTGAGACTGTCTGCGTGTCGCACCCCGCGAGGGGTGCGTGGATTGAAATCTCCAGGCCACGCAGTCGATGAAATCGGTGGTCGTCGCACCCCGCGAGGGGTGCGTGGATTGAAATTATCTACCGGGATCGGGAAGGCGTATATCCATGTCGCACCCCGCGAGGGGTGCGTGGATTGAAATAGCGTGAGGGATAATGACATATCGGCCAGGCTTGGTCGCACCCCGCGAGGGGTGCGTGGATTGAAATTCCTCCCCGTCGTAGTGCTGGCCTTTGAAGACCGTCGCACCCCGCGAGGGGTGCGTGGATTGAAATATCGTTTCGGACAGCAAGGAAAATCCCATCGGCCGTCGCACCCCGCGAGGGGTGTGTGGATCGAAATTGAATAAGGACAGATACCACAATATTTTATTGGTTTTTCCTACCGTCGCATTACTACTGGAAAACGCCAGAATGATGCAGAAGTTTGTTTCGGACAATGAGTTGAATTACCAAATTGTCAAAACCGTCGATGTGACGATTGATGATGAAACGAACTACATATTTGTTTTTACTCCAGAGTGTGCACTACAGCTAATTGTAGCTTTTCCAAATTTGAGAATAGATTTCTTCTTCTTTGATGAGGTTTACAAAATTGACGAAGATTATTGTGCTGATGGGACTGAGGAAGACGAGGATAAGAATGGTTTAAAAAATCTACGGAAATCCAAGGCGGATGCTTCTTCACAAGAGTTTCTCAATGAGGACAGAGGAAAAACTTTTAGAATAGCATTATAAATACTCTAATGGTGATCCTTACAGAGTGATATTTTATAATGATATTAGTGATAATGATTGGCCGAAAATTACGGATGAGATTATCACCAATATTATCACAGAATATCTCAATCAATCGACAATAGAGTATAATCGACTACGATGGTTTTATCGGAGATTAACTCAAATTGGTCATCCTGGCGGTATTGATGTTACCCTGGACAATATTGAGAGGTTAACCCCGTGCTTTGCTAATGTATGCATGTACTTAGGCTCCGTTCAAAAAATACCACCTGAAAAATGGAAAGATATAGGTACACGAACATTAGCTTTGCTTAAAACGGATGTCGTAAAAACCAATGAATACTTTCGACTACTCTTGTTGAGTCTTTTTACAAGAAATGAGCATGTTAATCATTTTGCTTCGCTGATTCGTACTTACGCTCATTCAGAAGCACTTGCGAGAAGAGAAATCGTCCTTTCAGCAAAACAAAATAGTGCCAATGATTGGTTGCGGCGAGAGGATGAAATATATCAACCAAGTCTCGCGACCAGAGGGGGTGTTTGTCTGCTTCATATTCTCAATACCTAACACCTACTTGCCTGAAAGAAATGCATAGGATGAAAGTCATTTGCTTCGGCGATTCCAACACCTACGGCGATGACCCCCGGGGCTATTTCGGCGAGCGCTATGATGCGGACTGCAGGTGGATGGACATTCTGACCGTGGAGACCGGATGGACGATTTCCAACATGGGTCAAAACGGCCGGGAGATTCCCGCCGCAGCCCCAGCCTTTCCAGCTGACACCAATCTGCTAATCGTCATGCTGGGAACCAACGACCTACTCCAGGGACGAAGTCCGGAGTAGGCCATCGAGCGGCTGGAGAGGTTTCTCTCCGGCATTTCCGTGAGCAGCAACAAAATCCTGCTGATCGCACCGCCGCCAATGGCTATGGCGCCCAGGCGTTTTACGGTGTTCTGTCAGCAGTATTCGACGAAGCGAAGGAAGTGGAAGTTTCTCCTGATTTTGTTGCGGAGATTGCGGAAGAGATTAGAAAAATTGTGGCCAATCACAGTCAAGTGGACTGGACCAACAACAAAACAATCCACGACCGAATCTCGCAGGATATTGATGACCTTTTTTATGGCTATGAGAAAGAGCGAGGATTAAAACTGTCTTTTGACACCATTGATAAAATCATCGAAAATGTCAAAACAGTAGCACTTCGGAGGTTTTGACAGCAATGGCGCAGAAAAGAACCGTCGTATATGAAAACAACGAGATCCTCTACCTGCTGGAACAGAAGCAGGTAAAAAATCTCAATCTGCGGGTTCATAAGGACTGCATGGTTTATGTTTCAGCTAATCCAGATATCCAAGCTGAAAAGGTTGACGATTTTGTAGTGAGCAAAGGAGCTTATATTCGCTCAGCACAAAGAAAATTTCGTGAGATAGCGCAGTATGCCCCTCAACCCAAGCAATATGTCAGTGGAGAGACTTTCTATCTGCTGGGCAGAGGAGTTCGCCTGAAAGTGGAGAAAAATGTGCGGGACACAATTTCCTCTGATGGGATTTATCTGTACCTTTGCGTGAAGGAAACGGAAGATTTTGCAAAAAAGCAAAAGATGGTGACCCGTTACCTGGATGAGCAGTGTCAATGTATTTTCAGTGAAATTATTTTAGAGACCTACCCCGTATTTCAAAAATATGGGGTGCCGATGCCAGAATTACGGATTCGGAATATGGAGACCCGATGGGGATCTTGTTTGGCCCAAAAAGGAGTTGTCACACTGAATAAGAGGCTGTTAGAAGCACCACGCAACTGTATCGAATATGTCGTGATGCACGAGCTCTGCCACTTCGTTCATCCAAATCATTCGAAGCAGTTCTATGCGTCCTTAACGATGCTGATGCCGGACTGGAAACAGAGAAAGGAAGCCCTGGATAAAAGCGCGACTTTCTGGTTGTAAAATTCTGTAAAGAGATATTTTCAATGTCTCAGCGCGCAATCACGATCTTATTCTCCAAGCTGTGTGCTGATGGCAATGGGGAGTCCAGAAGAGCCGATTGGAAGTTCTATCCGGGTTAGATAGGGGATATCCAGTTGGCCCAGATTGAATTTGGTGGACTGCTGGAATATGTTATAAGTTTGGTTGAATAGGAGATGCCTATGGACGCACGAAAGCACTTGATCATCATAAAAGGAAAAGACCAGACGGACTCGGTTGCGAGCTTTCGGTTCCATGACGGGAAGTGCGAGGTCGTCTATACCAGTGCGCCCAATAAGTCATACAGCTTTCAGCATAGCAATGTGGAGATCCTACCCCTGCAAAAGAAAATCGACCCTGCACGGGTGATTGTCACCGCAAATGGGCAAACCATCAGCGAAATTGATGAGTTGCTCGACTTCGGTGGGTATTATCGTATTGTCCGCAAGGGGAAGAGAGATTTATCGTTCCATAGGAGCGAGGTGCAGTTCCAGCAAAATTGCCTGGCAGACGGTAAAAATCAAGAAACATTCCAATATTTCAAGGAGACTGCCGCTGCAATCAGTCTGGTGGCGGAAAACGGTATCAACATTCTAAGCGTGCAGTATGACAAGATCCAGCAGGTCAGCGAGGATACCGTGCTGGCAAGCTATCTTGCACCGCAAAAAGACGTCAAGATGCCCCAGATGCCGGAGGCGGTGATCTATCCGTTTGGCCTGAACCAGAGCCAGAAGCTGGCGGTGGAGCGGGCGCTTTCCTCCAAAATCAGCATCATTCAGGGGCCTCCCGGCACAGGGAAAACGCAGACGATCCTGAATATCATTGCCAATGTTGTCCGCAGTGGAAAAACCGTGGCGGTTGTCTCCAACAACAATTCCGCAACGCGTAATGTTGTGGAAAAGCTGGAGAAGAAAAATTCAGCTTTTATGACTGCGTTTCTCGGCAGCCTTGCCAACAAGCAAAAGTTTCTGGAGGCTCAGACCGGTGTCTATCCAGATATGAGCGATTGGGAGATGCCGCCGGAGGAACGGCAGCAGTTAGATCAGGAAACAACTACGCTGTCCAAAGAGCTGAATGAAATGCTCAACGCCAAGAACCGCATTGCGGAAATTGAGCAGGAATTTTTGCAGCTGAATCCGGAGCAGCACTATTTTGAAGAGTACTATGCGACTTACAGCGACGCGCCGATGGAGAGCCTGGACAAGCTGTCCTCGCAGAAAATCCTTGCGCTCTGGATGGAATTTGAACAACACGCAGAGCGCGAGAGCCGCTTAGGACTTTTGCAAAAACTCTCCATCATGTTCCGCTTCAATCGCAATGCGCTCAAACTGTTCCTCCGTTCTCCGAATCTGGTCATTCCCTATTTACAGAGTCAGTTTTATTCGGTGAAGAGGCGGGAACTGGAGGCCGAAAAGCAGGAATTGAACCGAAAGCTGGAGCGCTACGCTTTCGATGCGAAGATGGACGAACTCACAGAAAAGTCCCTGCGGCTGTTCCGGGCGGAGCTGGCAACACGGTATCATTGGCGGAATAATAGGCGATGCTTTGAAAAAAATGATTTCCGCCGGAATTCCGCGGAGTTTACCCGTGAGTACCCGGTGGTGCTCAGCACGACCTATTCCATTAAGGGGACGCTGAGCATTGAACATATCTATGATTACCTAATCGTGGATGAGGCCTCGCAGGTCGATTTAGCTACTGGCGTTTTGGCATTTTCCTGTGCGCGGAATATCGTGATTGTCGGGGACTTAAAGCAGCTTCCCAATGTGCTGACAGAGGATGACATTCGCACCAGCGATGCCATTTGGCAGAAGTACTCCTTGGATGAGCGGTATCGCTTTTCTACCCACAGTTTGCTGTCCTCTGCATTGGAAATATGGCAGGATGCGCCTGTTACGCTGCTGCGAGAACACTACCGCTGCCACCCGAAGATCATCAACTTCTGCAACCAGAAGTTCTACCATGGGCAGTTGATCGTTATGACAAAAGACCATGATGAGCCGGATGTATTGACCATGTACCGGACGATTGCCGGTAATCACGCCCGTGGGCATCTCAACCAGCGCCAGATCGATGTCATCCAGCAGGAGGTGCTTCCGCGGCTGCATCAGCAGAATTTCCGGAGCATCAGTATTATCACGCCATATCGGGATCAGGTGACAGCCATCCGCAAGCAGTTGGGAGATACTTATGAGGTGGACACCGTCCACAAGTTTCAGGGGCGAGAACAAGATGCTATCATTCTGACCTCAGTCGACAATGTCATCACAGATTTCGTGGATGATCCCCATATGCTGAATGTGGCGGTTTCACGTGCGGTTCATTCGCTGGCGGTGGTCACATCACAGGACCCGCGCAATGACCAGACCAACTACGGCGACCTGACGCGGTACATCGAATATAACAATTTTGAGGTTATTCAGAGCCAGGTCTACTCCGTATTTGATATGCTCTATCAGGGCTATGCCGAGCAACGCAGAGCATATCTGCAAAAACATAAGCGGGTATCGGAGTATGATTCCGAAAACCTTATGTACTCCGTGATTCAGGAAGTGCTGTCCGATGAGGAATTTTCCTCCATCGGTTGTGCGGTACATGTTTCTCTTGCAACGTTGGTGAAGGACTATGAGCCACTGACAGAGGAAGAGAACAAATATGCCCGCAATCCGTTGACACATGTGGATTTTCTGCTGTTCAATCAGATGGATAAGCAACCTGTGCTGGTGATTGAAGTAGATGGTGGCTCCCATAAACCGGGGAGTAAGCAGGCGGAGCGAGATATAAAGAAAAACTCCATTCTGGAGAAGTGCGCCGTCCCGCTGCTGCGCCTCCGCACAGATGGTAGCGGGGAAAAAGAGAAAATCAAAAATGCACTAAAGAGGGACTGATTATGCCGAAAATTATCAGGAACGCAATCAGATGTAAGAAATGCGGAGATATCATCGAAAGCAAAACCGTCCATGATTTCAAGTTTTGCAGCTGCGGCTCCTGCGCCGTGGATGGCGGCCGCGACTACCTTCGCAGATGCGGAAATCGTGAGGATTGGGAAGAACTATGTGAAGTGGAAAAGCTGGAGGACAACGGCGCGTCGGCTTAATTTTGAATGATAGAAATTGAGGAATAGAACCATGCCTCTTGAAATTGTTCGCAATGATATTACAAAAATGAAGGTGGACGCTATCGTCAATGCGGCGAACGAAACGCTGCTGGGTGGTGGCGGCGTGGATGGCTGTATCCATCGCGCGGCGGGACCGGAGCTGCTGGCCGAGTGCCGGACGCTCGGTGGCTGCAAGACCGGCGATGCCAAGATCACCAAGGCTTACCGGTTGCCCTGCCAATATGTGATCCACACCGTCGGCCCTGTGTGGAACGGCGGCAGTCACGGTGAGCGGGAGCTGCTGGTTTCCTGCTACCGGACGAGCCTTGCGCTGGCGAAGGAGCACGGCTGCGAAACGGTTGCCTTTCCGCTGATCTCCTCCGGCATCTTTGGTTATCCAAAGGATCAGGCGCTCCGGGTGGCGGTGGACACTATCGGCGAGTTCCTGCTGCACAACGACATGACGGTCTATATTGTGATCTTTAGCCGCACGGCGTATCAGATCAGCAGCAAACTGTTCGCCGACATCGCCGAGTATGTTGATGACCACTATGTAGACGCGCATACCGATTCCCGGCGGGACCGCCTGCGCCGGATGAGCGTTCTCGAAGGTCGAGCGTTGTCTGCCGGTGCAGCGGCAGCGCCTATGTCTGCCGACGGCTTAGACAGTCTGCTGGCACATCTGGACGCCGGTTTCTCGGAAACCCTGTTGAAGCTCATCGACCGAAGCGGCAAAAAGGATTCCGAGATATATAAGAAAGCCAACGTAGACCGCAAGCTGTTCTCTAAGATCCGCAACAATCCGGACTACAAGCCCTCCAAGGCAACAGCCATTGCCTTTGCTATAGCGCTGGAGCTGAATCTGGATGAGACGCGTGACCTCGTTGCCCGCGCGGGCTACGCTCTCAGCGCCAGCAGCAAGTTCGACGTCATTATTGAGTATTTCATCAGGCAGAAAAAGTACGACATCTTCGAGATCAACGAGGCGCTGTTCGCCTTTGACCAGAGCTTGCTGGGAGCATAATTGCTATAGACTTTCAGACTGTCGGAGTGTGTAGAATGAGGATAAAGCAGAAAGAAAAAATTGTATTGTTACTACGGGCGGGAAGTGCAATGACACAGGGAGAGCTGGCGGAAGCTATTTATGGAGATAGCTTTCATACGTCTAATATTTATTCTGCCCTTATGGCACTTGTGAATGAAAAGGTTATAATGCGATTAGACGGATACCCTGCAAGGTACTCTATCTATGGAACATCAGCTATTCAACAGACTGCAAGGCAAGACTGCGCTGAACAAGTGTCGTGTGATGAAATCGAACATCAAACGATGACCATGTCAGCGGAATGTGCAGTTAATCTTATACGAGCATATTTCGAGCAAACCATGAGTGATCCCCATGGCAGATATCTGTCCTGGGAGCATTGCTATAAGGCATTTTTGGAAAACAGAGATGCAAATGATGAACAGGCGATAGATCATTTGGCACTTCACCTTGCGTTCTATTTAGCAAGCTGGGGAATGTACCGGGGATCATCATTTTTGTTGCAAAAGGATTATAAGGTGCATATTCCAGTTGTGAAAATTATTCAAGAGAAAAAATATGATCCGTTAGTGGGAATATGCGCGAAAGACTTATGTAAAGAACAGAATCTCACACTATTGGAAGATATAGGGGAACGAATATGTGAGTGCTACGCTGCAGAGGGGCCTGCTATCGACGGAAAAGTCAATGCCGCAAGCGATACGTTGATAACAAAAATACTGCTGGGAACGCTTGGTTGTGTCCCGGCTTATGACCGTTACTACAAAGAGTCTGTAAAGAAATACCATATATCCAGCGGCAAATATAATAGTGACTCTGTTTATCGTGTAGCAAAATTCTATGTTAAGAATAACAAGTTCAATGTTTGCGCCGCAATAGACAAAGAATAAGAAAAGCCCTCTGAAATCAACGATTTCAGAGGGCTTTTGGTCCGAGTAGTGCGGCTCGAACGCACGGTCTCCTGGTCCCAAACTTTTGAATAAAAATTTTTCTACTTTTTTCGGTGCTTTATAGCCGTTTTCGTTTTATTATGGACGCTCTTCGCAACTCCTGACTCCACTGTTTCCGCGTGCTCCACGCCTGTCTGTAGTCAAACATGTGGTCAAAAACCGCTTTCTGAACACCCTCGTGACAGGGGACAGAAAGCGGTTTTTCATAGTTTGCCGGAGTGCCGCGGATGGATGATTTGCCTCTCCAGCCTGTCGCATTGTACCTCTGCTGGAGAGGTTGAGCAAGTCTTTTATGCAGGGATAGGCGGCGCAGAATTTGCGTCGCTATAGACAAAGAATACCCTCACACATTCGTCTTTTGGAGATAGAACTTACTACTCAGAAATATTATTTCGGGTTAAATTTAGTCTTCCCTCAATAGCTGTTACGTTTCCGTAATTTGAGGGGCATTTTAAGGGAAAGCGCACCAGAAGTAAGGGAAAGTATCTGCGCCCTGCGAGGAAAACGCTGTTGACTTTCATCATAATTTTATCGTGAATATTTTTTGATTGGCACTCAAAGCGAGTTGACTTTCTTCATCGCGATATAGAAATCCCTGGAGAGTTCTGATACGGCAATATCAGACAGACCGAGTGTGATACTTCGTTCTGTACGGAGTATGAGAAACAGCCGGAACTGATCTGCAGGAATAAAGAGAAGCTTCGTGCCACCATGGCGGATGAATAGAGAAAACCATTTGAGACAGAATCGCACTGAGGTCATGGAAGAATACCTGAACGCTTAGCGCGCTACCTTTTGGTCAGGCTCCGGACAGTGGGCGTTTTTTCACCTTAAAGTGCGAGCTTGACGTTGTAAAAACGCTATATCAGTGATATAATAAATTCAATTATCTGGTAAAGGAGAGTTGCAGATGCCGTTTAGTTCCGAAATTAAGAATTTTAGATTATCTTGTCTGATGAATCAAACAGAATTCGGCAACGCTCTCGGTGTTTCTTTTACGACCGTGAATCGCTGGGAAAACGGAAAGGCCCGCCCCAATATCAAGGCGATGAAAGCTCTGAAGCAGTACTGTGAGGAGTGTGGTCTCCCCTATGAGCCGCTTGAAAAAAGCTGGCGTGAGAATAGAATTCAGGAGGGTGCGGTATGATCGACTTCTGTAATCTTGAAAAATATCGGGAGAACAACCGTATTGAGGCTAAGAAAGCCCTCGGCGGGCTTCCCAGGAGCATTTGGGAAACCTATTCCGCTTTTGCCAATACCCATGGCGGTATTATCCTGCTGGGAGTGGAAGAATGGGCGGATAAATCCTTGCACACGGTAGATCTGCCCGACCCTGACAGACTCATTAAGGAGTTCTGGGATATCGTCAATAACCCCAATAAGACCAGCGTGAATGTCCTGACCTCCAAGGATGTATTCGTCCAGGAGGTAGATGGCGACCGCATTGTGGTCATCAATGTTCCCCGTGCAGAGCGCTCGTATAAGCCGGTTTATGTGGATGGCAACCCACTCTGCACCTACCGCCGCAACGGTGAGGGCGACTACCGTTGCACCAAAGAAGAATATCAGGCCATGGTGCGGGATGCTTCCGTGAAAACCCAGGACATGCTCATCCTGAATGAAATGGACATGACTGTGTTCAACAAAGAGAGCATTCGCAGCTATCGCCAGAGGATGCGCCTCTCCCGCCCCGGTCATGTATGGGAGGCGCTGGAGGATGAAGATTTCCTTCTGAAGCTGGGCGCTGTGGGCATCGGCTCTGATGGGAAGAAGCATCCCACTTCTGCTGGACTTCTCATGTTCGGCAATGAATACGACATTGTGCGGGAATTCAATGCTTACTTTCTGGACTATCAGGAACAGTATGACGCTGATACCCGCTGGACTGACCGCATCATCTCCTCCTCCGGAGACTGGAGCGGCAATGTGTACGACTTCTATTTCCGCGTCTATAACAAGCTGATTCAGGACATTAAGGTACCGTTTAAAATGGATGGCGGCACCAGAGTGGATGATACCCCTGTGCATCAGGCTCTGCGTGAAGCACTGGCCAACTGTCTGGTGAATGCCGATTATTACGGCAGACAGGGGCTGGTCATCGTCAAAAAGCGTAATAGCATTACGATGTCCAACCCAGGTAGCTTCCGCATCGAAATTGATGCCGCAAAGAGCGGCGGTGTTTCTGATCCGCGGAACGGAACGATGCTGAAAATGTTCAACCTGATCGATATCGGTGAGCGTGCTGGTAGTGGCATTCCGAATATCTTCCGCGTCTGGCGCGAGCAAAATTGGACAACTCCGGAGATTACAGAGCAACTCGAGCCGGAGCGGACAACATTAACGCTCTTATTCTCCAAGAGTGACGATAAAAAAGCGGCGATAAAGAGTGACGATAAAAAAGCGACGATAAAATCTGCGCGGCAGAAAGAAGAAATCGTTGCATACCTTACTGATCATATTTCGGCCAGAAGTGCTGATATTGCAGAACTGCTGGGTGTTAAGAGTACACGAGCCAAACAGCTGTTGAAGGGATTGCTGGATGAAGGTGTTGTTATTGCAGAGGGCGGCAATAAGAACCGTGTATACAAATTGAAAAGATAACACAACGCAGTTTCCGTAAAGCCAATTTGCGGGAAAGCAGAAATATCAAATTAAGAGAAGCGTGGTAAACGAACATGGCAATAAAGAAAAATGAGCTGTACAGTTCTCTTTGGGCGAGCTGTGATAAGCTGAGGGGCGGCATGGATGCCTCTCAGTATAAAGACTATATCCTGACCCTGCTGTTCGTGAAATATGTTACGGACAAGTTTCAGGGCGTAAAATATGCCGATATTACGGTTCCCAAAGGCGGCAGTTTCAACGATTTGGTTGCATTGAAGGGTAATAAAAATATCGGTGAAGAAATGGATAAGGTCATTGCCAAGCTGGCAGAAGCCGGGGAGAACAATCTCCGCGGCGTGATCGACAATGCCCATTTCAATGATGAAGCTAAGTTGGGCAGCGGCAAAGAAATGGTGGATAAGCTCACCGGCTTGATTGCCATTTTCCAGCGTGACGAATTCAATTTCAAAAAGAACAAAGCCAGCGGTGACGATATTCTTGGCGATGCCTATGAATATCTGATGCGCCATTTTGCCACGGAAAGCGGCAAGAGCAAGGGCCAGTTCTACACACCGGCCGAAGTTTCCCGTATTCTTGCCAAAGTGATTGGCATCGACAGCATCGAGGAGCGCGACGAGGGTTACTCCGTGTATGACCCTGCCTGCGGTTCCGGTTCACTTCTGATTCGAGCAGCGGATGAAGCCCCCTTCGAGATTGCTATTTGGGGACAGGAAAAGGAAGTAACCACCGCAGGTCTCGCCAAGATGAACCTTGTCCTGCACAACAAGGCTGCCGGTGAGATCAGAGCAGGAAATACATTTTCTGCTCCCCGCTATTTTGAAGAAGGTTCCGATGATGAGGTGCTGAAGCGTTTCGACTTTGCGGTGGCCAATCCTCCGTTTTCTCTGAAAAACTGGACGGATGGTCTTAAGGATTATGGCCGCTTTGATGGCTATGGCGACAGACCGCCTGAAAAGAACGGCGACTTTGCGTGGCTACTCCATATTTTGAAGTCTTTGAAAAGCACCGGCAAGGCTGCGGTCATTCTTCCCCATGGTGTTCTGTTCCGTGGCAATGCGGAGGCGACTATCCGCAAAGCTATTATTGACAAGGGCTATATCAAGGGCATCATCGGCCTGCCCGCCAACCTGTTTTATGGCACCGGTATCCCTGCCTGCATTATCATCATCGATAAGGCTGATGCCGTCGAGCGCAAGGGTATCTTTATGATTGATGCCAGCCATGACTTCGTTAAGGACGGCAACAAGAACCGCCTTCGTGAGCGGGACATCTACAAAATCGTCACCACATTCAATCAGCAAATCACAGACGATCCCAAGTATGCCCGTTTCGTTCCCAATGACGAGATCAAAAAGAAAAATGAGTATAACCTGAATATCCCCCGTTATATTGACAGCTCCACCCCGGAAGATTTACAGGACATTGATGGACATCTGCATGGCGGTATTCCTGCGACAGATGTGGATTCCATGGAGAAGTATTGGGTACTGTTCCCCGGTCTGAAAGACAAGCTGTTTTCTCAGCTGCGGGATGGCTATTATCAGCTGAACATTCCCAAAGAGGATATCCGCAATATGGTCTATCATGACCCTGAGTTTTCTGCCTATGCCGAGCGCATCGATAATGCATTTGATGCATGGATGCAGATGGTGGATTATGGCCTCCGGAATATTGATGAGAATACGGAAGTCAAGCCCTATATTGTGGAACTATCGGAGCAGTTGATAGGATGCTTTCATGGCCTGGAGCTGGTGGATAAATACGATGTTTACGAAGTGCTGCTTTCTTACTGGCACGAAGTCATGGGTGACGATGTTTATCTTGTGTCAGTGGACGGCTACGGTGCTGCCCGGACATGGGAGAATATCATGGGCGAATATACCTCCGGCAAGAAGAAGGGTCAGGAAAGGGTGATTGGTTGGGAGGGCGTGTTGCTGCCCAAGGCGCTGATCGAGTCCGTGTTCTTTGCCCTTGAGCGCAAGAAAATCAATGAGGCACAGGCCATTGCCGAGGAGACCCAGAGCAGACTGGACGAGTTTGTGGAGGAGCAGACCGGCGATGATGGATATCTAAAAGAATACCTGAACGACAAGGACAAGGTGGACGCCAAGGCTGTCGCCATCCGTTTGAAGGTGCTGAAAAAGACTGATTCCAAGGGCGAAGAATATGCGGTATTGAAGCAGTTTGCGGATTTGACGGAGTCCCTTTCCAAGCAGAATAAGGCCGTCAAGGAAATGAACGCCGAACTGGAGGAAAAGGTTCGGGCAAAGTATGCTTTGCTGACCGATGATGAGATTCTGGACCTGTTGGTAAACCGCAAATGGTACGCTACCATCTTTGAAGGAATCAAGTCGTTGTATGTTACCACTTCCCACCAGATGACCAACCGCATTGTGGAGCTGCTGGAGCGGTATGAGAATACTCTGCCCGAACTGTTTGCTGCCGTTGCTGACTATGAGTCCAAAGTTAAAGCCCACCTGGAAAGGATGGGATTTGTATGGTGAAGCCATGGGATACAGCCACAATTGGAGATTTTTTGGATTTTAAGAACGGCCTAAATAAAGGCAAAGAATTTTTTGGATATGGCACACCTATTGTCAATTATACGGATGTATATAAAAAGCGTGGTCTGAAGAAAAACGATGTGTGTGGTAAGGTTAGTCTTACTCGTGGCGAAATTCGTCGATTTGAGACACAAAAAAATGATGTCTTTTTCACCAGAACATCTGAAACACCGGAAGAAGTTGGAATGTCATCGGTCTTGTTAGACAATATTGACGATTGCGTTTTTAGCGGCTTTGTCCTTCGTGGCAGGCCTAAAAATGACATGTTCACGCCAGAATATTGTAAGTACTGCTTTACGACCGAGGCGGTGCGGAATGCAATCACTATGGGATGCACATACACAACCAGAGCACTGACTAACGGGAAGCAACTGTCTGCTATTGAAATTGTAGTCCCGCCAAAACCCGAGCAGGAGGCAATTGCGCATTCTCTTACCGACATTGATGAATTGATGTTATTACTGGAAAAGCAAATTGCCAAGAAAAAAGCCATCAAGCAGGGCGCAATGCAGGAACTGCTGACAGGCAAGCGCCGCTTGCCGGGATTCGAGGGTGAATGGAACAAATGCAAGCTTGGTTCTCTTGGCGTGTTTGTTAAAGGGACGGGCATAAGTCGAAACCAATCTAACTCAGGCAATCTTCCTGCAGTCAGATACGGCGAGCTTTATACGAAACACCAAAATTATGTCACAAACTATTTCTCTCATATCTCCGAAGAAGTTGCCGCCAATGCACAAAGGGTATCCAGAGGAGATATATTATTCGCTGCCTCTGGCGAAACAAAAGAAGAGATTGGCAAATGTGCGGCTATTATCCATGAAACAGATGTGTATGCTGGCGGGGATATTTTAATTTTCAGACCTGCGACTCAGCTCGATCCTGCCTTTATGGGAACGCTGCTTAACACAGCAGATGTCTGCAAGCAGCGAGCGGAAAAAGGTCAGGGAGATGCCGTAGTCCATATCCATGCGGACGCGCTCAGCAGTATTAACGTAATGATTCCAAATATTGAAGAGCAACAAGCGATTGCTGATATCCTTTTAGGCATGGATAAAGAAATCGAGTTGCTGGAAAGCAAACTTGGAAAATACCGTCAGGTCAAGCAAGGCATGATGCAGCAGCTTCTGACGGGTAAGATCAGACTGGTGTAAAGGAGGGGACAATTTGTGGCTAAAAGCAAAATAATCAAAGAACTTGCTAATAACAGTATTTCTCTGGATGTGGCATTAAGCCGCCTTTTTATCATTGCATCGGATATTGGCAACGATGAATTACAGCAGTGGGCAGAATGTGAATTGCACGGATATGGAAAAAACATGCTTCCGGAGTACCGTTATGCCAAAAATACAGTTTTCAAGTATAGTGGCATCAATGGAAGCTACAAGGTTACCGACGCGCCTTTGCCACTGTTAGAAATAATGAAAACAGAAGATCCTTCCACTTTTTACCTCCCTATTCCAGACGGAATCAGAACCATTGAGGGTTTTGTAAATAATCCTACCCCAAATGAAGTTGGTCGTGACTTGACATGGGCTGCCAGTATGGTACTTAAGATGAGCGGGATACAGTGTTATTCCATTAAGCAGATTGTGCCTTTGAACATTTTCGAAGGTGTACTCAACACTGTCAAAATGTTGCTGATGAAAATATTCATTAAGTTGGACAAGACTTATGGATGTCTTGACGATTTGGATATTGATACAGATAGTATTTCGCCTGAAGAAGTTGCCGCAACAAATACAACCATCAATAAATACATTTATGTAGACAACAGCGTTAATATAGGCGATAAAAACAAACTCGAGGGTTCTGGAATTTTGGGTGGAGGTAAGGGGCATGGCTGATATCTCATATAAGTATCGGGATAATGAACACCGCATCGACTCTTACGACAATGTGGTGTCTACATACGAATGGATAAGGGATGCCCTAAGGTTTGTTTTTGAAGACCGAAATAATCTTACTCTTAATTGTGTGATCTCATTTGATTCAGAAGATATGTCATATGAGTGCAAATCCATTGACGAATTCAAAAAATATGCTTTTGGAAAGACCATCCGCGTGAAAACCATGACCGCTTTTGTCTCGAAAAATTGGATTCAGACACTTGTGAGCATTTACGCGAATCGTTCGTCTGGATCAGAGCAGCAGGAATTCATACTGTCCTCGGAAGATGAAATGTTGGTAATTAGTCTGCGCGATGCACTTCTTGCCAAGAAAAAGGCTTCCCCTCGCACGTCGCCTCCTACCGTTATTCAGTATGAGGATAACAGTGTCCATATTGGTGACGGTAATAAGATTTCAAACAGCGCCATTGGATCAAAGAACACTATTGAGACTGAGTGTGAAATATCCAATCCCGCACCCGAAAAAGAAAAAGTGGTGTCCAAGCTTTTCTGGCAAATATTGGTTCCGATTGCTGTTGTTGTAATCGGTGCTCTTGTTTGCATTTGGTTTGGGATTGATACGTAATAATTGTTCAGTCGGGAGAGTTCTCTACATTGGATAAGTATCAGCGCAAATATACTATGAGAAGGGTATAAAAATGAAAGAGAAAAACGAATTATCGGAAGCGAAGGGTGTAGCACAGGACCTTGCAGAAACTTCATTGGAAGTTGGTGCCTCAATGCTTCTTGACAATCTCCCGGAGCTCGGAATGGCCGCGGCGAGTATCATTGGGAATGAGGCTGTTAGCGCAGCTATTCAAGCCTTAACGGGTGGGTTTCTCGGTGCCGTGGCCCCAGCTTTTTTAGGAGTAAAGCTTTCTTATCAGCAAAAGCGTTTTGAAAGAAATATAGTAAAAATGTTGAATTCCGTGATGCAGAGGCAGGAAATCGTAGAACAGCGCCTTACTCAACTCGATCCGACTGTTCGGCAGAAATTTATTGACGGTCCTTACCGCGACGCTCTGTTCGATAATATCATTTCCGAAAATCAAGAGCAGAAGGTTCAGGACAATATCAATGGGTATATCAATTTGATGGGGGTCGAGAACCCCAATGACGATGTTGTGTTTAATTTCTTCCATACATTGTCCCAAATGAATGAATTAGATATTCGTGTTCTCAGATTATACCGGCCTACAATTGAAATAGGAGAAGAAGAGCATGAGAGTTTTTGGGATATTATGAGAGAGGAAAATATAGACGAAACACAGTATAGTTTTATTCGGGAAAAGCTCTGTCGCCTGGGTATGCTGGAAAGTAAAAACGAAGCAAACCGAGATGAAAATCTTGATACCCTTGGCAAAACGCTTACGGAACTTATAAAGCAAATTTATGCAAAGAAGCCTAAAGAAGTCAAAGTTCCCAAGCTGAAACGAATTTCCAGAAGCGAGTCATATAGGATAACGAAACTTGGACATCAATATTTAACCTTCATTGATGATCCGCAATGAATACTTTTGTATTAGCTTCGAAAGGAGGCAAATACACTATGCCCAACATTGGCGACAGCGAGCGCAAAACGCAAAACCGTGTGGTCAAGTTCTTTCGGGACAAGCTGCACTATACATATCTGGGGAACCTGCATGACAGTGAAAACCGCAATATCATGCAGGAGCAGCTGCATGCCTGGCTGCTGAAACAAGGCTACTCCGAAAAGCTTGCATCCAATGCAGTGGATGCCTTGGTGAAGACCTCTACCAATCTGCAGCAGGGCCTGTACCACGCCAACAAAGAGGTTTACAGTCTGCTGAAATACGGTGCTAAGGTCAAAGAGTCTGTGGAGCAGTCCCCTAAGACGGTATATTTTATTGACTTTGAAGACGTCAGCAAAAACGACTTCTACATTGCGGAAGAAGTCACCATTGTAAGCAACAACACCAAGCGCCCGGATATCGTTCTCTATGTGAACGGCATCGCACTTGCGGTGATCGAACTGAAAAAGAGTAGCGTATCCGTGTCCAACGGCATCCGGCAGAATCTGACCAACCAGAAATCGAATTTCATCGAAGATTTCTTTACCACCATTCAGTTCTGCATGGCCGGTAACGACAGTGAGGGCTTGCGCTATGGTACGCTGCTTACCCCGGAAAAGCACTATCTGGAATGGAAAGACGACGGCTTTACCGAGCATCAGACGGAACGCAATATTGTGGATATTGAGGTTGAGGAATATTGCGAGAGTATTCCCGGCAAGTTGGAAAAGCAGATTTTTGCGCTGTTTTACAAAAAGCGTTTCCTTGATCTGATCCATAACTTTGTGATCTTCGATAAGGGCATCAAAAAGGTTTGCCGTTATAATCAGTACTATGCCATCAAGCGGGCGCAGCATCGTTTGACGGACAAGAAGAGCGGCGGCATCGTTTGGCATACCCAGGGCAGCGGCAAGAGTCTGACGATGGTGTGGTTCTCCAAGTGGATTTTGGAGAATAATCCCAATGCGCGTGTATTGGTTGTTACCGACCGCGAGGAATTGGATGAGCAAATCGAAAAGAATTACAAGGGTGTGGATGAGAATATCGTCCGCACTAAGAGTGGAAAAGATCTGCTTGAACGCCTGAATGCTTTCGATGACCGTCTTCTGTGCTCTCTGGTACATAAATTCGGAAAGCGCGGCAGCGACAGCTCAGAAACAGATTACGAAAAATACATCGAAGATTTGAAAAACGCATTGCCCAAGGATTTTTCCGCAAAGGGTGATATTGTGGTGTTTGTGGATGAGTGCCACCGCACTCAGTCCGGTAAGCTCCACGCGGCCATGAAGACGATCCTTCCCAATGCCATCTTTATCGGTTTCACGGGCACGCCGCTTTTGAAGAAGGACAAAAAGACCAGTCTGGAAACCTTCGGCGGATATATCCATACCTACAAGTTCAACGAAGGTGTTCGAGACGGCGTTGTGCTGGATCTGCGGTACGAGGCCAGAGATGTGCCGCAGGGCATGACCTCTCAGAATAGAATCGACGCATGGTTTGAGGCAAAAACCGTTGGGCTGGCCCCCAGAGCAAAAGCAAAACTCAAAGCATATTGGGGTAACCTGCAAAAGATTTTCTCCTCTCGCTCCCGCTTGGAGCAAATCGCCAATGATATCATCTTTGATTTTGCCACCAAGGCACGACTGATGGACGGAAACGGAAATGCTATCCTTGTGGCCGGTTCTGTGTATTCAGCATGCCGATATTATGAAATTTTCCAAAGCAAGGGTTTCCGGAAATGTGCGATTATTTCTTCTTATGCGCCGCAAGCCGGTGATTTAAGAACGGATACTGTCAGCGACGAGGAAGAAACCGAAACATTTGAAAAATACAGCACTTATCTGAAAATGATCGGCGTTGACCCGTCGGAGGACAAGACGCAGATTGCCAAAAAAGTAGAAGCTTTTGAAGCGGAAGCAAAACGCAAGTTTGTGGACGAACCCGCAAACATGAAACTGCTGATCGTAGTTGACAAGCTGCTTACCGGTTTCGATGCTCCCAGCTGTACCTACCTCTACATCGATAAGGCGATGCATGACCACGGCCTGTTCCAGGCGATCTGCCGAGTCAATCGTCTGGATGGCGAGAGCAAAGACTTTGGCTATATTGTAGATTACAAGGAACTATTCGGAGACTTGGCGGATGCCATGAACAAGTATACCGCCGGTGCCTTTGAAAGCTATGATGCAGAGGATGTCGATGGGCTTTTGAAAGATAGAGCAACAGAAGCGAAAAAGTATTTCGTTGATACCCTGGAGGAATTGGATGAGCTTTGCGAGGGCGTCGAATTGCCCAGAAAAGAGCTCGACTATATCCACTATTTCTGCGGTGAAAGTGGTCGCGACGAAAATCAGGACGATGCCTTTGCCCGCATTCGTGAGAAGTTGTACAAGCTCGTTGGACGCTTGATTCGCGCTTTTGCGGAGTTAAAGCCTCGTATGACGGATTTAGGGTATACCCTTTCCGAGCAAAGCGCATTGGACGACAGGGTTGCGTTCTATGTGAACATGCGTGACACGATTGGTAGGGCCAGCGGCGATTTTATTGATCTGAAAGCCTACGAACCGGGTATGCGGTATCTGATTGACAACTACATCTCAGCCAGCGAGTCGCAAAAGATCGGCAGCATGGATGACTTTACCCTGCTTGATTTCATCATCTCGCAGGAAAATAAGCTGAAGAGCGAGCAAAAAGGCGAGCAGGAGAGTGCGGCAGAAACCATTGAGAACAACATCCGCAAAAAGGTTGTTGAGCGAATGGTCATCAACCCTGCTTATTACGCAAAAATGTCTGAAATCCTGGAGCAGTTGATACTTGACCGCCGCCGCGGAGTGATTGCCTACGGGCAGTTGCTGGACACATACATGGAACTGGCGAAAAATGTTGCAAAGCCCGAGGAGAATACAAAGTACCCTGAGAGTATTCGTTCCAATGGCGCACTGCGGGCGCTCTATGATAATTGCGGAGAAGATGAGGCGACTGCCTTGAAGCTGCACAAAGCCATTGTCAAGGCGCGGCTCGATGGTTTCCGAAATAATCCGGTTAAGGCAAATAAAATCAAGCGAGCGCTCTATCAACTTTTGAATGACGATAGCGAAGTGGAGCGAATTTATCAAATTGTTGTGGAACAAGAGGAGTACTGATGCAAATAGTTATTTTCAATATTCCTGTGGAAGTTATCAGAAAAAATATTAAAAATTTGCATCTCTCTGTGCTTCCA
Source organism: Pseudoflavonifractor sp. MSJ-37 (assembly GCF_018917965.1). Classification (GTDB taxonomy): domain Bacteria; phylum Bacillota; class Clostridia; order Oscillospirales; family Oscillospiraceae; genus Pseudoflavonifractor_A. The sequence continues at coordinate 1,130,648 of NZ_JAHLPP010000001.1, read as the reverse complement.
CCGGACGGCAGGGTTCGTGTATCGGCACCCACGCAACTGACGGATGAAGCAATTACGATGTTCGTTCGGACAAAACTCGGCTGGATCAAAAAACAACAGGAGAAGTTTCAACAGCAGCCGCGTCAAAGCGAGCGGCAGTATGTGTCCGGGGAAACATTATATGTTTGGGGTAAGCAGTACTTTCTTCAAGTGGAATACAGCTACAAAGGCAATGCTCTCACACTTTCGGGTGACAAGGCTATTCTGACGGTTAGAAAAGAAAGCAGTCCAAAGCAGAGAGAGAGCTTCGTAAATGAATGGTACCGCAACCTCTTGAAACAGGAAGTGGCGAAATATCTTCCCAAGTGGGAGAAAACTACGGGGCTTTACTGTAGCGGTTGGCAAAGCAAATATATGACCACCAAATGGGGCACCTGCAACACAAACACACAAAAAATTTGGCTAAATCTTCAGTTGGCGAAGAAGTCGATAGAGAGTCTTGAATATGTAATCCTGCACGAGCTGGCACATCTGAAAGTCAAAAGTCATGGTCCGGAGTTTGTCGCTATTTTAAACCAGTATATGCCGCAATGGCAGGAGCGAAAGAAGCTGTTGAACGAAAGTAAGTTGGATTATATGGATTCCGATTTTGAAGAATGACGAACAATGTCTGGTAAAATGGCAATTGAGTTTTTTGATGTGGGGAGTCATGCAAACAAAAGTCAGTAGCCGAAATGAAAAAAGTTTCGCAAAATTTACGAGACCGAAAAAAGCATAACGAAATAGGCTGGTGAAAAGATACATCGCCAGCCAGGATGGAGTTATTGGTCAGATTAGTTTTATGGGATACCCAAGGTTACCATCGCCATAAGAGAAAAACTCTCAGCACAAATACAAACAGAAGTAGAATGTACTTAAGGTGTTACTGTTCGCCTGTGAGTTTAAGTCAGACCGTGTGACCGGTGGCGCGGAGGCGTACACCTATCTGGGCACGGCGAACTACGTGAAGCACACAGGCAGCAGGCCGATGAATATCACCTGGCAGCTGGCCCGTCCAATCCCAGCGAAGTTTTTGAAGAAGACAAGTAAGTTGGTAGTGGGGTAAAGGAGGAACGTATGACGGAACTTGAAAAAATAGAACGGGCAAAAATGTATATGGACAAGCTGGCGAATGGCATCAATCCCATCGATGACACCATGGCACCAGACGATGATCTTATCAACAATGTCCGGTTATCGCGTTGCTTTTTCTTCATATCTGACGTGTTGCGGCAGGTAATTGAAAACGGCGGGACGAAGACGGCTGTGAATAAGAAACCTAAAAAGCTTCCTCTTGAAATCCCCATTGAGAAAAGAAGCCAGTTTGTCTATTCTGAGGTGCCTATTCCGGCCAGCGAAATTGCCAAGCGGATAAACGCTCTGGCTGATAATGACACTATGCAAAAACTTACCTATTCAGGAATTCTCACATGGCTCACGGAAATTGGAATGATGGAATGCGCGCTCACACCAGACGGAAAGCGTACGAAAAGGCCAACGAAAATTGGCGAAGAAACCGGCATTTCCGTGGAAGAACGAACGAGCAGCAACGGACCCTATCAGGTTGTCGTTTACAACAATGCCGCGCAGCATTTTATCATAGACAATCTGGATGCAATTCTCACAGCAGAGAATATGTAGACAGAGATGCAAGGCGCTCCATGGACGAAAGATCATGATGACTGCCTCATTGACCTATATAAGAAGTCCGTACCAGTGAGTGAGATCGCCATTACCCTAAAGCGCAGCGCATCGGCGGTACGAGGAAGACTGAAAAAGCTTGGATTTGACGCATAGTTTACTTTGCGATGCCACAAGGAGGACACAGATATGGCCTTAATTCGTTGCCCGGAGTGTGGAAATTCAATTTCCGACAGAGCTGAAAAATGCCCTCACTGCGGGCTGCCAGCATCATACTTTTCCTCTTTGAGTAAGAATACTCCGCACATGAAAGAGGCGGGACTGGATTACAAAAATCTGCAAAACGTCCTGATTTCTTTCGAACGAGACCACGCCCAGTTGTTTTCAGCAGAACACTATATTTCGCACAGAGATGCGCAGAGGTTGCGGGATACATATGGAAAATACAACGAGAGCCTAACCAATAAGCTTATTTTTCAATATGTCTGCAATAACGCTGCGGCGATACGAGTTGATATCGACTCACTGCGCCGTTTCTTGCGCCAGATGCAATCTTTGGATGGAGATATTACGGCGCATAATACCACATATGTGGACCGCACGCTGGAGCGGGATAAAGACTATTTTGACAATATCCTAAAACAGATTGACCCTAATATCCAGTTGGATGAAGAGCAGCGCCGTGCAGTAATTACCGATGATGACTACTGCCTGTTGGTAGCTGGCGCAGGTGCGGGAAAAACCACAACGATGGCTGCAAAGGTCAAGTATCTGGTTGAGAAAAAGAATATAGATCCGGGAGAGATCATTGTGATCTCCTATACGAACAAGGCGATTGGAGAACTGCGTGATCGTATCAATAAGGGACTTGGCATTCCGGCAAAGATCTGTACCTTCCATGCTTTTGCGTATGATATTGTAAAGCAGTTTTCGGCAGAACCGCCTGAGATCAATTTTTCTTCCCAGCAGATTATTTTTGATATGCTGGAAAAGACAATTTTTCACAACAAGCAGCTTATGCGTAACCTGGTTTTGTTCTTGGGATATTATTTTGATCTGTCCGAGGATGTCTTCAAATTTACGGATCTGAATCAATACCACCTTTACAAAGCGGCGCAGGACTTTGAAACACTGAAAAGTGGGCTGGGCGAGTACATTAAAAAAGTCGAACAGCAGCGCACGAAAAAGACTCGGACCATAACGGGAGAATATCTGCGTTCCATGCAGGAAGTACAAATTGCAAATTTCCTGTATCTGAACGGACTGGATTATGAGTATGAAAGAGTGTATCCCTTTGGATCGCCTTCTCGTAACAAAAAATACACACCTGATTTCTATATTTCACAGGGGGAGCACAGCGTTTGGCTGGAGCACTATGCACTCAGCGAGAGCGGCTACAACAGCCTGTTTACTCCGCAGCAGCGGCAGCGTTATCTTCGCGCCATTAGTGATAAGCGCCGTATTCATAAGACCAATAAAACTACATTGCTGGAAACATGGTCCTTCTATACGGATCGACGTCCTCTCCTGGACCATCTGAAAGAAGTTCTTGAAAAAGAAGGCTTTATCTTAAAGCCTCGTAATTTGAAGGAAGTTTATAAGAAAATTGTAGCAACCGGAAAAGATAAGTATATTTATAAGCTGATCATCTTTATGATGAAGTTTATTGAGCAATACAAAACAACCGGTTATGACGATGGCGGCTTCGCTATTTTGCGAGAAAGAACAGACAATCCGAGAACGCTTCTGTTTCTGGATATTGCCGAGCAGGTGTATTACCACTATCAATCCGTGCTGAAACAACGCAATCAGATAGACTTTGCAGACATGATAAATGATGCACACTTCTATTTGCAGGAGATTGAGCGGCAGAATGTCACGCTCCCTTACAAGTACATCATCATTGATGAGTTCCAAGACATTGCTCGTCAGAGATTCAATCTAACGAAAAGGCTATCTCAAATTACACAGGCGAAGGTTGTTGCGGTCGGTGATGACTGGCAGTCGATATATGCTTTTTCTGGCTCTGATATAACGCTATTTACTCGTTTCCTGGAGCTTATGGGGGCTGGAACGGAGTTGAAGATTACTCATACCTACCGTAATTCTCAGGAACTTATCGATATTGCTGGAGGCTTTGTACAAAGAAATACTTCGCAAATCCGAAAGCAGTTGATTTCTCCAAAGCATCTTGAGAACCCGATTGTTCTTGAAGTTTTCGATGATAGTATCAAACCAATGGAGCGACTTGCAGATACCATCGAGCATGTCATTGGCGAGATTATATCTGAGTATGGCGAGCAGAGTTCGATTTTGCTGATCGGACGATACAATTATGATATGTACAAGCTATACCGAACAAATCGGTTCAGCGAATTGCCGGGCGGTGCGATTAGAAGCGAGAAGTATCCAAATGCAAAGATAACATTTATGACGGCGCATAGCTCTAAGGGACTTGGGTATGACAACGTAATTCTGATCAATATGTTCGAAGGAAAATTCGGGTTCCCGTGCCAGATAGAAGATGATCCTATTATTAAGCTCGTTACATATGAGGACAATAGCATGCCCTTTGCAGAAGAGCGGCGATTGTTTTATGTGGCGATGACACGGACAAAAAACAGGGTATATATCGCGGCACCTAAAACGAAACCATCCAGATTTCTTGTAGAACTCATTAAGGATTTCAATATTCCACATGATGATGAGCTCAATATGCAAGTAGTGGACCTGTTTAACTTGCGCTGCCCCGTATGCGGTTTTCCTCTAAAGTACGAGTTTAATAAAAACTATGGCCTGAATCTCTGGATATGTACAAACGAGGCAGAACTTTGCGACTTCATGACCAATGACAGGACGCATATGCATGACATTTTGAAATGTCCTAAATGTACAGATGGTTATTTAATCGTCAAAAAGAATCCGAAGAATGGTGACATATTCTATGGTTGCACCAACTATCTTAACGAAGAAAAGAAGTGCACCTATATGGTGCCGTTAGAGAGCGGACATATGAAGGATGATTAATAAGGAGAATGCATATATGGAGCCAAACGATAAAATCCAGCTTTTTGAAAACCAACGTATCCGCACGGCGTGGGATGAAGAAAAGGAAGAATGGTACTTCTCCATTGTCGATGTGGTTGGTGTACTGACGGACAGCGTTGATCCCACGGCGTATTGGCGCAAACTCAAACAACGGTTGAAGGCCGAGGGCAATGAAACCGTGACAAATTGTCACGGTTTGAAAATGACGGCTCATGATGGTAAAAAACGCCTGACCGATGTGGCCGATACCGAGCAACTTCTCCGCATCATCCAGTCCATTCCTTCCCCTAAAGCAGAACCGTTCAAACTCTGGCTGGCACAGGTCGGCCGGGAGCGTATTGAGGAAACCATCGATCCGGAGTTGACCATCGAGCGGGCGTTGGAAACCTATCTCAAAAAGGGCTATACCCGCGAGTGGATCAACCAGCGGCTGCAAGCCATCCAAGTTCGCAAAGAATTGACCGATGAATGGGATGCCCGCGGCGTGCAGAAGGGCGTGGAATACGCCATCCTCACCGATGAGATCTCACGCGCGTGGTCGGGAATGTCTACCCGCCAGTACAAAAACCTAAAAGGTTTGAAAAAGGAAAACCTTCGTGATAACATGACCACGCTGGAGCTGGTGCTGAATATGCTGGCGGAGGCCACCACCACGGAAATTTCCAAGCAGAAGGCACCGGCAACCTTTTCGGAGAACATCGACGTGGCCCGTGCTGGTGGCAAGGTGGCTGGCGACACACGGAAGGCCATTGAGACGCAGACCGGCGTTCCTGTCATCACTTCCAAGAACGCCGCACAGCTCAGCGAAGTGGTTACAAATCTGCTGGAAGATGCGGGGAATAAAGAAAAATAGCATTCAGATCCCACATGGGGCGGGGTAAAATCTGCCTCGCTATAGACAAAGAACACCGTGTGCTGACCGCAAGGTCAGCACACGGTTTTTCATTTGGATTCTTTCAGCCAGGCTTCCAGTTCCTTCTGGGAGATCAGGCCCTGCTCACATTTATCCTTCTCCGCTCTGGCCCGCTCACTCCAATCGTAAAACTGCTGGTCGGTGATCCGTCCGGCCTTGATCCACGCAAAGCGCTTTTTGTACTCTCGGCGGTAGACCTTGAATACCTCATCGTCCCGCTTGCTGCGCGTCCATGTATTGATGGCCCCGACCTCCCGACAGGTGCGCCCGCGCTCGTCGGCCACGCGACCGCAGTACTCCGTCGCGCCATGCCGCATCACCGCAAAGTACCTGCCGCAGTTTTTGCAGCGACGCATCTTAATTTCCTGCTTCACACAGGCGCGGAGCTGGAAGTCGAGGATATCGTAGATGTTATTTGGCGTCAGAACCTCGGTAAACACTTCACCGATCAACTCAAACCCAATCGACTGCGGATAGAATCGAAATGCCGTCTCGCCGCTGCGCTGATAATAGTCGACCATTCGCTTCGAGGTCGGCTCGTCGCTGTTGTCCGCATCCAGCACATTTTCAAACAGCTCCACAATCTGTCCCTGCATCCGTCGCAAGGTGTCCGGTAACGCATAGAGATATTTGCGTGGCAGCATATCCTCCGTGTACTGTTCGAAGATCACCGCCCGTGACAGCCGATACCTCCAGTCCAGCGCAAACTGCTGAAAATAGATGTGCCGCAGTTCGAGCTCATCCAACAGTGCGTTTACTTCCTCGGCATACTGTTTCTCCCGTGTTGTCGTAAGCTGCCAGAGTACCTCGTTGAGCTGCCGGATCGCCGGCTCGATCTCGTCGATGTTCATGTCAACGAGTGACAGCAAGCTCTCGGGAAACGACACGGTCTTCGATGTCTGCACCATGCCCTTTCCGTAGTCCGCGCCATAGCTATAATGCTCCGCACCATCCGCAATGTAGGTTTCGAATTGAAAAGAGATCATTTTCACTCTCCTGTTTTAGACTTATTTACAATCCGTTCATTTATCGGTCTTGACAGATTTTTTCATTTCTGTTAGTCTAAGTACATAGACCGAATATTCTTTATTTCAAAAATAAGTCTAACCTGTATGGGCGATAAAGTCAAGAGAAAAATTCGGTCGTCTCTGCACCTCGACAACTGAATACCCATCACCGGAGATGATACATGCCGGAGAAGTAACGCCAGGACGCCGCGGTAAAGCGGTCGAGCGTGCCAGGGCAGTTGAAAACGCCGTGCAGGTCAAACAAGGCCGCAGGGCAGGAACGGGTACGGTGCGTGGCACGAAACCATCATGGAAGGGGGAAGAAACATCAATCGTTCCTACAAAAAGGAAAACCGCTGAACTGTTGCAGCAGTCCAGCGGCGCGCCGCGTTTCGGAAAACGCAGACTCCATCTGCAAACAGTCTAACAGAGGGACCTCCGAAACGCAAGTAATTTTTCTCTGAATTCTATTGGAGGTAACGATTTTGAAAATATCAACCTATCACAGCTACGATGAATTGCCGCTGTTCCTCAACGCGGAATTGGTGGCAAAGGTACTGGGCGTGTCTATCTCCAGCGCCTACGAGCTGATGCACGAAGAAGTATTTCCGTCTGTGCGCATCGGCAGTCGGTTCGTGGTGCCCAAGGATAAATTCCAACAGTGGGTAGAGCGGCAGACTGGAGGTGCCAGATGAGAACTTGGACAAAGCGCGATCCGGTCAAGAACTATTTTCCTCTGCCCAATGAGATCTATCAGCTGGGTCTGTCTCACGGCGCGATCGCTGTCTATGGTTACCTGCTCCGCATCGAAGACCGCAGAACCTACCAGTGCTATCCCAGCTATGCCACCATCGGCAAGGCGGTGGGCATGAGCAACAACACCGTGCGGAAGTATGTGCAGGAGTTGGAGGAACGCGGGCTCATCCGCACAGAGCGCACCAGCATCATCACGAGGGACGGGCGCAAGCAAAACGGAAGTCTGCTCTACACGATCCTGCCGATCCAGTTTTCCATCGACCAGTTTTATCAGCGGCAGATGGATGCTGTGGACAGGGCAAAGGAACGGCAGCGAGTGGCAAGACGCATGGAACAGACCAACGTGTGAAACCGGCGAGTATCTTTCTCTGCATGCTGTTATCGTGGCCAGACAAAACCGTGAAGCCCATCAATGCGGTGAGAGAAACAGCAACGGGATCACGCAGCCCAGCGGGGCCGCGACGCCTCGTAACAGCGACGCGCATGAGCGCATCGCTGTTACGCAGGCTCTCTGCGTTCTCCGGGAGCGCCCTGACCAAGGCCTAAAAGCGGCAAAGTTTGCCGCTCTGACACCCGGCCACGCAGGGTTTCCGAACCGCGCAAAACACTCCGAGGGTAGTAATAGCACCCCCATCCGAAACGCCCCGTGTTTCGCCGTGTGAGCCGGTGTGTGCGCGGTTAGGGGCTGGGGTGGCGTGTGTACCCGCCGCAACCCATTGAAACGAACGTTGCGGCGTTTGTGCCGGAGGTGTTGAAGCCGCACTTTTACCGTGTGCTGTTTCTTGTCGGAAGCGAGGTGGAGATGCCTGCAAGCAATGGTCAACAAAGAAAACAGGGCTCCCGCCGAAGCCCAGCGAAGCGGGTTCGGTGGGAAGAGGAGACGCAGCGGAATGAGTGAGTTTTCGCCGCTTTCGGCGGAAATGAGGGATATGGAGCTTGCGCCGACGAAAAGCAGGATAAAGGACTGGCGTCGGAACCGACGCTCCGCCCAATCACTTCTGCCCGCAGTGCGGGCAGTTGACGGGGGTTTCAACGCAGTCGGTTGTGGCGTCTTTTGAGAGAACTTTTGGAGCGGCTGGCGTCTTTGTTCCCGCAAGCGCAGGTGTTTCAACGAAAATGAGAGTGCCTTACGGCAGATTGGAGGGAATTATGAGCAAAAATGAAAACAGGCTGAACTTCCGTATGACGGATGAAACAGCCACCAAAATAGAGCGGTGGTATCAGGAAGATAACTGCCGCAGCAAAAACGAGTTCATCGAAAAGGCGGTGAACTGCTACGCGGATATGCTGGCCGCAGGCGAAAGCACCACGCTGCCCCGTGCGGTGCAATCCGCCATCGACGCACGTCTGAAACTCTTCGAGGATCGCATCGCGTCGCTGCTCTACAAGCAGGCGGTGGAGATGGACATGGCGATGTCCATCCTCCTGCAAAGCCTCAACGTGAGCGAGGAAGTGCTGCGGCAGGAGCGGGCCAAGAGCATCGCCGCCGTCAAGCGCACCAACGGTCAGCTGCGGTTGGAACAGAAGCTCCGTGAGTTGGAGAGCGAATCATGGCAAGGCTGATCGTCAAGAGTCCGTATATCAAGTGCGGCACTGGGCAAAGTGCTGGCGGGTATCTCAAGTACATCGCCACGCGGGAGCGGGTGGAGATCATCCCGGATGACCGTCCGCCCACCCAAAAGCAGACGCAGCTCATTGCAAAGCTGGTGAAGGATTTCCTTGACGCCAAAGAGCTGATGGAGTACGAGGACTACCTCTCACACCCGACAAAAGCAAATGCGTCCGCGCTCATCACGCTGACGCTGGAATCGAATTGGGATCGGGTACAGGGCATGGAAGGCTACGCCAAGTACATCGCCCTGCGGCCCAGGGCGGAGCGGCTGGGGGAACACGGTCTCTTTGGTGATAACGACGCCGTTGACCTCGCCGCTGTCGCGGATGAACTGGATCACTACAACGGCAACGTGTGGACACACATCATCTCCCTCCACCGGGAGGACGCGGAGCGACTTGGCTACAACCATGCGGACGCATGGCGCACATTGCTGCGTACCCACCGCAATGACATCGCCGCAGCAATGAAAATCCCACCGGAGGACTTTCGCTGGTACGCCGCCTTCCATGACGAGGGAAACCATCCCCATGTCCACATGATGGCGTGGTCGGTGAAATCCAATCAGGCGTACCTGTCCAAAGACGGTATCCGCCAAATCAAATCCACGCTGACCAACCAGATCTTCCGTCAGGAACTGCTGCACGTCTACGAACAGAAAAGCAAATCGCGAGACGAGTTGGTGTCAGAAGCACGGAAAGCCATGCTGGAATTGGCGAAGGCCATGCGGGAGATGACCTGCATCCACCCAGAGGCGGAGCAAATGATCTGGAATCTGTCGCGGCAGCTCGGTCAAGTCGGCGGCAAGAAAACCTACGGCTATCTGCCAAAGCCCATGAAAAAGCTGGTGGATGAGATCGTCGACCAAATGGCGCGGCTGCCCACCGTGGATGCGTGCTACCAAACGTGGTGGGAGCTGCAATGCCAGGTGGAGGATTACTACTCCGAGGGGAAGAAACGTCTGCGTCCACCGCTGTCTCAGCAGAAGGAATTTCGCCAGATCAAGAACGCGGTCATTCGTGAGGCGGAGCATATCCGCATGAACAGATTTTCCTTTGAGGATGAGGAAATGCAGGATGACGGCGAACAGATCAGCACCTACGCCATGAGTTATGAATGTCAGAATCTGCAAGGCGTGGCGAACGATGAGAGTTACCCTCTGGAGGAACGGGACGAAGTGGCAGAGCAGTTGGAGCAGCTTGCGGAGGACGGTGACGCCTACGCGCAGTACATCATCGGCACAGCGTACCGCGACGGCGGACTGCTGATACCAGACACAGCCAAAGCACAGAAGTTCTTAGAACGCGCGGCCGAGCAGGACTTGGACGCGGCACAGTACGCCATCGGCAAGTTGTACCTTTCCGATGAAGCCGACGTGCACGATCCTGCCAAGGGAATCTATTGGCTGAAACGCTCGGCTGACAGCGGCAACGATTTCGCCGCCTACCGGCTGGGCAAGGAATATCTCAGCGGCAAAAATACGATAAAAGATGCCGAAACAGCAGTGTCATATTTGCGGCAGGCCGCGGATAACGGCAGCGCCTACGCCCAGTATCTGTTGGGAAAGCTGACCCTCATGGGCGAGGGCGTTCCAAAGGACATGGACGCTGCCTATGAATGGTTCGCGGCGGCGCGGGATAACGGCCACACCTACGCGGAATTTTTCATGAAACGCATGGAGCGTGGCGAACAGGAGCCGCCCTCCGTCCTGTTGTCCGCCACCCGGCTGCTCTACCACATGGGCAATATTTTCCGGGACAACGCCCCGGCTCCCGCTGCCAACGGTGTCCAAATCGACCGCAAGCGGCTGGCGCTGCTGCGGCAAAAGCGCGTCGCCCTCGGCCACAAGCCGGACGATCATGAGTTGGAACAGCAACAGGGATTTTCAATTAAATTCCATATGTAAAGCGGGTCGAGGTGTTCAGTTTTTGCGCCGCAATAGTCAAAGAAACATTTCAGAAAACAGTAGCTTTGTGCGCCGGGTTGTGGTATGTGTTGTGGTTGCCAAAAAGGAGGTGCTGCAATGTATGACTACATGAAAGCCCTGCAAAAGCGTTTCGACCGTCAGCCGCATCCAGAACTGTACGCCCAGGTCGAATACGCCCAAGAGGAACTGCGGCGGGACATGGACGCCGCGGGGCGCAGAAAGCTGCTCCGGATGATTGACACGCAAAACTCACTGCTGGCGGAATCCACGCTGATGAGCTTCACGGCGGGCTTCAAGCTGGCGTGGGGCATGGCGAGAGAGCTGGAGGCAGATGGGCTCTATTCCTTCGAGCGGGAGGAAGAAGAACACATCTGCCATCCGGCGGAACAGGAGGACTGAATGGCAAAACGAAGACCGTCCGGTGACGGTATGGTGCGCAAGCGGGAGGACGGCCGCTGGGAAGGCCGTATCGTGGTGGGCCACAAGAAAAACGGTACGCCCATCTTCCAGCACGCTTATGCTCATACACAAAAGGAGCTGACGGAAAAGCTCCATCAAAATATCGAACGCTATCAGGATGTGGAGCTGACCGAGGACAGCCGGATGACTTTGGGCGAGTGGCTGGACCGTTGGCTGACGGACTATAAGGAGAACACCGTCCGCCCCGGCACCCTTGCGGGGTATCGAAGCTGCATCGAAAACTACATCAAGCCGCAGCTCGGCGGCAAACAGGTGTCGCTGGTGACATCGCAGGATGTGCAGAAGCTCTATCGCAGACTGAAAGGGAATGGCCGGGTCAGGGAGCATCCGAGGTTTGGTTCCGCTCTGTCGGACACCACCATCAACCGCCTCCACGCCATCTTCCACCAGGCAATGGAGGATGCCCTCCACGCGCATATCATCGCCAAGAACCCTACCGTGGGCGCGACGGTGCCGAAGGCAAGCCATGCGCCGAAACGTGTCCTAACCGACAAAGAGTTAGACACCTTTCTGGACGCCGTGCGGGAAGACAAGATATGGGGTGACTTCTTCTATGTGGAGCTGACCACGGGCCTACGGCGGGGCGAGATCTGCGGGCTCATGTGGCAGGACTTTGACGCGCGGAACGGTGTCCTGCAAGTGCGCCGCACCCTTCATAACCGAAAGCTGGGTGTCGATATGCTGGGCAAGACCAAGACCCGCAGCGGCGAACGTACCATCGTCCTGCCCCGCAGCACAGCGGAAATTCTGCGCCGCCGAAAAGAGAATGCAATCACGCAATGGATCTTCCCAGACCCTGTCCGACCGGAGCTGCCGCTGTCTCCGAACTGCGCCTACACGCACATGAAAGCGATCTTACACAAGGCGGGATTGCCGGACATTCGCTTTCACAATCTGCGCCACACCTTCGCCACCCACGCCATCGCCAGCGGCGTGGATGCCAAAACCCTGTCGGGGATTCTGGGACATACCAACGCCAGCTTCACGCTGGACACCTACACCCACGTCACACCAGATATGCAAAAAGCTGCCAGCGGCATCGTTGGCGGCTTCATGGAAGACTTGCTCGGAAAGGGGCTGAGACCTTGGCAAAGAAACGGAAAAGCGGAACCGGCACCGTAAGACAGCGCAGTGACGGCCGGTGGGAGGGCCGCGTTGTCATCGGTTACGATGACAGCGGCCTTCCCGAAACGAAGAATGTTCTCGCCAAAACAAAGCGGGAATGTCAGGAGAAACTGCGGCAGCTCACCGAAAGCATGGTGGGGCGAAATGACCGAAAAGTTAAGTCGGATATGCTGTTCGGGGACTGGCTGTGCTACTGGTACGAAAACCACAGCAAGCCGACGCTCCTTGCCTCCACACAGAACAACTACGAAAACGTCATCCACAACCATGTCCTGCCGGAGATTGGGAAGATCCCGCTGAACAAATTGTCGCAGAATGATTTGCAGCAGTTCTACGGGCGGCTGAAAAAGAATGGCCGCAAGCGTCTGACGGAGCAATACGGCGCGGGCCTTTCCGACCGCATGGTGCGGATGTGCCACGCGGTCTGCCGCTCCGCCTTGGAACGGGCCGTGCGGGATGACCTGCTCCGTACAAACCCCGCCATCGGCTGCAAGCTGCCGCCGAAAAAGTCAAAGGAAATGCAGGTGCTTGACCGGGAGGAATTGCAGAAATTTCTCATTCAGGCGCAGGCGGACGGGTACTACGAACTGTTCCTGCTGGATCTCTGCACCGGTCTGCGGCGTGGCGAACTGATAGCGCTTCAATGGGACGACCTGAACTTTGAAACCGGTGTGCTGACCGTCAATAAGCAGGCGTACACGGTAAACGGCGAATTGCAGATCATCCCGCCCAAAACCAAGGCGTCCATGCGAAAACTGGTGCTGCCGCCTGCGGTGCTGGCCGTGCTGCGGGAGTACAAAAAGACGGTGGACTCCCGCTGGATGTTTCCGTCCCCGGTGAAGGCGGATCGACCGATCACGCCCGGCGTGGCACGCAAGCGGCTTCAGACGATACTGGAGCGGGCAGACTGCAAGCGTGTCAGATTTCATGATCTGCGCCACACCTTCGCGACACTGGCGCTGGAGAACGGCATGGACGTGAAAACCCTCTCCGCCATGCTGGGCCATGTGTCCGCGGTGACAACGCTGGACATCTACACCCACATCACCGGCGATATGCAGCGGGCAGCCGCCGCCAGCATCGACCGAAGCATCGGCAAGGCAGAACCGCAGGAAGAAGCGGAGCCGGAGCGGAAAGGCATCGTGGACTTCCAGCCCTATGTGGGGAAGAAAAGAAAGCCCGGTACCGGCTGCGTCACGGAGATTAATGACCACCTGTTTGAGGGACGCTATTCTCCTATATGGCCGGACGGGACACAGCATTCCTGCAACATCTACGCCCATACCCGTGAGGAGTGCGAGGAAAAGCTCAAGACGCTGATCGTGGAGATGAACGAGGAACGCAAAAATCTCAAGGAGCAGCTTGCGGGCATCGCCTCACCGGAAAAGCTGACAAAGAAGCAGCGCAAGCTGTGGGACTATATGCGCCTCCACCCGGAGGTCACGGAGTTCTCGACCATCGCTAAACGAACCGGCCTGGCAAGAAATACCGTGAAGAAGCACTATGGGATGGTGGCGGCGATGCTGGGGAGAGCGTAAACGATAAAGGTAAATATTGCCCTGTGCGCAATGATTGAGTACAGGGTAAAACCATTATTTAATAAGATGTAGCTCTATTTTCAGACAGAAAGATTTTTTTCAGTTTATCTTCTATGACGGATTTTAGTCCAGACTGTATAGCTACATTTACATAAATGAGCATTTCCGAGTATTTCAGTGCATCCTTCCAATAGTCAATACCGTATAAATAAACTTCATCTGGAGTAAAATCAATAATGGAAACTCCAGTTATGTTCTACCAAAAGATTCGATGTTAATGATCCGCTCAGAAAACGAACCGTTTGTATTGCTCGTTACCCTCAAATCATTTTCGAATCCAAAGGGCATACAATTGCATGTCATGAAAAGGAATGCTAAAATGGAATCGAACCTTAAAAACTAACGGCTATAACCATTTTGCTTGTGGGGGACAACAATGTCGAAGCTAACAGATATCAAGAGTCGAATCAATCAAATGGATGGAGGCGCATTCCAAAATCTTTGCGATGCCTATCTAAGTTATAAAGGATATAAAAATGCTTATTCGTTGGGTATGTATACAGGTACAGATAAAACAGCCAAGGGAAATCCTGATACTTATTTTTTGACCGCAGAAAATAAGTATGTCTTTGTGATGTATACGACACAAAAAACGAATTTTTTAAATAAAGTAATTGAAGATATTGATAAATGCTTTGATTCAAAAAAGACGGGTGTTTCTAAAGAAGACATTGCAGAGCTTATATATTGCCATACATATGGCCGCTTAGGGCCTGGTGATGATCAATATCTTAGAGAATACTGCGAAAAGCGTGGTGTCGTACTGACATTAATTGGTCTGGATCAATTGGGAAATGATATCTTCCGTGAGTGCCCAATTTTAGCCAGGGATTTTTTGGGGATTAGCATCGACTCAGGCCAAATCCTGTCATTAGAAATGTTTGTGGCGAAGCATGATGCAAACAAGATGTCCGCTCCGTTGGGAACAGAATTCCTTCTTCGAGAAAAGGAATTGGAAAAAGCTAAGGCTGCTCTGCGCGATAACGATGTCTTGCTGATTGCTGGGCCTGCCGGTGTCGGAAAGACCAGATTTGCGCTGGAATTATGTCGGCAATTAGCAGAGAAAAATGGTTACACTGTGTTTGTCATAAAAAACAACAACTTGCAGCTGTATGAAGATCTGGTATCTGCAATTGAAGAGGGAAAAAATTATCTGGTTCTTGTTGATGATGCAAATGAGCTTTCTGGATTGCACCATGAAGCATCTCGTTGGGAGATTGTTGTAAAGCAAGATCTTTGGATGCAACACATCATTGAAAAATATGGCCATGATGAGGACCGGATGTGCCTACTGTTTACTGCGATAGAAGAATTATCTTGTGAGCGGCGGAGAAAAGCAGTGGAGAAGTTCTTAGCTCTCAATGCCGATCCGGATGTTTTTGAGCGACTATCCTTAGAACCGTCCCATTGGGGCGGAATCGGCAGTATGATTCCGGATATGCAGGAACGCATTGAGTACTTGCGTTCTCTTCTTCCCCTTGTATCTGGCATAAAGTATTTGAAACAGAAGCAACGCATTGAGCGGGAGATAGGCTGCTGGAAGGAGAGAATCCATTCCGAAGAAGTCCGTGAGTTGCTTGAATCCTGGTATTGCTAATTTTTCAATCTATTGTGAAATACAGTCTTATCAGACTTTGGCATATAAGATTCCCGCGCATTTTGAGGCACTTTATAGACACAGGAGATATGGAATCCTGATTTTAACCTCTGTTTTGATGCAATCTAGACAAGAGACAGCAAAACCTGCGTATAACTATGTTACACGCAGGTTTTGTCTATAATGGTCCGAGATGGGAGACTCGAACTCCCGACATCTTGCTCCCAAAGCAAGCGCGCTACCAACTGCGCTAATCCCGGATTTTTGGGTATTCAGTTTTGCTCCAGATGTGGTCAAACATGTGGTCAGGCGGTTTTTTTGACCACCTCGACTTGCGGGGAAAGTGACTTTATCGTAGGCGTATCAAGGGATTGCGGACATAGCATTTTCCGGCTTGAAGGGGGAGCGACCCGCTCCCAAAGCAGGTGTGCTACCAACTGCGCTACACCCAGCTACAGACTGACTTATACTATAAACGATTCCACAAAAGATTGCAAGGGGAAATTCCATATGTTATGATGGAGCGCGAGGTGAATGATTTTGAGAATGCGGAAAAAACCCAATCTGGGTACCCGGATGGAGCGCTGTGCTTCTGTCCTGATCGAGCGCCCTGAGGAACAGCGGGGCCATTGGCGCGACCTTATGCCGGAGGCAAAGGAGCTCCGCCTGGAAGTGGGCTGCGGCAAGGGACGGTTCACGGTAGAGACGGCGGCTCAGCACCCGGACTGTATGTTCGTGGCCATCGAGCGGGTCCCGGACGCCATGGTCATCGCCATGGAGCGGGCCGAGCAGATGGGCCTGCGCAACGTTTGGTTCGTGGACTGTGACGCCGCCCGCCTGCGGGAGTACTTCGCCCCTGGCGAGGTGGACATGATCTACCTGAATTTCAGCGATCCATGGCCCTCCAACCGCCACAGCAAGCGCCGCCTGACCCATACGGATTTTCTGATGCGCTACCGTCAGGTCCTGCGGGACCAGGGCCAGATCCATTTCAAGACCGATAATAAGGATCTGTTCGAGTGGTCCCTGTTCCAGTTCCCCAAGGCGGGCTTCGCCCTGTCCGAGGTGACCCGGGACCTCCACGCCAATGGTATCTGCGGCGTGATGACCGACTATGAGGAGAAGTTCCACCAGATGGGGATCCCCATCGATCGATGCGTAGGCACGATGGGGCCCCTTCCGGCGGAGATGGACCGCTGGATCGATCCGCTGGACAAGCCGCACGGCGGGGAAGGGGAGACGGAGCCTCAAGACGAGGCCGACTGACCGCTTTCCGGAGACGGCCTGCCATATGGACGGAACGGGCAGAGAAGGACAGTCCTGCGATCGAATGTAAAGAACATGTAAAATCACGTAAAAAGACAGAGAATATCCTTGAAGATCCGGGATCCTTTTGTCATAATAAAGTGCGGAATGTAAAAGTAGAGTACGAGCGCGGCGGGTGCCGCGGACAAAAGGAGAAAAACGAATATGCAGTTGGCAGATATTTTCAGCCTCTTTGGCGGACTGGCCCTGTTCCTGTACGGGATGCATATCATGAGTACCGGACTGGAGGCCGCCGCCGGTGACCGGCTCAAATCCATCCTGGAGATGTTGACCTCCAAGCGGATCCTGGGCGTGCTGGTGGGTGCGGGCATCACCGCCATCATCCAGAGCTCTTCCGCCACCACGGTCATGGTAGTGGGATTCGTCAATTCCGGTCTCATGACCCTCCAGCAGGCAGTGGGCGTCATCATGGGCGCCAACGTGGGCACGACGATGACCAGCCTGCTCATCGCTCTGGATGTGAGCCTGATCGCACCCCTGCTGGCCTTCGTGGGCGTGGTGATGATCACCATGGTCAAGCGGCAGAACGTCAACTGTGTGGGCCAGATCGTGGCAGGCCTGGGCATCCTCTTTTTGGGCATGGAGATGATGAGCTCCTCTATGATGCCGCTCCGGGACTACCAGCCCTTCATCGACCTGCTGACCAGCTTCTCAAACCCCCTGCTCGGTATCCTGGCCGGCTTGGTATTCACCGCTGTGATCCAGAGCTCCTCTGCCAGCATCGGCATCCTCCAGGCGCTGGCCCTGAGCGGAGTCATCGGCCTGGACAATGCGGTCTATGTCCTGTTCGGACAGAACATCGGCACCTGCGTCACCGCCGTGCTGGCCAGCCTGAATGGCAACCGCGCCGCCAAGCGGACCACGCTCATCCACCTGATGTTCAACGTGATGGGCGCGGCACTCTTCACGGTGATCTGTATGGCGACGCCCTTCGTCAGCGCGGTCCAGAGTTGGATCCCCAGCAACGTGCCGGGGCAGATCGCGGCCACTCACATGATCTTCAACGTGGTGACCACGGTGGTACTGTTCCCCTTTGGCGACTGGATGGCCAAGGCGGCCTGCCGGATCCTGCCGGATCAGGAGGCGGGGGAGAGCGAACGCTATGTGATCGACCACGGCATCGGCTCCACCGCGATCGCCCTCTCTACCGTGCAGAAGCGGGAGAGCGCCATGTTCGCGCTGGCCCGGGAGAATGTGGCCCTGGCCTTCGACGCCCTCCTAGAGCGGGATGAGAGCAAGCTGGAGAAGGTGACCGAGCAGGAGGACCAGATCGACCTGTACAACGCGGAGATCACCCGGATCATCGGACACACCTCGTCCCACGAGATGCCGGAGGCCGACTCCGAGCGGTTCGACCGGATGCTGATCGTCTGTGGGAACATCGAGCGGATCGGCGACCATGCCATGAACATGGCGGAGTATCTGGCGCCCCTGAAGAAGCGCCACATCCATATGGATGCGGATACCATGCAGGAGCTGTACAATCTGCGCACACTGGTGACCCATGCCTTCCTGGCGATCGACTTCGAGGACGAGGACGGGAAGAAGCGGAAGCGGGCTCTGGACACCGTGGCGATCCTGGAGGCGGACAGCGACGAGAAGAATCGTCAGTACCGCGCCGCCCAGATCCGCCGAATGCGGGAGGGGCATGTGGACCCGGAGTTGAGCATCCTGTACAGCGAGATCCTCACCGACATCGAGCGGATGCTGGACCATATGCTCAATATCGTAGAGGCCCTCTGCCCGGAGGCGTGAGGACAGGAGCGGCGGGCCAAGAACGAGACATCCCCTGGCGCAAAGCTATGTCAGCGTCAGGGGATATATGTTTGTGGTTCACTCTACATAGTCCCGAAGGAAGCGGTCCCAGAGCCAGTCAGGACCGATCTCCAGGACCTCCAGCAGACGATCCTGTGCGTCCTTCTTTTTGAGGCGGCGGACATACTGGATCAGCTTGTCTGCACGGTCGGCCTGCGCCTCCTCCCATTCCTGTTCTTCCCGCAGGACATCTGCATAGAATCGGGCGGCCTCTTCCGGGAACACGGTGAAGAACACCGCGACCATATGCTTGCAGATGACCTTCCTGCCTGCGGCATGGGGGCAGGTACAGGAGGACTGCCGGAGATGGGCCAGATCGATCGTGACTGCATATGGTCTGCTCTGATGCCCGGCGACCAAAGCGCGGAAGCGGGAACTTCCCAGATCCTCCAGGGCCGATACACGACCCTCTTTGAAATATTCGTATCCACGCCAGCGGGATGCCGCGCTGGCGGAAGTCAAAAGGCTCATCGTCTCCTCCTTATGATAACAGCTGGACGGCTCTTGATAAGATCATACCGATATCCGGGCGAAAAAGCAAGTCAAACGTGAGGAGGCGGCGGCTGCCGAAAAAATGCTTGACAAATATGGCTTCCTTGTCTATAATTAGGAATCGGTCCATCCGGGTGTAGCGCAGTTGGTAGCGCGCATGGTTCGGGTCCATGAGGCCGTGGGTTCAAATCCCGCCACTCGGACCAAAAAAGTCCTGAAACCGTAAGGTTTCGGGACTTTTTATTTTATATTTTTCTTCAAAAACCGCCAGTTTTCTAACAAATAGGATGACAAAATTCATACTTTGCTATATAATATCTTCATCTTCGTAAAGTTGCAAAGGAGTGTAAAGTATGTCAGTTTCTGTTGGGCAACGGGTCCAATCGATGATAGACCACATGTCAAAAGGCGAGATTGAATTGGCACTTTCTGATATTTGTATCGCAATAGATATAACATCTCAAAAGTATTACAACGAACCAAATTCTTCTGCCTCTTGTTACAAACGTTTTCTTAAAGAAAACATATGGATGATTGTTGTAACCGGAATGGGATCACTAATCACAGAAGCTGTTAAGCTTCCCTTTACGCATAAGGATATTAAATCTGATTACGAAGGGTATTGCACTTTGGAGCAGATTATTTATCATGTTATGCGTTGCGGTTTAATACACGGAACTGGTGAAGAAAGTAAAATTATTTGGAACACTAATGTTCCACTTGCTATCGATAAAGATCAAAATCTAAACATTTCTCCAAGCTTTATTTGGGGATTAGCCTTATGCGTTATTACATGCCCAGTTAATCTCAATGAACGGGTTGGGGACTATTGCTGGATATCTATGGCCACATTTAAGTATTTGATTAATGATCTGTGGGGAAAACGGGATAGCGTAAAAAATATGATCAAAAGTCAGTATGATGTAACAATCAAGGAATGCTAGGAAAAATAAAAGGACGAAACCTGCTATCAACCTGTAGTGCATAATCTAAATGCAGAATGAATACCTCTTGCCGACTACCAGCAAACCGTTGATATATCTGTGTTTTTTGAGATCCTATAATTACACTCCGACCAGCTCGCCGTAAGCTCCGTATCGCTTGTGACGAGTTTTTTGCTTTCAAAAAAACTCATCGTGCGCTCGCTCCGCTGCTCCTCGCTTCCAAATCGAACCCGCTTACGCTGGGCTTCGATTTGGTGGGACGTGATTGGCGGGCAATGCATCTTTTCTGTCAACACAAGGCAAGTGATGATGATCCGAACTACATTATCCAAGCCGGTAATGTGTTCGGATCTATCATTTCTGTCGACAATATGCTTTGAAGAAAAAGTGCGGGAGAAATTCTCCCGCACTTGTCATTTTCTTTGCTTTGTGCTATATTTTGATCACCTAAACTGCTCCGATGATTTCGGCTTGTGGAGGTGCGATATGAAAATATACAACGTCAAATATTTTATATGGGGTATTATTTTCCTTGCTCCTCTGCCTTTGTTTGTGTTTGGTAGCATAAAAGCCGATTGGTGGCAATGGCTGCTTTCTATTGGCATTTCTATAAAGTATTTATCCGTTAGCCTTTCAAAATCGGAAAACGAACGGCAAGAAAGAATAGAAAAGAACTACCAAGGGGTATCACAGAAACTTTTCGGGAAATATGTGATGATCAAAACAAACTTACCTTGGGTCATTACAGGCAGTTTCTTCGTTATAACTCTATTTATAAGATTTGTATTTGATGTTATCATTCCTATTTGGATCGCCGTTTGCTTCGTGATCGTGCTCACGATCTCCGTTTTTTATAGCATAGGCATTGAGCGCAAAATTACAGGATATATTGATAAGGAATCGAATTCAAACAACCAAACCAAGATTTGAGCAAATACAAGGCGGGAGCATCGGTCAAGATGTTCCCGCCTCTGTCATACATTGTCGGTTCTGGTCTTATCAAGCGGTTCCGCCACCTCGTCACAGGCGAAAATGCAGCGGGGCACGCAACGACCAAGTTTCTGGTCGTATTCGTCCAGATCCGCGCAGTCCATGGAGCGAAAAGCGGCCTTGCGCTGTAACAGCTTGTCCGATGTCGTAAGCGAGTCATTGCTTTGCTGGTGAGCCTGTCCTACCTGATCTGACACGTTCCGTCCACTCCGGCCATCCGCACCAGGGTGGGCGGTCTTGTGCAAGATCCTGACTCCAATCGGCGGAAAATGCCCTGCTTTTCGTACACACCGCCGAGATGGATCTGTGGTAAGATAAAAACAACAAAACGACATGGCTGTAGCTGTCTGTGAAGGCCGAAGCTTTTTTCGGACAGCATCTACTGGTAGGTACAGCTCCATGCCGTTTTCTTTTTTTACCATTTTTATGCTTGGAGGTATGGGTATGAACGAAACTGCGAACCAGGAGCTGGGGCAGGCTCCGGTCGGGAAACTGATGCTGCGCTTTGCCATCCCCTGCATCCTTTCCCTGCTGGTCTCCGCGCTGTACAACATCGTGGATCAGATCTTCATCGGCCGGGGCGTAGGCTATCTGGGCAATGGCGCCACGAACGTGGTGTATCCCATCACGGTGATCGCGCTGGCCTTCGCCCTGATGATCGGCGACGGCTGTGCGGCATTCCTGTCGATCTGTCAGGGACAGGGCGACACGGAGAAGGCCCACCGGAGCGTAGGGAACGCGGTGCTGGCGGCGGTAGCCGCCGGACTGCTCCTGACGCTGATCTTCGGCGTGGGACGAGATAGTGTGCTGACGGCCTTCGGCGCCACGGACGCCAACCGGTCCTATGCGCTGGAGTATTTCGCCTATCTCCTGCCCGGCATCCCCTTCTATGTGTTCGGCAATGCCATGAACTCGGTGATCCGGGCGGATGGTTCTCCGGCCTTTGCCATGGGCTCTACGCTGATCGGATGCGTCATGAACGTGATCCTGGACCCGATCGCGATCTTTGGGCTGGGGCTGGGCATGATGGGCGCGGCTCTGGCGACCATCAGCGGACAGATCGTCACCGCACTGCTGGCAGTGTGGTATCTGGCCCGAAAGAGCAAGTCTTTCCACCTGAGCGGGAAGAGCTTCCGGCCGGACGTCAGGCTCCTGGGCCGCTTCCTGCCGCTGGGCATCAGCAGCTTCATCACCCAGGTGGCGATCGTGGTCATCATGGCGGCCATGAACAATGTGCTGGTGCGCTATGGGGCCCGGTCCGTCTACGGCGCGGATATCCCTCTGACGGTGGTGGGCATCGTCATGAAGGTGTTCCAGATCGTGATCGCGCTGGTGGTGGGCATCGCCGCGGGGAGCCAGCCTCTGGTGGGCTTCAATTTCGGCGCCGGACGGATCGACCGGGTGAAGGCGATCCTCAGGACCATGATGTGGGCCGAGGTCGTGGTGGGCCTCATCGCCCTCCTGTGCTTCCAGGTGTTCCCGGTCCAGATCACGGCCCTCTTCGGCTCTGGCGACGCCCTCTATGAGGAGTTCGCGATGCTGTCCTTCCGGATCTTCCTGTGTACGATCCCCCTGTGCTGTGTCCAGAAGGCGGGGAGCATCTTCCTCCAGGCGCTGGGCCGGCCGGCGGAGTCCATGTGCCTGTCCCTCCTGCGGGAGATCGTGCTGAGCGTGCCGCTGGCGGTCCTCCTGCCCCGTTATCTGGGCGTGACCGGCGCCCTGTGGTCCGCGCCCATCGCGGACGTGGTGTCCTGCGCGGTGACGGTGCTGATCCTGATCCGCGTCATGAGGACGGTGAGCCGGACCCGGAAAGAAGATGCGTGAGTGCGAAGCGATGGAAAAGAGCGGCTTTGGGGGAACGCCTCCGGGGCCGCCATGAGGGTTCGATGGAGAGCCAGGACATCAGCTTGGGGAGCTCCTCCGGCAGGAGATAGGTCTGGCAGTACTGAGTCATGAGCGCCGTAGGGGAGGGGGCCATATGTCCCATCCCAAAGACAGTGCCGTAAGATATCGCTCCTTTTGGACGGGAAATGCCGATTTCCGGTTGACGGCGGCGGGGGAGTGGGGTATGATCGAAGGACAGGTCCCCTCCGACTGGCTGCGGCTGAGTCCATAGCGCCCAGAGGAGAAGGATCGCACCGGAGGAACGAGAACGATGAAGAGCGTCGTACGGAGCGGAAGCCCCCGGAAAGGCGGCAGCACAGCGCTCATGGCAGAGGCCTTCGCCAAGGGCGCGGAGGGGAAGGGACACGAGGTCCAGATCCAGGATGTGGCCCATATGGACATCAGAGGCTGTATGGGACGCCGCTGGTGTTACAGTCATGGCGGCCGGTGTATCCAGAGGGACGATATGGAGCGGGTGCTCAAGGCCATGACCGCCTATCTGAAGTGGGAGGACATGGGCATCGTTCTGGCCTCCGATATGACAGAGAAGGGCAGCATGGCCCAGTCTCCGGCACTGGCAGAGGCAGAGGCCCTGGACGGGCGGTCCTGAGCCGGACCACGTTGGAAAGGAACGAAACTATGGAGATACAGGAACTCATCGAGACCGCATCGGCCCGGCACGCCTCGGACGTCCATCTGACCGTCGGCCTCCCGCCGATCCTGCGGATCGACGGCAAGCTCACCGAGTGGGGGGATGCACCCCTGACCGAAGAGGATGTCGGCGGGATCGCCCGTCAGCTGGCCACCGAGCGTCAGATGGCGGAGCTGGAACAGGTGGGCGAAACGGATCTCGCCGTCACCATCGGCGGAGATGCCCGGATGCGGTGCAACATCTACCATCAGCAGGGGCACACGGCCTTGGCGCTCCGCCTCCTGCCGGGGACGATCCCCACGGCCCAGCAACTCCGTCTGCCTCAGATCATCATCCGGCAGGCGGAGAAGCCCCGGGGACTGGTGATCGTCACCGGGCCCACCGGCTCCGGCAAGAGCTCCACTTTGGCGGCCATGATGGACCACATCAACCGGACCTCCCGGCGGCACATCATCACGCTGGAGGACCCCATCGAGTATGTCCATCCCCGGATCCACTCGGTGATCGACCAGCGGGAGATCGGCCGGGACACCAAGAGCTTCGCCGCCGGCCTCCGGGCCGCCCTGCGGCAGGACCCGGATGTGATCTTGGTGGGCGAGATGCGGGATCTGGAGACGATCGCCACGGCCATCACCGCCGCGGAGACCGGCCATCTGGTGTTCGGCACCCTGCACACCAAGGGCGCGGCCAGCACCGTGGACCGTATGATCGATGTGTTCCCGGCGGGCCAGCAGGAGCAGATTCGGATCCAGCTGGCCGATGTGCTGGAGTGCGTCATCTGCCAGACCCTCCTGCCCCGAAAGGGCGGAGGCCGGGTGGCGGCGTTCGAGATCATGACGGGGGACTCCGCTGTGCGGAGCCTCATCCGGCAGAACAAGTCCTTCCAGCTGGTCAGCACGATCCAGACCGGCCGGAGCAAGGGCATGATGCTCCTGGACGACGCTCTGGCGGAGCTGGTCCGCTCCGGTGAAGTGGATCTGATGGACGCTATGGAGAAGGCCAGCGACCCGGAGGCCCTCCACCGGGCCTGCTTCTGACCGGAGCCGGAACAAGAAACACGCGCGTATGCAGAGGGGCCTCGGTCTCCTCCGCATACGCGCGTATATTTTTATGGGATCACCGCCGGAACATCCAGCCGTACCGCGCCCGGCGGCGGAAGCGGCGGCCGCCGGGGCGGGGGTCGGCCAGCTTCCACAGGAGGCTGATGACGGTCTGTTCCTCAGAGGGCTCCAGCGGGGTCCCGCCATAGACGGCCTTCTCCAGCAGGGTGGACGTCCGGCGGAAGTCCCCCGGCTGGATGTCCGGGATCTGCTCCGGGAGAAGCTTAGAGATACCGCCCAGTCAGGCTCTCCGGGGTCCGGCGGATCTGGTCCGGCGTCCCCGCCGCCACGATGCGGCCGCCTTCCTCTCCGCCGCCGGGGCCCATGTCGATCAGGTAGTCGGCACTGCGGATCACGTCCAGATCGTGTTCGATCACCAGCACGGTGGCCCCGTTGTCGATGAGGGTCTGGAACACCCCCAGCAGGGTCCGCACGTCCAGCGGGTGCAGGCCGATGGTGGGCTCGTCGAACACGAAGAGGGAGTCGGACTGGCTCCGGCCCATCTCACTGGCCAGCTTGAGCCGCTGGGCCTCGCCGCCGGAGAGGCTGGGCGTCTCCTCGCCCAGCGTCAGGTAGCCAAGCCCCAGATCCTTCAGCACCTGGAGCCGCTGGCGGATCAGCTTCCAGTCGGCGCAGACCTCCAGCGCGGAGGAGACGTCCATGTCCATCAGCTCCGGCAGAGTGCAGGCCCGGCCGCTCTTGGTGCGGCAGACGATCCGGCCCGTGTCCTTTCCGTACCGGGAGCCCCGGCACTGGGGACAGGGGATGTCCACGTCGGGCAGGAACTGCACGTCCAGACTGATCTGCCCGGTGCCGTCGCAGACGGGACAGCGGAGCTTCCCAGTATTGTAGGAGAAGTCGCCGGCCTTATAGCCCAGGGCCTTGGCGTCGGGCGTGCGGGCAAAGATCTTCCGCAGCTCGTCGTGGACATTGGCGTAGGTGGCCACGGTAGAGCGGACGTTGATGCCGATCGGGGCGGCGTCGATCAGCTTCACCTGGCCGATCCCGGCGGGGTCCACGGCCCGGACGTGCTCCGGGAGCCTGCCGCCCTGGATGGCGGCGGTGAGGCCGGGGATCAGGCTCTCCAGCACCAGCGTGGTCTTGCCGGAGCCGGACACGCCGGTGATGACGGTGAGCCGTCCCTTGGGGATGTCAGCCTCCAGAGGCTTCACCGTATGGATCGGCCCGGTGGAGAGGTGGATCCGGCCCAGGGCGAAAAGGGCCTCCTCCGGGCAGACGGGCCGGGGGATACCGGCCGCGTTCCCCGCCAAGAACGGACCGATCTGAGAAGTTGGATCTGCTTCGACCGCCGGGATGGTGCCCTGCGCGATCACTCGTCCGCCTCCGGCCCCGGCCCCGGGGCCCATCTCGATGAGCCAGTCGGCCCTAGAGAGGATCTGGGTATCGTGGTCCACCAGGATTACCGAGTTGCCGTCCCGGATCAGGTCGTCTATCACTCCGGTGAGGCCCGCGATGTTGGCGGGGTGCAGGCCGATGGAGGGTTCGTCCAGTACGTAGAGAACGCCGGTGGTCCGGTCACGCACGGCCCGGGCCAGCTGCATCCGCTGGCGTTCACCGGTGGAGAGGGTGGCGGAAGCCCGGTCCAGCGTCAGATAGCCCAGCCCCAGCTCCATGAGGCGCTTGGCCACGGTCTGGAAGGAGGCGCGGATGCTCTCTGCCATGGGGCGCATCTCTTCCGGCAGGCTGGCAGGGACGCCGTCCACCCACCGGACCAGCGTGTGGAGCGTCATCCGGCAGGCCTCGTCCAGACCGATCCCCCGGAGCCGGGGGGCCCGGGCGGCCTCAGACAGCCGGGAGCCGCCGCAGTCCGGGCAGACGTCCTGACGGAGGAACTTCTCCACCCGCTTCATGCCCTTTTCATCCTTGACCTTGGCCAGCGCGTTCTCCACGGTGTAGACCGCGTTGTAGTAGGTGAAGTCCAGCTCACCCGCCTGCTGAGAGCTCTTGGCGTGATAGAAGATTCTCTTCTTCACAGCGGGGCCCTCGTAGACAATCTGCTTCTCCTGTTCGGTGAGGTCCCGGAAGGGCACGTCGGTGCGGACGCCCATGGCCCGGCACACATTGGTCATGAGGGACCACATGAGAGAGTTCCAGGGGGCCACCGCCCCCTCGTCGATGGTCAGGGACTCGTCGGGCACCAGCGTAGACCGGTCCACGGTCCGCACCAGACCAGTGCCGTCACAGGTCCGGCAGGCCCCCTGACTGTTGAAGGCCAGCTCCTCGGCAGAGGGGGCGAAGAAGGTCTCCCCGCACTCCGGACAGGTGAGCGCCTGCCCGGCGGCCACCGCCAGGGAAGGGGGGACATAGTGCCCGTTGGGACAGCGGTGGCTGGCCAGCCGGGAGAACATGAGCCGGAGGCTGTTCAGGCTCTCGGTCCCGGTGCCGAAGGTGCTGCGGATGCCGGGGACGCCGGGCCGCTGGTGGAGGGCCAGAGCGGCGGGGACATGGAGGACCTCGTCCACCTGGGCCTTGGCGGCCTGTCCCATCCGACGGCGGGTGTAGGTGGACAGAGACTCCAGATACCGCCGGGAGCCCTCCGCGTAGAGGACACCGAGGGCCAGCGAGGACTTGCCGGAGCCGGACACGCCGGCGATGCCAACGATCTTGCCCAGAGGGACATCCACATCGATGTTTTTCAGGTTGTGGACCCGCGCGCCGCGGATCTGTATCTTGTCGATCATATGCAATCCCATCCTGTCTGACATTCTCCCAAACAGCATAGCACGATCGGCGGAGATCGTCCAATGGAGGCACGATGGTCCGTGAGAAGAACAGGCGCAGACCTGTATGGCCTACGCCTGTTCCGGAGAAAGAGAGGATGAGGGGGGCTAGTCCCGCTCACAGGACCTTCTTGTTGGTCGTCAGGTCCTTCAGCGTGGTGTCCAGGAACACGTCGCCCACCACCAGACGGCCCTCGGGGGTCACGTCCTTGAAGGCCGGCGGGCACCACGTTGGGCTGCCCGCCGGCGCAGGTAGAGAGATCCCACATCTGCTCACTCAGAAGCTTTTTCACGTTCTCGTTCAGCATGATAGTCAACTCCATTCATCAGGGTGTCCCTATCGTAATAGGTCCGCTCGGTCAGGACAAGAGGTCCGTCAACTTATGAGCGGCTCATAAATTCCAGAGCATGAGGGCCGGAGCGATATCTTTTTGCGGCCTGATATGATATCATAGGAAAAAAGAAAACGTGGGAGGGAGCACGTGATGGGGGAACTCTTTCAGGAGGGGACACTGGGCCGCATCGAGCGGAGCCGATGGTACTATTTCCTCTCTGTCACCGAGCGGGAGGAGCAGGAACGGAAGGCACGCCTCCGGGAAGCCCGCCGGCAGGGGGAGTTGAGAGCGGCCCAAAGGGCGCGGGAAGAGGCCAGCGCCGCCCTCGACAAGGCCCGACGGGAGGCGGAACGGAAGAAGGAACGGGTCGAAGTGCTCTGCCGGGTCCGGGACCAGCTCCAGACCGATATGAGGAAGCTTTTGGGGGACCGGGGAGAGGAGATCTCCTGGCGGATGACGGCGCATCTCGCCAGCCGTGCGTTCCGGGAGCATCCGGCCACTGAGGAGGATCTGGAACGCCTCCAGGGCCTGTTCGAGGGATGTCCGGGAGAGAGGCGCGGCGTCCTCCAGACGGTCCAGGCGGGGACAGTCCTGTATGATGAGCAGTTCCATATCGGGCCGGCGGACACGCTGGGGACCTTCTGGACCGGACTGATCCGGGAGGTCCTGCCGCCCTTTTACGGTGGGGCCCTCCCGGAAGTCGACGGTCTGGTGGGGATGTGTTTGGATCTGTCGAAGCTGGACGACCGCTTCCGGGATGCGGAGGAGCGCGGTACGCTCTATGATGAACTGATGGACGCGGACGCCCTGCCTCGGCGCTGGGAGGAGATGACGGTCCTGACGCCGGACCGGGAGAAGCTCCTGCCATTGGTCCGGGACCGGGACTTCTCGGTCTATGAGTGGGCGGAGCGGGACCTGCTGGTGGCGGTCTGGCCCCAACTGGCAGACCGGTGGCCGGAGGAAGATCTGCGGGACATGGACCCGGGGGACATCCTGCCGGAGATCTACCGGGAGGATCCGGCGCTGGCCATCGCCATGTGGCGGCTCCTGCTGGATACGGAGGAGGCTCATCTGGGCGACCGTGAGACCGCAGAGGAGCTGATCGGGGACTGGCTGTGGGAGATCTGGCTGGATGGGGAGAAGGACCCGATGCTCCTCCGGCCGATCCTGACGGAGATGGACGGGTCAGAGCGGTTCACCGAACAGCTCTTTGGCAAGTCTGCCTATGTGGACCTGCCTCAATTGGATCTCCTGAAAGCCCTCCACCGGGAGGGAAAGGATGAGTTGGTCGGATCGCTCTGGGGACGGATCGAGTCCAAGGCGGATCCCACAGACGAGGACTTCAATGACTTCATGTTGGATCTGCTCTCATGGGATACGCCGAAAGGGGAGGAGAGGGCGTCCATCCCTCCTGACGAGACGGAGACTCCAGCCCCGGCATCCGACTGGTACCGCTGGTGCGTGGTCCGGACTGGCCCCGGACCGCACAGCTGTACCTATTCCACGGAGGATCTGCCGGTCCGGCCGGGGGACTGGGTAGAGGTCCCTTATGGCAGCACACTGCGGCAGGGCCTGGTGCTCACGGTCTATGTCAGTGACCATCCGGAGACCCGCTGGCCGCCGGAAAAGACCCGCTCAGTCCTGCGGATCCTGCCCGGACGATGCGGAAAGGATGGAAAGTAGAAGCACATTACAGGCATAGGATGACAAGAGAAAAGAACAGATCGCGTCCTCTTTGCAATGGATAGTGAAACTGCTTTACAGAAAAGAAGGACGGAAGAACGGACATGAGTGGCAGATCTGCCGAAGGACAGTGATGTTCGTAAGGAAATGTCGGCGATCTTTCCGAATGGAAACGGCTATCATCCTATGATATGATATATGGCTGGCCGAGAGATCGAGCCGATATCGATCTCATCATCCCATTTCCTGAGGAGCGATCGTTTTGACAAAAAAGAAATTACCGCTGGCGTTCTGGATCTTTGCCGGCCTGTGTGTGGGCGTCCTGGGAGGCGTCGTCCTGATGGCGGTGCCCGGAGGTGTCGATATCGCGAAGGGATATGTCAAGCCCTTCGGCACCATCTTCCTGAACTTGTTGAAATTCGTAGTGGTCCCCATCGTGCTGTTCTCCATCGCCGCCGGGGTCATCTCCATGGGCGACATCAGCAAGGTGGGTTCCGTGGGCGGCAAGACGGTGGTATTCTATCTGTGTACCACCGCCTTCGCGATCGCGATCGCCCTCCTGCTGGCCAGCGGGGCGCAGGCCCTGCGTCTGTTCACGCCTCTGGCCACCACTGGTCTGGAGTACACGCCGCCGGAGAGCCAGAGCCTCATGGACACCATCGTGAACATCTTCCCCTCCAACGCAGTGTCGCCGATGGCGGAGGCCAATATGCTCCAGGTCATCGTGATCGCTCTGTTCCTTGGATTCGGGATCCTGCTGGCCGGAGAGAAGGGCGAGACCGCCGGACGGGTGGTGGAGAGCTTCAGCGAGGTGTTCCAGCGAATCATGGACCTGATCATCCGTCTCTCCCCGGTGGGCGTGGCCTGTCTGATCTGCCCGGTGGTGGCGGAGAATGGCCCCGAAGTGCTGGGCAAGCTGGCGATGGTCCTGCTGGTGGCCTATGTGGGCTACTTCATCCACGCGTTGTTGGTCTATTCCACCGCGATGCGGGCTCTGGCCGGGGTGAGCCCCCTGACCTTCTTCCGGAAGATGGCCCCCGCCATGATGATGGCGTTCTCCTCGGCCTCCTCCATGGGCACTCTGCCTTTCACGCTGGAGTGTTCGGAGCGGCTGGGGGCCCGGCGTGAGGTGGCTTCCTTCGTCCTGCCTCTGGGCGCTACCATCAATATGGACGGCACCGCGATCTATCAGGGCGTGTGCGCTGTGTTCATCGCCGCCTGCTACGGGGTCCAGCTGGGCCTGAGCGATATGGTGACGATCATCCTCACCGCCACGCTGGCCTCTATCGGGACCGCCGGTGTGCCAGGCGCCGGCATGGTCATGCTGGCCATGGTGCTCCAGAGCGTGAACATCCCGGTGGAAGGCATCGCGCTGGTGGCGGGCATCGACCGTCTGTTCGACATGGGCCGCACCACGATCAATATCACTGGCGATGCCGCCTGCGCTGTGGTAGTCTCTAAGATGGAGGACCGCCGGGCCGCCCGGAAAGGCCGTCCGGAGCGCTGACCGGATAGAAGAGCATAAGACGTTCGGGCCTCGCCAAGCCCTACGAGAAGTGATCCCAGGCCTCTGCGTGAACGACAGCTCCTCCGGACGAATGGACCGTCCGGAGGAGCTGTTTTTACGGCCCGCCCGCCTTTCCAATATCACCTCTATATGATATAATGAACGGACGAAACGAAGGATGGAGAAATGAGGCCGAGGCGACACGTTGGAGGGACCTGAAATGTCTGAGACGACCACTTCTTATCATACGGTACGACTGTTGAAGAACCATGTATATCCCACCTATCAGCTCTTCGCGGTGATGGGGGAGCGGAAGACATCCCCTCAGGCGGGTCTGCGGCTGGGGGCCCTCACCGTCATGCGGTGGCTCCGGGACCGGCTGGGGCCCGCCGCTCCGGCAGAGCTGGAACAGGCTCCGGATCCGGCGGACTATCTGGATACAGACGACAGCTGTCTATGCTCGCTCCATATGAACGAGGGCTTCGTGATCGACCTGGTGTCCGCGCCGGAGCAGGGGATGTGGTCCCTGCAGATCACAGAGCCGGACCTGGGCTCCGACCCGGGGAACGAGGGTCAGGCCCGTCCAGCCGTCCCCGGCCGGGTGCTGGAGACCAACGTGGCTTTCCGCATCACCAGTGAGGGGCTGGAGTGCGGCTTCCAGACGCGGATCTCTGATCCGGACGGCAGTCAGGAGAAGGCGGAGGTCTACCGGCTGGCCTTCATCCGTCCGCTCCTTCGGGATCCTGCCTTCGGCCTGCGGCAGATCGCGCCTCTCCGAGAGCAGGTAGAGCGGATCGGGACCGTGGAACAGCTCAAGGCCGTGGCGCGGCTCTGGCGGGACAAGCGGGGCCAGCTCCCGCTGGTGCTCTTCACCCAGCTCTGTCCGGAGAAGGCGCCGCTGAAGGTGGATCAGCGGATCAAGAGCTTCCTGCCCCAGTCCACATTCGTCCCATTCGATAAGGAACATCCCTTGATGGTCCCTCAGCAGAACGGGGCCCCGGTGGACCCGCCCTATGACATGGATGGACTGGCCCGGAGCGCCGCCGCCTTCTGCCGGTGCTATCTGGTGGAGGAGGGGCTGCGGAAAAAGCTGGCGGAGCTGACGGGGGCGGAGATCGGCGCCGGAGATATCGTCCGGCTGGAGCCTATGTGCTTCGGCGGGGCCTGCCGGGTGGACCGCTACCGTCCCTCTGCCGTCCGGCAGAACGAGCGCATGGCGGAGCTGAAGGAGTGGTGCCTGACCTATCCCCGGGAGAAAGCGGTGACCTTCGGGTCCATCAAGTTCCTCTCAGATGCCCGGGAGAGCCTCCTGAGCCGCACGGCGGAGGCGGAGGCCGCCGCTCAGCAGATCGAGGCCCAGTGGCGGGAGAAGCTGGAGCAGATGGAGGCGGCCCATAAGGCCGAGCTGGCTCAGCTGGCAGGGGAGCGGCAGGCCCTCCTGGATAAGCTGGACCGGCAGAAGCAGTTCCAGCTCCGGCTGGAGCGGGAGAAGGAGGAGCTGCGGGCCGAGTCCGAGCGGGAGAAGGCCAAACTCTGCCAGGAGCTGGAAGAGGAGCGGGAGGAGAACGCCTATCTCAAGCGGCGGATGGACCGCCCCGCGCTCCACGGAGAAATCGCGGCCTGGGTGGAGCGGCACTTCCGGGACCGGCTGTATCTCCACCCCAAGGCGGTGGCGCTCCTGGCTGACCGCTCAGCCCAGGGCGTGGACGCGGCGCTGATCTGCGACGCGCTGGATTTCCTGGCCACGGACTACTGGGACCGCCGGTACGCCAAGATCTCCGAGGCGGAGATGCTCACCCGGTGCTCGGAGAAATACGGCCGCCCCTTCGAGATCAAGCCCACCGGGACGGCCACGGTGGAGTTCACTCCGGCCCAGTATAAGATCAAATATTTCCCCGG
Organism: Pseudoflavonifractor sp. MSJ-37; assembly: GCF_018917965.1. Lineage (GTDB taxonomy): Bacteria > Bacillota > Clostridia > Oscillospirales > Oscillospiraceae > Pseudoflavonifractor_A. Next base: position 1,097,558 of record NZ_JAHLPP010000001.1, on the reverse strand, counting down.
ACATACCGGCGTGCCGGTGGAGAGCCCGCTGGACTATCATCTGGGGGTAGGAAACGCCCCGGAGAACCTGCTCCGGATCTACTTCCTCCATGATGACAGGAACAAGTTGATCGTCGTGGGCTCCCTCCCGCGCCATTTGAAGGCAGTTTCCATCAAATAGAGCGAGCGCGAAAAGCGGCGGATACGCTCCCAAGAGCGTATCCGCCGTCATCTGTCTGAAAAGAATGGGATCAGGCGTGGAGGAGCTGGTGTTTGAGGCCGCACTTGTCGAAGAGCGGGGCCAGGACCAGGAAGAGCACCGTACTGCACACCGCCTGGATCAGCGTCCCGAGGAACTGGGTGGGGAAGCTGTAGATGGAGCCGCTCATGATGACGGCGGCGATGGCGTAGGCAGTGGGGGACACCAGACAGGCGGCCAGAGCGGCGCCGATGTTGCGGCGGGTCATCAGCTTGTCGGCCTGGGAGGAGAACATCAGGGCCACGAGGCTCTTGATGATCAGCGTGGCCAGCGCCCAGGAGGGATAGGTCAGCACATCGGCCATGGCCGCGCCGATGGCGGAGGCCGCCACCGCATAGGGCAGGGGGAGCAGGCAGGCGGCAAAGTAGATCAGGGTATCGCCCAGGTGGATGTATCCGCCGGGGAAGGGGATGTGCAGGAAGGAAGCCGTCACCAGACAGATGAGCGCGGCGAACATGGCGGCGGTGACCAGCCAGCGGAGCTGGAGACCGGAACGGGTATCACGGGATGACATGATGGAAGGACCTCCTCTTCATTTCTCTTGCGCTCTATTATGACGCATCCTGGCTCCATTGGAATACCCAGCTCGCAGATATTTTATAAGGTCAGATCCCTGCCGGGAGGAGAGCGCGCGTGTGGGTCCCGGCAGATCCTGTCATCCCCGCGAAGAGGGACCATCTGGAAAGAGAGGAGAGCGCGCCATGCAGACCATCGATCAGGCGTTGGAGAAGCTCCGGAGGTCTCCCTTCCGGTCCAAATTCCACCTGTCCGCCAAGGACATCGCCTACATCCAGGGCAAGGGGCTGGATACGATCCAGGCCCATGCGGAGCGGTTCATCGCCGCCCGCCTGGCCCCGGCTGTCCCGGCCAACGACGGGAGACAGACGCCCATGCGGGGCCACCCGGTGTTCCTGGCCCAGCACGCCTGTGCCTGCTGCTGCCGGGGATGTCTGGAGAAGTGGTACCGGGTCCCGCGGGGACGTCCCCTGACGGAGGACCAGCAGAGGAGGATCGTCCGGCTTCTGATGGCCTGGCTCCGCCGGGAGCTGGATGCCGCCGGATCGGACCGGACATGAACGACCGCGGCGCAGTCCATTTTGGGGGGACTGCGCCGCGGTCTTACTTTTTTAGAGGCTGGTGGGATCATCCGGGCAGGCTCACCAGGATGGTCAGCCGGTGAGGATCGGAGCGCTCCGCCCGGATCTTGCCCTTGTGGGCCGTGACGATGCTCCGGGCGATCGCCAGGCCCAGACCATAGCCGCCGGTGTCGGAGCTCCTGGACTGGTCGGCCCGATAGAAGCGGTCGAACAGGGCGTCCAGATGGCGCTTGTCCACGGGCTGGGCCGTATCATTGGAGACGGAGAGGCGGACGCCCCGGTCCTTCTGTTCCAGAGCCACCTGGATGGAGCCGCCCTCCGGGGCATATTTCACCGCGTTGTCCAGCAGGATGGAGAGGAGCTGGCGGATGGCCTTCTCATCTCCGGTGCAGGACACCACCGGGGGGATGGAGGCGGTCAGCGTCTTTTTCTGGGCCAGAGCCAGTCCCTGGAACGACTGGCACAGCTCCTCCGCCAGATCGGACAGGGGGAACTCGATCGGCTGGAGCCTGGGCTGTTCCTCATCCATCCGGGAGAGGTAGATGAGGTCGTTGGTGAGACCGGTGAGGCGGGCGGCCTGCCGCCGGATGTCAGTGAGCCACTCGTTCTCGCCCACGTCCAGCTCCAGCAGATCCGCGTCAGCGCCGATGACGGTGAGGGGGGTCTTGATCTCATGCCCGGCGTCGGTGATGAAGCGCTTCTGCTTCTCATAGCTCTCCGCCACCGGGCGGACGATCCGTCTGGAGCAGACGATCAGCAGGACCAGCACCGCCCCCAGCCCCGTCAGAGAGACGGTGACGCTGGCGGCCAGCGTGGTGCGGAAGCTGGTGAGGCTCCGGCCACAGTCCAGAAAGATGACCCGGTCGCCCTCTGCCTCAGGGCTCACCAGGAAGCGGTAGCGGCCATAGATCCCGGAGGTCCGTCCGGTGGACGCGATGGCCTGAGCATAGGTCTGGGCGGTCTCCTCGTCCACCGCGGCGATTCGTCCGGTGTCGGTGGAGAGGACTGTCCCGTCTCCGGCCAATAGGACGGAGAAGAACCGGGACTCATAGGGAGTCTCCGGAGAGAAGCCATGCCGCTGCAGGGGATCCGTGTCCGGAGACTTCTGGCCGCCGGGGGCGTCTGAGGGCTTCTCGCCCGGGCCCTTTTTCCCGTCCGCGGGCTCCGCCTTGGGGAAGGCCCCGCCGTTCTCGGCCAGTACGGAGAGGATGGTGTCGGAGTCCTCCATCAGACGGTGGTAGTTCATACAGTTGACGCCCCCCAGGATGACCAGGAGCACAGCGGCCAGAGAGAGCATAGAGGCGGCGATGAAGCGCCGGCGGAGCTTCTGGATCATGAGAGCTCCTCCAGGGAATACCCTGCGTTCCGGGTGGCCTTGATCTGGATGTCCGCGTGGAGGGCGGTCAGCTTCTTGCGGAGATAGGAGATGTACACCCATATGCGGTGCTGTTCACGCTGGTGCTGGGCGGGATGTCCATGCTCTACATCGCCCTGCGGATGGGGGAGCGGCGGGGCTGCCGGACCCTCCATATCACCGTCCCGGAGGATCTGGACTATACCGGCGTGTTCGACCCGGTGCTGGAGCGCTATGCGTCCCACTATGAACTCAAGCAGGTGCGCACCACCAACATGGGCAGCCTGTTCAAGCTGACCTACGACCTGACGCTCCGGGACCCTGCCCGGGAGAAGGCGTTCCTGGATGACCTGCGCCTGCGGAACGGGAATCTGGAGCTCTCCCTCGCCCAGCAGGAGACCGTGTCCGCCGGACTGTAAACATGAAACGCCCTGAAAGGAATATGGAAGCCATGAAGAAACGAACGGAAGCCGGCCTGTCGGCGGCCCTCTGCGCCGCCGTCCTGCTGGCCGGATGTCAGACCACCGCCGCCGTGGATGTCCCGGCGGACGGGGCCGGGATGGAGACGGTGACGTCCCTCATCGACACCGCTGACTTGTTCAGCGACCGGGATCTGGACCCGAGTTATGACGCGGAGACCGCGGTGGCGGTGACGGTGACGCTGGAAGGGACCACGGCCTCCTGCGCGTCGGACGCTGTGATCATCGAGGGCGGCCGGATCACGATTCGGGAGGAGGGGACCTACCTCCTCTCCGGGATCCTGACGGAAGGGCAGGTGATCGTGGACGCCGGGGAGGAGGACAAGGTCCAGCTGGTGCTGGACGGCGCCGACATCACCAGCGCCTCCTCGGCCGCCATCTACTGCAAGAGTGCCGATAAGGTATTCCTGACCACGGCGGAGGGCACGGAGGACCATCTCTCCAACGGCGGGACCTTCGAGGCCATCGATGAGAACGACATCGACGCGGTGGTGTTCTCCAAGTGCGACCTGACGCTGAACGGCTCCGGGAGCCTGACGGTGGACAGTCCCGCGGGACACGGGATCGTGTCCAAGGACGAGCTGACCGTCGGCGGAGGGACCTACGCCGTCACAGCGGCCTCCCACGGTCTCGCCGGGAAGGATGACGTGGCCATTGCCGGAGGGAGCTTCACGATCATCTCCGGCAAGGACGCGATCCACGCCGATCACGGGGAGGACACGGACAAGGGCTTCCTCTACATCGCGGACGGAGCCTTCGACCTCACTGCTCAGGGCGACGGCCTCAGCGCCTCCGGAGACCTTCAGATCGACGGGGGCGAGTCCACCATCGTCACCGGCGGAGGGAGCGCGGCGGCTGACATGAAGACGGGGGACCGGATGGATCCCGGTATGGGCGGCGGCCCCGGCGGCCAGCGGCCCCAGATGGACGGCACGGCGGGCACGCCTCCCACCGGTGCGCCCCAGAGTCCGGAGGATGCCCAGCAACCGCCGGAAGGGCCCGGCCAGACCCAGCCCGTGGACGACGATCTAGCCACGGAAGGGGAGACCGCGGAGACCGCCGAAGAGGCCGCGGACAGCACCAGTCGGAAGGGCATCAAGTCCGATGGCGCTCTGCTGGTGACGGCAGGGACCTTCTCTCTGGACACGGAGGACGACAGCGTCCATGCCGGCGGCGACGTGACGATCGGCGGAGGGGACTGGACCATCCGCGCCGGCGATGACGGTATCCACTCCGATGCCGGCGTATGGATCGGGGGCGGCGCCTTCGCTATCCCGTATTGCGATGAGGGCATCGAGGGCCGGACCGTCACCATCGACGGCGGTACCTTCGACATCACGTCCTGTGACGACGGCATCAACGCCGCCGCGAAGGACTCCGGCAATGCCCCTGGACAGGCAGACGAGTCCTGCGTCATCACCATCAACGGCGGGAGCATCACCATCGTCTCCGACGGAGACAGCATCGACTCCAACGGCAGTCTGACCGTCAACGGCGGCACGCTAGAGCTGACCTGCAATGGCAACGGCAATACCGCCATCGATATAGACGGGACCTACACCAACAACGGCGGCGATGTGACCACCAATGATGGGTCAGAGAACGGCACAGACGAGATGGGCGGCGGCCCCGGCAGGGGAGGACCCGGCGGCCAGCGTCCCCAGGGCGATCCCCCGGAGGGGGGGGCTGCTCCGTCCGGCCGGCCGCAGACGGAAGGAGAAGCCGGGGCATCCTGATCGGACAAGATCAAAAAACGAGGGCATCCCACGCTCACCGGTGGGATGCCCTCGTTCTGCGGTCGGAAATGGATCGGGTGTGGATGTCGGATGCTCGATCTGTAAAATAAATGACCGTCTGAGACAGATATCGTCACAGACGGTCATCATGGCAGCGGGTGAAGGATTCGAACCCTCACATACAGAGTCAGAGTCTGCTGTGCTACCCTTACACAAACCCGCTATCTCATTCGAAACAACATCGTTTATTATACGCTCTTTTAGAGGAAAGTCAAGGGATATTTTCCAAAAGAGAGAGGAATGGAAAAAAGATGAAGAGAAAGGGGGGAAAATGGGTCGTCATTGTGTAAAATGACAGGGGACAGACTGGTCGGTCCGTCCCCTGTCGTGGATCTTTGGGGGTCAATCCTCTCCGATGGTCCGCACAGGCACGTTCCAGATGTCCCGGGCGTAGTCCCGGATAGAACGGTCAGCGGCGAAGATGCCGGAGCGGGCCACATTGTGCAGGGCCATCTGGTTCCAGCGCTTCCGGTCCAGATAGGTCTCGGAGGCACGCTTCTGGGCGGCACGATAACTGGAGAAGTCTGCCAGCAGCAGATACTCGTCGGGGGGACAGCCATTGCCGAAGAGGAGCCGCTTGGTCAGATCGTCGTAACTCACGCCGTCGCGGAACCCGCGGGACAGGGCATCCACCACGGAGCGGATCTCGCTGTCGTGCATGTAGTACTCGTAGGAGCGATAACCCTTGGCCTTGAGCTCGCTGACCTCGTTGGCCCGGAGGCCGAAGAGGAAGATGTTCTCGTCGCCCAAGACCTCGTGCATCTCCACGTTCGCGCCGTCCAGCGTGCCGATGGACAGGGCGCCGTTCATCATGAACTTCATGTTGCCGGTGCCGCTGGCCTCCTTGCCGGCGGTGGAGATCTGCTCGGAGAGCTCGCTGGCGGGCATGAGCTTCTCGGCCAGAGAGACCCGGTAGTTCTCCAAAAAGACTACCTGGAGCTTGTCTTTGCAGATCGGGTCGCTGTTGACCGTGTCGGCCAGAGAGTTGATCAGATGGATGATCCGCTTGGCCACCTGATAGCCCGGCGCGGCCTTGGCGCCGAAGAGGTAGACCTTGGGCACCGCCAGATAGCCGGGGTCCTCCCGCAGATGCTGGTAGTCAGAGATGATGTGCAGGACGTTCAGGAGCTGGCGCTTATACTCATGGAGACGCTTCACCTGTACGTCGAACATGGCGTCGGTGTTGAGGACGATGCCGCTCTCCCGGGAGAGCCAGGCGGCGAAGGAGCGCTTGTTCTCCTGCTTGATGGCGTCCAGACGCTCCAGCACGGAGGCGTCGTCCTGATACTTCTCCAGATCCCGCAGGGCTTCCGGCTGGAGGAGGTACCGGTCCCCGCCGCAGCAGTCCCGGATCAGGGCGTCCAGCTTGGGATCGCACTCGGAGAGCCAGCGGCGATGGTCGATGCCGTTGGTCACATTTTTGAACTTCTCCGGGGTACGGAGCCAGGCGTTGTGGAACACCTCTTTTTTCAGGATACCCGAGTGGAGGGCGGACACACCGTTGACGGCGAAGCAGGCGCAGACGCACAGGTTGGCCATACGCACGTCGCCGCCCCAGACGATCGCCATCTTCTCCACGGTGGCCATGTCCCCGTGGAAATAGGCGGTCAGCTCTGCTTGGTAGCGGTTGCTGATCTCCACGATGATCTGCCAGATGCGGGGGAGCAGATCGATCACCAGCTGCTGAGGCCAGCGCTCCAGCGCCTCGGCCAGCACGGTGTGGTTGGTGTAGGCCACGGTGTGGGTCACGATGTGCCAGGCGTCGTCCCAGCTGTATCCCTCCTCATCCAACAGGATCCGCATGAGCTCAGGGATCGCCAGCGTGGGATGGGTGTCGTTGATCTGGATCACGTGCTTCTCGTGGAAGTTTCGCAGGGTGCCGTACTCTGCCCGGTGCTTGTGGACGATGGACTGGATCGTGGCGGAGACGAAGAAGTACTGCTGCTTGAGGCGCAGAGACTTGCCCTCATAGTGGTTGTCCTCTGGGTAGAGGATCTTGGAGATGGTCTCGGCCATGGCCTGACGCTCCACGGCCTTCAGATACTCGCCCCGGGAGAAGAGGGACATATCCACAGGCTGGGGGCTCTTGGCGTCCCACAGGCGGAGGGTGTTGCCCTGCTCTGTGCCGTAGCCCGCGATCTCCATGTCCTTGGGCACGGCCAGCACGGAGTCATAGCCGGTGTGCTTCACGGAGTGGTTCCCGTGGCAGTCCCACACGTCCTCCACATGGCCGCCGAAGCGGACTTCTTCGATCTCGTCCATCTTGGGGATGAGCCAGGCGTCGCCCATACCCAGCCAGTTATCGGGGACCTCCACCTGCTGGCCGTCCACGATCTTCTGCTTGAAGATGCCCAGCTCATAGCAGATGGAGTAGCCGGTGGCGGGGATGTCCAGCGTGGTCATGGAGTCCAGATAGCAGGCGGCCAGACGGCCCAGGCCGCCGTTGCCCAGACCGGCATCCGGCTCCGACTCGAAAAGGTCGGCGGCGGAGAAGCCCAGCCCCTCGATGGCCTCCTTCAGCGGCTCCAGGACGCCTAAGTTATAGGCGTTCTTCATGAGGGAGCGGCCCATCAGGAACTCCAGAGAGAGATAGTGGACCTGACGGGCGTGGCTCTTGGCCAGCTTGTCCTGGGTCTTGATGTTCCGCTCGGACATCATGTCTCGGATCACCAGGGCGCAGGCCTTGAACATATGGAGACTGGTGGCCTCGTCCACGTCCCGGCCGAAGTTGCGGCGGAGCTTGCCGGTGATGAGATCCATCATTTCTTTTTTGGTATAGGGGTGCATAGGCTCTTCCTCCCGAATGTGTGCGATGTACGATGATAGGGGCAGACGGATCAGCGCCCGGAGCGGCCCTTCCGTCCGCCGGACTTCCGCCCAGTGGAACGGCCGCGCTTGGGGGCAGGGGCCTCGGCGGGCTCTGCGGACACGGACGTCTCGACGGCGGGGGCATCGGGCTCCGGGGCCGTCTCTGCGGCCGGGGAGGCAGACTCCTCCTGAGGGAGCGGGAGACCGGTGGCCCACTGATAGACCTGGAGGTAGTCCCGGGCGGACTGCTTCCAGGAGAAGTCGGCGGTCATGGCACTGTGCTGGAGCGCCTTCCAGGCGGGCTTGTCGTCGTGGTAGAGATTGACCGCCTCCCGCAGGACCCAGGTCATGTCATGGGCGTTGATGTCGGCGAAGGAGAAGCCGTTGGCCCCTTCCGTGCCGTAGGGCCGGACGCTGTCCCGGAGGCCGCCGGTCTCCCGGACCACGGGCAGGGTGCCGTAGCGCATGGCGATCATCTGGCTCAGACCACAGGGCTCCGCGATGCTGGGCATGAGGAACAGATCCGCGCCGCCGTACACGGCGGTGGAGAGGGAGGCGGAGTAGAGGATGTTGGCAGAGAAACGGCCGGGGTACATGGCCTGCGCCTGCCGGAAGGCCTCCTCGAAGCCCCACTCGCCGGTGCCCAGCACCACCATCTGCACGTCCATGGCCATGATCTCATGGATGGAGGCGGCCACCATCTCGAAGCCCTTGTGCTTCACCAGACGGGAGACACAGGCGACGATGGGGATGTCCGGATCCTGCCGCAGGCCAACCGCCTGCTGGAGCGCCGCCTTGCAGGCCGCCTTCCCGGTCAGGTCGTCGGCGGAGAAAGGGGCGGCCAGTCCGGGGTCGGAGGAGGGATCGTACAGGTCCATATCGATCCCGTTCAGGATGCCACAGAGCTTGTGGCGGTTGTCGGCGATGACGCCCTCCAACCCGTGGGCGTAGAAGGGGTAGCGGAGCTCGTCAGCATAGGAGGGGGACACAGTGGTCAGGTAGTCGCAGGCGTAGACCGCGCCCTTCATCAGATCCACATCCCCGTGGAAGGCCAGCATGTGCTCGTGGAAGTAGCTGCCATCCAGGCCGAACACGTCCTCGATCAGCTCCCGGCCGTAGCGGCCCTGATACTCGATGTTGTGGATGGTGAACACCGACTTGGTGCCGTGGAGCTGAGGCACCCGCTCCCGCTCCTCCAGCAGATAGATGGGGACCAGGGCGGTCTGCCAGTCATTGGCGTGGATCACGTCGGGATGCCAGTCCAGATGGGTGGGGAGCTCCACCACGGCCCGGCACAGGAAGGCAAAGCGCTCCGCGTCGTCATAGTGTCCGTAGATGCCGGAGCGCTTGAAATAGTACTCGTTGTCCACGAAGTAGTAGGTCACACCATCCCGCTTGAGCTGGAAGATGCCGCAGTAGGGCTTCCGCCAGGCCAGCGTGGCGTGGAAGTGGAAGAGGTGCTCCATCTGGCTCCGCCATTCCGGCCCGATGCCCTCGTAGAGGGGAAGGATGACGCGGATGTCATGTCCCAGAGCGGCCAGCGCCTTGGGGAGGCTCCCGGCCACATCGGCCAGGCCGCCGGTCTTGATGAAGGGGGCTGCCTCGGAGGAAGCGAATAGGATGTTCATGATCGGATGAGGCTCCTTTCTGTAAGGACCGTCCTTTAAGGACAGAACGACCGGCCGGAACAGGAGAAGGGGAGACGCAGACACGTCCGCCGCCTCTCCCATCCCGCCGGAAGGATCACACGGTCTCGTTTTTGGCGATGGCCAGAGGATAGCTGGAGTGCCCCATCAGCATCCGGCCGGGGCTGACGGTGACGTTCTTGTCGGTGATGACGTACTTGAGTACCGCGTCCGATCGGATGACGCTGCCCTGCATCAGCACACAGTGGGACACCCGGGCGCCCTTCTCCACCTTGACGCCGCGGAAAAGGATGCAGTCTTCCACCTCACCCTCGATGATGCAGCCGTCGGCCACCAGAGAGTCTGCGCTCCGGGCGTCGGGGCCGTAGTAGGTAGAGGGGTTGGACTGGTCCTTGGTCTTGATAGGCCGTTCGGGGACGAAGAGCTCCCGGCGGACCTCCGGGTCCAGCAGCTCCATGCTCCGGGCGAAGTAGCCGGGCACGGACTGGAGGCGGGCGGCGTAGCCGTCGAAGGGGTAGATATTGATCTTCTTCCTGCCGATGATGTTCAGCAGGACGCCCTCGCCGAAGGAGGAGATGTTGTGGGCCACGCAGTAGTCCACCAGGGACAGCAGGAACTCCTTGGAAAGGATGTAGACCTCCAGAGACTCCATGCCGACGGGGGCGATGGGGCGCACCGCCACATCAGAGGCGAAGCCGTCCGGGCCCATGGTGAAGTAGTCACAGCTCCGGGGATCGCCGTTGAGCTTGGAGGTACACACGGCGGTCAGGTCGGCGCCGCTGTCGATGTGGGACTGGAAGATTTCCGCGATGGGCAGGTTCACAGCCAGATCGCCGCCGGCCAGGATCACATACTCCTGCCGGATGCGCTTGATATAGGAGTAGACCCCGGCCAGGGCGTCCATGCGGCCGTGGTAGTTGTTCCCGTCGCCCCGCTTGTTGGCGTAGCCGAAGGGGGGCAGGATCCGCAGGCCGCCGTGCTTGCGGGACAGGTCCCAATCTTTGCCGGAGCCCACATGGTCCAGCAGGGATTGATAGTTGGCGTGTACGATCAGGCCCACGTCGGAGATGCCGGCGTTGACGAAGTTGGAGAGCATGAAATCCACCACGCGGTAGCGTCCGCCATAGGGGATGGAGCAGGTGTTTCGGTGCTGGGTCAGCTCACGCAGGTTGGGATTGGAGCGGTAAGCGAAGATGATCCCGTGGAGCTTGTTGATCATTTCTCCTTCCCTCCTTTCACGTTGCGGGTGATCATGGCCTTGGCGGGGACCACAGCCCGGTCGCCGACCTTCAGGTTCTGGGCCACCACGGCGATGCCCCAGTCGTCACGGGGAACGTCCTCTGGCGGGGGCGTGCCCACCTTGGCGTTCTGGCCGATGACGGTGTTCTCGGCGATGATGGCGTATTCCACCACAGCGCCGGCTTTCACGACCGTGCCGGGCATGAGGATGGAGTAGGACACCCGCGCGCCCTCTTCCACCCGGACCGAGTGGAAGAGCACCGAGTTCTCCACGGTGCCATAGACCTCACAGCCGCCGGTGAGCATGGAGTGCGCCACGACCGCGTCTTTGCCGGTATAGTGGGGGGGCTTGGTGGGGGTGCGGGCATAGATGGGCCACTCCGTGTCGTAGAGGTCCATGCCGTTCTCCGGGGAGAGCATGTCCATGTTGGCGTCCCACAGGGAGTCGATGGTGCCCACATCCTTCCAGTAGCCCTGGAAGCGGTAGGCCATCATCTTCTCCTGGCGGGCCAGCATGGCGGGGATGATGTTCTTGCCGAAATCGTTGGAACTCTTCTCGTCGGCCTCGTCGGCCATCAGGTACTCCTTAAGTTTGGACCAGGTGAAGATGTAGATGCCCATGGAGGCCAGATCGCTCTTGGGATGCTTGGGCTTCTCCTCAAACTCATAGACCTGGTCGTGCTCGTCCACGTTCATGATGCCGAAACGAGAGGCCTCCTTCATGGGGACCTCCAGCACGGAGATGGTGCAGGCGGCGCCGCTGGCCTTGTGGAAGGAGAGCATCTTGGCGTAGTCCATCTTGTAGATATGATCGCCGGACAGGATCAGCACATAGTCGGGATCGTAGAGCTCGATGAAGCCCATGTTCTGGAAGATCGCGTTGGCGGTGCCCTTGTACCAGGTGCCCTTCTCGCCCTCCCGCATATAAGGGGGGAGGATATGTACGCCGCCGTCACTGCGGTCCAGATCCCAGGGCTGACCGTTGCCCAGATAGGCGTTCAGCTCCAGCGGGCGGTACTGGGTGAGCACGCCCACGGTGTCGATGCCGGAGTTGATGCAGTTGGACAGGGGGAAGTCGATGATGCGGTACTTTCCGCCGAAGGGGACGGCGGGCTTCGCCACATGGCTGGTCAGGGCATGGAGACGGCTGCCCTGTCCGCCAGCCAGGAGCATAGCGACACATTCCTTTTTCATGACAGATTCACCTCTCGCGTTGCTGTTCTGAGATGTCCCGGCCGATCCGGGACGTGCTTGGGATATCCGTCGGATCAGCCCTCGGACCGGCTGGCCCGGGGACGGCGCTTCGGGACCGGCTTGGCCGCCGGATGGAGCTCCGCTCTCTTCCGGCGGGGCGGGAATTTTTTGGTACACCGCAGGATCACGGCCCCCATGGGGGGGAGATCCACGGAGATGGACTGCTCCTGCCCATGGCAGGGGACGTATTCCGACTTGAGGGGCGCGTGGTCCCCCAGGCCAGAGCCGCCGAAGGCGGGATCGTCGGTATCGAAGCAGACTTCATACCGGCCGGGACAGGGGACGCCCAGCCGATAGCCCGCCCGGTGGACCGGGGAGAAGTTGCACAGGACCAGCAGGCTCCGGCCCTTCTTGTCCTTCCGCAGGAAGGCGGCGCAGTTGCCCTGAGCGTCGTCGGCGCAGAGCCACTGGAAGCCCTCCCAAGAGAAGTCCAGCTCCCACAGCTCCGGCCGCTCCAGATAGAACTCGTTGGCGGCTTTGAAGAAGGTCTGGAGCTGCTGATGACGCTCCTGCTCCAGCAGGTGCCAATCCAGAGAGTGCTCGAAATGCCACTCATTGAACTGCCCGAACTCCGCCCCCATGAAGAGGAGCTTCTTCCCCGGATGGGTGAGCATATAGGTATAAAAGACCCGGACCCCGGCGAATTTCTCCTCGTCCGGCCCCGGCATCTTGTTGATGAGGGAACCCTTCATGTGGACCACCTCATCGTGGGAGAGGGGGAGGACGAAGTTCTCCGAGAAGGCGTACATCAGGGAGAAGGTGATGTCCTTGTGGTTGAACTGCCGGAAATAGGGGTCCATCTTCATGTAGTGGCAGATGTCGTTCATCCAGCCCATGTTCCACTTGAGGTTGAAGCCCAGTCCGCCCTCCAGGCCGCCCGGCCCCACCGGGTGGGAGACACGGGGCCACGCCGTGGACTCCTCCGCGATCATGAGCACGTCGGGGTGGTCCTGGAACACATGGGAGTTGAGCGCCTGGAGGAACTCCACCGCATCCAGGTCCTCGTGTCCGCCGAAGGCGTTGGGCGTCCACTGGCCGGGCCCCCGGCCGTAGTCCAGATAGAGCATGGAGGCCACTGCGTCCACCCGCAGGCCGTCGATATGGAACTCCTCCAGCCAGAAAAGAGCGGAGGAGTAGAGGAACGAGCGGACCTCGTTCCGGCCGTAGTCGAACACCCGGGTGCCCCAGTCGGCGTGTTCCCCCTTCTTGGGGTCCTCGTACTCATAGCAGGGACGGCCGTCGAACTCATAGAGGCCGAAGGCGTCCTTGGGGAAGTGGGCGGGCACCCAGTCCAGGATGACGCCGACTCCCGCCTGATGGAGCTGGTCCACCAGATACATGAAGTCGTCAGGGGTGCCGTACCGGCTGGTGGCGGCGAAGTATCCGGTACACTGATAGCCCCAGGAGTCGTCCAGCGGGAACTCCGTCACGGGGAGCAGCTCCACATGGGTGAAGCCCATCTCCTTCACATAGGGCACCAGATAGCGGGTGATGTCCCGGTAGCTGAGGAACTGGTCGTCCCCGGTGCGCCGCCAGGAGCCCAGATGGAGCTCATAGATGTTCAGGGGCCGGTCATAGACCAGCGCCTTCCTCCGGTGGGCCAGCCAGGCGTCATCGCCCCAGACATAGTCCCCCAGCTCGTAGAGCTTGGAGGCGGTCCCGGGACGGGTCTCCGCATGGAAGGCGTAGGGGTCAGCCTTGGCCAGCACCCGGCCGTCTCTGGTATGGACCGCGTACTTATAGGTGTCATAGCGGGCCAGACCGGGGATGAACGTCTCCCAGACGCCACCGCCCAGGGGCACCATGGGATGGTCCGAGTCGCTCCAGCCGTTGAAGTCGCCCATGACGGCCACGGCTTCGGCATGAGGGGCCCAGACGCGGAACACATAGCCGTCCGCGCCGTCTCTCGTTTCGGCGTGCGAACCCAGATACTGCTGCGCCCGGACGGCCTTGCCCTCCAGGAACGCGGACAGCGCTGGTTCGCGGTTCGCGGCATGCTTCATATGAGGATCGCTCCTTCGTACATCAAACATCCAAAAATTGACCTGACAAGTTCAGAAGTGCCGTTGGAATGATGACGGCTCACCAAAAACGTAGGCCACGATCTGTAAAAATCATACAACACAAACGCATGAGCGTCAAGTCCATGGGGCTTTGCTTTTGTAAAAACTATCTTACAGGAAACGATCTGCCGAAACAACGGGAAAACGGGACACGGTCCAAAATGACGGTGTCCCGCCGTATGGACGGCGGAGACCGGTCTTGTCACCCAGCCTGACCGGCCAGGAAGAGGCCGCTCAGGAGGCCGAGGAAGATCTGGGGGAGGGTGAGCCGCGCCACCGGCCGGGCAGCGGTGATCGGGAGGCGCTCCCGCTCTTCTCCGGCTACCCGCACGGTCAGCCAGCCAAGGATCTGACCCTGCTCCACTGGGGCCTCCACCTGATCGGCCAGCTCCAGCTCGGTGGAGATCTGACCGGCCTGGTCCTTCCGTACCAGGATCTGGCGGGGGAGGGAGAGCTCCGGCTGGACGCAGTCCTGATCTCCCAACTGGACGGGCACCGGGGGCAGCGCCTGCTCCGGCTGGACCGGTACGAGTCCATAGCTGGCGAAGCCATAGTCCAGCAGGGCCTTGGCTCCGTCGAAGCGCTTGGCGGAGGTAGGGGCGCCGAGCACGACGGCGATCAGCTCCATACCATCCCGCTCGGCGGTGGCGGAAAGGCAGTAGCCCGCCTGGTCGGTAGAGCCGGTCTTGAGGCCGGTGGCTCCCTGGTAGAAGCGGATCAGCCGGTTGGTGTTGGAGAGCTGGAAGGCCCCGTCCCGGATGGAGTCCATCCAGATGGTGGTGTAGTCCCGAATGGACGGGTGCTGGATCAGGGCCCGGGACATGAGGGCGATGTCATAGGCAGAGGTCACGTGCCCCGCGGCCGGGAGGCCGGTGCAATTGACGAAATGGGTGTCCTCCATGCCCAGTTCAGCGGCTCGCCGATCCATCTGTTCCACGAAGGCCTCCTCGGTGCCGGCCAGATGCTCTGCCAGGGCCACCGCCGCGTCGTTGCCGGAGACTACTGCTACCGCCTTGAGCAGGTCATGGACCGTCATCTGCTCGTGTTCCTTCAGATAGATCTGGGAGCCGCCCATGGATGCGGCGTGGGCCGAGACCGTCACCGGCTCCTCCGGGGAGAGACGTCCGTCGTCGAGGGCCTCCATCACCAAAAGCATGGTCATGACCTTCGTGACGCTGGCCGGCTCCAGCTTATCGTGGGCATGGGACGCGCAGAGCAGGGTCCCGGTCTCCTTCTCCATGAGGACGGAGGCCTTGGCCTCCACCTGAGGCACGCCGGGCGCCGCCGCGGCCGGAAGGAGCAGCAGAGAAGCGGCCAGCAGGGCCGCGGCCAATTTTTTCATGGCACTACCTCCATTCGCACTTGGGAGCGGATCGTCTACAAGGACAGGATACGGCTGGCCGGCGGCCCTTATGACAGCGGGATCGCTTGTCAGCATCCGGGAAAACTGGTACAATCATAGGCGATACATCGAGCGAAAAGGGTGGAGTCTATGCGCATCATGACCGTGATCTTGACCGGGGGCCGTTCCAGCCGGATGGGGCAGGACAAGGGGAGCCTGTCTCTGGATGGAGAGACCCTGCTGGAGCGGACGATCCGCCGGTGGACCGGCGTGTTCGACGGCGTGGCCGTCTCGCTGGGGGAGACCGGGCGGGCCCTCCCGGTGGGCGTGGCCGGCATCCGGGACCTCCATCCGGGCTCCGGCCCCATGGCGGGGCTGGAGGCGGCTCTGGCGGCGCTGGACACCGACGCGGTGTTCCTGACCGCGGTGGATATGCCCTTCAGCGACCCGGCCATGGCCCGGCGGCTGGCCGGGCAGGCGGGGGAGGCCGACGTGTGCCTCATCCGGCGGAGCGGCGGCCGCCTGGAACCTCTGTTCGCCCTGTACCGAAAAAGCTGTCTCCCGGTGGTGGCGAGGAGCATCGCCGGAGGCCGGATGGCCTTCACCCGGGGTCTGTTCCCCTATGTGGCTGTCCGGGAAGTGGGGGAGGAGGAGCTGGCCGGGTTCGATGTGGAGCGGAGCCTTTTCAACGCCAACGACCCGGCGGAGTGGGACCAGGCCCGGAGCATGATGGAAGACCTGCCGGAGCTTCGGCGCACGGAGGAGCGGTGAGAGCCGCTCCTTTTTTATCGACCGGACCCCTGAAAATATGGATACAGGTATAGACATCATAAGACGTTTGTGCTATACTTCCATGCGTGATGTTTTAAAAAATGATTCGTTTCCGCGAAATGAACGTAAGGGGAGAAGGTGGCGGCCTTGCCGGAGACCAACGTGTTCTTCAAGGGCGTGGACTCGGAGGCCATCCCGGATCTGGCCCTCGACTACATCATCAGCATGAGCAAGCCCCCCCATCTCAGTGAGTATACGGACCAGCTGGGCATCCCCGTGGTCTCCGTGTCCAAGGACGCCTTGGATGGCTATGCCGAGGAGGAGGAAAGAAAGATGGATGATGAACTGATCCAGGTGCTGGAGCGGGCCAAGGAGCGCCCCATCGGTCGGGAGGAGGCCCTGTTCCTCTTCCGGCATACGGAGGGGGACGAGGAAGCCGCCGCCCTCTTCGCCGCGGCCCGGGCCGTCCGGGACAAGGTGAAGGGCCGCCGGATCCGGATGACTGGCGGCATCGCCTCGGTCCTGCGCTGCGATCTGAAGCCCAACTGCATCTACTGTCCCTATTGGAGGGAGCTGGGGAAGGACCCGCTCTCCATCGATGAGATCCTGAAGGCGGTGGAGTATATCACGTCCCACGGCATCCGGGACTTCCACCTCAGCGGCGGGACCACCCTGGGGAGCGACGGCGCGGACATCCTGGCGATCGTCCGGGCCATCGACAAGGCCGGCTTCCACGACGTGGAGATCGACGTGAACTGCGGCGCCGCCATGTCCCTGGACACCCTGCTGGAGCTGAAGGAGCTCCGGGTGAAGATGGTCCGCTCGGTCTTTGAGACGCTAAACCCCAAGGTGTTCGCCCGGATGAAGCCCGGCGACAGCCTGGAGGCCAAAAAGCGCTTCGCCCAGGACATCTGTGACGCGGGGATCGGCTTCGGCACCGGGATCCTGGCGGGCCTCAGCCCTCAGGAGACCAAGTATGAGGACTATGTGGACTTCCTGTTCCAGATCAAGGGATATCCTCGGCTCAAGAGTCTGTATGTGAGCAAGTTCTATCCCTTCAACGGCATCCTCCTGAAGGATCGGCCGGCCTGCTCCGCGCGGGAGGCCGGCCGGGTGGTGGCCGTCGCCCGGCTGGTCCTGCCCGAGATCGACATCGGAGGGGCCCAGGGCTGGTGGGCCACCAAGGGCGGCCCCACCTCGCTGGAGGCTGGCGGCGGGAACAGCGCCCTGGGCATCCATATCGACCGGACCCCCGGCTATATCGACACAGAGAAGGCCGCCCGGGAGGAGGGCTTCGAGTATCGGGACGGCATGGAGTTCCGCAACACGATCGCTCAGGTGGAGCAGTACTACAAGGAGCAGGGCATGGAGATCTATTATTGACGACGGCCCTGTGGATCTGGCACGGCCCTCCGTCTCCGCACGTAGCGGGGCGGAGAGCCGTGCTTTGTGTCGAACATGAGAAGAGGAGCGCGGTAGTGAGATGAGACCGAACAGACAGATCCGGAGCGGAGCGCTCTATCCGGTGCTGATCCTGGTCCTGATCGGGACGATGGCCGCCTGGGCAGCCAATACGGAGGTGGCTCTGTTCGATATCCGCCTGCCGCGGATCGCGGCGGCCGCTCTGGTGGGCTGGGTGGGGCTGGTGATCCCCCATGTGGCTCGGGCCCTCTGCGGCTCCAACTATCAGCGGCTGATCCCCACCTCCGCCCTGGTGGGCGCGGTGTTCCTGGTGCTCATGGACGACATCGCCAGGTGTGTGTTCGCGGTAGAGGTCCCGCTCGGGATCCTGACCGGATCCTGCGGCGGACAGACGGTGCGCTGCTGTGTAGCGCTGCCCTGACCGGGGGGAGGAGCGCGGAGCGGGTCCACAAAATTTTTTCATTTACCCCCTTCCCAAAACTACTTTATTGTGTTACTATACTAAAGCAATGAGGGGCCGGCGCTCCTACGGAGCCTGCCCGGTACGATCACATCATGACTTTGGAGGAACCTGGAAATGAAAAAGCAGCTCTTCTCTCTGGCCTTGGCGACCGCGCTGGGCCTGTCTCTCACCGCCTGCTCCGGCGGCTCCGCCAGCTCCACCCCCGCGGCCAGCACGGCGCCCGCCGCCTCTGCTCCCGCTGAGACCGCCTCTGCGGACAGCGACTGGAGCTATGTCAGCGGCAACGGCACCCTGAAGATCGGCTACACGCTGTTCGAGCCCATGAACTACATCGGGGAGGACGGCCAGCTCACCGGCTTCGAGACCGAGTTTGCCCAGGCCGTCTGCGCCAAGCTGGGCGTGGAGCCAGAGTTCGTGGAGATCAATTGGGACTCCAAGGTCCTGGAGCTGGAGTCCAAGAACATCGACTGCATCTGGAATGGCATGACCATCACCCCCGAGCTGGAGGAGGCCCTGTCCATCTCCGATCCCTACATCAAGAACTATCAGGTGGTGGTGATCCGCTCCGCCGACGCGGACAAGTACACCGACACCGCCTCTCTGTCCGGCGCGAACCTGGAGGCCGAGGCCGGTTCCGCCGGTGAGGCCGCCATCCAGGACGATGCGGACCTGAGCCAGGCCAGCTACACCTCCGTGCTGAAGCAGACCGACGCTCTGCTGGAGGTCAAGAGCGGCGCCGCGGACGCCGCCGTCATGGACTTCGTCTTGGCCAACGCTCTGGCCGGCACCGGCGACTACTCCGACCTGACCGTCATCCCCGACCTGGAGCTGTCCGTGGAGGAGTATGGCATCGGCTTCCGCAAGGGCTCCGACGTCACGGAGAAGGTGAACGAGGCCATGCAGGAGCTGATCGATGACGGCACCCTGAACGATTTGGCTGTGAAGTATGAGCTGGGCGACCTGCTCCTGGCCAACCAGAAGTAAGAGACAAGACCACAAGACGAGAGCGCGAAAGGCAGGAGGCCGATACCTCCTGCCCTTCGCTTGCTTATCGACATGGACGGAGGAGAAAGACTATGTCATTCCAGACCGTGACGATGATGTTGCTGGAGGGGTTCCGCTATAACTGCGAGCTCTTCGCGGTCACGCTGATCCTGGCCCTGCCCCTTGGACTGGTGGTGTCCTTCGGCACCATGAGCCCCTTCAAACCCCTGAGCTGGCTGGTCCGGTTCTACGTCTACATCATGCGTTCGACCCCCCTGATGCTCCAGCTGGCCATCGTGTTCTATATGCCGGGCATCCTGCTGGGGCCGGGCCACTCCCTCTCCCGGATGGGGGCGGCCGCGGTGGCGTTCGTGCTCAACTATGCCGCCTATTTCTCGGAGATCTTCCGGGGCGGAATCCAGGGCGTGCCCGCCGGCCAGCGGGAGGCCGGACAGGTCCTGGGCCTGACCAAGACCCAGATCTTCTTCCGGATCACCCTGCTCCAGGTCATCAAGCGCATCGTGCCCCCCATGGGCAATGAGATCATCACGCTGGTGAAGGACACCTCTCTGGCCAACTTCATCATGGTGGCGGAGATCATCAAGATCGCCAAGGACTTCGGCAACAAGGCGATGATCTGGCCCCTGTTCTATGCGGGCGTCTTTTTCCTGGTGTTCAACGGCATCGTCACTCTGCTGCTGAACCTGGCGGAGAAGAAGCTGAGCTATTTCCGGGTGTAAGGAGGACGTGATATGGCGATCTTAGAGGTAGACGGCATCAAGAAGGACTTCGGTCCCACCACGGTCCTGAAGGGCATCAGCTTCTCGCTGGAGGAGGGGCAGGCGCTGGCCATCATCGGCTCCTCCGGCTCCGGAAAGACCACCCTCCTGCGGTGCTTGAATTTCCTGGAGACTCCCGACTCCGGCACCATCAGGGTGAAGGACGAGCTCCTGTTCGACGCGGCGGACCCGACCACCCAGAAGGAGAGAGAGATCCGCCGGAAGCGGCTCCACTTTGGCATGGTGTTCCAATCCTTCAACCTGTTCCCCCAGTACACGGCGCTGGAGAACGTGACGCTGGCCCTGAAGCTCAGCGCCCGGGAGCGTCCCGACTATAAAACGCGCAGGCGGGAGCTCCTGACCGAGATCGACGGGCAGGGCATGGCCCTGCTGGAGATGATGGGCCTGAAGGAGCGGGCGGAGCACTATCCCCACCAGCTCTCCGGCGGACAGCAGCAGCGGGTGGCCATCGCCCGGGCGCTGGCCCTCCGGCCCGACGTGCTCTGCTTCGACGAGCCGACCTCCGCTCTGGATCCGGAGCTCACCGGCGAGGTCCTGCGGGTGATCCGGGGATTGGCGGAGAAAAAGACCACGATGGTCATCGTCACCCATGAGATGGCCTTTGCCCGGGACGTGGCAGATCAGGTCATCTTCATGGACGGCGGCGTGATCGTGGAGCAGGGGCCCGCCCGAGAGGTCATCGAGCACCCCACGCAGGAGCGCACCCGGCAGTTCCTGTCCCGCTACGCGGAACAGCCCTGACATACAGAAAGCCCACGGAGACGGATATCGGTCCGGCCTCCGGGGGCTTTTCCATTTGGCGCGATTATGCTATCATAAGAAGTGAAAAAGCAGTCGAGAGAGAAGGAGGAACGGCATATGGAGGAGTGTTTCCTGCCTGTCCTGTCCCATTTCCAAAACGAGAATTTCTGGACGGCCAGCGCCGGCCGGATGCGCTATCGGGTGGTCCCGAAGGACGATTCCCTGACGGCGGAGGTCTGGGAGGGCCCCTGGAGCTATGCGTTCAGTACCGTGGAGGAGACCAGGACGTTCCCCATGAGCGAGGAAGGCCTGGAGGCCATCCGGGCCTGGGTCACGGACTGGGCAGCCCAGATCGGAGCCCGACCCGCCCGCACACTGGAGGAGACCATCGCCATGCGGGACGCGGCCGTGGCGAAGAAACAGGCGGAAGCGGAACAGCAGTCGGAGGAGAGCTGACCCGCCCTCTCCGGAGGTGGAGACGAAACACAGGCATCGCCCCGTGCAGCGGAGCGATGCCTGTGCCGTTTTGAGGGGGGAAGAGGCGCGTTCAGTCCTGTGCTTTGAGCAGGGCCTCACCGGCGGTATAGATGTCGCCGGCGCCCACCGTGAGGAGCAGGTCGCCGGGCTGGGCCAGCTCCTTCAGCGTCTGAGTCACTTCGGAGAGTGTGGCGCAGTAGCGGCTGCCGGGGATCTGATCGGCCAGATCCCTGGAGGAGATGCCGATGTCGTTGGTCTCCCGGGCGGCATAGATCTCGGCCAGCACAGCCACGTCGGCCTCCCGGAGCACCTTCACGAAATCATCGAAGAGGGCCTTGGTCCGGCTGTAGGTATGGGGCTGGAAGGCGCAGACGATCCGCTCGTAGCCCAGCTTCTTCACTGCGTCGAAGAGGGCCTGGAGCTCGCCGGGGTGGTGGGCATAGTCATCATAGACCTCCGCCCCGTGGTAGGTGCCCTTGTGCTCGAAGCGGCGGCCCGCCCCGTGGAAGGCGCTCAGCCCTTCCTCCACGGCGGAGGCGGGGAAGCCCAGCGCGATCGCGGCGGCAGAGGCGGCCAGAGCGTTTCGGACATTGTGGAGGCCGGGGACCTGGAGCTCCACATGGGCGAACTTCGTACCATGGTGGATCACATCGAAGGAGGGGAGCCCGTTCTCCCAAGTCAGGTCTGCCGCGTGAACGTCGCCCTGCTCCAGGCCAAAGGTCCACATGGGACGGGTCTCGCCCGCCAGCGTATGCATGGTGTTGGCGTCGTCCCCGTCGGCGATGATGAGGCCGTCCTCCGGCACCCGGTCGGCAAAGGACCGGAAGGAGCGCTCCACATCGGCCAGGTCCTTGAAAAAGTCCAGATGGTCAGCCTCGATATTGAGGATCACGGCCACGGTGGGGAAGAAGGAGAGGAAGGAGTTGCAGTACTCACAGCTCTCCAAAATGATAGTGTCTCCGTGTCCCACCCGGAAGCCGGAGCCAAGCAGGGGAAGGGTCCCGCCGATCATGACGGTGGGGTCCGCGGCGGCGGCCATGGCGATGTGGGTACACATAGAGGTTGTGGTGGTCTTGCCGTGGGTGCCCGCCACGCACAGCGCGTTCTTGTAGCTCCGCATGATGGAGCCCCAGGCCTGGGCCCGCTCAAAGACGGGGATCCCAAGCGCGTGGGCCTCTGCGATCTCCGGGTTGGAGTCGTGGACGGCGGCGGTGCGGACGATCAGCTCGGCCCCGTGGACGTTTTCCGCCCGGTGGCCGATGTCCACATGGATGCCGAGCGAGCGGAGGTGGTCCACCGCGGCGCTTTCTTTCATATCGGAACCGGTGATGACCATGCCGGCCCGATGGAGGACCTCCGCCAGCGGGGACATGGACACGCCGCCGATGCCGATCAGATGGGCCCGGCGTCCGGGTCGGAGATAGTCATGGATATTTGAAGAAACCATGGGTTTACACACCCTTTCCGAAAGTCTATAATGGAACGGAGACCGGCGGGACGACCCGCCGTCAACACCTCATTATATACCAACGGACAGTGGTTCCACAAGAGGCAGATCGGACCGTCCGCACACAGAAGAGAAGGGGAGGACGGGCATGGGACATTTGGAGATCCCGCCGGAGATCGGACAGGTACGGGACACGCTCTGGGCAGCGGGACGGCCTGCCTACCCGGTGGGCGGCTGCGTCCGGGACCAGCTCCTTGGCCGGACGCCGGGGGACTATGATATGACCACCGCCGCCCGGCCGGAAGAGGTCATGGCCCTCTTCCGCCGCACGGTGCCCACGGGGCTGAAGCACGGGACCGTGACGGTGCTCACAGGCATCGGCCCGGTGGAGGTCACCACGTTCCGCCGGGAGGGGGGCTACTCCGACAGCCGCCACCCGGACGCGGTGGCCTTCGACGCCACACTGGAGGAGGACCTGGCCCGGCGGGACTTCACGGTCAACGCCATGGCTCTGGACCGGGACGGGACGGTCGTGGATCCGTTCGGCGGGCAGGCAGACCTGGCGGTGGGGCGGATCCGCTGTGTGGGGGACCCGGAGGAGCGCTTTTCCGAGGACGCCCTGCGGATGCTCCGGGCAGTGCGCTTCGCCGCCCAGCTGGGCTTCCGGATGGAGCCGGGGCTGGTCCGGGCAGTCGGGAGGCTGGCGCCCCGGGCGGCGGCCCTCTCCGCCGAGCGGGTGCGGACCGAGCTGGAAAAGACGATCTGCTCGCCCCGCCCCGGCGGAGCGGAGGCCCTGTTCTATCTGGGCCTGCTGGAGCGGTACGGCCCAGGACCGGTCCGGCCGCTGGAGGGACTGGGACGGCTTCCGGCAGAGCCGCTGGCCCGCTGGGCGGGCCTCTGCGGAGCGCTGGACCGGGATCCGGAGCCCTTCCTGACCGCTCTGCGGCTGGAGGGGCGGATCGTCCGGGCCTGCGGCGGGGGCTTTCGGATCTGGAGGGCCGGGCTGCCGGAGCATCCGGCCGACTGGCGGCGGGCTTTGGCGGATCAGGGGACCGAGGCGGTCCGCGCGGCCGTCTGGATGGCCTTCACAGCCGGAGAGGACCGGCGGGACGAGCTGGAGCGGACGATCGCGCAGGGCGGATGCCGGTCGGTGAAAGATCTGCCTGTGACCGGTGGAGAGCTGGCGGCCCTGGGGTGGAACGGTCCGGCCATCGGAGCGGTCCAGCGCCGTCTGCTGGACCATGTGCTGGAACGCCCGGAGGATGCCCGGCGGGATCATCTGCTGGCCCTGTTGGAGAGATGGAAAAAGGAGGAACGAACGAAATGAGGATGCTGACCCTGGAGAAGGAGGAGCGCGGCGTGGCCCTGAGCCTCACCGCCCAGCCCATGGGGGCGGACTGGAACGTGACGATCACCGGCGGAGAGGTGCCCCATCTGGGAGCGGCGGCCCTGGGCACGCCCTACCGTCACCCGGACGGCCGCATCGGAGCCAGCGCGTCGGTGCTGGTCCTGCCCAGCCACAAGGAGGACGGACTGGTGAAGCGGGCGGCCGAGCGCCTGGCCAAACGGCTGGACTGCGCGGTGCTGGTCAGCGGCGGCATCCACATCGACGGCCTGAGCCCGGATGGCATCGCCGCCGTGCTGGCTCTGGCGGAGGCCGCCGTGGAAGAGCTGGGCGAACGGATGGCGGCACAAAAATAACGATGGGCCCCGCACAGCGTCCTGTGCGGGGCCCATCGTTGTTTGGTCACGGAACGAACTCCAGTGAGTCGAAGCAGGGGTCGTACCGGCCATGCTCCATGTGGTAGAGCTGGGCGATATACTCCTTGGTGAACACCTCCGCCGGGGGAGCGATCCGGTCGATCCGGTCCCCGGCCACACAGACCACCAGATCGGAGACCCGTTCCGCCAGATCCAGCTCGTGGAGGGACATGAGCACCGCCAAGCCCTCCTCCCGGACCAGACGCTTGATGATCGACAGGAGCTCCAGCTTGTAGCGGATATCCAGGAAGGAGGTGGGCTCGTCCAAAACGATGACCTCCGGCTGCTGGCATAAGGCCCGGGCCAGCAGGATCCGCTGGCGCTGTCCATCGCTGATGGCGGAGAAAGGGCGTTCTGCCAGAGCGAGACCGTCCACCTGCCGGAGGGACTCTTCCACGATCCGGCGGTCCTCCGGACCCAGCAGACCCAGACGCCCGGTGTAGGGATATCGTCCGGTGCTCACCAGATCCCGGCAGGTCATGAGCTCCGGACGGATCCGCTCCGTCATGAGGATGGACATGCGGCGGGCCACCTCGTTGGGGCTTCGGCGGGCCATGTCGGTGCCGTCCAGCAGGACGGTCCCGGCCAGATGCCTGAGCTGGCCCACGATGCTCTTCAGGATCGTGGACTTGCCGGAGCCGTTGGGCCCGATCAGCGTCACCACCTGCCCGGGCTGGACTCGGAGCGAGATCGCCCGGATGAGAGGCGTGTCCCCATAGCCTACGGAGAGGCCCTCGGTCCGGATGCGGTCGTCCTGTGTCATGCGGCCTCACCTGCCTTCCGGTGGACCATCATATAGAGGACGATCGGCGCGCCGAACACGGCGGTGACGGAGCTGATGCTGACCTCCGTGGGGGCAAAGGCCGTTCGGGCGATCAGGTCGCAGAGCAGGCACGACACCGTGCCGCCCAGAAAGCAGGCCGGGATCATCAGGATCGGCTTGGCCGTCCCGAAGAGGGACTTCATCAGGTGGGGCACTGCGATCCCCACGAAGGAGATCGGGCCGGCGAAGGCAGTGACACAGGCGGACAGCACACTGGACAGCAGGATCAGCGCCGCCCGGAACGCCTTGATGTCCACGCCCATGTTCTGGGCATAGCCCTCCCCCAGCTGGTAAGCCCCCATGGGCTTGGACAGGAGGAAGGACAGGACCAGAGCTCCGCCGCAGCAGACGGCGGCGGTCCGCACCTGCTCCCAGCCGATGCCGGAGAAGGAGCCCATGGACCAGTTGTGGAGGTTCACGATGTTGGAGTCCTCCGCGAACGTCACGAAGAAGTCGGTGAGGGCGGAACAGATGTAGCCGATCATCACGCCGCACACCACCAGCAGGCTCATGCGCTTCACCCGCTGGGAGAGGAGCAGGACGAAGCCCATGGACAGCATGGCCCCCAGAAAGGCCGCCCCGATCAGCACGCCGGAGGTGGAGACCACCCCCCGGCTCAACAGGAAGATCATGCACAGGGAGACGGTCAGCTTGGCCCCGCTGGAGATGCCCAGCACGAAAGGCCCGGCGATCGGGTTGTGGAAGAAGGTCTGGAGCAGGAAGCCGGATACGGACAGGGCGCCGCCCAGCAGGGCCGCCGCCGCGATCCGGGGGAGGCGGATGGACCAGACGATCTTCCGTTCTGTGGGATCCCCGCCGCCCAGCAGGATCTGGAGGACCCGGTCCACAGGGACGGAGACGCTCCCAGCGTTGATGTTCCAGACCAACAGCAGGAGGGAGAGGATCAGCAGGAGGCAGAAGCCGCCCACCGCCCGTCCCGTCCGACGGTCCAGTCTCATAGACCCACCCCTTTCATATTTTGCCGTATGGCGGAAGCTCATGTGAGCCGGTAGAGGAAGTGGAGCTGGCTGTCGTCCACCGCCGGATCGGTCAGGATGGCGTGGACGTCCAGGATCATATCGCCCAGCTCTAGCGACTCCTGATAGAAATTCTTGGACACGCACCATACGTTCCCGGCCTGGACGGCCTTCAGGTCCGCCAGGAGGGGGCTTTTGGCCAGAAGCTGGTCCAGGCTCTGGAGTTCCCCGTCGATGGTGCTGTTGTAGATCAGGAGGTCCGCGTCCTGGGCCCCGGCATAGAAGGTCTCCATCTGGATGGTCATGGTGGAGCGGGCATCCCCGTCCTCCAGATCGTCGAAGGAGAGATAGGTCCCGCCCGCCAGGGCGATGGACTTGGCCACATAGTCCCCGGACCGGCGGACGTTCACCGCCCCGTTGGAGGTGACATAGAAGAAGGCCACGGTCCGGTCCGCCGGGGCCTGACCGATCACGCCGGACAACTCGTCCGTGAGCTGATCGAAATAGGCGTCGGCCTGGTCCTCCTCGTCCACCAGAGCGGCGAAGAATTTGAGCCACTCCATGCGTCCCAGCGGGTCGCTCTCATAGCTGGAGCGCTCCACCAGGACGGGGATGCCCAGCTCCTCCAGCTGTTCCTTCACCTCGGGAGTGTGGTAGATCATGGTGTTCTCGATGACCAGATCGCAGCCCTGAGAGAGGATCCGCTCATAGTCCGGGGCGGAGTACTTGCCTGCGTACTGCATGGTCCCGGCCTCCATGGCGTCCCGGGCCTCCGGGATGTACCAGCCGGACTCTTTCTGGCTGCTGAGGGTGATGTCCCCGATGGCGCCCAGCTGA
Organism: Pseudoflavonifractor sp. MSJ-37; assembly: GCF_018917965.1. Taxonomy (GTDB): domain Bacteria; phylum Bacillota; class Clostridia; order Oscillospirales; family Oscillospiraceae; genus Pseudoflavonifractor_A. Next base: position 1,070,739 of record NZ_JAHLPP010000001.1, on the reverse strand, counting down.
CGGAAGTAGTCCATGCCGGCGGTGGCTGCCAGATAGATCTGGTCCAGCGGCTGCTGCAGGACGGTGATGTCCTCCTCCAGCCCCGCCGGCACCGGCGCGCCCTCAGCGACCACCAGCAACCGCTGGTCCTCCCCGTCGATGCCGATCAGCTTATAGTCCTCTCCGCAGTAGCGGACCGAGAACTCCTGGGCATAGTCCAGCTCCATGGTCCGGTCGAAGGACAGATCCGACCAGTTCGGAGCGGTCGCCGCCGGCGGAGCGGAGGAGGTGGCGGTCTCTCCGCCGCAGGCGCCGAGGAGGACCGTCAGGATCAGCGCGGCCGCCGGGAGACCGACCGTCCGCCTCATGCGGCGGGGGAGAGGGAGGCGGAGTCCAGCTGGATGGTGTACTCCACCTCGTGGGGGGTGCTCATGGCGGTGGTATCGGCGGTCACGTCCAGCTTGGTGTCGAAGGCCGCCACGGGGATCTCGAAGGTAGAGCCGCCCTCCAGGGTGGTGGGTTCATAGCGGACGCCGTCCACCAGCATATAGTCATATTTGTCACTGCTCCAAATCAGAGTGGCGGTGACCTGATCTCCGGCCACGGTGACGGCGCAGGGGGACTGGATGGAGGCCCGGCCGGAGCCGCCCTCCAGAGCGATGTCCGCCGTGTAGCTGCCATCGGTCAGCCCGAGGTCCGCGGCGGTCTTGCCCTCGGACTGGATGGGCTGGGGATCGGAGACGCTGACCTTGTGGTCGTACCAGGTGCCCTTCTTGCCGAGGAGGGCCAGGTCGAACTCCTGATCCAGAGCGGGGACGGGCACATCGAAGCCGTTGACCTCCTCGGAGAGGCCGTCACTGTAAGTGACGGTGTCCACGGTGGGCTGGAGGAGCTCCGCACCGTCCTTCTGAGCGTCCTCGGCCAGACCGGGGAAAAGGTTCACGATGTTCTTGGAGGTCAGGCTCACATGGATGGTCATCTTGCCGTCCGCCACAGTGAGCGTGCCCTTGCCCTCACAGGCCTCGTTCACATGGAACATGGAGCTGTCGGTGTCGAATTTGGCCTCATAGACGCCGTCTGGGAGGGCGGCCTCGGTGGAGGAAGAGGGGGTGGGCGCTGGAGCCTCCGAGGCGGTGGGAGCCGTAGAGACGGCAGGGGAGGCGGTCTGGCCGCAGCCGGCCAGCAGAGCGGAGGCGAGGAGCAGGCTCCCCATGGGTACGAAGATGCGTTTCATAGTCATTTCATCCTTTGCGTGTCAGAAGTGATGAGCGGGGACTATCAAGACGCTCCTGGCCAGAGGCGTTCCTCCGGCCAGGAGCGTATCGAACGATATGGGGGGACGCCGATCAGCCGATGGCGTCGATAGCGGCCTTGGTGTGGGCGATGTACAGGTCCTCGATGCCCTGGATGCGGCCCAGACCGGAGATCTGGCAGGTGACAGTGAGACCGCCGGCGGCCTCGAACTGGCTCTTCCAGGAGTCGTCGTCATCCCCGGCCATGTCGTTGTTGGCGTGGTCGCCGGCCACCACCATCAGAGGACGGAGGACCACCTTGTCGTAACCGGCGGCCTTCACGGCGGCGATCACGTTCTCACAGGCGGTCTCCTCGGGCTCGCCCTCCACAGTGCCGATGAACACGTTGTCGTAGCCCAGATCCTGCATCTGGGTCTGCATCTGGCTGTAGGTGACCTTGGCCACATGGGCGGTACCGTGGCCCATGAACACGAAGGCGGTGCCGTCAGCCTTGGCGGCGTCCAGGCTGTCATAGCCGGCCTCCTTCACGGCCTCGGCGGTGATGTCCTGCGCCACGGCGGCCTTGTCCTCGTTGACGACGGAGGCGTCGGAGCCCACCTCGCCCAGCAGGGGCTCGGCGACCTGGACGGACTCGAACTTGTCGGCGTACTCGTTGATGGTCTCCACCATCTCATCGTACTCCGCGCCGTGCATCAGATGGGTGGGCTGGACGACCAGCTGCTTGACGCCGTTGGCCACGGCCCGGTCCAGAGCCTGCTGCATATTGTCGATGGCCTCGCCGTCCCGGGCCTGGACGTGGTTGATGATGATCTGCGCGGTGAAGGCGCGGCGGACGGACCAGTCGGGATAGGCGGCCTGGAGGGCGTCCTCGATGCCCTTGATGTCGGCGGCGCGGCTGTCGTTGAAGGAGGTGCCGAAGCTCACGACCAGGAGCTCCTTCTCGCCGATCTCATCCTGGTTCCGGGGATCGTCCAGAGAGGCGTCGCCGGTGTCGCGGCCGAAGTAGTCGGGGTCGGCGTTCTCGCCCTCCACCAGAGCCTTCTGGGCGTCGGTCAGGGCGTCCCAAGCCTCCTTGGCGGCCTTGCACTGGGCGTCGGTATCGGCGGTGCGCTCCTGGACGTAGATGGCGTCGATCAGGGAAGCCACATGATCGGCGGCGGCCTGGTCGGCGTCGCCCTGATCCGCCGTGACAGCGGGGGAGGCGGAGGGCTGCTGCGCGGCATTGGAGCTCTGGCCGCCGCAGGCGGACAGGGTGCCCAAGACCATGCAGGAGGTCAGGAGCAGAGCGGTAGTCTTCTTGTTCATCGTATGGATCCTCTCTTTAGTTGGATGTATTTCTGAAAGAACATAAAAAAGGACCGCAAGACATTGCGGCCTCCTCCACAGGCATCCTTGCATCGTCTCTCAGAAGATCCATCGAGTGGTGCATATTGCCGGGAGGTCGGTCCGTGGACAGCAGAGCCGAGATCCCACGCGGAGGCAGGTCTCCTGGCTTCGTTCATCGCCGCTCCGCTCTTCCCGGTCTCCCAGTGAGCATGGATGGAGAGGCTCCCGTACACAGTGACTGCATCGCTCCGGATTCCCACCGGATTCCCTTTTCACCCGCGCCTCGACAGAAAGGGGCGGGCACCTTCGCGCTACAATTCTATATTCGATCCAGATGTCCCCTATGGTATCACCGGATAGACGTGCTTGTCAATGGGATCCCCGCCGATCGGAGCGTTTTTTCGACCTCAGCGCTCCGCCGCGGGGATGCGGATCTCGGTGACGAACTCTCCGCTGTCGCTGGTGATGCCGTCGTCGATCAGCATGACTTCATGATAGATGTAGGATCGAGATGAAAGACTGGACGAAAAATGCGTTGCGCGCTACCCGCAAATATGGTATGATCCCCTCATCCACAAAAAGGGAGAGGATCTCGATGATGCACTGCGTGATGTTGGACGGCTATACCATGGACCCTGGCGATCTGTCCTGGGGGCCGCTGGAGGAGCTGGCGGAGCTGACGGTCTATGACCGGACCCCACCGGAGCAGACGGCGGAGCGGATCGGTACCGCGGAGCTGGTGCTGACCAACAAGACCGTCCTCGACCGGGCCGTGTTCGAGGCCTGCCCCGGCATCCGCTATGTGGGCGTCACCGCCACGGGCTACAATGTGGTGGACCTGGCCGCCGCGAAGGAACACGGCGTAGTGGTCACGAACGTCCCCGCGTACAGCACCGAGGCCGTGGCCCAGCATGTGTTCGCCCTCCTGCTGGAGCTCACCGACCATGTGGGCCTCCACAGCGACAGCGTCCGGGCGGGGAAGTGGCAGTCCGCCCCGGATTTCTGCTACTGGGAGGCCCCGATGATGGAGCTCTTCGGCAAGACCTTCGGCATCGTAGGCTATGGCCGTATCGGGCAGGCCGCAGCCCGGCGGGCCGAGGCCTTCGGCATGGAGGTGCTGGTCAGCTCCTCCCACCAGATCCGGGAGACGGAGCACATCCACGCCGCCCCGCTGGAGCGGGTGCTGGCGGAGAGCCATGTGCTGTCCCTCCACTGCCCCCTCACGGAGGAGCGCCGGGGCTTCATCGATCGGAAGACCATCGGGAAGATGCGGGACGGCGTGCTCCTCATCAACACCGCCCGGGGCCCGCTGATCGACGAGCCGGCCCTCTATGAGGCCCTCTGTTCCGGAAAGGTGGGCGGCGCGGCTCTGGACGTGCTCACCGAGGAGCCGCCCCGGTCCGGCAGTGTGCTGATCGGCGCGCCCAACTGCATCATCACGCCGCACCAGTCCTGGCTCCCCCGGGAGACCCGGGCCCGGCTCATGGGCATCGTGGCGGACAGCCTGCGGGCCTTCCTGGCCGGGAAGCCCATCCACGTGGTGGAGGGCTGAGCCGTGGAGATCCGAGCCACACGGCCGGAGGATCTGCCCAACCTCCGGGAGCTCTATGACCGGGCCAGAGCGTTCATGATCGCCAGGGGGAACCCCACCCAGTGGGCTCCCGGTCATCCCACGGAGGAGACGATCCGGCGGGACATGGCGGCGGGGGGCCACTTCGTCTGTCTGGAGGGCGGGGAGATCGTGGGGACCTTCGCCTTCCTGCTGGGGGACGATCCCACTTATCAGACCATCGAGGGGGCGTGGCACTGGGACGGCGTGCCCTACGGCACCATCCACCGGCTGGCCTCCTCCGGGAAGGTCCCCGGCGTGGCCCGGGCCTGCTTCAACTTCTGCGCCGGACGGATGGACCACCTGCGGGTCGATACCCACGCGGACAACCGGCCCATGCAGGACGCCATTCGACGGTACGGATTCTTGGAGTGCGGCATCATCTACGCCCCCGACGGCACGCCCCGGACCGCGTTCGATAAGCGGATCGGCTGATAGCTTGACAGAATATGGAACAAGGGACGGACCGTTCGATCGAACGGTCCGTCCCCTGTTGAACGGCGGATCACACCTTCATGAGCCGGATCAGGCGCAGGGCGCAGTAGAGGCCCGTCAGGAGGCCCAGCGCGCCGCCCACGAAGCCGATGTCCCCGATGGAGGCGTAGGTGCAGACGAGGCCGCCCAGCCAGGTGCCGCATCCGATCCCCAGGTTGTAGATCCCGGAGTAGATGGACATGGCCACGGTGGTGACGCCCTCCGGGGCGCACCGGATGACCTCGAACTGGAAGGTCACGTTGAACAGGGTCGCGGCGATGCCCCAGAAGGCGCACAGCAGGAACACTGCGACAGGGCTCACGGCGGCGGGGCGCAGGAGCAGGAGCGCGATCCCCACGCCGCCGGCGGCGATCCGGAGGAAACGCCACCGGTCCCGCTCATAGAATTTGGAGAAGAGGAAGCTGCCGATCAGGCCGCAGGCCCCAAAGACCGTCAGGGCGGCGGTGACGGCGCCGTCTGCCATGCCCGCCACCTGCTTCAGGAAGGGCTCGATGTAGCCGTAGCCGGTGTAATAGGCCGTAGCGAACAGGAGGGCCAGGAGATAGAGCCCCATGAGGGGCGGGTCCTTCACGATCCGGCCCATGTCCTTCCAGGAGAAGGACTCAGCGCCGGGGAGGCGGGGGAACACCCCCGCCAGATAGGCCAGCACCACCAGCGCCGCGCCCCCCATGAGGGCGAAGGTCATGCGCCAGCCCACATAGAGACCCACCATCCGCCCCAGCGGGAGGCCGAAGATCATGGCGACCGAGGTCCCGGTGACGATCATGCTCATGGCCATGGAGCGGTGTTCCTCATCGGCGACCTGGACTGCCGCCGGGGAGGCGATGGACCAGAACACCGCGTGGGCGCAGGCCACGCCGATCCGGGAGAGCATCAGCATCGGATAGCTGGGCGACGCGGCGGACAGGAACTGGCATACGGCGAAGAGGCCCGTGACGGCCAGCAGGAGCCGCCGGAAGTCCATCCGGCATACCAAGACCATCAGGGGGAGGGAGAGGAGCATGACGGCCCAGGCATACACCGAGATGAGCATCCCGGCGGCGGCCTCGCCGATCCGGAATTCCGCGGCGATGTTGGTGAGCAGGCCCACAGGCATGAACTCGGAGGTATTGAAGATGAAGGCGGAGAGAGTCATCCCAATCAGCGGGAGCCACTGCCGCGGGGACATGGGACGGGACATAGAGACGGCCTGCCTTTCTCGTTCACGGAAGATATAGAAAGGATAAAGAAGCCGGGGGCAAAAATCAAGAGCAGTTGCGCATGAAACGCGGTGGATCCGCCGGGAACGATCTTGTACGATCTGGCGGAGATGTCCGCTCCTGAAATTTCGAAAGACAAATAGAATTGCAGAATAGGGCGGAACATGATATACTAAACAGAAATGGCGGTCCGCCCGCGGCGGCTGGACTGCATGGATATCATCAAACGCGACATCGATATAGAGAGTGTGATCGAAGAGATGCGAAAGCAGAACGTATCAACGGCCGTGATCCGCCGTCTCCCCCGGTATTACCGGCATTTGAACGAGCTGGACAGGGCCGGTATGGTGAGGATCTCCTCCAGCGCTCTGGGGCGGTCCATGGGGCTGACTGCGTCCCAGATCCGGCAGGACCTCTCCTGCTTCGGCGAGTTCGGCCAACAGGGCTATGGCTATAATGTAGGGACCCTCCTGCGGGAGGTGATGGAGATCTTGGGCATGGACCGGGGACACACCGCCGTGCTGGCGGGCGTGGGCAACCTGGGCCGGGCCCTGATCGAGAACTTCGATTTCACCTGGAGCGGCTTCCAGCTCAAGGCCGCCTTCGACGTGCGGCCGGAGATCGTGGGCCAGATCATCGCCGGCACGCCGATCTTCCATGTGGACCAGCTGGAGAACTACTTGAAGGAGCATCCGGCCAGCGTAGGCGTCCTGACCGTGCCCCGCTCGATCGCGGTCGAGACGGCGGAGCGGATGATCCGCAGTCAGGTCAAGGGCATCTGGAACTTTACCAACATGGACCTGAACATCCATGAGCCGGGGATCGTGGTGGAGGACGTCCATTTCTCCGACAGCCTCCAGACCCTGAGCTATCTGATCTCGGAGGAAGCATGAGACGGGCGGGACGTGTATGCGCCGTCCTGCTGGCAGGCGCGGCTCTGGCGGGCGCGGGGCTGGCCAGCGCGGCCGGGGGGAGCGCGGACGATCCGCTGATCTCCCTGAGCTATCTGACGGACACCTTCCTGCCCGGCGCCGTGGCGCAGGCGGGGGACCGGATGGACGCCAAAACGAAGCAGACTTACGACGCGGCCCTCAGCGCCCTGACCAGCGCCTATCAGGCCGACCTGGCCGCCGGCCAGTCCGGCGGCGGGGGCCTCGCCGACGGCCGGTACAAGCAGGGGGACGCCATCCGGCTGTCCTCCGGCTCCGGAGCCATGCTCCTGGCGGGCTCTGCCAAGCTCAGCTTCTCCGGCGGCGCGGTGGTGGACGTGACGGCGGGGACCACCGCCGCCTCCGGGCAGGCTATGACGGCGGTCCACCGCTATCTGGCGGCGGAAGGGAACGGGGCCGTCGTCACCGTGACCTCCGAGACCGCTGTGTTGGAGGTGGAGGGGGACACCTCCGCGACCCTCAGCTCCTCCACGGACTACAACGCGCTGGCGGCGGCCCTCCAGAAGATGGGGCTGTTCTCCGGCACCGGGACGGCCTACGGCTCCGGCTACGATTTGGAAAAGGCCCCCACCCGGATCGAGGGCCTCATCATGTTCCTCCGCCTGATGGGGGAGGAGCAGGCCGCGGCGGCCTATACCGGGGCCTGTCCCTTCGCCGATGTGCCGGAGTGGGCCCAGAAGTACGCCGCCTATGCGGCGCAGAAGGGCTACACCGCCGGAGTGGGCCCTGCCGCCGCCGGCGGGCAGGCCTTCGCGCCCGCCCGGACGGTCGGGGCGGCGGAGTACATGACCTTCCTCCTGCGGGCGCTGGGCTATACGGACAGCGGCGATGCACCGGACTTCACCTGGCAGACCGCTCTGCCCAAGGCCGCCGGATGGGGTGTCATCACCTCCGGAGAGTATGCGACCCTGACGGACAGCACGTTCCGGCGGGCCCATGTGGCGTATCTGTCCTATTTCGGCCTGGACGCCCCATGCCGGGGCGGGAACACCCTCCTGGCCGCCCTCAGCGCCTCTGGCGCGCTGGATGGGGACCAAGTGGGCGTCGTGCGGAACAGTGTCAAAGTCTCCCGGATCGTGTGAGAAAACGATATCAAAGAGGAAAGAGCCGTCTCCGACCGGAGGCGGCCCTTTCCTGTTTAGGCGGCGCGGACCGTCCGCACCCATCTGCCCCGCCCGCATAGGATGGACTGTGACCGGCGGGGGACAGCGGTCCCGGGCCGGCATCAGTTCGATCGGGAGGTATCATTATGGGGTGCAACAACGGGAACAACGGCTGTCTGTGGATCATCCTCATCATCATCGTCCTGTGCTGCTGCTGCGGGTGCGGCGGGAGCTGGGGCGGCTGTGGCTGCGGCAATGGCTGCGGGAACGGGTGCGGCAATAGCTGCTGCTGATCCTCCGGCGCCCAGGACCCTACGATAGCCGTAAGGCAAACGGCCCCCGGCGGGAGCGCAGACTCCCGCCGGGGGCCTTCGTGTGTTCATTCGCCGTCCCGCTTCGCCCGCTGTTCTTCCAGCAGGGTCCGGACAGAGGGCGCGTTCTTGGTCAGCTTCTTGATGGTCAGGTCGTCGGCCTTGTTGTTGGCCAGACGGAGGTTGTTCTCCGAGGAGAGCAGGGCGTCCTTGGTCTTTTGCAGGTGCTGGATGGTCTTGTCGATCTCGTCGATCGCCGTATGGAAGCGGTCGCTGGCGATCCGGAAGTTCCGGGCGAAGCCATCCTTGAAGGCGTTCATGTTCTCCTCGAAGTGGAGCACGTCCAGCTGCTGTTCCCGGACGGCCTGGAGCTCCTGCCGGTACTGGAGGGAGTTCAGAGCCGCGTTGCGCAGGAGGGTGATGATCGGGATGAAGAACTGGGGCCGGATGACGTACATCTTCTCATACCGGTAGGACACGTCCACGATGCCGTTGTTGTACAAGTCATTGTCGATCTCCAGCAGGGAGACCAGCACGGCATACTCGCACTTCTTCTCCCGGCGGTCCTTGTCCAGCTCTTTGAAGAAGTCCTCGTTCTTGTGTTTGGTGGCGGTCTGGTCGGCCTCGTTCTTCATCTCGAACATGATGGAGATGAATTCCGTGCCGTCGGGGGCGGACTCCCGGAAGATGAAGTCGCCCTTGCTGCCGGTGCGGGCGTCGTTGTCCTTTTCGAAGTAGGCGGCGGGGAAGGCCGCCATACGGATCGTGTTGAACTCGGTCAGGCAGTGCTGTTCCAGGCTCTCGCCGATCATCTTGGTGGACTGGCGGGCCTTGAAGTCCTTGTAGTATCCGATCTGCTCGTCCTTGCTCCTGAGCTTCTCCTCGTACTGCTCCCGGAGGGCCGTCTCCTGGAGCTGGCGCTCGGCCTCGGCGGCGGACAGACGGCCCTGGAGGGCGGTGATCTCGGTGCGGCCGTCGGCCAGCTCCCGCTCCTTGGCCTGAACGGCCTGAGAGACCGCCAGAGCCTGGGCGGTCTGGCTGTTGTCGATCTGGGAGCGGAGCTGTTGGATGGTGCGGTCCCGCTGGGCCAGCTCGTCGTCCTTCTGGCGGACGGCCTTCTCCCGGATCTGCTCCTGGGTCCGGACGGCCTCGGAGACGGCCAGGTCTTTCTCGGTCCGGCCGCCGTCGATCTGGGCCTGGAGCTGTACGATCTGCGCCTTCAAAGCGGAGAGGGCCGCGTCCTTTTGGGAAAGGGCCTCCTGATATTCCTTCTCCTGGACGGTCTTGGCCAGCTCCAGACGGCTCTTCAGAGCCTCGGCCAGAGCTTCCTCCCGGTGGGAGAGCTCCTTCCGGAACTCCTCGTCCCGCACCTGCTGGGCGATCTTGGCATAGCCGGACTCATCCACCTGGAACACCTGACCGCAGTTGGGACAGCGGATCTCCTGCATGACGCTCATCCTTCCTCATCTGTTTTATCGATCGATCGCATATAGGTAGAGCATACCAGTTCTTTCCGACTGGCGCAAGCCCCGCCTTGCGGGGGAGGGGAGAAGTATGGTAAGATGATGCCGGAACATATCGGAATGGAGGAGACGAGATGAAGCGGGATACGATCGTAGTACTGGACCTGGGCAGCCGGGAGAACCAGCGCCTGCTGGACGAGATCGGGGCGCTGGGGGTGGCCTGTTTGCTCCGCCCCCACACCATCACGGCAGAGGAGCTGGCCGCCATCCCGGACGTGAAGGGCGTGATCGTCAACGGCGGCCCGGACCGGATGGTGGACGGCGTGGAGATGGATGTGGCCGATGAGGTCTATAACGCCCCGGTCCCGGTGCTCCTGGCGGACCACAGGGGGGACCTGCCCTGGCCGGAGGACCCGGAGGAGCGCCGCCAGACCCTGGCCAATTTCGTGCTGGGGATCTGCGGCGCGGAGCCGTGCGCCTGACCTTCATAGGGACGGCCCCGGTCCCGTTATCAGCGGGGAGCAAAAACGGACGCGCCGCGCATCGAGCGGCCGCGTCCGTTTTCATTTGTGCGACGTCATACGATCTCCGGCAAGTGCCCGGATATGCTGTTGTTTGGCATATCCGGGCGCTTTTTGCGTTTTTTGAGGCTGGAGCCGTCCCGTCCCTCCCGCGGACAGGGACGGATGGATACGATCCCCGCCCACGGTGCCATACTACGATGACAGCACCCGCCACCGGCGGACGATATGGTCCGCACAATAAGACAAGGAGTTCGATCATGGAGATGCATCAGCTGACGCGTGTTCAGATGACAGGGTTCCGCGCTTATCTGCACCGGGAGGAACGCAGCCCCGGTACCATCGAGAAATATCTGCGGGATACGGAACGGTTCTACGGATGGCTGGGCGGCCGGCCGGTGGACCGGGAGGCGGTGTCCCGCTGGAAGGACCAGCTCCGGGAGGAGGGCCATGCCGCCGTGACGGTCAATTCCATGCTGGCGGCGGTCCACAGCCTGTTCGCCTGGCTGGGATGGACGGACTGCCGGGTCCACTACCTGCGCATCCAGCGGCGGATGTTCCGGGAGCCCGGCCGGGAGCTGGACCGGGCCGGATACCGGCGTCTGGTGGAGACCGCCCGGGCCCTGGGCCGGGAGCGGCTGGCTCTGGTGATGGAGACCCTCTGCTCCGCCGGGATCCGGGTGAGCGAGGCCCGCTATATCCCGGTAGAGGCCGCCCGGGAGGGCCGTGCGGAGATCGTGCTGAAGGGCAAGGTCCGCACGATCCTCCTGCCGGGGAAGCTCTGCCGCAAGCTCCTGAAATACGCCAAAAAACAAAAGACCGCTTCCGGCGAGATATTCCTCACCGGAAGCGGGAAACGCTTGGGACGCCGCCAGATCTGGGCGGAGATGAAGGGCCTGTGCCGTCACGCGGGGGTGGAGCCCAGCCGGGTGTTCCCCCATAACCTGCGGCACCTGTTCGCCGCCACGTTCTACCGGGCCAGCCGGGACATCGTGAAGTTGGCCGATGTGCTGGGCCACTCCAGCATCGAGACCACCCGGATCTACCTGATCGGCTCTGGACGGGAGCATGCCAGACAGCTGGACCGTCTGGAGCTGGTGTCCTAGAGGCGGACCAAATCAACATTTCGTCCCGGTCTCGCTCGTACTATGGGCCCGGGCGGCATGGGACCGGACCCGGCCCGGCCTGTACCGTCTGTATAGTCTATGATTTCCAGGATATGGATATTCGAAGTTTCATAGGCACTTTTTCCGTCGATGACGTCCGATTTTTTCGGTATATGACCGATATCGGCACGTTCAGGCAGAGATCGCCGGGATAAAAAAAGCGGCCCTCCGTCCCCGTCCCCGGGGCCGAAAGGCCGCAAAAAGCCGGGCCGCAAAAAATCGTCTTTTTTTGCGGTCTGTCTCCGTATGCCCTGAGGATCAGATCCTCCTTGCATTTCCATATAGATCCTGTTAAAATAAGGATATGTAACGGGGCCACAGCCGTCCTTCCGGCGGCCTTTTACGTCGAAATGTTGATTTGGTGACTGGAGGGATCGAGATGTCAGTAGGACAGGCTATAGCGGAGCGTCCAGCGGAGACCGGCGGCGTCGCCCTCTCTCCGGAGCGGATCGAGGCGTTCCTGCGGGACCTGGAGGAGAAGGGCCGCACGGAAGAGACCATCCGGACCTACCGGCGGAGCCTGAACAAGATCTGCCGCCTGCTCCCGGAGGGGGAGCGGATCCGGCGGGGGACCCTGGAGCGGATCCAGCGGGCCCTGCTGGAGGACGGCTATACGCCGGGCACGGTGAACAGCTATCTGGCCGCGGCCAACACCTATCTGGAGCATCACGGCCACCGGGAGCTCCAGATCGACAGTCGGCTGAAAGGGGAGAGCGCTGTCCAGCCGGAGCTGGAGCGGCGGGAATACCTGCGGCTCCTCTCCACGGCCAAGGCGCTGGAACGGGAGAAGCCCTATCTGCTGATCAAGGTGTTCGGCGTGCTGGGGCTGAACCTGCTGGACCTGCCTCTGCTGACCGCGGAGGCCGTGGCGGCGGGCCGGGTGTCCGCCGCCGGCGTGGAACGGAGGATCCCGGCCTGCCTCCAGGCAGAGCTGGTGGATTATATCCAGCGGGAAGGGGTGCTGAGCGGCCCCGTGTTCATCACCCGGAGCGGACGGCCCATGAACCGCTCCCATGTGACCGCCGCGATCCAGACCCTGTGCCGGGACGCCCGGGTGGACCCGGAGAAGGCCACGCCCCGCTGTCTGCGGAAGCTCTGCCAGAGCACCCGGGACGGCATCTGGGAGGACATCTCCATCCTGGTGGAGCGGAGCTACGACCGGATGCTGGAGCGGGAACAGCAACTCGTGGGCTGGGAGAGCCACGGCGGAAAGGGGGTGAGCGCCCTATGAACCACCCGCAGACGGCGGCGCGGCCGGCCGTCCGGCGGAGATGTCCCCGGGCCGCAGATCTCACGTGGAATACCGAAACAAGGAGGAAGGAACATGAAAAAACGCTTGCTGTCAGCGGCGCTTTCTCTGAGTATGCTGCTGACCATGACACCGGCGCCCCTGGCGGCGGCCACGGACGAGACGCCTGCGTCTCAGGCCGTGCGTGACGTCATCAAGGATGACGGACCGGTCCATATCACGAAATCGGTCTCCCAGGATGAGAATGGGGACTATGCCCTCACCATGGAGGCCTATGTGACGAAGGACGTGACCGTCACCTCCGGCACGAAGCCGCTGGACATCGTGTTGGTACTGGACGTGTCCGGGTCCATGGACGAGAACATCACCAGCTATACGGCCGTCTCCAACAAGACGACGTGGAGCTATGATGACGTCAGAGGTAAGGAATATTACTATCAGATCAGCGATAACGTTTATCGTCAGGTCCGGACGGGAAAGGATGGATGGTCCGATCCGGACTACTACCTGTGGTACTGGACTGGCCAGGGGAGGCAGTGGAAGCAGCTGGGCGATAAGGTCAAGAGTTCCTCTGACACGGCCTATACTGGGACTCTGTACGTCAAGACCACGGAGAAGAAGCTGGCGGCCCTGAAAACGGCGGTCAAGGGCTTCATCGACAGCGTGGCGGGCAAGGCCACGGACACGGTGGAACATGATATCAGCATCGTGAAGTTCGCCGGAAAAAAGACGGATAAAGTCGGCAGCGATACCTACCGGGATATGATATACACCTACAACTACTCCCAGGTCGTGAAGGAGCTGACCAACGCCAAGACCGGCCAGAAAGCACTGAAGGATGCGGTCGATGCCCTCGGACCGGCAGGCGCTACCCAGTCTGATAAGGGCATGGAGCTGGCCCAAAGTCAGCTCACGGGAAAAGGCCGTGAGGATGAGAACGTCGGCAAGGTCGTCGTGATGTTCACGGACGGCGTACCCACCAGCGGGGACCAATTTGAAAATGAAGTCGCAAATGCGGCGATCAAGGCCGCCAAGGGCATGAAGGCTGCCGGGACCAAGGTGTTCACGGTAGGCGTGTTCGGCGGCAATCCGGGCAAAGACACGACCAGCTACATGAACTATGTGTCCTCCAACTACCCTGGGGCGGAGAGCATGGATAAGTATGGGGACCCTGCTGGAAATGGCGCCTACTACATGACCGCCGCCGACGCGGCGGAGCTCCGGAACGTGTTCGAGACGATCTCGAATGAGATCACCGGGAACACCGTGGAGGCCGGTGCTAAGACGGTCCTCACCGATACCCTGTCCGAGTACTTCCAGTTTGGGGATGGGGACGTGACCGTGCAGACCGCAGATGTCACGGGCAAGGATACGGATGGAAACTATTCTTGGGACGAGCCGAAAGATGCAGGCCTGACGGCCTTTAAGAACGGCAAAACGGTGACCGTCACCGGCTTCGATCACAGCGCCAACGCCGTCACCACGAAAACGGAAGATGGAGAGACGACCTACTCCGGCAAGAAGCTGATCGTCACCATCCCCATCAAGCCTGATACCAGCTATACCGGCTGGCAGTCCGGCACCAACATCTATCCCACCAATGATACTGCCGACAGCAAGGCTGGTCTGACCGGCTACAAGAAGGACGGTCGGGATACCAGCACCCTGCTGGACGAGTCTCCCAGCGTGGGCCTGACCGCCTGGACCGCCACCTTCCAGATCAAGTACGGTAAGTGGGCGGATGGAACGAGCACCGACAAAGCCGTGACAGTGCTGGACGGCAAGCTGACCGACGGCCAGATCCCCTCTGGCATGACGGCGGAGAAAGGCTACGCCCAGACCACCGGTAAGTGGAAGGTGGAGCCAAAGGCCGATACGGCGCTGACCAAGGACACCACCTATACCTACACCTTCGATGCGGAGCCCCCTGCCAAGACCATCACCGTCACCTTCAAGATCGTGAACGGCACCTGGTCCGATGATACCAGCGACGATAAGACCGTGACCCTGACGGAAGGCGAGACTCTGCCCGCTACGAAGGTACCGTATGGTATGACACCTGCGGATGGAGCGACTGCCCCTGGCAGCTGGAATAAGGAACCGGACACGAAGACCCCGCTGACGGAGAATGTGACCTATATCTATACCTTCCCCAAGAAAGAGGCCCCCAGACCCCCTGTGGACACGGAACTGGCCACCAGCTATGTGGTGGAGTGCGTCACCGAGGGCTCCGGCCATGAGAGGAAGTCCTTCGGTATCCTGCCGGACAGCTATGAGATCGGCGAAGTCGAAGAGAAGAATGGTACCTATACCTGCGAAGTGACCATGTACGGCTATGTGTACGCCATGGCCTACAACAAGGAGACCGGTACCGACCATCCCATCACCATCGCCGATGTGAAGTATGACCTGACCTGGAACGAAGCGAAGGAGCGTTGGGAGGCCCCCGCCGCCACAAGCATCGACACCTTTAAGGTGAAGTGCGGCTCCGGTGAGGATGTGGAGACCGTGCTGATCACCTTCCAGGTGATCGGCGGTACCTTCGAGGATGGCTCGACCACCCGCCGGGTCGTCGTCCGGAAGGGCGCTACCATGGGCACCAAGGAGATCCCTGACCCTGTGGCCGCTGAGGGCTGGCAGGGCGGCTCCTGGGACGATGAAGAGGCTATGACCCGCCCCCAGAACGACTACGCCACCTATACCTATACCTTCGAAAAGGTGGAGGAAGCGCGAAAGACCATCACCACTGTCTTCTATGAGACCGGGGAGATGGGGAAGATGGAGGAGGTCTACACCGCCTCCCTGACCTCGGACGATGATGCCAAGACCATCACCACCCCGGACGAGGCGCTCCTGAAGCCTCTGCCGACTGGTCAGGAGCTGAAGGGCTGGGAACAGATCTATGTGGTGGAGACGGGCGTCTGCCTGAAGGTGGACACCGCCTATGGGTACGCCGAGCTGGATCGGATGACCACCCCTGAGGACTGGGTGGACGATCAGGCGACCCTGTATTTCGTGGCCGTCGTGGGGGATAAGGACCCGGAGCCCACTCCGACCCCGACCCCGACTCCGACTCCGACGCCCACGCCTACTCCTACTCCCACACCGACCCCCACACCGACGCCTACCCCTCGACCCACCACCCGTCCCTCCGGCTCTGACCGGGACGATGACCGGCCGGACCGCTACGATCTGACCTATGTGTCCAACGGCGGCACCGAGTATGAGAAGGAGCGCTATCGGGAGTCCACCACTGTGAAGCTGGATAAGCTGCCCATCCGGGACGGCTATACCTTCACTGGCTGGTACACCGACAAGGACCTGACCAAGAAGGTCACCGAGCTCAAGATGACCCGGAACTGGACCGTCTACGCCGGCTGGAAGGCCACTCAGGTGCCCAGCGGCCTGAACGGAGACGACCACTTCGCCTATGTGGTGGGCTACTCCGATGGAACAGTACGGCCTCTGGCCAACATCAGCCGGGCCGAGACGGCGGCCATCTTCTACCGGCTCCTCACGAGCGAGGTCCGGGATGCGAACGAGACCGCCTGGAACAGCTTCCAGGACGTGGTCACCGGGGACTGGTGCAATACGGCGGTCTCCACTATGGCACGGCTGGGCGTGATCAAGGGCCGCAGTGCGGCGAGCTTCGACCCCGACGCCGCGATCACCCGGGCGGAGTTCGCCGCGATCTGCGCCCGCTTCGACACCAGCACGGTGGAGGGGAGCCAGACGGCTTTCACGGACATCTCCGGCCACTGGGCGGAGAGCGAGATCGTCCGGGCCGCCTCTCTGGGCTGGATCAACAGCGGCTCCGATGGGACCTTCCGCCCGGATGACCTCATCACCCGGGCCGAGGCCATGACGCTGATAAACCATGTGCTGTGCCGGATGCCGGAGACGGCGGAGGACCTGCTGGACGGCATGACCGTCTGGCCCGACAATCCCGCCGGCGCCTGGTATCATCTGGCGGTCCAAGAGGCCACCAACAGCCACGATTTCCAGCGGAAGGGCGAGATCCACGAGACCTGGACGAAGCTGACCGCCGCGCCTGACTGGAAGGACTGAGGGATCCTCAGACATCAGTCTGACGGATGACCGATGAACAGTTCGGCCCCCGCCCCGGATCGTATCCGGGGCGGGGGCCAGTCCTATATCAGGCATAAAAGAATGCCGCTCCGGCCGGAGCGGCATCTTTTATGTCTTATCAAAACAGAGGAAGGGGAGGCTTTAGTTCTCGGCCTTCTTCTCCTTGAAGCTCTCCCACTTGTGGCCCTCGCGGCGGTTGGTGATCTTGCCGCGGCAGCAGATGGCGTCGGCCGTGCGCTGGCCATTGGCGATGATGTCGGCATCGCTGGCGGTGAGGAGCCTGCCGTCCTCCATCAGCATCTTGCCGTCCACCATGACGCCCACGATGTTCTGCATCCCGGAGGAGTACACCAGGGTGGAGACGGGGTTGTGCATGGGAGTGGACTTCTGGCTGGCGGCGGGATCGAAGAACACCAGGTCGGCCTTCTTGCCCACCTCGATGGAACCGATCTCGTTGTCCAGGCCGATGGAGCGGGCGCCGTCGATGGTGGCCATCTCCAGGACCTTCTCGGCGGTGATCGCCATGGGGTCCAGCTTGTTGTTCTTGTGCAGGAGAGCGGTACACTTCATCAGCTCGATCATGTCCTGAGAGTTGTTGCTGGCGGCGCCGTCCAGGCCCAGGCCCACGGTGACGCCGGCCTTCAGCATCTCGGGCAGGGGGGCCACGCCGTCGGCCAGATACATATTGGCACAGGCGTCGTGGGAGACCTTCATATCGTGCTCCTTGATGAGGGCGATGTCCTGATCGTTGATCCAGCAGCAGTGGACCATCAGCACGTTGGGGCCGAGGATGCCCAGCTTCTTGAGCAGATCCACATCGTTGCAGCCGTGGACCCACTCGGTGGCCATACGGGCGTACTCGGTCTCGGAGATGTGGACGGTGAAGCCGGAGCCGTACTCGTTGACCACTCTCCACTGCATCTTCAGCATCTCGTCAGAGTTGGACCACATGGAGGAGGGGGCGGCCCAGATCTTCAGGCGGCCGTTCTCCGTGTCGTGATAAGTTTTGAACAGGCGGTGCAGGTCGGCCTCCACGTCGGCGACCTTCTCGCACAGGTCGGCACAGGTGCCGTACTCTACGCCGGTGTCCATGGTGCCGCGGCCCACGATGCCGCGGACGCCCAGGTCCTTCACAGCCTTGCAGATGCCGTCGGTCAGGCCGGGCTTGCTGTGGCAGTGCATATAGTCCACGGTAGTGGTGACGCCGCTGTGGAGGGCCTCGGACAGGCCCAGCATGGCCGCGTGATAGGTATCCTCCGGCTCCAGATAGACGGCGGCGGGGAACATCATGTGGGAGAGCCAGTCGCTCAGCTCCATGTCATCGCCGATGCCCTTCAGCAGGGTCTGGAACAGGTGGGTATGGTTGTTGATGAAGCCGGGGAAGAGGACTTTTCCTCCGGCGTCGATAGTCCGGTCAGGAGAGGGATATTTGGCCTTCAGGTCCGCGGTGGAGCCGATGTCGGCGATGCGGTCGTCCCGCACCAGGACAGCCCCGTCCCAGAGGACGCGGCGCTGAGGGTCTACCGTCACGACGACGGCGTTCAGGATGAGCTGTTCCATGGAGTGTATCCGTCCTTTCGATCTCACTTCTCTACGAGCGCTATGCTGCCCAGCTCCAGGACTGGAGTGTCCCCGAGGAAACCTTCCCGATGGCCGGCCTCCTCGACCGTTCGACAGAAATAGGCAAAGAGCTCAGATTTTTTATACTCTTCATATGAGTAATTGTCAAGAGGATAGTCATAGTCCAAGGTCAAATATGACATTTCCTCCAGATCGAGCAGGAGGGAAGCGGTCATTTTCACGGAAGCCAGGTCCTCGTCCGGGGAGCGGAGGAAGACCGGGGCCAGGGCCACGGAGCAGAAGTCCTCCTCCTTGCTGCTCTCCACCAAAAAACGGGCCATAGGCAGATATTTGTGGTGGGAGAGGAGATGGAGGAAGTCCTCCATGGCGGGGGTCAGTGCGCCGTCATGGCGGCCGTGGTGGTGCGGGTGCTCGTGCGCGCAACCGCATCCCTCGTGATGATGGTGTCCATGGTCGTGGTCATGGCCGCATCCGCAGCGGTGTCCGTCGTGTTCGTGATGCATGGAAAGAGCTCCTTTTTCAAAGCATTTTTGGGAAAAGGGTCAGCGCCCGGCCTTCCGGGAGGCCAGCAGACCGGCGATGAGGCCCAGCAGGGCGGGGAGGACCCAGCCAAGTCCCAGAGAGGCCAGCGGGATCCGGTCCAGCAGAGCGGGGGCCAGCAGGCCCAGCAGCTCCAGCAGGATGCTGGCCGCACCAGTGAAGAGGATGACGATCGGCCAGACCTGGTCCCTCCCCACCAGCCGGGACTGGAAGAGGGAGAGGAGGCTCAGCGTGATCGCCACCGGGTAGATGATGTTGAGCGCCGGTACGGAGAGAGCCAAGATCTGATCCAGGCCTGCGTTGGCCAGAGCCATGCTCGCGATGGCGAAGAGGATGGCCCAGCCCCGATAGGGGATCTTGGGACAGAGCTCCGCGAAATACTCGCCGCAGGAGCAGATCAGGCCTACGCACACGTTGAAGCAGGCGATGACGAAGATCGCCGCCAGCAGGAGATCGCCCCGCCGGCCGAAGAGGGCGTGGACGATGTTGGTCAGGGCCGCGGCTCCATTGTCCGGGTCCGGGAAGGCCCCGCCGGACAGGGCGCCGATATGGGCCAGCATGGCATAGATCAGGAAAAGCAGGACGCCGGCGATCGCGCCGGCCCGGATAGTGCCCCGGACCACGGCCCGCTCCGGCGCGATGCCCCGGGCCTGGATGTTCAGGCTGATGACGATGCCGAAGGCCAGGGCGGCGATGACATCCATGGTCTGGTAGCCCCGTAGGAAGCCGGTGATGACCGCCTTCCCGGGCGACTCATATCCAGCTCCGGCGGGACCATAGCCCTGGAGCGGGTCGGCCAGACAGGCGGCGAAGGTGACGACCACCAGCAGGATCAGCAGGGGACACATGATCTTGCCCAGCCGGTCGGTGAGCTTCTCCGGCCGCAGGGCGACCAGAAGGGCCAGGGCGAAAAAGGCCGCCGAATAGAGGAACTGGAACAGGGCCATCGGCGCGTCCGCCCCGGCGAAGGGGGGCACGGCCATCTCGAAGGAGGTGCTGGCGGTGCGGGGGATGGCCAGACAGGGCCCGATGGCCAGATAGGCGGTCACGGTGAACACCTTGGCGAAGAGAGGATGGACCCGGCCGCACAGCGCGTCCATGCCGCCGGAACGGGCGACAGCCACTACGCCGAGCACCGGCAGTCCCACCGCGCTGACGGTCAGACCGATCACGGCCCACCAGGTCATAGCGCCGGCCTGCGCGGCGATGGCCGGCGGGAAGATCAGGTTGCCCGCGCCGAAGAACATGGTGAACAGTGTGCATCCGATCAGAAACAGATCGCGCCCCTTCAGCTCTTTCATGGTACCGCCCTCCTAACTCATACTTATCAGTATACAGGACGGGAGGGCGGCTGTAAACCATGCGGCGCAAAAAAACAGAGGACCGCCGGAGCGGTCCTCTGTCCTCTACCTTTTCTCGCGGGAGTACTGATCAGCCCTGAGAGATGGCGCCGACGGGGCAGGTGTCAGCGCAGGTGCCGCACTCGATGCAGGAGCTGGCGTCGATCTCATAGTGCTCGTCGCCCTGAGCGATCGCGCTCACGGGGCAGGCACCAGCGCAGGAGCCGCAGCTCACGCAGTCACTGCTGATAACATATGCCATAGGTAACACCTCCAAACTTAAACTACTCACATTGTAACACAACTTTTCAAAAATGCAATGCTAAATTGCGGGAGACTTGGGTATATTTTTAGGTGCTGGATCGGCCGAGATCTGTACGATCTACTGGAAAGAATTGCTAGTTATGACTGACGGACAGAGGCCGACGCGTCACTGCGGCAAGGAGTGGGATCGATCTGCGATGAAGATGATCAGACGAAAGGACGGCTTCGTTCGGGGCCGCTTGGAACGAGGTGGACACATGGAAGGGACGGACTTCACCCGCCGGGCCCAGACAGCCCTTCGGCTGGCCCAGGAGAGTGCCGCCGAGATGGGCCATGGCTATGTGGGCAGTGAGCATCTCCTGCTGGGGCTCCTGCGGGAGGGGGAGGGATCTGCCGCCCGGATCCTGACCGCCGCCGGATTGGAGGGGGACCGCCTCCGGGAGACGGTGGTGCGGGCGGTGGGGGCCGGACTGCCGGGGACGGCCCCCTTCCAGGGCCTGACGCCCCGCTGCCGGAACATCATCGAGCGCTCCGCTGCCCGGGCGGCGGAACAGAAGCAGGCCACCGGAACGGAGCATCTCCTCTTCGGACTGCTCGCTGAGGGCGAGGGGGCGGCCGTCCGGGTGCTGGAGACCTGCGGCCAGGACCCCCAGCGGCTCCTGGCCGACGTGACGGCCGCCATGGGGGACCCGCTCCCGCCGCCCTTCCGGGGGAGCGGTCGGGCCAGAGGGGAGACGGAGCGCTCCTCCGGAGAGCTCAAGCTCCTGGAACAGTTCGGCCGGGACATGGGGCGGCTGGCGGCGGAGGGCCGTCTGGACCCGGTGGTGGGCCGGGACCGGGAGATCGAGCGGGTGATCCAGATCCTCTCCCGCCGCCGGAAGAACGACCCGGCCCTGATCGGGGAGCCGGGCGTGGGCAAGACCGCCGTAGTGGAGGGGCTGGCCCGCCGGATGGCCTCCGGAGACGTGCCGGAGGAGCTGGCCGATAAGCGGCTCTTCGCGCTGGACCTGTCCTCCATGGTGGCCGGGACCAAATATCGGGGAGAGTTCGAAGAGCGGGTGAAGAACATCCTGGCCGAGGTGGTCCGGGCGGGAAACGTGATCCTCTTCATCGACGAGCTCCATACCATCGTGGGGGCGGGCTCCGCCGAGGGGGCCATCGACGCGGCCAACATCCTCAAGCCCGCGCTGGGCCGGGGTGAGCTCCAGGTGATCGGGGCCACCACCACCGGGGAGTACCGCCGCTATATCGAGAAGGACCCGGCGCTGGAGCGGCGCTTCCAGCCGGTGCTGGTGGAGGAGCCGGATCCGGATACCGCGCTGGCGATCCTCCGGGGCGTGAAGAATCGGTATGAGGCCCACCACCGGCTCCGGATCGGGGACGACGCGCTGGAGGCGGCGGTGCGGCTCTCCCAGCGCTATCTGCCGGACCGCCGTCTGCCAGACAAGGCGATCGACCTGATGGATGAGGCCGCCGCCTGCGTCCGGCTGGACCGGGCCCGGATCCCGGCGGGGCTCCGGGCGCTGGAGGCCCGGGCGGCGGAGGCCCGCCGGGAGAAAGAGGCGGCCATCCGGGGACAGGATTTCGAGGGGGCCGCGATGCTCCGGGACGCGGAACGGGACTTCCGGCAGGAGCTGGACCGGGCCAGAAGCCGCTGGGCCAGCGCGCGGCGGCCGGAGACCGTAGGAGCGGAGGACGTGGCGCAGGTCCTGTCCCGGTGGACGGGGATCCCGTTGACGGCCCTCACCCGAGGGGAGCGGGACCGGCTCCTCCATCTGGAGGAGGAGCTCCACCGGCGGGTGATCGGTCAGGATGAAGCCGTCCGTGCCGTGGCCCGGGCGGTGCGCCGGGGGAGAGTGGGCCTCAAGGAACCGGGGCGTCCGGCAGGATCCTTCCTGTTTTTGGGGCCCACCGGCGTGGGAAAGACAGAGCTGTGCCGGGCCCTGGCTGCCGCCCTTTTCGGCACGGAGGAGGCTCTGATCCGCTTCGATATGTCGGAGTACAAAGAGCGGCACACGGTCTCCCGGCTGATCGGGTCTCCGCCGGGGTATGTGGGCCACGAGGAGGGCGGACAGCTCACCGAAGCGGTGCGCCGCCGGCCCTATTCCGTGATCCTCTTCGACGAGCTGGAGAAGGCCCACGAGGAGGTATGGGATCTGCTGCTCCAGATCACGGAGGACGGCGCCGTCACGGACAGTCAGGGCCGGAGAGCCGATCTGCGGAACGCGGTGGTGGTCATGACCTCCAATGTAGGGGCAGCCAAGCTAGCGGGCCGGAGCGGACCTCTGGGCTTCTCTGCCGGGGAACGGGGGACGGTCCGCTCCCATGACCAGCTCCGGCAGGCGGTGATGGGAGAGCTGAAAAGGGTGTTCCGCCCGGAGTTCCTGAACCGGCTGGATGAGATCGTGGTGTTCCGTCAGCTGGAGCGCCCAGAGCTGCGGGCCATCGCCGGCCGGATGCTGGAGGACGTGGGGGAACGCCTGTCCGCGCTGGGCATCGGCCTGACGGTGGAGGAGGCCGCGCTGGACCGGCTGGCGGATCTGGGCTTCGACCCGGAGCACGGGGCCCGGCCCCTCCGGCGGGCAGTTCAAAGCCGGGTGGAGGATCCGGCCGCCGAGGCGGTCCTGACCGGAGCGCTGAGCGCGGGGGGCGCCGCCCGTCTCACGGTGTCCGGGGAGGAGCTGGTCCTGCGGACGGAGGCCGGCGGCCCGGCATCGCCTTGACACCCGGACGGCCCGGACACTATAATGAGAGCGAGAAGACGGCAGAGAGATCTCTGCCATTCAAGGAGGCCAACGTATGCTCGCTCATCGTTCCAGCGGCGTCCTCCTCCCGGTCACCGCCCTTCCCGGAGGATATGGGATCGGGAGCCTGGGGGAGAAAGCCCGCCGTTTCGTGGACTTCCTGTCTGACGCGGGGCAGTCTTACTGGCAGATCCTGCCTCTGGTGCCCCCGGGCGGCGGGGACTCGCCCTATATGTCCCCTTCCTCCTTCGCGGGGGACCCCTTCCTCCTGGATCTGGAGGAGTTGGCCCGGGAGGGCCTCCTGACAGAACGGGAGCTGGAGGAGGCTCGCTGGCCGGATCCGGACCGGGTGGACTATGCCTGGCTCCACCGGACCCGTCCCGCTCTGCTCCGAAAGGCATGGGGCCGGGGGAAGGCCCGCTTCCGGACCGAGCTGGAGGCCTTCTGGGAGCAGGAGTCCGACTGGCTCCCGGACTACGCCCTCTTCATGGCCGTCCGGGAAAAGCTGGGGGGCGCGGAGCGGAAGGACTGGCCGGAGGAGATCCGCCGCCGGCCTGAGACGCTGGAGGCCCTGCGGCGGGGACTGGCGGAGGAGATGGGCGGTCACGCCTTCCTCCAGTTCCTGTTCTTCCGGCAGTGGACCGCCCTGAAAGCCTATGCCAATGGGAAGGGCATCCGGATCCTGGGGGACCTGCCTATCTACGTCTCTCCGGACTCGGCGGAGGTGTGGGCGGAGCCGGAGCTCTTCCAGCTGGATGAGGAGGGCCATCCCACCGCCGTGGCGGGCGTCCCGCCGGACGCCTTCACCGATGAGGGCCAGCACTGGGGCAATCCCCTCTATGACTGGGACCGCCACCGCGCCACTGGCTATACCTGGTGGAAACGCCGGGGGGAACACATGGCCCGGTTGTACGACATGGTGCGGATCGACCATTTCCGGGCGTTCCACACATACTGGTCGATCCCGCTGGGGGCTGCCTCCGCGAAGGAGGGCCACTGGGAGCCGGGACCGGGCATGGAGCTGGTCCGTCTGCTGGAGCAGGTCCCCGGTCTGGAGCTGATCGCGGAGGACTTGGGGGATCTGGACGCGGATGCTAGGGCTTTCATCGCCGGAAGCGGCCTGCCCGGCATGAAGATCCTGATCTACGCCTTCGACCCGGTGGGGGAGAGCGCTTATCTGCCCCATAACTGTCCACCGGAGTCGGTGATCTACACCGGCACCCATGACACGCCCACCTTCGTCCAGTGGCTCTTCGACGAGGCCAGTCCAGCGGAGCGGGACTACGCCTTCGACTACCTCCGGCTTCGGGAGGACGAGGGGTTCGGCTGGGGCGCTGTATGCGGGGCCTGGGCCTCTCCGGCCCGGCTGGCCATCGTGCCCATGCAGGACCTGCTGGGCCTGGGGGCCGACGCCCGGATGAACGCCCCCGGCACCATGGGTCCCCAGAACTGGAGCTGGCGGGTACGGGAGGCCGCGTTCAACCGGGACGTGTCCGACCGCCTGAGAAAGATCACGAGGACCTACCGCCGGTGTCTGTGAGAAAAGGATACCGCGTCCCCGCCCGACGTTCGGGATGGGGACGCGGTATCTCGTTCCAGAGCGGCGCTGTCAGCCGATCCTTATCCACCCTGTCCTTCACGCTGTGCCGCGGCGTCAAATGCACAGCTGTTCCAGCAGGAAGCGGCCGATGCTGTCCATGGCCTCGGAGGCCCGCTTGATGGGGAACATCTGGAACACGTGCCACATCCCGCGCCACACCTCCAGACGGCAGGGGACGCCCGCAGCCACCAGACGGTCCCGGAGACGCACAGAGTCGGAGAGGAGGATCTCGTTGGTACCGGCCTGGATCAGCACCGGCGGAAAGCCACGCAGGTCGCCGAAGAGGGGGGAGAGGCCGGGGGCGGTCCAGTCCTCGCCGCCTGCGTAAGCGGCTCGGACCGCCTGGATATAGTCTTGGGTCAGGGAGGGATCCAGCTCGGCCCGCTCCTGATAGGAGCGTCCGCTGGCGGTCATGTCGGTCCAGGGGGACATGAGGATCAGGGCGCCGGGGAGGCGGCGTCCGGTGGCCTTCAGCCGGTGGGCCAGTACCAGGGCCAGATTGCCCCCGGCGGAGTCGCCGGCCACCACGATGTCCCGGGCGCCGTAGCCCAGATACATCAGGTAGTCCCATGCCTTCAGTGCGTCCTCCACCGCGGCGGGATAGGGGTGTTCCGGGGCCAGCCGGTACTCGAAGGACAGGACCTCGAAGCCGGTGACGCCGGCCAGCTTGGACGCGATGGGCCGGGAATAGCCCAGATTGCCGCTGGTATAGCCGCCGCCGTGGCAGTACAGGACGGCGTGCCGCCGGTCGTGGCCCCGGTCGGGCCGGACCCAGGCGGCGGCCATGCCGGAGAGGTCGAAGGGCTCCCAGCTCATGCCCACCATGGGAGTGACCAGGCGGCCCAAAAGCTCCTGCCCCTTGCGCTGGCGCTCCAGATCGTCCGGGGACATGGACTCCGGCGACGCGGCGGAGTGGATGGCCTTCAGAGCCTTCATCATGGGGGCGAGACGCTTGGCCTCTGCTTTGGCGGACGGGTCATCCTGCGGTCTCTTCATCGGGGCACCTCCTGTGTGCGGGACGGGGCGGATCGGTCGTCCCATCTTACCATACCGTGATCCGGGGCGCAAGTGGGAGCGTTCGGGGAGATGCCCTTGTAGCCGACGGGAAAAGATGGTAGAATGCAGAGGACGACCAGACCAGTGAAGGGAAAGGAGGGGGTATGCCATGGCAGAGCAGAAGCGCCGGGAGTGGTACCGGCTGGACAACGCGGGCGTCCTCTATTCCGCCCTCCAGAAGGAGCAGTACTCCGCGATCTATCGTTTCTCGGCGGTGATGGAGGAGAAGGTGGACCCGGAGGCCCTCCAGCGGGCGGTGGACAAGACCATGCCCCGGTTCCCGGGCTT
Organism: Pseudoflavonifractor sp. MSJ-37; assembly: GCF_018917965.1. Classification (GTDB taxonomy): domain Bacteria; phylum Bacillota; class Clostridia; order Oscillospirales; family Oscillospiraceae; genus Pseudoflavonifractor_A. Next base: position 1,044,613 of record NZ_JAHLPP010000001.1, on the reverse strand, counting down.
CGCCGTACGGATCCGGCGGGGGGCCTTCTGGTACTATCTGGAGCCCAATCCGTCCCCGGGCCCTTTCGTGAAGCCGGACATCGCCAACCCCTGCCAGCCGGTGCGCTTCCGGGAGGACGGGGGCTGGCTGATCCGCTTCTACTATTATGGACACCGGATCTCGCTGGAGGTGTTCCACGCCCTGTCCGATGGGGGAGGGGCCCTGGTGTTCTTCCGGACCCTGCTGGCGGTGTATCTGGGGGAGATGGGCCATCCGGTCCCCAGTGGACACGGGGTGCTGGACATCCACGAGCCGCCCCGCCGGGAGGAGCTGGAGGACGCCTACGCCCGCTATGCGATGGGCCGGCCCCTGCGGCTGAAGCTGGGCCGGAAGGCCTTCCAGAACACAGGCACGGCGGAGCCCTTCTACACGCTGAACGTGACCATGGGCCTGCTGTCGGTGGACCAGCTCAAGGTCAAGGCCAGATCCTACGGCGCTTCCATCACGGAGTATCTGACCGCGGCGCTCCTGAAGGTGATCCTGGAGAACCAGGCCAGGGAGCGCCCCCGGCGGCCCAAACAGGTGGCTCTGGCGATCCCGGTGGACCTGCGGCACTGGTTCCCATCGGAGACCCTGCGGAACTTCATCCTCACGGTCCGCCCCTACATCGATCCGGCCCTGGGGGACTATACGTTTCCGGAGATCGTGTCCCGGGTCCACCACTATATGCGCTTCCACATCGACCGGGTGGAGATGCAGGCTATCCTGACCGGCAATGTGCGCTTCCAGACCAACCGGCTCCTCCAGCTGATCCCCCTCTGGATGAAGAACCCGATCATGGCCCTGAGCTACCGGCTGGCGGGGACCCGGCCCTACTCCGGGACGTACACCAATCCGGGGGCCTTCCAGGTGCCGGAGGAGATGGCGCCCCACATCCGGCGGATGGAGGTCATGCTGGGGCAGGCCACGGCGCCCCGGGTCCACTGCGCCTCCATCAGCTTCGGCGACACCATGGCCATCACCTTCGCCGGGACGCTGAAGGAGACCGACACGGAGCGGGAGTTCTTCCGCTTCCTGGTCCGGGAGGGGATCCATATAAAGGTGGAGAGCAACCGGACCGTCCGGTCCGAACTGATCTTCTGATATCGAGAGGTGTTCCCTATGTCATACTGCGTCCACTGCGGCGTGGAGCTGGATCCCACGGCGTCCTTCTGCCCCCTGTGCCATACCCCGGTGCTGGACCCGGGCCAGCCGGTGGATACGGCCTCGCCTCCGCCGTTCCCAACAGAGCGGCGGGAGGTGCCGCCGGCCTCCAAGGGAGAGCTGGCCCTGCTCCTGACCGCCATGCTGGCTTCGGCGGCGGTGTGCTGTGGGGTGCTGAACCTGTTCCTCCATCCGGCGCGGGCCTGGTCCCTCTATGTGATCGGGGCGGCGCTGATGCTGTGGCTGTGGCTGGTGCCGCCTCTGCTCCTGCGGAGGATGCCGCTGGCGGCCCGGCTGGTGCTGGACACTGGGGCGGTGGCGGTCTACCTCTTCCTGATCGCGCTGGATCTGGACGGGATGGGCTGGTATCTGCGTCTGGCCCTGCCGATCGTCCTGTGGGGCGGAGCCTGTGTGCTGTTCCTGGGGCTGATCCTGTGGAGCGGCAGACGCTCGATCCTGACCACCGTCACCGTACTGATCGGCACGATAGGCGTGTTCCTGTTCGGCGTGGAGCTGCTGATCGACCGGTTCCTGTACGGGAGCTGGGGACCGGGCTGGTCTCTGGTGGTCCTGACGATCTGCACAGCTCTGGTGATCCCTCTCGTCGTGGTCCGCCGGGTGCCCTCCCTTCGGGAGGAGGTCCGGCGGCGGTTCCATATGTGATGACGCGGAGCCCGCGCGCCGGATCGTCCGGCGCGCGGGCTCGTCTTTGCCGGAGGGACAGGACGCGGCTGCCGGCGGATGCATATCTGCGGGACGTATACGAATTATTCATGAAAATATCCGTAAATATTCACTGAATAATGAATATAATGAAAAAATGACGGGCGGAAGCGGGAAAAAGAAGGATAATTATGCAAAATAACAGTTGCAATCACCGGAGAAGGGGAGTATACTAAGCCCAACGACAAGAGAACGGCCGGCTGGCCGAACCGATCGATATACTTTAGGAGGTCATCATCATGTCTGACATCAAGAAAGTGGTCCTTGCTTACTCCGGCGGCCTGGATACTTCCATCATCATCCCCTGGCTGAAGGAGAACTATGACGATCCCGAGATCATCGCCGTGTCCGCTGACGTGGGCCAGGGCGACGAGCTGGATGGTCTGGAGGAGAAGGCCCTCAAGACCGGCGCCTCCAAGTTGTACATCGAGGATCTGACCGATGAGATGGTGGACGATGTCATCATCCCTTCCATGCAGATGGGCGCTAAGTATGAGGACTATCTGCTGGGCACCGCCTTCGCCCGTCCCATCATCGCCAAGCGGCTGGTGGAGATCGCCAAGAAGGAGGGCGCTGACGCCATCTGCCACGGCTGCACCGGCAAGGGCAACGACCAGGTCCGGTTCGAGCTGGGCATCAAGCGCTTTGCCCCTGACATGAAGATCATCGCTCCCTGGAGAGAGTGGTCCATCAAGGGCCGCGAGGAGGAGATCGACTACGCCGAGGCCCACAACGTGCCTCTGAAGATCTCCCGCGAGACCAACTACTCCAAGGACAAGAACCTGTGGCATCTGTCCCACGAGGGTCTGGATCTGGAGGACCCCGCCAACGAGCCCCAGTACGACAAGCCCGGCTTCCTGGAGATGAGCGTCTCTCCCGCCAACGCCCCCGACGCACCCACCTACGTGTCCCTGGACTTCGTCAAGGGCGTGCCTGTGGCCATCGACGGCGAGAAGATGAAGGCCAGCGACATCATCCGCAAGCTGAACAAGCTGGGCGGCGAGAACGGCATCGGCCTGCTGGACATCGTGGAGAACCGGCTGGTGGGCATGAAGGACCGCGGCGTCTATGAGACTCCGGGCGGCACCATCCTGTACCGGGCCCATGAGGTGCTGGAGATGATCACCGTCGATAAGGACACCAAGCACATGAAGCAGAAGCTGGCCATCGACTTCGCCGACCTGATCTACAACGGCAAGTGGTTCACCCCCGTGCGCGAGGCTCTGTCCGCGTTCGTCACCAAGACCCAGGAGCACGTCACCGGCACCGTGAAGCTGAAGCTCTATAAGGGCAACATCGTCACCGCCGGCGTCACTTCTCCTGAGACCCTGTACTCCGAGAACCTGGTGACCTTCGAGGAGAGCGACTACAACCAGGATGACGCCACCGGCTTCATCAACCTGTGGGGCCTGCCCGACACGGTCCAGGCGCTCCGGGAGCAGGGCAAGCTGAAGTAAGCGGTCCGCAAAACGAATATCCCCGTACATCGCAGGTCCCCCCGGCGGCTCCGGCCGCCGGGGAGGCTGATATCATCCGGGGTGCGGTGATGCAGAATACAGAATGGAGCCACATCATTCTGCGTTCTGCATTACGCATCCTATGAAACTTTGGTGAGGTGCTTTTGTTATGAAACTTTGGGCTGGACGGTTCCAGAAGGAGACCGATACGCTGGTCAACGACTTCAACTCTTCGATCTCTTTCGATGCCCGCCTGTATCAGGAGGACATCAAGGGCTCCATGGCCCATGCGGCCATGCTGGGCAAGACCGGGATCATCGAGGAGCATGAGGCGGAGAAGATCATCGACGGCCTCAAGGCGATCCTGGCCGACATCGAGGACGGCAAGGTGGAGTTCTCCATGGAGAACGAGGACATCCACATGAACATCGAGTCCATGCTGACCCAGCGCATCGGCCAGACCGGAAAGCGCCTCCACACCGGCCGCAGCCGCAACGACCAGGTGGCCGTGGACTTCCGGCTCTATGTGAAGAAGGAGATCCCCGTGATCATCGGCATGATCCAGGACCTGGAGAAAGTGCTGGTGAAGAAGGCGGAGGCCAATCTCCACACCGTCATGCCCGGCTATACCCATCTCCAGCGGGCCCAGCCCACCACCTTCGCCCACTACATGATGGCCTATGCCAATATGCTCAAGCGGGACATCACCCGTCTGGAGGACTGTCTGGAGCGGATGGACGAGTGCCCCCTGGGCGCCGGAGCGCTGGCTACCTCCACCTATCCGGTGGACCGGTACCAGACCGCCGAGGCCCTCGGTTTCCGGTGTCCCACCGACAACTCCATGGATTCCGTGTCCGACCGTGACTTCGCCATCGAGTTCCTGTCCGCCTGCTCCATCCTGATGATGCACCTGTCCCGCTTCTCCGAGGAGATCGTGCTGTGGTGCTCCTGGGAGTTCAAGTATGTGGAGCTGGATGACGCCTACTCCACCGGCTCCTCCATCATGCCTCAGAAGAAGAACCCCGACGTGGCCGAGCTGGTCCGGGGCAAGACCGGCCGGGTGTACGGCTCTCTCATCACGCTGCTGACCGTCATGAAGGGCCTGCCTCTGGCGTACAACAAGGATATGCAGGAGGACAAGGAGCCCGTGTTCGACGCCATCGACACCGTGGAGCTGTGCATCCCCGTGTTCGCGGCGATGCTGGATACCCTCACCGTCAAGGAGAAGAACATGCGCGCCGCGGCCTCCGGCGGCTTCATCAACGCCACCGACTGCGCCGACTATCTGGTGAAGAAAGGCATGCCCTTCCGGGAGGCCTACATGATCGTGGGCAAGCTGGTCAACTTCTGCATCAAGGCGGGGGAGACTTTGGACACTCTTCCCCTGAAGGACTTCAAGGCAGTCTCTCCCATCTTCGAGGAGGACGTGTACAAGGCTCTGGAGCTGAACACCTGCGTCAACGGCAGAAAAGTCTACGGCGGTCCCTCCGCGGAGAGCGTGCAGAAGCAGATCGACCACGTCAAGGCATTTTTGGCGGAGAGAGAAGGAAAGTAAGCCGGAGACGTTCATCCGCGCCCGATGAGCGCGAAATTTATAGTTGCATTCCATCCGCGGGCGCAGTACCATAAAGGGTATCGAAGAAACGGATGGAGTGTTGTATATGAAAAAAGCCATCATACCCGCGGCTTTGGCTCTGTCCCTGCTGGCCGGGTGCGGCGGGACAGCAGCTCCGACGGCTTCGTCTGCCCAGACGCCTGCTGACATGCCTGCACCGGTAGAGAGCGTGGCTCCGGTCCCTACGCCGATGGCAGTCGAGAGCAGTCAAGCCCCGGAGGAGGCGCTCTTTCCTCGGACGTTTCTGTTCTCCAGCGGCGTAGGCGCCTGGAGCACGGAACTGGATGTGGCGGAGGACGGCTCCTTCACAGGATCCTACCATGATACGGACATGGGGGATACCGGGGAGGACTATCCCGATGGGACGGTATACATCTGCACCTTCTCCGGGCGGTTCAGCCAGCCGGAGCGGGTGGACGGCCACACCTATACGATGCGTCTGGAGGACATCCAGCAGGAGGAGACCGATGGGGAAGCGGTCATCGAGGACGGCGTCCGCTATGTGGGGAGCGGCCCCTATGGTCTGGACGATGCGGATGAGATCCTGCTCTACCTGCCCGGGACCCCAAAGTCCGATATGCCGGAGGGGTTCGCCAGTTGGACCTCCTACGGCTGGGGCGACGACGATACGCTGACGGGCTGGGGGCTCTACAACGTGGCCGCGGACGAGGGCTTCCTCTCCATGGATGACTGAGGCTTTTTGACATAGATACAGAGGTGGAAACAATGAGCAGACCGATTGTTTACATAGATGGAAAAGAGGGGACCACCGGTCTCCAGATCTACGAGCGCCTGGGCAGGCGGGACGACATCCAGCTCCTGCTGATCGACGAGGACAAGCGCAAGGACACCGCCGCCCGGAAGGAATGTCTCAACGCGGCAGATATCGTGTTCCTGTGTCTGCCTGACGCGGCGGCCAAAGAGGCGGTCTCCCTCATCGACAACGACCGCACCCGAGTGATCGACGCCTCCACCGCTCATCGGACGGCGAAGGGCTGGGTCTACGGCTTCCCGGAGCTGTATAAGAAGCCCTATGAGGTCATCGGGACCGCCAAGCGGGTAGCCAACCCCGGCTGCCACGCCACCGGCTTCCTGTCCTCCGCGGCGCCGCTGGTGTCCATGCGTATCCTGCCCAAGGACTACCCGCTGACCTGCTTCTCCCTGACCGGCTACTCCGGCGGCGGCAAGAAGATGATCGCGGCCTATGAGGCAGAGGAGAAGGGGAAGGACCTTTACAGTCCCCGCATCTACGGCACCAGCCTCCGCCACAAGCACCTCCCGGAGATGCAGAAGATCGCGGGACTGGACCAGCCTCCGGTGTTCTGCCCGGTGGTGGACGACTACTACAAGGGCATGGCCACGACGATCATGCTCTACGACCGCTATCTGGTGGGCCAGCCCACCGCTGAAGAGGTCTATCACATCCTGTCCGCCTACTACGCGGGACAGAAGCTGGTGTCCGTCCGCTGGGGCGGGGACGCCCCCATGTTGGCGGCCAACACCATGGCCGGCACCGACAAGCTGGAGCTGGTGGTCTGTGGCCATGAGGATCAGACCATCGTGACCGCCCTCTTCGACAATCTGGGCAAGGGCGCATCCGGCGCGGCCGTGCAGAACATGAACATCATGCTGGGCCTGGACGAGACCACCGGTCTGGACCTGGGCGAACAAAAGTGACATATGCCCGGAGCGGGGGACCCTCCGCTCCGGACCGGATACGGGCCCGGCACGGACCGGGACGATACGAAGGAGCGAAACGATATGAAGCAGATCACCGGCGGCGTCACAGCCGCGAAGGGATTCAAGGCCTGGGGCGTCCACTGCGGCGTCAAGAGCAAGCGGCAGGAGAAGAAGGATCTGGCCATCATCCTCTCCGAGCGGGAGTGTACCGCGGCGGGCACCTACACCATGAACCGGGTGAAGGCCGCCCCCATCTATGTGACCATGGACCATCTGGAGGACGGCACCGCCTGGGGCGTGGTGGCCAACAGCGGCAACGCCAACGCCTGCTGTCCCATGAGCCATGAGAACGCCGAGTTCATGAGCGAGTACGCCGCCGCCGCCACTGGCCGGAAGGCCTCCGACTTCGTGGTGGCCTCCACCGGCGTCATCGGCCAGACCATCAACATCGCCGCCATCGAGAAGGGGATCCCCCAGGTGGCCGCCGGCCTCACCGACGGTCCCGAGGGCTCCGACGCGGCGGCCAATGCCATCATGACCACCGATACGGTCAAGAAGGAGCTGGCCTACACCTTCACTGTGGGCGGCAAGACCGTGACCATGGGCGCCATCGCCAAGGGTTCCGGCATGATCCATCCCAACATGGGCACCATGCTCTGCTTCATCACCACCGACTGCGCCATCACCCATGAGCTGCTGGCCGACGCCCTCCATGAGACCGTGCCCAAGACCTTCAACCGGGTCACTGTGGACGGTGACACCTCCACCAACGATATGTGTGTGGTCCTGGCCAACGGTATGGCGGAGAACGCTCTGATCGAGTGGAAGGATGACGACTACACTGTGTTCCAGAAGGCGCTGCGCCATGTGTGCGAGGAGCTGGCCCGTGCCATCGCCGGGGACGGCGAGGGTGCCAGCCGCCTGATCACCTGCACCGTCCGGGATGCCCGGAGCGAGGAGAGCGCTGAGCGTCTGGCCAAGTCCGTGGTGGGCTCCCCGCTGGTGAAGGCCGCCATGTTCGGTACCGACGCCAACTGGGGCCGGGTCCTGTGCGCCATGGGCTATTCCAAGGCACCCTTCCGTCCGGAGTATGTGGACGTGAAGTTCGCCTCCGCCGTGGGAGAGGTGCTGGTCTGCCATCAGGGCATGGCCGTGGATTTTGACGAGACCGCCGCCAAGAGCATCCTCTCCCAGGACGAGGTCATCATCGATGTCGATCTCCACGAGGGCGAGCATCAGGCCACCTGCTGGGGCTGCGATCTGACCTATGACTATGTGAAGATCAACGGCGACTACCGTACCTGATCCGGAGAGGGGAGAACGAGCATGTCTGATCCTATCGTGAGCAGAGCCACCGTACTGGCCGAGGCCCTGCCCTATATCCAGAAATTCTACGGCAAGACCATCGTGGTCAAGTACGGCGGGAACGCCATGATTTCGGAGGAGCTCCGCCGGGCCGTCATCAGCGACATCATCCTGCTCCATCTGGTGGGCATCCAGGTGGTGGTGGTCCACGGCGGCGGACCGGAGATCAACGAGATGCTCCAGAAGATTGGCAAGGAGTCCAAGTTCGTGGACGGTCTGCGCTACACCGACGAGGAGACCATGGAGATCGTCCAGGAGGTCCTCTGCGGCAAGGTGAACAAGAACCTGGTGGCCACCCTGAACCGCCGGGGCGGCCGGGCGATCGGCCTGTGCGGCATGGACGCCGGGCTCTTCCAGGCCAAAAAGCTGGACAAGAAGTACGGCCTGGTGGGCGAGATCGTGTCCGTGGATCCCAGTGTGGTCCAGGACAGTCTGAAGGATGGCTACATCCCAGTGGTCTCCACCGTGGCCCAGGGCATCGACGGGGAGAACGCCTACAACATCAACGCCGACACCGCCGCCGCTAAGCTGGCTGTGGCCCTGGGGGCGGAGAAGCTGATCCTCCTCACCGATGTGCGGGGCGTCCTGCGGGACCCCAAGGACGAGAGCACCCTCATCCATGTGGTGGGCCTGTCCGATGTGCCCAAGCTGGAACTGGAGGGCATCATCAAGGGCGGCATGATCCCCAAGATCGAGTGCTGTGTAGAGGCTGTGCGCTCCGGCGTGGAGCGGACCCACATCCTGGACGGCCGCATCCCCCATTCCATCCTCATCGAGATGCTCTCCGACGAGGGCATCGGTACCATGATCCTGTAAGGAGGCGGTCGAGATGACCTTTGAAGAACTGAAAGCCCTGGACCATGCCCATACGCTCCAGACCTATGGACGCTATGATGTGGACATCGACCACGGCAAGGGCGCCACCCTCTGGGATCTGGCGGGGAAGGAGTACATCGACTTCACCTCCGGCATCGGCGTCTGCTCCATCGGCTACGGCAACGAGAAGTGGGCCTGGTCCATCTATGAACAGGCCCTGAAACTGGGCCATATCTCCAACTTGTTCTATGCCCAGCCCTACGCCAAGCTGGCGGACAAGCTGTGCGGCCGGGCCGGTATGGCCGCCGCCTTCTTCGGCAACTCCGGCGCTGAGGGCAACGAGGGCATCATCAAGCTGGCCCGCAAGTACAGCACCGACAAGTACGGCAAGGGCCGCAGCACGATCCTGACCCTGAAGAACTCCTTCCATGGCCGGACCATCACCACCCTGACCGCCACCGGTCAGGACGTGTTCCATCAGTATTTCTACCCCTTCATGGAGGGCTTCCGCTACGCCGATGCCAACGACCTGGCCAGCGTGGAGGCCGAGGGCGGCGACGATGTGTGCGCCGTGCTCCTGGAGCTGATCCAGGGCGAGGGCGGCGTGCTCCCCATGGAGCAGGCGTTCGTCCAGGGCCTGGCCAAGCTCTGCGCCGAGCGGGACTGGCTCCTGCTGGTGGATGAGGTCCAGACCGGCATCGGCCGGACCGGCTCCCTCTTCGCCTATCAGCAGTACGGCATCCAGCCTGACGCCGTGTCCTTTGCCAAGGGTATCGCCGGCGGCCTGCCCATGGGCGGCTTCCTGGTGAACGAGAAGTGCCGGAACGTCATGGGCGCCGGGACCCATGGCTCCACCTTCGGCGGCAACCCCATCTGCTCTGCCGCCGCCCTCACCGTGCTGGACATCCTGGATGACGATCTGATCGCCAGCGTGAGGGAGAAGGGCGCTTACCTGCGTGCCCAGATCGAGGCTCTGGGCAAGAAGAGCATCGGCGCCACCCGCGGCATGGGCCTCATGATCGGCATCGAGGTCAAGGAGGGCTATACCAACAAGGAGCTGGCCAACAAGCTGGTGAAGAGCGGCCTGCTGGTCCTCACTGCCGGCCCGGGCCTGCGCCTCCTGCCGCCGCTGACCATCACCAAGGAGGAGATGGATAAGGGCGTCAAGATCATGGACGAGGTCTTGGAGTAACGAACATATATGCGGGCATCCCCCGCGTTCACATCCCCGATATTTTGAATGAGGTGACTTGAAATGAAAGATCTTCTGAAGCTGTTGGATCTCTCCAAGGAAGAGATCATCCACATCCTGGACGTGGGCGACCAGATGAAGTACAACCAGAAGCACGGCCTGGTCCACAACTATCTCCAGGGCAAGACGCTGGCTATGATCTTCGAGAAGAACTCCACCCGGACCCGCGTCTCCTTCGAGACCGGCATCTACCAGCTGGGCGGCCACGGCATCTTCCTCTCCGGCAAGGAGAGCCAGATCGGCCGCGGCGAGCCCGTGGAGGACACCGCCCGTGTGCTGTCCCGCTACTGCGACGGCATCATGATCCGGACGTACTCCCAGAAGGAAGTGGAGAAGCTGGCCGAGTATGCCGACATCCCCGTGATCAACGGCCTGACTGATTTTTCCCATCCCTGCCAGGTGCTGGCCGACCTGATGACAGTCCGTGAGCATCAGAGCAAGCTGGAAGGTCTGAAGATGTGCTTCATCGGCGACGGCAACAACATGGTCAACTCCCTGATCGTGGGTGGCCTGAAGGTGGGCATGGACGTGTCCGTGGCCTGCCCCGAGGGCTACGATCCCCATCCCGAGGTGATGGAGTTCGCCAAGACCGTCACCGACGCCAAGTTCACTCTGGTCCGCGATCCCGCGGACGCCGCCAAGGGCGCCGACGTGGTGTTCACCGATGTGTGGGCTTCCATGGGCCAGGAGGACGAGACGGCCAAGCGGAAGGCCGCCTTCAAGGGCTATCAGGTCAACGCCGACCTGATGAAGCTGACCAACCCCGGCTGCATGGTCCAGCACTGCCTGCCCGCCCACCGCGGCGAAGAGATCACCGCCGATGTCTTCGAGGCCCACGCCACTGAGATCTTCGACGAGGCGGAGAACCGTCTCCACGCTCAGAAGGCCGTCATGTACCTGCTCATGGGCGACGAGCAGCAGAAATAAGTCCCTGATGGATCCAGAGGTGCCTCTCCGGTCTGAGCCGGAGAGGCACTTTTTCGATTTGAGACGCATAGGATCGTCCTTTCGCCGCATACTATCGGAGAGCTTGGAAAGGCGGTGGCGGTATGCGGCGCAGATGGGCGATCCTGCTGGTCCTGATCGGTGTCGGAGCGCTGGCGGCAACAGCGGGGCGGAGCTGGATGGATCGGACGGTCCCGGCGGATATGGTCCTCCAGGAGGAGATGCCAGCCCCTACATCTGCGGGAGGAGAGGGCGGTCTGCTGGCGCTGACCTTCGACGACGGGCCCCGGCGGTCCACCACCACGGCCCTGCTGGATGGGCTGGCGGAGCGGGGCGTGAAGGCCACCTTCTTCCTGGTGGGGAGCCGGGTGGCGGAACACAGCACCGATCTGCTCCAGCGCATGGAGCGGGAGGGCCACCAGATCGGCATCCACACCTATGACCATGTGGCGCTGACTGCCCTGAGCACCGCCGACTTCGCCGCCCAGGTGGACAAGACCCGGGACTTGTTCCGATCGGTGCTGGGACGGGAGGGATTCCCTCTGCGGCCGCCCTATGGCATGGTGGATGACGGCGTGCGAAACATGGCGGGCTGTCCCATCGTGCTGTGGTCCATCGACCCGGAGGACTGGGACGATCAGGACGCCGCCCGGGTGACGGAGCACATCGTCTCCCGCGCCAGAGACGGAGATATCATCCTGCTCCACGATATCTTTTCCAGTTCGGTAGATGCGGCCTTGGCGGCTGTGGATCGTCTCCACCGGCAGGGCTTCTACTTCGTCACGGTGGAGGAGCTCTTCGCCGCCCGCCAGATCCCCATGGAGCCGGGGAAGGTCTATCGGTGTGCCTATCCCTGAGCGGCGGATGAAAAATAAGCCGCTCATAAATTCGATAGTTACTTGCAAAATGCGGGAAGCTCCGGTATCTTATCTCCATAGACCCGAAAGAAAGTGGGAGAGAGAAGATGATACCATCGTTTTTGGGGCCGATGCTGGGCTATATGGCCGTCAGCTCCTATACCCCCGGACCAGGGAACATCCTGGCCATGGAGACCACCACCCGATTTGGCTGGCGGGAGGGCCGGGTCCTGATCGCCGGGATCTGCACCGGCTATCTGTGCGTGCAGACCCTGTGTGCCCTGGCCTTGTATGGTCTGGACACCGTGCTCTCGCCGGTCCTGCCGGTGCTGAGATACCTGGGGGCGGCCTATCTGGTGTGGCTAGCCGTCCATATGATGCGGGGGAGCTCCGATGGGGGAGGAGAGGAGCGCCGCCGTCCCACGTTCCGGGAGGGGTTCCTCCTCCAGCTGGTGAACGTGAAGATCTATTTTTACATCATGACCCTGCTGAGCGCCTACCTGATCCCCCATATCCACAGTCTGCCGGCCCTCCTGCTGGCGGGCGTGGGCGTGGTGGCCTTCGGCAGCAGTGCTTGCCTGACCTGGGCCTTTCTGGGACTCAAGCTCCAGCGGGCCTGCCGGAACCATCAAACGATGATCGACCGCGTCCTGGGCCTGTTCCTCCTGTACTGCGCCTGGGGCATCGCAAGGAGCTGAACATCATGTATCGACCAAAATTGGAGAAGGACATCCGCTGTCCACTGGAGTACGGTCTGGACCTCTTCGGCGGGAAATGGAAGTCCCGGATCCTCTGTGTGCTGGCGGCCCAGAAGGAACTGCGGTACAGCGTCCTCCGCCGGGAGATGAGCAACATCACGGATGCGGTGCTGGCCACCACTCTGAAGGAGCTCCAGAACAGCGGACTGGTGGCCCGCCGCCAGTTCGACGAGATCCCGCCCCGGGTGGAGTACTTCCTGACCGAGAAGGGGAAGTCGGTCATCCCGATCCTCCAGAGCATCTGCCACTGGGCGGGGCTCTATCAGGAGGAGGGGGCAGAGCCCTCTCTGCCTCAGTGTCAGAAGTGCGGCTACCGGGAGAACAAACCGTAAAGGAGAAGAAATTTACATATGATACGCTATACCGAAGAAAAAAGTTTGGCCAGAAGGAAGTACAGGATCTGTTCCGGTCTGTGGGATGGGTGTCCGGCGAGTACCCCAGCCGGCTCCACAAAGCCCTGATGGGGTCCTCCACTGTGTTCACCGCCTGGGACGGGGAGGAGCTGGTGGGCCTGGTCCGGGTGCTGGATGACGGAGAGATGATGGCCTATATGCACTATGTCCTGGTGCGTCCGGACCATCAGGGCCAGGGCATCGCCGGGACCATGGTGGAGATGGTGAAGGAGAAGTACAAGGACTACCTCTACATCGAGATCATGCCGGAGGAACGGAAAAACGCCGCCTTCTATGAGAAGCACGGCTTCCATATCATGGAGGATGGTGTGGCCATGCAGATCTGCACTTCCGGCGTCAAAGCCTGATCTGATACGAAAAAACAGCCTTGCCGTCCCTTGTGGGACAGCAAGGCTGTTTTGCGCTGCGAGATCAGATCTCCATGATGACAGGCAGGATCATGGGATTGCGCTTGGTCTTTTTATAGAGGTAGTTGGACAGGTCGTTCTTGAGCTCGGCCTTGATGGAGGACCAGTCGGTGCAGTGCTCGGCCTCGCAGTCCGCCAGAGTGGACACAGCCACACGGCGGAGCTCCTCCATGAGCCCCTCGGACTCCTTCACATAGACGAAGCCGCGGGTGATGATGTCGGGGCCGGAGACCACGGAGCCGTCCTCGCTGGACATGGACACGACCACTACGATCATGCCGTCCTCGGCCAGATGTTTCCGGTCCCGAAGGACCACGCTGCCCACGTCGCCCACGCCATAGCCGTCCACGAACACCTTGCCGGCGGGCACGGTGCCGTTGATCTTGGCGGAGTTCTGGGTCAGTTCGATGACCTTGCCGATGTCGCTGATGATGATCCGGCGGGGATCCATGCCCATATCGCGGGCCAGCTTGGCGTGGGTCTTGAGGTGGCGCTGTTCGCCGTGGACCGGGATGAAGAACTTGGGCTTCACCAGAGCGTGGATGATCTTCAGCTCCTCCTGACAGGCGTGGCCGGACACATGGAGGGGGCCGTTCCGCTCGTTGATCACCTCGGCGTCCTTGCGGTAGAGCTCGTTGATGACACTGCCGATGGCGTGCTCATTGCCAGGGATGGCGGAGGCGGAGAGGATGACCCGGTCGCCGGCCTTGATCTCCACCTGCTTGTGGGTGTTGAAGGCCATGCGGGTCAGGGCGGACATGGTCTCGCCCTGGCTGCCGGTGGTGATGATGCAGATCTTGTTGTTGGGCAGGCTCTTGATGTGGTTGATGTCCACCAGCACGCCGTCGGGGATGTTCATATAGCCCAGTTCCACGGACACCTTCATGGCGTTCTCCATGCTCCGACCGGTGACGGCCACCTTGCGGCCGTACTTGGCCGCCACGGAGATGACCTGCTGGATCCGGTCCACGTTGGAGGCGAAGGTGGTGACGATGATCCGCTGGTCGCAGCCCCGGAACAGCGCGTCGAAGGAGGCACCCACGCAGCGTTCACTGCGGGTATAGCCGGGCCGCTCCACGTTGGTGGAGTCGCTGAGCAGGGCCAGGACGCCCTTTTTGCCCAGCTCGCCCAGCCGGGCCAGGTCGGTCATGCCGCCCTGGATGGGGGTGGGATCGATCTTGAAGTCGCCGGTGTGGACCACGGTGCCGATGGGGGTCTTGATGGCGAAGGCCACCGCGTCGGCGATGGAGTGGTTCACGTGGATGAACTCCACGGAGAACCGGCCGGCCTTGACGACCTCGCCGGCCTCGCAGGTGATGAGCTTGGTCTTGTCGGCCAGATGGTGCTCCTCCAGCTTGAGGCGCACCAGACCAGCGGTCATGCGGGTGGCGTAGATGGGCACGTTGATGCTCCGCAGGAGATAGGGGATGGACCCGATATGGTCCTCGTGCCCGTGGGTGAGGAAGATGCCGCGGATCTTGTCCTGGTTCTTGATGAGATAGGTGAAGTCAGGGATGACTACGTCGATGCCGTACATATCGTCATCCGGGAAGCCCATGCCCACATCGACGATGATGATGTCCCCGCCATACTCATAGACGGTCAGGTTCTTACCGATCTCGTTCAGACCGCCCAGAGAAATGATCTTCAATTTTTCTGCCATAGTATGGATCGAACACTCCTTTTCATATCACGATTCGTTATGATCTCTCATAAAAGATGCTTGGTCGATGCGACGGCGTTCCGGGTCCATGTAGACCTGCCGGACCGGGATAGGGGAGGGCCAAGGGCGCAAAAAACCAGGGACGGACGCCCGTTCTTCCCGGCCCTGCCTCGCCGGGAAGAGATGGGGGATACCGCCCAGAGGTGGATGTTCGGCCATGTCCCATATATCGATCGAGTGCGCGTGCGCACCAGAAGCCATCGAAAAACGTACCAGTAAAAAGTACGATATTGATTTATAGTATACCATAGTCTGTGGAAAAAGTATACTTTTATTTTTCTGCAGACGCTCGGGCCGTTCCAACTCTTTTCAAACGCCCTGTTTTGGATTACAATAGGACCGTTGAACACGATGACTGTCTGCAAGGAGCGATGTCCATGGAAGAGATCCGTCCGGGCCGCTGGCGGCACTTCAAGGGGAAGGGATACCGGGTGCTCTATACCGCCCGTCATTCCGAGACCATGGAGCCGATGGTGGTCTATCAGGCCCTTTATGGCGAGCGGGGCATCTGGGTGCGGCCCGCGGCCATGTGGAACGAGACCGTGGAGCGGGAGGGCTATTCCGGCCCCCGCTTCGTCTATATCGGAGAGGAGGATGAGGGATGAACATCCAGATCTTCGGGAAGTCCAAATGCTTCGACACCAAGAAGGCGGAGCGCTATTTCAAGGAACGCCGGGTGAAGTTCCAGTCGGTGGATCTGGTGAAGTACGGCATGAGCAAAGGCGAACTCACCAGCGTGAAGAACGCGGTAGGGCTGGAGGCGCTGATCGATCAGAAGCACCCGGACGCGGCTCTGCTGAACTATCTGGCCTATGACGAGGACAAGCTGGAGAAGCTGTTGGAGGAGCCGAAGCTCCTCCGCACCCCCATCGTCCGCAACGGGAAGAAGGCCACCGTGGGCTACTGTCCGGACGTCTGGAAGACTTGGGAGTGACCCGTCAGCCGGGATAGCGTTCCTCGACCTGCCGGAGCTGGTCCCGGAAGGCCTCCACGGCCCAGCCGGGGGAGAGGAGCTCCACCCCGGTGCCCAAGCCGAAGAGCCAGCCCAGGAACTGAGGGCTCACCACCACGGTGACGGTGACGGTGAAATGTCCGCTCTCCGCCTCGGGGATCAGGATGGAGTCCCGGCCGAAGCGGTCCAGGATCACGCCCACCATCCGGTCCTCACACCGGAGCCGGACGTCGGCCTCCCGGCCGCTGAACATCCCAAAATGCTTCTGGCCGTAGGCGGCGGTGTCGAAGGAGCCGCACTGGGCATCCCCCTGACGGGGCTGGCTGGTGACGGTGAGCTCCGCCATCTTGTCTACCCGGTAATGGCGCAGCTGGTCATGGTCATGGTCGTACCCGGCCAGATAGTAGTTCTCATCGTCCCAGATGAGGCCGTAGGGGGAGACGTGGTAGCGTTTCCCGCCCCGCCGGAACACCTTCTCCTTCCGCACGTCATACTCGAAATAGCGGAAAGATACCGACCTCTGCTGGGAGATGGCGGCGTGGAGCCGGTCGATGGTGTAGTAGACGCTCTCGTTCATGGTCTTGGGTCGGCCGGCGACGTAGACCTGCCGCTGGAGCTGATGGGCCTGATAGATGCTGGCCAGGCTCTCCAGCTTGTGGATCAGGGCATTGCTCTTGTGCTGGGTGATGAACTTGCAGGATTGCACCGCGTCCACCAGGAGCTTGAGCTCTGGGAGCTGGAAGGGCCGCTCGCCGATGAACCAGCCGCCGTCCCGGCCCTTGCGGCTCTGTACGTCCAGACCGATCTGGCTCAGGGTGTCCATGTCGTCGTAGAGGCTCTTGCGCTCGGCGGCGACGCCCTGCTGTTCCAGCGCGTCCAGCAGAGCGGCAGTGGAGATGGGATGCTCCTCATCGGAGCGCTCCAGCAGGATCCGCTCCAACAGGAGCAGCTTCAGCTTCTGGCGAGGATGTCTGGACATGACAGAGGCCCCCTTTTTCTCTCTTTCCTCCAGTATACCCTTTTTTGGCGGACAAGGGAAGAGGGAGCCGGGCCGCCGGACCGGAGAAATGATCCCGCGCATGCCCGCATAGGATCGAACACGATAAGAAGAGAGGATGACCGATATGGAAAACACGAGACTGGACACATGGCTCCGGGAGCAGATCGATGTGTTCCCGGGGAAGGCGTCTCTGCTGATGACCGACCTGCTCAACGGAGAGCACTATCACAGCATCGACCCGGAGGAGCCCTTTCCGGCGTCCTCCGCCATCAAGGTGCCCCTGCTGATCTTCGTGCTGGAGTTGGTCCGCCAGGACCGGCTGGAGCTGGACCGGGAGATCCCCCTGCCGCCGGAGCGGGCCGGGGAGGACAGCCGGGTGGCGGAGATGGGGGACTCCATCTACACCCTGCGGGAACTGCTCTACTGGATGATCGCGGAGGACGACGACCTGGCCGCGGATCTGGTGCTGGCGCTGGTGGACACGGACGAGATGGAGGAATACCTCTCCAGCACCATGGGCCTGAAAGCAACAGACTGCCGCCGGCCCCTCCGGGACAGCCGGACCACCGCTCAGGACCAGGAGCGGGTCTGGTGGGCCGTCTACCGGGGCACTGTGCTGGACCACGACCTGCGGGAGCTGGCGCTGGATATCCTGCACCGCCACCGTCGGAGCGGGCTCTTCCTGCGCTATGTCCCCAACCCGGTGGGCCTGTCCCATATGTCCGGGGTGGAGGAGGGGGCCTGCTGCGACTCCGGCATCTTCGAGGCGTTCCCCGCCCCCTTCTATCTGGGCATCTTCACCTGGGACGGCCCCGCCGGAGATGGGAAGGAGCAGGAGAAGTTCATCGGCCGTCTGACCCGGGAGATCTATGAGCGCTATGTCTGACGCCCTCGTCAAAGTCCCGGTCTGTGCCCTGCGGTGTGGACCGGACGACAGGGCGGAACAGGCCGACGAGGTCCTCTCCGGGATGACTGTGACCGTGCTGGACCATGCCGGAGGATGGTGTCAGGTGGAAACGCCTTACCGGTACCGGGGCTGGGCCAGAGCTGGGGATCTGCGCCGGGACGGGACGGCCTGCCGCCGGTGGGAGGAGGCTCCGAAGCGGGTGGTCCTCCGGGCCTTCTGCGATGTGCTGTCCGGTCCCGGTGTGGAGCATGTCCGGATAGCGTGCCTGACCCGGGGCGCGCTGGTATCCCCACTGGACCCGCCGGAGGCCGGGGACTGGCAGAGAGTCTGCCTCTGCGACGGCCGGGAGGGCTTCGTCCGCATGGGCTTCCTTGGGGCGCACCACACCGCTCCAGCCTTCCGAGAGGAGGGAGCCCTCCGGGCGGCCCTGACTGAGACGGCCCGGAGCTATCTGGGGACCCAGTACCGCTGGGGCGGCAAGACGCCGCTGGGCATCGACTGTTCCGGCCTGACCTCTATGACCTATCTGCTGAACGGGATCCGGATCTTCCGGGACGCCCGGATCGAGCCGGGGTTCCCGGTCCATCCCATCCGTCGGGGAGACATGGGACCGGGGGACCTGCTGTTTTTCCCGGGCCACACGGCGATGTATCTGGGCGAGGGGGACTACATCCACTCCACTGCCCGGGAGGGCGCGGGGGTGGTCCTGAACAGCCTGGATCCGGCCAGCTCCCGCTTCCGGGCAGATCTGGCGGGGTCCGTCACCGCGGTCGGGAGCATCTTCTGAGAGAGATAAAATGTGCGGCACGCTCTGTGACAAAACAGAGCGTGCCGCGTTTTTGCGTTAGCGGCTCATCCGCCATACGCCCCAGTTGAGATACAGGGCGAAGGCGGTCCAGAGCAGATAGGGGATCTGGAGGGCGGCGGCAGTCCGGCAAACTCTGCGGAAGGCCAGGGTCATGACCAAGATCAGCCCCCACAGGACGGCCAGCCAGATCAGAGCCGCTCCGGACCACCGGAGCCGGAAAAAGAGGAGAGGCCAGCAGAAATTGGCCGCCAATTGGAGCAGGAAGAACAGCATGGCCCGGTCCCGCTGGGGACCCTTGGCGGTCCGGGAGACTTGAGCGGCCCCTGTGCCCATCAGGGCGAAGAGGACCGCCCAGACGACCGGGAACACCCAGCCGGGCGGGGAGAGGGGCGGTTTGGGCACCGCTCCTGTCCCATAGGCCCGGAAGCCCTCTCGGGAGAGCCAGCCGGACAGGGCGCCCACACCCTCACAGAGCAGGACCCAAGGCACATATCGCTTCCATGTCATAGATGCATCACCTGAGGGACAGGATATGCGCCGGAGGGCAGTCTTATCCGGGGATTAGATCCGCTTCCAGGTGGTGCCCTCTTTCGTGTCGGTGAGCTCGATGCCGCGGGCCTTCAGCTCGTCACGGATGCGGTCGGCCTCGGCCCAGTTTTTCGCCTGCTTGGCAGCGGTACGGGCGGCCACCAGCGCGTCGATTTCAGGATCGGCCTCCGCAGAGGCAGTCTCCGCCTTGGGCGCGGCGGCCTTGGCGGCCCGGTCCAGCAGACGCAGGCCCAGGACCTGGTCGAACTCGTCCAGCAGGGCCCGCTTAGACTTGTCGTTCAGCTTGGACTTGAGGACATCGTAGAGCACGGTGACGGCCATGGAGGTGTTCAGGTCGTTGTCCATGGCGGCCCGGAAGGCCACTCGCAGTTCGTCCATCGCGCCTTGCTCCAGCTCACCGTCGTCGCCCAAGGCGGCGATCCGGGCGATCAGCTTGTCGTAGGCGGCCTTGGCGTTGTCCAGGTTCTCCCAGGTGAACACCAGGCTCTTGCGGTAGTGGGACTGGAGGCAGAAGGACCGGTAGACCATGGGGTCGTAGCCCTTCTCTTCCAGCAGGGAGACGGTGAGGAACTCGCCCTTGGATTTGCTCATCTTGCCGTGGGAGGTGTTCAGGTGGTGGACATGGAACCACTGGGGGCACCAGGGATGGCCCAGATAGCTCTCGGACTGCGCGATCTCGTTGGTGTGGTGGGGGAAGGCGTTGTCGATGCCGCCGCAGTGCAGGTCCAGATACTCGCCGTTGTACTTCAGAGAGATGCCGGAGCACTCGATGTGCCAGCCGGGATAGCCCACGCCCCAGGGGGAATCCCACTTCAGAGCCTGGTCCTCGAACTTGGACTTAGTGAACCAGAGGACGAAATCGGCCTTGTTCCGCTTGTTCTGATCCTCCTCCACGCTGTCCCGGACGCCCACGGCCAGATCCTCCTCGTCGTGGTCATTGAACACATAATACTGCTTGAGCTTGGAAGTGTCGAAGTAGACGTTGCCGCCGGCCAGATAGGCATAGCCCTTGTCCAGCAGGGCGGAGACGATCTTGATATACTCGTCGATACAGCCGGTGGCGGGCTGGACCACATCGGGACGTTTGATGTTCAGCTTCTCGCAGTCGGAGAAGAAGGCATCGGTGTAGAATTTAGCGATCTCCATGACGGTCTTGTGCTCCCGCCGGGCGCCCTTGAGCATCTTGTCCTCGCCGGTGTCGGCATCGGAGGCCAGATGGCCCACATCGGTGATGTTCATGACCCGCTTCACATCATAGCCGGTATAGCGGAGATACTTCTCCAGCACGTCCTCCATGAGGTAGCTGCGCAGGTTGCCGATGTGGGCGAAGTGGTAGACCGTGGGGCCGCAGGTATACATCTCCACGTGTCCGGGGGTATGGGTCTTGAATTCGTCCTTGGTGTGGGTGAGAGAATTATAGAGTTTCATTGAAAACGTCCTCCTGATCGTGCGTCATTCATCATCGTGGTCGGTACCATGGTCGGAGCGCTGCTCGTCCAGCAGCATCTCGACGAACTCCAGTCGGGAACTGAGTGCCTGGAGCTCCTTCTGTACCGGGTCGGTCACATGGATCTGGTCCACATCGGTAGCGTAGTCCACCTTCTCCCCGGCGATACGGACCACCCGAGCGGGGACGCCAACGGCGGTGGCGTCGGGGGGGATCTCTTTGAGCACCACCGCGTTGGCGGCGATGCGGGCGTTGTCGCCCACCTTGAAGGGCCCAAGCACCTTCGCGCCGGCGGAGACCATCACGTTGTTGCCCAGAGTGGGGTGGCGCTTGCCGTGGTCCTTGCCGGTGCCGCCTAGGGTGACGCCGTGGTAGAGGAGACAGTCATCGCCCACCTCGGCGGTCTCGCCGATGACGATGCCCATGCCGTGGTCCATGACGAAGCGGCGGCCGATCTTGGCGCCGGGATGGATCTCGATGCCGGTCCAGAAGCGGCTCCACTGGGAGACGGCCCGGGCCAGGAACTTCAGGTCGTGGCAGTATAGGAAATGTGCCAATCGATGGTAGAGGGTGGCGTGGATGCCGGGGTAGAGCAGGAAGATCTCCAGCTTGCTCCGGGCCGCCGGATCCCGGGCCTGATAGGCCGCGAGAGTCTCGCCGAGACGTGTCATGATATCCCTCCAAAAGATATGGGGACCAGCGGGGGAGGGGACAAAAAAACGCCCCTTATGCCCTCAAAGGCACAAGAGGCGGCGTCTCCGTCGCGGTCCCACTCTTGTATTCGCTCATGATCGGTCCAGCAACCGATCCGGCCGGTAACGGCGGCCTGCCGGGAGCCATTGCGCCCCACGCTCCCGGGCGCACTTCACATCTTCCGCCGCGGGTCCGCTTTCAGCCAAGCGGCAGACCCTCTCTGACCGGTCGGACAGGACGCTACTTTTCCCGTTCATCGCGCTCATCATCGTTCCATCATATTACCACGCAGGCCGTCCTGTGTCAAGTGCGGACGAAGATCTGAGACGGACGATGCAGGATGAGCGGAGCGGCGATTCATTTGCTGCGAGCGTCGAAAAATGGGATATCGCACGGAAGATAACAGAAAATACACGTTATATTTACAAAACATTCACGTTTTGGCGTGAAAAAGGTCTTGCGGCTTTACAGAAGATGCGTTATAATGAATGCAGTTCTGAAGGAGAGGAGGGATAGATATGCTGAATGAGACTTACCGTGGGACTGACGTGGACGACATGATCTTCGGGTCCGGAGATGTGATCCGCAGCGAGCGCTGATCGTAAGATACAGGCGGTTCGTTCCACACCATCCAGCGCGGAGCTGTGGTGTGGTTTTCTTTTGCGCATCAAGGATGTGCCATGGAACGGCAGAAAGAATGGTGAGAGACATGGAGACAGGACCCAGCCAGTATCGAAACTGAGCGGTGAGGGAACGGGGGAGAGCCCCGGGACCTCGCCGTTCTTTTTTTCTCCGGCGCACCGATCGTGCCCCCGGTCCATAAGATGGGGTGGAAGCGATCCGAATAAGCGTCAGGAGGTACCATGATGCCTGAAAAAGTCATCCCCGGTCCGCTCCAAGGGCCAACTGACATCCGGGAGGCCGTCTGCCTCGATACTAGGAAGGTGTATGATTCTTGCCGAGATAAGGACTGCATCGAAGATCTGCGGTTCTATCCCACGCAGGACTCTCAGGCCGCGATCGACCGGGCCATCAGTGTCAAGGCCGGGAAGGCGGAGCTGCTCTATGTGTACATCGATGTGGAGCCCATCGGCTTCGACCGGGGGTTCTACACCGTGGACGTGCGGTACTACTACCGAGTCACGGCGGACGCCTTCATCGGGGCGGTCCGGCCAGTGCCGATCAGCGGACTGTGCGTGTTCGACAAGCGGGTCATCCTCTTCGGCAGTGACAGCGGAGCCAAGGTGTTCACCTCTCAGGTAGCGGAGGAGGGCCCGGACCTCCAGATCCGGAAGAGCAATGTCCCCACCGCTGTGGTGGAGGCCGTAGATCCCATCGTCCTGAGCATGAAGCTGGTGGACGTGTGCGACTGCCGTCCCTGCGACTGCGCCATCTCGGAGATCCCACCCTGCATCTGCGGATGCTTCGGCTGTGACCTGTGCTTTGGAGATCAGGGCAAGCGGATCTATGTGACCCTGGGACAGTTCTCCATCATCCGTCTGGAGCGGGACACCCAGCTCCTCATGCCGGTCTACGATTACTGTGTGCCCGAGAAAGAATGCCCCTGCGGCGGCTCCTGTGGGGACGAAGATCCCTGTGAGCTCTTCCGCCGGGTCAAGTTCCCCATGGAGGAGTTCTTCCCGCCGGACCACGGCGGAGGCCGTCCCTGCTGCCGGGAGGGGGGCGGCGGTCACCCCAACTGAGGGAGAGCGCAGAACGAAGGCGGACGCGGTCAGCCATAGGGCTGGCGGCGTCCGCCGATTCATTTGAGGTACGGGCGGGCCGCCTCCTGTCCCAGCGGACGGTACACGGTCACATACATGGTCAGGATGCAGGCCAGTCCGCCCAGCACATTGGAGATCGGCTCTGCCAGGAACACGCCGTTGACGCCCAGACCAAAGCAGTAGGGGAGGATCAGAGTGAGCGGGGCCACGATGACGGCTTTCCGGAGCAGAGAGAAGAAGATCGCCTGCCGGGACCGGCCCAGACCCACGAAGATGGACTGCCCGATGAACTGGAAGGACATACAGGCGAAGGTGGCGAAGTAGATGCGGAAGGCGGGCACACCGTCCCGGATTAGCTCTGGGTCATCGTTGAAGATCCGGATTAGCAGCTCCGGGAAGGCCAGTGTGCTGAGCCAGACAATCACCGAGTAGATCATGGTGAGCCAGAACACGAAGCGGATGCCCTCCCGGACCCGCCCGTATTCGTTGGCGCCGTAGTTGAAGCCCAGCACCGGCTGACTGCCGCTGGTGATGCCGGAGACCGGCATGGAGATCACCTCGCGGATGGAATTCACCACCGTCATGACGCCTACATACAGGTCGCCGCCCCACTGCTGGAGGGTAGCGTTGCACAGCACCTGTACCAGACTGTTGGTCATGGACATCATGAATCCGGACAGACCGAGGCTCAGGATCTTCCGCACCCGGTCCGCCTGGAGCCGGAGTGCTGCAGGACGGAGCTTCAACAGGCTCTGTTTCCCGGTGAGGAAGAGAAGCACCCATGCCGCCGAACAGGCCTGAGAGAGGATCGTGGCCAGAGCCGCGCCCCGGACGCCCATGCCGAGACCGAAGATGAACACCGGGTCCAGCACGATGTTCACCAATGCTCCCAGCGCCACGGTGCCCATCCCGATCCGGCCAAAGCCCTGGGAATTGATGAAGGGGTTCATGCCCAGACCGATCATCACGAAGAGGGTCCCCAGCAGATAGAGGGCCAGATAACCGTCCGCATAGGGATAGGTCACATCGCTGGCCCCGAAGAGGTAGAGGATCGGCCGCCGGAACCAGAAGCACAGGGCGGTCAGGACCACGCCGAAGAGGATCAGCAGGGTGAAGGAGTTCCCCATGATCGCCTCGGCCTCCTTCTCCTCGCCACGGCCCCGGTGGATGGAGCAGAGGGGCGCGCCGCCCATGCCGCACAGATTGGCGAAGCCCATGAGGATCGAGATGATCGGCAGACACAGGCCCAGACCGGTCAGAGCCAGACGGCCCTCTCCGGGGATCCGGCCGATGTACATCCGGTCCACGATATTGTAGAGGATATTGATGAGCTGAGCCGCCGTCATGGGGAGGGCCATGCTCAGGATGTTGCGGGGGATGCTCCCCCTTGAGAAATCATTTCCAGACTGCACGGTCAGAAAGCACTCCTTTTCCGGTGGTTTTGCCCTTGCAAAAGCCGCCGTGAGAGACTATATTTACCTTATTATAGTACGACACGGCCTGGCCCGCAAGTGGGGCGGGCGCTGTGAGGAAGGCAGGCATCCATATGGTAAATATGATCGAACGGGCGAGAGCGCTCTATCCCATGCTCAAGGAGACCAAGGACGACATCCACCGCCACCCGGAGCTGGCGTTCCATGAGACCCGGACCACCGGCATCATCAAGGACCGTCTCGCGAAGCTGGGGATCGAACAGATCGACATCGGCATGGAGACCGGTGCGGTGGGCTTCCTGCGGGGCGGAAAGCCCGGTCCCACAGTGGCCCTCCGGGCCGACATCGACGCCATCGAGCAGCAGGAGCCCGCCGACAACGGTGTGGTGTCCGAGTACGACGGCGTCATGCACGGCTGTGGCCACGACTTCCATACCACCTGCCTTCTGGGCGCAGCCCAGATGCTGTCCGAACGGCGTGCGGAGCTGTGTGGGAACGTGGTGTTCCTGTTCCAGCCCGCTGAGGAGATCACCGAGGGCGCGGCCGCCATGGTGGCCCACGGCCTGTGGGACAAGCTCCCGGAGCGTCCGGTCCGGATCTTCGGGCTCCATGACCGCCCGGAGATCCCCTGCGGCCAGGTGGCGGTGATCCCCGGCGCCATCATGGCGGGCAAGTCCGATTTTTCCATCACCCTCGCCGGCGTCACCGGCCACTGCGGCTCCCCCCACAAGTGTGTGGACGTGATCGTGGCCGGTGCGGCCATCGTGGACGCGGTCCAGACCATCGTGAGCCGGAACACCGACCCGCTGGAGCCTCTGACCTGTGCCGTGTTCTCCATCAACGCCGGAACGCCGGAGAACTTCGTCCCCGAGACGCTCACCATGACTGGCGATATCCGGGCCCACTCCGATGAGGTCCTCATGGCCACCCGCCAGCGCCTCCAGGAGATGGCGGAGAGCATCGCGGCCTCCTATCGGTGTAAATGTAAGGTGGAGTTCGTCTCCCACATCCCCGTGACCTATAACAAGCCGGAGATGGTGGCTTTGGCCCGGAAGGCCGCCGGCGCGGTGTTCCAGCCGGAGGATATCGTCCAGCCCAAGGGCGGCATGGGATCCGAGGACTTCGCCTTCTTCGGCCAGGACGTGCCCTCCTTCTTCTACTGGCTGGGCACTGGCTTCCCCGGTCAGCCCAACGCCTGCTGGCATAATGAGCACTTCAAGGTAGACGACGATGCCCTGCCTCTGGGCGCCGCGCTCCTGGCGGAGTCCGCTCTGGCCGGTCTGGAGGGCTGATCCGGACCGATCTGCAAAAAGCTGTGCCCCCACTCGCCTCGACAGCGGGGAGAGTGGGGGCACGGCTTCGATCCATCCGGGGATCTGTTCTATTTGCGTCAAGTCCGTTCCGACGACGCGTTCACGATCTATATCCCTAAGATCGTGAACGCGTCGTTCGTTTCAAAACAGCGTGCGGCCCATGGGACCGCTTCCGCGATGATCTCCTGACAAGCGTATCCATCCCTTCGGCTCAGTTCCACGATGCGGTCCCAACGATCCTCCGTGATGATCGTCGTTCCATAAAGATCGAATTCTGGGACTACTTCAAGGATCAGATCGGAAACATGATATTCCTCCCATGTTTCATCGCGGATGCTGATGGAGCTATCGAGCCAGCATCTGCCGTGGTATCTTCCGGCCTGGAATTCCAAATAGCGGCTGCTGTGCGAATCCCTTCGCTGCTCTTCCTGAACGAAATACTTCAAAAGACCACCCTGCTTCCGTGAGTCTGCCGGAGAGACCGTGATCCATGGTGTCCTGCTCTCCTGACCGGCTCATCATACCACAAAACGGCGGAAAAGGATAGGACCGCAGTCCGTCTGGACCGGCCCTTCGGCCCAATCCGATCCTCATGATCTACAAAATGATGACAGATAGTGTCAAATTGCCGCAGGGACTTGCATTTTATTCGTGCCTTCGCTATGATATCCCGCAAGGGGAGACCCTTGTATCTTGAGACAGAAAGGACGGATACATATGCCGATGCGGGAACAGCGGGAGGCGAAGCGGGGCCTCGGACTCAGGGGCCGTCTCATCCTGGTCCTTATCGCGGCCGCGGCGCTGACTGCGGCTTTCCTCCTGGGCGGCATCCTCAGCCGCCGAGAGACCGAGCCCGTCATCACCAGCGAGCTTCTGGGCCAGCAGTTGACGGACATCCAAGAGCTGTCCACCGTGGAATACCACTATACCAATATGGGGAGATTCGAGGATCAGGTGGATTTCTATGGATGGAAGGTGCCATTCACCACCAAGAGCTTCATCGTAGCCTATGACGGGACCATCAAGGCCGGGACCGACCTGTCCGGGATGGACATCCAGGTCAGCGGGGATAGGATCTCCGTGACCCTTCCGGCCCCGGAGATCCTGTCCCACGAGATCGATGAGGACAGCATCCAGGTGTATGACCAGACCCACAACATCTTCAACCAGATCGAGATCAGCGACTACACCGGCTTCACTGCCGACCAGAAGAGCGGGGTAGAGGAGAAAGCCATCGACAATGGCCTCCTCACCGCCGCAAAAGAGCGGAGCGAGGCCGCAGTCAAACATCTCCTCTCCCGCGTGCCTGGCGTGGAGGGCTACGCTGTCTCCGTCACCACTGAGAGAGCGGCAGCCTGACCGGCCGAAACGAACGATGTCCCGCGGGGCGGCTCCTCTGCCGTCTCCGCGGGACATCGTTTTGCGGTCTCCGTATCGGCCTCACTGGATCTGGACATCGCTGTCCAGCGGGACGATGCTCACATAGCTGTGGCCGGCGCCCAGGGTGATGGGCTGTCCGGAGGAGTCGGTATAGCGGAGCGGCCGGTCCCGGCCGGCCTTGCTCCAGCGGATCTCCACGGCCTTGCCGCCGCAGGCGAAATAGCCGGTGCCGCCGCTGGTCAGGTCCACGGTGATTCGGCCCTTATCATCACCGGAGATGGCAGAGCACCGGGTCTTGAGGACCAGTACATTGGTGACGCCCACCTGATTGCCGGTGTTCCCGTCCACATAGGGCTGGCCATATTCACTGACCAGATAGGTCCCGCTGTCCGCATCATAGGTGAACACGCCGGTCTTGACATTGGAGAAGGGTACCGTGACCGTATCGGCGGTGACGCCGTCCTCCGGCGTCCCGTCCTCGGCGAAGGACATCGCATAGGTGTAGCCGCTCTCATGGTCTTTGCGGAAGGAATATCCCTGGAACATTTCGGCGATCGTGGCGCCGGTGGTGATGACGCTGTGTTCATAGCCCATATTCTTCCGGCGGGAGCTGTCCCGCCACATGAGGTTCGAGCCGGGAGAGGAGCCGCAGTAGGGGCCGTTCACTCCGTCCAGAGCGGTGACGCCCCAGGACTTGATCTTGGCGTATGCATCGGGACTGCCACCGGCGTGGATGTACACTGCGTCGTGCCCCAGAGCCAGCTCCAGATAGTAAGGCCGGGAGGAGCGGATCGAGCCGATGGAGCCCGCCTGACTGGGATCCTGATAGACCCCAAGCATCCGGGTGATGCCGCCCTCGGCCAGACATTCGTAGATGATGTCGGCATCGGCCACGCCCAGCTGAGGGAGGGCCCGCTTCAGATTGTTGAGCATGACCGCCACCGGCCGACGGTCGGCGTACTCTTCCGAGATGGGGAGCCCGGTGAGCATGTTCACCGGGCCGGTATAGACCGGCTCCGGGGTGGGCGTGGGAGCGGCCGGAGCGGGCGTGGACACCGGAACGGAATGTTCCGGGGCGGGGGAGGGTCCAGAGGCCGTCCGGCCGCAGGCGGACAGCCCTAGGACGAGGGCGAGGCAGCAGAGGGAGAGTTTGTTCTGATCCATGGTAGAAGTCCTCTCTTTCCTGATGTTCCGACATGATCCGATGGTCCCATGATACCCCCGCGGCAGACGGATGTCAAGGAAGGGCCGGGGTTGCCAAGCGGGGCAAAATACCTTATAATAAAGTCTGCTTATGATAGCTTTGGACGGGCGGTGGAACTGCCCCGTGGAGAAAGGTGGCCCTCCTATGAGCCGTTTAGGATTCATCCGCAACAAGATGGAGATCAAATTCCTGGTGCTGTATATCATGGCACGGGTGGCCTCTCCCATCGACTTCCCGACGCTGACCGAGCTGACCATGTGTGACGAGGGCGTGGATTATTTCGACTTCGCCGAGGCAGTGGCCGAGCTGGTGGACACGGGGCATCTGACTCTGGAGGAGGGGCTCTACGCCATCACGGACAAGGGCCGCCAGAACGGCGAGGCCTGTGAGAGCGAGCTGCCCTATTCCGTGAAGCACAAGTGCAACACCGACCTGGCCCGGGTCAACGGCATCCTGCGGCGGAACGCCCAGGTCCGCACCGAGGTCATCCCCCGGGAGGACGGGAGCCTCACGGCCCGGATGACGCTGGATGACGAGGGCGGCAACATCATGACGATCGAGCTCCTCTGCGTCAATGAGGATCAGGCCGCCCGGCTGTCCAGAGGCTTCCAGGCCAAGCCGGAGCGGGTGTACAATGAGGTCCTGGCCGCCCTGCTGGACAAAGAGGACGGGAAGGACGAATGAGGACCGGGCCGCAGACGACAGGTCTGCGGCCGCGGTCTGTCAGAAAGGACCGATCTGTTTTTCCAGCCGGGCCCCATCTGCGGGCGGAACAGCGGAGAGACACAGGAGGCACGATATGAAGAAACTCATGGTCATCGATGGCAACTCCATCATCAACCGGGCCTTTTACGGGGTGCGGATGCTCACGACCAAGGACGGAACGCCCACCAACGCGGTGTACGGGTTCCTCACCATCCTGTTCAAACTGCTGGATGAGGAGGGGCCGGACGCGCTCTGCGTGACCTTCGACCGGAAGGCTCCCACGTTCCGTCACCTGGCCTATGAGGGCTACAAGGCCCAGCGGAAGGGGATGCCGGATGAGCTGGCCGCCCAGATGCCTGTCCTGAAAGAAGTGCTGGAGGCCATGAACATCTCCCGGTGGGAGCTGGACGGGTGGGAGGCCGACGATCTGATCGGCACCATCGCCCGGAAGGATGCCGCCGCCGGATGGGATACGGTAATCGTCACCGGCGACAAGGACTCTCTCCAGCTGGTGACGGACCGGACCCGGGTGAAGCTGGTCACCACCCGCATGGGCCAGACCACCACGAGGGACATGACACCGGAGTCGTTCCGGGAGGAGTACGGCTTCGACCCGATCCACATCATCGACCTGAAGGCCCTGATGGGAGACTCCAGCGACAATATCCCCGGCGTGAAAGGCATCGGAGAAAAGACCGCCATGGACCTGATCCAACGGTATGGGTCCATCGACGCCATCTATGCCGACCTGTCCGCCGTGGAGGCCAAGCCCAACGTGCTCAAGAAGCTGGGCGAGGGGGAGGAGCAGGCCCGGATGTCCTACGATCTGGCCACGATCCGGTGTGAGGCCCCCATCGACTTCGACCCGGAGCAGGCCCTGCGCCGTCCGCCGGATGAGCAGGCCCTCTATGACCTGTTCCTCAAGCTGGAATTTGCCAAGCTGATCGACAAGCTGGGCCTGTCCGGCCATGGGGCAGTGGAACGGACGGACGGCTTCTCCTGTACCTGCGAGAGCGAGCTCGTGGAAGACCGCGGACGCATGGAAGAACTGCTGGATCGGTTCCGCGACCGGGACCATGTGTCGTTCCTGGCCCTGCCCGACCTGGAGGGCGTGTGCGTGGAGTTCGGTGAGGAGGGCAGCGGCAGGGCAGCGGTGTTCCTGTCCAGCCGCCTGGAATGCTATGGCGAATTCCTGAAGGGCTTCTTCGCCCCGGAGATCCACAAGGTCACACATGACTGCAAGCCCCTGATGAACTATCTGATGGGGGAAGATGTGGACTTCGGCGGCTTCCAGTTCGATACAGCGCTGGCCGCCTATCTGCTCGCGCCCACGGACGGGAGCTATGAGCTGGAGAAGCTGGCCATGAGCTGGTTCAAATTCGAGGCTCCCAAGGCCGCTCTCTATCAAGATCCTGATGCCTTCAGCCCGCTGGCCGACCTGTCCGTTCCACTGGGGGCGTGGACGAGCCACACCGCGCTGGTGGAGGCCCTCTATCAGCGGGAGAAGGACAAGCTGACCGAGTTGGACATGGATCGGCTCTACTACGGCGTGGAGCTTCCCCTGTGCCCGGTGCTGGCCCGGATGGAGCGGGCGGGCGTGCTGGTGGACCGGAAAGCCCTGTCGGCCTTTGGCCAGATGCTGAACGATCGGATCGGCGAGGTCCAGGAGCGGATCTATATCGAGGCGGAGGAGACCTTCAACATCCTGTCCCCCAAGCAGCTGGGGCACATCCTGTTCGAGAAGCTGGGCCTGCCACCGGTGAAAAAGACCAAGACCGGCTATTCCACCAGCGCGGACGTGCTGGAGAAGCTCCGGGGAACCCCCATCGTGGACGACGTGCTGGAGTACCGGCAGTACACCAAGCTCTCCTCCACCTATGTAGAGGGGCTGACCAAGGTGATCGCGCCGGACGGGCGGATCCATACGTCCTTCCAGAACACGGTCACCGCCACAGGGCGGCTCTCCTCCACGGAACCCAATCTCCAGAACATCCCCGTGCGGACGGAGCTGGGAGCCGAGCTGCGGAAGATGTTCGTGCCCGGTCCAGGGAACGTGCTGGTGGACGCGGACTACTCTCAGATCGAGCTGCGGCTTCTGGCCCATATCGCCGGAGACGAGCATATGATCGCCGCGTTCCGAAGCGGGGAGGACATCCACACCATCACCGCCGGACAGGTGTTCGGTGTGCCGCCGGAACTGGTGACGAAGCAGATGCGCTCCGCCGCCAAGGCCGTGAATTTCGGCATCGTGTACGGCATCTCGGCCTTCTCGCTGGCCCAGGACATCGGAGTCACCAACGCTGAGGCCAAGGCCTATATGGAGCGGTACTTTGAACGATATTCCGGCGTCCGGGCTTATATGACTGACATCGTGGAGCGGGCGAAGAAGGACGGCTGGGTCTCTACCCTCATGGGCCGCCGCCGCTGGCTGCCGGAGCTGAAGTCCTCCAACTTCAATCTGCGCTCCTTCGGCGAGCGGGTGGCCCTCAATATGCCCATCCAGGGCACCGCCGCCGACATCATCAAGCTGGCCATGATCCAGGTGGACCGCCGTCTGCGGAGCGAGGGCTTCCGGGGGCGTCTCGTCCTCCAGGTCCACGATGAGCTGATCGTGGAGTGCCCGGAGGAGGAGAGCCAGCGGGTGCAGGCCCTTCTGAAAGAGACCATGGAAGGCGTCGTGTCCCTCTCTGTGCCCCTCACTGCCGACGCCCACGCCGGCAGGAGCTGGGCGGAAGCACATTGATATCAAGGAGGATCGTCATGGACTATCGTTTGGTGCCCATGGACCGGAGCCATCTGGCGGGGATCGCCGCCCTGGAGCGGACCTGCTTCTCTCATCCCTGGAGCGAGGCCATGCTGGAGGAGGAGCTGTACAACGACAGCGCCTGCTTCCTCGTGGCCGAGGGCCCGGAAGGGGAGGTGCTGGGCTACGCGGGGCTCCATGTGGTCCTGGATGAGGGCTATATCGACAACGTGGCGGTGGACCCGGCCTGCCGCCGGCAGGGCATCGCGGACGCTCTGATCGACACGTTCACCCGCTTCGGCGCGGAGAAGCTGGCCTTCCTGACCCTGGAGGTCCGGGAGAGCAACCTGCCCGCCGTGTCTCTCTATGAGAAGCACGGCTTCTATGAGACGGGCCGCCGGAAGGGCTATTACGACGATCCCAAGGAGGACGCGATCCTCATGACCCGGGAGTGGGATCGATGAGCTCCGGACTGGAGCTCTGTCCCCTGAGCCGGCGAAGCCTGCGCCTGGTCTACCGGAGCGAGATGACAGAGGCCTTCCCACGGGCGGAGCGCAAGCCCCTGAGGACGATCCGGGCCATGGTGGAGGCAGGGCTCTGCGACCCGGTGGGCCTTTGGCGGAGCGGGGCCTTGATGGGCTATGCCCTGTCCTGCCCGATCGGAGACGATGTCCTGCTGGACTATCTGGCAGTCTGTGCCCACAAGCGGGGCGAGGGCGTGGGCGGAGCGATGCTGGATCTGCTGGCGGAGCGCTATGCCGGACGTGCGCTCGTCGTAGAGGCGGAGGCGCCGGAGACCGCCCGGAGCCCGGAAGAGCGGGCCCGGCGGGAGCGACGGCTGGGCTTCTATCTGCACCGCGGTTTCCGCCTGCTGGACTATCAGGCCCAGCTCTTCACGGTCCGTTACACCATGCTGGTCCGGGGCGAGGCCGATGAGGCGGCAGTGATGGCCGCCCACCGGGCCTTCTATCAGACCCGGCTCCCGGTGGGGCTGTACCGGCGCTATGTCCAGATCCCGGCCCCTGCCGGACCGGGCGGCAGACGCCCGGAGAGAAAGGAAGAGGAGACATCATGAACATCCTGGCTGTAGAATCCTCCTGCGACGAGACTGCCGTTGCGGTAGTGACCGACGGGCGGACGGTCCGCTCCGATGCGATCGCCTCTCAGGCCGATATGCATGCCCTCTATGGCGGCGTGGTGCCGGAGATCGCTTCCCGCAAGCATGTGGAGGCCATCGCCGCTCTGGCGGACCGGGCTTTGACAGAAGCGGGCATGGGCCGGGGGGACATCGACGCGGTGGCTGTGACCTATGCTCCCGGCCTGATCGGGGCGGTGCTGGTGGGGGTGAACTTCGCCAAGGCGGCGGCCTTCGCGCTGGGGAAGCCTCTGGTACCGGTCCACCATGTGCGGGGCCACATCGCGGCCAACTACATCACCCATCCTGATCTGGAGCCACCCTTCGTGTGCCTCTGCGTGTCCGGTGGAAACACCATGATCGTGGATGTCAAGACCTATACTGATATGGAGATCCTGGGGGCCACCCGGGACGACGCGGCGGGGGAGTGCTTCGACAAGGCCGCCCGGGTGCTGGGCATCGGCTACCCTGGCGGCGCACCGATGGACAAGCTGGCTCAGGGGGGAGATGACAAGGCCTATGATCTGCCCCGGGCCCATGTGGCGGATGCGCCGCTGGATATGTCCTTCTCCGGTCTCAAGACGGCGGTGGTCAATCTGGCCCACAATGCCCGGCAGAAGGGGGAGGAGCTGGATCTGCCCGGACTGGCGGCCTCCTTCGGCGCGGCGGTCAGCGACACGCTGGTCCCGCGGACCATGATGGCGGCCCGGCAGAAGGGCTATGGCAAGATCGCCATCGCTGGCGGTGTGGCGGCGAACAGCCGGATCCGGGCCGACCTGAAAGCGGCCTGCGCCAGGAGCGGAGATCGGCTCTATCTGCCCGCCCTGTCCCTGTGCGGGGACAACGGCGCGATGATCGGCTGCCAGGGCTACTACGAATATCTGGCGGGAAAGCGGGCCGGTATGGAGCTGAACGCCTATGCCACCCGGGATATCAGCCTGGGCTGAATGGAAAAAGACCGGACCTCGTTCAGAGAGGTCCGGTCTTTTTTGGGGGGTCATCGGACAGCGTTTTTGATGCCGTCGGCGATATCCTTCGCGGCGTCGCCCATGCCGTCTGCCATATCTTTCCCGGCATCCATCATGCCGTCGCCAACGTCTTTCGCGGCATCGCCGGCTTTGTCCATGGCGTTTTTGGCGGCGTCGCCCACGTCCTTCGCCGCGTCCGTCCCTGGATGGTCCGATGCTTTGGGTGCGGCGGAGGGCTTCGGGCTGGGGCTCAGGGTCGGCGTAGGCAGTACAGACGTACTGGGCCGCTGAGTCGGCGTGGGCTCGGTCCGCCGGCCGGAACAGCCGGCGGCGGTCAGCGCCAGCGCTAGAGCAAGGATCGTCAGGATCCGTTTCATAGGACAGAGACCTCCTGTGATCGAGTTTGGATGGATCATAGCCATTCGGTCCCAGTATGCCCGGGAAAACAGCGGGACATACCGCAAAAAGCAGGATCTGGCACTTGCGGTCCGGCCAAACTTATGGTATCATGATAACAGTAATGATTACTGGTTTGAAAGGAGGGCCTCGATGAACAGCAAGCGTTATTCCCGACAGCGGGAACTCATCTATGAGACCCTGATCCACACGACGGAGCATCCAACGGCGGAGATGGTCTATCACTGGCTCAAGCCGGAGAACCCCTCTCTGAGCCTTGGGACGGTCTATCGGAACCTGAAGCTGCTGGCTGATGACGGACGGATCGCCCGGATGGCCTTTCCGGTGGAGCGGTACGATGCCAATATCACGCCGCATCCACACTTCCGGTGCGACCGGTGCGGCGCGGTCTATGATATCGACCTGCCCTATGAGAAGGACATCGACCGGGCAGCGGAGGAGGCCAGCGGCCACCAGATCCGGGTCCACGAGGTGCTCTGCCGGGGCGTGTGCGTCAAGTGCCGTAAGGAAGAAACGAGATCGTCCTAGAAAAAACGATACCGCGTCCGAGGTGGAACGTTCCTCCCGGACGCGGTATCGTTTTTGACTGCCTGTCAGCCGTCGTGCTCCGGCAGGGCCCGGAGGATCGTGCCGCCGCCCAGGACCAGGTCGCCCTGGTAGAGGACCACGGCCTGACCAGGGGAGATCCCGCGCTGAGGAGCATCGAAGTCCAGCCGGACCTGACCGTCCTCCAAACGCGTGACAGAGGCGGACTGGACCGCCTGATGATAGCGGACCCGGGCCTCGCCCCGGAGGATCCCATCCTCCGGCGGCGGGACGATCCAGTTCCAGTCATCTGCCAGCAGAGCGGGAGAGAAGAGCGCGGAGGAGGGTCCCACAGTGACGGTGTTGGCCGCCATATCCTTCCCACACACATAGACCGGATGGGGCATGGCCAGCCCAAGTCCCCGGCGCTGACCGATGGTATAGGCAGCGGCGCCCCGGTGGCGGCCCAGCACCTTGCCCTCCTGATCGATCAGATCTCCGTGGGGGTAGGGCTTTCCGTTCCAGCGCTCCAGGAAGGACATATAGTCCCCGTCCGGGACGAAGCAGATGTCCTGACTGTCATGCTTCCGGGCGTTGCAGAAGCCCTGCTCCTCCGCGATGGCCCGGACCTTGGCTTTGGGCAGCTCGCCCAGAGGGAAGAGGGTGTGGGCCAGCTCCTCCTGCGTCATGGAGTAAAGGACGTAGCTCTGGTCCCGGGCGTCCTCTTCCCCAGCCCGGAGGAGCCAGCGGCCGTCCTCCCGGCGGCCGATCACCGCGTAGTGGCCAGTGGCGATGAAGTCGCAGCCCAGCTCCCGGGCCCGCTGGAGCAGGAGGCCAAATTTCAGATACCGGTTGCAGTCGATGCAGGGGTTGGGCGTGCCGCCGGCCTCATAGGTACGGACGAACTTGTCCATGACAGCGGAACGGAATTCCTGAGAGAAGTCCAGCACATAGTAGGGGATGCCCAGCCGGGCGGCCACCGAGCGGGCGTCCTCCACGTCGTCCAGACTACAGCAGGTGTGGCCCTTTGGGATGCCGACGTCGGTGTTCTCATAGAGCCGCATGGTCACGCCCATGCACTCATAGCCCTGCTGCTGGAGCAGATAGGCGGCCACACTGGAATCGACGCCGCCGCTCATGGCGATCAGGACTCGCTTCTTCATAGGGACGGATCCCTCCTTCGTCAGTTCTTCAGTCTGTGGATGAGATCGGAAAGGATCTCGGCAGTGGTGTCGATCTCCGCCTCTGTGTTGGCGGGGGACAGAGAGGATCGGAGGGCCCCCATGGACAGGGGCTCCGGGACATCCATGCTCCGCAGGACATGGCTGGGCTCCAGAGCCCCGGCGGAGCAGGCCGACCCGGCAGAGGCGCAGATCCCGGCCTGGTCCAGCAGGAGCAGGAGGGTGTCCCGCCGGACGCCCTCCACGCAGAGATGCAGGATCCCCGGGAGCCGGGGCTGATCCATCCCGGTGAGATGGACCCCGGGGATCCGGGAGACGGCCTCCGCCAACCGGTCCCGGAGGGCGGCTGTCCGGGCCATGTCCGCCTCCATCGAGGTGTCGGCCTGGAGGAGGGCCGCGGCGAGCCCCACGATCCCGGGCACGTTCTCCGTGCCGGACCGGCGGCCCCGCTCCTGCCCGCCGCCCGGGAGCAGGGGGACCACAGGCAGATCCTCTCGGCAGAGGAGGGCACCAACGCCTTTGGGGCCGTGGAATTTATGGGCAGACAGGGAGAGCAGATCGGCTCCCAGAGCCTCTGCGTCCACGGGGATATGGCCTACGGCCTGTACCGCGTCGGTGTGGAAGAGGATGCCCCGTTCCCGGCAGAGAGCGCCCACCTCAGCGGCTGGCTGGAGGATCCCAGTCTCGTTGTTGGCGGCCATGAGGCTCACCAGACCGGTATCGTCCCGGATGGCGTCTGCCACCTGTTCTGCCCGGATCCGGCCGGAGGGGCCGGGAGAGAGGAACGTCACGGAAAAGCCTTTTTCCGCCAGGTGCTCCAGTCCCCGGAGGACGGCATGGTGTTCGAAGGCGGCGGAGACGATGTGCCGCTTCCCATGCCGTTCTCCCCAGGCCGCGGCGGTGGACAGGGCCAGTGCGTCGGCCTCGGTGCCGCCGGAGGTGAAGCACACCATGCCCCGGCGGGCATGGAGGATCTTGGCAGTCTGGGCCCGGGCCTCGGAGACGGCCTGAGCCGCCCGCTGGCCCGCCCGGTGGAGGCTGGAGGGGTTCCCGTACTGCTCCGTCATCCAGGGGAGCATCGCCTCCAGCGCGGCGGGGGAGAGGGCTGTGGAGGCGGCGTTGTCCAGATAGATCATCCGTCCACGGCGTCGCTGGTCCGCATGGCCTGGATGGTGCGGTCGATCAGCTCCTCCAGCGTCCAGCCCAGCATATCGGCGCCCCGCTCGATGACCTGCCGGGAGCATCCGGCGGCGAACTTCTTGTCCTTGTACTTCTTTTTCACGGACTTGACCTCCAGGTCGCTGACGCTCTTGGAGGGACGCATGATAGCCACCGCGCCGATCAGACCGGTGAGCTCATCAGCGGCATAGAGCACCTTCTCCATCGGATGCTCCGGGGCGATGTCTACCGTGAGGGCATAGCCGTGGCTGGCCACGGCGTGGATCAGACGCTCGTCCACGCCCCGCGCCCGCAGGAGCTCCTGCTCCTTGACGCAGTGCTCCTCGGGCCACTGCTCGAAATCCAGGTCGTGGAGGATGCCCACGACCTGCCAAAAGTCGGCCTCGTCGCCGTAGCCGAGCTCCTGGGCATACCAGCGGAGCACGTCGCCGACGATCCGGCCGTGCTTGAGATGGAACTCTCCTTTGTTATACTCCTCCAGCAGAGAGAGTGCTTCTTCTGGGGTGGGGATCATGATGCGTTCCTCCTAAAACATGAGATGTGGGTCAACAGATATCATACCATATCCGGGACCAGATAAAAAGAGGCGGTGCCCATCCTTTGGCACCGCCTCTTGAACGATAGGACGGCGTTATTCCGTCTTGTCTTTGTCAGAGTCAGAGAGCATATCCTTCATGGTGCCCCAGCCCAGCAGAGCGCATTTCACCCGGGCGGGCATATGGGAGATGTCTTTGAGGGCACCGGCCTCGCCCAACTCCTCCAGTTCCTCGGGACTGCACTGGCTGTGGATCATCTTGTGGAAGAGCTCGGCCAGATGGAGGGCCTCTTCCTTGGTCCGGCCCACCACCAGATCCAGCATGATGTCGGCGGAGGCCTGAGAGATGGCACAGCCGTCGCCCTCGAAGGAGCCATCCACGATCGTGCCGTCCTCTACCTTGAGTTCCAGGACGATGTCGTCTCCACAGGATGGGTTCACGCCCTCCAGCACCAGATCAGCATCCTCCACCCGCTCCTTGTGGAGCGGGTGGAGGTTATGGTCCGTCAGGACCTCATTGTAAAACGCGTCAAAGGCCAAGGCCCATCCGCCTCCTTACTGTTTTCATGGTATCGACGAGCCGGGCCACGTCCTCCTCGGTGTTGTAGAAGGCGATGCTGGCTCTGGCTGAGGACCGGACGCCCAGATGGGCCAGGAGAGGCTGGGCGCAGTGGTGGCCCGCCCGGATGGCCACATGGGCGTCGTCCAGGATCGCGGCGATGTCGTGGGGATGGACCCCGTCTACGGTGAAGCTCAGGATGCCGCAGTGCTCCGCGGGATCCTGACTGCCCAGGATATGGACTCCGAGGATCTGGGACAGACCGTCGAAGGCCAGCTTGGTGAGGGCTTCCTCCCGACCCATGACCTCCTGCCAGCCCACCTGCTCCAGATAGTCGATGGCGGCGGCCAGAGCCACCGCACCGCCGCCGTTGACGGTGCCGGCCTCGAATTTGTGGGGGAGCTCCGCGTAGACCGCGCCCTCCCGGGTGACGGACTCGATCATCTCGCCGCCGGTGAGGAAGGGGGGCATCGCGTCCAGAAGGGCCTTTTTGCCGTACAGCACGCCGATGCCCATGGGGGCCATGAGCTTATGGCCGGAAAAGGCCAGGAAGTCCACATCCAGCGCGGCCACGTCCACCGGCATATGGGGGGCGCTCTGGGCGGCGTCCACCAGCACCACGCCGCCGTTCTGGTGGACCAGACGGATCAGCTCCTCCACCGGAGCGGTGCGGCCCAGTACGTTGGAGACCTGGCCCATGGCGGCCAGCTTGGTATTGGGGCCGACCATAGCCTGGATCCGCTCCAGCGGGAAGGTGCCGTCCGGATCGCACTCCAGGAACCGAAGCGTGGCGCCGGTCCTGCGGGCCACCATCTGCCAGGGCAGGAGGTCGCTGTGGTGTTCGGCGATGGAGACCAGGATCTCGTCGCCGGGCTTCAGCCGCTCCAGACCGTAGCTGTATGCCACCAGATTGATGCTCTCAGTGGTGTTGCGGGTGAAAATGATCTCCTGAGTGCTCCCGGCATGGAGAAACTGACGGACCCGCTCCCGGGCCTTCTCATATTCCTCTGTGGCCTCCACGCCCAGCGCATAGAGCCCCCGCAGGGGATTGGCGTTGAAGCGCTCATAGAATTTCCGCTCTGCCTCCAGCACCGGGACAGGGCGCTGAGCGGTGGCGGCGTTGTCCAGATAGGCGATGTCCCGCTCGTTGAGCAGGGGGAAATCGGCCTTAAAGTCCTTCATGACCGTCCACCTCCGTGTCGATATCAGGGTCGAGGAAGCGCCGGATCCGATCCCGGACCTCCTCCGAGGGGATGAGGGCGCATACAGCATCCAGACGGGCCCGGGCGATCATGTTCTCTGCCGCCTGCCTGGAGATGCCCCGGGAGGCCAGATAGAAGAGGACCTGATCGTCCAGACGGCCGATGGAGGCACCGTGATCGCCCTCCACATCCTCCTCCTGACAGAGGATCAGGGGGATGGTCTGGTTCCGCTGATGTCTGCCCAGCAGGAGCACGTTCTCCTGCTCCATGCCCTTGGCTCCCTGACAGCCTTTGGGGAAGTCGATGGTCCCCCGGAAGAGCTTGGAGGAGCCCTCCTCCAGGATGCTGGCTACGTTCATCTGGCTCCTGGTCTTTTTGCCATGATGGCGGGCCACATAGTTCATGTCCAGCGTATGGCCGCCCTTGACCCGACAGCCGATGTCGGCCTGGAAGGAGCTGCCGTCGCCGTCCAGCTCGGTCTGCACGCCGGCATAGAGATGGCCGGAGCCCAGCTCCAGCTTCACCAGCTCGATCCGGGCGTTGTCCGCGCAGGTCCCGCCGATGTCGCAGACGCAGGCTACATCCGCTCCCAGGAGCTCCGCCACATAGAGACGGACCTGAGCGCCCTCCTCAGCCCGGATGCGGATCTGCACCGCTGCCGTGCCAGAGGCGTCAGCATCGCTCTGGAGCAGAAGGATCGCCGGGAGGATGGCGCCCTTCCCGGCATGGAGGCAGATCCGGTCGGCCCCATCGGCTCGACTGCCATAAGAGCAGCGGATCGCGGCGGGGGACTGGCTCCCGCTGCCATCGGTCTCCAGCAGAGCGGCGGAGACGCCTTCACCCAGCCAGCGGTCCACGTCAGGGCCGCCGCCGGTGGGGATCTGGCTCCAGACCGGATCCATGATCCCGCCGCTCTTCCAGGAGAGGCCGGCGGGGAGGGAGACCGCCTCAGGGCCGCAGCTGGCTGTGGGGGCCGTCAGGTCCAGACGGGTCTCGTTCATCTTCAACTGGTTCCAGGTGCGGACCGGGAGCCGGTCGATCTGGAAACTATTGTTCGTCATCTTGAAAACACCTCTTTCCCGCTCGGCCGTCAGCCGATGCTGCCCTTCATCTCCAGGCGGATGAGATTGTTCATCTCC
The DNA here is from genome assembly GCF_018917965.1 of Pseudoflavonifractor sp. MSJ-37. GTDB lineage: Bacteria > Bacillota > Clostridia > Oscillospirales > Oscillospiraceae > Pseudoflavonifractor_A. The sequence goes on along the minus strand of NZ_JAHLPP010000001.1, from coordinate 1,003,721 downwards.
ACCGCGTACTCCAGCGGGAGCTCCTTGGACACGTTGTCCGCGAAGCCGCTGACGATCATGGCCCGGGCATCCTCTTCGCTGATGCCGCGGGACATGAGATAAAAGACCGCATCGTCGCTGATCCGGCCGATCCGGGCCTCATGGCCCACATCGGCGTCGCCGGTGCGGATATCCATGGCGGGGATCGTGTCGGAGCGGGAGATATCGTCCAGCATCAGAGACTGGCAGGAGACCGCCGCCTTGCTGTGCTCCGCGCCCTCCTGGATCACCAGAGAGCTGCGGAAGGTGCTGGCGCCGCCGTCCTTGGAGATGGACTTGGTATTGATATAAGAAGAGGTCTCTGGGGCGCTGTGGACCACCTTGGCGCCGGTGTCCAGATCCTGGCCCTTGCCGGCAAAGGTGATGCCGGTGAACTCCATCCGGGCCTTCCGTCCCTTCAGGATGGTCATAGGGTAGAGGTAGGACACATGGGAGCCGAAGGAGCCGGACACCCACTCCATGGTGCCGCCCTCCTCCACCAGAGCACGCTTGGTGTTCAGGTTGTACATGTTCTTGGACCAGTTCTCGATGGTGGAGTAGCGCAGATGGGCGTTCTTGCCCACGAAGAGCTCCACACATCCCGCATGGAGGTTGGCCACATTGTACTTGGGGGCGGAGCAGCCCTCGATGAAGTGCAGGTCGGCCCCCTCATCCACGATGATGAGAGTGTGCTCGAACTGACCGGCGCCAGGGGCGTTCAGCCGGAAATAGGACTGGAGAGGGATCGTGACGGACACATGGGGCGGCACATATACGAAGGATCCGCCGGACCATACAGCTCCGTGGAGAGCGGCGAACTTGTGGTCAGAGGGGGGGACCAGCTTCATGAAATGGCTCTGGATCATCTTGGCATAAGGCCCGTGCATAGCGCTCTCCAGGTCGGTGTAGATGACGCCCTGAGCGGCCACCTCCTCCTGGAGGTTGTGGTAGACCAGCTCAGAGTCGTACTGTGCGCCCACGCCGGCCAGAGACTTCCGTTCGGCCTGAGGGATGCCCAGACGCTCGAAGGTGTCCTTGATGTCCTCAGGGACCTCGGACCACTTGGCGCTCATCTTGGTGTTAGGGCGCACATAGGTCACGATATGGTCCATATCCAGCCCCTCGATGGAGGGGCCCCAGTCGGGCATGGACATGGAATCATAGATCTGGAGGGACTGGAGGCGGAAGAGAGTCATCCACGGAGGGTCTTTCTTCTCCCTGGAGATCTGCTCCACGATGGCGGGGGTCAGGCCCGCGCCGACCCGGTAGGCGTCCTTCTCCTCCTTGCGGAAGTCATATAGGCTGCGGCCGACCTCTTCGACCTGGCTCTTCTCTCTCATGACCGGACCGCTCCCTCTCGGATGGCACGCTCCACATAGGACTCGTAGCCGTTCTCATTGATCTCGTCCACCATGGAGCCGTCGCCGTCGGCCACCATGTGGCCTTCCACCATCACGTGGGTCTGGTCTACATGGAGGGACTCCAGGATCCGGGTGGAATGGGTGATGATGAGGAGCGCGCCCTTGTGATCCTTCTGGTAGGCCCGCACGCCGTCAGAGACCAGACGCACCGCATCCACGTCCAGACCGGAGTCGGTCTCGTCCAGGATGGCGAGCTTGGGCTGGAACAGCAGGAGCTGGAGGATCTCGATCTTCTTCTTCTCACCGCCGGAAAAGCCCACGTTCAGGTCCCGCACGCTGTAGGAGGGGTCCAGATGGAGGACCTCCATGGCGGCCTTGAGCTTTTTATAGAAGTCCGTGAAGCGCAGCCGCTTGCCGGTCCGCTGTTCCAGAGCGCTGCGCAGGAAGTCCTGGAGGGAGAGACCGGGGACCTCCAGCGGCTCCTGGAAGGAGAGGAAAAGGCCGTCCCTGGCCCGCTGGTCGGCGGGAGACTCGGTGATGTCCCTGCCCTCCAGCAGGATGCGGCCGGAGTCTACATGGTAGCGGGGACCGCCCATAAGGGTGTAGCCCAGGGTAGATTTGCCCGCGCCGTTGGGCCCCATGAGCACATGAGTCTCGCCCTCGCGGATGGTCATATCGACATCATAGAGGATGTGCTTGCCCTCCACGCTGACGTTGAGCTGTTCAGTCTTCAAAAGGGATGCTGACATTTCATTCACCTTCCCGGTAGGATAGACGATATAGTTTTCCTATTGGATTAGTATGGTTTATTGCGCCCATATTATAAAACTGCGGGATCGCCTTGTCAAGAGGAAGGAGGAAAGAGGGGATCTCGTCTATTTTGCGGGGAAAACCGGAAGAAAAAAGGAAAAGCGCCCTCATCCGCCCGATCGTTCGGGCTGGATGAGGGCGCACCGGCGCAGGAGTCAGACGTTTCGCAGGCGGTCGGTCAGATGATGCCGGACCAGATAGCGGGCGGCGGCCGGTGGGACCAGATGTTCCCAGGGCTGTCCCTCGGAGATGAGGCGGCGGACCTCGGTGCCACTGGTGATGCGCTGACTGTCGTCCCGGACCCAGAGGATCTGGGTGTCGAAGCCCTGCTCGGACAGGACCTGCCGCTTGTGCTCGCCCCACTGGTCATAGATGGTCACATAGCAGACGGCCTCCGCCGGGATGAACTGGCAGATCCGCTCGGGATGCTCGATCGGGAAGGGGACCACATCGAAACGGTCCCGGGAGAGCCCGGCCTCCAGGAGCGAGTCCCGCAGCATGGCCATGCGCTCATAATAGGTGAACGGGTTGGAGGAGCCGCGCATCCGCTCCAGACCCTGGAGATCGTCCGGAGCGTGCTCCCAGGGATCGAAATGGGTGACTCCCACCAACAGATGCTCACAGCGCTCCGCACCCGCCAGCAGATACTCCATATGTCCCAGGTGGAGCCCCTGGAAGCGCCCCATCACGGCGCCGATCTTGTCGCTCAAATCAGAACTTCCTCTCTTCTTCAAATACACAAAAAGATATTATAATATAAGATGGAAAGAAGGGGAAGATATCGAGCGGCTTTATCGAAAAAAGTGATAGGTAAAGCGTAGAGACCGATGGATACGCCTGCTTTCGATTGCATATACAGGAAAAATATAGTATGATATGATTGTCCAAACAAGTTGAAACGACAGGGAGGATGCACGGATGAGGATCTATATGACGGAAGACTATCAGTCTATGAGCCGCCGCACTGCGAACATCATCTCGGCCCAGGTCATCACGAAGCCGGACAGCGTTCTTGGTCTGGCCACTGGCAGCACACCGACAGGCGCCTATCAGCAGCTGGCGGAGTGGTATCGGAAGGGCGACCTGAGCTTTGCGGAGATCAGGACGCTGAACCTGTATGAGTACTACGGGCTCTCTCCCCGCCATGAACAGAGCTGCCGCTGTGCCATGCAGCGGAACCTGTTCGACCATATCGACATCCGGCCGGAGAACACCTATGTCCCAGACGGTCTGGCCCGGGACCCCAGAGCGGAGTGCGCCGCTTACGATGCCACGATCCGGGCGCTGGGCGGCATCGATCTCCAACTCCTTGGCATCGGCGTGAACGGACATATCGGCCTGAACGAGCCGGGAGATGACTTCGGCCTGGAGAGCCATCTAGTCCAACTCAGCGAGAGCACGCTCCAGAGGAACAGCCGCTTCTTCGAGTGCCGGGAGGATATGCCCCGGCAGGCGTTGACTATGGGCATCAAGAGCATCATGCACACCCACCGTATCCTGATCGCGGCCAGCGGAGCAGAGAAGGCGGACATCCTCTGCCGGGCGTTCTGCGGACCGGTGAGCCGGGAAGTGCCGGCCTCCATCCTCCAGCTCCATCCCGAGGTGACCCTGGTGGGCGACCGGGCGGCCCTGAGCGGTCTGAGAGAAGCGGGCCTGCCGATCTGCGGCTGAGCAGGCGGCCTCATATGGACTTGCCTCTTTGAGAGAGCGGAACGATGCTGTGAGACGATAGTAAGGAACGTCCCATCCGGCCAGAATGGACCGAATGGGACGTTCTCTGCTCTGTGGGAGACCGCTCACTCCAAAAACACGCTCTCCAGGGCCGTCTTCATACAGCCCTCCGGGGCATAGCGCCACCAGGACAGGCGGCCGCCGGTGATGAAGTAGGGGAGCGGCCCGGGTGGCGCCGGCGGGAGCTTGTCGATCACCAGGAGCTTGATCTTCATGCGCTCCGGAAGGATGGCTTTGAGGAACACGGAGACCCGGTCGCCTTCGGCCAGCCCCTCTTTCGGTTCGGCCAGTCCGGAGAGGTTCGGAGCCAGCTCCACGAAGACGCCGTAGTCCTTGATCCCCCGGACGATCCCCGGCACGGTCATCCCTGGCTGGAGGGACTGGACATTCTCCAGCCAGGTGCCCAGAAGCTCTTTGTGGGTGAGCAGGATCCGCTCCCGAGCCGGGTCCAGGTCCTGGACAACCACATAGATCCGCTGGCCCACCGAGAAGCGCTGGGCCGGATGGGCGATCCGGGAGACAGAGATGTTCTCGATGCCCACCATGGAGACCACTCCGCACCCGATGTCCACGAAGGCCCCGAAGGGCTCCAGGTGGGTGACGGAGGCGGGGAGGACCATGCCCGGACGGGCTTCGGTGAGGAGCCGGTCCAGGGCCATCCGCTGGGCTTTCCGCCGGGAGAGCCGCAGAGGTCCTCCCGGGTCCTCCGGTATCCCGTCGATCACGAAGGAGACTGGGCGGCCCACCCGAGTGAGGATGGCGATGTCACGGGTGGTGCCCTCGGCGATGCCGAGGGCAGCCTCAGTCCTGGGGATGATGCCCAGCCGGCCTCCGCCCAGAGAGACGGTCAGGTCATGGGCGGCGTCACAGAGGAGCGCGGTGCCCTCCAGGACGGTCTGGCGTTCCGCGGCCAGTCGAAGGCGCTCCGGAGAGGCACAGACAGCGCGGTTCTCTGGCGTGAGGAGGCGGTATCCCTCCGGAAGAAAAAAGCGTGTCAAGATGACCAGATCCTTTCCAGCGGCCGCAGATCGGCGGCCATCCGGGCTCCGAGCGGGCGGCAGTCCGCCCGGCGGGCCCTGCGGATAGGCAAGTATATGCACCGCAGAGCCACGGATTGACAGGATAGGGCGGAAAATTTATAATAATGTCTGCGCATCAGGACTTGCGGTCCTGCATCATCTATGATATGATGCAGTAACGCGATAAAGTATCGGAAAGGGGAGGACGCCCATGGATGTCCGGGTAGGAGATATCCTGGAGCTGAAGAAGCCCCATCCCTGCGGCAGCCGATCCTGGCTGGTCCTGCGGGTGGGCATGGACTTCAAGCTTCGCTGCCAGGGTTGCGGCCATGAGCTGATGCTGCCCCGCAGCAAAGCCGAAAAGAACATCAAAAAGATCGAACGGAACGAGGCATCGGAGCCATGAAAGAATTTTGGAGCAGCCGCATCCGGGACATGGTGCCCTATACCCCCGGAGAGCAGCCGAAGGATCGGACCTTCATCAAGCTGAACACCAATGAGAACCCCTATCCGCCGTCCCCCAAGGTCCTGGAGACGGTCCGGGACGCGGCGGACGCCGCTCTGCGGCTCTATCCAGACCCGGAGGCCGGGAGCCTGCGGGACACGCTGGCCCGCTATCACGGCGTGTCTCCGGAGCAGGTGTTCGTGGGCAACGGATCGGACGAGGTGCTGGCCTTCTGCTTCCAGGCCTTCTTTGGGCCGGAGCGGCCGGTGTGCTTCCCCGATATCTCGTACAGCTTCTATCCGGTGTATGCCGGGCTCTTCGCCGTGCCCTATGAGGAGATCCCGCTGGAGGAGGACTTCCAGATTCCAGTGGAGCGCTTCTTGGACGGGAACGGCGGCGTGATCTTGCCCAACCCCAATGCCCCCACCGGCATCGCCCTGCCTCTGGAGCAGATCCGCCGGCTGGCGGAGGGAAACCCCGACGTGGCGGTGATCGTGGATGAGGCCTATGTGGACTTCGGCACCGACTCCGCCCTGACTCTGCTGGCGGACCATCCCAATCTGCTGGTGGTGCGGACCATGTCCAAATCCCGGTCCCTGGCCGGGATGCGAGTGGGTTATGCGGTCGGCAGTCCCAACATGATCGCCGCCCTGAACTGTGTGAAGAACTCCTTCAATTCCTATACGCTGGACCGGATCGCCCTGGCAGCGGCCAAGGCCTCCGTGGAGGATGAGGCGTACTTCCAGGAGACGCGCCATAAGATCATGGCCACCCGGGAGCGGACCGCCGCCGCGTTGGAGGGGCTGGGCTTCTCCGTGTGCCCCTCCAGGGCCAATTTCCTGTTCGTCTCTCATTCGTCCAAGGGCGGGAAGGAGCTGTTGGACGGCCTGCGGGAGAAGGGCATCCTGGTCCGCTGGTGGGGCAAGCCCCGCATCGGGGACCATCTGCGGATCACCGTGGGCACGGACGAGGAGATGGACCGGCTGATCGAAGCGCTGGCCCAGCTCACCGGACAGGCCTGATCCGACTGGTCCATCGACCCAAGCATATCCAAGGAGGAAACGAGATTTGCGATACGAGGGAAACATCTTCCGGCCGCCGGGAGAGTGGCGGAGCTATCTGCTCCAGGTCACAGTGGGCTGTTCTCACAACAAGTGTACCTTTTGCAGTATGTATAAGGACAAGCGCTTCCACATCCGCCCGCTGACCGATATCTTCGAGGACATCGAGATGGCCGGGGAGTATCATGGCCGTCTGGGCCGCCCGGTGAAGCGGGTGTTCCTGTGCGACGGCGATGCCATCATCATGAAGACCGACCAGCTTCTGGCCATCCTGAACAAGCTCTATGATACCTTCCCTATGCTGGAGCGGGTGACGGCTTATGCCGGGCCCCGGTCCACCCTGACCAAGACACCGGAGGAGCTGAAGGCCCTGCGGGAAGCCGGCCTGTACCGGGTCTATCTGGGCGTGGAGACGGGCGATGACGCCCTTCTGCACCAGATCAAGAAGGGCGTGGACGCCGCGGAGATGCTGGAGGCGGGCGTCCGGCTCCGGGAGGCGGGCCTGGACCTGTGGGTCATGGTCCTGCTGGGCCTGGCCGGTCCCGGGGAGCCCTCCCGCCGCCACATCCTGGCCACGGCGAAGATGATGAACGAGATGAAGCCACGTCATCTGTCTGCCCTGACACTCATGGCGGAGCCAGGCACCGAGTTGGGTGAGCAGGTGGCCCGGGGCGAGTTCCAGCTCATCACCGGGGAAGAGGCCCTGATGGAGACCCGGCTCCTGCTGGAGCATCTGGACGTGGATCCGCTCCACTTCACCTGTGACCACGCCTCCAACTATCTGCCCCTGAAGGGCGGACTGCCGGAGGACCGGGATGCCATGATCGCCGCGATCGACCGGGCGCTTCAGGACAAGGACCTGATGCGGAGTGAGTACGGTCGGGCGCTATAAAGCAGATATACGGTACAAAGATGGTCCGTCCTGGGCGCATCGCACTCAGGACGGACCGTTTTTTGAGCAATCGGGATCGTCTGTTCCGGCAGAGGAAGGGACAGATGAGGCCAGCGAAAGAGAACTGCGGCCATACTTCTTCCGCACCTGATCCACGGCTTTTTCCAGCCGCTCCAGCTTGTCCCGGCGGGGGAGGGACTGAGTGGTGAAGAGGTCGACCTGCTCGACGGCCTCGGCCTCCGGGACCAGGTCCTGAGCGGTGACGGTGAGGGCCCGCACCGGGGCGGACGGCCGCCAGACGCTTTGCAGGAGCCGGAAAGCGGCATCGGTCAGTTCCCGACTCACGAAAGTGGGGGCGGGGAGCCTGGTCTGGCGGCAGATGTCCCGAAAACTCGGGTCTCGGATGGTGAGCTGGAGCGTGGTGCATTTCCGTTCGATCCTCCGAAGCCGTCCGGCCACGCTGTCGCACAGGAGGGCCAGCCCGGAACGGAGGGACTCCCAGCCCACCAGGTCATGCGGAAAGGTGATGCCGTTGCCGACCGACTTGGGAGGCGGCATCTCCCGGAGAGGGACCACCGGACTATGCTCCGCCCCAGAAGCATAGTCGTGGAGGGCGGCGCCTTGCTTCCCCAAGATATGGACCAGCGTTTTCTTGTCGAAGCGGGCCAGATCCCCGATGGTATGGATCCCATAGCGGGCCAGGGTCTGGGCGGCGGAGCGCCCCACGAACAGCAGATCCGTCACCGGAAGAGGCCAGAGCATCTGCCGGAAGTCATCCCGGCCGATCACGGTGGTGGCGTCTGGTTTTTTGTAGTCACTGCCCATCTTGGCAAAGATCTTGTTGAAGGACACCCCAATGGAGAGCGTCAGGCCGGTCTCTTCCCGGACCACTGACCGGATCTGGTCGGCCAGACCCTTCCCATGGGTGCCGAACAGATGGAGGGAACCAGTCACGTCCAGCCAGCTCTCATCGATGCTGAAAGGCTCCACCAGATCGGTGTAGCGTTCGTAGATGCCGTTGATGACGGAAGACCAATGGCGGTATTTCTCCCGGTGGGCGGGGAGGAGCACCAGCTCCGGACACTTCCGCCGGGCCTGCCAGATGGTCTCGGCAGTCCGGATCTGGAAGCGCTTGGCGGGCTCATTCTTAGCCAGGATGATGCCATGGCGGTTTTCCGGATCGCCGCAGACGGCCACGGGCTGGTCCCGGAGCTCCGGATGGTCCAGCAGTTCCACCGAAGCGAAGAAGCTGTTCAGGTCGCAGTGCAGGATGACCCGGTCCATGGACTGGCCCCCTTTCTTCGTTCTGACCCTATTATAAGATGAGACAGGATGGGTGTCAAACAAATGTTCCAACAAAGGAGATGATGATATGCGGCGAAAGGACCGTGCGATGACCGACCCGGCAGAGCTGCGGGAGACGATCCTGGCCTGTGACTGCTGTCGGCTGGGCCTGTGGGATGAGGATATGGGAGAGGTCTATCTGGTACCTATGAACTTCGGATATGAAGAAGCGGGGGACGCGAGGACCTTCTATTTCCACAGCGCACGGGAAGGCCGGAAGGTGGACCTGCTCCGCCGGACCGGGAAGGCAGGCTTCGAGCTGGACTGCGGCCATGATCTGGTGACGGCGGCTGAGGCCTGCGTCCACTCCATGAAATATCGGAGCGTCATCGGCTCCGGCCGGGTGGAGTTCCTGGAGGTACCGGAGGAGAAGCGCCATGCGCTGGCTCAGATCATGGCCCATCATACCGGGAAGTCCGACTGGACGTTCCCGGCGGAGGCGATGGCCCAGCTCTGTGTCTTCCGCCTGACCGTAGAGCACATCAGCGGCAAGGCGAACCGGTGAACAAGATCGGAAAGAGCGTCCTGTCCTCACGGGGGACAGGACGCTCTTTTTCCGTCAATACTGGTATTTTCGGCGTTTTCGGATCAGGAAGCTCACGGAGACGAGGATGCCAAGCAGCTCCGCCGCCGGGACCGCCAGCCAGATGCCCATCTGGCCAAGCACATGAGGCAGGAGCAGGATCGTCCCGACCAGGAACACCAGAGTCCGGGCGAAGGAGATCACAGCGGACACGATGCCGTCGGAGAAGGCGGTGAAGAGGGAGGAGGCGAAGATGCTGGTGCCCATCATCAGGAAGCTCAGCGCATACAGCGGGAAGCCCTGGATCGTGATGGCGTAGACATGGCTGTCCCGGGCGGTGAACAGGGCCAGAGCCCAGCTGATCGTGGTCCGGGAGAGAAGATAGGCCCCGACTGAGGCGGCCAGCACGAAGCAGATGCAGATCTGGACGATCTTCTTGAGCTGAGGGATGTCCTGAGCCCCGTATTTGTAGCTGATCACCGGGGCCACGCCGATGGAAAAGCCGAAGAACACGGCAGTGAACACGAACTGGAAGTACATCGCGATCGTGATAGCGGCCACGCCGTCCTCTCCCCAGGATCGAAGGAAGATCATGTTGAACAGGAAGGTGGTCACTGCATTGGCCACATTGCTGACCATCTCTGAGGAGCCGTTCCCGCAGGCCAGGGCCAGCATCCGTCCCTGGAAGCGGAAGGGCACGAACCACAGGGAGGAGCTCCGATCCTTCCAGAAGAACACCATGCCGAACACAGCAGGGATGCAGTAACCGATCACGGTGGCGATGGCGGCACCCTCCACGCCCATGCCGAGGGGACCCATGAAGAGCCAGTCCAGCACCACATTGGCCATACCACCCGCCACGGTGGTGCCCAATCCCAGACCCGGCCGTCCCGCCGTGACGAACAAGGTCTGGAAGCCAGTCTGGAGGAAGAGCGCCGGGGAGAAGAGCAGCAGGATCCGGGTATAGGGGACGCAGTAGTCCCACTGGGCCGCACTGGTGCCCAGGAGCCGTAGGATCGGTCCCAGGAACAGATTGCCGATCGCCAGGAACAGCACGCCGATGGTCAGAGAGGCGGCCACGATGAGAGTGAAGTCCTGCCGGGCCTCATCGGTACGGCCCTCCCCCTGCTTTCGGGCGATGATGGCAGAACCACCGGAGGCCAGCATGATGCCGATGGCCATCTCCAGAGAGTTCAAGGGGAAGGACATATTGATCGCGGAGAGGGCCAGCGTCCCCACATACCGGGAAATGAACATCCCGTCCACGATGGTATAGAGGGAGAGGAACACCATCATGGCGATGTTGGGCAGGGCGAAGCGCAGGAGAGCGCGCGCATCGAAGCGCCGGGCGAGGGCGTTAGTCTCCACCGTTCCGCACCTCCTCCGCCAGAGCTTGAGCAAAAGCTCCCTGGCCCTCCAGCAGAGACTGACACAGATCCGGACCCATCCGGTCCATGACCCGGTCCTCCATCTGGTACATCCGTTCCAACAAGGGATGGAGCTGGGCCCGTCCGGCCTCAGTGAGGGACAGAGGGCGCTCCCGCCGCTCCAGGCCATCCAGATATTGGATCCAGCCCTTCCGCTCCAGCTCTTTTACGATGGAGTTCACCGTCTGTTTAGGGAGCATCCGCTCCTCGGCGATCTGCTTCTGGGTGCGTGGGTCCGGCTGGTCCAGGGAGCAGAGCACCATGAGCGTGTTGTAGGTCAGCCCCTGCCGTTTGGCCCATTCGCCATAAAGGGCGTTGGCCTGACAGATGAAGCGGTCGATCAGGGCCATTTGTTCTCTGAGTTCCAAAAAAACACCTCGATCAGTCTGATATCGGACTGTCATTATAGTACGATTTCGGACTGATGTCAAGAGGGAACGAAAAAGCGGCTGGCAGTCTCTCATCAGAGACTGCCAGTCGTTGACATACCGGGCGCGATCAGAACGCGTTGTAGTGGACCCGCTCATCGAAGGCCTTGCGGGGCTTTGGCTCACCCACTTCAGCAGGGACACCGATGGGGAGGATGGTGCGGACCGTCTTGCCGGCAGGCACATTGAGGAGCTTGCCGATGGCGGCACTGGCGGCGGGGGCCTTGGTCATGCCGTCCATCCAGACGGTGGCATAGCCCAGAGCAGTGACGGCCAGAAGTATATTCTCCACGGAGGCAGCGTAATCCTCCACCTCGAAGGCCATGCCGCAGGGCGCGATCTGATGCTCGGACAGGACCACCAGGATCACAGGAGCGGTCTTGACGGCAGGGGTAGAGAGGACCTCGGCAATGCCCTTGCGGAGCTCAGGATCGGTGACGGCCACGAAGGAGGTGGTCTGACAGTTCTGGCCGGAGGGGGCCTGGATGCCGGCCTCCAGGATCTTACGGATGTCGGCGTCGGGAACGGTCTTGTCCAGGAAGGGAGTGCGATGGCTGTACCGCTTGGCGATGGCTTCAAAGAGATCCATATCGTTCACCTCATATCGAAATATCTGCGTTCAGTCCCAAGGACTGGAGACGTCTGGATGAAAAGGAAGAAAGGCCCCCGCCGCACAGAGAGGTGCGGACAGGGGCCACGGCTCAACTGTTGAGATACTGCTTGACGAGTTCCTGGAGGAGCTCGTCCCGATCCAGCTTGCGGATCAGGGCGCGGGCGTTGTTGTAGTTGGTGATATAAGTGGGATCCTCAGAGAGGATATAGCCCACGATCTGGTTGATGGGATTGTAGCCCTTCTCCTGCAAAGAATCATAGACGGAGGTCAGAATGTCCTTGATCTCCTGATCCTTCTCATAGTTGAGACTGAATCTGCGCGTATAATCCGTATGCATGACATCGAACCTCCTGATACCGGTTGCCCTTATTTTACCTGAAAATCTTTGCGGTGTAAAGAGAAAGGAGCAAAATTCACGAAACATTAAGAACTGGCGAGTTTAGCTTCGACGGAACTCAACGGAGGACAGCGCCCAACTCACTCTTCAGAGCGCTCAAGATGTTCTTCACATCCTCATCGGCCTCTTCGGCGGTCAGGCTGCGGTCGTCAGCCCGGAGGACCAGGTTGAAAGCCACGGACTTTTTACCGCTGTCCACGCCCTTGCCGCGGTAGATGTCGAAGAGCTCCACAGCCTTGAGCAGGCCCTTGGCGCCCCTGCGGATGCACTCCTCCAGCGCGCCCACCGTGACGGACTCGTCACAGACCACAGCGATGTCACGGGTGACGGCAGGGAACTTGGGCAGGGGGGTGTACTGGGGATCGGCGCCCTTCACGGCGCAGAGGGCATCGAAGCTCAGTTCGGCACAGTAGAGTTCGGTATCCACGCCATAGTTCTCCGCCACCAGAGGATGGATCTGGCCGAACACGCCCACGGACCTGCCGCCCGCCAGCACCCGGGCACAGCGGCCAGGGTGGTAAGAGGGGTCGTCCTTGACGGGCTCGAAGGTCACGTCCTTGGCCCGGATGGCAGTAAGGATGGCCTCTACGGTGCCCTTCATGGAGTAGAAGTCCATGTCCTCACCATAGGCGCCCAGAGAGAGCATCTTGGGTTCGTCGGCCATGCCGTCCTCCCGCTGGAAATAGATCCGGCCCAGCTCATAGAGCTCCGCAGACTTGTTGCGGAAGTTGTAGTTCCGGGTCAGGATCTCCAGCATGGAGGGGAGGATGGTGGTGCGCATGATGGAGGTGTCCTCGCCCAGAGGGTTGCAGATCTTCATGGAGCTCCGGCGCGGGTCATCGGCGGCCCAGCGGATCTTGTCGTAATAGGTGGGGGAGATGAAGGAATAGGTGATGATCTCATCATAGCCACAGGACCGGCAGACCTCGCCCAGAGTGCGCTCCAGCTTCTGAGAATCGGAGTAGCCGCCCAGCGTGGTCTGGCCCCGCATGAGAGTGACGGGGATGTTGTTGTAGCCGTGGAAGCGGGCCACCTCTTCCGCCAGATCGGCCATGCCCTCCACATCGCCGCGCCAGGAAGGCACGGTGACGGACGTGCCGTCTACCACGAAGTCCAGCTTGCGCAGGATGCGGACCATCTCGGCGGTCTCGATGTCGGTGCCCAGCAGAGCGTTGATCTTCTCGGGCTCCAGCTTCAGGACGCGGGGCTGGGGCACGTAGTTGAGGATGTCGATCACGCCGTCCATGACCTCGCCGGCGCCCAGCAGCTCCACCAGCTCACAGGCGCGGTCTACGGCAGGCAGGGTGTTCATGGGATCGAGCCCCTTCTCGAATTTGGCAGAGGCCTCGGTACGCATGCCCAAGGCCAGAGCGCCCTTGCGGATGCAGGTGCCGTCGAAGGTGGCGGACTCGAACACCACGTCCGCAGTATCAGCCACGATCTCGCTGTTCTCACCGCCCATGATGCCGGCCAGACCGACGGCCCGATGCTCATCAGCGATGACCAGATGGTTGGCGGTGAGTTTGCGGACATTGCCGTCCAGCGTGGTCAGCTCCTCACCCTCATGGGCCCGGCGGACGATGATCTTGCCGCCCTTCACATAGCGGTAGTCGAAGGCGTGCATGGGCTGGCCATACTCCAGCATGACGTAATTGGTGATGTCCACGATGTTGTTGATGGGGCGCACGCCCATGGCGCGGAGACGCTCCCGCATCCACTTGGGGGAGGGCGCGATCTTCACGTTGCGGACCATGCGGGCGGTGTAGCGGGGGCACAGGTCTGCGGCCTCGGTCTCCACGTCCAGCAGGTCGGTCAGGCTGCCCTCAGCGCCGCCCTTCACCACGGGCGTGTGGAGCCGGAGCTCCGTGTCATAGGTGGCGGCTACCTCCCGTGCCAGACCGATGATGGACAGGCAGTCGGGGCGGTTGGGGGTGATCTCGAACTCCACCACATGGTCGTCCACGCCGATGACAGGCTTGATATCGTCACCGGGCTCACAGTCCTCCCGGAGCACGAAGATGCCGTCGGGGATGCAGTGGGGGAACTCCTTCTGCTCGGCGTGGAGATCGGCCAGGGTGCAGTAGCTGTCTGTTTTGGCGTTGTAAGCCACCAGATCGCCCTCGTGGAGGTTGGCACATACAGTATCGGGGCAGACCGTGGCATTGCCGATGTCGGCGCAGGTGTGGAATGTGCCGTTTTCCAGCGGCATGACCTCCAGCATTTTGGCGCACACCGCGGGACCGTAGACCTTGTCCCCGGGCTTGATGTCGGCGGGGATGGAGGGCTTGGCGGGGTCGATGGGGTGGTAGTCGTTCAGCAGGGCGGCGGCGGTAATGGCGGCGTAGGGGAAGTCACGCACGTCCAGGCCCAGCTCGCTCAGACCGCACATCATGCCGTTGGACACCACGCCCCGCAGCTTGCCCTTCTCGATCTTCTTGCCGCCGGGCAGGGTGGACTTATGACGGGCTACGGGCACCAGGTCGCCCACGTGGATGTTCCAGGCACCGGTGACGATCTGGGTGGGCTCGCTCTCGCCCACGTCGATCTGGCAGATCCACATATGGTCGGAGTCGGGGTGGCGCTCCATGGACTGGATGCGGCCCACCACCACGTTGGAGATCTCAGCGCCCAGATCCTCGGTGGTCTCCACCTTGGAGCCGGAGAGGGTCATGGTCTCCGCGAAATCTTTGTCGCTGGCATCGACGGTGACGAACTCACCGAGCCATTTACGGGACAGGTCCATATATCAAAACTCCCTTTATCATATCTTGTTCCCCGGCCGATCATGCGCCGGGAGGCGGGCAGGCCGGTTTAGAACTGCTCCAGGAACCGCTCGTCGTTCTCGAAGATGAGGCGCAGGTCGGCGATCTTGAAGCGGCGCATGGCGGTGCGCTCCAGACCGATGCCGAAAGCCCAGCCGGAATAGACCTCCGGGTCGATGCCGGCCATCTTCAGGACTTTGGGATGGATCATGCCGGCGCCCAGCATCTCGATCCAGCCCTCGCCCTTACAGGTGGCACAGCCCACGCCGCCGCATTTGTGGCACTGGACGTCCATCTCGCAGGAGGGCTCAGTGAAGGGGAAGTGATGGGGACGGAAACGGGTCTTGGTGCCCTTGCCGTAGAGCTGCTCCACCACGGTGTTCAGGGTGCCCTTCAGATCGGCCATGGTGACGCCCTTGTCGATGACCATGCCCTCCACCTGATGGAACATGGGGGAGTGGGTGGCGTCCACCTCATCCTTCCGGTAGACGCGGCCGGGGGCGATGATGCGGATGGGCAGCTCCATGGTCTCCATGGCCCGGACCTGCATGGGAGAGGTCTGGGAGCGGAGCATCACCCGGCTGTCAGTGTCGAAATAGAAGGTGTCGGACCAGTCACGGGAGGGGTGTCCCTCGCCGGCATTGAGCTTGTCGAAATTGTACTCGGCAAGTTCCACCTCGGGACCATCCAGCACGGTGAAGCCCATGCCGACGAAGATATCCTTCAGCTCGTCCAGAGCGATATACATGGGGTGGCGGTGGCCCAGATGGTGCTGCTTGCCGGGGATGGTCACGTCCACGGCCTCAGCGGCCAGACGGTGGTCCAGGGCGGCGGCGGCCAGAGCCTTCCGGCGCTCCTCCAGAGCGGCGGTCAGGGCCTCGCGGACCTCATTGGCCATCTGACCGATCACAGGGCGCTCCTCAGCAGAGAGCTTGCCCATCATCTTGAGCACATTGGTCAGCTCGCCCTTCTTGCCCAGATATTTGACCCGCAGGGCTTCCAGGTCCTGGACGGTGGCGGCAGAAGCGGGATCGAAGGCCTCCAGCGCCTCTCGGCGGATCTGTTCCAGCTTTTCCTTCATAGTTCGGTTCTCCTTATCCTGTCGAATTATCCTATCGGATCTCATGCTTCGCAGTCATATGGCGGACAGCAAAAAAGCCCTTCCTCCCAGACGATATACTGGGACGAAAGGCTGATCTTCCGCGGTACCACCCGTATTCCCGCACAGAGATGCGGGCGCTTGAGCCCTGATAACGTAGGGCAGTCCGTCCCTGTCTCCAGGGCCGCTCCGGGGCGAACCAAGCGGACGGCCTCACATCCGCTTTCAGCCGCTGGCGGACGCTCTCTGACAGACCGGGGACCGCTATCTTCCCCTTCTTCGCATTTACTTACTATATATAGCACATTTTTATCGGGACCGCAAGTGGCGATCTCCACAGAAAGGCAGGAAAATGGGAGGAAAGAGGGAAAAAAGCCGCTCCGTGTGACGAAACGCGGAGCGGCTGGAGGATCAGATGCCCTTGTGCAGGATGGGGGAGAGAGGCTTGTAGATCAGCAGGCAGAGGAGGACGTCCAGGATGCCCTTGACGAAGGTGAAGGGCATATTGAAGATCGTCAGGCACTTGATCAGGCTGTCGGAAGAAGGCAGGATCTCCTGATACATCCCGATGATGGCCTCCAGAGGCATCCCGTAGCACACCACATAGGCGGGGTACACCAGGAAATAGTTCAGAGGTACGGACAGGACCGCCATGACCACGGCACCCACCACGGAACCGATCACGGCACCGGTCCGGCTCTTCCGGCGCCGATAGATGAAACCGGCGGTGAAGGCGAACACGCTGCCCATCACGAAGTTGAACAGCTCGCCCACGTAGGCGGAGGACGTGCCCTTGATCAGGATGTGGAGCAGGTTCTTCAGGAAAGCCACGCCCACGCCATAGAGGGGCCCGAGGGCGAAAGCGGCCAGCAGCTCCGGCAGGTCGGAGATGTCCAGCTTCACGAAGGGCGGGATCAGCGCGGGGATGGGGAACTCCAAAAACATCAGAAGGAAGGCCACGGCAGAGAGCATGGCGGTGATGGTGATGGCACGGACCCGGCTGATGCTCCGGGGACGATACACACCGGCGGCGGCATTTTTGGGATCTGACATAAAAAACACTCCTCTTTACGAAAAATGACACCGGAAAAGCCATGCCTTTCAGGTGTCGATCATAAAGCAGGAGGTGTGCGGCCGGACGCGCTGGCGTCCTGATCGAGACATCTTCTTCCATCCAGACTCCGTATCTCGGGAGATACGTTACTGTCGGTCCCGGAGTCACACCGGGTCTTGCGCGTGGGAGCGCTCGCGGACTATACCGCCGGTCGGGATTCTCACCCTGCCCTGAAGACATTCTATCCAGTTGTCTATCCTCATTATAGCAGGCTTTCGGGAAAATGCAACCCCCTGAACGAAAAATAAATAGAACTAATGTTCGGTATAGCGTTGACTTGAGGTCCGGGATATACTACAATGATAAAACGACAGGAACAGATGGGAGAGGAGAGAACGGCTCATGAGACATCGGCCAGACCGGGAGACGACCTGCTGCTTCACAGGACACCGGCCGGAGAAGCTGCCCTGGGGGGAGGACGAGGACGATCCCCGCTGTGTGGCGCTGAAGGCCCGTATCCGGCTGGAACTGGAGGAGACCTATCGGGCAGGATACCGGCACTTCATCTGCGGGATGGCCCGTGGAGCGGACTTCTATTTCTGCGAGGCGGCTCTGGCTCTGCGGGATGAGCGGAGCGGCATCACGGTAGAGGCCGCCATCCCCTGCGAGGAACAGGCGGCCCGCTGGCCCCGCCGGGATCAGGAACGGTATTTCTACCTGGTGGGCCACTGCGATCAGGAGACCATGCTCCAGCGGGCCTATGACCGGTCCTGCATGATGCGGCGCAACCGCTATATGGTGGACCGCTCCGCCCGGCTGATCGCCGTCTATGATGGGATGCTGGGGGGGACCATGTATACCGTGACCTACGCCATGAAACAGGAGCTGGACGTGGTCCTCCTGGATCCAGAGGAGACAGACTGAGATGGAGTGCAACGATTTGCTGCCGGCCGGCAGCCGGGAGGAACTGCGGGCATGGCTCACGGATCGACCATACCAGAGAAAACGTCCTTTACAGTGCGTGGAACGACGATGGACGTCGATCGGAAGCGGAAAATGCTCCCGTGTCCGGATGACAGGACACGGGAGCATCGTTTTTATCCGATCGGACCGGTGGAGATCGGCTTAGAACAGGTTGCCGTTCTCGTCGAAGGCCAGATCATAGGGCTCGGACAGGATCTCTATGTTGGGGTCAGCCTTGGCCTGAGGCAGGAGGCCCTCGGAGATCTCGATGTACTCGATGTGGGCGGTGTTGGGGATGCGAATCATCTTGATGTTGTCCTGATCCTCCGCATCGGGGCAGCAGCACAGGGCCAGCTGAAGGGCCTCACGGTCGTTGTCCATGATCATGGGGATCTTCATCAGATGAAGGAAGGTATTGGTGACGCCGGTGGGATAGGTCATCTCCAGCTTCATCTTGTTGAACAGACGGCGGGTAGTGACCTCAGCCAGGCCGACGCCCTGGGCGTTGCCGTGAGTCTCGTCGGTCAGGTCCAGGATGACCACCTTCTCAGCCTGGATGCCGCCGGAGCAGTACTTGGGCTGGACGAAGCGGCCGGAGACGTTGGGATCCATACCGTCGCCGGAGATGTTCTTGCCGATCTTGTCCACGACCAGGACATCGGTCTTCTCGAACAGCAGATGGGCGATGGTCTGGTAGGACAGGTCACGGAGCTTGGGCTCTTCGGTGATGATCTCCTCGGGGCTCAGGCCCTTGATGAGATAGGTCTCGTCATAGGCGTTCTCGATGATGGCGATGCCGCCCAGGACGGGGCAGTTCTCCAGGATGGTGCGGCCATACTCCTCGATCAGCTCATGCATGACGCCAGGGCTCTGATGGTGGATGTTCTCGGCGCCGTGCTGCTTGCCCAGACCGATGGCCATCATCTTCATCAGGCCGCTCTCATACCGGCCGCGGAAGGAGGTGTGGGGCTTGACGCGGTTGAAGAGGATGATGCCGTCCGCGCCGGCGGCGTTCTTGTCCACATGGACGGGGTAGTGGCGCACGCCGGACAGACCGACGACCACGGTGTCCATACAGCTCACGATGGGACAGCCCATGGCCTCCTCCGTGATGCCGTAGTCGGTGAGGATCTGGCGCTGGCCCTCGGCAGTGGCGCCGCCGTGGCTGCCCATGGCGGCTACGATGAAGGGCTCGGCGCCCTTGGACTTCACGAAGTCCACGATGGCGCGGGCCATGATGGCGTTATGATTGATGCCGCGGCTGCCGCAGGTGATGGCGATGCGCTGGCCGGGCTTGATCTTGCCGCCGATCTCGGGGCGGTCCAGCTCACGGCGGACGGTCTCGGCGATGTCCTCGGTGGGGATGTGGCTGTCGTCGAAGCGCTCACGGATCTTGACCATCTTGGGGATGGGCACGTTTTTGATCAGATCAGTAATAGTTTCCATAAAAAGGTCGGCCTCCTCCTGAAGAATGTGCCGACAGGGGACTACCCTGACAGCGGACACATTTTCAAATCGATACATCCCTATTATAACGGAACTGGCGTATCTTATCAAGAAAAACCGGGAAGTATCCTCTATTTTTGACAGATCAGATAAAAAACGGGGCCGTGCCCGGCCGGATCAGATAGAAAACTCCCCGACCGGACAGAACGAGCCCGGTCGGGGAGGAAGATGACATAAAAGCGTTACAGATCGGAACGAACGTCCAGCCGAACGGTCTCTCCATCGGAAGAGGCTCTGATCTGACGCAGGGGGTGCTGCCAGCTTTCGATGATTTTGGAGGCGATGGTGTCCTCCAGGTCCTTCTGGATCTGACGGCGGAGGTTCCGGGCACCGTAGGCCATGGACCAGGACTTCTTGACCAGATAGTCCAGCAGGCTCTCGTCCCAGGTGAAGGCGATGCCCTTTTCCTGGAGGGTACCGGCCAGCTCCTTGAGCATGATTTTGGCGATGTCCTTGAAATTGTCCTGCGTCAGATGCGCGAAGTAGACGATCTCGTCCACCCGGTTGAGGAACTCGGGGCGCAGGAAGGACTCCAGAGCCTTCATGACACGCTCGCGGCCCTGTTCACTGGCGGTGCGGCCGAAGCCCACACTGCCGGCAGACTTGGTATCGCTGCCCGCGTTGGAGGTCATGACGATGACGGTGTTCTCGAAGTTCACGGTCCGGCCCTGAGCGTCGGTGATGCGGCCGTCGTCCAAGATCTGGAGCAGGATGTTGAGCACATCGGGATGGGCCTTTTCGATCTCATCGAAGAGGATGACGCAGTAGGGCTTGCGGCGTACCTTCTCAGTGAGCTGTCCTGCCTCGTCATAGCCCACATAGCCCGGAGGGGAGCCGATGATCCGGGACACGGCGAACTTCTCCATGAACTCGGACATATCCAGCCGGATCAGGGACTCGGGGGAGTGGAACATATCCATGGCCAGCTGTTTGACCAGCTCGGTCTTGCCTACGCCGGTGGAGCCCACGAAGATGAAGGAGACGGGCTTACGCTTGGAGGCGATGCCAACCCGGCCCCGGCGCACGGCGGCGGCCACGGCCTTCACGGCGGCGTCCTGGCCCACGATATGGGTCTTGAGACGGTCCTCCAGCTGGGCCAGCTGCTGATACTCGGTCTCCTGGATCTGGCTGGCGGGGATTTTGGTCCACAGCTCGATGACCCGGGCCAGATGGGAAGCGGTCAGAGGGGGAGCACTCTGGGCCTCCAGCTTATGGAGCTCCTCCTCCAGCTGGAGCTCCCGGCTCTTCATCTCGGCCAGACGGGCGTACTGACTGCCGTCATCCTCCGTGGAGAGGGAGATGTGCTCCTTGTTGAGGGTAGCCAGGTCCCGCTGGAGGCGGGCGGCCTCCCGCTCGTTGTCCTTGAGGCCGGCCTCCTGATCGGGCGCAGAGATCAGGGCGGCCCGCTCCTCACTGAGCTTGCCCAGACGCTGACGGATCTCGGCCTGCTTCTGCTCGTTGGCCTTCAGGCCGCTCTGGCGGCGGTAGGCCTTGTCGTTGGAGTCGGCGACCATCTTGTCCCGTTCTTTGGTCAGGTCCTCCAGATCTCTGCGGACCTGAGCCTCCCGGGCCAGACTGGTGTTGTGGAGGTTCACATCAGAGCAGGCCTCATCGATCAGGTCGATGGCCTTGTCCGGCAGGAAGCGGTCGGTGATGTAGCGCTCGCTCATGGTCACGGCCAGACGGCACATCTCCGGGGAGATGGACACGAAATGATAGTTCTCATAGTAGGGGGCGATGCCCTCCAGGATCTTCACGGCGTCCTCGATGGAGGGTTCCTCCACGATGACGGGCTGGAAGCGGCGTTCCAGCGCAGTGTCCTTCTCGATGTGCTTGCGGTACTCGGTGAGGGTCGTGGCGCCGATCACCTGGATCTCGCCCCGGGAGAGAGCGGGCTTGAGGATATTGGCGGCATTCATGGAGCCCTCGGCATCGCCAGCGCCCACGATGTTGTGGACCTCGTCGATGACCAGGATGATGTTGCCCAGCCGGCGGATCTCCTCGATGAGGCCCTTCATGCGGCTCTCGAACTGGCCCCGGAACTGGGTGCCTGCCACCAGAGCGGTCAGGTCCAGCAGATAGACCTCCTTGTCCAGGAGCTTATAGGGGACCTTCTTCTCATAGATGCGCTGGGCCAGACCCTCGGCGATGGCGGTCTTGCCGACGCCGGGCTCGCCGATGAGGCAGGGATTGTTCTTCTGCCGGCGGTTGAGGATCTGGATGGTGCGCTCGATCTCCTGCTCCCGGCCGATGATGGCGTCCAGCTTGCCCTCGGCGGCCTTTCGGGTCAGGGAGATGCAGTAGTTCTCCAGGAACTTGCGCTTGGGCGGACGGTCGCCCTTGCCGGACTTCTCGCCCCCGCTGGTGCGGGAGGTGGGCTCGCCAGAAGGGGAGGAGGGCGCTTCGTCCTCCGTATCATTGTTCCCCTGACCGCCGAAGAGCTTGTTGAGGAAGGGGAAGGTGGCAGTCTTGCCGGTTTCCTCGTCATCCTCGCCGCTGTCGTCGCCGTCAGAGGGGATCAGGCCGTTCAGGTCCTCGGGGATGGCCGACAGCATCTCATTGCTGAAATTGTCCAGATCCTCGTCGGTGATGCCCAGTTTCTGCATCATGTCCTGGAGCGGCTGGATGCCGGACTCCTTCGCGCACTTGAAACAGAGGCCCTCTGTTTTGGCAACGCCGTTCTCCAGCTTCTGGATGAAAACGACGGCAGGATTTTTATGACATTTTGAGCAGAGCGTCGTCTGCATGATCGAATTCAACTCCTTTGGAGCGCGGGAAGAGCAGAGCCCTCCCACACGGATAAGATCATTCTAAACCGAAATTGTGAACTGCGTATGAATCAGCGCATGGGATCGCTCTAGCCGGCCAGAGCGGAGAGACCATCCAGCAGGGAGATAGGGTCATGCCCCATCAGGAGCCGGAGCAGATAGGTCTGTTCCACGGTCTCCTCCGGGATGAGCTGGCCCAGGGACTGGAGGAGCCACGCCACCACGAAGAGGATCAGAAGAGCCTCCAGCAGACCCAGGAGCGCACCGCCGGCCTGGTTCAGGCTGTGGAGCACCGGGAGACGGGTCATCAGGTCCAGCGCATGACTCAGGATCCCCCACAACAGGAGGATCAGGGCAAAGGACAGGGAGAACAGGATCCGGTAGGCCAACGCTTGGGCCATAGAGGCCGCCGCCCGGGCGGCGGTGTCGGCGGCCACGGCGGTCATGCCCTGTTGGAGGGCGTCCTCCGCCTTGTCGATCAAATCCTGATAGAAGCCCATATCCTTCAGTGTATCCAACACGCTCTGGAGAGGGAGAGAGGCGCCATCCGTACTGCTGTCCAGCGCACCGGACAGGTCAGGGACCCGTGTTTGGATCTCCTGATCTAGACGCTCTTCGATGGCGGCGGCCAGACGGGGCTGGATCGCCTCGCCCACCATGGGAGAGGCCGTCTTGGCGATGAAAGAAGCGCCCATGACGGCCACCACGACGGCGGCCAGCCCGCACAGGGTGCGGACCAGCCCCTTAGAGGCGCCACGGACCACGAAGAAGATCAGGACCGCCGATACGATCAGATCGAGCAGGATAGACATTGAGAAAGACCTCCTCAGTTGGGGACATAGAGATGCGCCGTATCGGCGTTCATGAGCATCGTGCTCCCGTCAGACTGCTGGATGACCCGCCGGGCGCCCTGCGTGGTGTCCAGAGTGCGGTAGAGCTCCAGACTGGGATCATAGATGTCGAGCTGTCCGCCGGAGAGGACAGCGATGTACTTCCCGGCGGCAGAGAGGGAGAAGACCTGCTCATCGAGCGTCTGGACAGCGGAAGCCGCGCCGGTGCTGTCCACCACCGTCAGGTCGGCGGTGCTCCCCGCCCGGTATTTGCCCAGGAGCAGGACGGCACAGCCGTCCCCACCCAGGGAATAGCCCTTGAGATAACGGCCGGCATGATCGTAGGTGCCCTTCAGCGCTCCATCGGTCCCCACGATGAAGAGGGCGGCGTCTCCCAGGACCCAGATGCCGTCGCTGTCCCAGCGCAGGTCCAGAGATACGCTGTTGCCCAGGACACAGATGCGGTCGGGCTCCACATCCTCTGCGGTGCGGGAGAGGCGGTAGAGCTCCACCCGGCTGCTGAAGGTGCTCCCATCCAGGCCCAAGGTCAGCAGGGCCACGGATTTCCCGTCAGGGGAGAGGACTGCGTCGCTGACGAACCGGCTGGAGAGCTTGATCCGCATGACAGCCTGATAACTGCTGTCATAGACGGTGACGGTGCCTTTGTAGCCGCTCTCCTGAGCGGTGACGACCAGGCTCCCGCTGTCGTTGAGCCGGGCGGAGAGGAGAGAGTCTCCCTCTTTCAAAGAAAGGGAAAACACCTCTTCCTTGCCGGAATAGACGAAGAGATCCCGTCCTCCGGCGTCGTAGGCCACAGCGGCGTGGGCCGCGCTGTCGAGGACGGGATGCTCCATGGAGACGGTCCGGTCGGTGGAGAGAGTGCCGTTCCCGGAGTAGAGCCGGATCGAGGTGGTGGAGCAGACCAGGAGCCCGCCGTCCAGAGCCGCGAAGCTGCTGGAGTTCCCACCGTCATAGGAGAAGGACTCGGTCTGTCCGCTGTCGGAGCGGCTCAGAGAGCGGTAGGAGGACCAGCGCCGCAGGATGTCCAGATCCAGCTTGTCCCGATTCGCCACCAGGGCCACCGCGCCGATCACCAGCGCCAGGGTCACGAGGAAGGCCAGAGCCCGCCTCAGAGGACCGGGACCCTTCTGAGGCGGCGCTTTCTTTTTCGATTCCAAAACTTCCATGCCGGTCACTCCTGTTGGGGGACGACCTCCCCCAGGGTGTCCTCACTGTACCAGAGACGGGTCATATAGAGCCCGCCGGGAGGCACGGTCGGCCCGGCGGCGGTCCGGCACCGGGCCTCCAGCAGACGGGGGATGTCCTCCGGTGCGAGCTTCCCCTCGGAAGCATAGACGCAGGTGCCCACCATAGCCCGTACCATGTTATACAGGAACCCGTTGGCGCAGACCCGGCAAGTGATCAGGTCGCCGCTCCGGCTGATATCGAAGTAGTAGATGGTGCGCACGGTGGACTGGACTACCGTACCGACGGACTGGACGGCGGCGAAGTCGTGGGTGCCCACGAACTGGCTGGCCGCCGCCTGCATGACCGCCTCATCCAGCGGCTTTGGATAGAACCAGGCCCGGTCCACGAAGAAGGCGTTGCGGATCCGGGAATTGTAGATCCGATAGGTATACTCCTTCTTGATACAGGAGCCGATGGCGTTGAACTCCTCCGGCACGTCCACGGCCTCCACTACTACGATATCCTCCGGAAGCCGGGTGTTCACCGCCAGAGGGATCCGATCACAGGGGATGGCAGAGGTCGTGCGGAAATTGGCGATATAGGTCTTGGCATGGACGCCAGCGTCGGTCCGGCCGGCCCCGGTACACTTCACCGGGTGGCAGACCACCGTGGACAGGGCCTTTTCCAGCGTCTCGGCCACAGTAGCCACCGTTTTTTGGACCTGCCAGCCGTGGTAGGCCGTGCCCACGTACATCAATTTCAGTGCGATATTCCTCATAGTCGTGTCAACATCCGATCTTGAGCGAAATGGATGGGCTCACAGCCCAAAATGACGCAGGACCGCCACCGCCGCCACCAAAAGGACGCCCAGCAGGAACCCGGCATAGTCGATGGACTGATACCGGAGCTGGCGCAGGCGAGTGCGGCCTTCGCCGCCGTGGTAGCAGCGGCACTCCATGGCCACCGCCAGCTCATCGGCCCGGCGGAAGGCGGAGATGAAGAGAGGGACCAGCAGGGGGACCAGGGCCTTGGCCTTCTGGACCAGTCCGCCGGTGTCGAAATCGGCGCCCCTGGCCCGCTGAGCAGACATGATCTTGTCGGTCTCCTCAATCAGCGTGGGGATGAAGCGGAGGGCGATGGACATCATCATGGCCAGCTCATGGACGGGGACGCGGAGCTTCTTGAGCGGCCCAAGCAGATTTTCCAGCCCGTCGGTGAGCAGGATGGGGGAAGTGGTATAGGTCAGCAGGAAGGTGCAGGTGATCAGCATCAGGATCCGCAGGACCATGAAAGCGGCGGACCAGAGGCCCTCGGTGGTGATCTTCAGGAAGCCGAACCGCCAGATCTCATGGCCGGGCGTATAGAACAGGTTGAGCACGGCGGTGAGCAGGATGATGACCACCACCGGCTTCATGCCCCGGACGATGGACTTGAGTCCCACCTTGGAGACCGCCACCGCCGCCGCCAGCACGATCAGCGCCAGACCATAGGAGATGACGTTTTTGCACAGGAACAGGGCGGCGATATAAAGCACCGTGAGCAGGAGCTTGGTGCGGGGGTCCATCCGGTGGAGGACGCTGTGGCCGGGGAAGTACTGCCCCAGCGTGATGTCTTTCAGAGCCATATCAGCGCGCCCCCTTCCTGGACCGATAGTCCCGTATGGCCCGGCGGGCCTGCTCGATGGTATAGACCGAGGCGTCGATGTCCACGCCCATGGCCCGGAGCTGGTGGAACACCCGGGTCATCTGGGGGACGCCAAGGCCCATGGCCTCCAGCTCGTCTCCGTGCTGGAAGACCTCCCGGGGCGCGCCCTGGAAGGGGATGACGCCGTCGTTGACCACGACCAGACGGTCCACGGTCCGGGCCACCTCCTCCATAGAGTGGGAGACCAGGATGATGGTGGCGCCGTGGGCCTCGTGATAGTCCCGGATATTGCCCAGGATCTGTTCCACGCCGATGGGATCCAGGCCGGCGGTGGGCTCGTCCAGGATCAGGACCTCCGGCTCCATGGCGATGACGCCGGCGATGGCCACCCGGCGTTTCTGGCCGCCGGAGAGTTCGAAGGGGGAGCGCTCCAGCTGTTCGTCCCGGAGGCCCACGAAATGGGCGGCTTCCCGGACCCGGCGGTCGATCTCGGCCTCATCCAGCCCCATGTTCCTGGGACCGAAGGAGATGTCCTTATAGATGGTCTCCTCGAAGAGCTGGTACTCAGGGTACTGGAACACCAGACCTACATGGAAGCGGGTCTGGCGGGTGCGCTCCTTGCTCTCCCAGATGTCCTGCCCCCGGAAGAGGACCTTGCCCTCCGTGGGCTTCAGGAGCCCGTTCAAGTGCTGGATCAGGGTGGATTTGCCGGAGCCGGTGTGTCCGATGATGCCCAGATATTCTCCGGGGTAGATGTCCAGATCCACATCGGTGAGCGCCGCCCGCTGGAAGGGCGTGCCGGCAGAGTAGACGTGGGACAGCTTTTGTGTCTGAAGGATGGGTTCCACGTGACTTCATTCCTTTACGAGAGTGGTGCATCTCCTCACAGCGCTCGGAAAGAGGGAGGATGACGCCCGATGAGAGGGGGAGCGGAGAGCTCAGACTGCTGTGAGCAGATCGTACAGGACCTGGGCACACTCCTCATCACTGAGGGCGTCCAGAGGTACGTCCAGGCCGTCCTCCTGCCGGAGCTCCCACAGGAGCTCCGTGGTCTCAGGGACGGTGAGGCCGTAGGACTTGAGCTCCTCGACCCGCTGAAAGACCTCACGGGGAGCGCCGTCCGCCACCACTTTGCCCTTGGACATGACCACCAGACGGTCAGCCTGAGCGGCTTCGTCCATATGGTGGGTGATCAGCACTACTGTGACACCGGAGGTACGGTTGAGCTCCCGGATGGTGTCCAATACCTCCCGGCGGCCCACCGGGTCCAGCATGGCGGTGGGCTCGTCCAGTACGATGCACCGGGGGGCCATGGCGATGACGCCGGCGATGGCCACCCGCTGTTTCTGTCCGCCGGAGAGGAGGTGGGGGGCATGGGTGCGGAACTCGTACATCCCAACGGCCTTCAAAGCCTCGTCTACCCGGCGGCGGATCTCCTCAGAGGGGACGCCCAGATTCTCCGGGGCAAAGGCCACGTCCTCTTCCACGACGTTGGCCACGATCTGGTTGTCCGGGTTTTGGAACACCATGCCCACAGTCCGCCGGATATCCAGCAGCTTGGACTCGTCCCGGGTGTCCATGCCGGAGACGTAGACCGCGCCGCCGGAGGGGAGGAGGATGGCGTTCATATGCTTGGCCAGGGTGGACTTGCCGGAGCCATTATGGCCGAGCACGGCCACGAAGGAGCCCTCTTCGATGTCCAGATTGACCCCGTTGAGGACGGAAGGACCGCCAGCTTCTGTGTCGGGATAGGCGAAGCGGAGATCTTGGGTGCGGATGATGCTATCGTTCATGTTCTGTCCTCCGTGCGCATTCAGCGGTCGGCCAGCCAGCGGCCGGACGCGCCGCAGGGGAGGGCCAGTCCGCTCTCGCGGACGGGGAGGCCCAGCTCCTGGCTGTCGGTATGTCCGCCATAGCGGCGGGAGAAGATGCTCTCCATGATATAGGTCAGCACCGAGGGGGCCAGACCAGTGGTGTAAGAGTTGATGATGACGAAGAGGGGGTGATCTGACAGTACGCCGGACACCAGCTCCACGAAGGGCCACAGGTTTTCCTCCAGCTTCCAGATCTCGCCGGAAGGGCCGCGGCCGTAAGAGGGGGGATCCATGATGATGGCATCATACTTCCGGCCCCGGCGGATCTCACGCTCCACGAACTTGCCGCAGTCATCGATGATCCAACGGATGGGGGCGTCCTCCAGGCCGGAGGAACGGGCATTCTCCCGGGCCCAGCTCACCATGCCCTTGGCGGCATCCACATGGCAGACCGAGGCCCCGGCGGCGGCACAGGCCACGGTAGCTCCGCCGGTATAGGCGAAGAGGTTGAGCACGTTGATGGGCCGGCCGGCGGAGCGGATCTGCTCTTGGGCCCAGTCCCAGTTGGCGGCCTGCTCCGGGAAGAGACCGGTGTGCTTGAAATTCATGGGCTTGATGTTGAAGGTCAGGCCCCGATAGTCCACCGTCCAGCGCTCGGGGAGTTCTTTTTTCTCCCAGGCACCGCCGCCGGTGGAGGACCGGGCATAGCGGGCGTCATGCCGCTTCCATCCGGGGTGGCGCCGGGGCGTGTCCCAGATGGCCTGGGGGTCGGGCCGGACCAGGAGATGCTTCCCCCAGCGTTCCAGCTTCTCGCCCCGGCCGCAGTCGATGAGTTCATAGTCGTTCCAGCCGTCTGAGATCCACATAGTCAGTTCGCTCCATCTATCACATATAAAGTATATCGGTATATACCGGTCGCAGAAGTGTGTTTCGCACCATTATATCACCTGTATCTCCCAGCGTCAAACAGCAAGATCGGGCGGCACGAAAAAGCGCAGCCACCGGGACCGGCGGACCGGACCTGACGACTGCGCAGAGTGCTGGTTCAGGGCGTTTGCTCCCGGTCCTCCTCGTCGATTTCCCGGAGCAGCTTCTGGTCGGCCTTCGAGCTGAGGTCCAATCGGGCATAGAGATCGGGACGGCGGTCCCGGGTGCGCCGGATGGACTGCTTGCGCCGCCACTTGGCGATGTTGGCGTGGTGTCCCGAGAGGAGGATGGAGGGGACCTTCCGTCCGTGCCACTCCTCCGGACGGGAGTACTGAGGATACTCCAGCATCCCGTTCCAATGGCTCTCATCCTCGAAGCACTCCGGGTCGGCCAGGACGCCGGGGACCAGACGGGCCACCGCATCGGCCACGCACATGGCGGGCAGTTCACCGCCGGTGAGGACGAAGTCGCCCAGACTGATCTCCTCGTCCACACACTCCTCGATGAATCGCTCATCGATGCCCTCATAGTGGCCGCAGACCAGGATCAGGTGGTCATACTCGTCTCGGAGCCGGCGGGCGTCGGCCTCGGTGAAGGTCTTGCCGCAGGGAGAGAGATAGATCGTCCGCAGACGTTCCCCGCCCAAGCCCTTGGCGTGTTCCCAACAGCGGTAGAGGGGGTCGGCCTGCATGACCGCGCCCCGGCCCCCGCCATAGGGGTAGTTGTCGACCTGTTTCTGCTTGTCCACCGTGTAGTCCCGGATCTGATGGGCCTCGATGCGGAGGATGTCCCGCTCCTGGGCCCGGCCCAGGATAGACTCGTTCATCATGTCGCCCACCGTCTCGTCGAAGAGGGTGAGGATATCGATATGGTACATCAGACATCCATCCCTTCGATGAGGTGGAGCCGGACCCATCCGGCGTCCACATCGGTGCCCCGCAGGAAGGCGTCCACCGCAGGGACCATATAGGTCTTGCCCTGGCCCTCCACCACATAGACCTCGTGGGTGGGAAGAGTGAGCACATCCGCGACGACGCCCAACTCGGCTCCGGTATCATCGTCGATGGCGGTCAGGCCGATGAGGTCTGCGATGAAATGGCGGCCCTCCGGGAGGATCACGCCGGTGCGGTCGATCTGGACGACCTTGTTCCGCAGACGCATGGCGGCGTTCACGTCGTCCACGCCCTCCAGACGGGCCAGGACATTGCCCTTATGGGCCCGGGCGGCCCGGACCTTCACAGGCGCACCGTCGATATAAAAGGTATCGAAGCCGCAGAGGAACTCAGGGGAGTCGCCCCAGGGGACGATCTTGACCTCCCCCTGGATGCCGTGGGTGTTCACGATCTGTCCGGCTTCGAGGAATCGGCTTTTCATGGAGACAGCTCCTCTCTCATTTCTAGATACAAAAAAACAGCGGGGGAGACCCCGCCGTTTTTGTCAGTCGATGATCTCGACCGAGACCTTGCCGCCCTGACGCTGGGCCACCGAGCGCATGAGCGCCCGGATCTCTTTGGCGATGCGGCCCTGACGGCCGATCACCTTGCCCATGTCATCGGGGGCTACCCGGAGCTCCAGGACGGTCTCTCCATCGCCCTCACGCTCGGAGACCGACACCGCGTCGGGGTGATCCACGAGGTTCTGGGCGATGTAAGTGAGCAGTTCCTTCATGCGGTCAAAGACCTCCATTAAAGGGCGCCGGCTTTTTTCAGCAGGGCCTTGACGGTCTCAGTGGGCTGAGCGCCAGTCTTGATCCAAGCCTGAGCGCGCTCGGCGTCCACCTTCAGCTCGGCGGGAGCGGTCAGAGGGTTGTAAGTGCCGATCTCCTCGATGAAACGGCCATCACGGGGATAGCGGGAGTCGGCGACCACGATGCGGTAGAAGGGAGCCTTCTTGGCACCCATACGACGCAGACGGATTTTGACCATGGTAGATTCACCTCCAAATTATTTTATCTCTCTATGGTCAGCGCATACGCGCGTACCAAACGTTGTCAGAAGGGGAACTTCATGCCGCCCTTCATCTTGCCGAACAGTCCGGCCCGGCGCTTCATACGACCGCCGGAGAACTGCTTGGTCATCTGCTGCATCATATCGAACTGCTTGAGCAGCCGATTGATGTCCACCACCTGAGTGCCGGAGCCAGCGGCGATGCGCTTCTTCCGGCTGTTGTTCAGCAGGGAGGGGTCCTCCCGTTCCGCGGGAGTCATGGAGAGGATGATGGCCTCGGTCCGGGCCAGCGCCTTTTCGTCCACAGCGGCGCCCTCTAATGCCTTAGTGTTCACACCGGGGAGCATCCCGAGGATATCGGTCATGGACCCCATGTTCTTCAACTGGGAGAGCTGATCGTAAAAATCAGCCAATGTGAACTTGTTTTTGCGGAGCTTCTGCTCCAGCTCAGCGGCCTTCTGCATATCGAAGTTCTGCTGGGCCTTCTCGATGAGGGAGAGCATATCGCCCATGCCCAGGATACGGGAAGCCATCCGATCCGGGTGGAACACTTCGATCTGGTCGAGCTTCTCACCCACGCCCACGAACTTGATGGGCTTGCCGGTGACCGCCTTGATGGAGAGGGCCGCACCGCCCCGGGCGTCGCCGTCCAGCTTGGTGAGCATCACGCCGGTGATGTCCAGCGCCTCGTCGAAAGCTTTGGCGGCATTGACCGCATCCTGACCGATCATGGCGTCCACGATGAGCAGGATCTCATCGGGCTGGATGGCGGCCTTCATCTCCTTGAGCTGGTCCATGAGTTCTTCATCCACATGGAGCCGGCCGGCGGTATCGATGAAGACGATGTCGTTGCCGTGCTTGCGGGCGTGCTCGATGCCCGCCTTGGCGATGTCGATCGGGTCAATCTGGCCCATCTGGAAAACGGGCACGTCCACCTGTGAGCCGACTACCTCCAACTGGGTGATGGCGGCTGGACGGAAGGTGTCGCAGGCCACCAGCAGGGGGCGCTTACCATTCTGTTTCTTGACGAAGCCAGCCAGCTTGGCGCCGTTCGTAGTCTTGCCCGCGCCATTGAGGCCCACCAGCATGACCACGGTGGGAGGTTTAGGGGAGAGGTTGAGTTTAGCGGCCTCACTGCCCATGAGCGCGGTGAGCTCTTCGTTGACGATCTTGACGATCATCTGGGCGGGGGTCAGGCTCTCCAGCACATCAGAACCAACGGCGCGTTCCGTGACAGTGGCCACGAACTGCTTGACGATCTTGAAGTTGACGTCGGCCTCCAGAAGCGCCACTCGGATCTCCCGCATGGCCTCCTTCACGTCGGCCTCAGTGAGCCGGCCCTTGCCGCGCAGCTTTTTGAACGCAGCAGACAGCTTTTCGGTCAGTCCTTCGAATGCCATAGCTTACTCCTGTTTGAGCTGATCGAGGATGGACTGGATGGTATCACAGCCGGCCTCGATGCCGTTGTCATAGTAGCGGCGCTCTTCGTTGACCGCCCTGATCTGGTCCACTGCCTTCTGGATCGCATCGAACTGTTCCTGCATCTTATGGAAACGCTTGATGATGCCGGTCTTGTCCTCCAGCTCGGTGAGGACGGCCTCGGCCCGGACGATCACGTCCCGGACGCCCTGACGGGTGATGCCGTAGTTCTCGGCGATTTCAGCCAGAGAGAGGTCCTCATTGTAATAGAGGTCGTAGAATTCCTTCTGACGGTCGGTGAGCATATCACCATAAAAGTCGAAGAGCATCGCCATGCGGTACGCCTGGTTCTTCATCCTGCGGCCTCCTTCCCAGAAGCTGGTTTGTAAAGGTGGTCTGCTTTGTAAAGCGGCGAAGCTTTACAACACGGATGATGATACATGATTTTCTCCCACTTGTCAAGAGGATATCGGATCGGAAGAGGATATAATTTTCAGGCACGCTCTGGTCGGTTTTCGGGGAAAACGACGGCACGCCCTTCCGATCATCGGAAGGGCGTGCCGAAAAGAGGCCGTATCAGTCCTCTTTTTTATCGCTCGGGGCATCGGAAGAGGCGGGGGAAGCCTGTGCGGCTGCCTGATCCACCCAAAGAGGCGGGCGGTGCTTACGGAACTTCAGGTTCCAGAGCAGGAGGCCTTCGGCGATCAAAGCGGAGACCAGGGCCAGGAGCTGGGATACCCGGATGCCGGTGTGGAAGAGGTAGAGGCTGTCGGAGCGCAGACCCTCGATCACGAAGCGGCCGATGCCATACCAGCCGATGTAGTTGAAGAAGATCTGACCGTCGAATTTCCGGGCCCGCTTGGCCAGCAGGATCAGCAGGACCAGGCCCAGCAGGTTCCAAAGGGACTCGTACAGGAACGTGGGGTGGACCTCTTTATAGACCGTGGTCCCGTTGACCACCTCGTAGATGCCCATCCGCCAGGGGAGCGTAGTCTCACTGCCGTAGGCCTCCACATTGACGAAATTGCCCCAGCGTCCCACCGCCTGGCCGATCAGCAGGCCGAAGGAACCAAGGTCGGCGAAGGCCAGGAAGGGGATCTTCCGCACCTTACAGAACACCAGGAGCGTGAGGACGGCGGCGATGATGCCGCCGTAGATGGCCAGCCCGCCATCCCAGATCCGGACCATCTTCCCAAAGTCCAGTGCCCCGTCCGTGTCCCGGAAGAGGTCCAGATAGAAGATGATGTAGTAGAGCCGTGCCCCGAGGATGCCCAGAGGCGCGGCAAAGACCAGCATATCCGCCAAATCATCCTCCCGGATGCCGAAGCGTCTGCTGACCCGGGAGCAGTAGGTGACGGCCAGCAGGAACCCGGCGGCGATGATGATGCCGTACCAGTGGAGCGGCCAGCCGAAGATGGAGAAGGGGACCGGATCCAGCTGAAAGGTCAGCCCCAGTCCGGGGAAGGTCACCGTATGTGTCATACGCCCTCCTTGGGCCGGATCACGGCCATGGCGGCCCGTTCGGGCACGCACCAGCGGCGGAGGGCGTCCTCCACGTCCTCCTTGCGGATGGACTCATATACGGCGGGGAAATCCATGTGGTCGGCTCCGGCGAAGTGGTCCTGTGCCATCTGGATGCACACATATTCGAAGGAGTTCAGTCCCCGGACGGCGGCCCCATAGGAAGCCTTCTTCAGCCGCAGGAACAGGGCCTCGTCTACGCCCTCCCGGGCCAGACGGGCCGCCTCGGACAGGACCGCGTCCCGGACGGCGGCGGGATCCCGGCTCTCCCCGCCGAAGGACAGGAAGGCACAGCCGGGGTAGGCCGCGTATCCGCCGGAAAAGTCCTTGTTGATCAGCCCCTCCCGGTAGAGCTTGGCGTAGAGGGGACTGGAAGAGCCGGCCAGGACCTCACACAGGAGGTCGCCGGTGAGCTCCTGCCGCAGATGCTCCTGCCCATGGGGGGCAGGGTCGGCCTTGAAGCCAAGCTGGAAGAGCGGGGTGGAGACAGCCATCTCCAGCTCCCGGATGGGATGGGCGGCCTTGGGGGCCTCCGGTCCGCCATAGTCCCGGGGGATGGCTGGCGCGCCAACGGCGGGCAGGATCTCCCGGGCCAGCGCCGCCACACGCTCGGGATCCACATCGCCCGCCACACAGAGGACCATATTGGCGGGATCGTAGAAGGCCTTATGGCAGGCATAGAGCGTGTCGGCAGTGATATGGGAGATGGACTCCCGGCTCCCGGCCACGGAGACCCGGATGGGGTGGTGGTCATAGAGGGCGGCCAGCAGCTCGTTGTAGGACCGCCACTCCGGGTCATCTTCGATCATCTGGATCTCCTGGCCGATGATGCCCTGCTCCTTGTCCACGCTCTCCTGAGTGAACCAGGGGACGGAGACGAAGGAGAGGAGGGTCCTCAAGTTCTCCTCGAAGCCCTGGGTGCTCTCGAAGTAGTACCCGGTGATCGCGGAGCTGGTGAAGGCATTGGGGGAAGCGCCGTTGGCAGAGAGGACCTGGAGGGCATTGCCGTCCTTGGTGTCGAACATCTTGTGCTCCAGGAAATGGGCTACGCCGGCGGGGGTCTCCTGCCACTGTCCGTCCAGACAGAAGCGCATATCGATGCCGCCGTAGTTGGTGGCGAAGAAGGCGAACGTCTTGTGGAAACCGGGCTTCACGTCCACATAGATCGAGAGCCCATTCTCCAGACGGCCGGACCAGACCGTCTCGCCCAGCCGCTCATATCGTTTCTGTTCCATGGATCAGGCCTCCTTGCTCTTGAGGAAATAGATGGTGTCCAGCTGGAGCGCGGCAAAGGCCTCCAGGATCTGGTCTCGGCGGACCGCTTCGGCCTTGGCGGCCAGAGCGTCCGGCCCGTCGGGGATCCCGGCCACGGACTGGCCCAGCCAGAAGTCCTCCAGCCGTCCCTGCGCATCGGCGGCGCTGATGAGGCTGCTGACCACGGAGCGGCGGGCGGCCTCCAGCTCCTGGTCGTCGAACTGACCGGCCCGGCAGGCGTCCAACTGGGCCAGGATCTCATCCCGGGCAGCCTGGAACTGGTCGAACTCCACTCCGGAGGAGACCAGCATGAGGCCCTTATACCGGGCCAGCTGAGAACTGGCATAGTAGCATAGGGACCGTTTTTCCCGCACGTTCAGGAAGAGCTTGGAGGTCGTGGTGCCGCCGTAAATGGCATTGGCCAGCAGGAGGGCGGGGAAGCGCGGGTCCCAGGCGTCGATGCCGGTGCGGAAGCCCAGAGCCAGCTTGCCCTGCCCCACATCCATGGCCTCTTCCACCAGACGGGGCTGATCGGGAGCGGTCTGCGCCGTGGGGCGGGGAAGGGAGTCCCGCCTTTCGGAGACAGGGAGAGCGGCCAGTGCGGTCCGCAAGGCGTCGGCGGCCCGCTCCGGATCGGCGGAGCCGCAATAGTAGAGCTCCAGAGGGGCCGTATGGAGAAGGGTCTGATACCGTTCCCACAGGGCCGCCGGACCGATCGCGATGGCGGAGGCCTCATCGCCCAGCCGGTCCACGCCGAAGGGCTCTCCGGCGCACATCTCCCGCTTGAGCCGCAGGAGAGCATAGCTCCGCTTGTCGTTCACCTGAGCCCGGATCCGGTCCACCAGATTGCTCCGCTCACTGGCGGTATAGTCGGGGTCGAAGGAGCCAGACACGGTGCGGGGATGGAGGAGGAGCTCACCCAGGAGGGCGGCGGCGTCCTCCAGCACGGCAGAGCCGTCCAGCGTGTAGGCATCGTCCAGGAAGCTGCCCAGGAAGCCCACGCACTGGATCTCGCCCCGGGTGCGGACGACCGGCTCGATGGACCCGCCATAGAGCTCATCCAGAGCGGCGGAGAGGGACTCCATATCGGGCCGGTCCGCCGTGCCCCGGCGGAGCACATAGGGGACCAGCGCGTTGAGCGAGGCGGTCTCCCGGTCCAGCGGAGCCAGGAAGGACGCGCCCAACACGCAGGATCTGAATTTTTTCGTATGCACCGCCGTCAGAAAGACGCCGGGGAAGAGCGATATCCGAGTCGTTTCGGCCATTGGCCACCATTCCTTTCGTTGGGGAGCGTACGGTCCTCCGTCAGCTTCCCACAGAGATAGACGATTTATGATACCACATTTTGCCCGTTTTTGCATCTGATCTTCGGAAAAAAGTCGGTGTATCACGCCGGGACAGAAAGGAGCGGACAGGCCGTCATGATCGGGGACGGGCCTTCATAGGATAGGTCAGCGATCCGTGAGATCCAAAAGATAAGGAGCGTGAACGGGATGACGGCACGACAGATCGAGAGCGCGGCGGCGCGTCTGCGGCAGACGGCGGGCCTGCTCCCCGCCTGGATGCGGGGACCGCTGGAGCGGCTCCCCCAGATGGAACAGGCCATGGCGGAGGAGATCCGCCTCCGGGCGGGTCAGCCCATGACGGTAGTGGTCCCAGTGGGGGAGGTCCCGATACCGGGAGCGGACCGGCCTATCCGGCCGGGGGACCTGTCCCTGATCTTGGAGGTGGCGACCCGGGCTTCGGCCCACACAGCACTGGACCGGGTCCGGAACGGCTTCGTCACCGTCCAGGGCGGACACCGGATCGGCCTGTGCGGATCTGTGGTCCTGCGGGAGGGCACAGCCTATAACCTGCGCCAGCTCTCCTCTCTGTGCATCCGGGTGGCTAGGCAGGTGCCGGGCGCGGCCTCGCCGATCGTGGATGCACTGCGCACAGCGGGGGGCGTGGAGAGCACTCTGATCCTCTCCCCGCCGGGGGGCGGCAAGACCACCCTCCTGCGGGACCTGATCCGAGCCCTGTCTGCCGGGGAGGGCGGTCCCGCCCTCCGGGTGGGAGTGGCTGACGAGCGGGGCGAGCTGGCCGCCCTCTGGGAGGGGATGCCCCAGCTGGACGTGGGGCCTCATACAGACGTGCTGGACGGCGGGCCCAAGGCGGAAGGACTGATGATGCTCCTGCGGGGCATGGGCCCCCAAGTGCTGGCGGCGGACGAGATCACCGCGCCTGCCGATATCACCGCCCTGGAGGCCGCCGCCAACTGCGGCGTGGCCCTGCTGGCCACGGCCCATGCCAGGGACGAAGCAGACCTGCGGCGCCGAAGCCTCTACCGGACCCTGCTGGACCGTGGGATATTCCGAAAGACGGTGTGGATCGAGGGCCGGGGCGCGGAGCGGCGCTATCGGATCACGGATCTGGAGGAGACGTCATGCTGAGGCTGGCGGGGGCGGCCCTGTTGACCGCAGGCGCCTGGGCCCTGGGTTTCGGCGCGGCGGCTCAACTTC
Source organism: Pseudoflavonifractor sp. MSJ-37 (assembly GCF_018917965.1). Lineage (GTDB taxonomy): Bacteria > Bacillota > Clostridia > Oscillospirales > Oscillospiraceae > Pseudoflavonifractor_A. Next base: position 966,456 of record NZ_JAHLPP010000001.1, on the reverse strand, counting down.
GGCGGAGGGCAGCGGCCCTCCGGGCCATGGAAGGAGCTCTGGAGCTGGCGGAACGGGAGCTGTCCTTCCGGCTGACGCCGATACCAGAGCTGCTGGAAGGGCTGTCCCAGCGGAGCCGCCCTCCAGCGTCTGCCTTCTTCGCCCGGTGTCTGGCCGGCTTGGACCGGCTGGGAGAGCAGACCCTGGGCCAGATCTGGGATGAGGCGTTGTCCTCCTGCCCTACCGATCTGCGCCAGGAGGATCGGGACATCCTGTCCGAGCTGGGACAGGTGCTGGGCCGCTATGACGGGGAGGGACAGCGGAAAGCTGTCGCCCAGACGGAGCGCCGGCTGGCCCATCAGCTGGAGGCGGCGGAGGAGGAACGGGATCGTCTGGGCCGGGTCTATCAGGCTCTGGGGCTGACGGCAGGTGGTTTTTTCGCCATCCTGCTGGCGTGAGACCGGAGGGAGGAAGTGGAACGAGATGGATGTAGATCTGATTTTCAAGATCGCGGCCATCGGGATCCTGGTGTCGGTGCTCAACCAGGTCCTGGCCCGTTCCGGCCGGGACGAGCAGGCCACCATGGTGACACTGGCCGGATTGGTGGTGGTCCTGATGCTGGTGGTGCGGGAGATCAGCGCCCTGTTCGACTTGGTCAAGGACCTGTTCGGACTGTGACCGGCCGTGGGAGAGATGTGGAGAGCCGCGGCGGTGGCCGTGACCGCGGTCCTGTGTGCCGCTGTGGTCAAGAAGCAGGCGCGGGAGATCGCTCTCGTGCTATCCCTGGCGGCGGGAGCGCTGATCTTGCGCTTCGCGCTCCAGGCAGTCTGGGATCTGCGGGCCCTCATGGATCAGCTGACGGAGCTGGCAGGCCTGTCCCCGGCGGTGACGGCTCCGGTCCTCAAGACGGTGGGCATCTCGATCCTGGCCCGGGTGACGGCGGAGCTGTGCCGGGACGCAGGGGAGAGCGGCATCGCCGCCTTCGTGGAGACGGCCGCCGCCGGCCTGGCCCTGTGTGCGGCGGTGCCCCTCCTGCGGGCGGTGCTGACCAGTTTAGACGGGCTGTTCTGAGCCTCCTGCTCGGTCTGCTCCTGCTGGCCGTCCCGGCTCTGGCCGCAGAGCGGATGGACGAGGTGTCCCGGCGGCAGGCGGAGGCGCTTGGGATGGACGAGCTCCAAAGCGAGGCGGAGCGGCTCCTGCCGGACGTGGATCTGGCGGCTGGGATGGACCTGGACGAAGGTCTGCGGGCGGTGTTGGACACAGGTGCCGAGGCCGTACCGGGAGTCCTGCGGAAGGCGGTGCGGAGCGGCGCTATCCTGCTGGCAGTGGTACTCTTGTGCGGCCTGACGGAGGAGTTGTCCGGCAGTCTGGGCGCATCCCGGGAACTGGATCTGGCGGCGGTGGCCGGAGCACTGGCCGTGACCGCCGGAGCGGTGGCAGACGTGCGTGCCCTGATCGGCCTGGGCCGGGATGGACTGGAGCAGATGGAGTCCTTCTCCAAGCTCCTTCTCCCGACTGTGACGGCCGCGGCGGCGGCCAGCGGCTCACCCAGCGCGGCGGCGGCCCGGCAGATGGCGGCCATGCTGTTTTCCGATGTTCTGCTGACGACGATCGACAGGCTCCTCCTGCCCCTCGTCTACGCCTATACGGCGGCCTGCACCGCTCACGCGGCGCTGGGGAACGAGGGCCTGCGCCGGGTAGCGGACCTGCTGAAGTGGACCGTGAAGTCCATCCTCACAGGGCTCCTGCTGACCTTCGTCACCTATCTGACCGTCAGCGGGGTCATCGCCGGGAGCGCAGACGCCATGGCGCTGAAGGCCGCCAAGCTGACCATCTCCGGTATGGTCCCGGTGGTGGGAGCCATCCTCTCAGACGCGGCAGAGACCGTGCTGGCTGGGGCGGGCATCCTGCGGGGGACCGTGGGCGTGTTCGGGATGCTGGGGGTGCTGGCACTGTGTGTGGGACCTTTCCTCCAGCTCGGTATCCATTACTTAGTGTATAAGGTGACGGCGGCGCTGGCCGCGACCGCGTCCGGCGGACGGATGTCCGGACTGATCGACCAGATCGGCGGGGCCTTTGGTCTGGTTCTGGGCATGACGGGAGCCGGCGCACTGATCCTGCTGGTGTCCCTGATATCGGCGGTGAGCCTGGTGGGAGGAGGGAACTGAGATGTTGGCATGGATCCAACGGTGGCTCATGGGCGTGACGGCGGCTTCGGTGTTGGCCGCGGCGGCAGAGAGCCTCATGCCGCCTGGGACGATCCGCCGGCTTGGGAAGCTCACCGGCGGGCTCGTGCTCCTGTTGGCCGTGCTGTCGCCGATAGGGCAGATAGACGAGGACGCTCTGGCCCGGGCCCTGGCGGAGACCCGGCTCCGGACATCGGACCAGGCGGTGGAGGCGCTGTCGCAGACGGACAGCCAGCTTCTGACGGAGATCATAGCGGAGGAGTCGCAGGCATATATATCGGACAAAGCGGCAGATCTGGGCATCGACTGCGCCGTCCGAGTAGAGGTCCGGGTCCGGGAGGACGGCTATCCCGTCCCCTGGGCGGTCACGATCCGGGGGGAACTGACGGATGTGGAGCGGCAGGATCTGAGCCGCCGTATCTCCGCCGACTTCGCCATCCCGGAGGAACGTCAGAGCTATCAGCCGGAAGAGGAGGCGGCATGACATGGACTGGAAGGGATGGAAGGGACGGATCGGCCCTTGGCTGGGCCGGTGCCGGTATGCGCTGCTGGTGCTCCTGGCCGGCTTGGTGCTCCTGCTCCTGCCCGGCGGCGGAACGGAGCCGGCACGGGCCGATCGGGCGGATGGAGCTGATGTAGGAGATGCCTTCGATGTGACCGCCATGGAGGAGAAGCTGAGCAGCGCCCTCTCCAAGATCGAAGGGGCGGGGGATGTGGATGTGGTGCTCACGGTCCAGACCGGCCCTCGGCAGATCTGGGCGGCAGACCGGCGGAACGAGGCGGGCTCTCCCGGCGGGACCACGGAGGAGGAGACCACGGTGGTCCTTTCCCGGGGGAGCGGTCTGGAGGAGACGGTTCCCGTCCAACAGATCTCGCCCCGATTCCGGGGGGCGCTGGTGGTATGCTCTGGGAGCGGGGACCCCTCGGTGCGCCTGGCGCTGAAAGAGGCAGTCGCCGCACTGACCGGCCTTGGCGCCGACAAGATATCCGTCTGTCAGGGGACTTGACGGGACAAAGGGAGGAAAACAGCTATGAAACTCTGGAAACGGAACGCGGTGGTGGCGGTCATCGTCCTCTTCGTGTGCGCGGCGGTGTATCTGAACTGGTCCTATGACCAGGAACAGGCCGACACGGGGAAGGTGCTGGGGCAGGCCGCCCTGGTGGACGGCCGGACGGAGGACCCTCTGCTGGCGGAGGACGGGGACGACGAGAGCGCGGCCCAGCCTGCCCCGGATGGCGGTGAGGATACGGCCTCCGCCGGAGCGGAGGGAGACGGGGACACGGGCTATTTCGCCTCGGCACGGCTCAACCGGCAGGAGGCACGGGACAGTGCCCTCTCCATCCTCCAGGACTCGGCTGGGAGCGAGTCCGCGGATGAGACCATGAAAGCGGAGATGACTCGGGCCATCGAGACGATGGCCAGCGTCACTGTCTCGGAAGCTCAGATCGAGAACCTGGTCACGGCCAAGGGCTATACGGACTGTGTGGCCTTCGTCAATGATGACAGCGCCAGCGTAGTGGTGGCCTCCAGCGGCGGGGCGGGCCTGACCGCCACCGACATCGCGAAGATCACCGAGATCGTCACCGGGGAGACCGGGCTCACCGCCAGCCAGATCAAGATCATCGAGACGGAGCCGTGAAGGGCAAAAAACATATTGGTATTTCGCGGATCTTGTGTTACAATAAGAGAAAGATGACGATGCTTGATCGTACGAAGTAAGGAGCGTGGACCGCAATGGCTGAGACTAGAGAGTACGTTTCCCGTCCGGACGAGCTGGGGAATATCCATATATCCGAGGAGGTCCTGGCAGTGATCGCCGCCGCCGCGACGCTGGAGACCGAGGGCGTGGCTGGCCTGTCCCCCAATCTGGGCAGTGACCTGGCTGAGCTGCTGGGTAAAAAGAACCTGTCCAAGGGCGTGCGTATCGCTGTGACTGAGGCCAGCGTCAGCGTGGAGGTGTCCATCCTCATCCAGTATGGGCACACGATCCCGCAGGTGGCCAAGGCCGTGCAGGATGCCGTGTTCAGCGCGATCACCAACACCAGCGGGCTGACGGTGGAGTTCGTCAACGTCCATGTGGCCGGCGTAGTGTTCCAGCGGGAGCCTGCCAAGAAGGCCTGATCCGATCGTGAGACAGCCGTATCTCTGAAAAGGGATACGGCTGTTTTTCGTTCGGGCGGATCTTTTTGCATCCGGATATAAACTGGGGCTTTTCTTTTTCCAGAGTGGTGTGTATAATAGGATGGATAATGTGGATATAGACTTAAAAATCGATCGGAGCACCGATCCAAAGTGGAGGTATCGCGAATGACAAGGACCAACGCGCGGGAGATCGCCGTACATTTCTCCTTTGAGCTTGGATTTTCGAACGAAACGCCTGATGAGCTGATGGACCATATGCTCACCAGGGAGGTATTCGACCAGATCGGTACGGAGGAGCCCCTGTATGCCGAGTTTCCCGATGAGAAGCAGCAGGGCTACATCCGCAGTCTGGTGAAGGGCGTCTACGACCACTGCCCGGAGCTGGATGAATACATCTCCCGCTATGCCATCGGCTGGAAGCACTCCCGCATCCCGCGGGTGGCGATCTCCATCATGCGGGTGGCCATGTATGAGATCCTCTATATGCAGGATATCCCAAATGCCGCCGCCATCAATGAGGCAGTCAAGATGGCCAAGCACTATGAAGAGCCTGAGGTGGTCTCCTTCATCAATGGCATCCTGGGCTCCTTCGTGCGGAACGAGTCGATCCCCGAGCGGGCGGCAAAGGCCCCCGCCGCCGAAGAGAGCGGCGCGGCAGAATGAGTGCCGGAGTCTGTCTGGGACTGGATACCAGCAACTATACCACCTCCGCCGCCGTGTTCGACGGGGCGGCCGGCCTCAACGTAGGGAAGCTCCTGGAGGTGCCGGAAGGGACCCTTGGCCTGCGGCAGAGCGACGCTCTGTTCCAGCATGTCAAGCGCCTCCCGGCACTCTTTTCCGCCCTGCGGACGGAGGGCGCGCTCCATGACATCGCGGTCGTGGCCGCCAGTACCCGTCCCCGGGCGGTGGAGGGCTCCTATATGCCCTGCTTCCTGGCGGGCGAGGGGCAGGGAAGGGCCATCGCCGATACGCTGGGCGTGCCATTCTGTGCCGTGTCCCATCAGCAGGGGCATCTGGCCGCCGCCGCCTGGTCGGCGGGACGGATGGATCTGCTGGACCGGCCCTTCCTTGCGTGGCACCTCTCCGGCGGCACCACAGAGCTGCTCCTGGTGGAGCCGGAGGGAAACAATGTGCGGGCCAGTAAGCTGGGCGGCACCAGCGATATCTCCGCTGGACAGCTCATCGACCGGACCGGTGTGCTCCTGGGCCTGCCGTTCCCAGCGGGGAAGGGCGTGGATGAGTTGTCCCGTCAGTCTCAGGGCCGGAAAGGCTTCCCTGTAAAAGTAAAGGACTTCACATTCTCCCTGTCCGGCATGGAGAACAAAGTGAGGGCCATGGCGGAGCAGGGGCAGGAGAAGGCGGACATCGCGGCCTTCGTGCTGGCCACAGTCTCCGGTGTGGTGCGCCGGACGACCGCGCTGGCCCAGGAGACCTATCCCGGTCTGCCGGTGCTATGCTCCGGCGGCGTGGCCTCGAACTCCAAACTCCGCCAGGTGTTGCGGGAGAGCTGCGGGGCCTTTTTCGCGGAGCCCCGCTATTCCACCGACAACGCCATGGGCGTGGCCATCCTGGGCCGCCGCCTGCTGGACCAGGAGGGGCGGGCATGAGCGGCGAGAACGTCTATACCGTCGGTCAGGTCAACCAGTATATCAAGAGCCTGATGGATGGGGACCGGCATCTCGCCGGTCTGTTCATCCGGGGAGAGATCTCCAATCATAAGACCTATCCTTCCGGCCACCACTATTTTTCTCTGAAAGACGCAGATGGGGCCATCCGGTGCGTCATGTTCCGGCGGGAGGCGGCCGGTCTTCGGTTCCGTCCTCAGAACGGCATGAAGATCATCGCCTTCGGACGGATCACCGTGTTCCCCCGGGATGGGCAGTACCAGCTCTACTGTGACCGGCTCACCGCCGACGGCGTGGGCGACCTGCATCTGGCCTTTGAGCAATGCAAGGAGAAGCTCTTTCGGGAAGGGTTGTTCGACCCAGCCCATAAACAGCCGATCCCTAAATTCCCCGGACGGATCGCTCTCATCACGTCGCCGGTGGGTGCGGCAGTGCGGGATATGCTCCGTATCCTGAACGCCCGCTGGCCCATGGCTCAGGTGTTGGTGATCCCGGTGCGGGTCCAGGGGAGCGAGGCTCCCGGCGAGATCAGCGCCGCTCTGGACTGGGCGGACCGCCATCAGGCGGCGGACCTGATCATCACCGGTCGGGGCGGCGGCTCCATGGAGGACCTGTGGGCCTTCAACGAGGAGATTGTGGCCCGGAGCATCTATGCCTGCCGGATCCCAGTGATCTCCGCTGTGGGCCATGAGCCCGATGTGACGATCGCCGACTTCGTGGCGGATCTGCGGGCGGCCACGCCGTCCAACGCCGCCGAGCTGGCGGTGCCTGACCAAAACGACGTGTATGCCGGGCTCTTCCAGATGGAGCGCCGTTTGGACCGGGCGGCCGCCCGGACGCTGGAGCGATCCCGGACCCGTCTGGAGCATCTGGGTGAGCGCCGGGTTCTGCGGGATCCCATAGCCCCCATCCAGGACCGGCGGAGCTGGCTGGAGCTCCAACGGAAAGGGCTTGCCGGAGGGATCTCCGCGGCCCTGAGCGGGGAGAAGGAACAGATGGCCCGCCTGGCGGCCGCTTTGGACGCGATGAGCCCTCTGAAGGTGCTGGGCCGCGGCTATGCCATCCCCCGAAAGGAGGATGGCTCCCTGATCCGCTCCCGAACGGACGTGGCCAGCGGCGAGCGGATCGACCTGAAGATATCCGACGGTTCCATCCGGTGCCGGGTGGAGCGTACATCCAAGGACTAGCCCCGCCGGCGGTCCCATGATGCGATAGGAGGACTGAGATATGGCGGAGAAGAAGCTGACCTTCGAGCAGGCGGCCGCCCGTCTGGAGGAGATCGTCCGACAGCTGGAGCAGGGCGACGCGCCTCTGGAGGAGGCCATGTCCCTTTTCGAAGAGGGGACGGCCCTGATGAAGAAATGTACCACCATGCTGGACCGGGCGGAGCAGAAGGTCCGCAAGCTCACGGCTGGTCCGGACGGTACTCCTGTGGAGGGCCCCATGGATAAGGAGGAGAGCGTATGACGCACGCCGAACAGATGAGAGAGGACTGGGAGCGGGTCGAGGACTGGCTCTGCCGCGTCTTCGAGGACCGGGAGCCCCATGGGGACATCTACGATGCCATGCGGTATAGCCTGCTGGCCGGCGGCAAGCGTCTGCGGCCGGTCCTCCTGCTGGAGACCTGCCGGATGTGCGGCGGAGACGTGAACGCGGTCCTGCCCTTCGCCTGTGCGGTGGAGATGCTCCATACATACTCTCTGATCCATGACGATCTGCCCTGCATGGACGATGACGATCTGCGCCGGGGCCGGCCTACCAACCACCGGGTCTATGGCGAGGCCACCGCGGTGCTGGCGGGCGACGGCCTCCTGACCGCCGCCTTCGAGACGATGCTGGAGAACGGTGGGGACCTGCCCCCGGAACGAGTGCTGGCCGCCGCGGCCTGTTTGGGCAAAGCCGCCGGTGCCAGAGGTATGGTGGGCGGACAGGTCCTAGATATGGCAGGAGAGGGGCACGCCTTGGACCTGACGGAGGTCGAGGAGCTCCAACGGCTCAAGACCGGCGCGCTGATCGCCGCTTCCGCAGAGATGGGCTGTATCCTGGCCGGAGGCCCGGAGGAACAGCGGGCGGCGGTGCGTCGTTATGCCCAAAAGCTGGGCCTGGCCTTCCAGATCCAGGATGACATCCTGGATGTAGAGGGAGACGAGGCCACTCTGGGCAAACCGATCGGCTCGGATCGGGAGAACGAGAAGACCACTTTCGTCACCCTCAAGGGGGTGGCCGGATGCCGGGAGCTGATCGGTAAGCTGACCCGGGAGGCGGAGAAGGCGCTGGAGCCGTTTGGAGACCGCGCCGCGTTCCTCATCTGGCTGACTGACGAGCTGGTGGGCCGCAAGAACTGAGAGAAGGGGATCTGTCCATGACGTTGAAACATATCGGCGAGATCCTGACGGGAAATCTGATCTTAGACCTGTCCATCCTGGCTTGGGCCGTGGCGCAGATCTTGAAGGTCCTGATCGTCCTCGTCACCAAGCATCGCTGGGACTGGAAGCATATCCTCTCCAGTGGCGGGATGCCCAGCTCCCACTCGGCCTGCGTCTGTGCCTGTGCCGCGTCGGTAGGGATGACGGAGGGCTTCGGCTCAGTGATCTTCGCGGTGGCGGCGGTGGTGGCCGTGGTGGTGATGTATGACGCCTCCAATGTCCGCCGGGCGGCGGGAGAGCAGGCCAAGATCCTCAACTATATCATGGAGCATTGGAAAGAGATGCGCCCGGAGTTTTTTGGCAAGGAGCTGAAGGAGCTTCTGGGCCACACGCCGTTCCAGGTGCTCATGGGCGGACTGCTCGGCATCGCCATCGGACTGGGCGGCGCGGTGCTCTGGAGCTGATTTCCAGAGCAAGACCGTACTCCACAAAAGCTTTCTTTTGTGGAGTACGGTAGAATATAGGGCTCGATACCGTTTGGAGGCGGTAGTATCAGTAATACGACAGAGGGAATGAGCATGGACCTGCATCACATCAGCGACAGCGAGGCGGAAGCGCTCTGCGCCCGTCTGCGGGCCGACCTGCTTCGGACGGTCTCCCAGACCGGCGGGCATCTTGGCTCCAATCTGGGCGCGGTGGAGATCACCGTGGCGGTCCACCGGGTGTTCGATACCAGCCGGGACCGGATCTTGTTCGATGTGGGACACCAGTGCTATATCCATAAGATGCTCACCGGACGGGCGGGGGAGATGGCCACCATCCGTATGCTGGATGGTCTGGCCGGCTTTCCAAAGCCCTCGGAGAGCGTCCATGACGCGTTCATCGCGGGACACGCCTCCGATTCGGTATCGGTGGCGGTCGGGATGGCCCGGGCCAGGACCATCCGTGGGGAGGACTATCATGTCCTGGCGTTGATCGGAGACGGGGCCCTCACAGGTGGACTGGCCTATGAGGGCCTGTCTGACGCAGGGGACAGCAAGGAGCCTCTGATCGTGATCCTCAACGACAACGGGATGTCGATCAGCAAGAACGTGGGCGGAGTGGCGGAGCATCTGGCCCGCCAGCGGCTCAAGCCCCAGTACCTCCGGTTCAAGAAGGGATACCGGAAGGTCATGAAGGTCCTTCCAGGAGGCTCCCATATCTACCATCTGACCCACAAGCTCAAGACGGCGATCAAGGGGACCCTGCTCCCGTGTACCATGTTCGAGGAGATGGGCTTCACCTATCTGGGGCCGGTGGACGGCCACGACGTGCGGGGCCTGACCCGCCTGCTCCAGTATGCCAAGGACATCGACGGCCCAGTCCTGCTCCACATCAGGACTGTAAAGGGAAAAGGCTATGCACCGGCGGAGAAGAATCCAGACCGCTTCCATGGGGTGGGCCGATTCTGTTTAGAGACCGGCGGGCCGGTCCAGCCGTCCCAAAAGGACTTCTCCAAGGCCTTTGGCGAAGCCATCTGCAAGCTGGGTCGGGAGGATGACCGGATCTGCGCGGTGTCGGCGGCCATGGTGCCTGGCACCGGTCTGACGGAGTTCTTCCGGACCTTCCCGGAGCGATCCTTCGATGTCGGCATCGCCGAGGGCCATGCAGTGGCCATGGCGGCAGGTATGGCGAAGCAGGGGCTCCTTCCGGTGTTCGCGGTCTACTCTTCTTTCTTCCAGCGGGCATATGATATGCTCATCCACGATGTGGCGATCCAAGGCCTCCATGTGGTGTTCTGTGTGGACCGGGCCGGACTGGTCGGGGCCGACGGTGAGACCCATCACGGCGTGTTCGACCCGTCTTTCCTGGATACAGTCCCAGGTATGAAGGTCCTGTGTCCCGCCAGCTTCGACGAGATGGAGCCCATGCTTCGCCATGCGCTGTTCGAGTGCAGCGGACCGGTGGCGGTCCGCTATCCCCGCGGCGGCGAGGGGGCCTATCATGGACTCAAGACCGGTCCCGGCGGTATCGAGGACAGTGTGATCCTCCGGGAGGGCACCGATGTGACCCTGGTGGGCTATGGTACTCTGGCGGGCGATCTGCTGGAGACGGCGGACCGGCTGGAGCGGCGGGGGATCTCCGCCGAAGTGGTGAAGCTGGCCCGGATCAGCCCTCTGGACAGCACGGTCCCGGCTACGTCGGTGGCTAAGACCGGCCGGCTTCTGGTGGCTGAGGAGACGATCCGCGCGAATTGTGTAGGCCGGCGGCTGGCCGCGGACCTGCTGGAGCGGCATATCCCTGTAAAGGATATCGCTTTACAGAACTTGGGCGACCGGTTCATCCCACATGGGACAGTAGCGGAGCTGCGGAAGCGATGCGGCCTGTCCCCGGAGGATCTGGCCGCCCGGGCAGAGGAGATGTGTGCGAATGGCGAAAAAGAGACTTGACGTCCTGCTGACGGAGCAGGGCTATTTCGAGAGCCGCCAGAAGGCTCAGGCCACGATCATGAGCGGTCTGGTCTTCGTGAACGGACAGCGGGTGGACAAGGCTGGAGCCGCGGTGGCGGAGGACGCTCTGATCGAGGTCCGGGGCAAAGCGATCCCCTATGTGAGCCGGGGCGGTCTGAAGCTGGAGAAGGCCATGAAGGTGTTCCCCATCGGTCTGGAGGGCAAGATCTGCGCGGATATCGGCGCTTCGACAGGCGGGTTCTCCGACTGTATGCTCCAAAATGGCGCCTCCAAGGTCTATGCTGTGGACACAGGCTACGGCAAACTGGACTGGAAGATCCGCAGCGACCCCAAGGTCATCCCTTTGGAGCGGACCAATGCCCGCTATCTGACCCACGAACAGGTCCCGGACGAACTGGACTTTGCCTCTGTGGACGTATCCTTCATCTCGCTCCGGCTGATCCTTCCGGCCCTGAAGGGAGTATTGAAGGCGGACGGCCAAGTGGTCTGTCTGGTCAAGCCCCAGTTCGAGGCCGGTCGGGAGAAGGTGGGCAAGAAGGGCGTGGTCCGGGACCCTAAGGTCCATCTGGAGGTGCTGGAGCACTTCCTGGAGCACGCCCATGAGGCGGGCTTCACCGTCTTGGACATGACCTATTCTCCCATCCGGGGCCCGGAGGGGAACATCGAGTACCTGGGCTTCCTGACTGCCGGAGCGGGCGACCCCTGGACAGGGGACCTGAAGGCACTGGTCCAGGAGTCCCATCAAACTTTGGAGGCGAACGCGCAGTGAAGATCGTACTTAGCCCCAATCCCTTTCGGGACAAGGGGCTGAAAGCGGCCCAGTCAGCGGCCCGTATCCTCAACAATGCCGGAGTAGAGACCCGGATCTGTCTGCCTTTTTCCCCTGAGGGGAACGATCTCAAGCTACCTAAGCAGGTAGTGCTCTCCGATATGCAGGAGGAGCTTCCGACAGCGGATATCTTGGTGTGCTTCGGCGGGGATGGTACGATCCTCCACGCGGCCAAGGACGCCAATGAGTACGGCATCCCTATCCTTGGCGTGAACCTGGGGAGCGTTGGCTTCATGGCGGAGGTGGAGCAGAGCGAGCTCTCCCTCCTGTCCAAGCTGGCCGTGGGGAAATATGCGGTGGAATCCCGCATGATGATCCAGGTGGAGGTCCGCCGGGAAGGGCGGATCATCTACTCTGATCTGGCCCTCAACGACGCGGTCATCACCAAGGGCGCGGTGGCCAGGGTCGTGGATATGGAGGTGCGGAGCGACAAGGTGCCCATCACCAGCTTCTCTGGCGATGGAGTGATCGTCAGCACCCCCACCGGTTCCACGGCCTATTCCATGTCCGCCGGCGGACCTATCGTGGAGCCGACGGCGGAGAACATCATCGTCACGCCGATCTGCCCCCATGTGGTCAACGCCCGTTCGGTGGTGCTGGACCACCGCCGGAACGTGACGATCCGGATGCGGGCCACCTCCCGCAAGACTGCCTATCTCTCTGTGGACGGCGGGAAGGCCTTCAAGCTCAGCGGCGGAGATATCATGCACGTGCGGCAGGCCACGGCCAAGACCCATCTGATCCGGCTGACCAGCCGGAGCTTTTTCGATATCATGACACAGAAGCTGGGGAGGATGTAGGATGAAGGGGAAACGACAGCAGGAGATCCTCCGCATCATCGAGGAGCGGGATATCGAGACTCAGGACCAGCTCCTGGCGGAGCTGCGGGAGCGGGGCGTCCAGTCCACTCAGGCCACCATTTCCAGGGACATCAAAGAGCTCCATCTCATCAAGGAGCTCACGGGCTACGGCACCTACCGCTATGCCGTGTCGGAGCGGAAGGTGTCCCTGAATCTGGCAGGGCGCCTCCGCACGATCTTCAAAGAGGGCGTCACTTCCTTCGATGTGGCTCAGAACATCGTGGTCCTCAAGACGATGCCAGGCCTGGCCTCTGCCGCCGCCGCCGCGATCGACGGCATGGAGATCGAGGATCTGGTGGGCAGTCTGGCGGGAGACGACACCGCCATCCTCATCATGCGGACCAACGAAGCCGCGGTGGAGTTCTGCGACGAGATCCATAAGATGCTGAAATAACAGCGGCGCAATAACTGTGAACGAATATCCCTTTATAGGCTGGTCGGGAGGCATCCTATGCTCTTTCTGCTCCATATCGAGAATATCGCGGTGATCGAGTCGGCGGACATCCGTTTCGACGGGGGGTTCAATGTCCTGACGGGTGAGACCGGTGCGGGCAAATCGATCGTCATCGATGCGATCGGTGCCATCACCGGCGCCCGGACCAGCCGGGACCTGATCCGTACCGGAGCCAAGAGCGCCCGGGTGGAGGCTCAGTTCCTGAACGTGTCGGGGACGGCGCGGGATCAGCTGGCGGCCTATGGCGTGGAGCTGGGCGGCACGGGAGAGCTGGTGATTCAGCGGGAGGTCCAGAGCGATGGGCGGAACGTCTGCCGGGTCAACGGACGGCTCCTCAATGTGAGCCAGCTCCGGGAGCTGGGTCGTCAGCTCATCAACATCCACGGCCAGCACGATGGCCAACAGCTCCTGGACGAGAGCTGTCATCTGGCCTATCTGGACAGCTTCGGCGAGACCGGGGCCCTTCTGGAGCCCTTCCAGGCCACCTTCCGGGAGCTGACTGCCCTTCAGCGGGAGATCGCGGTGCTCCAGATGGACGACGCGGTGAAGTCCCGCCGGATCGACAGCCTGACCTTCCAGATTGGGGAACTGGAGCGGGCAGACCTGAAAGCAGGCGAGGAAGAGGCGCTCGCCGAGCGGCGGACTCTCCTGCGAAGCGCCGAGAGGATCATCGGCGCTGTGGAGGCCGCCCATTTCGCTCTCTCCGGCGACGATGACCGGGAGGGTGCGGCCGCGCTGATCGGGAGCGCCGAGGGCGCGCTGTCCTCCGTGTCCGATATGAGCGGCGAGCTGGCGGCGGCGGCAGAGAAGCTGGCCGAGCTGTCCTCTGCGGCGGAGGATGCGGCAGAGGTGGTCCGGGATCTGCGGGAGAGCTTCGATCTCGAGCCGGGCGAGCTGGATGAGATCGAGGGCCGTCTGGATGTGCTCTACCGGCTGAAACGAAAATATGGGGACACCGTGCCGGAGATGCTGGCCTATCTGGAGAAGTGCCGGGCAGAGCTGGCCGCCATCGAGTATTCCGATGAGACCATCGCGAAGCTGGAGAAACAGCAGGCATTCGTGCTGAACAAGGCGAAGGGGGAGGCAGAGGCCCTGTCTCAGGCCCGAAAGAAAGCCGGGGAGGCCTTGCGGGACCGGATCGAGTCGGAACTGCGCCAGCTGGATATGCCGCGGGTCCGTTTCCAGGTGGAGTTCCGCCCTAAAGGCGGGACCTTCGGCATGGATGAGACCGGCATGGACGAGGTACAGTTCCTCATGTCCGCCAATGTGGGCGAGGATCTGAAGCCCATCCAGCGGGTGGCCTCCGGCGGTGAATTGGCCCGCATCATGCTGGCCCTGAAGAACGTGTTGGCGGAGAACGATGACGTGGCCACCCTGATCTTCGACGAGGTGGATACCGGCGTCTCCGGCCGGGCCGCCCAGAAGGTGGCGGAGAAGATGGCCGATGTGGCCGGGAGCAAGCAGGTGCTCTGCGTCACCCATCTGCCCCAGATCGCCGCCATGGCGGATACCCACTTCACCGTGGTGAAGGGGGAGCGGAAGGGCCGCACCTACACCCAGGTGGAACGCTTGGACCAGAAGGGTCGGACTGGCGAGCTGGCCCGGCTCACCGGCGGCACCCATATCACTAAGGCCATCCTAGCCGGCGCGGCGGAGCTTTTGTCCAGCGCGGAGGCCTATAAGAAGCAAAAGCGGGGATGAGCCAGATCCGGATTTGACAAAGTCGCCGTCCTGTGATATGATACGCTCAGTCACTGTGATGATGGGAAAGAGTAACGGTCCCTACTGCTGATCAGAGAGCCTCCGTACCGGTGTGAGGAGGAGAGCGGTCGCCGTGAATACGCCCCGGAGCAGCCTCCTGAACTCGTTTTGTCAGTAGGGAAGGTCGGGTGCGCCCGTTATCGCGTCGGGAGTGTGTCTGCACTCCGTGAGGCTCTGCCTGTGAAGGGAGAGCGAACCAGAGGTGGTACCGCGTGACATCCACGCCCTCTGTCCGGTCATGGACAGAGGGCGTTTTTCGTGGCCTGAGAGGAGATGAGGTATACGGCGAGGCAGACCGGGACCCTGTGCGTGTTCCTGGCGGCAGTCCTTTACAGCATCGGAGGACTGTGCATCAAGATCGTCCCCTGGGGCGGCATGGCGATCAACGGGGCTCGGGCGGCGATCGCCCTGATCGTCGTAGGGGCCTATCTGGCCATCATCCGTCATCCGCTCCGCATGGACCGCTGGGTGGCGTTGGGAGCGGTGTGTGTATTCGGCACCAACGCCCTCTTCTCGGTGGCCAATAAGATGACCACCGCTGCCAATGTGATCGTCCTGCAATATACCACACCGATCTTCGTGATCTTGGCCACGGCTCTGTTTTGGCGGAAGCGTCCGGACAAGCTGGACATCACAGCCTGTGCGGTGGTGTTCGGCGGGATCGTATTCTTTTTCCTGGACAGTCTGGAGATGGGCGGCGGCGCAGGCAATGTGCTGGCGATGCTCTCCGGGGTCAGCTACGCTGGCGTGTTCCTGATGAACGAGATGCCGGGCAGCGACCCGATCTCCTCCGTGTTCTGGGGGAACGTCCTCTCGGCGGCCACAGGCCTGCCCTTCGTGTTGGGGGAGCCTGCCCTCCGGGCCCCGGCGCTGGCCAGTGTGATCGTGCTGGGCGTGTTCCAGGTGGCTCTGGGGTATATCCTCCTGACCATCGGGCTCAAGACCACCCCTCCGGTGACGGCCAGCTTGGTCTCGGGGATCGAGCCGGTGCTCAACCCGATCCTCGTGGCAATGTTCTACCACGAGACGATCGGACCCTTCGCCCTGATCGGCGCGGTGGTGGTCATCGGCGGTGTGGTGGGCTATAATGTGCTCAAGGCCCGGCGGGATGCTCCGCCGAAAGAGGAGGCGGACCGGTGATGGACAAGACCACCTGTATCCGATGCGGCGGCCGGATGAGTCTGCTTGGCCGGGACGGCCTGCAAAAGGGGAGCCCCGGCTGGCGGCTCCGGGGCACGCTGGAGCATACCGGCGGGGAGGACCTGCTCCCGGTGGAGATCTGGTGCTGTTCCGACTGCCGCAGTCTAGATTTTTATCTGGCGGAGCCGGACGGGACAGACGGCTCCGGGATCGCGAAGATCCGATGTCCCGTATGTGGGTGCCGCCACGAGATGGATGATGCCCGATGCCCTTCCTGCGGCACCCGATGCTGATGACGAGATCGATACTCTGATATTTTTCGATAGGATGAAAAGGAGAACAGACCGATGACCATCTATGACGAACTGAAAGCCCGTGGCCTCATCGCTCAGGTCACTGATGAGGAGGAGATCAAGGAGCTGATCAACAACGGCAAGGCTACCTTCTATATCGGCTTCGATCCCACCGCCGACTCTCTGCACGTGGGCCACTTCATGGCCCTGATGCTCATGCGCCGCCTCCAGAAGGCGGGCAACCGGCCCATCGCCCTGATCGGCGGCGGCACCGGCATGGTGGGCGACCCCTCCGGCCGGACTGATATGCGCTCCATGATGACCGTGGAGACCATCCAGCACAACTGCGACTGCTTCAAGAAGCAGATGAGCAAGTTCATCGACTTCTCCGACGGCAAGGCTCTGATGCTGAACAACGCCGACTGGCTCATGAAGCTCAACTATGTGGAGCTCCTGCGGGAGGTGGGGCCCTGCTTCTCCGTGAACAATATGCTCCGGGCCGAGTGCTATAAGCAGCGCATGGAGAAGGGCCTGTCCTTCCTGGAATTCAACTACATGATCATGCAGTCCTATGATTTCTATCATATGTTCCAGACTGTGGGCTGCAATATGCAGTGCGGCGGCGATGACCAGTGGTCCAATATGCTGGGCGGCACTGAGCTGATCCGCCGGAAGCTGGGCAAGGATGCCTATGCCATGACCATCACCCTGCTCCTCACCTCTGAGGGCAAGAAGATGGGCAAGACCCAGAAGGGGGCCGTGTGGCTGGATCCCGAAAAGACCACTCCCTACGAGTTCTATCAGTACTGGCGCAATATCGGCGATGCCGACGTGCTCAAGTGCCTGCGGATGCTGACCGACCTGCCGCTGGAGCAGATCGACGAGATGGACAAGTGGGAGGGTGCCCAGCTCAACACCGCCAAGGAGATCCTGGCCTTCGAGCTGACCAAGCTGGTCCACAGCGAGGAGGAGGCCCAGAAGGCGCAGGACGCGGCCAAGGCCCTCTTCGCTCAGGGCGGCGACCGGTCCAATATGCCCACCACGACACTGGAGGCCGGCGATCTGACAGACGGCTCCATCGGTGTGCTGGATCTGCTGATGAAGTGCGGCCTGATCCCCTCCAGGAAAGAGGGCCGCCGCCTGGTGGAGCAGGGCGGCATCTCCGTCAACGGGGAGAAGGTCTCCGACGTGAACGCCGCCTTTGCCGCTGATGCCCTCGGCGAGGAAGGCCTGATGATCAAGAAGGGCAAGAAGGTGTTCCACCGGGCGCTCCTGGGCTGATCCTACCCATCGCGGTCCCCGGCCCGTGCCGGGGAGAAAGGCAAGGTCCCTTTGAACGACAAGAAGAAATGGTACCAGCTGGATCCACACATGATTGCGAATCTGGTGGTGGTGCTGTCTGCCATCGCGTTCTATCTGGTCTTTTCCCACTATGAAATGGTGCGGAGGGCGTTCTCCACGGTGATCGGAGTGCTGATGCCCTTCATCGTTGGCTTCGCGATCGCCTATCTGCTCAACGGGCCCACCAACTACATCGAACGGAGCCTGCCCCAACGACTGAAATGCCGTCGGGGCTTGGCGGTCCTGGTGGTCTACGCTCTGTTCATCGCCCTGCTGGCAGTGCTGGTCAAGCTGATCCTGCCCCAGATCGTGCAGAGCATCGTGGCCCTGTATGGCATCATCCAGAGCTTCCTCACCAATATCAACAGCCTGGTACAGACGATCTCGGAGCGATTCAACATCGACCAAAAGGTGCTGGACCAGATCGTGACGGAGTTCAACAGCTCCTACAAGGACATCATGACGCAGCTCTCCAATATGCTCTCCAAGGCGGTGCCTTATGTGCTGAGCATGGGCGTGGCGCTGGGCAGCGGCGTGGTGTCTGCCGTCATCTCGGCGATCACCACCGTGATCTCGTCGATCTATATGCTCTTGGATAAGGACACGCTGTCGCTCCAGTCCAAGAAGCTGGTATACGCCATCCTACCCACCGCCGGGGCCAACCGGTTCCTGGAGGTCTGCGGACGGGCTAACGGCATCTTCTCCGGCTTCATTAACGGGAAGGTGCTGGACAGCGCCATCATCGGCGTGCTCTGCTTCATCCTGACCAGCCTCCTGCGGATCGAGTTCCCAGTGCTGATCAGCGTGGTGATCGGCGTGACCAATGTGATCCCCTTTTTCGGACCGATCGTGGGCGCGGTGCCCTGTGTGCTGATCCTCCTGCTGGTGGATCCGTGGCAGGCCCTGCGCTTCGCGATCCTGGCGCTGGCGCTCCAGCAGTTCGACGGCAATATTCTGGGACCTAAGATCCTGGGGAACAGCACGGGCATCTCGGCCTTCTGGGTGCTGGTGTCCATCGTGGTGGGCGGCGGCCTCTTCGGCTTCCCGGGGATGCTCCTGGGCGTGCCGACCTTCGCGGTGATTTACTCCCTGCTGGGAGAGTGGACCCATGGGCGGCTGGCCCAAAAGGGCATCCGGCCCGTCAAGGGCGCGGAGCCTGAGACGATCGAACAAGATCAGGAGTAAGGCAGGAAACGGCCTTGGCCTCTCACAGATGAGAGACTAAGGCCGTTCGGCCGTCAAAGCCAAGGAACGCGCATGAGAGCAGCCGCATGAGAACGGCACCGCCGGATCTTCCAGCGGTGCCGCGTTCTGAATGGATCGGTACCTATGCGCCGTGTGCCAAAAGCCCCAGCTCCGCCATGGCGGACCGGAGGCGTTCCGTGCCCGCCGGAGACAGCTCGCAGAGAGGGAGCCGGAGGCCGCCTGCCGGTCGTCCGGCCAGCTCCAGCGCCCTCTTGATAGGGATGGGGTTCACGTCGCAGAACAGTGCGTCGATCAGCGGGGTATAGGCAAGCTGAAGGGCGGCGGCGGCCGCAGTCCGTCCCGCCAGCGCCAGATGGGCCATCCGGGCCATCTCTGCCGGGATCAGGTTGGAGGCCACGGATACCACGCCTTTGGCGCCCAGCGCCATCAGGGGGACCACCTGATCGTCGTTCCCGGACCAGAGGTTCAGGTCGTCCCCGCAGAGGAGGAGGGTGTGGGCCGCCAGGGAGAGGTCCCCGCTGGCCTCCTTCACGCCGTTGATCTGGGGCTCCCGGGAGAGGGCATAGTAGGTCTCGGCGGTGAAGGACACCCCGGTCCGGCTGGGGACATTATAGAGGATGATCGGCAGACGGGTGCTGTGTACGATGGCCTCATAGTGCCGGAGGAGCCCAGTCTGGTTCGCCTTGTTGTAATAAGGAGTCACATGGAGGAGCCCGTCGGCTCCGGCATCCTGCGCCTGCCGGGAGAGCCGCACCGCATTGGCGGTGCAGTTGCTTCCGGCCCCAGCCAGGACCTTGACCCGGCCGGCGGCCTGACGGACGCAGGCGGAGATCAGGGCCTGATGCTCCTCATAGCTCAGAGCCGCGCTCTCACCGGTGGTGCCGCAGACGCAGATGGCGTCCACGCCCTGGACGATCTGTGCTTCGATCAGCTCTCCGAATGCGCCGTGATCGATGGCGCCGTCCGGTCGGAAGGGTGTGACGATGGCCGTACACACACCGGTGAAGATCGGCTCTTTGCTCAATCGCTTACCTCCTCGTGAGATAGCCCTCCGCGTGGAGGAGCTCGGCCAGGAGGACTGCGCCTCCCGCCGCGCCCCGCAGGGTGTTATGGGACAGGCAGACGAACTTGTAGTCATACTGGGTATCGGGACGCAGACGGCCCACGCAGACCGCCATGCCGCGCTCCGTCATCCGGTCCAGCTTGGTCTGAGGACGGCTTGGATCGTCGAAATAGTGGAGGAACTGCTTGGGGGCAGAGGGGAGCTCCAGCTCCTGAGCACGGCCCTTGAAGGAGGACCAGGTCTCCAGGATCTCCTCCTCAGAGGGCTTCTTGTCAAAGCTGGCGAACACAGCCGCCATATGGCCGTCGGAGGCGGCGACCCGGAAGCACTGGGCAGTGATGGAAGGGGAGGCGGCATTGACGATGACGCCGTTCTCCACATGGCCCCACAGCTTCAGAGGCTCCCGCTCGCTCTTCTCCTCCTCGCCGCCGATGTAGGGGATCACGTTGTCCACCATCTCGGGCCAGGTGGCGAAGGTCTTGCCAGCACCGGAGATGGCCTGATAGGTGCAGACCAGAGCCTTGGACAGGCCGTATTTCTCCCGCAGGGGATGCAGAGCTGGCACATAGCTCTGGAGAGAGCAGTTGGACTTGACGGCGATGAAGCCCCGCTTGGTGCCCAGACGCTTGCGCTGGGCGGGGATCACAGCCAGATGGTCCGCGTTGATCTCAGGCACGACCATGGGCACGTCGGGGGTCCAGCGGTGGGCGGAGTTGTTGGAGACCACGGGACACTCATGGCGGGCATAGGCCTCCTCCAGCGCCTGGATCTCCTCCTTCTTCATATCCACTGCGGAAAAGACGAAGTCCACCTGGGCGGCGATCTTCTCCATGTCGGCCTCAGCATCCATGACCACCAGCTTTTTGGCCTCCTCGGGCATGGGAGTGGACATGGCCCAGCGGGAGCCGATGGCCTCCTCGTAAGTCTTGCCCGCGGAACGGGGACTGGCCGCGATCACGGTGAGCTGGAACCAAGGATGGTCCTCCATCAGGGTCACGAAACGCTGGCCCACCATGCCGGTGCCGCCGATCACGCCTACTCTCAGTTTTTCCATTTGTGTTGACCTCCCGTATTTCTGTTCTCATCATATGCCGAAGGGTGGAAGTTGGGCCTGTCCACAGCCCTGAAGCCAAGGCCGGACAGGATAAAAAAGAGATCAGCGGGTTTACACACCGGCTGATCTTGTACTATAATGTCATCATGTGTGGATAGGACCCGAACATACTTCCCCACGCAAACAGGTATCCGCCGGAAACGTACTCCTGTGCCTCTTAGAGTAGCACAGGAACGCGTCGATGTCAATACACTTTGCTGAATTGCAGTGATAAGATCCGGAACGATCGGAGGACAGCATGAAGAGACGATGGAAGGGGATGGCCGCGCTCTGCCTGACGGCGGCATTGAGCGCGGCGCTCCCGGTCCCGGCCATGGGGGCCCGTAACTCCTGGGACACGCCGGTCCGGGTGGGATTATACTATGGAAGCACAGCTCTGGCCACAGCCAATCTGGAGAACAGCACGGGTTCCGGCTATCGGCTGGGCTATTTCGATGACGATGAGGACTTCGTGGAGCTTGCCCGGACGAGTGAGACGAAGATCTCCATGCTCAAGGCCCAGAACATCTATCTATCCGGAGGGACCTACAACACCAGCTCCGGGAGCCAGGCGATCGGCTGCTGGCACATCCGCCTGGCGGGCAGCTATGGGAGCTTCTCCGCGGCTCAAGCGGCGGCCGACGGGATCGACGGGGGCTTCCCAGCGTGGATCGACGGGGAGTGGCAGGTCCGGACCGGTGCCTACCTCAGCCGGGCAGAGGCGGAGTCTGCCATGGCGGCGCTTGACCTGTCCGGCGATGTGGTGGGCACCAGCGCTTATGCCGTCGATGTGGCGGTGACTGGCACCACAGAGCTGCTCTTCCAATTCGATGGAGGCGCGGACCGGGCCTTGGGCGTCCTGCCCGATGTGACCGGCGTCAGCGCCCCCACTACCTGGTTCAAGGGATATAAATACTATGGAGGCTTCCGCTATGAGCGCATCGGCGGTGGGGACTTGACGGTCGTGAACATCCTGGATCTGGAGGATTACATCGACTGTGTGATCTCGCAGGAGATGAGCAGTGCCTGGCCTCTGGAGGCGCTGAAGGCTCAGGCCTGTGCCGCCCGGACCTACGCGCTGGGCCGGATGCGGGGGAGCACCCACAGCGCCAGCCACTTCGACCTTTGCGCTTCTACCCACTGCCAGGCCTATCCGGGCATGAAGCAGACGGCGGACAGTACCCGCCGGGCGGCCGCAGAGACTGCCGGACAGGTGATCGAGTACAACGGATCGCTGATCGATGCGGTCTACTTCTCCCATGACGGCGGCGCCACGGAGAGCGCGGAGAACGTGTGGAACAACGCGGTGCCCTATCTGCTGGGCAAGACCGATCCCTATGAGGCCTCCGTGGCCGGGTCGATCTCCAACTACAACTGGACCGTCAGCTTCACGGCGGACCAACTCACTGCGAAGCTCCGGAACAGCGGCCGTTCCTGTGCCCAGATCGTGGACCTCCAGGTCACAGAGACCACTCCCACCGGCAACGTGAAGGCGGTCACGTTCACTGATGCGGCGGGGAAGACCTGGACCTTCCAGAAGGAGCAGGTGCGGAACTTCCTGGGGCTCCGGTCCCAACGCTATTCCGTGTCCCGGACCGGGGGCACCGGCGTGACAGGCGGAGGAGTCTATGTGAACGGCTCGTCCACCAAGCTGGACAGTGCCGCCGGGCTCTACGCCATCGACGGTACCGGTACCACGACCCAGATGAGCGGCGTCTCCGAACCCTATGTGATCACCGGTTCCGGCACGGCCCAGCTCTCCGGCGGGAACACGACCTCCGGGAGCGGAGATTTCGTGATCAGCGGCTCCGGCTGGGGCCATCAGGTGGGCATGAGCCAGTATGGGGCCAACGCCATGGCCAAGGCCGGCTATACATATGACCAGATCCTAAGATTCTACTATACAGGAGTGGATATCACCCGATGAAGACATCTGACTTTTATTTCGAGCTGCCGGAGGAGCTGATCGCGCAGACGCCTCTGGAGAAGCGTGACGCCTCCCGGCTGCTGGTACTGGACAAACATACCGGCGCCACGAAGCATATGCATTTCTATGACCTGCCCAAGCTGTTGAAAAAAGGCGACTGCCTGGTGCTGAACGACTCCCGGGTCCTGCCTGCCCGGCTCCTGGGCCACCGGGATCCCACCGGCGGCGCCGTGGAGGTCCTCCTGCTGGTGGACCGGGGCGACAAGGTATGGGAATGTCTGGTCCGTCCGGGCCGGAAGATCCGTACTGGCGCGAAGCTCTCCTTTGGCGACGGGCTCCTCACGGCTGAGGTAGTAGAGGTACTGGACAATGGCAACCGACTGATCCGCTTCGACTACGAAGGGATCTTCCTGGAGATCTTGGAGCGTCTGGGCAAGATGCCGCTGCCGCCCTATATCAAGGAGGAACTCCAGGATCCGGAGCGCTATCAGACCGTCTACTCCAAGGAGGTGGGCTCCGCCGCCGCACCGACTGCTGGACTCCACTTCACCAAAGAACTCCTAGAGGAGATTCGGGAGATGGGCGTGGATATCTGTTATGTGACCCTCCATGTAGGCCTTGGCACCTTCCGCCCGGTGAAGGAGGAGGACATCGATGACCATGAGATGCACTCTGAGTACTGCATGATCTCCGCTGAGACCGCCGAGACCATCAATCGGACCAAGCGGGAGGGAGGTCGTGTCATCTGCGTGGGCACCACCTCCTGCCGGACCATCGAGAGTTGGGCGGCGGAGGACGGCACCATGAAGGAGTCCGCCGGATGGACCAACATCTTCATCTATCCCGGCTACCGGTTCAAGGTGCTGGACTGTCTCATCACCAACTTCCATCTGCCGGAGTCCACGCTGGTCATGCTGGTCTCCGCCCTGGCTGGCCGGGAACACATCCTGGCCGCCTATCAGGAGGCCGTGAAGGAGCGCTACCGATTCTTCTCCTTTGGCGATGCCATGTTCATCACGGATGATATCGGTGAGAAGTGAAAATACTTTACAGATAAAAAGCAAGTGAGACGGCTCGACCGCCTCTGATATCACAATAAAGTAAACACACTTTACGGATATTGTGGCACAATGATTTGAAAGGAGTTGACACCGATGCGGATCTTGGTGATCGACGGACAGGGCGGTGGGATCGGACGGCAGGTAGTGGCCGCGCTGCGGACAGCCTGTCCAGAGGCGGATGTGACTGCGGTGGGGACCAACGGTATGGCCACCAGCGCCATGATGAAGGCCGGACCGGACCGGGCAGCCACCGGCGAGAACGCGGTGATCGTGAACAGCCGGTCCGCGGACGTGATCGTGGGCCCGGTGGGGATCGTGATCGCGGATGCCCTGCTGGGAGAGATCACGCCGGCGATGGCGGCGGCAGTGGGCCAGAGCAGGGCCAGACGGATCCTGATCCCAGTGAACCACTGCGACAACATAGTGGTCGGCGCGGACACCCAGTCCATGAGCCGACTGGTCCAGGAGGCAGTACGTCTCATCCAGAGCCTGTGACGATCAGGCGGCTGTTCCAGCGGAGGGAACGGAATGAAGAAACAGGAAAAGGAGTTTTCTCGTGTTTGAAGTGATCAAGACGGAGGGGAAGGCCCGGCGCGGTGTGTTCCAGTGCGCCCACGGAGTGGTCCAGACCCCGGTATTCATGAACGTAGGGACCCAGGCGGCGATCAAAGGCGCTGTGTCCTCCCACGACCTGGAGGCGATCGGCTGTCAGGTGGAGCTCTCCAACACCTACCACCTGCATCTGCGCCCTGGAAACGATGTGGTCCGGGCTATGGGCGGCCTCCACGCTTTCATGGACTGGAAGGGGCCCATCCTCACGGATTCCGGCGGGTTCCAGGTGTTCTCCCTGTCCGGTCTGCGGAAGATCAGGGAGGAGGGCGTCACGTTCGCCTCCCACATCGACGGCCGCCGGATCTTCATGGGGCCGGAGGAGTCTATGCAGATCCAGTCCGACCTGGGCTCGGACATCGCGATGGCCTTCGACGAGTGTGTAGAGAATCCAGCCGCCTATGACTATGCCAAGGCATCCTGCGAGCGGACCCTCCGCTGGCTGGAGCGGTGTAAAAAGGAGCATGACCGGCTCAACGCCCTGCCGGATACGGTGAATCCCAAGCAGATGCTCTTCGGCATCAACCAGGGCGCCACCTACCCGGATCTGCGGGTGTGGCATATGAAGGAGACGGCCAAGATCGACTGTGACGGCTATGCCATCGGCGGTCTGGCGGTAGGCGAGCCTACGCAGGTCATGTATGACATCATCGATGTGGTGGAGCCCCATATGCCCAAGGACAAGCCCCGTTATCTCATGGGCGTGGGCACCCCCTCCAACATCATCGAGGCGGTGGCTCGGGGCGTGGACTTCTTCGACTGCGTCATGCCGGCCCGGAACGCCCGGCACGGGAAGCTCTACACCTGGGAGGGCACCATCAACATCAAGAACGAGAAATATAAGACCGACGCCTCTCCCATCGATCCCACTTGTGACTGTCCGGCCTGCCGGAGCTTCTCCCGGGCCTATCTGCGGCATCTGTTCGCGGCGGGGGAGATGCTGGCCATGCGTCTGGCGGTGCTCCACAACCTGCATTTCTACAATGAGTTGATGGCCCGGATCCGCAAGTCCCTGGATGAGGGCACCTTCGACCAGTTCCGGGCGGAATACAGCGGCAAACTGGATCGGCGGCTGTAAAAAACAGACCGTTCCCGGAAAAGATCCCCGGAAAGACTTGTCAAACAGACTGTTCTGACGTATAATATCTTCTACGTGCAAGGCGAGACACGACTTTTGTGATTTTGGAGGAGATCGATTTGAACCATATTGCAACTGCACTCCTGACTGCGGACAGCAGCACCGCCAACCTGGTCAGCATGATCCTGCCCCTGGTGATCCTGTTCGCGATCTTCTATTTCATGATGATCCGTCCGGAGAACAAGCGGAAGAAGGCTATGGAGAAGATGCGCTCCGAGCTGGCCGTGGGCGATGTGATCACCACCATCGGCGGCATCGTCGGTACCATCTGCGCTGTGAAGGAGAACACCGTCGTCATCGAGACCGGCGCTGACCGCGTCCGTGTGGAGTTCACCAAATGGGCCGTCTCTACCAAGGGTACTCAGACTGAGGAGACCACGAAGTAAACGGGACCGACCTCATCCAGCTCCCCCGGCTGTCGTTCGACGGCCGGGGGAGCTTTTTGTCTCCACGTCTATCCGGCCCCGTCCCGGCATAGGATGGGACCGAGGATGAGATGAGGAGGGCACAGGCATGGCGGAACGGGAGAACGGGAAAGGAGAACATCGGGATGACCAGCTGCTCCGCTGGGGGAGAGCCATCCTGATCGGCGGACTGATCGGGCTGGCGGTCTGCCTGACGCTCCTGCTGGGGATATCGGCAGTGGTGTCTGCCGGGAAGCTGGGGCAGGATCGGGCGGCCGCCATCTCGGCGGCGGCGTGCTTTTTCGGCGCATTCCTTGGCGGAAGCTGGACCGTGCGGCAGTGTGGATCGCGCGCGCTGGCGGTCGGGAGTGCGGTCGGAGCGGCACACGCCCTGTTCCTGCTCACAGTCGGGACAGTCCTGTTCCGATGCGGACCGTCTGCCGCTGGGGCAGGGCTCTTGACTGCGCTCTGCCTCTGCGGCGGTGCCGGGGCCGGCCTAGTGGACCGGCTGGTGCTCCCAAAGAAAAAACGGCGAAAATGATTGAAATCAAGTCCGGGCTATGGTATACTAACACCGATATCCTGAATGAATTGGGAGGGAAACAGAAATGAAGCATATCAAGACGCTCAACGGCGCTACCCTGAAGAAGAGCGCCGCTCACGGCGGCTGCGGCGAGTGCCAGACCTCTTGCCAGTCCGCCTGTAAGACCTCTTGCACCGTCGCCAACCAGAAGTGCGAGAACGAGAAGTAAGAGTCGAAGCGACCAGACACGGTTGAAAGGGTGGGGCTTTCCCACCCTTTTTCCATGCCGTGAGCCCTCACCACAGCCGCCCGCGTGCCTGCGGCCCGTGGGGACCGGACATTCAAATCTTGGAGGAAAGAAAAGACATGGTACATACCTTTCAGGCTCTTGGAGTCAATATCGCGGTGGATGTGAACAGCGGTGCGGTCCATGTGCTGGACGAGCTCACCTATCATCTGTTGGAGCAGGTCGTCCCGCCCATGGCCGAGCACTGCCCCACAGATATCACAGCAAAGCTTCCTCAGTACGATGCCCAGGCGCTGGAGGAGGCGTGGCAGGAGCTGCGCGGGCTGGCAGATCAGGGCCTGCTCTTCGAGGAGGACGATTACATCGACCGGGAAAAGGCCGCCTCTATGCAGCAGGCGGCGCTGGTCAAGGCGCTGTGCCTCCATGTGTCCCACGACTGCAATCTGCGGTGCAAATACTGCTTTGCCTCTACCGGTGATTTCGGCACTGGCCACCGGATGACGATGGACGTGGAGACCGCCAAGAAGGCCATCGATTTCGTGGTGGAGAAGTCCGGCCCCCGCCGCAACATCGAGGTAGACTTCTTTGGCGGCGAGCCTCTGATGGCGATGGAGACCGTGAAGGAGACCGTGGCCTATGCCCGCTCTCTGGAGAAGGAGAAGGGGAAGTGCTTCCGCTTCACCATCACCACCAACGGCATGCTCCTGAACGATGAGAACATCGAGTATATCAACCGGGAGATGTCCAACGCTGTCCTCTCCCTGGATGGCCGCAAGGAGGTCAACGATGAGCTCCGCCCCACCGCCGGCGGGAAGGGGAGCTATGACATCATCGTGCCTAAGTTCAAGAAGCTGATCGAGGGCCGGGGGACCAAGGACTACTATCTGCGCGGCACCTTCACCCGATTCCACAAGGACTTCGCTGAGGATGTGAAGGCGCTGGCCTCCATCGGAAAGAACATCTCTGTGGAGCCTGTGGTCGGGAAGGAGGAGGACCCCTATGCCCTCCAGGAAGCTGACCTGCCCGGTCTGGAGGCCGAGTATGAGAAACTGGCCGAGTATCTGAAGGACCATCCGGAGACCAACTTCTTCCATTTCAATGTGGATCTGGCTCAGGGACCCTGTGTGATCAAGCGTCTGCGTGGCTGTGGTGCCGGCTGTGAGTATGTGGCCATCACCCCGGAGGGCGACATCTACCCCTGCCACCAGTTCGTCGGCAATGAAGAGTATAAACTGGGCAACATCTATGAGGGCACTTTCGACCGGGAGATCTCCAGCCGCTTCGCCGCGCTGAACATCTACACCCGCGAGGAGTGTTCCAAGTGCTGGGCCCGCTTCTATTGCAGCGGCGGATGCAGTGCCTCCAATCTGCTGGTGAACGGCAATATCGAGCATCCTCACAAGGTGGGCTGTGCTCTGGAGAAGAAGCGCCTGGAGTGCGCCATCGCCCTGCGCGCCCTGGCCGCGGGCATGGGCAAGTGATAACAAAATGTAGTCTCTAGAGGACGAATGCAGCAAACACCGCATCTAGCGATATACGAGTAGTATACCACTAGATGCGGTGTTTATTTGTGCTTATACACAAGATAAGTTGATGAAGTATACATAATACAGTATACATAAAACGTGAGCATAATGTACAAAATTGGATGGATATGCCGAATATGCTTGCATCGTCGTGTGGAGTAGATCATAATAAAGGTGACAGGCCATAGTCGTTGCTCGGTCCTACCGACCCGGTCCGCCGCATATGTTATGTGCGGGAGGTGATCGCGGATGCGGAGACTGGGCAGGAAGATTTGGGACGTGCCGTCGGATCTGGCGACAGCCCTGACACTGCTCTCGGCGTTCTTTGCGCTGGGCGGGGTCTTGGGGTGTACTCTGGCGTTCCAGATAGACAGCAGCGGAAGCGCCGGTCTGGCACGCTATGTGGAACGGTTCCTGACCTGGGCTGGCACGTCCGGGCACACACCGTCTCTGCTCTTGGCGGCGTGGGATACGGTCCGGTGGCCCTTGCTGGTCTTTCTGCTTGGGTTCACGACGCTGGGGCTTTTGGCCCTTCCAGCGGTATTCGCGGTGCGGGGGTTCCTGCTGGCCTTCGCGATCGGTTCTTTCGTGCGGCTCTTTGGACGGACCGGAGGTACGCTGGCCTTCCTGATCTTCGGGATCCCGGAGTGCGCGGCCGTCCCGGTCCTCTTCATCCTGGGGACGCAGAGCTGGCTGGCTTCCAGGGCCTTGGCCTCCCGTGTGCTCGGCGGGGGGAAGATGGCTCTGCCTTACGGAAAGCGATATCTCCTGCGCTGTGCCTCTTGTGCCGGCGTGTTGTGTATATGTGTGTTTTTGGAATATGTAGTGGTCCCGGCGCTGACAGCAGGGGCTGCTGGGCTCTTGCCGCCGGCTGGCGGCTGATGGAGCACGGGGAGAGGGTGCTGGATGATGGACTGTTATGAGGCATATGAACGGTATCTGACGGAGGAAAAGCGGGCGGCGCCGAATACGCGCACCTCCTATCTGCGGGATGTGCGGCAGTTCCTCGAATGGCTGGATGCGGACCCCCTCCAAGTCGTCCGGTCGGATATCGAGACCTATACCCAGTATCTGACAGCCCGGGGGAGATCGCCCTCCACCGTGACGCGCTCACTGGCATCCCTGCGGTCATTCTACCATTTCCTGACTTGGAAGGGCATGATCGGGCAGGACCCGGCCCGGGGGCTCTCCCATGCCAGAGTGGAGCGGAAGCTCCCCCAGATCCTCACCAACAAAGAGGTAGAGCTTTTCTTGGAACAGCCCGATACCGGGGATGTCAAAGGTGGTCGGGACAAGGCTATGCTGGAGCTCCTGTACGCCACCGGCATCCGGGTGAGTGAGCTCATCGGGCTGGACGTGGACGATGTGGATCTGGAAAATGCCTTGGTCCGGTGCGCCGGCCGGGAGAGCCGGGCCCGGAGCATCCCGCTGTATCCGGCGGCAGTGAAGGCCCTGAGCGACTACATCGAGCATATCCGGCCCCAGATGCTGGAGCATATGGAGGAACGGGCCCTCTTCGTGAACATGAGCGGAGAACGCATGAGCCGTCAGGGCTTCTGGAAGATCGTCAAGAACTATCAGGAGAAGGCGGGCATCGACAAGGATATCACGCCGCACACCCTCCGCCATTCCTTTGCGGCCCATTTGCTGGAGAACGGGGCAGACCTGCGCTCCATCCAGATCATGCTGGGCCACGCGGACATATCTTCGACCCAGATCTACGCTCAGGTGGTGGGACGGGAGCAGAAGCTGAAGCATATCTATGACAAAGCCCATCCCAGGGCCTGAGATACCGGGACGACTGAGCCGCCGGAGCATCTTCACGATGCTCCGGCGGCTCTCCCTGTCTGCGGCGGGGCGGCTGAAAATCCAAGGCAGGCCCTTCCCATTTCCAAACATATGTGCTATGATATCTTCATCTATGTGTTCTAACAGGGAGGGGCGTCCATGGTCATTTTAGGGATCGATCCCGGCTTCGCGATCGTGGGCTTCGGAGTCCTGGAGGCGGTGCCCGGACAGCAGAGGCTGATCCGCTGCGGTGCCATCACGACTCCGGCGGGCGTGCCGCTCCCGGCCCGTCTGCATCAGATCGATGACGATCTGACGATCCTCTTCGAGCAGTTCCGGCCGGATGCCATGGCGGTGGAGGAACTGTTCTTCAACAACAACGTGACCACCGGCATCGGCGTAGCACAGGCCAGAGGCGTGATCCTGCTGAGTGCCGAGCGTGCGGGTGTGCCGATCTTCGAGTACTCGCCCTCTCAGGTGAAGCTTGCGGTGACGGGCTACGGCAAGGCGGAGAAGCGGCAGGTCATGGAGATGACGCGCCGTCTGCTGAAGCTGAGTGCGGTCCCAAAGCCGGATGACGCGGCAGATGCGGTGGCCATCGCCCTGTGCCATGCCCGGTCCTATACCTCGCGGCTGAGCCTGCTGGACTCGGCACGCCCGGGCAGTGGACGGTACGCCGTGCGGAACGATTAAGGAGCGACGCTATGTTTTACTATGTCAGCGGTACGGTGGCTCATGTGGAGCCTTATCTGGCCGTGATCGACTGCGGCGGCGTAGGCTATGCCTGCCGCACCACCAACCAGAGCCTTTCCCGGCTGACGGTTGGACAGAAGGGGAAACTCTTCACCCACCTCTATGTCCGGGAAGAGCTCTTTGAGCTCTACGGATTTGCTACCGAGGACGAGCTCAACTGCTTCCGCCTGCTGATCGGCGTGTCAGGAGTGGGACCCAAAGCGGCCTTGTCCATCCTCTCGGCCACCACCCCGGAGGGGCTGGCCATGAGCATCATCACCGGAGACGAGAAGGCGCTCACTGTGGCCCAAGGCATCGGCAAGAAGATCGCCCAGCGCATCATCTTAGAACTGAAGGACAAGCTGGCCAAGGGCCAGATCGCCGCAGGCGGCGAGAGCTATGCCGGTACCGGTGTGACGGTGATCCCTCAGGACAAGTCCAGCGAGGCGGCCGCCGCTCTGGCGGTGCTGGGCTACAGCCAGACCGAGGCGGCGATGGCCCTGAAGGGCATCGATGTGGAGGGCCTGGAGCTGGAGCAGATCGTGAAGCAGGCCTTGAAAAAGATGATGAAGTGAGGGATGCGTCCCTTGCGCGCGGAAAGGAGGGATAATCCTTGAGCATCGATTTTTCTGACAGCGCTCTGGAAACGGAGGCCCCGCTGGTCACCACATCCCTTACCCGGGACGATGAGGCGGAGGGCTCCCTCCGTCCCAAGACGCTGAACGAGTATATCGGTCAGCAAAAGGCCAAGGGCAATCTGGAGGTCTTCATCCAGGCTGCCAAGATGAGAGGGGAGCCCCTGGACCATGTGCTCCTCCACGGACCGCCCGGCCTGGGCAAGACCACGCTCAGCGGCATCATCGCCAATGAGATGGGGGTCCATATCCGGATCACATCCGGCCCGGCCATCGAGAAGCCGGGAGATTTGGCGGCTCTGCTGACGAACTTGAATGAGAACGACATCCTCTTCGTGGATGAGATCCACCGGCTGAACCGCTCGGTAGAAGAGATCCTCTATCCGGCGATGGAGGACTATGCCATCGACATCATCATCGGCAAGGGGCCGGCGGCCAATTCGATCCGGCTGGACCTGCCCAAGTTCACTCTGATCGGAGCTACCACCCGGGCGGGACAGCTCTCCGCGCCCCTGCGGGACCGCTTCGGCGTCACCCTTCGGCTGGAACTCTACACCCCGGAGGAGCTGGCTGAGATCGTCACACGGAGCGCCGGGATCCTGGAGGTGCCGATCGAGCCGGAGGGCGCCATGGAGATCGCGAAACGGAGCCGGGGCACGCCCCGGATCGCCAACCGGATGCTCCGCCGGGTCCGCGATTTCGCTCAGGTCAAGGCCGGCGGCGTGATCACTGAGCACGTGGCGGACCAAGCCCTCACCGCTCTGGAAGTGGACCATCTGGGCCTGGACGGCGTGGACCGGCGGATGCTGAGGAGCATCATCCAGCACTACGGTGGAGGCCCAGTGGGCCTGGAGACGCTGGCGGCCACCATCAATGAGGAGGCCGTCACGCTGGAAGATGTCTATGAGCCCTATCTCATGCAGATGGGGTTCCTGACCCGGACGCCCCGCGGCCGGTGTGTGACCCGCCAGGCCTATGAGCATCTTGGACTTCCGGTCCCGGGTGGGATCTCCGGCGGTGGGCTGGAGCAAATCTCTTTTTGACATTTTTCCGACGTTTGTTTATAGCTATGAAGCGATGAGGTGTATTTATGGGAAAATTGTTCGGTACAGACGGGATCCGCGGCGTGGTCAACGCTGGGCTCGACGCGGAGCTGGCCTATCAGGTGGGTCTGGCCGCGGCGGTCGTCATGGCGAAGGAGACAGGGAAAAGCCGTCCCCAGATCGCCATCGGCAAGGACACGCGGATCTCCTCCGACCTGCTGGAGGGCGCGCTGACGGCGGGCCTGTGCTCTGCCGGGGCAGATGTGCTCCATTTGGGCGTGGTGCCTACGCCGGCGGTGGCATTCCTGACCATCCATATGGGGGCGGACGCGGGCATCGTGATCTCCGCCTCCCACAATCCCTTCGAGCATAACGGCATCAAGATCTTCAGCGGACAGGGCTATAAGCTCCCCGACCGCCTGGAGGAGGCCATCGAGGAGATCGTCCTCTCCGGACAGAAGCCGGCCCTCAAGACCCATGGGGAACTGGGCCGGGTCATCTACAAGGACGCGGCGGAGTCCAAAGTCTACATCGACCATCTGGTCTCCTCAGTGGACACGGATCTGGCTGGGACGCGGATCCTGGTGGACTGTGCCAACGGCGCCGCCTCCGCCACTGCGCCTGGCCTCTTCGCGCGGTTCCCTAAGCTGACCGCCGATATCATCCATGCAGAGCCGGATGGGGTCAACATCAACAACGGATGCGGTTCCACCCATCTGGACGATCTGAAAGCCAAGGTGGTGGCGGGGAAGTACGATCTGGGCCTGGCTTATGACGGCGACGCCGACCGCTTCCTGGCGGTGGACGAGCGGGGCGAGGACATCGATGGAGACCAGATCATGGCCGCCTGCGCTCTGGATCTGAAGACCCGCGGGAAGCTCCACGGCGATGCTATGGTGGGCACGGTCATGAGCAACATGGGGCTGCACCGTTTTGCTAAGGAACACGGCCTGGAGCTGTGCTGTACGCCTGTGGGCGACCGGCATGTGCTGGAGAAGATGCTGGAGCGGGACCTGACCATCGGCGGCGAGCAGTCCGGCCACACCATCTTCCGGGAGTATGCAACGACCGGTGATGGAGAACTGACCTCGCTCCAGTTCCTCCAGGTGTTCCACCGCTCCGGGAAAAAGGCCTCAGAGCTGGTGGCTGGCTGTAAACGATATCCTCAGGTGCTGGTGAACCTGCCTGTGGCCAGCAAGGAGGAGAAGGAGCGCATCATGGCGGCGCGGGCGCTGAAGGACGCGGTGGCCGCGAAAGAGGCGGAACTGGCCGATACCGGCCGGATCCTGGTGCGTCCGTCAGGTACGGAAGCTCTGATCCGTGTCATGGTGGAGGCGCAGACTGAGGAGTCTGCAAGAGCTTGTGCGGAGGAATTGGCGGAGATCATAAAAAGGATGTAGGATCCTTCATTCCTTGTAAATATTTTGCATAAACCCCTTGACGATCAGGTATACTCCTGCGTATAATAATAACTGAGGAGATGCGGCGATGAACGCTCCCCCTACTCAGAGTCCCCAAGTGACAGATGAGATATTGTGTGCGCGTACTGCGTCCGGTGACCGTACTGCGGCAGAGGAACTCGTGCTCCGCTACAACCGTGTGGTCCGGAGCTGCGCACGTCCTTATTTCCTGGCGGGAGGGGACAGTGAGGATCTGATCCAGGAGGGGATGCTGGGGCTGTGGAACGCGATCCGGGAGTACGATCCTCGGAGGGACGCTTCTTTCCGGACTTACGCGAAGGCCTGTATCCGCAATCGTCTGCGCTCCGCTGTCCGTGCGGCGGCTAGAGGCAAGCATACGCCTCTGAACGATCATATATCATTCGAAACCCCTCTGTTTGACGGTTCTACGATCCATGAGTCCTGCGGCACCGATCGCCGCCGCTTTGAGGACCCGGAAGATTCCCTGATCGTCCGGGAAGAGGTCCAGGAACGGATGAGCCTGCTGAAAGGCCAGCTGTCCGGTTTCGAAACGAAGGTCCTCAGGCTTTACTTGGATGGGTCTTCCTATTCCGAGATCGCCTCTGAAATGAAACGGTCCCCCAAGGCGGTGGACAACGCCGTGCAGCGCATCCGGCGCAAGGTAGCACGGCAAGTTTCTTCCGGCGACTCCAGCGAAAGCTGAGCGCGATATATCACTGACCCAGCAGCATCGGTTTCATTCCGTCCCCTGGGCAACGAGTCAAAGAGAGGGTAATCATCATGTACGAAGACAAGACTTTGGTGTGCAAAGAGTGTGGCCAGGAGTTCGTGTTCACCGCCGGTGAGCAGGAGTTCTACGCGGAGCGGGGCTTCCAGAACGAGCCTCAGCGCTGCAAGGCCTGCCGTGACGCCCGCAAGGCCGCTTCCCGCGGTCCCCGCGAGTACTTCACCGCTACCTGTGCCGCCTGCGGCGGCGAGGCCCGTGTGCCTTTCGAGCCCAAGTCTGACCGCCCCGTGTACTGCAGCGACTGCTTCGCTCGTATGCGCGGTGAGCAGCACTAAGCAGCTTGGACCTGCGGCCTGATACACTGACATCAGTCCTTGAAGCCTCCCGGCATCAGCCGGGAGGCTTTTCTTATACCGATCCCGCTGAAGCACATGTAAAAGAAGCCCGGTAGGGACCGCTGGATTGCGGTCCCTACCGGGCTTTGGTCTGGTTTATACAGTCAAGTGGACGAGAGGGGCGGTCATTCCTTCTCGGAGTCCTCAGCGTGTTCCTCAGATACGGCTTCCGGCCCCGCCTCGACTTCGGCGGCCGCTCGGGCCATCTCCTCGGCTTGACGGTCCAGCTCATCCAAGTCATCCAGATGATGACGCAGGTCCTCTCTCTGTTGGGCGGTCAAACGATCGACCGACTCCTGGAACTGCTGGTCCCGGCGCTCCTGAGCGGCCTGTTTGGCCTTCTCCTGGAATTCCTCGCCGAACTGGCGGCCCTGCCTGGCGGCGGCCTCGCCCTTCTCCACCAGGACCTTGCCCAGATCTCCGGCCGTCTCCACCACCAGGGCGGCGGCGCCCACACCGGCATAGACCACATTCGTCAGTACATCTGTCAGTTTATCCCACATACGAAACACCTCCTGAAAGCATATCACGCCGGACGCCGGTGCGCCCAAGCTTTCTATGATCATTATACCACAGATGTACGGCCTATTGTGGCCTTTCTGTGGACGATATATGAAGAAATGATAAAGAAATAGAGGGGCATACCGCTTCAGGGCAGACCATAAGATAGATCAGATGACCACGCCGGAAAGGAGCGCCGACCATGGAGAGCATGACCTATCAAGAGTGGAACAGACGGAGGCAGGGACGAAACGGCAGTACAGCTCCGTCCGGGCGAAAGAAGGGGAAGCCGGTCCAGATGGGCTGCACAGAGCGCCGCCGTCTCCTTCAGCTCTTCGTCTGTACCATGGTGTTCGTCGCGACGGTGGTCGGGAAGGGCGTGTTTCCGGAGCGGATGGAGACCGTGCAGGCAGAGTTGAGACAGATGCTCTGCGCAGACACAGATCTGAGCGGGGCTTTCGTCCGTCTGGGGCGGTCCCTGTCCCGGGGCGACCCTGTGGGGGAGAGCCTGGGGGACTTCTGCATCGAAGTGTTCTCCGCGGAAGATGGGATCCGGGTATCCGTTCCGACGACATCCAGACGCCCACTGTCACGGCAGGAGGCCAATGCTCTGCTGGAGCAGGGGAGCCGGCCTGTCGCGGATGTGCTTGGCCTCCGGGCGGAGTCAGATTGTGACGGAACATCAGGAAATGACTTCTTTGCCGATACAGCCGCTGTGCCGTCTCCGGAGCCCACAGAGCCGGAGGTGGTCCACGTGGACTATACCGGTCCGGCCCTCCCAGCCAACGCGACGATGGATAAGTACCGCCTAGATTTGGCGGAGACCGTCTCGCCGGTGATCGGTCGGGTCTCCTCCGGGTTCGGCTGGCGGGAACATCCGGTGGACGGCGGTGAGAAATTCCACAATGGAGCCGATCTGGCAGTGGATCTGGGCACGCCGGTGAAGGCATTCGCCGCTGGCACGGTAGAGTATATCGGGGACAGTCCTGTCTATGGCCTGTATCTCCAGATCGACCACGGGAACGGGGTCTCCAGCTTCTATGCCCACTGCGAGGAGCTTCTGGTCCAACAGGGGAAGACCGTGACAGCGGGAGAACAGATCGCTCTGGCCGGTGAGACCGGCAACGCCACGGGACCCCATCTCCACTTCGAGCTGAAACGGAACGGGATCCGTCTGGATCCAGTCTATTATATCGAGACGAAATGACTGCGGAGCATATCAAGGGACGGGTGGAGATCAGCGGAGGCTTCTTCCTGTTGGCCGCCTTCCTTTACTATATGGACACGGATGGCCTGCTCCTACGGGTGGGCTTGGCCGCCACGGTCCATGAGCTGGGGCATCTGCTGGCGATCTGGGCCCTGGGCGGACGGGTGTCCCGCCTGCGCCTGACTTGTGTGGGAGCAGAGATGCGCCTGGCCTCCAGCTGCCCTAACGGCCGGATGTTCCGCATCCTGACGGCCCTGGCCGGTCCGGCCGCCGGCCTCCTGCTGGCGGCGATGGCGGCCCAGATCAGTCCGGGCGGGTGGAGCTTGGCTGGCATCAGCCTGAGCCTCTCCTGTTTCAATCTCCTGCCGGTGGCGGGCCTGGATGGATGGCGGGCTTTGTCCGCCTGCCTGACCAGCCGATGGGGGAGAAGGGCCTTGGAGATGGTCTCCCTCTTGGCGTCAGGAGGCCTGGCCGCCGCCGGCCTGTGGACCATGTCTGGGACGGGGGATCCGACTCTCTTCGTGACGGGAAGCTGGTTGCTGCTATCGGCGGTCAGACAGAGCGGATACTTTTCTCAAATTCCCACTTGCGTTCCGAAGCAGATCATGATAAACTAATTGGGTCTGAATAAAGGGTGTTCCTCTGCGGTGCCACGCTAGAGATGCGTGGTGGAACGGCCGCAAGAATGCCTATAAACGAGGAGGAAAAGATCAATGGATCTGATGAAGGCTTTTACCGAGAAGCAGATGAAGACGGAGGCCCCCGTGGCCAATGTGGGCGACACCGTCAAGGTGCACGTGCACATCAAGGAAGGCAACCGTGAGCGTATCCAGGTCTTCGAGGGCACCGTCATTGCCAAGAAGCATGGCGGCATCGAGGAGAGCATCACTGTTCGCCGCGTGTCCTATGGCGTCGGCGTGGAGAAGGTGTTCCCCCTGCACGCTCCTTCTGTGGAGAAGATCGAGCTGGTCCGTCGGGGCAAGGTCCGCCGCGCCAAGCTGTACTACCTGCGTGACCGCGTGGGCAAGGCCGCCAAGGTCAAGGAGCGCATCTGATTTCGCATCAGTATCACCGGGTATCCCGGGATCGGAAAAACAGGACGGGAGACCGTCCTGTTTTTTTCATGTCCGGATGCCTCATTTTTCGGTGGGAGAGACAAAATCTGAAATTCTGAGCCAAAGGTCTTTTTTTCTCCAGCCATCTTGTGTATAATGATAGAATCGTATATAAGGGAGTTGATGGCCATCAATATACAATGGTATCCGGGCCATATGACCAAGACCCGCCGCATGATCGGCGAGAACCTGAAATATGTGGACCTGGTGGCAGAGATCGTGGACGCCCGTATCCCGGTATCCAGCCGGAACCCGGACATCGACGATCTGGTGGGGAGCAAGCCCCGCATCATCATCCTCAACCGGGCCGACCAGGCCGACCCCGCCATGAACAAGATGTGGGGAGACTGGTTCCGGGCCCAGGGCTATACGGTGTTGGAGACCAGCGCCAAGGACGGAAAGGGCGTCAGCCAGTTCTCTGCGGCCGCCAGGACCGCTCTGAAGGATAAGCTGGAGCAGTGGAAGGCCAAGGGTCAGGTAGGGCGGCCGATCCGCGCCATGATCGTAGGCGTGCCCAATGTAGGCAAGTCCACCTTTATCAACCAGGTGGCCAAACGGAAGTCTGCCAAGGCAGGCGACCGTCCCGGCGTCACCCGCGGCAAGCAGTGGGTGGCAGTGGATGCCTCCATGGACCTGCTGGACACCCCAGGCATCCTCTGGCCCAAGTTTGAGGATCAGTCCGTTGGACTGAACCTTGCCTTCACTGGTGCGGTGAAAGATGAGATCATGGATATCGAGACTTTGGCCTGCCATTTCATGGATCTGCTCAACCATCGTTATCCGGAGGCATTGGGCCGGTACAAGATCCAGGCCGACCCTGACGCCCAGGGCTGGGAATTGCTGGAACGGGCCGCCCGCAAGCGGGGCTTCCTGATCTCCGGTGGTGAGCCGGACACGGAGCGGATGGCCAAGATCCTGCTGGATGAGTATCGGGGCGGCAAGCTGGGCCGCTTCACGCTGGAGGGGCTTGAGGATCTGACTAGGTCGGAAGAAGGCGGTACGGAGGCGCTCGATGACAGAGCAGACTGATCTGTGGGCTATCGAGCGGGCACTCCGGGCACAGGGGCATGTGCGGATCTGCGGCTGTGATGAGGCGGGAGCCGGCCCTCTGGCCGGTCCGGTCTATGCCGCCGCAGTGATCCTGCCCGACGGGCTGACGATCCCCGGTCTGGATGACTCCAAAAAGCTCACCGCCAAGAAGCGGGACGCCCTCTTCGATGTCATCCGGTCACAGGCGCTGGCATGGGCCGTGGCTTCGGTAGACGCGGCGGAGATCGACGCCACCGACATCCTCAGCGCCCGGATGAAGGCCATGCAGTTGGCCATCGACCAGTTGGACCCTGCTCCCGGATTTACCCTCATCGATGGAAACCGGGACAAGGGGAGGAGCGCCGCCATCACGACGCCGCATCAGACGGTGGTCCACGGGGATGGTCTCAGCGCCAGCATCGCGGCGGCTTCCATCCTGGCCAAAGTGAGCCGGGACCGCTGGATGATCCAAGCGGCGGAAACGTGGCCGGAGTATGAGTTCGAGAAGCACAAGGGCTACGGTACCAAGCGGCACTATGAGCTCCTGCGGGAGCATGGCCCCTGTCCCATCCATCGCCGGACCTTCCTGAAACACCTATGAGCGGCGGGACCCGGGATGAGAAGGGCCGCTGGGGCGAAGCGGTGACGGCGGACTGGCTGCGCAGGCAGGGGGCCGTCATCCTCGCAGAGCGATGGCGGTGCCGCTGGGGCGAGATCGACCTCATCGCGGAGGACGAGACGTTCCTGCGCTTCGTAGAGGTGAAGCTTCGTGGGGGCGGCGGGACCGCTTCCGGCCTGGAGGCGGTGGACCGGCGGAAGCAGGCCCGCCTGAGGACCACAGCGGAGCTCTATTTGAGCGAGCATCCGACGGAGAAACAGCCCCGGTTCGATGTGGCGGAGGTGTATGCGCCCCACGGCATGGAGCGGGAGACTGCTTCCATCATCTATATCGAGGATGCGTTCTGAGCGGACTGGCCGCATGGGGCGCATCGAGGAGGAAAAAGTGGAATGGGTATGGATCTGTTCGACGGACACTGTGACACGATGACCCGGTGCTACCGTTACGGATACGGCATCAAGGAGAATTTCGGCAATCAGGACCTGACCCGGGCGGAGTACATCGGGAAGTGGGGGCAGTTCTTCGCGCTCTTCGCGGACGAGGTGCTCAAGCCCGGGGTCACCCGGCGGGACGTGTTCCGAGCAGAGCACGCCATCTTCCAGCGGGAGATGGCGCTCAACAAAGACCGGATCGTCCAGTGCCGGACGGGAAAGGAGGCACAGGCGGCCTTTACCGCCGGCAAGCGGGCAGCCTTCCTGTCCATTGAGGGCGCGGACCTGATCGACTGCACACTGGATGGGCTCCAGGAGGCGTGGGAGATGGGCGTGCGCGCCATCAACCCCGTCTGGAACGCGGCCAACATCCTCTGCGGCACTACAGAGGATGAGGTGGACAAGGGCCTTACTGCTGAGGGCAAGGCGTTCGTGAAGAAGATGACCGAGCTCCATATGCTGGTGGACGTGTCCCATATGTCTGATCCGGGCTTCTGGGACGTGGCGGAGCTGGTGGAGGGCCCTTTCATGGCGAGCCACTCCTGCTCCCGGACCCTGTGCGATCACGTACGGAACCTGACAGACGATATGTTCCGTGAGATCATGCGCCACAACGGCGTGGCTGGCATCAACATGTACCGTACCTTCCTGGGCGAACCCACGACGGTAGACACCGTGGTGGCCCATATCGACCACTTCCTGTCCCTAGGCGGTGAGAAGAACGTATGCATGGGCGGCGACTTGGACGGCTGTTACGATGAGATGCCCGATGGGATCGACGGGATCCAGGACATGAGCAAGATCTATGACCGGATGCTGCAGAAGAATTATAAGGAAGATCTGGTCCACGCCATCTTCTTCGACAACATGATGAGGGTAGTGAACGAAGTATGTACTATGTAAGCACGAGAAACAAGGGCACCAAGAAGCTTGCCGCGGAAGCCATCGCTCAGGGACTCTCCCGGGACGGCGGACTGTTCACCCCTGAGGTGTTCCCCAAGCTCTCCGGCAATGCGCTGGAGACCATGCGCGATATGTCCTATCAGCAGCGGGCAGTCTATGTGATGAAGCCTTTCCTGGACGATTTCACGGTCTCTGAACTGACGGCCTATGCCAAGCGGGCCTATGGCGACAACAAGTTCGATGTGAAGGAGGTCGCTCCGGTCCGTCAGGTGGACGACGGCACCTACTGTCTGGAGCTGTGGCATGGCCCCACCTGTGCCTTTAAGGATATGGCGCTCCAGATGCTGCCCCATCTCCTGGTGGGTTCCCTGACCAAGAACGCGGAGGAGAAGACCGCCTGCATCCTGGTGGCGACCTCCGGCGACACCGGAAAGGCCGCTCTGGAGGGCTTCCGGGATGTAGACAAGACCCGTATCCTGGTGTTCTACCCCCATGGCGGCGTCTCCGCGATCCAGGAGCTCCAGATGCTCACCCAGCAGGGCAAGAACATCGGTGTCTGCGCTGTGGAGGGCAACTTCGATGATGCCCAGTCCGGTGTGAAGCGTCTCTTCTCTGATGAAGAACTGCGGGAGACGCTGGCTGAGCGGGGATATTTCTTCTCTTCCGCCAATTCCATCAACTGGGGCCGGGTGCTCCCGCAGGTGGTCTACTATGTCTCCGCCTATTGTGACCTGCTCCGGGACGAGAAGATCCAACCCGGACAGAAGGTCAATGTCTGCGTCCCCACCGGCAACTTCGGTGACATCCTGGCCGCCTTCTATGCGCGGGAGATGGGCGTGCCTCTGGGACGCTTCATCTGCGCCTCCAATCAGAATAAGGTCCTCACAGACTTCATCCGGACCGGCATCTATGACCGGAACCGGACCTTCTACAATACGATCTCGCCCTCTATGGACATCCTGATCTCCTCCAATCTGGAGCGGATGATCTTCGAGTTCACCGGCCGCAGTGATGCGGAGGTCCGCAGCTATATGGAGCAGTTGGCCGGACAGGGCCGCTATGAGGTCAGCGACTCCGTGCGGGCCCGTTTCCAGGAGAACTTCTCTGCCGGCTTCTGCGACGATGATCAGACCCGGGCCATGATCGCTAAGCTGTGGAACGAGAAGAGCTATCTGACCGACCCTCATACCGCTGTGGCGTTCCATGTGCTGGAGGAGTACCGGGAGAAGACCGGGGACGACACCCCGACGCTGGTGGTGTCCACTGCCAGCCCCTTCAAGTTCTGTTCCGATGTACTCACCGCGCTGGGGGAACAGGACATCGCTCAGGGCACCGACGTGATCGCCCAGTTGGCCGCCAAGACCGGCGTAGCGGCGCCCGCGCCTCTGGCCGGTCTGGAGCACCTGAAGAGCCATGCGCCGCTGCTCAGCACTCCGGCGGATATGGAAAAGACCGTCCTGGACTTTCTGTCCTGATCCGGCCGGAAAGCGGGTGGATGCGTGGCATTGTACGCATTGGGGGACACGCACCTGTCCCTGACCGTCAACAAACCCATGGACGTCTTCGGAGGCGCTTGGACCGGATATGTAGACAAGCTCCGAGAGGGACTGAGCGTCCTGCGGGAGGAGGACACCCTCGTCCTCTGCGGTGATATCTCCTGGGGCATGAGCCTGGAGCAGGCGGAGGCTGACTTCGCTTTCCTGGACGCATTCCCGGGCCGCAAACTGATCCTCAAGGGGAACCACGATTACTGGTGGAACAGCGCGGCCAAGATGGAGCGTTTCTGGGCGGAGCACGGCTTTTCTACTCTGCATATGCTCCACAACAACGCCTATGAGTATGGCGGCTTCGCCCTCTGCGGGACCAGAGGCTGGTTCTATGAGGAGGACGCCGGCGGCCATGACGAGAAGGTCTTTCGGCGGGAGCTGATCCGGCTGGAAGCCTCTCTGAAGGCGGCGGGGGAGAGACGGAAGCTCTGCTTCCTCCACTACCCGCCCCGGTATCAGGGCTATACCTGTCCGGAGATCATCGCGCTGATGGAGCAGTATGGTGTGGAGCAGTGCTTCTACGGTCATCTCCATGGCGGGAGCCACCGCTTGGCGGTGGAGGGACGGAATGGCTCTGTGGAGTATCATTTGGTGGCCGCGGACTATCTCCAATTCCGTCCCTACCGGATCTGCGACTGAAAAAGAAGCATTCTGTGGAAATATTTTTGAAATAAGACTGGAAATCTGTCTGGATCTCTGGTACAATCAAACAGATAGTGCAAAAGAGACTGCCGGTAGCAGCAGATCTGACTGCCCCGCAGTCGATAGGAGGAAGTAACAGCATGAATGTAAAGAATGTCGAGAAGCAG
Organism: Pseudoflavonifractor sp. MSJ-37; assembly: GCF_018917965.1. Taxonomy (GTDB): domain Bacteria; phylum Bacillota; class Clostridia; order Oscillospirales; family Oscillospiraceae; genus Pseudoflavonifractor_A. The sequence continues at coordinate 923,330 of NZ_JAHLPP010000001.1, read as the reverse complement.
GATAAGAGCATGGTCGAGCTGACCATCGAGGTGGGCCACGACGAGTTCGAGGCCGCTATCGAGAAGGTCTATAAGAAGCAGAAGGGCAAGATCAGCGTCCCCGGCTTCCGCAAGGGCCATGCATCCCGCAAGATCATCGAGGGCATGTACGGCTCCGGTGTCTTCTACGAAGATGCCATCAACGAGATTTATCCCGATGCCTACACCAAGGCCATCGAGCAGGAGAAGCTGGATGTCGTGGCTTGGCCTCAGGTCGAGATCCAGGAGGTCGGCAAGGACGGCTTCACCTTCAAGGCGAAGGTCACTGTGCGTCCTGAGGTCAAGCTGGGCGAGTACAAGGGCCTGACCGCGGAGAAGGAGGCGGTCACCGTCACCGATGAGGACATCGAGAACGAGCTCAAGCCCTACATCGACCGCGCCACCCGCGCTGTGACCGTGGAGCGTGAGGCCAAGATGGGCGACACCGTCGTCATCGACTTCGAGGGCTTCAAGGACGGTGTGCCCTTCGAGGGCGGCAAGGCTGAGGGCTTCAGCCTGGAGCTGGGCTCCAAGACCTTCATCCCCGGCTTCGAGGATCAGTTGGTCGGCACCAAGGCTGGCGACGAGAAGGATCTGAACGTGACCTTCCCTGAGGACTATCAGGCCAAGGAGCTGGCCGGCGCCCCCGTGGTGTTCAAGGCCAAAGTCCACGAGGTCAAGGAGAAGCAGGTCCCCGCCATCGATGACGAGTTCGCCAAGGACGTGTCCGAGTTCGACACTCTGGCCGACCTGAAGAAGGACCTGGGCGAGAAGCTGAAGGCCCGCCGCGAGGAGTCTGCCCAGAACGCCTACGAGAATGCGCTGATCGAGCAGGTCATCAACAACATGGACGTGGAGATCCCCGATGCCATGGTGGACTATGAGGCCGAGAAGCTGGTCAACAACTACGCCCAGCGGATCACCGCTCAGGGCATCGCCTTCGAGCAGTATCTGGCCATGATGGGCATGACCGTGGACCAGATGAAGGCTCAGGCCAAAGACAGCGCCCTGAAGCAGGTCCAGAGCGATCTGGCCCTGAGCGCCATCGTGGAGGCCGAGAAGATCGAGGCTTCTGACGAGGATGTGGACGCTGAGATCAAGCGTCTGGCTGAGCAGTACAAGATGGGTGAGGAGGATCTCCGCAAGGCGCTCATCATCGACGACCTGAAGAAGGACATCTGCCGTCAGAAGGCCGCCCATGTGGTGTTCGACAACGCCAAGGCTGGCAAGGCTCCCGCGAAGAAGAAGGCTCCCGCCAAGAAGAAGGCCGAGGGCGACGCCGCTGAGGGCGAGGAGAAGCCTAAGCGCACCCGCAAGACCACGAAGAAGGCGGAGGAGAAGACCGAGGAGAAGACTGAGGGCTGATAGCCTTCTGCCGCGCGAGGGCGGGAAGATAGGACCTTTCCGCCCTCCCACTCTTTTTGGTATGATCCGACAGGCCGGTGGGTATACTCTGTGTGTGAGTGCCTCCGGCCCGGAGAAGGAAGGCCGGACGTGCCGACCGGAAGAAAAGGAGTACCGAGATATGAGCTTAGTTCCCTACGTCGTAGAGCAGACCAACCGTGGCGAGCGGTCCTATGATATCTTTTCCCGCCTGCTGAACGACCGCATCATCTTCCTGGGGGAAGAGGTCAATGCCACCACCGCCAGTCTGGTCGTGGCCCAGATGCTCTATCTGGAGGCGCAGGATCCGGACAAGGATATCCAGTTCTACATCAACAGCCCCGGCGGGTCCGTCACGGATGGCATGGCGATCTATGACACCATGCAGTACGTGAAATGCGACGTATCCACCATCTGCGTGGGCATGGCAGCCAGCATGGGCGCGTTCCTGCTGTCCTCCGGCACGAAGGGCAAGCGCTTCGCCCTGCCCAATGCGGAGATCATGATCCATCAGCCCTCCGCGGGTACTCAGGGACAGGTGACTGATATGGCCATCCATCTCAAGCGCCTGGAGATCATCAAGAAGCGCCTGAACCGCATCCTTGCCGATAACACCGGCAAGCCCATCGAGGTAGTGACCGCCGACTGCGAGCGTGACAACTTCATGTCTGCCGACGAGGCCGTGGCCTATGGCCTGATCGACAAGGTCATCACCAGCGACAACAAATAACGCGGGGGAGCGGGGGAGGACATCCGCCCGCTCCTTTTTCCGCACTTTGGATCAGGCATATCCTGCCTGTGACTGAGGTATCGAATCATGGCTAAAAACGACGAACAAAAATCAGTCCGCTGTTCTTTCTGCGGCAAGCGCCAGGAACAGGTCGAGCGGATCATCGCCGGTCCCGGGGCCTATATCTGCAACGAGTGTGTCCACCTGTGCATGAGCATCCTGGATGACGGCTATGCGTCTGGAGAGGAGCAGATGGATCCGCTGGAGGTCCCTGATGTGATCCCCACCCCCAAGGAGATCCGCACGGTGCTGGACCAGTATATCATCGGTCAGGAGGAGGCCAAGGTGGCGCTCTCCGTGGCGGTGTACAACCACTATAAGCGGATCTACTTCGGCGGCGGCGAGGACGTGGAACTCCAGAAGAGCAATATCCTGCTGATCGGCCCCACTGGCAGCGGCAAGACCCTCTTTGCCCAGACTCTGGCCCGGATCCTGAAGGTCCCCTTCGCCATCGCCGACGCCACCACTCTTACCGAAGCCGGCTATGTGGGCGATGACGTGGAGAACATCCTCCTGCGTCTGGTCCAGGCCGCCGACTACGACATCGAGCTGGCGGAGCGCGGCATCATCTATGTGGATGAGATCGACAAGATCGCCCGGAAGAGCGAGAATACCTCCATCACCCGTGATGTGTCCGGCGAGGGCGTCCAGCAGGCTCTGCTGAAGATCCTGGAGGGCACTGTGGCCAATGTGCCGCCTCAGGGCGGCCGGAAGCACCCCCATCAGGAGTTCATCCAGATCGATACGAAGAACATCCTCTTCATCTGCGGCGGCGCGTTCGACGGCATCGAGAAGATCATCGAACAGCGTCTGGACAAGAAGAGCATCGGCTTCGGCGCTAAGATCGAGAGCAGGAAAGAGCGGGACACCGCCGCCATCTATAAGGAGATTCAGCCCCACGACCTGCTGAAGTTCGGCATCATCCCGGAGCTGGTGGGCCGACTGCCGGTCCTCACCGCACTCCAGGCCCTGAGCCGGGAACAGCTGGTGCAGATCCTGACACAGCCCAAAAATGCGCTGGTCAAGCAGTATCAGAAACTGTTGGAGTACGATGATGTGGATCTGGAGTTCCAGCCCGAAGCTCTGGAGGCCGCCGCCGACAAGGCGATCGAGCGCGGCATCGGTGCCCGCGGCCTGCGCGCTGTCCTGGAAGAAGTCATGACGAAGGTCATGTACGACGTACCCTCTGATCCTACGATCGACAAGGTGACGATCACGGCGGAGAGCGTCCGTGACCACGCTGAGCCTCAGGTGGAGCATGACCCCAGCCGGACGGAGCGTCCCCGTCTGGGCGGCACCTCCCTCCGAGCGGAGCAGGGCGGCACTCCTGCCCAAGGGAACGTGTCGTAAGACGACGGACAACGATAGATGAGATCGGATGACGGGGCGGGGGATTCTCTCTCGCCCCGTTTTTCACACGACTTTCCATGAAGGGAAGTGTATCAAATGACTGAACAAGCAAACGAGATCCAGACGACGGTCCTGCCAGCGCTGGCTCTGCGGGGCATGACGGTATTCCCCACGATGATGCTCCATTTCGATGTGGGCCGGGACATTTCGGTGAAGGCGCTGGATGAGTCCATGACCTCCGGACAGCCGATCTTCCTGACCGCGCAGAAAGAGATCACTGTGGAGGCCCCAAAAGAGAAGGATCTGTTCCGCGTCGGTACCATCTGCAATGTGCGGCAGATCCTGCGTCTGCCCGGAGACAATATCCGGGTCATGGTAGAGGGCGTTGCCCGCGGCCGGATGCATCAGCTCCCCCAGCTCACCCCCTATCTGAAGGCTGAGGTGGAAGAGATCCGGCCGGAGGAGCCGGTCCGCCGGTCGGCCAAGACCGAGGCTTTGATCCGGCAGACCTATGAGCTCTTCGAACGCTATGTGGAGCTGGCACCCAAGATGACTCCCGACCTCCTCCTCAACCTGGTCTCCAGTGAGGACCCCGGATACATCGCCGATTACATCGCTCAGAACATCGTCATGAGGACCGGCGATAAGCAGTCCATCCTGGAGGAACTGCGTCCGGTCCGCCGACTGGAGAAGCTCTATCAGCAGCTCAGCCAGGAGCTGGACGTGCTGGAGCTGGAGCTGACCATGCAGGAGCGGGTCCGGGAGGGGATGAACCGCAACCAGCGGGACTACTACCTCCGGGAGCAGCTCAAGGTCATCCAGCAGGAGCTGGGGGAGGGCGAGCAGGGCTCCGACAGTGAGATCCTGGAGTACCGGGAAAAGATCGCCAAGGCCAAGCTCCCCAAGGAAGTGGAAGAGAAGCTGATGAAGGAGACCGCCCGGCTGGAGAAGCAGCCCTTCGGCTCCGCAGAAGCCACCGTCCTCCGGAACTATCTGGATGTTTGTCTGGAACTGCCTTGGAACAAAAAGACCAAGGAGCGTGTGGATGTGGCCGCGGTCCGTAAGGCATTGGACAGCGACCACTATGGTCTGGAGAAAGTCAAGGAGCGTATCCTTGAGTTCGTGGCCGTGAAACAGCTGGCACCGGAACTGAAGGGGCAGATTATCTGCCTGGTAGGCCCTCCTGGCGTGGGCAAGACCTCCATCGCCATGTCCATGGCCAAGGCTATGAACCGAAAGCTGGCCCGGATCTCTCTAGGCGGCGTCCATGATGAGGCTGAGATCCGCGGCCACCGGAAGACTTACATCGGCGCCATGCCGGGACGTATCATCGCCGGGATCCGGCAGGCGGGCAGCTCCAATCCGCTCCTCCTGCTGGACGAGATCGACAAGCTGGGGGCCGACCACCGGGGAGACCCGGCGGACGCTCTGCTGGAGGTCTTGGACGGAGAGCAGAACAGCACCTTCCGGGACCATTTCCTGGAGGTCCCTTACGATCTGTCTGACGTGCTTTTCCTTACTACGGCCAACACGCTGGATACCATCCCCCGGCCTTTGCTGGACCGGATGGAGGTCATCGAACTCCCCAGTTATACCGATGAGGAGAAGCTCCAGATCGCAAAGCGGCATCTGCTTCCTAAGGAACTCAAGCGTCATGGCCTGAAAAAGACCCAGCTCAAGCTCACCGACGGAGCCATCCGTGAGATCATCACTGGCTATACGAAGGAGTCCGGCGTCCGTGTGCTGGAGCGCCGTCTGGGTGCCGTATGCCGGAAGGCCGCCATGCGAGTGGTGTCAAATGGTGTAAAGTCTATCCACATCACAGGTGATGGCCTGGAAGAGTTCTTGGGTATCCGCCGTTATCATCCAGAGCGCCTGCCCAAAACGGAGCAGGTGGGTCTAGTCAATGGTCTGGCCTGGACCAGTGTGGGCGGTGAGCTTCTGGAAGTAGAGGTCAATGTAGTGCCTGGAACGGGCAAGCTGGAGCTCACCGGAAATCTGGGCGACGTGATGAAGGAATCCGTCCATGCGGCCTACTCCTATATCCGCAGTAAGGCGGACCGGTTGGGTATCCCCACTGATTTCTACCAAAAGAAGGATATCCACGTCCACTTCCCGGAGGGGGCGGTCCCAAAGGATGGCCCCTCTGCCGGTATCGCCATCACGACTGCTATGGTCTCTGCGCTGACTGGGATGCCGGTCCGGCGGGAGCTGGCAATGACAGGCGAAGTCACTTTACGGGGCCGTGTCCTAGCTATCGGCGGTCTGCGGGAAAAGACTATGGCGGCCATGCGAAACGGCATCCGCACCGTGATCGTCCCCGCGGAAAATGAACGGGATCTGGAAGAGATTGACCAGACGGTCCGTGCCGCGCTCCATTTCGTCTTGGTAGACCAGGTGGATGAGGTCCTGGCCCAGGCCCTCGGTCTGGAGCTGGCCCGGGAGGATGGTGCCACGACCGCCATCCCGACGGAGGCGCCTGCCGGGACCGCCGGCATCGCCATCCATCAATAAGGCGTGTCATCAGAAGAGAAGGTGTGTGTATGGCATTGAATCTGAACAATGCGGAGTTCCTCCGCTCTGCCGCTAAGGCGGCGGACTTTCCCCGGGACGGTCTGCCTCAGGTGGTCTTTGCCGGACGGTCCAACGTGGGCAAGTCTTCGGTGATTAACAAACTGCTCAACCGGAAGAATTTCGCTCGGGTGGGTTCGGCTCCGGGCAAGACGACCCACATCAACTATTTCCTCATCGACCGGAAGCTCTATCTGGTGGACCTGCCCGGTTATGGCTATGCCAAGGTCTCCCAAGCGGAGAAGGCCCGCTGGGGTCGGCTTATCGAGAGCTGGTTCGCGGATCCGACACTGATGACTCTGGGCGTGCTCATCGTAGATGCCCGGCACAAGCCTACGGCGGATGACTGCATCATGGCAGATTGGTTCAAGGGGAGCGGCCGTCCCTTCACGGTGGTGGCCAACAAGCTGGACAAGCTGAAGAAAAGCGAGATCGAGCCCAATTTGGCTCGTATCCGTGAGACGCTCGACCTTGCAGATGATGTAAAGGTCATCCCCTTTTCGGCGGAGAAGGGGGAGGGGCGCCAGGACCTCCTGGATGCGATCTTGGATCACCAGACGCTTTGATCCGCGGAGGCGGGGGCGGCATGCCGCCCCCGCCTTGTGTTTTCAGCGGATAACTGGTATAATATGCATCGAACGAAACGGCGGCAGGTCGGTGAGGAAGTCCTCCTGCCGAGAGCGCCGATCAGGAGGGCCTGACTTTTGGGAAGCTTCACAGAATTTTTTCGACATCTGGATCTGGACGGTCTGCTCTGGCTGGTCGTGCAGGCACTGGCCGTCCTGATCTGCCTGACGGTCCATGAGACCTGTCACGGCTTGGCTGCGCTGGCACTAGGCGACCCTACAGCCAAGAGGGCCCATCGGCTGTCCCTCAACCCACTGCGCCACATCGATCCCTTCGGTGCAGTGATGATGCTGACCGTGGGGTTTGGCTGGGCTAGACCGGTGCCGGTGGATATGCGTTACTTCAAACACTCGAAGAGCGGCATGGCTCTGACGGCTCTGGCCGGACCGGCCTCCAACATGGTGCTGGCTTATGCGGCCCTGCTCCTGCGGGCGGCGCTGACCGCAGTGTCGTATTATGCGATGCCCGGTGGAAGCGGAGCTTTGGACTGGTTCTTGGATCTCCTGCTGATCACGGCGACTCTGAGCGTAGGCCTTGGCATTTTCAATCTGATTCCATTCCCGCCGTTGGATGGAGCTAAGATCGTGGGCGGGCTCCTGCCCGACCGGGCCTACTACGGCATCATGCGCTATGAGCGGATGGGGACGATCGTTCTCATGCTCCTGCTGTGGAGCGGCGTGATGGATGGTCCTCTGGACGCCGCTCGAAGCTGGGTCTTCGATCTGCTCTTCCGGAGCTCCAGCTTCCCGTTCTACTGGCTCCAGAGCCTGCTGGCATAAGGAGGGCGGACCATGGAGAGCCCGATCTATCATCTGGAAGGCGTGGTCAAGTCCCGCAGCGAGGAGCGGGAGGACTTCGACGGGCCCTTGGATCTGATCCTCCATCTGTTGAGCAAGAACCGGATGGAGATCCGGGACATCCAGATCTCGCTCCTGCTGGAGCAGTACATGGCCTGGATGGACCGGCGGAAACGCATGGATCTGGAAGTGGCCAGTGAGTTCGTGACCATGGCGGCACAGCTGGTGTTCATCAAGACGCGGATGCTCCTGTCCATCCAGGACGAGGAGGCTCTGTCCGAGATGGAACAGCTCATGGCCTCTCTGGAGGCTCATCAACGCCAGGAACAGCGCACCCAGGTCAAGGCAGTGATGCCTGATCTGGAGCGGCGCTGGACGGTGGGCCGGGACTATATCGTCAAGCCGCCGGAAGCGCTCCCGATGGACAAGATGTATCGTTATGTCCATGAGAAGGAAGAATTGTACCGTGCCGTCCGTGCGGTCCTCTCCCGGACGGGAGGATCGCTCCCGCCGCCTATGCGGGCCTTTGAGGGCATCGTGGGCCGTGAGCCGTATCCCGTGGCAGAGAAGGCGGCAGAGCTTCTGAGCCGCCTGCTCCGGAACGGTGTGACCCGCTTTCGGGCTCTGTTCCAGGGGAGCCAGAGCCGTTCTGAGGTCGTGGCCACCTTTTTGGCAGTCCTGGAGCTGTGTAAGGCTCGGCGTCTGCTCCTAGCCGGGACGGAGCAGGAATGTACGGTCACAGTGCTGACCGGGCCGCCGGATGAGGAGAGGAGGGAGCCGGATGGCGTTCAGTGAGATCGAGGCGGCCGTGGAGAGCATCCTCTTCGCCGCCGGGGATCCGGTGGGCGTAGAGCGACTCTGCCTCGCGCTGGAGATCAGTCGGGCGGACGCAGACGCGGTGTGCCGGAAGATCGCGGACCGGTACCGTTATGAGCGGCGGGGGATCCGGCTGGTGAAGCTGGGCACCGCCTATCAGCTTTGCTCTGCACCGGAACATGCGGATGCAGTCCGGAAGGCGCTGGAGGCCCGCCGTCCGGCCAAGCTCTCTCAGACTGCACTGGAGGTGCTGGCCATCGTGGCTTACTTCCAACCGATCACCCGAGCAGACATCGACCAGATCCGCGGCGTGGACAGCTCTTACACAGTCTCTATGCTGGCAGAACGGGACCTGATCGAAGAGGCCGGGCGTCTGGCCGTTCCAGGACGTCCGATTCAATATCGGACCTCACAGACCTTCCTGCGGACCTTCCATCTATCTGGTCTGGAGGATCTGCCGGATCTGCCCGGCGTATCGGCGGAGGAGGGACAGGTCACCATGGATATGGAGACCCGCCTGGCTAAGCTCCGGACCGAACAGCAGGAGGAAGAGACGGTGGGACCATGAGACCATGGCTGGTACTTCTGGTGATCCTGGTGGTACTCTATCTGCTCTCCCGGTTGCGGCTGGGCATCATGGGGCAGGTCATGGACAGCTCGTTCCGGGCCTGGGTCAAGGCAGGACCGATCCGTATCCAAGTCTATCCATCCAACAGGAAGCAGACAGGACCAGAGGTGCACAAAAAGCGGGGCTGCCGTGAAGGCCGTGGCCGGAAAGATCAGGCCGAGAGTGGGGAGAAGTCCGGAGCGGCATCTCTGCTGTCCGAAACACTGGGGGAGATGCCCCCGGCCCAGCTTCCGGCTCTGGCCCGATGTTTCCTGCCGGTGATCGGCCGGGCGGCGGGACGGCTGACCGATCAGATCCGAGTCGGCCCGGTCCACTTGGATATCCATGCCGGCGACGAGGATCCCGGGGACACTGCCCTCCTCTACGGCGGCATCAACGGGGCTCTAGGGATACTGTTCCCTATTTTGGAGCAGAATTTCGACTGTAAGGACTGCCATATCCGTACGGAGGCGGCGTTCCAGTCAGAACGGACGATGATCGCCGGAGACTTCGATATCTCTATGACGCTGGGACAGCTCCTGCTGTTCGGCCTGTGGCTCCTGCGCACATTGCCGGCCGCAGCGAAGGCATGGCGGGAGATCCGGGATGGGGAGACCACATCAGAACGAAAGGAAGGGGAACATCATGGAAAATAAGATCGGCGATCTGCTGAACAGCACCATGCAGAAGATCCGGGAGATGGTAGATGCCAACACCGTCATCGGAACGCCCATCCAGGCGGGGGAGGTCACGATCGTACCGATCTCCCGCATCAGTGTGGGCTTCGCCTCCGGTGGGAGCGAATTCTCGACCAAGCATCAGAAGCCGGATGGTCAGAACTCGTTCGGCGGAGGCGGCGGCGCCAGTGTGAAGGTGACGCCGGTGTCCTTCCTGATCGTCAAAGGGGACTCTGTGCGTCTCATGCCGGTGGATCCGCCTGCCTCAAGCACGGCAGACCGTGTGGTGGAGTTGGTCCCGGAGATCATAGACCGGATCAGCTCCTTCTTAGATGAGCAGAAGGCCAGACGGGAAGAAGAGAAGGACGAGATCCGCTTCTGATCTGTCAGGCATGGAACGACACGGTCCGGGGCATACTGCCATCATCCTTTCGATCGGGGTGACAGCGTATGAAACGGCTCCTGACCTCCTGCCTGCTGGCGGCGTTTTTTATGGGGACAGCGATCCCGGCGGTGGCCTCTGCCGCCCCGTCTATATCGGCGGAGGCGGCGATCTTGGTGGACGGGAGCTCCGGGCGGGTACTCTATGCCTATCACGCGGAGGAGGAGCGCCCCATCGCCAGCATCACCAAACTCATGACAGCGCTGGTGGCGGTGGAGTCCACGCCGCTGGATCGGTGCATCCGGATCCGTGGGGAGTGGACCGGCGTGGAGGGTTCCTCCATGTATCTGGAGACCGGAGAGACGCTGTCATTGGAGGAGCTCCTCTATGGACTCCTCCTTTCTTCCGGCAACGATGCCGCTCTGGCGGTGGCAGGGGGATGCGCCGGAGATGTGGACCGCTTCGTGGACTGGATGGACCAGCGGGCGGCGGACCTGGGCATGGAGCATACCAAATTCTCCAGCCCGAGCGGGCTCCAGGATGAGGGGAACTGGTCCACCGCCCGGGACATGGCGGTGCTGGCCCGGGCGGTCTTGGCAGACGAGCGTCTGCGGACTATCGTGGCCACCAAGACGATCACGCTGGGAGAACGCACACTGCGGAACCACAACAAGCTCCTCTGGCGCTATGAGGGCTGCATCGGCCTCAAGACGGGCTATACCGATCGGGCAGGACGTACGCTGGTCTCTGCGGCGGAGCGGGACGGGCAGACACTGATCGTCGTCACCCTCTCCGACCGGGACGACTGGACCGATCACGCCGCCCTTCTGGACTATGGGTTCCAGGAATGGCCCAGCCATCTGCTGGCCCGGGCGGGGAAGGTGGCAGGACGGCTCCCTGTGACGGGCGGACTGGTCCCCGCAGTGCCCATCGAGACTTACAGCGAAGTGGCATATCCACTGACGGCTGAGGAATCGGTGCGGGTGGAGGCAGTCCTGCCGTCCCAACTGGAAGCTCCTGTCCAGGCAGGGGCGATCGTAGGGGAGCTTCGCTTCTCTTTGGAGGGGACGCCGATCGGCCGGACCTATCTGGTCTGCGGCCGGGACGTACTGGAGGACCGTCCAGAGCAGAGCTTGGCATCCCGGCTCATGGACTGGCTCCAAGGCGGAGCGGACCGAAAAAGGAGCGGGGAAGAGATGACTGCCGCCATATGGGAGCCGATCCGGCTCCCATATGGCGGGAAGGGAGCGGATAGACCATGGAAGAACGCCTGCAAAAGATCCTGTCTGCGGCGGGGGCGGCCTCCCGCCGGACAGCGGAGGGGTACATAACGGCGGGCCGGGTGACGGTGAACGGCGTGCGGGCCGCTTTGGGAGACAAAGCCGACCCGGACCGGGATGAGATCTGTCTGGATGGAACGCCGCTTCGGAAAGCAGAGCGGCGGACGTATCTCATGCTCAACAAGCCCCGAGGCTTCGTGACCACGCTCTCAGATGAGAAGGGACGGCGGACCGTGGCGGAGCTGGTCTCCGGCTGTGGGGCACGGGTCTGGCCGGTGGGGCGGTTGGACATGGATTCAGAAGGTCTGCTCCTGATGACGGATGATGGGGACTTGACCCATAAGCTCCTCCATCCCAGTCATGAGGTGGAGAAGGAGTATCATGTTTGGGTGCGAGGCGATGTAGAGAACGCCCTTCCGATCCTGCGCGGACCCATAGAACTAGACGGCATCCCGCTCCATCCGGCAGGAGTGCATCTTTTGCGGACCAATGAGCGGGGGAGCATCCTCTCCGTCGTCATCCATGAGGGCCGGAACCGGCAGGTCCGGCGGATGTGCTCGCTGGCCGGGTTAGAGGTGTCCCGTCTGCGCCGGGTCCGTGAAGGAAAGGTCCTGCTGGGAGCGCTTCCGGTGGGGCGCTGGCGCGCACTGACCAGTGGAGAGCTCCAGACCCTGATGGGCCGATGACGGCATTTTGCAAGTAAAAAGGGAAGTCTTGCAAAAAAGGCTTGAAAAATCCCGAAATCGCCGCTATATTATTAGAAAGATAGATATAGATGGGGCAGTCTTGTCTGCCCCACGAAAGAATAAGCCGTAAACAGCAGGCGCGGCGGAACGGAGGCGCTATATGCCTAAAGACATCCTGTCCTCGATCCAGAGCGAGATGAGTTCTTTCTCCAAGGGACAGAAGCTGATCGCACGCTTCATCCTCGACTCCTATGATAAGGCGGCCTTCATGACCGCCAGTAAGCTGGGCAAGACCGTGAACGTCAGTGAGTCTACCGTGGTGCGTTTCGCTGCCGAACTGGGCTATGACGGATATCCTGCCATGCAGAAGGCCCTGCAAGAGATGATCCGTAGCAAGCTCACCTCTATCCAACGTATCGAGGTAAGCAACGATCGGATCGGCGATCAGGATATCCTGTCCATGGTCATGCAGTCCGATATGGAGAAGATCCGCATGACCCTGGAAGAGGTGGACCGGGAGCGCTTCAGCCGTGCAGTGGACGCGATCGTGTCTGCCCGGCGGGTGTATATCCTTGGAGTCCGTTCCGCCTCCGCCATTGCCAGCTTCTTGGCGTTTTATCTGAATCTGATCTTCGAGGATGTGGTCCATATCAACAGCACCTCGGTGAGCGAGGTGTTCGAGCGGCTCCTGCATATCGGGCCGGAGGACGTGATCATCGGCGTCAGTTTTCCCCGGTATTCCAGCCGAACGGTGAAGGCCATGGAGTTCGCCCGGGACCGGGGAGCTCAGGTGGTGGCCATCACCGACAGCGAGACCTCTCCGTTGGCGGCCATCGCGGCCCATACCCTGTTGGCCAAGAGCGATATGGCTTCCTTCGTGGATTCGCTGGTCGCTCCCCTGAGTTTGGTGAACGCCCTCATCGTAGCTTTGGGCCGCAAGAAGAACAGCGATATCTCGGAGAACTTCGGCCGTCTGGAAAAGATCTGGGACGAGTACGGCGTCTATGAGAAAGCAGACCGATAACGTGCGATCGACGCAGAATGGAGAGGTCTTTTTGACCAACGATATCATCGTGATCGGCGGGGGAGCGGCGGGTATGATGGCCGCTCTCACCGCCGCGGACCTTGGATGCTCGGTGCTCCTGCTGGAGCGGAACGCCAAGGTGGGACGCAAGCTGTACATCACCGGAAAAGGGCGGTGCAACGTGACCAACGACTGCCCTCCGACAGACGTCCTGCAAAATGTGCCCAGAAACCCCAAATTCCTCATGAGCGCCGTCACGCGCTTCCCACCGGAGGCCGTGAAGGCGTTTTTTGAGGGCTTAGGCGTCCGCCTCAAGACCGAACGCGGAGGACGTGTATTCCCCCAGAGCGACCGTGCGGCTGACATCATCGACGCCCTGTTCCTGGATCTGCGCCGAAAGCGGGTGGAGATCGTGGAGGACCGGGCCCGGTCTCTCCTGACAGACGCGGATGGACATATCACTGGCGTCCGTGGCGAACACGGGAGTTATGTTGCCCGCGCGGTGGTCTTGGCGACCGGCGGCGCGTCGTATCCTCTTACCGGCTCCACGGGAGATGGCTATGAGATGGCCGCGGCAGTAGGGCATACGATCCTGCCACCCAGACCCTCTTTGGTCCCGTTGGCGGCAGAAGGTGAGGACTGCGGGAAGATGCAGGGCCTGTCCCTGCGCAATGTGGCGGTGAAGGTCCGGGACCAGAAAAAAAAGATCGTCTATGCGGCCCAGGGCGAGATGTTGTTCACCCACTTCGGCCTATCCGGCCCTCTCATGCTCAGTGCCAGCGCACATATGCGGGACTTTGGGAAGAGCCGCTACCATCTGCTCATTGACCTGAAGCCGGCTCTGGATGAGGAGAAGCTGGACCAGCGGCTCCTGCGGGACCTGAGTGAGAACGCCAACCGGGACTTCCGCAATGTGCTGGAGGGCCTCCTGCCCCGGCTCATGGTGCCTGTGGTGCTGGAACGCACCGGTATCCCGGGAGACACCAAGGCCAACTCGGTGACGAAGGGGCAGCGCCGCTGCCTGCTGGAGCTTCTGAAGGGCTTCCGGGTGGATATCGCCGGGCCACGCCCGATCGAAGAAGCGATCGTCACCTCCGGCGGCGTGAAAGTCTCGGAGGTGGATCCCCATACCATGGCATCCAAGAAGGCGCCTGGCCTTTTCCTGGCGGGAGAGCTGTTGGATGTGGATGCCTATACTGGCGGCTTCAACCTCCAGATCGCCTGGGCCACTGGTCGGGCGGCGGGAGAGGGAGCGGCCCGATCTCTGGAAATGACGGAAGGAGCGGAATAAGGATATGGGATTCAAGAGCGTCGCCATCGACGGCCCCTCCGGGGCGGGGAAGAGCACGCTGGCCCGTCAGGTAGCTCAGGCGATGGGATACCTCTATGTAGATACGGGCGCGATCTATCGGACGCTGGGTCTGGCGGTCCTGCGGGCCGGGATCGCGCCGGAGGACACGGTCGGAGTGGTGGATCTGTTGGGGCGGATCTCCATCGACCTGGGCCATGGAGACGATGGGCTCCAGCATATGTATCTGGATGGAGAGGATGTGAGCTCTGCTATCCGGGAACCGGAGGTCTCCAAGTGCGCCTCCGGCGTATCTGCGATCCCGGCGGTCCGCGCTTTCCTGATGGATATGCAGCGGAATCTGGCCCGGCGGCAGAATGTGATCATGGACGGCCGGGACATTGGTACCGTGGTCTTGCCAGACGCAGACGTGAAGATCTTCCTGACAGCTTCCCCGGAAGCCCGTGCCCGCCGCCGCTGGGACGAACTCCATGCAAGAGGGACCAAGGTAGACTATGAGACGGTCCTCCGGGATATCGTCGCCCGGGACGAGCGGGACATCCATCGGGACACCGCGCCCCTGCGGCAGGCGGAGGACGCCGTAGCCGTAGATACGACGGATATCGGCCTGGAAGAGAGCTTCCAGCGCCTGCTGAACGTGGTGCAAAAGGGGGTGGGGGCGTGAGAGGCTGGTATATCTTTCTCTACAGCATCGTCTATCCCTTCTTCAATCTGGTCCATCCGGGACGGCCCATCGGCCGGGAGAACATCCCGGACGGCCCCGTGATGATTTGCTGCAACCACACCAGCGACAGCGATCCCCTTTTCCTCTGTTATGCCTTCACCCTCAAGCATCAGCTCCGGGCCATGGCTAAGATCGAACTGATGCGGGTGCCGGTAGTGGGGTGGCTCTTGTCTAAGGCCGGCATCTTTGGAGTGGACCGGGGCAAGAACGACATCGGCGCGGTGAAGCAGGCGATGAAGTATCTGCGCTCCGGCGAGAAAGTCCTGATCTTCCCGGAGGGCACCCGGGTCCGGGAGAGTCGGGGCGATGTGAGCCATCCCAAGGCCGGAGCCGCCATGCTGGCCGTCCGGTGCGGCGTGCCTATCCTGCCGGTCTATGTGCCGGAGCATAAGAACTGGTTCCGACGGACTCCAGTGGTGATCGGTGAGCCCTATATGCCTACAGTTTCCACCCGAAAGGGCACTCAGGAAGAGTATGAGGCCATCACTGCCGACCTGATGGATCGGATCCACAAGTTGGGAGAGCGAGCCAAATGAGCAGAGTCACATTGGCCAAGTCTGCCGGGTTCTGCTACGGAGTCAAGCGTGCCGTGCGGATGGCAGAGGAGGCCGCAGTCTCCGGGAGGCCATGCGTCATGCTGGGACACATCATCCACAATGGGAGCGTGATCGGGAAATTGGAGGCGTCCGGCATCCGGACGATCCAGTCGCCAGCAGAGGTCCCGGATGGGACGGCTGTGATCATCCGCTCCCATGGGGAGAGCCGCAGTGTTTATGAAGAGCTGGTCCGCCGGGGGGCAGAGCTGATCGACACCACCTGTCCCAATGTATCCAGGATCCATCGTTTGGTGGCGCAGGCAGAGGATGAGGGGCGCGTCCCTGTCATCATCGGTACGCCGGACCACCCGGAGGTCATCGCGATCGCAGGCTGGTGCCGCCGTCCAGTGGTGCTGGAAGGTCCCGAAGCTCTGGAAAAGTGGCTGGAAGAGGACCCAAAGCGGTCTGGAATGCCCATCACGATGGTCTCTCAAACCACCTCAACACAAAATAAATGGAATTTGTGCGTCCAAACGGCAAAAAAAGTGTGTACAAATTTCAAAGTTTTTGATACAATATGTAATGCTACGTGTGAACGACAGAGTGAGGCTCAGGAGTTGGCCGCTCGGAACGACGCCATGATCGTCATCGGCGGGCGGGAGAGTTCCAATACCAAACGTCTCACCGAGCTTTGCGCGGCCCTCTGCAAGACGGTCTGCTGGATCGAACGGGCAGAGGACTTGGAACCTTCCGACCTGTATGGGAAGGCTTCTATAGGAATCACCGCGGGTGCGTCAACTCCCGGGTGGATTATAAAGGAGGTCTATGACAAAATGAGCGCAGAAAACATGGAGATCGAGGAATCCTTTGCTGAGATGCTGGAGAAGTCGATCAAAACTTTGAATACAGGGGAGAAGGTCACCGGCGTCGTTACTGATATCACGCCTACTGAGATCTATGTGGATCTGGGTACCAAGCATGCCGGATACATCCCGGTGTCCGAGCTGAGCGACGACCCCTCTGTGAAGGTCGAGGACATCGTGAAGGTCGGCGACGAGATCGAGACTTACGTCATGCGCGTCAACGATCAGGAGGGTGTCGTCACCCTGTCCAAGAAGCGTCTGGATGCCGTCAAGAACTGGGACGACATCGAGCAGGCCAAGGAAGATCAGACTGTGGTCGAGGGCACTGTCACCGAGGAGAACAAGGGCGGCGTCGTCGTCAATGTGAAGGGTGTGCGCGTGTTCGTGCCCGCTTCCCAGACCGGTCTGCCCCGCGACGCGGCCATGTCCGAGCTGGTCAAGCAGCACGTCCGTCTCCGCATCACCGAGGTCAACCGTGCCCGCCGCCGCGTGGTGGGCTCCATCCGCGCTGTGGCCGCCGCTGAGCGCGCTGAGAAGGCTGCCAAGGTCTGGGAGGAGATCGAGGACGGCAAGCACTATACCGGTACCGTGAAGTCCCTGACTTCCTACGGTGCTTTCGTGGACATCGGCGGCGTGGACGGCATGGTCCACATCTCCGAGCTGTCTTGGAGCCGTATCAAGCACCCCTCCGAGGTGGTGAAGGTCGGCGATACTGTGGACGTGTATGTCATCTCTGCCGATAAGGAGAAGAAAAAGATCTCCTTGGGCATGAAGGACCGCAGCGAGGATCCCTGGGCCAAGTTCACCTCCACCTATGACGTGGGCGATGTGGCCAATGTGAAGGTGGTCAAGCTGATGACCTTCGGTGCCTTCGCTGAGATCGTTCCCGGTGTGGATGGTCTGATCCACATCTCTCAGATCGCTGACCATCGGATCGACAAGCCCGGCGATGTGCTGAGCGAGGGCCAGATGGTGGATGTGAAGATCACTGATATCGACTTCGAGAACAAGAAGGTCTCCTTGTCCATCCGTGCTCTGCTGGAGGAACGCGGCTCTGACGAGGCTGACGGCGAGTAAATTTTACGATATCCATACAGAGCGTCCTGTCTCCTTTCGGGGAGGCGGGACGCTTTTTTGTGTTTGGACGGCCTCATCCTTGCAAATGGTGAAAAATACGGCTATAATACCAAGTGTGACAGATTTTTTGGAACGAACGTACATTTTTTGACTATGGAGGTGGAGCTCATGTTTCAGGCAGGCGATAAGATCGTCCATCCGATGCACGGCGCCGGTGTGATCGACAGCATCGTGCAGAAAAAAGTGAACGGCGCACTGAGAGAGTACTATATCCTGAAGCTCCCGTTGAACGGGATGCTCGTCATGATCCCCACGGAACACTGCCAGGAGATCGGTGTACGTCCTGTGATGGCGGGAGCGGAGGCGGACCGCGTGCTGGCTGCTCTGCCTGAAATCGAGGCGGATATGGATCCCAATTGGAACCGCCGCTATCGGGAAAATATGTTGAGGATCAAGAGCGGAGACCTGTTGGAGGTCGCCAAGGTCGTGAAGGGGCTGTCCCGGCGGGACGAGGAGAAGGGGCTTTCTACGGGGGAGCGGAAACTGCTCCACTCCGCCAAGCAGATCCTGATCTCCGAGATCGTGCTCTCTAAGGGTGCCAGCTATGAGGCTGTGGAAGCCCGCATCGATTCAGCCCTGAGCTGATATAGTGAGAGGAGCCTTCGGGCTCCTCTTTCGTTCCTATCATCTGCAAGATCGATCGTCAGGAAGTGAGGAAATAGGATATGGCTGGATGGTTCAAAGGATTTTTTGGACGAAAATACGAAGAGAAACGGTGTGCGGCGGTCGTCCCGGCGGCAGGTTCCTCGACCCGGATGCAAGGGCAGGACAAAGTGCTCCTCCCTCTGGGGGGAGTGCCTCTGCTGATCCGCACCCTGCGGGCGCTGGATGCGTGTCCGGGGATCGATGAGATCATAGTAGTCACCCGCGAGGATCAGATCGTGCCGATCAGCCAGCTCTGTCAGGAGAGCGGCCTCTCCAAGATCAAGTGCGTGGTCGTGGGCGGCGCCACCCGGGCAGAGTCAGTACTTCGAGGCATCCGAGAGGTCAGCCCAGAGATGGAGCTGATCGCCATCCACGACGGAGCGCGGCCTCTGGTGAGTCAGCAGGTATTGGACTGCGTCCTCCGAAAAGCGCAGGAGCATGGCGCGGCCGCACCGGCCGTCCCGGTGAAGGACACGATCAAGCAAGCGGTGGACGGTGTGGTGGAGCGAACTCCGGACCGCACCAGGCTCTTTGCGGTACAAACGCCCCAAGTCTTCGACCACGAACTGATCTTGGGTGCGCTGACGAAGGCGTTGGATGAGGGTGCAGAGCTCACCGACGACTGCTCGGCGGTGGAGCGTCTGGGCATGAAGGTCTGCCTTACGGAGGGCGATTATGCGAACTTGAAGGTGACCACGCCGGAGGATCTGATCCTGGCGGAGGCCCTGCTGGACTGGAGGGGGAACAGATGAGGATCGGACATGGATATGACGTGCATCAGCTGACGGAGGGCCGAAAGCTCATCCTGGGCGGAGTGGATATCCCTTGGGAGAAGGGGCTGCTGGGGCATTCGGATGCGGACGTGCTGACCCATGCGGTGATGGACGCCCTGCTGGGCGCCGCCGGACTATGGGACATCGGCCATGCGTTCCCGGACACAGACCCGGACTATGAGGGGGCAGACAGCCTGGTCCTGCTGGACCGGGTCATGGAGATGCTGTGCTCTAAGGGCCTTCATGTGGGCAATGTGGACGCCACTATCCTGGCCCAGCGCCCTAAGCTGGCGCCTCACATCCCGCAGATACGGTCCAACTTGGCCGTTCATATGAGCGTTGATGTGGACCGGGTCAACGTGAAGGCCACTACCGAAGAGGGGCTCGGCTTCACTGGCGCCGGACAGGGCATGGCCGCCCATGCGGTCTGCCTTCTGGAAGAGGACTGATCCACGCTCGTGACGCCCCCTGTCCCGGCCGCATAGACTGGGGCGAGAGGAGCGTTGCACCATGGTCTACTATCTTATCGTCTGCCGCTCCCTGACCTATGCCCAACGGACAGCGTCTGTTCTGGAGCGGGTAGGGATCGGCGCGCACATCCTGCGTTCGCCCAAGATCATCGCCGGGGAGGGGTGCGGATACTCGGTCAAGGTCGCGGAGCGAAACCTGGCCGGCGCCCTCCTGGTCCTAGCCCGTGTCGGACTGAGCCCGAAGCGGGTCTTCATCGCAGAGAGCGATGGCAGTTATAAAGAGGTAGAGCTATGATCTATCTCGACAATGCGGCTACCACGCTCCAGAAACCTCCGGAGGTGGCCTGGGCCATGGCAGCGGCTGTCCGGACCATGACGACACCGGGGCGGGGGACCTATCCAGCCTCCGCCCATGCGGCGGACACGGCCTACCAATGCCGCACGCTGGCGGCGCGTCTCTTCCAGGTATCTGCCCCGGAACGGGTGATCTTCACCTTCAATGCCACACACGGGCTGAACATCGCGATCAAAACTTTGGTCCGCCCCGGAGACCGGGTGGTGATCTCCGGCTATGAGCACAATGCGGTCACCCGTCCGCTGGCAGCCTTGGGTGCAGATGTGCTGGCGGTCCAGACTCCTTTGTTCCGGCCGGAGCTCCTCCTGCGGCAATTCCGGGAGGCGGTGACAGCGGACACGGCCGCTGTGATCTGCACCCATGTATCCAATGTGTTCGGTCATATCCTTCCAGTGAAGGAGATCGCCGCTCTATGCCGGGAACGGGGCGTGCCTTTCGTGCTGGATGCCTCCCAGTCTGCCGGGATCCTGCCGGTGTCACTAGAGGGGCTTGGCGCGGCTTTCATCGCCATGCCAGGACACAAGGGCTTGTACGGACCCCAGGGGAGCGGGCTCCTGCTCTGCGGAGCAGACCATCCGGACACCATCCTGGAGGGCGGGACCGGGAGCGCCTCGGCTCTGCCTGGGATGCCGGAAGACCTGCCGGACCGTCTGGAGGCCGGGACGCACGCCATGCCGGCCATCGCCGGACTACTGGAAGGGCTTCGTTTTGTGGCGCGTACCGGCCCGGCGCGGATCCTGGAACATGAGGCCGGCCTGACCGCCCAGGCGGCAGAGCTCCTGCGGCATCTTCCTGGAACGACGGTATATGCCGCGCCCCACGGTATGGGGCAGGCCGGAGTCCTTTCCTTCCAGTGTCAGGACATGGACTGTGAGACGACAGGAGAGCGTCTTGGCCGGATGGGCATCGCTGTACGGGCCGGGCTCCACTGCGCGCCGTTGGCCCACAGGACTGCCGGGACCTTCCGGGAGGGCACAGTGCGGATCAGCTTTTCGGCATTCAGCCGGGAGGAGGAACTCCATCATCTGGTCCGGTCACTGGAGCGGTTGCGGCGGCGCATGTGAATTTTTTGAAAATATTTTACGAATCGGCCGGAAAACACGCTGTCACAGTGGTATTCCGGCCGCTCCCTATCTGCGGAGGGTATTGCCATCAGCGTGGAAAAACAGTATAATGATTTGAACGGAGGGACGGATGTTTCGGTACGGAGCATCTGTCCACCACAAGCTGGCCCTACTGCCAGGATGGGAGAACATCTATGGAATATGTGTACCAGTTCGCGCAGGAACTGTTGAACTATCTGCGTCTGATCCATATCACGGATCTGATCGACATCGGGATCATGACCTTCGTGATCTACAAGATCATCATGCTGGTCCGCCGAAGCAGTTCCGGGCAGGTGGCCAAGGGGGTCATCCTGGTGCTGGCCGCCCTCTGGGTGGCCCAGATGCTCCGCCTGAACACAGTCAGCTTCTTCCTTGGCCGGGTGGTCGAGTGGGGCGTCGTGGCTCTGGTGGTCCTGTTCCAGCCGGAGATCCGCAAGGTGCTGGAGCAGGTAGGCAACAACCGCCTTTGGAACATGTTCGACAAAGAAGAGGCTCCAGATGAGATCGAGCACGCCATCCAGCAGACGGTGGAGGCGTATGCCTCATTGTCTAAGAGCAAGACTGGCGCTCTGATGGTATTCGAGCGAAAGAACCTCTTCGATGACTCCATCAAAACTGGTACTACGCTGGACTGTTCTGTGAGCAGTGAGCTTTTGAAGAACCTCTTCTGGAACAAAGCGCCGCTCCACGATGGCGCGGTGATCGTCCGCAAGGGCCGGATCGTGGGGGCGGGCTGTGTGCTCCCCCTGTCCGGCAACGTGAACCTGTCCCGTGATCTGGGCATGCGCCATCGGGCCGGCATCGGCGCCAGCGAACACACCGACGCGGTAGTGGCCATCGTCTCTGAGGAGACTGGCTCCATCTCTGTGGCGGTAGGTGGCATGCTCAAGCGCCATCTGGCCCCCGAAACGCTGGACCGACTCCTGCGCAATGAGCTTTTGCCGGAACGCGCCCCGGACGAGGGCCAGAAGTTCAAGCTGTTCAGCCTGCTGAAGAGCAAGAAGGGAGGGAGCCGTGATGGAGAAGATGAAGGAAAGTAAATGGCTCTATATCCTCCTGTCCTTCGTGGCGGCCTTCTTCCTGTGGCTGACCGTGGGCAGTGAGAACGGACAGGAAGAGATCAACATCATCCGGAACATCCCAGTGGTCTATACCAATATAGACGCGCTGGAAGAGCGGGGGCTCATGATCTCCGAGGGCGCGGAGCAGACCTTGGATCTGGAGATCAAGGCCACCCGGAGCGTGGCCCTCAAGCTCATGGAGAAGGGAGCCGTGTCGGCGGTGGTGGATGTGTCCAAGGTCACCAGCGCCGGGAGCTATACCACCGGCTATCAGCTCAACACACCAAATAGCGTGGTGCAGAGCAGTTTCAGTATCGTGGGCAGTATGCAGAACATCTCCTATACCGTGGCTCGCCGGTCCGACCGTGAGGTGGAGATCCGCGGACTCTTCAATGGTGAGGTGGCAGACGGCTTCCAGTTGGGCGAGTTCTCCATCACCCCCGGCAGCATCACGATCAGCGGGGAAGAGGCCAATGTGAACAAGGTGGACCACGCTCAGGTGGTCATCACCCGGGACGACGAGCCTCTGTCCGCCACCTATACCGGTACTATGCCCTTCCAGCTGATCGGTTTCGATGGACAGGTCCTGGACATGGATGCCCTCCATCTGACCGCCAATGTGGATACGGTGGATGTGACACTGCCTGTGGTGAAGCTCAAGGAGATCCCGTTGACGGTGGATATCCTAGACGGAGGCGGCGCTGCCCAAGATGATGTGGACATCGAGATCTCCCCCAGGACCATCACCGTCTCCGGCGACGAGTCCGCACTGGACTCCGTAGAAAAGATCGTGCTGGGCCAGGTGGACCTGCAGAAGGTGTTCACGCAGGACAGCCTGACCTTCCCGATAGACGTGGGTACGGAGTTGGAGAACGTCAGCGGCGTCAGCGAGGCCACTGTGACGGTCAAGATCCGCGGGCTGACCACCCGGACGCTGGAGGTGGACGACATCCAGTTCATCAACGTGCCGGACGGCTATACAGCGGAAGCCGTGACGCTGTCCATCCAGGTCCAAGTCCGAGGCAGAGAGGATGCGGTGAGTGCCGTCATACCCTCTCAGCTCCGTGCGGTGGCCGATCTGAAAGACGCCGGGCGCGGCAGTCAGACCGTCCCCGTCAAGGTCTATCTGGACGGGAGCAGTGATGTTGGCGTCGTAGGCACAGACTATAAGATCGTGGTCAATGTGAAACGCGCCTGACTCATACGAAAAGGATATCATCGAATAAAAAAGGAACGAGATCATATGAAGCAGATCGCCACAGTGAAGAAAGTGTTCAGCGACGGGATGGCGGAGATCGCCGTCCCCCGGAAGTCCGCCTGCGGTCATGACTGCTCCCAGTGTGGGGGCGGGTGCAGTGAGTTGATGGTCAAGAGCGAGGTGACTGCCCGGGCCGCCAATCCCATCCATGCCCAGCCTGGCGACAGCGTCCAGGTGGAGAGCGAGAGCGGACAGGTCTTGGGGATCGCCGCGGTCGTCTATCTGCTTCCGCTGTTCCTCTTTTTCGTGGGATATTTCGCGGTCGGCTGGCTCCTCCAGAATGAGACCTATGCTATGGCGGCCGGCGGAGTTGGATTCGCGGCGGGGATCATCGCGGCAGTGCTTGTCAATCGGGTCGTCAAGCGGAAGAAGCTGACTGCCTTCTGCATCACGGCTATCCTGGACTGAGGATGTTCGGCTACGTAAGGCCCCTGCGGCGCGAATTGAAGGTGTGGGAATGGGAGCACTACCGTGCGGCCTACTGCGGGCTGTGCGATACGATCGGGCGGCAGTACGGACTGACGGCCCGGATGTTCCTGAACTATGACTTCACCTTCCTGGCCATGCTCCTCCTTCCGGCGGAGGAGCGGACCGAACTGTATCGATGCCGTTGTCCGGCCCGCTTGTGGTGTGGACGGAAGCCCTGTACGAAGCCGGCCCCCGGCATGGATACGGCGGCGGGGGAGAGCGTGATCTTGACTTACTGGAAGCTCCGGGATGGGATCCTGGACGGTACGTTCCCGGAACGGATCGGTTGCCGATGCCTATCCCGTCTGCTTCGTCCGGCCTATCGGAAGGCCGCCGCCCGCTGGCCGGAGTTCACAGAGACGGTGGAACACTGTCTGGACGAGCTCCACGACTTGGAACGGGATGGGTGTCCCTCTCTGGACCGGACTGCGGATACCTTCGCCCGGCTCCTCCAGGCCGCCGCGCCCATCAGCGGCGGCGAGGTCCGGGACCGGTCCATGGACCAGCTTCTCTACCATGTGGGGCGCTGGATCTACCTGATCGATGCTTTGGACGATTTGGAGGAGGACCGGAGCAGCGGGAGTTACAATCCTCTGCTCCTGCGTTTTCCGGATGGTCCGGAGCGGCATAGAGAAGAGATAGAGTTGACCTTGCGCCATTCCAGGAACCTGGCCGCGGGCGCATGTGCCCTGCTGGAGCTGGGAGACTGGCGGGGCATCATAGAGAACATCCTGTTCCTCGGCCTTCCCGCAGTAGAGCGGTCCGTCTCCGACCGGGACGGCAGGCGGAGGGACCATCCTTTCAAGCATAGGAGAATGGAACGATGAGCGATCCGTACCGTGTTTTGGGTGTAGACCCGTCCGCCACCGATGAAGAGGTCAAACGAGCCTATCGGGAGCTGGCGCGGAAGTATCATCCGGACAACTATCAGAACAACCCTCTGGCCGATCTGGCGGAGGAAAAGATGAAAGAGATCAACGAGGCCTACGAGACGATCACCAAGCAGAGGTCCTCCGGCGGCTATCAGGCCCAACGTCAGTCTTCCTCTTATTCCTACCAGCAGAGCAGCGGCTATCAACAGCAGAGCCGCCCCGGCGGGACCGTCTATCAGCAGGCCCGTCAGGCGATCGATATGAACGATCTGATCCGGGCGGAACAGCTTCTGCGGACCGCACCCGCGCAGGATGCTGAGTGGCATTTCCTCATGGGGAGCATCGCTTATCGAAAGGGCTGGTTGGACGAGGCCATGCAGCACTTCCGGATGGCCTGTCAAATGGATCCATCCAACGGGGAATACCGCCAGGCACTGGCCATGATGCAGAACGCGGGACAGGTCTATCGTCCTTACGGCTACGGCGGGGCCATCGACTCCTGCGATTGCTGTACCAGTCTGCTGTGTCTGAACTGTCTGTGCGGCGGCTGTGGAGGCTACTGAGATGTCTCGTTCGCGTGGTCTGGCTCTGACGGCCCTGTTCGCCGCCTTATCTCTGATCGTATTGGGCGGGGCGTCTGTCATGCCGACTGGCCGGCTGGGACTGACGGCCTTGTCCGGCATCCTGCCGGCAGCCGCGGCGGTCTCCGGCGGCGGTCTCCGGGCCGGGCTTCTCTGTTACGGCTGTACAGGACTGCTGGGCCTGATCTTGGTGCCGGACAAGGGCTGCGCCCTGCTCTACCTGCTCTTCTTCGGGATCTATCCTCTGGTCAAATCTCTGGCGGAGCGATGCGGTGTATGGTGGAAGGAGTCCTTCCTGAAGCTGGCGTTCTTCAATGGCGTGCTCACCCTGTTCTGGCTGACCCTGAAGAGCATGTTCCTGCCGCTCCTGCCGGCGGTCCTGAACGGCACGTTGCCGGTCTATCTGGCTGGGAACGTGGTTTTTCTGGCCTATGACCACGGCCTATCCGGCGTTATTTGGCTCTATATCCGAAGGATCCATCGTACTTTGCGGAAATGAGGGTTTGCAAGCGGGAACGATCCTGTTATAATAAATTGATAGCGGTCGGCTGTCCCGGCTCGCCCGAGGCGACTGCCCATCTACAGACTTGAAGAGAAACGAGGGGAAGCCCTTTGATCAAAAGCATGACCGGTTATGGACGGGGAGAGGCGGTCCTCCACGGCCGTACCATCACCGTAGAGATCCGCTCCGTCAACAACCGTTATCTGGACTGTGCCATCAAGCTGCCCAGGATCTATGTGTTTGCCGAGGACGCGATCAAAACTCGGATCCAGGCCCATATCTCCCGGGGTAAGACAGATGTGTTCGTGACCATCGGTCCTTCTGAGAGCGGCGATGTGTCCGTCTCCGTCAACAAGCCGGTGGCGGATGGTTATTACAAGGCTCTCTGCGACCTGCGGGACACTTATGGCCTGAAGGACGATATCTCGGTGTCTCTGCTCTCTCGGATGCCGGATGTGTTCCTGGTGGAAAAGGACCCGGAAGATCTGGAGACGGTGGCCGCAGACCTGTGCCAGGTGTTGGAGACGGCCTTGGAGGACTTCGACGCTATGCGCATCCGCGAGGGCGGGAAACTGGTCCAGGACGTCCGGGACCGGGCCGCGGTCATCGCAGACCTCACCGGAAAGGTGGAGGAGCGCTCTCCCGGCATCGTGGCGGACTATCGAGCTAAGCTGGAGTCCAAGCTGACTGACGTGCTCCAGAGCACCCAGATCGACGAGAGCCGGATCCTCACGGAGGCGGCCATCTTCGCCGATAAGGTGGCAGTGGATGAGGAGACTGTCCGTCTGCGCAGCCACCTGTCCCAGTTGGAGCATATGCTCTCCGGCGACGGCCCCATCGGCCGCAAACTGGACTTCCTGATCCAGGAGTTCAACCGGGAGGCCAATACCATCGGTTCTAAGTGTAGTGACATCGAGACTGCCCGCTATGTGGTGGATATCAAAGGCGAGATCGAAAAGATCCGTGAGCAGATCCAGAACATCGAGTGACCTGGAGGGCGTCTATGAAACTCATCAATATCGGCTTTGGCAATATGGTATCGGCTGGGCGGCTCATCGCGATCGTCAGCCCGGATTCCGCGCCGATCAAACGAATGATACAGGAGGCCCGGGACAGTGGACAGCTCATCGACGCCACATACGGACGCCGGACACGGGCCGTCCTCATCATGGACAGTGATCATATCGTGCTCTCTGCCCTCCAGCCGGAGACGGTAGCGGGACGTTTGACCGGGAAGGAGACCAGCCCTGATCCGGAGGAGGATATGGAATGATACGAAAGAAAAAGAACAAGGGCCAGCTTATCGTGCTCTCCGGCCCGTCCGGCGTAGGGAAGAGCACTGTGATCGCTGAGTTGATGAGTGAGCGGGACAACTTGTTTTTCTCCGTGTCCTTCACCACCCGTCAGCCGCGGGTCGGCGAGGCGGATGGCGTGAACTATAACTTCGTCTCCCGAGATACCTTTGAAGGGATGATCGAACGAGGCGAGCTTCTGGAATATGCCGAATATGTAGGCAATTACTACGGTACGTCCCTGAAGGTCATCCAGGACAAGCTGGATGCCGGGATCGATGTCCTGCTGGACATCGAGGTCCAGGGGGCGGCCAAGGTGCGGAGCAAGTGCCCTGAGGCCGTGCTGATCTTCATCATCCCGCCCTCCTTCGAGGAACTCTCCCGTCGGCTCCACCGCCGGGCCACGGACCAGGAGGACGTGATCCAGGGCCGCCTCCAGAAGGCGCGAGAGGAATATCGGCACATCCCCCAGTATGATTACATGGTGGTCAATGACAAGGTGTCTGACGCGGCGGCGGAGATCGTCTCCATCATGACGGCCGAGGACTGTCGGACCCGGAACCGCCTCCATTTGGTGGATGATGTTTCCACAGACCGCTGATATCTGAAACTGAACGAGAAGGAGTTTGATGTTTTATGATGCTCTATCCCCCTATGAACAAACTGTTGGAGCAGATCCCCAGCCGGTATATGCTGGTGAACGTGGTGGCCCAGCGGGCCCGCCAGATCGCCAATGAGGCCGAGGAAAACGGAATCCATCTGGAGGACAAGCCCGTGACGCTGGCCATCCGTGAGGTGGCTGACGGCAAGGTCGAGCCTCAGGCAGAGGAATAAGGAGAGACAAGGGGCAAGCGTTGGGGCGGAAGCCCCGGCGCTTGCCTTTTCCGAAATCCAGACAGAAGGGGGCGGGAGCATGGGCACGGGAGCGTCTATGGCCGCTCAGGTGGCCCTTTCAGCGGCTACCTATGCCATCGATAAGCCCTATACCTATCTGATCCCGCCGGAACTTCAGGAGAGCCTGCGCCCCGGGATGCGGGTGATCGTCCCATTCGGAGCTGGGAACCGCAGGACCGAGGGGATCGTTCTGGCCATCGAAACATTGGAGACGGTATCAGATAGGTGCAAACCGATCCTGACCCAGCTGGACGATCAGCCGGTACTGGACCGGGAGAGCCTCAAACTGGCGATTTGGATGCGGGAACGGTATTTCTGCACTGTATATGACGCCGCCCGGGCCATGCTTCCTGCCGGACTCTATTTCTCCCTTCAAGACCGCTTCCGGCTGGCTCCCGGTGTAGACCGGGAGGCGGCCTGGGAAGCGGCTGGGCAGTCCAGCCGCGCCCAGTCCATCGTGGAGATGATCTGTGCCGCCGGGAGCATGGAGCGGGGCGCCATCCGGGCGGCCTTCGGGACCCGAGACCCGGGGCCCGCCTTGAAGATGCTCCAGGACAAGGGCATCCTGGCCTTGGAGACCAGTGCCTCCCGGGGCGTTGGTGACAAGACGGAGCGGGTCGCTGTATTGGCAGTCCCGCCAGAAGATGCCTTGGCACAAGTGACGCCCCGGCGCAAGTCAGCTCCCATGCGCTATGCCGTGATGGAGCTTCTCTGCGCCATGGGCGAGGCCTCGGTGAAGGAGCTCTGTTATTTCACAGGCGCCTCTCAGGAGACCATACGCTCTTTGAAGAAGAGCGGCATCATCACATTAGAGCGCCGGGAGATCCTCCGCAGGGCAACATCAGAAACACCGGTAGAGCCTGCCGGTCCGGTGGTGCTCAATGAGGAGCAGGAGGCAGCGTTCCAGGGACTGGATGCGCTGGCTCAGTCCGGCAAGCCGGCCGCCGCGCTCCTCTATGGCGTCACCGGGAGCGGGAAGACCCAGGTCTATATCCGCCTCATCCAGGCCAGCTTGGAACGAGGGAAAGGAGCTATGGTCCTGGTCCCGGAGATCGCGCTGACGCCCCAGCTCCTGCGGATCTTCTCCGCCCATTTCGGTGATGGGATCGCGGTGCTCCACAGCTCGCTCCGGGCGGGAGAGCGGTATGACGAATGGAAGCGAGTCCGTTCCGGTCAGGCCAAGGTAGTCATCGGTACCCGCTCGGCGGTGTTCGCCCCGATCCACGATCTGGGCATCGTGATCCTGGACGAGGAACAGGAGGGGAGCTACCACTCAGAACAGGTCCCAAAGTACCATGCCCGGGATGTGGCCAAGTACCGCTGTGCTCAGCGCGGCGCACTTTTAGTGCTGGGGTCGGCCACTCCGTCTGTCGAGACTATGTACCGGGCCCGAAACGGCCCCTATCACCTGTTCACCATCCGCCGCCGCTACAACGAGCAGGCATTGCCCCAAGTGACTATCGCCGATCTGCGGCAGGAACTGAAGGCGGGCAACGGCACGTCGATCAGCCGGCCGCTCCGGGAGGCTCTGGCCCGGAACATCGCTCTGGGAGAACAGTCCATCTTGTTCCTCAATCGGCGGGGCGCTAACCGGATGCTCTCCTGTGGGGAGTGCGGGGAAGTACCTACCTGTCCCCGGTGCTCAGTATATCTGACCTATCACTCGGCCAACGGGCGGCTCATGTGCCACTCCTGCGGTCATTCGGAGAAAGCGCCGGAGATCTGCCCCTCCTGCGGCGGGACTTTGAATTTCATCGGCACCGGTACCCAGCGGGTCCAGGAGGAGTTGGAACAGCTCTTTCCAGGGACAGAGGTGATGCGTATGGATGCTGATACGATATCTGCTACCCATTCCCACGAGAAGCTCCTCTCCCGGTTCGAGAAGGAGAAGGTGCCGATCCTGGTGGGGACCCAGATGGTAGCGAAGGGGCTGGACTTCTCCAATGTGACGCTGGTAGGCGTCGTGGCCGCCGATCTGTCCCTCTATGTAGACGACTACCGGGCGGCGGAACGGACGTTCTCACTCATCACACAAGTAGTGGGCCGGGCGGGCCGGGGCGCCAAGGCCGGGCGGGCGGTCATCCAGACCTACACGCCGGAGAACGACGTGATCCTGGCGGCGGCGGCCCAGGACTATGACGCCTTTTATGCCCAGGAGATCGAGACACGGCGGCTGAGAGGCTGTCCGCCCTTCCGGGATCTATTCACGATCGGCGCGTCCGGACCGGAGGAGAGTGCTGTGCTCCGGGCCTGTATGCGCCTGCGGAGCAGTTTGGAGGACTGGCTCCATCAGCCCGCCTGTCGAGACAGTGGGCTGGAAGTATTAGGCCCTGCCCCCGCCCCTATCGCCAAAGTGAATGACCGCTACCGCTATCGTCTGACGCTGAGCGGACGGAACGACAAAAAGACGCGGGCGCTGATCGCCCATCTGGTCTGCTGTGCGCAGAAAGATAAACAAAATCGGGGCGTATCCGTGACTGCGGAGGCCGACCCCTTAGATTGACCTAGGAGGAAGAGAGAAATGGCACTGAGAAAGATCTTGACGGATGAGGATCCGGCCCTGCACAAGGTGTGCCGGCCCTACACCGTGTTCGATGAGCGCCTGTGGGGGCTCCTGGACGATATGAAGGAGACGCTGGCGGACGCCAATGGCGCCGGTCTGGCCGCGCCCCAGGTGGGCATCCTTCGCCGGGCCGTGATCGTGGTGGACTCCAATGACGAGATGCTGGAACTGGTGAACCCGGAGCTCATTTGGACAGATGGCGAGCAGGAGGGCTTCGAGGGCTGTCTCAGCGTCCCCGGCCGCTGGGGCTTGGTGAAGCGCCCCATGCGGGCCAAGGTCCGGGCTCAGGACCGGAACGGGAACTGGTTCGAGGTCTCCGGTGAGGAGATCGTGGCCCGGTGCTTCTGCCATGAGCTGGAGCATCTGGACGGTCATCTCTTCACGGAGCACACCGACCGGCTCTATACGACGAAGGAACTGGACGCCTTGATGGAGCGTGAGTGAAGATATGAGGATCGTTTTCATGGGCACCCCCGCATTCGCGGTGCCTTCTCTGGAAAAACTAATCGATGCGGGCCACCAAGTGGTGGGTGTGTTCGCCCAGCCGGACAAGCCGAAGGGACGCGGTATGAAGCTCCAGGCCCCGCCGGTGAAGGAGCACGCTGTGGCCCACGGCATCCCGGTGTTCCAGCCAACGAAGCTCCGGGATGGGAGCGCCCTGGAGCAGATCCGGAGCCTGGATCCCGAGCTGATCGTGGTAGCGGCTTATGGCCGGATCCTGCCGGATGAGATCTTGCACTACCCCAAATTCGGCTGCATCAACGTCCACTCGTCGCTCCTGCCTCGGTATCGGGGCGCGGCGCCGATCAACTGGGCCATCCTGAACGGGGACGCTGAGACTGGCGTGACGATCATGTACATGGCTACTGAGCTGGATGCAGGTGATATCATCGCTCAGGTCCATACGCCGATCGGCCCGGATGAGGATGCGGACGCCCTCTATCAGCGTCTGGCTGAGATGGGTGGGGAACTGCTGATTCCTACGGTAGCGGAGATCGCCGCCGGCACGGCCGGCCGGACCCCTCAGGACCCTGCTCAGGTGACCTTTGCCCCCATGCTCAGCCGTGAGCTTTCTCCTGTGGATTGGAGCCGGCCGGCCCAAGCCATCCATGATCAGGTGCGCGGTCTGCTGCCGTGGCCCG
Organism: Pseudoflavonifractor sp. MSJ-37; assembly: GCF_018917965.1. Taxonomy (GTDB): domain Bacteria; phylum Bacillota; class Clostridia; order Oscillospirales; family Oscillospiraceae; genus Pseudoflavonifractor_A. The sequence goes on along the minus strand of NZ_JAHLPP010000001.1, from coordinate 891,771 downwards.
CCGCCGTGACGGAGGCCATCACTGGCGAGCCCATGAAGCTCTTCGTGACTACGCTCCCCGGAGAGACGGCCTCTGCCGCACCTGGCACGATCCTGGCCGCCGGCAAGTCTGGCATCGACATAGTCTGCGGTGACGGGAAAGTCCTGCGGATCTTGGAGCTCCAAGCGGCCGGAAAGAAGCGGATGAAGGCCGCCGACTATCTGCGCGGGCATCCGCTCTCCGTCTCCTGATGGAGCGGAGCGCCCAGAAAGGGGACACTCATGTTTTACTATGATCCGACCTATTGGACCATATTGATGCCGGCCATGCTGATCGCGGCATGGGCCCAGTGGCGAGTGGACTCCACTTTTCGCCGCTGGTCCGCAGTGCGGTCCTCCCGTGGACTCACCGGGGCGGAGGCGGCAGAGGCCGTGCTCCGGGCCCACGGGGTCATGGGTGTCACGATCGAGCGTGTCTCCGGTCGTCTCACCGACCATTTCGACCCGCGATGCAATACCATCCGGCTTTCCGATGGAGTCTATGGCTCCAGCAGTGTGGCCGCGATCGGCGTTGCCGCCCATGAGGCAGGGCATGCCGTCCAATATGCCGTGGGGTATGGCCCCATCAAGCTCCGCAGTGCCATCATCCCAGTGTGCAATATAGGATCTCAACTGTCGATCGCGTTCATCCTGCTGGGCCTGTTCCTGTACAGTGAGCCCCTCTTTGCAGTCGGCATCCTGCTCTTCTCTCTGGCGGTGGTGGTCCAGCTGGTCACTCTTCCGGTGGAATTCAACGCCTCCCACCGGGCATTAGAAACGCTCGAGGCCGCTTATCTGCTGGAGGGCGGCGAGCTGGCTGGGGCCAGGAAGGTCCTGAGCGCCGCGGCGCTGACCTATGTAGCCGCGCTGCTGGTGTCCCTGGCCCAGCTCCTGCGGTTTCTGCTGGCCTTTGCCGGGAATGGAAGGCGGAGGAGAGACTGAGATGAGAGAAACAGCGAAAACAGCGCGGGAGGCCGCGCTCCTGTCCTTGACGGCCTGTGAGCGGCAGGGCGCTTGGTCAGACAACTACCTGAAACGGACGATCCGGGAGGCCGGACTGGACAGCCGGGACGGCGGACTGGCTTCCAAGCTTTGTTACGGCGTTCAGCAGGAGCAGATGCTCCTGGACTGGTATCTGGCCCAGTTCTCCAAGCTCCCGTTGGAAAAACTGGAGCCGAAGATCCGCAACTGCCTCCGACTGGGAGCCTACCAGATCCTGATGCTGGATCGGATCCCGGATGCAGCGGCGGTGGATGGATCGGTCTCTCTGGCTCGGAAGCACGCGAAGAACCCCAAGGCGGCCGGCATGGTGAACGCCATCCTCCGCAATCTGATCCGGGGGCGGGAGGAGTTGGCTCCGCCCACAGATTTGGCCACTCGCTATTCCCACCCCGCATGGCTCGTAAAGGAATTCGACCTTGCACTGAAGGGGAGAGGGACCGAAGCCCTTTTGGCGGCGGACAATGAAGCTCCACCCACTATGGCTCAGGTGAACACGGTCCGATATGAGACTGGTAAGGTCCTGAACGCCCTCCGTAAGGCAGGCGTGGATGCAGAACTCCATCCATGGCTCCCGGACTGTCTGCTCCTGAGCGGCACAGGGGACCTGGAGCGTCTGGACCTGTTTCGGGATGGCGCGTTCTACATCCAGGACGCCGCCGCCCGGCTGGCTGTGATGACAGCCGCGCCAAAAGCCGGGCAGAAGGTGCTGGACGCCTGCGCCGCCCCCGGCGGCAAGACCTTTGCCGCGGCAGTCCTCATGGAGGGGCAGGGGGAGATCTGGTCCTGCGACATCCACCCCCGCAAGGCAGGACTGATCCAGACCGGCGCGGCACGGCTTGGATTTGGAACGATCGTCCATACTGCCGTCCAGGATGGACGGGAGCGGCGGGAGGACTGGCTGGAGCGGTTCGACGTGGTGCTGGCCGATGTCCCATGTTCGGGTCTTGGGATCATCCGCAAGAAGCCGGATATCCGGTATAAGGATCCGGGACCGTTGTCCGGCCTCCCGCCGATTCAGGCTGCGATCCTGGAGAACGTCTCCCACTATGTGGCTCCCGGCGGTGTCCTGCTCTATTCTACCTGTACGCTCCTGCGGCGGGAGAACGAGGACATCGTATCGGACTTTCTTGACGGCCATTTGGACTTTACGGCTGAGCCGTTTCAGGCGGCTGGACCGATCGGACCGGTCGAAAGCGGTATGCTGACCCTCTGGCCTCATATCCACGGGACCGATGGTTTTTTCTTGGCAAAATTGCGCCGGAGGGCGTGAAAAAGGGACTGTACTTATGATCGATATCAAATCCATGGATATGGACGAGCTGGCTCTCTTTCTGAAAGAGATGGACCAGCCCGCCTTTCGGACCAAACAGGTGTTCCGCTGGCTCCACCGGGGCGTGCGCTCTTTCGATGAGATGACCGACCTTTCCAAACACCTCCGGGAACAGCTGAAGGAGCGCTGTCTCCTGGCTCCGCCCACAGTGGAACGCAAACAGGTCTCCGCGCTGGACGGCACCATCAAATATCTGTGGCGCCTCCATGATGGGAACTGCATCGAGACGGTTTTGATGCGGTATAAGCATGGCAATACTGTGTGTATCTCCTCTCAGGTGGGATGCCGGATGGGCTGTGCCTTCTGTGCTTCCACGCTGGCGGGCAAAGTGCGGAACTTGACCTCGGCAGAGATGCTGGATCAGGTGCTTTTCACCCAAATCGACTCAGGTGCGGCGATCTCCAACATCGTCCTCATGGGCATCGGCGAGCCGTTGGACAATTTCGACACGGTCATGCGTTTCCTGAAACTGGTGAACCACCCGGAGGGCATGAACATCGGGATGCGCCATATCTCGTTGTCCACCTGTGGATTGGTGGACCGGATCGATGAGCTGGCCGACCGACAGCTCCAGCTCACTCTGTCTGTGTCGCTCCATGCGCCAGACGATGAGACCCGCTCCAAGATCATGCCGGTGAACCGGAGCGTAGGCGTAGAGCGGCTGTTCCAGAGCTGCCGGCGTTATTTCGAAAAGACCGGACGGCGGATCTCGTATGAGTACGCCATGATCGACGGTGTCAACGACAGTGACTGGCAGGCCGATCTCCTTGCCCGCCATCTCAAGGGGACGCCTGGACACGTGAATCTGATCCCGCTCAATGAAGTGAAGGAGAGCCCCCTGCGGCCCAGCCGCCGGGTGGCGGCTTTCCAGAAACGGCTGGAGTCCCACGGCGTGACTGTGACCGTCCGGCGGAAGCTCGGCGGCGACATCGACGCCTCCTGCGGTCAGCTCCGGCGGAAGCAGATGCTGGAGCAGGGCGTCCGCTGACCCCGCATCGCCGCGGCGATGCGTCCCATCCCGGTCCGCGTGGGATGGTGGAGAGAAAATCTACTGCGGAAAAGAAGGCTTCTATGATGATAAAAGCATGGGGGATCACAGACAGAGGCTGTGTGCGGCAGCAGAACCAGGACGCCTATTATCTGGATGTCCTTTCCGGAAACCTGGCCGTCGGACTGGTGTGCGACGGCATGGGCGGCGCCAGGGCGGGCAATATCGCCAGTATGTTGGCGGTCGAGTCCTTCGTGGAGGCGCTCAAACAGCTTCCGCCGGGGACGCCGGACGATCCGGAAGCGTTCCTGCGCCAGGGCGCGGAATGCGCCAATGAGGCGGTCTACCGCCGGGCCCGGACGGACCCGGACTGCCGTGGGATGGGCACCACCATGGTGGCTGTCCTGACAGAGGAGAAGGAGGCCTATCTTCTGAACATCGGAGACAGCCGGGCCTATCTCATCTCCTCCGTCGGCATCGAAAAGGTGACCCGGGATCATTCTTTGGTGGAGGATATGGTCCGCCGGGGCGACCTGACCCCGGAACAGGCCCGCAGCCATCCCCAGAAGAACCTGATCACCCGTGCGCTCGGGACAGAAGAGCACGTACGGGCGGATCTGTTCCACCGGACCCTGGAGCCGGGCGACCACCTGCTCCTGTGTTCAGATGGGCTCTCTAATGTGGTCAGCGACCAGGAGATGCTCTATGAGGTCCTCCATGGAGGCGAAGTGGAGGGCGCGTGCCGCCGTCTGTTGGACATCGCGTTGTCCCGGGGCGCCCCGGACAATGTGACCTGTGTCCTCTTTCAGTATGAGTAAGGGAGGGTAATGACTATGGATCGATACATAGGGAAATTACTCGATGATCGATATGAGATCCTGGAACGGATCGGGACCGGCGGCATGGCCGTGGTCTACAAGGGCCGTGATCACCGGCTCAACCGTCTGGTGGCTATCAAGATCCTGAAGGACGACCTGGCCCAGGACGAGGAATTCCGCCGCCGCTTCCACGATGAGTCCAGGGCCGTCGCCATGCTCTCGCATCCCAATATCATGGCAGTGTACGACGTGAGCACATCGGGGGACATGGACTATATCGTCATGGAGCTGCTGGACGGGATCACGCTCAAGCAGTATATGCAGCGCCGGGGCGGGAAGCTGAGCTGGAAGGAAGCCCTGCACTTCATCATCCAGATCATGAAGGCGCTTTCCCATGCCCACTCCCGCGGCATCATCCACCGGGACATCAAGCCCCATAACATCATGGTCCTGCGGGACGGGAGCATCAAGGTGGCCGACTTCGGCATCGCCCGGCTGACCTCCGCCTGTCAAAACACCATGACGCAGGAGGCACTTGGCTCTGTCCACTATATCTCTCCGGAGCAGGCCAGAGGAAGCCATATCGATGCCCGCTCGGACATCTATTCCGCCGGTGTGGTCCTCTATGAGATGCTGACCGGCCGCCTGCCCTATGAGGGTGACTCCCCAGTGGCAGTCGCGATCCAGCACATCAACTCCATCCCGCTCTCTCCCCGGGAGCTGGAGCCGGATATCCCTGAGGCACTGGAAGCGATCACCCTCAAGGCCATGGCCTCCGATGTGAACAAGCGCTATATCTCTGCCGACGCTATGCTGGCCGATCTGGAGGAATTCCGCCGCAATCCCAGCATCAGTTTCGATCTTCCAGAGGACATCCGGCTGATGGACGGAGAGGATGAGCCCACTCAGATCATCGGAGCCAATACGCCCAGTGCCATGACTGGCGGCCGTCGGCCCGCCCGGCCCATGGAGGCAGAGGACGCCACCCAACGTATCCCCCGGACTGGGAGCAGTGGAAACAGCCGGCGGACTCCACCGCCCCGCTATGATGTATCCCGAGAAGAGGACCGGTATCCGGACGAGTTGGAGGAGCGGCCCAACCGCTGGCCGATCATCGCCGCCGCAGGTGCGATCCTGATCTTCCTGATCGGTATCGGTGTGTTCCTCGTCAACATTCTGGGCGATACGTTCCAGGGCGGCCACGATATCACCATCCCGAACCTCTTGGGCTATACCATCGAAGATGCCATGCAGCTGGATGCTGTGAAGGATGGAGGCTTTACGATACAAGAGGTCGGGGATCCGATCGACAGTTCCTATCCGGAAGGGACCATCGCCACTCAGTCTCCCAAAGAGAATGCTGCCCTCCGGGATACAGAGGAGAACCGGGTCATCACCGTCCAGCTCAGCAAGGGCACCGACGGGGAGGATCAGACCATGCCTAATCTGGTAGACGAGGAGCAGGGGTATGCCCTTCAGCTCCTGAAGCAGATGAAGGACCTGGAGCTGGAGGTCGAGACTACCACCGAGCCCTCGGAAGACATCGAGGAGGAGCATGTGATCCGTACCGATCCCGAGGCGGATACGGTCCTGACCAAGGGCCAGACCGTGACGGTCGTCGTCAGCAGTGGGAAGGCTGCAAAGTCGATCACCGTCCCACCTCTGACCGGCCTGAGTCTGAAGCGGATCGACCAGACCATGCTGGATGGTCTGGATGTGACCTATAAATATGAGTATGATGCCGTCGTGGCCAGCGGCCTCATCATCGATCAGTCCATCGAGGCTGGGACGCAAGTCCAGGAAGGGGCCAGCCTCACGCTGATCGTCAGCAAGGGGCCTGCGCCGGCCGCCACTCCGAGTCCGGCTCCGGAACAGCCCTCTACGTCTGCTTCGCCTTCTGAGAGCCGGGTCTCTAAGACGATCGTAGTCGACCTTTCCAGCGTTGGCGGAGAGACTGTCCGGGTCCGGGTCATGCTGGGAGATTCTGACGTCTATCCGGAGCAGGAAGTCTCTGTGAGCTTGGGCAAGCTGGACGTGCCCGTCACCGGTGACGGCGACGAGTTGGTGAGCGTCATCGTCAATGGCGAGCTCGTGGAGAGCCGCCCGCTGGATTCCTATTGATATGGCAGAGGGAACGATCTTGAAAGCCCTGAGCGGCTTCTATTATGTAGACACCGGGGCGGCGCTGGTCACCTGCCGTGCCCGGGGCAAGTTCCGGCACAACAAACAGACTCCGCTGGTAGGAGACCGGGTAGCCTTCACGGACCTAGGCGACGGGACCGGTGCGCTGGATGATATCCTGCCGCGGCGGAACGAGTTCTACCGCCCTGCCGTATCTAACATCGAACTGCTGGTGGTCATCGCCTCTGGGGCCATCCCGGTGACAGATCCTTTCCTGATCGACCGGGTGGTCTCCATCGCGGAGAGCCGGGACTGTGAACCGATCATCTGTATCAACAAGTGCGATCTGGATGCGGCGGAAGAACTCTACCGGACCTATCAGGGGGCTGGCTTCACCACTATCCGGGTCAGCGCCGAGACCGGAGAGGGCATCGACCTTCTCCGGCAGACCATCGCCGGAAAGACCTGCGCATTCACCGGGAACTCCGGCGTAGGCAAATCCAGCATCCTGAATGCTCTGGAGCCCGCATTCGGACTCCAGACCGGGGAAGTCAGTGAGAAGCTGGGGCGCGGCCGGCATACGACCCGACATGTGGAGCTCTTCCGGCTCTCCAATGGAGCGGTCGTGGCAGACACCCCTGGGTTCTCCTCTTTCGATACCGAGTGGGAGGAGATCCGACGGCCCGAGGAGCTCCCGGCCACCTTCCGGGAGTTCCGGCCCTATCTGGACCAGTGCCGCTTCCAGGGATGTGCCCATGTGAAGGAAAAGGGCTGTGCCGTTCGAAAGGCTATGAGAGAAGGCCGGATCGCGTCCAGCCGATATGAGAGCTATGTGCGGCTCTATGAGCAGGCCAAGGAGGTACCGGAATGGGAACGAAAATGAAGCGTGCGCTGGTCTTCGGGTCGGTACCATGTACGGACTGGCGCTTCCTGGAGGCTTATGACACAGCAGGCTGTCCGGTCTATTGTGCAGACGGCGGCGTGAACGTGGCCGCTTCCGCGGGCTTCCGGCCTGACTTTGTGATCGGCGACTGGGATTCCGGCGGTGCGCCGGTGGCCGGGGTAGACAGTGTCAGCCTCCCCACAGAGAAGGACATGACCGATCTGCAGTCTGCTATGTCCCGTGCCTGCCGGGACGGATACCGAGACCTGCTGCTCTGCGGCGCCCTGGGCGGCCCACGGCTGGACCACACCGTGTTCAATCTGCACCTTTTGGAGTGGCTGGCAGACCGGGGGGCACGGGGGCTCTTGGTGGATCGCGACAACGAAGTCCGTTTGCTGGATAGCGAGACCGTCCGTCTGGATGCCATATCCCCCCGATACCATTATTTTTCGTTGGCGCCTCTGGACCGGACGGTGGAGGACGTCTCTCTGGCGGGGGCCAAATATCCTCTGACTGAGGCCACGCTCTACCGAGGCGATTCTCTCACGGTCAGCAATGAGCCGACTGGACCAGATCTGACGGTCCGGGTGGGCCGGGGGCGGCTCCTGCTGATCCGGAGCCAGCGGGACGATCTGCGGTAAAGCAGACTACATACGGAACGGATGACCGCTTCCTGCGTATACTGGGATGAGACCAGTGACGAAGGGGGCGGTCATCTTGCCGTTTCGGCCGGATATCAAAAGGTTGAAGTGGTACATCGCCGCAGGGGCTTTGACGGCCGTCCTGCTGCATCCCGTGAGTATCGTGACGCTGGGCGCCGGTGTCGTCCTTGGATGTCGAGGGCGTGCTTGGCTGGAAGCACTGGAAAGGAGCATATCCGGATGAGGATCGTAGTCGTGCGTTCCCCAAAGGCCCTCCGTGGGATCCTGCGGACCCTGTTCGGCCTGCGTTAGTCCCGCCAGGGACTGGGGTGAACGGACAGCCGGGCGTGGCGGCCCGGCTGTCCGTTTTTTACTTTCACACATAGACGGGAGACCACGTACATATAGTGTCCCAGACAGGAGGGCGGCCATGCTCTCTCGAAAGGAAGTGGGATACTGCTCATGGAACTGGAATTGGAACGGATCCAGCTCAACGGCTATGAGATGGTCCTGGAAACCACAGTGTTCCAGGAAGAGACGCTGGAGACGATCGTACCGGACGCCTGTCCGGACATCTTGCGGATCGTGGATACGGAGGGCTGTGCCTTTCTGAGCGGCCGGGAGGCCTCAGAGGGACGTGCTGGCTTTTCCGGTCAGGTGGAGGCGGCGGTACTCTATCAGCCAGACGGGGAAGAAGGCATCCGGCGGCTGACGGTGACGATCCCATTCAGCGGAAGTGCCGACGGAAGCCGGATCGACAGCCGGTGCCGGATATTGTCTGTCCCGCGGGTAGAGGGCATGGAGACCCGTATCCTGAACCCACGGAAGGTCCTGATCCGGGCCGGCATCGCGGTGGAACTCCAAGTCTATATCCCAATAGAGGATGAGCTCTGCTCCGGTGCGGCGGACGGCGGAGATGGGGGCGTCCAGCAACTCTGTGAGACCTGCCGTTCTTATCATATCGCCTGTGTGCAGGAGAAGCCCTTCTCAGTGGCTGATGACGTGACGCTGCCCGGAAGCAAGCCGGAGGCAGAGACGCTCCTGAAGTACCGGCTCGGACTGGCTTGCGGTGAGGCCAAGACGATCGGGAACAAACTGATCTTCAAAGGGAACGTGGCGCTCCAGCTCCTCTATCAGAGCCGGGACGGCATGCTCTGCGACGGACTCTTCGAACTGCCGTTCTCTCAGATCATGGAGGTATCCAACTCTGGGGAAGAGTCTGACTCTTCAGTCGAAGTGACGGCAGTCCGCTGTACCGTCTCTCTGGAAGATGGTGGAGATGGACGCACCATCCATGTGGGACTGGAGCTTCTGGCTCAGGCGGTGCTCTTTACAGAACAGAGCTTTCCTATGCTCACAGATATGTATAGCGTCTCCTATGCCTTGGAGACTGAGACCCGGGCGCAGACACTGGACCACCTGATCGAGCGGAGTTCCAAGGCCCCGGCCCTTCGGGAGGTCATCGAAAGCGGAGAGCTGGCGGAAGAGGTGGTGGATGCCTACCTTTCCGTCGGACGGCTGGAGCAGCGCCGGGAAGAGGGTCATTTGGTCCTGGAGGCAGAGATCCGGGCCACCGCTCTGTGCCGGATGAGCTCCGGCAGTTTGGAAACGGTCTCAAAGGTGTTCCGGGTGCCCTGCACTCTGGATCTGCCGGATGGATGTCGGTGCATCTGTGCCTGCCGATGCCCTGAACCGCTGTTTGCTGCGCCTACCACCGGCGGTGTAGAAGTGCGCTTCGCCGTAGAGTTCCGCTATCTGGCACTCCAGAGCGTCACGGCCATCGGCATCTCTGCCGCACGGCTGGACATGGATGCGCCCCGGGCACAGGAATGCCAGCCTTCCATCGTCCTGCGGATGGTAGGGAAAGGGGAGCGCCTTTGGGACATCGCCAAGGCTTGTGGGACTACGATGGCAGACATCCGACAGGCCAATGAGCTGGAGGAAGACTGCTTACCAGACGGCCAGCTCCTGCTGATCCCGCGGAAACGGGCCTGACAAGGTGAAGATGGAACGAGTGGAAGCGGCCGACCGGGGTATGGGACCGCTCTGCCCCCGGTCAAAGGAGGGGATAGGATTGGAAGGACGCGGGATCTACGAGGACATCGCCCGCCGCACGGAAGGGGACATCTACATCGGCGTAGTGGGACCCGTCCGGACGGGAAAATCGACATTCATCAAGCGGTTCATGGAGACCATGGTGATCCCAAATATCGAAAACGTCTATCGGCGGGAACGCGCCAGAGACGAGCTCCCTCAGAGTGGATCCGGAAGGACGGTCATGACGGCGGAACCGAAATTCGTCCCGGAGGAGGCGGTAGAGGTCACATTGGAGAACGGGGCAGCCTTCTCCGTACGTCTCATCGACTGTGTGGGCTATATGGTCCCGGGAGCGGCCGGTCAGACCGATGGAGACGGTCCCAGGATGGTGACCACGCCCTGGTTCGACTATGAGATCCCCATGACCGACGCGGCGGAGATCGGTACGCGGAAGGTGATCGCAGAGCACTCCACCATTGGTATCGTCATCACCACCGATGGGAGCATCACCGATATCCCGCGGGAGGACTATCTGGAGGCGGAAGAGCGGGTCATCTCTGAACTGAAGGAACTGGGGAAGCCGTTCCTGGTGGTCCTCAACTCGGCGGAGCCCTCCGGCGAGCGGGCTCAGGCGATCCGGGCCGACCTAGTGGAGCGCTATGATGTGACCTGTGTGGCCGCCAATTGTCTGGAGCTGGACGAGCGGGACGTGGCAGACATCATCAAGGGAGTGCTCTATGAGTTCCCAGTGAAGGAGCTGGACCTGTTCCTGCCGCCCTGGGTAGATGCGCTGGACTATGGCCATCCCATCAAAAGTGGTCTGTATGCCGCCATCCGTGAAGGCGCGGCAGGGATGCGCCGGATCCGGGACGTAGAACATACGGTCAGCGCTATCGCCGCCTGTGAGAGCGTCAGCAGTGCCAGGATCGCCAATATCAGCCTGGGTACCGGTGTGGCCGCCGCCGAGTTGGATCTGCCCCGGAGCCTGTTCTATGGAATCATCTCGGAGCAGTCCGGCTTCACGATCCACGATGACGGAGACCTGCTCGGCCTGCTCACAGACCTGTCCCATGTCAAAACGGAATATGACAAGGTGGCCACCGCTCTGGAAGATGTGAAGGCCACCGGATACGGCATCGTGATCCCAAGCACAGATGAACTGGTGCTGGAAGAACCGGAGATCGTGAAGCAGGGGGGACGGTATGGCGTCCGCCTAAAGGCCTCCGCGCCATCGATCCATATGATCCGGGCAGACATCGAGACCGAGGTCTCTCCCATCGTAGGCAACGAGAAGCAGAGTGAGGAGATGATCGACTACCTCTTCCAGGAGTTCGAGGGCGACACCAAAGCGATCTGGCAGTCCAATATCTTTGGGAAGTCCTTCCATGAGCTGGTCAGTGAGGACTTGAACGCAAAGCTCAAACGAATGCCGGACGATGCCAGATCCAAGCTCCAAGAGACCCTCCAGCGTATCATCAACGAGGGTTCCGGCGGGCTCATCTGTATCATCCTGTAAGGGGAGCGGAGGACTCAGTGCCTCCGCTCTCTTCGTGCCCGAAGCCGACTTCCGGATGTATCTTCGCTGAACATTGAAATCGGCGCCGACTCGCGGTATAATAAATTTGTGATATTTGCGGATCGGATCCGGAAAGGGGAACGAACGATGAGTTCCATGATACAGGAATATCTGGATGATTTGAGAGGCAGGCGGGTGGCTGTCATCGGGATCGGTGTGTCCAACACCCCCCTCATCAAGATGCTGGTGCGGTCCGGCATCGACGTCACGGCCTGTGACAAGCGGGAGCGGACGAGCTTCGGCGGACAGGCGGATGCGCTGGAGAGCTTGGGTGTCCACCTGAAGCTGGGACCGGACTATCTGGACGGCCTGGATCAGGATGTGATCTTCCGCACGCCCGGTCTGCGGCCTGACGTGCCTCAACTTTTGGCCGCAAAAGAGCGCGGTGCTGTAGTGACCTCGGAGATGGAAGTGTTCTTCCAGGTCTGTCCCTGCCAGATGATCGCGGTCACAGGAAGCGACGGAAAGACTACTACCACCACTATCATCGCTGGCCTGCTGAAAGCGGCAGGCTATACGGTCTATGTGGGCGGCAACATCGGCAAGCCCCTCCTGCCTGACGTAGACGGGATGGAGCCAGGCGATATCGCGGTCCTGGAGCTCTCCTCCTTCCAGCTCATGACTATGGACCGGAGCCCGGACATCGCCGTTGTGACCAATCTGGCTCCAAACCATCTGGATGTTCATACTTCTATGGAGGAGTATGTGACGGCGAAGGAAAATATCTATCTCTATCAGGATGAGGATGGGGTCGTCGTCCTCAACGAAGACAACGATATCACAAGGAGCTTTGCGGCTAAGGCTCCTGGGAAAGTGGTCCTGTTCAGCCGGCAGAAGGAACTGGAGCAGGGCGTCTATGTGAAGGACGATGCGATCTGGGTCGCAGATGCGGACGGGAAACGGAAGGTCCTGCCCCTGGCGGACATCCTCCTGCCCGGCGTCCACAATGTGGAGAACTATATGGCGGCCATCGGCGCACTGGACGGTCTGGTCTCCGATGGCATCATCCGGGAGTACGCATCCTCCTTCAAGGGCGTAGAACACCGGATCGAGCTGGTGCGCACGCTCCGAGGCGTGCGCTACTACAACGACTCCATCGCCTCCAGCCCCTCTAGGACGATGGCCGGTCTGCGGTGCTTCCCGGAGAAGGTCATCCTGATCGCCGGCGGCTATGACAAGCATATCCCCTTCGATGCGCTCGGGCCGGAGATCGTGGCCCATGTGAAGAAGCTGGTCCTCACCGGCCCGACCGCCGGAAAGATCCGGGCCGCGGTGGAGGCCGCTCCTGGATACGCCGTTGGCGCTCTGGACATCATCGCGGTGGAGGACTTCAAGGATGCCGTCCTGGAGGCGGACCGCGACACCAAGCCGGGAGATGTGGTGATCCTCTCTCCAGCCTGTGCCTCCTTCGACAAGTTCAAGAACTTCATGGAGCGCGGTAATGCGTTCAAAACGATCGTCAACGGGCTGGAATGACCATATCGACGGGGAAGAAGGTCAAAGAGATTGGATATGCAACACGCGCTGGAGCGGCTGTGTACGAAGAATGGCCCCTCCGGCTTTGAGGCCCCGGTGGCGGAGGCGGCCAAGGCCCTTCTGGAGCCGCTGATGGATGAGGTATGGACTGACCGGATCGGCAATGTCATCGGCATACGCCGATGTGGAAAGCCCAGAGCGAAAAAGCTCCTGCTGGATGCCCATCTGGATGAGATCGGTCTCATCGTCACAGGGATCGAGGGTGGCTTTCTCCGTTTTCAGAGCATCGGCGGGGTAGACCCCCGGATGCTCCCAGGCCGGGAGTTGACCGTTCTCACAGATCCTCCGATCTTGGGCGTGGTAGCTACTATGCCGCCCCATGTGTGCCATCAGAAGGATAAGGACCGGGCTCTTCCGCTCTCTGAGCTCTATGTGGACATCGGTATGGACCAGCCAACGGCAGAGCAGGCCGTCCCGATCGGGACTCCCATGGTGTTCCGTGCCGGAAGTTTTCCGCTGGGCAGCCGTGAGATCTGCGGGAAATCTATGGACGACCGTTCCTGCTTCGTGACGCTTCTCAGGACAGTGGAGCTCCTTCAGGGGAAAGATCTGGATGTAGACCTCTACATCCTGGGCTCCGCCCGGGAAGAGATCAGCGGCTCCGGCGCTCAGTGCGCCGCCTTCGCCGTAGAGCCGGACTATTGCGTGGCAGTAGATGTGACCCACGGTCGGACGCCGGACGGTCCAAAGGACATGAGCTTCGCACTGGGCGGCGGCCCGGTGGTCGGTGTCGGACCGAACATGACCCGGTGGATGACGGATCTGGCCATCCGGACGGCAAACGAAGTTGCGGTCCCCATCCAGTTGGAGGTCATGGCCGGCCACAGCGGGACCAACGGATGGTATCTCCAGATCTGTCGGGAGGGCGTCCCCACGCTGGTGCTGAGCCTACCGCTGAAGTATATGCACAGCCCCATCGAGGTGTTGGACCGGCAGGACATGGAGCAGGTGGCCCAACTCCTGGCGGCTATCGCAGAGCGGCTGGGGAGGGAGGATGACCGTCTATGAGAGCACTGGTAGAGATGTTGTGTGGTCTTCCGGGCGCAGCCAGCGCGGAAGATGCCGTGCGTGCCGTTCTCCTTCAACGTGCGAAGGCCGCGGCGGACGAGGTCCGTGTGGATGCCATGGGGAGCGTGATCGTCTCTAAACACGGACGGCGCTCAGGCGGACCGAGGCTGGCGCTCTGTGCCCATATGGATGAGGTCGGTCTCATCATCCGCACCATTGAGGCGGAGGGTCATCTGAGATTCTCCTGCATCGGACCGATCGACCGCAGGGTGCTGATCGGCAAGCCGGTCCGTGTGGGACCGAAAGGCATCCCCGGTGTGATCGGTCTCAAGGCTTACCATCTGGTGAGCGAAGAAGAAGAGCAGATCGTCCCTAAGACGGACAGCCTCTATATCGACATCGGCGCTGACAGCCGTGAAAAAGCAGAGGAACAGGTGTCTCTCGGGGATATCTGTGTATTCGATACTAAGGCGGAGCCATTCGGGAACGGCTTGATAAAGGCCAAAGCTCTGGACAGTCGGGTGGGTTGTGCGGTCCTCCTAAAGCTGATGGAAGAGGAACTGCCGCTGGACTGTGATCTCATTTTCTCCACACAGAAGAAGGTGGGGCACCGGGGCGCGTTTGGCGCAGCTTTCTCCACGAAGCCGGAGATCGCACTGGTCCTGGACGGTGCCTCCGCGGCAGATCTGCCCGGCGTAAGACCACATCAACAGGGGTGCCAGGTCGGACAGGGCCCCGTCCTGTCTCTCATGGACCGGGGCATGATCGCTGACCGGGCGCTCTTCGAACTCCTGCGCAGTCTGGCGGAAGAAGATCATATCCCTTGGCAGTTCCAGCGTCCGGACGCTGATGACAGCGATGCCGGGACCATCCAGCGGACCCGGAACGGGATCCGGACCGTGACTCTGGGTATCCCGGTCCGATATTTGGATACCCCAGCCGCTGTGGCCTCACTTCAGGATATCGAACAGATGCTGGCTCTGACTAGGGCGTTCATCGGCACGGTCACTGACCGGGTATGACAGCAGAGAAGGAAGAGGAACATTAAAATGGATATCTTGACGACGCTCCAGGCACTGAATACCTGCCATAGTCCCTCCGGCGAAGAGGGCTCGGTCGCGGAGCGGATCCAGGCGCTTGCGGCTCCCTTTGCGGATGAGATCAGCACCGACATCATGGGAAATCTGATCGTCCGCCGGAAGGGGGATGGCCCTCGGATCATGTTTGCCGCCCATATGGACTCCGTTGGTGGTATGGTGACTTACGTGGAAGAGTCTGGTCTTCTGCGTTTTGGCAAGGTGGGTGGCCTCCATCCTGCCTGTCTGCCTGCCACACCGGTACGGTTTCGGAACGGGACCCGCGGCGTGATCGCCGCCGATGCTTCCGCGGACCCTAAGGCTCTGAAGCTGGAGGATCTCTATGTGGACATCGGCGCAGTGGACCGGGCCGATGCTCTGAGCAAGATCTGCCCCGGAGATACGATGGTCTATGGGACGAGCTCCTTCCAGACCGGAGACCGGCTGGTCTCTCCGTATCTGGATGACCGGATCGGCTGTGTGGTCCTGCTGATGGCCATGGAGCGGCTCCAAAAAAGCAGCAATGACTTGTATTTCGTCTTTACGACGCAGGAAGAGGTCGGACTCCGCGGCGCACGGACGGCTGCTTTCGCAGTTGAGTCAACGTATGCAGTAGCTGTAGATGTGACCGCTGTCGATGACGTTCCAGGGACAAGACACGCTGGGAGCAGTGTATTGGGAAAAGGTGCGGCCGTAAAGGTCATGGATCGCTCCGTCCTGTGTCATCCCATGATGGTCCAGATGCTGACTCGATCGGGCCGGGAGCATGGCATACCGGTCCAGCGGGACATCATCCAAGCAGGGGGGAGCGATGCCGGCGCGATCCATCAGAGCCGGACCGGCGTGTATACCGGCGGCATCTCGGTACCCTGCCGATATATCCACACACCACAGGAGATGGTGGATGTGAGAGATGTGGAGGCCTGTGCCGCCTTGGCCGCGGCTTTCGCCGGCATGCCGTTGGAGAATTGACCACCCGGCCTCGACGAGATGGACGAGAAAGAGATCAGAAAATAGATAGGTGATGATATCATATGGCATTCAATATCAGTGAGCGGGTCCGCGATTTGGCGGCCCAGGCGCAGGATTCCCTGCGGGAGCAGTTTGCCCGCATCGATGCGATCGCGGAGACAAACACACAGAAGGTACTGACGGCATTCCAGGACCACCGGGTAGCAGAGGCCTATTTCGCCGGCACTACCGGCTACGGATATGACGATCTTGGACGGGATGAGCTGGAGAAGATCTATGCGGATATCTTTGGGACTGAAGATGCACTGGTACGCATCGGCTTCGTCAACGGTACCCATGCGATCTCCTGTGCTCTGTTCGGCGCACTGAAACCGGGGGATGTCCTAGTCTCTGCTGTGGGTGCGCCCTATGACACTCTGCTGGGCGTGATCGGCGTGGTAGACAAGGGACCTGGATCCCTAAAGGACTACGGCGTGGAGTATCGTCAGGTGGACCTTGTGGATGATGCCCCCGACCCCAAGGGGTTGGCAGAGGCTGTGAAGGATCCCCGAGTGAAGGCGGTCCTGATCCAGCGCTCCAAGGGCTATTCCACCCGCTCTTCACTGTCCGTGGATGAGATCGGCACGTTGTGTGATATCGTCCGGGCCAACAATCCGGATGCAGCGATCTTGGTAGACAACTGTTACGGTGAGTTCGTGGAGACTCAGGAACCTACGCAGGTGGGCGCGGATCTGGTGGTCGGGTCCCTCATCAAGAACCCCGGCGGCGGTCTGGCCCCTACCGGCGGCTATATCGCCGGACGGAAGGATCTGATCGAAGCGGCCTCCATGCGGCTCACGGTCCCCGGCATCGGCCGGGAGTGCGGCTCTACCCTGGGGCAGAACCGTGCCCTCTATCAGGGCCTGTTCCTGGCGCCCCATACGGTGGCGCAGGCGGTCAAGACCGCTGTGTTCGCCGCCAAGATCATGGAGCTCTTGGGCTACCGGACGGAGCCTACTTCCGATATGGTGCGCCATGACATCATCCAGATGATCCACTTCGGTACGCCGGGACCCTTGAAGCAGTTCTGCAAGGGGATCCAGTTCGGTGCTCCGGTGGACTCCTATGTGACCCCGGAACCTTGGGATATGCCCGGCTATGACTGTCAAGTCATCATGGCCGCCGGGGCCTTCATCCAAGGCGCTTCGATCGAGTTGTCCTGTGATGCACCCATGCGGGAGCCCTATACGGCCTATCTCCAGGGTGGCCTGACCTATGAGTCTGGCAAACTGGGCGTGATGCTGGCCGTGGAAGAGCTGCTCAAGGTGAAGGCGTGAGTCTGCGCCTTCAAGTTTTGATGTAGGAACGGGAGGTCCCCTGTATGGAAGAACAGCAGGAGATAGAGGCCCTGCGCAAGGAACTGGAGCAGGCCAACTATGAATACTATGTGCTGGACTGCCCAGTCATGTCCGACTATGACTTCGACCATAAGCTGCGCCGGTTGGAGGAACTGGAGGCGGCGCATCCTGAGATGGCCGATCCCAGTTCACCGACCCAGCGGGTGGGCGGCAAAGTCGCGGATGGCTTTGCGGAGGTGGTCCACCGAGTCCCTCTGGAGAGCCTCCAGGATGTCTTTGCTCCGGAAGAGACGACAGAGTTCGTCCAACGGGTAGAGGAAGCTCTCAGTGGCGGCGCGGAATATGACGTAGAGCCTAAGGTAGACGGACTCTCTGTGGCTTTGGAATACCGGGACGGCGTGTTCGTCCGGGGCGCTACCCGAGGAGATGGTCAGGTGGGGGAGGACGTGACAGAGAACCTGAGGACGGTACGCTCCATCCCTATGGCCTTGCCAGAGAAGCTCTCCAGTCTCATCGTCCGTGGCGAGATCTATATGCCCAAAAAGGTGTTTGAGGAGCTGAATACAGATCTGGAACTCCGAGGAAAGGCTCTTTTCGCAAACCCCCGAAACGCGGCGGCAGGATCTCTCCGTCAGCACGACCCGAAGATCGCGGCGGCCCGCCGGTTGGATATCCAAGTCTTCAACATCCAGTATGCGGAGGGAAAGGAATTCACCACCCATACGGAGACACTGGAGTATCTTCAGAGCCAGCATTTCAAAGTCATACCACATATGGTCTGCCATACCATACAGGAGATCAGCCAGGAGATCGGCTGTATCGGCGAACGGCGGGAGGACTATCCCTTCGACATCGATGGTGCAGTGGTGAAGCTCAACAGTCTCTCCGGCCGTACCGTGCTGGGCAGCACCGCAAAATTCCCCCGATGGGCCGTTGCTTACAAATATCCGCCAGAGCAGAAGCCGTCCAAAGTAGTGGATATCGTGGTCCAGGTGGGCCGCACCGGTGTGCTCACCCCCAAAGCGGTCATCGAGCCGGTGCGTCTGGCCGGGACGACCGTCACCAACGCCACACTCCACAACCAGGACTTTATCACCGAGAAAGATATCCGGATCGGCGACACAGTCATGGTCCAGAAGGCCGGCGAGATCATCCCCGAGATCGTGTCGGTCCTCAAAGATGAACGGCCAGACGGGACCGTGCCCTATCATCTGCCGGACCATTGTCCGGTCTGCGGCGCACCGGTAGTACGGGACGAGGATGGTGCTCACATCCGCTGTACCGGTGCGGAATGTCCGGCACAGCTCCTACGGCATCTGGTCCACTTTGCCAGCCGGGACGCCATGGACATCGAAGGACTCGGTCCGGCTGTGGTGGAAGCACTGGTCAAGGCAGATCTGGTCCACGGTCCCGGTGACCTCTATCATCTCGGGACCGGAGAAGTCTCGAAGCTGGACCGTATGGGGAAGAAGAGCGCGGAGAACCTGATCATGGCGCTGGAGCGTTCCAAAGAGAACGACTTGTCCCGTCTGCTGTTCGCATTCGGTATCCGCCAAGTAGGACAGAAGGCGGCCAAGGTGCTCGCTGTCCGTTTTCAAACGATGGATGCACTGATGGAAGCCACGGAGGAGACGCTGACCGAGGTGCCAGACATCGGCGGCATCACAGCCAAGAGTATCGTGGAGTGGTTCCAAAGCCCCCAGAGCCTCCATCTCGTCGAGACGCTCCGAGAAGCCGGCGTCAATATGGTGAGCAGGGAAGCTCCGGCCGGAGACAAGTTGGCAGGGAAGACCTTCGTATTGACCGGGACTCTGGAACACTTCACCCGTGACGAAGCCAGTACGAAGATCGAAGCTCAGGGCGGGAAGGTGTCTGGTTCCGTTTCCAAAAAGACCAGCTATGTGGTGGCCGGTGAGTCTGCTGGCTCCAAGCTGAAAAAGGCCAATGAACTGGGTATCCCGGTACTCAGTGAAGCAGAACTGATCCAACTGCTGGACGAGGCGTGACAAATCTATCGTTTGCGCTGTTTTGCCGTCGTGCCCCGCAAGGGATGTTATGCTGAGACACAAGCGAATACGGGCCGCCGGGAGCATTCCCGGCGGCCCGTTCCTTTACCGATCCAACACCGGGTTCGTAAAATAGATGTTCTTCTGGTCCATACGTTCCTTGGCCAGACGGACCGCCTCACCGAAGCGCTGGAAGTGGACGATCTCACGCTCCCGCAGGAACCGGAGCACATCGTTCACGTCTGGGTCATCCGACTGACGCAGGATATTATCATAGGTGACACGGGCTTTCTGTTCCGCCGCCATATCCTCCGTCAGGTCACAGATGATATCGCCTTTGACGCCGATATAGGCGGCGGTCCATGGTGCGCCCGAGGCCGCGGCGGGATAGACGCCGGCCCCATGGTCAGTGAAATAGGGAGCGAAATTCCCCATCCGGGGGTCGCTCTCGGAGAGGTCTCTGGTGAGCTGATACACGATGGTACCGATCATCTCCAGATGTCCCAACTCCTCGACGCCGATATCCGTCAGCAGGCCCTTGAGTTCCGGATATGGCATGGCGTATCGCTGGCTCAGATAACGAAGGGATGCGCCCAGTTCGCCGTCCGGTCCCCCATATTGGCTGATCACAAAAGAGGCCAGTTGGGGATTCGTATTTTTGATCTTGACCGGATACTGGAGCTTCTTCTCATAGACGAACACCGACGCTCACTCCTTCCCCTTGTAGTTCCAAGGCCATGGGTCGCTGAGCCACTGAGCCCAGTTCGTTCCGTTCGCGGCCGATACCTGCTGAAGCGGTCCGTACATGGCCTCATAGCGCTCCCGGCCTTCTTCTTCGAGCGCCGCATATTTCTGATAGAGCTGGAATGCCTCCGTATCATCCTGGTGGGTATCCAGATATTCTCCAAGTTCCACCAGCACGAATTCCAGTGCCTGGAGTTCCGCCATGGGGCCATTGGCGATCTTGCCCGGTTCCGCCTTCAGATGGAAAGGGAGATCCAGCCCCGGAAAGAGCGTCCCGTTCTGGAGCGCCTCCCGCTGGTCATAGCGTTTGGAACCCGTCTCTTGGAACGGCACATATGGGATGGAGAGCGGTGCACAGGACGGCAGACTGCCATTGCCCTCTCCGCACATGGCGGGCATCGTGCAGGCATTCACGACAGTACCGTCACCCCCGCCTTTTTTCGCATCAGGGTACAAATGATCACTCCCAAATCAGATGGAGTTGGACGGACCACACGTCCGCCACGTCCCATCCTATTCCGGATGTATAAAGGGGGTACCAAGCCAACGCTTGCCTGTCCCTGCTATCCCATGGTATACTAAGGATATCGACCAAAAGGGAGGCGGCAGGCCATGCACATTTTGGTATGTGTCGATGATAAAGGCGGAATGCTGTTCCATGGACGCCGACAGAGCCGGGACCGAGCGGTATGTCAGGATATTCTGGATACCGCAGGGGATGGCCGGATCTGGATGACGCCCTATTCTCAGACGCTGTTCCAGCAGATGGACACCGGAGCCGTCATCCTGACCGACCCCGCGCCGCAGGAGCGGGCCGGTACAGGGGAGTGGTGCTTCTTGGAGGAACAGTGTCCTGATCTTCAGGACGAATGTCTCGAGTCCTTGACCCTCTATCACTGGAATCGGGTCTATCCATCTGAAGTAGGATTGAAGTTTTTGCCGGGGGAGTCCGGCTGGCATCTGGTCCAGATGTCAGAGTTCCCCGGCCATTCCCATGAAAAGATCACGAAAGAGGTATATGTGAGATGATACAAGCACCTTCTGTCCTGCTCTCCCTGCTCCTGAGCTGCGGCGTTCTGTTGAGTGGATGTCAGGATGTCCCCGGTACCGGTGGTACTGCGACTGTTACCGCACTGACGGATATCCCCGCCTATTCAGGAGGACCCTACGTCGTCGTGGATGATAATGTCCCGGAGTTCCCCCAGTCCGACTTCACCACCAATTCCTTTGAGTCTTACAGCCCGCTGGATGACTTGGGCCGGTGTGGTGTGGCCTACGTCAATGTGGGCGTGGACCTGATGCCCACAGAGCCCCGCGGGAATATCAGCCAGGTGAGACCCACAGGCTGGCAGTCGGTGAAGTACGACAACGTAGATGGGAAGAACCTCTACAACCGCTGTCATCTCATCGGGTTCCAGCTCACCGGCGAGAATGCGAACAAGCAAAACCTGATCACCGGCACCCGTTATATGAATGTAGATGGGATGCTCCCCTTCGAAAATATGGTGGCCGACTATGTCAAGGAGACGGAGCACCATGTGCTCTACCGGGTCACGCCGGTATTCCAGGGTGACGAGCTTGTGGCCCGCGGCGTCCGGATGGAGGCCCAGTCGGTAGAGGATGACGAGGTCTGTTATGATGTCTACGTCTACAACGTCCAGCCCGGTATCGAGATCGACTACACCACCGGAGAGAGCCGTCTGTCCGGCGATGGTGGTTCGTCCGACACTGCCAACAGCGTCAGTCCGTCTCAGCGCTATGTACTGAACACGAGTTCCAAGAAGTTCCACCTCCCGGACTGCTCCGGTGCGAAGAACATGAGCACATCCAATCGGCAGGACTATACTGGAAGGCGGGAGGACTTGATCGCACAAGGCTACACGCCCTGCGGCACCTGTAAGCCTTGATCTCGACCATCCATCACGGTCATTTTCACGCGGCGGATATCTGGCTAGCCAGGTATCCGCCGCTCTTGTCCCGATGAGTCAGATGTGTTACAATAAGAAAGTCGATATCCGCATAGCCCCGGTCCCTGATGCATAGCTTCAAAGACGGGGAGGGGCGTACATGAAATATTTAGGAAACGGCCGTGTCATCGTCGCTTCGGCGGTGATCATATTAGGCATCTGGTCTGGTATCCGGCACCGGATGGAGATGGCCTCGTCCGCCGCTGCTGTGCTCCTGCCGGCGAGGGGCGGAGACACCACCCTCGTCTTAGATGCCGGGCATGGCGGGGAGGACGGGGGAGCGGTCTCGCTGACCGGCATACCGGAGAGCGGCATCAATCTCTCCATCGTCTTGCGGATGGAACAGCTCCTGGCATTCTGCGGCGATCCGCCTCTGCTTCTGCGGAGAGAGGATCGGTCGATCCATGCTCCGGAAGCCAGGACCCTGCGTGAGAAGAAGATATCTGACCTTCATATGCGGGTCGCTATGGTCGAGGCTCAGGAAAATGCTGTCCTCCTCAGCGTCCACCAAAATTCCTATCCGAACAGCCAAAAGCGCTGTCATGGCGCACAGGTGTTCTACGGGAAAGTAGAGGGGAGCCAAGTCCTGGCCGAACAGACCCAAGCGCTCCTGAGGAGCACCCTGGATCCGGAGAACCGTCGAGAGGCAAAGCCGATCCCGGACTCGGTCTATTTGATGGATCAGGTCACCTGTCCGGCCGTCTTAGTGGAGTGTGGTTTCCTCAGCGATCCACAGGAGGAGGCACTCCTCCGGACGGAGCGCTATCAAACGGAGCTTGCCATGGTCCTGACCGCCGCATGGCTTCAAGAAACGGCTGATGGACGGCTGAACCAAGGAGGATATCCCATCCAATGAAAGCAAAAACACTATTTTACTGCACGGAGTGCGGGAACGAACTCCCCAAATGGGCCGGTCAATGTCCGGTCTGCCGTGCCTGGAACACGATCGTAGAGCGGCCTGCTGAATCAAAAAAGAAGGCTTCCGGCGTATCGATCGCTGCCGGTCCAAAGAGCCGCATCATCAGCGGAGGCCATATGCCGCACCGGATGGATGAAGTCGAGACCACCCAGGAACTTCGATTCCAGACCGGGATGGCAGAGCTGGACCGAGTTTTGGGCGGGGGAGCGGTGAAGGGCTCTCTGGTCCTGGTGGGCGGTGCGCCCGGCATCGGCAAATCCACCCTGATGCTCCATATCTGTGATCACCTGTGCCGAACATCCCATGTGCTGTATGTCTCCGGCGAGGAATCAGAGCGTCAGATCAAGCTCCGGGCAGAGCGCCTGCACATCAAAGGCGATGGGCTCTATCTCCTCTCTGAGACGAACCTGGAGGACGTGGTAGAAGCTGTCGATACCCTCAAGCCGGACGTACTGATTGTGGACTCCATCCAAACGCTGTATAATGGCGATCTGACGGCCGTACCGGGCAGTATCGGGCAGGTGAAGGACTGTACCATGGCCCTGATGCAGTTGGCAAAAGGGCAGGGCATCACTGTTTTCGTCATCGGCCATGTGAACAAAGAGGGCTCGATCGCTGGTCCGAAGGTCCTAGAGCACATGGTAGACTGTGTCCTATATTTCGAAGGGGAACAACAGCTCTCGTACCGGATCCTGCGGGCCGCAAAGAACCGTTTTGGCGCGACCAATGAGATCGGCGTGTTCGAGATGGCAGACGATGGCTTGGCAGAAGTCCCGAATCCGTCTGAGATGCTGTTGGAAGGACGACCTCAAGACGCTCCCGGAACTTGCGTGACTTGTGTCATGGAGGGAGTCCGGCCAGTACTGGCAGAGGTCCAGGCCCTGTTGACGCCTACCAGCTTCAACGTGCCCAGACGGACCTCCAATGGATTCGACTTCAATCGGGCCATGTTGCTGCTTGCGGTCCTGGAGAAACGAGGCGGTCTGATGGTCAGTACCTGTGATGCCTATATCAATGTCATCGGAGGACTGAGTTTGGATGAGCCGGGAGCTGATCTGGCGATGATCATGGCGCTGGCATCCAGCTTTCGGGACAAACCGCTGCCAAACGATTTGGCGGCGATCGGCGAAGTTGGATTGACCGGTGAGCTCCGGTCAGTCAACGTTCTGGGTCAGCGGCTCAGCGAGGTCCGGCGGATGGGCTTCACGAAATGTATCATCCCGGCCCGCAATAGCGGAAAGCTGAATGCACCGGATGGACTTCAACTGATCCGTGTCAAGAACATCCGGGAAGCGTTGGCCACGATCCTGTAAGCCGCTCTAAGACACAAAAATCCACTTTGAGGGAGGTGTATGGGGGTGTATCATCAACTCAACAAAATAAAAATTTTGTTGAGTTGAGTGGAGGCTGAGACCCGGTCCTCCGCCTGGATGGCCTGTTTTGGGCCGCTCAGGCCGCCGCCGCCTGATTTGGACTACCGTACAGAAGCTCCTGCGCTGATACGAGATTTTTTGACCTATCACCGTACCATACAAGGTCATTCGCTCAAGACTGTAGACGAATACTATCTGGACATGCGGACCTTTTTCCGGTTCATGAAGCTCCAAAAAGGACTGGTCCCGCGCGACACAGACTTTGAAGCCATCGCTATCGACGATGTGGATCTGGATCTGGCCCGTTCTGTGACGCTCACAGATGTCTATGCGTTCATGGACTATCTGGACCGTGACCGCAGTCTCAGTGCGCCCACCCGTGCCCGCAAAGTCGCTACGATCCGCTCCTTCTACAAATATCTCACCAACAAAGCCAAGCTCATCACAGAAAATCCGATGCAGGATCTGGATTCGCCCAGGCTGAAAAAAGCTCTGCCGCGCTATCTGACATTGGAGCAATCCATCCAGCTCCTGGAAAGTGTCGATGAGCCCAACCGTGCCCGTGACTACTGTATCCTGACTTTGTTCCTGAACTGTGGGATGCGTATCTCTGAACTGGTGGCGCTGGATCTGACCGATATACGCCAAGATCAGCTTCGAGTCCTAGGCAAAGGCAATAAAGAACGGGTCCTTTACTTGAATGACGCCTGTCGGCAGGCGCTGGACGATTGGCTGGAAGAACGTGAGAGCAGTGCTTCTACTGACCCGAACGCTCTGTTCATCACCCGCCGGCACGGCCGCATGACCAAGGATGCCGTCCACTATATGGTGAAACAGCGGCTCAAAAAGGCCGGGCTGGACAGTTCGCTCTATTCCAGCCACAAGCTCCGTCATACGGCGGCAACGCTCATGCTCCAGAACGGTGTCGATGTCCGTACGCTCCAAGAGGTCCTTGGGCACGACAATCTGAACACGACGCAGATTTACACCCATGTGGAGAGCGATGATTTGCGCTTGGCCGCAAAAGCCAACCCGTTGGGGGCTGTCCACCGAAAAAAAGGTCCAGATAGTTCAAAAAATGCGAAAAAGTGAGTACGATAGAAGGGCAGACCGTATTCCTATGGGCGGTCTGCCCTTCTATCAGCTCTATAAACATATCCTCTACTGAACTCAACAAAACAACGTCAATGGTCGAGCTGCTTCCGGACGCCCAAAATGTGGAGACACCGGATCCGCTGGGCCGGATATGTGACGAGCGGCCGGTAGTCGGTATCCGCAGAATGGGCCGCGACTAGAGTGTTCCGGGATGTCGGCCTCTTCCCCACTGCTACGACCACAGGCGTATGGCTGAACCGCCCAAGCCCCATATCGAGTTGTATGAGGTCGCCCGGCTGTATTTCTTCCAGCGATATTTCGGCGGCGAACGGGCCGGTACTGCCCCCTGTCCGGATCAAATAGCGATAGAAATATTCCACTCCTGTCCAGGCCGGGGCCTTATCATTGGCATCTCGGTAATACCAGCCAAAGGTCGGCGTGAAGTCCATCACTCCACTTCCGGCATAGATACATTGAGAGGCAAAGTTAGTACAGTCCCCTCCCAGTCGCTCATAGTCATAGTAGTCTGTGGCCCGACGGTAAGCCCAGCGATGGGCATAGGCAACAGCGGCCAGGCGGTCGTAAGGCACCTGGATCGGCGGCATAGCGCTCCCTCCCCTCCCATCATCTTATGCCGCCATGTCCTGGCGGGCCAATTTTTTAATATGCCTGGCTGAACTCCTGATAGATATGCAGCAGACGGTCATCTAGGAACGAACACGCCTTCTTCCGGAACTCCTCTGGGACACCGTAATACGCTCCGGCGATAGAGCCCGTGATACAGGCCAACGTGTCGCTGTCACCGCCCACAGAAATGGCCATCCGGATGGCATCCTCGAAATCGCTGGACTCCAGAAATGCCACGATGGCCTGTGGGACAGTCTCCTGGCAAGTCTCGTTGAATCGATAGGACGGCCGGATCTCCTCGATGGTGAAGCCGAGGTCATAATTCCGTTCGGCATAAGCGCACAGGTCCATCTTATCTCTGCCGTGCATGGCCAGCCATACGAGACCGGCCGTGACCCGGCCGCCCTTGAGCCCTTCCGGGTGGTCGTGGGTGACACCGGTGACGATCTCCGCCAGAGCCTCTGCCTGCTCCAGGCTGTCCGCCGCATAGGCGACCGGACTGACCCGCATGGCGGCGCCATTGCCAAAGCTATGATACGGCGGCTGTGGTACATCCGAGTACATCCAGTCATAGAAGCGGCCTCCATAGCCGCAGTGTGGATATGGACGGCCCACCTCCCGCATACAGCGGACCGCTGTGCCTCTCAGCTCGTCGTAACCGGGCCCGGCCTCCAGCAGAGCCTTGCAGACGGACAGCGTCATGATACTGTCATCTGTTGCAAAACAGTGCTTCCCTTTATAGTCTCCAAACAAATCGAAGTCTTTGGCGCGGTAGTTGTCAAACTCATATACAGAGCCGACGATATCGCCGATGATACCGCCGATGACCGTACCGCCATTTTTTTGATCCTTCATATGCTCGTCCCCTTATATTATATAAAAACAGCCGTCCGAAGGTCCGGACGGCTGTTTTTTCATTCGATCGATATCATTCGACGGAAAGACCAAGCATCACGCCTTGCCAGCACAGCCGAGGACGTCCACCAGCTTATGCTTGACGAGCTCCTTGATGTTGGCACGGGCGGGCTTCAGATACTCGCGGGGATCGAACTTGTCAGGATGCTCGTTCATGAACTGACGAATCGTTCCGGTCATGGCCAGGCGCAGATCGGAGTCGATGTTGATCTTGCATACGGACATAGCGGAGGCCTTGCGGAGCTGGTCCTCGGGGATGCCGATAGCGTCGGGCATCTTGCCGCCGTTCTCGTTGATCATCTTTACGAACTCCTGAGGCACAGAAGAAGAGCCATGGAGTACGATGGGGAATCCGGGCAGGCGCTTGGAGACCTCTTCCAGCACATCGAAACGCAGGGGCGGTGGAACGAGGACGCCCTTCTCGTTGCGGGTACACTGCGCAGGCGTGAATTTGTAAGCACCATGGCTGGTGCCGATGGCGATAGCCAGAGAGTCGCAGCCCGTCTTAGTGACGAACTCCTCCACCTCTTCAGGATGGGTGTAGGAGGAATCCTCGGCAGCCACCTTGACCTCATCCTCCACACCGGCCAGGGTGCCCAGCTCAGCCTCCACGACAACGCCATGGTCATGGGCATACTCCACGACCTTTTTGGTGATCTCGATGTTCTCCGCAAAAGGCTTGGAGCTGGCATCGATCATGACAGAAGTGAAACCGCCGTCCACGCAGGCCTTACAGGTCTCGAAGTCGGGGCCATGGTCCAGATGGAGCGCGATGGGGATATCGGGGCACTCGATCACAGCGGCCTCCACCAGCTTGATCAGGTAGGTGTGGTTGGCATAGGCACGGGCACCCTTGGACACCTGCAGGATGAGGGGAGCATGGACTTCCTTGGCCGCCTCAGTGATGCCCTGCACGATCTCCATATTGTTGACATTGAACGCGCCGATGGCATAACCGCCGTCATAGGCCTTCTTGAACATTTCAGTTGTAGTGACGAGAGGCATAAGGCTCATCTCCTTTTTCAAAGTACGATTAGATTTTAGCATTTGAGATCGACAAATACAAGGGGTCCGTGATATAATTACGGTGAAATTTCGTTTTGAGCTCCCTTATATAGGTGGAAAATCGACTAACAGCGACATAAAGACACAGAACACGGGGTCAAAGCGGTCAGTGGGAGGAAATTGTGATGAATGAACTCAAGGGTGCCTGTATCATCGGACAGTCTGGCGGTCCGACGGCGGTCATCAATGCCAGTGCGCTTGGCGTGATCCGAACGGCGCTGGACAGCGGAAACATCACCAGAGTATTGGGTGCGGCCAACGGGATTAAAGGCGTCCTGGAGGACCGGCTCTATGATATGGGTCTGGAGGATCCCGCGGAGCTGGAACTTCTGAGATATACTCCCTCCTCCGAGCTGGGCTCCTGCCGATACAAACTAGCTGACCCAGAAAAGGACGATGCCGACTATAAGCGTATCCTGGAAATCTTTCAAAAATACGATGTCCGCTACTTCTTCTACAATGGTGGAAACGACTCTATGGATACCTGCAACAAGATCTCCAAGTATATGCAGGAGTCCGGCTATGAATGCCGCATCATCGGCGTCCCCAAGACGATCGATAACGATCTGAATGGCACCGATCACTGCCCCGGCTTCGGCTCCGCCGCGAAGTTCATCGCCACCACCTGCATGGAGGTGTTCAAGGATACCCACGTCTACGATACAGGTGCTGTCACCGTCATCGAGATCATGGGCCGCCATGCCGGCTGGCTGGCTGGCTCTGCCGCTCTGGCCACTTGGGCTGGCTATGGCCCTGATTTGGTCTATCTTCCCGAGGTGGACTTCGACATGGACCGTTTCCTGGCCGATGTGAAGGAGATCTATGCCAGGAAGGGCGGCTGTATGATCGCTGTGTCTGAGGGCATCCACTATGCAGACGGCTCCTTCGTCTCCGAGGCCAAAGCCGCCTCTGCCACCGACAGCTTTGGCCATGTCCAGTTGGGTGGACTGGCCTCCATCCTAGCCCAAGTGGTCAAGAAGGCGACCGGAGCGAAGGTCCGGGGCATTGAGCTGTCCCTGCTTCAGCGGTGCGGTGCTCATGTGGCCTCTCAGACGGATATCGATGAGGCCTATGCCGCCGGTAGGGCCGCTGTGGAGGCCGCTGTCTCCGGTGTCACCGACAAGATGGTCGCGTTCCGTTGTGACCGGGAGAACGGCTATCGGTGTGAGACGGTCCTGGAGCCTCTGGATATCGTGGCCAACTTTGAGAAAAAAGTTCCCCGCGAGTGGATCAATGCCGACGGGAACGGTGTAGAGCAGCCCTTCATCGACTATGTGCTCCCCCTGATCCAGGGAGAACCGACTAGTCCAAAGGTGGACTCTCTTCCCCGCTTCGCCAAGCTGAAGAAGGTCCTCGCCGCCTCCCTGTGATACATACAGAACGCAGAACGAGCTGTCTGACCATCGATGGTCAGACAGCTCGTTTTTTCAAGCGTCGCTTCTGGACGGACGGACCGTGTCCGGCGCATGGTCCACACCTGTCATGATCCGCATGACAGTATAGGTCTGCATATCCAGCTCTTTCTTCATGGACAAGGCCTCATTGATATCCATATCTACATACTGGTCGTTCTGGAGGCAGATGACCCGGCCACTCTCCCCCTCCGCCAGGAGCTTCACCGCTTCGTAGCCCATATAGGTGGCCGTAACGCGATCCCGAGAGGAGGGGCTTCCACCCCTCTGGACGTGGCCCAAGACCGTGACACGGGTATCCAGTGCAGTCGCGGCCCGGATCTGGTCCGCGACCGCATAGGCTCCACCCTCTACGCCCTCGGCCACGATGACCATGAAATGGGTCCGTCCGTTCAGGCGTGCCCGGCGGATAGGCTCCAGGATATCCTGTTCGGCATCAAAGGGCCGCTCCGGTACGATCACCGCAGTAGCGCCGCAGGCCACGCCCACATAGAGCGCCAGATGTCCGGCATGCCGGCCCATGACCTCCACCACAGAACAGCGTTCGTGAGACTGCATGGTGTCTCTCAGCTTGTCGATGGAGTCCAGCGCCGTATTGCAGGCGGTATCGAAACCGATGGTATAAGAGGAACAGGAGATGTCGTTATCGATGGTGCCTGGGATGCCCACAACAGAGATCCCCAGCTTGGACAGTTCCAGAAGGCCGCGGAAGGTACCGTCTCCACCGATGCCGACCAAGCCATCGATCCCCAGCAGTTTACAAGTATTGAGGGCTTTCTCACGCCCTTCCGGCGTCATGAACTCCTTACTGCGGGCCGAATAGAGCATGGTGCCGCCCTGACGGGACAGGCCGCTGACACTGCCCAGATCCAGAGGGACCACATCGCAGTTGATCAGTCCATGGTAGCCGCGCCGGATCCCGATACACTCGATGCCCATATGGAGCGCCGTTCGGGTCACGGCCCGGATCGCCGCATTCATGCCGGGGGCGTCTCCGCCGCTGGTGAACACTCCGATCCTCCGCACCTTTTTTTCTTCCATAAAAGGCCCTCCTTCTCACACGTTTCGAATTCCCAGTCATTATATCGCAGTTTCCATGTCCATACAACGCTCCGCTTTATACAGGCCGCCGAAAAGGAGAGGCTATGCGTCCAGCCTCTCCCCTTTCGTTTCGTTTAGACCTTCAGCGCGGTCTCTTTGTGGTGCAGAGCTTCCGCATAACGATCCAGTACGGGCTTGACGTCCTCGTTCAGGAAGTCGGTGACCTGCTCCGGGCAGCGGCCGATATAGCGGCTGGGCTCCAGATGTGCCGTGAGCTCCTCCCGGGTCATGCCGAAGGCGCTATCCGCCGCGATCAGGTCGATCAGGTTATTGGGAAGCCCCAGGTCCTTCACGTTCCGGCCGGCCTCCAGAGAGTGGACGCGGATGCGCTCATGGAGCTCCTGACGGTTGCCGCCCCGCTTCACCGCATCCATCATGATGTTCTCGCTGGCCATGAAGGGCAGCTCCTCCAGGACGTGCTTCTCGATGACTTTCTCATGGACCACCAGATTGGAGGCCACATTGGTATAGATGTTCAGGATGGCATCCACTGCGAGGAATGCCTCAGGCACGGAGATCCGCTTGTTGGCGGAGTCATCCAGCGTACGCTCGAACCACTGAGTAGCGGCGGTGATGGCAGGGTTGGCGGCATCGGCGATGACGTATCGGGCCAGAGAGCAGATGCGCTCACAGCGCATGGGATTGCGCTTATAAGGCATGGCGGAGGAACCGATCTGGTTCTTCTCGAAAGGCTCTTCGACCTCCTTCAGGTGGCACAGGAGGCGCATATCGTTGGCGAACTTGCTGGCAGACTGGGCAATGCCGGACAGGGTATCCAGCACATAGGCATCCATCTTCCGAGAGTAAGTCTGTCCGGAGACCGGGACCACGCCTTCGAAGCCCATTTCCCGGGCGATCTTCTGGTCCAGCTCCTTGCACTTCTCATGGTCGCCCTCGAAGAGCTCCAGGAAGCTGGCCTGTGTGCCAGTGGTGCCCTTACAGCCCAGGAGCTTCAGGCTGGCGATCCGATGCTCCACCTCGGACAGGTCCATGAGCAGTTCGTTCATCCACAGGGTAGCTCGCTTTCCTACCGTGACCAGCTGGGCAGGCTGGAAGTGGGTGAAGCCCAAGGTAGGAAGCGCCTTATAGGCATCAGCGAACTTGGCCAGATGGCCCAGTACCTGCACCAGCTTGTCCCGGATCAGGCACAGGCCCTCACGCATGAGGATGACGTCGGTGTTGTCTCCCACGTAACAGCTGGTGGCTCCCAGATGGATGATGGGCATCGCTTTGGGGCAGGTCGCACCGAAGGTGTGGATGTGAGCCATCACATCGTGACGGAGCTGGCGCTCTTTCTCAGCGGCCATGTCGTAGTCGATCTCCTCTACATGGTCCTCCATCTCGTCGATCTGCTCCTGGGTCACGGGGAGACCGAGCTCCATCTCGGCCCGGGCCAGCGCGATCCAGAGACGGCGCCAAGTGGTGAACTTCTTGTCGGGAGAGAAGATATACTGCATCTCATCGCTGGCGTAGCGGGAAGACAGCGGGCTTTCATATACGGTCTTATTCATGTGTGGATCCCCTTTTTCAACCATATTTCAGCAAATATCATACCATAAAACCACGTCTGACACAAGATATCCATATCACATCAGACTCCTGCGTTTGAAATAGGCCGGTGCGCAAAACACACCGGCCTTTTTCTCAACAGGATGTCGGATGGCTCACTCCGCCAGGAACTTTTCCAGACGGTCCAGGCCCTCTTTGATGTTCTCCATAGAGGTGGCGTAAGACCAGCGGGTGAAGTTGGGAGCGCCGAAGCCGGAACCGGGGACCACAGCCACCAGTCCCTTCTTCAGGAAGGCATCCGCAAAGACATTATCATCGGTGATGGTCACGCCCTGGATAGTCTTTCCGATCAACTGCTCCAGGTTCATCATCACATAGAAAGCGCCCTCAGGCTTGATGCAGCTCACGCCGGGGATCTTGTTCATCCGGTCCACCAAATAATTGCGGCGCTCCTCGAAAGCCTGACGCATCAGCTCGATTTTCGCCTGAGAGCCGGTCAGAGCTGTGACAGAGGCCTTCTGAGAGCTGGCCACGGGAGAACCGGTGGAATGACTCACATAATTGGCCATCACCTTGGCCACAGCAGAGTCGGCACAGGCATAGCCGATGCGCCAGCCGGTCATGGCGTAGGACTTGGACACGCCATTGATCAGGATGGTCCGCTCATAGGTCTCAGGGCTGATGCTGGCAAAGCTGGTGAACTTTGCTCCGTCATAGACCAGACCGTAGTAGATCTCATCACTGATGACATAGAGATCGTTCTCGATACAGACCTTGGCGATGCCCTTCAGCTCCTCCGCACCGTACATCATGCCGGTGGGGTTGGAGGGATTGTTCAGGATGAGGGCCTTGGTCTTGGGAGTGATGGCGGCGGCCAGCTTCTCAGGAGTGAGCTTGAAGTTCTCCTTCTCCGTGGCAGTGACGACCACAGGGACACCGCCCACCATGCGGATGAGCTCGATGTAGCTGACCCAGTAAGGTGCGGGCAGGATGACCTCATCGCCGGGATCCACCAGAGCGCGGAGGGCCAGATAGACGGCATGCTTAGCACCGCTGGTCACGACGACCTGATTCGGCTTATACTCCACATTGCAGTCGGCCTTCATCCGGTCGCACACGGCCTGCCGGAGCTCCACAGTACCGGCGGCGGGGGTGTAACGGGTGATGTTGTTCTGGATCGCCTGGATGCCGGCTTCCTTGATCTCGTCCGGGGTGTTGAAGTCAGGCTCACCGGCGCCGAACCCGATGACGTCGATGCCGTCCGCCTTCATCTGCTTGAACATCGAATCGATGGCCATCGTGGTGGAGGCCTGGACGGCCTGTGCGATGTGGGAAAGCTCTTTCATGGTGGATCTCCTCCAGATCAAATTAGATTCGTGCTTTTTATTATATGAGTCCGGAGTCAAGAATGCAAGACAAACATTGCATTCTTTCAAAATTTGCGGATACCGTCCGTCCAGCGCTGAATCGATCATGCCCGGCGCGGGCGGATGGCTGTATTTTTCTGGTAAAGCAGAAATAATCCTTCCAATATAAGGTCCGCGCTGTAATGGATGTCATGGGAACAGTGCTTGAGGATCTCCGGCGCGGAGGTACCGGTGGCCACGATAGCCGCCGCAGGCTCCCCCATGTCTGCCTCGATCCGGCTGATCATCCCATCCACCATACTGGCGTTTCCATAGACTACGCCGGAGCGCATCGCAGTGACAGTATTATGGCCCAGCAGCGTCTCCGGAGGCTCGATTGAGATATGAGGCAGCTCCGCCGCCTCTTGAGAGAGTGCCTCTACCGCCACCCGGACGCCGGGCATGATGATACAGCCCTCATAAACGTTCCCCCGGAGCAGGGACATGGTGATGGCCGTGCCCATATCGATGACGATGAGCGGCGTGGGCCGCTGTGCGATGGCCGCTACAGAAGACGCCACGATATCGCTCCCCAACTGGGAGTGGAGATCGGACTTGATGTTCAGACCGGTCTTGATACCGGGACCCATGACCATTGGCCGGATCCCGGTGATGAATTCCGCCGCACCGCAGATCGCCGCCGTCACCGGCGGCACGACGCTGGAGATCATGATGCCTGTGACGGCATCCACCTCCGCCCGGTGGAGTCGAAACACATCCAGGAGACTGATCGCCCAGTGGTCCTGCATGGCGCTTTTATAGGTCGGGAGCACTGAGCGGAATGTCAGGCTCCCGTTGGGCTCGAACAGCCCAATGGTAGTGCTGGAATTCCCTACATCTATCATCAAGATCAAATCCATCACGTTCCTTCCACGCTTCACTATCTGCCTGATCGTAGCAGACTTCCCCTCCTCTGTCAAGGTTTGCGGACAGGAAAAGTCCCCGGTCCATCGCAACGGGCCGGGGACTCTATGCTTTGAGGCGCGGGAGGATCAGCCCTCCAGCTTGGCGCAGATGAGGTCGCCCATCTTTTTCGTGCCGATGGGGGCCACACCAGGCTCTGCGATATCGGCCGTGCGCCAGCCGGCGGCCAGGACCGCATCCACCGCCTGTTCGATGGCGTCAGCCTCAGCGGCCAGATGGAAGGAATAGCGCATCATCATAGCCACCGAGAGGATCGTGGCGATGGGGTTGGCCTTGTCCTGTCCTGCGATGTCCGGGGCGGAGCCGTGGATCGGCTCATACAGGCCGGGCGCGGTGTCACCGATGGAGGCCGAGGGCAGCAGGCCGATAGAACCGGTGACCATACTGGCCTCATCGGACAGGATGTCGCCAAACATATTTTCTGTGACGACCACATCGAACTGACCGGGGGCCCGGACCAGCTGCATGGCACAGTTGTCCACCAGCACATCTTCGTAAGCCACGTCGGGATACTCCGCGGACAGGCGGTGCATCACAGAACGCCACAGGCGGGAGGTCTCCAGAACATTGGCCTTGTCTACGCTGGAGACCTTCTTCCGGCGGAGACGGGCCAGCTCGAACGCGCGGCGACCGATGCGCTCGATCTCTTTCTCGGAGTAAGCCATCCGGTCGGCGGCCTCGATGCCCCGGTCCTCGGTCTCATACTTCTCACGGCGGCCGAAATAGATGCCTCCGGTCAACTCACGGACCATCATCAGGTCGATGCCCTTCTCCGCAGTCTCCTTTTTCAAGGGGCATGCGTCCGCCATGGCAGGGCGAAGCGCGGCAGGACGCAGATTGGCGTACAGTCCAAGGTCCTTGCGGATCGCCAAGAGAGCGGTCTCCGGACGCTGTTCCGCAGGCTTATCAGATCCCCACTTGGGACCACCTACGGCGCCGAGCAGGACAGCGTCGCAGGACTTGCATTTCTCCGCAGTCCCATCGGGGTAGCTCTTCCCCACCGCATCGGTGGCACAGCCGCCCAGAAGGACGTCGGTATAATGGAACGTATGGCTGAACTTTCGGCCCACAGTGTCCAGGACCTTGACGGCCTCGCCCACCACCTCGGGGCCGATGCCGTCGCCCCGGATCAATGCGATCTTATAGTCCATATCAGTCGATTCCTTTCTCGATAGATCGATATATCACTTCGCCAGTCCGCGGGCCTTCAACGAGGAGAGCAGACCGCCGTTGTCGATGATCCCATCGATGAACTCCGGGAACGGCGCGGCATGGTACTGCTTTCCAGTGGTCTCATCCAGGATGAGACCACTCTGGAAGTCCACGCTGACCTGATCGCCAGCCTGGATCTCAGCGGCGGCTTCCGGGCACTCCATGATGGGGAACCCGATGTTGATGGCGTTGCGGTAGAAGATACGCGCAAAAGAGGCGGCGATGACACACTTCACGCCGCAGGACTTGATAGCCAGAGGCGCATGCTCCCGGGAGGAGCCGCAGCCGAAGTTGGCGCCGCCCACCACGATGTCGCCGGGCTGGACGGTGGTGGCGAAGTCCGCATCGATATCCTCCATACAGTGGGAGGCCAAGGCCTTGGGGTCCGGATCGTTCAGATGGCGGGCGGGGATGATGACGTCGGTGTCCACGTTGTCGCCGTATTTATAGACTTTCATGTCATTCTATCCTTTCTGTCTCAGACGTTCTTGCTCAGATAGACCGGGGGTCGGCCACACAGCCGGCCACGGCGGAGGCGGCGGCGACAGCAGGGCTGGCCAGGATGATCTCAGAGCTGACAGGGCCCATCCGGCCCACGAAGTTCCGGTTGGTGGTGGAGATAGCGCGTTCCCCATCGGCCAGAACACCCATATGGCCGCCCAGACAGGGACCGCAGGTAGGCGTAGAGACCGCACAGCCAGCCTCGATGAAGATCTGGACCAAGCCCTCGGCCATAGCGTCCAGCATGACCTGCTGGGTGGCAGGGAGCACGATACAGCGGACGCCCTCATGGACTTTGCGGCCCTTCAGGATCTCGGCGGCCTTCCGCATATCCTCGATGCGGCCGTTGGTGCAGGAGCCGATAACGACCTGCTGGATGGGGGTACCGGCCACCTCGTCCACCGTACGGGTGTTGGAAGGCAGATGGGGCAGTGCCACCGTGGGACGGAGCTCATCCAGATCGATGATGATCTCACGTTCATAGATGGCATCGGAGTCCGCCTCCACAGCCTCCCACTCCCGGTCCACACGGCCCTTGAGATAAGCGCGGGTCTTTTCGTCCACAGGGAAGATGCCGTTCTTGGCGCCAGCCTCGATGGCCATGTTGGCAATGGTGAAGCGGTCATCCATAGAAAGCTCGGAGACACCCTCACCGGCAAACTCAAGAGACTTATAGAGGGCGCCGTCCACGCCGATCATGCCAATCAGATGGAGCACCAGATCCTTGCCGGAGACATAGGGCTGGAACTTGCCCTTCAGCGTGACTTTGATGGCAGAGGGCACCTTGAACCAAGACAGACCGGTGGCCATACCGGCGGCCATATCCGTGGAACCGACCCCGGTAGAGAACGCGCCCAGCGCACCATAGGTGCAGGTATGGGAGTCCGCACCAATCACGGCCTCACCGGGAGCCACCAAGCCCTGTTCCGGCAGAAGAGCGTGCTCCACGCCCATTTGTCCCACGTCGAAGAAGTGGGTGATTTGGAACCGGTGGGCAAAATCACGGGCCTTAGCGCACAGTTGTGCGGACTTGATGTCCTTGCACGGCGTAGAGTGATCCAATACGATGGCGATCTTGTCCCGATCGAACACCTGCGTCAGGCCAGCCTTATCGAATTCGGTGATGGCCACAGGGGTGGTGATATCGTTGCCCAGGACCAGATCCAGCTTCCCCTCGATGAGCTGTCCGGCTTCTACTGAATCGAGCCCGGCATGCTTTGCCAGGATCTTCTGGGTCATCGTCATTCCCATGATGCATTCCTCCTGAATAACCTTTGGTACCTTTCTGTATGGTCAATTATGATAGGATCCTTGCCAAAAGAATGTAAAGTGTGATACGATCTGAGACGAGTCAAAGAAAATTCCATGAAAGGAGCGTTCGACGTGGACATCTGGTATCCCTTGGCAGAGGGCCAGGCTCCCCTGCTCTATGCCCCGGAACAGCTCATCTATCTTCAGGACACGCCTGCAGACCGATTCTACTATATCCTGGAGGGGACGGTGAAGTGCTTCCTCAGCGCCGGCTCCGGTGAAGAGCGGATCCTCACCTATCACCATGCAGGCGACCTTATCGGCGAAGCCGCGTTCTTCGACAAACAGCCCCGGGTATCCTCCGCAACGGCGCTGACCACCTGTTCTCTCATCTCAGTGGATCGGGCGCGGCTCCACACGGTGTTCGCACGGCACCCGGACTTGGCCGTCTCCATGCTGGAGTATCTGGCCCGGACCGTGCGGCTACTGTCCACTCATGTGGACAGTAGCTTCCTCCAGGCAGATCAGCGGATTGCACGGCATCTCCTCTCCCTGCGGCCGACCGGCCCGGACGGTGTCATCCACTGCACCCATGAAGAGATCGGTGCATCAGTAGGGGTCAGCCGAGTGACTGTCAGCCGGGTCATCGGTGAGTTCGTCCGTCTCGGCTGGATCCAGACAGGCTACCGCTCCATCAAGATCCTCTGCCCCAGAGAGCTGGAGCATCTGGTGGAACGCACAGTGGAGCGCTGAGGCTTCACGTCTCCGTGCCCTCCTCAGGCTCCTCGTCGATCTCGCTCTCCGCCCCCCCTGCGGTCGGGAGAGCGGCGCGTACCGCCTCATCATTGCCCAGGAAATAGTCCTCGATCAGCGCCCAGCGGGAGGCATCGTCCATTTCCGCCTGGAAAAACGCGGTCAGGAGCTTGCGGCTGTCCTCATGCTTCCGGTGGAGCTCAGTCAGGATGCCATTGCTGTACTTGCCACCGGCCAGACGGCGGAGCTTCTCCGGATCGTTGATACGGACGAACAGCTCGGCCGCCTCGCCGCCCTGGAGCTCATAAGAGGCCAGCCCCATGATCTCCATCAGCTTCAGGATCGGCAGGAGCATGATGGGGCGTTTGGCGGGATCCGGGACGAAGGAGCTGAAGCTCCCGGTCTCCGGATCTGGCTCACACTGGCCCAGGAGCCGGAGCATATAGTCCTTCAGGGTCGCGTGGCTGCTGGAGATCCGGTACTCCGTCCCGCCGGCCTTCCCCTTTTGCTTCCTGCGTTGGAGCACCTTCATACTGCTTCTGGCGGCGTTGAAGGAGGCCCGTTCATCCACCTCCTGTGTCATCATAGCCAAGAGCAACGTGACCTGCGCATCCGTCAGCTCCTGATCTGGACGCAGCTCGTTCAGCTCCGCCCGGAAGGTCTTCTCATCGAACGTCTTCTTCTCCCCCAGCTTATGGCGGGTGAACACGGCTAGGATGTCATCCAGCAATCTGGTGACTTCCTCCTGCACCTTGTCGAACGGATCGTGATAGTGGACCGTGACCCGGATCCGGGGAGAGAGATGGCTGTCCACCTTCCGGTCCAGACGCTCATTGAAGAACTGATGCTTGAAGGCGGCAAATGTCAGGTGAGGGAACCTGGCCTCCCACAGGTCGCCCATCCGGACCCGATAGACTTCGCCCACGTTGCGGATATAGACCTCAGAGGCCCGGGAGGAATTTCCAGTTGGGACAAAGCGGTCCTTCACCTTTCCGCAGGGTGCGGCGTATTCGCCGAACTCTTTCTGGAATCGGTCGGTCAGCTCCGGCGGCACATTGACGAAATTCTCCGTCAGCATGAGCCGAGGGCGCACCACCAATACCGGGAAACCGTATTTGTTTTTCAGATCCTTGGCCAGCAGGAGCAGGCCGTTCTTGGTCTTGTTCTCCGCCTCGGACTCCTGGAACAGATAAGCGAAGGAGTCCGGAGCCAGGAGCAGGTTGCGGTGTTTCTTGGCATCGTAAATATCCACCAGCTTTTGGAGCATGGACTTGAGCTGTTTCTGCTTCATCTCAGAGAGCCCATTCAGTGTCCGCACATAGCGGATATCCTGCTTGAAGTAGTCCATATGGGCCGTGCCCACAGCAGACGGATCCCGGGCGGCGCGGCCGATCTCCTGTACATAGTCGGAGAGTGTCCCAGTAGGCGCGAAGTGGATCACATGCTTGATATCCTTCACGTCTACGCCCATACCGAACGCTTTGGTGCAGATCAGGCCGAGGGCAGTACCATCCCGATACTCCTTCTCGATCAGCTTTCGCTCCTGAGCCGTCACCCGGCTGTGATAACGGCGTACCACCCGGCGCATTTTGGCATCCAGCATCACATACAGCCCCTCGACTTGGGTCCGGAAGGGACAATAGACCAGTGTTTTCTCCCGTTTGCCCACATATTCGATCAGGCGGTCGATGACCAGCTTCTGCTTGAGGGACTCCACCGTGACGCCTGCCTCCGGGAGCTCCGGTCTGGTGATGTCGAAGGAGATGTCCTCCCGCTTGACACTGCCCAGATGGATGATCGGCGCATTCAGATCCAGCTCCCGGATCGTATCGTTCACCATATCCTCCGGTCCGGTGTACACGGCGGTAGCCGTCAGACACATGACCGGGAAGGGCGTCCGGTCCCTTCGGGCCTGCCGCAGGAAGTCGCCCAGATACCAGTAGTCGGAGCGGAAATCCCGGCCCCAGGAGGTGACGGTATGGGCCTCGTCGATGACCAGCAGTCCCAGCCGGCGGTCGCCCAGGATCGCGTCCAGCCCAGAGGACAACAGGAGCTCCGGGGCCAGATAGACGATGGACCGCTTCCCGGACTGGATCTCCTCAGACCGCTGCTGCCGCTCTTCATAGGTCAGTGTGGAGTTCAGATAGGTGGCCAGAGCGCTCCCATGCTCATCCTCCAGTTGAGAGACCTGGTCGTTCATCAGCGCGATCAGCGGAGAGATGACCAGCGTGACCGCCTGACAGCGCTCCGCCAGATAGAGGGCCGGAAGCTGGAACAGCAGGGACTTGCCCGCTCCGGTGGGGGCGGTGATGAAGATGTCCCGGAACTCCTCTTCCGCTTCAGCACGCTCGCACTGATCGATGACTTCGCTGACCAGTGCGCCCTGAGAGATCTCCACCGTCTCCTTCGATGTGGCCGGTGCCCGGTAGAAATGCAGATCGCGGAAGGATGCATTGGAGCCCCAGTGATGTTTCAGCAGTTCCGTGACTGCCTTTGGGATGAAGATATCCGCCGCGGCATCGCCCTCAGCATCCTCGTCCTCCTGAGAGAAGGGGATGTCCAGCGCGGTCAGTGCGTTCCTGAGGCTGGCCGCCAGACCGACATCCCCCTCCTGCCGACCGGTGAGGAGATGGACAGGTGCTCCCTCCCCTTCCATCACCCGGAAGCGGTACAGGAGGTCCTGCTTCGTATCCAGACGGAGGTCGTCCCCCTGGGGCTCCGGCTGGGACTTGGGCTCCGCTGCCGGGAAGAACGCGATCGGTTCGACGCCGATGTCCTTGTGTACATTTCGGGGACAGACTAGGACATGGCTCTCATCCAGCGGCATCGGGTCGCTGTAATACTGGGCCAGGAGGTCTGCGGCCTTCTCCCCGCTGCCTGCCTTTTCAGACTTGGTATCCCGCAGGAGGATGGCTGTGTCGGCGTCGCTCATACAGCTCGGGACGGCATCCCCGAACAGATCGTTCTCCACTACGATCACCGGACCACCCAGGAGCGCGGACGGGTCGCTGACCACCGAGCAAAGAGCGATCAGCTCTTCATAAAAGCCGACCAAGACCCCGTCCACAGAGGTCAGCCGCTGGACCAGCGCCCGCTTCTGTCCTTCCAGAAAAGTCAGGTCTACCCCACCGTCCCGGATGAGCGCCGGGTCCGGAAGCAGGCTGGCCGGATGTCCGATCAGCGTCTCGATCTGCGCGGGCAGGAACCCGCGAAAGAACAAAAGCGCCGGGGCTTTCTGCCCGGCGACCAACTCTTCCAGCCGTTTCTTGAAAAATGAGTCAAAGGATCCCATAGGTTCCATCCTCTCTCCTTGATATCTCGCACGGCGCTCCAGGAGCCGCACGAATTCCTTGCATCTGATATCATACCACATTTTTCATGGCACAACAATGAAAAATGGTCCGCTGATCGTCTGAGAAGATCCGTCAGAACATCCTCTATTTTGTCTATGGAGCAGCATGGCCCCGCACAGGTCATTCCAAAACGAATCGTTTGACGATCGGCTCCGGATACGCTATAATAGCACCTGCAAGTAAGCTGGACAGCCGCGCGGACGGGGCGAAAGGCCCGTTCGTGAGGAAAGTCCGGGCTCCACAGGGCAAGGATAACGGGTAACACCCGCCGGGGGCGACCCTAGGAAAAGTGCAACAGAGATAGACCGCTGTCGGATGGTCTCCATCCGGCAGTAAGGGTGGAAAGGCGGAGGCAAGAGCCCGCCCGATGGCGTGGAAGCGTCCATCGCTGTAAACTCTATCCGGAGCAACGCCGTGGAGGGACATATGGTCGGCCCGACCGTCCCAGGGAGGCGGCTTGAGCG
The DNA here is from genome assembly GCF_018917965.1 of Pseudoflavonifractor sp. MSJ-37. GTDB lineage: Bacteria > Bacillota > Clostridia > Oscillospirales > Oscillospiraceae > Pseudoflavonifractor_A. The sequence continues at coordinate 849,832 of NZ_JAHLPP010000001.1, read as the reverse complement.
TATCGGCAACGGTGCGTCGAGATAGATGGCTGTCTTAAAGGACAGAACCCGGCTTACAGGCTTGCTTGCATATTTGGCCGTCCGGAGCACAGCGCTCCGGACGGTCTTTTCTTCTTTACACCACTTGAAGTTGTGCTTTGCGTTAAACCCATCACTGCCTTCTTCATAACAATATTGTGCGAACGATTTTAGAGACTTCAGCAGTCCATTGACGTAAGTCCCTTTCCTCCCGTTTTGCGACATATACCCAGCATATTTCTTTACGACGCCTGATGTTGCCTCTTCCATATCTGAGATGTGCATCTCTCCCTCACAGAAGCACAAAAAGAGATTGAGACTAGTCCGATGCCCCTTGATCGTTTTCGGGGTATACTTTCTAATCTCAATCTCTATCAGGTAGTCTTTGATCGCGTTTTCAATGTTCATGATGACCCTCCATGTATAGCACAATAGAAGGTATCATGTACATCATCGCTCATCGGGATTTCACTTTACTCAGCCAAATCCGATTGATGAAAAAGTTTCTTTTTTTGACGATTCAATCCTATTTCGGCAACATCTTGCCGTATTTACTCCTGTTCCCAGTTATGGTACACGTTCTGGACATCGTCATTTTCTTCCAGCAGGTCGATAAGTTTCTCCATGTTCTTGATATCGGCCTCGTCGGTGAGCTTGACGTAGTTCTGGGGGACCATCTGCACGGAAGCCTCCAGGAAGGTATAACCCTTCTCCTCCAGCTTGGGCAGGACCTCGCCGAACGCCTCGGGAGAGGTATAGATGGTGAACACCTCATCCTCTGCCTGCATATCGTCGGCGCCGCAGTCCAGTGCGTCCATCATCATGGTGTCCTCGTCCAGATCCTCGCGCTCGATGACGATGACGCCCTTCTGGTCGAAGCACCAAGACACACAGCCGGTAGCACCCAGGCCCTTGCCATACTTGTCCAGCAGATGGCGGACCTCCGGGGCGGTGCGCTGACGGTTGTCGGTCAGCGCGTCCACGATCACGGCCACACCGTTGGGGCCGTAGCCCTCATAGACGACGCTCTCGAAGTTGTCGGTATTGCCCGCGCCCAGCGCCTTGTCGATGGTGCGCTTGATGTTGTCGTTGGGCATATTGACCGCCTTGGCCTTGGCGATGACGGTGGCCAGACGGGAGTTGTTGGCAGGATCGCCGCTGCCGCCCTGCTTGACCGCTACGATCATCTCGCGGGCGATCTTAGTGAATGCCTGAGAACGCTTCGCATCCGCAGCGCCCTTGGTCTTCTGGATATTATGCCACTTGGAATGTCCTGACATTGGATCCGTCTCCTTCGATAAGAAATAAGCTAAAATATTTTACCATAAAGGGCCGGAAGGTGCAACCCCTTACCAGCCGAAAACGGGGCCTATCGCCCCAGCAGCAGGTCACTCCGCCCCGCCGCTCTTGGCCAGGTAGGTGAACACCTCTTTGTGTTCTTTGGTCTGTACGACCTCCAGCTCCGGGAAGGCCGTCTTGAGCCGCCGCTCCAAGATGGGGCAGATCACCTGTTCGGTGGGATAATGGCCAGCATCGATCAGGTTGACGCCCATAGCTTTGGCGTCCAGAAAACCGTTGTACTTCACATCAGAGGTCACGAACGTGTCACAGCCCATCCGAAGGGCATCCGCCAGCATATCGCCGCAGGCGCCGCCGCCCACCGCCACACGCCGGACCGGGCGCCGGGCATCTACATAGCGTACGCCGTTGGCATCCAGCGCCTCCTGTACGAAGCGGGCAAAGGCTGGGGCGTACATGCCGCTCCCCTCTCTCAGACCGATCCGGCCCACGCCGTAGGTCTGGCCAGAGGCATCCGTCCCCTCGGGGCGGAGCATCTCTACCTGCGTCAGGCCCAGACGGCGGGCCAGGGCGTCGTTGACACCGCCGGACACCGCATCCAGGTTCGTATGGACACAGATCGCAGCGATCTTCTTCTCCGTGAGGGCCAGCAGAGTCCGCCCCACTGGATCTCGATCTGTGATGCTGCGGGCAGGATGGAAGATGACCGGATGGTGGGAGACGATGAGCTGAGCGCCCACCGCGGCCGCCTCCTCTGCCACCTCCTCGGTGATGTCGAGAGAGACCAGGACCTTCTTCACCGATGCCTCTCCGTGCCCCACCAGAAACCCTGCATTGTCGAAGTCCATCTGGATCGCGAATGGGGCAACACTGTCCAGATAGGCGTAGATATCATTGACTTTGATCATTTCGTTTCCTCCTCCTGCATAGCGATGAGGCCTGTGCGGACCTGCTCCAGCTCGTCCTTCCATGGGATATCTTCCGGGCGGGCAGACTGGCGGATCCCCGTCAGCGCACGCTCCACGCGCCGGAGCAGATGGGCCAGCAGAGTGGGCCGGAGCGGGTCGCCGGCGCAGGTGTCCTGCCGTCCCGCCCAGCATTCTGCCGGGCTCAGAGGCGGCATCTCTCCGTGCCCAGCCTCTATGACAGTATAGATCGTCTTGCCCTCCTGGCAGAGCCGTTCTTTCCGGATGACATAGCCCGCTTTCTGGAGCCAACTCCGCAATTCAGGAAGTGCGCTCATGGGCTGGAGCAGGAGCCGATGTTCCCCCAGCTTGGTCCAGGGCGCGGCTCCCAGGATCGCGGCGATGGTCTCGCCGCCCATCCCGGCGATGGCAATGGTCTCTGCCTCTTCCGGCGCGACCCGGTCCAGCCCATCACACAGCCGGAAGGAGATCTTGTCTGTGACGCCATAGCGCTCCGCCGTCTGCCGGGCCCGATCCAAAGGTCCCTCCCGCAGATCAGACGCCACTGCGCCAGAGATGATCCCCTCCTGGATGAGATAGACCGGCAGATAGGCGTGGTCGGTCCCTACATCTGCGAAGCGGGTCCCGGATGGTACCAACTCTGCCACCGCCCGCAGTCTGGGCGAAAGTTCGATATGTTTCAAGGGCGGCACCTCTCTTCTCTCATGATCGAAAAAAGAGCGGCAAATGCCGCTCTTTTTTCATGGGACGCCTTACTGCTCGGCGGCCTCGATCTGCTCGTTGATGGCGTTCAGAAGCGCCTCGACGTTCACACCGTGGACCATGCAGGCCTCCTCGACGGTCTCGCCGCGGGAAGAGGGGCAGCCAAGGCAGTGCATACCGATAGACATGAACAGGGGCGCAGTCTGGGGCGCGATGTCCAGGATGTCGCCGATGATCGTATCCTTAGTGATTTTAGCCATGATGGTAGACCTCCATGAAAATGAATGATGCAAGGATAGTATATCCTATCTATCCGCATTTTTCAACATCGGATCATATGGATGGCCCATCTTTTTTCCGATCCGACTCATCGCGCGGGATATCGGGTCTGCATGGAACGGAGCTGACGGATCGTCTGTCCGCACAGCTCCGTATAAAATTTCAGATATCGTTTTTTGAGCTGGCGCACCACCCGCTGTCCCTCTTGAAAATCGTTCCAGCGGCGGCAGATCTTATGGCAGCCAACATGATAGTCCGGGCAGCAGTCCTGACAGGGAAGCATGAGACGTCTCCTTTCCTGATGGCGGGTATGGACATGAGTACGCCTTCAGGATAACAGATGCCGGTCCTCCCTGCTATCGATCCTGCGTAAAGGTCCCGTAATGGTCCGGTCAGGAAGTTCCTCCCTCCCCCGCAGTCTCAGGGCCGGACATGCTCCAGTCCGAAAACATACATCGGACGACTGTATGCCCATCCACGCTCACTTCGCCCTGGAGGAGCGCCCGGTCCCGCGGGTCGAACCAGAGCTGGTATTCGGTGCCGCTTCCGGCAGAGACATCCGGATCCCGGATCACCATGTGGAGGGCCTGCCCCCCTGCCTCCTCCGTGCCCTCCAGGGCAGTCTCCGCCAGATAGCCCTCCCGTACCGCGGCGAGGAGCGCTGGGACAGCGTCCATAGGGCTCAGCCCCGCTGGATCGAGGGGACCGGTCTCTACTCGGATACCATCATACTCCAGGGTCGTCTCACCGGCCCGGATATGGGCGGAGACCCCCGCCGCCGCCTCTGGTGCGGTGAGCATCAGGACCGTCTCACCAGCCCGTTCATAAGAGAACGTCAGGCCGTACTCATAGACTCGTTCCCCGTAGTCGGCCGTCAGATCCACTGTGGCGGAACAGCGTTCCATCGCCAGATAGTCCGTCCGGATCTCCAGGGCGGTCTCATCCGCCTCAGCGCCGGACGGACTGCCGCAAGCAGCGAGCGATAAGCACGATGTGACGATCAATATAGACGACATCCGCAGACAGCGCATGGCGGTCCCCCCTCTATCCTGTTCTCAGTCGTCAGGAGGACCGCCGCACACGTCACAAGGTCCTGGAACGCCTCTCACATTCCATCAAGACCTGAGGCAGACGCTCAATGAGGTCTGTGGGCGCCATGCTATACTCGCCTAAAGTCTCCGCGCACAGATCGCCAGCCCGGCCGTGGATCCACACCGCCATCGGGACCGCTTCTCGCTCCGGGAACCCCTGCCCCAGCAGAGACAGGATGATGCCGCCCAGGACATCTCCGCTCCCGCCCACAGCCATGCCGGGATTCCCGGTGGTGTTCACGTAGGCAGTGCCGTCCGGGAAAGCAGTGATCGTGCGGTGCCCCTTCAGAACGATACAGCAGTCCAGCCGTCTGGACCGCTCACGGGCCGCCGACAAGCGGTCTCCTCCGCTCAGGTCTCCGCCCAAGCGGGCGAACTCACCGTCATGGGGCGTCAGGATCGTGACCCGGCCACGGCGCTCCTCCAGCACATCTATATGCCCCTCTAGCGCATTTATGCCATCGGCGTCCAGGACCACCGGCGCCGCCGTAGTCCGGAGGAGCCGCCGGACCAGCTCTGCCGTCTCACTGTCCCGGCCCAAGCCCGGTCCGATCAGACAGGCATCCGCAGGCCGGAGCATAGCCTCAGCCTGATCGATGCCCGCCAGCGTGAGCATCCCATCCGCACCGGCAGGGAGCGCACGTGGCATGGCGGTCTCCAGCTTGGCCGCCACGATGGGCCATATGGGCTCCGGGACACCGAGAGACACCAGTCCCGCTCCCGAACGGACTGCCGCCCGGGCTGCCAGTACAGGGGCCCCAGTATAGCCCATCGCACCGCCGATGATCACATCTCGGCCGAAGTCGCCCTTATGGGACTCACGCGGTCGTTCAGGCAGACGGACATCGTTCCCGCAGACCGAGTAGAGACCGCTCTCCACTCCGTGGACCAGGTCCAGCGGGATGCCGATCTCCGTCACGATCAGCCGACCGGTACAGAGGTCTCCCTTCCCCAGAAAGTGACCGGCCTTGGCCAGAGAGAAGGTCACGGTCACGTCCGCCCGGACCGCGTCGCCCAAGATACGGCCGGTATCGGCCTCGACACCGCTGGCGATATCGGCCGACACCACAGGGATATCGCAGGTGTTCATCATCTGCACTGCCGTCAGAGAGTCGCCCCGCAGATCTGTGTTCAGACCGATGCCGAAGAGGGCGTCCACCATCACATCGGCATCCAGACACCACTGGACGAAGGCGGGATCCTCCGGCCGGAAATCCTCCAGATGGCCGCCGACAGACTCCAGCCGCCGCTCCATCTCCCTGTTGTCCGGGGTCATCTTCTCTCGCCGCCCCACCAAGACGGCCCGGACCTCCATGCCCCGTTCCAGGAGCTGGCGTGCGGCGGCCACGCCGTCTCCGCCATTATTGCCCGCGCCGCAGAAGCAGATGGCCCGTCGAATGCGTCCCTCTCGCTCCGGTCGGGTCTGGGCCGCCAGGAAGGCAGCCTCCGCCACCGCCTGTGCGGCGTTCTCCATGAGTCGTGTCGAATCGATACCGCGGTCCTGGATAGCGGCCCGGTCCATCTCCCGCATCTGTCGGGCTGTCGCGATCTTCATGTCCGATCTCCTCTCCCTCCAAGACATGCCCTCCTGCAGATGCGCAGGAAGCGCTTTGCATGAGACCTGTTTTCGTCTGCTATTCTAGCACCCAGACCACAGCTTGTCTAAACTATTTTCTTACGATGTCTTTCTCCGGCTTCCACATCATCCTCTCCATTCCAGCCATGTTTCGGCCATCCTCTCCGTTTTCTACTTGTGAGACTATACAAAATTCGACCACTGCACTTGAAAAAAGCCCCTGGACTGGATATAGTATATCCATCTTTTCGGATGGGCGAGGTGAAGGGGATGGCTCGTAAGTCGATGTGGGAGATCTTCTGCGTCAGGAGTCTGTCCCGGTCCTTCCGCCCGTTTCAGGCCGGGATGTGAGAACAGGGTGTCCGTTCGTCGGATGCCCTGATTTATTTTTTGCTTCCCTGACTTTTTGTTTGGTACACCCTGACAGAGGAGGTCGTTTCGATGAAAAAAGTCGCGATCATCATGGGCTCTGACAGCGATTGGCCGGTGGTCAAGGCCGCCTGCGCCCAGCTCAAGGAGTTCGATATCCCCTATGAGGCCCATATCCTCAGTGCCCACCGCACCCCCGCTCAGGCGGCCGAGTTTGCCCGGGACGCCCGCAGGAATGGCTTTGGCGTGCTGATCTGTGCAGCCGGAATGGCGGCGCATCTGGCCGGTGCCTTCGCCGGGAATTCCACCCTGCCCGTGATCGGCATTCCCATGAAGGGCGGCGCTATGGACGGTCTGGACGCGCTCCTGGCCACGGTGCAGATGCCCAGCGGGATCCCGGTAGCCACGGTGGCCCTCAATGGGGCCAAGAACGCCGCGGTCCTGGCGGCCCAGATCCTGGCCGTGTCGGATGATGCTCTCGCCGCCAAGCTGGATGCGGCCCGGACCAAGATGGCCGCACAGATCGTCGAGAAAGAGTCGAAACTCCAGGTAGAACTGGCCGCTCTGTGATCTTCCCGGATCCGGATCGGTCGGGCAAGCCGCTGATAGATGAACGATATCGATACATCCATATCTGAATAGTTGAAAGGGAGTATTTACGATGGAAAAGCGTGAGCAGATCTACGAAGGCAAGGCTAAGAAGGTCTTTGCGACTGACGACCCCGAACTGGTCATCGTTTCTTATAAGGATGACGCCACCGCGTTCAACGGCCTGAAAAAGGGCACCATCGCCGGCAAGGGCGCGATTAACAACCGTATGACCAACAACCTCATGCGCCGCCTGGAGGAGAAGGGCGTGCCCACCCACTATGTGGAGGAGCTCAGCGACCGCGAGACCGTGGTGAAGAAGGTCACCATCGTTCCTCTGGAGGTCATCATCCGCAACATCTCCGCCGGCTCCTTCGCCAAGCGCTATGGCGTGGAAGAGGGCATCGTGTTCGATGAGCCCACCATCGAGTTCTCCTATAAGAACGATGACCTGGGCGACCCCCTGCTGAACACCTACCACGCTCTGGCCCTGAAGCTGGCCACCAAAGATGAGATCGAGCTCATCAAGAAGTATGCCTTCATGGTCAATGACCTGCTGAAGGGCTTCATGAAGGAGATCGGCATCGACCTGGTGGACTTCAAGCTGGAGTTCGGCAAGACCTCTGACGGCAAGATCGTCCTGGCGGATGAGATCTCCCCCGATACCTGCCGCCTGTGGGATGAGAAGACCCACGAGAAGCTGGACAAGGACCGTTTCCGCCGCGATTTGGGCGGAGCCGAGGAGGCCTATGAGGAAGTCATGCGTCGTCTGATGGGCGACAAGTAATACGCCTCTCCCTCTCACCTTTACACGCGAACGGCGGACCGGGACCCATGCCGGTCCGCCGTCATATCATGATCGGAGGAAAGACGACTTTGGGTGGTTTCTTTGGTGCGGTCTCCCGGCGGGACTGCGTGCTCGACATCTTTTTTGGCGTGGACTATCACTCTCACCTAGGCACCAGCCGGGGCGGCATGGTCATCTACGACCGGGAGAAGGGCTTCCAGCGCCAGATCCATAATATCAAGAACACTCCCTTCCGGACCAAGTTCGAGGGAGATCTGGCCGACTTTTCCGGACACAGCGGTATCGGGTGCATCAGCGATACGGACCCTCAGCCCCTGCTGGTCCGTTCCCATCTGGGCCTGTTCGCCATCACGACAGTCGGCATCATCAACAACGCGGAAGAACTGGTCAAGCAGTACTTCGATGCCGGTGTCGGCACCCAGTTCATGGCTATGAGCTCCGGCAAGGTCAATTCTACGGAACTCATCGCCGCTCTCATCAACCAGAAGGAAGATCTGGTGGACGGTATCCGCCATGCACAGGAGGTGGTGGACGGCTCCGCCACGATCCTGATCCTCACCGCTGATGGCGAGATCATCGCTGCCCGGGACCGGATGGGACGCCTTCCCGTCCTGATCGGCAAAGACGAGGACGGCTGTTGTGTCTCCTTCGAGTCCTTCGCCTACCACAAGCTGGGCTATCAGAATCACTACGAGCTGGGGCCCAAGGAGATCGTCCGGGTGACCACCGACGGCGTGGAACAGCTCTCCCCTCCGGGGAACGAGATGAAGATCTGTGCCTTCCTTTGGACCTATTACGGCTATCCCAACTCCAACTACGAAGGCGTCAATGTGGAGGTCATGCGCTACCGCAACGGCGAGATCATGGCTGAAGCCGACAAGGATAAGGGCATCGCGCAGGATGTGGATTATGTGGCCGGCGTTCCCGACTCCGGTCTCCCTCACGCGATCGGCTACGCCAATCAGAGCGGCAAGCCATTCGCTCGTCCCTTCGTCAAATACACCCCCACCTGGCCCCGTTCCTTCATGCCCGACAATCAGAAGGTCCGCAATCAGGTGGCCAAGATGAAGCAGATCCCCGTCCCTGAGCTGATCCAGGGCAAGAAGCTGCTCATGATCGACGACTCCATCGTCCGCGGTACGCAGATGCGTGAGACTGTGGATTTCCTCTACGAGTCCGGTGCCAAGGAGGTCCATATCCGTTCCGCCTGCCCGCCCATCATGTATGGCTGCAAATATCTGAACTTCTCCTCCAGCAAGTCCGAGATGGAGCTCATTACCCGCCGTACCATCCAGGAGCTGGAGGGCGACGAAGGTCAGGAGCATCTGGATGAGTATGCCGATCCTTCCACTAAGCGCGGCAAGTGTATGCTGGATGAGATCTGTAGGAAGCTCCACTTCACCACTCTGGGCTATCAGTCTCTGGAGGGTCTGATGAAGGCCATCGGTCTGGAGCCCTGCAAGGTCTGTACTTACTGCTGGACCGGGCGGGAATGAGCCGAGGGCTCCCCTGTCCGATGCCATCCATTCCACAGGAGGTCTCTATATGAAAAACTCTCATTCCGATTCTTATGCCGCCGCTGGTGTCGATGTGACCGCCGGCTACGAGGCGGTCAAGCGGATCAAGCCCATGGTGGAATCCACCTACATCCCCGGTGTCATGGGCACGCTGGGCGGCTTTGGTGGTATGTTCGCTCCCGATATGGCCGGCATGAAAAAGCCTGTCCTGGTCTCCGGCACCGACGGTGTGGGGACCAAGCTCAAGCTGGCGTTCCTGATGGACAAGCATGACACGGTCGGCATCGACTGTGTGGCCATGTGTGTCAATGATATCGTCTGCGGCGGTGCCTCCCCCCTCTTTTTCCTAGACTATATCGCCTGCGGTAAAAATGACCCCGCCCGCATCGCCGACATCGTGTCCGGCATCACAGAGGGATGCCGACAGGCCGGCTGCGCCCTCGTGGGCGGCGAGACCGCTGAGATGCCCGGCTTCTATCCCGTAGACGAGTATGATCTGGCCGGCTTCTCTGTCGGTATGGTGGACGAGGAGAAGATCATCGACGGCGATCGTCTCTCCGAGGGCGATGTGCTGATCGGTCTGCCCTCCACCGGCGTCCACTCTAACGGCTTCTCTCTGGTCCGAAAGGTATTCGACGTGGAGCATATCGACCTGAAGGCTCCTATGACTGAACTGGGCGGCAAGAGCTTGGGTGAGACCCTGCTGGCCCCCACTAAGATCTATGTGAAAGCCATCCAGGCGGTCCTCAAGGCTGGCGTGGATATCCGCGCCGTGAGCCACATCACCGGTGGCGGCTTCTATGAGAACGTTCCCCGCATGATGACCGAGGGTCTGACTGCACATATCGATTTGAGCACCTTCCCCCGTCTGCCCATCTTCGACCTAATCCAGAAGGCTGGCGAGATACCCGAGCGGGATATGTACAACACCTTCAATATGGGCCTAGGCATGATCTTCGCTGTCCCGTCCGGGGAGGCTCAGAAGGCTGTGGACGCGCTCAAGGCCGCCGGTGAGACCGCCTATGTGGTGGGCTCCGTGGTCAAGGGAGACGTCGGCGTCGAGCTGGCATGACTTGGGAGGACACTATGGGCAAAAAGCGTATCGCGGTACTGGTCTCCGGCGGCGGGACCAATCTCCAAGCGCTGATCGACGCTCAGCGCCGCGGCGAGATCGTAGGCGGTGAGATCGTTGCTGTGATCTCCTCCGCCACTGGAGCTTACGCCCTGGAGCGGGCCGCTAAGGTCGGCATCCCCGGCTATGTGATGTCCCGGAAAGACTTTCCCTCCGCTCAGGCCATGACAGAGGCTCTGGTGCAGAAGCTCCAATCCCTGTCTATCGATTTGGTGGTCCTGGCCGGATTCCTGCATATCCTGACCGGCGAGATCGTAGAGGCCTTCCCCAACGCGATCCTCAATGTCCATCCGGCGCTCATCCCCTCCTTCTGTGGGAAGGGCGCTTACGGGCTCCATGTCCATGAGAAGGCGCTGGCCTATGGCGTGAAGGTCACCGGAGCCACCGTCCATTTCGTGAACGAAGAGGCAGACGGCGGCCCCATCATCCTCCAGAAGGCGGTAGAGATCCAGGAGGGCGATACTCCGGAAGTCCTCCAGCGCCGGGTCATGGAGGAGGCCGAGTGGAAGCTCCTCCCCCAAGCGGTCTCGCTCTTCTGCCAGGACCGGCTCTCTGTCGAGGGGCGGCAGGTACGGATCCTCCCCTGATCCTAGGCGGGGTCCGCTCATAGATGTTCCGGTGCGTCTTGACAAAGCTGTCCCGGATATGATATGCTGACAGAGCTGTATAACTGACGGAACGTGGAACGACCACATGGAGTACAGTCTTTGGAATGCCGACCGTCTGGGCGCACCTGTGTTTGGTGCGCCCATTTTCTTTTTCTCGTTTTGGAACGAATATTTCGACAGGAGGAGATCACCTATGAACAAGCTCGACCTCTATGAACTGCTCCGCAGCCACTCTTATCCCGGCCGTGGCATCCTGCTGGGCCGGTCTGCCGATGACAAGAAGGCGGTCATCGCCTACTTCATCATGGGCCGCAGTGAAAACAGCCGCAACCGTGTCTTCGAGGAGACCGAAGACGGCATCCGTACCAAAGCCTACGATGAGAGCAAGATGACCGATCCTTCCCTCATCATCTACCACCCGGTGCGCACCATGCCCAACGGTATGGTGATCGTCACCAACGGCGACCAGACCGACACCATCCGGGACGACCTGTTGGAGGGCCACTGCTACCGCCACGCTCTGAATACCCGGACCTTCGAGCCGGACGGACCCAACTACACGCCTCGGATCTCCGGTGTACTCAAGCCCGACTACTCCTATGATCTCTCCATCCTGAAGAGCATGGACGGTGACCCCTCCTGTTGCTGCCGGTACTTCTATGAGTATGACGCTCCTGCCGCTGGTGTGGGCCACTTTATCCACACCTATCAGGAGGACAAGGACCCGCTGCCCTCCTTCGAGGGCGAGCCCCGCCGGGTGGCGGTGGAAGCCCCTGACGCCAAGACTCTGGCAGATGGTCTGTGGTCCAGCCTGAACGAGGCCAACAAGGTCTCTCTCTTCGTCCGTTATATCGATCTGGCCACCGGCGCGGCCGATACCGTGATCATCAACAAGCATCAGTAAGATCGGAGGTCCAAAACACCATGAACCAATTGGAACTGAAATACGGCTGCAACCCCAACCAGAAGCCGGCCCGAATCTTCATGGAGGAGGGCGAACTCCCCCTGAAGGTCCTCAACGGCCGGCCCGGCTACATCAACTTCATGGACGCCCTCAACTCTTGGCAGTTGGTCAAGGCTCTGAAAAAGGCCACTGGTCTGCCTGCCGCTGCCTCCTTCAAACATGTCTCCCCTGCTGGTGCGGCGCTGGGCCTTCCCTTGACAGATGTGGAACGCCACATCTATTTTGCGCCGGAGGGCTCTCTCTCTCCGCTGGCCTGTGCCTACATCCGTGCCCGCGGCGCGGACCGGCTGTGTTCCTTCGGTGACTGGGCGGCCTTGTCTGACGTATGCGACGCGGACACCGCCCGCTTCCTGAGCTGCGAGGTCTCCGACGGCGTCATTGCCCCCGGCTATACGGATGAGGCGCTGGATATCCTCAAGGCCAAGCGCAAGGGCGGCTACAATGTGGTGGAGATCGATCCAAACTATGTCCCCGCTCCTGTGGAACGCCGGAATATTTTCGGCATCACTTTCGAGCAGGGCTATAATGCCCTGTCGATCGACGAAAGCCTTCTGGGGAACGTCGTCACCGCAAATAAGGACCTGCCTCAGCAGGCGAAACACGATATGCTCCTGGCTCTCATCACCCTCAAGTACACCCAGTCCAACTCTGTGTGTTATGTGAAAAACGGCATGACCATCGGTGTAGGTGCCGGACAGCAGAGCCGCATCCACTGCACCCGCTTGGCCGGAAACAAGGCGGACATCTGGTGGCTCCGTCAGCATCCAAAGGTCCTGGCACTCCAGTTCGTGGACGGCATCCGCCGTCCCGACCGGGACAACGCCATCGACCTCTATATCTCTGATGAACACGAGGATGTATTGGCTGATGGCGTCTGGCAGAACATCTTCCGAGAAAAGCCTGAAGTCCTCACGTCCGAGGAGAAAAAAGAGTGGGTGGCGCACCTCTCTGATGTGACGGTCGGCTCTGACGCCTTCTTCCCCTTCGGTGACAATGTGGAGCGGGCTCATAGATCCGGTGTCCGCTATATCGTCCAGCCCGGCGGTTCCATCCGGGACGACCAGGTCATCGCTACGGCTGACAAGCACGGCATGGTCATGGCCTTCACTGGGATCCGCCTCTTCCACCATTGAGTACTGGGGAGCCAGCGCAGACCCATACCGGCGGCCTGACTGGGACACAGCTCAAATATCTGGCGGCATTCTTCATGGTCATCGACCATATCGGGATGCTCTTCCATCCCATGGCCTCTTTTCTCCCGCCAGAAGATCTGCGATATGATCTGTTTCGCTATCTGGGTCGACTGGCGTTCCCTATCTTTGCCTTTTTCGTGGCAGAGGGCTGTCGAAAGACCCGGTGCTGGTCCTCTTATGTGAAACGCCTGTTCTTCTTCACTCTGTTGACCCAGATCCCGCTCTATATCGTCATGCCTCGGGATGGCTTCAGCATCATGACCACCTTTTTTCTGGCGGTACTGGCCATCGGATGCATCCGTATCCTACGGGCCAAAGGGCATCCAGCCGCCGCATTCCTGGCTGGAGCAGCCTGTATCATCCTGGCTCAGCTCCTGCATGGAGATTACGGCTGGGTGGGCGCTTTGACCGTGGTATCCCTCTATCTCTGCGGAGAGGATCGGTCCCGACAGTTCCGGGTCTTGGCCGCTTGTCTTTGCTTGTACTATCTGGGCGGCGTCATCTGGGACTGGTGGCTCTCTTCGGCGCTGGAGCTTTTGGCCGTCGGCAGCTTTGGGGCTATTTGGTCCACACTCAACGGCAGGATGTCCTCTTTCTGCTCCTTTGCCCTGCCCCATGCCATGCTGATGGCGATCTGCTCCTGTGCCGCTCTGATCCCGTTGTCCCGGTATGATGGGCGGCGCGGGAACGGGAGCCGCTGGTTCTTTTATTGGTTCTATCCGCTCCATCTGTTGTTCCTGTATGGGGCGAGTCTTCTGCTCGCCCGATCCTGATCTTGAATGGGAGGTCTTTTTCCATGCATATTCTAGTCGTAGGCGGCGGTGGCCGTGAACACGCCATCGTCTGGGCCCTCTCCAAGAGCCCAAAGGTCGATCGGATCTCCTGCGCCCCCGGCAATGCCGGGATCGCCGCGCTGGCGGACTGTGTTCCCGTGAAGGCTACGGACGTGACCGGTATGGTAGCTTGGGCCAAAGCCAACACCGTGGACTTCGTCATGGTCGCACCGGACGACCCCCTTGCCATGGGTATGGTAGACGCTCTGGAGGCAGAGGGTATCCCCGCCTTCGGCCCTAAAGCCAGCGCCGCCGTCATCGAAGCCAGCAAGGCATTCTCCAAGGACCTGATGGCTAAATACCATATCCCCACCGCCCAATACCGTACCTTTACGGATATGGATGTCGCTCTGGCCTATGTGGAGGAACAGGGCGCTCCCATCGTGGTCAAGGCCGACGGCCTTGCTCTGGGCAAGGGCGTCATCGTAGCTCAGACCGTAGAGGAAGCGAAAGAGGCCGTCCGTTCCATGATGGCCGATAAAAAGTTCGGCGAGGCAGGCGCAAAGGTAGTCATCGAGGAGTGCATGACTGGCCCTGAGGTCACGGTGCTGGCGTTCTGTGATGGCAAACACCTGGTCCCGATGCCCTCTTCTCAGGACCATAAACGGGCTTATGACGGGAACAAGGGGCCCAATACCGGCGGCATGGGCTCCATCGCCCCTGTTCCCTGCTATACCCCCGATGTCGCCAAGGTATGTATGGAGACGATCTTCCAGCCCACTGTGGACGCCATGGCCGCAGAAGGCTGTCCCTTCCAAGGCGTGCTCTATTTTGGCCTCATGCTCACGCCTCAGGGGCCGAAGGTCGTAGAGTATAACTCCCGCTTCGGCGATCCAGAGTGCCAGTCGGTCCTCTCTCTGCTGGATACAGACCTGATGGATATCCTCCAAGCCTGCCATGATGGTACCCTGGACCAGTTGGACATCCGTTGGAAGTCCGGCGCCGCCTGCTGTCTTGTCTTGGCCTCCGGCGGCTATCCCGGCTCCTATCAGAAGGGCCGCCCCATCACCGGTCTGGAGGAGGCTGGAAAGACCGCTGTGGTCTTCCATGCCGGGACCGCCAAGAACGAGGATGGTACCATCGTCACCAGCGGCGGCCGTGTCCTGGGCGTCACCGCCGTAGGCGATGATTTGGAACGCGCGATCCAGGCGGCTTATGCCGCCGCCGGGCACATCCAGTTCCAGGATATGCAGTTCCGTACCGATATCGGCCACGCTTTTTGACTCCAGACGAAGAGCCTGATATACAAATAGAAATGGAGGAGAGACATCCGATGCCTCTCCTCCATTTTTCTCTATCGCAGTTTCTTCTCCGTCAGTCCTCCACCGCATAGGCGGCGCGGCCGATCTGGAAGAGGTTCCCCCCAGTACTGTCGATGGCCACGGTCAGCGGAAGGTCCTTGATGGTCATCCGCTTGACCGACTCGCAGCCAAGATCGTCGAAGGCGATGACCTCCACCTGCTCGATACACCGGGCGATGAGCGCACCCGCACCGCCCACAGCGGCGAAGTAGCAGGCCCCGTTCCGCACGATCGCGTCGATGACCTTCTGATCCCGTTCTCCCTTGCCGATCATGGCGGCAAGGCCCATATCCAGGAGTCGCGGTGCAAACGCATCCATCCGGCTGGCGGTCGTTGGACCGCAGGCTCCCACTGCCATCCCCTGTTGGCCGGGTGTAGGGCCGGCATAGTAGATGACTGCGTCCTTCAGAGGGAGCGGAAGCTCCTTCCCCTGATCCAGCAGTTCAAAAAAACGCTTGTGGGCCGCATCCCGGGCCGTATAGATTGTCCCGCTCAAGATCACGCGGTCCCCCGCCTTCAGCTCCGGGATATGGGCCCGGAGGTCATCCGTATGCAGATGATGCTCCATCGAACTCAGTCCTCCTTCAACGGAAGCGGCTCTGGCATCTTGGGCCCAAGCGCCTCTTCATAGGTCTCCAGCAGGGTCTTGAGCTCGTTGTCATGGTCTTTGAACTCAGAAGTCAGTCCCTCCATGCTCTTGCGGACCCGCTCCAGCTCTCCGGAGGTGTGGGCGATCGTCGCTTCGATGTCAGACCGCATCCGGTCATATCCGGCCTGGACCCGATAGACCCATTGCTCCAGCTCTTCCTTGGCCTTGCCCACCTGGACCATGGCCTCCGCCTCGATGCTCTGCGCCCGGCAGTGGGCATCCAGCTCGATGCCGGCCGTGCGGTCTTTGATGGACTCATAGGCCCGGGCGGACTGCTCTGCTTTGGAAAGTTGTTCCTTGAGCGCATCCAACTGTTCCTCCAGAGCGGTGCGTTCCCGAGTCTGGGCCGCCAGCTCCGCCTGGACCTTTTCCAGCTCTGCTCCCCGCTCCGCCAACTCACCGGTCAACTGCTGGACCTGACCGGACAGCTCTACCAGACGGCTCTCCGCACTTCCGGAGCGTTCCCGGAGCTGATCCCGCTCTTCTTCCACAGCGGCAGACTCTTTCTGGAGCTGTGCCACCTTGGCCTCATGTTCCTTATTGGCTTTTTCGATATAATCCAGTACGTCCTGCTTGACGAAACCGCCCAGCGCGGCGGTCCGGAACTGAATGTCCCCTGTCTCCATCTGCGTACACGCTCCTTCTCTCCCAGGCCCTGTTCACTCGGACAAGGGGATATTTCGTTTGATCCTGTCCATTTTAACACAACTATCACCGCAATACAATCCTGGAAAGTACTTCAGATGACGGTCCATGCTTGATCCGCTTTACATTTCACGCGATATATGCTACAATAGGTCTGTCGAATTTGATTTTCAATATCACATCAAGGGATGGTTCATATGAGTTTTATGATCGTTGTCGATAGCTGCTGCGACCTTCCGGCGGCACTGGCCCACAGCCCCTATTTCTGCAAGGTGCCTCTCACGATCCAAGTTGGGGAACAGGTGTTCACAGACAACGCCTCCTTCGACCAATCGAAGCTCCTCTGGGCCATGAAGCAAGACCCGGAGGCACCTAAGACCTCCTGTCCCTCTCCTGCCGCCTACCTGGAGGCCTTCAACTGCGGCGCGGATGACATCTATGTGGTCACTCTGTCTGCGCTTCTGTCCGGTTCCCACAATAGCGCCGCACAGGCTCGGCTCATGTATCTGGAGGAGCATCCCAAGGCCAATGTCCATATCTTCAACTCCTGCTCCGCCTCTTCCGGTGAGGTGTTGGCCGCCATGAAGATCATGGAGTTGGCCCGGTCCGGGCTGGATTTCCACACGGTCGTCCAGCAGACCTCCGCCTATATCGGACAGATGGACACAATGTTCGTCCTGGAGACGCTGGACAACCTGAGGAAGAACGGCCGCCTCACCCGGCTCCAGAGCATCGTCACCGGGACCCTGCGGATCAAGCTCCTGATGGGCTCTACTCCGGAGGGCGAGATCTGCAAGCGCGGTCAGGCCCTCTCTATGAAGCAGGCACTGACCAAGATGGCAGAGGTCATGGCCAAGGCCGATCGGCAGGAGGAACGTACTCTGTGCATCACCCACTGCAACTGTCTGGAGCGTGCCTTCATGTTGAAGGAAATGGCCCTCAAGAACTGCCGTTTCAAAGATATCCTGCTCACGGAGACCGGCGGCATCTCCACCGTATACGCCAATGACGGCGGCATCATCGCGGCCTATTGATCCATCGTTCCAGATCGCTCCAGGATGCCGGTATCTGCATGAGGCAGATACCGGCGTTTTTTGTTCTTTACGCGTTGAATCCATCCTGCTATACTGGCGGAGACGATGAGAGAGGAGCGATATCATGTCTGCCAGCCGCCTGTTTGGAATCTTCTACTATCTTCTCAGCCACCGCCGGACTTCCGCGCCGGAGCTGGCGGCACGCTTCGAGGTCTCTGTCCGTACCATCTACCGGGACATCGACGCGCTCTCCGCCATGGGCCTCCCGGTCTACGGCGTTCAAGGGAAGAATGGCGGGATATTCCTGCTCCAGCGGGGCCTTCTGGAGCGCTCCGCCTTCACATCTGCGGAACAGACCCAGCTCCTCACAGCCCTTCAAAGTCTGCCGGAGGACGTACGGGCTGAGGCCTCCGGGACGCTGGACAAGCTGTCGGGGCTCTTTCAGAAAGAAGCTCCGGACTGGCTCCAGGTGGATCTGTCCCACTGGGGCAGCGACACGGCAGACCGGGACAAGTTCCAGTGGATCCGGACCGCCATCCTGGAACGGCGTTCTCTCTCCTTCCAGTACGTGAGTGCCCACGGTGAACGTACTCAGCGGGAAGTCCTCCCGGCCCGGCTGGTCTTCAAAGATCAGGCCTGGTACCTCCAAGGCTGGTGCCTGATCAGGGAGGACTATCGGACGTTCAAGGTCAGCCGTATCCTCGGCTTGTCTGTACTGGATGCGGTATTCGACCGAGTCCTGGCCCCTCCGCCGATCGACGGTCCCGGACCAAGTGCTTCTCCGCCTCGCCCGGTGCTCCTTCGGATTACCGCGGACATGGCCTACCGGGTCTACGACGAGTTCGCCCCATCCGATATCTCCATCGATCCAGACGGGAGCTTCCTGGCAGAGATCCGTTTCCCAGAGGACCGATGGCTCTATGGCTACCTGCTCTCCTTCGGTCCATCGGTCGAGGTCCTGTCTCCGCCGGAGGTCCGGCAGAAGGTATGCGCCATGGCTCTGGACATTGCGAGAAAGGCGGCAAGACCTGACGGTCCTTGTCAGGGATACTGTGATAAGATAGCCTCATCCAGACTAGAGGAGGCATCTTCCTGATGTATGAGAAAAACGTATTTTGCCAGTCCTGCGCCATGCCGATCGGCGCTCCGTCCCTCCATGGGACGGAGGCTGATGGCACGCTAAGCCCCCATTACTGCAAATACTGTTATCAGAACGGTACGTTCACCGGTGATATGACCATGGAGCAGATGATCGACTTCTGTGTACCGATCATGGTCCAGGCACACCCGGAGATGTCGGCGGACCAGGCCCGGAGCCGGATGGCTCAAACTTTCCCCAAACTTCTTCGATGGCAGAACGAAGGACGGTGACACTTTTCTGGGCACACATTTCATCGACTTGAGTCCGGAGAACATCTCCGACGAGCACCTGTGCTGTATCATTCGCCGCAGAACGTCCCATCCCGGTATCGAGGCGAAACGCCGCTGGCTTGCGGACCGGCTGGCCGAGGGGCACGTCTTCCGCAAGCTGGACGACCCTTCTGCCACCGTGTTCATCGAATACGCCCCGCTGGAGACCGCATGGGTCCCGATCGAGGGCGATGGCTGGTCCTATCTCTATTGTCTATGGGTCTTGAGTCCACACCGCGGGAAAGGCTATGGGCGGGCTCTGATGGAGTCCTGTCTGGCAGATGTCAAGGCGCAGGGCCGATCCGGAGTCTGTATGCTGGGGGCCAAGCGCCAGAAGGCATGGCTCTCCGACCAGTCCTTCGCAAAAAAATTTGGCTTCCAGTGTGTGGACACCTCTGTGGGCGGCTATGAACTCCTGGCGCTCTCTTTCGATGGGAGCGTTCCACAGTTCTGTCCGAATGCCAAGCGTGGGACCATCGACCAGCAGGAACTGACGATCTATCATGATGCCCAGTGTCCCTTCATCGTCCCGGCTCTGGAAAAGATCCGCGCCTATTGCAAGGAAGTCTGTGTTCCGTTCACCATCGTTCCGGTGGAGCGTCTGGAGCAGGCCAAGTCCCTCCCCTGTCCCTTCAACAACTGGGCTGTATTTTATCAGGGGGACTTCCAAACCGTGGACCTGCTGGATGTGACTCATGTGAAGAAGCTCCTGACCCGATGTCCGCCAGCGTCTCGTACTTGACAGTTTACCAACCGCAGGACTACCATAGGGTCACAATGTCAGGACATGGAGGTCAGCCCTATGGAGCTTCAGGAATGTATCAAGACACGGCGCAGCATCCGCAAATTCACCGATGAGCCCATCCCCCGCACGCTGTTGGAACAGGCAGTCGCGCTGGCGGCCTGGGCTCCCTCCTGGAAGAATACTCAGATCAGCCGCTATATCGCCATCGAGGACCCTGAGATGCGCAAGACCATCTGTGAGACCTATGCCTCGTTCAATGCCCGCATCATCGGCGGCTGTAAGACGCTCATCGCCCAGACTTTCGTAAAGGGCCGTTCCGGCTTCGAGCGGGATAGTTCCTTCTCCACCGACCGGGATGCGGGCTGGCAGTATTATGACTGCGGGATCGCCGCTCAGACCTTCTGCCTGGCCGCTCATGACTTGGGGCTCGGCACCGTCATCATGGGCATCTTCGATCGGAAGGGGCTGGAGTCCTATCTCCAGATTCCTGAGGATCAGGAGCTGATGGCCCTCATTGCAGTGGGCTATCCCGCTGAGGAGCCCACCGGTCCCAAACGTAAGGATGTGGAAACGCTCCTCACCTACCGCTGATATCTCTCGGTCATCTCCATATGAACGAACAGACTGCCTCCCACGATAGATGGGAGGCAGTCCGTTTTTTATTCCTCTGTTTCCTTCTGTGGGACGAACACCACCGTGAAGTAGCGGCTCTCCGGTGGGATCTCCGCCGCGTGAGGCCAGACCCGCTCGTCTTCCATGCCGCAGTTGGACACCGCCATGGCCCGGCCCAGGCTCCCATGCCGCTCCAGGACCCGCTGGAGCTCTCCCATGTTCCGGCCGGCTTTCATGTAGATCTGGTTCGCATCCAGACCGGCGCAGTCCTCCACCGAGTGGCTGGCCGGGGCGATGAGGAGCCGCTCTTCCCCCTGACACAGACTCACGCCCAGCCGGGCCGCCGCCGCACAAAAGGAAGGCACACCGGGGACCAACTCCGTTTGGAACCCCCGTTCCAGCACTCTCTCGTGGATGTAGATATAGGTGGAGTATATGGTCGGGTCTCCCAGCGTCAGGAACACCACCGTCTTCCCCGCTTCCAGAAGGGTGCAGATCCGGTCCGCATTCTCCTGATAACTGACCTCCAGCTGTTCCTGATCCCGTACCATAGGCGTCGGACAGGACAGGAGTTCCTTTCCGTCCAGATAGTCCTGGACGATGGCACGGGCGGTCTGTCCGCCGCCGCCCCGGTCTGGCAAGGCCACCACATCTGCCTCCCGGATGATCCGTATCGCCTTCCGTGTCAGCAGTTCCGGATCTCCGGGTCCGACGCCCACACCGTACAACTTTCCTCGTTCCATCGTGTCTGCCCCCTCATTCCCGGCGTCCACCGGAGGCCATGTACAGCAGCGCATTGCAGATCGCGGCGGCGATATTGCTCCCGCCCTTTCGGCCACGCGCTGCGATATAGTCCACATCCATGCTCAGCAGGAGCTCTTTCGATTCTACCACGTTCACGAAGCCCACTGGTACGCCGATGACCAACTCCGGCCGGAGTTTCCCCTCGTCCATGAGCTGACAAGCCCGGATCAGGGCCGTGGGTGCATTGCCCAGCGCCAGGATCACAGGGCCCGTCAGGGCCGCAGCCCGTTCCATAGAGACCACGGCCCTGGTCTCGCCTCGTTCTCTCGCCTCCGCGGCCACGTCAGTATCGGACATGAAACAGACTGCCTCGCCACCAAAGCTGGACAAGACCCGCTTGTTGATGCCAGAGCGGGCCATCTGGGTATCTGTGACGATGGTACAGCCCGCCCGCAGAGCGGCGATCCCCTTGGAGACCGCCGCTGGTGAGAATATCAGGTTATCTGCATAGTCGAAGTCTGCGCTGGTATGGATGCATCGCTTGACGATCGGGAGCTGGTCCGGTGGGAACGTCCGGTCTCCCAGCTCCTGTGTGATGATCTCCATGCTCCTGACCTCGATGTCCGCCGGGGCCACCCGTTCCAGATGGAACTCTCTCATATCGTGTCCTCCCGATCCATGATCTGATAGATGCGCTCCATATCCAGTGCGCCCCGTACCGCGTCAGCCAGGATATCATACTGCCGCTCCTGATAGTCCGCCCAGTCCAGGACAGCAGACCGATCCTCCAGGCCCTTGGCCCGACGGAGACAGTTCACCAGAGCGGAGGCGCAGGTGCCCCGGTCGAAGATCCCATGGACATAGCTGCCCCATACGTTCCCGCAGATCATGCCGTCCTCCTTCTCGATACCGTCCAGGCTCCTCAGAGTCCCGCAAGACACTGCGCTGCTGCCGCCTGTGGGCGTCGTCTCTCCCATATGGATCTCATAGCCCCCAAAAGACACCCCGTCCATCCCGGCAAACAGGCCGTCGAGGCAATGGAACTGTCCCTCTACCCGGGTCCGGGTCTTCTCTCCCCGGAACACGGTGTGTCCGGGCAGGAGGCCCAGGCCAGCCAGCGTACCGCCGCCCTCCACGCCGTCCGGGTCAGAGATCGACTCGCCCAGCATCTGGTAGCCGCCGCAGATCCCCACCACAGCACCGCCGCGGTCCGCGTATTTCCGGATCGCGCTCTCCAGTCCGCATTGGCGGAGCCACCGCAGATCAGCCAGGGTGTTCTTGGTCCCAGGCAGGATGATGAGGTCCGGAGTCTTCAGCTCCCGGGGCGAGGATACATACCGGAGAGATACCTCCGGCAGACGCTCCAACGGGTTGAAATCAGTGAAGTTGGACAGCTTGGGCAGACGGATCACGGCGATGTCGATGAGTCCCACCGTTTCCCGCCGATCCAGACGGGATGAGAGAGAGTCCTCGTCATCCAGATCTACATCGATCATGGGCACGACGCCCACCGTCGGGATATGGGTCAGGTCCTCCAGCATGGAGAGGCCGGGCCGCAGGATCTCCGCATCTCCACGGAACTTGTTGATCACGAAGCCGCGGAGTAGGGACCGCTCTTCCGGGTCCAGAAGGGCCGCGGTCCCGTACAGGGAGGCGAACACACCGCCCCGGTCGATATCGCCGCACAGGAGGACCGGGGCATCTACCAGTTTGGCCAGTCCCATGTTCACGATGTCATCAGCCTTCAAATTGATCTCCGCGGGGCTCCCCGCCCCCTCGATGACGATGATGTCATGTTCTTCGGCCAAACTTCCATAGGCCTCCAGGATATCCGGGATGAGCTGTTTCTTATAGGCGAAGTACTCCCGGGCAGGCATATTCCCTCTGGGCACACCGTTGACGATGACCTGGGACCCCACGTCGCTCATGGGCTTGAGCAGGATCGGGTTCATCCGTACGGACGGCGGGATGCCCGCCGCTTCCGCCTGCATGACCTGAGCGCGGCCCATCTCCAAGCCTTCCTCCGTGATGAAGGAGTTCAGCGCCATGTTCTGGGACTTGAAGGGCGCCACGCTCCAGCCATCCTGACGGAAGATCCGGCAGAGAGCGGCACACAGGAAGCTCTTCCCCGCATTGGAGGTCGTCCCCTGTACCATGATACGTCTTGCCATCACGAAAACACCTCTTCTATCGCAGTCAAAAGCCGGTCGTTCTCCTCCGGGCGCCGGACAGCAGTCCGGTAGTAGTCAGGTCCCAGCCCATGATAGTTGGCACAGGAACGGATCAGGATGCCATGCTCCAGCAGACGCTCCTTCAGGTCTGTCCGACCGGGGACTCGAAAGAGCAGATAATTGGCAGCGCTTTCCCAGACGATCCCGCCCAAACTGCGGATCACGGCGGTCAGCCGGTCCCGCTCCGGGCGGACCAGCTCCATGGTCCGCTCCGGCCACTCCGGACAGCCGCAGGCCGCGATGCCCGCTGCCTGTGCTACGGCAGAGACGTTCCAGGGCTGTCCCGCCCGATAGAGCATGTCCGGCAAGGCAGGATCCGCCGTGAGGCAGTAGCCAAGCCGCAGACCGGGCATGGCATGGCTCTTGGTGAAGGCTCGCATGAGCACCAACTCCGGGAACTCTTCCAGCCAAGGAGCCAGCCCGGACCCAGATCGGTCAGACAGCCGCAGGAAGCACTCGTCGATCACCGGACGGATGGCCGCCGCCCGGCATCGGGTCAGGATCTCCCGCAGGAGGGGCTCCCCGATCAGCCGGCCGGTAGGATTGTTCGGGGTACAAAGGATGAGCAGATCCACCGGCGGCACCAAGTCTATCAGGATCGTACGGTCCACATCGAAGTCATTGGCCGGATCCAGCCGGTGCCGCCGGACCGTCCCACCTGCCCCCCGGACCGCGTCCTCATATTCCGAGAAGGCCGGAGCGGTGATCAGTGCCTGCTTGGGGCGCAGAGCCGCCGCCAGCCGGAACAGCACATCGGCGGCGCCGTTCCCACAACAGACCTGCTCCGGCAGAACACCGTCCAAGCGGCCGATCGCGGTCCGCAGATCCCGGCACAGGCTGTCCGGATAGTGGTCCGCCTCCGCCACGGCCGCCCGGGCGGCGTCTGCCACGGCAGGCGGCATCCCCAGCGGAGACTGATTGGCGGAAAAGTCCAGCACCGGCTGAGGCAGATGATAGATATCTCCGCCATGGGTATATGTCTGCATGGATAGCCTCCTTCGATCGAACAGGATGGGGCTGCTCTCCGGTCAAAATGGGAACAGGAGCGCCAAAAGTGGGATCCCGCAGAACAGGACCAGAGACAGGAATGCTGTCCCATACATGAGCCGGTCCGCCCGGACGATGTCCAGCGGCTCCACCGGATGGATCGGGTCGCCCAGAGTGGGTTTCTCCACCAGCTTCCCGAAGTAATAGCTGGGACCGGCCAGTTCTACCCGGAGCGCACCGGCACAGGCCGCCTCAGTGTGGGCGGAGTTGGGGGACTTGTGCCTGAGCCGGTCCCTCCGGAAGATCCTCAGAGCTTCTCGACCATCGAAGCCGGTGAGGACGGCGGCAAGACACATGACGGCTCCAGCCAGCCGGGCAGGGATGAAGTTCACCAGATCGTCCAGCCGGGCGGCGGCCCGGCCAAAATAGAGGTATCGGTCGTTCTTATAGCCCACCATGGAATCCATGGTATTCACCGCCTTATAAGCCACACCGGCCAGCGGACCCCCCAAGGCCATATAGAACAGCGGAGCGATGACGCCGTCGGAGGTGTTCTCCGCTACGGTCTCCACGGCCGCCTTAGCCACACCTGTCTCATCCAGCACATCGGTGTCCCGGCCCACGATCATGGAGACCGCCTTCCGGGCAGCGGGCAAATCCTCTGCCTTGAGCGCCTTATAGACCGCCATGCTCTCATCCCGCAGGGACTTGGCGGCCAGAAGCTGATAGCACAGCAGGACCTTCCCGGCGAATGCCAGTCCGGGATGAATGCGGCCACACAGGCTCAGGATCAGCCAGGCCATCCCAGTGGACAGGCCCGCCGTCAACACCACCAGCACACCGCCGGCCAGCAGTTCGCCCCACTTGGAACAGGGGAAGATGCGCCGGAGCGGCCCTTCCAGCAGACTGATCAGGCTCCCCATGGCCCGGACCGGATGTGGAGCCCAGTGGGGATCTCCCAACAAGAGGTCCAGACAGAAGCCCAGCAGGAGCGCGGTCAAATTTTGTGTATAAAACGTGTGTATCATGTCAGCGGCTGATAAGCCTCCACCTCGATCTCGTCAAAGGTCGCCATCTCCCGGTAGACCGAGAGGGCCATGTCCAGCAGGGGCATCACAGCCGCCGCACCGGTCCCCTCACCCAGACACATCCCGGCCCGGAGGAACGGGACGAGTCCCAGCTCGTCCAGCAGGCGCTGTCCAGCCGGCTCTGCCGAGACGTGGCTGGCCAGCAGATGATCTTTCGCCGCGGGGCAAAGCCGAACGGCGCAAAGAGCCGCCGCCGCAGAGATGAAGCCGTCCACCAGTACCGGCGTCCGGCAGACGGCGGCTCCCAGGAACACACCGGCCAAGCCAGCCAGATCCAGCCCTCCTACTTTGGAGAGCACATCGAGCGGGTCCTGCGGGTCCGGAGCGTTCACGGACAGTGCTGTCCGGATGGCGGCGACCTTCCGGACCAGACCTTCGCTAGAGAGCCCAGCCCCCCGGCCAGTGACCTCCTCCGGGTCCAGTCCCAGCAGGACCGCCGTGACTGCGGAGGCCGCCGTAGTGTTGCCGATACCCATCTCGCCGGTCCCCAGCAGGGACACGCCGGAGGTACACAGATCGACAGCAGTCCGGATCCCAGTCTCGATGGCCTCGATACAGACCGCCCGGTCCATAGCGGCCCCCTTAGTCATATCATGGGTCCCCCGCATCAGGTTCCTCTGGAGGATGCGCTCTCCCGTCACCGGCCTCGCTACTCCGATGTCCACCGGGACCAGATCCGCATGAGCCGTCCGAGCCATACAGCAGACACTGGTGTCCCCTTTCGACATATTCTCTGTGACGATGGCCGTGACCTCCTGCCCGGTCTGAGTCACGCCCTGAGCCACTACGCCGTGGTCGGCACACATGACTACGATCGCCCGATGACTCAGATCGATGTTCGGACTCCCGGTCATGCCGGCGATCCGGACCACAGCATCTTCCAACAGCCCAAGGCTGTGGAGCGGCTTCGCGATCGAATCCCAGCGGCTCTGGGCCAGTCGTTCCGCTCGGTGGTCGGCCGGGACGATCCGGCTGATCGTTCTTTCTAGGAGTTCCATAGCGATCCTCTCTCCTGTTCTTCTCATATAGTCCGATAGCGGGCGCAGGCGGTCACGAACCGCGCCGCTGCCTTGGGACAGCCGCAGAAATGGAAGTGTGGGAACCCGGCATACATGGTCGGTGTATGCCATGCACAGTCCCAGCCCCGGCCGCTCAACGGCTTCTGAGCGTGGAACGCAGTCCCAGGGGCACTGCTCTCCCAGTAATGGAATTCATGGGCAGTGAGCGTCTCCCCCGTCTCACAGAGGAGGCCGGAGAGACGGGCCGTCAGCTCCATATAGCCGAACCGGCCTAGTTTTCCGCTATCCCAGGCCCGAGCCGGGATGGCCCCCGCCATAGGCTGGTCCATCCCTTCTCCGTCGGTCAGGATCTCATGGAGATAGAGGAACCCTCCGCACTCCGCCACGGTGGGCATCCCACTCTGGAGAGCCGACCGGATCGTCCGGCGCATGGAGATATTTTGGGTCAATGCCGCCCCGTGGAGCTCCGGATAGCCGCCGCCCAGATAGAGTCCGGAGCACTGCTCCGGCAGAGCCTCGTCCCGCATGGGAGAAAAAAAGGCCAGCTCGGCCCCCAGTTCTTCCAGAAACCGCAGAGCGTCAGCATAGTAGAAGCAGAACGCCTCGTCCCGGGCCACGCCGATCACCGGTCGTCTCTTCTCTGTATCGGCCGCGATCTGTGGAGCGGCCTCTTCTGTCAGCGGCTCCGCCGACCAGGCCAGACGGAGTAGACCGTCCAGATCCAGGCTCCGCTCCGCCTGCTCTGCCAGTGCAGACAGCTTCTCCCGGAGCGTGGGGATCTCCTCCGCTGTCACCAGTCCCAGATGACGGCTCTCCAGACTGCACTGAGGCATGGATGGGAGATAGCCGTAGACCGTAAGTCCCGTCTCCGCCTCGATGCACGCCTTGAGCCTGGGATAGAGCATGGCAGACACCCGACCCAAGATCACGCCCCGAAGCATATGCTCCGGCTCCAGTGCCTGGAAGCCCTTCACCAGCGCGGCAAGAGACCGGGCCGCTCCTCTGCCGTCGACCACCAGGACCGCTGGAGTCCTAGTGCGGCAGGCCAGATCCCAGGCGCTGGCCTGACTGGATAGAGCGATCCCGTCATAGTATCCCATGGCCCCCTCCAAGATGGCTACATCCTGCTCGGAGCTGTTCTCCAGCAGAGAGCGCCGCACTGCTGCCTCTCCCATGAGAAAAAGATCCAGGTTCCGGGATGGGACCCCGATAGCGGCCGTGTGGAACATAGGGTCGATATAGTCCGGCCCGGATTTGAAGGCCACCGGCCGCATCCCCCGGCGGACCAGTGCCTGGAGGACCGCACAGGCCACAGTCGTCTTGCCGCTGCCGCTGGCGGGGGCGGTGAACAGCAGGCGGGGCACGCTCCGGCTCATGGGGCCGTCTCCATGCCGGTCCCGCTGATGATCCAGACCGGGTTCTGAGCGTCCATCATATGGTATCTCCCTGCCGAACGGGTGCGGGTGATAGAAGCCTGTACGATGTCTACGTCCCGGAAGCCCAGCCGGCCAAAGGCGGTCACCGCTTCCTGGAGAGTCTCCAGCGTCACGGCCGTCACTGCGATCCGGACGGATGGGGTACGGCTCCGCGCCAACTGGAGGATCGGCTCCAGCGCACCGCCGCTCCCTCCTATGAACACCCGGTCCGGGGCGGCCAAGCCCTCCAAAGCCTCCGGTGCTGTCCCATGGACCGGGACCACATTGGCAGCCCCCAGAGCCGCGGCATTGGCGCCGATCAGCTCCAGCGCCTCCGGATCCCGCTCTACCGCATAGACCACGCCGGCCGGAGCTGAGAGGGCACATTCCACCGAGACCGATCCGGTCCCGGCGCCTACGTCCCAGATCACACTGTCCCGGGCAGGCCGGAGCTTGGAGAGGACCAGAGAACGGATCTCCTCTTTCGTCATGGGGACCTGTCCCCGCTGGAACTCCCCATCCGGATATCCGGGCACCGTCATAGGCCGCTCCACCGGAGCCGGATTCTCCGCCAGCAAGACCGCCAAGTCAGAAAAAGCCTCCCCGGCCAGCGCCTCTGCCGTGCCGTGGACGATCCGCTCCTCTGGGTAGGACAGACGCTCGCCCACCCAGAGCTCCACGTCCTTCATCCCCCGTTCACAAAGCTGGACACAGATGTCCGCCGCGCTGGTCTGCCCGCCGGTGAGGAGGAAGGTCCGCCGATGGGATTGGATCTCCCCTACCGCGTTGTGTGCCCGGCCATGGGCGCTGACCAGGAACACGTCCTGCCATGCCGTGCCGATCTTCGCGCAGAAATAGGACAGCGAGGAGATCCCTGGGATGGTCCGCACCTCATGCTCCCCCAGAAGAGGCCGCAGACCCTTGGCCCCGCTGTAGAACCCGGTGTCGCCGGAGAGGAGCACGGCCACCGGTCCCTCTGCCTCCCGACCGATGGCGGCGGCGATCTCGGCCGGACGGATCAGTGCGGCGGTCCGTTTCGTATCGGACCAGGGCTCCAGCAGACGAGGCGCGCCCACGAGGATCTGGCTCTCTTCGATGGCCCGCATGGCCTCCATTGTCAGGGTATCCAGTCCCCCCATGCCCACGCCGATCAGATAGACTTTCATAGCATCCCACGCTCCCACTTCGACTCGATCTCTTCCAGCGTATCACCGGTCTCCCGGAGGGGCCGGTCGATGACGATGACCTGACAGCCCGTCTCCCGGGCGGCGGCCAGCTTCTCCCAAAAACCGCCGGCACCGCCGCTAGCCTTCGTCACCACAGTCCTGATCTGGAACTGCCGGATCAGGGCACAGTCCAGCTCTTGGCTGAAGGGCCCCTGCATGGCGATGATATGGGCCGGCGGGAACCTTAAGGACAGGCAGGCCTCCAGAGAAGCACGGCTGGGCAGGACCCTAGGGAAGCACCGTTCCCGCAAGTCATCTGCCGCAAAGGGCATCAGCTCCTTGCTCCCGGTGGTCAGGAGCACGTTCCCGGACAGGCCCCGGAGCAATTCCGCAGCCCGGGCCACGCTGTCCGCATGGAGCCAGTCTCCCTCCGGCGGCTCCTCCCGGATCAGACGATGGCAGGTCAGACCCAGCCGCTCACAGCAGACGCGGATATTGGTCGTCACCTGCGCGGCATACGGGTGGGTGGCATCGATGATGCACCGGAACGGACGGGAGGCCATCATCGCCTCCATGGCCGCCTCATCCAGCCGGCCTGTGTGGACCGTCAGGCCCGGACATCCCGCCGGCAGGAGCGATGCTCCGTAGTCGGTGGCCACACATACGGTCACTGGACAGCCCCGGTCCGAGAGCCATTCCGCCAGCTCCCTCCCCTCTGTGGTGCCGCCGAACAGCAGGATATCCTCCATGTCACTGCCCCCGCTGGAGATAGCCCCGGGGCGTGACCATCTTCCCGCCGATCAGCACCGTCTGAGGACTGCCCACGAACACGGTAGTGAACATATCCACCGCGGCATCGCCCAGCTCCGCCAGCGTACAGGTATGGGCCTCTTCCCCATCCCGGCCGATGTTGCGGACATATCCGCACACCGTCTCCGAGGCCCGCTCCCGCAGAAGGATCTCACAGGCCCGCCGGAGATAGTCTGGGCGGCTCCGGCTGGCTGGATTATAGAGGGCCAGTACGAACCCGGCCCGGGCCGCCATAGTGAGCCGGAGCTCGATGGTCTCCCATGGAGTCATCAGGTCCGAAAGGGAGATCACGGCGAAATCGTGAGTCAGAGGCGCGCCCAGCACCGCCGCGCCGCCGCAGGCGGCGGTGATCCCCGGCACCACATGGATCTCCACCGGCGGATAGTCCAGAGAGACCTCGTAGACCAGCGACGCCATCCCATAGACCCCAGAGTCTCCGGAACAGACCAGCGCCACTTCCCGTCCCCGGAGCGCTTCCTCTACCGCCATACGGCACCGGTCCACCTCTTTCCGCATCCCGGTCGAACGGCGCTCTTTCCCGGGAAACATCCCATCCAGCAGGGACAGATATGCCGTATATCCCACGATCAGGTCACAGTCCTCCAATGCGGCACGGGCCCGGCCCGTCATATCCAGACCGCCGCCCGGTCCCAGTCCGATCACTGTCACGCCCATGGTGTCTCCTCCTCGAATGAGATCGTCCAGGGACGGCGGGCCACCGCCACGGTGACTCCCTCCCCGGCCTGTTTGGGGACGATCAGGTCGCCGCCCGTCCGGACAGCGGCCCGTTCGCATACATTATCTACGCCGGTCACGCCTTTCACGAAGGCCGATGGAGTGAACCGCCCCTCTACCGCGGCCAGCTCTTCCGCAGACCAGACTGTCAGCGGGAGGTCCCACATCCGGCAAAACGCCAAAAGTCCCGGCTCATCCTTTTTTAGATCGATCGTCCCGACTTGGGCGACCCCATGCCGGGAGAGATGGTGTTCCGTCAGGACCTGCTCCACCCGCCGCCGGATCGTCTCCGCCGGAGTCCCTCTGCGGCACCCGATGCCGATCCTGAGCACGGGCGGGATCAGCCGAAGCGTCGTCGGGAACGGCGCCGCCTCTGGGTCCAATGTTACTGCGATGCCCACCTCTGCCGGTCCGTACCGCACTCCATCCGGCAAATTTCCATGTATAGGGCATATACTTGTCAGTCCTACTCTCGCACCAGACAAGAGCGTTGCGGAGACCTGTTTTGCCTCAGTTCTTCCGTCAAACCATAATCCTTTACAGTTAGACCAGCGGTCGACCGCGAAGCGTCCCTCTACATCCGTGGCAGTGGAGACCGCGGCGATGCCGCCTGTATGCCGGGCCACCCGTTCCGCCAGTGCGTTAGCGCCGCCCACATGGCCGGATAGGAGCGGTACGGCCCAGTGTCCGGCCTCATCTACACTGACCACAGCCGGGTCCTGGAACTTGTCCCGTACATAGGGGGCGATGGCCCGTACCGCGATCCCGCAGGCCCCCACGAAAAGGAGCCCATCGCAGTCTCGAAATCGTTCCCCGGTCCAGCTGGCCAAGCTTTCATAGTCGTGCCAATCGCTGTAAAGCATCTTTGCTATACGGTTTGGAGCCGCACGAACGACGAGGTCTCCCTCTCTAGTCAGGGCCTCTGCCAGTCGGTCTGCCAGAGCGCACCCCTGTTTCGTGAAGGCGGTCAGGGCCAGCCTCATGGCTCGCTCCCCTTGCGGCATCCGTGTGTGAAAGCGGGGTCATAGAGCTTGGAGCGGTCATAGTCCGTTCCAAGGAAGCCGCCTACCGTGATGAGGGCCGTCTTGGTGATATGTTCTCGCCGGGCGGTCTCTGCCAGCGTAGACACCGTACAGCGGAACACCTTTTCCTCTGGCCAGGTGGCCTTATAGACGATGGCCGCCGGAGTCTCCGGGGCATAGCCGCCGGTCATCAGCTCCCGCTCCACCTGATCCAGCAGACCGGTAGAGAGGAACAGTACCATCGTACAGCCATGGGAGGCCAGCTTGCGCAATCCCTCTCCCTCTGGCACCGGTGTGCGCCCCGCCATACGGGTGATGATCACGCTCTGGGACACGTCCGGGAGGGTATACTCCGCCCGGAGGGCCGCCGCCGCTCCGGAGAAGGAGGAGACACCGGGCGTCACATCATAGGGGATGCCCTTTGCATCCAGCGCGTCCATCTGCTCCCGGATCGCGCCATAGAGAGATGGGTCACCGGTGTGGAGCCGGACGGTATCCTTTCCCTCTGCCTCCGCTGTCTCCATGACGCCCAGGACCTCTTCCAGCGTCATCGAGGCGCTGTCATAGACCTGACATCCGTCTTTTCGGCGGTCCAGCAGAGCTGGGTTCACCAAACTCCCGGCGTAGATGATGACGTCTGTCTCCCCCAGGAGCTTCGCGCCCCGCAGTGTGATCAGGTCGGGGGCTCCCGGCCCCGCACCGATGAAATGGATCATGTCCCTTCTCCTTCCGTTCCTGTTCTGCGCCGATGACGCTCCAGCAGAGCGGCGGCGCCCGGAGTCTGGCCTAACAGGCCGAACCGCTCTGAGAACACCACCGCCTGGATATCCAAGGTCTCCCCAGCCCGGTGCCGGAGATTTTCATAGAGGGCCGTCGTCAGAGAGGTCATCGTCGGCTCCAGCAGCCCAGCGGGTCCCAGCAGCTCCAGCGCGCCGTCCGTCGTGGCGGCCTCGAACACGCCCCGCAGGAGCGGAAGGTCCGCTCCACATAGCGCCGCATGGGCTGTCAAGGTCTCTCGCCTGCCATCTGTCATCTTGGAATGGGTGTTCATGGCCCCCGCCGCCACCTTCACCAGTTTGCCCAAATGGCCCACCAGCAGGAAACTCTGGAAGCCCAGCCCCACCGCATGATCGATGGCTGCTCCCAGATAGTTGCTGCATGCGATGGAGCCGCTCACGTCCAGCCACAGCTGATCCCAGGCATAGTCCTCACCGTAGTTCCCCGGCGTCACCAACAGGTCCGTCGTTCCGGCGGCCTTGGCCATATCCAGTGACAGGAGGATGGAATCGATCAGCGCCGTCTCGCTCATGGGCCGGACGATGCCGCTGGTCCCCAGGATTGAGATGCCGCCTTGGATCCCGAGTCGGGGATTGAACGTCCCTTTCGCCAGCCGTGCGCCCTCCGGCACGGAGACGACCGCCTTCAATCCCCCATCCATTCTGGCGCTCTTTCGGGCTACTCCCAACTGTTCCAGGATCATCCGGCGGGGCGTCGAGTTGATCGCCGCCGCACCAGGCGGCTGGTCCAGTCCGGGGCGGGTCACACGGCCCACGCCTTCCCCGCCGTCTATGATGATATCAGTACCTGTAATGTGAGATACCTTCACATATATCCTCGTGCCATCCGTTACGTCCGGGTCGTCCCCGCCGTCCTTCTGTACCGCACACATGGCCCACCCGGGGCCGGAGGACCAGTCCACAAGCTCTGCCGTCACCGGGATCCCGGCCGGCGTGTCGATCTGGACCGCCGCAGGCCGCTGTCCAGTGAGGAGCGCCTCAGCGGCACCCCGGGCGGCGGCAGCGGCACAGGTGCCGGTCGTATACCCACAGCGCAGGCGGCCCCGCCCCACAGGGATATAGTGCTCCAACTTCGCCAATCCTTCTCCCTCCTTTTGGACATAGATAGGAACGGCCCGCCCCTCATCTGGGCAGGCCGTGTTTTCCGTATAGGAGAACGACGGCGCTCTCCACCTCAGAGCGACGTTCGATCCATCCAAGGGGCAGGTGTTCTGGCTCACGCTTCCTCCTCCGGCATCCCTTCTCGGCACAGGCCAATGGATACTGACGCCTTCGTCCACGTTCACAGCAGAGGTAAGACTGCGCCGGAACCTCCCCGGCTTCCCTTTTTTGCGGCAGACGCCGCGCCCCTGGACCTTATTCGATGTTCCTTATTATACCGATCATCGGGGCGTCTGTAAAGAAAAAGGCGGGACCGGACAGTATATCCGGTCCCGCCTCCGTTTGGATCACGTCTTAGCATCACTGGGGCTTACCGAGAGCCGCACCTCCGCCGTGAAGAGGTCCGCATCCGTTCGGACCTGGAGCTGTCCGCCGCAAGCCTCCGTGAAGCTCTTGGCGATCGCCAGGCCAAGGCCGCTCCCCCCGTCCGTCCGGCTCTCGTCTCCCCGGACGAACCGGGCAGTGAAGTCCTTGTCCCGCGGGAGTTCCTCTTTGGAGATGTTTTGGACCAGCACCCTGGCCGTGTCCCCCTCTACCTCTAGTGTGAGATAGACCCGGGAATCCTCCAGTGCGTAGCGCAGGACGTTCTGGATCAGATTCTGGAACACCCGGTAGAGCCGGTCTCCATCGCCCCGCACCGGCACCGGATCCACCGGGATGGTCGTCTTGAAACGGAGCCCGCTGGCATCGATGGCCTCCTGCTGGTCGGCCAGCGTCTGCCGCAGGAGCTTGCCAAGATCCAGTTCCTCCCAGTGGAGCTCCAGATCGCCGGAGGCGGCCTTGCTGACCTCGAACACCTCCTGCACCATCGTCTTGAGCCGCTGAGCCTTGGCGTTCAGGATGGTCACATAGTCCCGCACATGGTCGGGCAGATCCTCTTCCCGGGCCAGCAGGTCCGCATAGCTGAGGATAGAGGTCAATGGTGTCTTGAGGTCGTGGGAGACATTGGCCACCAGTTCGATCTTCATCCGCTCGCTTCGGGTCCGTTCCTCCACGGCCGTCTGGATCCCGTCCTGGACCCGGCTCAGTCCGGCAGCCATACCCCGCAGGTCGCTGTCGGCCAGAGCGGTCCAGTCCGCGTCATAATGGCCGGCCGCCATAGCCTCCACTCCGCTCTGGAGCTTCCCCAGATTGGCGGCCAGAGCTTTTTGCTCCCGCCAGGCGGCGAAGAGCCGTACCAGCAGGAAGATACCGAGGATGCCGATCGAGATCGGCACCAAGGTCAGGATGATGATGCCGCGATAGCCGATCCAGAACAGCAGGAAGAGGTCGCATACCGCCGCACCGGCGGCCAAGATCAGCCCTCCGGCCAGATCCAGCGCCCCACGCTTCAACAGCTTCTTCTGGAGTGGGAGCTCCTGCCGTTCCAGCCAGCGCACGAAGCTGTTGGCCCAGAGGTCTTCCTTGTCCTCACGCAGGTCCAGCACACACAGAGCAAAGATAGCGGCCGCGGCCACCGTGATGACGGTACTTCCTAAGTACCGCCAGCCGCAGACCGCCAGCCACGCTCCAGAGGCTAAGAGCGCCGTTAGCTTCCACTCCAGCCACAGACCACGGATCCATCTGCGCAGACCTCGGATAGCCTCTAGGAGCGCACTCCGTCCCTTCCAGGCCAGCAGGAGCAGGAGGACCGCTCCGACCGATACCGCCGCGATGGACTGATAGTTCTTTCTGACCTGATCATGGATCTGGTACTCGATCTGGCCCAGGGTACTGTCTCTGCGGATCGTTCCGGCCGGCACGGCCAGAAAGACCTCCACGCCATCCACGTCGCTCCGACGGATCGCGCCATCCTCTTCCGGCATCGGCGTCTCACTGCTCGTATTCGAGGTGTATACCCAGTCGCCATCCTCTGTCACTGTCGTTTCTTCGTATCCGCTGGTATAGATCGAATCCCTCAAAAAGGTCCAGGTGTCCACATCCCGGTAGCCAGGCAGATACCACTCGTCACCATCGGTGCCCCAATAATAGGCCGTCCGATAGAGATCGACCTCCGCCTCGTGCTTCCAGAGCCGGACCTTGCCGTCCGCATAGTGGAGCCGGAACTGATACCCGTCTCCTGCGCCCTTCTCGATGTCGCTCTGGATCTGTTCATCGTTCTGAGTCACCACGCCGCCATCCTTGGTGACGCAGTAGACGAAGCCCCGAAGCTGATAGTCGCCGGAGGCCGGGACATCTCCACCCGCCCCGGCCCAGAGCAGCTGCTGGAGCACGTCTGAGACCGTATCGCGGAAACGATAGTCATCCTGATAGTCTCCCGCTTTCAGCGTGAACTCATCGCACTTTATCGCCCACGCGATATCCTTGGCTCCTCCGCACAACAGGACGCTCCCTGCCATCAGAGCGGCGGCCGCCAGGATCGGTCCCCTATTTTTTCTCCATCTTGTATCCAATGCCCCACACCACCTTCACATATTCCGGCTCCTTCGGCTCCAGCTCGATCTTCTCCCGGATGTGGCGGATATGGACCATGACCGTATTTTCCGGCGCATAGACCGTATCCTCGTTCCACACCCGGCGGTAGATCTCCTCTGCCGGGAACACCCGGCCCAGGTTCCGCATGAAGAGATCCACGATCTTCAGCTCCGTGGCCGTGAGCCGCACCGGCTCTCCGTCCGCCAAAAGCTGCATCTCCTCGGGCCGGTAGGTCAGACGCCCGTTCACGATGGTACCGGTCTGGCCCGCCGCCCCCGCACCGCCCAGTTGGGTGTAGCGTCGGAGCTGGCTCTTCACCCGGGCCAGGAGCTCCTGTGGGTCGTAGGGCTTGGCGATGTAGTCGTCCGCGCCCATGGACAGGCCCAGGATCTTGTCACTGGCCTCGCTCTTGGCAGACAGCACGATCACCGGCAGGTTCCGGCGCTCCCGGATCTTCATCAGTGCGGACAGGCCGTCCAGCTTGGGCATCATCACGTCCAGCAGGATCAGCTGGACCGACTGTTCCGCCGCCAGCTCCAGCGCGTCCAGCCCGTTGAAGGCTCGAAGGGTCCGATAGCCCTCCTTCTCCAGCAGGATCGAGATGGCATTGACGATCTCACGGTCATCATCCACCACCAGTACGCATTCGTTCATCCCGTCGTCCTCCTTCCATGGCATAGGATACCGGAACATCCTTACGGACCGCCGGTGATATTTCTTATAAGATCCTTAAGGCCTGCCCAGATATCGCTCCGCGGCGGCCAGAAAGGCCCGGATCTCCTCCGACGGCTCCTTCGGATACAGGATGCCGTAGGGGATCGGATGGTCCCACTCCATCGGGATCGTCACCAGACCGGGATGGACGTCTTTCCAGCATTCGATCGTCACCATCACGTTCCCGGTCTGGGCGCAGCGGTTGAACACCTCCATGTCGTAGAACTGGGCGGTATCTTCGATCTGGATCC
Source organism: Pseudoflavonifractor sp. MSJ-37 (assembly GCF_018917965.1). Lineage (GTDB taxonomy): Bacteria > Bacillota > Clostridia > Oscillospirales > Oscillospiraceae > Pseudoflavonifractor_A. The sequence goes on along the minus strand of NZ_JAHLPP010000001.1, from coordinate 812,978 downwards.
CGGGACAGGCCAGGACCTCCGCCCGGATCCCATCCACCGTCTCGGAATCCCCCCGCTTGACCATCATCAGCGTCTCGCCCCGCAGGTCCTGGAGCCGGATCTTCTCCCAGTGGGCCAGCCGGTGTTCCCGGGGCACCGCCACACAGTGCTGATAGGTCCCCAGTTGAACGAAGCGGCACCGCTCCATCCAGAGCGTGGAGTCACAGACGCCGATCATGAAGTCGTACTTCTCCCCCAGCGCACCGATCTCCTCCAGGATGTCCCGGTGGTCGTCCTCGAAGGGCACGATGTGGAGTTTATAGCCCGGAAGCTCCCGGTCCACCTGATACCAGAGGTCCATGAAGGACTTGCATGGATTCAAGAGCGAGCTCCCGATACGGAAAGTGGTCTCCGCCGTCTGGGCTTCCCGGCGCGCCTCCGCGATGGCCCTGTCCGAGTATTCGAAGAGAAATTTCGCGTGACGGTAGATCGTCTGTCCGGCTGGCGTCAGCCGGATCCCCTGATTGCTCCGCTCCAGCAGTTTCAACCCCAGATGCTTCTCCAGCGCATTGATCTGCTTCATCACCGCCGAGGGCGACAGGAAGAGCTTCTCTGCCGCCTTGTTGAAGCTTCCGCAGTCGGCTACACAGGTGAACGCCGTCAGGCGTGTATCGAACATCGGTCCTTCCCCCTTCATTCGTATTGCCTTTTGGTAGATACGATGTTACCATATCGGCCCTTCCCCCGTCAACCGTTCCGAGAGTATCATATGGATGCGATAAGGCCGCCGCAGAGGCGACAAGGAGGAATGATATCCATGTCGAACGTGTTGATCGCCTATTTCTCCCGTGCAGATGAGAACTATTTTGGAAGCGGAGCCGGTCCTGCGGACCTGGCTCGGACAGTGAAAGGAGCCGTCATCATGAAAACGATGGACAAAGCAGCATTCGATCAGCAGAACGTGTTCGGCACCGGCGCGCCCAACACGGCTTTCGCTCCGTATTTCATCGGAGATTCCTTCCTGAACCCCCTCACCAAACCTCAGGACGGTGTGTTCCTGGCCAACGTCACCTTCGAGCCCGGCTGTCGGAACAACTGGCATATCCACCATGCCGTCAAGGGAGGCGGTCAGATCCTGATCTGCACCGCCGGTGAAGGCTGGTATCAGGAGGAGGGCAGGGAGGCCGTCAGCCTGGTCCCCGGCACGGTGATCGTGATCCTGCCGGAGGTGAAGCACTGGCACGGAGCCAAGAAGGACTCCTGGTTCAGCCATATCGCCCTGGAGGTCCCCGGCGAGGAGTGCCGAAACGAGTGGTGCGAGCCTGTCTCTGACGCAGACTACGATAAGCTTTGATCATTTTGCGGGAGGTATCGTGACGATGGAAAAAGTGACTGTGGGCCATGACGCTCTGGGCGAGTTCGCCCCGAAATTCGCAGAGCTCAACGACGATGTGCTCTGCGGCCAGATCTGGTCCCGGGAGGACAAGCTCTCTCCCCGAGACCGAAGTCTGATCACGGTGACGGCTCTGATGGCCAGCGGTGTGCTGGACAACTCTCTCCAGTACCACATCTCGAAGGCCAAAGAGCACGGTGTCACGAAGGAGGAGATGTCGGAGGCCCTGACACAGCTGGCTTTCTATGCGGGCTGGCCCAAAGCCTGGGCCGCCTTCCGCATGGCCAAAGAGGTCTACGGCGGCTGATCCTTTCTCCATGTGCATATGAGAACGGCCCCCCAGACGCAGATCTGCGTCTGGGGGGCATCATCATCACTCCAGATCTTGGAGCGCATATCGTTCGATCATCTGGCCGAGTCCGGCCTCACAGGCGGGCGGCGCGATGTACTGCGCCGCAGTCTTTGCCTCCTCCATGCCATTCTCCATAGCAAAGGACCACTTGGCCCAACGGAGCATCTCTACATCGTTCCCACCGTCTCCGAAGGCCATGACCTCTTCCCGGGAGATCCTTCGCTGAGCGCAAAGGGCGGCCAGTGCGCGGCCCTTATCGGAGCTGGCGGAGCTGATCTCCAAATTATCCCGGAGCCCGGAGGCGAGATAGAGGCCTCCCATCTCCCCGAAGGTACGGCGGAGTTCCTCCAGTGTATCCGGCGGGATGAGGAAGCAGTCGATCTTCTCTACCCGATGGCCTGCTAAGGCGGCATCCAAGTCGTCCACTACTTGAGTGGTCTCCTCCACCAGCCGCTGGAATTCCGGCGTCAAGAAGGGATGGGTCTGGACCACCTCATCCATAGGGCGCTCCAAATAGGCCTCTCCCCCGCAGTATGCCAAGAACAAGATCTTCCGGGCCCGCAGGAGCCCGATGACCTTCCTCCAGAGGGGCTCTTCCAAGCCTCCGGCGGCGAGCCATTCCCGCCCCCTGATGTCCAGCACCGAGGCTCCGTTGCACAGGACCGCATAGTCCACACAGCCCATCTGCTCCACCAGGTCGCGGACATAACACCAGGGGCGGCCGCTGGCCACAGCCACAGCGACTCCCTTCCCGGAGGCAACCTGGAGAGCCGCCAAATTCCGGGGCGGGACCGTCACATGGTCTTGGGCCAAGAGCGTGCCATCCATATCAGTGGCGATGAGGCGGATCATCGGATCACTTCTTCAGCGCGACGGCAGCGCGGGCCTGGGTGGCGATGCCCTCTGGAGTCAGGCCATAGTGCTCCAGCACCAGAGGCGCCTTTCCGGAGCGGCCGAACACGTCGTTCACGCCATGACGGACCACAGGGACCGGGCAGACGCCGGACAGGTAACCGGCGACCGCCTCGCCCAGACCGCCGAGGATGTTGTGCTCCTCCGTGGTGACGACAGCGCCGGTCTCATGTGCGGCCTTGAGCAGGAGTTCCTCATCCAGAGGCTTGATGGTGTGCATATCGAGGACGCGGGCATCGATGCCGTCGGCGACCAGGATATCCGCGGCCTTCAGGGCCATCTGGACCATCATGCCGGTGGCCACGATGGTCACGTCCTTGCCGTCCCGCAGGGTGACGCCCTTCCCGAGCTCGAAGGAATAGCCGGGGATGCTGTCCGTGACGGTCTCCACAGCCAGACGGCCCAGGCGCAGATAGGCGGGACCCTCATAGTCCAGCAGTGCCTTCACGGCCTGAGTCATCTCATAGCCGTCACAGGGGCAACAGACCAGCATACCAGGGATCGAGCGCATCGTGGCGAAGTCCTCACAGCACTGGTGAGTAGCGCCGTCCTCGCCCACGCTCAAACCGCCGTGAGAACCCACGATCTTCACGTTCAGATGAGGATAGGCCACGGAGTTGCGGACCTGCTCGAAAGCACGGCCGGCGGCGAACATAGCGAAAGTGGCGGCGAAGGGCTTCTTGCCACAGGTGGCCAGACCGGCGGCCACGCCCACCATATCGGCCTCAGCGATGCCCATATCGAAAAAGCGCTCCGGATAGGTCTTGGCGAAATCCTTGGTCATAGTGGCTCCGGACAGGTCGGCGTCCAGCACCACCAGCTCCGGATACTGCTCCGCCAGCGCAACGATGGCCTTGCCAAAGGCCCCGCGAGTCGCGATCTTATCAGACATGGTCAGTTCCCCTCCAGTTCGTTCAGCTTGGCCTCCAGTTCGGCCTTGGCCTGCGCATACTGCTCATCATTGGGCGCCTTGCCGTGCCAGCCCGCGTCGTTCTCCATGAAGGAGACGCCCTTGCCCTTGATGGTGTGGGCCAGAATCACGGTGGGCTTGTCGGAGCAAGTCTTGGCCTGATCCAGCGCCTCGGCGATGGCGGCGTAGTCATGGCCGTCCACCTGGAGCACGTTCCAGTTGAACGCCTCGAACTTCTTGTCCAGAGGCTCGGTGGGCATGACGTCCTCGGTCTTGCCGTCGATCTGGAGCCCGTTCACGTCCACGATGGCGCACAAGTTGGAGAGGTGGTACTTGGCCGCGGCCATGGCGGCCTCCCAGATCTGGCCCTCAGCCAGCTCACCGTCACCCAGGACGGAGTAGACCCGGTAGTCCTTCTGATCCACCTTGCCGGCCAGCGCCATGCCGACCGCGGCGGAGAGGCCCTGGCCCAGAGAGCCGGTGGACATATCCACGCCAGGGACGTTCACCATATCAGGATGGCCCGACATATGGCCGTCGATGGAGCGGAAGAGCTTCAGCTCCTCCACGGGGAAATAGCCCTTCAGCGCCAGCATGGGATAGAGCGCGGGCGTACAGTGGCCCTTGGACAGCACGAAGCGGTCCCGACCGGGGCACTTGGGATCCTGAGGCCGCACACGCATCTCGTGAAAATACAACACCGTCAGGATGTCCATCACGGACAGCGCGCCGCCGATGTGGCCAGAGGCCGCCGTATGGACCATCTCCATGCCCAGCAGGCGTGCCTTCGCGGCAGTGACTGCCAGCTCATGTACCTTTGCCTGTTCCATTCGATTCACCGATCCTTTACTATCGTTTTTTGAACCATTGCTTCCAGTATAGACCACCTTCGTCCGGGACGCAAGATGGAAAAGCGATGATTTCCGGCCGTTCAAGGCCGCTTTTTCCGTCTAAGCCGCCCTCCATGCTCCCGCTCGGCCCAGTCCCACAGGCGGAGGGCCGCCAGAGCGCACCCCGTCCCGATCAGGACGCCGATGAGCACATCCGTCGGATAGTGGACCCCCACATAGAGCCGGGAGAAGGCCATCAGCACCGCCATGGCTATGGCCGCGATCCGTCCGCCCCGCCAAGGCAGGGTCCTCAGCCAAACTGTCCCGGCGGCGAAGGCGGCGGTCGTATGCCCGGAGGGGAAGGAATTCGGGTCTTTCTCTTCTACCAGATGGACCAGACCCTCCACCAGATGCCAGGGCCGAATCCGCTGGACCAGATGCTTGAGGACCACGTTGGTACACAGGAGCCCGAACAGCATGGCCAGGAGCGCGCATCCGCCTGCCTTCCGGGTCTTAGGCGAGCAGAGCAGGAGCAGGGACAGCACGATCCACAGGAGCCCCGCGTTGCCCAGTCGTGTATAGAAAGAGAAGAATGCCGTCAGCACCGGTCCCCGGGCCTGTTCCTGGATCCAGAGCAGGACTGCGCCGTCCAGACGCATGAGACGATCGATCATCATACAAAGCCACCCTCCCAAGCCGCTGTCGAACGGCCGCAGATAGAAAAACGACAGGGCGGGGAAAACTCCCTGCCCTGTCAGTCCAGTCGGATACGATCACTCCGCGCCTTCCCACTGGCAGTCCGTGATGACGCCGTTGGCGAATTCGAAGTGCGCGGTCTTGAGTGTATGGGTCTTGCCGATGCGGACCTCCTGCGTGCCCACCTCGTTGGTGACTCGGTCGGGCACCGTGACCTCCACAGTGAAGGTCAGGTCCAGCAGGTCATCTGCCAGAGGGATGGTCAACGCACCGGTACTGGAGGTGATGATGGCGGCATTGTCATGGGGCTGGGAGGTCACGTCGGTCACATAGCCCCGGAGCAGGTTGCCGGAAGCCATGAGTTCGTCGCCCTTCTGCCCGTTCTCATCCACCTGGTCGATATACTCTTTGATCGAATCATAGATCTCGGGATAGACGCTGTTCACCTGGACCGTGTAGGTGAGCTTCGCTTTCCCGCCGGATTCTCCGGGGAGCGTCCCACCCTTGCCCATGAGCCGGATCGCCGCCACCGCGGCGATCGCCACTACTAAGACCAAGACCAGCAGGTCTACGATATTGATCTTTCCAAACAGTCTGCCCTTTTCATCCAGCATCTTTTGCAGCCTCCGGGTCGTAAATTGACATAAGTATCAGACGTGGTGTACAATAGGACCGCTATGACCGTCCATCCCACGACTGGAGACATTGTAGCATACTTCGATCTCTGGAACAAGTCTTTTTTCATCTGGAGGGTCTCACCAATGAAAGTCATCCACCTGATCAGCGGCGGCGACAGCGGCGGCGCCAAGACCCATGTGCATTCTCTCCTTCAGAACCTGTCCCAGACCATCGATGTCACGATGGTCTGTTTCATGGACGGCCCCTTTGCGCAGGAAGCCCGGGAACTGGGCATCCACACGGTCATCTTCTCCGGCCGGAACGTCTTCGCCACCTATCGAAAACTGAAGAAGTTCATCAAAGACGGCGGCTATCAGATCATCCACTGCCACGGTGCCCGCGGCAATATGATGGGTGCCCTCCTGCGCCGGTCCACCGGCCTGCCGGTCGTATCCACCGTCCACTCGGACTATCGGCTGGATTATCTGGGCCGCCCTGCGGCCCGGCTCATCTATGGGACCACCAACACGGTGGCTCTGCGCTTCCTGGACTATCGGATCGGTGTCTCGGACGCCATGACGGATCTGCTCATCTCCCGGGGCTTCGACCCGGACAGGCTCTTCACCATCTACAACGGTCTGGATTTCTCCCCCCGCCATCCCGCTCTGGACCGGTCGGCCTACCTCCGCTCGGTCGGCCTGGAGGCGGATGATGACTGTGTGGTCGTCGGCATCGCCGCCCGGCTGGACCCAGTGAAGGATGTGGGCACCCTGATCCGCGGCTTTGCCAAAGCTCACGCGGAACGTCCCAAGCTCCGCCTCCTCATCGCCGGCGACGGCGAGGAGCGGGATGCCCTGAAGACGCTCGTCAAGGAGTTGGACATAGAACGGGTGGTCTGCTTCGCCGGCTGGATCTCCGATATCGACAGCTTCTACAACGCTCTGGATATCAACACCCTCACCTCTCTCTCTGAGACCTTCCCCTATGCCCTGACCGAGGGCGCCAGGGCCAAGCTCCCCACTGTGGCCAGCCGGGTGGGCGGCGTGCCCTATCTCATCGAAGACGGCGTGACCGGTCTCCTGTTCGAGGCCCGGGACGCAGACGGGCTGGCACGCCAGCTCACCGCTCTGGCCAAGGACGCCACCCTCCGCCGTCATCTGGGGGACCGGCTCTATGAGCGGGCGGACCGGGATTTCTCTCTGGGATCCACCCTCCACCGCCAGCTTCAGATCTATGAGACGATCCTCCGGCGGCAAGAGCGGAAAAAGACCCACCATCGGAGAGACGGCGTTTTAGTCTGCGGAGCCTATGGCCGTGGCAATGCCGGAGACGACGCTATCCTGGAGGCCATCGTCACCGAACTGCGGGCCCTGGACCCGGACCTCCCGGTCTGGGTCCTGTCCCGGGATCCGGAGAGCACACGCCTCACCTACCGGGTGAACTCCATCTATACCTTCAACTTCTTCCGCTATCTGTGGCGGATGACCAAGACACGCCTCTATATCAACGGCGGCGGCTCTCTCATGCAGGACGTGACGAGCCACCGCTCCCTGTGGTTCTATCTCTCCACCATCTCAGCCGGCAAGCTCTTGGGCAACAAGGTCCTCATGTACGGCTGCGGCATCGGGCCCATCCGCTCGGAGTCCAATCGGCGGCGGGCCGCCAAGGTCCTCCAGAAGCGGGTGGACGCCATCACGCTCCGGGATACCCACTCTCGGGAAGAGCTGGCCTCCATGGGCGTGGACCAGCCGGAGATCATCCTCTCTGCCGATCCCACGGTGATCCTTCCGGCGGCCCCCGCCCAAGTGGTGGACGGCATTCTGGAGCGGGAAGGTCTGGAGCCCAATGGCCGCTACATCGGCTTTACTCTGCGCCCCTGGCCCGGCTTCAGGGAAAAAGCGGAGATCTTTGCTGCCGCCGCCGACTATGCCTGGAAGCAGTATGGTCTGACCCCGGTGTTCCTCCCCATCGAGAGCCGGCTGGATCTGAACGCCATCCGCCAGGCCACCTCCCGGATGACCGCGCCCTATCATATCATCGAGGACACCGGATCCTCCGCCAATACCATCGGCCTTTTCGCCCGGATGAAGGTCGTGGTCTCCATGCGCCTCCACGCGCTGGTGTTCGCTGCCAGTCAGGGTGTTCCTCTGGTCGGCGTGGTCTATGACCAGAAGATCAGTTCTTTCCTCTCCTATATCGGTCAGGATCTGTTCATCGACCTCTCCTCTCTGACGCTGGATCAGCTCACTGCCGACATCGACGCTGCCTACGCCCGGATCGATGACCACGCCTTCCTCACAGAGGGTGTGGAACGGCTCCGTCAGGTGGAACACCACAATTCTGCCACGGCCGCCCGTCTGCTGGGGCTCCCGGAGGTGGCAGCGGATTGAAGCAGCTCGTCTGTCTGGCCGACCGCCCCTGGAGCCGGGTCCCCGCCCGGACCCAGCAGCTCATGACCAGGATGAAGGATGTCCGGATCCTCTATCTGGAACCTCCCCTCCGCCGGAAGCGCCACTGGAAAGACGAGGGACGCCGGATGCGGTCCGACCTTCTGGTCTATTCCCTTCCTCCGATCCTGGACCCGGAGGAGAACAACCGCCTCCTCTTCCACATGGGCCAGCGGAAGCTGTCCCGGTATATCGAGCGGATCATGGGCCGACATGGCTTTCGGGACCCTGTCCTCTGGTGCGCGACCCCATCAGCGGTCCATCTGCTGGATACGCTTCCCTTCCGGGGACTCATCTACGACTGTGGCCGTGACTGGTCCTCTCTCCCCGACGACTGGGAGAGCGACCTCTGTTTGGAGGCTGACGTGGTCTTTGCCGCCTCGCCGGAGCTGGTCGACCATCTGTCTCCATGCAATGACAACGTGGTCCTCCTCCCCAACGGAGCCAACTGGTCTATCTTTTCCCGGGAGGACCTGTCCATCCCTCCGGAGCTTCAAGACATCCAGGGCCCCATCGTGGGCTATGAGGGCACGATCTGGCACGATCTGGACCTCGCTCCCCTCCTCCGGGCCGCCCGGGACTATCCCCGGGTCCACTTCGTCCTGATCGGACGGGTGGAGGAAACCCCCGCCCTTCGGGCCCTGCACGCCTTGCCCAACGTACGTCTCCTGGGCTGGAGGCCGCTGATGGAGCTCCCGGCCTATCTGGCCCGCTTCGATGTGGGGGTCAGCCTTCTCCGGCGGGACTCTCTGGACACCGATGTCCTTCCGCCCAGGATCTTCGAGTATTTCTCCGCCGGGAAGCCAGTGGTGTCCATGCTCCTCCCCGGACAGGTAGAGCAGTTCCCGGATGTGATCTACAGCGCCCACTCCGCCCATGAGTTCTCTCAGCTCTGTGGAAGTGCCCTGGCCGAGGCCGGGACATGGGCCAGAGACCGCCGCCGCGCCTACGGCGAGGCCGCCTCCTGGTCCAACCGTGCCCGGAAGATCGAACAGATCCTGGGGGGCATCGGGATGTTTTGAGTCCTACACGTTCAGTATCTTTTAAAGTCGAACACGGCGCACCGCTGGGAAAGCCCCCGCGGTGCGCCGTGTTTCTTTTTCTGCTCACTGGATGCTGTAACTGCCGCGGACCATCAGTGTCACAGCAGTGACGGCCCTGACGCCTCGATCTGGCTGAGTGGCCAGATAGAGGTGGTTGGAGGTCAGCGTCCCGCCGGGTGCCAGCGTAGATCCGCCGGTCATGTCCACCAGTCCCGGGGACGTACTGGAAGAACAGGTCCCAGTACCGGTCCGCAGGAGGATCTCGCAGGAGCTCCCAGCCGTCAGGGTCTGGCCCTTGCTGAGGCTGACCACCTGATAGACCGCAGAGGTGCTCCCGCCATTCCCTTTCACGCTCTGCGCATAGCCGTCCGCCACCTGCTGGAGTTGGCTTTTCAGGTCGGTCTCCCGCTGGGCGATCTTCGTATCCACCTGCGACAGGATCGCCGGGATCGCCTTGTCGTTCAGATAGCTCAGTGTCACCAGCGGATCGCTTTGGCTCCCCTGACTGGCCGCCAGCGCCGCGGCGGTGAGCGAGAGCGTCACGAGGCCGCCCGCCAGCAGGCGGCAGGACATCCACTTCTTCTGCTTCATGAGGATCCTCCTATGTATGCCTGTGCCATGATATCGGTCTGCGGGCCCCGGCGGAACGCTATCCTATGTAGCCTTCCGCCGGCCCGCGTACCGGTCCGCCGCCTCAGGCGGTCAGACCATCTGCTGCGGATGGAGCCCAAAGCTCACTGCGATGGCTGAGTCCACCTTCCGCATCAACGTGTTGTCCAGTCTGCCCATATGCTCCCGCAGACGCCTCTTGTCCAGGGTCCGGATCTGCTCCAGCAGGACCACCGAGTCCTTCGGGAGCCCATACGTCCCCGCCGCGAACTCGATGTGTGTGGGCAGACGGGCCTTCCCGGTCTGGGACGTGATGGCCGCCGCGATCACGGTGGGACTGTGTTTGTTCCCGGTGTCGTTCTGGACGATCAGCACCGGACGGACGCCGCCCTGCTCGCTCCCCACCACCGGGCTCAGGTCGGCATAAAAAATGTCTCCGCGCTTTACGTTGTTATCCACAAAAGCTCACACTCCGCGGTCAGATAGTAGCCGGAGACACCGCCCTCTCAGGGGCCGTGTCCGACTGCTATGATTTTCCCACGGTGCGGCGCGATCTATACCCACAGCACGAAAGATCTGCCGGGATCGCGTTCCGCCGCACAGCGCGGCCCATGCGCTCCCCGGTCCATTTTATGTGCTGGTCAGTCCGTCCGTGCCCCTTCCAGATAGATCCTGGGCACCCGGCGGGCGATGTTGCACATGATCTCATAGGAGATGGTCCCCAGCTCATCCGCCATCTTCTCGATGGGCAGTTCCCTTCCGAACACCTCCGCCACATCGCCGGGATGGACATCTCCGTCCACCCGGACCATGCACAGGTCCATACACACCCGGCCGGTGATGGGCCGCTCCTTCCCTCCGATGAGGATCGTGCCACGGTTGGACAGGGCTCTGGCCAGGCCATCCGCATAGCCGATGCCCAAGACCGCCAGCTTCGTATCCTCCTTGAGCTGAGCTGTACGGCCGTAGCTCACATAGGCCCCGGCGGGGAGATCCCGGACGGCGGCCACACGGGTCTTGAGGGTCATCACCGGCTCCAGACCAGGACCATCCAGCCCCTCCAGCTCCGGAGCGGGGTAGTGGCCGTACAGCTCTAGGCCGGGACGCACCATGTCCATATGGGCGCAGGGGAATCGAAGGGTGGCTGCGCTGGCGGCGCAGTGCCGGAGCGAGAACCGGAGTCCCTTCTCCTCCAGATCCCGGATCAGATCCAGGAACCGGGTCAGCTGGAGCATACTGTACTCCTCACTGCCGTCGGCATCAGAGAAGTGGGTGAAGATGCCCTCGTGCTCCAAGCCGGGGAGCGCGCAGATAGCGGCGATGGTCTCCACGCTCTCCGCCCGGTGAGCCTCGTCGCAGAGCAGGCCCAGGCGGGACATCCCGGTGTCGATCTGGAGGTGGATCTTGGCCGTGCGCCCCTCCGCCTGAGCGGCGTCCGAGATGGCCCTGGCGGTATCCACGTCCCACACCGCCTGAGTCAGACGCATCCGGACCAGATCTCCGGCGAACTCCGCGGGAGTGTGCCCTAAGATCAGGATCGGCAGCGTGATGCCCGCCACCCGGAGTTCTGCCGCCTCGTCCAGACAGGCCACGGCTAGATAGTCCGCCCCCAGTTTCTCCAGACGGCGGGCCACCGGGATCGCTCCGTGCCCATAGGCGTTGGCTTTCACCACGCCCAGAAAGCGGCAGCCCTCCGGCAGTGCCGCACGGATCGTTCGATAATTATGCTCCAGTGCACCCAGGTCGATCTCTGCCCAGGTACGGCGCTCTCTGCTCTCCATCTCCGCGTCCTCCTTCTCTGCCAGCCGACAGGGATGCTCCCTCCGCGGCAGTATGACAAGCGTCCGTCTCACGGCGCTTTCCTCTGAACCGATGCCAGGCACAGGTCATGTATTTCGATCCACGCACCCGGCAGTTTCTTTATCATAGCACAAACTCCCCCCTGCTACAAGGGCGGCAGGCCACAAAAAGCGAGGACGATTGACAGCCGTCTCCATTCCGTGTATACTCCATATCGTTCTTTTTAGAACGATTTAATGAGGAGATGACGTTATGCTGAGACCAGAATTTTGGATCTCCAGCCAAGATCTCTATCAGGACCTTCTTATATCCGTCTGCGAAAAATACAGCTTGAATCTGATCGAAGTCCATGTGATCCTGTTCCTGGCCAACAATCCGGGATTCGACACAGCCGCTCAGATCGTGGCCGTCCGGCATCTGGCCAAGTCCTATGTCTCTGTGGCGGTCCGCGCCCTCCAGGAGCGGGGCCTCCTGAGGGGACAGAGGCGTCCGGATGACCGGCGGACGATCCATCTCTCCCTACTGGATGCCGCCGCCCCGATCGTAGCGGATGGCCGGGCGGCACAGGAACGGTTCCTCTCCATCCTCCTGCATGGCGCCACACAGGAGGAGTTGGACTGTGTTTCGTCCCTGTTGGAGAAAGTCGAACACAATATCGAGGTCTACCAGGCCCCGGACCCAGACATCGGATAGGAGGAACGACATGGACCGAAGCAAGGAATTCTTAGGGACTGCCCCCATCGGCGGTCTGCTCTTCAAACTGGCCGTCCCGACCGTCACAGCTCAGCTCGTGAACATGCTCTACAACATCGTGGACCGGATCTATATCGGCCATATGCCTGAGGATGGTAGTCTGGCCCTCACCGGCGTAGGCGTCTGTATGCCGATCATCATGGTGATATCTGCCTTCGCCGCTCTGGTCAGCTCCGGCGGCTCGCCCCGGGCGTCGATCTTCATGGGCAAGGGCGATGATGAGACGGCGGAGCGGATCCTGGGCGGGTGCTTCTCCCTCCAAGTACTGGTGTCACTGGTCCTCACCGCGGTCCTCCTCATCTGGGACCGGGACATCCTGCTGGCCTTCGGTGCCAGCGAGAACACGATCGGATATGCCACCGCCTACATGGACATCTACGCCGTCGGCACCCTGTTCGTCCAGCTCACCCTAGGCATGAACACTTTCATCACTGCCCAGGGCTATGCGAACACCAGTATGCTCACCGTGCTGATCGGCGCGGCCTGCAACATCGTGCTGGATCCGATCCTCATCTTTGGCCTGAACATGGGCGTCCGCGGTGCGGCCACCGCCACCGTCATCTCTCAGGCCGTCTCCTGTATTTGGGTCCTCGCCTTCCTACGGGGCAGGCGGACCACGCTGAAGCTCAAGCGGGAAAACCTCGGTCTGGATCCTCAGATCCTCCTCCCCTGTCTGGCACTGGGCGCTTCTACCTTCATCATGCAGGCCAGCGAGAGCGTGATCTCCGTCGCCTTCAATTCCTCTCTGCTGAAATACGGCGGAGATATGGCTGTGGGCGCTATGACGATCCTCACCAGCGTGACCCAGTTCGCCATGCTCCCCATGCAGGGCATCGCCCAGGGCGCTCAGCCCATCAGCAGCTACAACTTTGGCGCCCGGAAGCCGGACCGGGTCAAAAAGACCTTCCGCCTTCTGCTCACGTCCTGTATGATATACTCCGTCACCTTCTGGGCGGCAGTTATGCTCTTCCCCCAGCTCTTTGCCGCCATGTTCACCTCGGACGCGGCACTGATCCGGTTCACCGCCTCCGCTCTGCGGATCTACTATGGCGGGATGTGCCTCTTCGGGATCCAGATCGCCTGCCAGATGACCTTCGTGTCCACTGGCAATGCCGTCTGCTCCATCATCGTGGCTGTCATCCGGAAGTTCGTCCTGCTCCTGCCCCTGATCTTCCTGGTCCCCCACCTGGTCTCTGACCCCACGACCGGCGTCTATCTGGCAGAGCCCATCGCCGACGTGCTGGCGGTGACGATCACGGCGGTCCTCTTCTCCATCCAATTCCGCCGGGCCATCCGCCGGCTGGAGGAGCCTCTGGTCGAAGGCTGACGTTGGAGCATCGTCTCAGAAAACAGGAACGTCCCTGTACCCACAGATGCGGTACAGGGACGTTCCTTGCTTCATACAGTCAGCGGTCACAGGTCCGCCGCGCCCCCGGCCTCCCGGGCCGCCTCCAGCATGGCGTCCACCTCATCCGGACGACAGCGGATATCTCCGTCTCCCTTCCTCCGATAGGTGCCCCGGTACGGGTCCTTTCCGATGTACACCGGGCGGACGGCGGCCTCCGCCCAAGGGACCTGGATCACGATGATGTCTCCATCCGGGGTGGGCTCGATGGCCGCCCTCCCTTCGGACATCAGGTCCACGCTGACCACAGCCGGGTCCTGGACCATGGACAGGAATTCCTCCAGCATCTCCTGGGCATCCAGGAGCCCCTGGATCCGGAGCGTATGGTCGGGCAGCTCCTCTACCCCCAGCAGGATGATGCCGCCGTAAGTGTTCGCGAAGGCGGAATAACTCTCCCACAGGCTCTCCGGCAGACCTCCGGTAGCCAGCTTGGCCTCCAGCCGGTCGTTCTCCCGATAGCTCTCGATGCGTTCCAGCGAAAACATAGGGCTCCCCCCTCTTCGTTTGACGGATCGATCTGATCGATGATGGTATGAGTAAAGCCCCGAAGTCGTCTCACACAACTCCGGGGCTTTCGTTCTGGTGCGGATGACGGGACTTGAACCCGTACGTCATGGACACACGCACCTCAAACGTGCCTGTCTACCAGTTCCAGCACATCCGCATATCTTGCTGGCTCAGAACGCTTATTTATTATATAATGCCGTCCTCTGTTTGTCAACCGCATTTCAAAAATTTCTGGGAATATTTTTCATCCCTCTCCCCGGCTCGTATCGGTGCAAGACCGGGGAGAGGGATCATATCTGCGCTTACAGGTTCGCGTCCAGGACGTCCGTATAGGCTTGGGCAGGCATGAGGCCCACCTTCCGGTCGATCTCCTTGCCGTCCTTGAAGAAAATGACGCAGGGGATGCTCATGACGCCCAGCTTCATGGCCAGCTCCTGTTCGTCATCGGTGTTCAGCTTGCCTATGACCGCCTTGCCCTCGTACTGGTCCGCCAGCTTCTCGATGGTGGGCCCCAGCATCCGGCAGGGGCCGCACCAGGGCGCCCACAGGTCCACCATGACCAGATCGCCGCTGCTGACCGCTTTCTCCAGACCTTCCGCGTTGAAATGATACAGTGCCATATCGTTTTACTTCCTTTCTGTCATACGTCGGATCGTTTCGTTGGAACGCCAGCGAGATCTTCATCCATCCCGCGGCACCGCTTTGCGGAGCCGGTCCACATATGCCGCCGCCCGGTGGCCCGCGATGAGGCCCTCTCCCACTGCCTTGGACACCTGATAGGGCCCGCCGGTACAGTCTCCCGCCGCGAACACTCCGGGGATGCTGGCCGCCATATCCCGGTCCACGACGATGTGTGGGCCGTCCAGCTCCAGGCCATACACCAACTCCGCCGGAGCCATGGAGGGCCGCAGGAGGAACACGCAGGTACAGGGGATATCCGTCCCATCCACATTCAGGGCGGAGACCGGACCGTCCCCCAGGATCTCCAACCGAGTCCCCTGGACGAAGGGGATGTCTGCCGGCAGATCCGCCGGACGTTCCCGGGCCACATAGGTGGGTCGACACCCCAGATTTCGGAGATAGACCGCCTCGGCGGGCGCATCGGCAGACTGGCCAACCACCGCCACCGGGCGGCCCCGGTAGAGTCCTCCATCGCAGGTGGCGCAGTAGCTCACGCCCCGCCCCAGATGCTCGGCCTCGCCTGGATATTTGCCCCCGTGAGCGATGCCGGTGGCCAGGACGACCGCACTGGCCGTCTCTACCTCGCTCTCCACGCCCACGAAGAAGCCGTCTCCGTCCGGCATGACGTTGAGAGCACGGCCGTACTTTCGTTCGATGCCCATAGCAGCGGCATGGGCGTCGAAACGCTCCAGCAGTTCCCGCCCGGAGAGCCCCGGCAGGCCCAGATAGTTCTCCACCCGCTCGGCCTTCCAGAGCGGGATGTCCTCCGGCCGGGCGCCGACCACCAGGACCGACCGGGCCCGGGCCCGGGCCTGGACTGCGGCGGAGAGGCCCGCCGGTCCTCCGCCGATGACGATGATATCATAGGGCAATGTGATAATCCTCCTTGCAGTCGTCCAGCAGAGCCGCCACCACGGCCGCCGCTCTGGGATCGGACACCTCATAGTAGATCTCGTTCCCGTTCCGCACCGCCCGGACGATCCCGGCCGCCTTCAGCTTGGCCAGATGCTGGGAGATGCAGGACTGGGACTGGCCCGTCTGCTCCACCATACATCCCACATTCCGGCATCCGCAGCGCAGCAGCCCCCGGACCAGCCGCAGACGGAGCGGATGCGCCAGCGCCTTCAGGAGCGAAGCACGTTTCTCGAAGGGACATCCCTCCATGGCTCTCTCCTCCATTCGTATTTCCTAATATCATTATATTCTGATATTCAGATATGTCAAGCTGTTTTTTCAAAGTCAGTCGGACCGCTTGCCGCCTCCCATGATCGTATGGTATGATATCCTATATCCGACCCGCCATACTTCTTATGGATATGGTATCCTCCCCGTGTTCCAGAAAGGATGTGCCCCTTGGATCTTCTCCTCCTGCTCATCGCTGTCGTACTCCTGTTGAGCGTCCTGCTCAGCAAGCTTTCCTCCCATGTTGGGATCCCTGTCCTCCTGGCCTTTCTCGGCCTGGGCATGCTGTTTGGCTCGGACGGGCTCCTCAAGATCCCCTTCGACGACTATGGCTTCGCCGAACAGATCAGCACCGCCGCCCTCCTAGCCATCATCTTCTACGGCGGCTTCGGTACCAATTGGAGGGCCGCCCGCCGGGTCGCGGCGCCTTCCCTCCTGCTGTCCTCCGCAGGCGTGCTCCTGACAGCGGGGCTCACTGGCGCCTTTTGTCATCTGGTCCTCCGGTTCCCTCTGGCGGAGAGCTTCCTGCTGGGTTCGATCCTCAGCTCGACGGATGCCGCCTCGGTGTTTTCGATCCTCCGCTCCAAGCGGCTGAGCCTGCGCTTCCACACTTCCTCCATGCTGGAGCTGGAGAGCGGGAGCAACGACCCCTTCGCCTATACCTTGACCTATCTGTTCCTGAGCGTCATGGCCGGCGGCGTCACCGGCGGCATGGTCATCCGGGTGGTACTGGGACAGCTCCTCTTTGGTCTGCTCTGCGGTGCGGCACTGGCCGCTCTATCCGTTCTGGCCCTCCGGCGGCTCCCGGCGGGAGACTCCAACTATGGTCCCCTCCTGATGATCGCGATCGCGCTCCTCTCCTATGCCCTTCCCAGCATCATCGGCGGCAACGGCTATCTGAGCGCCTATCTGGTGGGGATCGTGCTGGGTGGAGAAAAGCGGGCAGGCAAAAAGGAACTGGTCCACTTCATGGACGGCCTCACCAGCTTGATGCAGATCGCGCTCTTTTTCCTGCTTGGCTTGCTCTCCTCGCCCTCCCGTCTGCCGTCCGTCCTCCCCACCGCACTGGCGGTGACAGCTTTCCTGACACTGGTGGCCCGCCCGATCGCGGTCTGGCTGATCCTCAGGCCCTTCCGGGCGCCTCTGCGCCAGCGTCTGCTGGTGTCCTGGTCCGGGCTCCGGGGCGCCACCTCCATCGTGTTCGCCATCATGGCTGTGATCGATCCCGCCGTGTTCCAAAACGACCTGTTCCATATCGCCTTCTGCGTGGTCCTCCTGTCCATCGGGCTCCAGGGCACTCTGCTCCCCTGGTGTGCCCAAAAGCTGGATATGATCGACGATCAGGGCGACGTGCTCAAGACCTTCAGCGATTACAGCGATGATACGCCGATCCAGTTCATCCAGCTCCGGATCGGTCAGGACCATCCCTGGAGGGGCATCCCGCTCCGGGATGCTCCTCTCCCTCCAGATAGCCGGGCCGCCATGGTCCTCCGCTCCGGCCAGCGGGTCCTCCCCCGGGGCGATACCGTCCTCCAGCCCGGAGACATACTGGTCCTCAGCGCGATCGCCTATCAGGACACCGTGCCGCTCTCCCTCTCCGAGGTGACCGTCGGCCCCAGCCACGACTGGGCTGGACAGACGATCGCAGAGATCGACTGGGAGGGGTCTCTGGTGGTGCTGATCCAGCGGGGCGAGGATGCCCTCATCCCCACCGGCGACCTGCGCCTCCAAGCGGGGGACATATTGGTGCTCACGAACGGATAAAATGATATCGAGACAGAGCCGTCTTAGCCCCCTGTTCTCTGTAAAGTTATATCACTTTATATTTTTCTCAAGAGAGAATAGCAGACCCCCAGCGAGGCATAGATCTGGTCCTCCGGCCCTGCGGCGGCGTTGTGGGCGGAACAGAACTGCCGGTCCGCCTCCTCATGGTCCAGCGTCTCCTCCACGAAGAAGCCAGCGTCCTCCGCCGCCTCTGAGAGCTGTTCCAAGCTCCAGCGGTCCTTCATGCCCGCCTGAGCCCCGGCCGCCAAGGTCCGGTTCTGCCGTTCCGTCTCCCCCTCTTCCTCACAGGGCCAATCCAGCAGGACGACGCTCCCCGCCAGGAGCAGATCGGAGAGCCTCCGGAACAGTCCCAGGAGCTGGTCCCGGCTCACATAATAGCTGAAGCCCAGCAGACTGCACACGGTACGGGCCGTCCGATCGAAGCCAGCGGCCAGCAGGGGTCCAGCCCACTCCCCCAGCAGATCCGCCTCCACATAGGCTACGGGATCGGCCGCGATCCCGGCCCGCATTATCCGTCGGCGCTTGTCCCGGAGCATTTCAGGGCGGTCCAGCTCGAACGTCTGCATGGAAGAGACCCGTCCATAGGCAGAAGCGTCGTACCCGGCCGCCAAGACCAGATATTGCCATGCACCGGCGGTCTGCTCCCGCTGGAGATGGCGCTCCAAAAAAGCCGACCGGATCAGGACCGTTGGTCCGATCCGGTGGTCCACCACCCATCTCAGCGGGTCGTCCCCCAGATAATCCGGCGCGAAAAAGGAGATCCCCTGTGCCATATGGCTCCCGATCTGTGTGCGCTCCTCCTCCATCAGGAGCCTCTCCGCCAGAGGGTCCGCATAGATGGGGCAAACGCTGTGTGCGGTATGGAAATACCGGGCGAAACAGCTTACCAGCGCAGTCATATCTGTTTGCATCGTCATCACCTCCCTTTTCTTTTACAACATCCCATAACAAAGGACAAGTCTTGAATTTTGGCCCAAAATGTGGTAATATAAAGAAGAAAAATGAGCGGAACGGGCCAAATGATCTGAGTTCGTCCCGCTCGTTCCTTTTTGCAGTCCCTCTCGACTGATCCGCTCCCGCTCCGGGCATCCTGTCTCTATCCTGATGTCGAAAAGGAGTGTGGCAGCTATGCCGGATCCCCGTAAAGCGGCCATCATCGGCTGCGGCTTCGTAGGCGCTTCCATCGCTTTTGCCCTCATGCAGCAGGGGCTCTTCTCCGAGCTGGTCCTGCTGGATGTGGACCGTGCCAAGGCAGAGGGCGAGGCCATGGATCTGAGCCACGGACTGCCCTATGCCGCCCCGATGGATATCTATGCCGGAGACTATAGAGACACCGCCAACTGTTCCCTGATCGTCCTCACCGCCGGAGCCGGACAGCGCCCGGGAGAGAGCCGTCTGGATCTGATCGGCCGGAATATCCAGATCCTCCGGGGCATCGTGCCCAAACTCCGGGATCATGGGTTCGACGGGATCCTGATGGTGGTCTCCAATCCGGTGGATATCCTGACCTATGCCGCCTGGCAGCTTTCCGGCCTCCCGGCAGAGCGGGTCATCGGCTCCGGCACCGTGCTGGACACCGGGCGTCTGAAACAGCTCCTGAGCCAGCGGCTCCAGGTGGACAGCCGAAACGTCCACGCCTTCATCATCGGCGAACATGGGGATAGTGAACTGGCCGTATGGAGCGGAGCCAACGTCTCCGGGGTGGGTCTGGACGATTTCTGCGCGCTCCGTGGACTGGATGGCCGAAGGCAGACCCTCCACGGCCTCTATGAGCAAGTCCGGAACAGTGCCTATGAGATCATCGCCCGGAAGGGCGCCACCTACTATGGCATCGCCATGGCGGTGAGCCGGATCGCCGCCTGCATCGTCCGGGATGAGCGGGCCGTCCTGCCGGTCTCAGTGGTCCTCCGGGGCGAGTATGGTCTGGAGGGGCTCGCCCTGAGTCTTCCGGTCATCTTAGGCCATGCTGGCGTGGAGACAGTCCTGGAGGTCCCCCTGTCCCCTCAGGAGCGAGCCGCTCTGGAGGCCTCCGCCGCCCAGCTCCGAGAAGCTGTCGGGCAGTTGAGGCTCTGATCCGGAAAATTTCCGCAGAAATGGTTGACGCGGCCACTGATCTATGATATCCTTAGTATTCGTGGAGCACTTCTCCACGGGACGCTGGAATAGCTCAGTTGGTAGAGCAGCTGATTCGTAATCAGCAGGTCGCGTGTTCAAGTCACGTTTCCAGCTCCAAAAAAGCTGTACCTGATATCAGGTACAGCTTTTTTCATACTCATATCCCTATCACTAGTCCTGCTCCCAGTCATCATAGGCCTCGTCCAGATCCTCATAGTTATCGGACTCCGCCTCATAGAGGTCCTCCGGGGAGCCATACCACTCATGGAGCGGGTCTCCGCCGCCAGAACTGGTCGTGTCCTTATCGGAATGGTCTACAGCAGGCGCGACATGGGGCAGGCTCGGTGTATATCCCTGCCCCTGGTCCGGCACAGGGGTGGGGCTGAACGTCGGCTCTGGGGTGGGGTCCGGCTCCGGATACAGTGCGGCATCACACTGCTGGTACACCCAGGCCGGGAACCGGCGCTCGATCTCCTTGGCTCTTCGGTAGAGGGCTCCATTGCCCATCCTGCTGGATGGTTTAATAAACTGTTTTTCAAACAGAATTGGCGGAATTGTGGGAACTCTATCTGCATTCGACCTCAAAATAGAAACTCGCTTGCCATTCGGTTGCGAAATGGCAACGTTAGAGCGATAATGATCTTAGCAATCACAGGAGGTTAAAATCAATGTTCAATATTGATAAGAAGAAATTTGGCGCATTTGTCGCCGCACTTCGCAAAGAAAAAGGAATCACTCAAAAAGAGTTGTCAGAACAACTCTGTATATCCGATAAGGCTGTAAGCAAATGGGAAACGGGAGTTAGCTTGCCTGATACCGTTCTATTGATCCCGCTGGCAAATCTGTTGGATGTTTCCGTTTCGGAACTTTTAGTGTGTGAGAGATTGCCGAACAATGATGTACTAAAACCTGATAAAGTTGAGGATATTGTTAAGACGGCAATCACTTATGCGGACGAAGCGCCTGAAAGAGCATATCATGTTAAAAGCAAGTGGATCGTCATTTATGGAATCTCACTTTTGATATGCGGCATCAGCACATTTCTGAACTATACAACAGCAAAACCCTGTATGGACGCCTTGGTAACATTTGTACTTATGTGTGTAGTATTCGGTGCGTATTTTTGCTGCTTTGTGCGGGCAAAACTTTCAAGGCTTTATGACGAAAATAATGTGAACATTTTCTATGATGGCCCATTTCGTATAAATGTTCCGGGGGTAAACTTCAATAACCGCAACTGGCCGCATATTGTGCAAGCGCTTCGGTTGTCCTTGTGCCTGAATATGATCCTGCTTCCAATTCTCAATCTTCTGATAAGCAGTATGGCGGTAGCCGTATGGGAAAATATCGGGAAGTATGTTTTCTTGGCAATCATATTATGCAGCGTATTTCTTCCAATATATGTTGTTGGAAAAAAGTATGAATAGACTTGATTTGAATCGAGATATGAAAAGGTAACTGCCGGACGACGGCAAAAGAAAAAAAGCTGTCGTACAGCAGCCATATTATCTACCGTTACCCCCCGATGCCAATATGCTCTCCACGCCCAAAACCGTCAGCGGCAAGACCGTCAGGGCACTGCCGGCTCCGAGGTCAGCTTTCTGATTACTACGGAGCAGATGTCAAGCCGGAAATATTATGACGGTGCCGGCGCGATTTCTGTTGTGTTTCCGAATTCCTAAAGTATTCATCAAAGCTACTCAACGCAAAGAACCTTTTTATTGACTACGGTGGCGCAAAATATGACTGGTTTGCAAATTGCTTTCTGGCTGTATTCTGCGCCGCTGAATGCTATAATTAAAATTTTTTGTATGATGGTGGAGAATTGTGACCCACACCGTGACCCACACAACGAAACGAGTGGACGGAAACAGTGGAGCGGATAGGGCGTACCTCCCGCAATATACCGGGTAGAAAGCCTCAAAGAGCATTAAAAAGCAGCAGACGGAGTACCCGGATACACTTCGTAATCAGCAGGTCGCGTGTTCAAGTCACGTTTCCAGCTCCAAAAAAAGCTGTACCTGATATCAGGTACAGCTTTTTTCATACTCATATCCCTATCACCAGTCCTGCTCCCAGTCATCATAGGCCTCGTCCAGATCCTCATAGTTATCGGACTCCGCCTCATAGAGGTCCTCCGGGGAGCCATACCACTCATGGAGCGGGTCTCCGCCGCCGGAGCTGGTCGTGTTCTTATCGGAATGGTCTACGGCAGGCGCGACATGGGGCAGGCTCGGTGTATATCCCTGTCCCTGGTCCGGCACAGGGGTGGGGCTGGACGTCGGCTCTGGGGTAGGGTCCGGCTCCGGATGCAGTGCGGCGTCACACTGCTGGTACACCCCGGCCGGGAACCGGCGCTCGATCTCCTTGGCTCTTCGGTAGAGGGCTCCATTGCCCATCCTGTAACATTTATCATAGTCCAGCCAGTACAACTCTTTATACACGGTCATCCAATCACCGCTCTGCGCGGCTTCATCGGCCTTGTCCAAACGAGCGGAGATGTCCTCTCCACGCCATATCTCCCTTTCCAGTTCCTCCCATTCCGTGTTCCAACTCTTCGCGGGGACGGTATCGAGCTTTCGTTCCGCTTCGTCATATCTGCATTCTGCCAAAAGGCTCTTGACCTGTTTGAGGCGGAACTCCCCGTACCATCTTCTCACCAACGGATAGACCATCACCGCCAGCAGGATGGCAGTCAGCAGGACCCATGGTCCTATTTTTTGTCTGGGCTTTCCAGACTCCATGCCCCCAGCCGCTTTTTGGGTGTCCATCTGTGTCCCTCCCCTATCTTTTTCTTTATCATACTACAAAAAGAGAGGATCGTCTACCTTGCGTCCTCTTCCGATCTGCTCTATAATCATCCTTACGCCATGCCTGTCAGAAGGGCTCGGATCAAGGGAGGAACGCTCCATGTATCAGAAAAAGAAACTGGATGTGGAAGATCAGCTTTATCTGTTCCAGATCTTCGGGATCGTCATCACCGTACTGCTCTGTCTGGTCCTGACGATCTCCGTGACGGTCAGACGCGGCAGCCGTCAACAGGAGGAGTCCCTCCTCCGGGAGGCCACCACGATCGCCAAAGCCGGGCCCGTGCTGGAGGCGTTGGAACACGACGAGGACCCAGAATATGACGCCTATCTCCGCAACTATCTGGACATCTACATCCGGTCCATCTCTGACCTGGATTTCGTAGCTATCTGCGATAAGGACGGCGTCTGCCGCTACTATCCCAACAAGGCCTTCGTGGGGCGAACGCTCTCCTTTGGAGGTGAGGACCGGGTCCACACCGAGGCGGCCCCCTATCTGGTCACCGTGGCCCGGAGCGGCTATGATCTAGAGATGGTCTATGCCCCTGTGCGGAGCCACGGCCGGCTCATCGGCTATGTGATCCTGTCCGTGTTCCACCGCTCCGCCTCCACCGATATGCAGTACCTGCTGGTGCTGTTCATCGTGATCTCCTTCGGTACTCTGCTGTTGGGCATCTTCATCACCCTCTCCATCCGCCGCCGGACCCAGAAGATCCTCCGTGGCCGCCGGGTGGCGGAGTACCGCCGCCTGATGGATGAGCGCAACGAGGTCCTGGATGCTCTGGAGGAAGCCATCGTGGCCATCAACCTCAAAGGCGAGGTCATCATGATGAACAAGGCCTTTTTGAAGATGGTCGGCTGTTCCGAACAGCTCAGCCAGTATGACGGCGCCCTCAAGGATATCTTTCCGGAGACCGTCCTGCTCAAGGTGCTGGAGACCGGCACCGCCCAGTACAACCGGAGCACCCGGATCCGTGGTGAGGACTATGTGGCCACCACGATCCCCGTCTACGAGGACGGCAAGCTGATCGGCGCTGCCTCCATCACCCGGAACGTCACAGAGGTCCGCCGTCTGGGTCAGCAGCTCTCGGAGACCAACCAGATGGTAGACACCCTCCGTTCCTTCAGCCATGAATTCAACAACAAGCTCCATGTGATCCTGGGCTATCTGGAACAGCAGGACCCGGCTGAAGCCAGGAACTTCATCATCCACGACATGGGCGGCGCCTCCGTCAATATCGGGAAGGTCACCAAGGAGATCGAGTCCAACGGGATCGCCGCCATCATCATCGGCAAGATAGCCGAGGCCAACCGGTGCGGCATCAAGCTGGATCTCCAGGCAGACAGCTCCTGCCGGGAGCTGACAGAGGGCATCTCCTTCGACTGTTATGTGACCGTGCTGGGCAATCTGCTCCAGAACGCCATCGACGAACTCCGGGAGAGCGACGTGAAGGTCAAGGAGATCAGCCTTGGCCTGTTCATCGACGCGGACTACTCCATCCTCACCGTCACGGACACCGGCCGCGGGATGTCTGCGGACATCCAGGCCCACCTGTTCGAAAAGGGCGTGTCCACGAAGGGCCGTGAGCATGGCACCGGTCTTTTTCTGGTGAAGGAGCTGGTGGAGAGATATCACGGCACGATCGACGTGGACACGGAGCCTGGCGAGGGCACCTCCATCACCGTATCGTTCCAGCGGCTCCAGGGCCGGGAGGAGGACCTATGTACCGAGTGATCATCGTAGAGGACGACCCGGACATCGCCCGGAGCACCAAGCGCTCCGTGGAGAAGGAGGCGGACTTCCAGGTCACGGCCATCTTCTCCAACGGGCAGGAAGCTCTGAACTACATCTGGCTGGATCCGGTGGACCTGATCGTCCTGGACCTGTTCATGCCTCAGATGAACGGCAAGGAGTTCCTGTACCGGCTCCGCAAGGAGGACCTGCGCACTGAGGTGATCGTCGTCACCGGCGACAACGACGCCGGAAACATCCGGGATGCGCTCCCCTTCGGCATCGTGGACTATCTGCTCAAGCCCTTCACGGCTGCCCGGTTCTCCGAGGCTCTGGAGCGCTTCGTCCAGCGGCACCAGATCATCAACGCCATGGGCGGGCTGGACCAGAGCGGCATCGACGCCATGTTCTCGGACCCTGCTCAACACTCGGAAGCCTCCCGGCTGGCCCGGCTGGAGGAGCGCGGTCTGGACCCGGCCGCGTATCAGGCCATCCTGGACTTCATGGACGCGGCTCCGGACACAGGCCTCACAGCGGAGGAGCTGGCCAAGGCCGGCGGGCTCTCCAAGGTAGCGGTCCGCCGCTATCTGAATGAGATGCTGGAGGCCAAACACATCGTCAGCGGCGTGGAGATGGGCGGCGGCCCCCGCCCGGTGATGCGCTACCGCCGCCCGGAGGAGGGACGCCCATGACCTTGAAGGAGATCGGATATCTGCTGACCGTGGCGCAATGCGCCTCGATCAGTGAGGCGGCGAAACAGCTCTATGTCGCTCAGCCCAGTCTCACCCATGCGATCCAATCTGTGGAAAAGGAGGTCGGCTTCCGGATCTTCGACCGGGGACGCTCCGGCGTTTCCGTGACGGAGCAGGGCGAAGAGCTCCTCAGTGACATCCGCACCATCTACGAGCAGATGGCAGCAGTCCAGCACAAGTACATCGAGAAACGGCCCGACCGCAAGACCTTTTCCGTGAGCGTCCAGCACTTCTCCCCCGCCGGCGAGGCCGCCATGCGGCTCCTGTCCCAGCTGGAGGAGGCCTCTTATATCGTGAAGCTCCTGGAGGGCAAGGCCACCGACGTGATCGCCGACGTGGCCGCCGGGCGGAGCGAGATCGGCTTCCTCCACTTTCCCGATGAGAAAGAACCAGGCATCCTCCGGGATCTGCGGAGCGAGAAAGTGGAGTTCTACAGCATCGGCCGCGCGGAGCCCTGTCTCCTCCTGCGGCGGGATCACCCGCTGGCCGTTCAGGACACGGTCTGTCTGTCGGAGCTGGCCCCCTATCCTCTGGTCTCCTATGACTACGGCGTAGAGGGTTCCGTCTATGTCTCGGAGGAAGGCGTGACCATGCTCCAGGCCGAGCGCCGGGTAGCGGTCAGCGACGGCCTCACTCTGGTGGACCTGCTGGTCTCCACCGACGCCTGCGCCGTGGCCATGCCCTATCTCGGCTCTCTTATGGAGAGCTGCGGCGTGGTCTTCCGGCCCCTCACCGGCGTGAAGCCTCTCCAGCTGGGATGGATCAAGAAGGCCGACCGGGTCCTCCAGCCTCTGGCCAAGCGGTATCTCCAGATGCTCCGGTCCTCCTGAGATCGAACCGATCGGATCAGTCCGCGTATCCATAGATGAAATCTATGGATACGCATTTCTTTTACATATTTGCACAGAAAAGCCGACTGTGATATCATTCGGATCGTAGAGATAGCCCAACGGCAAACCCAAGGGAAGTGAGAACTTTGAATGAGATCCTGATCGAAATGACCAACATCAAGAAAGTGTTCTCCGGCGTGGTGGCCATCGAGGGTATCGACTTTGAGTTG
This sequence comes from Pseudoflavonifractor sp. MSJ-37, assembly GCF_018917965.1. Classification (GTDB taxonomy): domain Bacteria; phylum Bacillota; class Clostridia; order Oscillospirales; family Oscillospiraceae; genus Pseudoflavonifractor_A. Next base: position 786,610 of record NZ_JAHLPP010000001.1, on the reverse strand, counting down.
CGGAGCGGGGAAGTCCACGCGCTGATGGGAGAAAATGGCGCAGGAAAATCCACCCTCTCCAAGATCATTGCCGGTATCCACCAGGCCGACGGCGGCCAGATGAAGGTCAATGGCAAGGTCGAGGACTTCGCCAGCGTCCGGGAGGCCGTGGACCACGGTGTCTCCATCGTGACCCAGGAGTTCAGCTCGGTGCCCGACCTGTCCATCGCGGAGAACATCTTCCTGGCAGATCCCAAATATTATAAAGGCGGGTTCCTCCAGGACAAGAAAGCCATGGTGGCCGACACCTATGACCTATTGAAGCTCTTCGGCATGGAGCACTCGATCGACCCAAGAGACAAGATGTCCACCCTTTCGGTGGCACAGATGCAGGTCATCGAGATCTTGAAGGCCGTATCCACCAAGGCCAATGTCATCATCCTGGATGAGCCCACCGCCTCTCTCTCCGTGAAGGAGATCGAGACCCTGTTCCAAATCGTCCGGAAGCTGAAGGCCGAGGGCGTCGGCTTCATCATCGTGTCCCATAAGATCAATGAGATCTATGAGATCTCGGACCGGATCACGGTCCTGCGGGACGGTCGACTGATCCTGAAGGGCGTGGAGACCGCCACCTTGGCACAGGATGACCTGATCCGGGCCATGGTGGGCCGCGAGGTCAGCGACCTCTACGGCGCCGGCACCGACATCCCCAAGCTGGATTGGAAGAACGAGCCCATCGTTTTCGAGGCGAGGAACATCACCGACCAGAACGACTATGTGAAGGATATCTCCTTCCAGGTCCACCGGGGCGAGATCGCCGGGTTCTCCGGTCTGGTGGGTGCCGGCCGGAGCGAGCTGATGCGGGCCATCTTCCAGGCGGACCCCCGCAACGGCGGCACCGTCCTCGTGGACGGAAAAGAGGTCACCGGACACAGCATCCGCAGTTCCATCTCCGCCGGTCTGGGCCTGGTCCCTGAGGACCGCAAGACCGAGGGACTGATCCAGGAGCTGAGCGTGCTCAAGAACATCGGCCTCGCCAAGCTGGCCGACCGGGGCAGGGCCGTCCTCAACAATAAGCAGGAAGAGGCCGACTGCTATGACATGGTCCGCCGGATGGAGATCAAGACCGCCAACATCGACCTGCTGGTGAAGAGCCTCAGCGGAGGCAACCAGCAGAAGGTGCTCCTGGCCAAGTGGATCCTGCTGGATCCCAAGGTCCTCATCATCGACGAGCCCACCCGCGGCGTGGACATCGGCGCGAAATCCGACATCTACGCGATCCTGCGGACGCTGGCCTCCAAAGGCATGGCGATCATCGTGGTATCCTCTGAGATCCCCGAGGTCATGGGCGTGTGCGACACCATCTATGTGATGAAGGAGGGCCGGGTCACGGCGGTCATGTCGTCGGACGAGGTCACAGAAGAAAAGATCGGATATTATTCTACCATAGGAGATGAGGCTCGATGAACAAGGAGCGTACGATGCAAACGGGCGGTGTCGGAAAGCGGATCGCCAAAGAATATAAAACAGAGCTTTCCATGCTGGCGATCTTCGTGGTGTTCTTCGTGGTCCTGAGCTTCGCCTCCCCCTATTTCCTCACTACCAAAAACATCATGAACGTCATGAGCCAGGTCTCCTCCACGGCTCTGATGGCTATCGGCATGACGCTGGTCATCATCACCTCTGGCATCGACCTGTCGGTGGGCTGTACGCTGGGCCTGTCCGGCATGGTGGGCTGTATGGTCCTGATGAACACCCAGAACATCATCCTGGGCGTCCTGACCATGATCGTGATCAGCGTGCTGGTCGGCCTGGTCAACGGTATCCTGATCGGCTACCTCCAGCTCCCCGCCTTCATCGTGACTCTGGGCACCATGAAGATCTGCCGGAGCTTGGACTACGTGATCTCCAACGCCAGCACCGCTTCCAAGTTCCCCGAGATCTACAGTTTCCTGGGCAAGGGCAAGATCGGCGGCTCCTTCCCCGTGTACATCCTCTTCATCTTCGTGATGTTCGCCATCTTCATCTGGGTCATGGGCAAGACCAAGTTCGGCCGTTATCTGTATGCGATCGGCTCCAACGCGGAGTCCGCCCGCCTGACCGGCATCAACGTGAAGTTCAACGTGATGATGGCCTATGTGATCTCCGGCCTCATGTGCGGTCTGGCCGCCTGGATCATGACCAGCCGCCTGATGGCCTGCGACGCCACCTATGGCGACGGCGCTGAGATGGACGCCATCGCGGCGGCCGTCATCGGCGGCACCAGCATGAGCGGCGGCAAGGGCACCCTGTGGGGCACCATCATCGGCGTGTTCCTGGTCGGCTTCCTGCGCAACGCTCTGAACATCCTGGGCGTGAACCCCTACTGGCAGGGCACCGCGATCGGCGCGGTCATCGTGATCGCCGTCCTGGCGGAGAAGCTCTCCAAGCTCAAAGTGAAGAAGTCCAAGTAAACCCACATATATACAAGGAGGAAATGAACATGAAAAAGAAGACTCTCGGTGTCCTGCTCTGCGCTTCCATGATCGGCGGTATGCTGGCCGGCTGCGGCGGCGGCAATGGCGGAACGGCGGCTCCTGCCGCCAGCGACAGCGGAAACGGCGGCGATGCCGCCGCTGCCAAGGTGGCCTACCTGACCCCGTCCCTGGATGTCCCCTTCTGGAGATACGTCCGCCACGGTGTGGAGGATGAGCTCTCCAAGAACGGCATCGAGTGCGTGACCTACGACTCCAAGGATGACGCCAACACCCAGATGTCCAATGCTCAGGACGCCATCACCAAGCAGGTGGACGCCATCGTCATCTCCCCCACCGACTCCGCCTCCTGCGCCTCCGTCCTGTCTCTGGCTCAGGAGTCCGATGTGCCCGTGGTCATCTGCGACATCGGCACCGACTCCGGCGAGTACCTCTCCTTCATCAGCACCGACAATGAGTCCGGCGGCAAGGCCATCGGCGAGTACATCGCCTCTCAGCTGGAGCCCGGCACCGAGGTGGCTCAGATCACTCTGAACCAGGCCCGCATCAACGGCGTCCTCCGCAAGGACGGCTTCGACGAAGGCATCGCCACCAATAACCTGGTGGATGTGGACTTCAAGCAGATGGAGAAGGTCAACCGTTCCGAGGGCGAGACCTACGCGCAGGACCTGATCACCGCTCACCCCGATCTGGGTGCCATCTTCTGCCACTCTGAGGATCCCGCCATGGGCGCCGCCTCCGCTCTGGAGTCCGCCGGCCGCACCGACGTGCTGGTCGCCGCGTTCGACTGCTCCCCTGAGATCGTCGAAGGCATCCGCAACGGCAGCATCGCCGGCACCTCCGCTCAGCAGCCCGTCCTGATGGGCCGCAACGCCGCTCAGGCCATCGTGGACCATCTGGCCGGCAAGGAAGTGGAGAAGGAGATCACTATGGATACCATGCTGGTCACCAAGGACAACATCGACGAGGTCTATGACACTCTGGTCGAGGTCGCTCTGGACGACGGCGGCGAGTCCTAACAGACACAGCATCTCAAAACGAGGCGATATCGGATGACACAGTTCAAGAAGTTCTACGATCTTTCTCAGCCGGTGTACGATCACTGCCCCGGCTGGCCCACCTACGAGCCCACTGTGGTCCGTTATGAGGCCACCTACGAACAGGACCGCTTCAACGCGGAGCAGATCCGGCTCAACAGCCACACCGGCACCCATCTGGATGCCCCCTTCCACTTCTTCCCCGACGGCAAGACCATCGATCAGCTGGACGTCTCCCTCTTCCAGGGCGATGCGGTGATCGTGGACCTGCGGGGCATCATCCAGGCCAAACAGGGCATCGATGTGTCCCACCTGGAGCCCTATGCCGATAAGATCCACGAGGGGTCCATCGTCCTCTTCGACACCGGCTGGAACGAGAAGCGCTCCTTCGACAAGGAATACATGAACGACTGGCCCTATCTCACCGGCGAGGGCGCCGAGTGGCTCAAGGCCAAGGGCATCAAGGGCGTCGGCATCGACACTCTGAGCATGGGTGGCTGGTACGAAGGCACCGGACGTCCCTGCCACGAGGCCCTCCTCTCCGGCGGCATTTGGATCCTGGAGGAGATCAGCATCCCCGACGAGCTGGCCAAGCTGGGGTCCTGCTACCTGATGGCCTTCCCCATCAAGCTGAAGGGCTTCTCCGGCGGCCCGGCCCGCGCGGTGGCGGCGGTCTGAGCCTCCCGGCAGAACATCAGAACAAAGAAATACCCGGCAGGTCCGATCGGACCTGCCGGGTATTTTCATCCTCTGACCGGGGAGATGCTCAAAAACTCCCCCGTTCGAAGTAGTCGATCTGCATGGCGGCGCGGACATCCCGGAGGGTAGCGGCGGCGGTCTCCCGTGCCTGGATGCTCCCCTGCTTCAAGATCTCGTACACATCGCCGGGACGCTGTTCCCATGCCTTTCGGCGGGCTCGGATCGGGGCCAGCTCCGCCTGGAGCACCCGCTCCAGGAAACGCTTCACTTTCACGTCCCCCAGGCCGCCCCGGCGGTAATGGTCCTCCAGCTCCTCCAGCCCGTGGTAGTCCGGCAGGAACTCCGTGAAATGTTCCGGCTTGCAGAAGGCCTCCAGATAGAGGAACACCGGGTTCCCCTCTACCCTGCCCGGGTCCTCCACCCGCAGGTGCTGTGGATCGGTGAACATACTCATCACCTTGGTCTTGATGTCCTCCGGCTCCTCGGACAGATAGATGCAGTTGCCCAGAGACTTGCTCATCTTGGCCTTCCCATCGATGCCAGGCAGACGGCGGCAGGCCTCATTGGCGGGCAGCAGGATATGAGGCTCCGTCAGCGTCTCGCCATAGATGGAATTGAATTTATGGACGATCTCCCGGCACTGCTCCAGCATGGGCATCTGGTCCTCCCCCGCCGGGACGGTGGTGGCCCGAAAGGCCGTGATGTCGGCCGCCTGACTGATGGGATAGCAGAAGAACCCCATGGGGATGCTGGCCCCAAAGCCCCGCTGTTTGATCTCCGCCTTCACGGTGGGGTTGCGCTCGGCCCGGGCCACAGTCACCAGATCCATGTAGTAGAAGGTCAGCTCCGTCAGCTCGGGCACCGCCGACTGGACGAAGATGGTGGACTTCTCCGGGTCCAGCCCGCAGGCCAGATAGTCCAGCGCCACCTGCATGATGTTCTGCCGGACCTTCTCCGGATGCTCAGCATTGTCGGTCAGGGCCTGGGCGTCGGCGATCATGATGTAGACCTTGTCGTAGTCCCCGGAATCCTGGAGCTCCACCCGCCGGGCCAGAGAGCCCACATAATGTCCCACATGGAGCCGCCCGGTGGGCCGGTCTCCCGTCAAGATGATCTGTTCCTTCATGCTTGGACCTCCTCTATACCATGTCCCGCAGGTACTCCCGCCAGGGACAGCGCAGTTCTGCTCTGGGCGATACCAGCACGGCGATGGTCCCGTGCAGGACCGCCCAATACCGGGCCAGCCGGCGGAGCGCCTCTTCGTCCGACAGGATGCCCCGCTCCGCCTGCTCCGCGAACGCCCGGCGGAAAAAGGCAAAGGGCGGGTACTCCTCCGCCTGCTCCTCCAGCCCGATGACCAGACGGCAGGCAGTATTGCGGAACCGGGGACTGTAATAAGTCGGATGGGCCTCATAGAACGCCACATAGGTCACGCCCAGACGATAGGCCAGCTCCCCGCCGGAGGTGTCCGCCGCCTCGTCTGCCGTCCTGTCCAGAGCGGCTGTCAGCTCCTCCGTCACATGGGTCCGACAGCAGTCGATCAGCGCCTCCTTGCTGGCAAAATGGCGGTAGACTGCGTTATGGCTCACACCGCACCGCGTTGCAAGGGCCCGAAGTGAGAACGCCTCCAGTCCTCCCTCGGATATGATCTGGATCCCACGTTCCACCAGTTCCCGCTTCAAGTCCCCATGGTGATAGCCTTCCTTCAAAGCCGTTTCCCCTCCCCGCTCTCGCAGATGGATCTATTATACGCTGTCGATGTTACCGCTGTCAACATTCAATAAGGCAAGATCTCCCAGCCGGGGGGTTGAGATATCCGTCCATCCGTGATACCATACTAACCAGATGGAATATCAGATAGGAGGCTATCCCATGCCTGTTGAAACGAAGATCCCAGAGCGAGATCAGATCCCTGTTGGATACACCTGGAACACGGCCGACCTCTACCCCACCGATGAGGCGTGGCAGGCCGATGCCGATACCCTCCGGGGGCAGATCGGTCAGCTGGCCGGCTATGCCGGCCGTCTGGGCGAGAGCGCCGGGTCACTCTATGACTATGTGACGCTGGAACAGGACGCCGGTGAGCGGCTGTCCAAGCTTCTGGAGTATGCCCAGCGGAAGAGCGACGAGGACACTCGTGTGGACGCTTATCAGGCCATGGTGGGCCGGGGCATGAGCCTCTATGTGGAGTTCCGCCGGGCCACCGCCTTCGAGACGCCGGAGGTCCTGTCGATCCCCGAGGCGAAGCTGGAAGGCTTTTATCGGGAGGAGCCGAAGCTGGAGCTCTTCCGCCGGTATTTCTACAACATCCAGCGCCGCCGGGCCCACACCCTCTCTGACGCGGAGGAGCGTCTGCTGGCCGCCGCCGGAGACATGGCCCAAGCCCCAGACGACATCTTCTCCAAGCTGACCAACGCCGATATGACCTTCCCCGACGCGGTGGACTCCAAGGGGGAGCGCCACCCCCTGTCCAATGGTTCCTTCACCCTGCTGATGGCCAGCGACGACCGGGTCCTCCGCAAGTCCGCCTTCGAGACGCTCTATGGCACCTATGGCGGCTTGAAGAACAGTCTGGCCGCGATCCTCTCCTCCCAGATGAAGAGCCTCCAGTTCTTCGCCGACGCCCGGAACTACCCCAGCGCTCTGGCGGCCTCTCTGGACGGCACTCATGTGCCCGAGTCGGTGTACCATAACCTGATCGACACTGTCCGGAAAAATCTGGACAAGATGCACCGCTACGTCCGTCTCCGCCGGAAGCTCCTGGGTGTAGATGCGCTCCACATGTACGATGTGTACGCCCCCATGGTCTCCGGCGGCGCCCCGGTGGTGCCCTATGAGGAAGCCAAGGAGACGGTCTATCAGGCGCTGGCCCCTTTGGGCAGCGAGTATCAGTCTGTGATCCGGGAGGGACTGGACCACCGCTGGATCGACGTGTATGAGAACGTGGGCAAACGCTCCGGCGGCTATATGTCCGGCGCCATGGTCCATCCCTATATCCTGCTGAACTACAAGGACGACCTGGACAGCATGTTCACCCTGGCCCACGAGCTGGGCCATGCCGTCCACTCCTACCGCTCCAACCGCGACCAGCCCACGGTCTACCGGGACTATGTGATCTTCGTGGCTGAGGTGGCCTCCACCTGCAACGAGGCCCTGCTCATGGAGCACCTGCTCAAGACCACCACGGACAAGACGCTCCGGGCCCACCTCATCAACCACTTCCTGGAGCAGTTCAAGGGCACTCTCTACCGTCAGACCATGTTCGCCGAGTTCGAGCTGCGCATGGGACAGCTGGCCGCTCAGGGCGAGACGCTCACTGCCGACCTGCTCAGCCGGGAGTACAAGGCCCTGAATGAGGCCTATTTCGGCCCGGATATGATCTCCGACGATGAGATCGCGCTGGAATGGGCCCGGATCCCCCATTTCTACTACGACTACTATGTGTTCCAGTATGCCACTGGCTACTCCGCTGCCATCGCCCTCTCCCGCCGCATCCTGGACGAGGGCGGGAAGGCCGTGGAGGACTATCTCCATTTCCTGTCCGGCGGGTGCAGTCAGGACCCCATCGACCTGCTCAAGGGCGCAGGGGTGGACATGACCTCTCCCCAGCCCATCCAGTCCGCTCTGGACCTCTTCGGTGAGCTGCTAGACGAGATGGAAGCGCTCATGCAGGACTGATCCTGTCACGAATACGACCGACACGCGGCCTCCGGAAGCGGGCTCCGCTCCCGGAGGCCGCTCCGCAGACCGGCTTCTCCGACCAGAGCCCTCTCACCCACGCCTTCTGCCGCTTCCTCGGTCTGGCGCCCGGCGCATACCGGGATATCTTTCACTCGGAGGGTCCTGCTCATGGAACGAAACAAACGGACCGGCCACCTGTCTGCCCTGCTCACGATCCTCATCTGGGGCACCACCTTCATCTCCACCAAGCTCCTGTTGGCGGATTTCCAGCCGGTGGAGATCCTGTTCGGCCGCTTCCTCATCGGGCTGGCCGCCCTGACTCTCGTCTGCCCCCGCCATCTGCGGGGGACGAGCCGGCGGCAGGAGCTGACCATGGCCGCGGCGGGCCTCTGCGGCATCTGCCTGTACTATCTGCTGGAGGACATCGCCCTCACCTATACACTGGCCTCCAACGTAGGCGTCATCGTCTCGGTGGCCCCCTTCTTCACTGGACTCCTCTCCCATCTGCTGGGCAGGGAGGAGCGGCTCCGCCCCAGCTTCTTCGTGGGCTTCGCGGCGGCCATGGCGGGCATCTGCCTGATCAGCTTCAGCGGAGCACAGCTGGAGCTGGACCCCACCGGCGACCTGTTGTCCCTGCTGGCGGCCCTGATCTGGTCGGTCTACTCCCTGCTGACCCGGGAGATCAGCAGCTATGGCTATCCCACGCTCCTCACCACCCGCCGGATGTTCTGCTATGGGATCGTGTTCATGCTCCCCGCGCTGGCTGTTTTCGGCTTCCATCCGGACCTGAGCCTTTTGACGGACCCGGTCCCCCTGCTGAACCTCCTCTATCTGGGGCTCGGAGCTTCCGCTCTATGCTTCGTCACCTGGAACCTGGCGGTGAAGGTGCTGGGAGCGGTCAAGACCAGCGTATACATCTACCTGATCCCCGTGATCACGGTCGTCACCTCGGTCCTCATCCTCCACGAGCCGATCACGCCACTGGCCGGACTGGGCATCGTCCTGATCCTGGCCGGCCTCTTCCTCTCGGAGGGCCGATGGCCGAAACGATAAAAGGAGCGGCCCTCTGTCCGATCTCACTCAGACAGAGGGCCGCTCCTTCATCTCTCCTCATCTTGCCAGCACGGCAAAAAGGTCCACCGCCGGGGCGATGACCGCATCCGGGAACTGGAACTCCGTAGTGTGGAGCTGGGCGTAGTCCTCTCCGGCTCCAATGCCGAAGAATGCGCCGGGGATCTTATGGAGATAGACGCCGAAGTCCTCTGACCAGCGCATGGGCTCCTCCAGATCCATCACCGGCATCCCGAGATCCCGGGCACACCGGCGGACCCGCTCCACATTGGCGCTGTGGTTTTCTGTGGCCGGGAAGGGCTCGATGGTCCGGAGCCCCAGCTCCAGCCCGTCCCGCCGGGCGGCATCCTCTGCCAGACGGCGGATCTCCGCCACATAGCGCTGGAACGACTGCTCCCGCTCGCCCCGGACGGTCAGACGGAGGACGCCCTCGGAGGCGGCCACACCGTAGCTGTCGCTCCCTACGTCCATGCCGATCAGCGTCATGAGGACGAAGCCTTCTGTCTCCTGAGTCCGCTTCGTCAGATCCTGTACGTCCAGAAGCAGACGGGCCAGGGTCGGGCCGGGGTCCCGGCCCGCCTCAGGGTAGGCCGCATGGCTCGGCGTGCCGTGCATGGCGATCTCCAGCCCAGTGGAGGCACAGGCAAAGGTCCCATCCCGCAGGAGGACACTTCCACGGGGGCGGCCGGGGATGTTGTGGAGGCCGTAGATCTCACCGATGCCCCGCTCCTCCAGCAGTCCAGCGCACAGAGCGGCCCCCTTGCCGATCTCCTCAGCTGGCTGGAAGATCAGATAGACGTCCCGGCCCAGAGGCTCTTCCCGCCGGGAGAGCTCCATTGCCAGCCCCGCCAAGATGGCACTGTGCCCGTCATGGCCGCAGAAATGGCCTGGCCGCCCATCCTTCCCGCACACGGCATCCATATCCGCCCGGAAGGCGATCGGCGGGCGGCCGTCGGACCGCTCCGCCTTCTTCCAGGCGTAGGCCCACCGGCCGCGGTCCACCGCTGTAAAGTTCGTTTCCTTGTCAATGAGGTCCAGCAGGACCTGCTTGGTCCTGACCTCATGGAGAGACGCCTCCGGCATCTCATGCAGTTGGGCCCGCAGTGCAATGGCCCGTTCCAAACACACGGTCTCCAATGTCATTACTTCTTTCTACGATGAGATGGCGCCCCTCACAGAGCCTTCTGGATGGCCTCGATCACGATCTTCATGGCCTGGATCCGGGCCCATCGCTTATCCACCGACTCCAAGATGTGCCAAGGGGCGTATTCCGTGCTGGTCTTGGCCAGCATCTCGTCTACCGCCGCCTGATACTCGTCCCATTTCTCCCGGTTGCGCCAGTCCTCGTCCGTGATCTTCCAACGCTTCTCCGGGTCATCCTGCCGGGCCTGGAACCGGGCCAGTTGGGTGTCCTTATCGATCTGGAGCCAGAACTTCACCACCACGGTGCCGGCCTCGGTCAGCTCCCGCTCGAACTCGTCGATCTCGTCATAGGCCCGCTTCCAGGCCGCCTCGGAGCAGAAGCCCTCCAGACGCTCCACCATCACCCGTCCGTACCAGCTCCGGTCGAAGATGGCGATATGCCCCGTCTTGGGGAGCCGGGTCCAGAAGCGCCACAGATAGTGACGGGACAGTTCCTCCGGGCTGGGACTGGCGATGGGCAAGACCTCGTACCCCCTGGGATCCAGCGCGGAGGCCAGCCGCTTGATCGTGCCGCCCTTTCCGGCGGCGTCCTGTCCCTCGAACACGATGACCACCGGCACTTTCTTCCGGTAGAGCTCATTGTGGAGGGCGGCCAGCTTCTTCCGGCACTTTTTGAGCTGTTCCTCGTATTTGTCCCCCGGGAGCGTCTTGTCCAGCGGCACATCAGCCAGGGCCGGCATGGCCACAAGAGGCCAGTCCCGGGCCGGGTGGTCCGGGATGGGGCGCTCCTCCAGAGCGGAGCAGATCTGCCGGTACATCCAGTCCGCCGCCGCGGCCTGAGCCTGGATGGCGTTGGTCCCGTCGATGATCTTCCAGGGGGCCCAGGGGATCTCTGTGGCCTCCAGCAGATCGTCGAAAGCCGCCAGAGTCTGGACATAGTTCTTGTTCTGCCGCCAGTCGTTCTCACCGGCCCGCCAGGCGGTGTCCTTGTCCCGCTCCAGCTTCTCCAGACGGCAGCGCTGACTGGTCTCGCTGATGTGGACGAAGAGCTTGACCAATAGATAGCCGCCTGCGGCCAGCTGGCGCTCGAACATCCGGATGCTCTCCACCCGCTGGGCGTACTCCTTATCAGAGAGGTCTCCCCGCAGACGCTCCCGGACGGTCTCGTCCACCCAGCCGGAGTCTAGGAAGAGGATCTTCCCCGCCGCCGGGATGGAGGCGAAGTGTCGTTTCAAGAAGGGCCAGCGGCGCTCCTCCTCTGTGGGCATGGAGACGGGCTGGACCTTGAAGAAGCGGGGATCCAGTTCCCGAATGAGAGAGCGGATTAGTCCGCCCTTCCCCGCCGCGCCCCAGCCCTCGATCAGCACGATGACCGGGAGCTTGGCCTCCTTCAGTCTCTGCTGAAGCTGGGCCAGGTCCTTTCGTCTGGCCTTCAGGAGCGTCTTGTGCTCCTCCTCCGTCCGCTTATCAGTCCCGAACGTCCAACGATCCAGCATGGCGATTCCTCCATCTTCATCCATGATCCTATGCTCTCAGTATATCTTTTATTATATCCCAACGCCTCTTCGGAGTAAATGAAAAAGTCCTGAGGACAACAACTGTCCTCAGGACTTTGGCCTTGCCTTGTGTTGACGGAAAAGATGCACTGCCCGTCGATCGAAGCCCAGCGTAAGATGGACAGCCGCAGCAGCTCTGGTGTCAGTTCGTCGATGAATGTGGTGCGTCGTACAGACGGTCTTGCCCTTTTTGCCATAGGCGCAGCACTTGAGATCGTGCTCCACTTTTTCCATCGTGCTGGCTTTGTACAGCACCAGCGGCTTGCCGCGGTCGGCACAGAACACCAAAGGTCCGGCTCGTCCATGTGCCAGAGGATACGCTTTTTGTGCTGACGCACCTCCTGTACGATGTTCCACATTTATCCTTTCGCGCCACTGGAGAGTTTGTGCGCTATATCACTGCGTCGGTAGCTCCACCGCAATGCTGGTGCCTTTCTTCGAGCTTTCCTCCACCCACACCGTCCCGCCGTGGAGGTCAGCGATCTCCCACACCAGAGAAAGCCCCAGCCCCGCGCCGCCGTACTCGCGGCTGCGGGACTTGTCCACCCGGAAGAAGGGCTGGAAGATACTGCGCTGATATTCCTCCGGAATGCCGCAGCCGGTGTCGGAAACACGGATCAAGAGCTTTTCCGGCTCCTGCGCAACGTGGACCCGCACCGAGCCGCCCGGACGATTGTACTTGACAGCGTTCTCCGTCAGGTTGAAGAGCAGCCGGTAGATCAGCACATCGCTGCCGGTCATGACGCCGTCGCCATCCATTTCAAGTGAGATATCATTCTTTTCCGCCAGCGGCGCGAGATCGGTGAAGATCTCCTCGATCATAGGGGCGATCTGGATCTGCTCATTCCGTTCCACCTGCTGCAAATTGCTCATTTCCAGCAGCGTTTTGGTCATCTGGGTCAGCCGATCCGTCTGTTCCCGCAAAAGCCGGAGAAACTCCGCCGTCTCCGGCTGCACGTCAGGATGCTCCGCGGAAAACAGCTCCAGCTGCGCCTGCATCAGCGCCAACGGCGTACGCAGTTCATGGGCGGCGTTGCCGGTGAACTGACGTTGGGCGGCAAAGGCGTTGTCCAGCCGCTCCAGCATCTGGTTGAAGGAGTGGCTCAACCGTCGAAACTCTGGCAAAACGTTCTCATCGATCCGCATATCCGCCAGATTGTTCAGCTGCACCTTCTCCACCTGAGAGGCGAAGCTGCGCAGGGGTTTGAGGGCACGCCCGCTGACAAAATAGGCCAGGATGCCGCTGAACAGTGTCACCACAGCTGTGATGTACCAGTTGGTCGCGCGAAAACGCCCCTGTGCTCCATCGACAATGATGGTCAGATCCTCGTCAGGCGTTATGAGCCGCGGATCAAAGCTCTCTGCTCCTTCCCTGTCCATAATGACCGTAGTGCCGCCCTGTAGGGTGTCTGTGATCATATCCATATAGTAGACACCGGAGGAGCAGAGCAGCAGATTCATGATGACGCAGGTGACGCCGATGAGCAGGACGGTCATCAGGGTGATGCGCCATTGCAAAGAAAGCCGTTTCATGTTTCCTCGCCTCCCATCAGATAGCCCTCGCCGATACGGTTTCGGATGGGGTCGCAGCCCAGGACGCCCCGGAGCTTCTTGCGTAGGGCTGAGATGTGGACGCGAATGGAATTGCTGAAGCTGTCCACGCTATTGTCCCATACATGATCCATCAGCTCCTCCTGACTCACCGGCCGTCCCTGATGCATCATCAGATATTCCAGAATGCCCGTTTCCTTGCGGGTCAGTGTCAGTGTCTGCCCATTGGCGGAAGCGGTGCGGGAGCGCGTGTCAAAGGTCAAGGCTCCGCAGGTCAACAGCACGTCCCGCTGGATGAACTGCCGCAGGGTCAGGCTGCGGATGCGGGCCTCCAGCTCGGCTAAGTGGAAGGGCTTTGCCAGATAGTCGTTAGCCCCGGCGTCCAATCCCCGCACCTTGTCCTCCACCTCGCTGCGGGCTGAGAGGATCAGCACTCTCGTCTCCCGGTCAGTCTGCCGCAGGGTACGCAGCACCGTCATGCCGTCCTTCCCCGGCAGGTTTAGATCCAGCAGGATGAGATCGTATTTTTCAACGCCGATCAGCTCCAGCGCTTTTTCTCCGTCGTAGCAGTGATCCACGCTGTAAGCCAGCCGCCGCAGGCTGCGGACGATCGTCTCGCACAGGGCACGTTCATCTTCAATGACTAAAAGGCGCATGACTATCCTCCTTTACAAAATTTCTTCAAATGTCTTCAGTATACCAGGAATGGATAAGATCCGCGTTAAGTTTTCGTTTTTAACAGCAGCTTTAACTCCCCCGTGCTATAATGGGGCAGAAAGTCGGAAGGGGGGATAAAAATTGAGTCATGGAAAAAAGGCCGCGGCGCAGGTCACGCTGCTGCTCGCCGGGGCCGCTATGCTGTGCTTCGGCGTATGGCGGGGCGAGGCGGCGATGGTGCTGAGCAAAGCGATCAAATTATGTCTGGAGTGTGTGGGCATTGGGTAAGAAGTTTTCAGGCGTTTCACAGACCATGTCCCGCTTCCGGGGCTGGATCCAGGCGGGTGCAACGTTGCTGACCAACCTGCATCTGCCGAACTTCCTCAAGGGAGGACTGTATCAGGGCGCTGGGAAAACCGTCTGCGTGCCGGGGCTGAACTGCTACTCCTGTCCGGCGGCCTCCGGAGCCTGCCCCATCGGGGCGTTTCAGGCAGTGGTGGGCTCGTCCAAGTTCAGCTTCTCCTATTATATCACAGGCTTTCTCATTCTGCTGGGCGTGCTGCTGGGGCGCTTTATCTGCGGCTTCCTCTGTCCCTTCGGCTGGTTTCAGGAGTTGCTGCATAAGATCCCGACAAAGAAGCTCTCCACAAAGAAGCTCAAGCCACTGACCTATCTCAAGTACGCCGTACTGCTGGTGATGGTTTTCCTGCTGCCGGCGTTCCTGGTGAACGACGTGGGCATGGGCGACCCCTTCTTCTGCAAATACCTCTGCCCGCAGGGCGTGCTGGAGGGAGCCATCCCGCTGTCCCTTGCCAATGCCGGCATCCGGGCGGCGCTGGGCAAGCTGTTTACATGGAAGTTCAGCATCCTGCTGTCGGTGATCGTGCTGAGCGTGCTGTTCTACCGGCCGTTTTGCAAATGGCTGTGCCCGCTGGGGGCGTTCTACGCCCTGTTCAACAAGGTGTCCCTCTTCCAGATGAAGGTGGACGAAAATAAGTGCATTTCCTGCGGGAAATGTGCCAGAGCCTGCAAGATGGACGTGGACGTGACGAAAACGCCCAACCATACCGAGTGCATCCGCTGCGGGATGTGCATCCGCGCCTGTCCGACGAACGCCGTGAGCTTCCGCTACGGCTTCGGCAACGGGAAAGAAGCACCAAAGAAAACAACGATGGAGGAATCAAAATGAACATGAAGAGAATTTTTGCACTGGCTTTTGCCGTGCTGATGGTGCTGGCCCTGGCGGCCTGCGGCACGCGAGACAACGACAAGATGGCGAATGGAAGCGGCAACGGCTCCGCCATGACCGACGAGCCGAAAACCGCCGAGGAGGCGCTCACCCTGCATACGGAGCTGCTGGAGCGGGAGAAAGCGATCCTGTCGGAAAATACCGAGCTGTGGGAAAAGGTCTTTATGGAGACCGACAAGGGCATGGCCATGATCGAGGACGAGAAAAACTACGGCGACTTCCTGCTGGGTACCGTCGAGGACGCCAAGGAGCAGTTCACCGACAAGGAGTATGAGTGGCTGAAGGAGTCCACTACGGAGATCAGCGATATTGAAAACAAGGTGGCCGAGTTGGAAGAAAAGTATCCCGAGATCATGCAGAAATCCATGGACGGCGATATGAGCATGCCCGCGGGCAGCGACACGAGCACCCCTCCCGACGACGGCAGTATGCAGAAGTTCCCCGCCTTTGAGGGTAAAGACCTGGATGGCAACACGGTGAAGAGCGACGAGCTGTTCTCCGGCAACGCCGTCACCGTGGTGAATTTCTGGTTCACCACCTGCAATCCCTGCGTGGGCGAGCTCTCCGATTTGGACGCGCTGAACCGTGAACTCGCGGAGAAGGGCGGCGGGCTCATCGGCATCAACTCCTTCACGCTGGACGGCAACGAGACGGCCATTGCCGAGGCGAAGGACGTGCTGGCTAAGAAGGGCGCCACCTATCAGAATGTGTATTTTGACTCCGATGGTGAGGCGGGAATGTTCACCATGAGCATCAATGCTTATCCCACCACCTACGTCGTTGACCGCAGCGGCAATATCGTGGGTGACCCCATCGTAGGCGCCATCACAGAAAAGAAGCAGGCAGAGACGCTGCAAAAGCTCATCGACCAGACCATCGCCGCCGATATGGCCTGACGATCAGACGGCGCGCTGAGCGATCGGCCTCATGGGCGATATGATGTCTCATAGGGGTAGGAAACGGCGCATCATTGGTACACAACAGCGCTCCCTGCATAGGCAGGGAGCGCTGTTCATCTTTCAAAGGGGGATGGACAGGTCGTGAAGTTCCCAAACGTGGTATCAAAAATGGGAATATGCGCAAAGAAAAACCTTCGCCACCTATGCGGCATCCGCCGCCTCATGTCATCTTTCCTGATCCTCTCGCTTTTTAGAGGGGCGTTGTGATGCAACGTAAAAGCAGACCGAGAGGATCATCGAGGCGTGTCGTATGGTAACTTCGACAGGATCGACGACTCCTCCCGAATATGGCGCATTTCTGACGGTCTGCGATCGGTGGAGCTGCTCAAGGTCTCTCACTTCGTGATCGACCGTATGCTGAAAACAGGTCGGCTTCCTGCCGCCAAGCTCGCTGGTCAACATCGCGTCCGTACAGAAGATTTTTCAAGCGGTGGGATAACGAGGTCAAACAGGATCAAAAAAATATTTCGAGGGACTGTCTGAGATAGCAGGCAGTCCCTTTTGCGTGTGCAAAAATGCCACGCTTTGTTTTTCATATGGCGTGACATTTCGTAAAGCAGGAAATCAACAAAATAGTCAAAAAATAAATCAGTTGCAAGATCGAACGATCTTGCAACTGATCATTGGAGCGGATGACGGGAATCGAACCCGCGTCGCCAGCTTGGGAAGCTGGGGCCCTGCCATTAGACGACATCCGCATATAAAATTCATAGAGTGACAATTCCGGAAGATCCGCTTTCAAGAATCCTTGAAACTACTGAGCGAATACATCTTTTGCTTGGGAAGCCGACGCACTACCGATGTACTGACCCTGTGTCTCATCGATTGACTTGTATATTGTAGCATATCCCCCACCGGTTGGCAAGTAGTTTTTTCCGTCTTTCTTCGTCCGGTCCTGACATCGGCGCGGGCGGCCGGCCAAACCGCCGTATGTTCCCCGCCGCTTCGGAGATACTGGATACATATCCTTTCTATGGTGGGAGGTCTTGCGCACATGGTGGGAAAAGTGGAGATCTGCGGCGTCAACACGTCCAGGCTGAAGGTCCTGAAGAACGAGGAGACCATGGCCCTCCTGAAGCGGGTGAAGGAGGGCGACGCCGCCGCCCGGGATGAGCTCATCGCCGGGAACCTGCGGCTGGTCCTCTCCGTGGTCCAGAAGTTCAGTGGACGGGGCGAGAACGTGGATGACCTGTTCCAGGTGGGATGCATCGGGCTCATGAAGGCGATCGACCGCTTCGACGTGGGGCTGAACGTCCGGCTGTCCACCTATGGAGTCCCCATGATCGCCGGCGAGATCCGCCGGTATCTCCGGGACGGGGGTGCGGTACGGGTGTCCCGCTCCCTTAGGGACACCGCCTATAAAGTCCTCCAGAGGAAGGAGCGCTTCCTGGCCGAGCACCAGCGGGAGCCGTCGGTGGAAGAGCTCGCGCAGGCCATGGAGCTCCCCCGCGAGGAGATCGTGTTCGCGCTGGACGCCATCGCCGATCCGGTGTCCCTCTACGAGCCGCTCTATTCGGACAGCGGCGACACCGTCTGTGTCATGGATCAGGTGAAGGACGCCAAAAACACCGACGAGGACTGGCTGGAGCGAATCGCGCTCAAGGACGCCATGGCCCGGCTCACCGACCGGGAGCGGAAGATCCTGCGGCTCCGTTTCTTCGAGGGCCGGACTCAGATGGAGGTCTCTGACGAGGTGGGCATCTCCCAGGCCCAGGTCTCCCGTCTGGAGAAGAACGCGATCCGCCAGTTACGGCAGAATATGTGACCGGCCGAACTGCCGGCGAGGCCGGCTGTCCTGGTAGGGCCGGCCATGTTCTCCTTTTTCTCCGACCAAGCAGGACGACCCCGGGCCGGTCCTGTGTTTTCCGCACACACAGGACTGCTCAGACATGATCATGAGCTGACTGGCACGGTCCAGGATCCCGCATCGTGGGATTATACTGCCCGTCCATTTTTCGCTACACTTGTAGATTATCTTGACAGATGTTCCTGTACGTGCTATCCTATATCGAACCGAAAAAGATGCCGCCCTCCCATCGAAGCAGGAAGGCAGCAGAAAAGGAGCATGCTCATGACCCAGACCACCCGGACCGGCCCTAAGGAGGATCTGCGGCAACGCCGCACCCGGAGCCTCCTGGTCAAGGCGCTTTTGGAGCTGCTGGAGGAGCAGTCCTTCCAGTCCATCTCCGTGGTCGACATCTGCAATCGCGCCATGGTACACCGCACCACCTTTTATACCCACTTCGAGGATAAGCAGGCCCTGCTGAACTACACGATCCAGAGCCTGCTCCAGAAGTTCCAGTTCTATGCCCCAGACACAGGAGAACTCTCATCCCACGATTTTTTCCTGTCAGTGGCCCACCGGGCTCTGGTCTTTCTGGATCTCCACCGGAAGCTCCTCCGCCCGGCCTTTGCCGGAGACGATGGCGTGGAGTTCCACGCCATGGAACTCCACGCGATGGAGGACATCCTGGCGGACGGCCTGTGCCAGCGCCTTCAGGAGCCCTCTTTCCGGGCCGAGTCCCCCGACCTGGACCCCCAGATCACCGCGCACTTCTATGCCGGCGCCATGGTGGGGCTCATCCACTGGTGGCTGGAGCAGGACGCTCCCATCCCGGAAGAGACCATCATCCATCATCTGGACCGATTCCTGCCCGGACTGCCGGCAGGCACTGAAAAGAGAGGCTGATCCCCATGTCATCTGAACACAGATCCAGCGAGACCTTCATGGAGAAGGTGGCCCGGCTGATCGTGGACAAACGCAACGCGTTCTTCCTGATCTTCCTGGCGGCCACCATCTTCGCCGCGGTCTCCATCAGCAAGGTGCAGGTCAACGACGATCTGACCAAGTACCTCCCCGAGACCACCGAGACCCGCCGGGGCCTGGACGTGATGGACAAGGAGTTCATCACGCTGGGCACCGCCAACATCATGGTCTCCAACATCACTTACAACGAGGCATCCCTCCTGTCCGACCAGATCGCGGACATACCGGGCGTCTCTGAAGTGGACTTTGACGACACCACCGACCACTACAAGGACTCCTCCGCCCTCTTCACCGTCACTTTCGACTACGACGAAGACGACCCCAAGGCCAAGGAGTCTCTGGAGGATGTGGAGGCCCTGCTGGACGGCTATGATGTCTACCCCTCCACCACCGTGGGCCGGGATACCTCTGCCGACCTCCAGAAGGAGATGTCCGTGATCCTGGCGATCGCCGCTGTGGTCATCGTGGCCGTGCTCCTCTTCACCTCCAAGAGCTATATGGAGGTGCCCGTCTATCTGATCGTCTTCGTCGTGGCGGCGATCCTGAATATGGGCACCAACTACATCTTCGGGACGATCTCCTTCGTCACCAACTCCATCGCCATCGTGCTCCAGCTGGCCATGGCCATCGACTACGCCATCATCTTCTGCCACCGGTATATGGAGGAGCGCGACAACGGTCTGGATTCCCGGGAGGCGGACATCACCGCCCTCTCCAAGGCCATCGTGGAGATCTCCTCCTCCAGCCTGACCACGATCTCCGGTCTGGTGGCCCTGATGCTCATGCAGTTCAAGCTGGGCTATGACATGGGCATCGTGCTGGTGAAGGGCATCCTGTTCAGCATGATCTCGGTGTTCTTCCTGATGCCCGGTCTGCTGATGCTCTTCGGCAAGTCTATCGAGCGTACCCGGCACCGCAACCTGGTCCCCCACATCAACCTCTGGGGCAAGGTGGTCCTGAAGCTCCGGTACATCCTCCCCATCGTCTTCGTGGCGGTCATCGCCGTGGGCGCTGTCCTCTCCAACAAGTGTGACTATGTGTTCATCGAGAACGACACCGACTTCGACAATAAGCCCGACTGGCGCATCGCCGATGACAAGGTAGCCGACACCTTTGGTCAAAAGACCACCATCGCCCTGCTGGTCCCCACCGGGAACTACGACGATGAGGGCCGTATCCTGCGGGAGGTCGCCGAGCTGCCTGAGATCACGCAGGCCACCGGCCTGGCCAATACCGAGGCCGACCTGGGGGACGACGATGAGGATGGTGGCGTCTCTGTCAAGGACGACAGCGATGTGACCTATCTCACGGACTCCCTCACTCCCCGCCAGTTTGCCGATCTGGTGGATGTGGACATCGAAGTAGCCAAAGTCCTCTATCAGGCCTACGGCATCGACAAGGAGGACTACACCCCCATCTTCCAGGACGTGGATGAGTATACCATCCCCCTGATCGACTCTCTGGAGTTCATGCTGGATGAGCGGGACAAGGGCGTCGTCTCCTTCGAGGGAAATCAGGCTCAGGACATGGACGACCTGAAGGACGCACTGGACAAGGGCACCGCCCAGCTCCGGGGCGAGAACTGGGACCGGATGGTCTTTATCGCCGACTGCCCTCAGGAGGGCGCCGAGTCCTACGATCTGCTGGAGCAGATCCGCTCCATCGCCCAGGTCTACTACGGCGATGACGTGATGCTGGTGGGCAACACCACCAACGCCCGGGATATGTCCAGCTCCTTCTCCGGCGACAACATGAAGATCAGCGTCCTGACAGCCCTGTTCGTCATGATCATCCTGCTCTTCACCTTCAAATCCACCAGCTTGCCCATCCTGCTGGTCATGACGATCCAAGGCTCCATCTGGATCAACTTCTCGATCCCCTACCTGACAGGCGTCAATATGTTCTTCGTCAGCTACCTGGTGGTCTCCTCCATCCAGATGGGCGCCACCATCGACTACGCCATCGTCATCACCAACCGCTACATGACCCTGCGGGACACCATGGACCACAAGAAGGCCATCATCCAGTCACTGGACGAGAGCTTCGCCACCGTCCTCACCTCCGGCAGCATCATGTCGGCGGCGGGCTTCCTGATCGCCAAGATCTCCACCAACGCCACGATCGGTTCCGTGGGACTGGCCCTTGGCCGGGGCACCCTCACCTCCATCGTGCTGGTGATGACCGTCCTGCCCCAGCTCCTGCTCCTGGGCGACCGCTTCCTGGAGCGCACCACCATCACCCTGCGGGGCAAACGCCATGAGCAGACGGTGCAGAAGGGCATCATGCGGGTGGACGGCCACCTGCGCGGCCATGTGTCCGGCTTCGTGGACGGCCAGTTCAACGGCATCCTCCACGGCAGTGTGGACGCCTATGTGGAGAACAAGAAGTCCATCCCCACTCCCGGCGGGGACACGCCGGAGCTCCCCGAGGACAGCGCCCGGCAGGATCAGCAGGAGGAAGATACCCATGAAAATGACCATCCATAAGCGGGCAGGCGCGCTGTTCCTGGCTCTGACCCTCTGCCTGAGCCTGGTCCCCGCCGCCTCCGCCGCCGGTGACAACGTCACCATCACCGATGTCAAGGAGTTCCTGGCCTTCGCCGGGGACTGCGCCAACGACACCTATTCCAGAGGGCTCACCGTGGAGCTCCAGACCGACCTGGACCTGACTGGCAGCAGCTTCACGTCCATCCCCGTGTTCTGCGGCACCTTCCACGGGAACGGCCACACCATCACCAATTACCACGTGGAGAAGAAGGGCTCCCAGATGGGCCTGTTCCGCTACATAGAAGAGGGCGCCGAGGTCTCCGGGCTCACCATCGAGGACGGCTACCTCTGTCCCGGAGGCTCCAAGACCGAGGTGGGCCTGCTGGCCGGCGTGAACAAGGGCACCATCGAGGACTGCTCCGTCTCCGGAATCGTCAGGGGCGAGAAGCAGGTCGGCGGCCTAGTGGGCACCAATGAGGACACCGGCGTCATCCGCAGTTCCACCAGCGCCGCATCCCTCACCGGCACCACCGATGTGGGCGGCATCGCCGGCCATAACGACGGTCTGATCGACCGATGCGCCAATCAGGGCGAGATCGGCCGGGAGGCGGAGGACGATGCCCCGCGCAACGTAGGCGGCATCGCCGGACGCTCCACCGGTACCATCCAGTCCAGTGAGAACCACGCGGTGCTGGGCTATGACCACAAAGGCTACAATATCGGCGGCATCGTGGGCCTCCAGAGCGGTGCGGTGGTCTCCTGCGTGAACAGCGGCGAGATCTATGGCCGCAAGGACGTGGGCGGCATCGTGGGCCAGTTCGAGCCCGACATCAGCTTCTCCTACGGCACCGACCCGATCGACGCGCTGGACCGCTCTATGGCGGAGTTCACCGATCAGATGCGGATCTTTGCCCGGCAGACCTACGATACCACCACCGATGCAGTGGATGACATGAAGATCATCAACGACGCCATGGACGAGATCCGCAAGCGGAGCAACACCTCTGTGAACGACCTGCTGGAGGACACCAACGCGGTGATCCAGACCGTCCACGGCTCCACCGGCATCATCAACAAGACCTTCACCTCCCTGCTGGACCGGACTGACGCCTTCCGCGCTGACACCGACAGCCAGCTGGACGCCATGAAAGCGGCCGTCACCGCCATGCGCAAAGCCGTGGACGATATGGCCGACACCGTGGACACCGGTCTGGGCGATGCCTTCGACACCATGGAGGACAGCTTCGACGACATCGACGATGAGATGCAGAAGGTCATCAATGGCATGAACGGCCTCTCTGATGACCTGAAGGCCATCCAGAAGTTCCTCAAGACCTGTGAGTCCATCACAAAGCAGATCCAGGACCTGATCGGTCAGATCGGCAGCGGGAGCAGTGACGATATCGATCCCGGTTTCGGTCAGAACAACTATGCCGGTGACCTCTACGCGCTGTTCCAGCAGTTGAACAAGGCGTTCAAGGAACTCAAGGGCATCGACCCTTCCGGCCATCTGGACAAGGTCACCAACGGGATCTCCCAAATCAGCGATACCGCTTCCGAGATGGTCTCCGAACTGAACGACATCTACAAGGGCGCCTCCAAGGACGCCCGGAAGTACTGGGACCAGGCCAGCGACGCACTGGATGACCTCCAGGATGCCACAGACGCGGTCCGGTCCCTGACCAAGACCTTCGCGGACGCCTCCAGCGGTGACCTGCGGTCCATCAACAGCCAGCTGGATGTGATCTCCCAAGCCTTGGACCGCTACTGGAACACTATCTACGACAAGGGCCACTCCTCCGCTGATGATATCGATGCCCAGCTACAGATCATCCAGAAGCAGATGGACAAGATGAACAGCGGAGCCTCTGCGCACAGCAAGGAGCTCTATGACACCACCCTCTCCATCCTGGACCAGCTGGACCAGGTCCGCTCCGACCTGATGGAGATGACGAAGAAGCCGGAGCGCCAGATCCTGGACGTCTCTGACGCCCACGCTGACGAGGGCGCGGGCCGGGTCAGCTCCTGCCGGAACACGGCCGACATCAACGCCGACCAGAACGTGGGCGGCATCGTGGGCAACGTCTCCATGGAGGTGGCCTCCGACCCGGAGCAGGAGTGGGATCTGGATGACCAGGAGCACCTGCTCCTGCTGGACACGGACGCCTATCTGACCGCCACCGTCCGTGGCTCCCGGAACGAGGGCGGTGTCACCGCCAAAAAGTCCGTGGCCGGCGGCATCGTGGGCAACGGCATGGTGGGTGCCATCGTGAACTGCATCAGCCGCGGCCCCGTGGAGGTGGCCGCCTCCGAGGATGACGGCGGAAAAGCCGGCGGCATCGCCGGTGTCTCCCGCTCGGTCATCAAGGACTGCTCTGCGCAGGCCGATCTGACCGGCGGCGATATGCTGGGCGGCATCGCCGGTCAGGGCCGGGACATCTCCGGCTGTGTGGCCATGACCCGCATCGACAGCGACGGTGGTGAACAGCTGGGCGCGATCGCCGGTTCCGATGACAGCACCAGCTTCCTGAAGGAGCTGAACGATGCCCTCAACGGCGACAGCTCCGATGACAGCGAGGACGACGGCGGCACGATCCAGGGCAACTGGTTCCTCCAGGAATCTCTGGCAGGCGTGGACGGCGTGACCTTCGCCGGTCAGACCACCGGCCTCTCCTTCGAGGACTTCTCCGCCCTGTCCAGCGTGCCCGCAGAGTTCCTCCAGTTCAGCGTCACCTTCGTCTCCAACGGTCAGGTGGTCAAGACCATCCCCACGGAATACGGCGGTCAGATCGACCCAGCCGACTTCCCTGCCGTGCCTGTTTGGAACGGCTACTACGGTGAGTGGGAGGACTTCGACGCCGCCGACATCCTTCGCCCCACCACCGTCCACGCGGTGTACAACAACTGGAGCACCACGATCTCCTCCGGCGGAAGCCAGCCCGTCCTGCTGGCGGAAGGCTCCTTCTCCCCCTCTGCCCATCTGTCCATCGATAACTGGATCCCGGACGAGGGACTTCTGGACCGGGACGATCTTGCGGGCTACTCTTACAGCATCATCGACCCTGATTCCGCCGTTCCGGAGACCGTGGCCCTCCGGGTCCGCTCCGTAGACAAGGGCGACACGCTCTATCTCCTCCAGGACGGCGCGCTCACCCCGGTGGATGACGCGGAGCGGGACGGAAGCTATCTGGTGTTCACCGGTCCTGCCTCCGGTTCTCTGGTCTTGGTCCCCAAGGCAAAGCTCCCTCTCCCCCTGGTGATCGGCGGCGGCATCGCCGGCGTGCTGATCCTGGCCGCTGTGCTCTTCCTCCTGATCCGCCGCCACAAGGGCAAGCCCCACAAGGGCCCCACGGTGAAGGAAAAGGAGCTGGCCCAGGAGAAGCTCCGGGTCCAAGAAGAACATCTCAAGGAACAGGAAGCCGCATTGAAAAAATAACGTACCCATTTCGCTCCCGGCAGAGATGACCGTCTCTGCCGGGAGCTTTTGTACCTGTCGAGCCTACGACTGGCCGTCCAGCGCAGAGCAGGCTTCCCTTGTGATATTTTTACAGTTTTTTCGATCGAAACTATTGAAAAGTCCTCCCAGCTCTGATATGATACATGCCAACATGCCGTTTTTCGGCGTGGAACTTGATGTAAAGGATGTTGATAAGTGAAACAGACCAAGCGATGCACTGCGGGCGCTCTCGCCATGCTGCTGACCCTGAGCGGGTGCGGCAGCCAGACCCAGTCCCAGCCTCAGGCCACTCAGACCTCCGAGGCCACCACCCTTGCGGCGGCTCAGGCCGCCTATCTGGACCATGTGGATCTGGATTATTCCTACGGACTGGCAAAGAAGTTGGAGGATATCAAGTCCAACGAGGCTTTGGGCTACCGCACGGCAGGGTCCGACGCGGAGATCGCGACGGGTGATATGCTGAAAGCGGAGATGGAGTCTATCGGGCTCTCTGACGTGACGAAAGATGCGTTCACCCTGGACACCTGGACCTTCGACCACGCGCGGCTCACCTACCCCACGGCGGATGGGAGCGAAAAGACCGTGGAGCTGGGCGGTTATCAGACTGACCTCTCCACCGGCGGCGCCAAGTCGTTCACGATCGTGGACGGCGGACGAGGGACTGAGGACGACCTGGCTGGTCTGGATGTGACCGGAAAGCTGGTGCTGGTGGATATCGACCAGCGGGCGGACTGGTGGATCAACTATCCCGCCTATGAGGCCCACCTCCACGGAGCGGCGGCCGTCCTGGCCGCTCAGAACGGCGGCTATGCCGAGGTCAGCGACGATGCGCTGAACGCCCAGGACGTGTGCGGTCCGGCAGACGCCCCCGCTCTCTCCATCTCCCGGACCGACGCGGACGCCATCCGGGCCGCTATGGAGCAGGCCGGCACCAAGGAGCTGGAGGTCACGCTGGATGCCGAGAGCTCCGTGGGCCTGGACGGCACCTCCTATAACATCGTGGGCACGATCCCCGGCCGTGACCCCGACGCTATGGTGCTCATGAGCGCCCACTATGACTCCTACTTTGCCGGTTTCCAGGATGACAACGCCGCCATCGCCCTGATGTTCGGCATCGCCAAGGCCATCGTGGACAGCGGCTATCAGCCGGAAAAGACCCTGGTGTTCTCCGCCATGGCCGCCGAGGAGTGGGGCGTCAGCGATACCCGCTACGACTGGTCCACCGGCGCCTATAACGAGATCTTCCGGGTCCATCCTGAATGGGTGGGCAAGGTGGTGGCCGACATCAACTTCGAGCTCCCCGCTATGAATGAGGGCGACACGGACCAGATCCGTACCTCCTATGAGCTCAAGACCTTCGTGGAGGGGTTCAAGGACGATGTGCCCGCCGTGGAGGGCGTGTTCCCCAACGGCATCGAGGTCATTGTCCCCACCCAGACCTGGTCTGACGACTTCTCCCTGTCCATCGCCGGTGTGCCTTCCTCCGTAACGGCTCTGCGAGGCGGCTTCGCCCAGACGCACTACCACAGCCAGTTCGACAACGAGGACACGTACAGCTCCGAGGCGTTCCAGTTCCATCACGGGATGTACGGGATGCTGATGCTGGCCTACGACCGGTGCGCCGTCTCTCCCCTGGACTTCTCCACCCGCCTCTCCTCCCTGCGGGAGAGCATGGACGAGTCTGTCCTGAGCGAAGAGCAGGTCTCCTCCCTGAACACCGCGCTGGACGAGGCCGATGCCGCCGCCAAGAGCGCCTGGGAGAAGGTCTCCACCGTCAACGCCGACTATCGGACGGCGCTGGACGCCGGCGACACCGCCAAGGCCGACCAGCTCCTTGCCGACAGCCGCACCCTGAACACCGCCGCGCTGGAGGCCTTCCGCTATGCGGAGGACTGCTTCGTCCGCCTGACCTGGGAGGATGTCTCCATCTTCCCCCATGAGCACAGCACCAACAACATCGCGGCGCTGGACGGCGCGATCGCCGCGTTGGAGCAGGATGACGCCGCCGCCGCGCTGGATGACTACCTCTATCTGGTGGACAACAACTGGTATGCCTACGACTGGAGCCGCGAGACTTACGACCACTTCACCAACTATGTGCTGGATCAGCCCGCCGACCGCCTCATGTGGGGCGCGGGCCGGGTCCAGGGCCACGTGGACCTGTTCGATGTGATCGAGTCCCTCCAGCAGAAGGAGGCCGGCGCCGACTGCTCCGCCGAGCTGGACGCCCTCAAGGCCGCCCGGACCGAGGAGACGGCGCGCCTGGACGAGCAGGTCTCCGGTGAGCTGGACGCCCTGTCTCAGCTGACCGAGAAGCTGAACGCCTTCTAAACTCCATCAACTCCATATAACGATAGGAGCCCCCGGATGACCGATCCGATCATCCGGGGGCTCCTTTTATCTGCTTATCTGCTGGAGCACAGGTCACATATTGGTCCAGTCCATGACGTCCTTGTTCTTGACGAAATACTCGATGCCGGAGTAGACGGTGGTGATCACGATCACGGCCGTGACCACGGGGTCCACCCAGCCGGGGACCGGCAGGAGCATCAGGCAGATGCCCACCATGGTGGAGGCGGTCTTGACCTTTCCAGACCAAGCCGCGGCGATCACCCGGCCGTTGTCCACGGCGATGAGGCGCAGGCCGCTGACGGCGAACTCCCGCACCACCACGATCAGCACCGCCCAGGCGGGCATCCGGCCCGCCTCTACGAACCATAACATGGCGGCCATGACCAGCATCTTATCCGCCAGCGGGTCCATGAACTTTCCGAAATCCGTCACCAGGCCCCGGCTCCGGGCCAGATAGCCATCGGCGAAGTCGGTGACGCTGGCCAGGACGAACACGGCCAGCGCGATGTAGGTGCCGCCGGGGATCCCCAGATACAGCACCACCAGGAACACCGGGATCATGAGGATCCGCAGCATCGTCAGCTTATTGGGCAGATTCATCGGCTCACCCCTCGATCTCGCCGGTCAGGTCCCCATCGGAGACGCCGGTCAGACGCACATAGACGAACTCGCCCGCGGGGATCACGCCCCCAGCGGTGAACAGGACACGGCCGTCGATCTCGGGGGAATCGGCGTAGGTCCGGCCTACATAACAGCCCTCCTGCGGATCGAAGCCCTCGCAGAGGACCTCCACCGTCTCGCCCAAGCGGCTCTCGTTCCACTCGTCCATGACCCGGGACTGGAGGTCCACCAGCAGCTCCACCCGGCGGCGGGCCACATCGTCATCCACCTGGTCCTCCATGCGGGCGGCCAGCGTGCCCTCCTCCCGGGAGTACTGGAACACGCCTGCCCGCTGGAGCTTCTGCTCCCGCAGGAAATCGCAGAGCTCCTCGAACTTCTCCTCTGTCTCTCCGGGCAGACCGCAGATCAGAGAGGTGCGGATCACCAGATCCGGCATAGCGGCCCGGAGCTTGGCGAAGAGGGCCTCGATCTCCGCCTTCGTCGTATGGCGGCGCATGGAAGCCAAGATCTCATCATTGCAGTGCTGGATGGGGATGTCCAGATAGTGGAGGATCTTCCGTTCTGAAGCGATCGTCTCGATGAGCTCGTCGGTGATGACCTCCGGATAGAGGTAGTGGAGCCGGATCCACCGGAAGGGCAGTCTGCACAGCTCCTTCAGCAGGCCCGCCAGCGTGGTGCCGTCCTCCAGATCCAGACCATAGCGGGTGATGTCCTGCGCGATCACGATCAGCTCCTTCACGCCCCGGTCCGCCAGCTCCCGGGCCTCGTGGAGGACGGACTCCAGAGAACGGCTGCGGTAGCGGCCGCGGAGCTTGGGGATGATGCAGAAGGCACAGCCGTTGCTGCATCCCTCGGCGATCTTCAGGAAAGCGGTGTAGGACGCGGTGGTCACGATCCGCTCGCCGTCCTCATAGGTACGGTGGATGTCGCCGAAATGCTCGGGATGCCCGCCGCCCATGAGCTCTGCCACGGCGGTGACTACATCGGTATAGCTTCCGGTGCCCAGCATCCCGTCCACCTCGGGCAGCTCGGTGCGGATATCGTCCCGGTAGCGCTGGGTCAGACACCCAGCCACCAGCAGCTTCTTCAGCTTGCCCTCATCCTTGAGACGGGCAAGCTCCAGGATGTGGTCGATGGCCTCGCTCTTGGCGGACTCGATGAAGCCGCAGGTATTGAGCACGGCCACATCCGCTCCGGCAGGGTCGCCGGTCACTTCATAGCCGGCCTCCCGACACAGCGCCATCATCTGTTCCGTGTTCACAAGGTTCTTGGCACATCCCAGCGAGACGAATGCCACTTTATATCGATGATCCAAATCAGATCCCTCCAACGGTCCTTTCGAGAGGATGACAGGCTCCTCTCCATATTAGTCTAAAAGTAAAGTTTACACGACCAGCCGAAAAAGTCAACCCATAAAAACGGAAATGGAGGGCCAAAGCCCTCCATTTCTCAGTCTGTGTCTGTCAAAAAAGTGATTTCTCACGGGGAACGATGCAAGAGCCTCGCAGAGTTCCGTCACCCGCAGGTGACGGAATAAGATACAAGGCGTTTTTTCTGGGGACATGCGCCTCAGAAAAAACTCTTCTCAGGCCGCAAGTGTGCGAGCGCAGCGAGTGCGCGTGGCGGCCTGCGTCTCCCTCGAAGAAATGCCTGCATTTCTGAGAAGCGTGTCGAACTTTTTCGACACGCTGGGAAATGGAGGGCCAAAGCCCTCCATTTCTACTGTTCCTGTCAAGATCCATGTCCGGAAACGGCCCGACCTCACGAGGACTCAGAGTCCTCTGCCTCCGCCCGCCAGCGCTCCAGGGCATCCCGGATGTCCTCCCAGCGGTAGCCCCGGCGGGCCAGCGCATCGGAAGCCCGCTTCAAAGCCTTCCGGTCGTCGGGGTCCTCCCCCGCCAGCTTCTTCCGCACGAAGCGGTCGATCTCGCCGGCCGGGTCCTGGACCTCCTCCAGTGCCGCCTCCCAGTAGTCTCGGGGCACCCCCCGGCGGTAGAGCTCGTCCCGGAGCTTCCGCTCCCCATAGCCCTTGCCGGCGTAGTGCCGGACCACGGTGGAGGCATAGGCCTCATCGTTCAGATAGCCCAGATCCTCCAGCCAGTCCGCCGCTTCCTCCGCGGCGGCGGGATCCACAGCAGGAGGCTCTGTCCCCTCCTTCGTGCGGCGGGGCTTGGCGGTCAGCTTGCCGATCAGCTCCTTCCGGGACATCGGCCGGGCGGTCAGGGCCGCCAGGGCCTTCTCCCGGAGCGCCGACCGGGCGGCGGAGACGGTCAGCTCCGCCAGACGCTCTCCAGTCAGGTCCATCCCGGCGTAGAGGCCGAAGCCCAGCACCTCGTTCTCCCCCACCCGCAGGAGCGATCCATCCTCCAGATAGAGGAGCCAGCGTCCCTTCACCCGCTGGGAGGGGGCCAGCTTGATCAGCTTCATTTACGCCTCGGCCCCGCTGCCGTCCTCGAAGTCCTCGGCGGACACGTCCACCGCCTTCCCGGCAGACTTGACGCCGGTGGAAGCGGGCGCGGCGGCGGGCGTCTTAGGGGCCGCATTGGCCCGGCTGGGCAGGAGCTTCCAGGCGTTGGCCCGGATCTCGGCCTCGATGCGCTCGGCCTCCTCCGGGTTCTCCTTCAGATACTGCTTCACGGCGTCCTTGCCCTGGCCCAGACGCATCTCGCCCATGGAGAACCAGGAGCCGGACTTCTGGATGATGTCCAGCTTGACGCCCAAATCCACCAGCTCGCCCACCTTGGAGATGCCCTCGCCATACATGATGTCGAACTCAGCCTCCCGGAAGGGCGGCGCGACCTTGTTCTTCACGATCTTGACCCGGGTACGGTTGCCCACCACCTCGGTGCCGTTCTTGATGGACTCGATCCGGCGCACGTCCATGCGCACGGAGGAGTAGAACTTCAGGGCACGGCCGCCGGTGGTGACCTCCGGATTGCCGTAGACCACGCCTACCTTCTCGCGGAGCTGGTTGATGAAGATCACGACGCAGTTGGTCTTGGCGATGGAGCCGGCCAGCTTCCGCAGAGCCTGGCTCATGAGGCGGGCCAGCAGGCCCACATGGGAGTCGCCCATGTCGCCCTCGATCTCGGCCCGGGGCGTCAGTGCGGCCACGGAGTCCACCACTACCACATCGATGGCGCCGGAGCGGACCAACGCCTCGCAGATCTCCAGGCCCTGCTCACCGGTATCGGGCTGGGAAATCAGCATGGAGTCGATGTCCACGCCCAGAGCCCGGGCATAGGTGGGATCCAGCGCGTGCTCCGCGTCGATGAAGGCCACCTCGCCGCCCCGCTTCTGGGCCTCGGCCACGATATGGAGGGCCAGAGTGGTCTTGCCGGAGGACTCGGGGCCGTACACCTCGATGATGCGCCCTTTGGGCACACCGCCGATCCCCAGCGCCAGATCCAGCGCCAGAGAGCCGGTGGGGATGGCCTCCACCACCACATGGGTATTCTCGCCCAGACGCATGACCGTGCCCTTGCCATAGGTCTTTTCGATGTTCGCCAGACAGGTCTCCAGCGCTTTCTTCTTGTCAGAGGCGGGCGCCGCCGCCTCGATGATCCTCTTCTTATCCGCCATTCTTCTATCATCCTTTCCGGCCCGGAGGCCGTCCTTGCAAGATCTCATGGGACGGGCGTCCCGTCCTTCGTCTGAGACTATGATACCCGTATCAAAGTCCGATAAAACGGACTCACCTTTCGTGTCCTCCGTCCTCGATATCGGCCACGCCGGACACGACCCGCTGGATGCCCTGGGTGTCCTGGAAGATCCGGATGTCTTGATAGCCCTCCCAGCGGAGGAGCTCTGCCACATCAGGGGCCTGCCCCATCCCGACTTCAAAGAGGAGCGTGCCGCCCAGACGCAGGGCCTTCTTCCAGTCCCGGGCGATGGCCCGGTAGAAGTCCAGTCCGTCTGTGCCGCCATCCAGGGCCATCCGGGGCTCATAGTCCCGGACCGAAGGCTCCAGTCCGGCGATGTCCCCGCTGGGGATATAGGGCGGGTTGCTGGCGATCACGTCGAAATCCCAGAGGGCCGCCGGAGGGGGCT
Source organism: Pseudoflavonifractor sp. MSJ-37 (assembly GCF_018917965.1). Taxonomy (GTDB): domain Bacteria; phylum Bacillota; class Clostridia; order Oscillospirales; family Oscillospiraceae; genus Pseudoflavonifractor_A. The sequence continues at coordinate 754,821 of NZ_JAHLPP010000001.1, read as the reverse complement.
CCAGCGCGTCGGTCTGGATGCAGGTCACACGGGCGTTGAGTTCGTTTCGGCGGACGTTCTGCTTGCACACCCGGAGCGCGCCGTCGCTCTTGTCTGCCAATACCACCCGGGTGCTGGGGACATTGGCGGCCACCGCCAGCCCTACGCAGCCGCTCCCGGCGCACAGGTCCAGCACACGGCCCCCCTCTCCTGCCGCCCGGGCCAGCAGGATCGCCTGCTCCGCCAGGACCTCGGTGTCCATCCGGGGGATCAGCACGTCTGGGCTCACCGTCAGGGGGAGCCCATAGAACTCCCATTCGCCGATGAGATAGGCCACCGGCTCCCCGGCCAGCCGCCGTTCCACCAGATCCGTCACCTGAGCCTCCACCTGATCGGAGGCATAGAGAGTCAAGTCCCGGTAGAACTGCTCCCGGCTCTTCCCGGCCGCCGCACAGACGATTTCCCGGGCCTCCAGCTGAGCGGACTCGATCCCGGCGCTCTTCAGCTTGTGCCGGGTGTCCAGGTACAGGTTATTGTAAGTCGTCGCCATTACGATCACGCTCTCTCTTTATAAACCGTTCTCTGTCCGAGCCTCACCAGGCGTCCTTGCCCTTCTCCTCCGGAAGGACCAACGTGAAGGCCCGGATGCCCACCTCGATCATGGAGTCATCCGGCTCGAAGGTGGTGAAGTTCTGGAGCCAGAGGCCAGGGGCCGTCAGGAGCCGGGTCACGGCATTGTCATACCGGCCCACCAGACGGTTGAGCTCATAGGTCAGGCCCACCACCACCGGCAGGAGGAGCAGGTGGACGCCCATCCGGGCGAGAGGGGCCGTCAGCGCCACGAAGGAGAACACGATGCTGGACAGCAGGATCGCCGTCACGATCACGACGAAGAGGAAGCTGGTGCCGCACCGGGGATGGTGGCGGGGCTGCTTCCGTACGTTCTCCACGGTCAGGGGCAGACCGGCCTCATAGCAGAAGATGGTCTTGTGCTCCGCCCCATGGTACTGGAACACCCGGTGGATGTCCTTGGTCTTGGAGCAGAGGATCAGGTAGCCCCCGAAGATCACGATCCGGACCAGGCCCTCCAGCACATTGCGCACCCACATGGGCATCCCGGAGAACAGCCAGCCGATCCCGCCCACCACGGCCGTGGGCAGGAGGATGAACAGCCCCACAGAGAAGGCCATGCCCAGGATCACCGCCAGAGTCACGATCAGAGAGGAGAGCTTCTCGCTCCCCAGCTTCTCCTCCAGGAACCGTTCGAACCTGGAGGGCTCCTCCTCCCCCTCGTCCCCGCCATAGAACTCTGCCGAGAACATGAGGGCTTTGACGCCGTTGGCCATAGAGGAGCCGAAATTGAAGATGCCCCGGAGGAACGGGAGCCCCAGGAGCGGATACTTGTCCTTGATGAGGACCCGGTCGCTGACCTGTTCCTCCAGCGTGCCGTCCGGCTTGCGGACCACCACGGCCTTCCGGTCGGGTCCGATCATCATGATGCCCTCGATCAGCGCCTGTCCGCCGATCATCGTCTTGAATGGCTTCCGGCCGGAAGCCTGCTTCTCTTCTGCCATGGGATCCTCCCTGTGGGTGTCATTCTTATGTTCTGCACGTTTTATTGTACCAGACTGCGGACCATCCCGCAAGAGCCGATCCGAACTTATGTTCCGATCGGCAGGCGGATCGTGACGATACAGCCGCCGCCCTCGGCGTTGCCGATCTCCAGCGTGCCCTGATGGCGGGTCACGATCTCCTCGCACACCGCCAGGCCGATGCCGCTGCCCCGGGCCTTGGAGCTGCCCTTATAGAACCGGGTCTTGACGTGTGGGAGCTCCTCCTCCGGGATGCCGGGGCCGTAGTCCCGGATGGTGATGACCGCCTGATCTCCCTCCCGGCGGATGGCCGTGTCGATGCGCTTGCCGCTGCCGCCGTGCTTGGCGGCGTTGTCCAGCAGGTTGCACAGCACCTGCCGCAGACGCTCCGGGTCGGCGTTCATGATGGGGAACTCCTCTTCACAGTCTGTGTGGGTCAGCTCGATGCCGTCTCGGCGGAAGAACTCCTTATAGGTATACACCGCGTCCTCCAACTCGGCCTTGATGTCGATGGGCTCCACCGACAGGGTGAAGCGGCCGTCCTGGATGCGGGAGAATTCCAGCAGTTCTTCCACCATGTTGGTGAGGCGCCGGGCCTCGCTGACGATGATGCCCATGCCCTTCTTCACGTCTTGAGCATCCCGGACCTCACCGTTCATGATGGTCTCGGCCCAGCCGTTGATGGCGGTGAGGGGCGTGCGGAGCTCATGGGACACCGAGGAGATGAACTCGTTCTTGAGCTTCTCAGACTGTTTGATCTTCAGAGACATATCGTTGATGGCGTCGATCAGGTCGCCCACCTCGTCATCGAACTGCTTCTCCATCTGGATGCCGTAGCTCCCGGCTGCGATATGCTCGGCGGTGCGGGTGACCTCTACCACAGGGTCTACGATGGACCGGACGAAATACAGCCCGGACAGATAGAGCAGAGCCAGCACCAGCAGGCCCACCAGCAGGGCGGCGGCCACTACGATCACGATCTGCCGGTCCACCAGCACCAGCGAGGTGACGATCCGAATCACCGACACCACCTCGCCGTTCACCTTCAAGGGACAGGAGACCGCCATCACGTGCTCCTCCGTATCCGGGTCGGAGCCGGTCCAGACGCCCATGTGCACCCCGCCCAGGGCCTCCCGGATGTCGGGGGTGTCGGGCTGATAGCCGGCGATCTGGATCAGGCTGGAGAAGTGCATGACGCCCTCACTGTCCAAGATCTGGAAGTTCAGCGTATCACTGTCCTCGAACTGTCCCGTGACGAAGGCGGAGGCGTTCTGATAGTAGTCCGCCTCGGTCTTGTAGCCGCTGAACATATTGGCCGCAACGGTCAGCTTGCTCTGGAGGCCGGTGCGCATATTGGAGTAATAGTAGCTGACCATGGCCACGGAGAACGCAGTCACAGACAACAGGACCACCACCAGGACCGCGCTGATGCTGTTCATGATCCAGCGCTTCCGGATGCCCTTCATCTTTTTCATGGATCCACCACCTGCTCAGGGTCTGGGCCGCTCACGCGCCCCATTTATAACCGTAGCCCCACACGGTGTTGATATAGGTAGGACTGGTCGGGTCGTCCTCGATCTTGATACGCAGACGGCGGATGTTCACATCCACGATCTTCAGCTCGCCGAAGTAGTCCCGGCCCCACACCGTGTCCAGGATCTCCTCCCGGGAGAGGGCCTTGCCGGGGTTGTCCATGAAGAGCTTGATGATGGAATACTCCACTTGAGTCAGCTTCACCCGCTGGCCGTTCTTCTCCAGAGTCCGGTTCCGGGTGTTCAGGAGGAACGGGGGCTGATGGATCTCTTCGGCGTTCTCCTGCACCACTCCGCCGGCCCGGCGATAGAGGGCGTCCACCCGGGCGGTGAGCTCCGCCGGAGAGAAGGGCTTGGTCACATAGTCATCCGCTCCGGTCATGAGGCCCGTCACCTTGTCCATCTCCTGGGTGCGGGCGGTGAGCATGATGATACCGATCTGGCTGTTGCTGGCCCGGATCCGGCGGCAGACCTCGAAGCCGTCGATCCCAGGCAGCATGATGTCCAGCAGAGCCACCTTGGTGTCCGGGTTCTGCCGCAGGAGCTCCAGCGCCTCCTCGCCCGTGCCGGCCTCGATGGTCTCATAGCCCGCCCGCTTCAGATTGATCACCACGAAGCTGCGGATATTGGTCTCATCCTCCAATACCAGTACCTTTTTCAACACGATCCCTCTCCTTGTGCGCTGAGCGCTTATTGATCGAACGAATCCCAGTCTGTCTGGATGACGTGGAACCGGTCCTTCACCCCGTCCTCGTCCAGACCACAGTCCCCTCCGCCGTTCAGGAGTTCGGCGGCATAGATCACGGTAGGGGTGTCCTCCCCGCTGTCGCCCAGGCGGAAGCGCCCGGGCAGGACGGCCCGGCTGGTCCGGTTGCTCCCGGAGAGCCGATAGACCTCCAGGAACGGCTCGGGCTCTTCCTGGCCAGACTCCCTGTCCCAGAAGGAGAACACCACGGCCCGCTCGCCCCCGCCGGCGGTATCGCTGCGGGAGAGGACCAGCCGTCCGTCCCACTCCTCCGGCAGGTCCAGATACCAGCCGTCCTGTTTATTATAATAGGTGGTGCGGACATAGCTCCGGACGCCGTCCATGTCGTACCGGTACCACCGGTTGAGCCAGAAGTTGACCGCAGCGGTACTCTGTCCGAACTCGGGCAGCGGCTCCGATGCCGGCACTTCCATGATCCCGTCCTTGTCGATGTCCGCCGAACGGACGCCGGTGTAGAGACTGCGGGTCTCCACGCTGACATTGGACACCGGGTCCAGCGTGATGTTCCGGAGAGACTTGGACCGTCCCGGGCGGTCCTCCCAGACCAGGATGTCGGTGAGCTGTCCGCCGGTCTCTCCGGTGCCCGCCGGCAGGTCAGAGGTCACGAACAGGGCGGGCACATGGTCCTCCAGGGTCCCCTTGCGGGCGTTGTCCTCCTGGATACTGCTGATCCCGGCCGAGAGGGCGGCAGTGGAGTCCAGCTCCATGAGACCGTCCCGGAAGTCGTAGAGCTCGGCCTGTCCGCCGCCCTCCGGCTTGGTGTTGAGGATCAGGATCTCATCGTCCCCGTCCCGGTCCATATCGAAGAGTTTGAACACGCTGTAATTGGTCTGGAGGAGCTCTACCACCTGCTCGCTGGACACAGAATAGGCGGCCAGGAAATGGATCTGCTCACTGAGCTGCCAGCTCACCACGACCTCCTTGCCGGGGACGCCGTCCAGATCCACATAATCCACATAGTTGATGCCGGTGCCGCTGCCCTCGATCACCGCCTCCAGCTCATAGGTCTCCCCCAGCTGGTGGTAGATGCAGATCTTCAGGGACTCCTCCTCCCCGCTCATGCGGAAGAATACGATCGCGGAATCGACGGCGCCGTCCCCGTCCATATCCTGGAGCTGGATGTTCTGGATGTTCTCCCCGCCGAGGGGAGCGGCGTACTCCGCCCCCTGGCTCAGCACCTCGTTGATCTCACTGGTCAGGTTCTTGAACTCCGTGGGCAGCTCCGGCAGATGGTAGAGGTCATCATCGGAGTGCAGGTCGCACCCGCTCATCAGGAGGCCGACGGCGGCGGCCAGCAGGATGCCGCGCAGGACTCGTTTCATATGGTGTTTCATGGGCATCTGCCTCCCAGCTCTATCTTGTTCCGCCACGGCGATGGGTGGTCATGGGTCAGTACTCGTCATTATAGCACGATCTTCCCTGCTTCGGTAGATGAACATCCGTGATAATGTGCGATAATTTTTTAGAGGATCGCCATATCCGAACACAAAAAAGCCGGAGCAAGCGATACTGCTTGCTCCGACTTGGTACCGGTGGTGGGACTTGAACCCACACGCCATTACAGCGTTCGATTTTGAGTCGAATTCGTCTACCATTCCGACACACCGGCGGATGGCTCTCTCCTGACCAGATCTGGATAGGAGCCTTTTTGTATTATACGCTCTCCACCGCCATTTGACAAGCAAAATTTTTTCCCGTCTCCTCCATACTTGCAGAGGATGGCCCATCTCTATTTTTAATATAGCATATATAAATAATAAATATTGGACTTTCCTCTATGCGAGTGGTATCGTAGTTATGGATAAGGTCTTATTATGACTTTATCGACGATTTGCGCAGACAGCCGCATCCCTATATTGAAAACTGTATCGTCCATGCAGGTCGGCTGTCATTTCCCGTGCTGTGAGGTGAAGCTATGGATCATTCAACGATCGCCGGCGTGGTGGCAGCGGCGGGCCTGTCCAGCCGGATGAACGCCTTCAAGCCGCTCCTTCGCTATGGGGGGACCACGATCATCGAGTCTACCGTGGAGTCTCTTCTGGCCAGCGGCGCGGAGCAGGTCTTCGTGGTGGTCGGGCATCAGGGCAGGTCGATCGAAGCCCTGTTCCGAGGGCATCCCCGGGTGTGCTGTGTGGAAAACCCCCGCTATGCCGATGGAGATATGTTCGCCTCCGTGAGGATCGGTCTCTCCTGTGCCGCCGCCTACGACAAGGTCCTCTTCCTGCCGGGCGATATGCCCGCGGTAGAGCCCGCTGTCTGCCGGGCGCTCCTGACCGAGCTGGACCGGACCGGGAGCCTCTGGGGCCGCCCTGTCCGGGAGGGCCGGGGCCAGCACCCGGTGCTTCTCACCCGCCCGGCCGTGGAGCAGGTAGTGGCCTTCCGGGGCGAGGGCGGGCTGAGAGGCGCCCTGCGTACCCTCCCGGCGCCTCCTATGGACCTTCCTACCGACAGTCTGGGCTGTCAGATCGACGTGGACACGCCCGGGCAGTATCGTTTCCTCCTGACGTACGGCGTGAGCCGGAAGCGGGAGCGTGGGCTTGGCAGCATCTCATGACGCTGTCCCCCTTCCCCAGTAAGATCCAGAGAACGTGAAGATATATCAAAGGAGGAGAAGTCAAGTGTCTCTCTACGGTTCCAAGAAGTTCGAGGTCATCAACAAGTCTGTCCCCCGCATCGACGGCGAGGACAAAGTCACCGGACGCGCCATCTACGCAGCTGACATCGTCATCCCCCGGATGCTCTACAGCGGCGTCCTCCGCTCCGGCCGCGCCCATGCCCGGGTGGTGAAGATCGACACCAGCAAGGCCAAGGCCATCCGCGGCGTCCATGCGGTGGTCACCGCCGACGATATGCCCAAGCCCGACGCCTGGTCCGGCTACGCCTATCTGACCAACCATATCCGCCATGCCGGCGACTGTGTGGCCATGGTGGCTGCCGAGTCCCGTGAGCTGGTGGACGACGCTCTGGACGCCATCGAGGTGGAGTATGAGGACCTGCCCGTCATGAGCAGTGTGGAGCAGGCTTTCGCTGAGGGTGCGCCCAAGATCCACGACGAGAACGACCAGGCCGACAACCGCTATATGCCCTCCTGCTTCAAGCTCCGCAAGGGCAATGTGGAGGACGGCTTCGCCGAGGCCGATGTGGTGCTGGAGCGGGAGTATTCCACCCAGCATCAGGAGCACGGCTATATCGAGCCCGAGGCGGCTGTGGCTGTCCAAAATCCCGCCGACGGCCAGATGACCGTCTATGCCTCCGCTCAGAACCCCTTCTTCACCCGCCGTTATGTGGCCGACATCATCCAGGCCCCCATGAACGAGGTCCGCATCTTCCAGCAGAACATCGGCGGTTCCTTCGGCGGGAAGGAGGAGTCCATCGGTCTGGTGGCTGCCCGCGCCGCCTACCTCTGCAAAGTCACTAAGCGCCCCGTGAAGATGGTGTTCACCCGCGAGGAGCTGATGATGGAGAGCGTCAAGCGCCATCCCTACACCCTCAAGTGCAAGATCGGCATCAAAAAGGACGGCACCATCACCGCCCTCCAGAACGACATCTACGTGGATGCCGGCGCCTACAACAACCAGGCCCAGTACGTCAACTGGAAGGCCTGCGCCCACTCCTCCGGCGCTTACAGTATCCCCAACGTCAAGACCGACATCACCGGCGTCTACACCAATAACATCATGGGCGGTGCCTTCCGCGGGTTCGGCAATCCCCAGGTCCTCTTCGCTCTGGAGCAGCTCATCGAGGAAGCCGCTGAAGCCATCGGCATGGAGCCTCTGGACGTCCGCCGCAGGAACTGCGTGGAGGACGGCAAGACCAATGGCGTGGGCCAGGTCCTGGAGCACGTCATCCTGAAGGAGATCATCGACTACTCCGCCGAAAAGACCGACTATGTGAAGAAGCACGAGGCCTACAAGCACCAGACCGGCATCAAGCGCAAGGGCATCGGCATGGTCTCCATGATGCGCGGCTGCGGCACCGGCTGTGAGACTCCTGACGCCTCCGGCGCCATGATCACCGTCATGGAGGACGGCTCCATCCTCATCAACTCCGGTCTGGCCGAGAACGGCCAGGGCCTCAAGACCGCCTATGCTCAGATCGCCGCTGAGGCCCTGAGCGTGCCCTATGAGTCCATCCGCTTCTTCGGCACCGACACCCACTCCATCCCCGACTCCGGTATGACCGTGGCCTCCCGCGGCACCACTATGGGTGCCCAATCCATGCGCAAGGCCGGTCTGGAGCTCCGTGAGATCCTGCTGGAGAATGCCGCCGAGATCATGGGCGTGGAGAAGGACGCGGTGGACCTGAAGAACGGCATCTTTTTCCTGAAGGCCGATCCCTCCGTCACCCGTACCATGAAGGACATCTGCGGCATCTCCATCTGGAGCGGCCATCAGATGGGCCATTACAGCTGGTACAAGCCCCCCAAGGACCTGTACAGCGACCACGCCACCGGCCAGGGCAAGGTGTGGCCCCAGTACGCCTACGGCGTCATCATCGCCGAGGTGGAGGTGGATACTGAGACCGGCTATGTGGACGTGAAGAAGCTCACCTGCTCCCACGATCTGGGCACCGTCATCAACCCCGCTCTGGCTGTGGGCCAGATCTGCGGCGGTGCCCTCCAGGGCATGGGCTACGGCACCACAGAGGACATCAAGTACGACAAGAAGGGCGTCATGAAGACGATCAACTTCGACAAGTACATCATCCCCACCGCCATGGATATCCCCGAGTTCGACGTGAACCTCTTCGAGTGTGACACCGACCAGGGCACCTTCGGTGCCAAGAGCATCGGAGAGCCCTCTCTGGACGGCATCGCCGCCGCCATCGCCAACGCCGTGTACAACGCCACCGGCAAGCGCGTACGCCACAATCCCTGCAGCATGGAGCAGGTCCTGCTGGGCAAAGAGCTGGACTGATAGGAGGAGAATGAGAGATGCTTCGCTATGACTATGTGAGACCCGCCTCCGTAGAGGAGGCCTGTGCCTTCCTGCTCAAGACGCCGGGCAGGAGCTGTCCCATCGCCGGCTGTACCGATTTTCTGGTACAGGTCCGGGAGAAGAGCGCCCGCTGGAAAGATCTGCAATATGTGGTGGACCTGTCCGCTCTGCCCGAGCTGTCCGGCATCCGGGTGGAGGACGGCATCGTCCATGTGGGCGCCATGACCACCCACTCCGCCGCCGAACACAGCCCCGTGCTGGCGGAGCACGCCCCTCTGCTGGCCGCCGCCTGCGCCAGCGTGGGCAGCCCCCAGATCCGCAACCGCGGCACCATCGGCGGCGCGGTCGCTAACGCCTCCCCCGCCTCCGATCCGATGCCCGTGCTGATCGCGCTGGAGGCCAATGCCCTAGTCCAGGGCCCGAACGGCCAGCGGACCATCCCCATGTCCGACATGATCGTAAAGCCCGGCAAGACCGCTCTGGCTCCCGATGAGATCATTCTGGGGTTCTCTTTCCCCTCTGTGGCCCATATGCGCACCGTGTTCCTGAAGCTGGGCCGCCGGAAGGCGCTGTCCATCTCCCGGATGAACGTGTCCCTGGTGGTCCATCAGGACGCCGAGGGCGTGATCGACCATGTGGCGCTGGCCCCCGGATGCGTGTTCGCCGCTCCGGACCGTGCCCGCAAGGCGGAGGCCCTCCTGCTGGGCCGCCGGCCCGACGCCGCCCTCATCGATGACGCCGCCAAGGCCGTAGCCGATGAGATGATCGAGCGCACCGGCGTGCGCTGGTCTACGGAATATAAGCAGCCCGTCATCACCGCTTTGGTCCGTCGGGCTCTGGAGAATGGAACGGAGGTCGCTGAGTGATGGAACTGGTCAAAGTACATATGACGGTCAATGGTGAGCCGGTAGAGCTGGACGTGAAGCCCTATGCCCGCCTCCTGGATGTCCTGCGGGAGGATCTGGCCCTCACCGGTACGAAAGAAGGCTGCGGCGTAGGCGAGTGCGGTGCCTGCACCGTTCTGGTGGACGGTGAGAACGTGAACTCCTGCCTGGTGCTGGCCTCCTCCATGGAGGGCAAGAGCATCGTCACCGTAGAGGGCATCTCCAGCGACGAGTCTCTCCATCCCATCCAGCAGGCGTTCCTGGACCACCACGCCCTCCAGTGCGGCTTCTGCACCCCCGGTCTGGTCATGTCTGTGAAGGCCCTTCTGGACAAGGATCCCGCCCCCTCCCGCGAGGCCATCAAGACCGCCATCTCCGGCAACCTGTGCCGCTGCACCGGCTATCAGCAGGTGATCGAGGCCGCTGAAGATGCCGCCCGGGCCATGCGGGGAGAGGAGTAAGGGAGATGGGACAGAAGAACCAGCGCATCGATGTTCTGGAAAAGGTCCTTGGCAAAGCGAAATACGTCAATGACCTGAAATTTCCGGACGTGCTCCACGGAGCAGTGGTCCGCTGTCCCCATCCCCACGCCAAGGTGATCTCCATCGATGCCTCTGCCGCTCTCGCGGCAGAGGGCGTCGTCACTATAGTCAGCGCCAAGGATATCCCCGGCATCCCCTGTCAGCCCACTCACAAGCCTATCTTCGCCGTGGAGCCCAAGTACATGGGCGAGGGCGTGGCCATGGTGGTGGCCGGGACACTGGAGCAGGCCCGGGAGGCCGTCCGGCTGGTCCAGGTGGACTACGAGGTCCTCCCTGCCGTCACCACACCGGAGGAGGCCCTCAAGCCCGGCGCTCCCCTGCTCCATCCCAACGGCAATGTGCTCTGTCACTACCAGACCGGCAAGGGCGATGTGGAGGCTGGCTTCGCCGAGGCGGACCACATCCTGGTCCGGGAGTATGACACCCAGCGTCAGGAGCACATGCCCATCGAGCCCGAGGCCGTAGTGGCCGTCCCCGAGTTCCAGTCCATGGTGGTCTATGCCCCCACCAACAGTGCCTATAACGTCCGCCAGACTGTGTGTGAGACTCTGGGCCTGCCCGAGAACCGGGTGAGCCTGCGGATCCCCACCATCGGAGGCTCCTTCGGCGGCAAGAACTACGATCTGGCCGTCATGTCCTCCCGGGCCGCCGTGGCCGCCACTATCACCGGACGTCCGGTCCGTCTGGTCTGTACCCGTGAGGAGTCCATCCTGGAGGGCACCAAGCGGCACCCCTATCACTGCCGCTATCAGGTCGGCTATAAGGACGATGGCACGCTCACCGCCATCCAGGTCACGATCCTGGGCGACGGCGGCGCCTATACTTCCAAGTCCCACCCGGTGGCCACCCGTTCCGCCATCGAGTCCTGCGGCCCCTATGTGGTGCCCAATGCCCACACCGACCTGACCTTCGCCTACACCAACAACCTCTACTCTGACTCCATGCGGGGCTTTGGCTCTCCGCAGGTGGACTTTTCCTGCGAGGTCGTCATGGACGAGGTGGCCCGGGAGCTGGGCATGGACCCCATGGAGTTCCGCCGGAAGAACCATATCCGGGAGAACGATGTCTCCGCCGTGGGCCAGACCATGACCTGCGTGTCTCTGGGCAAGTGTCTGGCGCGGGCAGACGAGGACTTCCACTGGGCCGACCGGCGGGAGGCCGCCAAGGCCAGCCGCGCACGGCGCAGAGGGCTCGGCAAGGTCCGCGGCGTAGGCATGGCCCTCCTCCACCGTGGAGAGGCCTTCGGCGCCGCCGGTCAGGGGCTGGATACCTCCGCTGTCTCCATGCTCACGAACTGGGATGGCAGCATCGTGATCCTCACCAGTGTCAGCGAGGTGGGCATGGGCTGTCACACGATGCTGGTGAACGTGCTCTGTGAGACACTGGGCGTCCATCGGGACCGGATCGTGGTCTGCCCTGTGGATACGAACTATGTGCCCAACAGCGGCGCCACCGTGGCCACACGCACCACCGTCGTGGTAGGCAATGCCATGAAGAACGCCGCTCAGCAGGTCCGGGACAAGATGTCCGTCATCGCCGCCAAGGAGCTGGGCGTCCCCGCCGGCCGGCTGGAGTTCAAGGATGAGAAGATCTATGATCCCGCCGACCCGGAGCATTTCGTCACCTATCTCCATCTGGTGCAGGAGATCCACGCTCAGGGCCAGAACGCTTACGGTCACGGCTGGTACACCGTCACCGGTCTGAAATATGACCGGGCCAACGGCAATGGCGAGGCCTATCAGTCTTATGCTTACGGTGTGTGTATGGCCGAGGTGGAGGTGGATCTGGCTACTGGTCAGGTCTCTGTGGAGAAGTTCACGGCTGTCCATGATGTGGGCCACGCCTTCGACAAGGAGGAGGTCAAGGGGCAGATCGACGGCGGCGTCTCCATGGGTCTTGGCTACGCCCTCTATGAGGACCTGGCCATCAAGGACGGCGAGATCCGCAACCGGAACTTCGACCGCTATCTGATCGCCACCGCTATGGATATGCCGGAGGACCTCTCCCCCATCGTGGTGGAGGAGCCCACCAACACCGGCCCCTATGGTGCCCGCGGACTGGGCGAACCGACCGCCTGCGCCGTCGCTCCCGCCATCGTCAATGCGATCGCGGATGCCACCGGCTGTTATGTGCGGAGCCTGCCCGCCGATCTGGAAAAGGTCCTCAAGGCCGCTCGTTCCGGCATCGAGGACCGCGGCTGACTCCTCTCGTCCCGGTCGGGACCAAGCCCCAAAAAATGTGAAGGCGTATGGGATCGCTCCCATACGCCTTTGTTCTATGTTCGACCGCTCACAGGAACAGGCCGGCGATCTGATAGACCGCGAACGCCGCCAGCCAGGCCAGGACACACTGGCCCACCACCACGAACGCCGCCCACTTTCCGCCCAGCTCCCGGCGGATCGATGCGACAGCCGCCACACATGGGGTGTACAGCAGACAGAACGTCAACAGGCTGGCGGCCGACCGGACCGTGAGGACCGCCAGCAGGTCGGTGGTCCCGCTCAACAGGACGGACAGGGTGGACACCACGCTCTCCTTGGCCATGAAGCCGCTGATCAGAGCGGTGCAGATCCGCCAGTCCCCGAAGCCCATGGGCCGGAACACCGGGGCGATCCTCCCGGCCAGCAGGGCCAGGATGCTGTCCCTGGAATCGGACACCAGCCCCAGATGCAGGTCGAAGGTCTGGAGGAACCAGATGACCAGCGTGGCGACGAAGATCACGGTGAAGGCCCGCTGGAGGAAATCCTTGGCCTTCTCCCACAGGAGCTGTCCCACGTTCTTGGCCCCAGGCAGACGGTAGTTCGGCAGTTCCATGACGAAGGGCACCGCCTCGCCCCTGAACATGGTCCCCCGCAGGAGGAGAGCCATCAGGATGCCCATGAGGATGCCGCCAAAATACAGGGCGATCATCACCAGCGCGCTGCAATTCGGGAAGAAGGCCGCGGAAAAGAACGCATAGATGGGCAGCTTGGCGGAACAGCTCATGAACGGGGTCAGGAGGATGGTCATCTTCCGGTCCCGCTCGGAGGACAGGGTCCGGCTGGCCATGACGCCGGGGACCGTACAGCCGAAGCCGATCAGCATGGGCACGATGCTCCGGCCGGACAGCCCGATCTTCCGCAGGAGCTTGTCCATGACGAAGGCCACCCGCGCCATGTAGCCGCTGTCTTCCAGCAGAGACAGGAAGAAGAACAGGGTCACGATGGTAGGCAGGAACTGCAATACGCTGCCCACGCCGTTGAAGATCCCGTCCACCACCAGAGAACGGAGCACATCGGCCGCGCCGCAGGCCGTCAGAGCCTGGTCGATCCATCCTCCCAGCGCCCCGATCCCGGCGGCCATCAGGTCGGACAGTCCCGCGCCGATCACCCCGAAGGTCAGGAAGAACACCAGCGCCATGATCCCGACGAAGCAGGGGATCGCCGTGTACCGCCCCGTGAGGATCCGGTCGAGCTTAGCGCTCCGCACCCGCTCTTTGCTCTCGTGGGGACGCACCACCGTCTCATCACAGACCTTCTCGATGAAGTCGAAGCGCATATGGGCGATGGCGGCGGCGCGGTCCAGTCCCCGCTCCTTCTCCATCTGCTTGACGATGTGCTCCAGCGTCTCCTCCTCGTTCTGATCCAGATGGAGCTTCTCCAGCACCAGCGGATCCCCCTCCGTCAGCTTGGAGGCGGCGAACCGCACCGGGATATCTGCCCGGACCGCGTGGTCCTCGATCAGATGCATGATCGCATGGAGGCACCGGTGGACCGCGCCGCCGTCGTCGTTCACGTCGCAGAGATCCATCTCCTCCGGCTTCTCCTGATACCTGGCCACATGGACGGCATGCTCGATCAGTTCATCGATGCCCTCGTCCTTGGCGGCAGAGATCGGCACCACCGGGATGCCCAGCATCTCCTCCATCCGGTTCACCTGGATGGAACCGCCGTTCTCCCGGACCTCGTCCATCATGTTCAGGGCCAGGACCATCGGGATGTCCAGCTCCATGAGCTGCATGGTCAGATAGAGGTTGCGCTCGATGTTGCCCGCGTCCACGATGTTGATGATGCCCTTGGGCCGGTCGTCCAGCAGGAAGCCCCGGGTCACCAGCTCCTCACTGGAGTAAGGAGACATGGAGTAGATGCCGGGCAGATCGGTCACCAGCGTGTCCTTCTGCCCCCGGATCACACCGTCCTTCCGGTCCACCGTGACACCGGGGAAATTGCCCACGTGCTGGTTGGAGCCGGTGAGTTGGTTGAACAGGGTGGTCTTGCCGCAGTTCTGGTTCCCTGCCAGGGCGAAGGTCAAGACGGTGCCCTCGGGCAGGGGATGCTCCCCCTCTTTTTTATGGAACTTTCCGCCTTCGCCGAGGCCGGGGTGTGGGATCGGCCGCTCTGTAGGGCGGGCCGGTGCCTTCACCGCCTCCCGCACATCTCCGATCTCGATCTTCTCCGCGTCGGCCAGCCGGAGGGTCAGCTCATAGCTGTGGATCCTCAGCTCCATGGGATCCCCCATGGGCGCGTATTTCACCATGGTCACCTCACCATTGGGGATCAGGCCCATGTCCAAGAAATGCTGGCGCAGGGCCCCCTCTCCTCCTACAGTGCGGATCGTGGCGGTCTTGCCGATCGGCAGGTCTCGCAATGTCATGCCGGTCATATGCCTCCTTCTCTCCGATCATATCCATTCAAACTTCTCCAAACGCGGCGGCCCGACTCCAAACGGGCCCCGTTCGTTAGTTTAGTATAACACCCCCGTCAAGGGCTGTCGAGCAGACTTGTCATCCGTCGGAGAACGTTCTATAATGGAGGAAGATCCCGCAAACGGATAAACGATACAGGAGGTCGAGCGTATGCGATACAAGATGTTCGGAAAGACGGGGATGAAGGTCTCGGAGCTGTGTCTTGGCACCTGGGGCATCGGCGGCGTAGGGTGGTATGAGCAGTCCGAGGATACCCGCGCCGATGCCATCCGGGCCGCGGTAGAGCATGGCGTCACCTTCATCGACACCGCTCCCGCCTACAACAGTGGCGCGGCAGAGCGTCTGCTGGGCAAAGCGCTGGAGGATATGGGCGCCCGGAAGGACGTGGTCATCTCCACCAAGTGCGGCAATGTGTTCGTGGACGCCAGCACCTATGTCCGGGATGGCTCCGCCGGCACGATCCGCCGGCAGTGCGAGGAGTCCCTCCGCAACCTGCGGACGGACTATATCGACCTGTATCTCGTCCATTGGCCTGACCCCAAGACGCCCTTCGAGGAGACCATGAGCACTCTGGCCCGCCTCAAGCAGGAGGGCAAGATCCTGCATGTGGGCGTCTCCAACTTCTCTCAGGCTCAGATGGAGGAAGCTGGGCAGTACTGCCCTATCGAGGCTCTCCAGCCCCAGTACTCCATGGTGGCCCGGGGCAGTGAAGATCTGATCCACTGGGCCGCCGGGCAGGGCATGGGCGTCATGGCCTACGGCGCCATGGGCGGCGGCATCCTCACAGGAGCCTACCGCCAGCTCCAGACCTTCGCGCCCTCCGACAGCCGGAACCGCTTCTATAAGCACTTTCAGGAGCCTATGTTCTCCAAGATCATGGAGCTGCTGAAGGTCATGGACCGGATCTCTGAACAGCGGGGCGGCACGCCGCTGGCCCAGATCGCGCTGAACTGGACCGCCCAGAAGGACGATATCTCCGCCTGCATCGTCGGCGCTCAAAGCCGGGCGAAGGTCGAGCAGAACTGCGCCGCCTTCGACTGGTCCCTCTCCCCGGAGGAGACCGCGATGCTGGACCAGGCCGTCCATCAGTATCTGGACTGAACCGATCGTTCCTATCCTGATCTTGACATGATCGGACCACCTCCGCCGTACCATAGGGCGGAGGTGGTCCTTTGTCCCCATCCTGTCTCGGCTTCCTGTCCCAAGCCCTGCACGATCCCGGTCTGGCTCTGGTGAGTCTGCTGGCCCTGTCCGTTCTGATGGTGAACGGCTGGACGGATGCGCCCAATGCCATCGCCGCCGCGGTGGCCTCCGGCGCGCTCCCCTTCCGGCGGGCCGTCCTCCTGGCGGCGGCGGGGGATCTGGCGGGGAGCCTGTGCGCCGCCCTCTGGTGCCCCGCCGTGGCCCGGACCGTCCGCGGGTCGGTGGATCTGGGCCGCGATCCCACTTTGGCCTATGTGTCTCTCTGCGCGGCTCTGGCCGCCGTGTCTCTCTGGGCCGTACTGGCCTGGACCCGGGGCCTCCCTACCAGCGAGAGCCACGCTCTCCTGGCCGGACTGGCCGGGGCGTCCCTGGCCGGTCCCGGTGGATGGGATGCTCTGCGACCCGGTCCATGGTGCCGGGTGCTGGCGGGACTGTCCCTCTCCCTTTTGCTGGGGGCGTGGGGCGGACGGAAGGCCGGGAGGCTCCTCCGCCGCCATCCCTGGCCGGAGCAGGCGTACCGTCTGGCCCAGATCCCCGGGGCGGCGGCCATGGCCTTCCTCCACGGGGCCCAGGATGGTCAGAAGCTCCTTGCCATCTTCCTGCTGGGGACCGCCCTCTCTCAGGGCCGCTGGGGCGGTGAAGCCTCTGTCCCGGCCTGGCTGGCCGTCCTCTGCGCCGCCGTCATGGCACTCGGGACCCTGCTGGGCGGACGGCGGATCGTGGAAAAGCTGGGCGGGGAGCTGATCCCGCTCTCTCCCGCCGCCGGGACCGCGGCGGACCTGGGCGGCGGAGCCGTCCTCCTGCTCTGTACCCTGCTGGGCCTCCCGGTCTCCACCACCCACACCAAGGCGGCGGCGATCTTGGGGGCCGGGCAGGCCTTCGGCGGACGAGCCGACCGGTCCGTGGTCCGCTCCCTCCTGCTGGCCTGGGGCCTGACCTTCCCCTGCTGTGGACTGCTGGCCTTCCTGCTGGCCCGGTCTGCCCTGTGAGGCTTGCGTCCGCTCCCGGCCGGTGGTATGATAGCACAGACCGATATACCAAGGAAAACGAGGGATCGATATGTCCTATGATGCCGCCGTCTTCGATCTGGACGGTACTCTGCTCGATACGCTGGGAGACCTGGCCGGGTCTGCCAACTACGCCCTGACTGCCCGCGGCTTCCCGGCCCGGACCGTGGACGAGGTCCGCCGCTTCGTGGGCAATGGTGTGGCGATGCTCCTCCACCGGGCCGTGCCGGATGGGACCGCCCCAGAGGATGAGGCCCGTTGTCTGGAGCTCTTCCGGGCCCACTATCTGGCGCATATGCGGGACCATACCGCCCCCTATGCCGGCATCCCGGAGCTGTTGGACCATCTGCGGCAGACGGGCATCGCCGTGGCGGTGGTGTCCAACAAGTTCGATGCCGCCGTGAAGGACCTGTGCCGCGACTACTTTGGCGACGCGGTCCCCGTGGCGATCGGCGAGTCCGCCCAGATCCGCCGGAAGCCCGCCCCCGATACCGTGTTCGCCGCCCTGCGGGAGCTGGACGTACCGCCGGAGCGGGCCGTCTATATCGGAGACTCCGACGTGGACATCGATACGGCCCGCAACGCGGGGATGGACTGCATCTCTGTGTCCTGGGGCTTCCGGGACATCCCCTTCCTCCAGGCCCATGGAGCTTCCCGCATCGCCCGGGACCCCAAAGAGCTGGGATCGTTCCTGCTGGCCCCCTGACGAAATGGTATCTTTTTCTTCTCATGAGCAGGCAAAAACGCCCCTTTTTCGGTACACACTAACAGTACTACCGAAAAAGGGGCGTTTTTTCTATGGACCATCCCAAACTCTCCCCCAGAGCCAGGACCTGGATCACCGTCCTGCTGGCGGCGTCCGTGGTCCTGCTGGGCGGACTGGCCATCCGGGAACGGGCCCGGGCGGCCCACTACCGCTATCTGCTGAACAAGACCTACGAATATGCCTTCGCCGAGCTGAGCACCTCCGTCTCCGAGCTGGACGCCTCCCTCCAGAAGGGGGTCTATGCCACCTCGCCCCAGCTCTTCAGCTCCCTCTGCACCGACTCCTTCCGGAGCGCGCTGGCGGCTCAGACCGCTCTGGGCTCCCTCCCCTACGGGAACGTGGAGCTGGAGCAGACCGCCGCCTTCCTGGCCAAGACCGGCGACTATGCCATGTCCCTCAGCCGCTCCGCCGCACAGGGGCTGACGGAGGACCAGCGGGAGACGTTAACGGCCCTGTCCCAGCGGGCCGCCTCCCTGGACCGGACTCTCCGTTCTCTGGAACAGGAGCTCTATGCCGGGACCGTGACGCTGGAGGACCTGTCTCAGGTACAGGACCGGCTCTCTCAGGCCACGGAGGAGGGCCAGACGACCGCCGGGAGCTCCTTCCAGGAGATCGAGCGCGAATTTTCCGAACTGCCCACCCTGATCTACGACGGGCCCTTTTCCGACCATCTGGCCGAACGGGTCCCGAACTGTCTGGATGGGCTGGCTGAGATCAGCGTGGAGGAGGCTCAGGCCCGGGCGGCGGCCCTCTTCGGGCTCCCGGCGGAGGCCTTCGTCCTCCAGTCCCAGTCCGAGGGGCAGATCCCCACCTATGGCTTCGCCGCCCAGGTGTCCGGTGGGGAACTCTATGTGGAGCTGACCCGGCAGGGCGGCGCGGTGCTGGAGATCCTCACCGCCCGGCCCTTCGGGGACACCCTCCTCAGCCGGGAGGACGCGGCGGCCAGGGCGGCCGCCTTCCTGACCCGGCTGGGCTATGCCGACATGGCGGAGTCCTATTTCATCGATCAGGGCACGACCCTCACCATCCATTTCGCCGCCAAAGAGGGCGACGTGCTCTGCTACCCCGATCAGGTGAAGGTCTCCGTGGCGCTGGACGACGGGACCATCGTGGGCTTCGAGGCCCGGAACTATCTCATGGCCCATCAGGCCCGGGATCTCCCCGCCCCGGCCGTCTCTGAGACGTCCGCCCGGGAACAGGTGACCGACGGTCTGGAGGTGCTGGGCCATCAGCTGGCCCTGATCCCCACCGCCGGGCAGGACGAGGTCCTCTGCCACGAGTTCAAGTGTCAGGACGGGCAGGGGCGGCACTATATCCTCTACGTGGACGCCCAAACAGGAGAGCAGGAGCGGATCCTGATCCTGCTGGAGGACGAGAGCGGCACGCTGGTGATATGAAACGTGGACCGCGGGCCGCCGGCTCTCATCGAAGCGGGATGCTTCGACGGGAGCCCGACGGTCTGCGGTCCACCGTTCCACCCATCAAAACAGGGTGATCTGGCTCGTGTCCGGCATCCCGTCCAGAGCGCCGGCGGTCTTGAGCTGTTCGATATGGGTCTTGGAGACCTTGGGGCAGGCGGCGGAGAACTCCTCGACGGAGATGAAGTGCTTCCCCTCCCGCTGTTCCAGGATGGACCAGGCCGCCGTCTCGCCCAAGCCGGGGATGGCCGTGAAGGGCGGGATCAGGGCCTTCTTCTCCCGGTCCACCCGGAAGAGGGTGGCGTGGGACTCATAGAGGTCCACATGCCGGAAGGTGAAGCCCCGGAGGTAGAACTCGTAGACCACCTCCAGCGTGGTCATCATGTCCTGCTCTACCGCGGTGGCCCCCTTCTCCTTGGCGGCGATCTCCTTCATCTTGGCCCGGGCCGTGTCCATGCCCCAGCACATGCAGGTGGCATCGAAGGCCTTGGCCCGGATGGAGAAGTAGGCCGCGTAGAAGGCCAGCGGCTCGTGGACCTTGAACCACGCGATCCGGTAGGCCATCATCACGTAGGCCACGGCGTGGGCCTTGGGGAACAGGTACTTGATCTTCTTGCAGGAGCCGATGTACCAGTCAGGCACGCCGGCGGCCTGCATCTCCTCCTCGGCGCCCTCGGGCAGTCCCCTGCCCTTTCGGACCGCCTCCATGATCTTGAAGGAGCGCTTCTCCGGCATCCCGCAGGAGATCAGGAAGAGCATGATATCGTCGCGGCAGCCGATGGCCTGTCCGACGGGGATGCCCTGATCTACGATCAGGTCCTTTGCGTTGCCCAGCCACACGTCGGTGCCGTGGGAGAAGCCGGACAGCCGGACCAGGATGTCGAACTGGGTGGGCTGGGTATCCACCAGCATCCCCCGGACGAAGGACGTGCCGAACTCCGGGATGGCCACCGCGCCGGTGGGGCCCAGCACCGGGTCATCGGAGAAGCCGAGCACCTCGGAGGAGGTGAAGATGGACATGGTGTCCGGGTCGTCCAGCGGGATGGTCTTGGCGTCCATCCGGGTCAGGTCCTCCAGCATGCGGATCATGGACGGGTCATCGTGCCCCAGCATATCCAGCTTCAGGATGTTGGACTCCATGCAGTGATATTCGAAATGGGTGGTGACGATGTCAGTGCCGGTGTCGTCCGCCGGATGCTGGACCGGGCAGAAATCGTAGATCTCCCGGTCCTGAGGGATGACCACCATGCCGCCGGGATGCTGGCCGGTGGTGCGCTTCACGCCGGTACAGCCCAGAGCCAGCCGGTTCTCCTCCGCCCGGCTCACATGGATGGCCCGCTCGTCCAGATACTTCTTCACATAGCCGAAGGCGGTCTTTTCCGCCACGGTGCCGATGGTGCCCGCCCGGAACACATGGCTCTCTCCGAAGAGCTCGAAGGTATGGCGATGGGCCTTGGCCTGGTACTCGCCGGAGAAGTTCAGGTCGATATCAGGGACCTTGTCTCCGCCGAAGCCCAGGAAGGTCTCGAAGGGGATGTTGAACCCGTCCTTCACATAGGGGGTCCCGCAGACCGGACATACCGCGTCCGGCATATCCGCGCCGCAGCCGTAGCCCTCCTTCGGTCCGGTCTCAAAGTCCGAGTGCTTGCAGTTGGGACAGCGGTAGTGGGGCGGCAGGGAGTTGACCTCCGTGATGCCCGACATGAAGGCCACCAGCGAGGATCCCACGGACCCTCGGGAGCCCACCAGGTAGCCGTGCTCCAGCGAGTCCTGCACCAGCTTCTGGGCGGACATATAGATCACGTCGTAGTGCCGGCCCAGGATGGCGTCCAGCTCCACCTCGATCCGGTCCACCACGATCTTCGGCGGCTCCTCGCCGTAAAGGGCTTTTGCTTTCCCCCATACCAGCCGCTTGAGCTCGCCCTCGGAGTCCTCCAACTTGGGCGCAAAGAGGCCGTTGGGCAGAGGCACCACGTCCTCGCACCAGTCCGCCACCAGATTGGTGTTGCGGACCACCACGTTATAGGCCTCCTCCTTCCCCAGATAGGAGAACTCCTGGAGCATCTCACCGGTGGTCTTGAAGTAGATCGGCAGGGGCGAGTCGGCATCGTCGAAGCCCTTGGTCGCCAGGAGGATGTGCCGGTAGATCTCGTCCTCCGGATCCAGGAAGTGGACGTCTCCGGTGGCACAGACTGGCTTGTCCAGGGCCTTGCCCAGCTCTACGATGGTCCGGTTGAATGCCCGGATCTCCTCTTCGCTCTGGACGATGCCCTTGCGGAGCATGAAGGCGTTGTTGCACAGGGGCTGGATCTCCAGATAGTCGTACCAGGAGGCGATGCGCTTGAGTTCGCTGAACTCCTTCCCCTCCACCACAGCTCTGTAAAGCTCTCCGGCTTCACAGGCAGACCCGATGATGAGGCCCTCCCGGTGCTGGTCGATCAGGCTCTTTGGCATGATGGGATAGCGCTTGTAGTGCTCCAGATGGGACTTGGACACCAGCTGGTACAAATTGCGCAGGCCCAGTTGGTTCTTGGCCAGCACGATCAGATGCTTGGGCTGGCGCTTGGCCTTGCCCGCGCCCCGGAGCTTGGTCATGGCCGGGTTGATCGCCTGGATCGAATGGACCCCCAGATCCTCCAGCATCTTGAAGAAGGGCACCAGCATATAGGCCACAGTGGCCGCGTCGTCGCTGGCACGGTGGTGGTTGAAGGCGGGCAGGTTCAGGTGCTCCGCCACGACGTCCAGCTTGTGTTTGGAGAGCTGGGGCAGCAGGTTCTGGGCCAGGATCAGACTGTCCAGCGAGGTGTTCTCGAAGGGACGGCCCATCCGGCGGCAGCCTTCGGCGATGAAGCCCATATCGAAGTCCGCATTGTGGGCGGCCAGAGGCCGTCCGGCGGCGAAGTCCAGAAAGGCGTCGATGGCCTCCTCCTGGCTGGGGGCGCCCTGGAGCATCTCGTCGGTGATGCCCGTCAGCTCCACGATCTTCCGGTCCAGCGGGCGGCCCGGGTCAGCAAAGGTGTTGAAGGTCTCCGCCACCTCTCCGTTGCGGAGGACCACCGCGCCGATCTCGGTGATCAGATCCTTCTTCCGGTTGAGGCCGGTGGTCTCGATGTCGAAGCAGACGATCTCACCGTCAAAGCCCTGATCCGCCCCTCCGTGGACCACCACCCGGTCGTCCACGTCGTTGATGAAGTAGGCCTCCACCCCGTATAGGATCTTGATCTTCTTGGCGGAGTGCCAGGCGTCCGGGAAGGATTGGGCCACGCCGTGGTCGGTGATGGCGATCGCCCGGTGGCCCCAGGACTCCGCCCGTTTGACCACGTTCTTGTCCGGGCCCAGCTTGGGGCCCACCTGGGTCAGCGCGTCCATGCTGGACATGGTGGTATGGAGGTGGAGCTCCACCCGCTTCTCCGGGGCATCGTCGGTCTTGACCGGCTTGGTCCCCTCCATGATGGCATAGGGCTCCAGCACCATGTCGTTGGTGAAGCGGTCGATGTTCAAGCGGCCCTGGATCACCAGATGCTGGCCCTTCTTCACCCCGTCCACGATGGGCTTGCCCTCTTCGCCGGGGAAGAACTTGTTGATCCGCACCGATCCGGTGTAATCGGTCACATCGAAGGAGACCACCCAGGCTCCCCGCTTCTTCAGCTCCTTATGGTCCACGGCGAACACATCGCCCTCCACGATCACGGTGCCCATGTCCAGCTCCAGCGTATGCATGGGCACCGGGACGCCCCGGATCTCCCGCTTGCCGAAGAGGAGCTTCGCGCTCCGTGAGGCGCTCTTCCGCTCCGGCTTGTCCCGTCCGGGAGCGGCCTTGATCTTTTTCAGGGCGGCCTGACGGATGGCCTCGGTCTTCGCGAAGGCGTCCGCCGCGGAGTCCCCCCCCCCCGCCTCGTCAGAGGGCGCGGCCGGTCCCTTCGGCACCGCCTGCTCCGCGGGAACGGCGGGCGCCGGCTGGACCGGGGCGGGGACCGGGACCGGTTCTGCCATCCGCTGGACCAGCTCGGCCCGGCTCAGGCGATAGACCCGCTCCAACGCCCGGGCTGTCTGCTCCAGGAGCTGGGCCGGGAGCGGACCGGGCCCCTCCAGCTCCGCCTGGAGCGTCCGGGCCTTCCGGTCGATCACCGCTCCGGTCACCATCAGCGGCCGGAGCTGGGCTCCCAGCGCCGCCTCCGGCTCCCAGGCGGAGAACAGAGTGAAAAAGGGGATCTTCTGTGCAGACATGTACCAACGCTCCTCAACGATATCAGGAAAATGGGTCAGATGGTGTCGATGAGCCGGAAGAGCTCGTCCACGAGCTGGTCCTGAGGGACCTTCTTCACGATCTCGCCATGGCGGAAGAGCAGGCCCTCCCCGTCGCCGCCGGCGATACCCACATCGGCGGAGCGGGCTTCACCCGGGCCGTTGACCACGCAGCCCATGACCGCCACCGTGATGGGCTTGGTGACCGTCTTGAGCCGCTCCTCCACCTCTTCGGCCAGTCCGATCAGATCGATCCGCGTGCGGCCGCAGGTGGGACAGGAGACCAGCTCCGCCCCCTCATGCCGCAGACCGACCACCTTGAGGATGTCCCGGGCGGCATAGACCTCCTGGATCGGGTCGGCGGAGAGGGACACCCGGATCGTATCGCCGATGCCCAGGGCCAGCAGGCCGCCGATGCCCACCGCGGACTTGAGGACGCCCATCCGGGGCGTGCCCGCCTCAGTGAGCCCCACGTGGAGTGGATAGTCGCTCCGCTCCGCCATGAGGCGGTAGGCGGCGATCGTATTGGGCACGCTGGAGGTCTTGAGCGAGACGCAGATGTCCCGGAAGCCATAGCGCTCCAGCAGGGCGATGTGCCCAAAGGCGGACTCCACCAGGGCCTCCGGCGTAGGACCGCCGTACTTGGCCAGCAGAGGCTTCTCCAGCGAGCCGCCGTTCACGCCGATGCGGATGGGGATGCCCCGGTCCATACACGCCCGGGCCACCGCCTCCACCCGGTCCTCCCCGCCGATGTTGCCGGGGTTGATTCGCACCGCGTCGGCCCCCGCCGCCGCGGCCTCCAGCGCCAGCCGGTAGTCGAAGTGGATATCCACCACCAATGGGATGTGGATCCGGGCCTTGATGGCGGACACCGCCCTGGCCGCCGCCAGGTCCGGCACGGCGCACCGGATGATCTGGCATCCGGCGGCCTCCAGCCGAAGGATCTGGGCGGCGGTGGCCTCCACATCGTCGGTGCGGGTGTTGGTCATGGACTGGATGGTCACCGGGGCGCCTCCGCCCACGGGGACGCCTCCCACCAGGATCTGCTTGCTCATGCTCCCATCGCTCCTTTTTGTCCGTTCAGCGGATCAGCTTGGATATATCGTTGATGGCGACCACCACCATCAGCGCCAGCAGGCAGAAAAAGCCCGCCATGTTCACCGCGTTCTCATACTTGGGATCCAGCTTCTCATGGGTGAAGAGGCGCACCACAGCCCCCACCAGCAGGAAGAAGATCCGTCCCCCATCCAAAGCCGGGATCGGCAGGAGGTTCATCACCGCCAGGTTGATGGCGATGAAGGCCACCAGCGTCATGATCCCGGTGAAGGCCTGGGCCGTGGTCTCCGCCTGGCTCCCCACCTGACCGATGGCGCTGACGATGCCGATCGGTCCGGACAGGTCCCGGAAGCCCACCGCGCCCCGGATCAGGTCGCCCAAACTGTACCACACCATGCGCACATAGTCCAGGGACTGGCGCGCCGCCATCTCCACCGTCACCAGCGGCGTGGCTGGCCGGACCTCCGTCCCCAGCTGGATGCCCCGGAGGCGGGTATGGCCCTCCTCCGTGTCTTTTTCCTGATAGGGGATCTGGGCCTCCACCTCCACCTTCTCTCCATCCCGCAGGACCAGGAAGTCCACCGTATCTCCGGCCCGGCCCAGCAGGAAGGCCGCGTCTCCGTAGACCAGGACAGGCTGGCCGTCCACGGCCAGGAAGCGGTCTCCGGGCTGGAGGCCGCATCCCTCGATGCCATAGCCCTCCAGGAAGCCCCCCACGGTCTCCATGCGGAAGCCCTTGGCGGGCACGAAGAGGATCAGCACGATCAGCAGTCCGGTAACGAAGTTCAGGAAGGCCCCCGCCGCCAGGATGATGAGCCGGGCCCACACCGGCTTGCTCTGGAAGGAGCCGGGGCTGTCCGTATCCTCCTCCTCGCCCTCCATGGCGCAGAATCCGCCGATGGGCAGGAGCCGCAGGGTGTATCGGGTCTCCCCCCGCTTCCGGGACAGGAGCTGCGGGCCCATGCCGATGGAGAACTCCTCCACCCGGACGCCCAGGAGCTTGGCGGTGATGAAGTGGCCGAACTCATGGATGGCGATGAGCATCCCGAACATCAGGATGGCGATCAGGATATAGACCATAGTACCTCCAGATAAAAAGCAAGGATGGGGCGGCGCGATGCGGCGCCGCCCCAGTGCGATCAGATCTTGACACAGGCCCGGGCCGCCTCGTCCGCGGCAAAGACCGCCTCCAGCGAATCCGCCGGTCCGACGGGGACCGCCCGCAGGGCATCCTCCACCAGACGGGGGATGTCCAGGAAGCCGATCTTCCCCGCCAGGAAGAGAGCCACAGCGGCCTCGTTGGCGCCGTTCAGGATGGCCGTCGCCGTGCCGCCCCGCCGGGCCGCCGCCTTGGCCAGCGCCAGACAGGGGAACGCCTCCTCATCCGGCTTGGCGAAGGTCAGAGCGCCGCAGGCCGTCAGGTCCAGCGGCTGGGCCACCGCCGGGCCGCGGTCGGGCCATGTCAGGGCATACTCGATGGGCACCCGCATATCGGGGACGCCCAGCTGGGCCAGGATGGCGTTGTCAGTATATTCCACCAGAGAGTGGATGATGCTCTGCCGGTGGACCACGATGTCGATCTGCTCCGGCGGGAGCCGGTAGAGGCGCATGGCCTCGATGAACTCCAGTCCCTTGTTCATCAGACTGGCGGAGTCCACCGTGATCTTGGCTCCCATGGACCAGTTGGGGTGTTTCAGGGCGTCGGCCACCGTCACGCCCTCCAGTTCCGCCCGGCTTTTGCCCCAGAAGGGACCTCCGGAGGCAGTGAGGATCAGCTTTTTGACCTGCTTCCGGTCCCGGCACCCCTGGAGGCACTGGAAGATCGCGGAGTGCTCAGAATCCACAGGCACGATCTGGGCCCCCCAGCGGTCGGCCTCGTCCATGACCAGCTCACCGGCGCAGACCAGTGTCTCCTTGTTGGCCAGGCCGATCCGCTTCCCCGCCTGGATGGCGGCCACAGTGGGCCGGAGCCCCACGATGCCCACCACGGCGGTGATCACCGTGTCGGCCTTGGGGAGGGTGGCGGCCTCGATGAGTCCCTCCATCCCGGCGGCCACCCGGATGGACGTATCGGCCAGCCGGACCCGCAGGTCCTCTGCCGCCCCGGGATCCATCATCACGGCCAGCTCCGGCTGGAACTCCCGGCACTGGGCCTCCATCCGGTCTGTGCTCTTGTCAGCTGTCAAGGCTGCGGCCTTTACCCCACAGGAGCGGGCCACATCCAGCGCCTGCCGGCCGATGGAGCCGGTGGAGCCCAAGATCGAGATCCGTTTTTGCATGGTTCCCTCCTCTCCTCTCAGAAAGAAATGGCAGGCAGACAGCGGACCAGCACCTCGATGAGCGGCGCACAGAAGATCACGCTGTCGAACCGGTCCAGCACACCGCCGTGGCCGGGGAAGATCTTGCCATAGTCCTTGATGCCGTACTCCCGCTTGATATAGGAGAACGCCAGGTCGCCCAGTTGGGAGACCAGACTGCCCAGCGCCCCATACAGGGCCATCCTAGGATAGCTCACGCCCAGACCGAAGCCGAGCTGGAGCACCGCTCCATAGACCAGCAGGGACACGACCGCGCCCACGAAGCCGCCCACCGCGCCCTCCACCGTCTTTTTCGGAGAGAGCTCCGGAGCCAGCTTATGCCGGCCGAAGAGCATCCCGGCGAAGAGGGCGAAGGCATCGCTCAGGAAGGCCGCCACGAAGGGCAGCATGATCAGGAAGCGCCACTCCTCCATGGCGCGGATGCGCACGAAGGAGGACAGGAAGAACGGGATGAATACCGAAAAAAAGAAGGCGCCCCCCATCTGCTCGGTGGTGAGGGTCTTCCGGCTATGGATCGCCGCGATGAAAAGGAGGACTACATAGACCCAGAGCCCGGTCATGGCCCACGCCTCGCTCCCGCCCAGGAACACCCAGAAGGGGATCAGTGCGGCCAGGACCAGAGACGCGGCCGTCACCAGCCGCTCCCGGACCAGTCCGGTGGCCCAGAGGACCTCATGGATCGCGATGACCGACAGGACCGCGATCGCCGCCGGCAGGACCGCCGGATGGAGCGGCGCGATCCCGAAGATCACCAGGAGGATGACGGGGATGAACACCACCGCCACCAGGATGCGCTTCCCCATCTCAGACACCTCCAAACCGCCGGGAGCGGGACTGATAGGCGATCAGCGCCTTGTCCAGCTCCGCCGGAGCGAAATCAGGCCATAGCACGTCGGTGAAGTAGAACTCCGCGTAGGCCGACTGCCAAGGCAGGAAATTGGAGAGCCTCAGCTCCCCGCTGGGCCGGATCACCAAGTCGGGATCCGGGATGCCGCCGGTATAGAGGTACTCGGAGAACCCCTCCGCTGTCAGGGCGGCGGGGTCCGCCTTCCCGGCGGCACAGTCGGCGGCGAAGGCCCGCACGGCCCGGACGATCTCGTCCCGGCCGCCGTAGTTCAGGCAGATGTTCACCTGACAGCCCTCATAGTGGGTGGAGATCTCCTCCGTCCGGCGGCAGAGCTCCCTCAGTTCGTCATCGAGGGGGCTCAGGTCGCCCAGGAACTTCATCTTGACCCGGTCCTTCTCCATCTTGCCGATGGCCTCCAGGAGATACTTCTTCAGCAGGCCCATGATGGCGGAGACCTCCTCCACCGGACGCTTCCAGTTCTCCGTAGAGAAGGCATAGACCGTCAGATAGTCCAGACCGATGTCCTTTGCATAGGTGGCGATGGTACGGAAGGTCTCCGCCCCGGCGGCGTGGCCCGCCGTCCGTGGGAGGCCCCGCTTCTTCGCCCAGCGGCCGTTCCCGTCCATGATGATGGCCACATGCCGGGGCAGGCGGCTCCGGTCCAGCTCCGCCTCGGAGCCCGCCCCGCTCTGTTTCGATTGAAAGATGGGTATGATCGGCATAAGTCATTTCCTACCAATTATACAGGATCAGGGTGGACGCCGTGGATCACACGGCCATGAGCTCGGTCTCCTTCTTGGCGGCCAGCTCGTCGATCTGCTTGCAGCGCTTCTCGGTGAGATCCTGCATCTCCTTCTCGTACTCCTTCAGATCGTCCTCGGTGATCTCGCTCTTTTTCTTCATGGCCTTGTACACGTCCACAGCGTCCCGGCGGATGTTGCGGATGGCGACCTTGCCGGCCTCGGCGTACTTCTTCACCTGCTTGGAGAGCTCCTTGCGGCGCTCCTCCGTGAGCTGGGGGAAGGACAGGCGGATCACACGGCCGTCGTTCTGAGGGTTGATGCCCAGGTCGGAGGTCTGGATGGCCTTCTCGATGGCCTTCAGGATCGTGCCGTCCCAGGGCTGGATGGTCAGAGTGCGGGGGTCGGGGGACGAGATGGAAGCCACCTGGTTGATGGGGGTGGGGGTGCCATAGTAATCTACGGCGATCTTGTCCAGCACAGCGGCGTTGGCACGGCCGGCGCGGACGCTGGCGAAGTCGCTGGCGACTACGTCGAGGGTCTTCTGCATCTTCTCATCATAGGGCTTGTGGATCTCGTTCATCTCACTGTTCCTCCTTCACGATAGTACCGATCTTCTCGCCTTCCAGCACCCGGATGATGTTCTGGGGGTCCTTCAGCGCGAAGAGGATCACGGGGATCTTGTTGTCCATGGACAGGCTGGTGGCGGTGGAGTCCATGACCTGCAGGTGCTGAGCCAGCACGTCGTCATAGGTGATGGAGTCGTACTTCACCGCGGTGGGATCCTTGTTGGGGTCGGCGCTGTACACGCCGTCGATGTTCTTGGCCAGCAGGATCACGTCGGCGTCGATCTCCGCGGCACGGAGCACCGCCGCCGTGTCGGTGGAGAAGAACGGATTGCCGGTACCGCAGCCGAAGATGACCACCCGTCCCTTCTCCAGATGCCGGATGGCCTTGGAACGGATATAGGGCTCAGCGATGGACCGCATCTCGATGGCGGTCTGCACCCGGACCTCCACGCCCATCTGCTCCAGCACGTCTGCCAGAGCGAGACAGTTCAGCGTCGTGGCCAGCATGCCCATATGGTCGGCGCGGGTACGCTCCATGCGTCCGCCGCCGTCCTTCACGCCGCGCCAGAAGTTGCCTCCGCCGATGACGATGCCCACCTGGACGCCCATGGCCCGGGCCTCCTTCACGGCGGCGCAGACCCGGCCGATCACGCCGAAGTCCAGCCCCCGGCCGGCATCCCCGGCCAGAGCCTCTCCGCTGATCTTCAACAGGATACGGCGATATCGCGGTTCTTTCATATATCGTTCCCTCCATACTATCTGTTCTGTCTTCTATGTCGTTCTGGGCGTCCGCCGCGTAGAGACACGCGGACCCGCTCCGCCCAGTCCCAGTCTTTTGCTATTTTAACGTATTTTCCTCTGTTTGCATAGGCCCAGAGGCAAAGTTTTTTCTTCGGCCCGTCCTCTGCGGCTGATGGTCTGCCCGCCGCCGCTGTCAGTGGAGACCCACGCCGCCTTCGTCCGCTATCTGGCGGAGACCGTCATGGCCGGATGTCCGGATCCGGCGCTCTGAAGCGCCGCCGGACATGGAACAGGGAGAGGCCGGGGCTTCGGGCCCGTACTCTCCCCTGTTCCATCTGAGATGGCTTAGATATTGCCCATCGCCTGATCGAAATGGCTCTCGATCTGCTTGGTGAACTCCAGAGCGGAGTTGAAGCCCATCTTTTTGTTTCGGTTGTTCATGGCCGCCACCTCGATGATGACCGCCAGGTTCCGGCCGGGCTTCACCGGGATGGTGATGTTGGGGACCTTCACGTCCAGGATATCCACATAGAGCTCGTCCAGGCCCAGCCGGTCATAGACTGCGTCCTCCCGCCAGGGCTCCAGATTGACCACCATGTCGATCTCGGACTCCTCCTTGATGGCCACCATACCGAAGATGCGCCGCACATCCACCACGCCGATGCCGCGCAGCTCGATGTAGTGGCGGATCAGTTCGGGGGCTGTGCCCATGAGGGTGCGGTTGTTCATCCGGCGGATCTCCACCGCGTCGTCGGCGATCAGGCGGTGTCCGCGCTTGACCAGCTCGATGGCTGTCTCGCTCTTGCCTACGCCGGAGTCGCCCAGGATGAGGACGCCCTCGCCGTAGATCTCCACCAGCACGCCGTGACGGGTGATGCGGGGGGCCAGATGGTTGTGGAGCGAGGTGACGATGGCGCTGATGATCCCCGAGGTGGATTCCTTGGTGCGCAGGACCGTGCGGTCGTACTGCTCCGCCATCTCCATGCACTCGGGGAAGGGTTCCATCCCGCGGGCGATGATGAAGGCCGGGATATCGTGGCGGAACAGGGCCTCGAAGCGGGCGCGGCGCTCCTCGCTGGAGATGCCGTCCAGATAGGTGCTCTCCACCAGACCGACCACCTGGATGCGGCTCGGGTCGAAATAGTCGAAAAAGCCGGTGAGCTGGAGGCCGGGCCGGTTGATGTCCTCGATATTGATCTCCCTGTCCCGGTGCCCCTCTGCCCCACGGAGGACTTCCAGGTCGAATTCATCGATGAGGGTACCGAGTTTGACGCTCTGCGGCGTAGACATGACTGCTTCCTCCCTACATATGGGTCTGTGTGGATAGTATACCACGTCTCCGGCCGGTCTGGCAACTCTTTCCGGCGGTATCCACCCCCGTCTCTCCCAACTTTTTGTAGGAAGCGCTCCCCCATCCTCCGGCGAAAACTGTGTGATTTTTTTGTAAAAACCCCTTGCAATCCTTCGTTCTTTCTGCTATCATATCATTCGATGCTTTTATAGCGTGATATCAACAAGCGAGGAGGTCAAGCGAATGGCTAAATGTGAATTCTGCGACAAGGGCGTCGTGTTCGGTATCCAGGTCTCTCACTCTCACCGCCGCTCCAATCGTCCCTGGAAGCCCAATGTGAAGCGCGTCAAGGCGGTGGTCGATGGTACGCCCAAGCACGTCTATGTGTGCACCAGATGCCTCCGTTCGGGTAAGGTCACCCGCGCTGTGTGATCCATATCCCTCACAGGACGAGAGAAACGATGGCTCCGTGTCGTTCGGCACGGGGCCATTTTCTTGTCTCTTGCGTCCTGAGCGCGGATGGGATATCATATATCATAAAATGACATTTTTCATCGGCGCGCCGCGCAGACGGCCGCGCCGATGCCCGTGCCGTCCCTGCGGCCCGGGACTGACGACAGAGAGGAAGGGCTCCTATGCCGAACATCATCGAACTGACCGATCTTTCCGCTCCGGAACTGGACGTGTTCGCCCGACTCACCGAGGCCCAGCTCCGCGATCGGCTGGAGCCAGAGAAGGGCGTGTTCATCGCTGAGAGCCCAAAAGTCATCGACCGGGCTCTGGATGCCGGCTATGAGCCGGTCTCCCTCCTGATGGAGCGCCGCCACATCGAGGGGCAGGCCAGCGGGATCATCGCCCGCTGTGGGGACATCCCCGTCTATACCGCTGGCCGGACGGTGCTGGAGGCCCTCACCGGCTACCAGCTCACCCGGGGCATCCTGTGCGCCATGCGCCGCCCCAAGCTCCCCGCCGTGGAGGAGCTGTGCGCCGGGGCCCGGCGGGTGGCCGTGCTGGAGGGCATCGTGGACACCACCAATGTCGGCGCGATCTTCCGCTCCGCCGCCGCGCTTGGCGTAGACGCGGTCCTGCTGACCCCCACCTGCTGTGACCCCCTGTGCCGCCGGGCGGCCCGGGTGAGCATGGGCACCGTGTTCCAGGTCCCCTGGGGCCGCATCGGAGATACGCCCGGCGATTGGCCCCACCCCGGTCTGGAGCGTTTGCGCGCGCTGGGCTTCCGCACCGCCGCCATGGCCCTCAGTGATGACTCCGTATCCATCGATGACCCCAAGCTCATGGTCGAAGAGAAGCTGGCTGTCGTGCTGGGCACCGAGGGCGACGGTCTCTCCGACCGGACCACTGCCGCCTGCGACTACACGGTACGGATCCCCATGGCCCACGGGGTGGACTCCCTGAACGTGGCCGCCGCCAGCGCTGTGGCTTTCTGGCAGCTCCGGGCCCGGTAAGGAGGGGCGCCACGTGGACTTCGCCTTCTGCAAGCTGGAGATCTTCCTGCCCGAGTCCCATCTGGAGCCTCTGCGGGAGGCCCTGCGCTCCGTAGACGCGGGGCACATCGGGCATTACGACTCCTGCCTCTCTTACAGCCGGGTCATCAGCTCCTGGCGTCCTCTGGAGGGCACCGATCCCTACCTGGGCCGCCCCGGCGAACTCAGCGTGGAGCCGGAGCTGAAAGTGGAGGTCACCTGCCGCACCGAGCGGGTGGATGAGACCATCGCCGCCATCAAGCGGGTCCATCCCTATGAAGAGCCGGTGATCGACGTGATCCCGCTCTGGCGGACGGGACTCGACTGCTCCCGATGAACGAACGTGCGCCATCCCGATAAACGGGATGGCGCGCGTTTTTATGGTCGATTCATCCAGCCAGCCTCCATAGCCAGGCCACAGCGGAGAGCAGGACCAGCCCGGCGGCATTGGCCAGCAGGAAGGTCCGCAGATACTTCCCCGGCTCCGCGCCGGCTTTCAGGCAGAGCCGCATGGAGATCAGGCTGGCCAGTGAGGCCACCGGCGTACCCAGGCCGCCGATGTCCGCTCCCAGCAGGAGCCCCCGCCAGTCCTCTGTGAAACCGGACAGGAGCAAAGCGGCGGGCACATTGCTGATCACCTGACTGGCCAGCCCGGTGATCAGCGCGGTATTTCGGGACAGTACCGCCGTGAGCAAGCCCCGGACCGGCGGACTGCCGCCGATGTTCCCCGCGAACACGAAGAAGCACACGAAGGTCATCAGCAGTCCGTAGTCCACCTGCGGCAGCAGATCTCGTCCGAAGAGGAGCAGGCTCCCCAGCACCACAGCCAAAAGCACCGGGGCCGGGATGACCCGGAACACGCAAAGCAGACACAGCAGGAAGAGCACGGTCAGCAGGACCATCCGGCGGGGCTTCCGCAGGACCGCCCGCTCGGGGAAATCCACCTGTACGCTCTCCCGCTCCCCGGTCAGGCAGACCAGCGTCAGGGCGATGCCGCTGACCGCCGCCGCCGGGCCTACCACAGAGAAGAAGTCCCCCAGGCTCAGATGGAACCGGCCGTAGAGGAGCAGGTTCTGCGGATTGCCCACCGGGGTGGCCATGCTGCCCAGGTTCGCGGCCAATGTCTGGAGGACCACCACCGGGATCAGCCGCCCCCTCCGGTCCAGCCGCTCCAGCACCACTACCGCGAAGGGCACGAAGGCGATCAGCGCCACGTCGTTGGTGATCAGCATGGACGCGAAGAAGGGCAGCAGGACCAATGTCAGCTCCAAGACCCGGACCGGATGCCGGCCGGAGAGCATCCGCTGGGCCAGCACCTCGAAGAGCCCGCAGTCCTGGAACCCCGCCACCACCGCCATCAGGCTGAACAGCAGGATCAGCACCCGGCCGTCCAGATAGCCCAGATAGGCCGCCGACGGCGGCGTCAATGCCATGGACCCGACCGCGCATACCGCCGACGCAAAGAGCACCGGCTCCTCCCGGACCCACCTCAGGATCTTCTCTCTCATGCCATCCGTCCTCTCTCCTTCTTTCTTGTCAGAAACAGTCTACTCCTCTGAGCGGGGCCCGTCAAGCGCCGATAGGGGATCCTCCGCTCTCCGATATTTTACAGAAAGTTCATAAAAGTTTCAGACCATTTTCAGACTGGCGCACTACTATGGACACCAGCGCGACTGTGCAAACGACAGAAGGAGGAGACCAACTGTGATCGAAGTACGCGATCTGGTCAAGCGGTATGGGGGCCATACCGCTGTGGACCATCTGAGCTTCACTGTCCCGGATGGCCAGATCTTCGGATTCCTGGGGCCGAACGGCGCCGGGAAGTCCACCACCATGAACCTGATGACTGGATATCTCGGCCCCACGGAGGGCGATGTATCCGTAGACGGCCATTCCATCCAAAAGGAGCCGGGGCGGGTGAAGCAGTCCATCGGCTATCTGCCCGAGATCCCGCCCCTGTATCCCGACATGGGCGTGGAGGAATATCTGGCCTTCGCGGCGGAGCTGAAGAAAGTCCCCAAAAGAGAGCGCCGGGATCAGACCGATCAGGTCATGGAGATGACCGGTCTGTTCCCCGTGCGGGAGCGGCTGATCCGCAACCTGTCCAAGGGCTACAAACAGCGGGTGGGGCTGGCCCAAGCCCTGCTCGGGTCCCCCAAGGTGCTGATCCTGGATGAGCCCACGGTGGGCCTGGATCCTAAGCAGATCATCGAGATCCGTTCCCTGATCCGTTCCCTGGCCAAGGACCACACGGTGATCCTCAGCTCCCATATCCTGTCCGAGATCCAGGAGATGTGCGACCACCTCCTCATCATCCACCACGGCAGGAAGGTGGCCGCCGGCTCCCCGGCGGAGCTGGAGCGGGAACTGGCCGGTGACTCGTCCCTGGAGGTCACTGTGAAGGGCGATGCCGCCAAGGCCCTCTCTCTGCTGGGCGCTCTGCCCGGAGTCATGTCCGTGGAAGCGCGGCCCTGTCCCGAGGAAGGCGCGGCAGCCTTCCGGCTGAAGCAGTCCCCGGACTGCGACGCCCGGGAGTCCCTGTTCCAAGCCTGCGCCGGGGCGGGGCTGCCCATCCTGGAGCTGCGCCGGGACCGGATGACGCTGGAGGACATCTTCCTAAGGCTCACCTCCGACGATGCCCTCTCCCCCGCCCCGGCCGATGACGGGCCGGACACGGAGAACCCTGGAGGCTCGCCGAAGGCCGCGCCCTCCGATGGACCGCGAGAGGAGGATGAGGACTGATGCGCGCGATCTATAAGCGGGAGCTCCGCTCCTATTTCACTTCCATGACGGGCTATGTGTTCGTGGCCGCTCTGGTGTTCTTCACCGGCATCTACTTCATGGCCTACAATATCTATAACG
The DNA here is from genome assembly GCF_018917965.1 of Pseudoflavonifractor sp. MSJ-37. Taxonomy (GTDB): domain Bacteria; phylum Bacillota; class Clostridia; order Oscillospirales; family Oscillospiraceae; genus Pseudoflavonifractor_A. Next base: position 719,361 of record NZ_JAHLPP010000001.1, on the reverse strand, counting down.
GCTATCCCCGGTTCTCCTATGCTCTGATGAGCCTGATGACCATCCTTATGTTCACCATCCCCATCCTGACCATGCGCTCCATGGCGGAGGACCGCCGGGCCCGCACCGACCAGCTCCTCCTCACCGCCCCGGTCTCTCTGAGCTCCGTGGTGATGGGCAAGTATCTGGCCATGGTGACGGTGTTCCTGGTGCCGGTGGCTCTGGCGGCGTTCTGTCCCCTGATCATCGCCGCCAATGGGCAGGCCTATCTCAAGTCGGACTACGCCGCCCTGCTGGCCTTCTTCCTGATGGGGTGCGTGTTCCTGGCCATCGGCATGTTCCTCTCTGCCCTGACAGAGAGCCAGATCATCGCCGCCGTCGGCACCTTCGCCGTCCTCCTGATCCTCTTCCTGTGGGACAGCCTCACTGGCTTCCTGCCTGACAAGCTGGGCGACGCGCTCTCCGTCTTTTCCTTCACCGGCGTGTTCCAGAACTTCGCCCAGTATGACGTCTTCGATGTGAGCGGCCTGATCCTCTACCTGTCCATGGCCTTCCTGTTCGTGTTCCTGACTGTGCAGGCGCTCCAGAAGCGCCGCTGGAATTGAAAGGAGGGCTCGATATGAAACGGAAGAACGAGACCAAGCGTGACACTGGGGCCCTCCGCCGGGGCGGCTATCTGGCGGGCGTCACCGCCGCCGCCGTGGCGATCGTGATCCTGGTGGACCTGATCGTGGGCCAGCTCCCCTCCCATCTGCGGGAGTTCGACCTGACCGACAACAGCCTCTATCAGGTCAGCGATACCTCGAAAGAGTTCCTGGCCGGTCTGGATAAGGACGTAGAGATCGTGGTCCTGGCCGAGGATGGCGCCACAGATGAGCGGATCCTCAAGTTTTTGGACCACTACGCCGCCCTCTCCGACCGGCTCTCCGTGAAGGAGGTAGACCCGGTGGCCCATCCTAACGAGGCCTCCGCCTACGACGCCTCCACGGACGCTCTGGTGGTGATCTGCGATGACACTGGCAAGCAGGAGACGATCCCTTACAGCGAGATCATCACCTACACTTATGATATGTTCTCCTCCTCAGAGGACAGCTTCGACGCGGACGGCCAACTCACCTCCGCCATCTCTGCCGTCACCGGAGATGTGAGCAAGAAGATCTATACGGTCTCCGGCCACGGGGAGTCCTCCCTCTCCGCCGCTATCCGGGACGCCATCGACAAGTCCAACTTCGATGTAGAGGACCTGACCCTCCTGCTCAGCGGCGCGGTGCCGGAGGACTGCGACCTGCTCCTCGTGAACGGCCCCACCTCGGACCTGTCCGCCGACGAGAGCGCCATGCTGTCCGACTACCTGTCCGGCGGCGGCCAGATGGTGTTCCTCTGTGCCGACAGCGAGGCGGATCTGCCCAACTGGACCGCGCTCCTGTCCGACTGGGGCCTGGAGCTCCAGGACGGCTATATCGCCGATACGGAGCGGTACTATCCCCAGTTTGGCTCCCCCTTCGCCATCGCCGGCGAGATCATGAGCGGCTCTGACGTGACCAGCGGCCTCAGCTCCGACAGCCTGACCCTCCTGACCAACAGCCGCGGCTTCCTGGTGTCCGAAGACACGGACGCCGACGTGAGCGCCTTCCTCTCCACCTCTGCCAGCGGCTATGCCGTCACCACCGACGGCCAGCAGATCCAGGGGACCTATGTGCTGGGCGCGGTCTCTCAAAAGACCGGTGAGGATGGCGTCACCGGCCGTCTGACCGTGCTGGGCTCCGCCTCTCTCATCGACGGAGACGTGCTCGCCTCTTACCCCAGTCTGGTGAACCAGAGTCTTTTCGTGAAGGTCCTCACCGCCGGGTTCGACGACATCACCGACCTGTCTATCCCGGCCAAGAGCCTGAGCGTCACTTATAATACGATCTCCAGCCCCGGACTGTGGAGCACGCTCTATCTCCTGATCCTCCCGGTGGGGATCCTGATCCTGGGCTTCGTGGTCTGGACGAAACGGAGGAAGCGCTGATATGGACAAGCAAGCCAAGACCCTGGCCGTCCTGGGGGCCGTCCTGGTCCTGTGCGGCGGCGTCTATGGAGCCCTCCGGATCTGGAACAGCCGTCAGGAAGCAACGGACGAGACCGTCCATGTGACCGAGGTGTCCGACATCTCCGGCCTCTCCTTCACCGCCAACGACGGCGAGGTCCTCTCCTTCACCAAGGACGGCGACGGGTGGAGCTGGGACGGCGACGCCGCCTTCCCGGCAGACGCGGACAAGCTGGACGCTCTGGCCGATGACATCGGCGAGTTGGACGCGGTCCGGGCCATCCCCGACCCGGAGGCCCTGTCCGCCTATGGGCTGGACGCCCCCACCCGCACCGTCTCCGTCACCGGTGCGGACGGCGAGACCGTCACCGTGCTGCTCGGCTCTTCGGTGGGCGAGGGCTGCTATGCCGCCGTGGAGGGCGATGAGGGGACGGTCTACACCATCTCCTCCGCTCTGCCGGACGCGCTGGACGTGGGGCTCATGGATCTGGCCCAGCCGGAGGACATCCCCGACCTGGCGGAGGATGATATCTCCTCGATCCGCTGGGAGAAGGACGGCACCGTCCTGACCCTCACCAAGACCGATGAGGCCGTCACCACCGAGGACGAGGACGGCAATGCCTCCGAGTCCGTGGAGCACCACTGGTCCGTGGACGGCGAGCCAGTCCCCGACAGCAACAGCGCTTTGAGTTCCTTCCTGTCCGAGCTGAGCTATCTGCGCTTCTCCTCCTGCTATCACTATCAGGCGGACGAGGCCGCCATGGCCTCCTGCGGGCTGGATGCCCCGGCCCTGCGGCTGACAGTGGACTATGGCGACGGCCAGAGTCTGACGCTGGATGTGGGCCTTGCGGACGGAGACGGCACCTACCGCTTCGCCCGTCTGGAGGGCTCTGATGCCATCCAGCGGCTCCCCGCCACCACAGCAGAGGTGCTGGAGGACTTGAGCCGGGAGGCCCTTCTGGCCGCGCCGGACAGCGCCTCCTGAACGGATCCGCCAAGAAAAAAGGTCCCGGGCCACGCACCGATCGTGCGGGTCCGGGGCCATTTTCGTTCCATGCGCCGATGGAATCAGACCTTCTTGACTACTGTGAGGAGCATCTTGAAGCGCTGCTCTGCCTTCACGGCGTGGGGGACGCCGGCGGGCATGACGATCGCGCTCCCGGCGGGGACCGTGTGGACGGTGCCGTCGATCGTGATCTGGGCTTCGCCCTCCAGGATGTGGGCCATGGCATCGCCGGGGGCGGCATGGGTGCTGACGCCCTCCCCCGCATCGAAGGCGAAGAGGGTCATGCCCACGCCCGGCTGCTGGGACATGGTGAGGCTCACCACCTTGCCCGGCTCATAGGAGACCAGCTCCTTCAGAGGCAGAGGGACGGCGTGCTCGACATTGCGGATCAGTTTTTCCATGATATGTCTCCTCCTGTATCTCGTTCTTTCGTTCGGGGTCACTGCACGGTGATCTGCAGGAGCTTGAAGGGCTCGCTCCCGCCCACGGCGTGGAGCGTATGGGCCGGGACGGCCATGCACTCCCCCGCCCGGAGCCGGTACTCAGTCCCGCCCAGGCGCACCGGCATCTCGCCCTCCAGCACATAATAGAAGGTATCGCCGAAATACTGCTCCTCGCTGACGCTCTCGCCGTCGGCGAAGGCCAGCAGGGTCATCTGACAGTGCTCGTTCCGGGACAGGGCCATGCTGACCACCCGTCCGGGCTGGATCTGGATCATCCCCACCAGAGCCTCTGGTCCGCCGGTGGGCAGGTTCCGGAGCTGTTCCATCCTGCATCCTCCCTTTTTGAGATCGTACTTCCGCTATTTTACCCCATCTCTCCCGCGAAAACAAGGCAGGGCCGGAGCGTCTCTCCCTCTCGACCTTTTTCGCACTGGATAGATTGACGATCTGGATCGGCCTATGTTATAATGAAACGAATCATCCGTGAAAATCATTCGTGTGAGGTGCTGTTATGACTGCCGGAGCCGTCATCCTGACCACTACATCCTTCTCCCGAACAGGCTCCTTCGACTCTATGGAGGTCCTGGGCTCCTGTTCGGTGCTCCAGCGTCTGGTTCGCACCTTCCAGCTCAGCGGCGTGCGCCATGTGGTGCTCCCCGTCCCCGCCCGGGGCCGGGAGGCCATGGAAAAGCATATGTCCCACTGGGGCGTCCTCTGCGTGGAGGTCTCTCCCCAGGCCAGCCCGGAGGAGCAGCTCCGCCGGGGGCTGGAGCTCCTCGCGCCGCTGTGCGGCCGGGTCCTTCTGACCGCCGCCGATATCCCCTTCCTGTCCCAGACCTCTGTGAAGGCCCTGCTGGAGTCCGAGGCGCCTGTGTGCCGTCCCGTCATCGATGGTCGGCCGGGCGGCATCCTCTCTGTGGATCCGGCCGCGGCCCTCTCCGTCCTGCTGGAGAAGATGGGCACATTGGAGGACCTGTTGGGACAGGTGACGCCCCTGCCTCTGGAGGACGAGGGTGCCCTGCCTCAGGCCCGCGCCATGGGCCTCTTCCCCCAGCTTTTGGCCCGGAGCCAGGCGCACGGCATCCACGCCACCGTCAAGCTGCGCCTCTGCGGCGACCGGCCCTTTTTCGGCCCCGGCTCCGCACAGCTCCTCAGCCTCATCGAGATCACCGGCTCCGTCCGGGAGGCCTGCCAGCAGATGGGCCTCTCCTACAGCAAGGGCCGGCACATGATCCTCATCATGGAGGATGAGCTTGGCAAGCCCGTCGTCCTGCGCCAGCAGGGCGGGCGGAACGGCGGCGCCGCCTTCCTCACCGACTACGGCAAGGACCTGATCGACCGGTTCCGAGCCCTGGAGGAACGTTGTCAGGCCATGGTCCGGCAGGCCTATGACGAGATCTTCTCCGACCATCCCAGTGCCGACTGAGATACGCCCCATCATCGAAGGAGCGGAACGTTCCGCTCCTTTCCTTCTACTCATCGTATGCTTTTTTATTGCGATTCGTTTTTTAAAGTCTTATATAGAGCATATCGATCGGCGCATTCATACCAGAGCGTCAGAACGATCAGAACAAAGAGAAAGGATGCATCATCGTGAAATTCGAACCGGAACGCAGCGTCACCCGCTCAGAGGCACTGGACCTCATGCGAGCTCATTGGAAGCCGGCCCCGGAGCTCGAACGGATCCCTCTGACCCAGAGCCTGGGCCGGGTCACCGCGGAGGACCTGACCTCCGTGAACACCCTGCCCGTGGTCCGCTCCTCCCGCTTCGATGGCATCGCGGTCCGCAAAGCCGACTTCGCTGACGGCCTGCCCGATCCCTCCCGCTGGGTGAAGGGCCGTGATTTCGTCCAGGCCGACACCGGCGATGATTTCCCCGACGCCTTCGATACGGTCATCGCGGTGGAGGACGTGATCCTGGAGGGGGACGGCGTCCGCTTCCGGGAGGGCTTCCGCTTCGACCCGGACGAGGTGACCGTGGCCCCCGCGGGAGACCTGGTCCGCTCCGGCGCCCTCCTGGTCCCCGCCCATACCCGGCTGACGCCGGAGCTGGTGGCCTCTCTGGCCATGGGCGGCATCACGGAGGTCCCCGTCTTCCGGCCTCTGAAGATCGCGTTCCTGCCCACCGGCAGCGAGCTGATCCCCGCCGGTCAGAAGCCTCAGCGGGGCCAGAACATCGAGGTCAACAGCCTCCTCTCCGGCTATCTGGGCCGGTACGGCGCGGAGGTCCAGGTGTTCTCCATCACCAAGGATGACCCCGCCGCTCTGGAGCGCACGCTGGACCAGGCCCTCACCGCCGCCGACCTGATCCTCATCAACGACGGTACCTCCCGGGGCGAGGAGGACTTCAACGCCGCCATGCTGGAGCGCCGCGCTTCCTTCTTTCGCCACGGCATCCGGGCGGTCCCCGGCCGTCCCGCCGGGCTCTCTATGATCGACGGGAAGCCCGTGCTCAACGTCCCCGGCCCCGTGGGCGCCTGCTATCTGGCGGCCTACTGGTGTCTGTCCGCCCTGACGGCCCACTATTACGGCCTCCCTGCCCCGCTGGCCCCCACTGTCACTGCCCGGCTCACCGAGCCCATGAAGTCCCCCAAGAGCTTCGAGCGGATCTCCCGGGTGGCTCTGGCCTGGGATGGGACGGAGTTCACTGCCACGCCGCTGGACTGGAAGCTGGACGGCGTCCCCGCCCTCCTCTACCAGACCGACGCCTTCGTCACCGTCCCCATCGGCGTGGAGGGCTATGCCGCCGGCGATCTGGTGAAGGCGGAGCTCCTCAAGGCCCCCGAGCTGATCTCCGGGATCCCCCCGCTGGTGTGATCGAATGGAACGACGACTTTCTTCTGAGCGGGATCCCTCCCATGGGTTCTGGCTCAAGACGCTCCTCTTTGCCCTGTTGTGGGTGGCGGCTTTCTTCGGTTCCTTCCTGATCGGGCGCTACCCGGTGGAGCCGGGCACGGTATTCGACATCATCCGGGCCAGCCTCCTGCATCGGACACTTCCAGTGGAGGACACTCTGATCACAGTGGTCATGGAGGTCCGCCTCCCCAGGATCCTGGCCGCTTTGCTGGTGGGCGGAGCTCTGTCCATCTCCGGCGCGTCTTACCAGACCCTATTCAAGAACCCCATGGTCTCTCCGGATATCCTGGGCGTCTCCGCCGGAGCGGGCTTCGGCGCGGCCCTCACCATGCTGTGGAGGATGAGCTGGTGGCAGACTCAGCTCTCCGCCTTCTGCTTCGGTGTCTTGGCGGTGGCGGCAGCTTACCTCATCAGCCGGATGTTCGGCGGCGACAACTTGACCATCCTGGTCCTGGCGGGCGTGGTGGTGTCCAGCCTGTTCCAGGCCCTCCTCTCTATCATCAAGACGCTGGCTGACCCGGATGACGCCCTCCCCTCCATCACCTTCTGGCTCATGGGCAGTCTAGGCAAGGCGGACGGGCAGGACGTGTTGGTCCTCCTGCCCGCGGCCGTGGTCTCCCTGCTCCTGCTGTTCTTCTTCCGCCACTCCATCGACGCGCTGGCCGCCGGCGAGGACGAGGCCGCCTCCATGGGGGTCGATGTGCCCCTGGTCAAGCTGGTGGTCATCGTGTCCTCCACCCTGTTGACGGTCTCCTCGGTCAGCGTGTGCGGCATCATCGGCTGGATCGGCATGGTAGTGCCTCATATCGCCCGTCTGCTGACAGGGGCTTCCTATCACCGTCTGGCCTCCACGTCCTTCCTGGTGGGCGGACTGTTCCTGCTCTTCATCGACGACCTGATCCGGGGCTCCTTCGGCGTAGACCTGCCCCTGGGCGTCGTCACCGCGCTGGTGGGCACGCCGGTGTTCGTGCTCCTGCTGTCCCAGACGAGGAAGGTGTGGTCCTGATGCTTTCCATCGAACATCTGCGCTATTGGTACCAGCCCGGACGACCGGTACTGGAAGACGTGTCCTTCGCGCTGGAGGGCGGCGACATCCTCTGTCTGCTGGGGCCCAACGGCACTGGAAAGACCACCCTCCTCCGCTGTCTCCTCGGTTTGAGCCAGGCCAAGGGCGGCGAGGTCGTGCTGGACGGACAGAGCCTGTCCCATCTCTCCCATCGGGGCAGAGCCAAACGGCTGGCCTATGTCCCTCAGTCCACCGCCATGGCCTTCCCTTATGAGGTCCGTGAGGTGGTCCTCATGGGGCGGGTCCCCCACCTGCCGCCGGGTGCGTCCTACCGACAGGCGGACCACGACACGGTGGCCGAAGCTCTGGACCGTCTCCAGATCGGTCATCTGGCCCGCCGAAAGTTCCAGGAGCTCTCCGGCGGCGAGCGTCAGATGGTGTTGGTGGCCCGGGCCCTGGCCCAGCAGGCCAACTATCTGGTCATGGACGAGCCCACCGCCAATCTGGACTATGGCAATCAGGTGAAGATCCTCCGGGTGGTGGACGAGCTGGCCCAGTCCGGCTACGGCATCCTCATGACGTCCCACTATCCCGACCACGCCTTCCTGGTCTGCACCAAGGCCGTCCTCATGCGGGACGGCCGGGTCATGGCCTGGGGCGCTCCCGGCGACGTAGTCACCACGGAGGCCCTCACCGCCCTCTACCAGACGCCTGTGTGCGTCAGTACCGCTTCGGTGGATGGGATGCCTCCCGTCCCTGTCTGCGTGCCCCTGCTCCGTCAGTCACGATAGATCCCCAACGACGACCATTTTAGGAGGAAATGAAACACATGGACCGTAAACTGATCGCTTCCCTGCTCTCCGTGAGCATCCTGAGCAGCACTCTGGCCGGCTGCTCCGGCACTGGCTCCGCCCAGTCCGCCGCCCCCGCTCCCACCGAGAGTGCCGCGGTCTCCGGCACCCGGACCATCACCGACATGGCCGGTCGCGAGGTGGAGATCCCCGCCGAGATCGATTCCATCGCCACCTTCGGCGCGGTGGGCGTGCTCAACGCGTTCGTCGAGCTCATGGGCTGCGGCGACAAGATCTGCAACGAGATGGCCCCCAGCTTCACCAAGAACGACAAATGGGCCATGCAGTACAAGTTCGCCCCCCAGATCGCCGACGGTCCCGTGCTGGAGAACGCCGACCGTGAGGTGCTGATCGAAGAGGTCCTCAAGCTCAAGCCCGACCTGTGCCTCACCATGACCAAGTCCACCGCCGAGGAGCTGGCCGACAAGGGCCTGACCTGTGTCTACCTGTCCTGGTCCGAGGTGGGGGACGTCAAGACCGCCGTAGAGCTCATGGGCGATATCCTTGGCAAACAGGACGTGGCCGGGGACTACATCACCTACTTTGACGATACCGTGGCCCGTGCTGCGGAGCTGACCTCCGGCCTCACCGACGAGACCCGCAAGACGGTCCTCTACGGCGATGTGGCGGGCCGTTCTCAGCCCCATATGATCGCCGAGTGGTGGATCGAGGCCGCCGGCGGCATCAGCGTCACCAAAGACGCCCACACGGAGGAGTCACTGACCTACACCACCGAGGACCTGCTCCAGTGGGATCCCGACGTGATGCTGGTCACCTCCAAGCAGGCCGACGAGCTCAAGGCCGACAGCCAGCTCTCCGGCATCACCGCTATCCGGGACGACGCCATCTACTATGTGCCCACCGTGGCTCATGTCTGGGGCAACCGCACCGTGGAGCAGCCCCTGACCATCCTGTGGACCCTGAACAAGCTCTATCCTGACCTGTACTCCACTGAGGAGCTGACCCAGGACGTCCGGGACTTCTACTCCCACTACTTCCTCTATGATATGACCGACGAGGAGATCGCCAAGATCATCGGTCGATCCCCGCTCCTGTATCTTCGAAAACGACAGGACCGCCCCGCCCGGGATCTGCCGGGCAGGGACGGTCCTCGTCTGCCATCTGTCCCTATCGTTCTGAACGGCCCGTTTTGCGACAAAACGGCCTATATCTTCCACCGGAGGTCATCGCTATGTTACGGATCGCCATCTACGGCAAAGGCGGCATCGGAAAATCCACCACCACCGCGAACCTGTCTCTGGCCCTGCGGGAGCGAGGGCTGGGGGTGATGCAGATCGGCTGCGACCCCAAGTCCGATTCCACCCGGCTCCTGACCGGCGGGGCCCCCATCCCGACGGTACTGGACCTGCTCCGCTCCGGCGGGACCCCCGCTCTGGAGGATCTGGTCCACCCCGGCGTGGGCGGCGTCCTCTGCGTAGAAGCCGGCGGGCCCACGCCTGGCATCGGCTGTGCCGGACGGGGCATCATCACCGCCTTCGAGACTCTGAGCCAACTGGATGCCTACGGCGTCTACCGGCCGGACGTAGTGCTCTACGACGTGCTGGGGGACGTAGTCTGCGGCGGCTTCGCCATGCCTCTGCGGGGCGAGTACTCCGATGTAGTCTTCGTGGTGACCTCTGGTGAGATGATGTCCATGTACGCCGCGTCCAACATCGCCGGGGCGGTGGCCCGCTTCCAAGATCGGGGCTATGCCCGCTTCGGCGGGCTCATCCTCAACCGCCGGAACGTGGCGCGGGAGCGGGAACAGGTGGAGCGTCTGGCCGGAGAGCTGGGCACCTCTATCCTCGCCGATCTCCCCCGCTCCCCGGCGGTGCAGGAGGCGGAGTCCATGGACCGGACCGTCATGGATGCCCTGCCCGCCTCCCCCATGGCGGACGCCTACCGCGCTCTGGCGGCGCGTATGCTGGAGGTGTGCGGTCATGAGTGAGGGTCTGTCCTATTTCATCCCGCACCACGGCCGGCCTAAGATCAGCCTGCGGATCCCGGAGAGCCACAGCCTCCATGTATGTCCCGCCGCCTGCGGCCGGAGGAGCGGTATCCGGGCCATCCGCAACGGCACCAAGGAGCACGTCTCCTTCCTTTATATCACCGAGGCCGATGTGAGCTCCGGCGGATATGAGGACATGGTAGGCGACGCGGTGGCCGATCTGCTGGAGCTCCTCTCCCCCCGCCCCCGGGCCTTCCAGATCTATGTGAACTGTATCGACGACTTTCTGGGCACCGACGAGGACGCTCTGGTGGCAGGTCTGGAGGCCCGTTTTCCGGACACAGCCTTCGCCGTGTTCCACATCGATCCGGTGGCCATGGACGGCCCGATCCCTCCCGGGATGCGCCAGCAGGAACGGCTGTACTCCTTCCTGCGCCCCCGGGAGAAGGATGGCGGCGTCAACCTGCTGGGGACCTTCGTCCAGCCGGACCCGGCCTCGGAGCTCTATCCCTTCCTGCGGGCCTGCGGCGTCACCGAGGTGCGCTCCATCACCGACCGGACCACCTATGAGGACTACCAGCAGATGGCCGCCAGCCGTCTGGACCTGGTGCTCATGCAGATGGGGCGCTTCGCCGCCCAGAAGCTGGAAGAGCGGTTGGGGATCCCCTGGCGCTTCCTCCCCGCCACCTATGACCTGGACCAGATCCGTGCCAACTACCAGACCATTGCCGACGCGCTGGGGGCGCCCTGTCCCCCGCTGACGGCGGAGCGTCAGGCGGCAGAGCAGGCCATCGCCGGAGCGCTCGGCTGTGCCCGAGACCTGCCAGTGGTCGTGGACTCCTCCGCCGCTATGCAGCCCTTCGCCCTGGCCGCCGCCCTCCACCGGTACGGCTTCCAGCTCCGAGCCGTCTACGCCGCCCACTGGAAGGAGACCGACCGGGCCGACCGGGACTGGCTGACCGCCCAGCTCCCGGACCTCCCGGTCCTGTGCAGTGAGCGCTACGAGGACATCACCGCCTGCGGCATCCCCCGGAACTGTCTGGCCATCGGCTACGACAGCGCCTATCTGCTCCGGGCCCGCCATTTCGTGGACATCCAACGGGACGAGGGGCTCTTCGGCTACCACGGCGTGGTCCGGCTCATGGAGCGGATCGCTGAGGCGGCGCTCCATACGACTTCCTGGAGGTGAACCATGGGACAGCTCTCGATCTATCTCCCCCCCCTTCGCCGGGGACTACTCCGGCGTGTGCTCCGCGCTCTTCGACTTCAACTGTCTAATCCTGATCCAGGACGCCTCCTGCTGTACCCGGAACTATGTGGACTACGATGAGCCCCGCTGGGACCGAACGCGCCGTACCACCCTCTGCGCCCAGGACCGCACCCTGGACGCGGTCCTGGGGCGGGACGATAAGCTGGTGGACAAGGCCGTCCAGGCCGCGGAAGAGCATCACCCGGACTTCATCGCCCTGCTGGGCAGTCCTGTGCCCGCCATCATCGGCACCGACTTCCCCGGCATCGCCCGGGAGGTGGAGGCTCGGACCGGGATCCCCACACTGGGCTTCTCCACCACTGGCTTCTCCACTTACGACCGGGGCGTGGAGATGGCTCTCTCCGCTCTGATCAGGCGTTTCACGCGTCCGCCGGAGCGGCCGGTCCCCAACGGCGTCACGATCCTGGGGCTGACCCCTCTGGACTTCGGCGCCGGCGGCAATGACGGCGCCATCCGGGACGCGCTGGCGGCCCGAGGCTTCTCCGTGGTCAGCTCTCTGGCCATGGGGACCTGTCTGGAGCAGGTCCGCCGGGCCGCCTCCGCCCAGGTCTCTCTGGTGGTGTCCCGCAGCGGCCTCCGGGCCGCCCGGGAGCTGGAGCAGCGCTGGGGCATCCCCTATGTGGCCGGGGTCCCCATCGACTCCCGGTGTGCCGACCGGGTGGCCGAGCTCCTCCGGGATGCTCTGCGGGATGGGAAGAGCCGCGTTCTGCGAGACACCCAGCAAGCCCCCTCCTCCCCCGACCGTCACCCTCTCCTGCTGGTGGGCGATCAGGTGATGGCCGATCCTCTGCGCGCGGCCCTTCTTTTGAACGGGGACCCGCGTCCTCTCTCCGTGGCCAGCTTCTTCGGTCTGGACCCCGCGCTGACCGCTCCCGGCGACCTGGCTCTGGAGGGCGAGGCCCATCTGCTCCGCCTCCTGAAGGCCGGGCAGTTCCAGGGAGCCATCGCGGACCCGCTCATCACCCATCTCCCGCCCCTCCAGTGGCGGTGGCGGACGGATCTCCCCCACCCCGCTGTGTCCAGCTGCCTCCACTGGGACCAGGTGCCGCTCCTGACGGGGGAGCGGATGGACCAGGCTCTCTGCCGCTGGGCGGCGGAGCGCCCCTGATGCCTCGGACATCCCGTGTTCCGTGGGAGATCTTGCGCTTTCCGCCGATCTGTGCTATACTCTTCTCACTTTGAATAAACGAGGCTTGTGTTATGAGAGAATTCACCATCGGAAAGAACGACGCCGGACAGCGCCTGGACCGCTGGCTGTCCAAGACCCTGCCCCTCCTCCCCGCTCCGCTGGCCCAGAAGTATATCCGCCTCAAGCGGGTGAAAGTCAACGGCAAGGGCTCCAAGCGGGACGTGCGGCTCCAGATCGGCGACCTGCTCCAGCTCTACATCAACGATGAGTTCTTCGACACGCCCACCCCGGAGAACGCCTTCCTCTCCGTCTTCAAGCCCCATCTGGACCTGGTGTACGAGGACGAGAACCTCCTGCTGGTGAACAAGCGGCCCGGTCTGGTGGTCCACCCGGACGAGACGGAGCGGGTGAACACCCTCATCACCCATATCCAGGCCTACCTCTATCAGAAGAAGGAGTGGAGCCCCTATCGGGAGAACTCCTTCGCCCCCGCCCTGTGCAACCGGATCGACCGGAACACCGGCGGGATCGTCATCGCCGCCAAGAACGCTGAGACCCTGCGCATCATGAACCAGAAGATCCGGGACCGGGAGCTCTCCAAGTACTATCTGGCCATCATCCACGGGAAGATGACGCCCCCCAGCGGCCGTCTGGAGGGCTTCCTCCTGAAGGACGAGGCCCGGAAGCAGGTCAAGGTGTTCGACCATCCCGTCCCTGGCGGCAAGACCGCCGTCACCGACTACAAGACGCTGAAGGTCCGGAACGGCCTCTCTCTGGTGGAGTGCGACCTTCTCACCGGCCGGACTCACCAGATCCGGGCCCAGTTCGCCGCGGCGGGCCATCCTCTGCTGGGCGACGGCAAGTATGGCCGGGAGAAGGACAATAAGCGTTACGGTCGCTCCTTCCAGGCTCTGTATTCCTACCGTCTCTCCTTCGATTTCACCACCGACGCCGGGATCCTCCAGTATATGGACGGGAAGTCCTTCCAGGTCGGACAGGTGGACTTCGTGGAGGAATATTTTGGCGACGGCCGTCCCTGACGGCGGGCCGTCCGCCCGGCTTCCGGTCTCCTTTGCAAAATTCCCGTAAATGTTATTGACATTTTCGACAGAAACGGATATAGTTGACTCGTTGCAAAAAGGGCGTACCCATCCGCCAAATGGGTACGCCCTTATCTCTATGAAATGGGGGAGGATACATGGCAAAAGAGTTGATCCGTCTGTCCGACCTGTATATGCAGTTCGACGACGATGTCATCCTGGATCACATCGATCTCTATATCAATGACAAGGAGTTCCTTACGCTGTTGGGACCCAGCGGCTGCGGCAAGACCACGACCCTGCGCATCATCGGAGGCTTCCAGAAGCCCACCTCCGGCGATGTGTTCTTCGACGGCAAACGGATCAATGATATGCCGCCCTACAAGCGGAAGATCAACACGGTCTTCCAGAAGTATGCTCTCTTCACCCATATGAACATTTTCGAGAACGTGGCCTTCGGCCTGCGCATCGCCAAAGTGCCGGAGCCGGAGATCCAGACGCGGGTGGAGGAGGCTCTGGAGCTGGTCAACCTGGCCGGCTATGGCAAGCGCGCTGTGGACTCGCTCTCCGGCGGCCAGCAGCAGCGGGTGGCCATCGCCCGGGCCATCGTCAACCGCCCCCAGGTCCTCCTGCTGGACGAGCCTCTGGGCGCCCTGGACCTGAAGCTCCGCAAGGATATGCAGGTGGAGCTGAAGCGCATCCAGCAGCAGGTGGGCATCACCTTCATCTATGTCACCCACGATCAGGAAGAGGCCCTCACCATGTCCGACACCGTGGTGGTCATGGACAAGGGCAACATCCAGCAGATCGGCACTCCGCAGGACATCTACAATGAGCCCAAGAACGCCTTCGTGGCCGATTTCATCGGCGAGTCCAACATCATCGACGGCATCATGGTGCAGGACGGCGTGATCCAGATGTACGGCAAGAAGTTCCCCTGTCTGGACAGCGGCTTCGCCCCCAACGAGCCCGTGGACGTGGTGGTCCGCCCCGAGGACATCGACATCGTCCCTGTGGAGCAGGGCCAGCTCACCGGCACCGTCACGGAGGTCACCTTCAAGGGGATGCACTACGACATCATCGTGGACTTCCAGGGCTTCAAGTGGCTGATCCAGACCACAGACTACTCCCCCGAGGGGGCGAAGATCGGGGTGAAGATCGACCCCGACGGCTTCCATATCATGAAGAAGAGCCGCTATTCCGGTATGTTCGGTGATTACAGCTCCTACTCCTCTGAGTATGACGAGCTCAACGAGGATCGGGAGGCGGACGACGATGAAGAGTAAAGCCATCTCCTATCCCTATGTGGCGTGGATGGCCCTCTTCGTGGTGGCCCCCATCGTCATCATCGTCGTCTATGCCTTCACGGCGGCGGGCGGCGGCTTCTCGCTGGAGAACTTCCACAGCATGGCCCAGTACGCCACCGCCTTTGGCCGTTCCTTCCTGCTGGCCGCGGTGGCCACAGTGGTCTGCCTGCTGGCAGGCTATCCCCTGGCCTACTTCCTGGCCCGGGAGCGGGGCTGGATCCACCGCATGGCCACCATGCTCATCATGCTGCCCATGTGGATGAACTTCCTCCTGCGGACCTACTCCTGGAAGTTCCTGCTGGAGCGCAACGGTCTCCTCAACACCCTGTTCGGCCTGATCGGCCTGGGGCCCTTCCAGATGATCGACACCCAGGGCGCCATCGTGCTGGGCATGGTGTACAACTATCTGCCCTACATGGTGCTCCCCATCTTCTCGGTCATCGCCAAGATCGACCCCAAGGTGGTGGAGGCGGCTCAGGATCTGGGCGCCAACAGCGTCACCGTGTTCCGCCGGGTGATCTTCCCCCTGTCCCTCCCCGGTGTGCTGTCCGGCATCACTATGGTGTTCATCCCCTCGGTGTCCACCTTCGCGATCTCCCGCCTGCTGGGCGGCAGCAAGACCCTCCTGCTGGGCAACCTGATCGATATGCAGTTCCTGGGCAGCGCCTACAACCCCCATCTTGGCTCGGCGGTGTCTCTGGTCATGATGGTCATCGTCATGGTCTGCATGGCTGTCATGAACCACTTCGGCGATGGAGAGGAGGGCGTCACGCTGTGAAAAAGAACGGTATCCTCAGCCGGCTGTTCCTGGCCCTGTGCTTTCTCTTCCTGTACGCCCCGATCCTGGTGCTGGTGGTCTTTTCCTTCAACGCTTCCAAATCCCGGGCGGTGTGGGCCGGCTTCACGCTGGACTGGTACGCGGACCTGCTGGACAATTCCGCGATCCTCAACGCCCTCTGGATCACGCTGGCGGTCTCCGCCATCGCGGCGGTGATCGCCACCATCATGGGCACCGCGGCGGCCATCGGCTTCTACAACATGAAGCGCCGTAGCCGCAATGTGTGCATGACCATCAACAACATCCCCCTGACCAACGCGGACATCATCACCGGCGTGAGCATGATGCTCCTCTTCATCCTGGCGGTGGACGCCTGGAACGGCGGCATCGGCCGGGCGCTGGGCCTGCGGTTCAATCTGGGCTTCTGGTCCCTGCTGATCGCCCACATCACCTTCGATGTGCCCAACGTGATCCTGTCCGTCACGCCCAAGCTGCGCCAGCTGGACCCCAACATCTATGAGGCGGCTCAGGATCTGGGCGACCACGGTCTCCACGCCTTCGTGAAGGTGGTCCTGCCCGAGATCATGCCCGGCGTGGTCAATGGCCTCATCATGGCCTTCACCCTGTCCATCGACGACTTCGTGGTCAGCTATTTCACCGCCGGCGCCCAGACCCAGACCCTGTCCATGGTGATCTACTCCATGGCCAAGAAGCGGGTCAGCCCGGAGATCAACGCCCTGAGCACCCTCATGTTCCTAGCCGTGGTGATCCTCATGGTGATCTTCAACCTGCGGCAGGCCCATCAGGCCCGCCAGGCCCAGGAGCGCCGGAAGGCCCTCTACGGCAAGTGACCCCCTCCCCCCGGCTTTGAGGCGGAACGCCTTGAAGATATCATCATCCCACATCGGAAGGAGCAAACTGAATCGAATTGAAAAAGTGGATCTCTCTCGCGCTGGCCGGTGCCAGCCTCATGAGCCTGACCGCCTGCGGCGGCGGCTCCGCCGCAGATGCCTCCAACGGCGTCGTCAATGTCTACAACTGGGGTGAGTACATCGACGAGTCCATCTTCGATGACTTCACCGCGCAGACCGGCATCAAGGTCAACTACACCACCTTCGAGTCCAACGAGGCCCTCTACGGCAAGCTGGCCGGCGGCGCCACCGGCTATGACGTGATCATCCCCTCCGACTATATGATCGGCCAGATGATCGAGGAGGATATGCTGGAGCCGCTGGACTTCGACAACATCCCCAATTTCAGCGACATCGACGAGACTCTGAAAAACCCCGCCTATGATCCCGAGAACCTGTACTCCGTACCCTATATGTTCGGTACGCTGGGCATCATCTACAACCCCACCATGGTGGATGAGGGCGAGGACATGGAGACGTGGGACGTGCTGTGGAACGAGAAGTATTCCGGGGACATCCTCATGTTCGACAACTCCCGGGACACCATCGGCATCGCGCTGAAGAAGCTGGGCTATTCCTACAACACCACCGATGAGGCTGAGATCACTGCCGCTGTGGATGAGCTGATCGCCCAGCGTCCTCTGGTCCAGGCCTATGTCATGGATGATATTTTCGAGAAGATGGAGGGCGGCAACGCCGCCATCGGCGTGTACTACTACGGCGACTATCTGACCATGCACGAGAACAACGAGGATCTGGCCTTCGCCGTGCCCCGTGAGGGCACCAACCGCTATGTGGACGCCATGTGCATCCCCAAGGGCTGTGAGAACAAGGAGAACGCCGAGGCCTTCATCAACTTCATGTGCTCCACCGACGCGGGCCTGAAGAACTGCGAGGCCACCTACTACTCCTCCCCCCTGCTCTCCGTCCGCGAGGAGCTGGACGAGGAGCTGGCCAACGATCCCTACGCCTACCCCGACGCCACGTTCGCCACCGAGCAGTGTGAGGTCTACAACGTCCTCCCCGCTGAGACCCGGACCCTCTACAACGACCAGTGGGTCCGCCTGATGAACGCAGGCTGATCTCATCTGTCCCCGCGCGTATCGAGCGCCGCGCCTTTCTACGGAGAGGCGCGGCGCTCTTTTTCGGTCGATGCTTGCCATTTCCTGCCGCTTGGGGTACAATGTCTCACAGATCGACTCTGCCGCGCGGAAGCGTGTCAGTTTGAAAGGAGTTTTTCACTATGTCCCTCCATCCCGGCCTCATCGGCCATGCCGAGACTATCGTCTCTGAGTCCAACACCGCCGCCGCCATGGGCAGCGGCCTCCTCCCCGTCTTTGCCACCCCCGCTATGGTGGCCCTGATGGAACAGGCCGCCGTGGACGCCTGCCAGTCTGAGCTGGAAGAGGGTTCCGGCACCGTGGGCACCCGTCTGGACATCAGCCACGACGCCGCCTCTCCTGTGGGCATGGCCGTCCGGGCCGAAGCGGAGCTCACCGCCGTGGACGGCCGGAAGCTGACCTTCGCCGTCCGGGCTTTCGACGCCGCAGGCCCGATCGGCGGCGGCACCCATGAGCGGTTCATCATCGCCAACGACCGGTTCCTGGCCAAAGCGCAGAAGCGGGGCGAGGCCTGATGTCCATCGAGAGATGCCGGGCCTATTTCCGGACCCTGGGCCGGGAGGGGGACATCCTGGAGTTCCCCATCTCCAGCGCCACCGTGGAGCTGGCCGCTCAGGCCGTGGGCGTGGAGCCCGCCCGGATCGCCAAGACCCTCTCCTTTTTGGTGGAGGACCGGTGCGTCCTGATCGTGGCCGCCGGGGACGCCAAGATCGACAACGCCAAGTACAAGGCCCAGTTCCACACCAAGGCCAAGATGCTCACGCCGGAGCAGGTGCTGGACTTCACCGGCCACGCGGTGGGCGGCGTGTGTCCCTTCGGCATCGACCGGGACGACGTGACCGCCTATCTGGACGTGTCTCTCCAGCGTTTCCAGACGGTCTATCCCGCCGCCGGGAGCTCCAACTCCGCGATCGAGCTCACCTGCCCGGAGCTGGAGGAGTACGCCCACAGCGCCGGCTGGATCGACGTATGCAAGAATTGGGCATGACCCGGACGGACGGATCCCGCCCGTCCAGTCCATCCTAACGGATGACGGATGAAAGGAAGTGTCCCTGTCTATGAAACGCTTCAAATTGAGTTTTCTGGCGGCCTCGATCCTGTATGTGATCCTGGGCGGCCTCCTGCTGGCCTGGCCCGGGATCGGCGGGATCGCCCTGTGCCAGATCCTGGGCACTGCCCTCCTGCTGTACGGGCTGGTGGACATCATCGCCTTCCTCCTGCGGGACCGGGCCGTGGGCGGGTTCTATCTGGAGCTCTTCTTCGGCATCATCGCCGCGGTGGTGGGCCTGTCCTTCCTGCTCCGGCCCCTGGCCATGTTCCAGGTGCTGTCCATGGCGGTGGGGCTCTATGTGATCGTAGACGCTCTGGTGGCCCTGAGCCGTGCCGTCTCCCTGTGCCGGTACGGCTATCGGCTCTGGTGGGTGTCCCTCCTGCTGAGCTTGCTGGGGATCGCGCTGGGCGTGGTCCTGTTCCGCAAGCCCTTCGCGGCGGCGGAGATGGTGACGATGCTGATCGGCGGCGCGTTCCTCTTCCTGGGCATCAGCGACCTCTGGTCCCTGTGGAAGCTCTCCCGGGTCATGAAGCTCCTGCGGGACGCCGGCCCCATCGACGAGGATCCTCTGGATATCCAGTGATCTTATGAAAAAAGCAGAGACGGCCGATCGCGGCCGTCTCTGCTTTTTCGTTCTCCTCCGCCGTCCTGATATCGGGTCGGTCTACGTCCGGCACAGGTGCTCCCGCCAATACTCGGCGAGGCGGTCCCGCAGCAGCTCATACCGGACCTCCGCGGCGCGGAGCGCCTCCTTTCCGGCTGGCGCCCGGTCGAAATAGGTCCCGAGGTAAGCCAATCCCCACAGGAACTGCTCCAGATGCGGGTCCAGCTCCGATCTTCTCTTCGGCGTGTCCGTCGGGACAGTCTTCACCACCGCCTGCCAAAAGGTCCCGCAGTCCTTGGCCGTCAGGAGCGCTTCCTCCGCGTAGAGCGCCTTCTTCTGCCGCACGGCCTCTTCGATGTCTGTCAGACCGCAGGCGCACCCCAGCCCCTCCGCCTCATCCAGGAACAGCCAGAGCTCATCCTTCTTCTCTTCGTCCAGCGGGTCCAGCCCGCGGATCAGGGCGGAGGTCACTTCATGGAGGAACACCTTCCCGAGGTCCGGCGCCAGTTCGTCATACAGTCCCGGAAGAGCCGCCCGGAGCTCCTCCTGGAGCCCCGCCCAGGTCTGGGCCAGATCCACCTTGAAGATCTGCTTCCGCGCCGGCGGGAGCACTATATAGTCGCCGAAGTTTCCGCACCAGCCGCACTCCCAGCGGTATATATTTCCGAACCATTTAGAGATCTTGACCGGATTTCTGCAATATGGACAGCGCATGGTATCGCCCCTTTTCCGTCGATCGTTCCAAGAGCATTATATCGTCACCGGTGTGTTTTGACAAGATGGATGCCGAGGGGGCGATGTCGAACGTCGTCCTGCTCCCGGACTCCAGCTCCACCCTGACGGTCATCGGGAAGGTCCTGATGCACCGGATCCCACTCCCCTCTTATTTTTGAGCATGAGAAAGCCGAGGCTGGACGCCTCGGCTTTTATCAGTTATGAGTGACATAGTCGCTGTATTTCGAGATCCCGACACATATAGCTGCGATCCCGCCAGGGACCGCGAACATCGGTACGACTCCGGCAAGCGCCTCTTCCAGCGTATTGCCAGCTCCCATCGCAAACACCACGAGCGCTACGAACGCGAACGCAACGAGACTCCATGCGACTTTTTTCTGCGTCTCCTTCGCCTTTTGCTCTGCCACGCGCATCCTTGCAGAGTGTTGCTCCTGGGATTCCAGCTTGTCGAACGGCGGCCCATATACCAAAACGCGCTCCTCCTGATAGGGCGGAGCGTGCATGATCTCGCTCAGTTTGCACATCAGCTCGTAGTCATATCGGATGAATGGGATGTTCTTTTTGCTGCGCCTCAGCTTCCGCAGACGCTCCCTCCGCGCCAACGACACAGACACCACACGTTCCGGGGCGCCGCCGACCGCGCTGGTCACATCTTTATACAGGGACCAGCCGCCGCCGTAATACGGCGGGACCGTGAACCGGCTGTCCAGAGGAGCCGTCGCCTTCTGGAGCAGGAGATCCGTCACGACTGAGACCGCATCCGGATCCGCCGGGTCATAGTCGATCTCACCCAGGAGCCAGCTCACCGTGTCATAGATCGAGTCGCCCCCTTCCGAGACGACTCTGCTCAACTCCTCCCAGTAGTTCTGGACCCCACCGCCTTTGATGGTACGATAGAGGAAGCGGTCTGTGTTCATGATCGGCCGCTTCAGACCCAACGGGTCGGTATACTTCTTGCGCCGCATCACATCCTGGAGCTTGTGGATCTCATCCAAAAGCCACTGAGACCTCGGACAAAACCCTCCTCCCAAGTCGATCTTGCTCTGATACCGCTCCGCTCTCTCCTTCCGCTTCCGGTCCGCCCAATCCGCAAGGCCGGGCGTGTAGACCTCACCACGCACGTCGCCGATCAGATACCGGGGCCGGTCGAGCTTCGAGCCGTCATAGTAGAAATGGCATACGGAGAACGCCGCGTTCTCGATGATCGTATAAGCCGCCATATGAACGGACTTTGGGTCGGTCGGCAGGTAGTCGTGCCCACCGAGATAGCAGCAGACCGCATCGTAGTCCTCTCCGGAGGCCGTCCGCAGGAACGACTCGATCTCACGGAACCAGACGGCGTACTCCACTTTGGAGACTTCCTCCACCAGAAGTCCGGGATAGAGGTCATCGAGCCTCTGTTCCGCCGCACGCAGTTCGTCTGATTTCTGCTTCGCCTGCTCCATCAGATGCGCGACCCGATCGTCCAGACGGGAAGAGACGACCGCCGCGCTGGACATCTGGTTCCTTTTCGCGGCCTGGAGCGTCCGATCGATGAGCGAACATTCACTTTTGAGGACGGATTCCAAGCAGTCGTTCATAACGAGGGACCAACTCCTTTCCTTCTTCCCGTCTCAGCCGGAATTTGTCGAGCTGAGCAGACGAGTAATAGCCGGACATATTGAGCAGGATCTCGACCGCCGCGTCCTCCAATCGGGCAAGCACCTGAGCGGTGTCGCGGTCCTCCAGCGCCTCTCTCCCCTTTTGGCTCGCCACCTGTTCCAGATACTCCTCTGTGCAGAGAGAGAATGGCTGACCGCGCAAAGGCCCGTTGAGGAAGCGGCCCCAAGAGCCGCTCCCCAGTTCCGACGCCCACATGACCTCCTCCAGATGCTCATAAGCATATCGAAAGACCGCACGGATGATCGCGTCGGACTCCTCGCGGGTGCAGTTCTGGACCGCCGCACGCAGGCGGCTCTCCAATTTACGGTCGCTCGGGAGCGCCGCCTTGACCGCCTCTTCCCGCTGCTGTTCGGAAAGACGTTCGACCGCACGCTGGCGTTCGCCCTCCGCTCGCATCGCCGCCATGCGCTAATCCCAGTCCGCCTGCTTGGCACGCTCGTGGCTCTGGTAGGCGTATACCGCGGCGGCGGCCGTCATATCGAGTAGCGCCATGATGACCTCCTGTCTGATCGGACGAATGTTCCCGTCATGAGTGTCCCTCTCACAGGGCCACTCGCTTCCAGACATCCTTCACCGTGAGTCTGAGGATGATGTGATCCGACCCTGCGTGCTCGACCTCCAGACCGTCGATCTTATCGAGGACGTCGAGGAATCCCACGCGCGTCTTGCCGGCGAAGTCCATCAGCGCCGTATCCACCCGGAGGACGGCATCCACGGAGCCGTCGAAGTCCGGCACCTCGCTGACGAACGTGTCGCTCCACGGTTCCTCCCGGCTGTAGTCGAGGAAAAAGCTCCGGATCTGCTCCAGATCGTCTCTCTTCCTAGGATCCTGGATGTATGCGATGTTCATATTTCGTATCCTTCTTTCTGTATCCTATCATATTCTCGGTCGATCGTCCACCCTGTCTGGCGGACGATCATTGGGTCCCCGGGATGGTCACGACGCCCTTCACCGAGGCCGTCACTTCTACCAGCCCATTGGTCAGCGGGGTGAGCGAACAGTCCGAGGCCTCGCTCAGCGCCCGCCGGAAGGCCTCCAGCCGCGCCCCGTCCAGCTCCGCCTTGGAGGTCATCGCCGACATGCTGAGCGAACTGTCCGTCAGATAGGACTTGATCAGCGTCATCCCCTTTTTCAGAAACGCCTGCTCGAGCCAGCCGTACACGTCCAGCAAGACCCGGAAGCGGCTGCTGTCCACCTCCCCATAGGCCACCAGATCCTCTCTCTCGTTCCATATTTGCGCGGCGATCAGGTCAAAGATCTCATCCATATTCGTTTTGCTCCTTTCTCGTATCCCGTTCGTTTTTGGGGACGTCCCACATTTCTATAGACGGCGCTGTATACCACTGACCGCTGAGTCAGTCCGTCGTGTCCCACGCTCCCGCCGCTCAGATGCCGAGGACCGCTTTCGTCCCGTTCAACACCGCAAGGGAGAGTCACCCTCACTGGCAGCGCGCAAAAAGATCCAGACCGCTCCACGTTCCGGAACGGTCTGGATCTTCGCCGCTGATATGCTGTTACTGGTCCGCCATCTTGAACCCGATGCCCCACACGGTCTTGATATGTTCCACGTCATTCGCGTGTTTCAGCTTTGCCCGCAGATTCGAGATATGGACATTGACCGTATTGTCATCGCCCATGAAGGTCCCGCCCCAGACCTGCTCATAGAGCTGTTCCCGGGTGAATACCTTCTTGGGGTAGGACATGAGGAGGGCCAGGATCTCGAACTCCCGGGCGGTGAGGGCCACGGGCTTCCCGCCCGCCGTGACGGTGACGCCCTCCTTGTCCAGCACCAGGTCCCCGTGGGTGAGGATCGATCCGCCGGACGTCCCGCCGGAGAACTCCCTGGCGCGGCGGAGCTGGGCCTCGACCCGGGCCAGTACCTCCACGTTGTCGAAGGGTTTGGAGATGAAGTCGTCCGCGCCCAGACGCAGGACGTTCACCCGGTCCTCCAGCTCCGCTTTGGCGGAGAGGACGATGATCGGCATGGTCTTTTTCTTCCGCATCCGCTGGATGAACTCCTCCCCGGTGAGGCCGGGGAGCATCAGGTCCAGCAGGACCAGGTCGTAGTCGTACTGGGTGGCCCAAAGCTCCGCCTCACTGCCCGAAAAGGCCGGACGGCAGTCATAGCCCGCGTCCCCCAGGATCGTACACAGCAGACGGTTGATATCCGGGTCGTCCTCCACCACGAGGACATGACAGTTCTCCATGGTCGTCCCTCCTCACTTCACGCGAAGCCGCTTCACCAGCTCCTCGTCCGGGTCCACATAGGCGGTCTGACAGGTGGTGTAGATCACCATGCCCGGCCGGGCGCCGGCGGGCTTCTTCACATACTTCACCGGGGCGTAGTCCACCGGGACCTTCCTCCCCTCCCGGCCCTGGGAGAACCAGGCCGCCAGCACCGCCGCCTCGTGGAGGCTCTGGGCGTCCGGGGACTCGCCCCCGGTCCAGAGGATCACATGAGAGCCGTGGATCTTCTGAGTGTGGAACCAGATGTCGCTCTTATAGGCCATCTTGGTGGTGAGCTGGTCGTTCTGGCTGTTGTTCTTGCCCACGGAGATCCGCAGTCCGGCGGTGGAGCGGAACTCCATGGGCTTGCCGGTGACCCGCTTCTCCCGCTTGGCGGCGGTCTTTGGGCGGCGGAGATAACCGGTGTCGACGAGCTCCTGCCGGATCTCCTGCAGATCCCGCTCGCCCTCGGCCAGACCGATGTTCTCCAGCACGCTGTTGAGATACTCCAGCTCCTTCCCGCCCTTCTCGATCTGGATGGTCAGCATCTCCTCGGCGGTCTTGGCCTTATTGTAGTCCTTGTAATACTTGGCGGCGTTCTGCTGGGGGGTGCGCAGGGGATCCAGAGGGATGTCGGTCTCCCGGCCCTCCGGGTCATAGAAGTCCAGCGCCCGCAGGACGCTCTGCCCCTTGTGCATGGCGTGGAGGTTGGAGGTGATGATGTCCCCCAGCTCCCGGAGCCGCTCCCGGTCCATGGCGGCGTCCAGCTCCCGGCGCTGGCTGCCCAGCTTCCGGGCCACCCGGTCCCGGGCATTGGTCACAGACTTGATCAGGTCCTGGCCCCGCTGGCGCACCCGCTCCGACTGGTCCCGGGCCGCGTAGAAGTCGTCCAGCAGCTGAGAGAAGCTCTCCTGCCGGATGCACGCAGTCTCCGGTCCGTATTGCAGGATGGGCAGGAAGGTGAAGTCCACCGGGCGGCCGTCCCGCACCAGCAGATATGGTGTAAACTGTTTCTCCTTTACAGAAGAAACGAACTTCTCCAGCTCCGCCCGCAGGACCTCCTTGTCCTCTCCGGCCCGGAACACCAGCTCCCGCGCGATCAGGGGCGAGAGCCCTGTGAAGCCGTCCAGCAGAAGCTTGTCCGGCGCTTTCCCGGTGGGGTCCGCCAGCGCGGCATCCATCTCTGTCTCCGTGCATGTCAAGGGATCCAGCTTGTCAGGCTTTTGGGGCAGACGGTAGAACATCCCCGGCAGGACCTGCCGCTGGCCGGAGGCGATGTCTCCGTCGATCCGGCGGAGGCAGTCCGTGATCCGCCCCTCCCCGTCCAGCAGGATCAGGTTGGCCCGGCGGCCCATACACTCCAGGATCAGATGGCGCTCCACCCGGTCGCCCAGCTCGTCGATGGTCTCCAGCCGGAAGTCCAGCAGGCGCTCCATGGGGGGCTGGAGGATCTCCAGGATGCGGCCGCCGGTCAGGTGCTTCCGCAGGAGCATACAGAACATGGGCGGCGTGCCGGGGTTCTCCCGGCTGACGGTGGTGAGCTGGGCCCGGGGCTGCTGGGGGCTGGCCGACAGGAGGAGCTTCCCGTTCCCGGCGTTCCCCCGGACGGCCAGCACCACCTCGTCCCGGCCCGGCTGATAGATCTTATCGATCCGCCCTCCCTGGATGGAGGCGCGGAGCTCCTCCGCCACAGCGGAGAGGCAGACAGCGTCCAACGGCATGGCTCATCCCTCCATCATCATGCGCTCGAAGAGCGCATCCAGACGCTCGGTCCGGCCCTGGAGGTAGAGCCAGCCGAACAGGGCCTCCAGCCCGGTGGCGCTCTGGTACTCGGCCCGGCTGGCCTTCTGGGGGATGGAATGGGGGCTGGAGTTCCGGCCCCGGCGGTACACGTCGGCCTCCTCCTCGCTCAGCAAGGGCATGATCTTCTCCATGGCCCGCGCCTGGGCGGGGGCGGCCACATAGTGGACCGTGGCTTTGTGCAGGCCCCGGGCGCTGGCCTTGCCGTGGAGGCAGAGCCAGGAGCGCACCATGAGCTCGAACACCGCGTCCCCCAGATGGGCCAGACCCAGATTGCTGATGCCCGCGATCTGGTCCTGGGACGCATTCAAATGAAAATAGTCCATAACGTCTCCTCTTTGGTCAGTTGAGCGTTCAACGCTGATAGTGGATCGTTCCTCATACCACCTGGAACAGGTAGAATTTCAGATAATCGGTCTCCGGCACGTTCCACAGGATGGGGTGGTCAGGGGCCTGCTGGCGGGCCTCGATCTGCCGGAGCTGGACGCCCGCGTCCCGGGCGGCGCTGCGGAGCATCCGCTCGAAGCGCTCCGGATCCATGAAGTGGGAGCAGGAGCAGGTGGCCAGATAGCCGCCCCGGGGCAGGAGCTTCATGGCCCGGTAATTGATCTCCTTGTAGCCCCGGGCCGCGGCGTCGATAGTCTTGCGGCTCTTGGTGAACGCCGGAGGATCCAGGATGATGAAGTCATAGGGCCGTCCCCCCTGGGCCTCCAGCGCCGGGAGCAGGTCGAACACGTCCGCCGCCCGGAAGTCCATGACGTCCTCCAGACCGTTGCGGCGGGCGTTGGCCCGGGCCATCTCCACCGCCGTTTCAGATATGTCCACCGCGGTGACATGGGCCGCCCCGCCTTTGGCGGCGTTCAGAGCGAAGGAGCCGGTATGGGTGAAGCAGTCCAGCACCCTCCGGCCCCGGGCCAGCTTGGCCACGGCCAGACGGTCGTATTTCTGATCCAGGAAGAAGCCGGTCTTTTGGCCGTTCTCCACGTCCACAGCATACTCCACCCCGTTCTCCACGATAGTGGTCAGGGGCCGCTCCGGCTGGGGGACGCCCTCCAGCGGATACCAGCCCTTGTTCTGCTCCAGGCCCTCGTGCGCCCGGAGGGCCGCGTCGTTGCGCTCATAGATGCCCCGGATGGTCTGGCCGTCCTCGGTCAGCACCCGATAAAGGAGCGGGAAGATCACCGGCTTGAGCTTCTCCATGCCCAGAGACAGGGTCTGGGTCACCAGCAGATCGTGGAACCGGTCCACGGTCAGCCCGGGGAACTGGTCCGCCTCGCCGAAGATCACCCGGCAGCAGTCGATGTCCACCGGGCCCATGACGGCCTTGCGGTACTCCCAGGCATAGCGGATCCGGCGCTCCCAGAAGGCGGCGTCGAACTTGTCGTTGGCGTTGCGGGAGATCAGCCGGACCCGGATCTTGGAGGTCTCGCTGAGCAGTCCAGTGCCCAGATAGCGGCCCTTCCCGCTGACCACGTCCAGCAGCCCGCCGTTCTCGCAGTCCCCTTCGATGGAGACGACCTCCCCTTCATATACCCATGGGTGTCCGCCGGTGAGGGCCCGCTCGCCCTTGGGCGTGATCACACATCTCGCGAATCCGCGCTCCTGCTTCATAGTTTCCTCTCCTGTTCTGTTCGTAAGGCTTTTGACAGTCCAGTATACCGCAGATCCGCCGGAAACACAACCGTTCCGCCGGGATGATATCGAGGAGGTGTCGCGCATGGACCGGAGTTTCCCCCTCATCGGAGGCGGTGAGCTGTCCCTCCGGGAGCATGACGGCCGGGTGCGGATCGCGGCCCGGCGGCCGGAAGACCGGCAGGGGCTCTGGAAGGGCTGGCTCCTCGGCCCAGAGGGCCGGCGGCTCCTGCTGGGGACTTTCCTGCCCGAGGACGGGGCGCTGGTCCTCCGGCGGGACTTGGCCCGGTCCGAGCTGGAGCGGCAGGGCCTCTGGCCGCCCGCGGGCGGGGAGGCGGTCCTGGCCTTCCAGGCCGGTCCTTCCGGGCCGGAGCGCGGCCTCTCCCACACCGTCCCGGCGGGATGGGCTTCCGTGCGCGATCTGTCCATGTGCTTCCGGGACCCGGTGCTCCGGGCGGCGGCCTCCGGTGTCTCCGGCTCGGTCTGCCGGGACGGCGCCGGGGGCAGGCTGACCGCGCTCCCCTTCCTGCCCGGCCGTCCCCTCCCGCTGACGCCCCTCTTCTGCCTCATGGAGCCGGTCTGTCTGGAAGGGCGGCTGTGGCTCCAGATCCGGCTGGACGCCGATGGCTGGCCGCTCCCGCCGAAGCCGAAAGAGCCGGATCCATAAAATAATGCTTGCATTTCCGGGAAAGCTATCATATAATAGTCGGGTATGATCACGCACACCTGCCGATCTGATGTCCGGTGCCCCACGAGGGTGGGCAGTGGAGATGAGGCGGGTGGAGGCAACAACAAAAGGAGGAAATTGATCATGGCAGTCGTTTCTATGAAGCAGCTTTTGGAGGCCGGTGTCCACTTCGGTCACCAGACCCGTCGGTGGAACCCCAAGATGGCCACCTACATCTACACCGAGCGCAACGGCATCTATATCATCGACCTGCAGAAGACCGTGAAGAAGCTGGAGGAGGCCTATAACTTCGTCCGTTCTCTGGGCGAGTCCGGCCAGACCCTGCTGTTCGTCGGCACCAAGAAGCAGGCCCAGGAGGCCATCAAGGAAGAGGCCACCCGCTGCGGCATGTACTATGTCAACGCCCGCTGGCTGGGCGGCATGCTCACCAACTTCAAGACCATGCGCGGCCGCGTGGACCGTCTGAACCAGCTGAAGAAGATGCAGGAGGACGGCACCTTCGATATGCTGCCCAAGAAGGAAGTCATGAAGCATCTGGGCGAAATCGCCAAGCTGGAGAAGTATCTGGGCGGCGTCGTCGAGATGAAGAAGCTCCCCGGCGCTCTGTTCGTCGTGGATCCCCGCAAGGAGCGCAATGCCATCAACGAGGCCCGCAAGCTCCACATCCCCATCGTGGCCATCGTGGACACCAACTGCGACCCCGACGAGATCGACTATGTGATCCCCGGCAACGATGACGCCATCCGCGCCATCAAGCTGATCTCCGGCGTGATGGCCAACGCCATCCAGGAGGGCAAGCAGGGCCAGGACGCTCCCGCTGAGGAGTCCGGGGCCGCCGCTGAGTAAGTCAGCGTCCTACCGCACACAGGATGAACGGGAAGCGCCCGCCCGCGCGGGCGGGCGCTCCTTTTTTACGCTTTCATATTTACGAACTGGAGGTAATCTAATATGGCGATCACTGCTAATGACGTTAAAAAGCTGCGCGAGATGACCGGCGTCGGCATGATGGACTGCAAGAAGGCCCTGACCGAGGCCGAGGGCGATATGGACAAGGCCGTCGAGCTCCTGCGCGAGAAGGGCCTGGCCGCTTCCCAGAAGAAGGCCGGCCGCATCGCCGCCGAGGGCATGGCCTACGCCGCCGTCATCGACGGCATGGGCGTGGTGGTCGAGGTCAACGCTGAGACCGACTTCGTGTCCAAGAACGAGAAGTTCGTGGACTTCGTCAAGGGCGTGGCCGCTACCGTGGCCGCCAACAAGCCCGCCGACCTGGACGCCCTGATGGCCTGCAAGTATGTGGGCACCGACCTGACCGTCACCGAGCAGCAGCAGGAGATGGTCCTGGTCATCGGTGAGAACATCAAGGTCCGCCGTTTCGCCTTCTTCACCGAGGGCGTTTCCGTCCCCTATATCCATGCTGGCGGCAAGATCGGCGTGCTGGTCGACCTGGACACCGACCTCTCCGCCGAGCAGGTCGAGACCGTGGGCAAGGACGTGGCCATGCAGATCGCCGCTCTGAACCCCCGCTTCTGGGACAAGAGCCAGGTCACCGCTGACGTCCTGGACGAGGAGAAGAAGATCATGATGGTCCAGATGGCCAACGACCCCAAGATGGCTTCCAAGCCTGAGCAGGTCCGCGAGAAGATCGTCATGGGCAAGCTGAACAAGTTCTACTCCGAGAACTGCCTGCTGCAGCAGGAGTTCGTGAAGGACGGCTCCCTGTCCGTGGAGAAGTATATCGCCGCCAGCGCCAAGGCTCTGGGCGGCACCATCACCTTCAAGAACGCCGTCCGCTTCGAGAAGGGCGAGGGCATCGAGAAGAAGCAGGAGAACTTTGCTGAGGAGATCGCCAAGCAGCTGGCGAAGTGATCCTCTCCCCTGCGGAACATCACTGAGCGCAAGCGGGTCCCGGAGCATACGCTCCGGGACCTTTTCTTCTCGTTCCCCGCTCTTGAGCGCCGGCCCTCCGTCTGATATAATAAGGGGAACGTATGTTTGGAGAGGAGCGGATCGGATGGATCTGTTGGAGGGACTCAATGAGGCACAGCGGGCGGCGGTCACGGCGACCGAGGGCTATGTCCGCGTCATCGCCGGGGCGGGCTCCGGCAAGACCCGGGCCCTCACCCGCCGCTTTGCCTATCTGGTGGAGGAGCTGGGCATCCTGCCGGGGAACATCCTGTGCGTGACCTTCACCAACAAGTCCGCCAACGAGATGCGCCAGCGGATCCATTCGCTCACCGGAGATGACGATACCGGCTACATCAACACCTTCCACGGCTTCTGTGTCTCCATCCTCCAGGAGGACGGCCACGCCGTGCAGTATCCCAAGAGCTTCCTGGTGCTGGACAACTCGGACATCGACGCCATGCTCCAGATCATCTATGAGGAGCGGGGCCTCAGCCTCCGGGACATGACCTTCTCCGCCGCCCGGGACATGATCGAGATCCGGAAGCTCTTCCAGGAGCCGGAGTACTACAAGGATATGATCGACCTGTCTCTGGAGATCCTCAAGGGCAAGTATGACCAGGCCGCCTCCCCTGCCGATATCATCTTCTACGGCTATCTCTATCAGGAGAAGAAGTGCTTCGGCCTGGACTACAACGACCTGCTCAAATTCTCCCTGTACCTCTTCCAGCAGCACGAGGACATCAAGCGCAAGTGGCAGCAGCGGCTGGAGTACATCATGATCGACGAGTTCCAGGACATCGACTCCATCCAGTACCAACTCATGGAGGTGCTCTGCGGCTATCATGGGAACCTGTTCGTGGTAGGCGACCCGGACCAGACGATCTACACCTGGCGCGGCGCCGACATCCGGCATCTGCTGGACTTCGACCAGCATTTTCCTCGCGTCCGCACCATCCTGATGATGGAGAACTACCGCTCCACGCCGGAGATCCTGGCGGCGGCCAACTCCCTGATCCGCCGGAACCGGGACCGGATGGAGAAGGACCTGCGTCCCACCCTCCCCTCCGGCGGGCCGGTGGTATGCTGCTTCGCGGAGAGCCGGGAGGCCGAGGCCAAATGGATCTATGCGCAGATCCGGGCCCTCCACGAGGAGCAGGGCGTCCCATACCGGGACATGACGATCCTCTACCGGGCCCATTATGTGACCCGGCCGGTGGAGGAGGTGTTCCTCCACGAAAAGCTCCCCTACGCCATCTACAGCGGGGTCCAGTTCTTCGACCGGGCCGAGATCAAGGACGCCCTGTCTTATCTGCGGATGATCGTCTATCAGGACGATCTGTCCTTCCGGCGGATCGTCAACGTGCCCAAGCGGAACCTGGGCCGGCGGCGGATGGCTTTCCTCCAGGAGGAGGCCCAGCGGCGGGATTGCACCCTCTATCAGGCCCTGCGGGACTCGCTGGAGGACCCGCTCTTCAAAGGCACCAAAGCCCGTTCCTTCGTCTCCCTCATCGAGAGCTTCTCCGCCGGCCGTTCGGGCCGGCCCATCTCTGAGGTCCTCTCCGCCATCCTGGACCAGAGCGGCTACGAGCAGATGCTCCGGACCGAGGGCAGTCAGACCCGTCTGGACGACCTGGCGGAGCTGAAGCAGTCGGTCTACGAGTACGAGGTCTCCTGCGGCGAGGAGAGCGACCTGGAGCACTACCTCTCCCACGTGGCCCTCTTCACGGATCGGGACCGGGCCGAGCCTGGCGATAGGGTGAAGCTCATGACCGTCCACGCCGCCAAGGGGCTGGAGTTCCCCTATGTGTTCCTGTGCGGCATGAACGAGGGGGTGTTCCCCTCCCGGAAGGTACGCACCCGGCCCGCCATGGAGGAGGAGCGCCGTCTGGCCTTCGTGGCTATGACCCGGGCCCAGAAGGGCCTCTTCCTCTCCGAGGCGGACGGCCGGAGCTTCGACGGCTCCCCCTGCTGGCCCTCCCGGTTCCTGCTGGACATCGACCGGGATCTGCTCACCTTCCCCAGAGAGCCCCAGGAGGGGCTGATCCGCTCCGCCCGGGACTACATCGCCCATAACAGCAAATGGCTGGCCGAGGAGGCGCATGACCCGGCCCTCCCGGTGGGCCAGCGGGTGGAGCACGCCCTGTTCGGGCTGGGCACCGTGCTGGAGGTGGACCGGGACAAGCGTGCGCACCTGATCCGCTTCGACGATCTGGAGACTCCCCGCCGTATCTCCTTCCGGGCCAAGCTGGAGCGGCGCTGAACGAGAACGAGACAAAGGACCGATACGATGATCATATTAGACCTGGAATGGAATCGGGGCTATGACCAGAAGCCCCTGGACGAGATCCTGCAGATCGGCGCGGTCCGGCTGGACCGTCTGGGCGGACCGATCACCGGCGTATTCAACGTCTACATCCGCCCGGTGGTCCACAAAAAGTTCGACAAGGGCGCCAAAAAGCTCCCCTCTCTCCGGGCATCTCTGGAGTCTGAGCTCACCTTCTCCGCCGCCATGGCCGCCTTCCGGGACTGGTGCGGCGGGGACACCGAGTGTGCCGCCTGGGGCCCCGGCGATCTGGACGCCCTGGAGCAGAACGGTTCCTACTGGGACGTCCCTATCCCCCCGCTCCGTCCGGTCTGCGATGTGCAGCGGGCGTTCAGCCACCAGGCCGGGGCTGAAGGCCAGCAGATCGCCCTGTGGCGGGCGGTGGAGTACTGCCGGATCCCGGACATCTTCGACTACCACGACGCTCTGTCCGATGTGGTCTACACCGCCATGGTGGCGCAGTTCCTGACCGATGAGGCCCTTTCCTGGGAGCCGCCTCCCAGGCTTCCCGGGAAGGGGAAGCTCTGCGACCGTCCCTTCCCTGACCAGCCCCAGCGGAAGATCGGTCCGCTCCCCGATCCCATGCAGGTGCTGGACGCCCCCCGGGCCCGGCTCCGGGCCTGTCCCCTGTGTGGGAAGCGGTCCTGGATCACCTCCTGGTATCCCGGCAACGACCAGGAGTACCTGTCCTCCTTCTGCTGTGAGGAGCACGGCCGGTTCCTGTGCTCCATGACTCTGAGCCAGCCCGAGGACGGCCTCTGGCAGGGTCGTCTGACCATCCCGGCGGCCACGCGGGAGCGGGTCTGGGATTACAAGACCGCCCTGTGCCGGACGCCCCACCTCTGCAAGGGCTCCTCCAAGAAACGGCATCGCCGCCGTTCCCGCTGCTGGGGCCATCGGAGGGGACGCCCATGAGCCAGGTACTGGATGAGGACCTGCGCTATGAGATCCTGTCCGCCGTGTCCGAGATCCCGGAGGGCCGGGTAGCCTCCTACGGACAGATCGCGCGTCTGATCGGCCGGCCGAAGAACGCCCGTCTGGTGGGCCGGGTCCTGCGGCAGGCCAGCGCCTATGGCGACTTCCCCTGTCATCGGGTGGTGGACCAGAGCGGCCGCACCGCCCCCGGCTGGCCGGAACAGCGAGGTCTGCTGGAGATGGAGGGCGTCGGCTTCAAGGCGAACGGCAAGGTGGATATGAAGGTATGGCAGTGGGCGTGTTGAGGGGACCGTCCTGTCTGACCGCCGGGCCGGTGGTTTCTGGATCCCGATGGAAACAGCGAGGAGCCCCGAACGGGGCTTCTCGCTGTTTGTACATAACTCTTCTCATAAAGCGATCTGGATATAGAAAAACCGGAACATCTTTCGATGTTCCGGTCTGGTGGAGATAAGCGGGATCGAACCGCTGACCTCTTGAATGCCATTCAAGCGCTCTCCCAGCTGAGCTATACCCCCATATCCATCGGCCCGCCGCTCTTGCTCATCGGCGAGTCAACGATGGATATTATAACTGTTCTTTCCCTATTTGTCAACCGTTTTCTTCAAACTTTTTTCAAATCAGTTCAAAAAGTCCTTCAGCTTCTTGGAGCGGGAGGGATGGCGGAGCTTCCGCAGTGCCTTGGCCTCGATCTGGCGGATGCGCTCACGGGTCACGTTGAACTCCTTGCCCACCTCTTCCAGCGTGCGGGTACGGCCGTCCTCGATGCCGAAGCGGAGCTTCAGCACCTTCTCCTCACGGGGCGTCAAAGTGGACAGCACCTCCACCAGCTGCTCCTTCAGCAGGGTGAAGCTGGCGGCCTCAGAGGGCTCGCTGGCATCCTCATCGGGGATGAAGTCGCCCAGATGGGAGTCCTCCTCCTCGCCGATGGGGGTCTCCAGAGAGACGGGCTCCTGGGCGATCTTCAGGATCTCCCGGACCTTGTCCACGGGCATGTTCATCTCCTCGGCGATCTCCTCGGGAGAGGGGTCGTGGCCCAGCTCCTGAAGGAGCTGGCGGGAGACGCGGATGACCTTGTTGATGGTCTCCACCATATGGACGGGGATGCGGATGGTGCGGGCCTGGTCGGCGATGGCCCGGGTGATGGCCTGCCGGATCCACCAGGTGGCGTAAGTAGAGAACTTGTAGCCCTTGGTATAGTCGAACTTCTCCACGGCCTTGATGAGGCCCAGATTGCCCTCCTGGATCAGATCCAGGAACAACATCCCGCGGCCCACATACCGCTTGGCGATGGACACCACCAGACGGAGGTTGGCCTCAGCCAGACGCTGCTTGGCGGCCTTGCCCCGGCGGATGGCCTTCTTGATGGCGGTCTCCTCCTCCTTGGTCAGGGGGTAGTCTTCGCCGTTCTTCCGGGCCTGCTCGATCTCGTCCCACTGTTCCTGCGCGGCGTCGCCGGCGCCCATGTCCTGCGCCAGCTGGATCTCCTCATCGGGGGTCAGCAGGTTCACCTTGCCGATCTCCTTCAGGTACATCCGGACGGGGTCGTCGATGTTGAAGGCGTCCACCAGCGTGTTGGGATCCACGATCTCCTCCTCGGGGATCTCCTCCAACTCCTCCGCGTTGGGGAGCACATCCTCGGTCAGATCGGGCAGGTAGTCGTCCCCCGCCGTGTCGATGCCCAGGTTCTCCAGCGCATCGTAGATCTTGTCCATCTGGTCGCTCTCCAGATTCATGTTCTCCAGCACGTCCATGAGCTCGCTGGCGGAGAGCTTGCCCTTCTTCTTGCCCCGCTCGATGAGCTCGCTGAGCTTTTCCGCGCCGGGGACGCCCTCCACGACCTTCATGATCTCCTGGCGGCCGGCCTCGATCTGCTCCTCGCTGGGGGCGGCGGCGGCTTTGGCGTT
The DNA here is from genome assembly GCF_018917965.1 of Pseudoflavonifractor sp. MSJ-37. Taxonomy (GTDB): domain Bacteria; phylum Bacillota; class Clostridia; order Oscillospirales; family Oscillospiraceae; genus Pseudoflavonifractor_A. The sequence continues at coordinate 684,220 of NZ_JAHLPP010000001.1, read as the reverse complement.
TTTGATCCCGTTCATTTTCTTTTCACTCATGTGCTCATCCTCCGTAGGCCTTTTTTTCTCTGAATTTTTCCATGGCCGTCAACAGCGGGTCCTCCGCGCCGTCCCCGGCGCCGGACCGCTTCACGGCCTCCGTCTGTATCACGTTGATGTAGTCCCGCAGAGCCTGCCGGCTGTTGGCCAGCGACTCCGGCCTCCCCATGATCCCGCTCAGGAAGCTCATCTCCTCTGGGGACAAGTCCCCGGCCAGACTAGCCGCCTGGGGCGTGCGGCCCTCCCGGAACTGCCGGAGCAGGATCGAATAGATCCGCCCCAGAAGCGGCGCCGAGAACTGCTCCGCCGTCAAGCTCCCGGTCTCCCGGAAGAGGCTGGGCTCCAGCAGCATCAGCCGCAGGACGCCCTCTTCCGCCCGTCCGGAGCGCATATTGGGGTATCGGATGCCGTACTCCTTGGGCTGGAGCTGGACGGCGGGCGTCAGGTCCCGCCGCTCCTGCTGCTTCTTCGCCTGCCGGATGCGGCGGGAGAGCTCCCGCTTGACCTCCTGCTCCATGGCGGCCGGAGTCACGCCGGCGGCCTCCGCGGCCCGTCCGCCGTAGATCTCCCGCTCCACCGGGCTGGGGAGCGTGGCCAGCATGGCGGCGGCCTCCCGCAGGAACTCCACCTTTTGGGCATCGTCCGTCAGGTCGTACTTCCCCTGGATCTGGCGCAGGCGGTACTCGATGTGGTTCTCGCTCTGGTCGAGCATCTTGGCGAAGGCCTCCCGGCCGTATTTCTTGATGTATTCGTCCGGGTCCTTGGCCCCCCGGATCTGGAGGACCTTCACCTGGATGCCCGTCTTTTCCAAGATCGGGATGGCCCGCTGGGCGGCCTTCACGCCCGCCCCGTCACCGTCGTAGGCGATCACCGCCTCCTTCGTGTACCGGGAGAGGAGCTGGGCGTGCTCCTGCGTCAGAGAGGTGCCCAGACTGGCCACAGCGCAGTCGAACCCCGCCTGATGGAGGGAGATCGTGTCCATATAGCCCTCTGTCAGGATGATCCGCCCCAGCTTGGACTTCTTGGCGATGTTCAGGGCGAAGAGGTTCCGGCTCTTGTTGTAGATCACCGTGTCCGGCGAGTTCAGGTACTTGGGCGTGGAGTCGTCCAGCACCCGGCCGCCGAAGCCGATGACCTCCCCCCGCAGGTCGATGATGGGGAACATGACCCGGTTCCGGAACCGGTCGTAGATCCGCCCCTTCTTGTTGTCTACCGCCAGGCCGGCGTCCAGGAGCTCCCGCTTGGAGTATCCTTTCTCCGCCATGGCCTGGATCAGGCTGTCCCAGCGGTCCGGCGCCATGCCCAAGCCGAACCGGGTGACGATGCCCCGGGACAGCCCCCGCTTCTGGAACAGATAGGCCGCGCCCGCCGCCCCCGCCGGGGACTTGAGCGTCTCGTGGAAGAACCGGGCGGCTTCCTTGTTCAAGGTCAGGAGGCGCTCCTTCCGGCGGCGCCAGCCCTCATTCTCTCCGCTCTCCGGCATCTCCAGCCCGGCCCGCTGGGCCAGGAGGCGCACTGCCTCCACGAAGGGCAGGTTTTCGATCTCCATGATGAAGGAGATCACGCCGCCCCCCTTGCCGCAGCCGAAGCAGTGATAGATCTGCTTTTCCGTAGACACGGAGAAGGACGGGGTCTTTTCATTGTGGAAGGGGCACAGGCCCCACATATTGTTCCCCTTCCGGGTCAGATGGACGTAGGAAGAGACCACGTCTGAGATCTCGTTCCGCGCCACCACCTCGTCGATGAACGCCTCTGGTATGGCCATATGGTCCCCTCCTTCCCCGCTGTCATTTCACGGCCCAGGACCGGGGGATCGCCAGCTCCCGGAACCGCTCCACAGCATACTTGTCCGTCATGCCCGCGATGTAGTCGCAGACGGCCCGCTCCACGCCCTCTCTGGCCCGGATGTCCTGGAACTCCGACGGCAGGGCGTCCGGGTCCTTCCGGTAGCGCTCGAAGAGGAAGCGGAGCACGTCCTGCGCCTTCCCCTCCTCCGCCTTGGCGGTGGGTGAGAGATAGACCGCCCCGAACATGAAGCTCCGCAGGTCGGCCAGCGCCTGCCGGCACTCTTCTGACTGACAGATATCGTCCCGGTCCCGGCTCTGCCCGATCACATCGGACACCAGCGTGTCGATCCGCTCCCCGTGGGAGAATCCCAGCCGCTGGGTCAGGGCCAGAGGCAGGTCCATGGGATAGAGGACCCCCGCCCGGACGGCGTCGTCGATGTCATGTTCGATATAGGCGATCTGGTCTGCCAGACGGATGATCCGTCCCTCCAGCGTGGCGGCCCGCTCGCCGCCGGTGTGACAGAGGATGCCGTTGCGGACCTCCCACGTCAGGTCCAGGCCCGCGCCCTCATCCTCCAGGCGGTCCACCACCCGGAGGGACTGGACGTTGTGTTCGAAGCCGCCGGGCATGATCTCATCCAGCACCTGCTCCCCGGCATGACCGAAGGGAGTGTGCCCCAGGTCGTGGCCCAGGGCCGCCGCCTCCGTCAGGTCCTCGTTGAGCCGCAGGCCCCGGGCGATCGTCCGGGCGATCCGGGCCACCTCTAGGGTATGGGTCATGCGGGTCCGGTAATGGTCCCCCTCCGGGGCCAGGAACACCTGCGTCTTGTGCATGAGCCGCCGGAAGGCCTTGGCGTGGACGATCCGGTCCGCGTCCCGCTGGAAGCAGGTCCGCATGGGACAGGGCTCCAACGGGCGGGCGCGCCCTCGGCTCTCCGCGGCGCGGCAGGCATAGGGCGACAGGCTCTGCCGCTCCCACTGCTCCGTCTGTTCCCGTACGGTCATGGACCTCCACCTCCCTGGGACGCAAAACACGCTCTATGTCTATATACGCTTTTTCTCCCAGGATCCCTGCTTCCCGGCGAAAATTTTTTCTTTTTTCAGCGGACAGGCACGTCCTTGAAGGTCTCGCCCACCACCTGGGCGGCGGAACCGCCGGCGGTCAGCTCTGTGACCCGGCTCCGGAACTCCTCCACGGAGCCCTCCGGCAGGAGGGCGTGGACCACCACCTCCGCGCCGTACTCGGTCTCCCCCAGCACGCCGCCGAAGCTCTCCACCTCCAGCTTCATCCGCTCGAAGAAGGAGTAGGGGCAGGGCACCGCTACATCCACCCAGCGGCGCACCACGGAGATCCCCGCGGCGTCCAGAGCGTCCTTGGCGGAGCGGGTATAGGCCCGCACCAGTCCGCCGGCCCCCAGCAGGATCCCGCCGAAGTACCGGGTCACCACACAGCAGACGTTGGTGACCTCTTCCTTCTGGAACACGCCCAGCATGGGCTGTCCGGCGGTGCCCTGGGGCTCGCCGTCGTCGGAATAGCGGACGATGCCGCCCTCCCGGACCAGATAGCACCAGCAGTTGTGCCGGGCATCGTGATAGCGCTTCTTCATGGCGTCGATGCAGGCCCGGGCGGCCTCCTCGCTCTCCACCCGCCAGACATGGCCGATGAAGCGGGAGCGCTTCTCCGTGAACTCGGTCTCCGCGGCCCCGGTGGGGATGAGATATTCGGTCATAGACGCTCCTCCTCTCCGGCCCGCGGCTGGCGGGCCTCCCAGTCCCGGCGGTCCATAGACCAGATCAGGCTCAGGCGGGGCTCGCCGCCGAAGTCCGGCACACGCTGCATCCGCAGGAACCGGAAGCGGAAGCCGCACTTGCGGATCACCCGCTTGGACTTCCGGTTGCCGTCGTAGTGCTCACACCAGATGGTGTCCAGGCCCATGTCCCGGAAGCCATAGCGGAGCAGGGCCTCCACCGCCTCCGGGATCAGTCCTCTCCCCCACCAGGCGGGGCTGAGGGAGTAGCCGATCTCGTCGTCGGCCCCCCGGGCCTCCTTCCGGTGGCGGCCGGTGAATCCGGCGGAGCCCACCGCCCGGCCCAGCTCCTTCGGCACCACGGCGAACACGCCGGGCGCGGAGAACACCGTCTCGATGATCTCCCGGCTCTCCTCCACGCTCCTATGGGGACGCCAGCCGGCGGGCGGGCCCACCCGTGGGTCCTTGGCATAGGCGTAGAGGTCCATCGCGTCCTCCGGCCGGAAGGGCCGCAGGATCAGGCGCTCGGTCTCCAGCTCCATGGTCTCAGTCCTCCCAGGGTTCCTTGGGGGGCGTCCAGCCCTCCACGATATAGTCCTGCATCCGCCCCAGCAGGATGGGGGTCAGCACCGCCGTCACCTCGATGGTGTCGGCGTACTCCACCCGCTCCACCTTGGCGTCCCGGTACAGGGCATCCAGCAGGCCGCCCTGGTCGTAGGGCAGATGGAGCACCACCCGGCAGGCGCCGGTGTCCAGCCGCTCTCCGATCATCTCCAGGAGCCGGTCCAGGCCCTGGCCGGTCCGGGCGGAGATGGACACCATGTCCGCCCCGTGGGGCACGATGTCCCCCGTGTACCGGTCCAACTTGTTGAACACGTCGATGCGGGGCGTCTCTGAGGCCCCCAGCTCCCGGATCAGCTTCTCCACCACGGCGCTCTGCTCCCGCCACTGGGGATCCGAGGCGTCGATCACATGGAGCAGCAGATCCGCATAGCTCAGCTCCTCCAGCGTGGCCTTGAAGGCCTCCACCAGATGGTGGGGCAGCTTGGAGATGAAGCCCACCGTGTCGGAGATCAGCACCGTGCAGGTGTCTGAGATCTCCAGGGTCCGGGTGGTGGTGTCCAGAGTGTCGAACAGCCTGTTGTTGGCGGGGATGTCCGCTCCGGTCAGCTTGTTGAGGAGGGTGGATTTGCCCGCGTTGGTGTAGCCCACGATGGCCACCACCGGCACCTCGTTCTTGATCCGGCGCTCCCGCTGGACGCCCCGGACCCGCCGGACCTCCTCCAGCTCCTCCTTGAGCTTGGAGATCTTCCGCCGGATGTGGCGGCGGTCGGTCTCCAGCTGGGTCTCGCCGGGGCCGCGGGTACCGATGGGAGATCTTCCGCCGGAGGCGGTCTGGCGCACCAGATGGCCCCACATGCCCGTCAGACGGGGCAACAGGTACTGGTACTGGGCCAGCTCCACCTGGAGCCGCCCCTCCCGAGTACGGGCCCGCTGGGCAAAGATGTCCAGGATCAGGGCGGACCGGTCCAGCACGCTCACCTTCAGCTCCTCGGAGAGCACCCTCTGCTGGGAGGGCGAGAGGGCATTGTCGAAGATGACCATGCCGGCCCCTGTGGCCTCCACCAGGGCCCGGACCTCCTCTACCTTGCCCTCGCCGATGAAGGTGCGGGGGTCAGGCGTGTCCTTGTTCTGGAGGACGGTGCCCACGCAGACGCCCCCTGCCGTCTCCAGCAGGGCGGCCAGCTCTTCCATGGTGCGCTCGTCCGCGTTCTCCTCGGCGGTGAGGCAGTGGGCGGACAGGCCCACCAATACCGCCCGGTCGATCTCTCTGGTGTTCGGTTCGCTCATACGGCCTCCTCAGGTCCTTTCCTGTCCATGGGGCGGATCAGTCCCGCTTCTTCAAGACTTCCGCGATCTCGCCCACATACATCCGATGATAGTCCTTCTCCGGGTAGCACTGGTCCAGCACGCCGGGATCGGTGAAATGGCTGGGGTCCAGATCCTGCCAGTACAGCTTCCGACAGACGATGACCAGCTCCGCCTCCTGGAAATAGGGGGCGTTCCCCGCGCCGGCCGCCACGGTGAAGCCGCAGGCGGCGATCTTGTCCATGTCCCGGCCGCTCTTGGTGCCGCAGAGCTGGAGCTCCTTCCGATACTTCCCGTCGCCGAAGAAGGACAGGGTGAAGTAGTCCGACTCGTCCATGAATTTCAAGGTATAGCGCTGAGGCCGGACCACGCACATGGCCACATCCCGGCGCCACAGCACCCCCAGGCCGCCCCAGGATGCGGTCATGGTGTTGCAGTGGTCCGGCGTACCGGCCGTGACCAGCATCCACTGGTCGTTGAGCAGATGGAACAGGTTGTCGTCGATCTCCGCGGGACAGATCTTCTGGAACATGGTATGCCTCCTCTTTCACGGATGGGTGTGGGATGGTGGAGATACAGAAAAACCCGTACCGGGACCGGTACGGGCTTTCATTGGGAACTTACTTCTGCTCCAGACCAAACTTCTTGTTGAAGCGGCTGACACGTCCGCCAGTATCCACCATCTTCTGCTTGCCGGTGAAGAAGGGGTGACACTTGGAGCAAACTTCCACCTTGATGTCCTTCTTGGTGGAGCCGGTCTCGATCACGTTGCCACAGGCGCACTTGATAGTGGTCTGCTCGTAATTAGGATGGATGCCTTCCTTCATTTATGTTCACCTCTTTCTCCCAGGGGATCAGTCGTCATAAACGCAACTGATATATTATCACTATCTCCCGCAAATTGCAACTGTTTTTTCAAATTTTTTTCGTTCCACTTTGACCGGGCCGGGGAATGAGGCCCAAAGACGGCGCATATGGGTCTTGGGAGGGGGCCGTCCGGCCCCTCGTCAGGAGGTGTGCCATGTCCATCCTCGCCAAGCTCAGCGACGCGCTCTGGGACCCGTGGCTCCTGGGGCTGTTCCTCTTCACCGGCCTATGGTGGTCCTGCGCTTCCGGGTTCTTCCAGCTCTTCGCCCTCCCGCGCTGGCTCCGGGCCACGGCGGGACAGCTCTTCCGCCGGGAGCGGTCCGCGGCAGGCGGGCTCACCCAGCTCCAGGCCCTGTCCACCGCCCTGGCCTCCACCATCGGCACCGGGAGCATCGCCGGGGTGGCCGCCGCCATCTTCTGGGGCGGTCCGGGGGCGGTGTTCTGGATGTGGATCTCCGCCCTGCTTGGCATGATGACCAGCTTCGCCGAGAAGGCCCTGGCCGTCCGCTTCCATGAGCCCGCCCCCGGCGGCGGCTGGCAGGGTGGCCCCATGTGCTTCATCCAGCGGGGCCTGGGCCTCAAGCGGATGGCCCGCTTCTTCTCCCTGGCCTGCCTGTGTGCCTCTCTGGGGGGCGGGAGCCTGGTACAGGCCAACTCCATCGCCGCGTCCCTCCAGGACACCTTCGGCTGGGACCCGCTGGCGGTCGGGCTGTCCACCGCCCTGGCCTGCAGTCTGGTCATCTTTGGAGGCGTCGGCCGGATCGGACGGGTCAGCGAACGGCTGGTCCCCCTGATGGCCCTCCTCTTTTTGGGGGCCGGGGGGTTCACGATCGCCGTCCACGCCGCCGCCCTTCCAAGCGCTCTGAGGCAGATCGCCGCCTGCGCCCTCTCTCCGGAGGCCGCCGGGGGATACGGCATGGCCGCCGCCCTGCGGTACGGGGTGGCCCGGGGCGTGTTCACCAACGAGGCGGGGATGGGCTCCTCCGCCATCGCCCATGCTGCTGCCCAGACCGACGATCCGGCCTCCGAGGGCCTCTGGGGCATCTTCGAGACGGGCTTCGCCACGCTGGTCATCTGCTCCGTCACCGCTCTGGCGGTCCTCACCTCCGGCGTCTACGATCCCGCCGCCGCTCAGGCGGCCATCCGATCCGGGACCGTCACCGGGGCGATGCTGGGAGCCCCTCTGTCCGCTGCCGCCTTCTCCACGGCACTGGGGGACTGGGGCGGGCCGCTGGTATCGGTATGCCTCCTCCTCTTCGCCTTCACCTCCCTGCTGGGCTGGAGCTATTACGGCGAGAGAGCCCTCTCCCACCTGGCGGGAGAGGGCTCTCGAAAAAAGGCCGGCTATCGGGCGCTGTTCCTGGCCGCCATCGTGCTGGGGAGCGTCGGGGACGTGTCCGCCGTGTGGCAGGCCGCGGACCTCTTCAACGGGCTCATGGCCCTGCCCGTCCTGACCGCCCTCCTCCTGCTGACGCCGGAGGGGCTGGACATCCTCCGGCGCTGGGAGGCCCGGGACCGGAGGCTCATACCTGATAGACCCAGATGATGACCGGCATGGTGACGATACACAGGAGGGTGGTCACTACATAGATGGCGCTTGCATACTCCGCGTCCCGGTCGAAGATCTGGGACATCTGCATCACCGTGGCGGCAGAGGGGGTAGCGGCGGCCAGCAGACTCACCATCAGGATGGTGGTCCCGTTGGCGGCCATATGTGCCAGACCGCTGTACTTCAGCAGGAGCGCCAACACAAGGGGCACTACGATCAGGCGCAGGGCCGACATCTTCCAGATGCCCCGGAAGGACAGCACCTTCTTCATGTCCATGCCGCCGATCAGCATCCCGGCCACCAGCATGCTCAGAGGACCGATCATGCTTCCCATGGAGCTCATGGGCTCGGTCAGGAAGGCCGGAAGGCGCACGCCCAGCAGGAAGAGCACCGCGCCGCCTGCCGTGGCCAGGATGTTGGGGTTGAGGACGATGTCCCTCACCGAGGCGCTCCGCTCCCCGCTCAGGAGGGAGCGGCAGTGGGTCCACAGCAGGGGCACCTGGATCGCCAGGAACACGCTGGTGAACACCACCCACTGGCTGCCCAGGATGGCGGTGACCAGCGGGATGATGAGGTTGCCCGCGTTGGAGTACATCACCGAGGCCTGTTCCACCACCGTGAGCTTCAGCACCTTCCCGAACACAGTGATGAGCAGGAAGAGCAGGATATGGATGGACACCGCCGCCAGCAGGGACAGCAGCAGTCCGTGGACCAGCTCCTCCGTCTTTTCGATCTGGAAGGCGTTGAGCATCATGCAGGGGGACACCAGATAGAGGACCACCACCGAAAGGGGCTTGCTGTCCTCCGACCGGAGGAGCCCCGCCCGCACCAGGACGAAGCCCAGCAAGATCATCAGGAAGAGCTCTCCGATCTGTTTCATCAGCAGCAGACTGATCATGTTTTCGTTCTCTCGCTTTCTTTGCTAAGGATATGGGTCTATGGGGCCGTTCCCGTCACACCTCGACCGCCCGGTCCTCGGAAAAGAACCAGAGCACCCGGCGGGCCGCCGGACGGCCGCAGATCTCCTCCAGCGCCCGGCCGTAGGCGGCCAGCTGGGGGCGGTACTCCTCCGCCCGGCGGAGGAGGGCGTCTCCCTTCACCCGGTCGGTCTTGAAGTCCACCACGGTCAGGCCCTCCGGCCCGTCGAAGAAGCAGTCCACCACGCCCTGGAGGAGCACCCGCTCTCCCTCCCCGGCCTGGGGCCAAAAGTCCGCCGCCGGGACCAGGATAGAGAACTTGAATTCCCGCCGCAGGGAGGGCGCGGACCGCACCGCTTTCCCCAGCGGGGAGGCGAAGAAGGCCGCGATCCGCTCCGGGGCCACCGCCTCGCCCTGCTCCGGGGTCAGGAACTGCTCCCGCACCAGGCGCTGGATCTCCCGGCCCACCTGAGCCGGGGAGGCGGTCTTGTCGAAGTCGATATACTGCATCACCAGATGGAGGGCGGTGCCCTTCTGGGCCGCCGTCAGGCCGAACTCCTCCTCCGCAAAGCGGGGTCGGCGGATCGGGCGGAGACGATCCGCCGCCGGGGCGTCCCGGTCCGGTCCGGCCCCCTCCGCCGCCTCACGGTCCAGCTCCCGGCCCTTGAGCTGGGTGGCGGTCAGCTTGGAGGGCAGCTCCACGTCCGCCGCCTGGGGATAGGTCCAAGTCAAGCGGGCCAGCAGATCCGGGTCCGGGTCCGCCGGAGCCGCATCCGGGGTGGACACGCCCATGCCGATCCGTCCGGCGGCCTTCGTCAATGGTCCGCCGGGGACCCAGCGGATGTCCCACTTGGGCCCCATGGGGCACACCGGAAGAGGCACATCTACGGCTCCCGCGTCCCGGAGGGGAGCGGCCTCCGGCCGGCACAGCACCGGCAGGAGCACCCACTGTCCCACAGACGAACAGGCCGCCAGGGCCTGAGGCTCCGCCGGACAGGCCGCGTCCGGGGCCAGCTTGGCGATGTCCTTCCCGCCCCCGGTGAGGGCCACGGACAGGATCAGCTTGTCCTTGGCCCGTGTCACGGCCACATAGAGGAGCCGGAGCTCCTCCGCCATCATCTCCCGATCCAGCTGGCGGGCCACTGCCCGGCGGGCCAGGGTGGGATATTCGATCATCCGTCCCAAGTCCAGCCGCTTGGGGCCCACGCCCAGCTTGGGGTGGAACAGGATGGGCCTCTGCATATCCTCCCGGTTCAGGCGGCGGCTCAGGCCGCACAGGAGGACGATGGGGAACTCCAGTCCCTTGGAGCGGTGGATGGACAGGACGCGCACGCCTCCGCCCTCCCGGCCCGGGTCCGGGGCGGCGATCCGCTCTCCCTTCTCCCGCAGGCGCTCCAAATAGGACAGGAAGCCATACAGTCCCTTGTGTCCGGCGCTCTCGAAGCGGCGGGCCAGCTCCGCCAGCAGGAGGAGGGACGCCTGCCGTTCCTCCCCGTTGGACAGGCTCCCGAACACGCCCATCAGGTCGGAGCGGTCGTAGATCTGCCACAGGAGCTGATAACAGCTCAGGTCCGCCGCGCCGAAGCGCAGATCCTCCAGCTCGGACAGGAAGGCCGCGCAGTCCTCCTCCCCCCGCTCGGCCCCGGCCCGGACCGTCTGGAAGATGTCCCCCTCGGGACAGCCCGCCCGGAGCTGGGCCAGCCGGTCGGCGGAGAAGCCGTACACCGGAGACCGGAGCGCCGAGATCAGCGGCACGTCCTTCCGGGGGTTGTCCACGATCTGGAGCAGGGCCAGAGCCACGCTCACCTCGGTAGAGGCAAAGAAGTCTCCGCCCCCCTCGGCCTCCCAGGGGATGTTCTGCTCCCCCAGGGCTCTGGCATAGTGGTGCAGGACCGTGCCCGGGGACCGGAGCAGGATCACCACGTCAGAGGGCGCCGCCGGACGGACCGCATCCCCGGAGCGGATCCGGAAGCCCCCGTCCAGCAGTTCCCGGATGCGGCGGGCGGCGAAGCGGGCCTCCAGCAGGTCCTTGCCGGGCTTGGCGGCCCGCTCCTCCCGGGGACGGTCCTCCTCTTCCAGATCGTCGCCGGACAGGTCCAGAGCGTCCAGCTCCACGGCGGTATCCTCCCCGCCGGGGAACACGCCGCCGGGATAGAGGGCCTCCTCCGGGCCGTAGTCCATCTCGCCGAACTCCGTGGACATCAGGTTCCGGAACAGGAAGTTGGCCCCCTCCAACACCTCCTCCCGGGAGCGGAAGTTGCGGCTCAGGCTGATCCGCCGGGGCTCTCCCTCCCGCTCGCGCTCATAGGAGGGGAAGGTCCGGTACTTCTCCAAAAAGATGGTCGGGTCGGCCAGCCGGAACCGGTAGATCGACTGCTTCACATCGCCCACCAAAAACAAGTTCGTCCCCTTCCGGGAGATGGCGGAGAAGATGGCGTTCTGGACCTCGTTGGTGTCCTGATACTCGTCCACCATGATCTCATCGTACCGGCGGGCGATCTGCTCCGCCAGCTCGGTAGGGCCGCCCTCCGGACGCACCAGCAGCTCCACCGCCCGGTGCTCCAGGTCGGAGAAATCCAACGCCCCGCGGCGCTTCTTCTCGGCGGCATAGGCCGCCTCGAAGTCCCGCACCAGCGTGAAGAGGGCGCCCACCGTGGGGCGGACCTCCCGCAGGTCCTCCAGCAGGTCGGCGCTGTCATCCGCGAAGCCCTCGGCCAGCTTGTCCATCCGGGCCTTGCACCGCTTGCGCAGATCCTTCACCAGCTCCGTGTCCCCCAGACCAGCGGGGACCTTTTTCCTCCCCGGCGTGGGGAAGGGGATCGGGAGCTGGGCCCGGGCGGCATCCCAGCCCTTCTCCGCGGCGGAGGCGAAGCGGAGCAGGCCGTCCAGCGTGGCGGAGAGGCTGGGCGCGTAGTTCCCCTGGAACACATCATCGCACTCGCACAGCTCCAGGGCCTTGGCCATCTGGCCCGCCCAGTACCGGGCCTGGCAGGCGGCGTCCTCCAGCAGGAGCCGCCCCCAGACGGTCTCCCCCGCCTCGGCCGCGCCGGTCAGGTCGAAGGCCGCCGCCTGCTGGTCCAGCCACCGGTCGGGATGGGGATGGCTCTGGACCCGGCCCCGGATGTCCAGCACGATCTGGATCAGGCGGCTGTCGTCCCGGCCCGCCGACATGGTGTCCACCAGCCGGGCGAAAGGGTCCTCTGCCTCCAGGCCGTCATAGCGCTGTTCCAGCAGGTCCGTGAGGCTGTCCAGCATCAACAGGCCCGCCTCGCTCTCGTCCAGCAGGCGGAAGTCCGGGTCCAGATCCAGCAGATAGCCCTGCTCCCGGAGGAGCTGGGCGCAGAAGGCGTGGACCGTTGAGATCTGGGCCTTGTAGACCAGCGTGGACTGGCGGCGCAGGTGTCCGTCCTCCGGATGGGCGGCCAGCCGGTCCGCCAGCTCCTCCACGATCCGGGAGCGGAGCTCGGCGGCGGCGGCCTTCGTATAGGTGATGACCAGGAAGCGGTCCACGTCCAGCCCTTCCCGCTCCACCCGGTCCAACAGGCGTTCCACCAGCACCCGGGTCTTGCCGGAGCCGGCGGCGGCGGAGACCAGCAGGGTCCCGCCCCGGTCATCCACCACGGCCTGCTGTTGTTCCGTCAGCGCGAAGCCCATCCGGGTCCCTCCTCTCTCGTCTCTGGATGCCCGGACGCCCGGTCCAGGCTCCTCCAAAAATCCTCCCCCTTCACGGTGGGGAGATAGCGGGCATGGTCGCCGCCCCTCCCCTCCTCGAAGTGGCAGGCGGCGGCGTAGTCGCACCACTGGCAGGCGTTGTGCTCCGGCCCCCGCCAGAAGGGATCCGCGGCGATGTTGCCGGCGGCGATCTCCTGGGCGATCTCCCGGAGGATGCCGCCGATGTGCCGCTCCAGACGGCCCAGCCGCTCGGCAGAGACCAGAGCATCCCCGCTGATGGCCCCCGTCTTGGCGGAGACCTTCACCGGCAGGAAGCGGATGCCCTCCGGTCCGGCGTGCTCCATGGCGGAGAGCACGTCGGGCTCGTCCAGGATCAGCCCCCTCCGCGCCAGCTCCTTGTCCAGCGCCTTCCGGCGCTCCTGCTCCGACATGGACCGGCTCCCGGCCAGCACCGCATCCCGGGCCGGGAGGTAGAACACCCCCGCCGGGACGATAGCACGGCCGTACCGCTCCCGCCCCTCGTCCTTCAGCGTGAAAAGGTAGAGGAGCATCTGGAGGCCCATGCCGTTCCAGATATCGGTCAGGTCGAAGGACTTCCGGCCGGTCTTGTAGTCCACCACCCGGAGATAGAGCTTGTCGCCCTCCACCCAGCCGTCCACCCGGTCCACGAAGCCGGAGACGCTGACGGTGATGCCGCCGGCCCGGATCTGCACCGGCGGCAGGTCCTTCCCCCTTCCGAAGCCCAGCTCGAAGTCGATGGGCTGGAAATCAGAACGGGACAACTCGTCCACCACGTTGTCGACCACCGCGTACACCGACTTGAGCAGACGGCGGAAGAGATAGCGGAACCGGGGCGTCTCCCGCTCCAGGCCGCCCAGCTCCTCCTCCACATACCGGTCCACCTGAGTCTTGGTCAGGGCCCGGAGGGGCTCGGCGTCCAGATCTCGGGGGACGGGCTCCTCCCCGTCCTTCGTCAGCGTCCGCAGGACGTGCTCCAGCACATAGTGGACGAACGTGCCGTACTCCGGGGCCTGGAACCCGGCGGGCTTCCGGGCCTTGGCCTTCAGGCCGTACTGCATGAAATAGGAGAAGTGACAGGACTCGAACTTGTCCATCCGGGAGGCCGACATCGGCACGCTGGATCCGTAGAGGGCGGCCACCGCCGGGGGCGAGAGCCGTCCCCGCTCCATATGGGCGGCCCGTTCCATCCGCTCGATCATGGGCGCGCAGTCCGGCAGAGACCGCAGGGCCTCCCGGACCTCCGGGCGGCGGCCCGCCAGCTCCAGAGCGGGCTTGCGCGCGCAGAGGCGGAAGCCGTCCCCCTCCCCGCTCTCCCTCTTGAGGGCAAGGCCGGGGAAGAGCCCCCGCAGGCGGCCCACCAGAAAAGAGGGCCGATGCTCCTCGCCCCCGGCCCCGGTAGCGGACCAGCTCACGGACAGTAGGTCCGTGGGGAGGCACACCGTCTCATACACGATGGTCATCTCCCGGTCCAGCTTGTCGGGCAGACTGGGCGCCAGCTCCATGCCGTAGGAGGCCAGCAGGCTCCGGTCGTCGTCGGTCAGCAGGCCCGGCGAGGGCGCGGCCTGGGGGATCGCGCCGTCATCGGCCCCCAGCAGGAACAGGGCCCGGCAGGGCTTATGGGCCAGCCGGGGCATCTCCCCGGCGCCGACCCGGTCCAGCGACACCGGGATCGCGCCCACGCTGTACTGGGACAGCACCAGGGCGAAGAGCCGCGCGAACTCCTCCCGCTCCAGCGGCAGGTCTCCCAAGATCCGGGCGCACTGCTCCAGCGCGTCGCAGAGGATGTCCCAGAGCTGGGCGTACTCCTCCGCCAGCGCAGGCGCTCCCCGCTCCCGCAGGGCCGTCTGCCGCTCCATGAGCCGCTGAGGCAGATCGATGGCTTCCAGGAAGCGATAGAGGGCCATGGTCTGCTCCCGTCCGCTCCTGCCCACGCCCAGCCGCAGGCCCTCCAGCGGCTCGATGAGCTTGTGCCGCAGGGCGTTGAGCCGCTCCAGCGCCGCCGTGTCCGCGTCGGTCCAGCGCTGACCGTACCCTTCCGGGTGCATGGTCCAGTCCTCTTCCTGCGTCCAGCGGCTCCCCCGCAGATCCCATTTGAGGGCATAGTTCTCCAACAAGTCCCGCTCCTCGTCGGTCAGGGGCGTCAGGCCGGTCTTGAGGTAGCGGAGCACATCCTCCCGGCGGTAGTTCCCGGCGGCGATGTCCAGCGCCGACGCGATCAGGGCGGGCACCGGCTTCTGGAGGATATCGCTCATCTGCCCCAGGAACACCGGGATGCCATACCGGGGGAACACCGTCTCGATCAGGGGGCCGTAGGTCTCCATGCTCCGGGCGGAGACGGCGATGTCCCGGAAGCGGAGGCCCTCTTCCCGGACCAGCCGCAGGATCTCCGCCGCGGCCCACTCTACCTCGCCATAGGGAGACCGGGCCTCGAACAGCGCCACGCCCCCGCTCTCCAGCCGGGCGGGTCCGGGCTGGGCGGCGAAGAGCTCCGCCTCCACCGCCGCCAGAGCGGGCCGGCGGTCCCGGACCATCCCGGTCCGCGCCTGGATATCGGCGGACACATGGGCCTCGCCCGCCAGACGCAGGAGCTGGCGGACAGTCCGGCGGGCCGGGGAGAAGATCCCCACGCCTCCCTCGGTCTCTTCGGGGTGGTCGCAGGTCAGGGCCACGGTGACGGAGGCCGCCTGATCCAGCAGGACGGACAGCACCTTCCGCTCCTGAACGGTGAAGTCCGTGAAGCCATCCAGATAGAAGTCCTTCCCCTCGGCCCACCGGCTGCCCTCCAGCGCGGTGGCCAGACGGTCCAGCTTGTCCCGGGGGTCGGCCCCCTGCCGGGCGGTCAGGGCCTCGTAGGCCCCGAAGATCAGAGCGATGTCCCGGAGCTTGTCCCCTTCTCCGCCGCCGGTCTCCTCCCCCGCGTCCCAGAGGGCTTTGGAGGAGATCCGACCGCTCTTGAGCTCATCCACAGTGGCCAGCAGGCCGGACAGGAACGCCGGCCGCCGGGAGGGCTTCCGGTAGACCGTCAGCCGATCCCCGATCTGCTTGAGGGCGGTGTACATGAGCAGGAGGCGGCCGCCGGCATCCAGCGCTGGGGCGGCCACGCCTCCATACACGGAGAACACCCGTCCGGCCAGACGGGTGAAGGACAGCACCTCGGCATAGCGGGAGACCTGGTTCCCGGCCAGGGCGCAGAGCCGGCGCTCCGTATCGTGGGAGTGCTGTTCCGGCACGATGAGGATCTGGGGCCGGGCGCCGCCGCTCTCCCGGATGCGCTCCAGGAGCTGGTCGGACTTCCCGGTGCCGGAGCGGCCCAGGAGCAGATGGAGCATGATGGTCCCTCCTTCTTCCTTCGACGTTCGATGACAGGAAAAGGCCCGCGCCGGAGCGATACCGGCGCGGGCCTCCAGCAAGCGATGCTCCTTTACAGCCGATCAGGTGTCTCTCCGGGATCGGCCATCATGCTGACCGATCACTGAGGATTCACGGTGTAGTTGGGAGCTTCCTTGGTGATATAGATGTCATGGGGGTGAGACTCACGCAGACCGGCGGCGGTGATCTGGATGAACTGAGCCCTCTGCTGGAGCTCGCTCACGGTGCCGCAGCCGCAGTAGCCCATACCGGCGCGGAGGCCGCCCATGAGCTGGTAGATGGTCTCGCCGGTGAGTCCCTTGTAGGGGACGCGGCCCTCGACGCCCTCGGGGACCAGCTTCTTGTTGTTCTGCTGGAAGTAGCGGTCCTTGGAGCCGCAGGCCATGGCGCCCAGAGAGCCCATGCCGCGGTAGACCTTGAACTGACGGCCCTGATAGACCTCGGTGTCGCCGGGAGACTCCTCACAGCCGGCCAGCAGGGAACCCAGCATGACCACGTTGGCGCCGGCGGCGATCGCCTTGGCGATGTCGCCGGAGTACTTCACGCCGCCGTCGGCGATGACGGGCACGCCGTACTCCGCGGCCACACAGGCGGCGTCATACACGGCGGTGATCTGGGGCACGCCGATGCCGGCCACCACGCGGGTGGTGCAGATGGAGCCGGGGCCGATGCCGATCTTCACGCAGTCCGCGCCGGCCTCGATCAGGGCACGGGTGCCCTCGGCCGTGGCCACGTTGCCGGCGATCAGCTGCACATCGGGATAGAGGGCCTTGATGCGCTTGACGCACTCCAGGATGTTGTGGCTGTGGCCGTGGGCGGAGTCCAGGGCCAGCACGTCGGCGCCGGCGTCCACCAGAGCGGACACGCGGTCCAGCACGTCGGCGGTGACGCCGATGGCGGCGCCCACCAGCAGGCGGCCCTTCTCATCGCGGGCGGAGTTGGGATACACGTTGGCCTTCTCGATGTCCTTGATGGTGATGAGGCCCTTCAGGTTGCCCTTCTCATCCACCAGGGGCAGCTTCTCGATCTTGTGGCGGCGCAGGATGTCCTTGGCCTCCTCCAGCGTGATGCCCTCGTGGGCGGTGACCAGGTTCTCCTTGGTCATCACGTTGTCGATGAGCTGGCTCATGTCGGTCTCGAACTTCATGTCGCGGTTGGTGATGATGCCGATCAGCTTGCCGTTGTCGCAGATGGGCACGCCGGAGATGCGGTACTTGGCCATGAGCTCGTCCGCCTCGGCCAGAGTGTGGCCGGGGGCCAGCCAGAACGGATTGGTGATGACGCCGTTCTCGGAACGCTTGACCATGTCCACCTGCTCGGCCTGGGCGCCGATGGACATATTCTTATGGATGATGCCGATACCGCCCTCACGCGCGATGGCGATGGCCATGCGGTACTCGGTGACGGTATCCATTGCGGCGCTCATCAGGGGGATGTTCAGGGTGATCTTCTTGGTGAGCTTGGTGGTCAGATCGATGTCTGCGGGGAGCACGCTGCTCTCGGCAGGCACGAGGAGCACATCATCAAAGGTGAGCCCCTGCTTGGTGAACTTGTGGCTGGCGTCGGTATTGACCATAGTGCATCTCCTATCACACAATGAATTTCAACTATTCTACTCGATGGTATCGGTACTGTCAAGTATTTAATTCTCCTCCGGGAGCGCGGTCAGGCCCAGCGTACCGTCGAAGCGGCTCATCCCCTCCCGGTCGGAGCCGTGGACATACCACAGGCCCTCGGCCTCGCCGGTGTCGATCCGCAGGGTCTCGCCGGGGAAGCACTCCGCCAGGTAGCTCACCTGGAGGCTGGAGACGAACTTCCCCTCCCCCAGGCGCTCCAGATGGAGGGCGTCGCAGATCACGTCGGCGTAGTGGCTGTTGTTCACATGGCGGTTGATGTCCGCGTCGCTGTAATGGAGCGTGCGCTCCTCCGCCAGGGCCATGCCCTCGGGCAGGCGGAGCTTGCCCAGACGGCGGTCCTTGCACAGGTCTCCGCCGGTGGTGTCCTCGAATTCCTTCACTTCGGACAGACGCATGAGCTTATGGGTGTCCTGGTCGGCCAGGACCCAGGTGGACACGGCCTCGCCCACCCAGTCGTCCCCCACATAGAGGTCGAAGTCCCGGTAGACGGAGGCGGCCTTCCCGCCCCGGTGCCAGGTCTTGATGGTGACGGTCTCGTTCCAGTAGATGGGCCGCTCCAGGCGATACCAGATCCGGGCCAGCATCCAGAAGCAGTTGTACCGCTCCAGCATCTCCTCCCGGGAGAGCTTCAGAGCGACCGCCGCCTCGGTGGCCGCCTCTTGAAGTATCCCCAGCAGGGCGGACGGGCGGCACTGGCCGAAGGGGTCCGTGTCCCGGGTGTCGATGGTATACTGATAGGTGAAAAACATGGATGTTCCTCGCTTTCCTCTCGTTCCCGCCGGAGGCTCAGCCCTTCCGGCCATGGATGCGGAGGGTGGGCTTACAGCAGATATCCTCGATGTCGCTCTGGGTGGCGGCGGGGATGCGCAGGTCGCCGCCGCACTCGGCGCAGACCAGATCCACAGAGCTGTAATTTATCTCCAGCTTCCACTTCTTCGACCCGCAGGAGCAGGACACGCCTCCCCGCCGGGCGATGTCCCGGATCTCCGAGAGGACCTCGTGCATGACGATCTCGTCCAGGAAGGTCCCCCGCTCGGCGGCGTCCCTGTCCACCTTGTCCACGGCCTCCTCCAGTCGGCGGACGGCGGCGAACACCGTGTCCTCCTCGCCCACATAGCAGCAGTCCAGACCGGACCGATTGCAGGAGAACGCCAGCCCCCGCCGATGGAAGAAGTCGTTGCTCTGACAGGTGACGTGGTGGTCCTTGCCGCAGAAGGCGCAGGGCACGTCCATCTCGATCCGGTCCCCCATCATCTCCACCCGCAGGGCGGACTTGCCGCAGGGGCAGGGCAGCTCGTTGGGCGCGGCCGCCAGCTGGAAGATGCTCCGCTCCAGGATGACGCTCTGCTTGCAGGCAGGGCAGATATAGGCGATCGTACGTTTTTCTTCCGCCATAGTGTCCTCCTTCGTCCGAATGATGAGACGGTGTCCGCAGGACAATGCCGGACGCCGTCGAACGATAATGAAAATATTATACTCCCCGCCGCTAGATTTGACCAGTCCCCCCTGCGACAAGATCGTTCTGCATGATCGGTCCGCTTTTTGTTCAAACTAAGCCCGTATCTCACGGACAGGAGGCAGATGGCATGGACAGCAGGAAACGGGGACGGCAGACCGTGGCTCTGGCCCGGCCGCCGGCAGCGGCGGGCTTCGCCAGTGTGGTGGGGAAAAAGGAAGGCGAGGGCCCGCTGGCCGCTGCCTTCGATCAGATCGCCGGAGACGACCTCTTCGGCGAGGACAGCTGGGAGAAGGCGGAGAGCGCCATGCAGAGGACCGCCCTCTCCGCCGCGCTGGAGAAGGCCGGACAGGCCGCCTCCTCGCTGGACTGTCTGCTGGCCGGGGACCTGCTGGACCAGTGCATCGCCACGAGCTTCGCCGTCCGGGGACTGGATACGCCCTTCCTGGGGCTGTACGGGGCCTGCTCCACCATGGCGGAGGCTTTGGGGCTGGGGGCCATGCTGCTGGACGGGGGCTTCGGGCGGCTCACCGCCGCCGTCACCTCCTCCCACTTCTGCGGGGCGGAGCGGCAGTACCGGATGCCGCTGGAGTACGGGGGCCAGCGATCCCCCACCGCCCAGTGGACCGTCACCGGGGCAGGAGCGGTGGTCCTTGCCGCCGAGGGTGACGGCCCCAAGGTCACCCATGTGACCATCGGGAAGATCGTGGACAAGGGCATCAAAGACGCCGCCAACATGGGGGCCGCCATGGCCCCCGCCGCCCGCGCCACCATCGAGGCCCATCTGGCCGACACCGGCCGGAAGCCCTCCTACTATGACCTGATCGTCACCGGAGACCTGGGGACTCTGGGCCATGAGATCCTGCTGGACCTGCTCCGCCGGGACGGCATGGACCTGAAGAACGTGGCGGACTGCGGCAGGATGATCTACGACCCGGAGGCGCAGGACGTCCACTGCGGCGGCTCCGGGTGCGGGTGCTCCGCCGCGGTGCTGGCCGGTCCCCTCCTGCGGGGCATGGCCCAGGGGAAGTGGAAGGACATCCTCTTCTGCGGCACCGGAGCCCTCCTCTCCCCCACCTCCACCATGCAGGGGGAGAGCATCCCTGCCATCTGCCACGCGGTGGCCCTGTCCACCCGCGGCGCTTAGAAAGGAGCGTGTCCCATCATGGAGCTGTTTCTGGAGCTGGTCCGGGCCTTCCTGTGCGGCGGCCTGTTCTGCCTCATCGGCCAGATCCTCATCGACAAGACGGCCCTCACCCCCGCCAAGATCCTGGTCTCCTATGTGGTGGCCGGAGTGGTGCTGGGAGGACTGGGGCTCTACCGGCCGCTGGTGGACTTCGCCGGGGCCGGGGCCACGGTGCCCCTCACCGGGTTCGGCTGGCTGCTGGCCTCCGGTGTGGAGAAGGCCGTGGCGGAGCAGGGCCTTCTGGGGGTCCTGACCGGCGGCGTCACGGCGGCCGCCGGCGGGATCTCCGCCGCCGTCTTTTTCGCCTTCCTCACCGCCCTGCTCTGCCGGGCCAAGCCCAAGGGCTAGTCCGCGTCCTCGTCCAGCGCCTCGATGTAGAAGCTCACCGGCCGGAAGCCGTCGTTGCAGGAGATCATGGCGGAGCGGGGGTCCTTCATCCAGCCGTCGTAGAGCCCCCTCCCTCCGTGGGACAGGGCCAGCACGAAGGGGGACATGGACTCCCACGCACTGACGCAGAGCCCCTCCGGCCTCTGCCAGCCGTTGGCGAGGAACACCTGTCCTTCTTCCAGATCGCAGGCGTGCTGGATGGGGTTTTCATAGCGCCCGATCAGGTCATCATACCGGGCTCTCCGCATCACGGTGATCCGACATTTCTTCATGCTGGTCCTCCTCATCCCTGTTTCCAGAACGCGGCCGCTGGTCGTAGGAGGCGTTTTCACGTCTTCCCCCATATCGTCCCCGAACTGCACCAGTTTCGACAGGACCTCCCGCTCGAACTTCTCCCGCCAGGCCAGCTCCTCCGGCGTTTTCTTGCGATGCTTTTCGGCTCTCAGCAGCGCTAAAATTTCCTTGTTGGTCATAGCTGACGTCCTCCTTTCGATCGATGCGTCCATCATACGCTCGGGAGGCCGTCCCGTCAACCGGCCGCCGCCCGCTTCCCGAGCGGGCGCTTTTATGGTATACTGGGGGATAGATCCTACGATGCAAAGGAGTTTCCCCTATGAAATGGCTCATCGCTTCCGACCTCCACGGGTCGGCCTACTGGACCCGCCGTCTGCTGGACGCCTATCGGGCGGAGGGGGCCGGCCGGCTCCTCCTGCTGGGGGACCTGCTCTACCACGGCCCCCGCAACGACCTGCCCCGGGAGTACGCTCCCAAGGAGGTCATCGCCCTCCTGTCCCCGCTGGCGGACCGGATCTTCTGTGTCCGGGGCAACTGTGAGGCTGAGGTGGACCAGATGGTCCTCCCCTTCCCGGTGATGGCGGACTACGCCCTTCTGGAGCAGTCCGGACACCTGATCTTCGCCACCCACGGACACCAATACAACTTGGCCGCCCCTCCCAAGCTCCAGCCGGGGGACGTGCTCCTCCACGGGCATACCCATGTCCCCGCCTGCGTGGAGACCGGGACCTTCTCTTATTTGGATCCCGGCTCCGTGTCCATCCCGAAGGAGGACAGCCCGCACAGCTGCATGACGCTGGAGGACGGCCTCTTCCGGTGGCTGGATCTGGAGGACGGATCCGTGTTCCGCGTCTGGTCTCTGGACGGGAAGGAGGATGCCCCTTGTCCGTCTCGCGGCTGACCCGGTGCGCCGTCCTCACGGCGCTGGCGCTGGCCCTCTCGGTGGCGGAGGGCCTGGCCCCGCTCACGATCCTGATCCCCCTGCCCGGCCTGCGGCTGGGTCTGGCCAATCTGGTGACGGTCTACGCCCTGTGCAGCCTCTCCGGACGGGAGGCCCTGCTGATCCTGCTGGCCCGGTGCTTCCTCGGGAACCTGCTGGGGGGCAACCTGATGGCCCTGGCCTTCTCCCTCACCGGCGGTCTGCTGGCCCTCGGGACCATGGCCCTGCTCCTGCGGTGCCGGCGGCTCTCCCTCTACGGCGTCTCCATGGCCGGGGCCGCCGCCCACAACACCGGGCAGATCCTGGCCGCTATGGTCGTGCTGGGGAGCCGCGCCCCGCTGGTGTATCTGGCTCCCCTCCTGCTCTGCTCGCTGGTGACGGGAGCCGTCACCGGGGCGGCCTCCATCCTGCTGGTCCACCGGGTGCCCCTCCCCGCCTCCGCCCGGCAGAGCCGGTCCTGAACGGGAAACTTTTCCCCCGGTCTCTCCGTCTAAGGCTTTGGACCGGACGATGGACTCTGAAAAAAAATCTGTAACTTCTCTGTGATTTCTTTTCCGCCCATCTGTTGTATCATGGTCCTAAACTGATCGATACATAGGAGGATGTCATCACTCATGAAACTGATCGAACGCGGCACGGCCCTCTCTCTGGCCCTGCTGCTGGCCCTTTCCGCCGCCGGCTGTCAGAAGGGCGGCGCGGATCCCACCTCTCCCGCCTCTCCCGCCGGCTCCGCCGCGCCCACAGAGACTCCCGCTCCGGAGCCCACCGCCGATCCGGAGGAGGCCGTGCGCACCTATTGGTCACAGGACCAGCTCACCCAGGCCTGGGGCCCGGATCAGGTGGTGGAGCACCTGTTCTTCCATCCGGTCATCGCCTATCCGGAGTTCGCCTTCGGCTCCCCCACCATCTCGGAGGACCAGAAGAAGGGCCTGGACGACTACATGGTCACGGTGGATGAGTTCAACAAGATCCTGGACGAGCTCTACAAGCGGGACTACATCCTGGTGAACATGTGCGACATCTGGAGCGAGACCACCAATTCCGAGGGACAGCCCCGGATGGTCCGCAACACCCTCATGCTCCCCGAGGGCAAGAAGCCGCTGGTCCTGTCCTTCGACGACGTGAACTATTACGAGTACATGCTGGCGGAGGGCTTCACCTCCAAGCTGGTGCTGGGCGACGACGGCGACATCTGGGCCGAGTGTACCGACCCCAACACCGGCGAGACCTTCCTCACACAGGATCTGGACGCCACTACCATCCTGGACAAGTTCGTCCGGGAGCACCCGGACTTCTCCCTGAACGGGGCCAAGGGCTGCTTCTCTCTGACAGGCTATGAGGGCATCCTGGGCTACCGGACCCAGAACGACATCGACATCGCCGCCGACGACCCCAAGCGGGCCGCCTTCGACGCGAACCGCCAGAGCGAGATCGAAGCGGTCAAGCCGGTGATCGCCCGGCTGAAGGAGACCGGCTGGACCTTCGGCTCCCACACCTGGGGCCACATCCGCCTCTCCACCGCCTCCATGGAGCGGGTCCAGAGGGACACCCTCCGCTGGCAGGAGGAGGTAGGCAGTCTGGTGGGGCCCACCAACATCCTCTTCTACCCCCACGGCGCCCGCCCCGACGGGGACCACGACCAGGGCGAGGACTACGGCCCCGAGTTCCAGTGGCTCCAGAGCCAGGGCTTCCGGATCTTCGCCTCTGTGGGCATCAACTCTTACAGCCAGATCAAGAAGGGCATCTCCGCCGTCATCTGTGACCGGCTCCACCCCGACGGCACCACCCTCCGCTGGCGCGGGCAGGACTACACGCAGTTCTACGATGTCCGCAAGATCATGGATACGGTGGATCGGCCGGACTATGGCACCAACTGGGCCGAGAAGGCCTCCATCCTGGACCAGATCCAGGAGCCGGCGGCGAAATGACCGCCAGATCCAGATGTGAAAACGAGCGCCGGGACCTCAAAAACAGGTCCCGGCGCTCGTTCTGTATCCGCCGTTTTACTTGTGCAGGAAGGAGAACAGGCCCTTCTTCTCGTAGGGCTCGCTGTGGATGCCCTGCACGATGTAGCCGGTGGCATCGACCGCCGCCCGCAGGGCCGCCTCGTCCAGCGGCTGTTCCGTGAGGATCACGGTCTCTCCTTTGGCGCTGGAGGAGGTCACTTTCTTCACATTGGGGCAAGCCTTGCGGACCGCCTCGTTCACATGGCTCTCACACATCCCACACTGCATCCCGTCTACGGACAGGGTATATCTCGTCATAGCTGATCGGCTCCTTCATGATAGCATGATAGCGATGGTTAGTTCGCTCTAACTGCTATCCTATCACTCCGGTAGGCTGATGTCAAGCATAGACCAGCGTTCCTCACGCCCGGGACTGGAGGGGCACATAGGTCTGGTGTCCGCCCACATACCGGTAGGCGGGGCGTATGATCTTGCCCATGTTGATCAGCTCCTCCATCCGGTGGGCGCCCCAGCCCGCGATCCGGGCCATGGCGAACAGGGGCGTATACAGCTCCTGGGGCAGATCCAGCATATGGTACACGAAGCCGGAATAGAAATCCACGTTGGCCGACACGCCCTTGTACATCTTCCGGTCCCCGGCGATGACCTGGGGGCCCAGACGCTCCACCAGCGTGTAGAGCTCATACTCCGCCATCCGGTCCTTCTCCCGGGACAGCTTCTCCACCATGCCGTGGAGGATGTCCGCCCGGGGGTCGGAGAGGGAGTACACCGCGTGGCCCATGCCGTAGATCAGGCCGGACTTGTCGAAGGCCTGCCTGTCCAGCAGGGCCTGGAGATAGCTCCGCACCTCATCCTCGTCCTTCCAGTCCTTCACCGTGCGCTTCATGTCCTCGAACATCTGGACCACCTTGATGTTGGCGCCGCCGTGCCGGGGACCCTTCAGGGAGGCCAGGGCCGCCGCCATACAGGAGTAGGTATCGGTGCCTGAGGAGGTGACCACATGGGTGGTGAAGGTGGAGTTGTTGCCGCCGCCGTGCTCCGCGTGGAGGGTCAGGCAGATGTCCAGCACATGGGCCTCCCAGTAGGAGTAGGAGGAGTCCGGCCGCAGGAGGGCCAGGATGTTCTCCGCTGTGGAATGGGCCGGGTCCGGGGCGTGGATATAGAGGCTGCTGCCGCTCTTGTAGTTGTAGGCCTGATAGCCGTACACCGCCAGCAGGGGGAACACCGCCAGGAGCTGGAGGCACTGCCGCATGACGTTGGGCAGGCTGATGTCGTCCGCCGACTCATCATAGGAGGCCAGGTTCAGTACGCTCCGGGCCAGCGAGTTCATGATGTCCTTGCTGGGGGCCTTCAGGATGATGTCCCGGACGAAGTTGTTGGGCAGGGACCGGTAGTAGGCCAGCTGCTCCCGGAACTCCTGGAGCTCCGCCGCATTGGGGAGCTTGCCCAGCATGAGGAGATAGGCCGTCTCCTCGAAGCCGAAGCGGCGCTCCGCCAGGGCTCCGTCCACCAGGTCCCGCACGTTGATGCCCCGGTAGTAGAGCTCGCCGGGGCAGGGCACCAGCACGCCGTCCACCTGCTTCTTGGCCACGATGTCGGATATCTCCGTGAGCCCGGCGGTGACGCCCTTTCCGTTCAGGTCCCGGAGGCCGCGCTTCACGTCATAGCGCAGGTAATCGTCCGGATCGATGCAGCTGTTGTCCAGTGTTTTCGCCGCCAGCCGCTGGATCGCCTCAGTCACTACGTTGTAATGGGGATTGCTTGCCATTGGGATGACCTCCATTTCGCGTATCTTCGGCCATGAGTCGTCGGAGACGGACCTGGGGCCGATCCTTTCGGATGGCTCTACTGTATCACATAAATGTTGCCAAACTATGTATCGGCACCGGAATCTTCTTGGAAGCTCATGCTTTTTTGGTCAAAAACGACCGGATCTCATCCAGACGGGCCTTGCCCGCGTCGTAGCCGGACTGCCACATGGCCCGGATCTTGGCCACGTCCTTCTCCACCCGGGAGAAGCCCTCGGTGCTCTCCGGGGCGATCAGCAGGACCTTCCCCTCCTTCTCCAGCCGAAAGAGCTCCTCCCGGTCGGCGTTGTAGGTGTCCGCCCGGCGGCGCATGGTCTCGCAGAACTTGGGATACTTCCGGTACCACAGGTCGATCAGGGGCTGGAGCTGTTCCGGCTTGCGGCGGTAGGAGCGCTCCCGGGTCAGGACCACCACCGCCCGGTCACATCCTTTTTGGAAGGCCCGGCGGAAGGGGATCGCGTCGGCGGCGCCGCCGTCCAGACACTTGATGCCGTCCAGATCGTAGATGGGGAACAGCAGAGGCATGGCGCAGGTGGCCTGGAGCAGGAGGAACCGCTCGTCCCTCCGGGGCACGGGCAGGTACTCCGCCTTTCCGGTCTCCACGTTGGTGACGACCGCCTCCGCCTCTCCGGGCCAGGCGGCGAAGGTCTCATAGTCGAAGGGCACCAGCTCGTTGGGGATGGTCTCATAGGAGAACTCCAGACCGAAGTAGCAGTGGTTCCCCGGCTTGAGCAGGTTCCGCTTGCCCATATAGCGCTTGTCGTTGGCGTACTTGGTCAGGATCTCCAGGTTCCGGCCGAACTGTCTGGAGAGATAGCTGACGCCGTAGGCGATGCCCGCCGATACGCCGATCACATAGTCGAAGTCGATGTCCCCCTCCAGCATGGCGTCGGTGACGCCGCTGGAGAAGATCGTGCGGAGGGCGCCGCCCTCCAGGACCAGTCCTGTTTTCATAGTAGTCCTCCTTTTTGCATCCACGAGATCTCTCGTGTCTGACAACGGGACGGCAGAGGTCTCCCCTGCCGTCCCGGATGATGATGGATCGTATCGTGTCACATCCGCCGCTTGCGGAAGCAGAAGGTGATGGCGAAGTAGAGCGCCAGGACCAGCGTGATGCACGCGCCGGTGGAGGCCCCCGCCTCATAGGAGAGGATCAGGCCCGCCACCCCTGCGGCCAGGGCCCCTGCCACGGCGAAGAGGTGATACTGCCGCAGGTTCCGGGCCACGTTCCGGGCCGCCGCGCCGGGGAGCACCAGCAGGGAATTGATCACCAGCAGGCCCACCCAGGTCATGGACACCGTGACCACCACGGCGATGGCGGCGGCGAAGATCGTCTCCTGCCAGAACACCCGGATGCCCCGGCTGTCCGCCAGAGCCGGGTGGACGGAGGAGAGCATGAGCTGATCGAAGGAACATGCCCACAGCACGACCGTCGCCAGCAGGATCGCCGCCAGCAGGGCGATCTTGGCAGGCTCCACGCTGAGGATGTCGCCGATCAGCAGGGAATTGTACTTGGTGAAGCTCCCGCCGCCCAAAGTGGCGATGAAGATGCCCAGAGCCACCGCCGTGGATGAGAATACGCCGATCACCGTATCGCTGGCCATGTTCGTATGCCGCCGCACATAGGTGAACAGGAAGGCCAGCAGGACCGCGAAGAGCACGGCGCACCACATGGGCTCCGCCAGCCCGCACAGGGACCCGATGGCGATGCCCGTGAAGGCCGAATGCCCCAGCGCATCGGAGAAGAAGGACATCCGGCTCTCCACCACCATGGTGGACAGCAGGCCGAACAGGGGCGAGATCACCAGGATCGCCAGCAGGGCGTTCTTCATGAAGAACATACTGTCCGGCCGGGCCCACTCGAAGGGCAGCAGCTCCACGATCGAATACCAAAGCTCCATCACGCCTCCTCCTTTCCCAGGTCCAGATGGAAGATCTCCCGGAACTCCGGAGAGGACAGGACCTCCCGTGGAGTGCCCACCTTCAGGACGCTGCTCTTGAGCAGGATCACCTTGTCGGTGTACCGCTCCAGCGTGGCGAAGTCGTGGGTGGACAGGAGGATGGACAGGTCGTAGCTCCGCCGGATCTCGTCCAGCATATCCAGGAGCTGGCGCTCGCCGTCGATGTCCACGCCGGAGAGGGGCTCGTCCAGGATCAGGATCTGGGGCAGAGGCTCCAGCGCCAGCGCCATGAGCACCCGCTGGAGCTCGCCGCCGGACAGGGTGCCCATCCGCTCGTCGATCAGGTCCGCCCCGTGGACCCGCTCCAGACAGGCGCGGACCCGCTCCCGGAGCTTCTTCGGGATGGGCAGGAACACCGGCCACCGGGAGATGGCCGCGGCGAAGAAGTCCAGCACGCTGACCGGGTCTCCCCGGTCGAAGCTGGGGCTCTGGGGCACATAGCCGATCAGGGGCCGGGCGTGTCCGCCCCCCGCCCGCTGGAAGTCGATGGTGCCCGTGTGGCCGATCTGGCCCAGGATGGCCCGGAACAGGGAGCTCTTGCCCGCTCCGTTGGGGCCGATCAGGGCCACGATCTCTCCGCAGTGGAGATGGAAGCTCACGTCATGGAGGATCGGCGCGCCGCCGATGTCCACCCCCATGCCCTCCAGCTTCAGGCAGCAGGCGCCGGCACAGCCGGCGCCCTGGTGTTTTTGTACGCTCATGAAAGTGCCTCCAGGACTGTGTCGATATTCTGCTCCATGGCGGTGAGGTAGGGCTCCAGTCCGCTCCCCTCCCCGCTCATGATCATGTTCAGGGGGTACCAGCTTATGCCGGTCTCCTGGGCCAGTGCCCGGGCCGTGGCGTCGGAGCCGTTCACCTCGGTGAACACCGCCGGGAGACCGTGCTCCCGGACCAGAGCGGTGAGCTCCCGGAACTCCTTGGCGGAGGTCTCGCTCCCCTCCTCCTCCTCGATGGCCCGGAGGATGTGCAGGTCGAAGGCCTCAGCGAAGTACCCGAAGCCGTCGTGGAAGGTGATCAGCTCCCGCTCCGTGAGGCCGGAGAGCTTCTCCCGGCCCGCCTCGGCGAAGGCGGTCAGCCGCTCCCCTGCCGCCGCCGCGTTGGCCTGATAGGCCTCCGCGTGGTCTGGGTCCCACTCCGCCAGAGCGTCGGCGATGTTGTCCGCCATGAGGGCGGCCCGGTCCGGATCCATCCAGATGTGGGGGTCGTATCCTCCATGGTCGTGGCCCTCGTGGTCGTGGTCATGCTCCTCCGCCTCGTGGTCATGGCCTTCTTCGTCCTCGTCCATATGGCGGAGCTCCACGTCCTGAGAGCAGTCCACCACCGGGGTGCGGGCGGCCTCCATAGCGTCGGCCATGAAATCCTCCAATCCCACGCCGTTCTCCAGGATCAGGCTGGCCCGGTCCAGGACCTTCATGTCCGCCACGGTCAGCGTGTAGTCGTGGAGACAGCTCATGGACTGGTGGACCACCGGCACCACCTCCACGCCGTCCACCCCCTCCGCCACGGCGGAGGCCAGACAGTACACCGGCCAGGTGGTGGCCGCCACTGTGGGGGTCTGCTCCTCATCCGCTCCCGCGGCCCCACAGCCGGACAGGAGCACTGCGCCGGCCAGCAGGCCGGCAAGCGCTGTTTTTTTCACTCGAACACCTCAAACGATACGCATATGCAAAAAAGATAGACAGACTGCGGCAGGGACGGCCAGACAGCCGTCCCTGCACCGGTCACTGGGAGACCCGCTTGGCGGACATCCGGCCCAGCTTCACACAGGCCATGATCACGCCGAACAGGAACCAGTAGATGAACATGTTCCGGGGATAGAACCAGGTGTACTCCGCCACGCCGATCACCAGGATGCCGCAGAAGGCCCCCAGCGCGCCGGCCAGGATATGGCGCACGTCCCGGTCCGCCGTGTGGAAGAACTGCTTCACGCCGCTCTTGATACCGTAGGCCAGCAGGGCCACATAGGACAGCACGCCCCAGATGCCCGTCTCGCCCCACATCTGGAGATAGTTGTTGTGGGTATGGATGGGCCAGCTCCCGTCGAACATGGTGGGATAGGCGTGGAACGCCTTGTTCATCACGTCGGAGCCCAGGCCTACGCCGGGATACCAGTAGTCCTTCATCAAGCTCGCGGACGCCTCGTAGATCGCGAAGCGGTAGCTGGTGGAGGTGTCCTTCATGTTGCCGATGGTGAGGATCCGGTTGTAGATCGTCTCCGGCAGGAAGGGGATCGCGCACAGGCCCAGCAGGGCGATCGCGGGCACCAGCCGCCAGTTCTCCAGCGCGATCATCACCAGGACCGCCAGCGCCAGCCCGATCCAGCCGGACCGGGAGTAGGTCAGGCCGATGGACCCCACGCAGGGGATCAGGGCCAGCAGGGACCACAGCTTCCCCCGCCAGGTCTTGGCAGCCAGGAAGATGCCCATATCCAGCGGGATCATCATCACCAGCAGCTCCGCGAAGTTGTTGGGGTTGTCGAAGAACGAGTAGATCCGGCCGGGCATGCCGTAGTTCAGGTTCATGTCCTGCTGGGAGGCCACCACCTCCACGCCCACATAGCCCTGATAGCAGCCGTAGATGGACGCGATCGTGATGCCCGCCACCGCCAGCGCCACCATGAGCCGGAGCTGGCTGAACTTCTTCACCGAGCTGACCGCCAGCAGGACGATCAGGAAGGCGGTGATATGGAAGAAGAAGAACCGCAGGGACAGGCTCCGGGACAGGCTCCCCACGAAAGCCCCGCCGATGCAGATCAGATAGCAGAGCATATAGGGCCCCAGGATGGACGGCTCCAGCCGGTGCTTGGGGCGGCTGGCCGCGCCGATCACGAAGAGGGCGGTCAGCGCCAGCGTGCCAAGCAGACCGTAGAGATTGTTCCAGACCGCGTGGGGTGCGATCAGCATCCCGAACAGGAACAGGCCCAGGAACAGGAACGTGGCGCCGCCCATGGCGGACACCGCCCGGAAGAGCAGGCTCCCGTCCCAGATGCCCTTCCCGGCCCGGTAGATCCAAGCCGCCAGGGCACAGGGCAGATCCAGCAGGAACTCGAACAGGGCCCGCATCCGGCTCTCCCGCCAGGCGCGGGGCAGGGTCCCCTCCCGCCACAGGAAGCGGCAGACCGCGCTCCCGCGGGCCCAGCGGAGCAGGGTCTGCCCCAGAGCCTCCAGGCCTCGTCCGACAGCGCTGTCTCCCCACGCCCCGGCCAGCGTCCGCCAGAGCCGCAGGAAGAAGCCCAGGAACAGGCTGTTTTCCACGATGGACATATACTGCAA
The DNA here is from genome assembly GCF_018917965.1 of Pseudoflavonifractor sp. MSJ-37. GTDB lineage: Bacteria > Bacillota > Clostridia > Oscillospirales > Oscillospiraceae > Pseudoflavonifractor_A. The sequence goes on along the minus strand of NZ_JAHLPP010000001.1, from coordinate 653,483 downwards.
GTCTCCTTTTTTATCGCGTTGGGTCAGCGCGCCGCGGCGGCCTCATAGACGGCGAAGGTCTTTTCCATCCACTTGTGGATCTCGAACTTCTCGTCGATGGTCCGCAGGGCGCCGGCTTTGCACCGGGCCAGCAGATCCGGATCCTCCATCAGCCGCTTCATGGCGTCGGACATCGACACGGGATCGTCGTACTTCACCAGCAGGCCGCACCCAGCCTCGTCGTTCACGATGTCGGAGTTGCCGCCCATATCGGTGGCGATCACGGGCAGGCCCGCCGCCATGGCCTCGATGATCAGATAGGACAGGGCCTCATGCTCCGAGGAGTTGATGTAGAGGTCCGAGCCCTTGTACAGGTTCTTGATATCCTTTCGGAAGCCGATGAACTTGACCTGCTCCGTGAGGCCCAGAGCCTCCACCTGCTGTCTGGCGGGCTCCAGCAGAGGACCGTCTCCGGCCAGCACCATGGTGAAGGGCACGCTGGAGATCTCGGTCAGCCGCTTCAGGGAGTCGATCAGGTATTTATGCCCCTTGTCCTCGGCGAAGCGGGAGGCGCAGAGCATGACGAACCGGTCCTCCGGGATGCCCAGCTCCGGCCGGAGGGTGGACTCGGACCGGTCCCCCGCCCAAGCGGCAGGATCTACCGAGTTGAACACCACATGGATCCGGTCCCCGGACCAGCCGTTGGCGATGAGCTGTTCCTTCCCCTTGTTGCACACGGCGATCATGCCGTCCTGCCGCTTGTCCATCCAGCGGTTGGAGAGCCGGGTCACGGCATCGTTGGCCAGCACGAAATGGTTGGTGTACACCACCCGGATGTGCTTGTCATACTGCTTCGCCAGCAGGGCGGTGTAGTGCTCCCGCAGGTAGTGGCAGTGGACCAGGTCGATGTCCCACTCCTCACAGAGTCTGGCCAACTCCTTCGCGGCCTTGAAGTCGAAGCGGCGGCGCATCTCGATCCGGCGGCAGGGCACGCCCAGCGCCTGGAGCCGCTCCACCAGCAGGCCGCCCTCGTTGTAGGCGAAATGGGCCTCCACCTTTTTGTGGTCCAGATAGCGGACCAGCGTCTCCACATATCGCTCCGTGCCGGCCTTTCCGGCAAAATTCAGCAGATAGAGGACCTTCATCATGGGAAGGGGACCTCCCTTTCTTCGGTATTTTTCAGGCGGGCACGAGCCCGTTCTCTTTATTGTACCGTCTGCGGCCCGGTTTGTCCACTATTTTTCCAGCACCGCCCGGACGGCCTCCGCCGGGAGATCGTGGACAGAGCGGACCGGAGCGGGCGCCCCTTCTCCCCCGCCGATGGGCTTCTCGAACCAGGCCACATCGTGCCAGGCCCCATCCTTCCAGCCGGTACGGCGCAGGAGGCCCGCCTGCCGGAAGCCAAGGGCCCGGTGCAGGCCCTCGCTCTTCTCATTGGGCACGGTGACCAGACTGTACACCATCCGGACCCCCTGGAGCGCCAACAGGTCCAGCACGGCCCGCGCCAGCCGTTTCCCCAGTCCCCTGGACACTGCCGTCCGGTCCAGATAGACCGAAAGCTCCGCGTTCCAGCCGTAGGCCGCCCGCTCCATCTGCCGGTGGGCATAGGCGTAGCCCAGCACACGCCCGTCCTCCTCCCAGACCAGATAGGGGTATCCCCGGCCGATGGACCGGATCCGTTCCCGGAACTCCGCCTCCGTGGGGATCTCATATTCAAAGGTGATCGGCGTTCGGATGTACTGGTCATAGATCTCCAGCAGGCGGCCGCAGTCCTCTTCTCTCACGAAACGCAGCATGAGCAGGGTCCTTTCTCTACATGGGATGTCCTCTACTCTACCACGCTCCGCCCCCGGCCGCAAGCCCCTCTTGCCTCCCCCGCCGGCCTGTGGTAGAGTGTGTAGGATACCACACCGTGAAAGGATGTCATCGATATGTTCCGTGATATGAGGCGAAAGCGCCAGCTCCTGTCCCCCGAGGCCTGTGCCGCAGTTTTAGAGCAGGGGACCTCCGGCGTCCTGGCCGTGAACGGCGACGGAGGCTTCCCCTATGCCGTCCCTCTGAGCTATGTCTATGAGGGCGGCCGGCTCTGGCTCCACTGCGCCAAAGAGGGCCACAAGATGGACGCCATCCGCCGGGACCCCAAGGTCTCCTTCTGCGTGGTGGATCAGGACCAGATCGTACCGGAGGAGTACACCACCTACTTCCGGAGCGTGATCCTCTTCGGCACCGCCCGTATTTTGGAAGACGAGGACGAGGTCCGCGCCGCCATCGACGCTCTGGCCCGGAAGTACCATCCCGCCGGCACGCAGGAGCACCGGCAGGCCGCCATCGACCGGGAGCTCCCCCTCCTCTGCGTGGTGGAGCTCCAGATCGAGCACATGACCGGAAAAGAGGCCATCGAGCTGGTCCGGGGGAAATGACGGACGAGACCGGACACGCCCGGCGGAAGGGATCGCTCTCTCCCGCCGGGCGCGTCGTTCTCAGGGCGCGGACTTCCGGACCTCGATCATCCGGTGGAGCTCTGACAGGGCGTCCGCCAGACCGCCTACCCGGTCGATGAGGCCGATGGACACAGCTTCATCCCCATGGATGACGCTCCCCACATCGGCGGCCAGCTCTCCCGTGCGGAGCATGAGGCCGGTGAACACCTCCCGCTCCACCCGGCTGTTCCGGCAGACGAACTCCAGGATCCGCTCCTGGATCCGGGCGAAGTAGTGGAAGGTCTGGGATACCCCGATCACCGTTCCGTTCAGCCGCACCGGATGGATCGTCATGGCGGCAGATGGAGCGATGAACGAGGTCCTGGCCGCCACCGCCAGCGGCACTCCGATGGAGTGCCCGCCCCCCAGCACCAGCGAGACCGTGGGCTTCTCCATGCCGGAGATCAGCTCCGCGATGGCCAGCCCTGCCTCGATGTCCCCGCCCACCGTGTTGAGGAGGACCAGGAGCCCGTCTATGTCGTCGCTCTCCTCCACCGCCGCCAGCAGAGGCAGGACGTGCTCATATTTCGTGGTCTTGCTGGAGGAGTCCAGCACCTGGTGTCCCTCGATCTGGCCCACGATGGTCAGCGTGTGGATCGTCCCACGGGCCGTGCGGATCAGAGACGATCCCAGCTCCCGGATGTCCTGCTCCTGCCCGCCCGGCTCGTTCTGCTTTTCGTCCATGGCAGTCCCCTCCCTGTCAGTCCTTTCCGCCAGCTTGCCCAGAGGCCGGCCCGATCATACACAGAATGCCCCGCGCGGACCGGCTGTGGCCGGTCCGCGCAGGGCATTCTCTTTGCTTTGGACAGGGCGTTTCACTTGGCCTCGTAGATGGCCTTCATGCCCTTATAGGTCATATAGCAGTCCAGCTTGCTCACCGTCTCGAAGGGGGCATGCATGGACAGCACGGGGACGCCCGCGTCCAGGGTGTCGATGTCCCGGTTGGCCATATAGCAGGCCACGGTGCCGCCGCCGCCGGCGTCCACCTTGCCCAGCTCGGCCATCTGCCACACCACGCCGGCGTCATCCAGCGTCCGGCGGACATAGGCCACCACCTCGGCGGAGGCGTCGGAGGAGCCGGACTTGCCCCGTGCGCCGGTGTACTTGGACAGGCCCATGCCGTAGTTGACCCGGGCGCTGTTGCGCTTCTCATAGACCTCGGCGAAATTGGGATCGTAGGCCGCGGTCACGTCGGCGGACAGGCAGAAGGACTTCTCATAGCAGGCCTTCAGGGGCACCCGCTGGGTGTCGCACAGGTCGGACATGAAGGTGTCGAACGCGGCGGACTGCATACCGGACACGCCCTCGGAGCCGATCTCCTCCTTGTCGGCCAGGATGCACACGGCGGTGCGCTCCGGAGTGCCCAGCTCCAGGATGGCGGCGAACTCGGCGTAGGCGCACACCCGGTCGTCATGGCCGTAGGCGCCGATCAGAGAGCGGTCGAAGCCGATGTCGCAGGCCCGGAAGCCGGGGACGATCTCCAGCTCGGCGGAGATGAAGTCCTCCTCCACGATGCCGTACTTCTGGTTCAGGATATCCAGCACCGCCAGCTTCACCCGGTCGGAGCCCTCATCGTCCTTGAAGGGACGGCTGCCCACCAGGATGTTCAGGCTCTCGGCGGGGACCGCCTCGCCCAGAGGCTTTTTGGACTGCTCCACGCCCAGATGGGGCAGCAGGTCATCGATGGTGAACAGCGGATCGCCGGCGCCGGTGCCGACGGACACCTTCAGCACAGTGCCGTCCTTCAGCGCCACCACGCCGTGGAGCTCCAGAGGGATGGTCACCCACTGGTACTTGCGGATGCCGCCGTAGTAGTGGGTCTTGAAGAAGGCCATCTCACTGTCCTCGTACAGCGGAGAGGGCTTCAGATCCAGACGGGGGGAGTCGATATGGGCCGCGCCGATGTTCACGCCCTCAGCCAGAGAGCGGCTGCCGACCACGGCCAGCATCAGTCCCTTGCCCCGGTTGGAGCGGTAGACCTTGTCGCCGGGCTTGAGCTCCATGCCCCGGACGAAGGCCTTGAAGCCGCGGGCCTCCGCCTGACGGATGGCCTCGTCCACGCACTCCCGCTCGGTCTTTCCCGCGTCCAGGAACTTCTTATACTCCTCGCAGTAGGCCCGCATAGCGGCCTCCTCGTCGGCGGAGATGCGGTCATAGCCGTTCTTAGGAGCGTAGCACAGCGCCTCCCGGCGCAGGTCGCCCAGGCTCTTTTTCTTGTCGTCCATCGGAAAACTTCCTCCTTATATCGTCTCTGAGACATCGTACAACAGCGTATATCCTGTCGTTTCATCAGAGATATGTCCGTGTCTCAGGATCATGTATCCCATATGGTACCACACCTGTCCCCGTTTTTCCAGCCCCGGATCAGTCCGCCAGGATCCGGCGGAACAGGTCCAGGGCCCGGGCGGCGAAGCTCTCCGCCGTGTCCCGGGGACCGTTCTCCAGGATCGCGCCGCAGTGGGCCCGGTAGAAGGCGTCGTCCGGCTGGGACTCCACCCGCTTCCGGGCATAGCTCTCCGGGATGTCCTCCCGGGCCATGATCCGGCGGATCCGCAGATCTTTGGGGGCCAGGATGCCTACGATCACGTCGCAGTCCTTCCCCACCCCGCTCTCGATCAGGCGGATGGCGTCGATCGCCACGGCGGGGACGCCCTGAGCCTTTGCCTCCGCCGTCCGGCGGGCGATCTCGGTCCGGATGGCCTTGTGGGTGATGGCGTTCAGGTCCTCCAGCGCCTTCCGGTCGGAGAACACGATCGCCCCCAGCCACTTGCTGACCACCTGTCCGCCGCGATCCAGGATATCCGTCCCGAAGCGGTCGGTCAGGGCCTTCTTGAGCGCCTCGTCATCGGTCAGGAGCTCGTGGTACATGGCGTCCGCGTCGATGACGGCGGCCCCCAGGCCGGTCAGGGCCCGGAGGGCCGTGGTCTTTCCGGCCCCGGTGGGACCGGTGATGCCGATCGTTTTCATGGCTCTGCCTCCGCGTCGATGATATGGAACCCGGCGGCCTTGTTCAGCCGGTTGGACACGGCCAGCCCGATCCCCACCGGGTCGGGGCACTGGGCCCAGATCTGGGCCGCGTCGGTGCCGTCGAAGGCTCGCAGGGCGTCGAACACCCGCCTGGCCTGCTCGCTCTGATCGTCTTTGGGACCGATGGTCTCCACAGGGTGGCCCTCGAAGAGGGCGGCGAACTCATCGAAGCAGATGACGCCGTCCCGGTCTCCGATCCTGCGGCGGATGCACCGGGCGCTCTCCGCCGGGTCGCCCCGCACCACCGTCACCGGGGCCTTGGGGGCATAGTGGCGGTATTTCATGCCGGGCGCCCGGGGCTGCTCCCCCGCGCCCATGAGCCGGGTGACGGCGGGATCCACCGCCACCTCGCCCAGTACGGCCCGGAGCTGCTCCAGCGTGATCCCGCCGGGGCGCAGCAGCCGGGGCGGCCGGACCGTCAGGTCCACGATCGTGGACTCCACGCCCACGGAGCAGGGGCCGCCGTCCACGATGCCCTCGATCTTCCCGTCCATGTCTTCCAGCATATCCGCCATGGTGGTGGGGCTGGGGCGGCCGGAGGTGTTCCCGGAGGGGGCGGCCACCGGGACCCCGGCGGCCGTGAGGATCGCCCGGCACACCGGGTGGGAGGGACAGCGCATCCCTACCGTGTCCAGCCCCGCCGTCACCACGTCGGGCACCATGGGCTTCCGCTCCAGGATCATGGTCAGTGGACCGGGCCAGTAAGCCGCCGCCAGCGCGCAGGCGGCCTCCGGCACATGCTCACAGTACCGCTCCAGCCAGTCCGCCGAGGGGATGTGGAGGATGAGGGGGTTGTCCTGGGGGCGGCCCTTGGCCGCAAAGATCCGGGCCACCGCCTCCGGGTCCAGGCCGTTGGCCCCCAGGCCATAGACCGTCTCCGTCGGGATGCCCAGCAGGCCGCCGGAGGTCAGGATCTCCGCCGCCTGGGCCGCTTCTTCTGCCGTAAAGCGTTTCGTTTTCATCACTGCACCTGATTTCTGCTCAGATATCCCGATCACTCATAGATGCCGGTGGGAGTGCCTGCCAGCTCGATGGTGGTGTCCCTGGGAAAGCCCCGGCGCTGGAGATAGTGCTTCACGGCCAGGATCCCATACTTGGGGTCCACCCGCTCGTCCTCCAGCTCCAGGTCCAGCCAGCCCCCGTCCGCCTCAGGGCCGGAGCCCACGGGCCAGCCGTCCTCCTCCAGGAGCCCAGCCAACTCCAGCTGGAGGGCCCGTCCGTCCATGCCCTCCGGCAGGGCGGTATAGTGGATGCGAAGTTCCATATCGTTCTCCTCTTTTCTGTCACTGTCCATGTTCGGCCTGGAGTCGCTCCGCCTGATCCGCGGTGACCAGAGCGTCGATGAGCTCGTCCAGACCGCCGTCCATCACCGCGTCGATCTTGTAGAGGGTCAGGCCGATCCGGTGGTCCGTCACCCGCCCCTGGGGAAAATTGTAGGTCCGGATCCGCTCGTTGCGCATGCCGGAGCCCACCTGTGTGCGGCGCTGGCTCTCGAATTCCCGGTCCACCCGCTCCCGCTCCGCCTCATAGAGCTTGGAGGCCAGGATGCGCATGGCCTTGTCCCGGTTCTGGAACTGGCTCCGCTCCTGCTGGCACTCCACTACGGTGCCTGTGGGCTTGTGGATCAGCCGGACGGCAGAGGAGGTCTTGTTCACGTGCTGGCCTCCGGCGCCGGAGGAGCGGAACACCTGCATCTCGATGTCGGCGGGATCCAGCTTCACGTCCACCTCCTCCATCTCGGGGAGGACCGCTACCGTGGCGGTGGAGGTGTGGATCCGGCCGCCGCTCTCGGTCTCCGGGACCCGCTGGACCCGGTGGACGCCGCTCTCGAACTTCAGCCGGGAGTAAGCCCCCTCCCCCTCGATCACCATGGAGAGCTCCTTCACGCCCCCCAGCTCGGTCTCACTAAGGCTGGCCAGCTCTACCTTCCAGCCCCGGGACTCGGCATACATGGTATACATCCGGTGGAGGGAGTGGGCAAAGAGCGCGGCCTCCTCGCCGCCCACTCCGGCCCGGATCTCCAGGATCACGTTCTTGCCGTCGTTGGGGTCCTTGGGCAGGAGGAGGATCTTCAGCTCGCCCTCCAGCCGCTCGATGTCGGCCTTGGCCTGCGCGAACTCCTCCCGTGCCATGTCCGACAGCTCCGGGTCGGACATCAGGGCCTCGGCGTCAGCCCGGTCGGCCTTCCGGCGCTCCAGCGCCCGGCAGGCCGTCACCACCGGCTCCAATTCCTTCTGCTCCCGATTCAGTTTGGCCACCAGCTCCGGGTCCCCGTAGGTCTCCGGCGCGCTGAGCTGGGCCTCCAGCGCCTGGAAGCGCAGGTCCAGGGCCTGCAATCTATCGTTCATAGTCGCTCCTCAACTGTCGTGTGTCGTGTGGGCTCACCGGTCCAGCGCCCAGGACTTGAACAGGGCCGGGACCTCCCGGGCATAGCTGTTCAGCCGGGCGGGCAGATCGGTGCTGGGAGCCGCCAGCGTAGACGGCCCCTCTGTCCCGCCCCAGACCCGGCGGAAGAGCATCCGGGCCCGGGCCAGATGGAAGCCGCTGGACACCACCAGCACCTCCCCGGCCTCCGGCGCGTCCCCCCGCTCCCGCAGGAGCCGGAGGCTGTTCCGGAAGTTCTGCCAGGTGTTCCGGGACTGGTCCTCCCGGAGGATCCGGTCTCCGTCCGCCCCGTGGGCGGTGAGATAGTCGTACATACACTGGGCCTCGGAGAGATGCTCGTCATCCCCCTTGCCGCCGGAGACCACCACGGTCATGTCCGGATGGTCCGCCAGATAAGCCAGAGCCGTGTCCAGCCGGTCCTTCAGCAGGACCGACGGCCCCCAGGGCTTCACCTGGGCCCCCAGGACGATCATCACGTCCGGCGACCCGGCGATCTCACTGTGGGCGCCCGCGATCACCACAGCCTCCCCGGCTCCGAAGCTCACGAGGCCGAGGATGGTCAGGGCGACCGCAGTCCGGCGGAGCCATCGGTCCCGCGGCGGTCCGCAGAGCTTCGCCGCCCCCAGCAGGAGGGCCAGCAGGGCGAAACAGCCCAGCACCAGCCCCAAAAACTTGTAGGCCCCCGAGGCGAAGAGCCGGGTCAACACCGCCGCGGCCGTCAACAGCAGGGCAGGCAGGAGAGGCGGGACAGGCCGCCCCCGCCGTTCCCGGCAGGCCGGCCTCATGCCTGTGCCTCCTCCAGCGCGGCGGAGAGCTCCTCCCACTTCTCATAGAGGGCGGCCAGCTCCCGCTCCATGGTCTCCTTCTGACCGCACAGCTCCTGGAGGCGCACATAGTCGGAGGAGGCCTCCGCCATCTGGGCGTCCAGCGCCTCGATGGCCTCCTCGGCCCGGGCCACCTCCCGCTCGGCGGCGTTGACCTGCTTCTCCAGCATCTTGGTGCCGCCGGAGCGCTTGGGGGGCTTGGCCGCCGCCTCTTCCTTCCTCTTCTGCTTGGCCGGGGCGGCGGACCGGGCGGTCTGCTCCAGCTGCTTCTGCCGCTCCTGATAGGCCCGGAACTCCTCGAACGTGCCCCGGAAGTCCAGGATCTTCCCGTCCTGGATCATCCAGATCCGGCTGGCGAACTGGTTGATGAAATAGCGGTCGTGGGACACGAAGAGCAGGGTCCCCTCGTAATCGGTGACGGCCTCCTCGATCCACTCCCGGGAGGCGATGTCCAGATGGTTGGTGGGCTCGTCCAGGATCAGCAGATCGATGCTCTCGTCCATGAGCATACACAGCCGCAGACGGCTCTGCTCGCCGCCGGACAGGGTGGACACGGGCTTGAACACGTCCTCGCCCCGGAAATTGAAGGCGGCCAGCCGGTCCCGGGCCGTCTGGGTGGAGCAGTCCTGGGCATAGAGCATGGTGTCCACCAAGTTCCGCTCCGGATGGTCGAAGTGGATGATCTGGGGCAGGTAGCCGATCTTCACGGTAGGGCCCCGGCGGATCTTGCCCCGGTCCGGGACCTCCTCCCCCATGATCATCTTGATGAAGGTGGATTTCCCGGTGCCGTTGTCGCCCAGCAGGGCGATCCGCTCGCCGCCCTCCACCAGCAGGTCCACATCCCGGAACAGGGTCCGGCCGTCGAAGCGCTTCTCCAGGTCCTTCATCAGCAGGACCTCGTCGCCCTGGAAGTCCCGCTCGCTGAAGCGGACCTCCAGCTTCTTCTCCTTCTTTGGCTTGTCGGTCCTGCGCAGGCGCTCGATCCGCTTCTCCATGGAGAAGGCCCGCTTGTGGAGCTTGTCGTTGCCCATGAAGGCCCACAGGTGCATCTTGTCCGCCGCGCCCTGGAGCTGGGCGATCTTGGCCTGCTCCTTCTCATACTGCTTGAGCTTCTCCTCGTAGCGGCGCTCCTTCTCCTCCGCGTAGAAGCTGTAATTGCCGGCGTAGAACTCCGCCTTGCCGTCCTGGATCTCGATGACCCGCTCCACCACCCGGTCCAGGAACCAGCGGTCGTGGGAGATCGCCAGCACGGTGCCCTTGAACTTGTCCAGATACTCCTCCAGCCACTCGGTGGCCCGCAGGTCCAGATGGTTGGTGGGCTCGTCCAGCAGGAGGATGTCGGTGTCCTCCAGGATCAGACGCCCCAGGTTCACCCGGGTCTTTTCTCCGCCGGACAGGGAGGCGAAGAGCTGGCGGCGCATCTCCGGAGAGATCAGCAGGCCGTTGCAGACCTTGCCCAGCTCGGTGGCGGTGTCATAGCCGCCGCCCGACTCGAAGGCGGCGGCCAGCTTGTCATAGCGATGGAGGATGGCCGGGTCGTCATCGTGGGCCATGCGCTCGGTCAGCTCCCCCATCTCCCGCTCCATATCGTGGAGCCGCTGGAAGGCTGTGTTCAGCACGTCCTCCACCGTGTAGTCCGGAGGATAGACGGGGATCTGGGAGATGAGGCCCATGGTCTTGCCCGGGGCCACCACCACTTCGCCCTCGTCATAGTCCAGCTCTCCGGTCAGGATCTTCAGGAAGGTGGTCTTGCCGGCGCCGTTCCGGCCCAGCAGGCCCACCCGCTCGCCCTGGTCGATCTGGAAGGTCAGGCCGTCCAGGATGCGTGTGCCGACCTCGAATTCCTTCACAAGGCCGGATACGGATATATCGATCATATCGTCCTCTTTTTCTCGTCGTTTTTTCGGTCCGGCGGGCGGCCCCGCCGGTCACGGGAAAGGCCGCGGTCCCACTGGGGATCCCGCGGCCTGCGTGTTCATTCTGCCTCTTTGGTGATGCTCTTCAGATATTCCACCAGGTCCTCGAAGGCCATGCCCCGGGACGCCTTCACCAGGATCGTGGTGTCCGGCCGCGTCACCTTGTCCAGCACCGCGTGAGCGCTCTCCTTGTCCGGGCAGTAGTAGACCTCCTCCATGGACGTCTCCTTGGCGGCGTCATAGATGTGCCGGGCCAGCTCGCCCACGGCCACCAGACAGTCGATGCTGCCCACCTTGCCCAGATACTCGCCCACGCCGGCGTGGAGGGCGGGGGCCAGGGGCCCCAGCTCGAACATATCGCCCAGCACGGCCACCTTGTGGGCCGTCTTGGTGTTGGAGAGGACCTCCACCGCCGCCCGCATGGACTGGGGGTTGGCGTTGTAGGTGTCGTTGAGGATCGTGATGCCATCCGTCCGGTGGAGGATGTTCATCCGCATCTTGGTGGGGGCGAAGTGCAGTACGCCGTCCACCACCTCCCGCTCTGAGAGGCCGAAGTGCCGGCCCACGGCCATCGCCATCAGAGTGGGGTAGATCATGTGCTCGCCCAGAGCGGGGATCTCCACGTCGCAGGACAGGCCGGGGCCGTCCACATGGCAGGTCATGCGGCTCTTGCCGTCGCTGACCACGTCCACCGCCCGGTAGTCGCAGCCCTCGCTGGCGCCGCACCACTGGACCTCATAGGGCAGCTTGGGCTGGAGGGAGCGCAGGAGAGGATCGTCGCCGTTCAGGACCACGAAGCAGTCCTCCTTGGCATGGTGGAAGATCTCGCTCTTGGCCTCCAGGATCTTCTCCCGGCTGCCGAAGAACTCGATGTGGGAGTCGCCCACATTGGTGATCAGGGCCACGTCGGGCTCCACGATGTCGGAGAGGTAGTCGATCTCACCGGCGTGGTTCATGCCCAGCTCCAGCACGGCGATCTCATGCTCACGGTCCAGGCGGAGGAGGGTCATGGGGACGCCGATGTCGTTGTTCAGGTTGCCCTCGGTCTTGAGGACCTTGTACTTCTCCCCCAGCACGGCGGCCACCATGTCCTTGGTGGTGGTCTTGCCCACGGAGCCCGTCAGGGCCACGAAGGGGATGTGGAACCGCTTCTTATAGTGCTTGGCCAGATCCCGCAGGGCCCGGCTGGTGTTGGGCACCTTGATATAGAACTTGCCGGGGAGATAGGTCTCCCGCTCCCGCTGGGTGAAGCATCCGGCGGCGCCGCCCTCCAGAGCGGTGTTGATATAGGCGTGTCCGTCGAACCGCTCGCCGGACAGGGGCACGAACAGGGATCCCTCATGGATGGTGCGGCTGTCGGTCTCCACTCTCACGACCGTCCGGTCAAGGTCGTCGTACTGGCCCAGCAACTGGCCGCCCACGGCCTCCATGATCTCGCGTACGGTGATGGCTTCCATCGAATCTCCTCCTGGGACCCCGCGGCCCCCTCATTTCTTTTTATTTCCCCTCACGCCGGTCCGCCAGAGAGGCGTCCACGATCTTCTGGCACAGGGTGTCGTAGTCGATGCCGACGGCGGCGGCCTCCTGAGGCAGGAGGCTGGCGTCCGTCATGCCGGGCAGGGTGTTGACCTCCAGGAACCAGGGGCGGCCCTCGTCATCCACCACGAAGTCGCTCCGGGAGTAGGCGGTCAGGCCCAGCAGCTCATGGATCCGCTTGGCGGCGGAGCGCATCTGGGCCTCTACCGCGCCGTCGATCTTGGCGGGGCAGATCTCCAGAGAGGCGCCCACCACATATTTGTTCTTATAGTCATAGAAGCCGCTCTTGGGCATGACCTCGATGGGAGGCAGGCTCTCCCCCTCCAGCACGGCACAGAAGATGTCCCGGCCCTGGATGTACTGCTCCACCAGCACCTTGGAGCCGAAGCGGCGGCTCTGCTGGAGCGCATGGCCCAGCTCCTCCTTCGTGCGGCAGATGAACACGCCCACGGAGGACCCGCCGTTGGGGATCTTCACCACGCAGGGCAGGGACTGGCACCGCTCGGTCTCCTCGATGGCCTCGTCCGTGAGCCGGACCGTCCGCCACTGGGGGGTCAGGATCCCGTCGGCCTCGGCCAGCCGCTTGGTGTAGTTCTTGTCCATAGCGATGGCGCTGCCCAGATAGTTGGAGCCGGTGAACGGGATGCCGAGCATATCCAGCGCGGCCTGGATGCGGCCGTCCTCCCCGCTCTCGCCGTGGAGGCCGTTGAACACCACGTCCGCCATCTCACAGGCGGCCAAGACGCCCTGACCGAAGAGGCTGCCGCTCTTGAGCTTCCGGGACGCCTTCACCGCCTCCAGATCCGGCTCCTGCTCCTTGATGCTGGGGTCGGGCAGAGGCGGGGGCAGACGGAACAGGTCCGACAGGGGATGCTCATAGTCCTCCAGCCCCAGATACGAGTCTACCATGGCCACCTCATGGCCCTTCCGCAGGAGCGCCTGCGCGATCATGGTACTCGACGCGAAGGACACATTGCGCTCGGGGCTCAGTCCCCCGGCCAACACTACTATCTTCATAGACACACCTCTATCTCACTTCCAGGCCGACTTGCCCTTCCAGTATATGCATACATGGGGTATTATAGCATAGTCCGTCCGGATACTCAATGCACGATCCGCCGTTTTTCCTGGAAAAGGGCATTTTTACGCCTGTTCCGCCTGCTCAGCCAGCCGTCCGGCGATGCCGCGGCATTTCTCCAAAAACGCCTGGAGGGCGGGGTCCCCGGGATCCCCCGCGGCGCGGGCCGTGTCCATCCGTCCCCGGAGCCGCTCCAGCAGCCAGGCGCAGTCCGCCGCTGTGGGCGCCCCAGCCCGGAGCCGTTCCAGCAGGCCCACGGTGATCCGGCCCATCTCGGCGGACCCTACGTCCTCCCCGTAATCCCGGTAGAGGCCCACCAGTCCCTCCAGATAGCGCAGATCTCCCTCGGTCAGCATGACGCACCGCTCCTCTCCCACTCGATAAGCTTCCACAGTGTATCATATCAGACCGCCCTTGGCAAGCGTGGACGGTCCGGAGCCATACAAAAAGGGCGGCACGCCCGTCTCCCGGACCATGCCGCCCCGCCCATCATCTCTTTTTCTCTATATAAGCCGCCATGGCCCGGATGAGGGCGGCCACATTGGCGTCGCTCCAGCCGGAGCCCCGCTTCCAGTAATCCGGGCTGGTGACGACGCCCGCCCGGACCAGCACGTCCACCGCCGCCGGGAGGCCGCTCTGCTCCGGCTGGGCGGCGGCGCTCCCGCACAGGGCCAGGAAGTCCGCCCAGCCCCCGGCGGTGTGCCGGATGGTGTGGGGGCAGTCCTTCCCGTTCCAGTGGAAGTGCTGGACCACGTTCCCGAGGCCGATCCCGTGCTCCTTCCGGAGCAGGCGCACCAGAGCGGCGGCGTTCCGCTTCGCCTGAGCGAAGTCTCCGCCGGCGTCCACGCAGATCTCGATGCCGATGCTCTGGCTGTTGCCCGGACCGTTGGCCCCGTCCCCGGCGTGCCACGCCTTCTCCCCGTCCGGGATGTGCTGGACGACGGCGTGGTCGTCCACGGTGTAGTGCCAGCTCATCCGGGCCTTGATGGCGGCGTCGCTCTTCAGGTAGGCGGCGTGGGCCGCCGCGTCCGCGCCCCGGGCGAAGTTCCCCGTCTCGTGGATCGTGATGTACCGGTCCCCATTGGTCCCGCCCGGCCGGTTCTTCCGCCCCGCCGGGATGAGGCTCCGCTGGATGACGAGGCCCGTGTCCGTCTGCCGGGGCTCCGTCTCCGACACCGGCTCCAGATAGTCCATACACACCCATCCGTCGGAGCATCGCCCCCATCCATCCTTCGTCTCGCCGATCTCCACCGCCGTCCCATACGACAAGGAGAACGCCTTGTCATAGGCCGTTCCAGGCCCATTCCTCACGTTCACACCCACGTTTGGCGCCACACGATACCATTTTTTACGTCCTTCCACTGTAAAGCCTCCTTGGTTGTCAGTCATTTGGGCCATGTCTGCCCAACGATCATCCTATGTATCCCCCGCGCGTTTCTTCCCACTCCCCTCTCCCTCCGCGGTCCCCATCTCCGTCTGGCGCCCGGCGGCCCGTTTCGCCCTCATCTGGGCCTGATAGACGTTCCGCACGTCCATGCCCAGATCCCGGGCGATGTCCTTCGGCCTCTGCCCCTCCTGCCGTCTGACCCACACCTCCCGCTGGAGGGCGGTCATGCCGTCCCAGCGGCGGCTCCCGGCGGTCAGGTGGTAGATGACGCTGAGGCTCACCTTGTACTTGTCCGCCAGCTCCTTGCAGCTCACCCGCCAGTCCAGGGCCTCCCGGCGGATCCTCCGGTCCCGGATGGCCCGGATCTCCGGCCCGCTCAGGTACTTGGTCAGCGTTTTCAGCCGCCGCTCCCCCCGCTTGAGGGTCAGGTGGGCCGTGGACCGGCAGACGCCCAGCCGGTCCGCCGTCTGCTGGCTGTTCTTCCCCTCCAGGGCCAGCTGGAGGACCTGCCGCTGGCGGTCCGTCAGCAGGGCGGTCTCGGCCACCACCCGGCGCAGATCCATGGACCCGTCCGGCCGGGTGCAGGTCCGCACCAGCTCCCGGCCCTCGGCGTAGCGTTTCAATTTCTCCACGGCCCGGAACAGGGTCTTGTGGACCGTGGAGGCGTCCACCGCCAGAAGGTCCGCCACGGCCTTCTGGGAGAAGCCCCGCTTGTAGACCAGCTCGAACACCTGCCGCTGACGGATGGTCATCTGGGTGGTCCCGTCGTCCAGGACGGCCTTCATCCACTCCCGCTGGACCCGGCGGTCATGCTCGAAGGACTCCAGCCGGTCCCAGCTCATCTTCTCCATCCACTGCCAGCTCTGGCCGTCCAGACTGATCCACCGGGTCCTTCGATGCCTCCGGTGGTTTCTGGGCCGCATCTGCCGGACGGCGGCCTGGGTGTCCCGGAGCATCTCTTTCACCAGCTCCAGGTCGTACTGGAGTTGGAAGCTCCCCGGATCCCGCTCCAAACGGGCCTCCAGCGCCGCCTCCTTCTCCTTCAGCTTCTGGATCGTCTCCCGGTGCTCTTGGACCAGGAGGTCAGAGGGTATAGCGTTTGTCCCGCCAGTAGCCTTCATCATAGTAGTGCCGCGTGACACCCGCCACCTCCCGTGCCTCCCGGAGCATCTGGTCCACCAGTCTCCTGTCGTGTTCGATCCGTCTGCGCCGGTGCGGGTCCCGTTCCTGCTCCGCCTCTGCCGTCAGGGCCCGCAGGCAGGCTTTCAGCCGCACCGCCTCTTCCAAATACCGCTGGGACAGCTCCAATAGGGTCGCCATCGTTCCACCTCTCTCTTCCAAGTATCTTATCAAGATACTTTTCAGGTACAGCAGCTCCATCCGGAGCCGTCTTTCCCGCTCGTTAGTATCTTATCAGGATACTCCGTACTATATCAGCTCAGAAGTATCCTGTCAAGATATTTTTCTTGCTTTTTCTCTTGGCCAGTGTTATATTTGAGATACTTTCAGATGATGAGGTGATCGTATGACCATCGGACAGCGCATCAAGTCGCTCCGCAGGGCCGCCGGGATGACCCAGGAGGAGCTGGGGGCCAAGCTCGGCCTCAAGAAGGCCGCTATCCATAAGTACGAGACCGGGCTGGTGGACCTGAGATCCTCCACACTGGAGAAGCTGGCCGCCGCGCTGGATACCACGCCCGCCTATCTGCTGGGGCTGGAGGACCCGCCGCTCCCCGCCGGAGCGGTCCCTTATCAGCCCACCCAGCGGATCCCGATCCTGGGTCGGATCTCCGCCGGGCTCCCGATCTACGCGGAGCAGAACATCGAAGGCTACACCTTCACAGACCTGAACGGCGGGGCGGAGTACTTCGCCCTGCGGGTCTCCGGAAACAGCATGAACGCCATCGGCATCAACGACGGCTATCTGATCGTGGTCCGCCGTCAGGACGAGGTGGAGAACGGCGAGGTGGCCGTGGTCATGGTAGGCGACGAGGACGCCACCGTCAAGCGCTTCTACGCCACCGAGTCCACCGTCACCCTCATGCCCCAGTCCACCGACCCCAGCTTCCAGCCCCAGATCTACGACCTGCGGCGGACCAAGATCAAGGTGCTGGGGAAGGTAGTCAAGGTGGAGTTCCTGCTATGACGCCTATGAGACACGACACGCTCCCGGTCCGGTCGGAGGACGTCCCCGCCGGAGGGATCAGCTCCTTCGGGCTCCATCTCTTGGCCATGGGCGCCATGCTCTGCGACCACCTCTGGGCCACTGTCCTGCCCCAGTACGGCGTGCTGGACTGGATCGGGCGGCTGGCCTTCCCGATCTTCGCCTTCCTGGCCGCCGAGGGCGCTGTCCATACCCACAGCATGAGGCGGTATCTGCGGCGGCTCCTGATCTTCGCTCTGATCTCCGAGGTCCCCTTCGACCTGATGAGCTCCGGCGTCCCCTTCTGGCCCTTCCATCAGAACGTGCTTTGGACCTTCCTGCTGGCTCTTCTGTCCATCTGCGCCATCCGGCGGATCCAGTCCCTGGGCAGGCCATGGCTCACGGGGCTGTCCGGCTGTGCCGTCGCCTTCGTCGGCTATGAGGTCGGATCTCTGACCATGTGCGACTATTTTGGCCCCGGCATCCTGACCGTGCTGATCTTCTGGTTCTTCCGGGGGCGGAGCCGGCCCTGCCGTCTGGGACAGCTCCTGGGGCTGATCGTGGTGAACGGCTGGCTGTTGGGCGGCATGACCGTGCCTGTGGCCCTCGGCGGCCTCTCCTTCGAGTTCCCCCAGCAGGCCACAGCGGTGCTGGCCCTCCTGCCCATCTGGTGCTATCAGGGCCGGCAGGGACCTCATGGTCCCGCCGTCCAGTACGTCTGCTACGCCTTCTATCCCGTCCATCTGCTGGTGCTGGCATGTTTGGCTCTGTGCAGATGAGGCGCCGTCCGGGCATCCTCGCCGAACGTGACGGCCCCGTGCCGGTCTCAACGATCCGGCCCGCTCACGCGGATCTTCGCTCGGACCGGGAGTCCGGTATCCTGCTCCATATGCGCCCCCATCGGGGCTTGCGGCGCTGTTTCGTCCGTGATATAATAGGTGTCCCTCTTCTGTCCCATCAGAGGCGGGCTTCGATATCGACCGAAAGGAGCTTTCTTCCATGGATAAAAAGGAACTGGTCCGCCTGGCACTGGAGGCCCAGGAGCACAGCTATGTGCCCTACTCCCACTTCCGGGTGGGCGCCGCCCTCCTCACGGAGTCCGGCAAGGTCTATCAGGGCTGCAACATCGAGAACGCCTCCTACGGCGCTACCAACTGTGCTGAGCGCACCGCCGCCTTCCGCGCCGTCTTTGACGGGGAGACGCGCTTTGCCGCTCTGGCTGTGGCCGGCTTTCCCAAGGACTGCCCCGTGGAGGACCGGGGCTACGCCTACCCCTGCGGCATCTGCCGGCAGGTCCTGCGGGAATTCGCCCTGCCCGGCATGAAGATCTACATCGCCCGCACTGAGGACGACTTCATCGAGACCACGCTGGAGGAGCTCCTCCCCCTGTCCTTCGGACCTGAGGACCTGTCCATGCACGACAAGGGCTGACCGCCCCTCTGCCCCTCCCCCTCACGCATGCTCCCGAATGGGATATCCAAATAACGATAGGATGACAAAGAAAGGAAGCGCCGTCATGAACGAGAACGTCGCCAAGCTCATCAACACCCAGATCAACAAGGAGTTCTACTCCGCCTACCTCTATCTGGACTTCGCCAACTACTACGCCTCCGCCGGTCTGGACGGCTTCGAGAACTGGTATAAGGTGCAGGCTCAGGAGGAGCGGGACCACGCCATGCTGTTCTATCAGTACCTCCAGAACAACGGCGAGGCCGTCACCCTCACCGCCATCGACGCCCCCGAGTGGACCCGCGGCGACAACATGGCTCCCCTCAAGAAGGCCCTGGAGCACGAGAAGTACGTCACCTCCCTCATCGATGAGATCTACGGCGCCGCCTACGCGGTCAAGGACTTCCGCACCATGCAGCTGCTGGACTGGTTCGTCAAGGAGCAGGGCGAGGAGGAGAAGAACGCCAGCGACCTCATCACCAAGATGGAGCTCTTCGGCACCGACGCCAAGGGCCTGTATATGCTCAACAGCGAGCTCAAGGCCCGCGTCTACACCGCCCCCTCCCTGGTCCTGTGAGGACCGGACGGGACACCATCGCGCACGACTATTTTGGATCCTGAACGCTGAAGAGGATCAAAGGGAGATCGACCGTCTATGTTCGCCTATCTGGATCACGCCGCTACTACCGCCGTCTGCCCGGAGGCCGCTCAGGCCGCGCTGGAGGAGATGACCGCCGGCTTCGGCAACCCCTCCGCCCGCTGTGCCTTCGGTCAGGAGGCCGCCAAGCGGCTGGAGGCCCGCCGGGCCGTGCTCGCCCAAGCTCTTGGTTGTTCGCCGGAGGAGGTGACCTTCCTCTCCTGCGGCACCGAGGGCGACAACTGGGCCATCCAGGCCGCCGTGGAGCTGGGCCGCCGCCGGGGGAAGCACATCATCACCACCGCCATCGAGCACTCCGCTGTTTTGGAGCCGCTGAAGGCGCTGGAGGGCAAGGGCTATTCCATCACCCGCCTCAAGCCGGACAAGAGCGGCCATGTCTCCCCGGACGACCTGCGGGCCGCTCTCCGGGACGATACGGTGCTGGTGTCCATGATGCTGGTGAACAATGAGCTTGGCACCATCCAGCCCGTAGCCGAGTGCGTCCGGATCGCGAAGGCCTTCTCCCCGGAGATCCTCTTCCACACCGACGCGGTACAGGGCTTCCTGAAGGTCCCCTTCACCGTGGATGAGCTGGGCGTGGACCTGCTGACCATCAGCGGCCACAAGATCCGGGCCCCCAAGGGCATCGGCGTCCAGTACATCCGGAAGGGGCTCAAGCTCCCGCCCCTCATCCGGGGCGGAGGGCAGGAGAAAGGGCTCCGCTCCGGCACGGAGGCCACCCATCAGATCGCGGCTCTGGCCGCCGCCTGCCAGCTCTGGCTGGACCACGGGGACGAGTACCGGGCCCATATGGCGGAGCTGAAGGCCTACGCGCTGGACCAGCTCCGCTCCAAGGTGGACGGCCTGGAGGTGGTCAGCGCCGGGGATGCCCCCCACATCTGCGCCGTCTCCCTCCCCGGCTATCCCAGCGAGATGCTGGTCCGGGCCCTCAGCGACCAGGGCATCTGCGTGTCCTCCGGCTCCGCCTGCCACAAGGGCAAGCCCAGCCATGTGTTCGCCGCCCTGGGCCTGCCCAAGCGGACCCTCATGGGGGTCCTGCGGGTGTCCTTCGGCCCCGGCTCCACCAAGGAGGAGGTGGACGCTCTGGCCGATGCCCTGGCCGCCATCCGGAACGACCGGGTGGGGGCCTGATCTCAGGGAGTCCATCTCCCACCTATCATAAAAGTAAGGAAAAAGGACCGGCGGCTCCGCTTTGCCGCCGGTGATGTGTGTATGTTCTCTTATATGAAACGGGGGCGGGATTTTTATCAGCATCTGCTCTTTCTGGCCCTCCCCATCCTGTTCCAGAACCTGATCACCACTTCCCTTGGCATGATCGACACCTTCATGGTGGGCAGTCTGGGAGAAGCTCCGCTGGCCGCCGTGTCTCAGGCCAACATCCTTGTGTTCATCATCCAGCTGGTGATCTTCGGTCTCCAGAGCGGCTCCTCCGTACTGATCAGCCAGTACTGGGGCCGGGGCGACACCGACTCCATCAACCGGGTCATGGGCATCGGCTTCCTGCTGGCCGGAGGGCTGTCCGCCCTCTTCGCCGCCGCCCTCTTCTTTTTCCCCTATCCGATCATCGGACTGCTGACCGACAATCAGGAGCTGATCCCTCTGGCCGCTGGATATGCCCGGATCGTGGGGCCCTCCTATCTCTTCAACAGCCTCACCGGCGTCTATACCGGAGCCTACCGGAGCATGGAGGACCCAAAGCTGGGGCTGGGCATCTACGCCGCCTCCATGTGTACCAACACCTTTCTCAACTGGGTGCTGATCTTCGGCCATCTGGGCGCTCCCGCGCTGGGCGTCCAGGGCGCCGCCGCCGCTACGCTCACCGCCCGGATCCTGGAATTCGTCATCATGGTGACCCATGCGGCCTTCCACAAGCGTTTTCGGCTGAAGCCCGCCCTCCTGTTCCAGCCGGACCGGGAGATGGCCGCCCGCTTCTTCCGCTACGCCACCCCTGTGGTCATCAATGAGGCCATGTGGGGCCTGGGCACCTCCATGTATAAGGTGATCCTGGGCCATATGGCGGACAGCACCCACATCCTGGCCGCCCGCGCCATCGCCGGCAACATCGAGGATATCTGCATCGTGGCTGTGATGGCCATCGCCAACACCTCCGCCATCATCATCGGGCGGGAGATCGGCGCGGGGCGGAAATCCTCCGTCTTCGGCGTGGCCGCCGCTCTGGACACCCTGTCCTTCCTCTGCGGCGGTGTGATCGGCGTCCTGCTGGTGCTCTCCGCCCACACCTGGCTCCCGGCGGTGGTCTATCCCCTCTTCCATTTGACGGAAGCCTCCGCCTCCATCGCCACTCTGATCCTCACCTTTGCGGGCTGTCTGATGCCGTTCCGCTCGTTCGACACCACCAACACCGTGGGCGTCCTCCGGGGCGGCGGCGACATCCGGATGGCCGCCATCATCGACGTGTCCGCCATGTGGCTGGTCTCCATCCCGCTGGCCGCTTTCTTCGCTCTGGTCCTCCGGCTGGACGTGACCTGGGTCTACATCGCCGTGACGATCGAGCAGTTCGTCAAGTCTACCCTGGGCATCCTGCGCTTCCGCTCCGGAGCCTGGATCCACGACATCACCCGGGCCGGCGCGTGAGGCTCCGGCCCCATCTGGAAAGGGGGAGCCTATGCTCCGCGTCCGCGTCCTCATCGAGAACTTCAGCCTCAGCCATCTGGCCCCCGAGCACGGCCTGTCCCTCCATCTGGACTATGAGGGGCACCGCTATCTGCTGGACGCCGGGACCTCCGGGCTCCTGGTCCAAAATGCCGACCGGATGGACCTCGATCTGGCGCTGGTGGAGCGGGCCGCCCTTTCCCATGGCCATGACGACCACGCCGGAGGCCTCCCCGCCTTCTTCGCCCGGAACGGCCACGCACCGGTGCTGGCCCGTCCCGGCGCCCGGGACGAGTACCGGAGGGACACCGCCGACGCCGCCAAGCGTCCTGCCGGAGTGGACCCGGACCTCTTCCAGACCTGGGCCCGCCGCTTCGATCTGGCAGACGGCCCCCGCCTGCTGGCCCCCGGTCTCCATCTGGTCCCCGACGCCGTCGACCACGAGCAGTCCCTGGCCGCTGAGACGGAGCGGGGTCTGGTGGTCATGAATTCCTGCTGTCACGCGGGGCCGGACTGGATCGTGGCCGATCTGCTCCGGCGCTTCCCCGGACGGCGGGTCCATGCTCTCGTGGGCGGGTTCCATCTGGTGGGGAAGCACGGCATGGGCTCTCTGGGCGTCCCGCCGGAGGCCGTCACCGCTCTGGCTCATCGCCTCACCGAGGAGCTGGGGGTGGAGCGGATCTACACCGGCCACTGCACCGGGCTCCCTGCCCTGGCCCTCCTCCAGCAGGCCGTCCCCGGACGCTTCTTCCCCCTCCGCACCGGGGACGAGCTGATCTTCTGACCCCGATCGGCAGCGCCTCCCGCTCCGTGTATCATCACGGGAGCGGGAGGCGCTGTTTCATTTTTCTCCGGATGGGGCACGGCTCCCCGGAGGATATGGCGTCCGTACGTCGGTCAGCTCCAGCAGGTAGTCTGTGGAGGTCCGATAGAACGCCGCCAGCCGGATCAGGATGTCCACCGGAAGCTGCCGCTGTCCCGTCTCATATTGCGAATAGGTATTCTGGCGGATGTTCAGATGCTCTGCGATGCAGCGCTGGGTATGATCTCCATCCTCCCGCAGATCGCGCAGCCGCACGAAGATCACCTCCTTCCACCTTATCATGAAAAATCTCGGATCGAGATATCTACTTTTATCTCATTTCGAGATAAACTGACCATATCAGACAAAAGAGAGGGGGCGTGATACATGACGCTCATCCTGCCTTTGGTCGTGGCATTGGTCGCCTGGTGCTTCCCGTCCAAGATCCAAGTCGTGCTTCTCGTGGTCAATTCCGAGCTCCAGGGCCGCCCACTCCGGAGACAAGCCTCACTCCTGGGTGAAAAACCGGACCATCGGATGAGGCCTGACCGATCAGGCCCTGTCTTTTTTAGCACACCCCTCTCCCGACTGCCCGCCGCAGAGACGCCGAGACGCTCTGCGGCGGGCAGTTTGCTGTCCATATTTTCGTGCTTTTTCGTTCACATTTAATTTACATCCCCCCTATTGACATTCGCGGGGAAGGGTGGTACATTATCTTTAGCACTCAGAGATGATGAGTGCTAAACCGTTCAATGAAGGAAGTGACGCGTGTGGATCTGACCGAGCGCAAAAAGAAGATCCTCCGTGCCATCATCGAGAGCTATATCTCTACGGCGGAGCCGGTGGGCTCCAAGGCCGTGGCCAACTCTCTGGACCGCTCGGTGTCCTCGGCCACCATCCGCAACGAGATGGCCGATCTGGAGTCCATGGGGCTCCTGGAGAAGCCCCACACCTCCGCGGGACGCATCCCGTCCCCCCAGGGCTACCGCTTCTACGTCAATGAGCTGATGGAAGAGCACAAGCTCTCCATCCAGGAGACCGAGCGCATCAACCGCGCCCTCCAGCTCAAGATGCGGGAGCTGGACCGGGTGGTGGCGGAGGCGGGCCGGGTCATCTCCCAGCTCACCAATTATCCGGCCTTCGCCCTGTCCTCCGGCATGGAGCGGGTGACGATCCGGCGGTTCGATCTGCTGATGGTGGAGCGCAACGCCTTCATCATCGTGGTCATGACGGACAACAACCTCGTCCGAAACAAGCTGGTGCAGCTCCCCACCGATCTGACTCAGGCACAGCTCCAGATGCTCAACACTCTGCTCAACACCACCTTCACCGATCTGGCGCTGGATGAGATCACGCCGGAGCTCATGCGGGTGGCCCAGCACGCCGCCGGCGAGGCCTACGGGCTGATCAGCCTGGTGGTGTCCTTCGCCATGGAGGTGCTGGAGAGCCTGGAGCACCGCAGAGTCCACACCGCCGGCCTGTCCCACCTGCTGGAGCTGCCGGAGTATCAGGACCTGGAGCGGGCCCAGCCTCTGATGAGCTACCTCTCCGAGGAACAGGAGGCCGCCCGGATGCCCGTCCCCAAGGACGATCACCGGATGCGGATCCTCATCGGGCCGGAGAACGTGGACGCCGCCCTGAAGGACAGCAGCGTCGTCATGGCCAGCTATGACATCGGCGACGGGATGCGGGGCGTCATCGGTGTGGTCGGTCCCACCCGGATGGACTACGCCAAGCTCACCGCCCGCCTGTCCTATTTCGCGGCCGGGCTGGACCGGATGTTCGGCCGGAACGGCGGGCTCCCCGCCTCCCCTACAACGAATGAAGAACATTAGGAGGGATCCTCTTGAGCATGAAAGAGAACGAACAGGCCGCCCAGCAGGCGGCTGAGACTGCGGCCGAGGCCCAGGAGCCCGCGGTGGAGGACACCGCCGCCCCCGAGTCCGACGGCCCCGATCCCCTGCTGACGGAGCTGGAGGCTCTGAAGGACTCTCTGGCCCAAAAGGAGGACCAGTACCTCCGTCTGGCCGCCGAGTACGACAACTACCGCCGGCGCACCCAGAAGGAGAAGGCCGACGCCTACACCAGCGCCAAGTCCGACGCAGTGTTGGCCTTCCTCCCTGTCTATGACAATCTGGAGCGGGCCCTCAAGCAGGAGACCGCCGACGCGGCTTACAAAAAAGGCGTGGAGATGACCATGACCGGCCTGAAGGACATCCTGTCCAAGCTGGGCGTGGAGGAGATCCCCGCGCTGGGACAGACCTTCGACCCCAACCTCCACAACGCCGTGATGCACGTGGAGGACGACAGCGTGGGCGAGAACACCGTGGTAGAGGTGTTCCAGACCGGCTTCCAGTCCGGTGACAAGGTCATCCGCTTCGCCATGGTCAAAGTGGCGAACTGAATCCGTTGAAACAAACATCGTTTCGATATAATTGGAGGAATTCATATGTCTAAGATCATTGGTATCGACCTCGGTACGACGAACTCTTGTGTGGCGGTCATGGAGGGCGGCGAAGCCGTCGTCATCCCCAACGCGGAAGGCAACCGCACCACCCCCTCTGTCGTGGCCTTCTCCAAGGACGGCGAGCGCATGGTGGGCCAGGTGGCCAAGCGTCAGGCCATCACCAACCCCGACCGGACCATCAGCTCCATCAAGCGTGAGATGGGCACCGACCACAAGGTCACCGTGGACGGCAAGTCCTACACTCCCCAGGAGATCAGCGCCATGATCCTCCAGAAGCTGAAGGCGGACGCCGAGGCCTATCTGGGCGAGAGCGTGTCCGAGGCCGTCATCACCGTCCCCGCCTACTTCACCGATGCTCAGCGTCAGGCCACCAAGGATGCCGGCAAGATCGCCGGTCTGGACGTGAAGCGTATCATCAACGAGCCCACCGCCGCCGCTCTAGCCTACGGTGTGGATAAGGAAGAGTCCCAGAAGGTCATGGTCTACGATCTGGGCGGCGGCACCTTCGATGTGTCCATCCTGGACATCGACGACGGCGTCATCGAGGTGCTGGCCACCGCCGGCAACAACCGTCTGGGCGGTGACGACTTCGACAAGTGCGTCATGGACTGGATGGCCGCCGAGTTCAAGAAGGACTCCGGCATCGACCTGTCCGGCGACAAGGTCGCCATGCAGCGCCTGAAGGAGGCCGCTGAGAAGGCCAAGATCGAGCTGTCCGGCGTGACCTCCACCAACATCAACCTGCCCTATATCACCGCCGACGCCACCGGCCCCAAGCATCTGGACCTGACCCTGACCCGGGCCAAGTTCGACCAGCTGACCGCCCATCTGGTGGAGGCCACCAGCGGCCCCGTGAAGCAGGCCATGAGCGATGCCGGCCTCTCCGGCAACGACATCCACAAGGTCCTGATGGTGGGCGGCTCCAGCCGTATCCCCGCCGTGCAAGACATGGTCAAGAAGCTCACCGGCAAGGAAGGCTTCAAGGGCATCAACCCCGATGAGTGCGTGGCCATGGGCGCGGCCCTCCAGGGCGGCGTGTTCACCGGCGACGTGAAGGGCCTGCTCCTGCTGGACGTGACCCCCCTGTCTCTGGGTCTGGAGACCATGGGCGGCGTCATGACCAAGCTGATCGACCGCAACACCACCATCCCCGTGAAGAAGAGCCAGGTCTTCACCACCGCCGCCGACAACCAGACCTCTGTGGAGATCCACGTCCTGCAGGGCGAGCGTGAGATGGCGCAGTACAACAAGACTCTGGGCCGCTTCAACCTGGACGGCATCGCTCCGGCCCGCCGCGGCGTGCCTCAGATCGAGGTCACCTTCGATATCGACGCCAACGGCATCGTGAACGTCTCCGCCAAGGACCTGGGCACCGGCAAGGAGCAGCACATCACCATCACCTCCTCCACCAATATGTCCAAGGAGGACATCGACAAGGCCGTCAAGGAGGCCGAGCAGTTCGCCGCCGAGGACGCCAAGCGCAAGGAAGAGGTGGACGTCCGCAATCAGGGCGATCAGGTGGTCTACCAGACCGAGAAGGCCCTGGACGAGATGAAGGACAAGATCGACGCCAACGACAAGGCCGCTGTCGAGGCCGCCGTCAGCAAGCTGAAGGAAGCGCTGAAGGGCAATGACGTGGAGGCCATCAAGGCCGCCACCGAGGAGGCCAGCAAGGCCTTCTACCCCGTGGCCGAGAAGATGTACGCCCAGTCCGCTCCTCAGGGCGGCGCGCAGGCCGGCCCCGACATGGGCGGCGCGGGCTTCGGCGGTCAGCAGGCCGGCGGCGCGTCCGGCGCGGGCTCCGACCCCAACGTGGTGGACGCCGACTACACGGTCGTGGACGACGACAACAAGCAGTGATCTGAAACGAGACGGCGGGGCGGGGCTTCTTGCCCCGCCGTTTCCCATGTAAAGAGGTGACCACCAATGCCGGAACAAAAACGAGATTATTATGAGGTCCTGGGCGTCAGCAAGGGCGCCTCGGACGATGAGTTGAAAAAGGCCTACCGCAAGCTGGCCAAGAAATACCACCCCGACCTGAACCCCGGCGACAAGGAGGCCGAGGCCAAGTTCAAGGAGGTCAACGAGGCCTACGAGGTCCTCTCCGACAAGGAGAAGCGGGCCCGGTACGACCAGTTCGGCCATGCGGGCGTGGACCCCAACTATAACCCGGGCGGCGGATACGGCGGCTTCAGCGGCGCCGACTTCGGCGATATCGACCTGGGCGACATCTTCGGCTCCTTCTTTGGAGGCGGCTTCAGCGGCTTCGGGGGCGGCGGCGGGAGCCGCCGGGCCGGCCCCATGAAGGGCGACACCCTGCGGGCCGCCATCACCATCTCCTTCGAGGAGGCCGCCTTCGGCTGTGAGAAGCAGATCGAGCTGACCCGGAGCGAAGCGTGCGACGACTGCAAGGGCACCGGCTGTGCCCCCGGCACCACCGCCGAGATCTGCCCCGACTGCCACGGCTCCGGCACGATCCGCATCCAGCGGGGCGGCGGCGCCTTCTCCTTCGCCACCACCACCTCCTGCCCCAAGTGCCACGGCACCGGCAAGATCATCCACAGCCCCTGCTCCACCTGCCACGGCGAGGGCGCGGTGCGCAAGACCCGGAAGATCACCGCCAAGATCCCCGCCGGCATCGACAACGGGCAGGCCATCTCCCTGCGCGGCCAGGGCGGCGCGGGCAAGAACGGCGGCCCCGCCGGCGACCTGATCATCAGCGTCTCCGTGCGGCCCCATGCCCGCTTCAAGCGGGACGGCATGAACGTCTATCTGGAGCAGAAGGTCTCCTTCCTCCAGGCCACGCTGGGCGCGGAGCTGGAGATCCCCACGATCGACGGCAACGTCAAGTGGACCCTCCCCGAGGGCACCCAGCCCGGCGCCACCTTCCGCCTGAAGGGCAAGGGCATCCCCTCCGTCAGCGGACGGGGACGGGGCGACCAATATGTCACCGTGTCGGTAGATGTGCCCCGGGGCCTGGACCGGGAGCAGAAGGAGGCCCTGCGGGCCTTCGGACGCGCCATGGGCGAGCTCCCCGCCGAGGGCGAGGAGGAAGGTCTCAAAGGATTCTTTGACAAAATGAAGAAGAAGAAATAAAATAGAGGGTGGACATCCCGTCCACCCTCTATTTTTTGTTCTCAGGAGGTATCCTATGGATCTCTTGTTCCAGACCGTCCGGCCCACGCTGCTCTTCCCAGTGGCGCTGCTCACGGCGCTCCTCGTGTTCTTCTTCTCCTACTGGCGGGCCCTCCGGTCCCCCGCCTCCGTCCATGAGAGCATCCTCCGGGGGCGCGAAGGCACAGGCTCCCTCCCGCCGTCTCCTCCCCTGTCCTTCGCCGGGAAGTGCTTCCCTATGGAGCGGTCAGATGTCCTGCCCGTCCTGCTGGTGACGGCGCTGTATGCCTTCACCGCCTTTTTCCGGCTGGGCTCCTTCACGGACCCCCAGTCCTTCCAGAGCTTCTCCGGCACCGGCGACACGGTGGAGGCCTCCTTCTCCCAGCCCGTGGTGATCGGCCGCCTCATGTACTACACCGGTCTGGGCACCGGGGACTATAACGTGGAGGTCTCCCCCGACGGCCAGCGCTGGTCCACCCTCTGGACCCGGGAGGACGAGTCCGGGAACACGATCTGCTACTGGGCCGACGCGGAGGGCTACGACCCCAGCTATGCCATGCCCCAGCACTACGCCGACCTGTTCAAGTGGCTGGAGATCCAGCCGGAGAACCCGGTGGAGGTCCGGTATCTCCGGATCACGTCCAAGACCGCCAAGGACCCCTTCGAGCTGGGAGAGCTGGCCCTGTACGACGCGGACGGGGTCCAGGTCGTCCCGGACGATCCCGGCACTGCTGCCGCCCTCTTCGACGAGTCCGACACCGTGCCGGACCGGCCCGACTGGACCAACTCCACCTATTTCGATGAGATCTACCACGCCCGGACGGCCTATGAGCACATCCGGGACGTGTATCCCTATGAGATCTCCCACCCGCCGCTGGGCAAGCTGATCCTGGGGATCGGCATCCGTCTCTTCGGCATGGTGCCCTTCGGCTGGCGCTTCATGGGGACCCTGTTCGGCGTGATCTCCCTGCCCCTGCTCTATGTGTTCCTGAAAAACCTGTTCGGCCGGACCGCCGCGGCGGTCTGCGGCACCACCCTCTTCGCCTTCGACTTCATGCACCTGACCCAGACCCGGATCGCCACCATCGACACCTATGCGGTGTTCTTCATCCTGGCCATGTACTACTTCCTGTACCGGTATCTGGTCCTTCCCGCCGGGACGCCCTTCCGGAAGGGCGCGCCCTGGCTGTTCCTGTCCGGCCTGTTCTGGGGCATCGGCGCGGCCAGCAAATGGACCGTGATCTACGGCGGACTGGGCCTGGCGGCCCTCTACTTCATCGGCCTGTACCAGAAGCTCCGGGACTGGCCCCGGGACAAGGACGGCGCCCGGACGGCCCTGGGCCCCTGGCTGGCGGCCACGCTGGCCTTCTCGGTGCTGTGCTTCGTGGTGATGCCCGCCTGCATCTACACCCTGTCCTACTGGCCTTACGCCGCCGCGGCCGGGGACGGCTCCCTCTCCAACACCATCGCGGAGATGTGGCGGAACCAGCAGTATATGCTCTCCTACCACGAGGGCGTCCACGACAGCCACCCCTACTCCTCCCGCTGGTTCCAGTGGGTGACGGACGCCCGGCCCATCCTGTACTATCTGGACAGCACCTCGGTGCCCGGCTCCAAGTCGGCCTTCGCCGCCTTCTCTGACCCCGTGGTGTGCTGGGGCGGACTGCTGGCCCTGCTGAGCTGTGCCGCCCAGGCCTTCCGGCGTCCCCGGTCCAAGTTCCTGTTCTTCCTCCTCTCCGCCGGGGCCATGGCCGCCGCGCTGGTGGAGGTGGACCAGATCTTCGACCCGGCGCTGGAGCCGGCGGTCCTGGCCCGGAACGGGGCCCTGCTGGTGCTGGGCCTGGGCCTCTATCTGGCCCTCGGCCTCTTCCTCTCCCGGACCGTCCCCAGGGCTGACGGGCGGGCCCTGTTCCTGCTGGTGGGCTATCTCTCCCAGTTCGGGCCCTGGCTCCTGATCGGGCGGACCACCTTCGAGTACCACTACTTCCCCTCCATCCTCTTCCTGTGCATCGCCCTGGCCTATGTGTGCGATCAGCTCCTGGAGATGGGCCTGCCCTGGATGCGGCGGGGCGTCTGCGCCATGACGGCGGGGGCCGTGGTGCTGTATGCCGCCTTCTATCCCGTCCTCATCGGCCTGATGGTCCCCCGCTGGTACACCACCTGGTCCCTCCAGTGGTTCCCCTCCTGGCCCTTCTGACAGAAAAGGAGCGTGTCCTATGTACTATATCGACTACCACACCCACACCCTCCTCTCCCCGGACGGCAACGCGCCTCTGTCCGCGATGGCGGAGGCCGCCGTCGCGGCGGGCCTGTCCCAGCTCTGCGTCACCGACCACTACGACCGGATCATGGAGCACGGCGGCATCGCCCCGGACTATGACTGGGGCCCCGCTCTGGAGCAGTTCCGCGCCGCTCTCCCGGCCTTCCGGGACAAGCTGGTCCTCCGGTTCGGCATCGAGTACGGCAGCGCCCCCTTCGACCCGGACTATGCCCGGAGGATGCTCTCCCAGCCGGAGCTGGACTTCGTGATCGGCTCCCTCCACAACATGAGCCCTGAGCAGGGCGGCGAGGACTTCTATTTCCTGTCCTATGACCGTCCCGAGACCTGCTACGCGGCGCTGGACGACTACTTCGCCTCCATGCTCCGTCTGGTGGAGCTCCCGGAGACCTACGACATCCTGGGGCACATCATCTACCCCCTGCGCTATATGCCCCCGGAGATCCGGCTGGACCGGTATCAGGACGCCATCGACACGGTCCTCCGCCGGGTGGTGGAGACCGGCCGGGGCATCGAGCTGAACACCTACTGCGGCAAGACGATCGAGCCCTGGCGGCCCATCCTGGAGCGCTACCGGGACTGCGGCGGCGAGCTGATCACCGTGGGCTCCGACGCCCACTATCCCGAGCGGGTGGGCCTGGGCCTCCCCGAGGCCTATGCCCTCCTGCGGGACACGGGCTTCCGCTATGTGACCGTCTACGACAAGCACATCCCTACACAGATGGCTCTGTGAGGACCGTCCCGTCCGGACGGGCGGGGCGTTCTGATATATTTTTCATGGATCAAGAGGAGGAAAAAACATGAAGATCTCTCTGGGCTGCGACCATGGCGGGTTCGCCATGAAGGAGCACATCAAGAGCTGGCTGGAGTCCCACGGCTATGAGGTACAGGACTGCGGCTGCTATTCCACCGAGAGCGTGGACTACCCCGTCTACGGCAGGGCCGCCGCGGAGGCTGTGGCCTCCGGCGCCTGTGAGCGCGGCATCGTGGTCTGCACCACCGGCATCGGCATCTCCATCACCGCCAACAAGGTGAAGGGCATCCGCTGTGCCCTGTGCTCCGAGCCCCTCTCCGCCGAGATGACCCGCCGCCACAACGACGCCAACATGCTGGCCATCGGCGGCGGCATGATCGGCCCCAACATGGCCGACCGCATCGTGGAGACCTTCCTCAACACGGAGTTCGAGGGTGGCCGCCATCAGCGCCGGGTGGACCTGATCTCCGCCATCGAGGCGTGATAGAGCGCCTCCCAAAATAGATCAGGAGCCTGACAGGCCGCCCTCTGGCGCCCGTCAGGCTCCATTTTCGTCTCGTCCTCAGAGGCCCAGCGTCATACCGCCCGGGCCGCCGGAGAGGCCGTCCTTCTCCAGCATCTGCTCCAACACCTTCACATCAGTGGTGATGTCCATGGCGGTGTCCTCGAAGAGCTTGTCGAGCTGTTTCTCGAAGCCCTCCACCACCTTGTCCATCATGCCCTCGATCCGGGCCTTGGCGGTGGTGATGTTCTCGCCCTCCACGCCCTGCTCCTCCAGCTGGGCGTAGGAATCCAGGATCTTCAGGGTGGTGGGGAGATAGTAGTTCAGGAAGGTGCGGAGCTGGCCCCCCTTCTCCGGCTCCTTCTTCTGGTAGGCGAAGATCTTGCGGGTGATCTCCTCGATCCGGTCGATCTTGGCGCTCATGACCGGGTCCTCGATGGCGTCGTTCACCGCCCGGATCCGGGCCAGCGTGCGCTCGTCCTCGTCCTGCGCGGGGACCGGGCCGGGCTTCTTCGTGACCGGGGCCTCCACCCGGATGCCCTCGCCGCTGAGGATCAGGCGGCCCTGGGCCATGTCCAGGAAGCCCGTGGGGAAGAGCCCCTCGTCCAGCATCTCCTGAAGGTCGGCGCAGGCCGTATGGACGGACACGGGCATGGCCTGCGCCAGCCGCTCCACCGGCACGGACTCCTGCCGGCCGATCAGGGCCAGATACTTGCGGAAGCGTTTGCTCCGCCGGTTTTCCCGCAGACCCACGGTCAGGAGCACCAGCCCCACGCCGCACATCCCCGCCGGGACGAAGAGCTCCCCGATGTCGCGGAAGGAGAACCAGCCGTAGAGGATGCTGTCGATGATCTCGAAGACCGTGCCCAGCACAGCGACCGCGCTGACGCCCGTGAAGACGCCGCCGGCGATCATCATGCTCCGGCCCCGCTTGAGGCTCAGGCTCTTTGGTTCCGCCGGCGTGCGGCGGCGGACCGTGCGGGCCGCAGGGGCCGGTCCGGCCTCCGTCCGGCGGCGGACGGTCCGTTCCCGGACCGTCTGGCTCTCATAGACCCCCTGGGTGCCGGGCTCCGCCGTGCCGATCCGGCTGGAGGTGGTCCGCGTGGTGGTCACGGAGCGGCTGACGATGCTCTTCCCGCCGCCCCCGGAGAGCTTGCGGAACAGGAGCACCAGACCGATGGGCCAAAAGAATGCCAGCGCGGCCACGATGATGATCCAGGAGACCACTTCGTTGTTGTTGTCCATATCGTTCTTATGATCCGCCATATCGGGGACCTCCCTGCTCGTCATTGATCGGTGCCGGAGACGCCTCCGTCCCCGGTCCATACCATTGTATCATATTTTTCAGACGGGAGGGATGAAAATTCTATTAATGTCATCGGAGGCGGTCCGCCACTTCGAAAGGCTGGATCGGACGGGGACGCTTTGTATATCCAGACCATCGTAGGGGCGGCGTCCCCGACGCCCTTCAGCAGGCTCTCTGTCGTGCGCTCCGCGCGACTGCCGGACGAAGGGACGACCACAGAGGGCGCCCCTATACATTAGGTAGAGAACGAGCGCATAGGGGGTGTCCAGAGGGGAGGTCCGCCCCCTCTGGCGTTCTTTTTCTTTCCCCCTTTTCTTTTTCTCACGTGAGAAAAAGAAAAGGGGCTCCCGCCGAGCAGGCGGCCCGCGCGGCGAGCGCATCCCCCGTCCCCGCCCGCGGCGGGAAAAAGTAGCCAACGGCTGCGCAAGCGAGGACACATCACCCCGCCCTGTGGGGCGATATCCTATCCGGACGCTCCGATGTTACCGTTCTGTAATTGCATTTTCCTTCTCAGCCTCCTATAATATAGAGAAGTGTTTCGTTTTTACCTCATATTTGGAGTTGATCTTACATGGAACGACAGCAAGGCAAACGGACCGCTCCCTCTTCGGAGCGCGGGAAGCGCCAGGAGAAGAATGCCCGGAAGGGCGGCAAGGCCCCCATCATCGCGGCGGTGGTCCTGATCGCGGCGGCCGCCGGATACGGCGGCTTCTCCTACGCGGTCTCGTCCAGCGGGAAGCTCCTCCCCAACACCACCATCAGCGGCGTGGATGTGGGCGGACTGACACAGGACGAAGCCGCGCAGAAGCTGGAGCGGGAGCTCCCCGGCAAGCTGGCCCAGCTCTCCGCCGGCTTCACCTGCGGCGGGCAGACCTTCACGGTCACTGGCGCGGAGGTCTCCGCCGACGCGGACGCCGCGCTCAAGGATGCCGCCGGGCATGGGGCCAAGGGCATCGGGGCGGGCGTCCGCTATCTGGCCGCCCTCTTCGGACAGGGGACGGACGGCGATGCCGCCATCTCCTTCCCCCAGACCCCCTCTGCCGTCACCGAGGCGGAGGCGCACATCACCGATCCCATGGTGGAGACCACCTGGTCCGTGGAGGGCTCCACACTGAAGCTCACCAAGGGCACCACCGGTCAGGCCATCGACGTGGCCGCCCTGGAGGATACGTTGATCGGCGAGTTCGACGAGATGCTCCGCAAGGGCGAGACCTCTGCCGCCTCCTTCGACGTGCCCGTCATCACGGAGGCCCCACCGGACCCGGACTATGACGCCATGTATCAGCAGGTCCACACCGAGCCCGCCGACGCCTATCTGGACAAAAAGACCAAGCAGGTGGTCTCCTCCGTCACCGGCGTCAGCTTCGACCCCGCGGACGCCAAGGCCGCTCTCGCCCAGACCGCGGAGGGCGAGACCTGCTCCCTGTCCCTGTCCCTGACCGAGCCGGAGATCACCACCGCCAAGCTCAACGCGAACCTCTTCAAGGACGTACTGGGCCAGTCCTCCACTAAGACCGCCGGCGGCTCCAACCGCTGGCACAACGTGGGCTTGGCCTGCGAGCGGGTCAACGGCACGATCCTCCTCCCCGGCGAGACCTTCTCCTACAACGCCACCGTGGGGCCCTACTCTCAGGCCGGCGGCTTCCGGAAGGCCGGCGCCTATGTGAGCGGCACCACTCAGGACACCTGGGCCGGCGGCATATGCCAGCTCTCCTCTACGATCTACTACACCACCCTCAAGGCGGACCTCAAGACCGTGGAGCGCACCAAGCACAAGTACGACGTGGGCTATATGCCCTCCGGCATGGATGCCACCGTCTACGGCGACAGTCTGGACTTCAAGTTCCAGAACGACACGGATTACCCGGTGAAGATCGCCGCCTCTCTCACCCAGAGCGGCGGAAAGCGCTGGTGCAACGTGACCATCTATGGCACCAACACCACCGGCATCCATGGTGAGCCCTACTCCGTCGTGGTGGGCACCACCGCCCCCAAGACGGTCTACGAGCCCAACAGCTCCGTGCCGCAGGGCTCCAAGCCTCAGAAGGACTCCACCCGCACCGCCTACACCGGCAAGGTGGTGGAGGTCCATCAGCGTCTGGTGGACGCCAGCGGCAAGACCGTCAGTGACACCGTGATCCACACCGACAAATTCAGCGCCCGGAACGCAGTATACTTCTACAATCCCGCGGACGCCGGCCGGCTGGGCATCGACACCTCCACCGGTCTCATGACCAAGACCCCCACGGCGGCCACGCCTTCCCCCGCCGCCAGCGCCTCCGCTCAGCCCACCGCCACGCCGGCACCCTCCACGCATCCTACGGCCGATCCCACGGCCGCGCCCACCCACGCGCCGGCCCCAACGCCGACAGCCGCTCCCGCTCCTACCCCGACTGCCACACCGGCGCCCGCTCCGGCGGCCTCCACGGCCCCGGATACGCCGGTCCTGCCCCCGGAGGCACAATAACGTCTGATGGGAGGGCTTGGATCCCTATCGTCCGTCCGCATCTTCGAGACGGTCCCTCCGGGGGCCGTCTCCCTTTTCCCGATCCCGTTTCCCCGAAGGAGGATATCACCGTGTTCCAAGGCTTTTCCAACGCCACTGTGGACTTCATGTGGGGCATCCGCTTCAACAACGAGCGCCCCTGGTTCGAGGCCCATAAGGCTGAGTATCTCACCCACTTCTACCAGCCCATGAAGGAGCTGGCCAACGAGGTCTATGACCGCTTCCAGGCGGAGCACGCCGTCCCCGGCCTGTGCTGGAAGGTCTCGCGGATCTACCGGGACGCCCGTCGGCTCTACGGGCGGGGGCCCTACAAGGACCATCTGTGGCTCTCGCTGGAGCGGCCCGGGGAGGACCGCTTCTCCGCCCGACCGGTGTTCTGGTTCGAGCTGGCTCCGGAGGGCTGGTCCTATGGGCTGGGCTACTGGTCCGCCACGCCTCTGACCATGGCAAGGCTCCGGGCCCGGATCGACCGGGCGCCCAAGGACTTCGAACGGCTGGCCCGGCGGCTGGAGCGGCAGGAGGAGTTCACGCTGGGCGGCGAGACCTACAAGCGCCCCAAGGGCACGGCGCCCTCTCCCCTCCTCCAGCCCTGGTATGACCGGAAGAGCCCCGTCCTGGAGCACCGGGAGAAGCTGGGGCCCATCCTCTATTCTCATGACCTGGCCGACAAGCTGGTGGAGGGCTATTCCTTCCTGCGGCCCTTCTACGACCTCTTCACCGCCCTGGACGGAGATCCGGACCCGAGGGATCGTTGAGCGGGACGTCTGTCTCTGCGCTCCGATCCGGTCCTGATGCCGTCCCCTAACGATACGATCCATCCCACTCTCGACCGATCTCGATGACAGGAGGTCCTGCTATGTCCTATAAATCGGAGATGCTCCAGTCCTATTTCGGATACAGCGGCTTCCTGCCGGGACAGGAGCGGGCGGTGGACGCTCTGCTGGACGGGAAGGACGTGCTGTCCATCATGCCCACCGGCGCGGGCAAGTCCCTGTGCTTCCAGCTCCCGTCCATCATGCTGCCCGGGGTGGCGCTGGTGATCTCGCCTCTGATCTCCCTGATGAAGGACCAGGTGGGGAGCCTGGTGCAGGCGGGCATCCCGGCGGCCTATCTGAACCGCTCCCTGACGGAACGGCAGTACGCTCTGGCTCTGGAGCGGGCCTGGCAGGGCCGATATAAGATCATCTATGTGGCCCCGGAGCGGCTGGAGAGCCCCGGCTTCCTCCGTTTCGCCCAAAAAGCTCAGATCTCGCTGGTGGCGGTGGACGAGGCCCACTGCGTCTCCCAGTGGGGCACGGATTTCCGGCCCAGCTACCTGAAGATCCCGGCGTTTTTGGACTCCCTCCCCACCCGGCCGCCGCTGGGGGCCTTCACCGCCACCGCCACGCCGGAGGTCCGGGAGGACATCCTCCAAAAGCTCCAGCTCCGGGACCCGGTGCTCACCACCACCGGCTTCGACCGGAAGAACCTGTACTTCGAGGTGCGCCGCCCCCAGAACAAGAAGGACGAGCTCCTCTCCATCCTCCTGCGGCGGCGGGATGAGAGCGGCGTGGTCTACTGCTCCACCCGGAAGAACGTGGAGGAGGTCTGCGCCTTTTTGCAGGAACACGGCATCGCCGCCGCCCGCTACCACGCGGGCCTGACGCCGGAGGAGCGTCTGGCCGCCCAGGACGCCTTCGCCGCCGACGAGTCCACCGTCATGGTGGCCACCAACGCCTTCGGCATGGGCATCGACAAGTCCAACGTGCGCTATGTGGTCCACTACAATATGCCGCTGGACCTGGAGGGCTACTATCAGGAGGCGGGCCGGGCGGGCCGGGACGGCAGTCCCGCCGACTGCGTCCTGCTGTACAGCGGCCGGGACGTGGTGACGGGCCGCTTCCTGATCGAGCAGTCCCAGGCCCCCGCCGACGTGGACGATGAGACCGTCTCCGCCCTCCGCCAGCGGCAGCTGGACCGTCTGCGCACCATGACCTACTACTCCACTACCACGGACTGTCTGCGGCACTTCATCCTCCGCTACTTCGGGGAGACGCCGCCCCCCGGCCCCTGCGGCCACTGCTCCAACTGCGACGCCGGGTGGCAGGACGTGGACATCACCAAAGAGGCCCAGGCCATCCTGGGGGCCGTGGAGGAGTGCCGGGGCCGCTTCGGCGCGGCCACCCTCGCCGATCTGCTCTGCGGGAAGGAGAACGAGCGGACCCTCCGCTGGGACCTGGACCGGTGCCGGTCCTTCGGGGCCCTGGCCCACCGCCGGCCGCCGCAGGTGAAGGACATGATCCGCCATCTGGTGGAGGAGGGCTGTCTGGCCGTCACCGAGGGGGACTACCCCCTCATCGTGGAGGGCCCCCGGGCCCAGGAGCTCCGGGCCGCCCCGTCCGGCTTCACCATGCGCATGAGGCCCCAGCGGCCCAGGAGCGCCCCCAAGGCCCCGCCCGCCCCGGTCCATCTGGGCGACCCGGCGGACGAGGCCCTGTTCCAGCGCCTGCGGGCCCTCCGAGCGGAGCTGGCCCGCAAGAAGAGCCTGCCCGCCTACGTCATCTTCACCGACAAGACCCTGCGGGAGATGGCCGCCCGCCGCCCCGCCACCCTGTCGGAGATGGAGCGGGTCCCCGGCGTGGGCAGCCACAAGCTGGCCCAGTACGGCAAGCAGTTCCTGGCTGCGATCCAAGAATAACGACGGAGGTCTTTATGATGAAACTGAAACAGCACGAGCTGGTCCGTCAGGCCGGGAAGCTGGCCATGCTCCTGGCGGGCAGCGTCATCTTCGCCCTGAACATGAACACCTTCATCACTGCGGGCGATCTGGTCCCCGGCGGCTTCTCCGGCCTGTCGATCCTGATCCAGTCCCTGTTCCAGCGCTGGTTCCACATCGAGCTGCCCTTCTCGGTGCTCAACGTGGGCTTCAACCTGATCCCCGCCTTCATCGCCTTCCACTATGTGGGCCGGCGCTTCACGGTCCTGTCCTTCTTCAGCATCTTCCTGTCCTCGGTGCTGGTGGACGTCCTGCCCAAGTACGAGATCGTGGACGACCCTTTGCTGATCGCGGTGTTCGGCGCGATCTTCGGCGGCGTGGGCATCGTACTGGTGCTGAACAGCGGAGCCAGCAGCGGCGGCACCGACTTCATCGCCATGTCCATGGCCGCCAAGTTCAAGAACGCTAATTCCTTCAACTATATGCTCTACTTCAGCGCCGCCATCATCCTGATCTACGGCTGGCAGTTCGGCATGGACAAGGCCCTCTACTCCATCATCTACCAGTTCTGCTATACGCAGGTCATCAACGCGGGCTACAAGCGCTATAAGAAAAAGACCCTCTTCATCGTCACCGACGACCCGGAGCAGCTCACCGACGCCCTGATCCGGATCGCCAACCACTCCGCCACCGTCTGGCCCGGCGAGGGCGCCTACACCAAGAAGCACCGCTATGTGGTCTACACTGTCCTCTCGGACAGCGATATCCGCAAGATCAGCCTCTACATCGACCAGCATATGCCCGGCACCTTCGTCAACGTCATGGACTCCCACGAGGTCCTCGGGAACTTCTATATCCGGCCGATCGAGTGAGCTTTGGACCGAACGAACGAAAGCGAGCCTGCCGCCAAAGGATGGCGGCAGGCTCGCTCAGCGTGTCGAAAAAGTTCGACACGCTTCTCAGAAATGCAAGCATTTCTTCGATGAGATGCAGGCCGCCGCGCGCACTCGCTGCGCTCGCATGGTTGCGGCCTGAGAAGAGTTTTTTCTGAGGCACATGTCCTCAGAAAAAACGCCTTACATCTGATTCCGTCACCTGCGGGTGACGGAACTCTGCGAGGCTCTTGCATCGTTCAACGTGAGAAATCACTTTTTTGACAGTCTGAGCGAGCCTGCCGCCAAAGGATGGCGGCAGGCTCGCTTTTCATTCCGATCTTCTGTTACTCCACGGTACGTCCCTTGGTGATGGCGTCCAGGAGCATCCGGGCGCCGTGATGCAGGAACTCCTCCCGCTCGATCTTCAGGCAGTGGGCCAGATAGTTGCTCTTGCTGTCGGCCATCTGCACCAGACCGGAGAGCATGGCCCAGAACTGCACCACGATCTCCGCCGGAGACAGGCCGATGCGGACGATGCCCTCGGCCGCGCCCTTCCGGAGGAAGTCCTCCAGGAGCTTGTCGGTGGCGTCGTTCTCCTTGACGATCTCCTGGATGGTCTCGTCCAGCTTGGCCCCGTTCAGATCGATGATGCCGTCGCTCCCCACGACCTCGTAGGCGGCGGGGTTCTCGCTGTAAAAGTGGAAGATGGCGGCGCAGATCGCGTCGTAGGCGTGGAACCAGTTGGCGTTGGTGTCGATCGCGGTCTGGATCTTCTTCTGCAGGAGCTTCATGTTGCTCAGCAGGATCGCGTTCACGATCTCTTCCTTGCTCTGGAAATAGACGTACAGGGTGGCCTTGCTGTATTCCGACTTCCGGGCGATGTCATCCATGGTCGTCTTTTCGATCCCGTGCTCCGCGAACAGCTCCTTCGCCGCCGCCAGGATCGAGCTTCTGTGGAATTCGGTCAATGCCTGTTTCTTACTCAACGCATTCACACCTCTGGTTTTTTTTTTAGGCTCTAAGTTCAGTAACGATTCTACCATCTATCGCTCGATTTGGCAAGCACTTTTTGTTACTTTTTTCACGATCCATGGCCATCCTCTCCGGCCCATGCCCAAAAGGGCCCGTCACACCTTGAGCCCGTAGCACACCAGATCGCCGCCCTGGATGGTGATGACGCCGTAGGTGGCTCCGGCCCAGCTCCCCCGGATGGTGCCGGGGTTCATGATCCACAGGCCCTGCTCATAGGTGCAGAAGGCCTCGTGGGTGTGGCCGAAGAGGAGCACGTCCGCCTCCGCCTCCCGGGCGGCCCAGACCGCCTGGCCCATGCCCAGCTTCACGTTCCGGGTGTGGCCGTGCATCAGGAGGATGCGGCGGCCCTCCGCCTCCACCAGCTTTTCTTCTTCCAGGTCGGGCCGGCGGCCGTCGCAGTTGCCGGGCACGCAGTCCATGGGGATGTCCGGGAACCGCCGCCGCAGGGCCCGGGCGTCGGGCTCCACGTCGCCCAGATGGAAGATGCGGTCCGGCCGGTCCCGCTCCACCGCCTCCGCCATATGCTCCACGTTCCCGTGGGAATCGGAAAACACCAAGATCTTCATACCGTGACTCTTCCCTTTCCGGCGCACCTTCCCGGTCCGCCCACATATACTGAGAGTGACGCCGCCCGCCGGCGGCTCATATCCTGCAACGATGGAGGAGGATCTCATGATGGAACAGCCTCATCCCCCGCTGGACGCACTGACGAAGGACCCAAGGGCCGCCGCGCTCCTGAAGGACCGGGCCGCGCTGGAGTCCCTGCTCCGCTCCCCGGATGCCCAGGCCCTCCTGCGCCTGCTGGAGCAGTCCGCAGGAGGCGGCCTCCAGACGGCCGCCGACGCCGCCGCCAGAGGGGACGCCGCCCCGCTGATGGGGCTGGTGCGCTCCGTGGTGGAGAGCCGGGAGGGCGCCGCCGCCGCGGAACGCCTCCGGGAGCGGGCCCCGAAGGACTGACCCCGCCCGATCCATCAGGCCGGAAAGGAGCGAACGCGCGGTATGGCCGGATTCGAGGAACAACTGAACGCCATCCTGGGCGACCCCCAGGCCATGAGCCAAATCGTCTCCATGGCCCGGTCCCTGACCGGCGGGGGGAGCTCCGGGCCGGCCGGGACACCGGAGCCGCCTCCCCCGCCCCCCGAGGGCTTCGAGCCGGTGGAGCCCCCTCCCCCGGCCGCCCCGCCGCCGGAGCTGAGCGAGCTGCGGGGACTGCTGGAGGGCCTGTCCGGCGGAGCGGACGGCCCGCTGTCCCTGCTGGGCGGGCTGGACCCGGCGCTGGTGGAGCGGGCCCTGCGGATCCTCTCGGGATACCGGGCCGGGGACGACCGGAAGGCCGCCCTCCTGACCGCCCTCAAGCCCTTCCTCAAGGAGGAACGGCAGGCCAAGATCGACCGGGCCGTGGCGATCGCACGCCTCTCCCGGCTCGTTCGGGCGGCCCTCCAGCTCTTCGGGAAGGAGGATACGGACCATGGCCCAGTTCTATAACCGCTACATACCGGAGGCCGGGGGCTATGTCCGCCGCCCGGCGGAGGACGGTCCTCCGGAGCCGCCTCCGCCGCCTCCCATGCCGGAGGAGCCGGTCCCCCCTCCCCCGCCGGAACGGGAGACGGAGAGCGGCCTCCTCCGCCGCCTGCTGGCGCGGGTGGGGTTGGAGAAGCTGGACACCGGGGATATCCTGCTCCTGCTGATCCTCTTCTTCCTCTTCCGGGAGGGGGACGACATGGAGCTGGTCCTCACCCTGGGCCTCCTGCTCCTGCTGGGGCTGGAGGAGGAGTGAGGCGCGGGGAGCGCGGGACGGCTACTGTCCGCTCTCCACCGGCTGGACCGTATGGAGCACCGTCCGGTCAGGGAGAGAGAAGTCCGCGCCGGCGGCCACCGGACGCTCGGCCGCGGAGGCCGTCATGCGGAGGACCACCACGCCGTCCTCCACCAGCTCGGCGGCGGTGAGGAGGCCGCTGTCCACGGCCACCCACCAGCGGGACAGGTCCCCGGTGGACGGATCGCTCACCTCCGCATAGATGCAGGCCGCGCCGTCCTTGTCC
Source organism: Pseudoflavonifractor sp. MSJ-37 (assembly GCF_018917965.1). Lineage (GTDB taxonomy): Bacteria > Bacillota > Clostridia > Oscillospirales > Oscillospiraceae > Pseudoflavonifractor_A. Next base: position 611,635 of record NZ_JAHLPP010000001.1, on the reverse strand, counting down.
TCATAGCCCGCCTTCGTGATGCGGCTCCGCTCCACCTCCAGCAGGTCCTCATAGGTGGGGATATGGGGGCCCTCCAGATCGGCGGACCACCGGTCGGCCGGGGCCGCGGCATAGCTCCGGCTGTTCCCGTACCAGTACCGGACCGTCCCATCCCCCACGATGCTGTGGCGGACCGTGCCGCCGGGAAGGGTGGTGTCCGACCGGGTCCAGCCCCCGTCCGACCAGATCCGGGAGGTGATGCTCCCGCCGGTCTCCGGCAGGCTGACCGTCACCTGACGGGAATAGCTGGCGGGCCGGGCCAGGGTGGCGATCACGTCCTGGACAGTCTCCGGCGTGACCTCCACCCGGAGGAGCTCCAGAGAGCCGTCCCCGTCCGCGCCGTCCCCGTCTCCGGCAGACGCGTCCTCCACGGGAGGCAGGGTGATCGGCGGCGACTCCGGCGTGAAGGAGTCCATGCCGAAGCTGGAGAACACGCCGACCGCGATCACCAGCGCGATCAGCACCACCAGGATATTGCGGCTCCTGCTCTCCATAGGTTCAGCTCCTTTCCACGAAAAAAGGACGGGGACGGCGGACCGGAAAGCCCTCGTCTCCGCCCCTTCGGGCCTTGTTCCTCTGATCACATACCGAACGCTTCCGGCCGATCGGTCCGCAGACCGAACTTCCACTCGATGGCGTCGGCGATCCGGCGGCAGGCGTGGCCGTCGCCGTAGGGGTTCACCGCGTGGGCCATGGCCGCGTAGGCCGCCTCGTCGGTCAGGAGCTCCGCCGCCATGGAATAGACGGTCTCCTGCTCCACGCCGGCCAGCTTGACGGTGCCGGCCGCCACGGCCTCGGGGCGCTCGGTCTCCTTCCGCAGGACCAGCACGGGGCGGCCCAGCGCGGGGGCCTCCTCCTGTAGTCCGCCGGAGTCGGTCATGACCAGATAGGCCCGGGCCATGAGGTTGTGCATCTCCTCCACGTCCAGCGGGTCGATCAGATGGATGCGGGGATGGCCGGAGAGGTACTTCCCGGCGGCCTCCCGCACCACGGGGGAGAGATGCACCGGGTAGACCAGCTCCACATCGGGGAAGTCCTCGGCGATCCGGCGCAGGGCGGTCATGATGTCCGCCATGGGCTGGCCGTAGTTCTCCCGCCGGTGGCAGGTCACCAGCACGATCTTCTTCCCGGCGTAGTCCAGCTCGTTCAGGAGCGGGGTGGTGAAGCGGAAGTCCGGCCGCACCGTGGTCTTGAGGGCGTCGATCACCGTGTTGCCGGTGATGAACACCCCGTCCCTGATGTCCTCCCGGAACAGGTTGTCCCGGTTGGCCTTGGTGGGGGCGAAGTGCAGGTCGGCGATGTCGCCCACCAGCTTCCGGTCCATCTCCTCCGGGAAGGGGGACCACTTGTCCCACGTCCGCAGGCCGGCCTCCACATGGCCCACCTGGATCCGGTGGTAGAAGGCGGCCAGGGCCCCGGCGAAGGTGGTGGAGGTGTCTCCGTGGACCAGCACCAGATCGGGCTTCGCCTGCTCGAACACCCCCTCCAGGCCCAGCAGGCACTTGGTGGTGATGGTGGACAGGGTCTGCCGGGGCTCCATGATGTCCAGGTCGTAGTCGGGCGTGAGCCGGAAGATCTCCAGCACGGAATCCAGCATCTGCCGGTGCTGGGCGGTGACGCAGCAGAGGGCCTCGATGCCGGGGCGGCTCTGGAGCTCTTTCATGAGAGGGGCCATCTTGATGGCCTCCGGCCGGGTGCCGAAGATCGTCATGACGCGTACGCTCATCGTTCTTCCTCCTTATCCTTATGGTCGTGGACGGCGGGCCCGCTGTCCACGTCGTGCTTCTTCTCCTCCCCGTGGAGGAAGAGCAGGATGGACATGGCCCCCGCGATGAACAGGGCGAAGAGGAGCAGCATGGCCCGCAGGGAGCCCACCGTGGTCAGCACCACGGCGGACAGGCCCAGGATCGCCGAGATCACGTAGAGCACGCCCACCGCCTGCTTCTGGCTCAGGCCCATGTCGATCAGCCGGTGATGGATGTGGCTCCGGTCGGCGTGCATGGGGCTCTGGCCGTGGGCGATGCGGCGGATGAAGGCGAAGCAGGTGTCGAAGATGGGCAGGCCCAGCATCAGGAAGGGCACCACGAAGGAGATCAGGGTGTAGTACTTGAACAGGCCCTGGATGGACACCACCGCCAGCACATAGCCCAGGAAGGTGGAGCCCGTGTCGCCCATGAAGATCTTGGCCGGGTTCATGTTGTAGGGCAGGAAGCCCAGGCATCCCCCCGCCAGACAGGCCATGAGCACCGCCACCGAGGGCTCCGCCACGGTGAGGGCGATCACCAGCACCGTCATAGAGCTGATGGCGGACACGCCGCAGGCCAGGCCGTCCAGACCGTCGATCAGGTTGACGGCGTTGGTCACGGCCACGATCCACAGCACCGTGACGGGATAGGCCAGCCAGCCCAGGTGCCAGTAGGGGGCCGCCGAGAAGATGTTGGGGTTGGACACGGTATCGATCAGGTTCCCGCTGGCCACGGCGATCACCGCCGTCACGATCTGCACCAGCAGCTTGGGCAGGGCGGGCAAGGCGTAGATATCATCGAAGATGCCCAGCACCACGATGATGACCGCGCCGATCAGCATCCCCTGGAGCTGGACGGTCAGGCCGCCCGGCCGGAGGAAGGGGGAGAACAGGATCACGCTGAGCAGGAAGCCCAGGAAGATGGCCAGGCCGCCCATCCGGGGGATGGGGTGGTCGTGCATCCGGCGGCCGTCCTTGGGCACGTCCACCGCCCCCCACTTCTGCGCCAGGTTCTTGACGATGGGGGTGGTGATGAGGGACACCAGGAAGGCCGTGACGAGGGCGCCCAGCACGATCCCGATGGTCTCCAGCGACATTCGCATAGGATAGGACTCCTTTTCCGGTCAGCGGGCCACGAAGCCCACTTTTTTGTATACCTTCCGCAGGGTCTTCCAGGCGGTATGGCTGGCCTTCTCGGCGCCGGCGCGGTAGACGCTCTCCAGATAGGCCTTGTCGGCCAGCAGACGTCCGGACTCCTCCCGGATGGGCTGGAGCAGGTCGGCCACGGCCTCGCCCACGGCGGGCTTGAACGCGCCGTAGCCCAGGCCGTCGAACTCCCGCTCGATGTCCTCATAGGGCTTGCCGGTGCAGGCGGAATAGATCTGCATCAGGTTGGCCACGCCGGGCTTGGCCGCCGGGTCCCAGCGGACGCACCGCTCCGTGTCGCAGTCGGTGACGGCCCGCTTGAACTTCCGCAGGATGTCCTCCCGGCGCTCCATCAGGTAGATGGAGCCGTTGGGGTCCTTGTCGGACTTGGACATCTTGCTGGTGGGGTCGCTGAGGGACATGATCCGGGCGCCCACCTTGGGGATGTAGGGCTCAGGGATCTTGAAGGTCTCGCCGTAGATGCTGTTGAAGCGCTGGGCCACGTTGCGGGTCAGCTCCACGTGCTGCTTCTGGTCCTCGCCCACGGGCACGAAGTCGGGCTGATAGGCCAGGATGTCGGCGGCCATCAGGGCGGGATAGGTGAACAGGCCGCCGTTGATGTTCTCCTTGTTCTTGGCGGACTTGTCCTTGAACTGGGTCATGCGGGAGAGCTCGCCGAACATGGTGTAGCAGTTCAGCACCCAGCCCAGACAGGCCTGCTCCGGCACATGGGACTGGATGAAGAGGGTGTTCTTCTCCGGGTCCAGGCCGCAGGCGATGTACTGGGCCAGCTGTTCCAGCGTGCGGCGGCGCAGGGCGGCGGGGTCCTGCCGGACGGTGATGGAGTGCATATCGGCCATGAAGTAGTAGCAGTCGAACTCCTCGGCCCGGGCGCCCCAGTGCTTGATCGCGCCCAGATAGGAGCCCAGAGTCAGGTCTCCGCTGGGCTGGATGCCGGAGAGCATCACTTTTTTCTCATTTTCCATGTTTGAAACACCTCGCTGCGTGTCGTTTCCATATTGTCCAAGTATAGCATGATCCGGGGCGGTTTACAATGCTTTGCGGCGGTTTTGGAGGACGGACGGCGGACGCCCGCTCCCTGCCCGGCATGGAAAACCGCGTTTCCCGGGCTTGCGGCTTTCCCCATCAGGCATTATAATAGGAAAAGGAACATACCGGAGGCCGCGTCGGCGGGCTCTGAGCTTTTAGATGGAGGGATCACCACATGACTTTGGATAACGACTGGTTCGACCAGATGGAGGCGCGCATCCCCAAGGGCGAGGTCCGCACCCGCTTCGCCCCCTCCCCCACCGGCTATATGCACGTGGGCAACCTGCGCACCGCGCTCTACACCTGGCTGATCGCCCGGCATGAGGGCGGCAAGTTCCTGCTCCGCATCGAGGACACCGATCAGGGCCGTCTGGTGGCCGACGCGGTGGACGTGATCTACAAGACCCTGCGCAAGTGCGGCCTGGACTGGGACGAGGGCCCCGACATCGGCGGCCCGGTCGGCCCCTATGTCCAGACCGAGCGCCGGGACTTTTATGGCAGGTACGCCCGCCTGCTGGTGGAGAAGGGCCATGCCTACTACTGCTTCTGCGAAAAGACCGAGTCGGAGGAGGACTCCGGCGCGTTCGACCGGGGCGATGACCCCTGCCGCGCCCTCTCCCCGGAGGAGGCTCAGGCCAAGGTGGACGCCGGCGTGCCCTACGTCATCCGCCAGAAGATCCCCAGGGAGGGCTCCACCACCTTCCACGACGTGGTGTTCGGCGACATCACCGTGGACAACGCCACTCTGGACGACCAGATCCTCATGAAGTCCGACGGCCTGCCCACCTACAACTTCGCCAACGTGATCGACGACCACCTGATGGGCATCACCCATGTGGTCCGGGGCAGTGAGTACCTGTCCTCCGCCCCCAAGTATGACCTGCTCTATCAGGGCTTCGGCTGGGAGATCCCCGCCTACATCCACTGCTCCCCCGTCATGCGGGACCAGCACAACAAGATGTCCAAGCGCAAGGGCGACCCCTCCTACGAGGACCTGCTGGCCATGGGCTATCTGTCCGAGGCCGTGGTGAACTACGTCACCCTGCTGGGCTGGTCCCCCAAGGGCGAGGACAGCGAGCGGGAGTTCTTCACCCTGCCGGAGCTGGCCAAGGCCTTCGACGTGGCGGGCATCTCCAAGTCCCCCGCCATCTTCGACATCGAGAAGCTGACCTACTTCAACGCCCACTACCTGCGCTCCATGACCCCGGAGGCTTTCCATGAGGCGGCCCTCCCCTACATCCGTCAGGGCGTCTCCGACCCCGCCTACTCCACGCGGGCGATCGCCGCTCTGCTCCAGGCCCGGTGCGAGCGCCTCACCGACATCCCCGAGAAGCTGGACTTCTTCGACGCCCTGCCCGAGTACGGCGTGGAGCTGTTCACCAACAAGAAGTCCAAGTGTACCCCCGAGGTGTCCAAGGCCATGCTGGAGGCCGCCATCCCCGCGCTGGAGGCCCTGCCCGAGTGGACCGGCGAGGCCATCCATGACGGCCTCATCGCGCTGGCCGCCTCTCTGGAGGTCAAGAACGCCACCCTCATGTGGCCCGTGCGCATCGCCGCGGCGGGCAAGGCCGTCACCCCCGGCGGCGCGGTGGAGCTCTGCCAGATCCTGGGCAGAGACGAGACCCTCCGCCGCCTGAAGCTGGGGCTGGAAAAGCTGGCGTAACGGCGGAACGCGGCCCGCTCCAAAAAACAGGAAAAGCCACACGGCTCAGGTCCCCCTTGTGGGGACCTGAGCCGTGTTTTTCGTTCGTTGGCCTTCCCGCTTATTTGGAGTACGCGTCCTCCGGTCCGGCGGCCTTCTCCTTGTGGTGGGGGATGTACTTCTTATCGTCCAGACCGGGGATGAAGAGGTACTTCCGGATCAGGAACAGGATGCCGATCGCCACCACCATGATGAGGTTCTCGATCGCGTTGGTGTGCTCGATCACCATCTGGCGGGCGATGGCGAAGAGGAGCACCTCCACCACGGAGCTCATGGTGTGGCGGCTGAGCATCTTCAGGAACTCGATGCCGATGACCACGGTGAAGGCGGTGCCCAGGAACTCCTGGAGCATATCGGTCCCGCCGCCGCTCTGGGCCAGGATGCCCAGCTCGGTCAGCACCGACCAGAGGGACAGGCCGATCGCGGCGATCACGAAGAAGCTCACCAGAAGCTCCAGCGCCTGGGCCACGCGGTAGATGAACATGGGGATGCGCAGTTTCAGAAGGTCTGTATCCATTCGTGTCTCGTTCGTCCTTTCTATGGGCGGAGGGTCGGGGCGTTCGGGGCGGAGCTCACTTCTGGGGCTTGAAGCTGTCCTTCAGGCTCACGGACCGGTCGAACACCAGATGGCCGGGCTTGGAGTCCTTGTTGTCCACGCAGAAATAGCCCTGCCGCAGGAACTGGTAGGAGGCGGGGGCCTCTGCGCCGGCCAGACTGGCCTCCAGCTTGGCGCCCGTCAGGACCTCCAGAGAGTGGGGATCCAGACAGTCCAGGAAATTCTTGTCGCCGCCGTCGGGGTCGGCATCGGAGAACAGGTTGGAGTAGAGCCGGACCTCCGCGTCCACGGCGGTGGCGGCGTCCACCCAGTGGATCGTGGCGCCCTTGATCTTGCGGCCGTCGGCGGGGTCGCCGCCCCGGCTGTCGGGGTCGTACTCGGCGGCGATCTCGGTGACGTTCCCCTGCTCGTCGGTCTCATAGCCCACGCACTTGATGACGTAGGCGCCCTTCAGGCGGCACTCGGGCCCCTCGGGGTAGAGACGCTTGTACTTGGGCGCCGGGGCGGGCAGGAAGTCCTCCGCCTCGATATACAGCTCCCGGGAGAACGTGACCTCGCGGGTGCCGTCCTCGGGCCGGTTGGGGTTGTTCTCTACGGTGAAGGTCTCGCTCTGGCCTGCGGGATAGTTGGTGATGACCAGCTTCACCGGGTGCAGGACGGCCATGCGGCGCTGGGCGGTCTCGTTCAGGTCCTCCCGCAGACAGTGCTCCAGGAAGGAGAACTCCACGGTGGAGGCGGCCTTGCTCACGCCGTTGCGCTCGGAGAAATTGCGGATGGCCCGGGGGGTGTAGCCCCGGCGGCGCAGGCCGCACAGGGTGGGCATCCGGGGGTCGTCCCAGCCGGAGACCTTGCCCTCCTCCACCAACTGGCGGAGCTTGCGCTTGCTCATGACGGTGTAGTTGATGCCCAGCCGGGCGAACTCGATCTGGCGGGGATGGGAGGGCACGTCGCAGTGGGCGATGACCCACTCGTACAGGGGCCGGTGGTCCTCGAACTCCAGCGAACACAGGGAGTGGGTGATGCCCTCCAGGGCGTCCTCCAGGGGATGGGCGAAGTCATACATGGGGTAGATGCACCACTTGTCCCCCTGCCGGTGGTGGCGCATATGGTTGATGCGGTAGAGGACCGGGTCCCGCATATTGAAGTTGCCGCTGGCCAGGTCGATCTTGGCCCGCAGGGTGTACTTGCCGTTGGGGAACTCGCCGGCCTTCATCCGGGCGAACAGGTCCAGGGACTCCTCCACGGGCCGGTCCCGCCAGGGGGAGCGGGCGGGGGTGTTCACGTCGCCCCGGTATTCCCGGAACTCCTCGGGGGTCAGTTCGCAGACATAGGCCAGGCCCTTCTTGATGAGGCCCACGGCCTGCTCATACATCTGGTCGAAGTAGTCGGAGGCGAAGAAGAACCGGTCGCCCCAGTCGTAGCCCAGCCAGTGGATGTCCTCCTGGATGGCCTCCACATACTCCACGTCCTCCTTGGTGGGATTGGTGTCGTCCATGCGGAGGTTGCACAGGCCGCCGTACTTCTCGGCGGTGCCGAAATCCACGAAGATGGCCTTGGCGTGGCCGATGTGCAGGTAGCCGTTGGGCTCCGGCGGGAAGCGGGTATGGACGGTCATGCCTTGGAACTGACCGCCCTGCGCGATATCCTCATCAATGAAATCATGGATAAAGTTCTGGGCCATCACAGGGCCGTTCCGTTCGTCAGGCATGTCATTCACTCCATTCATAGTTCCGCCGTCCAGCCCCCCTCCGAGGGCGGACAGACGGTTTTTTTATTATATACTGCCCGCCCCCGGTTTGGCAAGCCCCACACGCCCCGCTCTCAACGCTCGTTGAACAGCGCGGCGGCCCGGGCGGTCCGAGCCCTCCCCTTCCCCCGGCGGAAGCTCTCCCCGGAGAACCGAAGGGGGGCGCACATCTCCAGCACCCGGTCATAGATCCGCCGCTCCTCCAGCCCGGAGGCCTCCCGCAGCGCGGACAGGGGCAGGTTGGTGGTCACCAGCATGGGCCGCCCGGACAGGAGCCGCCGGTCCACCAGGTCCAGTACCCGCTCCCGGCCATAGCTGGTGGAACGCTCCGCCCCCAGGTCGTCCAGCAGGAGCAGGCCGCACTCCGTCAGGCCCCGGAGGTACCGCTCCCGTTCCTCGCCCCGGGCGTTCTGCATCCGGTCCACCATCTGGGAGCAGGACACGCAACGGACGGACACCTCCCGGTCGATCAGGGCGTTGGCGATGCACCCGGCGGCAAAGGTCTTGCCCGTGCCCACGTCCCCGAAGAGCAGCAGGCCGATCTGCTCCCGGGAGAAGTCGTCCCAGCGGCAGGCGTACTGCCGCGCCTTCTCCAGCGCAGGCGTCCGCACCGGCGCGGTCTCGAAGCGCCACCCCTCCCCCGGCAGATCCCGGAAGGCCTCCGCCCGCAGGCGCTGGATCCTGTTCCGGCGGAGGCGTTCCCGGTCCTCCACCTCCCGCTGTTCCCGCTCCTGGGCGGCGCAGGGGCACTCGGCGGGGCGGCGGTCCATGCCGGTGAAGGCCCGCACCTCCGCCGGGAACCAGGCCTCCTTGGCGCCCCCGCACTTGCCGCAGTGCCGGAGCCCGTCCGCCGGGTCGATGTAGTCCCCCCGGTCCCGCACCGGTCCGGCGTCGGCCCCGGACCGACAACGCTCCACGCTCACAGGCATTCCCCCTCCTCGTAGACCTCGTCGTAGTCGTAGTCACGGCTCGTGCGGAAGCGGCCTCTCCCGGTCCCCGCGCACCGGTATCCGGCTGCGCATCCATCCGTTTGGGACCCGGAGGCATCCTCCGCCAGCCACTTGCGCAAGACGGCGGCGTGGTCGGCATAGCGTTTCCCGCTGACGGCCATGTACACAGAAAGGCGTTCGATGTGCCCCCGATACCGGTCCGGGAAGTCGGTCTGTAAACGCTCCAGCTCTTCCTCCGTGAGCCTGACGTTTCGATACTCCCCCAGCCGATGGGCGGGCGCGTCCCTTCTCTCTCCCTCAGTCTGCTTCTCCTCAGTCTGTTTTCTCTCAGTATTACTAGGAGGCAAAAACTGCGCATCCGGACGTGCAGTCTCCTGCGTATCCATGGCGCAGATCTTGCGCGTTGGATGTACCATATCCTGCGCATCCAGTCCCGCAGAGGACTTGGTGTCATCCGGCATCTGGAGATAGATCCGGCTGGGCTGGCTCCACCCCCTTCTGGTCCGGGTGAGGAGCTCCGCCCGTTCCAGCTCGGATAACGCGCTGTTCACCGTCCGCTCGCTCCGGCCCAGGTCCCGGGCTATGTCCCGGATCGGATAGACGAGGAACACCCGTCCCGACGGGTCCACCCACTCGTCCGACCGCTGGGAGAGGGTGGTCCGGTTCAGGAGCAGTCCGTACAGCAGCTTGGCGTTCACGGACAGCTCCAGCCCTAATAAGAACCGGGGCAGGGGCAGGAAGGAAGGTAAGGGCGTGTCTTTTCGGTAGTATCTCATAAGGACCTCCTGTGATCGGATCGAGGCCCGTCTCTCCGGGACGGCCCTCTCACCGGTGGTCTCCCAGAGGCCCTTTGTAGGACGCGGACGTACATCTTTCCGCAAAAATATTTTGAAATTTTAGGGCAAATTACAGACATTGGATCGGCTGTAGTATTTTTAAACAACGTGTGTTAGACTACTGTTATACAAATCGAAATTTATAAAGGAGAATATTGATGAAATTATTTTTATGTTCGCACTTTTCAAGTGTAGGAAGTCTGATAAAGGAAGAAATCGAAAATAAGAAAGTCGCATTCATTCCAACAGCTTCACTGCGTGAAGGCTACACCGGTTATGTCGGCTCGGCTCGAAAATTATTCAAAAAGTTGGGAGCGATCATAACTGAAATTGATATTTCAACGGAGGCTTATTCAACGATACAGTCTGTTTTTGAAGAAGCAGATGTAATATATTTTACCGGCGGAAATTCTTTCTTTCTTATGGACCAGCTCCGTAAAACGGGAACTGATGGACTGCTGAAAAAGGAATTGGCAAATGGAAAATTGATGATCGGCGAGTCGGCAGGCGCAATTATATGCGCTCCAAACATCCAATATATCGAGCAAATGGATGAAAAGCCGGAGGACTACTCACAAGAAGATGATGCAGGGATCGATTTGATCGATTTCTATGTTCTTCCGCATTATCTTACAGCACCATTTAAGAAAGTTACCGAGAAAATAATGACTGAGTTTTCGGATTTGAATCTATGCCCGATCAACAACCGTCAGGGAATTGTAATTGATGGTGAAGATCCAAAGGTCATTTGCAAAGACTAATTTGAAAATTCCAGTTTGTCAACTACAAGTGACATTGAAAGAGTCAGCCCATTCAAGGTGCTGGCTCTTTCAAAAATTCCATTCTAATAAATTGCATGATAACTTAGAGCAAAAATGAATACCCATTGGCCGGAAATGAATAGAAAATGAATAAAAGTGTGGTGTTTCGTATAATTATGAGTTAGTATGCATCAGACACACTTTTGTAAAAAGGGAGAAATTTTTCAGATCCTTCGGGGGCCGCCCCCCCACGTCCCACGGTCCGCGCTCCGCTTGACTTCTCTCCCCTCTCTGCCCTAAAATAGAGGACATCCAACGAAAGAAAGCGTGAGCCCCTTATGATGGAAAGCCTGATGTTCAGTTTGAACGGCACGCTCCCCGTGTTCCTGGTCATCGCCCTCGGCTATGTGCTGAAGCAGATCGGGCTGCTCAACAACGAGTTCGTGGCCGTGTCCAACAAGTTCAACTTCAACGTGATCCTCCCCCTCCTGCTCTTCAAGGACATGGCGGAGAGCGACCTGCGTACCGGCTTCGACGGGAAGCTGGCGGGCTTCTGCGCCCTCTCCACCACCATCGCCTTCTTCGCCATCTGGCTCTTTGCCAGGCGTTTCCTGAAGGACAAGAGCATGGTGGGCGCCTTCGTCCAGGCCAGCTACCGGTGCAGTGTGGCGGTCATGGGCGTGGCCCTGATGGTCAACCTCTACGGCGACGCGGGCCCCGCCCCCATGATGATCGTCGGCAGCGTGCCCCTCTTCAACATCTACGCCGTGCTGGTCCTCAGTGTGGAGGGGACGCGGACGGACCGCTCCGGCCCCTCCATCGCCTCCACCGTGAAGGGCATCGTCACCAACCCCCTGCTGATCGGCATCGCTCTGGGCTCCGTCGTCTCCCTGCTGGGCATCCAGTTCCCCACCATCCTCAACAAGACCATCGCCTCCGTGTCCTCTCTGGCCACGCCTCAGGCGCTGATCTGCATCGGCGCCGGGTTCGAGGGGCGCAAGGCCCTCTCCAAGCTGGGCCCCACCTTCGCCGCCAGCCTCGTCAAGCTGGTGGTCCTCCCCGCCGTGTTCCTGCCGGCGGCGGTGGCCCTGGGCTTCCGGGACGCCTCTCTGGCCTGCCTCGTCATCCTGCTGGGCAGCGCCACCACCCCCACCAGCTACGTCATGGCCGAGCGCATGGGCAACGACGGGGTGCTGACCTCCAGCGTCATCGTGCTGACCACCCTGCTCTCTGCCCTGACCCTGACCTTCTGGCTCTTCCTCCTGCGCTCCGCGGGATATCTGGCCTGAGAGGAGGGCGCGCTATGAGGATCCTGCTGGCCCGCCACGGGCAGACCGACTGGAACGCCGCCGGGCGCATCCAGGGACAGAGCGACACCCCCCTCAACGCCGCCGGGCAGGCACAGGCCGCCGCCCTGGCCCGCCGCCTCATCGCCGCCGGAGAGCGGCCGGAGCGGCTCTGCGCCAGCCCCAAGCGCCGGGCCTTCCAGACCGCCCAGACCGCCGGGGCCCTCCTGGGGCTGGTCCCGGAGCCGGTGGACGCCCTGGAGGAGATCTCCTTCGGCCACTGGGAGGGCACTAGCTGGCCGGACATCCGCCTGCGCTGGCCGGAGGAGTTCGCCCGCTATCAGGCCGACCGCCTCGGCATGGCGCCGGAGGGGGGCGAGTCCTTCCGTGCCATGCTGGACCGGGCGCTCCCGGCGCTGGAAGCCATCGCCGCCGGGCCGGAGGAGACCGTGCTGGTGGTGAGCCACTCCGCCGTGATCAAGGGCGTGGTCTGCTGGCTCTCCGGCTGGGACTTCGCCGTCATGGGCAGGGGGCTCCATCTGGGCAACGCCCAGTGGGCCGAGCTGGACACGGACCGGCTCCAAAGCTGGGGCTGGGGCGGCGCCCCGGACGGTTCGGTGAAATTGCCCATTGCCAAGGCCGATGGGATATGATAGTATTTCAACAAAGGCACTTCGCAAGAGAAACGCCGGCATAGTACGCGAACAAGGGCGTTCCGTCTCCCCGTCTGCGAGGGGAGAGGAGCGCCTTTTCCAGTCCGGTCCGGCATCCGATATCCAACTTTATCCGTGAAAGGGGAACCGATCCATGGCACTGACCAAGGAAGACATCATCCGCATCGTCAAAGAAGAGGACATCAAATTCGTCCGTATGCAGTTCGCCGACATCTTCGGCCAGCTGAAGAACGTGGCCCTCACCGCCTCGCAGGTGGAGAAGGCCGTCAATAACCAGATCATGTTCGACGGCTCCTCCGTGGAGGGCTTCGTCCGCATCGACGAGTCCGACCAGTGCCTCTATCCCGATCTGGACACCTTCACCATCTTCCCCTGGCGGCCCCAGTTCGGCAAGACCGCCCGCCTGATCTGCGACGTCCACAACACCGACGGCTCCGCCTTCATGGGCGACCCCCGCAACGTGCTGAAGCGGATGATCGGCAAGATGCAGGCCATGGGCTTCGACACCTTCAACGTGGGCCCCGAGTGCGAGTTCTTCCTGTTCAAGACCGACGAGCAGGGCAATCCCACCACCGAGACCAACGACGAGGCCGGCTACTTCGACCTGGGCCCCCTGGACCACGGCGAGAACACCCGCCGTGAGATCTGCCTGAACCTGGAGGAGATGGGCTTCGAGATCGAGGCCAGCCACCACGAGAACGCCGCCGGCCAGCACGAGATCGACTTCAAGTACGCCGACGCCCTCACCGCCGCCGACAACATCATGACCTTCAAGCTGGCCGTCAAGATCCTGGCCCAGAAGAACGGCCTCCACGCCACCTTCATGCCCAAGCCCATCTTCGGCGTGTGCGGCTCCGGCATGCACATCAATATGTCCCTCTTCCAGGACGGCAAGAACGTGTTCTACGATCCCAGCGACCGCCGGGGCCTGTCCAAGACGGCGTACAGCTTCATCGCCGGCGTGCTGGAGCACGTGAAGGGCATCTCCGCCATCACCAACCCGCTGGTCAACTCCTACAAGCGTCTGGTGCCCGGCTACGAGGCCCCCTGCTATCTGGCCTGGTCCGCCTCCAACCGGTCCGCCCTGATCCGCATCCCCGCCGCCCGGGGCCAGTCCACCCGGGTGGAGCTCCGCTCCCCCGATCCCTCCTGCAACCCCTATCTGGCGCTGGCGGTCTGCCTGGCCGCCGGTCTGGACGGCATCGAGCGCGGCCTGACCCCGCCCGCCGAGATCACTGAGAACATCTACGCCATGGACGACGCCTCCCGCGCCGCCCACGGCATCGAGAACCTGCCCGACTCCCTGTCCAGCGCCATCAAGGAGCTGGAGAAGGACCAGCTCCTCATGGATGCCCTGGGCAGCCACGTCTCCTCCTACTACATCGAGGGCAAGCGCAAGGAGTGGTACGAGTACAAGACCCGCGTCAGCTCCTGGGAGCGGGAGAAGTACATCACGCTGTACTGAGCCGAGCAGGGCTCTGTCCCCCGCGCCCCTTCTCCTTCCCCTTCCACCATCTCCCTCTACTGCGGGACTCGCCGCGTCCCCGCGCATCCCATCCGGCAGCAGAGCATACACTGAACCAGCGGGAGCTGATCGCACGTGGAACGTATCGTCATCGCCTTTGAACAGGACTCGACCAGTCAGAAGATCCGCCGTCTTTTGGAGAGCGCCGGCGGGGCCCGGCCCCTCTGCTGCCACACGGCGGCGGAGGTCAAGACCCTCCTGGCCCAGCAGAGGATCCCCACCGTCATCTGCGGCTTCAAGCTGCCGGACGGCACGGCGGAGGAGCTCTTCTTCGACCTGCCCGCCGGGCGGAGCATGCTGCTCATCGCCTCGGAGAGCCTGCTGAGCCTCTGCTGGAGCGACCCCCGGCTGGTCTGCCTCTCCACGCCCCTGACCCGGAGCGGCCTGATCGACGGCGTGCGGCAGGCCCTCCAGGCCGCCGAGGCGGACCTGCGTCCCGCCCGGAGCGAGGAGGAGGAGGTCCTGATCCGTCTGGCCAAGGAGCGCCTGATGGCGCGGTCCCACATCAGCGAGGAGCAGGCCCACCGCCTGCTCCAGAAGAAGAGCATGGAGAGCGGACGGAAGCTCTCCGCCACCGCCCGCCTCCTGCTGGAGGAGGACTGACCGGCCGCTCCCGCCATCCGGGGAGGAGGTCCCATATGCGCTTCACCAAGATGCAGGGCCTGGGCAACGACTATGTGTATGTGGATGGCACGAAAGAGGATATGGCGGCGGATCTGCCCGGCCTGGCCCGGCGGGTCTCTGACCGCCGCTTCGGCATCGGGGCCGACGGACTCATCTGGGTGGGGCCGTCGGCCCTTGCCGATATCCGGATGCGGATCTTCAACGCCGACGGCTCCGAGGGGGAGATGTGCGGCAACGGCCTCCGGTGTGCCGGGGCCTTCGCCCGGGCCCGGGGGCTGGTCCTCCGGGACCGGATGACGGTGGAGACGCTGGCCGGGCTCCGGTCTCTGGTCCTCCACCGGGCCGGCGGGGCCGTCGTCTCCGCCACGGCGGACATGGGCGTCCCCCGCTGGGGTCCGGAGCGGACGCTCCGGGGGCCGGACGGTCCCCTGACGGTGCGCCCGGTGTCTGTGGGCAACCCCCACGCGGTCCTCTGGTGCGCCGACCCGGCGGCGGTGGACGTGGCCCGTCTTGGGCCCGTCGTGGAGCGGCACCCCAGCTTCCCCCGCCGGACCAACGTGGAGTTCGCGGCGGTCCTCTCCCCCCGGCGGCTCCGCCTGCGGGTGTGGGAGCGGGGCAGCGGGGAGACTCCGGCCTGCGGCACAGGGGCCTGCGCCGTCCTGACCGCCGCCGTCCTGGCCGGACGGGCCGCCCGGGACACCGAGGTGGAGGCGGAGCTCCCCGGCGGGACCCTCGCCCTCCGCTGGGCCCGGGACGGGCACCTCTCCCTGACCGGCCCCGTGGCCGCCGTGTTCGAGGGGGAGTTCCCCATAGAGACATGAGGAAAGCGCTCTGGCCGTCCGGTCTGGATGGTCAGGGCGCTCTGCTTTCTGCTTTGGGTCGGATAGGCCGCCCCACGGGGCAGGGGGATGTCCTCGCCGGACGGGCCGCCTGCTCGGCGGGAGCCCCCTTTCTTTTTCTCCCATGAGAAAAAGAAAGAGGGGAAAGAAAAAGAATGCCAGAGGGGGACAGTCGATCCCCCTCTGGACTCCCCCCAATGCGTCCCCGGCTGGCGTTCGAAGGCGGCAGGTCCCGCGCGAGCATGGCAGCATACACACGTTTGCCCGGCGCTCCCGACGGACGTTTTTTGGCTCAAAAGACAAGATGGCCCGGTCGCTTCGAAGAGCGTGACTGGAAGCCATCCGCGACGAGGATAGAGGCCGGACGAGCAAATCGGGAGGAAACGAGCGCATAGGGGGTGTCCAGAGGGGAGGCCCGCCCCCTCTGGCACTCTTTTTCTTTCCCCCGTTTCTTTTTCTGGCGCCCAGAAAAAGAAATGGGGCGCTGCCCGCGCAGGGCGCCCGTCCGGCGAGGACATCCCCCGTCCCGCCCCCGTGGGCGGGATCACTCACTCATCCAGCGCCAGCGCGGCCTGCTTGATGACCTCCACGGTCTCCTCGATGCCGATCCGGCTGTTGACACACAGGTCATAGTTGCCCATCTCGCCCCACTTCTTGCCGGCGAAATGGTTGTAGTAGGAGGCGCGGTACCGGTCCTGACGGGTCACATAGCTCTCCAGATGGACCGCCTCCACGTGGTACTCCTCCCTCGCCCGGCGGACCCGCTCGTCCAGCGGGGCCATGACGAACACCCGCAGGCAGTGGGGGCAGTCGTCCAGCACATAGTCGGCGCACCGGCCCACGATCACGCAGGGCCCCTTCTGAGCCGCCTCCTTGATGATCTTGGACTGGGCGATGAACACCTGATCCGGCAGAGGCAGGGTCTGGGTCATGTTGTAGAGGTCGAACATGAAGCTGCCCGTGGGACGGGCCTCCGTCTGTCGGATGTAGTTCTCGGTGAGGCCGGTCTGCTCCGCCACCTTCTCGATCAGCTCCTTGTCATAGTAGGGGATCCCCAGCTCCTCCGAGAGCCTCTGGGCGATGATCCGGCCGCCGGAGCCGTACTGCCGGCCGATGGAAATGATGGTCTGTTTCATAGAACGACACCTCCTTTGTGGGTCCCATTATAGCACAGCTTGGCGGATATGTCCAATTTTTCCATCCAAGACCCGTCCTGATCCGTCCTTCTGTCTCACATGAGCCGCAGGATCTCCCGCTTGAGCCGGGCGATGATGCGCTTCTCCAGCCGGGAGATGTAGGACTGGGAGATGCCGAGCTGGTCGGCCACCTCCTTCTGGGTCCGCTCCTGCCGCCCGCCCAGGCCGAAGCGCAGGTCGATGATGGTCCGCTCCCGGGGCTCCAGCGTCTCCAGGGCTTTGGCCAGGAGCTGGCGGTCCACGTCCTCCTCGATGGGCCGGACCACCAGGTCGCTCTCGGTGCCCAGGATGTCGGAGAGGAGGAGCTCGTTGCCGTCCCGGTCTGTGTTCAGCGGCTCGTCGAGGGACACCTCCGTCCGGCGGTTGGCGGTCTTGCGCAGGTACATGAGGATCTCGTTCTCGATGCACCGGGAGGCGTAGGTGGCCAGCTTGATGTTCTTGGCGGGCTGGTAGGTGGACACCGCCTTGATGAGCCCGATCGTGCCGATGGAGATCAGGTCCTCCAGCCCCACGCCGGTGTTCTCGAAGCGGCGGGCCAGATAGACCACCAGCCGCAGGTTGTGCTCGATGAGGCGGGCCTTGGCGGACTCGTCCCCCTGGGCCAGACGGGCGGTCAGCTCGCCCTCCTCCGCCCGGGACAGGGGCGTTGGGAGCACGTCGCTCCCGCCGATGTACATGATCTTCCCCGGCAGGAGCAGGTCCAGCCGGGCCAGAGCCTCCAGCAGCTTCTCCTGGAGGCGCAGAGCCAGAGCCATGTCGTTCCTCTCCTTTCTCACTGGGCGCCGATCAGGGCGGAACAGCACCCGCCGTCGGACACCGGCGTGGGGGACAGGGCCGCCAGAAGCGCTCCCATCTCCTCCTCCCCCACCCGGACCCCGTCGGTGCGCACCGCCAGCAGCAAGCCCTGCTCCACCCCCACCGCCCGGTAGGGCAGGAGCCGGAGCCGCTTCCCCAGCGGGCCGCTCCCCAGCCGCTCCAGGCCCCGCACCGGGTCCCGCAGGTCGGCGGGCTCCGGCACGGCCTCCGGCGGGAAGAGGGCCCTCAGCCGCTCCCCCTCCGCCACCAGCACGGTCCGGCCCGTCACCGGGTCGGTGAGGGTGTGCCCCGTGTCCACCAGCGTGGTGAGGGACACGCTCCGCCCCTCCAGCCGCACCACGGCGGTGCGGAGCGTCCGGGGGCTGTCCCCGGCGGACCGGCGGAGCACCACTCCCAGCAGGGCATAGCACCCCGCCGCCGACAGCAGGATGACCCGCAGGTCCATGCCGGACCAGAAGAGGACCCCGTTCCGCAGGCCCATCCCCCGGCCGCCCAGCAGGGCCGCGGCGAAGATGCCCCCGCCGAAGGCGGCGGACACGGCGAAGAACACCAGGCTCACCCGCAGGAGCCGCCGGCTCCCGCCGTAGGCGGTCAGGAGCAGCAGCACCGCCGCCCCCAGCCGACAGAGCGGGTGCGCGAGGAAGCCCAGCCCGGGCAGGAACACCGCCCCGGCGTACAGCCCGCCCAGCAGGGCCCCCGCCCCCAGCCGGAGCCGCCGGAGAGGCTCCCCCGCCACCCGTCCCGCCGCCAGCAGGAGCAGATAGTCCATGACGCCGTTGAGCAGGACCAGCGCGTCCAGATACACCACCGTCATCCCACCATCTCCTTCCCGCCGATGGGCCTATTATACGGCCCGTCCGGCGGGGAACTTGTCAAAAAACGGGAGGCCCATCCCCGACCGGCCTCCCGTCCCCATGTATATAAAAACGCCCGTCCCCTTCGCTGATGAAGGGACGGGCGTTCTTTGGTCCGGTCCGGTATGCTGTCATGCCTCCGCCGGCGGGGCCACTTCCGGCTCCTGTGTGGGGTCCGGCTCCTGCGAGGGAGCGGGGGTGGGCTCGTCCCCGCCGCCGGGCTCATCGCTGGGCTCCGGCGAGGGGGCCTCCGCCGTGGGCCAGGTACTGGGGTCGTCGATGTCGAAGCCCGGATAGAGGCTGGCCGGGGGCCAGGTGCTCTCGTCGGACGGGTCGAACGTGGACGGGTCGTAGGAGGCGGGCGGAGCGCTGGTGTGGACTGTGCAGGTGCCCTGCGCCTCCACATACTCCAGCCGGCTGGCGCTGTCCCGGGCGCTGGCGCCCATGGAGTCCCGCTGGAAGCTGGGATAGGAGACGGTCCGCAGGTCCTCCTCCGGGCAGTAGTCCCCGGCCAGCTGACCGCTCTCGGAGCAGATCTGCACTGTGCTGGTGTGGACGTCGCAGTAGTCGGTGGGCTGGTCGCCGTTGAAGAAGTAGGCGGCCTGCACCCGGCTGCCCCGGGGATCCAGCAGGCAGTTGGCCCCGGCCTTCTTCCCGCTGTCCAGACAGATGTTCACCGTCACCAGGCCGTCCGGGGCGTCGAAGTCCTTGTCGGACAGGCCCTCATGGATGGGCTGCATGACCTTCCGCCACAGCTGGGCCGCCGGGTTGGTGGAGCCGTTGTTGATGCGCTCCGGATGGTCGGCATAGCCGGTCCAGACGGCGGCGGTGTAGTACGGGGAGTAGCCCACGAACCAGCGGTCCTTGTAATCGTTGGTGGAGCCGGTCTTGCCCGCGATGGTCATGCCGCTGAAGTTGGCCTCCCGGCCGGTGCCTACCCCGTTGGGGCTCTTGATCACGTTCTCCAGCATGGAGTTGATATACCAGGCGGTGGTGGCCTTCACGGCGCTCTCCTGCTCCGGCTCGGTGTGGTCCAGCAGGACGATCTCCTGGCCGTCCTTCTCCTGGGTCACCTTGGTGTAGGTGCGGGGGGCCTGATAGACGCCGTTCCGGGGGAACACGGAGTAGGCCGCCGCCATATCCATGACCGTGGCGCCCTTGGTCAGGCCGCCCAGGGCCAGCTGGGCCAGGCCCTCGTCGTTGCTCTTGGCGCTGTCGGCGGCGGTGACGAGGGTGCTCAGGTGGAACTTGTCCTGGAGGTACTCCATGGAGGTGCGGATGCCCAGATCCTGGATGATCCGGGCGGGGATGGTGTTGGCGGACTGCTCCACGGCCTTGCTGACCAGCTCACGGCCCCAGTAGTAGCCGTAGGAGTTGGAGGGCCAGGCGGAGCCGTTCAGCTCCAGCACCGGGGTATCGTCCAGCACCGAGCTTGGGGTGATGAGCCCCCGGTCGAGCGCCGGGGCGTAGGCGGAGAGGGGCTTGATGGAGGAGCCGGGCTGACGGCGGCTCATGGTGGCCATGTTGAGGACCTGGTTGGCGGTCTTTTCGCCCATGGCGCCGGCCATGGCCACCACCTTCCCGTCCGCGTCCAGCACCACCATGGCGGACTCCAGCGGCTCGCCCCGGGAGGAGGTCTGGGGCAGGTTGCTCCGGTCCAGATAGACCGAGTCCACCACGCTCTGCACGTCCGGGTCGATGCAGGCGTAGATCTTCAGGCCGCCGCTGTACACCATGTTGCTGGCCACCTCGTCGGTGTACTCATACTGGGCCTTCAGGTCCCGGATCACGTCCCGGACCACCTGCTCGGCGTACCAGCTCAGCACGTTGGTGGTGCTCGTGTCGGCGTCACCGGAGCCCTTGGTGAAGGTGAGCCCCGCCTTGACCTCCGCCACGGCCTGATCGTGCCGGGCCTGGTCGATCTTGCCCTGGTCCAGCATGGCGTCCAGCGCCAGCAGGGCCCGTTTGGCGTTGTTGTCCGGGTGGAGATAGGGGTTGTAGAGCGAGGGGTTGTTGGTGATGGCGATCAGACTGGCGCATTCCGCCAGAGAGAGCTCCCCCACCGGCTTGCCGAAGTAGTTCTCGGCGGCGGTGGACACGCCGTAGCAGTTCTGGCCCAGATAGATGTAGTTCAGGTAGAGCTCCAGGATCTCCTCCTTGGTGTGGCTCTTCTCGAAGTCCAGGGCCCGGAAGATCTCCAGGATCTTGCGCTTCACCGTCACGTCCTTATACTGGGTCATGTTCTTCAGGAGCTGCTGGGTCAGGGTGGAGCCGCCCTGGATGTCGCTGCCCTTGGCCATGCTGAGGACCGCGTAGCCCGTGCGGATCCAGTCCACGCCGCGGTGGTCGTAGAACCGCTTGTCCTCGATGGCCACGGTGACGTCGATCAGGTCCTTGGGGATCTGGTCATAGGGCACCCACACCCGGTTCTCCGAGCCGTAGAGGGACTGGAGCTCCACCGGCTGTCCGGTCTCCTTGTCCGTGTAGTAAATCGTGCTGGCCAGGGCGGTGGAATAGGCCTGCGCCTCCACATGGGCGTTGGGCAGGATCTCCCGCGTCAGATAGACCGCCCCGAAGCAGGCCAAGAACGCACAGGTCAGGACGCCGATCAGGAAGAAGGTGCCGATGCCCTTCAGGATGCCCCGGAGCACACCGCCTCCCCGTCGGACGGGCTCCCGCCCGCCGCTTCGATTCATCGTTTCTGCCAAAGTGACACCTCCGGTATCGTTTCCCGGCGCCAGACCGGGACGGATGACTGTTCCAGAACTTCGGGGGCCTGTCCCCCCGGTCCCTTTATTATAAGCATCCGAGGGGGGATCGTCCACCCTATATCATGACAGCTCCTCCTGATTTTAGAAAATCGTAAAAAATACGTCCGTCAATGGCTTGCATTTTTCTGCGATACGGGTTACAATAGGGATGCAAAAAGCTCCGCTGTCTGTGGGAGAGCGGAAGACCACAGGAAAGCGGTGAGACGATGAGTGAGGAATTCGGCGGTGAGTTCATCACCCTGACCGACGAGGAGGGCAACGAGTTCGAGCTGGAGTACTGCACCACGGTGGAGTACCAGGGCGCGGTCTATATGGCCTTCCTGACCGTGACAGAGGGCGACGAGGACACCAAGGATCCCGAAGAGGACGAGGACGGCGGTCTGGTCATCCTGAAGGTGGTCAACGTGGACGGCGAGGACCAGCTGGTCACGATCCAGGACTCCGGCGAGATGGACGGCGTCTACGAGGCCGTCATGCAGGACCTCTTCGAGGATGAGGACGAGGAGTGAGCCTCCTCTCCCCCGCCACGGTCGGATAAAACAGATCTATTTTCCTGCTGGGTACGTGATGGGTTCGATTTAAACCCACATTTCTCAAACGGGACGTCCCCTCACAGCGTGGTTTGCAGGCCTCCCGGCCCCTTCATCGGGACACTGGAAGTTGGAAGCAGATAAGCGTTGTGGAGACGACCCACCTGCCATTCGTGCAGGTTTTAAATGTGCTCACACGGCTTTTGCGGGGGCCCCACAGACTTCGGTCTGTGGGGTTTTTATTTTGACTTGGCCGCCGGTCCAGCAGGTCATTTTGACGAAAAACAGCGTATCTGAGTATTGAGAACTGTACGATCTATTTTCGTCCCGGTGGTTGAATGTCATACTGCAATGTGCTAAAATGATACCATTACACGAACAGTTGCTTTTCAGGCACGGACACAAAGAGGGGGAGCACCTTGAAGACACCCAATTATTTCATCGTAGAGACCAGCGCGCTGCCGGAGATCTTCCTGAAAGTGGCGGAGGCCAAGCGCCTTCTGGAGACCGGCGAGGTCAAGACCGTCAACGCCGCCACCCGCAAGGTGGACATCAGCCGGAGCGCCTTCTATAAGTATAAGGACGCGGTGCGCCCCTTCAACGATATGCTCCACGGACGGATCGTCACGTTCCAGATCCTGCTCAAGGATGAGCCGGGCGTCCTCTCCGCGGTCCTGAACGTGTTCGCCCAGAGCGGCGGGAACATCCTGACCATCAACCAGGGCATCCCCTCCAACGGCTGTGCCGCCGTCACCATCGGCGCGGAGACCTCCGGCCTCCTGCTCCCGCTGGAGGAGCTGCTGGCCCAGGCCCTGGCCGTCGAGGGCGTGGTCCGGTGTGAGATCCTGGCCGGCTGAGCATCCTATCGAAGAGAGGTAGAAGCATATGGCAAACGTAGCGATCCTGGGCTATGGCGTGGTGGGCTCCGGCGTGGCCGAGGTCCTGACCGAGAACCGTGAGGGCATCGCCCGCCGCTCCGGCGGGCCGATCGGCCTGTCCTATATCCTGGTCCGCCGGGACTTCCCGGACAGCCCCTTCCGGGACAAGATGGTCCGGGACTTCTCCGTCATCGAGAACGACCCCGGCGTGGACATCGTGGTGGAGGTCATGGGCGGCGTGGGCGCCGCCAAGGACTACACCGAGCGGGCCCTGCGGGCCGGCAAGAGCGTGGTCACCGCCAACAAGGAGCTGGTGGCTGAGCACGGGTGCGAGCTCCTGGAGCTGGCCCGCGCCAACGGCGTGAGTTATCTCTTCGAGGCCAGCGTGGGCGGCGGCATCCCCATCATCCGTCCCCTGAGCCAATGTCTGGCGGCCAATGAGATCGAAGCCATCTCCGGCATCCTGAACGGCACCACCAACTACATCCTGACCCGGATGTCCAAGGGCGGCCTCTCCTTCGCCGACGCGCTGAAGGAGGCTCAGGAGAAGGGCTATGCCGAGGCCGATCCCACCGCCGACATCCAGGGCATCGACGTGTGCCGGAAGATCTGCATCCTGGCCTCTCTGGCCTTCGGGCGGCAGGTCTATCCCCGCCAGGTGGCCACTCAGGGCATCACCGAGGTCACCCTCTTCGACCAGCGCTGGGCCGAGGCGGCGGGCTTCCGCATCAAGCTGCTGGGCCGGGCCCTGCGGCGGGAGGACGGCCGTCTGACCGTCTATGTGGCCCCCCATCTGATCCCGGCGTCCGAGCCTCTGGCCGGTGTGGAGGATGTGTTCAACGCCATCACCGTCCGGGGCAACGCCGTGGGCGAGGTCATGTTCTACGGTCAGGGCGCGGGCAAGCGGCCCACCGCCTCCGCCGTAGTGGCCGACGTGTCCGACATCGTCCGCCGGGGCAAGTCGGCCCGTCCCGCCGTCCAGTGGGGCGAGGGCGCGGAGGACCTGGTGGTCTCCGCCGACGGTCTGGAGAGCCGCTGGTACGTCCGTCTGGCCGATGAAGACGCCTGTCTGCCGGAGGGCGCCGTCACCGTGGAGGACGCTCCGGAGGGCGGATCCGCTTTCCTGATGCCCGCCATGAGCGCGGAGGACCTGAAGGCGGCCCTGGGCGGCCGGGCGGCTGGGCTGGTCCTGCGGGTGCTGGACTGACCGGGCCGGACCGGGACACATAACATAGAAGGAAGAGACATCGCATCCCACGGCCCGGCGGTCAGCCGCCGGCGCTCCGCATTTTCTGACTTAGGGGGACATACACATGGGACTGATCGTACAAAAATTCGGCGGCTCCTCGGTCGCCGACGCGGATAAGATCCGCAACGTGGCCCGCATCATCACCGAGACCTACCGCCGGGGCCACAATGTGGTGGCGGTGCTCTCCGCTCAGGGCGACACCACCGACGACCTCATCGCCAAGGCGGCGGAGATCAACCCGAAGGCATCCAAGCGGGAGATGGATATGCTCCTCTCCACTGGCGAGCAGATCTCCTGCTCCCTGTGCGCTATGGCCATCGAGGCCATGGGCTATCCGGTCATCTCCCTGACCGGCTGGCAGGCGGGCATGAAGACCAACTCCACCTACGGCAACGCCCGCATCAAGCGGGTCAGCACCGAGCGGGTGCTGGCCGAGCTGGACCGCCGGAGCATCGTGATCGTCACGGGCTTCCAGGGCATCAACAAGTATGACGACATCACCACGCTGGGCCGGGGCGGCTCCGACACCTCCGCCGTGGCTCTGGCCGCCGCCCTCCACGCGGACCTGTGCCAGATCTACACCGATGTGGACGGCGTGTACACCGCCGATCCCCGCCATGTGAAGGGCGCCCGCAAGCTGGATGAGATCACCTACGACGAGATGCTGGAGCTGGCCAGTCTGGGCGCCCAGGTCCTGCACAACCGTTCCGTCGAGATGGCCAAGCGCTACAACGTGGATCTGGAGGTCCTCTCCAGCTTCTCCGGTCAGCCGGGCACCAAAGTCAAGGAGGTCACGAAAGATATGGAAAAAGTTTATGTCAGCGGCGTCGCCAAGGATACGGACATCGCCCGGGTGGCGGTCATCGGCCTGCCCGATGAGCCCGGTATCGCCTTCAAGGTATTCTCCATGCTGGGCAAGGAGAAGATCAACGTGGATATCATCCTCCAGTCCATCGGCCGCAACCACACCAAGGACATCAGCTTCACCGTGGGCCACAGCGATATGGAGCGGGTCAAGGCGCTGATGGAGGAGCGCAAGGCCTCCCTGCACTACGACCATGTGGACATCGTGGACAACGTGGCCAAGATCTCCATCGTGGGCGCCGGCATGGTCAACAACTCCGGCGTGGCCTCCCAGATGTTCGAGGCCCTCTACGGCGCGGGCATCAACATCAATATGATCTCCACCTCCGAGATCAAGATCTCCGTGCTGGTGGCCAAGAGCGAGGCCGACCGCGCCGTCCAGGCGATCCACGACCGCTTCTTCTCCCAGTTCGGCAGCCATAACTAAAACTTCTCCGCCCCCGGCGTCCTTTGATGGGACGCCGGGGGCGGTCGTATCCACGGGCGGACCGGCGGATGGGCCAAGTGGGGGGCTCATGCCTTCTACCCCCTCCATCTGACGGCGCTCGGGCTCCTCCAGCGGCTCTTCTCTTGACATCCCACCCGGTCTGGCTCTATGATGGAGGTATCGAACAAGGGCTCCGCAGGGGCCCGGAGGGAGGTCCATCTATGGACGGGAAACTGGAACAGCTCCAGCGCTGGATCGATGAGAGCCGCCGCATCGTGTTCTTCGGCGGCGCGGGCGTGTCTACCGAGTCGGGCATCCCCGATTTCCGCAGTGTGGACGGGCTCTACAACCAGAGCTACGACGAGCCGCCGGAGACCATCATCAGCCACAGCTATTTCCTTCGGGAGCCGGAGAAGTTCTTCCGGTTCTACCGGGAGAAGATGCTCTGGCCGGAGGCCAAGCCCAACGCCGCCCACCGGAAGCTGGCGGAGCTGGAGCAGGCCGGGAAGCTGGACGCCGTCGTCACCCAGAACATCGACGGCCTCCATCAGGCCGCCGGGAGCGTCAAGGTCTGGGAGCTCCACGGCTCGGTCCACCGGAACTACTGTATGGAGTGCCATCAGCCCTACGATCTGGACTTCATCGTCCACAGCGAGGGCGTCCCCCGCTGCAAGGTCTGCGGCGGCATCGTGAAGCCCGACGTGGTCCTCTATGAGGAGGCGCTGGACGACCGGGTGGTCCGGGGCGCCGTGGAGGCGATCGCCGGAGCGGACCTGCTGATCGTGGGCGGCACCTCTCTGGCCGTCTATCCGGCGGCGGGGCTCATCAACTACTACGACGGCAGCCGTCTGGTGCTGGTCAACAAGACCCCCACCCCCTACGACCACCGGGCCGACCTGATCGTCCACGCCCCCATCGGACAGCTCTTCGCCCAGATCGAGGTCCGTGCCTGACCGAACGAGAGGGCCTCTTCGATGAAAAAGCCCCGGCAGACCGCTGATCCGCGGCCGCCGGGGCTTCCGGTATGGAACAAGACGCAGGGACGGGCAGGCTCAGGCCAGGACGATGGTGCCGTTCTCGATGCGCTCCACCGTCTCCACGGCCTCCACCCGGACGCCCATGCGGCGCAGGACCTTCCCGCCGTCCCGCATGGCCTTCTCGATGGCGGCGGCCACGCCGGCCACCTCACCGCCCGCCTTGGAGACCAGCTCCAGCAGGGCCAGGGTGGACTGGCCGTTGGCCAGGATGTCGTCCACGATCAGGACCACATCGTCCTCGTCCAGATACTTCTTGGAGACCCGGACGGTATAGGACTTCTCCATGGAGAAGGAGTGGGTCTCGGCGGCATAGACATCCGGGTCGATGTATCCGGTCTGGAATTTCTTCGCGTAGATCACCGGCACCTTCAACGCCCGGCCCACGAAGCAGGCGATGGCGATGCCGGAGCTCTCCACCGTGAGGACCTTGGTGACGCCGGCCCCCTTGAAGCGGCGGGCCAGCTCGTTCCCCACCCGCTCGATCAGGTCCATGTCCATACAGTGGTTCAGGAACATATCCACGTGGATGATGTCGCCCTCTCCGATCTGGGCTTCCTCCAGGATGCGCTGTCTCAGTTCCTTCATACGGCTCTCTCCATGCTTCCTTTCTTCTTTCGGGGACGGGCAGACGAGGCCCGCCCGGTGGTCCTCTGTGTGATGATAGCACATTTCTCCGCCCTTCGCAAGATTGACAAACGGCGCGAAATGCGGTATAGTAGTAAAGTCCTTTTTTCTGGAGATGTATCGAAGTGGTCGTAACGAGGCTGACTCGAAATCATGTGATCCATTCATAAGAACTGAATATTTTTCATCTGGAGATGTACCCAAGTGGTTGAAGGGTCTGCACTCGAAATGCAGTAGGCGCCTTAAAAGCGCGCGAGAGTTCGAATCTCTCCATCTCCGCCAACCCGCTGAGATCAAATGTTTCAGCGGGTTTCTTCTTTGCTTCCTGCGCTTGTTGCCCTTCCTCAAATCAAGATACAGACATCATACTTTTGCAGTCAGCAGACGGTATAACACATTCATTATTTGCATACTGTGGTGCCGAAATGGTGACGGATGCTTCTGCGACGCCTGATACAGACCAATATAAACGTACATAAACCGGCAGATAAAATGGAAGGACACCCTCATCCATACCGTGAGGGTGTCCCTATGTTTATACCTTCAGAATGCTGTCATCGGGCAGGGCCATCACCGTCTTGGGACAGGAGACGATGAGGTCGGGCAGCTCCCAGGCACCTGACTCTCTGTTGGCGGCGGCCAGCAACAGCTCGTGGATGGTGTTGGTGTTGGTCACGGAGGTGACCTGCACGTTGATCCGCTGCTCCTTTCCCACCGTCTGGTTGAACGCATCGATGAGGTCGTTGAGTGGGGGATCCGTCTGGCTCCCATAGACGTGCCAGACCTTGTTATTTTATCACTTCAATAAAGCAACTGACGCAAGTGAGAAAACAGGCAGAAAGAAGCCCGCTCCAAACGATCGGGGCGGGCTTCGATGTCCAGTGTCATTTCGTTCGATCTCCGCTGGCGAAGTGCTCGCACTCCGCATCCTTGCGGCTCATGTCCCGCTCCAGCTTCCTCTCCCAGCGGGCCTGACGCTTGATGTAGGATTCCAGCTCCTCGGCGGGGGCCAGGATCGGCCGGTCCACGTCTTCGAAGAGGTCCACCTCCCGGTGGGCAACGGGCTTTTTCTGGAAAGAGGCCGTCTTGACGGCGGACCGGACGGCAGGCCGGCTCTGCCGTGCAGCCCAGACCGGGGCGGCGTCCTTCCCGCCTCCCTTGGCCGTCCGCAGGAGGCTCCCGATCTGATAGGCCACCAGGACCACGAAGAGCACCCGCACCACCGACGAGAAGGCGGACAGGACCTGCGCGAGCTGATAGGAGATGTCCCACAGGAACGTACCGGCGGCGCAGTCGTAGTGCCAGACCAGGATGCCCTCCGTGACGGCCGAGAGGATCCCCAGCACCACCACGCCCGCGACGATGCTCCCCACCGCGCGGGTGGACCGCTTCGCGGTGTCCTGACGATAATGGATGTCTGCCATATCGAGCCTCTCCTTTCGCGGACGCCCCGCACTGGGATGTGGATGTTTCTGTCCTCAGTATAGCACAGATCTGCCCGGACGTCTATGGCGAGTCCGGCGCCGCACGCTCCGATCGGTCATCCCGGCATCATCCTCGTCTGCCAGATCGACCGTTATCGCGCCTCTCTCCCCTCGACCTGGCGGGCTCCCACGCAGACGAAATGGTCCCGCCCCCTCTCACGAAGGGGACAGGACCGTTCGTTCCTTAGCGGCTGTCCTCAGCCCAGCTGGCCCGGCAGGGCGTGCTCCTCCCGGGGCGGGAAGGCGGCGTCGAAGGCCTCCGCCTCCGCTTCATCCACGAAGTAGCCCTCCGGCGGCTGGTACACGCCGGAGGCCCCGTCCAGCCAGCCCGGCTCCAGCTCCCGGAGCAGGAGGAAGGGCGCCTGCACGCCCCGGGGCATGGCGTAGTAGTCGATGCCGGAGCGCCAGGCCTCCCGGAAGCCGCAGTGGCTGTAAAAGCCGATGTCGCCCTCCATGCAGAGGGCTCCGGCCCCCATGGTCCGGGCCAGATCCATGGAGGCGTCCAGCAGACGCTTCCCCAGGCCCTGCCGCTGGCAGTCCGGGCGGATGCTGATGGGCCCGAAGGTCATGATGGGGACCCTCCGGCCGTCATCGGCCCGGATCTCTGCCCGGGCGTACATGACGTGGCCCAGCAAAATCCCGTCCTGCTCCAGCACCAGATCCAGCTCCGGCACGAACTCCGGCCGGTCCCGGAAGCAGTGGAGCACATAGTGCTCCAGACAGCCGGGACGGTAGCGGTCCCAGAACGCGTCCCGGGTCAGGGCCTCCGCGGCCCGATAGTCGGCGGGCTCCTCCCGGCGGATGCGGATGCGGCCGGTGTCGATGATGATGGGATGATGGTACAATTCCAGTTCCTCCTCGATGATGTCACAGTGTGTCCCATGCTTCCACACGATGACCGGGAGGTCCAAGTGGGACAGACGGCACAGACCTCCCGGTCAGGCCGCCGACTCCAACGTGTTGTTCTTCAAACAGCGTGCTCCTTTTGGCCCCGTTGGGGCAGGATGATCGTTCCGTATCCCGGAACTGCCTCCATGATAGCACGGCGTCCCCGGCCTGTCAACGGAGGGAAAAGAAAAGAGACATCTCGAATGAGATGTCTCTTCCTTGGTGCACGAGGCGGGACTTGAACCCGCACGTGCGTAATGCACACTAGAACCTGAATCTAGCGAGTCTGCCAATTCCACCACTCGTGCATTTCGTTCTGCGCCGCGCACCGCTCAGCGCAGGATTTATACTATCATATCCCGTCTGGTTTGGCAAGTCTTTTTTTCGATTTTTTCTCACTTTTTTCTTGGAGGCGGCTCCCAGCCCCGTCATCGCCCCTCTCGTCCGGCCGATTTCGTGTATTTTTCAGATATCTATCCCGATCCAACAAGGAAATATCGACTCTTTATATTACTTTTTTCTGATATGCAGATCGACAAGTCCTCCTGCCGGCTTTATACTAAAGACGAACGATATCGGGCCGCCCTTCTATCGATATCTGCCCGGATCGTCCCTGTCTCTCATCCTGTCACTGCACCGAAAGGAGCGATCTCATATGACCATCGGCCGATCCGTCCCCCGGGTGGATGCCCGGGACAAGGCCGCCGGCACGGCCAAGTACACCTCCGATCTGGAGCCCCGGAGCTATCTGGTGGCCAAAGTAGTCCACAGCACCATCGCCTTCGGCGAGGTCAAGGCCTTCCATCTGGAGGAAGCCCTGGCCGTCCCCGGCGTGGTGAAGATCTTCACCTGCTTCGACGTGCCCCAGACCCTCTACCCCACCCCGGGCCACCCCTGGTCCGTGGAGGAGGCCCATCAGGACGTGGCGGACCGCCTCCTGCTGGAGCGCCGGGTCCGCTTCTACGGCGACGACATCGCCGCCGTGGTGGCCGAGGACGATGTGGCCGCCGCCCGGGCCGCCCGTCTCATCCGGGTGGACTACGAGCCGTTCCAGCCCTATCTGACCCCGGAGCAGACCACGGCCCCCGGAGCCAAGCCCATCCACGCGGAGAAGCCGGACAACATCCTGGCCCGTTCCGGCTTCCATCTGGGGGAGATGTCCTATGAGGAGGCGGAGGCCTCCGAGCCGGACCTGGTGGTCCTCCATAAGACCTATCAGACCCAGCCCGTCCAGCACTGCCACCTCGAGCCCCCCGTCTCCTTCGCCTGGCAGGAAGACGGCAAGCTGACCGTAGTGTCCTCCACCCAGATCCCCCACATCGTCCGCCGGGTCGTCGGGCAGGCCACCGGCCTCCCCTGGGGCAGCATCCGGGTCATCAAGCCCTACATCGGCGGCGGCTTCGGCAACAAGCAGGACGTGCTCTATGAGCCCCTGAACGCCTGGCTCAGCCTCCAGCTGGGCGGCCGCCCGGTGAAGCTGGAGCTCTCCCGGGAGGAGACCTTCACCTGCACCCGGCTCCGCCACGCCATCGGCTTCCATGTGGACGGCGCGGTCCGGCGGGACGGCACTCTGGTGGCCCGGCGCTGTGAGGCCTGGTCCAACCAGGGCGGCTACGCCTCCCACGGCCACGCGATCGCGGCCAACGCCATCAACGGCTTCAAGCAGCTCTACCGGGACGAGAAGGCTCTGGAGTGCAGCGCCTATACCGTCTACACCAACATCGGCGTGGGCGGCGCCATGCGTGGCTACGGCATCCCCCAGTCCTGCTTCGCCACGGAAGCCCTCACCGACGATCTGGCCCTGGCCATCGGCATGGACCCGCTGGAGTTCCGCCGGAAGAACGGCATCCAGGCCGGCTATGAGGACCCCCATACTCACATCCGGTTCGTCAGCTACGGCCTCGCCGCCGCCGTCCAGAAAGGGCGGGAGATGATCCACTGGGACGCGCTCCGGGAGCGGTACCGGGACCAGACCGGCCCCATCCGGCGGGGCGTGGGCATGGCCATGTTCTGCTACAAGACCGGCGTGTACCCCATCTCGCTGGAGACGGCCTCCTGCCGCATGGTGCTCCATCAGGACGGCTCCGTGCAGGTGCAGATGGGCGCCACCGAGATCGGCCAGGGCGCCGACACCGTGTTCAGTCAGATGGCCGCCGAGACCATCGGCCTCTCGCTGGAGAAGGTCCATATCTCCACCGTGCAGGACACCGACATCACTCCCTTCGACACCGGCGCCTACGCCTCCCGGCAGAGCTATGTCAGCGGCATGGCAGTGAAAAAGACCGCTCTGGCCTTCAAGGCCCGAATCCTGGACTACGCCGCCTATGTCCTGGGCCGCTCCGTGGAGGAGCTGGACCTGCGGGACGATCAGATCGTGGACGCCGCCGACGGCGCCCCCCTCCGCTCCGTGGCCGATGTGGCGGTGGAGGCCTTCTACAGCCTGGACCGCTCCGAGCACATCACCGCCGAGGAGACCTCCCAGTGCAAGGTCAACACCTTCGCCAGCGGCTGCTGCTTCGCCGAGGTGGAGGTGGACATCCCGCTGGGCAAGGTGAAGGTCCTGCACATCGTCAACGTCCACGACTCCGGCACCCTGCTCAACCCCAAGCTGGCGGAGGCCCAGGTCCACGGCGGCATGAGCATGGGACTGGGCTATGCCCTCAGCGAGGAGCTCCGGTATGACGACAAGGGCCGCCCCCTGAACGGAGATCTGCTGGACTACAAGCTCCCCACCGCTCTGGACACTCCGGAGCTCCAGGCCGCCTTCGTGGAGGTCCCTGACCCCACGGGCCCCTATGGCAACAAGGCGCTGGGCGAGCCCCCGGCCATCCCCGGCGCGCCCGCCATCCGGAACGCGGTGCTCCACGCCACCGGCGTGGCCATCGACTCTCTGCCCCTGGACCCACAGAAACTGGTCGCCGCCTTCACCGCGGCCGGCCTCATCGACGACTGAAGGAGGTGTCTCACCGTGTATGACATCCAAAGCTATCACCAGGCCGCCAGCGTGGCCGACGCGGTGGCCGCTCTGGTCCGCGATCCGGAGGCCATGCCGATCGCCGGCGGCACCGACGTGCTGATCCAGACCCGGGAGGGCCGCCATGCGGGCTGTCATCTGGTCAGCATCCACGGTCTCCCCGAACTGCGGGAGATCCGCCGGGAGGCCGACGGCACACTGGTCATCGGCTCCGGCTGTACCTTCTCCCAGATCCACGCCTCTCCCGTCCTGCGTCCCCGCGTCCCCATGCTGTGCGACGCGGTGGATCAGGTGGGCAGTCCCCAGATCCGCAACATGGGCACCATCGGCGGCAACGTCTGCAACGGCGTCACCAGCGCCGACAGCGCCCCCTCCCTGCTGGCTCTGGAGGCCCAGCTGGAGCTCACCGGCCCTGAGGGCGTCCGCCGGGTCCCCATCCTGGAGTGGTACACCGGTCCCGGCCGGACCGTCCGCCGCCGGGAGGAGATCCTCACCGCCCTGCGCATCGCCCCGGAGCAGTATGAGGGCTGGTACGGCCGCTATCTGAAATACGGTAAGCGGGAGGCCATGGAGATCTCCACTCTGGGCTGTGCCGTCCGTGTGAAGCTCTCCCCGGACCGACAGAGGGTGGAGGCCCTGCGCATCGCCTACGGCGTGGCGGCCCCCACTCCGGTCCGTTGTCCGGAGAGCGAGGCTCTGGCCGTGGGCCGTCCGCTGGACGAGGCTCTGGTGAAGGAGCTGGGCCAACACGTCCTCACCGAGCTCCAGCCCCGGGACAGCTGGCGGGCCTCCAAAGCCTTCCGGTTCCAGATCGCCAGGGAACTGTGCCGCCGGGCGTTCCGGCAGGCTGTCATCGACGCGGGAGGTGCGATCCATGCTTGAGATCATCCATATGACCGTCAACGGCAAAGCCCAGGAGCTGGCGGTGGATCCCCGGGAATGCCTCACGGACACACTGCGCCAGCGTCTGGGCCTCACCAGCGTGAAGAAGGGCTGTGAGGTGGGCGAATGCGGCGCCTGCACGGTCCTGATCGATGGGAAGGCCGTGAATTCCTGCTGTTATCTGAGCGTCTGGGCCGACGGACACAGCATCCTGACCGTGGAGGGCCTCCGGGGCCCCAACGGGGAACTCTCCCCTATCCAGACCGCCTTCGTGGAGGAGGCCGCCATCCAGTGCGGCTTCTGCACTCCCGGCCTGATCCTCACCGCCGTGGAGATCGTGGGCACCGGCCGCCGCTACACCCGGGAGGAGCTCCGCCGCCTGATCTCCGGCCATCTGTGCCGCTGTACCGGCTACGAGAACATCCTGAACGCCGTAGAGCGGGCCGTGGAGGAGAACTTGGCCCGACAGCACGCCGAGTGACTATATAAAATGAACGCCCGCCGCAGGATTCGTCCTGCGGCGGGCATTTCTTTTCCTGTCTGCGGTCCCGTCCCCACCGATCGGCACGGTCCGGATGCGAAAAGGGTCCC
Source organism: Pseudoflavonifractor sp. MSJ-37 (assembly GCF_018917965.1). Classification (GTDB taxonomy): domain Bacteria; phylum Bacillota; class Clostridia; order Oscillospirales; family Oscillospiraceae; genus Pseudoflavonifractor_A. The sequence continues at coordinate 578,091 of NZ_JAHLPP010000001.1, read as the reverse complement.
GGAGCAGATGCTCCGGGACCCTTCGATGCCTTTTGAACGGGCTGACTTACTTCAGCTCGACCTTGGCGCCGGCCTCTTCCAGCTTCTTCTTCAGCTCCTCGGCCTCGTCCTTGGAGACGCCCTCCTTCAGAGCCTTGGGAGCGCCCTCGACGACAGCCTTGGCGTCGGCCAGGCCCAGGCCGGTGACCTCGCGGACAGCCTTGATGACCTTGATCTTGCCGGCGGCGTCGAAACCGGTCAGCACGACGTCGAACTCGGTCTTCTCAGCGGCGGCCTCGCCACCAGCAGCGCCGCCAGCGGCGGGAGCGGCCATAGCGGCGGCGGAAACACCGAACTCCTCCTCCAGAGCGTGGACGAGCTCGGACAGCTCCAGGACGGTCAGGCCCTTGACTTCTTCGATCAGAGCAGTGATCTTCTCGCTAGCCATGATAAGATACCTCCTAAATTTTGATCATATAGATGTGTTGTTTCGTTCTCCCCATTCCAGGGGATGCTGGGGTCTGTTTCCGCGTGCCTTATTCGGCGGCGGGAGCCTCCTCGGCAGGAGCGGCCTCGACGAAGCCGCCCTTCTCCTCGGCGATGGCCTTCAGGACGATGGCCAGGCTGGTGATGGGGGCCAGCATGGTGCCCAGGACCTGAGCCTGCAGGACCTCCTTAGAGGGCAGCTCGGCCAGAGCCTTGATCTCGTCCAGGGACAGCACCTTGCCGTCCATGAAGCCAGCCTTGATGGTGAACTTCTCACCGTTGAACTGCTTGGCGAACTTGGCCAGCACGCGCATGGGCGCGATGGGGTCGCCATGGCTCAGGGCCAGAGAGGTGGCGCCGTTCAGGACGGAGTCCATCTCTTCCAGACCCACGTTGTTGATCGCGAAGCGCACCAGGGTGTTCTTCACGACGGCGTAGTCCAGCTCGTTCTTGCGGCACTCGGCGCGCAGAGCGGTATCCTGGGCCACGGTGATGCCCTTATAATCCACCAGAACGCCGCTGGAGGCGCTCTTCAGCTTCTCGGTCAGCTCGGCGACGACCGCCTGCTTCTCACTCAGGACTTTTGCGTTAGGCATGTGGGATTCACCTCCATGAAATAAAAAATGCTCTTCCCATGCCCAAAGCACGAAAACAGCACAAAGAAAGCTCTTCAGTTGCTGTATCCTCGGCAGGGCTTATTTGGATGCCTGCTGTCTTTGAACACGCAGAGTATTATATCACACCGGACAGGTCGTGTCAAGCACGACCTGTCCGAACATGATACATTTTTTGCGGGGCTGCAGTCGTGATACCGTTGCTTACACGAGCTTGGCGCTGTTGATCTTCACGCCGGGGCCCATGGTGGTGGCGGTGACGCAGCTGCGGATATACTGGCCCTTGGCGGCAGAAGGCTTGGCCTTCACGATGGCGCCCATGAGGGCGTTGAAGTTCTCGGTCAGCTTCTCAGCGCCGAAGGAGACCTTGCCGATGGGGCAGTGGATGATGTTGGTCTTGTCCAGACGATACTCGACCTTACCGGCCTTGATCTCCTTGACGGCCTTGGCCACGTCGGGGGTGACGGTGCCGGCCTTGGGGGAGGGCATCAGGCCCTTGGGGCCCAGGACCTTACCGAGGCGGCCGACCACGCCCATCATATCAGGGGAGGCCACGACCACATCGTAGTCGAACCAGTTCTCGGACTGGATCTTCTGGACCATGTCCATCTCGCCGACGAAATCGGCGCCGGCGGCCTTGGCGGCCTCCGCCTTGTCGCCCTTGGCAAAGACCAGCACGCGCTGGGTCTTGCCGGTACCGTGGGGCAGGACGATGGCGCCGCGGACCTGCTGATCCGCATGGCGGGAATCGACGCCCAGCTTCACGTGCAGCTCGACGGTCTCGTCGAACTTGGCAGTAGCGGTCTTGACGACCAGGTCCATCGCCTCGGCGGCATCATAGAGGGCGCCCTTCTCGATCTTCTTGGCGCTCTCGACGTACTTCTTACCTCTAAACATTCTCGATCCCTCCTCTGGCTCAGTCGCCCACGACGACGCCCATGGAACGGGCGGTGCCGGCGATCATGCTCATGGCGGACTCGATGCTGGCCGCGTTCAGGTCAGGCATCTTGGTCTCCGCGATCTTGCGCACATCTTCCTTGCTGATGGTGGCCACCTTGGTCTTGTTGGGCACACCGGAGCCGGACTCGATGCTGCAGGCCTTCTTGATGAGCACAGCGGCGGGAGGAGTCTTGGTGATGAAGGTGAAGGAACGGTCCGCGTAGACGGTGATGACCACGGGGATGATCATGCCGGCCTCGTTCTTGGTCCGCTCATTGAACTCCTTGGTGAAAGCGGCGATGTTCACGCCGTGCTGGCCGAGGGCGGGGCCCACAGGGGGAGCGGGAGTCGCCTTGCCGGCCGGGATCTGCAGTTTGACGTAACCAGTAACTTTCTGTGCCATTTGAAACAGCACCTCCTACTTAAATGTGGTTGAGACGGGACCGGTCAGGTCCCTCCCACGTGCGGGCGGTCAGGCCGTCCGCTCAATCGTCGAGCCGCTCCACCTGATCGAGCTCCAGCTCGACAGGGGTCTCGCGGCCGAACATCTCGACCACCACGCGGACCTTGCCGCGCTCCAGGTCGAGCTCTTCCACAGCGCCCAGGAAGGACGCCATGGGACCGTCGGTGATCTTGACGCGGTCGCCCACCTCGTAGCCGACCACGACTTCCTTCTTCTCCACGCCCATGGCGGCGACCTCCTCATCGGTGAGGGGGATGGCCTTGTTGCCGGAGCCCACGAAGCCGGTCACGCCGCGGACGTTGCGCACCAGGTGCCACGTCTCGTCGGTCATGACCATCTTCACCAGCACATAGCCGGGGAACACCTTGCGGTCCACGGTCTTGGGTCCGTTGTCGGTGATCTCAGTCACCGTCTCCATGGGGATGTTCACCTCAAAGATGAGGTCGCGCATCCCGCGGTTCTCGACTGCCTTCTCGATCGAGGCGGCCACGGTGTTCTCGTAACCAGAATAGGTGTGCGCGACATACCATTTCGCATTCTCTGCCATATCCGCCGCCCCTTAGCCCTTGAACAGGTTCATGAGCGCGGCGAAGATGGACTGCGCCAGCCAGTCGAACGCCCAGATGCAGATGCCCACGACGATGCAGCAGGCGATGACGACCAACGTGTTGTTGACGGTCTGCTTCCGGGACGGCCACTGGACCTTCTTCAGCTCGATCTTCATCTCGCGGAACCACTTGCTGACGCGGGCGCCGAATCCGGGCTTGGACTTCTTCAAGTCCTTCTTGGCGGCCTTAGCCTGCTCGTTCTTCTCGTTATCAGGCATCCAGTACACCCTTCTTTCTCAATGAGCTGTTGGTCGCTCTCATCACTTGGTCTCGTTATGGACCGTGTGCTTCCTGCAGAAGGGGCAGTACTTGTTCAGCTCCAGACGGTCAGGAGTGTTCTTCTTGTTCTTGTTGGTGTTGTAGTTCCTCTGCTTGCACTCGGAGCAGCGGAGGGTGATCTTCACCCGGGAACCTGCCTTTGCCATGTGTTCGGCACCTCCTTCAATTGTTGAGCCGTGCGGGCATAAAAAAACGCCGGACACAGCTCTTGGCCGAATCCAGCGACGTGGGCGTGATACGCCCGTATCGTCACGGTGCGGACTCGGCATGTCTGCCTCCCTATGTCCTCGCTCGGAGGGGAGGGTTCCATGCCCGTCACACCGTAAAAACGCGCACGAAAGAAAAGCCCTCTTTCATAGGTGTTCTTAGCATATCACGCTCTCCCCCGTCCTGTCAAGCACATTTTTTCCGTTTTCCCTGTGTTGACTTTTCTCCTCCCGCCCGGGATAATAGAGGAGAACGAAACGAAGGGAGATCTCTCATCATGCGCATCATGGCCATCGATTACGGCGACGCCCGCACCGGCATCGCCATCTCAGACGCCACCGGCCTGCTGGCCGGCTTCACCACCGTCATCCACAGCCGGAAGAGCGAGACCGTGGCGGAGGAGATCCGCCGCCTCATCGCCGGTCACGGCGTGGAGGAGCTGGTCATGGGCTTCCCCCGGAACATGGACGGCACCGAGGGCCCCCGGGCCGAGCTCTACCGGGCCTTCGCCCGTCAGGTGGAGGAGGTCACCGGCATGGCCCCCGTCCTCTGGGACGAGCGCCGCACCACTGTGGAGGCCCACAGCATCCTCCATGCCGGCGGGAAGAAGATGAAGGACCACCGGAAGAACGTGGACGCGGTGGCCGCCTCTCTGATCCTGGAGGGCTATCTCACCTTCCGCCGGACCAGAGGCTGACCGCCGTCCCCGCTTAGAAAGAAAGGAGCGCTCTCCATGTCCATCGCCCTCAACGTCACCTACACGCTCAAGCCCGGCGCCCAGGCCGCCTTCCTCTCCGAGCTGGCCCGGTCCGGCGTGCTGGCCCAGGTCCGCGCCGAGCCCGGCTGTCTCCGCTACGAGCTCTTCTCCGCCGTGGAGGCGCCGGACCGGCTGGTCCTGCTGGAGCACTGGGACAGCCCGGCCCATCTGGAGGCCCACATGGCCGGGGCCCCCTTCCAGGCCCTCCACCAGATCGAGACGGCCCATGTGCAGGGCCTGGATGTCCGGCGTTTCCAGGTCCCGGAGGACTGACTACCCCTTCCCGAACAGTTCCCGGAGGCCGATGCCCACCGTGAAGAGGCCGAAGGCCCGATGCAGGAGGGCCGTGTCCAGCCCCGTGGCCAGCCAGGCAGTCAGCGCCGTGCCGATCAGGCCGGTCAGCACCGCCGGAAGGACGGTCCGCCGGTCTACATAGCCGTTCCGGAGATGGGACGGCAGGGCCATGGCCGCCGCCGGCAGGAAATAGAGCAGGTTCACCCCCTGGGCCAGATCCTGGGGCACGCCCGCGAAGGCGGTCAGCCACAGGAGCAGGATCGTCCCGCCGCCGATGCCGAACGCGGACAGCACCCCCGCCGCCGTCCCCGCCAGGACGGCCGGGAGCCAGCCCGTCATCCCAGCAGGGCCTTCCCCCCGCCGAAGAGCAGCAGGAGGCCGAAGGCCCGTCTCAGCCACAGGGGATCCACGCCCCGGAAGAGCTTCCCGCCCAGGAGCCCCCCGATCAGGCCCCCCGCCAGATAGGGCATGGCCAGCTCCAGGTCCAGGCTCCCCCGGAGCCAGTAGAGCCCCGCCGAGAGCATACACAGCGGCAGGATCACCGCCACCGAGGTGGCGAAGGCCTGCCGCTGGGAGAGGCCGCACCGCCCCCGCAGGAGGGGCACCAGCACGGTCCCCCCTCCCCCGCCGAAAAAGCCGTTGACCAGCCCTGCCGCCAGGCCCGCCAAGGCCGGGGCCTTCCCGCCCCGCTGTTCGTCCCGCTCCATATAGAAAACACCCCCATCAGCCCTAGTTTGCCGATGGGGGCGTTTTTTATGCGTCGTCCCGGTCCCGATAGCCGCTCAGGTCCAGGACCACCTCGCCGGCCAGCATGAGGCCCGCCACGGAGGGGACCCATGGCACGCTGGAGGGGACGCTCCGGCGGCCCGGCGGCGGGGCCTCGCCGCTCTGGTCCGCGGCGGCGGGGCGCTCCGGGGACCAGACCACCTTGTGGTGGGAGATGCCTCTGGCCCGCAGTTCCTTCCGCACCACCCGGGCCAAAGGGCAGCCCTCTGTCTTGGAGATGTCGCTGATCCGGAACTGGCTGGGGTCCAGCTTGTTCCCGGTGCCCAGCGCGGAGAGGATGGGGATGCCCCGGCTCCTGGCGGTCTGGATCAAGTCCAGCTTGCAGGACACCAGATCGATGGCGTCGATGATATAGTCGTACCGGGCCCCGAAGAAGTCCTCCCGGTGGTCGGCGTCGTACTTGGCCACGATCGTATGGATGACCGCGTCCGGGCTGATGTCCGCCGCCCGCCGGGCCAGGGCCTCCGCCTTGGACTGGCCGATGGTGGACTCCAGCGCCTCCAGCTGGCGGTTCAGGTTGGTGAGGCCCACCTCGTCATGGTCGATCAGCGTCAGCTCCCCGATCCCGGACCGGACCAGGGCCTCCACGGCCCAGCTCCCCACGCCGCCCAGGCCGAACACCGCCACATGGCTGTGCCAGAGCCGGTCCATGGCCGCCTCGCCCAGCACCATGCCGGTGCGGGAAAATCGTTCCTGCATATGCTCGCTCCTTTCCTTCTCCTGTCCGCCGGAAAAAAGGGCCCGCCGTGAGAGGTCTCCCTCATCCAGCGGGCCCTTCCGGCTCGATCGTTTAGTTGCCCAGATACTGTGTGCCGGAGCCCTCGACGGCCTCATAGCCGTCCTCCAGGCCCTCGACCCAGGTCTGCATATCGGCGGAGCGCAGTGCAGAGGCGGCGGTGTACTTCCACAGCACCTCGCCGGTGCTCTCCAGATACATGACGTGCCAGCCCTGCTGACCGGACTGGGTGTTCTCCACCAGACCGGTGTCGCCGGCCTTGCGGCCGTCGGCGAAGATCCAGTCCTCGAAGTCCTGGAAGAAGCCGCTGCTCCGGGTCACGTCGGCGTACAGGCCGCCCTCGTCCTTGGAGCCGGGATCGTCGGAGTTCTCCTTGGCCAGCTCGCCGAAGGACTCGGCGGTCTTGTCACCGGCGTTGAACTGATCCAGCAGGCTCTGGGCCTTCTCCTTGGCGGCGTCCATCTCAGCGTCAGAGGGCGTCTTATTGCCGGAGGAGTCCGTCTCATCCTCGTCAGAGGTCTCGGCCTTCACCAAGATGTGGCGGATGTCGGCGGTGCCGAAGTCATCCTCCCTGCGGGCGCGCTCCAGGAACTGCACCACATAATAGCCGGATCCGTCGGACTCGATGACGGTCACATCGCCCGCTTTGCGAGAGGCGTCGCTGAGCCATTCCTTGTAGGCGGAGCTGACAGAGCTACCCACATTGGTGGTCTCGCCGTCATAGGTCAGGCTCTCGTCTCCGGCCTTGGCCGCGTCGGCGGCGGTCTGGAAGTCGGAGGACTCCGCCTGCGCCTGGAAGGCGTCGGCCTTGTCCTTGGCGGCGCTCATGGCCGCCTCCTTCTCCTCGTCGGTGGGATCCACGGAGTTGCCGTCGGCGTCCTCGGTGCTCTCGGCGGTGCCGTCGAAGAAGATCGCGTTGTAGACATAGGTGTCCAGATCGGCGGCGTTCTCCTTGTAGTACTCCTCCAGCTTGCTCTCGTCATAGGTCAGGCTGTCGGAGTGCTCATTGTAGTACTGGTTGGCCAGGGCGCTGTCCTCCAGGCAGGAGCGCAGGACGCCCTTGGTCATATACTGGCCGAAGTAGGCCTTCAGGAAGCTGGCGGTGTTGGGGTAGCCGCTCTGGACCGCGCCGCTGTCATAGCTGGCCAGGGCGTTCTCCACCTGCTGTTTGCTCTCGTCGTTCAGGGTCTCGCCGGCCTCTTTGGCGGCGTCCACCAGAGCGGCGGTCTGGATCATGTTCTGCTTGGCGGTGTCCATGAAGTAGTCGTAGTAGGTCTTGCTCTCATCCCCGCCGAAGTTCTGCTCTCGGTCAGGGGTCTTGGAGTCGTAGCCCATCATGGACAGGTAGTAGTTGCTCTGCTTGGCCTGACCATAGTAGTAGGAGACCTCGCCGGGGGTGTAGTTCCGGCCATTGATGGTCAGGGCGGTGGTGCGGCTCTGGAAGAAGCCGGAGTTCCAAATCAGCAGAACCGCCACCAGGATGGCCGCCACCACGCCGATCACCGTGTAGGCGATGGTGTTGCGCTTCTTGATGGCCGCCTCCCGGCGCTCCTTGATCTGCTTCTGGGTGAGTCCCTGCTCAGGGATGCTCTGGCGCTGCTTCCGTTCTCTGGATGCGCTCATATCGTTTCAGTCCTCTCGTTATGATTCCCGCGAAGCCGCCCTCCGCCGTGGCTGGACCGCCGCGCTTCGGCCCGGGCCATGCTTCGCATAAACAACTTGACATTATACAGGAGGAATGGGGGTTTTTCAACCCCCATTCCCCCGCCCGGCCGCTTCGGCCGGCACTATTTACAGTTTATCCATAGTCGCCCACCAATCCTCGATGGCGGAGCGGCCGGCGGTCACGCTGCCCTGGACCATCTGGGCAGAGCCGCCGCCCCGGCCGGCGAGGGCCCCGTTCATCTCCTTCACGAGGGGCCGCAGGTCCCGGTCCCGGGCGGCGATGATGTAGCGGAAGCGCTCCCCCTCGGGGGCGAAGGCGGCGCAGAGGCCGTTCCCCCGCTCCACGGCGGCGTTGACCAAAGCCCGGAGGGCGTCGTTGTCCAGCTCCTCGAAGAGCACCAGCTTCTCCGCGTCCGTCGGGAGGGCCTCTGCCTTGGCCTTCGCCAGGCGCTTCCCCATCCGGGCAAGGGCGGCCTTGGCCTCCTCCAGCTCCCCGGCGGTCCGGCGGGCGGCGGCGGCGATGTCCTCCGGCTTCACGGAGAACAGGTTGGACACGGCCGTGACGCTCGTCTGCTTGGCCATCAGATCCTCCACCGCCCGGCTCCCACAGAGCATCCGCAGGCGGACGCCGCCCTTCCAGTTCTGCATGGACAGGAAGTGGATCAGTCCCACCTCGCCGGTCCGGGCCGCATGGGGCGCACAGCAGGCGCACACGTCATAGCCGGGGATCGTCACCAGCCGCACGTGCTCCGTCAGATCCAGCTTGCTCCGGTACTCCAGATGGGGCAGCTCCTCCGGGGCGGGCCAGGAGATCTCCACCGGCAGGTCCTCCGCCACGGCGGCGTTGGCCCGGCGCTCCACGTCCTGGACCTGTTCCCAGTCCACAGGGCCGCTCAGGTCGATCGTGACCTCCTGGTCCCCCAGATGGAAGCCCACGTTGTCCAGCCCGTACCGGCTGTGGAACAGGCCGGAGGCGATGTGCTCGCCGGTGTGGCACTGCATCCGGGCGAAGCGGAGGGGCCAGTCCAGGGCGCCCTCCACCCCGCTCCCCACAGGGATGGGGGCGGAGGTGTGGTGCCACACAGTGTCCCCCTCCTCCTGGGTGTCGGTGACGGGGACTGCGGCGCCGTCGGGCCCGGTCAGGGTCCCCCGGTCGCCGAACTGGCCGCCGCCCTCCGGGAAGAAGGCCGTCCGGTCCAGCGCGATCCGGAAGCCCTCCTTCCGGGCCTCGCAGGCGGTGACCACCGCCCGGAAGGTCTTGATGTGGCTGTCCTCATAGTAGATGCGTTCCGTGGGCATAGATCTCTCTCCTCACAATGTTCTCAGGACCTGCTGCAGGAGTCCCAGCGGCAGGAAGCTCAGGGCGAAGCTGGCCAGGTTGGCCGTCACGGCATAGGCAGTCCGGCGGGCTCTGCTCCGTCCCTCCAGCAGTCCGGCGTACACCATGGTCTCCACCACCAGGATGACCAGCTCCGGCAGGGCCATCACCGCCAAATAGAAGACGAAGGAGCTGGAGAAGGTCACCCAGTTGCCGCCCATCCATGCGAACACGGCGTGGAGGCCGATCTGGGTGGCCAGATTGGTCAGCAGGAACACGATCCAGTTCCGGCGCTCCCCGGCAAAGCCGAAGAGGGCCAACAGGATCCCCTCCGCCAGCAGGGTGGGGATCAGGGTGGCGGCCAGCTCCGCCAGACCGGCCTTCCACACGGAGCTGGTGAGCACCGCCTCATTGGTCGCCCAGTCATAGGTCACATGGCTGTAAAAGGTGGTCCGGCGGATGGTCTGGTCGGACAGCTTGGCTCCCTCCGCCGCAGACACGCCGATCCGGAAGGTGTCCGGAAGGCCGAAGTAGGTGAAGTAGAAGGTCCCGTCCTCCCGGGGCGTGATGTCCCCGAAGAGAGGCACGTCGGTGCCGCCGGAGAAGGCCGGATACCAGCCCTCCCCCTCCCACTGGCGGAGCCCCGTCAGCAGATCCGGGTCGTAGTCCTCATCTCTCAGGTTGTCGTAGCTCCCGTGCTCCTCCTCCGGGACCATCAGGTCCAGATAGAACGTCCCCTCCGGGGCGTTGACCACGGTGATCGTCAGGTCGGGCTTTGGCCCCATATCGGCGGAGGCCGGGACCACCAGCAGGATCAGGCAGGAGAGCAGAGCAAGGGCAAGAGACAGCGTCCGTTTCATGTTCGTATCCTCCTTTTGTTGTGTTGGGTCTATCCATTCAGACGGATAGATCAGGCAAAAAGTTCCGGTACGGGTCAGATCGGCGGAGATGGAGCGGCCCCCGATGCCATATCGCCCTCTGGAGCGGGCTCCAGAGGGCGGATGGGTCTATGGATCTTACTTGGCGTAGTAGTTGATGAGACAGCCGGCCAGGATGATGTCCCGCTCCTCCTGGGTGATGCCGGGGAGCTTCACCGTGACGGGCTTCTCCTGTCCATTCTGGATCAGGACGGCGGAGATCGTCTCCTCCCCCTTTTCCAGCGCGGCCCGGATGCCGGGGAGCCAGAGCTGATTGCCGGGCTGGACGTTCCAGTCCTTCACGTCCTCAGCGATGAAGGGCAGCATGCCCCAGTTCACCACGTTGGAGCGGTAGCGCTTGGTGGCGAACTCCGCGCACAGGTCCGCGCAGCCGCCCAGCACCCGCTGGCAGGAGGCGGCCTGCTCCCGGGCGGAGCCGTCGCCGGGCTTCAGGGCCATGACGAAGGAGCCCAGGCCGGTGGTCCGGCCGTCCCGGCCGCCCAGCGCCTCCACCACCTCCGGAGCGGAGGGGTCCTTCCGCCGGAGCTGTTCCACCGCCAGCACCGCCTTGGCCCGGGGCACATACTGAGGGTCCTTGCGGCTCAGGGCGAACTCGCTGAGCCGCAGAGGGTTGGACCGGTAAGAGGAGGTCTCGCCGGAGGGGATCAGCTCATCAGTGGTGGTCACCGGATCGTAGATCGCGGCGGCGGCAGTGAGGAGCAGATCCTGAGGCAGGGCGATCTGCTCGGGCCAGTCGGCGATGTTGGGGCCGTAGACCAGCTCGGTGTCGGGCTTGGCCCTGCCCACGCCGTAGTACACCCGGGACTTGTAGGCGCTGTCGTCATAGCTCCAGTCCTCGTCGGCCCGGTCGGCGGGGATGTCCGCCAGCTCGTCCGCGCCGGTGAGGACGCCGTTGTTCCGGGCCGTGGCGGCGATGGACCGGGCGTCCATCAAAGCCACATAGGAGATCTGGCCCTCGCCGGGCTTGGAGCCCTCCCGGTTGGGGAAGTTTCGGGTGGAGTGGCGGATGGAGAAGGCCCCGTTGGCGGGCACGTCGCCCGCGCCGAAGCAGGGACCGCAGAAGCAGGAACGGATGGTGGCGCCGGCGGCCATCAGGTCGGCGATATAGCCCTTCCGGGTCAGCTCCAGGTTGATGGGCATGGAGCCGGGATAGCAGGACAGCCAGAACTCATCCGCGCCGATGGCGCTCCCCTTCAGGATCTCGGCGGCCCGGACCAGGTTCTGGTAAGTGCCGCCGGAGCATCCGGCGATCACGCCCTGATCCACATGGAACTTGCCGTCCACGATCTTCTCCTCCAGCGGGGCGGCGTTCTTCACGCCCAGCTGCTCGGCGGCGGCCACGTCCACCTGATGGAGCAGATCGGCCATGTTGGCCTTGAACTCCCGGATCGTATAGGCGTTGGAGGGGTGGAAGGGCAGAGCGATCATGGGCTCCACCGTGGACAGGTCCAGAGCGATGACGCCGTCGTAATAGGCGCCCTCGGCGGGGGCCTGGGCCTTGTACTGGTCCCCCCGGCCCAGAGCGGTCAGATGCTCCCGGGTCCGCTCGTCGGTGGACCAGACGGAGGACAGGCAGGCGGTCTCGGTGGTCATCACGTCGATGCCCGCCCGGTAGTCCATGGACAGGCTGGCCACGCCGGGGCCGAAGAACTCCATGACGGCATTCTTCACCACGCCCTCCTTGAAGGTGGCGCCGATCAGGGCCAGGGCCACGTCCTGAGGACCCACGCCGGGCTTGGGCGCGCCGGTCAGGTAGATGGCGATGACCTTGGGATAGGCGATGTCATAGGTCTTGCACAGGAGCTGGCGGGCCAGCTCGGGACCGCCCTCGCCGATGGCCATGGTGCCGTAGGCGCCGTAGCGGGTGTGGGAGTCGGAGCCCAGGATCATCCGGCCGGGGGCGGCGTAGCGCTCCCGCATATAGGAGTGGATCACGGCCTGATGGGCGGGCACGAACTCGCCGCCGTACTTCTTGGCGGCCGAGAGGCCGAACACATGGTCGTCCTCGTTGATGGTGCCGCCCACGGCGCAGAGGGAGTTATGGCAGTTGGTGAGCACGTAGGGCAGGGGGAACTCCTTCAGCCCGGAGGCCCGGGCGGTCTGGATGATGCCCACATAGGTGATGTCATGGGACGCCATGGCGTCGAAGCGGATGGCCAGACGGTCCATGCGCTCCAGCGTGTTGTGGGCGGCGAGGATGCCATAGGCCATGGTGCCTTTCCTGGCCTCGTCAGGGCTGGGCAGACCGGCGGCGGGGCCCTCCTGCCCGGGCAGGAACTGACCGGCGCGGTAATAGACGCCGGAAGGGGTGATCTCTATCATAGTGTCTTTACCTCCAAAACGAGCGCGGCCCCGGTGCCCGGGCCCACGGATCATGATCTCTCCTCCATTTTATCAGAGGTCTGAGGAGAGCGCAAGGCTTCCAGCCGCTTTTTCTCTTTCCAACGCTAAAGTGTCTGGGCCATCTCCCGTTTTTTCACGTTATGTCAACTATTTCCGCTCAGAATGGTTGACGAAGGGTCTGTTTTTGAGTATGATTATGTCATTCGATATCAAAAAAGGAGCCCATCATGAAAAAAGTCCTGCTATGTCTCTCTCTCCTCTTCTGCCTCCTGATGGCCCTGCCCGCGGCACAGGCCGCCGGCCCCGCCGGGAGCCTCTCCGTCCGTTTCTATGACGAGGCCGCCGGGAAATACGGCGGCTCCACTCAGACCGACCGGGTCCTCCTGTCTCTGGACGGCTCCGATCTGGCCCCGAAGGACGTCCCAGCCCTGATCCAGTACACCTCCGGCGGCTCCGGCCGCACGCTGGTGCCGGTCCGGCTGATCTCCGAGGCCCTGGATGCCAAGGTCCAGTGGGTCAGTGACAGCCGCCAGGTAGTCATCACCAAGGGGGACGACACGATCCTCCTGATCCTGGGCTCCTCCACCGCCTACGTCAACGGCGAGAAGGTCACGCTCCCCGGCGGCGTCCCCGCCGGCGTGGTGAAGTACGGCGAAAAGGAGAGCACCATGGTGCCCCTCCGCTTCGTCTCTGAGACGCTGGGCGCTCCGGTGGACTGGGACAACGACCGCTTCCTGGCCGCCGTCTCCTCCGCGGTGGCTCCGGCGCCCATGCCCACTCCGACTCCGACCCCCACGCCGACCGTGGCCCCGACTCCGACTCCCACGGCGACGCCCACTCCGGCCCCCACGCCCTCTGTCTCCCCTTCCCCGTCCCCCTCTCCCTCCACCAGCCATGAGGATCTGGGCCGCATCGTCCGCATCACCGAAGACACCAACGCCCAGTCGGTGTTCATCGCCACGGACCATGTGCCCCAGTACCGCGCCGTGGATCTGGGCGACCGGGTGGCCGTGGATCTGCTGGGCACTGTCATCGACCCCGGAGACGGCTCCCTGACGCTGGAGAACGAGGTCATCTCCACCGTCCGCTACGGCCAGCACGGGGACGACCTGGGCTATGACTACCCCCATACCGTCCGGGTGGTGTTCGACCTGAAGTCCGGCTATACCAATGCCAAGAACATCACCGTCACCAAGCAGGTGGGCGGCGTGCTGGTCTCCGCCTCCCCCTCCGGCAACAGCTCCTCCAATGGCAGCTCCTCCGGACGGCTGGACCCCGCCACCGCCCTGATCGTCATCGATCCCGGCCACGGCGGCTCCGCCTCCGGCGCCTACTATGAGGGCATCATGGAGAAGGACCTGACCCTCCCCATGAGCCAGAAGCTCCGGGACATCCTCACCGCCAAGGGCTACAACGTGGTCATGACCCGGGACGACGACTCCTATATGACCCTCCTGGACCGCTGTGCCGTGGCCAACGACCGGAACGCCGCGATCTTCGTCAGCATCCACTGCAATGCTCTGGCCAACAACAGCAACTACACCGGCCTCATCACCTTCTACCACACCGGAAGCACGGAGGGCAAGAAGCTGGCTCAGGCCGTCCAGACCCCCGCCGCCAGCTATACCGGCACCATCGACCGGGGCATCCGCAACAACTCGGACTATGCCGTCCTGCGGCATACCACCATGCCCGCGATCCTCATCGAGACCGGCTTCATGACCAGCCATACCGAACTCATGAATCTGGCGGACAGCGCCTACCAGTCCCGTCTGGCCCAGGGCGTGGCCGACGGCATCATCTCCTACATCCAGAGCCGCGCCTGATGCTCTGTCCGCACCTGAAAGACCGTTCCGCACACCGGAACGGTCTTTTTCGCTCCGCCCGCCCTTCGACACTGTGTTCCCGTTTTCATCTTTTGCCATTTTGCACAAATTTTTTCCATTATTTCGTGTCGAAATAAGTCATATCAGCTGTATCATCCGCGACCATACCATCCTCCTTCCCCGCCCTTCTGCTCTTCCAAAGACCGCTAACCTCTGTGCTACAATCCTTTTCCGTCCCATAAGGCGGCGCTTCACCTCTTTAGTGGATCGCTCTATCTGCATTTGACATCCATTTGGTCGGCATGCACCGATATTCAAAAATCGCAGTTGATTTTTTGTTCCATCTTCCCTATATTAAGGACATGACACACACCCAATGGCGGGTGGCGTCCACCGCCGGAGCACTATGGCGGTCCGGATAACGATAGAAGGGAACGTGACGGAACATGAATGCCTATATCGAGCGCGTCATCGAGCGCGTCAAGACCAAGGATTGGAACCAGCCGGAATTCTGTCAGGCCGTCGAGGAGGTCTTTTCCTCTCTGGGGCCTGTGATCGACCAGCACCCCGAGTACGAGGCTGTGGACCTGCTGGGCCGCATGGTAGAGCCTGACCGCATGGTGTACTTCCGGGTCACCTGGACCGATGACAAGGGCGTGGCCCACACCAACCGCGGCTACCGCTGTCAGTTCAATGGCGCGATCGGTCCCTACAAGGGCGGCCTGCGCTTCCATCCCTCTGTGTACAGCGGCATCATCAAGTTCTTGGGCTTCGAGCAGACCTTCAAGAACTCCCTGACCACTCTGCCCATGGGCGGCGCCAAGGGCGGCGCCGACTTCGACCCCCGCGGCAAGAGCGACAACGAGATCCTCCGCTTCTGTCAGGCCTATATGACGGAGCTCAACCGCCACATCGGCCCCGATGTGGACGTGCCCGCCGGCGACATCGGCGTGGGCGCCCGGGAGATCGGCTACCTGTACGGCCAGTACCGCCGGATGCGCGGCGCGTTCCAGAACGGCGTCCTCACCGGCAAGGGCCTGTCCTACGGCGGCTCCATCCTGCGCCCCGAGGCCACTGGCTACGGCGCGATCTACTACACCAACGAGGTCTTCCAGCATGAGCACGACTCCATCGTGGGCAAGACCTTCGTGGTCTCCGGCTTCGGCAACGTGGCCTGGGGCGCCTGCAAGAAGATCGCCGAGCTGGGCGGCAAGGCCATCACCCTCTCCGGCCCTGACGGATACATCCTGGATATGGACGGCATCACCACCCCCGAGAAGATCGCCTATCTGCTCGAAATGCGTTCCTCCGGCCGGGACAGGGTGCAGGACTACGCAGACAAGTTCGGCGTGCCTTTCTTCCCCGGCGAGAAGCCCTGGGGCGTGAAGGGCGACGTGATCCTGCCCTGCGCCACGCAGAACGATGTGGATCTGGAGTCCGCCAAGAAGATCGCCGCCAATGGCGTCAAGTACTACATCGAGGTGGCCAATATGCCCACCACCAACGAGGCCCTGTCCTTCCTGATGAAGCAGGAGGGCATGATCGTGGCCCCCTCCAAGGCCGTCAATGCCGGCGGCGTGGCCGTGTCCGGCCTGGAGATGAGCCAGAACAGCGAACGCCTCTCCTGGACCGCCGAAGAGGTGGATGCCAAGCTCCATCAGATCATGAAGAACATCCATGATTCCTCCGTGGCCGCCGCCGAGGAGTACGGTCTGGGCTACGATCTGGTGGCCGGCGCCAATATCGCCGGCTTCAAGAAGGTCGCCGACGCCATGATGGCCCAGGGCGTGTTCTAAATCAAGAGTCCCCGAAACGTTGACAAGAGACCGGGTCTGCCGTCCGCAGGGATGGCGGGCCCGGTCTCGGTCGTCGTTTCGGGGAAACACATGGCAGGCGAGGACACACACCGTCCCGCCCCGCAGACGGAAAACACGCTCTGAGCCCCCGCCGCGACGACGAGAAGGACCGGCCGCCCTAAGGCAGCCGGTCCTTTTGATCTCTATCGTTTTTCTGTCATGTATGGAGGCGGACCCTTAGAACAGGCCGGAGATGACGCCGTTTTCGTCGATGTCGATCTTCTCCGCCGCGGGGACCTTGGGCAGGCCGGGCATCGTCATGATGTCACCGGTCAGGGCGACGATGAAGCCGGCGCCCGCGGACACCTTCAGGTTGCGGACGGTGATGCGGAAGCCGCGGGGCGCGCCCAGCAGGGTGGGGTCATCCGCGAAGGAGTACTGGGTCTTGGCCATGCAGATCGGCAGATCGCCGTAGCCCAGCTCCGTGAGCTGCTTGAGCTGCTTCTTGGCGCCGGCCGTCAGATCCACACCGTCGGCACGGTAGATCTTGGTGGCGATGGCCTCCAGCTTCTCCATGATGGTGGTGTCGGCCTCATAGCAGTAGTGGAAGTCATTGGGCTGATCGCACAGACGGATGACCTCCTCGGCCAGGGTCTTGCCGCCTTCGCCGCCCTTGGCCCACACCTCGGACAGGGCCACGTTGACGCCCAGCTCTCTGCACTTGTCCTCCACCAGCTTCAGCTCGGCGGCGGTATCGGTGGGGAAGGCGTTGATGGCCACCACGCAGGGCAGGCCGAACACCTTGGTCATGTTCTCCACGTGCTGGAGCAGGTTGGGCAGGCCGGCCTCCAGAGCCTTCAGGTCCTCCTTGTTCAGGTCGGCCTTGGCCACGCCGCCGTGATGCTTCAGGGCACGGACGGTGGCCACGATGACCACGGCGCTGGGGGCGAACCCGGCGGCGCGGCACTTGATGTCCAGGAACTTCTCCGCGCCCAGATCGGCGCCGAAGCCGGCCTCCGTGACCACGTACTCGCCCAGCTTCATGCCGGTGTCGGTGGCCATGATGGAGTTGCAGCCGTGGGCGATGTTGGCGAAGGGACCGCCGTGGATCAGAGCAGGGGTGTGCTCCAGCGTCTGGACCAGGTTGGGCTTGATGGCGTCCTTCAGCAGGGCGGCCATGGCGCCCTCGGCCTTCAAATCATGGGCGGTGATGGGCTTGCCGTCCCGGGAGTAGGCCACCACCATGCGGGCCAGACGCTCCTTCAGGTCGGTGAGGCTGGTGGCCAGACACAGGACCGCCATGACCTCGGAGGCCACGGTGATGTCGAAGCCGTCCTCACGGGGCACGCCGTTGGCCTTGCCGCCCAGACCGCAGACGATGTTGCGGAGCTGGCGGTCGTTCATGTCCACGGCCCGCTTCCAGGTGATGCGGCGGCAGTCGATGTCCAGCGCGTTGCCCTGCTGGATATGGTTGTCCAGCAGCGCCGCCAGCAGGTTGTTGGCCGCGCCGATGGCGTGGAAGTCGCCGGTGAAGTGGAGGTTGATCTCCTCCATGGGGACCACCTGAGCGTAGCCGCCGCCGGCCGCGCCGCCCTTCACGCCGAACACGGGGCCCAGAGAGGGCTCCCGCAGGCAGAGGACCGTTTTCTTCCCCAGAGCGCTCAGGGCGTCCGCCAGACCGACGCTGGTGGTGGTCTTACCTTCGCCGGCAGGGGTGGGGTCGATGGCGGTCACCAGGACCAGCTTGGCCTTGCGGGGTCTGTCCCGCAGGGAGTTCAGGTCCAGCTTGGCCTTCGTGCGGCCATAGGGCTCCAGCGTGTCCTCACCCACGCCCAGCTTCGCGGCGATCTCCGCGATGGGCAGCATTTTCGCTTCCTGTGCGATCTCGATATCCGTTTTCATGGGGATCCAGCCTCCTTGAATCTATTGTCTGCTGGGCCGCCCCTGTTCCGGGCGGTCCCGTCCGTGATGTCATCCAAGTTACCGTAGTCATGGTATCACGTTCTTGTCCGCTTTGTCAATACTATCAAGTTCATTTTTTGGAATTTTTATATCACCCAACGTAGGACAAAGGCCCTCCCCAGGACATACCTGAGGAGGGCCTTGCGTGTTCCGGTATTTATTTGGTGCCGAAGATACGGTCGCCGGCATCGCCCAGACCGGGCACGATGTAGCCGTGCTCGTTGAGCTTCTCGTCCACGGCGGCCACATAGATCTCCACATCGGGATGGTCGCGGTGGACCCGCTCGATGCCCTCGGGCGCGGCCAAGATGTTCATCAGCTTGATGTGCTTCACATCATAGTTCTTGATGAACTGGATGGCGGCGGAGGCGGAGCCGCCGGTGGCCAGCATGGGATCCAGGACGATGATGTCCCGCTCGGAGATGTCGTTGGGCATCTTGCAGTAGTACTCCACGGGCTCCAGCGTCTGGGGATCGCGGTACAGGCCGATATGGCCCACCTTGGCGGCAGGGAGCAACTCCAGGATGCCGTCCACCATGCCCAGACCGGCCCGCAGGATGGGGACGATCGCCAGCTTCTTGCCGGACAGGACCTTGAACTTGCCGGTGGCCACGGGAGTCTTGATCTCCACCTCTTCGGTGGGCAGGTCGCGGGTGGCCTCGTAGCACATCAGCGTGGCGATCTCAGAGACCACCTCGCGGAACTCCTTGGAGCCGGTGCGCTCATCACGCAGGATGGCGAGCTTGTGATGCAGCAGCGGATGATCCAGAATATGTACCTTTTCCATGTCCATTAGGTATCTTCCCCTTCTATCAAATCAGTTTTTCTCTTCCGCCCGGAGCCTTGCCAGCCGTTCCCGCTCCGCCTGAGACAGACGGTGGTAGGCGGGAGTCAGGCCCTGCGCATCCGTGAGGGCGCCGGCTCTGGCCTGTTCCAGGGCGGCCCTGGCCACGCCCCAAGCGCTCTGGAGGCGGAGATGCGGCGGAGCCAGACGGACGTCCAGCCCCTGTTCCTTGAAGGTAGTATAACATAAAAGCGCGCCGTCTCCAACTAGAATTTGCGGCTTTCCACTCTTTTTTACTTCCTCTGCCAGCTCGTCCAGACCGATGGCCCGGTCGGGGGCCAGCCGCTCCAATCCGTCCCCGGTCCCCCGGAAGCGGGCGTTGTATACCTGGTGCCTCCTGGCGTCCATCACGGCGCAGATCTCCATGCCCATGTGGGCCAGGGGCCAGGCCATGCTCTCCAGCGTGGAGGTCCCGGCGCAGGGCTTCCCCGCGGGCCAGGCCAGGCCCTTCGCGGTGGACACGCCGATCCGCACCCCAGTGAAGGAGCCGGGGCCCGCCGCCACCGCCACCACGTCCACCTCCGCCAGAGACGCGCCGCAGTTCTCCAGCAGGCGCTCCACCATAGGCATGAGGGTGCGGCTGTGGGTCAGGCCGCTGTTCTGATAGGACTGGGCGATCAGCTCCTCGTCCTCACACAGGGCGGCGGAGCAGGCCGCCGCCGAGGACTCCAATGCCAGGATCTTCATCTCGTCTCCTCCTCGTTCCGCTCCAGCGGGGGCAGGTCCGCCCCGGTGATGTCCACCAGACGCTGGTCCTCTCCCGCGCCCCGGCGGATGTCCACCCGGATGCAGGGCTGTTCCTCCAGGGCGTCGGCCACGTTCTCGCTCCACTCCACGGCGCACACGCCGTTCCGGGCCAGATAGTCCTCCCATCCGATGTCGAACAGCTCGTCTGAGGAGCCCAGCCGGTACATATCGAAATGGAACAGGGGCAGCCGTCCGCCCTCATACTCGTTGACGATGGTGAAGGTGGGGCTGGTCACCCGCTCCCGGACGCCCAGTCCCCGGGCCAGTCCCCGGGTGAAGGCGGTCTTTCCCGCCCCCAGGTCTCCGGTGAAGGCCACCACGGAGCCCGCCGGCACCACCCGCCCCAGAGCCTCGCCCAGAGCCTCTGTGTCCGCCGGGCTGTTGGAGATATGTTCCATATCCTCGCCTCGCTTCAAAAACGCATTATTGAGATAGTATAACATAAGTGTGAAGAAAGCGCAAAACTGTTTACGCTCCCCGAAAAACGTGCTATGATAATCGGGATCCCCGCAGGCTCCTATCCACCCCTGTATCTGAAAGGAGGCCGTTCCCTCTGACCTGGTTCACCGATTCCTTCCGGGAATTCTTCCGCAAGGGCGACCTGGTCCTGCTGAGCCTTTGCGTCGCCGCCAGCGGCTTCGGGCTGGTGCTGATCTACAGCGCCACCCGCTATACCGGCAGTACCCGTTTCCTCCCCGTCCAGTCGATCGCGATCCTGCTGGGCGTGGTCGTCTACATCCTCATGTCCTCCGTGGACGTGGAGCTCTTCACAGAGCGGTCGTGGAAGTTCCTTTTGGCCTTCAACATGGGCTTCGTCCTCCTGACCCGCACCCCTCTGGGCGTGGACCACAACACCGGCAACCGGAGCTGGCTCTCCATCCCCGGCATCCCCTTCGAGATCCAGCCCGCCGAGATCGTGAAGGTCACGTTCATCCTCCTGCTGGCCTGGCAGTTCAGCCACATCCAGGCCCGGGGGCAGGACATCAGCTCTGTCCCCTCTGTGATCATGACTGCCGGGCACACCATGATGATGTTCGCCCTGATCGCGGTGGCCTCCGGCGACTTCGGCATGGGCCTCACCTATCTCTTCATCTACGCGGCGGTGTCCTGGTCCGCCGGGATGAAGAAGCGCTGGTACCTGCTGGCCATCCTGGCCTTCGCCGCCCTGGTCCTCGTGATCGTGCTCTTCTGGGACAAATTCAGCTCCATCTACTTTTTCCGCCGGATCAAGGTGGTCATCGACCACGTGGCCGGCAACCAGGATACGGTCTATGACCAGACCATGAAGACCGGCTGGCAGCAGACCAAGAGCATCACCGCCATCGGCAGCGGCCAGCTCACCGGCATGGGCTACCGGAACGGCAGCCTCACCCAGAGCGCCTACGCCTCCAACCTGCCCGCCCGGTACAATGATGAGATCTTCGCCGTCTGCGGCGAGGAGTTCGGCTTCGTGGGCTGCGTGCTCCTGCTCCTCCTGCTGGGAGGGCTGATCCTCCGGTGCATCTGGGTGGCCCGCCGGGCCTGCTCCCCCCAGTCGGCCTATCTGGTCATGGGCTATGCCGGGATGCTGTTGGCCCAGGTGGGCGTCAACATCGCCATGTGTCTGTATATCTTCCCGGTGGTGGGCCTGACCCTCCCCTTCGTCAGCTATGGCGGCTCCTCCATCATCACCATGTACGCCGCCATGGGCATCGTCTCCAGTGTGAAGATGCGCTCCCTGCCCAGCTGGCTCCGGGACCGCAGCAAGCTCTGATCTGCTCCCGCCTTCCAAGAATGATCTCCTTGTTTTGGGAAAGACTGTGGGTGAGCCCCATTCTTTCCAAACGAGGAGGTCTTTTTTTGAACGGACAAAACATCGCCCGCCGTCTCGCCGTGCTGGCTCTGACGGGCGGGCTGGCCCTCGGCACCGCGGTCCCATCCTCCGCCTTCCTCTTCGGCGGGAAGGACGCCGCCGAGACCGCCGGAGAGGCCGCTGTGGCCTCCTTCTCCAAGAACGCCTTGGCCGGACAGACCATCTCCTTCTCCGCGGACGACCTCCGGGTGGAGGCCGCCGGCGGCGTCTCGCTGGACCAGCTGGTGATCGCGTCCCTGCCGGACCCGGCCGCCGGTGTGCTGACTCTGGGCGGCATCCCGCTGGGGGCCGGGGACACGGTGGCCCTGTCCGCGGTGGACGGTCTGGCGTTCCGCCCCGCCGGGGATGAGGCCAGAAGGGCCTCCTTCACCTTCGCGCCGGTGTTCTCCAACGGCACCTCCGGACGGGAGGTCTCGGTGGATCTGATCCTTCTGGCGGAGGAGAACAGCGCGCCCGTGGCGGAGGAGCTGTCCCTCACCACCTACAAGGACACGGCCCTCACCGCCCGCTTCGCCGCTGTGGACCCGGAGGGGGACCTGCTGACCTACCGGCTGGTGGACAAGCCTGCCCGGGGCGCAGTGGAGCTTCCCGCCGATGGGTCCGACTGTTTCGTCTACACGCCCTATGAGGGCAAGACCGGCCGGGACAGCTTCACCTATGTGGCCACGGATGCGGTGGGCAACACCTCCGCCCCCGCCAAGGTGACGGTGAAGATCCAGAAGCCCTCCACCAAGGTCCGCTATGCCGACATGGACGGGGACGCCGCCGCCAACGCGGCCCTCCGGCTGGCGGAGGCCGGGATCTTCGTGGGCGAGCGCATGGGGGACCGATACCTCTTCCGCCCGGAGGCCGCGGTGAGCCGGAGCCAGTTCGTGGCCATGGTCATGGCCGCTGCTCAGGTGGAGACGCTGGAGGATGTGAGCCGCACCGGCTTCGCGGATGACAGCTCCATCCCCCAGTGGGCCAAGCCCTATGCCGCCTCCGCCCTCCGGGCCGGACTGGTCCAGGGCGTCCGGGACGAGGCGGGGCAGACGGTGTTCCGTCCGGACGCTCCGGTCACACGGGCGGAGGCCAGCGTCCTGCTGGACCGGGTCCTCCAGATCACCGATGTGGCCCAGTCCACCCTTGGAGCGGAGCTGGAGGAGATCCCGGTCTGGGCGGCCCAGCCGGTGGCGAACCTGGAGAGCTGTGGGATCCCGGTGGGGACTGCCGGGACCTCGGGACCCCTGACCCGGGGCGAGGCGGCCCAGCTCCTGGCCGGAGCCATGGATGTTCTGGCAGCCAGAGAGACCGGCGGCTGGACGCTGTTCGGCTGATCCTCCCGCCGCGATCTCATCAGGATGCAGAACGGGCCCGCCGATCTCGGCGGGCCCTTCTCTTCGCTCACTGCCCTATCCCGGCTCATATCACTTATGGCCGGAAGATGACCTCATTGTGATATTCCAAAAACTCTCTTTTGGGGAGAAAGCGATCGGGTTTTCTGATTTCCTGTCTATCACAAGCTAGCAGCCACGCCACGCCCGGATCGTCTGTACTTTGCATATGCAACCTGCTCGAGACACGGACGGTATAGTCAGGGAGGACCGTGATAAGGCCTTGGTCGAACGCCCTATCATGTAGTCCGTTCAGACAAAGTCCATTTGCCGGGTTCGTCCGCTCCGTGCATGGATCACTCTTGGACCACGGCTTGATATGGCTTGCAATCAGTAGGGACGGGACCGCTAAACCTGTGATACAGCACTTTTGCTGGTAGGCGCTCAGTACCGCTTCTCTAAAAAACGTTTGGCCAACACGCGCTCGTGTCGTCCGGTCGATCGTCGCGCCCACCGGCATATCTCTAGTATCGGACACAAGTTCTTCGACCGTAGTCCCTTGAAGGTCGGCTTCGATCTCCATCGCTTTGAATACGAGTCCCTCCCAGTCGTTCCAGAACTGTTTTGTGACGATCTCATCGAATCGGCTGCCATGCGACATTCCAGAAATGTTCCTGCTTTTCGCATTAGGGTCGAAATGAGCCAGATTAGAGAATTTCAGTCGGACGGAACCCGTAGTACGGCCTAGTAGCTCCGCCAGTCGAATGATATCCGGATGGTCACTTGTGGCTTTTGAGAGTGGGACCTGACAGTAGCGATAAAAAGCGAGTATCGTCTCTTCTTCAGACCACTTTTGACCATAACGATCGTTCGGCATACGTCTATCCTTCTTTCTGTCTTGGACCATTCCATGATATCTAATGCCAGCAATCCATTTTTATAGTACCCTATTATTTTGATATTTTCAAGCACCATCAAAAGAAATACAAACGGGCCCGCCGATCTCGGCGGGCCCGTTCCTTATCCCCTCACACGGGGACAGTCTGATTTATTTGCCGTACTTCTCCTGGAGGTACTCGTCCATGGCGACGGCGGCCTTCTTGCCGGCGCCCATGGCCAGGATGACGGTGGCCGCGCCGGTGACGGCGTCGCCGCCGGCGTACACGCCCTCGCGGCTGGTGGCCATGGTCTCCTCATCCGCCACCAGACAGCCCTTCTTGTTGGCCTCCAGGCCGGGGGTGGTG
The DNA here is from genome assembly GCF_018917965.1 of Pseudoflavonifractor sp. MSJ-37. Lineage (GTDB taxonomy): Bacteria > Bacillota > Clostridia > Oscillospirales > Oscillospiraceae > Pseudoflavonifractor_A. The sequence goes on along the minus strand of NZ_JAHLPP010000001.1, from coordinate 554,095 downwards.
GAGCGGATCAGGGGGTTGGGGCTGGTGCCCAGGGACATGATGACGGTGTCCACCTCCAGCTCATAGTTGGAGCCGGGGATCTCGATGGGACGGCGGCGGCCGGAGGCGTCCGGCTCGCCCAGCTCCATCTTCACGCACTCCATGGCGCGGACCTTGCCGTGGCCGTCGTCCAGGATCTGCACCGGGTTGTTCAGGAAGAGGAACTCGATGCCCTCCTCCTTGGCGTGGTGGATCTCCTCGCGGCGGGCGGGCATGGAGGCCTCGTCCCGGCGGTAGACCACATAGACCTTGGCGCCCATGCGCTTGGCACAGCGGGCGGCGTCCATGGCCACATTGCCGCCGCCCACGACGGCCACGGCCTTGGAGTCCTTCACGGGGGTGTCATAGCCCTCGCGGTAGGCCTTCATCAGATTGATGCGGGTCAGGTACTCGTTGGCGGAGTACACGCCGGCCAGAGCCTCGCCGGGGATGCCCATGAACATGGGCAGGCCCGCGCCGGAGCCCACGAACACGGCCTTGTAGCCGTCCTCGAACATCTCATCGATGGTGTAGGTACGGCCCACCACCGTGTCGCACTCCAGGTCCGCGCCCAGCGCGCAGAGCTTGTCCACCTCGTTCTGCACGATGGCCTTGGGCAGACGGAACTCGGGGATGCCGTAGACCAGCACGCCGCCGGCGGTATGGAACGCCTCGAAGATGGAGACCTCATAGCCCTTCTTGGCCAGGTCGCTGGCGCAGGTCAGGCTGGCGGGGCCGGAGCCCACCACAGCCACCTTGATGCCGTTGGAGGCGGGCTTCTCGGGCATGGCGTTCACGTTCTCCCGATACCAGTCGGCCACGAAGCGCTCCAGACGGCCGATGGCCACGGGCTCGCCCTTCTTGCCCCGGACACAGTGGCACTCGCACTGGGTCTCCTGGGGACAGACGCGGCCGCTGATGGAGGGCAGGGAGTTGGTGCTGGTGATCACGTCATAGGCGCCCTGGAAGTCGCCCTCCGCCACCTTGGCGATGAACTCAGGGATGCGGATGTTGACGGGACAGCCGTTGACGCAGGGCTTCGCCTTGCAGTTCAGGCAGCGCTTGGCCTCGTCGATGGCCATCTCGGCGGTATAGCCGGTGGAGACCTCTTTGAAGTTATGGTTGCGGACGTTGGGGTCCTGCTCCGGCATCGGATTCTTCGTCAAACTCATATTAGGCATAACTCTCGACCTCCCCTTAGTGGATCATGTGCGCGGCCAGCTCTTCCATGCGGCAGGCGTGGCGCTCCTTCTCCCGGGCCTCGCGCTCACGGTACACGGAATTGCGGTTCATCAGCTCATCGAAATCCACCTTATGGCCGTCGAAGTCAGGGCCGTCCACGCAGGCGAACTTCATCTCGCCGCCCACGGTCACGCGGCAGCCGCCGCACATGCCAGTGCCGTCGATCATGATCGGGTTCAGGCTGACCAGCGTATAGATGCCGAAGGGCTCGGTGGTCTTGCACACGAACTTCATCATGGGCACGGGGCCGATGGCGATCACGGCATCGTAGTGGTTCCCGGCCTCGATCAGGGCCTTGAGCTTGTCGGTGACGAAGCCCTTCTCGCCGTAAGTGCCGTCATCCGTGGTCAGATAGAAGTGGTCGCAGGCGGCCTTGAACTCGTCCTCCAGGATCACGATGTCCTTGGAGCGGAAGCCGGCGATGACATCCACCTGGATGCCCTCCTCGTGGAGGCTCTTGGCCTGAGGGTAGGCGATGGCACAGCCGACGCCGCCGCCGACCACGCACACCCGCTTCACATCGCTGCCCAGCTCGGGACGGGTGGGCCGGCCCAGAGGGCCGACGAAGTCCAGGATGGTGTCGCCCTCGTTCAGGTCGCCCAGCAGCTGGGTGGTGAGGCCCACCTTCTGGAACATGATGGTGATAGTCCCCTTCTCCCGGTCATAGTCGCCGATAGTCAGCGGGATGCGCTCGCCCTCCTCATCCAGGCGCAGGATGATGAACTGACCGGCCTGGGCCTTCTTGGCGATCCGGGGGGCCTCCACCTCCAGCAGGGTCACGCTGGGGTTGAGGACCTTCTTTCTCACGATCTTGACCATACCTTGATCTTTCCTTTCCTCCGACACGGCCCTTCGGACTGCTCCGGGGCCCGGTGTCTCTCTCCTCGGCGGTATCCCGCCGGGGCCTCTGCTTTTGAAAACAAGACTCACAAGTTCAAGAAGCGGGCCTTTCCCTCCGTTTTTCACGCTGTCAGAGTCTCGTTCCAGAACAAGATAACAGTTTTCCGTCACTTTGTCAATAAATAAACAAACCTTTTCTGCGATCCTCTGCATTTCCCCCAAACTCAACTTCCTGAAGCCTATTTTTTATCCTGAGTCCTGACCACGTTCCATGGCGGGAACGCGCGGGGCACGCCTGGTCTCCACGGCCTTCCTCACCACACTGGCCAGACCACCCGGATCTCGAAGCGGGCATGGTCCCCGGAGGCGGAGACCGCGCAGCCCATCTGCTCGCTGAGAGCCTTGACGATGGCCAGGCCCAGGCCTGTGTTCTGCCCAGTGCGCATCTTGTCCGAGGTATAGAACCGCTCGAACACCCGGGGCACGTCCTCCGGCTCCAGGCCGGGGGCGGCGTTGGCGAACACGCTGACCACCCGGTCCCCCTCCTGCGTCAGCCGGATGGACATGGGACCGGCCCCATGATCCAGCGCGTTGCGCAGGAGGTTGGTGCAGATCCGCAGGGCTCCGCCCGGGTCCGCCGCCACCGGCGGCAGGTCCTCGGGCAGATCCACCTCCATCTCGAAGCCGGCCTCGGTGAAGTCATCGTAGAAGGCGGCCAGGAGCTCCGACAGGACGCCCCGCAGATCCACCCTCTGCCGCTCCAGCCGGAGCTCGCCCCCTTCCAGGCGGGACAGCTCATAGAAGCTCCCGATCAGAGCCTGGAGGGCCTTGGCCCGTCCCTCCACCACCGACAGATACTCCCGCCGGCGCTCCGGGGGCAGGTCCTCCTGCTCCAGGAGCTGGAGGTAGCCCAGGATGGAGGTCAGCGGAGTGCGCAGGTCGTGGGACACGTTGGAGATCTGCCGCCGGATGGCCTGCTCTCTGGCCCGGCTCTCCGCCCGGTCGGACCGGCGGAGCTCCAGCAGGCGGTCGATCTCCGCCAAAAGCTCCTCCACGGCGGCGTTGGGGACCTCCAGCCGGAGCCGGACGGAGCTCCCGCTCTCCTCCAATGCCCGGAGCTGACGGATGGCGGAGCGCAGAGATCGCTGCTCCCCCGCCCGCCACAACAACAGCAGGACACAGAGGACGCCCAACAGGATCGCCAGCAAGATCCACATGATCCTCCCCTCCTTCTTTTTCTTTCCCATCGCTGACGCCGAACGGGCCTGCCGCATCCAGCGGCAGGCCTCCCGGTCCCCATTCATTTGATTTCCCTCCGGCGGAGGACCGCCAGTCCGGCGGCGGAGGTGACGGCCAGCCACCCCATCCCCACGGCCCAGCACCAAAAGGTCAAGCCGGACAAATACTCCGACACGTTGGTGGGCGTCAGGAGCGTGTAGGGCAGGAAGAACGCCTCCAGCAGGAGCCCGGCCCGCTTCATCTCATCCAGTCCCGTCAGGAGCAGGAGCGCCACCACCAGCACGGGCTGGAACAGGAAGCCGACGGCGTAATACCCCGCGATCCACCCGGCGGCGGAGCGGATGGACAGGGCCGCCATATGGCACGCCCCCGCCAGCCCGAACCAGATCGGAAGGGCCTGGAAGAGGACGGTCAGGGTCCGTCGTCTCCACAGGACGGCCAAAGCCCGGAGGCCGTCCCCGGTGAGGACCGCTTCCACCGCCACCGGAGCCGCCAGCAGGGCTCCCGCCAGTCCGGCACCCAGCAGGAGCACCGCCGCCAGCTTGCCCAGATAGATCCGGCTCCGGGGGATGCCGCAGGACACCTCGTTCTTCAGCGTGGACGCCGCGCCGCTGTCCACCATCTGGACCACCGGCGGCATGAGGACCGCTCCGGCGAGCATGCTGCTCTCCAGCGTCTCCAGCAGGCTGTCCAGGCTTTGCAGGCCGCTGAACAGGAGCAGGAACGCCCCCTCTAGCAGGAGCACCACGCCCACCGTCACGAAGAAGGCCGGCCGCTGGAACGCCTTCCAGAGCTCCGCCCGGATATAGTTCAGCATCGGCGCCCCTCCTCTCTTCCGCCGTTCCGACCGGCGCTCGTCAGCGGATCTCTTTCTTCCGGAACAGGACCATGCCCACCGCCGTGGAGCCGATCAGCCAGGCCAGGCCTACCAGCCAGCACCGGCCCGCATAGCTCCAGTCGATGACCGGCTGGCCCAGCATATCACTGGGGAAGCGTCCCAGCATATCCCCAGGGAAGCAGTGATAGACGGCCAGGAACGCCGGGTGGACCAAATAGCCCAGCATCTGGAAGATACATGGCAGGACCGCCAGCAGGAACACGCTCAGGAAGGCGCCCGCCGCCGCGCTCCGCATATGAAAACAGCACAGGATGGCCACGCCCTGGGCCCCCAGCCACAGGGGGAAGGCTCCGGCGATCCAATAGCCGGCCAGCGCCAAGGCCTCCCCATCCCCGGCCCCATGAGGCAGGAGGAGCCACGCTCCCAGCAGATAGAAGCCCAGCATGACCGCCGCGGCGATCACGGCCGCCAGCGTGGCCGCCGCCAGCTTGCCCAGATAGATCCGGCTCCGGGGGATGCCGTAGGACACCTCGTTCTTCAGGGTGGTGAAGCGGTACTGGTCGGAGAAGGCCAGGTCCCCCGTGACCAGCGTGGCGTACATGCCCACCGTCAGCAGGGTCTGGAGCATGAAGGCCGCCATGGCGAAGGTACTGTGCGTGTTCCCATTGATGGATGTGAACCAGCTGGACCAGAGCAGGAGCCCCTCCAGCAGGAGGCAGACGATCAGGGCGCCATAGAAATACTTCCGGCGGAAGAGCTTGTAGCACTCGGCAGTGAGATACTCACGCATGGCGCACACCCCCGATCAGACGCAGGAAATAGGTCTCCAGATCCGCGCCCCGGCTCTCGGCCGCGGAGAGGGAGACGCCTCCCAGCACCAGGGCCTTCGTCACCCGCTCCGGCTCCTCCAGATGGCTGTACAGCCGGATGACCCGGGGCGTCAGCACCTCATAGTCCCGCGCGCCCAGCTCCAGCTCCAGGACCTGGGCGGCCTTGGCCGCGTCGTCCACATGGAGCTCCAGGCAGGCCCGGCACTTCTCCTCCAGACCGGCGGCGGAGATCTGCTCCAGCAGGACGCCGTGGTCGAGGAAGCCGTAGCACGTGGCCAGATTGGCCAGCTCCGGCAGGATGTGGCTGGAGATCAGGATGGTGGTCTGCCGCTCCCGGTTCAGCCTCAGGAGCAGGTCCCGGAACTCCACGATGCCCTCCGGGTCCAGCCCGTTGATGGGCTCGTCCAGCAGGAGCAGGTCCGGCCGGCCCATGAGGGCCAGGGCCAGGCCCAGCCGCTGCTTCATGCCCAGGGAGAAGTCCTTGAAGCGCTTGGTGCCGGTCTTGTCCAGCCCTACGGCCTCCAGCACCTCATCCACGGCCCGGCGGCCGGGGATGCTCCTCTGGAGCCGATAGTACTCCAGGTTCTGCCGCGCGGTGAGATAGGGATAGAAGCCCGGCGTCTCCACCATGGTCCCGAGCCGGGCCCGCATCCTCCTGTTCTCCCGCTCGTCCTTCGCCCCGAACAGAGAGATGTCCCCCTCTGTGGGCACGGTCTGGGCGGTGATCATGCGGATGAGGGTGGTCTTGCCCGCGCCGTTGCGGCCCACCAGTCCATAGATCTCTCCCAGTCCGATATCCAAGTCCATATGATCCACAGCCACCGCGCTGTTGTAGCGCTTGGTCAGCCCGCGGGTCGTCAGCACCCGATCTGTCATTCCTGCATCGACCTTCCTTTCTGTTTCGATCGTGAGGCCATGATACCAGTCAAATGCCAAACGGCCCTAAAGCAAACCTCAAGAAAGTGTGAAGTTCCCCGGTCCCGCCGGATCAGCGTTTCTTTTTGATCTCCTCCCAGTACCGTTTGGCGGCCTGTTCGGTCTTGTTCTCCGCGTACTCGTAGTAACGGGTCCCCACCAGAGCGTCTGGGAGATACTGCTGGTCCACCCAATGTCCCGGGAAATCGTGGGGGTAGAGATAGCCCTGCTCCCGCTCCATCCCCGCCGAGTCGGCGTGCCTGTTCTGGAGGTGCCGTGGATAGTCCCCGGTCCGGCCCGCCTTCACGTCGGCCAGAGCCTTGTCCAGCGCCACATGGCCGGAGTTGGACTTGGGCGCGGTGGCCATGAGTACCGCCGCGTCCCCCAGCGGGATCCGAGCCTCCGGGAGCCCCAGCATATCCGCTGCGTCCACACAGGCCTTCACGATGGGGATGATCTGGGGATAGGCCAGCCCCACGTCCTCGCAGGCGATCACCATCAGCCGGCGGCAGGCCGACACCAGGTCCCCCGCCGCCAGCAGACGGGCCAGATAGTGGCAGGCCGCGTCCGGGTCGGAGCCCCGGATCGACTTCTGGAGCGCGGAGAGGATGTCGTAGTGGTCGTCCCCCTCCCGGTCGTAGCGCATGGCGGAGCGCTGGGCTGCCATCCGGGCGTCCTCCAGCGAGATCCAGCGCCCCTCGCCGGTCCGCTTCGCGGCGCTGGTCAGGAGCTCCACCGCATTCATGGCCTTGCGCACGTCGCCGCCGCAGGCCTGTGCGATGTGCTCCGCTACGCCGTCCTCCCAGCGGAGGGGCTCCCCGGAGCGGTCCTCCATGATCCTCAGGCCCCGGAGCACCGCCGGGACCACGTCCGCTCCCTCCAGCGGCTTGAACTCGAACACGCTGGACCGGGAGAGCACCGCGTTGTACACATAGAAATAGGGGTTCTCCGTGGTGGAGGCGATCAGGGTGATCTTGCCGTTCTCCATGAACTCCAGCAGGGACTGCTGCTGTTTCTTGTTGAAGTACTGGATCTCGTCCAGATAGAGGACCACCCCGTCCGGGGCCAGCATGGTGCCGATGTCGGCGATGATCTCCTTGATGTCGGAGATGGAGGCCGTGGTGGCATTGAGCCGGTGGAGCGGGCGGTCGATCCGCTTGGCGATGATGTTGGCCACCGTGGTCTTGCCCGTTCCGGAGGGCCCGTAGAAGATCAGGTTGGGGATGCTCCCGCTCTCGATGATGCGGCGGAGGAGGCCGTCCTCCCCCAGGATATGCTTCTGCCCCACCACTTCATCCAAAGTGGTGGGGCGGATCTCGTCAGCCAAAGGCCGGTATGTCATAGTCGGATGCTCCTTCCGTCGGTGTCAGGTCCGCTCGAAGCCCAGATAACGGGTGCCCTGGAAGGTCAGGCGGCCCCGGTCGCCCTCTGCCAGATAGCCATACTCGTCCCGGGGGATCCGGAACTCCATCCGGTCCCCGCTCTCCACCTGGAAAGTGGCGTAGTAGGTGGTGGAGCTGGTGGTATGGTCCATCCCGGCGCCCATATTGGGGTCGTGGTGGTGGTGATAGGTCACGTCGCCCCGCTTGGCGGTCACGGTAGCCTCCACGGTCAGCTTGGGGGAGGCATTGTTCTTGTTCCACTGGCCGATCCCACGGACCGCGTTCACGATGAACATCCCAAGGATGAGCAGGAACATGATCGTGAAGATCGCCGGGAAGATCGTGAACATAAAGTCGAAGCCCATCATAGTTATCCCCTCCTTTGGCCCCATTCTATCATAGGTCCGAGACTTCGTAAATACAAACGCAGAGCGGCGGCCCCGGAAAAGGCCGCCGCCCGATGACAGACGCCGCGTCAGAAGCGCTTCCAGGTCTGGGGCAGGAAGAGCATCAGCATAGGGAAGAGTTCCAGACGGCCGGCCAGCATATCGAAGATCAGCACCAGCTTGGCGAAGGGGGAAAAGAAGCCGAAGTTGTGGACCGGGCCCACCAGAGACAGGCCGGGGCCGATGTTGTTGAAGGTGGCTGCCACTGCCGTGAAGTTGGTGATCAGGTCCTTCCCGTCCAGACTGATTGCCAGGACGGACACGGCGAAGAGCAGCAAGTACACTGCCATATACATATGGGTGGAGCGCACCACCTCGCCGTCCACCCCATGGCCGTCCATCCGCAGGGTCCGGACCTCCTGTGGATGCAGGTAGCGGCGGCATTCCAGCCGGACGCTCTTCCACAGGATCAGCAGGCGGGAGACCTTGATGCCGCCGCCGGTACTGCCGGCGCAGGCGCCGATGAACATCAGCAGGACCAGGATCGTCTTGGAGAGGCTGGGCCACAGGTCGAAGTCCACCGTGGAGAAGCCGCTGGTGGTGATCACCGTCGCCACCTGGAACGCCGCGTGGCGCACCGTCTCCCCGGCGGTATGGTAGAAGCCCCGCACGTTCCAACTGATCGCGGCCACGCTGGCGGCGATGACGCCCAGATACCACCACAGCTCCTCGATCCGCAGGGCCTGCTTCACTTTTTTGCACAGCAGGAAGAAGTAGACGTTGAAGTTGATCCCGAACAGGATCATGAACACCGTCACCACGTTCTGGAGATAGGGCGAATAGGAGGCCATGCTGTCGTCCCGGATGCCGAAGCCGCCGGTGCCGGCCGTGCCCAGACTGGTGGCCAGAGAGTCGAACATCGACATCCCGCCCGCCAGCAGGAACAGCACCTCCAGTAGCGTCAGGGCGATATAGATCCCGTAGAGGATCTTGGCGGTGGACTGGACCTTGGGGGTCAGCTTGCCCACGGAGGGGCCGGGGCTCTCCGCCTTCATCAGGTTCATGTGGGAACCGCCCGCCAGCCGGATCACCGATAGCAGGAACACCAGTACGCCCATGCCGCCGATCCAGTGGGTGAAGCTCCGCCAGAACAGGATGCACCGGGGGAGCCGCTCCACGCTGGGCAGGATGCTGGCGCCGGTGGTGGTGAAGCCGGACACCGTCTCGAACAGGGCGTCCACCGGATCTGGGATCGCGCCGCTGAGGACGAAGGGGATCGCGCCGCACACGCTCAGGGCGATCCAACTCAGGGCCACGGCGGCCAGGCCCTCCCTGGTCTGGAACAGCTTGCGCTTCTTCCCAGCCGCGATGAGGGGGATGCTCAGGAGCAGGCACACGGCCATGGCCACGCCGAATACCCAGCCCTCCTGCTCCCGATAGATGTGGGAGACCAGCCAGGAGGGCACCATGAGAGCGGCCTCCAGCCGCAGGACCCAGCCGATGATGAATGTGATCGCAGGACCGTTCATATCCGCTCGCCCGCCCCCTTACCGGAGGATGTCCCGGATGTCCCGGAACCCCTTGGTGGTGGTGACCACGATCACCGAATCCCCCACCTGGATCCGATTCTGACCGCGGGGATAGAGCACCTGCCCCCGGCGGTGGATGCAGGCGATCAGCAGGCCCTTCTTCAGGTCCAGCTCGCTGAGGGTCTTGGCCGTGACGCCGGACTCCTCCCGGACCCGGAACTCCAGCGCCTCCACCCGGTCATCCATGAGCTTGTACAGGGTCTCCACGTTGCTGCCGATGGAGTTCTGCATGGCCCGGACGTACTGGACGATATAGTCCGCCGTCAGATACTTGGGGTAGATCACACTGCCGAGGTCCAGACTGTCGATCACATCGTCGAAGGCGATCCGGTTGACCTTGGCTACCAGCTTGGCGTCGGAGTTCTTCTTGGCAAAGAGCGCCAAGAGCAGGTTCTCCTCATCCATATTGGTGATGGCCACGAAGGACTCGGCACGTTCCAGGCCCACGGAGAGCAGGAAGTCCTGATCCGCTCCGTCGCCGTTGAGGATGGTGGCGTGGGGGAGCTGCTGGGCCAGCGCCTCGCACCGCTTGGGGTCGATCTCCACGATGTGGACGTCGATCCCCATCTCCTGGAGCCGTCGGGTCAGGTAGACGGCGATCGCGCCGCCGCCCACGATCAGAGTGTTGTGGATCCGCTTGGAGCTGACGCCCAGCTTCACGAAGAAGTCGGAGGCATCCTGAGGGGTGGCCATGATGGAGATCAGGTCCCCGTCCCGAAGGACGAACTCGCCGTTGGGGATATACACTTTGCCCTCCCGCTCCACGGTACACACCAGCACCCGGGTATGGAGCTTGGACACCATCTTCATGACGGTCTCCCCATCCAAGCCGAACTCCGGCCGGAGCTTCAGGTTCAGCAACTCCGCCCGTCCCTTGGCGAAGGGGTCGATCTTGATGGCGGAGGGGAACCGCAGGAGCCGCGCGATCTCGCTTGCGGCGGTGAGCTCCGGGTTGATGACCATGGAGATGCCGAGCTGCTCCTTGATGAAGCCGATCTCCTGGCTGTAAAGAGGGTTGCGGACCCGGGCGATGGTCTTGCAGCCGCCGGAGGCTTTCCGGGCCATGAGGCAGCAGAACAGGTTCAGCTCGTCCGAGCCGGTGACGGCGATGAACAGGTCGGTCTTTTCGATGCCGGCATCCATCAGCACGCTGATGCTGGCGCCGTTGCCCTCGATCCCCATCACGTCCAGGGCGTCCGTGACGGGCTGGAGCTTCTTGCCCTGGAGGTCGATCATGATCAGGTCATGGTCCTCCGCGCTCAGGCGCTCGGCGATGGTCTTGCCGACCTTTCCGCATCCTACGATGATGATCTGCATAAATCCTTCTCTCTCCCCCGCCTTCCCTCGGCGGCGGGCAATCCGTTGATATAGATAGACCATGGGAGCGTAAACGCCCCCATTCAGGCTGTCGAAAAAGTCATTCCCTTCGTTGGGATGTGCAAAAGCCTCGCAGAGTTCCGTCACCCGCAGGTGACGGAATCAGATGTAAGGCGTTTTTTCTGAGGACATGTGCCTCAGAAAAAACTCTTCTCAGGCCGCTAGTGTGCGAGCAACGCGAGTGCGCGCGGCGGCCTGCATCCTCTCGAAGAAATGCTTGCATTTCTGAGAAGCGTGTCGAACAAGTTCGACACGCTGCATGGGAGCGTAAACGCTCCCATTTTTACTACCATCATATCATGTTCGGCGCATAATGCAATCTTTTTTTACAGAGATCCCGGTCCAGGACAGAAACGCGCCGCCGCGGGACGAGCCCGCGGCGGCGTGAGACGTTATGCGTATGGACCGATCAGTTGCCGGGATACAGAGGATACTTCTCGGTGATGGCGGCCACGGCGGCGCGGATGGCGTCGGCCTGAGACTCGAAGTCGGTGGCGGCCTTCCAGATCAGCTGGCCGATCACGGTCATGTCCTCTTCCTTCAGGCCACGGGAGGTGGCGGCGGGGGTGCCGATGCGGACGCCGCTGGTGACGAAGGGCTTCTCGGGGTCGTTGGGGATGGCGTTCTTGTTCAGGGTGATGTGTACCTCGTCCAGACGATGCTCCAGCTCCTTGCCGGTGACGCCGGCCTTGCGCAGGTCCACCAGCATCATGTGGTTGTCGGTGCCGCCGGACACCAGGTCGAAGCCCTCGTGCATCAGGGAGGCGGCCAGAGCCTTGGCGTTCTTCAGGACCTGCTCCTGATAAGCCTTGAACTCAGGCTTCATGGCCTCGCCCAGAGCCACGGCCTTGGCGGCGATGATGTGCTCCAGAGGACCGCCCTGGCTACCGGGGAAGATGCTGGAGTCGATCTTCTTGGCCAGCTCCTCCTTGCAGAGGATCATGCCGCCGCGGGGACCGCGCAGGGTCTTGTGGGTGGTGGTGGTGACCACGTCGGCGTAAGGCACGGGGTTGGGATGCAGGCCCACGGCGATGAGGCCGGCCACATGGGCCATGTCCACCATCAGATAAGCGCCCACCTCGTGAGCGATCTCAGCGAACGCCTTGTAGTCGATGAAGCGGGGATAGGCGGAGGCGCCGGCGATGATCATCTTGGGCTGATGCTTCTTCGCCATGTCGCGGACGTTGTCGTAGTCGATGTAGCCGTTGGCGTCCAGGCCGTAGGAGACCATGTTGTAGTTCTTGCCGGAGAAGTTCACAGGGCTGCCGTGGGTCAGGTGGCCGCCGTTGGCCAGGTCCATGCCCAGGACGGTATCGCCGATCTTGCACAGCGCCTGATAGACGGCATAGTTGGCGTTGGCGCCGCTGTGGGGCTGCACGTTGGCGTGATCCGCGCCGAACAGCTTGCAGGCGCGCTGACGGGCCAGATCCTCGACCACGTCCACGCACTGACAGCCGCCGTAATAGCGCTTGCCGGGATAGCCCTCCGCGTACTTGTTGGTCAGCACGGAGCCGGCCGCGGCCAGGACGGTCTCACTGACGAAGTTCTCCGAAGCGATCAGCTCGATGTTCTGGCGCTGACGCTCGAATTCGCTCTTGATAGCCTGACCCACTTCGGGGTCCTGTGCGGTGATAAGGTCCATCATATCCTTGACCATTATCGTTTCCCTCCTATGAAGTATATTCATACCCACGCGTCTGATTTTAGACGTTCTGCATTGATTATAGCGAAGCGCGCCGCAAATTACAACCATGATTTTTAAAAACGTTCCAAAATTTTTCCCCTTTTTCCCGTACGATCTGGGCCGTTGGGAGAGATGGGTCGCTTTTTGCCGGAGCTTGTGGTAAAATAGTGGGACCAGGCGGCGCCAGCCGCCCGCGATCTTGTCTATTTTTCATCCTATCACATTTTGAGAGGTGGATCCCTTATGCGTTCTCACAGCGATGTCCTGGCCATCGTGGAGGAGCTGAAGAAGCTCTATCCCGACGCCGCCTGTTCTCTGGACTACCGGAAGGACTACGAGCTCCTGTTCTCCACCCGGCTGGCCGCCCAGTGTACCGATGCCCGGGTGAACCTGGTCACCCCCGCCCTCTTCTCCCGCTTCCCCACGCTGGAGGCCCTGGCCTCCGCCGATGTGGCCGAGGTGGAGGAGCTGATCCGCTCCACCGGCTTCTTCCGGGCCAAGGCCCGGGATATCACCGCCGCCGCCCGGATGCTGGTGGAGGACTACGGCGGGAAGGTCCCCTCCACCATGGAGGACCTGCTCAGGCTCCCCGGTGTGGGGCGCAAGACCGCCAATCTGGTGCTGGGCGACATCTTCCATACCCCCGGCGTGGTGGTGGCGGACACCCACTGCATCCGCATCTCCGGTCGGCTGGGCCTGACGGACGGCACCAAAGACCCGGCCAAGGTAGAGGCCCAGCTCCGGGCCATCCTGCCGCCGGAGGAGTCCAACGACTTCTGCCACCGGCTGGTACACCACGGCCGGGCGGTCTGCATGGCCCGGAAGCCCGACTGCCCCAACTGCTCCCTGCGGCCCTGGTGCGACTACTGGAACAAGGCGGTATGAGGAACCGACGAAGGGGACGGTCCCGCGATCGTTTGGATCGACGGGACCGTCCCCTTCATTTATTCATTGCCGCTGTTTCGCCGTTCACTTCCCCGCGCGGGCCCTCCACAGGAAGGTCACGATCTGGGCCCGGGTACAGGGCGCGTCGGGGCTGAACCGGCCTTTGCCAGTGCCGCTGGTGATGCCGTTCTCCACGGCCCACGCTACCGCCCCGGCATAGTAGGCGTCCTCCGCCACGTCCGTGAACGCGGACTTGCCGGAGACGGATGCTCCGGAGGCCCGGAACAGGAGGGCCATGCACTGGGCCCGGGTGCAGGGCGCGTCCGGGGCGAACCTGCCCTTGCCGGTGCCGGAAGTGATGCCGTTCTCCACGGCCCACGCCGCCGCCTTGGCATACCAGCTGTCCACGGGGACATCGGAGAGCCCGCTCACGCCCTTGGGCTCGGGAGAGCCCGCCGCCCGCCACAGGAACGTGACGATCTGGGCGCGGGTGCAGGCCGCGTCCGGGGCGAACCCGCCCTTGCCGGTGCCGCTGGTGATGCCGTTCTCCACGGCCCACTTGACCGCCTCGTAGTAGTAGGCGTCGGCGGACACATCGCCGAAGGGGCTGGTCTCCGCCGGCTTCTCCTCGGTGAAGGCCGCCTTGACCTCCACCTTGCCGGCGGGCATGGTGAAGGTATAGGTGCCGTCGCCCTTGTCGGTGAGCGTCAGCGCACTGCCCTTGCGGTCCATGACCGTCAGGGATGCCAGCGCATAGCCCGCGTCAGGGGTCACGGTGATCGTCACCGTGTCGCCCTTCTTCGCGTTCTTTGGGCGGACCGCCGTGGAGCCGTGCTCCACGCTGGGCGCGGACACCGCATAGCTCCCGCCGGAAGAGGAGCCGGAGCCGCCGCCGCTGCCGCTCACGCGGTAGGGCGTGATGCTGCCGGTCAGCTCATCGTAATGCTCTGTGTCCTTCGGCGTAAAGACCCACTTGTAGGCCGTGTTCGCCGCCACGACCGTCGTATCGCCCAGTTCCCACTGAATTGCGCCCTCGGGCTGGATCGTGCCGACAGTCAGGTCTGCGTCTTTCAGCGTCTTGCCGGAAACATTGATAGCAGTGTACTTGGGCACGCCCTTGGGGGTCGTCTTGGTAACGGTGATCGTCACCGTATCAGTGATTTCCGCATAGATATCGGTATTTTCGGGCGTAAACTTCCACTCTGCCGCAAAATCGCTCATGCTGTCCGGCGTTGTCTCAGGACTCGTCCATGCAAATGTGCCCTTGACCTCGGTATCGCCGTCCTTCATCGTGCCGGAGAGGGTGATGGCGGAGAGCTTCTCGCCCCAGGCCAGCGTGTCCCTGCTCAGGGTCGGCGCGCCGGTGGGGACGATCTTGTTGGTGGCGTTGACGTTGATCGTCGACTCGAATTCATTGTAGTTCGTGGGAGTGACCGTGACCTTGATGGCGCCGATCTTCTTCACATCGGATTTATCAGCGGTTGCGGGGACCTTCAGATACAGCAGGGACTTCTGGTTTGCGTCCACCGTAAATCCTGCTTCAACGCCCTCGCCGTAGTAGTTCTTCAGTGCCGTCATGCTATCCGGTTGGATATACCATTGGGTATCGCCGAAATCGCAGTTTTTGTCCAGATCCGGAAGCAGCTTGGCGGGGTCGATCAGATACTCCCGCTCGAGATTGTTCACGACGTACAGGTCGTAGGGCTTCGCCTCCGTGGACATGGTGGCCGGGGTGATCGTGCCCGACGGCGTGAGCGTCGCGGTCAAGTCATTATTTTCGAAGGTGTAATTTCCGCCCGCCTTCAACGTTATGGTGATTTCAACGCTGCTGCTGCCAGCATTTGCGCTGGTATAGCCGCCGCTCAGGGTGTAATCCTTGCCCGCGCCCTTCTCCAGAGATATTTCAGCGTTCGTCAGACTCCGGAAGCCGGACAGCGTAAGGTCAGCCGGCAGATTGGTCGTGCCGTCGTAGATCTTTGTGACCGTGGGCACGGACACAGGCGCGCTGATGGTGAGCGGCGTGATTTCCCACGTCTTCTTCACGGCGCCCGTGTAATTGCCCATGCCTTCGATGGTCAGGGTGTACTCCCCGGCGTCGGTGCCGGTATTGCCGCTAACGGTATAATCCGTACCCTGTGTCAATTCTTTGCCATTATATGTCACCTTGACACCCGCTGTAAGCTTTTTGCCATCATATACAAGCGTATCTTCGTTTGTAATCACGATTTCCGTCGTATCGCCGCTCAGCTTGGCAGGCACGACATTTATCGTATAGCCCTTGACTGCCACCTGCCAGAGAACAGTGCCGTTATTGGGTTGATCCAGCCCTGTGATCACGCAGAATACATCCAGCTTATCGCCGACCTTCACGCCAGCCACTCTATTCTCCATCATATGTTCTGCGTCGCTGTTCGTTCTGCGATACCACCTCACATCGTACACGCCCACATTTTCACTGGGCGAGTCAACCATGAAGGGGATGCTGCCGTTAATGGGAACATTTGCCGCTTTCGAAGGCGATCCAAAGTCGTAAGGGGCTTTCTTGATAACGAATTTTTCCACAGGTCGCGCCGTATCCACCCGTCTATCAAGGCTTGTGCCTTCGGCGTAATATTGGTGATCCAGCACATCCGCGAGAATCTTGCCGCTTGGCAGTGTATACGCGCCAAGGCTGCCGCCCGTGGCGGAAACATGCATGCCATCAGCCCAATCCTCTATATTCAGTTTGCCAAGGCTGCCGCCCTGAATGGAAAGATTTGTGCTTGCGGAGCAATTCTTTACATCCAGATTGTCAACGCTGCCGCCCTTCAGCGCAACGACAGCGCCGCCGGTCATCTTCAGATTGCCGACAAAACCGTTCTCCAGCGTAAAGCTCCCGCCCTGACTCCCATCAAGGAGGATATTCGTAATCTGACCGAGCTCCGTGCCGTCGGTAACCGTCAAATGCATATTGTTAGTGGGCTTGAAGAATGCGCCGTCACCTTTAACCGACATCATATGTCCGTTCAGATCAAGCGTATTGCCGTTCGGGCGATAACCAACGCTCCACGTAGCATCTGCCGCTTCAGCTTTATAATCTGTATACAGCTTTAATATACCGTTAGCCTTCTCATCTTCGGCATCGCCCAGCCAAGCTTTGAAGGCATCCTTCCATTGGTCAGCTGTATAGAGATTGCCATCCACCGAGGCTACGAATTTGCCGCTCTTGCCGCAGTATTCGCATGTCGCTACGCCATCTTCACCCGGTTTCATGTTCGGATGCAGGCATTTTACGACCTTGACATTGGAGATAGACGCGCCCCGAAGTGTCGTTTCGTACTTCACATACGCCCCATCCCCATTTTGGAAGGCATAGCCATCTGCAAGCAGTTCGCCAAGCTTGACCGGCCCAAAATCAGCTACCTCAATCTCATTAAAGCTGCCGCCGCTCAGTTTGGTCTTTGTTATTTTAGGCAATTGATTATTCCCGAACGACAGTTTTCCGATCGTACCTGCATTCGGCCCTACGATCA
Source organism: Pseudoflavonifractor sp. MSJ-37 (assembly GCF_018917965.1). Lineage (GTDB taxonomy): Bacteria > Bacillota > Clostridia > Oscillospirales > Oscillospiraceae > Pseudoflavonifractor_A. Next base: position 537,358 of record NZ_JAHLPP010000001.1, on the reverse strand, counting down.
CTGCGGCTTCCCGCGTTGCTGCTTCATAGTTCGAGCTATCCGATATATTGATCGTGCTGATCGTACCGCCTTCCCACTTGCTCAGATCCAGCGTAGCTTTCGGGGAAACACTGCTGTAGCCGCCTATCCCCCCTAGACTTTCGTGACTGCCTTTTCCGATGATCTTCAAGGTGCAGGATGTAGGACTCTCATTGCTCCCAATATCAAGCCATCCGCCGGTGATCGTATGCCCGTTCAGATCCAGCGTAACAATTTTACCATCTCCGGTAATAGCCGCTCTGTCTTTAGAAGTTATGCCCCATTCAATATCCGCCAGCAGCGTAACGGTCGTGCCGTTCACGGCCGCCTTCATCGCCGCCTTAAAGTCTGTGCCGTAGGTCACGGTCCCGCCTGTCTCGCTCTTCACGGCCATCTGCGTCTTGCAGTTCCGGCATACGCCGTCAGCGCCCACGTCCGTGTGCGCGCACCCCTTGTGGCAGACCGTGCATTTTCCGTCAACAAAGCTGTTATGCGGGCAGGTATAGCCGCAGGCGCAGGTATACTTGCCATCGACGCCCGGCTTGAAGTCGTGCGTATGCGCCACCACCGTCACGTTCTCGGAGATGGACGTAACATCGCCCTTGACGATGGTGGAAGTTTCACCCACTTTCGCAAAGGCGAGGTTTTCGCCCAGCAGATCCGCCACTGTGCCGCTGGCCACGGACACGCCGCCGTTGAGCACATCGCCCTCTTTGAGCTTGGTCACGAGGGTCCCGCTCCCGGACAGCTTCAGCCCGCCGGTCAGCGTCACCTTGCCCTGCATATCCAGCGCGCCGCCGGTGACGGAGATGGCGGAAGAAGCCGATTCGCCCGAGCCCGTCTGCTCGATCGTCGCGTCGCCCTTGACGGTCAGCGTACCGCTTGCAACCGTGATCGTTGCACCGCCTTGGCTGTTTTCCAAGGTGCAGCCGCCCATATCCAGCGTGATATCCGCACCCGTATCAAACTCGAGGTTCGTCCTTACGATGCCCTTATTCGCATCCCCTGTCGCCTTGGATACCAGCGTCAGTGCTGTCTCTCCCTCGTCTAGAGCTATTGCAAGATCGTCGTACAGGTTGCCGGTCTTTCCTTCCAGGATCGGCTCGAAGCCGCAGACTCCACACGCGCCGTATTCATCCCAATCCTTGTGGGCTTCCGCTTCGCCGCTGGTATAGCCGCAGGTCCCGCATCCCAGAATGTGTTCTTGGTCGTTATTCGTCAACAGGTAGCCATTTCCGTCATGCTGGAGCAAATCGCCAAACTTGTTCCCGCAGGGGCATTTCTGATAGTGCCCCTTGGCACCGTCCGACACATAGCCGACCGTGCCATTGGTCCCGCAGGCCACAGCAGTTCCGATAAATCCGCAATCTGCACAGTGCTTTTTATGCTGGTTATCGTTGACTCTCTCATAAGTAGCATGGTCATGGTCGCAGTACGCAAGGACGAGTGACGTTCCCGGTATTGAGGAAGCACTCCACTTCTCGGGTAATACCTCATTGCCGTCAAGGGTGCCCTTGTGTATCGGTTTTGAACTGAACAGCTTCACACCGTCAACAAGTTTATCGGATTTTCCGGCGTAGATCTCCAGTTCACCGCTGTTGATATTAAGTTGTGGTTTGGATGTAGATGTACTTGTAGTGCGGATCGCCGCGCCATCGCCATTTGAATTATTGATGACCAGTTTTCCGGTGCCCTTACCGCTTTCTGTCAGCGTCTGCCCGTAAATGTAAAATGGGCTTCCGCCGGTGTGGATCAAAGCGCCGTTGACCGTCAGCGTTACGCCCGCGCAGAGAACAAGACCGCCATTCTTAGGCCCGCTACCGTCTACGGTCAAATTCCCGTTGATAGTCATGTCTTTTTCGACTATGTAGAATTGGTTGCTCAGAGGTTGCTCTGCCATTTCTGCTGTAAGTTTGGGGCCAGTTTGGCTGAAATCGGTATACGGTATAATGTTACCATTCGCATCAACATTATCCGGAACGACTGTCGCGTCCGCCAGCGGGGCCACCTGCTCATTGAACCAGCCGAACAGGGCCTCGAAGCGGTCCGCGCCGGTGATCTCCGCCTGCTGGGCCTCCGTCAGTTTCTCGTAGGCGTCATAGGCATCCTGAACGGCCATGTAGGCGGCCTTCCGCGCGTCCGCGTCCATGCCGTCCAGCTCGTCCGCGCCGGGCAGGGCGTCGATCCGCGTCTGGACGGACTCCACGGCCCCGTCCGTCTCCTCAGGCGCGGGCGCTCCCCCCTGCTCCCCGGCCGGGACGTCCTGCCCCTCTGAGGCCGGCGGCGCCGTCCCCCGCATCTCCTCCGCCAGCGCCGCCGTGGGCAGAAGGCTGAGGCACATGGTCAGGGCCAGAAGCAGGCTCAAGGCTTTTTTCTTCATAGGCTCGTCCTCCTTTTCGTCTCGTGTCATGGGTCTCCGCGGATCTCGCAAAAGGACCTTGTCCTCCGTATGCGGAGGACAAAAGGGAGCGCGCTCCCTTGCCGGACCCCTCGGTCCCCGTCTTTCTGGGATGAGCGGGGCGGCGCATCGGAACTGGCGTTACGGCTCCATGTTCCACTTGCGCGGCCGCGCCCCATCCTGTATGCTATCATCATACACCATACACCGGTGTATGATGCAAGTACTTTCTCGATTTTTAAGGTGATTTTTATGAAGCATGACCGAGATCTGTTCTCCATCGGGGAGATCGCCAGAGCGCTGGGCGTCACCCGCCGCATCATCCTCCACTATGAGGAGCGGGGGCTCATCCAGCCGGACGGGCGGGACTGGGCCACCGGCAACCGCTGTTACACCATCGACACCTTCACCAAGCTCCGCAGTATCCGCAGTCTGCAAAACCTCGGGCTGACTCTGGACGAGATCCGGGACTACTTCCAAGACTCCACAGACCTGATGCCCCTGATCCGCCGTCTGGAGCAGATGCGGGACGAGCTGGACCTGAACATCGAGAAGCTCTACGAGCGGTCCAAGGCCGCCTCCGGGCAGATCCGGCCGATCCAGCTCCCGCCCCAGCTGGTCTACCGCCGGACCCATCACAGCGAGACGGTGGCGGACAAGACGATCCTGCTCCGCAATACGGCGCTGGAGGCCATGCGGGCCTATGGGACGGACATCACCCGGCGGATGTACTTCACCGAATACGCCCTGACGGAGCCGGAGGAGGTGTCCTTCTGCGTGGCGGTCCCGGCGGGCAGCGAGGGAGAACACGTGGAGACTCTCCCCACCGCGTCCGCGGTCTGCCTCTACCATCACGGAGCCTACGAGGAGCTTCCCGCCGCAGGGCAGAAGCTGTTGGACTACGCGCGGGCGCACGGCCTCTCCCCCGCCGGGACCCTGCGCCACATCTATCTGGAGGGCCCGCCCCAGCGCAAGGACCCCGCCAAGTTCATCACCCAGGTCGCCCTGCCGATCCATCCAAAGGAGGATCCGCAGGCAGAGTGAGATGGAATGGGAGCAGACGAACAGGGACCCGCCGCGACGCGGCGAGTCCCTGTTTTGTTCGGGATGTTTATTCCCACTCGCTCCCCAGAAGCAAATACTAAACAGATAAGCTATGGCGATTTGTTCTGTGGTATCGTGAGTGTTTTAGTTATCCAAGAATTATGGTGCATCATAATTCCTGTTGTCATGTGGTTGTCGCGAGTGATAGATTGACGCAAAACCAAACTGTATTGATATTATAGCGCAGTGCTTTTTAAATTACAATATACTTTCAAAAAATACACGCATTATTATACAAAAGCGTGCGATGTGGATTTTTTGCTCAGAGAGACACCCAATGCACCAGAACAGCTTAACGTTATTGTACTAAATTTCCTGTATATCGTTTTAACTTTTTTACTGATACTGCTTCCAGTCGGGGACGCTCGTCAGCTTCGTCCAGCTTTCGCCGACCTCGCCCTGACGGTCGAAGTCATGGCTGTTCGTGGCCTCCTGCACGGCGAGATAGTGCCAGTCGGACGGCTTGTTGTCCGGCCACGTTACCATGCTGTCCAGCAGATCGCTTTCACTCTGCGGCATACGGCAGAGCACGCGGTTGATCATGGTCATGGCCTCAGCGCGTGTGATGCGGGCATCGGGATGGAATGTGCCGTCCGGATAGCCCGAAATCCAACCGAACGCCGCCGCTCTCTCGATCTCGTTTTCCGCCCAGTGACCGGAAATGTCGGAGAAGCTGCCGCTGTTCTCGACTGGTTTGGTGTTGAAGCGCGCGCAGATCGCCGCAAACTCCGCACGAGTGATCGAGGCATCGGGGTCAAAGCTGTCCGCACGGCGGCCCTTGACAATATCGAGCTTTGCCATCGTGGAAATCGCCTTGTTGTGCCACTGTCCATCCGTTACATCCGTGAAAGTATTTTCAGCGGTGAGATTGCCATCACGCACTTTCTCCTTGAGCAGGCGGAAGAAAATCGTTGCAACCTCGGCGCGGCTGATGTTCGCGTTCGGACGGACAGTGCCATCGGAGTAACCGACTACATAGGCGTAGTGGTCATCGCCGTTCAGCATATCCGGCACAGTGGATGCCTTCCAGCCAGCATAGACGGTCTTCTCGCTGGTCATCTTGATGCTGCTGATCTTTTGAGTCAGTTCCTTATCCGCATACCAGCCGGTGAAGGTATAGCTCTCGCGGGTCGGGGCCTTATCGAGCGTCACCTTCGTGCCGGAAGAATAGCGCTCATCCTTGTAAGCCGTGCCGCCGTTCGACTCATAGTGCAGTGTATAGCGGGTCGAATGATGATGGGAGGAGGAACTGTTCTTTGTCCACTGTGCGGTATAAACGGCATTGCCCGTTACCGTTGCGGCTACGGACGGCTCCCAGCCGGTAAAGGTATAACCGCTGCGGGTCGGCGTTCCGCCAGTGAAAGCAGGGGTGGGGGTTCCGCGGCGCAGGTCGCTGGTTACCTCATCCGCAAAGCTGGTGCCGCCGATACCGTCTGTGTAGGTAACAGAAAACTTTTGGATCGCTCCGTACAGAACAAGGCTCTTCGCCTGAGAAGAAGTTCCCGTTTCTGTCGTATAATCAGTATCTGTAATAATTTCCTTATGGTTGTGTGTAAAATGCGCCAGGTACGGCTCGGCATTTGCTACGCTATAGGTTTCTGTGCCATAAGTAATCGTATCGGGGGCAACAACCACTCTGCCGTCCAAGGATTCACTATCAAAAGAAGTCAACTCGTAATCGTTCATCGTATCCGATGCGCCGACCAAAGCTACAAAACGGTTGGTGGAAATTCCTCCGCTTGTATCAAAGCGGCAGCCGATACGAATATCGCCGCTGATGTTGGCTTTTGTGCCGTCAAGATAGAGGCTGCCATCCTGGTAAACTGCGTTTCCGTAATAGCAGCGCTCCGAAGGATCATCAACGTAGGGGTATCCCTCAGTTGCCTTATTATCCTGAATGGTACCGCCCAGCAGATAAGCAGCCGCATCTGTATCACTGATGGAAATGCCGCCACCTTGTTTCGCTTCGTTATCGGAAATTTTGCCGTCGGTCATGTAGAACGAGTCTCCCTTACCAAACAGGAAAACACCGCCGCCCTTAGAGAATGTTTTATTTTCCGAAATCGTACCGCCGCTCATTTCTACGGTGCTGGTGTAATCATCTGCTTTACTGGTCAACAGAGCAATCGCGCCACCGCCATTACGGCCTGTATTTTGGGTAATCTCCGCATTACCGGAAATTTTGACGCTTGCATTGCCGTTTCAATAGCTATCAGCCGCATAAGCAGAGATTGCACCGCCGTATCCGGCTGTATTGCCGGAAATCGTACCACCGGTCATAATAAATTCGTTGGTCAAATCTACAGTGTTTTTGAGTGTGCCAAGAATAGCAACCGCACCGCCAAAAGCGCTTAGGTCACTTGCTGCTTTATTGTTTTGAATGTTTCCGCCTGTCATAGTCAATTTAGCCGGAACATCATAACTCTCATCATAGTCAGCACGATTTGCACGTATCAGAATTGCACCGCCATGGGCACTTCGTGAAAGGGAAGTACCAAAGTAATCACCAACTGCGGTATTTCCGCTAAGCATACCGCCGTTCAATTCCATCTCGCCGCTGAGATAGATGCCGCCGCCCTGCTCAGCAGAACAGTCGGTTACGGCAGAGCCTTCATTCATGATCAGCTTTGCGGTGCTATCAACTACGATACCACCGCCCCAGTCATTGGTTCCTGTTGCATAGTCTTCATGGACTGCACGTCCGTTGCAGACCGTTGCCTTATTTTCTAATGTCAGAGTGCTTTCAGGGCAAACACGGACGCAGCGAATATCCTGTGCCTCAGCATCAATTGTCACATTTTCAAGCGTGAGCTTCGTCTTTGTAGCTGTGCCGTATTCAACACCAACCTCGATCATATAAAGGTCAGGAGAGGTAGTAGAAGTGTCCTTTGTATAGGTAATCTTCTTTGCAGTTTCACCAGCTTTACCCGTCAGCGTTACTGATCTATCACCAGTCAGGACAAGCTTTCCAACTAATTTGATATCAGAAAGCAGGCAGATGGTATCCCCGTCGACCGCCTTCGAAAATGCCGCACCAATTGTTTTGAGGGGTGTGCTCTCATCGCCAACGGCTGAATCGTTACCGGTTTCGGATACATAGATGACTGTACCGCTGCTTACTCCGGGAACTGCAGCAGCCAGCGCAGCGGTCGGAAGCATGGTCATGAGCAGACTCAGTGTCAACAGCCATGACAATAATTTCGTTTTCACATCAAATGCTCCTTTACACATAGTAATACCTGCCAAGGCAAGGCCACTAAGGCAATATCCTGACAGGTTTCTGATCTTGCGCGGCAGTTCTTTCGTCCGCCGCATTGATGCTGTTCTGTCCTCCTTCTGTGCAATGACAGTTACGAGATGTCAAAAGGTGTAACTTTTCGGCAGCTCAACTGCTTATAATTTTTTATTATTATAGCACCGTTTCAAAGGAATTGCTATGTTATATTTTGATTGTAATACATATATCGGGAGTGATGACATGGCGATTGGTGAGAGAATTCGTTTTTTCCGTAACTTACGAGGCATGACACAAAAACTGTTGGGCATTCAAGTCGGTTTTCCTGAGAAAACGGCAGATATCCGCATTGCACAGTATGAATCTGGCACGCGAACCCCAAAAGAAGATCTGACGCACACTTTCGCAGAGGTTCTGAATGTTTCTCCTATGGCACTGAACGTCCCGGACATCGACAGCGAAATCGGCATCATGCACACACTGTTTGCCTTGGAGGATTTACAGGGCTTGAAGATCGACAGGTTGGACGGTGAGGTGTGCCTGCGGTTAGACCGAAATCGGGGTGCTGCGTACATTTCCATGCTGGAGCGCATGACCATGTGGCAGGAGATGGCGGAAAAGCTGCGAAACGGCGAAATTTCAAAAGAAGAATATGACCGTTGGCGGTACACTTATCCGGCGGTTCCGACAGAGCAGATGCGGCAGAAATTAGATGATCTGCGAAAGCAAAACTGAACAGCGCAAAAGAAAAGAGCTATCTGACTTCAACAGAAAATCAGATAGCTCTTTATTCTTGGATAACCGGAAATGTTGTCATTTTGTTGTCACAGCGGACATCGAAGTGGCAAATTTCCTTATATATCGGGCTTTTTTAAGGCTGCCGACTTTTATTCCCACTCGATCGTCGCCGGCGGCTTGGACGTGATGTCGTAGCAGATCCGGTTGATGCCGGGGACCTCGTTGACGACGCGCACGGAGATCTTGTCCAGCACGTCGTAGGGGATCCGGGCCCAGTCGGCGGTCATGAAGTCGCTGGTGGTCACGGCGCGGAGGGCCAGCGTGTAGTCGTAGGTCCGGCCGTCGCCCATGACGCCCACGGAGCGGCTGTTGGTCAGCACCGCGAAGTACTGGTTGATGGACTTGTCCAGACCGGCCGCCGCGATCTCCTCCCGGTAGATGGCGTCGGCGTCCCGCAGGGTGTCCGCCTTGGCCTTGGTGATCTCGCCGATGATGCGGATCGCCAGACCGGGGCCGGGGAAGGGCTGGCGGGTCACCAGATACTCGGGCAGGCCCAGCTCACGGCCCAGCTGGCGCACCTCATCCTTGAAGAGCAGGCGCAGGGGCTCGATGATCTCCTTGAAGTCCACATAGTCCGGCAGGCCGCCCACGTTGTGGTGGCTCTTGATCACGGCGGCGTCGCCGGCGCCGGACTCGATCACATCGGGGTAGATCGTGCCCTGAGCCAGGAAGTCCACCTTGCCGATCTTCTTGGACTCCTCCTCGAAGACCCGGATGAACTCCTCGCCGATGATCTTGCGCTTGCGCTCCGGCTCGGTCACGCCGGCCAGCTTGCCCAGGAACCGGGCCTCGGCATCCACCCGGACGAAGTTCATGGCCCACTTGGAGAAGGCCGCCTCCACCTCGTCGCCCTCGTTCTTGCGCATGAGGCCGTGGTCCACGAACACGCAGGTCAGCTGTTCACCGATCGCCTCGGCCAGCAGGGCCGCGCACACGGAGGAATCCACGCCGCCGCTCAGGGCCAGCAGGACCTTGCCGGAGCCCACCTTCTCCCGGATGGCGGCGATGGCGGTGCGCTTGTAGTCGCCCATGCTCCAGTCGCCGACGGCGCCGCAGACCTGATACAGGAAGTTGCGGATCATGGCGATGCCATACTCGGTGTGGTTGACCTCGGGGTGGTACTGCACGCCGTAGAAGCCCCGTTTCTCATCGGCGATGGCCACGTTGGGGCAGTGGTCGGAGTGGGCGGTCAGGGCGAAGCCCTCGGGCACCTTCTCCATGTAGTCGCTGTGGCTCATCCAGGACACGCCCTTCTCCGGCAGGCCCTTGAAGAGCGCACAGCTGGTGTCATAATAGGTCTCGGTCTTGCCGTACTCCCGGGCGGTGTCGTCCTGGGCCGGGGCCACCTTGCCGCCCAGCGTGTGGGCCATGAGCTGACAGCCGTAGCAGATGCCCAGCACCGGGATGCCCAGCTCGAAGATGGCGGGGTCCACATGGGGGGCCTTCTCCTCATAGACGGAATTGGGGCCACCGGTGAAGATGAAGCCGATGGGGGCCATGGCCTTGAGCTCCTCCAGCGGAGTGGTGTAGGGCTTCACCTCACAGTAGACGCCGCACTCACGGACACGGCGCGCGATGAGCTGATTGTACTGGCCGCCGAAATCCAGTACGATGACGAGCTGATGGGACATATCGTTCTCCCCTTTTCTTGCATGATCGTTGAGTCTTGTCGATCCGTCGTATCGTCTTATTGTACCGCATGATCTCCCCGGTGGCAAGTCAGACTCCTCTTCTTTTCCTCTCTGCCGGTATCTTTGGCGATTTTCGCAAAGGCGCCGGGCATGATCCGCCTCCGGACGGTCATACTGATAGCGGATATCGGACGGAGGGAGGTCCCCCTATGGTCATCGCGCTCCTGCGCACAGTCGTGCTCTATCTGGTCATCATCGTCGGGATCCGTCTGCTGGGCAAGCGGCAGATCGGCGAGCTGGAGCCCTCGGAGCTGGTGCTGGCCCTGATCATCGCCGATCTGGCCGCCGTGCCCATGCAGGACCTTGGGATCCCTCTGCTGGCGGGGATCGTGCCGATCCTCACGCTTCTTTGTCTGACCACCCTGATCTCCGTCCTGAACCTGCGGAGCGTCCGCTTCCGGGCCCTGCTCTGCGGGCGGCCCAGCATCGTGGTGGCGGATGGCGTGATCGTAGAGCGGGAGCTCCGCCGGAACCGCCTCACGCTGGATGAGCTGGCGGAAGAGCTCCGGCTGAAGGGCTGTGCCGATCTGTCCACCATCCGGTACGCGATCCTGGAGACCAACGGCCAGCTCTCTGTCCTCCTCCGGACCGAGGACCAGCCCCCCACTGCCCGCCAGCTGGGCCGGAAGCCGGAGGACCCGGGCCTCCCCCTGCCCGTGATCGATGACGGCCGGGTAATCGACCGGAACCTGTCTGCCCGGGGGTTGAGCCGGGAATGGCTCCGGCGGCGGCTGGCGGAGCATGAGGTCCGGGATCCCCGGGACGTGTTCCTGCTGACGGTAGACGAGCTGGGCGGCGTATACTTCCTCAAAAAGGAGGGCGGCTCATGAAGCGTCTCTGGACCGCGCTCCTCCTGCTGACCGTCCTGCTGGGCGGGAGCCTGTCCAGCGCCATCCGTCTGGAGCAGTTCGCCGCCGGCCTGGACACCGGGCTCCGGCAGACCGACGTTCTGGCTCTGTCCGGCGATCCGGAGGCCATCCCGGCCCTCCGCCGCCTCCTGGCGGACTGGGAGGCCCAGAGCGCCTGGCTCCATGTGACGCTCCGGCACGGGGACATCGACGAGATCCGATCCGGGCTGGAAGAGGCCCTCCGTCTGCTGGAGCTGGGCCGGAAGGAGGACTGTTCCGCCGCCAGCGCCCGGATCCGCTGTCAGCTCCGTCTCCTGGCCCGGATGGAACAGCTCCGCTGGGAGAACCTGTTCTGAACCAGACTGCGCCTGCCGTCGGGATGGATCCCCGAACGGCAGGCGCTCAGCGTGTCGAAAAAGTTCGACACGCTTCTCAGAAATGCAAGCATTTCTTCGAGAGGATACAGGCCGCCGCGCGCACTCGCTTCGCTCGCACACTTGCGGCCTGAGAAGAGTTTTTTCTGAGGCGCATGTCCTCAGAAAAAACATCTTATATCTGATTCCGTCACCTGCGGGTGACGGAACTCTGCGAGGCTCTTGCATCGTTCAACATGAGGAACGACTCTTTTGACAGTCTGAGCGCCTGCCGTCGGGATGGATCCCCGAACGGCAGGCGCTCGTTTTTGGACCTCAGGCCCCTCTGTGCCCGGAGGAACGGTATGTCTTCGCCAGCTCCTCCAGGTCCCTGTGGAGCCGGTCGTCCGGAGGCCTCCCCTCCCGGGCGGCCTCTGTGCTCTCCGCCACCGCGCGGCAGGCCTGGAGATATTTCTGGCTCACCTCCCGGAGACGGCGGCTCATGTTCTGCATGATGGCCATCACCTTGGCCGGCTTTTCGCGGAAATACGCCTCGAACTCCGCCTGGGTCACTGCTTTCACACAGGTCCCCTTCTCCAGCGCCACCGCGGTAGCGGAGTGCGGACAGCCCTCGATCACGCCCATCTCGCCGAAGCACTCCCCCGCCCGGACCTCATCCAGCAGGGTCTCCCCCGGCTCCCCATAGCGGTCATAGATGCCCACCACGCCCCAGGTCACATCATAGATGCAGCCGGAGGGACTGCCCTGCCGAAAAATGACCGCTCCTTTTTTCAGGATCAAGTTCTCCATGGTCCTTTTCTCCCCCCTTCGGTTCAGCGCCAGGCGCCGCCGTGGAGGTCCCGGAAGGACCTCCAGCCGTTCCGGACCGCCTCGGCATAGACCTCGCAGACGCGCTTGATGTCCCGCTTCAGCCCGCCGCTCTCCCTGTTCCCGGTCTCCTGAGCCTCGAGCATCCCCGCCGCTGTCCGGCAGACCGTCAGATACTCCTTCGTCATGCTCCGGATCCGGCCGCTCATCTGGGACATGATGCCGTATACCTTCTCCGGGCAGTCCCGGAAGTAGGCGCTGAAGGTCTCCGGCGTGACCACTGTCACCTCTGTGCCGTCCTCCAGGGCCACCGCGTCGGCGGAGCGGAGACTGGCCTCCACCAGCCCCATCTCGCCGAAACAGCTTCCCGCCCCCAGTGTGGCCAGTAGCTTCCCCTCCGGCGTGCCGTACCGGTCGTAGATGCCCACTCTGCCCCGGACGATATCGTACATACAATGGGTCAGATCGCCCTGTTGGAAGATGATATCCCCCTTTTGGAAGGTCGCTCGGTCCATATCGTCCTCTCCTTCCCACCGGTCCCTGCCGCCGATGTTCCTGTACGTTCCAGTATAGCAGGTATCCGGGACCCTGTCAAAACGACAGCGCCTCCCCGCCCGGCCAGCCGGCCGGACAGGGAGGCGCTCCATATTCGCTCGTTCGCCGGGATCAGGATGCCGGCGCGGGCTCTTCCTCCGCCTTGCGTCCGCGGCGGAAAAGGCCCTTCTTTTTGGTACCGTCCGCATTCTCCCGGCGGATCACCAGATAGAAGGCTGGCATCAGGAACATGGCCAGGATGGTGGAGGCCACCAGACCGCCCACCACGATATAAGCCATATCCTTCATCATGCCCATGCCGCTGTCGTTGGAGAACATCATGGGCACCATGGAGATACAGGTGGTCAGGGTGGTCATGAGGATCGGGCGGAGACGGGTCGTGCCGGCCTCCACCAGCGCCTCGCCCAGCGGCATGGTCCGGCGGAGCTGGTTGGTCCCGTCCACCAGATAGATGCCATTGTTGACCGCGATGCCCACCAGCATCAGGAAGCCCATCAGGCCCACCAGGCTCATGGGCCGGCCCGCCAGGAACACCAGCCCGATCGAGCCGATCAGGCTCAGGGGGATGCACATCATGACCATGATGGACAGCCGGGGCGAGTCGAACTGGATGCCCATGACCAGGAACACCAGGAACACGGCGGACAGCATGGCGGTAGAGATATGCTGGACCTCGTCGTCCTGGAGATCCTCCATCATGCTCTTTCCGATGCCCGCGCCGTCCGGGAAGTCCAGCTGGGACACCGCGTCGTCGATCGCGGCGGCGGCGGTGTACTTGGAGGCATCGGTGGTCGTTGCGGTGACTGTGGCCGTATATTTGCCGTCCTGCCGGGTGATGTTGGGCAGGGTGGTGATGTACTCCACCTCCGCGATGTCCCGCAAAGTGACCATCCGGCCGCTCTGGGTGGAGATGGGGTAGTCCAGCAGGGAGGTGATGTCGTCATACTTCCCCTCAGGATACTCCAGGATCACATCGTACTCGGAATCGCCGTAGTCCACGGTGGTAGCGGTGAGTCCGTTGAGCAGGTAGTACACCTGCATGGCCACGGAGGACTCGGAGGTCCCGGCGGCCAGCGCTTTCTGGGAGTCGATCACCAGCCTCCCCTTCACGCGGCTCTGGTCGAACGCATTGGAGATCCGGATCACACCGGGGATCTGCTTCATGGCCTCCTCCACCTGTCCGGCGCTCTGCTCCAGCGCGGTCATGTCCTCCGCGGCCAGCGTCACCGTCTTGGTGTTGGCACTGCTGGACATGGTGCTCATGTCAGAGTCACTGCTGGTGGGGGTGACAGACACGTCCATGCCCGCCATGCCGTTGAAGAGATCGGTGTAGATCTCCACGGCCTCGCCGCTGGTACGTTTGCCGCCGTCCTTTCCATAGGCGGTGAAGGTGGCGGCATCGTTGGAGATGCTCAGGGTCACCTTCTCGAAGGCATCATCGGCCAGGAGGGCGTCCTCGATCTGCTTGACCTTGGCGTCCATGACCTCCAGCTTGGTGCCGGAGCGGAAATTGGCCGTCAACTCGATGCTGCCGTCGTAGTTGTCCGGCATCATCACGAACTCCATCTGGGTCAACAGGGCGATGGCGGCGGCAAAAGCGGCCACGCCCACCAGCACCACCCGGCCGGGATGCTTCAGCAGGCCGGGCATGATCCTCCGGTAGCCCTTCCGCATCTTCTCCAGCAGACGGTTGATCGGCAGGTCCTCCTTCTCCTTGGGCTGGAGGAGGACGAAGGCCAGAGGCACCACCACGATAGCGCTCAGGAAAGAGCAGAGCATGGTCAGCAGGATCGTCCAGGACAGGGGCCGGGACATCATGCCCACCATGCCCTCCGCCATGGCCAGGGGGACATACACCACTACGGTGGTCAGCGTGCCGGCCAGGATGGACATGAGCATGGTGGAGGTGCCCTCTGCCGCCGCCTCCCGGAAGGTGAGGCCCTTGGCCCGGGCGCGCATACAGCTCTCCAGGATGACGATGGAGTTGTCCACGATCATGCCGATCGCGATGATCAGCGAGGTCCCGGTCATCAGGTCGATGTTGAAGCCGGCGAAGTTCAGCAGGATCACGGCCAGCAGGATGGACAGGGGCATGCTGACGCCCACGATCAGGCTGGCCCGCCAGTCACCGAAGAAGAGCAGGAGGACCAGCATGGTCAGCACCACGCCGGTGATCAGGGTCTTGAGGACCTCGCCCAGCGTCTCCAAGACGCTGTCGCCCTCGTTGTAGACCATGTCGAAGCCGAAGCCGTCGCCCTGGAACTGCTTCAGGGCGTCCGTCACGTCCCGGCAGACCTCCACGGTGGAAGCGCTGTCCTGCTTGGTGATCTGGAGCATGACGCTGTCGGCGCCGTTGTAGCGGCTGACGCTCTCCGCATCCTTCTTGTACAGGTTGAAGAAGGTGGAGATGTCGTCCAGCATGACGGTCTCGCCGGAGGGCGTCTGGATGGGCAGGTCCCGGAAGTCCGGGTCGATCTCCACGTTGCCGTAGGCGCCCAGAGTGATGTCCTGGGTGCCCATGGTCACATCGCCCACGGGCATATCGAAGTCCGCCGCGCCGATGGCGGCGGCCACCTGGGAGATGGAGAGCTTATACTGCCGCAGGGCGGCCTCGTCCAGCACCACCCGCAGATACTCCTCCTGAGTGCCGCTGACCTCCACCTTGGCCACGCCGCTCACGCGCTCCACCACGGGGACCACCGTGTCGTTCAGGTAGTCGCTCACGTTCACGCCCTCAGGGGCCGTGGCGGAGAGGGACATCGTGGGCATATAGTCGGCGCTCAGCTCCATGATGGTTGGGTCGCCGCAGTCGCTGGGCAGGTCGCTCTTCAGGTTGTCCATGGCGTTCTTCAGGTCGGAGTAGACCTCGTCCATGTCCACGCCATAGTTGTAGGTGAGCTGCACCATGGTGTAGTCGTCATAGGAATAGGTGTTCACACTGCTGATGTCCGACAGGGACTGCACCTCGTCCTCGATGGGCTGGGAGAGGAGCCGGTCCACGCTGTCGGCATCCGCGCCGGGCCAGGTGACCATGACCAGCTCCATGGGCATCTCCATGTCGGGCATATACTCCAGAGGCATCCCGGTCAGGGCCGCAGAGCCGAACACCACCACCGCCATGATCAGCAGGAACACCGACATGGGGCGGCGCAGGATCGTCTGTACGAACTTCATCCCTGCGCCTCCGTGGTCTCAGGCGCGGCCGTGGTCCCGGCCTCCGCGGCCTCCGCGCTGGTCCGGACCGGCGCGCCGTCGCTCAGGCTGGCGGTCCAGGAGGTGATCACCTGATCCCCAGCGAGCAGACCGTCAGTGACGGCGATCGTGTCGGAGGTATACAGGCCCACCGTCACATCGGTGCGGACCGCCTTGCCGTCCTTCACCAGATAGACATAGGAGTCGCCGTTGTCGAAATACAGGGCGTCGCTGGGGACGAGGACCGCCCGGTCCGCCCGGTAGGCGGTGGTGGTCAGCTCCACGTTCAGGCCGTCGGGCAGGTCCGCCGCGCCGTCGATGACCGCCTTGATCTTGAACAGACCGGTGGCGGAGTCCACCACGCCGGAGATCTCTGTGACCGCGCCCTGATAGGTCCTGCCGCCGTAAGACACGGTGGCCGCCTGACCGGCCGTCATGGTCTGGCGGACCTTGTCCGTCACATAGAAGGTGACCGTCTTGTTGCTGCCGTTGGAGATCACGAAGGCGGCGGTGCCGGAGGGAGCGAAGTTGTTCTCCGTCACGTTCACTGCCTCCACCACGCCGGAGATCGGCGCGGTCAAATTATAGAGGGAGAGCTGGTACTGGGCGGAGGCGATGCCCGCGTTGGCGGCCTTCACGCTGGCCTGGGCCTGCTCCACACCGGCCTGAGCCTGGGTGACGCCGGCCTGGGCCTGCTCTACGCCGGACTGGGCGGACTTCAGGTTGGCCTGAGCCGCCTCCAGTCCCGCCTTGGCGGAGATCAGAGCCTGATAGGCCTGGTCCACCTCGGCCTGAGAGGCCGCGCCGATCGCCAAGAGCTCCTTGGTGTCGTCATAGTTGTCCTGTGCCAGCCGGACCTGCTCCTCCAGCACGGTCAGGGTGCCGTCCTCGGCGCCGCCGTAGCCGGCCAGCGCCCCCTGATAGGCGTCCTTGGCACTGCCGACCGCGGCCTGGGCACTGCCCACGGCGGCCTGCGCGCCGGGGATGCTGCTCAGTGCGGTCTGATAATTGGCCTGGGCGCTCTGGAGGGCGATCTGGGCGCTCTCGTCATCGAAGTGACAGAGCAGGTCGCCGGCGGAGACGGTGTCGCCCACAGAGACGGCCACCCGCTCCACGTTCCCGCCCACCAGAGACACCACGCTGGCGGTGCCCTCGGCGGAGATGGTCCCGATATAGGTCTGGTCGGTGCCCAGAGAGCCCACCTCGGCCGCCGTGGTGTCCACGGTGACGGTGGGGTCCAAGGTCGGCTCCGCGGCCTGCTCGCCGCAGCCCGTCAGGGCGGCGGTCAGGATCAGGCCCAGAGCGATGGGAGTCCTTTTATCCATTGGTCTCGATGTTCCTTTCTGCCTCAGCCGACGAGGCCGTGTTCCACTGCGTTGCGATAGTCGTTCCGGGCGCTGAAGAGGTCCCGCCAGGCGCTGTCCGCCGCCGACCGGGCGGACGCCGCCTCGTCCCGCGCGTTCTGTACCGCGGAATAAGACGCGCGGCCCAGCGCGTACTTGGTCTCAGCGGTCTTGAGCAGGCTCTCCTGATAGGTGACGGCGGCCTCCTTGTTCTTCCACGCCTGCTCCTTGTCCGCCAGCGCGTCATAGAGCCCCTGGAAGGAGTTCTCGAAGCTCTCCACCGTGGAGGCGTAGGTGTTCTGAGCGGCGGCCCAGACGTGTTTATCCATCTCGAACTGGTAAGTATAGTAGCTGCCCTGATGGTCCTTCTTGGCGTCCTTGAAGTCGTCCTCGGCGTCGTCCAGCGTGAGCTTGGCCTTGTAGAGGGTCCAGCTCGCCTCCTTGGCGGCGGTCAGCTCGTCGGCGTACACCGGCGTGGTCCAGGTAGACTCCGCGGCGGTGGGCAGGTCCCCCAGAGCCAGGTCCCCGTCCAGGGTCTCCCCCATCAGGCTCTGGAGCTGGAGCTTGCAGGTGCGGATGCCGTTCTCCAGGGTCTTGAGCTGGCTGACCGTGTTCGCACGGGTCTGCTCCAGGGACTCCACCTGCTGTTGAGACACCTGGCCCAGCTTGTGGCGGGTACGGAGCTCCGTCAGGTTCCGGTCGATGGTGGCCAGGCCCCGCTGGCCGTCCGCCAGGCTCTGCTCCAGAGAGAGCGTCTGGATGTACAGGCTCTCGCCGGCCTTGACGATCTGCTCCACGCTGTCCTGGAGCTGGCGCACCACGTCGGCGTTGTCCTTCTGGAGGTCGCCGTCCTTGATGTCATCGAAGGTGTCCCGCATGGACTGATAGGCCTGCTCCATGGTGGACGCCTGAGAGGAGTTGCCCATCAGGATCATGTACCACTGGGCGTCGGCCAGGCTGTTCATCTGCTTGCGGAGCTGGTCATACATCTGGTCGTAGTCGATGGCCTCCACCCGGCCGATGTTCTCCTGGAGGATCTTAGCGTTGATGCTCCCGTTCCGGATCCGGTCATCCAGCTGGTCCCAGGTGACGGACTTGGGGTCCGTCTCCGGGGTCCCGGCGGCCGTCGCTCCGGCCTCGGCGGCCAGGGCGGGGACGGTCATCGCCGCACAGAGGGCGAGGGCACAGGCCCTCCGCCATCTCGATTCATTCATGGATATGCTCCTTTCTGGTCCTGAAAAAATCGTTCAGTGTCCCATACTATATGGGCGTCAGGTAACAGGAACGTAAACTTCCCGCCGCTTTTTTCCAACGGGCATTCGTTTCGGAAAAGTTTACATTCCTGTTACCCAAACCTGCTAACATTTGTTATCATTATGATGATAGCGCATCTTTGCGTCACTTGCAAGAAAGGGGGAGCGGATATATGGCCACGATCCTTCTGGTCGAAGACGAAAGGACCATGCGGATGCTCACCAGCGCCCGCCTGCGGGACCGCTTCACGATCCTCTGCGCCCGCGACGGCGTGGAGGCCATGGAGGTGCTAGCCCACAGGCCGGTGGACCTGATCATCGCCGATGTGATGATGCCCCGGATGGACGGCTACACGCTGGTCAAGACTCTGCGGGCCGACGGCAACGGGATCCCAGTGCTCCTGCTGACCGCCAAGCAGTCCTTCGAGGACAAGCGGGAGGGCTTCTCCTCCGGCATCGACGACTATATGACCAAGCCCGTGAATTATGAGGAGCTGATCTGGCGGGTGGACGCCCTCCTCCGCCGGGCCCACATCGCCAACGAGCGGAAGATCGTAGCCGGGGACACCACGCTGGACTCTGATACTCACACCGTCACCTGCGGGGGCCAGACCCTGGAACTCCCGCCCAAGGAGTTCGGCCTCCTCTATAAGCTCCTCTCCTATCCCGGCCAGATCTTCACCCGGAACCAGCTTCTGGACGACATCTGGGGCTATGACTCGGAGAGCGGCGAGGACACGGTCAAGACCCACATCAGCCGCCTGCGCAACAAACTCCGGGACATCCAGGACTTCCGCATCGTCACCATCAAGGGGCTGGGCTACAAGGCTGAGCTCCAGAAGGAGGAGCGTCTATGAGCCATTCCCCCAAGGGCAGGCACAGCCGCCGCTGGCACGCCCACACCCTGACCATGTGGATCGGGATCATGTCCATCGCCTTCGCCACCGAGTCCATCGTGCTCTATATGCTCATCGACATGGCGGTCCGCCGTCTGGACCGGGAGGGCATCCATGTGGAGCACGTCCGGGCCTTTTGGATCCTCGTCCCGCTGATCCTCTTCGTAGGTGTGGTGTCCTATCTCGGCAACAAGCGGATCCACCGGTTCCAGACGCTCTTGAGCGACGGCCTGCGGTCCGTGGCCGACGGCGACTTCTCCGTGCGGCTGGACGAGGACGAGGGCGGTCCCCTGGCCCCCGCCTTCGCCGACTTCAACAAGATGGCGGAGGAGCTCCAGAGCGTCCAGACCCTGCGGAACGACTTCATCAACGACTTCTCCCACGAGTTCAAGACTCCCATCACCGCCGTGAAGGGCTTCACGGAGCTTCTGCTGGAGCCGGGCTGTTCGGAGGAGGAGCGGCAGGAATACCTCCAGATCATCCTGGCGGAGTCCACCCGGCTGGCCGACCTGACTAGCAGCACCCTGCTCCTCTCCAAGGTGGAGTCCCAGCACTGCATCTCGGAAAAGACGGACTTCCCGCTGGACGAGCAGGTGAAGCGCTGCGCGATCCTCTTCTCTCACGCCTGGGAGGAAAAGGGCATCTCCTTCACGGCGGACCTGGCCCCCGCCCGCTATCACGGCAATGAGGAGCTCATGCGGCAGATCTGGATCAATCTCCTGAGCAACGCCGTGAAGTATACCCCCCAGGGCGGCGAGATCTCGGTGTCCCTCACGGCGGTCGGAGATGAGCTGGCCGTCAGCATCTCGGACAACGGCGTGGGCATGTCCCCGGAGGTCCAGGCCCATGTGTTCGACAAGTATTATCAGGGGGACCCGGACCATGCCGGCGGTCTGGGTCTGGGCCTGTCCATCGTCCACCGGATCGTAGCGCTCTGCGGCGGCCGCATCGAGCTGACCAGCATCGAGGACCAAGGCAGCACCTTCACGGTCTATCTGCCCCGGACCGCCTAGGAAAAACGCCGGGAAGCCATGGGAGACGAACTCTCACGGCTCCAACGTATCGAACTCGTTCGACCGGAAGAAACGACTTTTTCGGCAGGCTGGATCAGATCTGTCCAGTTTTATCTTTTTGACAGTTCGATCGTCTGACGCCCATATATCGATATATTTTTCGCCGTGCCTGTCCCCTCCTGTAACGCTTCTCTTACCCTTCTCTCCTATTTCCAGCCACTTTTGTGCAAAAGAAAGCCCATCGATACCGGGACCGCATCAAATTCCGGATCATCCTCTATTTGCGCTCCGTTCTTTCTCATGATATAGTGGAAGGGTATATTTTGATCCAGGAGGGGTCCCATGATATCCAAATTCTTCAAGAGCCTGAAACAGGAATTCTCAGGCTACGATGCCGGCAAGCTCATCAACGACATGATGGCCGGACTGACCGTCTGTGCGGTGGCTCTGCCTCTGGCACTGGCCTTCGGCGTCTCTTCGGGCGCCAGCGCGGCGTCCGGTCTGGTCACCGCCATCATCGCGGGCATCGTGATCGCCGTCTTGGGCGGCGCGTCTTTCCAGATCTCCGGTCCCACCGGCGCCATGAGCGCCGTGCTGGTGGGCATCGTCGCCGCCTACGGGCTCCAGGGCGTGTTCTTCGCCTGCTTCGCCGCCGGCATCCTGATGCTCCTGGCCGGCGTCTTCAAGCTGGGCCGGCTCATCTCCTTCATCCCCATGCCGGTCATCATGGGCTTCACCTCCGGCATCGCCATCATCATCGCCATGGGCCAGATCGACAACTTCTTCGGCACCGTGTCCGAGGGCAGCTCCAATCTGGAGAAGCTGGCCTCCTACGCCCGCCTGGGCTTCCATCCGGACCTCCAAGCCGTGCTCATCGGCCTGCTGGTGGTAGCGGTCATGGTCCTTTGGCCCAAGAAGTGGGGGGCCCGAGTGCCCGGCTCCTTGGTGGGCATCATCATCGCCACCATCGTCTCCGTGGCGGCAGGCATGGACGGTCTGGCCGTAGTGGGCGACATCCCCCGCACCCTCCTGCTCTCGGACCGTCTGTCCCTGAGCGGTCTGGACCTCGGTATGCTGAAAGACCTGGCCTCTCCCATCGTCACCATCGCCGCTCTGGGCATGATCGAGAGCCTGCTGTGCGGCGCCTCCGCCTCCCGCATGAAGGGCGAGTCCTTCGATGCCGACCAGGAGCTGATCGCCCAGGGCGTGGGCAACATCCTCCTGCCCCTGTTCGGCGGTGTGCCCGCTACCGCGGCCATCGCCCGTACCAGCGTAGCGGTGAAGTCCGGCCAGCAGACCCGCCTCACCAGCGTGTTCCACTCTCTGTTCCTGCTGGCCTCCATGTTCCTGCTGGGCGGGGTCATGGCCCGTCTCCCCCTGTCCGCTCTGGCCGGGGTGCTGATGGTCACCGCATGGCGCATGAACGACTGGTCCGGCATCCGCTATATCTTCTCCCGCCGCTTCAAATCCGGCATCAGCCAGTTCCTGGTCACCATGATCGCCACCGTGGTGTTCGACCTGACGGTGGCCATCCTTCTGGGTGTGGTCTATTCCGCCATCCTTTACATGGCCCACTCCAGCCAGATCCATGTGAACTTCTCCGCGATCGACGCCAACAAGCTCCGCTCCGTAGAGGGCAAGCCTCCCATCCTGGAGACTGCCGGCGTGGCCTATGTGACCGGTCCCCTGTTCTTCGGCGCGGTGGACGAGTTCAACCGCCGCATGGCGGAGATGCCCAGCTACAATCATGTGGTCCTCTCCCTGCGGGGCATGCCCAGTGTGGATGTCTCCGGCGTCCAGGCCCTGCTGGAGCTGTGCCAGTCTTTGAAGGCCGCGGGCCGCACCATCGCCTTCTGCGGTATGGCGGACTCTGTGCGCGCCTATTTCGACCGGGCCGGCATCACTGATCTGCTGGGCGAGGGCGCTTACTACTGGAGCGCTGACCAGGCGATCCTGGACCTGCTGGATGAGGAGATCCTCCTCTAGACCACAGCGGTATGAAATGTAAAACGCGAGGCCGGCTCTGGATGAGCCGGCCTCGCGTTTTACCGCCTGGAGATATGGATCCGTACATTGAAGCAAAAAGGAACACCACAACGGATCGTTGTGGTGTTCCTGGTACGGCTGAAGGGATTCGAACCCCCGACCTTTTGGTTCGTAGCCAAACACTCTATCCAGCTGAGCTACAGCCGCATACCGCCTCACGATGGGTCATCGCTGACAGCTCATTTATGATAACACGCTTTCTCCCAAAATGCAAGTCCTTTTTTCCAAATTCTTTGATTTTTGCCCCGTCCCCGGCCTTGGACCGGGGACGGGATGGATACGGAGGCCCGATCAGGCCTTCCAGCCGTTGAGGTACTCTTTCTGCTCATCCGTGAGCGCGTCGATGTGGAGGCCCATGGCGGCCAGCTTCACCCGGCCGATCTCGTCATCGATGGAGTCCGGGACCTGATAGACCTTCTTCACCAGTTCGTCCTTATGCTTCACCAGCCACTCCAGCGCCAGCGCCTGCACAGAGAAGGACATATCCATGATCTCCGCCGGGTGGCCGTTCCCGGCGGCCAGGTTCACCAGACGGCCCTCGCCGATCACGTTCAGAGTGCGGCCGTTGGGGAGCTTATAGCCCACGATGGACTCCCGGCGCAGCTCCTGCTCCACCGCCATGTCCGCCAGAGCGGCCACGTCCACCTCGCAGTCGAAGTGGCCCGCGTTGGTGAGGATCGCGTTGTCCTTCATCTTCTCGAAGTGGCGGGCCACGATCACGTCCTTGCAGCCGGTGACGGTGACGAACACGTCGCCAAGAGGGGCGGCCTCGTCCATCGTCATGACCCGGAAGCCGTTCATGGTGGCATCCAGCGCCTTGAAGGGGTCCACCTCCGTGACGATCACGTTGGCGCCCATGCCGCTGGCCCGCATAGCCACGCCCTTGCCGCACCAGCCGTATCCGGCCACCACCACGGTCTTTCCGGCCACCACCAGGTTGGTCGTGTGCATGATGGCGTCCCACACGGACTGGCCGGTGCCGTACTTGTTGTCGTAATAGTGCTTGGCTTTGGCGTCGTTCACCGCCATCATGGCACAGGGCAGGATGCCCTCCCGCTCCCGGGCCCGGAGGCGCAGGATGCCGGTGGTGGTCTCCTCACAGCCGCCGATCAGGTCCGCGCCCAGCTCCGCGCACTTGCCGCCCAGCAGGTGGATCAGGTCGCCGCCGTCGTCCACCACCAGATGGGGCTTGAAGCTCAGCGTCTCGATCAGGTGGGACTCATACTCCTCCGCGGAGGCCCCGTGGATGCCGAAGGTCTCCACGCCCATGGAGGCCAGGCCGGCCGCCACGTCATCCTGAGTGGACAGGGGGTTGGAGCCGGTGAGCCGCACCTCCGCGCCGCCCTTCTGGAGCACATAGCCCAGGTTGGCCGTCTTGGCCTCCAGATGGACGGACACCGCCACCCGCAGTCCGGCGAAGGGCTTCTCCCGCTCGAAGCGGGCCTCGATCCCGCCCAAGGCGGGCATGAAGTCCCGCACCCACCGGATCTTCCGACGGCCGGACTCGGCCAGGGCCATATCTTTCACGATGCTCATGGGGATGTACCTCCTAGATCAGATATAAAGCGTCATCGTTCCGCATTATAGCAGAGTTTCCGTCAAAAGAAAACCCCGCGGACCGAAAACGGCCCGCGGGGCAGGAGCATGATGCTCGACCGTGAGATCAGCCCAGGAAGAACTGGCTGACGGTCAGGACCAGACCGGAGAACACGATGGAGACCGTGGACACCAGCTTGATCAGGATATTCAGGGAAGGACCGGAGGTGTCCTTGAAGGGATCGCCCACGGTGTCGCCGATGACGGCGGCCTTGTGGCAGTCAGAGCCCTTGCCGCCGTGCTTGCCGGACTCGATATACTTCTTGGCGTTGTCCCAGGCGCCGCCGGCATTGGACATGAACACGGCCATGGCGAAGCCGGTGACGGTCACGCCGCCCAGCAGGCCCACGACGCCCTCCACGCCCAGGACGCAGCCGGTGACGATGGGCACCACGATGGCCAGCAGAGAGGGGGCCACCATCTCATGCAGAGCGCCGCGGGTACACAGGTCTACGCAGGAGGCATAGTCGGGATCGGTCTTGCCCTCCATGATGCCGGCGATCTCGCGGAACTGGCGGCGGACCTCCACCACGATGGACTCGGCAGCACGCTGGACGCCGCTCATGGTCAGGGCGGCGAAGATGAAGGTGAGCATGGCGCCCACGAAGATGCCCACCAGGACGGCGGGGTTGGTCAGGGACAGGTCGATCGCGCCGTCCACCTTGCCCTTCACCACGTCCACATAGGACACGAGGAGAGCCAGAGCAGTCAGGGCGGCGGAGCCGATGGCGAAGCCCTTTCCGGTGGCGGCAGTGGTGTTGCCCAGAGAGTCCAGCGCGTCGGTGCGGTCCCGGACCTCTTCGCCCAGGCCGCTCATCTCGGCGATGCCGCCGGCGTTGTCGGCCACGGGGCCATAGGCGTCGGTGGCCAGAGTGATGCCCAGGGTGGACAGCATGCCCACCGCGGCGATGCCGATGCCGTACAGGCCCTTGTTGAAGAGCTCCGCATAGCCGTCGGAAGAGGTGGACAGGGAGCCGCCGGCGGCCAGGAAGGAGACGATGATGGCCACGCCCACGATGATCACGGGAGCGGCGGTGGACTTCATGCCAAGAGAGATGCCGCCGATGATGGTGGTGGCGGCGCCGGTCTCGGTGGAATCGGCCAGCTCCTGAGTGGGCTTGTAGGTGTCAGAGGTGTAGTACTCGGTGAAGTAGCCGATGGCACAGCCGGCGATCAGGCCGGCCAGGATGGCCACATAGACGCCCATCCGGCCGTCGAGGATGATATAGGTCAGCGGAGCGGCCAGGATGGCGGCCAGAGCGGCAGCCGTGTAGGTGCCCTTCCGCAGGGTGCCCAGCAGGTCGCGCTGAGTGGCGCCCTCTTTGGTGCGGATCAGGAAGGTGCCCAGCACGGAGCAGATCACGCCCACCACGGCGATGGACAGGGGCAGGAGCATGGCGTTCCAGCTCAGGCCGTCCGCGGCATAGGCGGAGGCGCCCAGCGCGAAGGTGGCCAGGATGGAGCCCACATAGGACTCGTACAGGTCAGCGCCCATGCCGGCCACGTCGCCCACGTTGTCGCCCACGTTGTCTGCGATGGTGGCAGGGTTGCGGGGGTCATCCTCAGGGATGCCGGCCTCCACCTTGCCTACCAGGTCGGCGCCCACGTCGGCGGCCTTAGTGAAGATGCCGCCGCCCACACGGGCGAACAGCGCCATGAAGGAGGCGCCCATGCCGAACATGACCATGGTCTGAGCGATCTTCACGGCATCATAGCCGGCCACATAGCGCAGGATGTGGAACCAGATGGACACGTCCAGCAGGCCCAGGCCCACCACAGTGAAGCCCATGACCGCGCCGGAGGAAAAGGCCACGTTCAGGCCCCGGTCCAGGCTCTCGTGCGCTGCGTGGGCGGTACGGGCATTGGAAGAGGTGGCGATCTTCATGCCGACGAAGCCCGCCAGAGCGGACCAGCAGCCGCCGGTCAGGAACGCGAAGGGGATGAACCAGTTGTCCAGCTGATGGCTGGCCACCAAGACGATCAGCACCACGAACACCACCACGAAGATCTTGGCCACGGTGGTGTACTGGCGCTTCAGGTAAGCGTTGGCGCCCTTGCGGATCGAGGACGCGATCTTCTGCATCAGTTCCGTGCCCTCAGAAAACCGGAGCACCTTCCGGCTCTGGATCAGCGCGAAGAGGAGCGCGATTGCCGCGCCCAACGCCCCGATCCAGAAAAAGTTCTGTGCGTTGTTCATTTTCCCATCTCCTTATTTCATTGATCCTCCCGGGAGACAGCAGGATGACCGTCTCCGTTTCCTCGGACCGTATGATTCTATCGCATCTATCCCATGATTTGCAACCTCTTCCTTCATTTTTATAATACCTCGCAGTTTATTTTTACCTTTTGAATAGTTTTTCCCGCTTTTTCTGTCGCTTTTTATTCAATTCTCACCAGCGTTTTGGCAAAAAAAGGGGAGCGCCATCCGCCTGTTCGTACGCAAGGGATGAACAGGAAGACAGCGCTCCGTCCTTCAGCACGGTACGCTCAGGCGACCCACTCGCTGTGGATCAGGCCCACCAGATACCATCGCTCTCCATAGGGCGCGAACACCAGCTTGAGGGCGCACCAGTCGAACTGGCCCCGTCCCGGGTCGATGCCTGGGAAATAGTACTCGATGAACCGGTCTCCGGCAAAGACCTCGCCCACGTTCTCCAGCGCGTTGCCGGAGGAACGCACTTCATCCACCGACTGCTCCGGGGCATGAAGATAGTCGGCATCGTACACATACTGCCGGAAATAGTCGGGGATGGTCAGGCCGATCTCCCCGCCGTTCCCGGCACGGAAGCCCCAGAGATAGACGCTCTCGTCCTTCTCCGCCCTAGCGATCTGGTCGGGCAGGAAGCACAGGTCATGCTCCGGATCCACTGTCGAGTAGGGCGTACACGTCACGCCCCGGGCGGGATGGACCATGCGGCTCAGCGCGGAGAAGTCCTCCTCTGCCAGCGCGGTCAGGACGGCCTGTCCCTGCTCCAGCAGAAGCCCGTCGTCCTCCACGTCCAGCTTGGGGCGGGATACGGCCCGGACCGCAGTGGTCCCACGGCTGGTCAACACCGTCGCCGCGGCGGTGCGCATCGTGTTCCGGGTGGGGGCAGCCGCTCCGAAGGAGAAGCCGCCGAGGGTGAGCAGTCCGATCCCGATACAGCAGCACAGTGCTGACAGGCCCATCAGGACGGCTGTTTTCTTCATCAGGACACCTCGTCTCATATTTGCTTCTGGACTGCGCTATTTTATCGGAAAATACCCGCTGATGCAACAACAAATCGGTTACGATCTGAGCGGAGCGCATCCGGCCCCCTCACTTTCCGGGCTTGCGGCTTCGCCCCGCCCGCATTATAATAGAGGTATACCGGAGCGTTCCGATATCATGACTATGAGGTGAACCAGTATGCATGAGCATGAACTGCAGTTCCATATCCAGTGCGGTCCCGGCGATGTAGGCCGGTACTGCCTCCTGCCCGGCGATCCGGGCCGGTGTGAGAAGATCGCCGCCTATTTCGACGATCCCGTGAAGGTCCAGTCCAACCGGGAGTACACCACCTATACCGGCACCCTCCTGGGTGAGAAGGTCAGTGTCTGCTCCACCGGCATCGGCGGCCCCTCCGCCGTCATCGCCATGGAGGAGCTCCATAAGATCGGCGCGGACACCTTCATCCGGGTGGGCACCTGCGGCGGCATCGCCCTGAAGGTGAAGAGCGACGATGTGGTCATCGCCACCGGCGCCGTCCGCCATGAGGGCGCCAGCCGGGAGTACGCTCCCATCGAGTTCCCCGCCGTGTCCGACTATGAGGTCCAGGATGCCCTGGTGGCCGCCGCCAAAGACCTGGGCAAGCCCTGGCACGCCGGCGTGGTCCAGTGCAAGGACTCCTTCTACGGCCAGCACGATCCCGACCGGATGCCCGTGTCCTATGAGCTCCTGCACAAGTGGGAGGCCTGGAAACGGCTGGGCGTCCTGGCCTCCGAGATGGAGTCCGCCGCCCTCTTCTGCTGCGCTGCCGCCCTGGGCGTCCGGTGCGGCTCCTGCTTCCACGTGATCTGGAACCAGGAGCGGGAGAAAGCCGGTCTGGATCAGGAGGAGAGTCATGACCTGACCGCCGCTCTGGACGTGGGCATCGAGGCCGTGAAGAAGCTGATCCTGGCCGATCGGGCTAAGGCCAGAGGCTGAACCCCCATCCAGACATTACGAAGGAAGTGTTTCCAATGATCCGCAAAGCCATCCCCAGCGACCTCGACAGCGTGGTCGATATCTATGACGCCATCCTCCGCCGGGAGGAGCAGGGCACTGTCTGCACCAATTGGAAACGGGGCCTCTATCCCACCCGGGAGACGGCGGTGAAGGCCGGGAAAGCCGGGACCTTCTATGTGGACATCCAGGGCGGCGACGTGGCCGCCGCCGCCAACTTGGATCAGATCCAGCCCCCGGAGTACGCCAAGATCCCCTGGACCATCCCTGCCCGGAAAAACCAGGTGCTGGTGATCCACACGTTGGTGGTCCACCCGGTGATCGCCGGCCGCGGCCTTGGACGGAGCTTCGTCGCCTTCGCCGAGGGCCTGGCCGCCGGCATGGGCTGCAAGGCGGTCCGACTGGATACCTGGGAGCACAACGAGCCCGCCAAGAAGTTCTATGAGAAGCTGGGCTATCATCTGGCCGGCAGCGCCCCCTTCCGCTTCGAGGGCGTGATCGATGAGACTCTGGTCTGCTTCGAGAAGGCGATCGGCTGATCCGGACGAAAAGGCCCGCCGCGGACGAGCTGTCCAGCGGCGGGCCTTCGTTCTATCCCGATATGCGTATGCGGCGGCCGGGTCAGGCCCGCTCGGCGGTGACCAGACGGACCAGGACCTCCACCATCTTCTCCAGCGCGTAGGTGGGGATATATTCATAGACGCCGTGGAAGTTCACGCCGCCGGTGCAGAGGTTGGGACAGGGCAGGCCCTCGTAGGACAGCCGGGCGCCGTCGGTGCCGCCCCGGATGGGCACCTCCACCGGTGTGACGCCGCAGTCCTCCATGGCCGCCCGGGCCTTGAGGATCAGGTACATATGGGGCTCGATCTTCTCCCGCATATTGTAATACTGGTCCCGGAGCTCCAGCTCCACAGTGCCCGCGCCGTACTTGTCGTTCAGGTAGGCGGCGTTCCGCTCCATCACGGCCTTCCGGGCCTCGAACCGGGCCCGGTCATGGTCCCGGATGATATAGCGGAGCTCCGTCCGGGTCTCATTGCCCGCCATATCGCTCAGATGATAGAAGCCCTCATAGCCCTCCGTGTGGGCGGGGGTCTCCGCCGCGGGCAGGAGGGAGACGAACTCGTGGCCGATCAGCAGGGCGTTCTTCATCTTGTTCTTGGCGGAGCCGGGGTGGATGTTCACGCCGTGGACGATCACCCTGGCCCCAGCGGCATTGAAGTTCTCATATTCCAGCTCGCCCAGCTCGCCGCCGTCCACCGTGTAGGCCACCGCCGCGCCGAAGCCCTCGATATCGAAGTGGTCAGCTCCGGCCCCCACCTCCTCGTCCGGGGTGAAGCCCACGGCGATGCGGCCGTGTGGGATCTCCGGATGGGCGGCCAGATGGGCCATGGCGGAGACGATCTCGGCCACGCCGGCCTTATCGTCCGCCCCCAACAATGTGGTGCCGTCGGTGACGATCAGGTCCTTCCCCACATATTTGGACAGGCTCTCGAACTCTGCGG
The DNA here is from genome assembly GCF_018917965.1 of Pseudoflavonifractor sp. MSJ-37. GTDB lineage: Bacteria > Bacillota > Clostridia > Oscillospirales > Oscillospiraceae > Pseudoflavonifractor_A. The sequence goes on along the minus strand of NZ_JAHLPP010000001.1, from coordinate 508,506 downwards.
CCCGCATGACGATGCCCTGCTCCTCATCGAGGACGATATCGCCCCCCTCGTAGCGGACGATCCGGGCCTTGACTCCGGCCCCGGAGGCATCGGGAGAGGTGTCCATGTGGGCGATGAGGCCCATGCAGGGGATGCCCTCACAGCCGGGCGTGGCGGGGAGCCAAGCGTAGACATAGCCCTGCTCCGTCATATGGGCGTTCTGGAGCCCCATCTGGGACAGCTCCGCCGCCAGCTCCTGTCCCAGGAGCCTCTGCTTCTCCGTGGTGGGAACAGTACCGCTGTCCTCGTCTGACTGGGTATCATAGGAGATATACTTCAAAAAGCGTTCGATCACATCCATATGCCGCACTTCCTTTCGGGTCCTGGCCCTGGCGATGTCCCTGGGCCCATCCGACTGGGACGGGATCCGTCTCCGGCCGGCATGTTCCTATATCTTGTCCCGCATGGCCGCCGTCCGCGGCCGCAGTCCTGTCTTTTATTATATCACAAAAGGAGTGACAGTGCTATGCCGATCTTCCAGACCGACTCCTTCCGTTCCAGTGACGGCGTCCACATGATCCAGTGCCGGGCCTGGCTGCCGGAGACGGCTCCTCGTGCCACGGTCCAGCTGGTCCACGGCATCTCCGAGCATATGGGGCGGTACGCCCCCTTCGCCCGCTGGCTGACGGAGCACGGCTTCGCCGTGTTCGGACACGACCACCTGGGCCACGGCCATACCGCCTCCGGCCCGGAGGAGTACGGCTCCTTCGGCCCCAGGGACGGCTGGGACCATCTGGCTCTGGACACCCGCCTCCTGTCCAAGCGGATCGAGGCCCGGTATCCCGGTCTCCCCCACTTCCTGCTGGGCCACTCCATGGGCTCCTTCGTGGCCCGGACCTGCCTGATCCGCTGGCCGGGCTTCGTGGACGGATGCATCCTCTCCGGCACCGGGCAGGAGAACGCTCTGCTGGTGGACTTCGGCCGGGGGCTCTCCGGCCTGCTCAGCGCCCTCCGGGGCACCGGCAGCCGGAGCGGTCTGGTGACCGCTCTGTCTCTGGGCGCCTACAACGCCCAATTCCGGCCCGACCATACTCCCAACACCTGGCTCAGCCGGGACCCGGATGCGGTGGAGGCCTACAATGCCGACCCGCTCTGCCAGTTCGTCCCCACGGTCGGGATGTTCCGGGATATGCTGGGCGGCATCCGCTTCCTCTCCTCCCCCGCCCGGATCGCCCGGATGGATCCCCACACGCCGATCCTCTTCCTCTCCGGGGACCAGGACCCGGTGGGCGGCCGGGGCCGGGGCGTGCGCAGGGCCGCCCGCCTCTTCCGGGAGGCCGGTGTGGAGGACGTGACCGTCCTCCTCTACCCCGGCGGCCGCCACGAGATGCTCCAGGAACTCAACAAGGAGCAGGTCTACGCCGACGTGCTCGCCTGGCTGGAACAGCATCTCCCCGCCTGAACCGTCCTTCTCCCGTCCCCGCGGATCCTCTCACCGGGTCCGCGGGGACTTTTTATTTCCCTGCTCGGAAACTTCCGGTTGACATCTCGGTCCCGTCATGCTATCATCCATCTATACCCCTCCCCCCCGGGGGGTATTGAGAATCGTTTGGAGTTTCAAAAAGGAGGACTGCCCTATGATGGCAGACCATGACAAGATCCTGCGCCTGCTCAAGACCGCCCGCGGCCAGTTGGATGGGATCGTCCGCATGGTGGAGGAGGACCGCTACTGCATCGACATCTCCACCCAGGTCATGGCCGTCGAGGCCATGCTGGACCGGGTCAACAAGGAGATCCTGACCGCCCATCTGGAGCACTGCGTCAAGCACGCCGCCAACGATCAGGAACGTCAGCAGAAGATCGACGAATTCGTCGATACATTGGGCAGGATATTGAAGTGATCCTGACCGTATCTTTCCACGAAAGGACATGAGGTCTCTATGAGACAAAAGTTCAACGTCACCGGCATGACGTGTACCGCCTGCTCCGCCCATGTGGAAAAGGCCGTCCGCAAGGTGGAGGGCGTCTCCTCCGTCAGCGTCAGCCTGATGACCAACTCCATGCTGGTGGACTACGACGAGTCCGTGGTCCAGCCCAGCGGCATCATCCACGCCGTCACCGAGTCGGGCTACGGCGCGTCCCTCCCCGGCGCCGCCGCCAAGGCGGACCCCCAGGCCGGGCAGAAAGCCGCCTCCGAGGCCATGGCTGAAGAGCTGAAGCACATGAAGTTCCGGCTCATCTTCTCCTTCTGCTTCCTGATCCCCCTGTTCTACCTGTCCATGGGCCACATGATGGGCTGGCCCCTCCCCCCCATCTTCCTGGGGATGGACAACGCGATGATCTTCGCCCTCACCCAGTTCCTGCTGGTCCTGCCGATCATGTATGTGAACGACAAGTATTACAAGGTGGGCTTCAAGACCCTGTGGCACCGGGCCCCCAATATGGACTCTCTGATCGCGCTGGGCTCCACCGCCGCCGTGGTCTACGGTCTGGTGGCCCTCTATCAGATCGCGTTCGGCCTTGGACACATGATCGACGGCGAGATGGACCACGCCCGGGTCATGAAGTGGTCTATGGACCTGTACTTCGAGTCCGCCGGCATGATCCTCACCCTCATCACTCTGGGCAAGTATCTGGAGACCCGTTCCCGGGGCAAGACCGGCGAGGCGATCTCCCGTCTGATGGACCTGGCTCCCAAGACCGCCACCGTCCTCCGGGACGGCCAGGAGGTGGAGGTCCCCGTGGACGAGGTGGCCGTAGGCGACCAGATCGTGGTCAGGCCCGGCGGCCGCATCCCTGTGGACGGTGTGGTGGTGGACGGCTGGTCCTCCGTGGATGAGTCCGCCCTCACCGGCGAGCCGATCCCGGTGGAGAAATCCGCCGGGTCCAAGGTGGCCGCCGCCTCCATCAACAAGTCCGGCACCTTCACCTTCGAGGCCACCCGGGTGGGCGAGGACACCACCCTGGCCCAGATGATCCGTCTGGTGGAGGAGGCCTCCGCCTCCAAAGCCCCCATCGCCAAGCTGGCCGACCGGGTGGCCGGCGTGTTCGTCCCCACCGTCATCTGCATCGCCCTGGTCACTGCCGCCGTGTGGACCGTGGTCACCGGCGACCCGGGCCGGGCCCTCACCGCCGGCGTGGCCGTGCTGGTGATCTCCTGCCCCTGCGCGCTTGGCCTGGCCACCCCGGTCGCCATCATGGTCGGCACCGGAAAGGGCGCTGAGAACGGCATCCTCATCAAGTCCGCCGAGGCGCTGGAGACCCTCCACACCATCGACACCGTGGTGCTGGACAAGACCGGCACCCTCACCGAGGGCAAGCCCCGCGTCACCGACCTGATCCCGCTGAACGGTACCGAAGAGGCGGAACTCCTCTGCGTGGCCGCTTCGCTGGAGAAGCCCTCGGAGCACCCGCTGGCCTCCGCTATCGTCTCCGCCGCCGAGGAGTCCGGCATCCCGCTGGCCCCCGTCACCGACTTCTCCGCCATCCACGGCAAGGGCATCCGGGGCGACATCCAGGGCGCCCGGTTCCTGGCGGGCAACACGGCGCTCCTCTCGGAGTCCGGCGTCCCCCTGGCCGACGCGGAAGCCCGGGCCGACGCGCTGGCCCAGCAGGGCAAGACCCCACTGTTCTTCGCTAAGGACGGGGCCCTCATGGGCATCATCGCCGTGGCTGACACCGCCAAGCCCACCAGCGCCGCCGCGGTGGCCGGGTTCCACGCCCTGGGCATCCGGGTGGTCATGCTCACCGGCGACAATGAGCGCACTGCCCAAGCGGTCGGCAAGGGCCTCGGCGTAGATGACATCATCGCCCAGGTCCTGCCTCAGGACAAGGAGCGGCAGATCGCCGCGCTCCAGAGCCAGGGCAAGCGGGTCGCCATGGTAGGCGACGGCATCAACGACGCTCCCGCCCTGGCCCGGGCCGATGTGGGCCTGGCCATCGGCGCCGGCACCGATGTGGCCATCGAGTCCGCCGACATCGTGCTCATGAAGAGCGACCTGATGGACGCGGTCTCCGCCGTCCAGCTCTCCAAGGCCGTGATCCGCAACATCAAGCAGAACCTGTTCTGGGCCTTCTTCTACAACGTGATCGGCATCCCTCTGGCGGCCGGCGTGTGGTATCCCCTGATCCACGTGATGCTCAACCCCATGTTCGCCTCCGCCGCCATGAGCATGAGCTCTGTGTGCGTGGTCACCAACGCCCTGCGCCTGCGCCTCTTCCAGCCCAAGCTGCCGGAGGCCTCCGCGGGGACCTCCACGCCCGCCGTCCACACGGCCGTGCCCCGCCAGCCCGTCTCCGCCTCCCCCGCGGCTCCTGCCGCAGCTGGAGAGGCCCCCGGCCGTCTCCTGTCCATCGAGGGCATGATGTGCGCCCACTGCACCGGGCGGGTGGAGAAGGCTCTCTCCGCCATCGACGGCGTCTCCGCCGTGACCGTAGACTTGGAACACAAGTCCGCCGCGGTCCGGCTGTCCGCTCCTGTGTCCGATGAGGTCCTCACCAGGGCCGTCACCGACGCGGGCTATGAAGTCACCGGCATCCGGAGCCTCGTGCCCGGAGCCCAAGGAAAGGAAGGATCCTCTATGACCAAGAAGCTGATCATCGAGGGCATGATGTGCTCTCACTGCACCGGACGGGTGGAGAAGGCCCTCTCCGCCATCGACGGCGTCTCCGCCGTGACCATGGATCTGGAGGGCAAGTCCGCCACGGTCCAGCTCTCCTCCTCCGTGTCCGATGAGGCGCTCACCAAGGCCGTCACGGACGCCGGGTATCAGGTCACCAGCATCGCCTGATCCCCACTCCCCCGAAACGCCGCCGGACCTCTGATCCGGCGGCGTTTCAGCTGTCTTTGGGCAGATCGCATCTTGTCAGTCTCCCAGCCTGTGCTATAATGAACAAATGCTTATCCCATCCATATGAAGGAGGTATCCCCATGGCCGATTCCGTGACCGCTCCCCGGCCCCTGTTCCGCCGGGAGGCCCTGACCCGGCTGATCGTCCCGCTGGTGATCGAGCAGTTCCTGCTCATGAGCGTGGGCATGATGGACACCGTCATGGTGACCACCGCCGGACAGGCCGCCGTCTCCGGCGTCTCGCTGGTGGACAACATCAACCAGCTCATCATCCAGATCTTCTCCGCCCTCTCCACCGGCGGCGCGGTGATCTGCTCTCAGTATCTGGGACGGCAGGACGTAGAGGACGCCCGCACCGCCGCCAAGCAGCTCCTCTACACGGTGTTCGGTCTGGCGCTGGTGCTCATGGCCGGAGCCCTGTGCTTCCGTCAGCACATCCTCTCCCTCCTGTTCGGCAACATCGAGTCCGATGTCATGGACAGCGCTCTGGTCTACTTCCTGGCCACAGCCATGGCCTACCCCTTCATCTCCCTCTACAATGCCGGAGCCGCCCTGTTCCGCTCCATGGGCAACAGCAAGGTGTCCATGTTCAACTCCCTGATCGTGAACCTGGTCAACGTGGCGGTGAACGCGGCGCTCATCTACGGCTGTCATATGGGCGCGCTGGGCGCGGGCATCGGCACGCTGGTCTCCCGGATCGTGGCGGCGGTGTTCATCCTCTACCTCCTCCAGCACCACGACAATCTGCTGAAGATCGAGGGCTTGTTCCAGGTCCGGATCCGGCGGGACATGGTGGGCCGGATCCTCACCATCGGCATCCCCAACGGTCTGGAGAACGGCCTCTTCCAGGCGGGCAAGCTGGTGGTGCTCAGCCTGATCACCACCTTCGGGACCAACGCTGTGGCCGCCAACGCCATCGCCAACAGCGTCGCCGGCGTGGTCTGCGTCCCCGGTCAGGCAGTCGGCCTGGCCATGATCACCGTGGTGGGACAGTGCATGGGCGCCCGTCAGCCAGAGCAGGCCGTCTCCTACGCTTGGCGTCTGGTGGGCATCGTCTACGCCGCCATGGGCACCATGTCCGTCCTCATGTTCCTGTTTTCCGAGCAGGTCTGCTCCATCTTCCAGCTCACTCCGGAGGCCGCCGCGATGGCCGCTCTGTGCCTGCGCTGGTGCATGGTGTTCTACCTCCTGATCTGGCCCCTGGCCTTCACGCTCCCCAATGCCCTGCGGGCCGCCGGCGACGCCGTGTTCACCATGGCGGTGTCTCTGATGTCTATGTTCCTGTTCCGCATCGCCTTCAGCTATGTCCTCTCCTGTAGCTGGGGCTTCAGCATGGGCCTTCTGGGCGTGTGGATCGCCATGATCATCGACTGGGGCGTCCGCTCCCTGGTCTTCGTGATCCGCTTCTGCCGGGGCGGCTGGAAGAAGATCCAGCTCATCTGACTGGATCGGCCGAACGATCCCATAGACGAATAGACGAAGCGATCCCCCATCCGGAGCTTCCGGATGGGGGATCGCTTTTCGATCTGGATGGGGGCCGGCGCTCAGCGCTGACCCTTGTCGTAGGGGATGCCCTCGGCCTTGGGGGCACGGGAGTTCTTGGAGGTGAAGGCCAGGATCACCATGGAGGCGATGAAGGGCATCATGTTGTAGACCTCCTTGGGCCAGGCCAGCACGGACAGGAACGTGGAGTCCGCGATGTTGGCCAGGGCGCGGAAGAAGGCGAAGAAAATCGCCGCCAGGAAGATCCGGTGGGGCTTCCACTGGCCGAAGATCATGACGGCCAGGGCCAGGAAGCCCATACCGGCCACGCCGACCTCGAAGTTCCAGCTCTGCACGGAGGGCACGATGTAGGCGAAGCCGCCCAGTCCGCCCAGCACACCGGAGATGATGACGCCGGCCCAGCGCATCTTGTAGACGTTGATGCCCACAGAGTCCGCCGCCTGAGGATGCTCACCGCAGGCACACAGACGCAGGCCGAAGCGGGTCTTGTACAGCACCACATAGGACGCCACGAGGATGGCCAGACCCAGGACCAGGAAGATGCTCACGTCCAGAGGGCCGATCTTGAACAGGAAGGCGCTGTTGGAGTAGTCCAGCTTGGCGGACTGACTGCCGTTGACCTGCTTGGCGATGACCATGGCCAGCGCCGTGGCCAGCACGTTCAGGGCGGTGCCGCCGATGGTCTGGTCTGCCTTCAGGTTCACCGAGGCGAACGCCAGCAGGCAGGCGTAGATCATGCCGGACAGGCCGGCGATCAGCACGGACAGGATCACCACCACCGCGGCGGGACTGCCGCCCAAGACCTTCATGGCGATGATGCCGGCCAGGCCGCCCACCACCATGATGCCCTCCAGAGCGATGTTGATGATGCCGGAGTGCTCTGAGAACATGCCGCCCAGGGCCACCAGCATCAGGACCATGGTGTACAGCAGGGTATATTTAATCAGAAGCAGCATTACGCCTCACCCTCCTTTTTCGGCTCCGCAGCCGCAGGCGCGGGCTCCGCGTTCACATTGGTGTCGTCCTTGCTCTTGAACACACGGCCCAGAGCGCCACGGAAGAGCAGGGCGAAGGCGCACAGATAGATGATGACGCCGGAGATCACGTCGGCCACCTCAGGCGGGAAGACGCTGGCGTTCATGAAGCCGCCGCCCGTGCTGATGTGAGAGATGAACAGCGCGGAGAAGATGATGCCGATCGGGTTCGAGGAGGCCAGCAGGGCCACGGAGATGCCGTCGAAGCCGATGCCCGGCAGGGCGGTGGAGTTCATGGGAGACCACTCCGCCACGCCGGACAGATAGTACAGGCCCGCACCGAAGCCCGCCAGAGCGCCGGCGATGACCATGGAGAGGACGATGTTCCGTTTCTCGTTGATGCCGGCATACTTGGCGGCGTCCTTGTTGATGCCGCAGGCCTTCAGTTCATAGCCGAAGGTGGTCTTGTCCACCACGATGTAGACGATCACCGCCACCAGGATGGCCAAGAAGATGGCGATGGTCGTGGAGCGGTTCTTGAAGAAGGTGCCCAGGCCGAAGTCGGGGATCACCGCGTCCGGGAAGGTGTTGCGGAGAGACCAAGTCTTGGTGGTCTTGACGTCATACATGGGGCTGGAGCCGCCGCCGTACATGATGGTGTTGACGGCATACAGGCCGATCCAGTTGAACATGATGGCGGTGATGACCTCGTTGATGTTCAGGTACGCCTTGAACAGGCCGGGGATCGCGCCCCAGACCGCGCCGAACAGGGCGGAACAGATCAGGCAGGCCCACCAGGGCAGATGGAGCATGGAGGCCGCAAAGATCGCGCCGAAGGCGCCCACGGTGTACTGTCCGGCGGCGCCGATGTTGAACAGGCCGGTCTTGAAGGCGAAGCCGACTGAGAGGCCCGTCATGATCAGGGGCGCGGCGGAGGCGATCTCACGGCCGATGCCGATGGGCCGCATGAAGAAGCCGCCCATGAGGATGGGCTTGAAGCCGGAGCTCCAGGCATTGGACAGGACCGCGCCGAAGTCCACGGCGTCCCCGCCCTTGGCCGCGTTCACCCAGCTCAGGATCACCAGGCAGAGGAAGCCGATGACCAGACCGATCAGGATGCACAGCAGAGAGGCCAGCAGAGCCATCCCGCTCCCCCGCTTGGCGCGCAGGGTCTTTTTGTTCTCACTCACGATCGGTGTCCTCCTTCCGTGCGCCGGCCATATAGAGGCCCAGCTCCTGCACGTTGGTCTGCTTGGGGTCGAACTCGCCCACGATCTCGCCCTCGTACATGACCAGGATCCGGTCGGACAGGTCCATGACCTCGTCCAGCTCCAGCGAGACCAGCAGGACGGCCTTGCCCTTGTCCCGCTCGGCCACGATCTGGCGGTGGATGTACTCGATGGCGCCCACGTCCAGACCGCGGGTGGGCTGGACCGCCACCAGCAGATCCGGGTCCTTGTCGATCTCACGGGCGATGATGGCCTTCTGCTGGTTGCCGCCCGACATGGAGCGGACCACCGTCACCGGCCCCTGTCCGGAGCGGATGTCGTACTGGCCGATCAGGCGGTCGGCATACTCCCGCACAGGGCCGGACCGGATGAAGCCGCCGTGCTGGAACTCCGGCTCCCAGTAGCGCTGGAGCACCAGGTTCTCCTCCAGCGTGTAGTCCAGCACCAGGCCGTGCTTGTGCCGGTCCTCGGGGATGTGGCTCATGCCGCTCTTGGAGCGCTCCCGGACACTGGCCCTGCTGATGTCCTTGCCGCAGAGCCGGAACGTACCGCCGCTCTGCTGGACCAGACCGGTCAGGGCGTAGACCAGCTCAGTCTGGCCGTTGCCCTCGATGCCGGCCAGGCAGACGATCTCGCCCGCCCGGACCTGGAAGGACACGTCCTTCACCGCGTCGTTCTTATGGAGCTTGGAGGGCACGGTGACGTGCTCCACGTCCAGGATCACGTCACCGGGCTTGGCCGGCTCCTTATGGACGGAGAACTCCACATTGCGGCCCACCATCATCCGGGACAGCTCCTCCTTCGTGGTGTCCGCGATGTCGACGGTGCCCATGTACTTGCCCTTGCGCAGGACGGTACACCGGTCGGCCACCGCCATGATCTCGTTGAGCTTATGGGTGATGAAGAGGATGCTCTTCCCCTCTTTGGCGAAGCTCCGCATGATCTCCATGAGCTCGTCGATCTCCTGAGGGGTCAGGACGGCGGTGGGCTCGTCGAAGATCAGGATCTCATTGTCCCGGTAGAGCATCTTCAGGATCTCGACCCGCTGCTGCATGCCCACGGAGATATCCTCGATCTTGGCGTCAGGGTCCACCTTCAGGCCGTAGCGCTCAGAGAGCTCCACCAGCTTTTTGCGGGCCTCCGCTTTCTGGAGGATGCCGCCCTTGCAGGGCTCCACGCCCAGGATGATGTTGTCCAGGACAGAGAACACCTCCACCAGCTTGAAGTGCTGATGGACCATGCCGATATGCAGGTCGTTGGCGTCGTTGGGGTTGCGGATCTCCACGACCTTGCCGTTCTTCTTGATGGTGCCCTTCTCCGGCTGATAGAGGCCGAAGAGGACGCTCATCAGGGTGGATTTGCCGGCGCCGTTCTCCCCCAGGAGGGCATGGATCTCGCCCTTCTTCAACTGCAGCGTCACATCATCATTGGCCTTGATGCCCGGAAATTCCTTCGTGATGTGGAGCATTTCGATGACATATTCGTCCAAAGGATCACTTCCTCCGCTTTTGTCCATAGGGCCGCTGGCTGTCCCATGGCTGGCTGTCTCCTGTTATTATATACTATCCGTTTCAAAATGGGAACCTTCTTTTTCACGATGATCCACCATCTGGACATAAAAAGGGGCGCACCGTCCGCTTGAGACGATGCGCCCCTGCGCTAACGCACTGTTAGAGCCCGTTCGGCCAGCTGTTTAGCCGATCTCGTTGACGGTGGTGTGCTCGGACACCTGAGGCATGGCGGAGATGTCGTTGCTGATGGCGATGCTGCCGTCCTTGATGCCGTCCACCAGGGTCTGATACTCGTCCTTGGTGAAGGTCTTGAAGCACCAGGAGGCGTCATCGGTGGGCAGACCCACATAGTCGCCCTCGGCCAGAGACATGGTCAGGAATTTACCGCCGTAGTTGTCCCAGTTGCCGTTGTTCAGGTCGTCCAGAGCGGTCTCGGTGGTGGCCTGCAGGCCCTTCATGGCAGAGGTCAGGAAGGGGTTGTAGGAGTACTTGGCAGAGCCATCCTCGTTCTTGGCCTCGCCCACGGGATGCTGGTCCACGTCCACGCCGATGACCATGCCGTCGTACTGGACCGCGGCCTCGACCGCAGAGGTGTAGATGCCGCCGCCGCAGGCGAAGACGATCTCCGTGCCGTTCTGGTACCAGCCCTCCATCTTGGCGGTGATGGTGGCGTCGCCGAAGAACTGGCCGCCGTAGGTGTAGTTGATCTGGATGTCCTTGTCCAGAGCCTGCGCCGCGGCATCAGCGCCCTGCACATAGCCGTAGCCATAGCGCTGGACAGCGGGCACAGCCATGCCGCCCAGATAGCCCAGCTTGGTGTAGCCGTCCGCCACAGCGGCGTAGCCGGCCAGATAGCCGGCCTGCTCCTCGGCGAAGGTGATGCAGACGCTGTTGGCGGCGGCATCGGTGCCCAGGTCGCCGGAGCCCACGTCCACAGCGATGAACTTCACATCGGGGAACTGGTCCTGCGCGGTGGCCAGAGCCTCGCCGAACAGGTAGCCGGGCATGACGATGACGTTGGCGCCCTCGTTCACCGCCTGGGTGATGGACACCAGACGGGCATCCGTGGAGTCCTCGGTGGGCTGATAGTAAGTATAGTCCACACCGTTGGCCTTGCTCCACTCCTCGACGCCCTGCCAGCAGGCCTGATTGAAGGACTCATCGTCGATGGTGCCCACATCGGTGACCAGAGCCACCTTGGAGACGACAGCGGCATCGCCGCCGTCCGAGGGAGCGGCGGAACCGGCGGGAGCCGCGGACTGGGCGGCATTGCCGCCGCCGCAGGCGGCCAGGCTGCCGACCATGCCGGCGGACAGGAGCAGAGCAGTGATCTTATTGAGGTTCTTCAATGTGATCTACCTTCCTTTCTGATGCTGAGGGGATGCCCATCGGCGATAAGCGTGCCGATGATCTCGATATACAGCCTGATTATATAACATGACAGTCGAAAGCGCAACCTCATTTTTCATTTCTGTGTGATATCATTAATAAAATGTTACAGAAGTAAAGAGAGCTTCTCTGTTTTTCCAGAAAAGCCCTCTTTTTTCCTGATTTCATTTCCCGTGAAGTTCACGGATCCAAAGTCAGCCCTGCTTGACCAGCTTCACCAGCGCGCTGGCGCCGATGCGGCTGGCACCGGCGTCGATCATGGCCTGCGCCTCCTCGAAGGAGTGGATGCCTCCGGCGGCTTTGATCTTCACATCGGGGCCGATGTGGGCCTTGAACAGGGCCACGTCTGCCACAGCGGCTCCGCCGGTGGAGAAGCCGGTGGAGGTCTTGATGTAGTCCGCACCGGCCTCAGTGACCAGCTGGCACATCTTGATCTTCTCCGCCTCGGTCAGGAGGCAGGCCTCTACGATGACCTTCAGGATCCGGCCCTGGCAGGAAGCCTTGATGGCTTTCATCTCGGCCAGCAGATCGTCCCAGCGCTGATCCTTGACCCAGCCCACGTTGATGACCATGTCGATCTCATCGGCACCGTTCCGGATGGCATCCTCGGTCTCGAACACCTTCACGGCGGTGGTGGAGTAGCCGTTGGGGAAGCCGATGACCGTGCAGATCTTCAGGCCGTCACCCACATAGTCGGAGGCCTGCTTCACATAAGAAGCGGGGATGCACACAGAGGCGCACCGGCAGGCTCTGCCGTCATCACAGATCGTGCGGATCTGGTCCCAAGTGGCCTCCTGCTTCAGGAGCGTATGGTCGCAGAGGGTGAGGATGTGGTCGATATCCATGCTGTTCCATTCCTTTCTGGGCCCGGTCCTGCCGGGCAGCGTGTTCCACTATACGTCAGTTTCCCGGGAAAGTCAATGTCTCCCGGCGGGGTCACTTCACCCGGATCAGCTCGTAGGAGCGGGTGCCGATGCCGATCGCCTCCGCGTGGGAGAGGCAGGTCCTCCAGTCCGTCTCCGGGAAGTTGTTGATGAAGTGGTCGTGGTGGTCGCAGAACCCCTCGGCGTGCATGTTCTCGTCCAGCCGGGAGCCGGGGATGGGCTGCTGGGCCATGCAGGCATCGGCACAGGCCTGATCCAGAGCTACCGGGTCGAAGGAGGCGAACATGCCAACATCGGGCAGGATGGGCACATCGTTCTCCCCATGGCAGTCGCAGAAGGGGGACACGTCCACCACCAGGCTGATATGGAACTGGGGTCGGCCCGCCACCACGGCCTTGGTGTACTCGGCGATCTTGGCATTGAGCTCGTCGTTGGCACAGCTGTTCCGATTGACGATCGCGTCGAAGTTACAGGCGCCGATGCACCGGCCGCAACCCACGCATTTGTCCGGATCGATGACGGCCTTCCGGTCCTCCCCGTAGGAGATGGCGTTCTGACCGCACTGCTTCACACACTGGTGACAGCCCACGCACTTCTTGGCCCGGACCTCAGGCTTGCCGGCGTTGTGCTGTTCCATCTTGCCCGCCCGGCTGCCGCATCCCATGCCGATGTTCTTCAAAGTTCCGCCGAAGCCGGTGGCCTCGTGGCCCTTGAAATGGGTCAGGGAGATGAACACGTCGGCATCCATGATGGCCCGGCCGATCTTGGCCCGCGTCACATAGGTGCCGCCCTCCACGGGGACCTCCACATCGTCGGTGCCCTTGAGGCCGTCGCCGATGATGATCTGGCATCCGGTGCTGAAGGGCGAGAAGCCGTTCTCATAGGCGGCGTCCATATGCTCCAGCGCGTTCTTCCGCCGTCCCACATACAGAGTGTTGCAGTCGGTGAGGAACGGTACGCCGCCCAGGCTCTTCACCACGTCGGCCACCACCTTGGCGTAGTTGGGCCGCAGGAAGGACAGGTTGCCGGGCTCGCCGAAGTGGAGCTTGATCGCCACCAGCTTTTTGTGGAAGTCGATGTCCCCGATCCCGGCGGCGCGGATCAGCCGCTCCAGCTTCTGGAGCAGTCCGTTCCCTTCCTTCGTCCGCAGGTCGCTGAAATATACCTTGGCCTTTTCCATGGTCGCATTCTCCTTTTCCATCTGGTTTCTCCCGGTCTCCGGTCAGTCGGCCCTGTTCTCCAGCAGGGCCTCCTCTTCCTTTCGAAACATCATCAGGAACGCCGCCAGCAGGAGCGCCCCGGGCACCAAGGCCGCCCGTTCCATCAGGTGCGCGCTCACCTGGGCGCCCACGGCAGCTCCGAGGATGAAGCACAGGATGATGCCGTAATACTGCACTGCCTTCTGCCGGAGCTCCGGGTCCCGGGTCCGCAGATAGTGGTAGAGCTTCTCTGTGCCGCTCCGCAGGTTGCCGGTACACATGGTGGTCGCGAAGGCGTTGCCGTTGACCTTTCGGAAGCTCTCCACCTGTACCGCGCAGACGAAGGCCACCGCCACGTTGGCCGCCATGTTCCACGACTGGGGCAGGAAGGCCACCGCCGCTACGATGCACATCTCCGCCAGCACGCTGAACTGCCTCCAGTGGATGCCGGGCCGGCCCTTATACCGGCTCCGGATACACTCGGCCACGATCACGCCCAGGGCGAACGCCAGCACCGGCACCAGATAGGTCAAGGCGGTGTACCACTCCCCCCGGAACAGGTGGATGCCCAGCAGGACCATATTGCCCGTCTCCGCGTTGGCGAACACCTTGCCCCGTACTGTATAGGAATAGGCGTCCAAGGACCCGCCCGCCAGCGCCAGGACCGCCCCCATCCGGAAGGTCTCTGACATCTGCTTCTCTCGTTTGTCCATCGTGTCTCCTCCTCAGCCCCGGTACGTCCTCCCAATCGTATCATACCACAGTCTCAAGCGCCGCGCCACACAAAAGAGCGGGCCTTCCGGCCCGCTCCCGCGTATCGCTGGGGTCTGTCTCGCTGTTGGTCTGTCCGGTCAAAAGGACAGGCCCAGACTGCCGGTGATGCTCTGCATGGAGGAAGCCATATCGCTCTCCGCGCTCCGCATGGCCTCGTTCACCGCCGCCATGATCATGTCCTGGAGCATCTCCACATCGTCAGGGTCCACTGCCTCAGGGTCGATGGTGAGGGCCTTCAGCTCATGCTTGCCGGTCACGGTGGCCTCTACCATGCCGCCGCCGGCCTTGACCGTATACTCCTTCTCCTGAAGCTCCGCCTGCATCCGCTGCATATCCGCCTGCATCTTCTGGGCCTGCTTGATCATATTCATGTTGATGCCGCCCATGCCGCCCATCCCGGGACGGCCGCCAAATCCTTTTGCCATGGTCATTTCCTCCTTGGGCCGTCTGCGCGGCCGCTGTATTTCGATGATGTCCTTCTATTTCCTATTTGATGATGATGGAGTCGTACCGCTCGCCCGCCGCCAGCAGATCGTCCAGCGCGTCATGGTCCGGAGCCGTCTCTGACGGAGCCGGGACCGATGCCGGGACGGCGGCCGTCTCCTCCGGCGGCGCCTTGCCCTCCTTCACCACGCACTGGATCGTCCGCCCCGTCACACCGGAGGCCGCTTTGGTCAACGACGCGCCTACCTGCGGCAGGCTCATCAGCCCTTTAGTCATCTCATCCGCGCACCAGAGCACGATGTGGTCCCCGTCCAGGCGTCCCTCTACCTTGGCCGGATCCGTCAGCTGTGGAAGAAAGGCCGCGAAGCCGGGACCGCCGATGCTCCGGGCCGCGGCGATGACCGCAGGCCAGAGATCTCCGCTCCCGCCGGAAGCCTGGGCCGGAGATGCCTCCACCGGGGCTTCCTTCCGGGCCGGAGCCGATGCCGGACGGACTTGCGCCGCCGCTCTGGGCCGCTCTGCCGGACGGACCGGCTGGGACGGCGGCTCGTCCCGTACCGGTCCGCCGGGCTCCTCCGGCAGAGGGGGACGCTCCTCCTCCCAGGGCGGGACATCCGCATCCGTAGGGAAGGGCGCGCGGTCCGCCGTCATCGGCGTCTGCTTCGGCTCCACAGGCGCCGGCGCAGGACGGGAGACCGGACGCCGGGCCCTCTGGGACTGCCGGGCCGGCTGGACGGGGACGGTCTCCACGGGAGCCGTCGGAACCTGGGCCGCCGGTACCGGAACGGCAGACAAGGCAGGGACGCCGCCGGCCAACTGCTCCTCCAGACGGGCCAGACGGGCGCTGAGGCCCGCCGGACTGGCATCCAGCGTCACATCGCTCAGCCGGATGAGGCAGAGCTCTGCGGCGGTCCGCCGGTCCGGGCTCTGGCCCAGTCCGGCGATGGTGCTCTGAAGCAGGCTCAGCATCTGCATGAGCCGCTGGGCATCCAGCCGCTCGGAGAGGCGGCGCATAGTCGTCTCATCATACCCGCCGGTCAGGAGAGCCGTACCTCCCCGCGGGGCCGTCCTGCGGACCAGCAGATCCCGGGCCAGACCGGCCAGCTCGCCCAGCAGGCCGCCCACGTCCTTTCCAGCGCGGTACAGCCGGGCCAGCGTCTCCAGCGCGGCGGCGGTGTCCCCCGCCGCGATCTGCTCCATGAGGGCGGCGGTCTCCAGATCGCCCGCCATGCCCAGGGCGTCCAGGATCTCCGCTTCGCCGATCATACCATCCGGCACCATGCACTGGTCCAGGAGGGACAGGGCGTCCCGCAGGCCGCCGTCGGCCAGCCGGGCCAGGAGGACCGCGCCGTCCGGAGACAGCTGGATGCCCTCCTGCTCCGCCACATGACTCAGCCGCCGTGCGATATCTCCCGCCGCGATCCGCTTGAAGGCGAACTGCTGGCACCGGGACCGGATCGTGGGCAGGACTTTGTTCAGCTCCGTAGTGGCCAGGATGAACATGAGGTGGTCCGGCGGCTCCTCCAGGATCTTCAGCAGGGCGTTGAAGGCCGCGGTAGAGAGCATATGGACCTCGTCGATGATGTAGACCCGCCTGCGTACGGCGGCGGGGGTATAGACCGCCTCGTCCCGGAGGGCACGGACCTGGTCCACGCCGTTGTTGGAGGCGGCATCCAACTCCAGCACATCCAGGATGGAGCCGTTCTCGATCCCCAGGCAGGAAGGGCATCGGTTGCAGGGGTTGCCGTCCACCGGATGTTCACAGTTCACCGCCCGGGCCAAGATCTTGGCGCAGGAGGTCTTTCCGGTCCCCCGGGTGCCCGTGAAGAGGTAGGCGTGGGAGAGGCGCCCCGTGGCCACCTGGCGCTTGAGGGTGTCGGTGATATGGCTCTGCCCCACCACATCGTCGAAGGTGCGGGGCCGCCACTTCCGATAGAGAGCCTGGTACATGACTGTCACCTCACTGCGTTTCCACATAAAAGAAAAAAGGAGCAGAGGATGCGGGTCGTGACCCGTGACCTCGCTCCTCCTTGCCCGTTCATCTGACACATGGCAAGACCGCACACCGGCCTTTGTTACCTCCACTCTACCCGTTACCAAGGCAGCCAGCTCAGGAGCGGGACTCCCACGGCACACGAAGCATTCCGCTTAGTGCTGCTTGGTTCCCCACCTGACACGATTCACGGGGCTCCGTTGCGCGGGACCGATCCATCATCACCACTTACCAGGGTCAGACGGCAAAGTGAAGGTTCCGGGGGCCGGGATTCATCCCTGCTGTAGCGGATCGCAGGTACAGGGCACCGCTGCCTCCCCGACTAGTGCGGCCTTGCCGCGGGCCAGACGCAGGCGTCTGTGCGCTCGGAAAGCTCGTATTTGTAATCATACATCATTTTGCCCCGGTTGGCAATATCGCTTTGCAATTTTTTCAAAAAACCTCTTTACTTTTTCCGAGATCATGCTATAATAGTCGATGTCGTCTGGTCGGGGCTGTCCAGTCCCGGTACGATATGGGCCTGTAGCGTAGCTGGGAGGAGAAGCGGTTCGGTTATAGCACCTCTTTTCCGGTAGTCCAACTCAGTTGCGGGCAAACAGTTCACATCACCAAAAACTTCATACACGGGCCCATAGCTCAGCTGGGAGAGCGTTCGGTTCGCATCCGAGAGGTCGAGGGTTCGAATCCCTTTGGGTCCACCAGCAATAAGGCAAGCGTCATGCTTGCCTTATTTTTTTGTTTCCATCGCCAGAATTGTATTTGTTCCGGGTCTTTTTGCCTCTTCCGGCTCCCCCTCCAGATACAATGCTTGAAATTCCTCAAACGACACATTGAACTCTATGTCGATCTCATAATCACGCCGCACACGAACGGCCTTGACAAACTTGGCTACGATCATTTTCTTTGCCTCAAAGGTGCAGTGGTCATACATCTCGGCCCAGCTTATCAGCTGGTCATATTCCCGCAACACTTGGCTGGCCGTCTGTACGGTTTCTTCCAACTCGGCTGTGGTGGTCTGAATTTGTGCCGCCAGCTGTTTGATTTGTTCCGTAGTCTCGCTGACAAGGCTGTTCAGCAGGTCTGCATTCAAGCGGCTGGTGCCTTGGATGACCTTGATCGTCTCAGCGCGCAGGTCTTGATACTCCCGCTGCTTCTGCCGATACTGCTCATTTAAGAGGTTTAGCCTGGACTTGACCAATTCGACTTCTTGCGCTTGTTGTTTTGCAATTAGTTCCTGTGAGGGTGCGTTTTGAATGCGCCCAAGCTGGATACGAATGATTTGGTCTACCAATTTATCCAGCTTTTCTACGCCATATCCAGATTGGCCATCGCATTCGCCGGGATGCCTGACATTGTAATGGCATTGATACCTTGCTCTCGTTTCCCGCGTGATAGTCCCATCTTTTCGGACACGCTTTCGTCCGCTGGTGGTCAGCGTCAGGCGGCCTCCGCAGTGTCCGCAGTAGACATTGCCTACCAGCAAAGACCGTCCCTTGGTGTTGAGCGGTACATCGCCGTGATGTGTCACACGCTTCTCCATCATTTGCTGCGCCCGTTCATAAGTCTCAGTGTCAATGATCTGAAGCTCTGGCAGCACCTCTGATTGGCTTTCTCCATTTCGGATGACTCCAGTGTAAATGGGATTCTTGATGATGCGGTTGATCGAAGTAGTCGGTATGTTGCGTCCTTTTCGGTTTGTAATACCCTGTTCGGCAAGATACCGGCAAAGGCGCTGCGCTCCATATCCTTCGCAGAGATATTTCTGAAAAATCAGTTTCACGATTTCTGCTTCGTCCGGGTCGATCACAAGATCGCCCACATCCTGATTTCGCTTATTGGTGCGTCCTTTATGCTCCAAACGATAACCAAACGGAACACCGCCGCCGGTAAAATGACCTTCCTGCGTCAGCTGCTCCATTCGGGTCTTGGTGCGGACAGAGGTTTTGATGCTTTCACCGGATGCCTGCCAGTAACGGATGTAATTCAGCAGCTTGTCCACATGGGTATCAAACCGCTGCTGTCCTTCCTTGGCGCTCCACACCTCAATACCGTTTTTGACAAACCACTCCACAACAAAAGGCGTTTCGTCCTCTCTGCGCCCCAGTCGGTCAAACATAAATACCAGCAGAATATCGAATTTGTTCTGCAAGGCGTCACGCTGAATTTCCTGAATGGCATCCCGGTCTTTCGCTGAGACCTTAAACCCGGAAACACCTTTTTCCGAAAATTCCTTGACGATTTCCCAGCCGGGATGCTGCCCGACGAACTCGCGGCAATACTGCTTCTGCATAGGAATATCATCTTTCTCGACCTGTCCCAGCGTTGAAACACGGTACAGGCAATAAACACGCCGCAAATCAGCCATCAAGTTTTCTAACATATACATCACTCCTGTTGTTCTTAACAATCTTTGGAACGGTGTATATGGCCTTGTTTCAATTTTCAAGGTGCATCTCTACACCATTATTATCTCATATTTCATCAAATAGTGCAAAATTTTACGCCTTTTTCGCAATATTTGTGAGAAGGATTTCCTTGATTCCGCGGATGGCATCGGGGTTTTCATGGCCGGAATACCGGACTGTAACCTTGCAGCCATCTACAAAGATCGTCTGCGTTTGCGCCGTTTCGTGCGTCGATACGCATTCTGAACACTGCTTCTGATTCACGATCCATTCCTCTGTATTGTAAAAATTGCAAGACCATACCCTCATGCAGATATGGTCTTGATAAGGAGGCCGTTCTCCCCAAATCCGTTCCTACCCCTGCACAACTTTCAGCGGCGTTTTGATTTTCTTGGCACGCAAATGCACTGCTTCACCGAAAACCATATCCGATTTGGACGGTCATTCACTTCTCAAGGTGCAAACAGTTTACTGCTTATGGACAGTGAACATAGGCTGTCGCCAGCCCGCATAGGCACACCCTTTGATGTGTCTGTGCCGAATGGCAACCGTGTCGAAATATGTCTCAAATTGAGCCATATTTCCGTAAGTAGAAAAGAGAAAGGCGGCAGAGCGCCGCCTTTCTCCGCGAAGATCAGTTTCGCAGGTAAGCGGCGGCCATCATGTCGATGAACTGAGAATTGGTCGGCGGCTGGCGCAGCTGCGTTCCAGCGATCACATTCAGAAAGTCATGGTCGAGCTGGTTCCAGCAGCTCTGGATCAGCGTGCGGAGATTGCGCTCCACACAACTCGGCGTGGTGTTGAAATGATCCGCCGTCTGCTTGTAAAGGCGCTTCGTAATAAGCAACACATTGTCCGGCTGATCTCGAACCTGTTCAACCATATAGACTGCATAGCGGAAACCGGACAGCTTCCCAGTAACGCCAAGCAGGCGCAGCAAACGCTCGGCGTCCAACGGGATCTGTTCTGCGTCCCGCTCATATTCAGGCACATAATAAACCAAAGGCATTGTTACCCCTCCTATGTGATATTTGAAGATCAAAACAGCGAAAGGGCAGCATAGGCGGGCCTCTCGGCCAGTGGCAGGTCTTTTTTGCGTAAGACCTATGCTATGTGCTGGATTTAACAGTTTTTCATCCAGCCGTTAGGAATACCCTGATATTCTGTTTCAGCCGCAAAAGCGGGATAGTGGGAGAGTGCCGGGTGTGCGATGGCAAGTTCGAAAATCTTTGTAAACATCCGTATCCTCCGTAACTCGATCATACACGATATGTGCAGCTTTGTGTCATGTGATCGTTCTACAATGGTCTACAAATAAAGCCGTTTAACGTCCGTAAATGTCGGTATTTGCAACTTTATGACCGGTTTACATATAAGAAACCCGCAAGAAGACTCCGTGAAGGAGCCGCCTTGCGGGCTCTGTTATAAATTCTTTGATGACGGCCCGTTGCCGCCCTGTTTTTTACTTTCCTTGATAGGTTCGATACAGGAAAGTCACGATCTGCGCTCTTGTGCAGTCGCTGCCGGAACCGAACAGACCGCCGCCGATGCCGCCGGTCACGCCGTTCTTCTCTGCCCACGCAACTGCGTCAGCATAGTAGGCGCTGGCCGCCACATCGCTGAAGGCGCTGCCGCCGCTGACTGCGGGGCTGCTGGAAGCGCGGTAGAGGAACACCACAGCCTGCTCACGGGTGCAGGTGGCGTTGGGACTGAACTTGCCGTTACCGGTGCCGCCGGTGATGCCGTTCTCAACGGCCCACGCCACCGCCTTGGCATAGTAGCTGTCGGCAGAAACATCTGCAAAACTGTTCGCACTCTTCGGTTCGGGAGAACCGGCCGCACGCCACAGGAAAGTCACGATCTGGGCGCGGGTGCAGTTCAGTTTTGGAGCGAACAGGCCATTGCCAATGCCGCCCGTGATGTCCTTTTCCACCGCCCACTTGACAGCTTCATAGTAGTAAGCGTCCACGGGAACATCTGCGAAAATCTGTTCCGGGTCTTCTTCCACGAAGCTGCCCTTGACCGTGACCTTGCCCGCAGGCATGGTGAAGGTGTACTTGCCGTTCTTCTCTGTGAGCTTTACCTTGTCGCCGTTCTTATCCAGAACCTTGAGGGTATCCAGTTCATAACCCTTGTCAGGCTTCACGGTGATGGTCACGGTGTCTCCCTTGGAGGCAGACTTGGGAGAAACGGTAATGGCGCCGTTCTCGGTCTTATCCACGGAAACGGTATAGCTGGAATTGTTGGAGCTGCTGCCGCTGGAGGGGCGGGTGCTGACGGTCAGCTTGCCGTTCTCATAGCGGATGGTGTAGTTGTCAGAGGCCGCCGCGCCGCTGGCAAGGATATTGACCTCGCCGGTCTTGTTCATGTCGGGGGCGCTCTCCTTGCCGTCCGCGTCGACGTACTTCACCGTCGGCTGGGTCGTCAGCTTCTCCTCGCCCACCAGACCGGAAACGGTGTAGCTGTCCTCTCCCAGTGCGGGAGCCTTGTCGCCCACATAGGCGGTCTGATCCTTGGCCTTGACGGTGATGACCGCCTTGCCGATGACAAACGTATAGGTCTTATTTGCGGTCGTTCCGTCCGCCCACTGGGTATTGGCGGTGTCCTTCAAGGCCACGGTGACAGCATAGCCTGTCTCGTTGGCGTTAGTCTGCTTGTTGCCGGTGATGGTGTAAGCGCCATCCTCCGCCAGAGCGTAGGTCTGCTCCGTGCCGTTGTAGGTGTAGACCGTGGCATCCGCCGCAGGAATGGCGATCGGCTTCTTCTCCACCGTCAGGGTGCAGGTCGCCGCCGCCTCGTCATAATCCTCCGTGGCGGACGCCTTGGCGGTGATGACCGCCGTGCCCGCGCCTTTGATGGTGACCTTGCCGGTTGCGCTGTCCACCTCGGCAACCGCAGGCGCATTGCTCTCGTAGGTGACGATGCTGCCCTTGACCTCACCGGTGGCGGCGAGGGTGAAGTCCTCATCGCCGTAGGTCTTGGTCACGCTGCCGTTCTCAAACTTGAAGCCGGTCTGCTTGTTCTTGGCGTTGGCCGTTATTTTTATGGTAAGGACGTAGTCCGCATAGTTGTCGCTGGAGACTTGACAGTAGGCGTATGCTACTTTCTCCACTACACCTTCGGAATTTCGAACGGTGAAGGAGAAAATGCTGCCATCAAGAGAGGGGTTTTCAACAACAGAGAAATTATCGTCCTTACGCAAATAGCTCAAGCTGCCGCCCGGCACGATCCACGCTGTCAGATCCACCGTTTTTGTGCTGCCGATCTTCGCGGAAACGGGAATGCCCTTGCCTCCATAACTCGCCTTAGCGATGGTGATTGCCGCTACGGGGCTGGTAACATCCTTGTAGTTATCGCCGCCCGCTTTGGTTGCGGTGACAGACACCTGTCCCGCCTTCGTGGGATGCAGCGTGCTGCCGTCAACGATCGTTGCTTCGCCGGTGCCGTTCGTCACGGTATAGCTTACCGCGCCGTCGCCGGTTCCGCCGGAAACTGTCAGCGCCAGGTCTGCGCCGTAGGTTGCGGCGGTGGAGGTCACGGTCAGCGGGGCCTGATCGGCCTGAGTGATGGTTGCCCCGGTGATCGTCAGCATCTCGGTGGCTGCCAACGCATAGTTGCCGGTGGTGATGGCAGTCGGGGTAAAGATAATTTGTTTTGCCTCGTTGACATTGGCGCTGTTGTATTTCAGCGTGCCGCTGACGGCGAGGGTATCGCTGCCCACCAGAGAACCGGGCTTTACAGAAACGGTAAGGCCGCTGGGAGCATTGGTGTTGCCGTCATAGACCTTGGAGATCGGGCCGGAATAGGTCAGATCATCCTTCGTCAGCGTCTTGGGGGCGATGGTGAAATTCGCCGTGCCGGTGTGGATCATGATGGCAGCCTCATACTGCACCTTCACGGTGTAGTTGCCCGCGTTGGTGGGAACAGTTGTGCTGAAATCGCTGCTGCCTTGAGCGGCATAGGTGACTGTTGCCTCTGCACCCGCCATCACAGGGTACTGTGGCGTTTTTGCTTTCTCGCCGTAGGTCCAGTTGTCCATGCTGACGGAAATATCCTGCACTTCCCGCTTGGGCTGGAGCGTAATGTTCACAACTACCGGAACAACCGTATAGTTCTTGCTGGTCAGAATGACCGTGATGCTACCCAGCGTTGTTCCCGTGATGCTCGCCAACGGCTTCATGGTAACTTTCAGCTTGCCGTTGTCCCATTTAGTCTGTTTTACAAGGGTCAAGTTTGTAGAGATTCCGCCATATGCCGTATTCAGCTCTAAGCCGCCGCCATGCGGAATATTTTCCAGCGCCTTGGCGATATCCACTTCATATATGTACTCTCCCGATGCCGGATACACGGTCAGCGGTACCTCAATGCTTCTGCCGTTGTTGGCGTGCTCAGCCTTTCTGATGGTCAGTCCAAGCGCATCGGCAGCCGCATAGACGTTATTGCTTTCCTCAAATACAGCCTTGATTATGTAGTCGCCCGCATCCGTTGGATTGCCGTCCAGCTTTGTTCCTTCGGTATAGGTATCATCGGCATTTTTCGAGGCATTGTACCATTCGAACCGTGTAATATCCCTGAATGTACCGTTTGCAATCGTCAGCTCCGTCGGATCGGCGATTGGGGTATTTTCCCTAAACGTCCATCCGCGCGGGTATCCCATCCAACTCAAAACGCGCGGCGTGGCCTTTTCGATGGTATACTCCACGCTGGCGGTCGCATTGTCCAGCGTGATGCTGGCGGTGTAGGTGCCCGCGTTGGTGGGCGTGGCACCGGATTCCAGCGTCTGCTGCGTCGGTGCAGTTTGTATGTAGGTAATCGCAGGAGTCGGAATACCAGTGGTGAACTGACCATCAAGCTTGGCGGGATGTCCTTGGCCGGTATAGGTCAAAGTGCTTTTATCGGGGGCCTTGATGGTCACGCTGCCGCCATTGCCGTTCTCCAAATCGCAATTTCCCGCCGTACACTTCGCCGTGATAGTAGTACCATCCGGACTGACGCTATACGCCCACTGATGCGAATGCACCTGCAGCTGTACGGTCTTGCCGTCATTCACCAAGCCAACATGGTACGCGGAGTTATCGCTGGTGAAATTCTTCGCGGCAACCCAGCCCGTGTCCGTCGCCGTAGCGATAGTAACAGTCCCCGCCGAAGGTCCGGCTTTCGTGGTCACGCCGATCTGCGCACTCTCATTCATCTGTCCATCGATCTTGATGGTACTGCCTTTAGGCAGGCTGACATTGTTTGTGACACCGTTGGCTTTGTTGTCCTGAATAACGGCATCGCCACGGATCGTCATTGTTCCGGCTTGATAAGTAGGGCCTTTAGGCGCAATATACACGCCGCCGCCATCTACTGCGCTGTTGTTCTGGATCTTGCCGCCGTACATCTTAAATTGATTGCCGTTGCCAACGAACACACCGCCGCCGTATTGACCATCAATATGGTTGCCGCTGATCTCGCCGCCGTACATATTGATATAAATCTGCTGGCTATCCTGTCCGACAACAGTTCCCTTTGTATTCCCTGTGATCTTGCCGCCATACATGTTGAACGTACCGCCGCCGGTCTGACCAATCTCTACTTTGACGCCATTGAGCGTACCGCCATAGAGATAGAACTTGCTGCCACCCGATATTGTTACACCACCATTGGCTTTACCGGGATAAGATTCCAGTTTCCCATTCACACTACAGTCTGTCAATTGCGTGGTGCCGGATGGGTTAATGCGTCCAACATCGGAAAGCGTCACGGTATAGCCGTTCAGGCAGACGTTGGCGTCTTTCAGACCGGCATTACCTGTCAAGGTCACATTTCTGGTCAGGTAGTAATTGCCGGAAGTAGGCAGTTTATCCGTTTCTGTCCAAGGCTGGAATATCACGTCCGAATGCGATGTATGCCCCAGATTGGCATTTCCCCCGCCGCAGATGCAATGCGTATGGACGCTCTGCTTACCCAGCATAACCGTATTGCCATCGTTATTCAGATAAAGCTCAAAGCCCGAGCCATCATTCTTGAACCCATCCGCTACAAGCTGCGCAAAATACTGCCCGCCTGTCGTATCCGTCACGGCAACGCGGTCACTCAAGCTCTCCTGCCCTGCCACAGAAATGCCGAATTTCGCGGATGGGTCAAGCGAATCAAAGTGAATCTTCTGATTTGCCGCCAGCAGAATGTTCTTGTCATTGCCGGCAACCTGCGCCTTGCCGCCGAGCGTAAGGTCGCCGCTCTTAACATCCACGCCTACCGTATTCCCACTGATTTCGCCGCCCTGCATGGTGAATGCGCCGCCATCGAGCATAACGCCTGTTGCGCCGCCTGTGATCTTTCCGCCGCCGGTCTTGCTCCCATCCACCAGCGTCAGGCTGCCGCCGCGTACGATCTTTATCGCAGGATCAACGCCGGAAGCTGCCGTAATTGTCTGCCCGTCCAAGCAAAGGAGAATTTTTTTATCAACCTCCCATGTGCTGTTAAGCGCAATTGCGCCGCTAATGTAGTAGTTGCCGTCCTTTTTGATTTCCGACAGTGCCGTCACCTTCGTAAACTCCACATTGCCATGCATATGCGGCTTGTCTCCTATGTTATAACCGCCGTTTTCTTTTAGGCTTACCCGATAATCGGTCTTTTTCAAGCTGGGATACCGATTTGTACTGCCGCTGCCTATGCGCCAAGGATCTACTTCACTACCCCTTTCATTGCCATTATTATTGAGCTTCACCGTCAGCTTACCGCTATTCGCATCCGCCTGCTCCACACCCGTAACACCCACGGTGTTATCCGTGTGTTTGCGACCTAATATAAAATAGCAGTTTTCAATGCTGCCGCTCTTGCCTTTTTCAAATGCAATGGTATGATTATTCAAGTAATCACTGTTATAACTGCTATTGAAGAAGCAATTTTTAATATGTCCATTATTTGTGTAGGCAACGCCGCCAATGAGGTTTCCCCCACCCACAACTGTTCCATGTTTGGTCCAGCAATCCTGTATCGTACCATTATTCTGATACACGAGCAAGCCAACGCCGTTGCTCACATTGATTTTGCCACTCATTGCCGTGCAACGTTCAATGGTGCCGGAATTGTAGGCTGCCAGCATACCGCTTTCAGAAATAGAAAATGCATTTCCCTTCCACCCGAAGTTGGTGAGATATATATCCAAATCCTGCACCTTGCCGTCATTTCCAATAGACCCGAACAGCCCCCAGCCCGCTGTCATACCGTCAGGCGCAACCGCATAATCCATCTTAATCTTGTAGCCATTGCCATTGAATGTGCCGGTGTACGCCTTGCCTGCGTCTTTGACGATCGGCGTCCATGTCCACCCAGTCTCATCCTTAAAATTGAGATCATCCATCAGCTCCGCGCAAATCCCCGTTTCCCCCGCATTCACCGTATCGCGAAACCATTCCAGCTCCTTGTTTGACGTGATTTGATAAGGATTCGCCTTTGTACCCTCACCTTTTGGCTTATTGTTCTCATCCGCATACAGCGCGATCTCCCCCTGCGCCGCAGCGAGTGCCGCCAACGCCGCGATCACCGCCTGATACTGCGTCAGATTCAGCGCGGCGCGTTCTTCGTCCCCGAGTGCAGCCATTGCCGCATCAATCTTGCCCAGCATTGCGGAAACGTCCCCTGCGTTTTCCTCCGTCAGCGCATCGGGCAGGGCGTCGATCATCGCCTGCACGGTGGCCACGGCTTCCGCGCCGGCCTTCGCCTTGGCTTCCGCTTCCGCGTCAGCGCCCGCCGTTTCCACGGTGGACGTGCCGTCCACAGGCCCCAGCTCGTCCGCCAGCGCCGCCGTGGGCAGGAGCGTCAGACACAGCACCAGCGCCATGAGCATACTCAATACTCGTTTTTTCATATCTTTCCTCCTTAAAATCAGTTTGCGTTTATGTCGAATCCGGCGTCCGCCGGACGTTGTTTTTATAACTCTTCCGGTACCAGATGCAGCTTTTTCGCGGCGGTTTTGGCCTCCGCCCGGCGCTTCACATCCAGCTTGTCGAGAATGTGGCTGACGTGGGTCTTCACGGTCGGCAGCTTCACATCCATGATCTGTGCGATCTCGGCGTTGGACTTGTCCGCGCAGAGCAGATGGAGAATTTGCAGCTCCGTGGGCGTCAGCTCCTCACCGGGGGCAAGGCGGGGTTCGAGAAAATGCGGGTAGAACGCCGCCTGCGTCCGCACCGCCGCCATCAGCCGCTTGCGCCATGCTTTGTTGCCGTCCCAGTCCAGTGCCTCCAGCAGCGGCAGCACCGCCGTGCCGTATACGCTGACGGTGCGGATGAAGCGGTACTCCGCCGCCGCGTCCAGCGCCACCGTCAATCGCTCGCGCCACCCCTCGTCCCGCTTGCGGTGCAGGGCAATGGCCGTCAAAACGTTCAGGTGAATCCCGTCGATGATGCGGGCGCAGTTTTGGATGTACGGCTCTAGCGGGGCAAGCGTCAGCTGCGCCGCGTCCGGTCTGCCGTCCGCCAGCTCCACCATGGCCTGGGTGAGATACTGGTAGCGCCGCATGACGTTCAGGCGCGTGGGTTCGCGCGGGGCTTTTTCCCTGTACCACGCGTCCGCTGCATCAAGGTCGCCGGTTTGCAGGTCAATGCGGCAGAGCATGGCGTCCATATTGGGCAGAAAGCGTGTCAAACCGCGCTCGGCAAAGCATTCACGGAGCACCTTAATGGTGCGCCGCGCGTCGGCGGGCTGTCCGTTTGCCAGCTGGCTGCGGGCAAGCAGACCGCTGATGGCGAACTCCATGTCCGGCGCGCCGCGGTTGCGCACCTCGTTCAGCTGCGGGAGAAGGGACAGCATCCGCCCGGCCACGTCCTCGCCCTTTTCAAACTTACTCTCGGCGATGGCGCAGTCCGCAAGACCCACGCCGTCCCGCCCCAGCACCGCCTCCACGGGGAGACGGAGGGTCTTATAGAGCAGGTCGTCCTTTTTGCTCCATTCGGAAAAGTCCTTACCGCCGTTCATGATGCTCGGCAGCGCGCTGGTGACGGAGAAGGACGGCAGCGTCACTTCCTTGTTCATCAGCAGCCGGAACACGGCGGGGATGGTTTCCGTCAGACCGTTCACGCCCCGCTGGGGCAGGGAGATGTCCAGCCACGCAAGGCGGCTGCGGGCCTGCTTTCCGGCGGCGTCCTGTCTGCCGCAGCGCTCGGCAAATGCTTGCAGCTCGCCATACCAGCGCTCCGAGCCTTCGTAGTCCATCGCCAGCGCGCAGAGCATACTCACGCCCTGCATCAGCGAGGGGGAGGCGAGAATTTCCGCCTCCGGCAGACTGCGGTAGTATTTTTCCATCTCGGCATAGTGGCCCATGCCGGGGTGCAGCTCGGCGTTGCGCACCAGCAGCTCGGAGACCTTGGAATGGTCGCCGCCGCTGGTGTAGCATTCCAGCGCGTGGGCATAGTCCTCCTTCAGCTCGTAGTAGAGCCCGCCCCGGCTGAGCAGCGCGCGGCGCTTTTCCTCTGTGTATTCCCGCTCCATCTCCCAGAGAAGGAACTCCCGGAAACCGGACCAGAAGTGATAGTGCTGGCGGTCGTCGCAGCGGAACATGGTGGTATAGCGCAGCAGCCAGTCCAGCAGGTCGCCGGCACGGGGATCGCCGCTGACCATCCGCGCCATTTCCAGGTCAAAACTTTCAAAGGGGGCCAGCTCCAACAGGAAGCGCCGCACCGGCAGGTCAAAGCGCCGGTAGATGGCGGTCTCAAAGTAGAGAAACACCTCCCGGTACACCCGCGCCACCAACTCCGGCGTCCACGGCTTGCCCGGAGACATACACCGGGCGGTGATGGCTACGCCCAGCGGATAGCCCACGGATTCTTTCAAAATTCCGTCGATCTCACTGTCTGCCGCCTCCACGCCGTAAAGCTGGAGTAGCCGCCGCACATCGTCCGCATCAAAGAGCAGGTCGTCGGCCTCCAGCACCGTCATCAGCCCCGTGTATTGAAAGGCCATGAGACAGCCTGGCGGTGCGCCCCGGGAGAGCAGGACGAAGCGGCGCTCAGGGCAGGCGCGGATCAGCTCGCACAGGGCATTCCAGTCCTGCTCCTCCTGCATATCCTGCAAATCGTCCAGCAGTAAGATCTGCCAGTCAGCCTCCGCAGACGGCAGGCTGAAATCCGCGCTGTCCGCCGACAGGCGCAATACCTCCCGGCCGGAGAGCAGCGCCTCCGCCACCGCCGTTTTCCCAAAGCCGCAGGGTGCGCTGAAAAAGAGTGCGCGGCCCTGCCGCAGAAAACGGTCAAACTGCTGCTCTGTGGAAGGTTTTACGATGATGTTGTTCTGCAAGCGTTTCCCTCCCCCATATCAGAGTGGAATTGTCCCGTAGGGTGCCCCTACGGGACAGGGGGGCGCGCCCCCCTGTCAATACCTCTTTCGACACGATTTATAATCATTCCAGTTTATTATACAACCCCTGACGGAAATGTAAATCGTTCCAAAGTATGAGACCGTTCCGTGCGGCAGGGTAGCCTATTTATCCTCCTTCTCTGTTGGCATATTCAGCCGCTTTATTTTCAGAGTTTCGGGATGGATCAGCATGACTGGCCTGCCCAGTACAAGGGCATAGGTCACGGCCCTGTCCTCGGCGCTCCCATCCGCAAGGTCGGGATCATAGACGGCCAACACCACGGTTGATTGCTTGATGATCCGCTGATAGGCCAGAAGCTGTGCGTTAGGCTGTTCATGGCAGTCGATGCAATCCAGTTCCGCGCTGGTGGAGAGCATATTGAAATACCGCTCCCGGAGCTGCGGCGTCCACTTGGTCGCCTGCTCCTCATGGGGCAGGACACAAACCAGCCGAATGGTAGAGCCATTCTCCCGCAGTGCGTTCACAACCTCCGCGGCATACAGTCCTACGCCGGGGTCGCAGGCCACCTGAAACTCCGTTACACCGCACTGACACAGTTCCAGAATGTGCTGTGCCATTTCCAGCTTCATGCGGCAGCAGCGGCTATCTTCTTCGTCAAATCCCCACGGAAACCGCATAGGCGGCTGGCCAATCACTGCGCAACGATACTTCATTCTCACCGCTCACTCTCCATCTCACATATTTCAGCAAATGCTCTCCTATAATATAATATTGCTTACTAATTAAAGCAATAGCTTTCTGACGCATACAGAAAACGTCTTTTGCAACTTGTATAATTTTCTTATCATCAGAAAGGTGGGACGCTGTATGGGTAAAGAAGTATCCTTCAAAAATCGTGACCGATTCATACAGCTGGGAATTGCTATCGCAGCCCTTCGCAAAATGCGTGGTCTATCACAGGAGAAATTGGCAGAAAAGGCCGGTGTCAGCCGTTCCCTTATCAGCACGATCGAAGCGCCGAATATGGCACACGGCTTTTCTTTGGATGTGTTCTTCGATATTGCTGATGCGTTGGAAGTTGATCCTGCTGACCTCATCAATGCTTCTGTATTCCCGGACAGAATCTTAAAATCAAAATAGCGCCTGAAATGCGTCTCAAATCGAGACGCATTTTTCGACGGTTTCCGTCCGCTCTCCCACGCCTGCTCACTCCCAATCCTACCGTATTATGGGTATAATCACGATATGGTTTTCTCAAAATACCACATATAATTGCTTTATCAGACAGGAAATGTGGTGAGGGAGATCGTTGATTACGGGCCACCATGAAGAGACATAATGTGACACAGTACCCGCTTTTGCAGAGCGATTGATAATCACACGCTGGATTCTCTCAAAAAGAACGGAAACATCACCATGCTTACCTTGGAGAAGCTGTGCAAAATCATTGGCTGTACTCCGAACGATGTTGTATCCTTCAAGTAGCGGTTACCGGCATTTTCGTTGGCAGCCGCTATTGTTTTAGAGCAAAATAAAAACAGGCCCACACTACCGAATACGGCAGTGTGGGCCTGAAATAATGTGTCTCGATTCAAGACGATTTCGACAGCAATCACAGACTGACGGGATCTTCGACTTCTTCAACGAACAGCCCCATGAGATCATGGTTAGTCCCCACGTTGGTCACTTCAAAGTGATTGACGCAGTGCTGGAGCCACGGGAAAGTATCGCTCATATCGTGAATCAGATCGAATATCTCCAAATCCGTTGTTTTGTAGCGGGAATGGTAGCCGGAATACTGTTCATGGGAAAAATTCCGTTTCGTCAGGAACTTTTTTATCAATTCGTAAGCGCCCTTTGGCCGGGTTTTGGAGTAGTATTCCTCCAAGTCTTTGATCCGCAAATCAAAGTAGAGAGCCTTAAAACGCTTGGCTTCTTTCCTCGCCATTATGCAGCACTCTCACGGTGGGCATAGTGATAGAGAACATCCTCCACGATGAAGTCCGTCTCATTTTCACCGTCATCACTATTGTACCAAAGCCATTTGACAAGGTAGGCCATAAACCATTCCTTGTCCTTCAGGGTGGTGATGAGCCGGCCAAACGTACCATAGTCACGAGGCATCCCGTTTCCGTAATAGCAGATCGTCCCATCAGAGAGCGTTTCTCTGCGGAAATTGTACTTGGCAAAGGATTTGTCCAGCGCGGCATAAATAGCCTCCGGGGCATACTTATGTTCCGCCCGCATCTGTGCATCGTTAAATTTGATTTCCAGCTTCAGCATGGTATCTCCTCCCGTCGGCTGAAAAATGTTGTTCCTTTTATATTCATAGTATATAGGATACCCCCTCGATTTGCAATGTATTTCTCCGTCGAAAAAAGTCAATTATCTGAAAAGTAATCCGGCCGCGCAACGGAAATGAAACCACTTGTGCCGGTAATGACCACATTATTAGCACCGCTGGCGCAGTGGATCACCAACAGACTGCCATCCTCGTCCCGGCCGCAGATAATGCCAACATGGGAATTGTCCGGGTAAAACACCAAGTCACCGGGCTGGGCATCCGACCATGAAATATCAGTGCAATACGAGTGCTGCATGGTGGCCCCGCCGCCATGTCCGATGATATAGCTTCCGCCTGTGGCATTGTAAAAGGCCCAATCGACAAAGCCAGAGCAGTCCAACCCGTAGGGCCGGTAGGTGCCGGTGGTGGAGCTGCCCGCCGCCGTGACCTGCCGCAGCTGTCCCCAGCGGGAATCCCAGCCGAGAACAAGGCTCTTGCCGCCCCAAAAGTAGGAGACCTTGCCGTAGAGCGTCAGCGCGTTCTGCACCACGGCGCGACGCTCCGGTGAGAGGTCATCCGGGAGGTTCTGAAGGACTTCCGCCGCAGCCGCATTGGTGATCGTCAGACTGGAGGCCAGTGAAGCCAGCGCCGCCCGGTCAGCCAGTAGCTCGTCCAGAGCATCGTTTTGATAACGGGTGAAGGCATAGGCCGTCCGCATATCATCCGCTGTTTTTGGCGTGATGGTGATGTGCAAAATGTACTCCGTCCAGCCATCATCATCTCCACTTCCAGAATGCTCTATCGTTTCCACTTCCGTTGTGATCTCGGTCATGTCCCAGAACACCGCAGTCAGACGGCTTACCCGGTCAGCGTCCAGTGTGGCCACATCCACGCCATCGTCTGCTCCTGCGGTTTTTGCGGCAAACACGGCCAGCACCTCCGGCCAGTCCGGGGCCTGTCCGTGGATCTGGATGCTGTCATAGTTCCCGGTCTGCAATTCCTCCAAGCGAGTGTTGTAGGCAATATTGACTTGCGTTACAGCCTCTGCCACCGACACGGTATTCGGAGCATTGCGCTCCGCGGCGAAAAACAGGCCGAAGGGCGAGCTGGCCACAGCTGCGATAACAATGATGATCGCAAGCGCAAGCAAAAGCGTTGTGCCGCCGATCAAGCCGGTCACAGCAGAAATCAGCGTGGCAGCCGCACGGCGTACCATCACGGCAGTACGCTTGAACGCCTCAAACGCCGTCTTTGCAGTTTTTTCGTCTGCACTATCCTTTGCTGAAGCGCCTGCTGGGAAGGTTTTACGGCTGACGGTACAGGCTTTGCCGCCTTGGAAAAGGTGCGTCTGACCTTGGGCGCATTGGGCGGCTTTTCCGTTTTGCTCTTGCCGCCATATCTCTGCAAAGAGCGCGGCCTGCGCTCTTTGAATGGACTTTTGCTCTGCGCTTCTGAGCGCGACGGAGATACAGGCTCCCAGTCTGCGTCATAGACCGCAAATGGGTCTGCGGTGGAGGGTGGAGCCTGTCGCTCTGCCCTCCACTTCTTTTCCTGCTTGTCCACCACGAATTGACGACGGGCCTCAAACTGCTGCTTCTCTGCTGGCACGCGGTGGTCAACCGCCTGCTCCGTGCCGGTGCCGTTCTGAGCAGCACGCTCCGCAGGCGTCTTTTCCCGCCGCTCTGACGGTGACTCCGTTTCATGCCCGGCCTCATCATAGGTCGAAGGTCTTTCCTTGACCGGCAGCTTTTTCTTCGGTGCCTGCGGCACACGCTCCCGCAGCTCCTCGGCTGCCCATTCCGCAGCGGATTCCACGCGGCCGACCGCCTGTGTCTCAGCATTTTCCGCGTCGGTATCCTGCCGCTCCATCTGCTGACGGTACTTTTCTTTCAGCAGCACTGCCCGATGCCGGGGATCGAGCATGGCGGAACGCTTGCTTTTCGGCTGTCCCATTTTGGGCTTTTCCTTGAACTCCGGCAAATCAGCTCACCCCCTTAATGTGGCTCAATTTGAGACGAATTTCGACAGTCCTCATTTGTCCCCCGGCGTGGTACTCATCAGGCGGTACAGTTCGCTGTCCCGCGGAAATTCGTTGATGAAGGGAATGATGGAACTGCCGATCCGCATAAGGCCGTGACCTGCCTCCACATTTGTCACATGGCTCATCTGCGTTTCCGAAATATGCAGCAGCTTCGCAAGCTCAGCCCGGTCGGTGGCCGCTTGGTTCAGCAGAATCAGAAACTCACTGTTGGCCAGCATCAAGCGCGCCGTTTCCGAGCGCAGGCATTCCTCGATATTCTGCGTGGCGGCGGTCATAGCTACCGCATACTTGCGAAAGCGCTTCCAGCACTTATACAAGAACTGTGCGGAGTAGTGATACTTGAAGAACAGATACACCTCATCCACAAAGACCCATGTGTATTTCCCGGCCAGACGGTTTGCTGCCACGCGGTTCTGGATCGTCTCCAGAACGACATTCAGGGCTGTGGGTTTGAGCTGTTCGCCCATCTCATAAAGGTCGAAGCAGACGATACGATTGTCAATGTCAAAATTGGTTTCGTGGGCAAACATATTGAGACTGCCCTCCACGAACAGCTCAGACGCAAGGGCCAACTCCTGCGCTTCACGCTCCGGCTGCCGCTTGACCTCGTTGCGCCAGTCTGGGAGAGTTGGAATCCTGCCTTCTCCGCCGCTCTTGATGAAATCGTGATAGATATTGGCGGTGCAGCGGTCAATGATGGATTTATGGAACGCCCCAAGCTGTCCGATGCCCATCTGCTGCTCGCAAATGCTCATCATCAGTTCCGACTTCATGGCCACTGGGTTTTCCCCGGCGCCGTAGCCGCGGTTGATCTCCAGCGGATTGATATGATGGGGACTGGACGGGGAAATTTCCAGCACTGCGCCTTGCAGCGCCCGCGTCAGTTCTCTGTACTCCCGTTCCGCGTCGATCATAATAATGTCATCGTTGGTGGAGAGGGCGATAAAGGTGATGGCCTCTTTCATGCTGAAGGACTTGCCGCTGCCGGAAACGCCCAGCACAAAACCGTGCGGGTTCAGCAGCTTCTTTCGGTTGCAGATCAGCAGATTTCGGCTGACTGCGTTGACACCATAATAAATGCCGCCCGCATCCTGTATCTCCTGCACGCGGAACGGCATCAAAACAGCAGTGGATTCGGTTGTCAGGGTGCGGGTCGTTTTGATGCGCCGCAGGCCATAGGGCAAGGCAGTGTTCAGTCCGTCCTCCTGCTGATAGCGGAGAACAGAGAACTGGCAAGCCTGCTCCAACCCAATCGCTTGCAGTGCCTCCGTGTCGGCGTTCAGCTGCTCCAGTGTGTCCGCCATGTGGACGATAGTGACATTGGCGAAGATCATGCGCTGGTCACGGGTGCTCAGATCGTCCAAAAATTCCTTTGTCTCCGCCCGCAGCTGTTCCAGTTCATAAGGGATGCTGGCAGTAAAATTGTTCCGGCTGTTCTGCCGCTGCTGCCACCGGGCAATATCCGATTCGATGCCGAGAATGCGGCTCTGTACCTCACGGATGGCCTCATCCGTGGGGATCGGCAAAATGTCGATGGACAGCATCAGGTTGCGCGGGAAGTCAGAGAGCTTGGCGATCATCTCATCCTTGATGTAGCTGGCATAGTCCCGCAGAAACAGGACGCGGCCCACCTTACTGCCCATCTCAAAATGGTCTGCCTTGAAGCACAGTCCATCCGGGCAGATATAGTCTCGGAAATCGTGCTCCTTCCGCATGGCATCGTTCAGATCAAAGTGGAACTGCTCCTCCTCACCGGGGCGGAAGAAATCGTGAAAGATACGCAGACGCTCCTGATTATCCAGCGGACGCGCACCGCTCTCCAGCCTGCCGAAGTTCTTGCCAAGGTCGGTATCGACCCGGTGGAAGAAGGTGCGGGACTCCTCGATGCTCTTCCGCGCAACGGACACGGTGATGTACTTATCCTGGATCAGGTCATTGCTCTCGGATGCCTTGTCGGTCACGACCCGGTTGTACTCTCTGCGGTAGCGATCCAAATCATTCCCACGCTCCCGCATCAGAATACTGCGCTGAAAGTCCGCGCCATTCAGCCGCCGGTTGTTGATGGTAATCTTCGTAGTGGCGTCTGTGGGCAGACTGTTCAGTACACCGCAGTAAGCAGAGAACATATCCCGCTGATCCTCATGGGAGGCCAGCGCGTAGTTAATGTCCGCAAACCGCCATGTGCGGCTGTATTTACCGCCGCCCACCTGCCAGATGCCGTCCCGATAGATCTTCTGAACGGGGATGGACTGCTGGACGCTGCGGGGGATGCGGAAGTGTTCCCGCTCACTGCGGTCTGCGGCAAGGAGTGTCTTAATCATAAATGTCTCTCTCCTTTCTGTTCATTACTTTGCAGTACAGATTTTCAGAGCGGAACACCCGCGGCCTTGCACACAAGACCTGCGACTTGATGAATGCCCACGCAAACTGCTCAAGGGTCAACCCGTTGTATCGGAAGAACCCGGCAGCCGCCAACGGCGCAGCTGCGAGGATGCACACCCAGCTGGTCGTCTCCCTGCCGAGCGTCCCTTTCGTCAGAAAATAGGTGCCAATGGCCGCCGCAACAGCCAGCACCGCACAGATGAACTGCCGGGTGGACAGGCCAAAGAAAATCGTCTCGCTGTGTTGGCGGACTTCTTTTGGTATCTTGATCTCCATGGATATAGCCTCCTGTCGAAATGTGTCTCAAATTGAGCCGCATTTCTCTGAAAATAATTATTTTTCGATTTTTTGACACGATTTTTGGGGCATGAGATAATAGAAGTACCAAATAAAGGAGGGTTTTCCTATGACGATCTTATCTCAGGTACTTCTTGGTTTCGCCGCCATCGCGCTGCTGATTTTTTCCGTCCGGCTCATCTTCACACTGCTCCTGCGCCTGCAACTGCTGCCCGTCTTGATCTGGCTCTGTGTCGGGCGCGTGTATCCGCAATGGGCGGCAGCACACCCATTTGTGTTCTATGGGGTGCTGTCTCTGTTCGGCCTGCTTGCGCTGTCCTGCTGGCTGCGTCCGCTGGTAGAATGGTTGCAGGAGACGCAGAAGGCTCGATTGGCCGAAAGGTTGATCTTGGACGAGCTGCACCGCGCAGCTGTGGAGGGGCGTACCATCTCCGGCTTTCAGGTGAAAAACGGAGTCCCCATCGCGGAATATGAGAAATGAAAAAAGCGGGCTGCGGCCCGCTTTTTCTTGTCTTATAATCCGAACATCTCCTTTGCGATGCGCTCCGCACCTTTCACAAGGCCCACCAGCACCAGCATATTGAATATGGTCTGCGCTACATATTGCCAGCTCATCGTAACAACGGGCAGAGAGGTGTCTGCTATGGGTGCGCCGCTGGAGGCAAATGCCGAAAAAATCAGACAGGCCAGCACCACGACAGCACCCTCCATGCAGACGCCGATGTAGCTTTTCAGAAAGGCTTTCCCCATAAAACTTGTATCTTCGCCCGCGAAGGATGCCAGCGGCAGCGGAGCCAGTGCCGTGAACATATACAGGCGGAAGAAGCGCCCGTAGACCGTCATAATCAGAACAAAGGACAGCGCCGTAATGA
This sequence comes from Pseudoflavonifractor sp. MSJ-37, assembly GCF_018917965.1. Lineage (GTDB taxonomy): Bacteria > Bacillota > Clostridia > Oscillospirales > Oscillospiraceae > Pseudoflavonifractor_A. The sequence goes on along the minus strand of NZ_JAHLPP010000001.1, from coordinate 471,194 downwards.
GCAGGCTGCCAAAAAATGTGACGAGCCACAGCGGAACGGATTGCAAGAAGCCCACCTCCTCAATGGCGTCGATGATCTCCTGCGGCAGCGTCACACTGGCGGCGCTCATGCCGCCGATACTGCTCATGATGGTCTGCACCACGCCGCCGCAGACAGCGAACACAGAGGTCATCAGTTCCATGGCACTGCCTACGGCAACTTTGGCCAGCAGAAAGCGGATGAAATGCCGCAGGGCAAACTCTGGACGCTGCAAATCACGAAAGCTGGCGGCAGAGCGGAACACGCTCATGGCAAAGAACAGCACCAGCAGGCCATAGCCAAAGGCTTTCAGACCGTCGTTGATGCTGACGATGGTATTCCAGATCTCCCCGCCCCGGAATGCCTGCGGCGTGGTGGTGACAAGGCTCCAGATCTCCGTCAGCTTTTCATTCCATGTATCGAAAGCCGATTGCAGCGTGCCAACGATCCAGTTATTCAATTTCTATCACCTCAATTCTCCAAAGAAGTAAGAGGGGCAGGCTCCACGGCCTGCCCCTTTTCCGTTACACTGCGCCGATGGCAGTCAAAATCTCCTTGGCGAAGGCGATCATCAGGCCACCAAAGAGGCACAGAAAGCCCTGCGTCCTCTGGCTGGCGTCGTGAGACTGGATGCTCATGCCCACCTGCACGATGCCCCAGCCGAGAATGATAACGCCCAAAGCCTTGATGATGGAAAACACGAAGTCAGACAAATTCCCCACGATGGTCAGCGGATCATCAGCGGCCAACGCGGGACAGGTCAGTGCGGCGCAGGCCAGCACCGTCAGGACAAGCACCCCATATCGGCGGCCTACCCGGATCGTCCGGCGGTCAGTCTCAAGCGAAATGCGTTTCTTTTTCATGGTTGTTCCTCCTCATGTTATTCAATGATCTCAATGGACTCCCAGCGTTCCGTGGACAGCGGGAAGTCCTCCAATGCGTAATCCAGACCGGGACAATGGACATACGGCGCGGCTCCGCCATCCTCTGTCAGCTTCAGATCGGGGTGCTTCAGAATGTCATATTTTCTGTCCATCACCGGCAGCTCGCCGCGGATGAACAGGATGCAGCGGTCATTGTCCAGCGCCCGCACTTCATCGGGCGTCATCAGTTCACGCCCGGTCTGCTGATAGTTCACACTGCCGGAGCCATTGCGCCCCTTCGATACACTGCGCGTCCGGGTATCCAGCGTTTCCTTTCCCAACAGCTCCGAGATGTACTTGAAGGTGCTGACTTCATTTCCGCCCAAATACAGCAGCGTATCCGCGTTGCCAATCAGTCCTTCCCAGTCATCCTTGAACAGTGCTTTTAGCGCGGAGATATTTTGCAGAACAATGGTAGACATGATGTTGCGGCTTCGCATGGTAGCTTGCAGCTTGCCGAAGTCATCCGGGAGAGAGACATTGCAAAACTCGTCCATCATCATCCGCACGGGAACGGGCAGCGCCCCCTGATGCACCTTGTCCGCCTGATAGTAAAGGCTCTGAAAGGCGCAGGTGTAGAGCATACCCACGATGTAGTTGAAGGTGCTGTCGTTGTCCGGGATGATGGCAAACACGGCCTGCTTGCGCTCGCCCATCTTGTCCAATTCCATATCGTCTTTTGCTGTGATGTTCTGTATCTCCGGCAGGATGAACGCGGACAGCCGCACCGCCGCGGAGATCAGGATGCTCTTCGCGGTCTTGCCAGAGACAAAAAGTCAAGGACTTTTTCATCAAATTCAAAAAGAAGTCACATTCTGCGGACTTCTTCACGGAGCAGACGCTTGATTTTGTCCTCCATTGTCTCTTTTGCGGTCTGGCTGAAATGCACACGGACGATATAGGTGGTCTTGCCGATCTGCTTTCTGACAGTCGGGCAAGGGGTGTTGTTAGTTGCGGTATTGTTCATTCAAAATCCTCCTGTAAATGAAAAATGCCCGGTGACTTTTCATCATCGGGCGGTGGTCGGTATGAGGGAACAAGGCAAGGCGGCAACATTAAGGTATCTATAAAAACCTTGCCGTCTTTGCCATGCTTGCCGTGTTCCTGCGTCAGCTTCGGAGATAGCAGACCCATGCTGTGCCGTCTTTCTCGGTCACAAGCCTGTCTCCAATACGGCTTTTAGCTGTCCTCATCGTGCGTGAGGATATGCCCCTGTCATTGACCGCTTTTTCCAGCTCTGCACTCGGCATTTTCTTTCCGTCTGCCAGCAGTTCCAGTATCAGCATTTCTGCCTGTGCGGTCTTGCTTTCTGCCTTGGCTGTGTCCGTTCCGGCAAGCAGTTCATCGGCGGTAATGTCATAAGCTCCTATCCATTCAAAGCCTTTCTCGTCTCCCAGAGAAAAGGCAAGGGACTGTCCGGGCGGCGCAAGGGAGCTTTTCTCATGGATAAGCACCCTCGTTGTGGGGCTGTCCTTCAGCTTGCCGATAAAAAGCAGACTGCGGACTGCCGCCGTAATGTCGATAGACCCTAATCCCCGGTAGGTGCTTTGCGTTCCTGCGGCTTTGTTGAGGTGTCCGATCAGCACGATAGCGCACCCGGTAGCCTGTGCAATGTCTCCCAGACTGCGGAATATCGGGCGCACCTCGTTTGCTCTGTTCATGTCCACATCTGCGCCCAGAAACGCCTGTACCGGGTCAATGATAACAAGCCTTGCGTTGTTCTCCCGGATTGCCCTTGCTATGCGCTCATCGGCAAGGGTCAGCGGTGTGTCCCTATCGTCAATGACAAGCACTCGTTCAAGGTCTGCGTCTGCTTCTATCAGTCGGGGCTTGACGGTATCACCCAGACCGTCCTCGGCGGTCTGATAGATGATATTGAAAGGTTCAAGTGTCTCCATACCGGGCAAAGGCTTTCGGTTGGTGCAAGCCGCCGCAAGACGCATGGCAAAGTAGGTCTTTCCCTCGCCGGGGTTGCCCTGTATAATCGTCAGCTTTCCAAAGGGGATATACGGAAACCATAGCCAATCCACGCTCGTCAGCTCCACATCTGCCATACGGAGCATGGGGACAGGCTGGGCGGTGGGCAGCTCTCGCAGCGTGATTGTCTCGGCTATGAATTTGCGGCTGGGAATGTCCCCTTGCTGACGGAGAACATCGTTCCAGTCTTTTCTTGCCGGGACAAGGCGAATGACGGCGATCTCGCCGGGAATGTCCTGTGCCAGCCGGGTGCAGGCTTCACTTCCTGCGGTGTCGCTGTCAAGGCAGAGGAACACTTTTCGGGTGTCCTTGCGTTCAGAAAGAAAACGGTCAAGGGCTTTGCCTGAAACGCCGCCCAGGGCAAGGTAGCTCCTTGTCTGCCAGTCCTGCGGATAAAGGCAGATAAAGGACAAAAGGTCAATCGGTGCTTCAAAGACAAAGAGCTGGTTGCCGTTTCCCTCGTATCGGAACGGATAGGACTTGTCAGACCCGGTAATATCCTGTCTGAATGTGTCTGCCGTTCCTCGCACATGGGCGTATCTCGGCGTACCGCTTCGGTCTCTGCCGACAAACACAACATTGTGCCGCTTTGCGTCCTCGTAAATATCCCCGGAAAGAAGAAAAGCCTCAACAAGCGTTTTGTTGAGACCTCGGCTTTCGCAAAGATATTGAATTGCTCTATCGGCTGTTCGGTTGTGCAAGGGCAAGTGGAACGCTGTGGGCGGTGCTGTGCTGGCTTCGCTCTGTCCCTCGGCGCTTTCGCCGGTTAAGAGCTGGACTGCTTCGGGAAAGGACTTGCCGTAAAACTCCATGACAAAATCAATGGGATAGCCGCCCTTGCTCTGGCTGTGGCGAAACCACTTGTTTCCCCGGACGGTCAGGCTGTCATGTTCTTTCCAACGGTATTCCCGTCCGCTTTTGATAAGTGTCTCTCCCTGTGTGCGGAGAAAATCTTCCAGACTGACGGCGTTTGCCCGGTCAATCTGTGCTTGGGTGTAATTCATCGGGATATATCCTCCTTTTTGTGTCGTGTTTGGGGTCGATTTTGGTGCATTTGTTCCTCTGTACGCTCGTTAAATCGGGCGGCAGTATCTACACATGACTTGACCTTCCAAAGACGGTGTAAATCGTCTCTGACAGCCTTAAACTCGCCATAGGTGGTTTCGTGCGCCTGTTCCAGCTCGTCATACTCTTCGGTCAGCTTTTTCATATCCACCTTGCCGTCCGGGAACTCCCCGGTCAGCTTTCGTCTGGCGGCGTAGAACTGTATCAGTTCCGCTTCATGCTCTGCCTTGTACTTGGCTCTGGGCTTCTCAAACTTGATTTTCTGCAAGCCGTCATAGACAGGCTTCAAGTTCTGGAAAGCAGCGGAGCTGTCATAGAGCTGCTTAATTGCTTTCATTCGGGCGGTCTGTTCGTCCAGCGTTTTCTTCAAGCTCTCTGTGGCAGCACTGTGTTCGCTGACACGGCGTTCCAAATCCTCAAGGGAGTAAATGCCGTTTGCCCGGAGATAATTGAAAGTATCGTTCATCTCCTTTAGATTGCTGACCTTGCCTTTCTGCGAATACGCCCCGGCTCTGCGCTGGGTGTAATAGGCGTTCAGCAGAGAAACAAGGTCGGGTGCCTGTGGCTTGGCAAGCTCGGCTTTCATATCCGCTATCCAGCCCATAAGCGAAGTGATTTTCTTCTTGATGTCCCGGATCACGGCGTTGGTGGCTTTGATCCAGCGGTTGAACTCGCCTTTCTCGGTGCGGATACCTTTCTTCTCCATTGCCCGGACGGTTGCGCCTTCATGGATAGTGGGAAGTAAATCCACGCCTTGCCGTTCATAGCTGCGGTGGTCGATACGAACATCAAGCCCTTTTTCCGCAAACTTGGCGTTGCATAGTTCCGCCCATGTCTGCCGCCAATGTTCCAGCGTTTCGGGACTACCCCAGTCGGTAGTAGGAACGGCATTGAACACATACTTACCGTTTGCGTCTCGAATACGGTTGCCGTCCTCGTCCAGTTCGTACACCCGGCGTTGCTTTAGTCCCCATTTGCCGTTCTGCTCGATGGGACGGATGGGGCAAAGCACATGAAAATGCGGGTTTGGTATGCCGCCGTCCTCCCGGTCTGGCTGGTGTACGGCGAAGTCAACCACCATGCCCCGGCTCACAAAGTTCTCCAATAAAAATTGCCTTGCAAGAGCGATGTTTTCCTCAAGGGAAAATTCATTCTGCAAGGCAATGTCAAAGCTGTATGCAAGTTGGGCGTTCTTTCCACGCTCGGCTTTTTCCACGGCGTTCCATAGGGTCTGGCGGTCTGCGTATTCTGGCGGTGCATGGGACGGCAAGAGAATGTCAGAGCAGATCACGCCGCCCTTTCTGGTGTAGTCGCTGTATTCGCCGTAATACTCGCTATACAATCGCTCCCCGGCACGGTAGGCAGCAGAAGCGATAGCGGACTGTCCTGCGCTTCGCTTAGTCTGCGTGACGCTCAGATGAAATAGTGCCATCGGCTTTCAACTCCTTTCCTCTGCTCGCTTGGTTGATGTGGGTAATCGCCATGTGACGGACGGCTCGCTGGACTTCGGACAGAGAAAAGATGTACTCCATCAGCTCCGTCATTTCGGTGCGTGTGAGATCTTTGACCTCCGGGGCAAGGCTCTCAATCGTGCCGCCCAGATTGCAAAGGCGGTGGGTGCGCTTTTGTCTCTCGCCTTTCTCCAGATACTTCTTTCTGTTCTCCAGACGCTCCAGCTTGTGCTGTTCCTGTGCAAGCTGTGTCTCGACCTGTTCCTTTTCGGCTCGGAGCTGTTCAAGGTTTTTCGGTTTTGCCATTTTTCGTGACCTCCTTTTTTGAAAATGGGGATAAAAAAAGACCGTCAACTTTTCGCAGATTGCGACCAGTCAACGGTCAGTTTTTCGGTATTCAGTTGTTGTGTTCAGTTCGGTAAATTGAAGTTGGTCAAAGTTGTTGGCGAAGATATTCCACAACATTTCCATTCGTATCATAGAAACAGATGTTTCCTACATTGAGGGGCAGGACAATGGCGAAAGGCTTGCCACTATCAATATCAATCACCTGAATGCCGTTGCCATCATCTACTTCAAGTCGAACAATATTTTGGGTATTCATTGAGATAAATGCCCTTTCGTTATTTCCCTCAACAACAAACTCTGCAATGTAATCATCAACCTCAACTATATCTCCACCACCACGGAAGAAATATCCAAAAGACAAGCCAGGGCGATTTACATAGACAGAAAAAGTGTGGTCTGTCTTGTCCTGTGGGTAAGAAATAAATGCAGCCATTGTGTCGGAAATGCTTCCATCAACAATCCAATCATCCAAAATTTTTTGAGATTGGCGAATGTCTGCTTCTAAACTGTTTGCGGTTTTACCAATGTCATTGTTTGCATAAAGGAAAGTACAGTTTACAAGGGACTACACAGGGTAGGTATCTGACGGGAGGGGTGCCGCCAGTCAGATTTTCCATGTGATGTTCAAGCTGTCGCTTGTGGCGGCTATGGTGGTGATCATCAAATCCACCACACGCCGCTTGTCATCAAAAGATACATTCTCCCAGGTATCGAGGTAGCCGGAAATCTGGCTGACCTGTTCCGGGCTGATGGCCTCCACAGTCAACTCCGCTATCCTTGCCAGAAGTTCCTGCTTGCGCCCGTCCAGTTCCGCTATCTTCACATTCACATAGGAGAACAGGACATTGTTTGCCCCCGTCAGACTGTCCACCAGCTTTTCAATCTCGCTGTCTACATGGGCAAGTTCCACTTGCAGGGCGGTGATTTTCGGGTTTGCCTTTGCCGCTTTCTTTTTTCCTGTCAGCGTCTTGTAGCTTGCCAGCTTCTTTACCATCTGCTGATAAACAACCGCTTCCAGTTCCGAAGTGATGATTTTCCCACAGCCAGGACAGCTTTTATTGTCCAGCCGTTTCGTGCAGCGGAGATACTGTTTGCCGGAGGGATTGTAGATACTCATAAGAGCATACCCGCAATTCCCGCACTTGATTTTTCCTGCCAGCCATGTGTGGGTGGCTTTCCGGGCAGACTGGATTTTCATGTTGTTCATCAGCTTCTTGCGGCAGGTCAGCCAGGTGTCGGAGGGGACGATACCCTCATGGGGAGCCAGTACCAGCATTTGGTCTTTTAAGTCGTTTTTCTTGCTGGCCTTTACATCTCGCCCTTGATACAGATAGCAGCCGTTCATGCCCGTAAAATCGGCAACGTCATTGACAATGACTGTACCTTGACTTTTGAAAAATTCGTACACATCAAGGTCTGCCTGCACATAGACAGGATTGCGTAACATCTGCGCCAGCGTGGGGCGTATCAGCTCTTTGCCATGGAACAAAATCCCCTGTTCGGCAAAGTACCGGGTAATGTCCCCGTAGGAAGTTGTGGGCTGGGCGTACATCTCAAACATCAGCCGGATATTGGCCGCTTCCTCCGGGTTTACCACCAGCTTCTTTGTGTTGATACCGTCCATCTTGATAGGCTCCGTATGGAAGCCGTAAGGGGCTTTCCCGCCCATCTTAAAGCCCCGCTGACTGCGGGAGTAGTAAGCGTCCGTTACCCGCTTCTGTATCGTTTCCCGTTCAAGCTGGGCGAACACGATACAGATATTCAGCATGGCCCGTCCCATCGGCGTGGAGGTATCAAACTTTTCCGTAGAGGACACAAACTCCACATTGTACTGCTGGAACAGCTCCATCATGTTGGCAAAGTCCAGAATGGAACGGCTGATACGGTCGAGCTTGTAAACCACGACCTTTGCAATCAAGCCCCGCTTGATGTCCCGCACCAGTTCTTGAAACTTCGGACGGTCTGTGTTCTTGCCGCTGTACCCTTTGTCTGTGTATTCCTTGCAGTTACCGCCTTTCAACTCGTATTTGCAAAATTCAATCTGGCTTTCAATGGAAATGCTGTCCTTTTTGTCTACCGATTGTCTTGCATAGATTGCGTCTATCCGATTGTTCATATTGTCGCTCCTTTTCTTAAAAAAGAAACGGAGCTGCTGACAGTTCTATTATACCGCCAGCAGCCCCGCAAATCAATGATGGGTTTGGAAAACCTTATGTCCCGGCTTCCTCACTCTCCCGCTTGTCGGCGTACTTGCGGAACACCTCATAAAGCTGCTGTTCCAGTTCCCGGCGTTTGGCTGCTTCCTGTTCCGGCGTGAACACCGGGGAGAGATTTTCCAGTGTGATTTCCTTTCCCTGAAAAGTCACGATTTCGATTTCCTTTTTGTATCTGATATTACTTATAAGATCACCTTTCCTTTCCATGCTGCCGCTGTTGCCGTTTCAGTTCCGCTAAAATCTCCGGCGGGATACGGTCAACCAGCCGCCGCATATCGTCCAGTTCGCTTTTTAACTTCGCCCGTTCCATCGTGTCATTCATCTTGCCTTTTTCGCTGGCCTTTGCCCTGACTTCCAGCTTTTCATTTTCCGCTAACAAGTCATTGATTGTGACCTTGTATTTTTTCAGTTGCCCGGAGAAGTTCTCCATCTGCGGAAACCACTTTTTCAGCATGGAGAGGGCTTCCTCTTTCTTCTTTCCGGCGTTCAGCGGGGTAATGCCGGAGAGAACCGCTTCAATGGCCCTCGCCTGTTTGGAGAGGTTGACCGCCTGTTTGAACAGCCGGGTGGGGATATGCTTCCGGCCCGTCTTGCTGGCGCTTTCCCCACGCTCCAGGTCGGGGTACTGCTCCACCATACAGGCGTGAAAATCGTCCTGCCACTTCGTCAGATTGGCCCGGTTGCCGATAATTTCTTTGGCGCACAGGCGGTTGTCCTTTGTCAGCGGCACAAAGACCAAGTGCAGATGGGGCGTTTTTTCATCCATGTGTACCATAGCCGAAACGATGTTCTCCCGGCCCACCCGGTCAATGAGGAAGTCCGCCGCCCTCTGGAAGTAGGCCGCTATCTCCTTTGGGGACTTGCCCTTGAAAAACTCCGGGCTGGCGGTAATCAGCGTGTCCACAAACCGAGTGCTGTCCTTGCGGGTGCGGCATCTGGCCTGCTCGATGCGGCTCTGAATGAAATGGTAGTAGCGGCCATCCGGCTTGACGATGTGGAAATTGTACTTGCTCCGGCTGGTGTCAATGTCCGGGTTGCTGGCGTACTGCTCCTTTTTCCGTTCATGGTGGGCTTCCAGCGGCCCCGCCGGGTGGCCCTTGTGCTTCTCAAATCGCAAAATTGCGTGTTGTGCCATTGAACTCCTTTCCCCATTCCATTCCTTTCCGGCGGGTTTTCCCGCCGAAAATATCTCTGATAGGATTGGAATGGAATGAATGTAAATAGATGGTTTTAATCTCTGTATTTCTATATACCGTCAGATTTCCGTACTTCAAGAGGATTGATTTTCGTACTCGCCAAGTACGGTTTTCAGCCCTCCGGCGTACCATAACCGGATTTCTTGAAGTCGGTGTTTGGAACCGCTTCATAGGATTTCGGGTAAATGCGGTTGGGTTTTCCACAGCCCTGTTTCTGGATTTCCACCAGCCCCGCATACTGCAACTCCCGCAGGGTGTTGACCGCTTTCTGCCGCCCGCAGCGGAGCAAAGCGACCACCTCGCAGATGGGGTAGTACAGGTAGACCCGCCCGTACTCGTCCGCCCAGCCGTTCTTCCGGGACAACTCCGCCCGGCGCAGGACAAAGGCATACAGCACCTTCGCTTCGTTGCTCAAGGGCTGGAATGTGGGTGCTTCAAAAAGGAAATTGGGGAGCCGGGTGAAACTGAACGCCTTTTCCGGCTGGTGAATATAAATCGTGTTTGTCATAGCGTGTTTTGTGGACGGTTAGAGGCCCGTTTTCCGGGGCGAATGATAAATGATACCAGCCGCCCCGGTTGAGGGCTTGCGGAGCCTTGCAAATCAAGGCTTTTCCCGCTCTTAACTGTCCACAGCAGACCTCCTTTTCCGTTCACTTTCTGTTTTCTGCCGCCTGTGAACTCTGGCGGCGCAGTCCGGGCAGTATTTGCCCCGGTTGGACTTCGGGACGAACACACCGCCGCACTCCGCACAGCGTTTCAAGTCCCTGTCCCGGTAAATCTCCGCTTCCAGCGTCCTGTCCAGCGGCAAGACCGCCCAGCGGAACCACTTGCAGCAGACGGAGAACGAAATCATCTGCGGACAGGCGCAGGTGTCGCCATCGTCCAGCGCAAGGCAGTTTCCGTCCTCGCAGTTGCAGCACTCCCGGCGTATCAGGCCGCTGGCTCGTCTCTTCTGGGGCGGGGTTATGCGGTAGGGGGAGCCGTCCGGCCTGTGTTCCAGCGGCGGCAGGTGTTGATAGGGTCTTTTGCTCATGCGTCCCTCCGTTTTCTTTGGCGTGTTCTGTTTCCAAGGTGCTTGTCCATCGATGAACTATCCCAAGTCTACACCTTTTTGACCGCCTGTGCCGTATATCCAAGAGGTAGGAAATCAGCCTGAAAAACTCCCTATTTCCACGCTCTCGGATTTGTGATATAATCAAAAAAAGATAAAAGACAAATTCAGGTTTCTGGTCTTCTTGCACAAAATAAAGGAGGAGCTATTATGCAAATTGTTTATATTCCAAGCGAATCAATGTCTGTTCAAGGTAAAAAAGATGAAATCTATAAAAGATATGGGAAAGACTGGAATATTAGAGAACAGGGAGGAGGTAACGGAAATTGGTTGTTGACCAGAAAAAGTGATGTGCTTGTAGATGGAAAAAGTTATCGTACTTTTGTACTTGAACACTACGGTAAATCCAAGCTGACAGCGAAGCTTGTTGATAAATTTCGTGAAGATGTAGCAAATGGTAAAATAAAACTGTAAATGCCTATGCCGTTATGCTATGAGCATAGTACATAGCATAACGGCTTCTCTTTCGTTGAGCTAGCAAGGAGGGTGAATATGTCTTTATCCATACAAGAGCGATTAAAAGACCTACGTGTGGAGCGTGGCTTGACGCTGGGGCAGCTTGCGGAGCAGACCGGGCTTTCCAAGTCTGCGCTGGGCAGTTACGAAACGGAAGACTTCAAGGACATCAGCCACTATGCCCTTATCCGGCTGGCGAAGTTTTACGGTGTGACCGCTGATTATCTGCTGGGGCTGTCTGAAATGAAAAATCACCCAAACGCCGATCTTGCAGACCTGCGTTTGAGTGATGAAATGATTGACCTGCTGAAAAGCGGGAGGATAGACAATACCCTGCTGTGTGAGCTGGCGGCGCACCCGGATTTCCCCCGGCTGATGGCTGACCTTGAAATCTATGTGAACGGAACGGCACTGAAACAGGCGCAGGGTGCAAACGCCATAGTGGACACGATGAGCGCAACTGTTATAAAAAAGCATAATCCTGGCATGAGTGATACGCAGTTAAGACAGCTTATCACCGCCCATATTGATGAGGACGAGTTTTGCCGCTATGTGATACAACGGGACATAAACGGGATTGCCCTTGCTCTGCGGGAAACACACAAGGACGATTTTTTCAGCGTCCCAGAGGATAACCCGCTAAAAGAAATGCTGGAAACTGCTGGTGAAATCGTCAGCCAGGACAGCGACACGGAACAAGCGTACTTGGCGTTTATCTGCAAACGGCTCAAGCTGAATTTTAGGAAGCTGTCAGTAGAAGAACGGAAGTGGCTGAAAAAGATTGCGGAAAAATCCGACTTGCTGAAGAATCCAAAACCGCAGAGAGGACGAAGATAAAAAATGCCTGAACGGCGGTTCTGGTTTTTCAGAACCACCATCCAGGCATTTTGTTTAGTAATAGAAAAAGGTGCAGTTGATTATTGCGTATTGTCAATCTCTCTCAAACCGGGTAGTAAAAATACGGCAAGCGCAACGATGATAATGCCAATTCCGCAAATGACAAACCATTTCTCAACTCCCAGCCGCTCCGCCAGAGGCCCGGAAATGACAAGGCCAAACGGCATGGCGAGGGAAGCGGCGCTTGTCAGTAGAGAAAAAACTCTCCCCAGATATTCTGGTTTGACCGTTTCTTGAAAAATCGCATTTTGCACACCGTAAAATGGAGCGGAAATTCCCATAACAGTACAGCACACAACAAAGACAAGAAATGCGTCTGGCGGCAAAAGCCCGGAGAGCATATTGCTAACGCCCATCAGGAGAACGGAAAGACCGATGGTGTACCGCCGTTTCTTAAAACCGCCCCAAATGCTCAGAATGACTCCGCCAAGCAGCATACCAACCGCAAAAGCAATTTCAGCGGCAGAGGCATGGGCCGGTGTTCCTTTGAAGTATGACATACAGATGAGAGGAAAAAGCGTACTGATTGGCATATAAAAGAACATATAAATTACACCAATCCAGAGCAGAGCAAAGAGGCCCCTGTTTTGCTTTAATACCACATACCCCTCTTTCATATCCTGTAAAAACTGTTGTCTTTTCGTTTCTGGACATAGTTCAGGCGTTGGTATGGACGAAATCGCAACAGTCACACAGGCAAGGATTGCACCCACAATATCTAACAATATAATTGCATTAAGAGGCCAAACAGCATATAAAAACGCTGCGGCAGCTGGACTGATAATCGCACTTACTGCTTGCATGGTCTGCGTGTAACCAGCGCATTTTGTAAGTTCCTCTTTTGGCACAATCATAGGTGTTGCTGCGCTGAATGCTGGAGAATGAAAAGCAGTTCCCGCACTTCGGATTAACAGGACAACCATAATAGACCATACGGGCAATTCCATGTAAAACGCCACCAGCGCCAGAATACCGCCAGCGGCGGCAATTATCAAATCCGCACCAATCATTACGCTTTTACGGCTGTGCCGGTCAACAAAAGCACCTGCAAACGGGCCTAAACAGGCTTGCGGCAAAAATCCAATCAGTGTTGCCGCCGTCAATATGATTGCAGAATTAGTTTTCGCAACCAAATAAAAGATAATGGCCATTTGCAAAATACCGCTGCTAATAAAGGATATTGCTTGTCCGGCAAGAAGTGTAAAATAAGTTTTTCTCCATGAATTGTTGTTTTGGGTCATAATGCGAACCTCCTTTTTTATTGCATTGTTCCTTTGTTTCTGCAATAAAAAGCAGGCGTTGTCCCACAGAGAGGGCAGACGCCTGCATAACAACAAAGCACGAAAAAACACCACGATACAGTTCAAAGACTGCTCGTGTCAAACCTACGTGTTCCTTTGCATACGCACGCAAAAAAAGCCCACCATCATGTGGAAAGGTACTTCTACTTTTTATTGCTTATTAGCGTACACAAATTAACACACGTAAGCCTCCTTCCAATCTCAAACTGTCGCACAGTATAACACACATCCGATAGACTTGTCAACCATTTTTAACCTTGTTTTCCATCTTGTTTTTCCATCTCTTACGGGCAGTAGCAAAGCCAGGCGAGCCAGTCAACGGTCAAGATGAACGGCGCTTTCAGCGCCGCCGTTGACAGTCTCGCCCGTCTTTGCTAATGGGTAATCAAGGCGGGAAAGCCATTTTAGGGCTTTCCCGCCCATTTCAATTTTGGGAGAAGAAAGGCCCCAAAATGAACGAGTGCGGCCAAACACTTTTAGGGATTGGCCACCTTGTCCACCCATCCAGCGGGGCGGCGGGGAACGGTCAAGGCCGGGCGTCAGCCCATTCATTTCAGCCTTGACGGTTTCCTGCCGTCCTGCTACTTTTCCCGGAGTGTGGCCACACATCTGGTCACGGTGTCCAGAGCTTTGGGACTTTTTGTCCCATAGGCCGGGGGCGGAGGACGAGGGACGGGGGCTTTCATAATACGCCCTGTCTGCTGCTGAAATCAGCCCTTTGTTTCCGGCTTACCAGCCCCAAACAAAGCCCTGCTTTCCTGCCGCGTCAAATGCCCTTGCCCTCCCCGGCGGCAACGGTATTTTCAGGGCAACGCCGACAGAGCGTATAACACACTACACTTTGCTCCGCAAAGTCGTGTGCCAAATGGGGCGCTGCCCCCTTTGGAAACCCCCGCAACAAACAGGTGCTATGCACCCAGCCGGGAGCATAGCGCCGTTTGTTGTCAGCAGCCCGTTTCACGGTCTGCGTGTAGTTCCTTGTAAACTGACCTAAACCGAAAACCAACACACAAGCCAAAATAACACCCAAGAGGATTATGGGTAATTTCTTTTTCATAGAATCACACTCCTTTATCAAATTAAGATTCTTGATTTTCAAACTTGTTGGCGGCGAACGGTTTGTCAAAACCGTTTGCGGACGGCAAGTACACAGGGGATAGCCGCACAAGCGGCGCAAGGGGGTGTAGCCACCTTGACGGAACGAAGTGACGAAACATTCTCGCTCATGCAGCTTTTTTCTGCTGACAGAGAATGAAGCTCCGCAGGACGCACGATACTCCCGATAGGAGAGTATAGAAGTGCGCCCTTTAGTTCCTAAAGGGATTTTTCCTTAATACTTTTTCATCAGCTTATTAAAAATGACAATTCCTGCGATAACTTGAAACAGTAAATATCCGCTGAGATAGAGTACAATCATGCGTGCATTATCAATGACTTCCAATGCTCCGAGAATACCGAAAATCAAAATGGAGAAACAAACAACCAGCAGTCCTAAGCTGTAAGTATATCTTCCGGCTCTATCTCTGATTTTTGTTTTCAACTCGTCATGCTGTTCAATTCGTTCGTTCTCCAAACGCTCTTCGTATCGCTCTTTATTTTTGGGGGAACTCCAATAAAAATATTTGCATATCATCATAATTCCGGGGAAGATACCTGCGCCAGCAAAGCCCCATAAAATGCCCTCTAACTTTGTTTCAATCAACAGCGCAACAATCAAACAAGCCACACCGAAAAGCACATATAATATCCCGGTTATCAAATTACTCTTTTTCATTTTCTGCACCTCTTTCATAGATAAAGATTTCTTCAATCCGTTTGCCAAAAAAGTCTGAAATTGCAAAAGCTAATTCCAATGATGGATTATACTTTCCTGTTTCGATTGAACTAATGGTTTGTCTTGAAACACAAAGCATTTTTGCAAAATCATCTTGATTTAATCCTCGCTCCTTTCGTAACTGCTCAACTTTATTCTTCAAAAAAACGCCTCCTTGCATGACAAGTTTCCTTTACAAACTTACTATAGCATGACACGCATCTCTTGTCAAGTTTCCTTTACAACATTTACTTCTTTATCATGGGAGAATTACAATTTATTCATACAGTAAGAGCGCCCAAACATTTTTCGTCCGGGCGCTCTCAGTATCAGTCATAAATCAGCTCAAACTTCACAACTTCCTCTGCCTGCGCCTTGCAAGCGTTCATCTGCCGCACCCATTCCATTTGGTTTTCAGCTTTCAGTTGCTCTGTCACGCCGTACTGCTTTGCCAGCTCTGGCACGATCAGCTCCATGCGGTTTCGTGCCGCTTCGTCAATCTCGGCGCAATGCTCAAAGAGCTTGTCGGATAGTACCAGCTCATTGAACAGTATCGGGCGGTGCATTTCCAGATACGCCTTGCGAAGTCTGCCGTAGTGTCTGAGGGGCTTGGTCTTGCGGATAACGATGTCCGGGATAAGATAATCTCCGTTCTGTGTGTAAGTGATATTCATGCTGTTTGTACTCCTTTCATCGGCTCTCTCTGCGGTAAACTGCTGACAGGGACGAACACGCCCTTTGCAATGTCCTCCGCACGAATGGCGGCTTTCTTAGCTTCAATTTCTGCCTTTTTCCGCTTCTTGATTTTGTCCTCGTATCGCTTCTGCGCTCCGCTGGCTTTCCGCTTCAAGTAGTTCTGATGAAGCCTGTCCTTGCGTTCCTCACGCTTGCGGATTTCCTCTAATTCCTCCGGGGTAAGCTCCACTTCACCAAACGCCGGGGGAACAAATCGACCGACAAAATTGAAGTAAATCTCGACCTCCTGTGTGGTCTGTATACTGCCTTTGCGGTCACGCTCATGCACAAGGATTTTCTCGATAAACTCGTTGAGCATAGCAATGGTCAGCTTGTCGAAGTTCTCATACTTGTCAATCAGAGCGATAAAACGATCAGCGTCCTTTTCGTGCTTTTCATAACTCCTGATAGCCTTTTCCAGAGCAGAGATTTCAGCGGTAAGCTCGGACTGTTCCTTTTCGTATTGAGCGTCCAGAGTGGCGTATCTGCTGTCGGACAGCTTTCCTAAAATGTTGTCCTCATAGATTTTACAGAGCAGGACTTCCAGTTCGGACACTCTCTGCTTTGCGGTGGCAAGGCGTATCCGCTGTTTCTTAACCTCTGCTGTCTGCTGGCTGGACTGCGCTTCCTGTACCACTCGGACAAACTCGGCTCGGTCATGCTTCGCATACTCGGCAATGGCTTTGAGCATTTCGGAAACAAGGGACAGTACCACATCTTCATTGATACGGTGCTGGGTCTTGCAGAGCTTTCCAACTGGGACTTTGCTGTATTGGGAACAGGTATATTGAGAAATACGCTTGCCGTTGTTGGTACGGTGGACATACATCTTGCCGCCGCAATCGGCACAATAAAGCAAGCCTGTGAGGGGAGCTGCTTCGCCCCAGCCGTCCGGGTAGCGTCTGACATTCCCACGGATTTTCTGCACAAGGTCAAAGGTCTGCTGGTCAATGATAGGCTCATGGGTATTCTCGAAAATTGTCCATTCGTCCTCCGGGACATAATGGCTTTTCTTGTCCTTGAAGTGCTTTCGGGTCTTGAAATTGATGGTGTGTCCCAGATATTCACGCTTTTCAAGAATGTTGCAGATGGTGGAAGAACCCCAGCCGTACATATCTTTGAAAGTCTTGTTTTTGTTCACGCCCTCGCCGTGTTGGGCAAGGTAAGCAGACGGAATAAGCACCTTTTCCGATTTCAGTTTGCTGGCGATCTGATACGGACCGTAGCCCTCAATCGTCATGGCAAAGATGCGCTTGACCACCTCGGCGGCTTCGGGGTCAACCAACCATTGGTCTCTGGCTTCGTTCCAAAGATAGCCGTAAATGACCGTGCCTGTGAGGTGCTTGCCGGTCTTGCCTTTGGACTGGAAAGTGGAACGGATTTTACGGCTGGTGTCTCTGGCGTAGTATTCGTTCATAATGTTGCGGAAAGGGGTAAAATCATCGTCCCCTCTGGCACTGTCCACGCCGTCATTGATGGCGATAAGGCGAACGCCACGCTGACGCAGGATTTCCATAATCTGACCGACTTTCAGATAGTCACGACCCATGCGGCTCATGTCCTTGATGCACAAATACTCCACATTCCCGGCTTCAACCTCTTTCATCATTGCCAGAAATCCGGGACGGTCAAAGCAAGTGCCGCTAATGCCATCGTCCGTGAAATGAACAATGTTCGTAAACCCCTGCCGTGCGGCGAACTCCTCCAACATTGCTTTTTGGTTGGAAATGGAATTGCTCTCACGCTGTCGGTCATCATCTTTGCCAAAGTCATCACGGCTCAATCGTTCATACAGAGCAGTGATTTTCTCGTTTTTTTTCATAACTTGCGCTCCTTTCTTCGGTTTTAGGTTGTGTGTTCTAAGAGACTTCCAAACCGCTTGATTAAGAAGTCTTTTAGAGCATACAACACCGCTGCTGAGCTTGTATTTTTTATACTGCTTCACCGCAAAGCAATTCGGCTTGCGCTGCTCCAGCCCCTTGAACATATAGTCCACGGCGTTGAGAAAGTCCTCGTCATCCTCCTTGACCTCCATGCCGGAGATCATGTCCACCAGCGTATTCATGTTCCGATCCTCCTCGGCTCCCTCAAAAATGATGTAGCCCAGCAGAGCGCAGTACAAAAGCGTTTCCGCCTTTGTCCAGAACGGATCGCCCTCCTTACCCTCGCCCTTGGTGTTGGAAATAAGGGCGTTGACAAACTTTAGAATGTCCGCCTCGGTCTTGATATACGCCAGCGGGTTATAGTGCATGGATTTTGAAAAATCAATGCTGTTGAACACCTTGATTTTATAGCCCCGTTTTTGCAAAAATGTACCGACCTGCCCCAGCACGCCGCCCTTGGGGTCTACCACCACATAGGAAGAATGGGCTTGCAGGAGCTGCGGCGTGAGCCAAAAGCGGGTCTTGCCGGAGCCGGACGAGCCGATTCCGCAAAAATTGAGGTTGCGGGCATTGGCGGGATTTTTCGGACGGGTGTTCATGGTGAGCCGTTCCGTGGCGGTCAGCAGCATATTGTTTTCAAACTTGGGATCGACAAAGGGCTTGATGTCCTTTTCGTTGCCCCATCGGGCTGAGCCGTATTCCATATCCCTGCGAAACTTCCGGGCCTTTTTGATTTTGGACTGTACCACAAAGTACAATATTACGGCTCCGGCCACGCCCACGGCGAGGTCGAAAAGCCCCAGCCCAGGCGCATAGGACTGAAACACCGGGCCGATGGTCTTGACCATGCCGAACAGTTTTTCCCCGAGGTTGGCCCCAGCCGCCATGCGGTAGGCGGTGCCGCACTTGGAGAAAAACCAAAAGGCTATGAGATACGGGAAATATGGAAGTACATATTTCTTGATTTTCTTGCTTACCGTTCTTCCTTCACCGCCTCTCTGGCCCGTTCCTTCTGCTTGGGCCTTGCCGCTATCTGTTCCACGAACTGCCGGAGCTGGCCGAGGATAGACGGCCTTTCCTGACTGCGGCCCATGACCTTTTCCGTGTATTTGGAGAAGGCCGCAGTGATGGCATCCGCCTGATCTGCCTTGAAGAACAGCAGGTAGTGGCCGGGACTGGTCTTGTGAAAAGCGTAGTCCACATGGAACTCCTTGGCAATACGGTCAAAGTCCTTGGGGGCTCCCACCAGCGTCATGGCGCTTTTGGTGCCGTAGTGATTCATCAGCTTTTTTACGCTCTGCCTGCCGTGGGGCCGTTTTGCCGCCTCATGGTGCTTTTTCATTTCTGCCAGGACTTTTTTGCAGGCCGCCGCCAGCGCCCGCCCCGAGAGTTTGCCCGCTTTGACGGATATGGCAACTGTCCGTTCTTCTACATATTCCTGCATACTGCCTCCTTTCCTCCGGGAAATTTAGGGAAATCGGGAGGGCCCCGGGGAGCCGCCCGGATAGTGGAACCTCGGGCCAACTTGGCCCGAGGTCTACCGTTCCTCATGGGAAGGCCCCGTCTTGTCCTTGTGGGGAACAGGCGGATCCTCCTTGAACTGCTTGATTGTCTCCAAGATGGAGCGTGTTTCCTCCTTCTCGTCCCGGGCTTGGACATGGGAAATGCAGTATTCCTCAGGAATATCGTCCAGCCCGGTATAGTGCTCGATGAATTTACTCTGATTGTCGAACACATAGCCGCCGGGGGCAAAATGCCCACCTTCGTTGATACGCACATCCCGCCCGTATGCCTCGTAGTCGATGTAGTCGATCAGGTGCTCCGGCACCGTGAGAGCTTCAAACTCCAAGATATACATACGGCCCAATTCTTCCTCGTCCTTCACTCCGGGATAAAACTCGAAGCAGTCAAGGTTTTGGGTCAGGTTGATTAAATCCTTGACGCTGCCTGTGTACTCCCCGGCGTCCATGACTGCTTCCAGCTTTTCCAGCTCGTCTGGGGTCATTTCTTCCAGAAGGTGCGCCAAGAAATTTAACTCGTCAAGGTTTTCGTATTCTCCGAGGTGGTCATACAGTCCCAGCACATCACTCTGATAATCGGTGATGAAGTATTCCTCATAGCGTTTTCCGTCTATGCCAATCCGGGAGAACAGGGCCTGCACTTCCTCAATGGTAGTGGGAAATCTCAGGTATTCTCCGACTTCAACGCCCCGTTCCGGGTACATCCCCAGATTGGTCACATAGGCTTCAAACATCATGGCGGCCCTGCTGGTTGACGGTCAGGATACCGTCAAGGGTGGTGGCCGTGATATTGAGCCGCTTGGCAACGGCAATATCATTTTTCACATCCTCGTCCACCTCGCCGCCGCAGACCACAAGCACATGGGAGCGGCGCAACATATCCCGGCGCATATCAATCCCGTTCTTGTGTTCCTCCGGGATAGCGTCGTTAATGAACAGCGGCAGATAGAGAATGGGGCAGATAGGAGAAAAGCCCGCTTCGTATGCCATCCGGCAGTAGCGGGCCGCAATCTCCATATCCGTGTCGGGGTCGCCGCACCATGCGGCGGTGATGTATGCCAAAGGTCGTTTCAAGGTTTTGTCCCTCCGTTTCTACATTTTTAATAGAGTTGCGCCGGATAAGCCCAACCCCTCCGCCCCTTCCCGTGGGAAGGGGGACGGCTCAAAGGAATATATATCCCCGTCGCTTGCCGCCTGAAAGCATATCCGGGAGAAATCCGTCAAGGGTGCTTTGGCACCGCCTGCGGCGGCTGTGGCCCTTGACTGATTTTCCCGGCTATGCTACCTGAAAACCCGGCGACGGGGAATATGAAATATCCTTTGAGCTTCGGGGTGCGGGGCAGAGCCCCGCATACACCCTCGGGCCAACTTGTCCCGAAGTGGGCTTTACTTCTCCGCCTCGGGAGACTTCTTTTCCGGCTTGGCAACTTCCTTCTGCTGGCCCTTCCAGTCGTCCAGCAGCTTGATGATCTGGTCTTTCATTTCCCTCGGGGTGGTTTCCTTCCCGAAGTATTTGCTCAGTTCCGCACCTGTCAAAATCACTTTGTCTACCTCCTTCTTATCCTCCATCATAATGCCGTCGATCACATCTCCATTCAGGACGCCCTTCTGGTCAAGCTCCCTCATGCGCTGGGCCTGCGAGAGAGAAGGGGCTGACTGCTGGCTTTCAATGGCAACGGCAATATACCGCTGGTTCTTGGGTTTGATGTAGGACAGCTCCACCGCCGGAGTGAATTTGATCTGTCCGGCATCCATCATTTTCTGCAAATCCGGTACAAGGTCATTGAGCTTGATATACCGCTGCACCTGTTTGACGGTCATCTTGTTGCGCTCGGCCACGATCTCATTGGAACGCCGCCCGGCGTCCTTCGGGTCAAGTTGGCCCGAAGTGTCCTCCCTGGCCCCTTGGTGCTTGATGGCCTCCAACTGCATTTTCAGGGCCTTGGCCCGCTCACTCGGTAGGATATTTTCACGCTGGTTGGTATTGTCCTCTACCATCTGCGTGATAGCCTGTTCATCTGTCAGGTTACGGACGATACAGGGCATATCTGTAAAGCCCGCAAGCTCGCTGGCCTTCTGGCGGCGGTGGCCCGACACGATCTCATAGCCGCCGTCCTCCCGGGGGCGGACAATAGCGGGCTGGGTCACGCCCTTGTCCCGGACGCTGGACACCATAGCCTTCATTTCCTCGTCGTTGCGGACTTGGAAGGGGTGGTTCTTGAAGGCATGGAGCTCGGACAGCTTGATATAGACGATCTGTTCGTCCTTGGCCGGACGGGGAGCCTCGGCGGGAGCCGCAGGCGTTTCAGCCTGAACGGGAACCTTTACCTCCGACGCACCCTTAGAGGGACTGGGAGCCTTGGGGGCTTTCTCTGTCTTTCCGGAGGGAGCGGCCTTTTCCGTTTTTCCCGGCTGTGCAGATTTCTCTACTGCCTTATCCTTCTTGCCGGGCGCTTCCTTCTGTGCGGGAGCGGCAGCCTTGTCCTTGTCGGCCTTGGGCGGTCGGCCCCGGCGCTTCGGTGCCTGTTCCTGCTCTTTGGGCTTTTCCTGCTTCGGCCCGTCCTCCTTGGTCGGCGTAGGGGAAGACCCTTTGTCCGGGGCCTTTGCCTCCTGCCTGGCGGCGGCTTTTTCCGCCGCTTTCTTCTCGGCCATGATTTCAGAGAAGTTAAAGACAGACACGCTGGCCGCCTTCTGCTCCTTGGGAGCGTCAGCGCCTTTCTCCGGCTGGGTGGGTGTTACCTGCTCGGGAGCCGTGGCCTTATCCGGGGAAACCGCTTCGGGAGCGGTCTGCTCCTGCTTGGGGGCCGGAGTACCGCCGCCCGCCTCGGGCTGTACCGGGGCAAGGCCAGCGTCCGGCCCGGTTGCGTCAGTCACAATTTTCGATCTTTCATCGGCCATTCGCATTACCTCCTTCTTATTTGATGGCATGAAAAAAGGGCCTGACCGTTTTCAGTCAAGCCCCGATGATAGGGATACCTCCTTTCCCTGCCCATGAAAAAACCGCCCTGTGTCTCGATAGGGCGGTAAATTCAGTAGGTTGGCAGTCCATTTTTAGTTGTTTTTATATGTATCCCTTTGTAAACCGACGCAAACAATCTCGTATTTTGAAGGAATTCTTGGAATGACCTTAGCCGTCCTATGTGCGATTACACTGCGTTTCGCCATATGGGAACCGGAATTGCTTCAGAAAATTTTTCTCACCATCTTCGGATAAGGGGGTATATATTATGAAAACAATGAAAAGTGTACTGCCAAAGGCAGGTATGATCTTTTTAATCTTTACGCTGCTGTGCGGCGTAATCTATACGGGTGTTGTCACAGGAATTGCTCAGCTAATTTTCCCGGACAATGCAGGCGGAAGCATCATTGAAGTAGACGGGAAAAAATATGGCTGTGAATTACTTGGGCAGCAATATACAGATGAAGCCCATATGTGGGGGCGCATTATGAATATTGATGTTTCAACCTATACGGATGAAAACGGAAAGGCACTGATGTACGCCGCTCCCTCCAACCTCTCTCCGGCAAGTGAGGAATATGCACAGCTTGTGGCAGAACGTGTAGAAAAGCTCCGCAATGCAAATCCTGAAATGGACGAAACAGCTGTTCCGGTGGACCTTGTCACCTGTTCCGGCAGTGGGCTTGATCCCCATATTTCCCCGGCAGCAGCGGAATATCAGGTAGCACGCATTGCAAAGGCAAATGATATGACCGAAGATGAAGTGCGTGAGATCATCCAAAACTGCACCGACGGACGATTCCTTGGCATCTTTGGCGAAGAGACCGTCAATGTGCTGGAAGTCAATCTGATGCTGGACGGTATTCTGTAGGGGTGAAATGAACATAGCAAAAATCATGATTCCCAAAATCTCCACTGTATTTCTTCATGAAAAGGATACGATTCGTCAGGGATTGGAACGGTTTATGGTACATGGCTATACCGCTGTCCCGGTACTGAATGATCAGGAACAGTATATTGGAAGCGTGACGGAGGGAGATTTCCTCCGCCACCTTCTTGTTTGCCAGACAACAGACTTGAAAGTACAGGAGGGATACCGACTTGGCAGCATTGTTCGCAGAGATTTTTGCCCTGCGTTACAAATAGATGCAGATTCCGAGCAGGTTGTAACTTCAATGCTGAATCAGAATTTTGTCCCCATCGTTGATGGCCGGAATGCTCTATGCGGGATTCTGACAAGGAAACGGCTGATTGAATTTCTGGCACAAGCTCGTGATAAAAAAGAATAAGTCCTGCATCTTTAGACGGCCTTAATACAGATACGCATTCTCTTTTACCTTCTTTACTCCCTTTGATTTATGATTAAGGGCACATAAAGGGGTATAAAGGAGGATTGCAGTTATGGGAGTAATGTTGTTAAAAAGGAAGTTGACTTCGTTTCAAATTATCATCCTCGGGTTTTCCGGTGTGATCCTTTTCGGCACCTTCCTTTTAATGTTGCCGTTTTCCAGCCGCAGCGGACTGGCAACGCCTTTCTCGGAGGCATTGTTTACTTCTACTTCAGCAGTCTGTGTAACCGGACTCATTATACATGATACGGCAACATACTGGTCGGCCTTCGGCCAGTTTGTCATTTTACTGCTGATTCAGATTGGAGGCATGGGGGTTATTACCGTAGCCGCATCCTTTGCAATGATTTCCGGGCGGAAGATTTCTTTGATGCAGCGCAGTACCATGCAGGAGGCGATTTCAGCGCCAAAGGTAGGAGGAATCGTTCGCCTGACTGGCTTTATCGTCAGGGTGACACTGGTGATGGAACTGCTGTGTGCAGCCGTGATGGCACCGGTGTTTTGCCGTGACTTCGGAAAAATTGGCCTTTGGATGGCACTGTTTCATTCCGTGTCCGCTTTTTGCAACGCAGGCTTTGATCTGTTGGGTGTGCGCACTCCCTTTTCCTCCCTGACCAGCTATGCAGCGAATCCAGTCATAAACTTTACGATTATGTTCTTGATTGTGTTTGGCGGCATTGGCTTTCTGACTTGGGATGATATTCGGACAAATCGATTGCATTTGCACAAATATCGGATGCAGAGTAAGGTGATTCTTTGTACCACAGCGGTTTTATTGATCGTTCCGGCAATGTACTTTTATTTTTTTGAGTTTGCTGATCTTACCCGAAAGGAACGGCTTTTATCTTCTCTTTTTCAAGCCGTGACACCACGAACGGCGGGTTTTAATACGGTGGAATTAACGGATTTAAGTGAGGCCGGACAATTTATCACCATTGCGCTGATGCTGATCGGCGGTAGTCCCGGGTCTACCGCAGGCGGTTTGAAAACAACAACCATTGCTGTTTTGCTTACTACTGCAATTTCCACCTTTCGGCGCAGAGAAAATGCACACCTCTTTGGACGTCGCATCGATGATGATGTCGTAAAAAACGCAGCGACAATTTCGCTAATGTATATTACGCTATGTTGTACCGGTGGCCTTATCATCAGCGTTTCCGAAGGACTTCCCATGCTTACCTGCCTTTTTGAAACTGCCTCGGCTGTTGGCACAGTCGGCCTGTCTCTGGGGATTACACCGGAACTGAATCTGCTCTCACGGAGTGTTTTGATTCTGCTGATGTTTTTTGGGCGAGTAGGTGGCCTTACATTGATTTTTGCGGCCTTGTCCAGTGCACAAAAGAAAGTTTCAAAACTACCAAAGGAAAAAATAACAGTAGGATAAAGGAGACATTATGAAATCAATTCTTCTAATTGGTCTGGGGCGATTTGGAAAGCATATTGCCCTGCACTTAAATCATTTGGGTCATCAGGTGATGGCGGTAGATACTTCGGAGGAACGTGTAGAGGCTGTTCTGCCCCTTGTTACCAATGCACAGATTGGAGACAGTACGAATGCCGATTTCTTGGAATCTCTCGGTGTTCGCAACTATGATGTATGCATTGTGGCCATCGGCAACAACTTTCAAAGTTCATTGGAAACAACTTCTCTGCTCAGTGAATTAGGAGCGAGGTTTGTAGTTTCCAGAGCTGCAACTGACGTTCAGGAAAAATTTTTGCTGCGTAACGGTGCAAATGAAGTAGTCTACCCGGAAAAACAGCTTGCAAAGTGGACAGCAATCCGTTACAGTGCGGATCACATTCTCGATTACATAGAACTGGATGAAAATCATGCCATGTTTGAGATTCCCATTCCCAAAGATTGGGCGGACCATTCGATTGGAGAGCTCGATATTCGTAAAAAATTCAACATTAACATTATGGGAATCAAGAAAAGCGGCAAGCTGGAGTTATCTATTTCTTCAGACACAGTGCTGAAAGCAGGAGATACCATGTTGGCGTTGGGAAGTAACAGAAATTTGCAAAAGTGCTTTCATACTTGATTTCAAGAAAAATCAAAGGAATTGGGGGGTGAATCCATGCAGGATGTTATTTTACTTGTAAGTACATCATCCATATTTATTTTGGGGTATTTTCTGATGAAAAAACTGGATGTTTTTCTGGAAAACAATTGGAATAGACAAGAAACTGCTCTGACTTACGGCGAAAACAGCTTGCGAATTGGTTTTTCCAACCTATTCATGGCAGGCGGTCTCTCAGATGTTCTCGAGACTTACGGCAAACAGCATCCGGATGTCTCTATCTATATTTTCAGCGGAGAAGAAAGTGAATTGTGCAGAGAACTGGAAACACACAAATTGGACATCATTTTTTTACCGGAGAATACAGACGTATCGGAAAAAACGCATTATAATGCACGGATGGTGCTTCTTCGTTGCGCCCCGGTTGTGATGGAATATGCTGACTTGCCCATTGAGCCGATTACCCAGAATCAAATCACGCAAAAAGTACTATGGAGGAAATCTGAAAAATCACCTGTCATCGATTTTTTTATTGGATACCTGAATGCATTTTCCGTGGATCCGTCGCAGATGTAGGTTTTGACATTGTGTGTTATAATATTGAAAAAGGGAATCGCTTTTACTTGAGTGACAGATAGGAGGGGTAAAATGGAACTGCCAAGACAAGATCCGGATCAGCTTCTTCGTGCGATCCGTAACGATGCATCCACTAAGAAAAGCGGAAAACTCAAAATCTTTTTCGGTTATGCCGCAGGTGTCGGAAAGACCTATGCCATGCTTCAGGCGGCTCATCAGGCTAAGGAGCGTGGCATCGATGTGGTTGCTGGATACATAGAACCCCATGCCCGACCCCAGACGATGGCACTTCTGGACGGCTTGGAGCAGCTTCCTGTGAAGCAAATTGCTTACGAAGGAATGACCCTTCGTGAATTTGATATTGATGCTGCGCTCAAGCGAAATCCCCAGCTCATACTGGTGGATGAGTTGGCCCATACCAACGCCGAAAGCAGTCGGCACACGAAGCGGTATCAGGATGTTCAGGAACTGCTAAATGCAGGAATTGATGTCTATACGACTGTAAATGTCCAACATATCGAGAGTCTCAACGATACAGTAGCCTCTATCACCGGAATTCTTGTGCGGGAGCGCATTCCGGATTCCACCTTTGATCAAGCAGATCAGGTAGAACTGGTGGATATTGAGCCTGCGGAGTTGCTGGAACGACTGGCAAGTGGAAATGTGTACCGGGAAGATCAGGCGCAGCGGGCAACAGTCAATTTTTTCACGCTGGAAAATCTCACCGCATTGCGGGAAATCGCCCTCCGTCGGTGCGCTGACCGGGTGAACTTGCTGACGGAAAGCGCCAGAGTACAGAGCCGAGGCGATTACCATACAGACGAGCGCATTCTGGCATGTCTTTCCTCGTCGCCATCCAACGCAAAAATCATTCGGACTGCTGCAAGGATGGCAAGAGCCTTTCGGGGAACATTTACCGCTCTTTATGTGGAAACGCCAAATACAGCGGCGATGAGTGACGATGATAAAAAGCGTTTGCAGGATAATAAGCGTCTGGCCCAGCAACTTGGCGCTGCGATTGAGACAAGTTATGGCGATGACGTGCCTTATCAGATTGCGGAATTTGCCCGTCTTTCCGGCATTTCAAAAATCGTAATTGGACGAAGTACCATTGCACGAAAGAATATTTTCAGCAAGCCCACCTTGACGGAACGCCTGATTTCCAGCGTACCTAATCTGGATATTCATGTGATACCGGATGCCAGCGCAGGAACCAGCTATCAGGAAAAAAAGAGTAAGGCGCAGGTAGATGCGATGCCCCTGCGTGATGTTCTGAAGAGTATAGTCGTATTGCTGGTAGCTACACTAATTGGCTGTGGCTTTGACGCTCTTGGGTTCACGGAGAGTAATATTATCGCAGTTTACATATTAGGCGTACTTGTGACCGCTGTAATCACAACCAACCGACTGTGCGGGATTCTGACCTCGGTTGTCAGTGTGCTGGTTTTCAATTTCTTTTTTACCACTCCGAGACTGACATTCCATTTTGACGATCCGAACTATATTGTTACCTTTACCATTATGTTTATAGTAACACTGCTTTCCGGATCTCTCGCTACCCGGCTGAAAGAAAATGCGAAACAATCTGCCCATACAGCTTACCGTACAAAGATTCTTTTTGAAACCAACCAGCTTCTGCAAAAAGAGCAGGATGAGAATGCGGTAATCACCGCTACGGCAGGGCAGCTCATGAAGCTGCTGAAAAAAGATATTGTCGTCTACCTGTCTGATGGTAAAGAACTTGCCACTCCTAACGTTTTTCGTGCTGTTAATAGCATTCAGGAAGATTTAATTTCTGAGAACGAGAAAGCAGTCGCCGATTGGGTCTTCCGAAACAATAAACACGCCGGTGCCACAACAGATACATTATCCAGTGCAAAGTGTTTATACCTTGCGATTCGGGTCAACCAGCATGTATATGGAGTGGCTGGTATTGCGGTGAACGGTATTCCGCTGGACTCTTTCGAAAACAGCGTACTCCTCTCTATTCTTGGCGAGTGCGCATTGGCGCTGGAAAACATCAAAAATGCCAAGGAGAAGGAGGAAGCGGCTGTCCTGGCACAAAATGAACAACTTCGTGCCAACCTGCTGCGGGCAATCTCCCATGATCTTCGGACGCCTTTGACAGCGATTTCCGGTAGCGCAGACAATTTGCTTGCAAATTATAAAAAAATGGACGATGCACTACGGGAGCAGACCTTTACCGATATTTATGACGATTCCATGTGGCTGATTAATCTCGTTGAAAACCTGTTGGCAGTCACACGAATTGAGGGCGGACAGGTCAATCTAACTCGGAATATCGAACTCATGGATGAGGTCGTTTCTGAAGCGCTGAAGCACATCAACAGAAAGAGCAAAGAACACATCATTCGTGTGACCAGCGGCAAAGACTTTGTCCTTGCCCATATTGATGCGAAGCTGATCGTTCAGGTGATTATCAATTTGGTTGACAACGCCATCAAATATACCCCTGTCGGTTCAGTAATTGAAATACATACCGATCAAAAAGAGCAATGGGTCACGGTTTCCGTTTCCGACAACGGCCCTGGGATTCCCGATGAGCAGAAACCCCGTATTTTCGATATGTTTTATAGTGGGGCCAATAAAGTGGTCGACAGCCGCAGAAGCCTTGGATTGGGGCTGTCCCTCTGTAAGTCCATTGTGACCGCCCACGGCGGCACGATTTCCGTATCAGACAATCAGCCAAATGGCACTGTGTTCACATTTACATTACCCGCCGGGGAGGTAGAACTTCATGAATAAACCTTTGATATTAGTGGTTGAGGATGACCCATCTGTACGAAATCTCATTACAACCACATTGAAAACAAATGATTATCGTTATGTGGTAGCGCCCAATGGCTCGACAGCCATTATGGAGGCCACATCGCACAATCCTGAAATCATCTTGCTGGATTTGGGCTTGCCGGATATGGATGGCGTTCAAGTCATTCAAACGGTACGCTCCTGGTCCAATGCCCCCATCATTGTAATTAGCGCCAGAAGTGAAGATAATGACAAGATTCATGCATTGGATGCCGGAGCTGACGATTATCTGACAAAACCTTTTTCTGTTGAAGAATTATTGGCTCGACTTCGGGTGACGCAGCGAAGACTCTCTCTGATGACGGCAGAGATGTTTACTGCCAGTTCTGTATTTGTGAATGGTAAGTTGAAAGTGGATTATGCCGGGGGATGCGCTTATCTGGATGAAAACGAACTTCACCTGACACCCATTGAGTATAAGCTGTTGTGTCTGCTGTCCAAGAATGTCGGCAAGGTACTGACCCATACCTTTATCACACAAAATATCTGGGGCCGCAGTTGGGATAACGATGTGGCTTCCCTGCGGGTATTTATGACAACACTGCGGAAAAAGCTGGAGCCAACAGAGGAGTCCCCACAATACATCCAAACACATATTGGTGTGGGCTATCGTATGATAAAAGTAAATTAATGATATGAGGTCGGCCAGTGTTCGCACATGGCCGGCCTCGCTAATTGTGTTATGACGATTTCTCTTGTCCGTAAAAAATGTTGCATCTAATCGTAGCTTAACGTTCAAAGTCGATTCGTTTTTTCTTTGATTGGGGGGGGGGAGTGTGTTCGGACTGAATTTTCTGCTGTTGCGCTCGTTTCAGCTTTTGTACGGCCTGTTCGTCTGCATATTCGTGAAGCAACCCGGATGCCTTTCGTTTGCTGTCGAGCATAGCAAGCGGGCGGTACTTATCCCCGTAAGCACGCTGTAGCTGTTCGACGGCATTTAGCTCCTTTTCAGGACGGATGGCCTGCCGTGCATCGTGCAACTCCACCGGGTCAAGATCCACGGCCTGCGCTTTCAGCTCGGCATATTCAGCCAGAACCTTATCTAATTCAGCAGCGTATTTTTGCTCCTGTGCCTCCAGCCTTTTCAGACCGGACTCCATGATGGCAATATCCTTGCGGAACGCCTCTGCGCCTGCATCCTCCGCATACTCAAATTTTTGCAAAAGGAGCGCCTTTTCGGAACGCAGTTCTTCCAAATCCTCTATCAGCTCGGCAATGCGGACAGTCAGCGCCTTGTGGCGTTTCACATGGTATATTGGCAATTCCTTTTTCTCAGCAACCAGCGCTTTGCGCTCCTTGCTCTTTTCCTTGATCTGCTGCACCAGACCGGTGTAACGCTCCAGCTCTGGCCTCCATACGGCGAGGGATTCTTGAATATGCGATTTGCCACCGCGAATATGGGAGAGCTGATAACAGAAGATCAGCACCTGGCTGCGCAGTTTCTCCAGCCCCTCCGCAATGGCCGGTACAGTGCGGGCGACCAGTGCGGCCAGTTTTTTGATTTCAGCTTTCAGCTCCCGCAGCAGCGCATTGTCTGCCTTGATTTGTCGATTGATTTCACAGCGGTCAGAGATAATTCCCTTGCGCTCCAACGCCTGCGCTGTTACGCCCTCGTGGATGGTGGGAATCTCATCCAGACCCCGTGCAGCGTTGCTTCGGTGGTCAATGCGTTCCTCCCGCTCGGCGCGTTCCAGATAGCGATTGGACACATCTGCCCATGCCTCCCGCCATGCTGTAAGCTGTTCTTCGCTGTTCCAGCGCTCGGAGATAGGATTTTGCCTGCCGTAACGGGTGCTTTTGGGATGCTTGTCAGCCCGGACAAGCCCCTGCGTCTCGGCAGCGGATGGCGTCATATACACCTTCTTTTTGCCGACCTTGTATGGATATTGCTTCTCCCAACCTTCGTTCTGCGCCAACTTGAACTCGGCAGCGGTGAAGCCCCGTTCCTCACCGTTTTTCATGCAGAGGTATTCCTTCTCGGTCTTGTACTGCCAGTGTCCCTGCCCATCCAACGGGCGCACCGTCAAGAGAATGTGGGCATGAGGGTTGTGACCGTCGGTGTCGTGGATGGCTGCGTCGGCGCACATTCCATCGGCCACAAACTGCTCCCGGATAAAGTCTTGCAGCAGCTCAATTTGCTGTTCACGGCTTAGCTCTATGGGCAGCGCCACGACGAACTCACGGGCAAGTCTGCTGTCCTTGGCCGTCTCGACTTCCTCCACGGCGTTCCAGAGCTTTTCTCTGTCTTGCCATTCCTGTGGGGCGTATTCCGGCAGGAAAACCTCCTGCCAGACAAGCCCCTGCTTTTTCGTGTAGTCATGCTGTATCCCGTCGTAATCGTTATACAGGCGGGAACAGCTCAGATAAGCGGAGGCGGCCACTGCGGAGCGTCCTGCGCCCCGGCTGACCACCTTCGCTTCCAAATGGTAAATCGCCATATCTTGTTCACCTCGTTCTTTCTTTTTCTGTTTCTCTTTCGCAAAAGAGAAAATGGACGGGCCTCCTGCCCGTCCATCTCTGCGCCAAAGTTGCCGGCGGCAGGTTTGCGCAGGCAGGCGGCAACAGGGGTAGAGAATTTCTACCCACAATTCTCTGCGCCCGTCGCAGGGAATTTGCCGTCTGCGCAGACGATGACAGCAGAACCCTGCAAGTGCTGTGGATTGTCTGTCGCTTTCCGCAGAAAGCGAAATCCCCCTCGGAGAGCGCACGTTTTCCGCAGGAAATACCACTGCCCTTTAGGGTGGTGAGTAAGTGCGCCCTTACGGGAGAAAAAAGAAGGAGGCCCCCGGTTCCGCCAGAGACCTCCCATCTGAAATTTAAGTTTGATTTCCCAGTTTTTGTGAAAGATACCCCTCCAACTCAGACAGCTCAATAGTCCGAACCTCCGGCAGCACCTTTTCCAGAACCGCGCCCTCTTGAATGAGCCTGCGCGTTCTGGCTTTGCGCTCCTTGACACGATCCCGTGCCTGCGCTTCTTCCAACCGGTGCTGCGCCTGCAACAGCTTCTTTTCTGTATCTGTCATCATGCGAAAGCCCTCCTTATCTTCGTTTCTGCCAGACGATTTCATAGCCCAGCGCATCGGCAAGCTGAACGGCTTCAACATACCGCAGGGACTCCCGTTGGAGCTTGTTGGATAGGTTGGATACGCTGTCGGACCGGCCGTGTTCGTCCCGCAGCAGATCGACTACCTCCTGCATGGTCATTCCCTGACGGACGATGTACGATTTGATCTCATTTCTCAGATTGGATTTCATCAACTTTTTACCTCCATATTTTCGTGATACTGGTTTTTGAGTAAGTGAACTGTGTACCCTTTGCGGTGAAAAATCTGCCGTTCCGCAAATCCGCTCAGATTTCCGTCCGTGATGCCCTGTTCACAACTTCGCCCTATCGGCTTCATCGTTCTGTGTGAGAGCATACGGAACGGCAGAATATGCCGCCGTCAGGTGCAGCGCCTTCGCGCTTCGGTAAATCACCGGATGGTGTATTGCGTTCGACCTGCGGCGAAAATCATCACGGATTTCACAAGCATTGATTTTGAAGCCGTTAAAATAGGCTGTCCGTGTACGGCTCGGTACGGCAAAACTGACCTCGTGTACGCTGGTTTTGCGTACCGGCCGCCGATTCAGCGGACAATTTTTCACCATGCCGTGAAATGCGTCACCAAACGCACAAGCAAAACCGTATTTTGCGGATGAAGTTGAAAATAGCCGTACAGGGTGTACGGCGTGTACGGCTGTTTTGAAGTCCGTTTCTCATTTTCAATACGGCGGCGGATTGACCACCTCAATGCCCATAAAGCCACGCACCCGCTTGCCGCCGACGTGGACATTGTTGGTGGCCTCCACGTTGTAAAGCCGCTCATTTTGTGTAAGCTCAGAGCTGACGCGGTTGGCAGACATGGGCTTTTGTGCGTTATCATCGCACCATCTTGTGTAGGCTTCATAGATCGCCTTGGAGCTGGCTTCACTGTCTGCCCAAAAGCGGATATAGCCCTCAGATTGCAGAAACTCGATCACATTGTTGCTGCTGCGCTTGACCGTCTCCATATTCTCTCTGGCCTTGCCGGAAATGCTGAACTGATAGTTGTTCCCAATCAACCGATGCAGACCCTCCAGACACCAGAGGAAGATGCCCTCCTTCTCCCGCAGCAGCTTATCCACCAGAAACGGATCATCCACTCGGCCAGCGGGCCGGTCTTTGGTGGTCAGCACGATCTGGCGGCGAAAGAAGCCGTCGGACTTGTCGTGCAGGGCGGTGAGCGCACCGTTTCCGAAGCAGAGAAAACGCACATAGAGCTGGCTCTGATAGCTCTGGATGCCTTTGCGCTCCATGTCCATCTTGCACTCAGAGGTCACGATGGATTTGATATAATTGGTCTTGGGCAGGGCGCTCATATCCATATCGTCATCCACCATCAGGAGCTTGTTTTCCAAGTCTGCACGGCTGAACCGGTTGCTCTCCACCTTCTGGATGCTGGTGGTGTTCATGCTGTCGCCCAGCAGGGAGCGCATGACCAGACCGATGCGGCTTTTGCCCTCGCCGCCCTTGCCGATGAGCATGAGCATTTTTTGCCCCTTGGTGGTAGGCAGCAGGCAGTAACCGAGAAATTCCTGCAAGGTTGGAATGTCCTCCGGTTGCAGCAGCTCTGATAGGAATTGCAGCCACTTTTTCGGAGTGGGTGCGTCAGGGTTGTAGGCGACCGTCAGCCGGTTGTTGCAGTAGCTCTTATCGGCGGTAAAGCTACCGTTCATAAAATACGTCCCGTTGGCAACGTGGATGCGGTCCGTCTCAATGGGCAGCGGCGGCGAATAGGCTTGCAGTTTGATGCTGGCAAGCAGATTTGCCACGACTTTGGACAAGCCGGAGGTCAGACAGCCGGAGATTTCCTCTAAAATGAGATTTCCAATCTGTCCCTCGTCCTCGATCAGCCCGTCCACAGTGAAAAGCCGACCACGCACACATTTCATGGGGTGCTTGTCCAAGAACTGCTGGCAGAACAGCACCTCGTTGATGTGCCTGCCGTCGTACCACTCAGGCCACGTCTGCGGTGTCATATCCATCTTCGATTTCCTCCTTATGAATTTTCTCTAAGCGCCGCCGTAGCCTGTCCAGCTCGCCGTCTGCCATCTGTTGCTGAATCACCTCGGCACGTTCATAGGAATCACCTGTGCACAGAATATCCAAATAGTATTCTGTCTGGTCGAGGTTGTGGCAGGCTTCTATAAATCGTTCATCCGGTGCTTCTGTTTGGACACACTTTGCGTGGAGCGCCGCTGCGCTGGGCGGCTTGTCTGGTGTAAGGTGAAAGTCTGCTGCCAGACGCTGTGCTGCTGCATAGAGCGGCAAGCCGAACAGCTTTGCGGCAAAGTCGATCACATCGCCATGTTCCCCACAGGCAAAGCAATAATAGTGATCATCCGCCACATACAGGCTGGGATGCCGGTCATTGTGGAACGGGCAGAGGGCCATACTGTAGCGGTTGACCTCCACGCCGTACCGCTCCGCTGCATCCCGGCAGCTTACGCCGTATTTAACAATTTCAAAAAGATTCATCGTTCCTCCATTTCTGCGCAAAAAAACGGCGGCCTGCCCGATCTGGGCAAGCCGCCGTTTTGCGTCTTATCTTATGCTGATTTCGTTTCTTTCTCCGGTAAAGCCGGTTCAATCTTTGCCTCTCGCAAGGCTTCCTTTCGTGCACCCTGCCGCTTGATCTGCGCCTGATAGCGGCAATCGTCACTGCAATATTTCACGTCCGACCTCGTTGTAGTGAACACCTTGCCGCAGTTCTCGCAGGTGCATTCCCGGCTGCGGCTCTCCGCCGCCTCCTGCCGGTAGAATTTGGAGCGGCAGTTAGGACCGCAGAACAGTGTGTTTGTCCGCTTGGAGGCAAATTCCTGCCCGCAGCACTTGCAGGTCAGCATGAAGGGCTGTCCGACAGCGTGTTCACCGGTCTTGATTTTCTGATACCGCTCCCGGCTCTTGATGCGGTGCCGCTTGAGCTGCTCCTGCCGCTTGATTTCTTCTTCGCTCAGCTCCGTGACAGGCAGCTCAAACCGCCCGATGAACCGTAGATAGATTTCCACCTCCTGCACCCGGTCACCGTCAATGCGCTCCGGGGCGTGGACGATGATTTTCTCAATAAACTCGTTGATCATGGGCGTGGTCAGCTCAGAGAAGTCCGTGTACTTCTTTGCCAGCTCCAGAAACTGCTTGGCTCGGTCGGTGTCCTCGGCAAAGGCGGACATCTGCGTTTCCATTTCGGAGACGGACGCTGTCAGCGTTTTCTGCTCCGCCTCATATTCTGCCAGCAGGCTGTCAAAGCGTTCGCCGGTAATGCGCCCGATGGCAAAGGACTCATAGAGCTTCTTGATGATGGTGTCCAGCTCGGAAATCCGCTTTTTCTCCTTGTTCAGCTTTCGTTTGGTTTCCTTGGCGGCTTCCGCCTGCCGCAGCTGGGAGGCAGAGCGCACCTTTTCCAGAAAGGCGTCCCGGTCGGAGATGGCAAAGGTGCTGGCAGCCCGGATGGTTTCCAGAATCAGCTCCCGGAGTACCTTGCTGCGGATATAGTGTCCGCTGCAAGCGTGGGTGCGTTTCTGATGTGCCAGCGTATAGGTAGAACAATCGTAGAAATCTGACGGATAGGGATTGTTCTCCGTACCGCCCCGTGAACGATGATTCATCATCTTTGCGCCGCAGTCCGCACAGAACACAAGTCCCGTCAGCGGATTGGCCTCGCCCAGCGTGTCATGCCGCCGTGGTGTTTTCCGCAGCTTTTGCGCCAGCTCCCATGTTTCCGCATCCACAATGGCTTCATGGGTATTCTCGAAGATCAGCCATTCCTCCGGCGGATTCATGACGGGCGCTTTATCCTTATAGGACTGCTTGTGGGAACGGAAATTCACCGTATGCCCCATATACTCCGGCTTGGATAAAATCTGCCCGACGATATAGCCGCTCCAGTTATATGGGTTGGGAAATTCCTCTTTACTTTTCCAGACGCCCTTGTTCTGCTTGCCGAAGTAGACCGCAGGCGTGTCGATCTTATCGTCAAACAGGATACGGGCGATGTCGTAGGGGCCTTTGCCCTCAATGGTCAGTTGGAAGATACGCCGCACCACGGCGGCCGCTTCCTCGTCGATCAGCCAGTGGTATTTGTTCTCTGGGTCCTTCTTATAGCCATAGATGGCGCAGTTGGTGGTTGGCTTGCCGGATTCCCCTTTGACGCGAATGGCCGTTTTCTGCTTGCGGCTCAGGTCGCGCAGGTACCACTCGTTCATGATATTGAGGAAGGGCGCAAATTCATTGCTGTTCTGATCGTCGCTGTCCACGCCGTTGGCAATGGCAACAAAGTGGACACTGTGCTGCCGGAAGAAAACCTCCGTGTAAAAGCCGGTTTGCAGGTAATCACGACCCGCCCGACTCATGTCCTTGACAATAACATGGGCCACCTTTCCGGCCTCAATGTCCGCCACCAGCCGCTTCCATGCGGGACGGTCAAAATTGCCGCCGCTCCAGCCATCATCGGTATAGTGGCGGCAGTTGGCGTAGCCTCTCTGCTGGGCGTAGCTTTCGAGGTATCTTTTCTGATTCACGATGGAATTGCTGTCACCGGCGTTGTCATCGTCACGGCTCAGCCGCTCATACAGAGCGGTAATCTTTTCCTCAGCCTGTTTCATGCGCATTCGGCGCTCCTTTCAGACTGACGGCTCATTTGTGGTGCTTCCATTATATCATAAGTGCCGTCATTTGTAACCCCTTCATTGCGGATCATCCGCAGAATCTTTTCCTCCATGGTCTCCGCTGCCGTCTCGCTGAATGCGACCCTGACCTTGTAGGTGGTGCCGCCGATGCGCCGGATGATGAACTGCTCCTGTTTCGTTTGCTCCATAGGCTTCCTCCTTGCGTTATTTGTTGGTTTTTGGTATAATAAGTCCGGTTCCGTTGGCTGTAAGCCAACCGCGTCCTTACACTGCTTTTCCATGCTCATTTCTCCTTTCTGTCCGCTGTGTTTAAAAAGAGTAACCTTAGTAACTTGTGTTCAGATTACCCTTTCACTAATAGGAGAAAAACGGGGTGTAAATCGGAACTGTTTTTTGAAAAAAAGAAAAATATTTTTTGGGGAGGTGAAGCCGTCGTGGATTTATGGGAGGAT
The DNA here is from genome assembly GCF_018917965.1 of Pseudoflavonifractor sp. MSJ-37. Taxonomy (GTDB): domain Bacteria; phylum Bacillota; class Clostridia; order Oscillospirales; family Oscillospiraceae; genus Pseudoflavonifractor_A. Next base: position 434,394 of record NZ_JAHLPP010000001.1, on the reverse strand, counting down.
GATCTATTTGACGATGATTTTTCCGATGAGGAAGAAGAATTAGAAGATTTGCCCGAAGATGACGCTCTGGAACTGTCCGAGGATGGCTTCGCCGATTGGGCGGACTCCTCCGATGGTGCGCCGGAGGATGAGCGTTTGGAGGAAGCGCTGGCGGAGGAACGCACGCTGGAGCTGGAAAGCGAGCTGGAGCAGGACGAGCATCCCAGAGACTATGCCGCCGAGCTGGAGGATGAGGACGAGGAAGACGAAGCCGCACCGAAAAGCGACAAACGGCTGAAGCGGGAAATTCTCGCAGAGGCGCTGAAGCGCACGGAGGAATCTGCCCGGACGCTGAAGGATTTTCAAGGTGTTATTGCCGAGTGGGACAGGCTTGACCGAAACCGGGAGCGGCGGGAGCGTGACCACGAAAACCTGCGGGGCGGTGTGCCGCTGGAATTTCAGGCCGTGCCGGAGCCGAGAATCGTGCCGCTTTGGATGAATGATCCCGAATATCGTCAGCTTTGCAGCGGCTTCTTTCTGGACATTCTCTTTGACTGCCCGTATGAAATGCACGAGCTGACGGCGGACAAATTCATCTCCGATATGATTCGTGATCTCAGCGAGGAGCACAAGGAAGTGCTGTATTTTCTCTCCCTGCGGCTATATAGCGCCACCAAACTGGCAGCGCTGCGGGGGCAGTCTGACCGGAACATCCGCAAGCTGCGCATGACCATTCATAAGAAGCTGCAAAGAGCGTTCTACCAGCATTTGCAGGAGAAGCAGGAGGCGGGCGGCAGTCTGACACTGCGGGAACAGGAGTTTTTCCGTGTATTCGGAGAACTGCTGCAAACCATGGGCAAGAATGCGGTAATTCGCCCGGAGAATAAAACACCTCCGAGAAAGAAAAAAGCCGCCCTTGACGAAGCCAAGGACGGTTGATACAATAGTAATATGGTTAATATATAGTTGGATTACGAGTCGAGAGGAACAGCGCCATGAAGAATCTCTTTGAGCAGTCCCGTTCCCATTGGGTGCGGTATGACCGCTATGAACTGAAAACCGCCGCAGACGGCAATCGGTATATCACGCCGGGGAAGAACGCCAAGCCCGACATCTATAATCCCCTGAAGGAAGCGCCGGGAATCGTGCTGGACGCGCTGAACGTGGGAATGCTGATGATGAACCGCAGTCCGGAGGACGAGGTACAGAAGGCCATTCTGGAGTTTGTGACCCATTACGGCCTGCTGGGATTGATGACAGCGCTGCCCACTACGCCGTCCTTCATGGACTATGAAAAGGTGTATCTGCCGAAAAACCATTTCATCAAGGCGGAGTCCATGGAAACCGAGGACTATCTGGCGCTGTTCTATCCCTTTGACCAGCTGGATGTGGTGAAACGAGGTGTTGAGTCCAGCTGGAGTGTGTCCGGTGACCGAACAATGGTGGCGCTGACCATGACCTTTGCGGATGAGCCTATGGCGAAAACCATGAGTTTCCAGCGGGAGTATGCTGAAGCCTATGACTGGGTGGCGCAGCAGTTCAAGGACTGGGCTTTCACTCTGACCACTTCCATTCTGTATTATAACGATTATGACCTGATCGATGAGGACACCCGAAACCTGTACCGCAAGGGTATAGCCGCTTTTGGCGGCATTGCACCCAGCTATCATATTGAGCTGCTGGATAAGCCGACCATCTATTGGGATTTTCACTCTCTGCTGCTGGGCATCCAGATGATGTTCAGCTTCCTGCTGGTGGATGGAGAGAAGCCCCTGCGGCTGTGCAAGCACTGCCAGAAGGTATTCCTGAGCAGCCGCTCCAATTCCGCATTTTGCAGCCCCCGGTGCAAGAATCAGTATAATGTTTATAAGAGCAGAGGGAAGAAAACCAGCGAAGAAGATTGAGGTGAAACGATATGGCAGACGCCAAGAAGGATAAACTGCAAATCCGCAACAGCACAGTGGATTTCCTTGTGTTCACGAAAGATGCCCATGAGGACGGCATTGAGGTACGGGTACAGGACCACGATGTCTGGCTGACGCAAAAGGCCATTGCACAGCTTTTTGATGTAGACCGGAGCGTTGTGACAAAGCATCTGAAAAATGTATATGAAAGCGGTGAATTGTCCGAAGATGCAACTTGTGCAAATTTTGCACAAGTTGCGGATAACGGAAAAACCTATCACTATAAGTTCTACGCTCTGTCCGCCATCATAGCCGTAGGCTATCGGATCAATTCCGGCAGAGCCACGCAGTTCCGCCAGTGGGCAACCAAGGTGCTGGACACCTTTACTAAGCAGGGCTATGTCCTAGACAAGAGCAGACTCATCAACGGGCAGATTTTTGATGAGGACTACTTTGACCACCTGATTTCCGAGATTCAGGAGATTCGGGCCAGCGAACGGCGCTTTTACCAGAAAATCACGGATATTTACGCCACCGCTGTGGACTACTCTCTCGATAGCCAGACCACAAAGGATTTCTTTGCTACAGTTCAGAATAAGATGCACTATGCCGTCCATGGCAGCACGGCGGCAGAGGTCATTATGGCACGAGCCGATCACACCAAGGAACACATGGGGCTGTCCTCATGGAAGAATGCTCCTGACGGCAAGATTGTCAAGGCAGATGTGTCCGTTGCAAAAAATTACTTATCCATGGGTGAAATGCAGGAGCTGAACGAAATCGTCACCATGTATCTGGACTATGCTACCCGGCAGGCCAGACGGCACATTCCCATGACCATGGCAGATTGGGCCTCCAAGCTGGATGCTTTCCTGCAATTCAATGATGCAGAGATTCTACGAGATAAGGGAAAGGTCACCGCTGCCATTGCAAAAGCCTTTGCGGAAAGCGAGTTTGAGCAGTACCGTGTCATTCAGGATCGGCTGTATCAGAGCGACTTTGACCGGTTGGTAGCCAGCACAGAGCAAAAGGACTGATACGCAAAAATGCCCGTTATCGGCCAAACAGCCAATAACGGGCGTTTTATCAGGCATATACAAGCTCGGTCAGAACGACTTCCTCCGCACGGCTGCGAATGCTGTTCATCCGGCGCACCCATTCCATCTGGTCAGCGGCTTTCAGAACTTCGGTCACGACTTCCTGCTTCGCCATAGCAGAGATGATGATTTCCATTCGCTTATTGCAGGCTTGGTCAATCTCCGCAAGATGCCGGTGCAGCGTTCCGCTCGTGAGATAGTTTGCGTAGAGAACAGGGCGATGTTCTTTCAGATAGCTACGGCGCATACGCCCATACTTGCCAATCTGATATTCTGGCTCATCCGGCAGGGTAAGGTTTGGGATAAGGTAATCGCCCTCCTGATGATAAGTGCCGCCCAGTTGCTCAAATAGCGATTTCATAAAAATTAGCTCCTTCGTGTGTTGATTTCCAGCGGTTATAAGAACTTTTCTTCTCCTTTCCTACAACTGCTTTTCAATTCACCACAAATGAGCCGCAGTCATATGTATTAGGTGGGAGAAACCACCCTTTACATAGTAACTCTTGATTCGATATGGAGTTGCTCTCACGCTGCTGGTCATCATCTTTGCCAAAGTCATCACGGCTCAGTCGTTCATACAGAGCAGTGATTTTCTCGTTTTTTCTCATAACTTGCGCTCTTTTCTTCGATTTTAGGTTGTGTGTTCTAAGAGACTTCCCAACCGCTTGATTAAGAAGTCTTTTAGAGCATACAACACCCGCAGCCTGCTTGTAGATCTTATATTCCCGCACGGCGATATGGCTGGGGTCATCCTCCTCCAGCGCCTCAAACAGCAGGTCTAAGGGGGACTGATAATCGTCATCGTCCTCTTTTGCGCCGCCGTTTTCGATCATATAGATGAGCATTTCAAAATTCTGCTCCTCCGGCGGCGCTTCATGGATCAGGTACAGAATGAGCGCCGTATCCAGTGCGATCTCGGAACGCTCCCAAAACGGATCGTTCTGCTGCGCGCCCTTGGGCGTGGTGTTTTTAATGAAGTTGTTGACCAGTTTCATCACATCCTTATCGTTCTTGATGTAGGCAAAGGCATTGAAGCTGTCCGACCGGGCCGGGTCGATCAGGTCGAATACCTTGATGACATAGCCTTTCTGGAGCAGCAGCGGGGCTACCGCCCGGAGCGTTTCGCCTTTTGGGTCAGTCACAAGAAAGCTGCAATTTGCCTCCATCAGATTTGGCTTCACGAAAAAGCGGGTCTTACCTGCGCCGGAGCCGCCGATCACGATTTGCAGCAGGTTGCGCCGGTGCATTTTCCCGTTCAGGCTCATGCGGACATTCTGTGTCAAGATGGTGTTGTTGCGCGGGTCTTTGTCGCGGTACTTTGCATTGAGCCGCTTGGCACTGCCCCACTTGGCAGAGCCGTGTTCTTCTCCCGGCCTGCGGTTTTCGCGGGTAGAGCAGCAGAGCGCCACGGCAAAGCCATAGGCGATCAGTGCGCCCAGCATAAACTTGAGCGTATACGGCGTCCACCGGACAGACAGCGGATGCTCCATCAACCATGAAAACCGTCCCATCAGTGTAAACACCGTCATTCCTGCTTTGTACTCCGTTGCCAGCAGTGCTGCCAGCCAAAGCACCACAGGGACAGGCAGAAGCCACAGTAGCGGACTGTCATTCTGATTCCGTCTCATGTGCGCCTCCTTGCACAGCGAAGGGCCGCTCCCTTTTCGGAGCGGCCCCAATAATGCGGCTCAATTTGAGACACATTTCGACAGCATCAATACCCGGTGCGGGGTAGCTTGGGAACAGTCGGTTTTCCATAGACCGAAATGACCCAACGGCTGACTGCCTGCACCCATGTTCCGTTATAAGTTCCGCCGACATCCGCCACATTGACAAAGGAGCCAGCCGGAAGTCCGGCCACGGCCTTACAGTAGAGATAGGGGCTTTCCACCTGGGCAAAGCCTGCCGGAGCTTGTCCGAATACGAACATAACCTCCGTCACGCGCTCATTGGCGGCCAGCCCCAGCGCTACAGAGGATGCAGCCAGCGTGTAGTTCTTTCCAGTCGAAAGGTTATCGGCCAGAGTGCGATAATCGCCGCCGTTGACGCGATAGACGATCTTATAAGTGCCGGGGAAGTTGTAAGTGCCGGTCACGACCTTCTCCAGCCGCACCTGCGCGGGGAGGGTATCGCGCCAATAGAAATTACTCAGGCTGACATTGGAGGTATTGGCGATCTGCGAGAACGCAAAGCGTACCGGCTGATTTGCCATGATCTCCTTGGGGCCGGTCTTGGTGATGGACACGCCGGTGGATAGGCTCTTGTCCTCCACTTCAAGGCGGGCGATCTGGCCCTCATATTCCAGATACATCGTCAGTTCCTTTTCACTGATGCCGTAATGCTCCGGCGCTTTCACCTCGCGGACGAAATAGCGGGACAGCGGCAGCTGCTTGGAGATGGCCAGTCCGCGGCTGTTGGAACGAATGGTATCGACTACATTCCCGGCCTTATCGGTGATCTCGAACACCGCGCCCTCCAGCAGTGTCCCGGCAGGCAGGCCATTGGTGGAGTTGTAGTCCGCAGAACGCTTTGTGATTTGGATCTGTCCGGTGATGGGGGTATTCTCCCATTCGACCTCAGTAGTCTCGCCGGGCTTCACATAGACGGTCTTTTTCTGCGTATCCCGCACATAGCCCTCGTTTTCCATCTCGCGCAGGAAGTAGCGTCCAGCGGGCAAGTCCTCAAACCAAGCGTAGCCGTGGTCATCGCTGGTGGCCTGTGCAACCGGTGTATTGGTGCTGTCATAGAGCAGGAAGGTCACACCGGGGATTTCCTTTCCGTCTACGCTGGAAATTTTATGGATCAGGATGCCGGAAACGGGCGTGTTATAAAACCATAGCTGCTGGGTGTCATTTGTGCGGACTTCTACGGTCTGTGTGCGGGATGTCTCGTCAATGCGATAGCCCCGGATCGTCTCCTCCTCTGTCACGATCATGGTGCCGGTGATGCAGCTGAGAATGATCTGGCCGTTTTTATCAGTCCGATACAGGCCCTTGCTGGAAAGTGCGCCATTGTCCACGAAGCTGCCATCGGAATAGGTGATCTGGAACAGCACACCCTCCAGGGGTGTTTTCTTATCCGCACTGGACAGCTTATTGATAATAAGGGAGCCCTGCGGCTGATTGCGGAACTCCAGCGTCACGGTCTGACCCGCCTTGATGGTTGCGGTCTGCGGGGCGTCGTCCAGCAGATAGCCGTCCCTTGCGCGGGTTTCCTTCACCACCAGCGTTGTGCCGGGGACGATGTCCGTAATCGTGAAAGTACCTGCGCTGTCAGTGATACATTTGCCGTTGGCGTCACCCACCACTGTTCCGTCTGCGGTCGTCACCATGAACTCCACATCGGAAAGGGGCTTATGGGTCACACTGTCGATCTTTTTTAGCAGCAGGCTGCCCTTGGGGCTGTTGCCGAAATAGAGCTGCACCACATCCTGCTGCTTGCCGCTGATATAGGCGGTCTGGGGCGCGGTGTCGATCACATGGCCGCTGTCACTGGCAAGTTCCTCTACAATGTAAGTACCTTCCTTCAGGCCGGTAACGGTGAAGCTGCCGTTGGCAGAAGTCTTGTAGGTGCCGATGACCGTACCGCCCGTGCCGGAGGTGCCGGTGAGATACTTCACTTGGAACACGGCGTTGCTCACCGCTTCGCCAGTGACGGAATCGTACTTCCAGACAATGAGTGCAGACAGAGGGATATTCTCAAAGGTCAGCACTTTGGAAGTGCCGGACTGGATATAGACCTCCTGCGTGGCCTCCTTGATGGCGTACCCCGTGGGCGGCTCCTGCTCCGTTACCTTGTACCAGCCGTCCCGCAAACCGGTCAACTGGAACTGGCCGCTTTCGTCGGTATAGAAAGTGCCAAGGTCATTGATCTCGCCGCTGCCGGTATTGTTGCTGGCGTAGGTAACATGGAACTTTGCACCCTGCAAGGGATCGCCGGTCACACTGTCCACCTTTTTAACGGTCAGTGCGGGCTTCTGATGGTTTTCAAAATAAACGGTGTGATCTCGGTTAGGGTAGAGGGTGGCAAGCTGAGAGGGCGCGTCCAGCAGATACGGCGACGGCACGGATTTTTCGCTGATTTCGTACACACCGGGCAGCAGGTTTTTCAACTCCGCCTTGCCCTCACTGTCTGTCTTGATCTAATCGACGCTGTGACCGTCTGCGGCACGGACTTCAAACACGGTATCTGCGATGGGCTCGCCGGTGTCGGCGTCGTGCTTGTAGACGGTCAGGTTGGGGCGTTTCTGATTCTCGATGGTCAGGGTGCTGGTTCGGCCTGCGAACAGCTCCATGTGATACTCCCGCAGGTCGAGGATGTGAGAGGAATCCGTGGCGGTTTCCTTGACGGAGTAAACACCGGGTTCCAAATCAGCAATCAGAATTTCGCCCTGCTCATTGGTGGTGCGGTCAAGATAATGCGTTCCGTCCGCAATTTTGGCAATACGGAAAGACACATTTTTCAGGCGGGAGCCGTCCGAACTGGTCTTGATGATTTGCAGAGATGGCTTGATGGTATTGGTGAAAACGAACTGCGCGTCCTCGTTGGCGTCCAAGTGAATGATGCGCTGGGCCTGGTCGATGATATAGCCCTCACAGGCTTTTTCCGTGACCACATACGCGCCGGTGGGCAGCTTGGAAAGGTCAATTTCGCCGTTCTGGTCGGTGATAAATTCCTTGGGACCGTAATCACCAGCCACGGACTTAATTTCAAAAACTGCGTTGGGAATGACCTTGCTGGGATCGGTGCTGTCCACCTTGACCAGCCGCAGTCCCGGCTTCACATCATTGAAGAACAGCAATTCCTTGATGCCGTCGCCGGCAGACAACTCCACCTCCTGCGGCGTGGTGTCGAGGATGTGGCCGTCGCTGCCGGTGTCTACCTCCACGGCGCGGTAGGTGCCGGGGGCAGCGTCGGTCAGGAGGATTTCACCAAACTCGTCCGTGCGGAATTTGCCGAGAGAAACGCTGTCTCGGAAAATCTCGAAGGTGACATTGGCCATTGCCACCATGTTCTTGCGGTCATATTTGATGATCCGCAGACCGGGCAGCTCCTTGTTCACGAGAGAAAAGGTCGTGGTTTCGCCGGTGGCCACGGAAGCCGTATAGGTGGCATTGTCCTTCAGCCAGCCGGAAGGCGCGGTGATCTCCTTGATCTCATAAGCACCGGGCTTGATGTTGTCAAAGATGGCATAGCCCGCAAAATTGGTTTCAGCGGTGTAGGTCACGCCGCTCTCGATGTGCTTGATCTGCACCATGGCACTGGGCAGGTGCGCCCCAGTGTCGGACAGCTTCTCGATGCGAAGCGTTCCGTAAGGCTCGTTCCAGCAGGTCAGCTCCGCCACCTTGCCATACTCCACCTTGATGTTCTGCGCGGGAGTATCGCTGATAAGATGGTTCAGTGGGGCCACGCGCTCATACACGGTGTAGTTGCCAGCCAGCGTCAGAGGGATGGTCACGGTGCCGTCCGAGCCAGTATTGAAGGTGCCAACAGTGGCTCCATCAGGACCGATCACCTCAAAGACGGCTCCGCTCAGCGGCGTGTCCGTGCCTTTTTCCAGCTTGATAATTTTCAGGCCGGTGTCGGGTTCTTCGGTTTTCTCACCGTCGCTGTAATTACTGTATGTGGACAGTCTCATTGTGGTAGTGGGGTCGGTGTCGCACATATAGTTCTGGAGCTGGCCGTATTTGCTGACCTCCGCGCAGGTGGCATAGAACACCGCATATTGATAGACATTAGTAGAGAAGGAAAGCTGGACGCTGCCGGTCTTGCCTGCCACCGCAGCGGCGGGATATAGAACTTTGAATTTCCCATCATAGCCATCTCCGGTGCCGGAGGTGGTGATCGTCGTAATATCCTTGTTGTTCATGTCCACGATGCGCGTTCCTGCGGGAACAGAAGCAGGGTCCGAAAATGCAACACGGATGGCATAGTCGCACACCCAGGTATCCGAGTGGACCGTAAACACCTGCTGCTTGTACTGCTGTCCGTCTACTGTAACGGCATAAGCAGTGTCCCGGTCAGCCGCTGCGGTGACGCGGGGCGATAGCACCTTGCTCCACGCCGTGCCACGCACATAGATGTCCTTTGCGGCGGCGAGAATAGCCTGCGCCCGCTGAAGCTCCGCACCGGTCAGGTTGGGATTGACCTTTAGGTTGTTGATGTTCCAGTTGGGGAGCAGGTAGCACCACAGTGCCATCTTGGTCGCATAGTAGGCGTGGTACTTGTTCTCCAGCTTCAGCTCCGAAAGGCCACGGGTGGGATACCCGTTGGCGATGATGCCCATGACCTTCGGATCGCTGCCCTTTTCCTTGGCGATGTATTTGATGCTCTGGCCGGGAGCCACCGTCTGCGGGACGCCCTTGGTGTTGGGGTTGACGCAGTAGGCAGGGATCTCCTTCGTTTTTCCGTTGGCACCCACATAATTGAAATAGGTGTAGATCAGTTCCCGGATGCGTCCGTTGATGGAGAGGTACGAGAGTTTCTGCTCACCGTTGTAGATATTGACTTCACCAAGGGCTTCCTCCTCGCTGCTGGCGGCAAGAGCGGTGGCCGGGAGCATCCCCAGCACCATGACCACCAACAGCAGCATGGAGATCAATCGTTTTTTCATAGTGCCTCCTTAAAAATGGGCAGAAGGAAGCGCTATGCGATTTTCGCATGACCTCCTTCCGCTGAAAAATTAGGTGAATGACTTGTGAAAATCGCAAGAGAAAACGGCTGTCGAAATGTGTCTCAAATTGAGCCACATTTCAGCAGCCGCTTTATAGTAGTTTTACCGTTCTACGGCACAGACCATCCAGCGATAAGCGGATTGATCTCTGACGCAGGTATACAGGGTCAACCGGTTATCACAGCTGGCCGCCGTGCCGCCGGTATCCATTTCCGACACCTTGGAAACGCTGGTGACGGTGTAAGTTCTCGTTCCCAGCTTTGTTGTGTAGGTGATGGTATCGCCCATGCTGAGGGTATGTATCTTCCCAAAGTGGTTGTTCACGCCTCTGTTATGTCCGGCAATACAGACATTTCCGTTCCAGATGCTCGTCTCGGCAAAATGGCCTGCACCCTTGCGGAGTGCGGCACTGTCCGTCCCTTCATAGACCTTGACTGTTAGGCCAATGGCCGGGATCTTCAGCGTGCCGAGATCACCGCCGCTGTAATAGAGGTCAGAGGTGACTGGCGTGTAGGCCGTTCCGCTCCAGCTGCCGCTGTCCACTTTAGGGTAAGACACCGTACCAGTCCCTCCGGCAGAATTGAGCAGGCCGCCACTCAGCGCGCCTGGCATCAGGTTTGGTGTCAGCGGCTCACCCGTATTCGGCAGGTAACTGGTGGGGCTGCCAAAAGCGGGCGGGATCAGCGCCGTATTCTTACTGCGATCCACATTGGAAGCGGCATATTCCGTGGCCGTCTCTACGCTGGTCGGCCTGCCGAAGAGGTGATCCTCCGGGGCATCCACCGTGTAGTCCAGCGCGTAGGCGGGTACTGCGGTCAGTGCGGCAGTCAGCGCCGCAGACAAGCACAGTGTTTTCCATTTCATTTTGTGTAGTCCTCCCACTTCTTTTCGTTTCTGCGCTTTTTCAGCCACTTGTTCCCCAGTACACCAAGACCAGCTGCACCGGCACCGACGGGCAGGATCAGCAGCCATCTCCAATCGGGCGTCTCTGTTTTTGTTTGGATCGGCGTCCCGCTGAAAACAGCGGTGTAGACCGTATCATCAGCAGTGGTACGAACTACCTCGCCGGAATAGTCCGCAGTGACGATATATCCGGTAGCATATTTGCTGGACGTCTTTCCCGTATAGGTGGCAGAGGCGTGGTAAAAGCCTTCGGATTCCTGCCATTGCACATCGGACAGCTCCAGGGTGCGGCCATTATCCGTGATGCTTTTAGGCACAAACGACACATCGGCGTCGGACAAATTTGGATAAGTCCTTGCGGCTGTGACTGTTCGGGTGGAAGTGTTGTAGCCTGCGGCCTCGACCTTGATGCTGGCAGTGTCCAGCATCAGTGTCCCGGTGTAGCCGTCCTCCGTGGTGACAGTGCGCTCTGCTGCCAGTTGGGGCATGATCTTCTCCATGTCCTTTGTGTCCGTGTCCAGCGTGTAGGTTTCGGCATAGTCCTTTGCGTCGCTTTTGACGGTTTCCTGCCGGGTCACATCCAGCAGCGTATAATGCCAGCCCTCCCGGTCAAAATCGCCAACGGGGATGTTGGCCGGATCATCCGCAGAGGACAGCAGATAGGTGCGCTCCAGCCGCATTTCTTCTCCGTTGACATATTCCTTGACCTCTGTGGGATAGAGGCTGGGCGTCAGGAGCAATGCGTCTGCCGCCAGTGCCGGACAGGTCATCAGGCAGGACAGAAGTGCGGCGCAACACAGGGATAGTGTGCGTTTCATAACAGTTCCTCCATATTCGTATCATGTAGAAATGTGTCTCAATTTGAGCCGCATTTCAAAAGCGCCCCGCCGACGGCTCACGGCGGGGCGGGCAGCGGGTTCGCAGGCGCTCGGTTGGACGCACCGCGCTCCCAATATGGCAAAAGCCGCTGACAGCGGCTTTTGGGGTGTTCTCCCCTTGATTACCCAATGAGCTGACGAGCAGCACGGTCAAGGCTCGGCCAGTGGGCGCACTGGCCGACTCGCGCACGATTGCTGGCGCAATCGTGCGGCCTTGACAGGGGTGCGCGGCGGCTCATACTCCCCGAAGGGGAAACACCCCCACCACCACTGGACGTTATCGGGTCGGACGATGCACCGGGGCGCGGCTGCGCTGCTTTCCCATCTCCAGATTTTTTTCGATGGAACGGCCAAACTGTTTGCTGGTGTCCTGAATGGTGTCCAGCGCCTGTCGCCGTTCCTGCGGCTCCCAGCCTTCATAAAGTCCGGCCAGATTCGTCATATCCGGCATGGGGCGTTCGATCCCATATCTGCGGCACAGAATGTAGGAAATACTCTGTGCGTCCAGATCGCACTCGCCGCGGTCATAACTTCTGTTCGCACCTTTGGCATGAAAGCGGCTGTGCGCGACCTCGGCGGCGATTGCGGCAAAGGCTTCGTTGTCGGGGTAATCCGGGTTGATCGCCAGTTCCAGATTGGTTTCATCGTAGAAAGCAGGCGATGGCAGCTCCTTATCAATGACCACTGGCACGACAGCGTAGTTCAGAACGGTGGTCAGCGCCGTTTCCATCTCTTTGCTGTCATTTTTCAGAGAGATGCGGGAAAGCTCACGGCCCTGCGTCTGGCGAATGTCATAGGCATCAGCCAGCGTATAGCCGCGCCCCATGGGAGAGCGGGCAAAGATTTTGACGCCATTGTTTTTCTCACTGTCCATGACGGAGCGATTCAGCGTTTTCCAGCGGTCACGGGTGCCGAACACGGTGGCCTCCGGGTCGCTGAACATAACCAGTGCGATATTTCCGGCGCTGTATGCGGGGTTGTCTCCCTGCATCTCCAGATACCGCGCATAAGCATCGGGACTGGTGGTGATCTCCATCACCCCTGCGTCCTGCATGGCAGTGGTATTATCCCGTTCTGCCTGCTGCTGTTCTTTCCATTTGGTGTCGTTCTCCGTTTTCCTGCTTACGATCTGTTCCAGATTTGCCATGGTGATTCCTCCATTTATCTTGATTTTTGTGGGGACGAATGGGAGCGTTGCGGAGCAGACCGTCCCTCCCGCATCCCCTCTGCGGTTTTCTGCAAGACTGCCAACCGGCCTTTTACGGTGGGAATATCGCTGATCTTCTCCGCCGTGTCAGTAGTCCTCATCGTCTGGCTCGTCCTCGATGCTGTTGAGCCATTCCCGCGCTCTGGTGAGGAGTTCCTTTGTTGAGTGCGGGGTGCGTCTTTTTTTGCCGCAGGCTCCTCCTGCTCCTCTGTCGGGGCGGGATAACCCCGGCGCTGCATGAACAGGTTGACCTGCGGCACGAAGTCCGTATTGGTGACAAGCGCCACCAGCCCGTCATTCGCCTTGGTGTCCTGGACGGCCGCAAAGAGGACATTAGGCCGGGCATACTTGCGGAACTCCGCAAAATCTTCTTCCTTGATGCAAAAACTTTTCAGTTCCTTGCCCTCTCGCAGCAGACGGTTCATGCTGGTTTTGCCGACCAGCTTTTTATTATCTTTGGCAAGGGCATATAAAAAGGCGGCAAGATTTTTACTCCCTGCCGCCAGCAGCTTGATACTGGCCTCGGTCAGTTGGATGCTCTCCTTGACCACCAGATCAGCCGCTTCTCCGCTTGTGTCCATTTAATCGCACCTCCCGGTTTTCAGATAAGTTATCAGTTCCATCATGGTACACTGCGACGCATAGCGCACACAGCGGCGTACCATTTCGCGGATATGCGCTTCACGCTGGGCATCGGGAAGCGCCGCGGCAAACGCCACACCCCGAACTAAATCGGAGTAATCCGCCAGAATTACGCTGCCACGGTAAGCACCGTATTCTACGCACTCCACATGGAGCAACATCGCCAGCACCGGCCAGCAGGTCTGTGTTTCCAGTGCAGCGAGAAAAGAATTGCTGTCGCTGCCGTCTGCATAGACCTCGGACAGATCCATCAAACAGAAGCGGTCTTTCCGTGCCAGAAACAGGTAGTCGTTGGATCGGCTTTGTGACAGGCTTTTCGCCGCTGCTGTCAATGCGGCCCGATTAACGGGTTGGTAAGCTACGATCAACTCCAGCACGCGGCTCAGGTCTGCTTTTATCAGTTTTTTCATGGCGGCTCCTTTCTTCCTGTATTTTGATTTGTGCCTGCACGGCTGGAATATCGCCTTCGATGCGAGCGCATAACTTCAGCTCCCGGCGCAGTATCCGCAGCTGTGCGGTAATCGTGCCAATTTCCTCGGAGCAGGCCGCATCCTCCGGCAGCCGTCGGTGCAAACGGTAAAGATGCACGGCGGTCAGTCAGATTGTCTATCTCTGCTTGCAGTGCATCCATCTGCATGGACAACTGTTCTGCGCTGTCGATGCGATTTTCCCGCAGGTAGTAGAATTGCTCCTGATAGCAGTCAAACTTGATGACCTCCGCCCGTGAGACTGGGGCCTTGTGCCGAGATGTCGGCTTTCTCAGCAGATACAGATATTTCAGATAGAGCAGACGGAAGCCCTTGGGTCGGCCAGCCTGCGGCAGTTTGCCGCGAACCCGGTATCGCCGCCCACGGGAAACATACCGCTGCGGCAAAATCGGTGTATGGTCGCTGATGAGCGGTGCAGTCCCAGTTCGTCCGGCGGTCAGCCGCATCAGTATCTCCGCCTCGCTGTAACCGTCTCCCAGCTTGTCCAGCCGCAAAAATCGCTGACCGCCCGGCGGCTTGACTGCCGCATGGGTCACTTGGGGATACCGCTTGACCTGATAGCCCATCCGCGCCAGTTCGCTCCAGAACGAGCGCATGGTGTAGGCGCCGGCGATTGCGGTGTCGATGTCCACACGGACGGTACTGCGAAAGCTGGGTTTTCCGCTTTGCTGCGCCTCCCACTCGGCGCGGCTGACGCTCGGCTCACTGGGTTCGATGATGGACAGGCCATACTCCAGACAGATCGCGTCCGATGTTCCGCGGATACCTTCTCCGGCACCGCCCAGCAGGTCTTTGATACGGTCACGGTACATTGCGCCGTCCACAAAGGACACGCTGTTGAACACGATATGGGAATGCAGATGCGCCTTGTTCAGATGGGTGGAAACGACTACCTCATATCGGTTTGCCAGAAGCCGCTGTGCAAGTTCTACGCCGATGGCGTGCGCCTGCTCCGGCGTGACCTCTCCGGGGGCAAAGGACTGAATCACATGATACCCTTTACGCTTGCGACTGACCTTTCCCCAGCGGCGCTTGGTATCCATCATGTCCGCATAGGCTGTTTCCCGGCTGCAATTCAGAGCGGTTTCAAAGCAGTCCTGTTCCGTCTTGTCCCGATTCATGGCGTAGTCCAGCACCGTTTCCAAAGAAGTCTTTTCTTCATCCTGCGTATAGTCCAAACACCTGTCCAGCCGACTATGAATGACGATGAGTTTTGTATAAGCCATTCAGAGCCGCTCCCGAACAAGCCGTGCCGTCTGATGCACCAACAGCAGAGCCTCTGTGATCTCATCGCCGGTGGCCGCGCCCCGTGCGTTGGCTTGATGGGCCAGCTGATTGATGTTGTTGCCGATGGCAGACAAAGCACGGAGCAGGTCTGCATAGGCGTCGGGCGGACGGGGGCGCAGATTTACGCCCATGATGAGCTGCCGCACCAGCGGCTCCTTCTTCAAGCCGGTCACTTCCGCCTGTCGGCACAGATGGGCGTACTCGGTGGCATTGAGCCGCAGAGTCATCGTCTTATACGGCTTCATTTGCTCCTCCTCTCAGCGGGCAGGCTCCGTTTTTCTTCTCTTGGCCGCTTTTGTGAATTTGGGAACGGTATGGCCTGCTTCCCGTTCCGCCCAGTAGTCCGGGTGGTACATCCGAATAACGCGGTCAATTTCCTGTTCAAATTTTGCGGGGTCTGTGATCCTGCTGGGAGGCGTCCACATTCCACGGTCAATGAGTTCCCGAAGCACCACCTGTTCACAGCAATCCTCTTCAAACCAAAGGCAGCCGTTTTCACGAAAGCCGCATTTGCGTGCGGCGCCGGACAATTCAAGATAGGCGGGCCATTCCACGGCGATACCGCCGTGTCCGGGAGCTGTGATAAGATGGATGCCGGGATAGATCGTGTCAAGGGCTTGTATCTCGCCCCACGGCGAGTAGTCCGGCTGCATCGGCATCACTCCGTTTCTTCAAAAAGTAATGCGTCTCAATTCGAGACGCATTTCGACTTTCATAGCGTGGGGTTTTAGGGGTGCGCCCTTAACCGGCGGAATTTTGATGTCAAAATTCCATGCTGGCTGGGACAGCGACGCAGAGCGCCGCTGCCCTACCGTGTCGGGGTGTGCTTCTTTTTGACAGTGCCTTTACTCTTTCCGTTGGAGTTTTTTTCAACAGGCTTGTCCGGGGCTTTCTGTATTTCAGACGGTGCAGCGGTATCGCTGTCATCCAGACAGGCCAGCAGATCGTCCACCGCCTGCTTGTCGGGTTCTTCCTTGTCCGGCGGCGCCAGCGTATAGCCGGGAGCCAGGCAGCCATTGATGCTGAACATCCGTTTGCACTCGTTGGGGACAGGGGGAGACAATTCCCGGAACAGGTGCGAATACAGGTCAAACCGGCCTTGGATATAATTCTGTGCCGCTTCCATGCTGGGATATTTTTTCTTATCCTGTCTTGCAACATAGATGCTGTCGCCCCAGTAATTTGCGTACTTGGAGTTTGGCTGCTTGGGTGCGTTATAGATGATCCCCCAGCTGACGAGATAAATATCGGTGGCCTTTGCATAAGTAATTTGATAACGCATTTTGTAGGTGCGGTTGCTGATCTCCCACACGCCGTTCTCGCGCTCTTTCCACTCATTGGCGGTATGCTCTACCTCCGGGGTATGCACATATTCCAGCGCACGCTCCAGCAGCATTGTATGTGCCGCCTGCTCATCCCATTCTGACGCGATTTGCTTCAGCTTGGCATAGAGTTCCTTTTCCAGCGTGATACTGGCCTCTTTCCGCTGATTGATCTCCGCATCCGTCAGCTTTACCAGCGGGGCAAGGTGCGGAGCAGCACGCCAGTCATTGTAGGAGACATTGTGCTGGATCGTGATTTTCTGCCCCGGCGTTATGCCGTCCTGATAAGCATTCAAAAAGTAAAAGCTATCCCGGCTATCTTTCTCAGACATGGGTGGTATCTCTCCTATCTGGCCGGAGTCTCCGGCCTCTTTTTTACTTTGGGCCGCCAGCCTTTTTGCAAACGGTGTTCCATCGAGATGATACGGTACAACTCCGCTTCATTTTGCGGGCAGTTGCGGAAATTCTGGATCGCGCCGTACTCAAAGAAGATTTCTTCCCGATGTCTGCGGTATTGCTCCAGCGGTATCCTGACTTTCTCACCGGAATAGAAGGACAATTCCACATCCTCAATGGGGAGGGCGGCTTTGATGACACGCTGCACCTGCTCCCGGTAGTTCAGCTTCACCACATAGCCCATAGGAGCTGTTCCGCACTGCCCGGTAATGACAATGCGGTAGGCTTCGATACCAGCAGGCATATTTGCATAATGTGTCCATATCTTGTAGCCATCGCTCTCCCGAAGAAAAGCGTCCCGTTCCAGCACACACCATGTTCCGTTTGGACGGGACATGAAGTAGAAAACGCGCTCATCCTGATTGGGGCTGTCCAGCGCATCCCTCAGCTTTTGCGCGTCCAGTTCAAAATCGCTCTTATAGTGCTGCGTGTTCCGGTACACGACTTCATCGAGAAAGGCGATCAGGCTGATTTCTTTTCCCACGGGCATTCCTCCGTTTCTGTGCCGGTTTTTCCTGTACTGGCGGTGACAACTCTTTGGGCGGGTCGATGCTATCGATCAATTCCGCAGCGGTGTCCCGTATCCGCTCCAACGATGTTTTCAGTTGGGACAAGTCTTTTCCTCGGCTCCAACCGGCTACATACCCAAATGAATAGTCGGAAGTGTCGATGCCGAAATGCTGGCAGACCACATAAGCTACGCTTTCAGCCTCCACCTCGCGGGAGGAACGCTGCTCACTCCGGTTTTCTCCGGAAACAGCGTCTTCTTTCAGCGCATGGAGTTTCGCATGGCTCACCTCATGGATCATGGTCTTGATGGTCTGCACCTGGCTCATATCCGGCTGCACCAAAATGCGCTGCTCTACGAAATTGCAGCAGCCATAGGCAGCGCCGGGAAAGGCTTCAATGCTGATGGGATAGGGTGAGAGGTGACTGATCGCCTCGGTTATGCGTTCGTAGTCCACCACACCTCCGGTCAGCTTGTGAACAAGCTCCGGCAGCGGCTTCCCCTCGGTCTGGCTCACATCGAACACGGTGACTGTCCGAAAACCTACGCGCTGCACCAGTTGGATGGTCGTGGCTGTGGAGCCGTCTGGGGCCGTTTCCTCCACTTCCTCCCGTCTGCGGTAAGGGCAGGGGGCGAGTATGGTGATACCATGCTCGCCCCGCTTGACCTGTCGGCCAAATTTTCTTTTCCAATCGTGATAACCTGCAACATGAGAAGCATTCGGACACTGCATGAAAATCAGCATGGCGTTGCCAAAACTGTAATGATGGAACTTCGACATGGCCGTGAGGTATGCCGCATATTGGCCGCTTTGGAAAATATCCGAAACGCCCTGCTCCAGCTGGTCAGTCAGTGCCTTCAGTCGCTCACTTGCGGAAAGCTGTTCTTGCATCGTACTTTACTCCCGGCCGGGTGGCGTATCCCGGCCTTTCTCACGGCCGGAGCCGCCTGCTGCCTTGGGCTGCACCTTCAGCGTAATGGGGGTGTTACCCTTCGCTCCGATCAGAATTTCCGCACTGTGAAACTCCTTCTTGTAAACCTTGACCTGCTCCGGGGTCAAGGAACAGAAATCTTCCTCACCTAAGCCACAGACAAAAAAGTTCCCGAACACACCGCCATATCCGCCAGACACACTGCGGTTGAAGGGCAAGTCCAAGAACAGTCCCTCGTCATTACAAACGACTGCGGCGTTATCCTCAAAGGGGTAAATGGCTTGAATCATTCCCCCTACGACTTTCTGCATCTCATCCAAGCCGTTGATGTCCGCCTCATAGGGGGCATATCCCGGCTTAACGATTACGACAGTCATACTCCATCACCTCGCCGGTTCAGACCGTTTTTTGCCGTCATTTTCTGCCTGCGTTTTTGCTTTTTGCCGTTCAAGCGACCTTTTGCGGAGATCCATCGCCTCAAACATCGTGCGTTTGACGGTAGCAACTGTCGTTCCCTTCTCTGGGAAGTAGGGGCGCAGTTCATCGTCCTGAAAAGTGACCTTCAGCGGAGGGTCGATCTCCCGCTTCGTGGGCGCTACCGACTTCTCGATCTTCTGCGGGGTCAGCGTACCGGCGCGGCTCTCTTCCTTGAGCTTGACCGCTTCCGTCTTGGAGGGGACTTTGCCGCCCTCTTTTTCGATGGCGTCAGCCAGCGTTTTCTGTTCGGCGGGCTTCATGTGAGAAATCTGCTCGGCGGTGGCCAGCGGCAATTCCTTCTTGTCCACCATCTTTTTCAGCGGCTCCTCCAGCTGATTGACGCGCATCAATCGCTGTACGCTGGCACGGCTCATACCCAGATCTTCACCGACCTGCTCATCGCTCCGCTTCATCGGCTCTTTTCCGGCCAGAATGTCTGCCTTGGAGCGCCGCCCTGCCTTGCGCTTCAAAGCGTCCATCTTCATCTGTGCGGCACGGGCCAGTTCCGAAAGCGGAATATCCTTGCGGTGGAGGTTGCCGTCTACGCACTGAATCTGCGCGTCATCCTCGTCCACACGCTCGATGAGAACGGGAATGGGGTAGTTCAGCTGTGCGCCAATGTCATGTCGGCGGTGGCCGGAGATGATCTCCAGTCCACCGTTGCGTCCGGGACGGCAGAGGACCGGCTCACGGATGCCGTAATTCTTGATGGACTCAAACAGGTCTTTGTAATCCTGCGTCTCGCGGTTTACCGTGAACGGGTGATCCAGAAAGTCCTTCAGATAGGCCGAATGGATTGCCATGCTGTAAATCTCGCCCTCACCGGGGGTAGGCAGCTTAAAAAGGTCAGCTTCGGTAGGTGCGTCCAGACGATCCTCAAATACCTTGGTCACGGCAGAACCTTTCGGGCCGTCCGCAGTGCGGGTAGCTGATGCAGTGGGCGTTTCCTGTCCCACCGGCTTTTTGACCGCATCCACCTTGGCAGGCTCGATAGTTTTCTTGCCCTCTTCCGGTTTGGTGGGAGCAGGTGCGGCTGCGGCAGTCTTGCTGTCCTTGACGGTCTTATCGTCCTTGGCGGGTTCTGTGGGTTTCTTGCCATCCTCCGGCTTGGTGAGTGCGGGCGCAGCCGCAGCAGGCTTGCCGTCTTTGGCCGCCTTATCGTCCTTGGCGGGTTCAGCGGGCTTCTTTGCCTCTTCCGGCTTGGTGGGAGCAGGCGTAGTTGCGGCGGGCTTACCATCCTTGACCGCCTTATCGTCCTTGGCAGGCTCGGCAGGTTTCTTGCCCTCCTCCGGCTTGGTGGGAGTGGGCGCAGCTGCGGCAGGCTTGCTGTCCTTGACGGTCTTATCGTCCTTGGCGGGTTCAGCGGGTTTCTTGCTCTCCTCCGGCTTGGTGGGTGCAGGCGCAGCTACGGCGGGCTTGCCGTCCTTGACCGCCTTATCGTCCTTGGCAGGCTCAACGGTTTTCTTGCTCTCCTCCAGCTTGGTGAGGATGGGGGCAGAAAGCGGAGTCGCAGGTGCTTTGACATTCTTGGGCGTCTCTGGCTGCTTTGCGGGCTGTGTGGGGGAAGGCGGCGTTCCTACGGGCGGTGCCCGAAACGCGCCGATCAGCGGGTTTTTCTTTTCGTTGGACATTGGTTTACCTCCGTATTCAAGATTTATGTCGAAAAATGTGTCTCAATTTGAGCCACATTTTCAACCAAAATCAAAGGCCGAAGTCGTGTTGGACTTCGGCCTGATAGTAGTTATTCATCGTCAACGGTGCATTGAACAGCGTAGTCAGCAGATAAGCACGGATGTTGCGGACTTTGGTGGTATTTCGGTGCAGGCTCTCAAAGACATAGACCATCATGGAGTAGTCCAGCCGATAGAAACGGGCCTGCACCTGCGTCAGCGGGATGTCATTGCCGCCGATCCGAATCGTTTGCTGGGTGGAACACATCACATCCGCCATCAGCCCGACCACTTCGTCCACATCGTCGCGGTTGAACTGCTGGCAAAGGAATGGGTACTCAATATTCTCTTTGATTTCTTTCAAGTATTCGCTTCTATCCATCCATCTCTGCTCATCGGTGGAAGGTGATGGATGGATAGATGGATCAGTATAGCTAAAATCAGTTTGATTAGATTTAATATAATTACCGTCCGATTTTCCGAAGTCTGCACTTCTGATAATCGGAAGTCTTGACTTCGGCTTTTCGGAACTCTTGACTTCCGATTTTTCGACTTCTTGACTTCCGATTTTCGGAAGTCTTGGAACCTCTTGCGGCACAATGGTTTCAGCGGTCACTTGGCGAGTGGTGAAGCGCTTGACATAGATTTTGGTCGGCTTGCCCTGCCCCTGCTTCATGCGTTCGATCAGCCCGCAGCCCTTATCTGTGTCCAACTCGGATAGAAGCTTGACGGCTTTTTCATGTCCGCAGTTCAAGTCCTCCTGAATTTCGTCCAGCGTGTAAAATATGTAGACACGCCCGGCGTCATCATACCAGCTATTCCGTGCAGACAAGCCCATCCGGTCAAGCAGGAGGCCGTACAGCAGCTTTGCGTCCGTGGAGATTTTCTTGAATTGCTGTCCTGTGACAAGCTGGCGGGGAATGCGGTAAAAAGAAAATTGGCTGCTTTCATCGCCGTAATAATAGTCGAATGCAGTTGAAATACTCACACACGATTACCTCCTATGATAATAAAAAAGCACACTCTGCCGAGCGTGCTTTTGGATGCGAACATATCGTCCGAAATCTTCATTTTTCAACATTCCTTTGCCCCGATGCGAACTGTATCTCCTCCATTGTGTTGACATCTCACAGATAGGCGGGGTATAATAGGGAAAAATAGCTTGGTTATCGCAGGATGCTTGCTTCTTGGCTTGTACCGTGAAGAATTGAACAAGGCCATATATTTTTTTCGCTTTTTTCCGACAATATCTGATTATTGTCGGCAGTTTCCTGTGTGGTTTGTGGCGCATAGAACTGCACCGTTTGGGAGCGCACTACATTCGCATTGTAGGGGTCGTCGGTTCGAATCCGATCAGGTCCACCAAAAAAAGACCGTGAAGTATCGCTTCACGGTCTTTTTTCATCCTCATCCGGCTGTTCCTCCGTCAGGACCGTCCTCATACCGGGTCAGGTCGCAGACCTCCGGTCCCATGTCCAGCCGCCCGTCCTTCAGAGACAGGAAGGGCTGGAAGGTCTGTCCCGCAGTCTCGATCAGGACGTTGGACCAGAGGTCGCTGACGTTGCA
Source organism: Pseudoflavonifractor sp. MSJ-37 (assembly GCF_018917965.1). Lineage (GTDB taxonomy): Bacteria > Bacillota > Clostridia > Oscillospirales > Oscillospiraceae > Pseudoflavonifractor_A. The sequence continues at coordinate 412,405 of NZ_JAHLPP010000001.1, read as the reverse complement.
CCGGAGGAGCACCGGCTCCCCGGGACCGCCCTCATAGGATGGGACATCCTCCGCCGGGTGGATGGTGCCGTCTTCCGCCAGGTCCGCCCGCCAGATCCGGATGCAGTCTTCCGCCCCGGTCGGGATGAGGGCATACCATTCGCTCCCCTCCCCCTCCACGACGGGACAGTCCGTCAGGAACGGCATATCCATGAGGTACGGCGATCCCCGGAGCCAGTCCGTTCCGTCCTCCTCCGGCTCTGTGCCGCCGGCATAGTCCAGATAGGCCGCGCCCAGTACGCTCCCCTCCGACCGGAGCCTGGCCCGGACCGCCGTCAGCTCCGTCGTGTCCGCCGTCTGATGGGCCTGCGTCTCGACGGCAGGCTCACCCGTCCCCATGGGGGCCGGGAGACTCCCTCCGCTCGTCCCGCTGTCCGCCGTCTCTCCGCCGCAGGCCGTCAGGCCCAAGACCAGCACCGCCGCGATCACGGCCTGTCTCTGTCTGTCCCTCACTGCTGCCGCCTCCTTATCCTCTATCGTCCCATCCGGGATCGTCCTGCTTTTGTACAGATATAGAACAAAGCCCCGTATGATGATACGGGGCTTTTGGAGGCGCCACCCAGAATCGAACTGGGGATAAAGCTTTTGCAGAGCTCTGCCTTACCGCTTGGCTATGGCGCCATATGGAGGACAGGAGACCTATCCTCTTTTGTTTGGAGCAGGTGACGAGGCTCGAACTCGCTACCTCCACCTTGGCAAGGTGGCGCTCTACCAGATGAGCTACACCTGCATCGGATGCAGATGCCCCGAGGGACACCTCTGAGATGCGTACGCATCTCAGAGGCTTTGGTGCCTCCGGCCGGAATCGAACCAGCGACACGGGGATTTTCAATCCCCTGCTCTACCAACTGAGCTACAGAGGCATATGGCGACGCGGAAGGGACTTGAACCCTCGACCTCCGGCGTGACAGGCCGGCGTTCTAACCAACTGAACTACCACGCCATATGTGGTGGGAACAACAGGGCTCGAACCTGTGACATCATGCTTGTAAGGCATGCGCTCTACCAGCTGAGCTATGCTCCCAGTTCGTCCGAGCCTGAGACACTCTCGTGCCGTGTCTCACGCGACGGATGTTATTATAACAAGCCATCGCTCTGTTGTCAACCACAAATTCGATTTTTCTCATTCTTTTTTCTCCGGCCGGAGGGGAGGCTCCCTCCGGCCGGGGGAACGGTCATTTTTTCATATCCGCCAGGAGCTGCTCCAGCTCCTCTTTTGAGTAGTGATAGACCTTATCACAGAACTGGCAGGTCAGCTCGGCCTCGCCCTGCTCTTCGATCAGGGAGGACAGCTCCTCCCGTCCCATGCTGATGAGGGCGCGGGTCACCCGGTCCCGGCTGCAGTAGCACCGGTACTCTACCGGAGACTCCTCCACCACCTCCAGTTCGAAGTCGCTGAGGACCCGGCGCACCAGCTCCAGAGCAGAGATGCCCTCCTTCAGCGCATTGGTCACAGGACCCACCCGGTGGACGCCCTGCTCGATCTTGTCGATCACACGGTCGTCCGCACCGGGCAGGAGCTGGATCAGATAGCCGCCGGCACAGAGGGTGCTCTGGTCCTTGTCCACCAGCACGCCCAGCGCGCAGGCCGAGGGGATCTGCTCGCTCTCCGCGAAGTAGGCGGTGATATCGTCGGCAATCTCGCCGGACAGCAGGCCGATGCTGCCCACATAGGGCTCCTTCAGACCGATGTCCTTGATGACGGTCAGGGTGCCGTCGGTGCCCACGGCCTGGCCTACATCCAGCTTGCCGGGAGCCTTCTCCACCAGCTCCACCTCACCGTTCTGCACATAGCCCCGGACATTGCCGGAGCTGTCAGAGGTGACGGTGATGGAACCCAGAGGACCGCCGCCCTTGATCTGGAGGGTGACGGAGCCGTCCTCCTCCTTGAGCTGATCGCCCATCATGGAGCATCCCATCAGGGCTCGGCCCAGCGCGGCGGTGGCCACGGGCAGCGTCTTGTGGATCTGCCGTGCCCGCTCCACCATGTCCCGGGCGGAGATGGCGCTGGCCTTCACCGGCGCGTCCTTGGCCAGCACTCTTACGATCTGATCTGACATATCTCATGTTCCCTTTCGTGCGATAAAAAAGATCCGCTGTTCCCCCGCTCTTGGGGCGCGCATGACCCGCTCGCCGCAGCGGCGGATCGAGACGAAGCCGGCCTGCCGGAGCATCTCCTCCAGCTCGTCCGGCTCATAGGCGTACTCTTCGTGGAACTCCTCGCCCCGCTCCCACAGCCCTTCTTCCGTCCGGCGGAAGATATCCATGGCGTAAGAGCAGATCCGGCGGCGCTTGGAATACTCCGCCCGCCAGACACAGTAGGTGTCCTCCGTCTCATCCAGGAACACCTGTCCATCCAGGGCCTGGAGCTTCTCCGGCGTGTTGATGTCGAAGAGGAAGAGCCCGCCAGGCATGAGGAAGAGGTGGACCCGCTGGAACGCCCTGGCCAGCACAGCAGGTCGGGTCACATAGTTCACGCTGTCCAGACAGCAGACGCAGGCGTCGATGGTGCCGTAGAGGTCCAGCTCGTCCATGGACTGGTGGAGGAAGATCGGCTTCTCCGGCACGTCGAGCCCCAGCTCCAGCCCCTTCTCGTTGGCCTGAGCCAGCATCTCCTCAGACCGGTCCGCGCCGATCGTCTCATAGCCCCGGCGGGCCAGCTCCCAGGTGAGGCTCCCGGTGCCGCAGGCCAGATCCAGCACCGTGTGGATGGGCAGCTTCGACCGGGCGAAGTGCCGCTCCAGATAGTCTGCCCACTTCTGATAGCCCACGTCCCGGGTCAGCTCATCATAGCACCCGGCCAGGAATTCATAGCTTGCCATCGGCCTTCAGCTTCTCCTTGACCCGGGGCAGGACGGTCTGATAACCATTGGCCCCGTACTGCAGAGAGCGGTTCACCCGGCTGATGGTAGCACTGCTGGCGCCGGTGCGCTCCAGGATATCGTTGTAGATCATGCCGTCGCTGAGGAGCAGCGCCACCTCGAAGCGCTGTTCCATGGAGCGGAGCTCCGCCACGGTACACAGGTCAGAGAAGAATTTTTTGCACTCATCCAGATCCCTCAGGGAAAGGATAGTCTCATAGAGCAGGTCGCTCTGCTCCTTCTTGATGATCTTTGCCAAAACGGTTCCCTCCCGTTCGATCGTCGTCCCTCTGTCTCTGCTCGACGGACAGGAGACGCTACCTCTATTTTATCAAACTAAATCCACAAAGTAAACAGGTCTTTTTCACATTTTGCCCACTCAACAGCCGCACCCGTCCTGCCCGCCCCGCATAGGCTGGCCCAGATCGTCCCGCCCGATCCGGAAGGAGGAGTCCCGCCATGTCTGTCCAGCCGATCCATCCCGCCCCCACGCCGGTCCGGTCCCGGCGCTTCGCCCGCGCCTATCGGAAGGAGGGCCAGCCGGTCCTCTCGGTCTGCTGTGTCCTTCCCGCTCTCCCCAGCCAGGGGCGGGGCATCCGCCGGATCGACCGGTGGTATGAGCGCCTGTCCGCCCTCTGGCGGGCCCGGTGGTCTGGGCCGCTCCTGGAGGCCGCCGGAGCCGCCGCGGACCAGGCCCGAGACGAGGGGCGTCCCTTCCGTCCCTGGTCCGCCCAGATCTCTCTTCTGGGACACTGGGAGGCAGACGGTATCCTGAGCCTCACCTGGACCGTCGTGGAGGACCGGGGCGGCTCTGTCCACACCGGCCGCTTCGGGGACCTGTGGCGCCTGTCCGACGGTTCCACAGTGTCTCCCCTCCAGCTCTTCCCGCGGAAGATTGGACGGAGGCTCCTGCTGGAGGCGCTGAGGGACGGGGCTGAGGAGCTCTCTCCTGCCGCTCTCCGCCGGGCCCTGCGGGAGAGCCAGCCCTCTCTGGGGCCGGAGGGCCTCATGCTCTGGGTCCCGGCGGGCCTGCTGGCCCCGGGACCTGTCCTGCGGACCATACCGCTCCCTTTGAACGGAGAAGGGCCATCCTCTTCAGGATGACCCTCCGACCGTTCCTCCCGCCTTGGGGAGATCATTTATTTTTCTTCATACATAGGTAGAGCACATAGACAGGAAAGAACAGGACCGCCAACAGTATGTACAATGCCGCACCTCCCTTTGATGTCTTTCGTCCTCATCATACCATATCCGACCGCCGATCCCAAGCGCGGTCTTTGTCTATTTAGACGGAGCATTCTGATATTTCTTCTGTGAAAATGCCTGTTTCGTTCAAATTTTCCCATTTTCCGCCTTGTCAACTCCAAAAAGAAGGGATATAATAAGTCCGTTCCGCGGGAGGAGCCATGCGGGCTCCCCCGGCGAGACATGTTTGCGCGCGGGAAAAGGCCAATGCGCGAATCCCCGCGGCAGGAGGCTCATTATGGTCAAAGCGATCGTCGGCGCCAACTGGGGCGACGAAGGCAAGGGCAAGATCACCGACCTCTTCGCGGAGCAGTCCGATGTGGTCATCCGCTTCCAGGGCGGCGCCAATGCCGGACACACCATCATCTGCGATTACGGTAAGTTCGCCCTGCATCAGCTCCCCTCCGGCGTCTTTTACCCCCACACCACCAACATCATCGGAAACGGCGTGGCCCTGAACGTGCCCGCTTTCCTGAAGGAACTCAAGAGCCTGGAGGACGGCGGCGTGCCCGCGCCCCACATCATCGTGGATCAGCGGACCCAGCTGCTCATGTCCTACCACATCCTGCTGGATACCTACGAGGAAGAGCGCCTGGCCGGCAAAGCCTTCGGCTCCACCAAGTCCGGCATCGCCCCCTTCTACTCCGACAAGTACGCCAAGATCGGCATCCAAGTGGCCGACCTGTATGACGAGGACCGTCTGAAGGAGCGTCTGGAGCATATCTGCACCTTGAAGAACGTGCTCATGGAACACCTCTATCATAAACCTCTGCTGGATCCCAAGGCTCTGTTCGACGAGCTGATGGGCTACCGCGAGGCCCTGCATCCCTTCATGGGCGACGGTGTAGCCTTCGTCCACAAGGCCCTGGCCGAGGGCAAGGAGGTCCTGCTGGAGGGCCAGCTCGGCTCCATGAAGGACCCCAATCTGGGCATTTGTCCCATGACCACCTCTTCCCACACTCTGGCCGGCTTCGGCACGGTGGGCGGCGGTGTGCCTCCTACGGCCTTTAAGGACGTAGTGGTGGTCACCAAGGCCTACTCCTCCTCCGTGGGCGCCGGCGCTTTCGTCAGCGAACTGTTCGGTGACGAGGCCGAGGAGCTGCGCCATCGCGGCGGTGACGCCGGCGAGTACGGCGCGACCACCGGTCGTCCCCGCCGTGTGGGCTGGTTCGACACAGTGGCCACCAAATATGGCTGCATGGTCCAGGGCGCCACGCAGGTGGTCCTGACCGCCATCGACTGCCTGGGCTATCTGGATGAGATCAAGGTCTGCACCGGCTATGAGATCGACGGCAAGGTCACCACCGAGTTCCCCGTCCCCGCCCTGCTGGAGAAGGCCAAGCCCGTGTTCGAGACCCTGCCCGGCTGGAAGTGCGATATGCGCGGCGTCACCGACTATGAGCAGTTCCCCCAGGCCGCCAAGGACTATGTGGAGTTCCTGGAAAAGCACATCGGCTACCCCATCACCATCGTCTCCACCGGTCCCAAGCGCCACGAGATCGCTTACCGCAACAAGTAAGTACGTCTACTCCCACTGAAATACGAAAGCCCGTGGAGCCATCCGGCTCCACGGGCTTTTTTCCTATGGCCGCTCCTCGTTCAGTCGTCCCGCGGGAACATGGACCGCAGGAGACGCTTCCCGGTCTCCGTGCGGAAGATCTGTCCCTCCGCCGCCTCGCTGGCCGCCCGGGACAGGCCCTTCTCCTCACTGTTCACCAAAAAGTCGGCTTCCAGCAAGATCCGATGGTCCAGACCGTCCACTCCGGTGTAGGTGTGGTGATGGGCCGTCAGCCAGGAGATCCGCCGGACCTGCGCCTCCGGCACGCCCAGCTCCCGCAGGAAGGGCTCCACGATGGCGGGGCTCTCCCGCTCCTGATGTTTGCCGTCAGTGTCGCCGTACTTCTCCCGGCAGGCGGGACAGGCGATGTCATGGACCACTGCCGCCAGCTCCAGCGTCTCCTGGAGGGCGGACTCCAGTCCCTCTCCCCGGCCGATGGTCTGGGCCAGGGCGTATACCTTCAAAAAATGCGCGATATCAGAGCCGTCTCCCCGATAGAAATGGATCATCTGCTCCACCGCACGTCCGACCAGTCCCATGATGTTCCTCCCCTCAGGCCGCTTCCGGCGTGCCGATCTTGGCGATGCCGGGCAGGATCCGGTGATAAAGCTTCACGATCAGCCCCACCAGCACAGCGGAGATGACCGTCCCCTCCCGGACGCCCTGGAGCCCATGGAAGAACACCAGAGACAGCACCGTGGCGGTGCCCATGAGGGTGACGTCGAAGCAGACCTTCACCGACCCGAACTCTTTCCCGCTGACCTTGGCGATCGCGTCCACGATGCCCTCGCCGGGGACCATCAGCACCTTGGCCGAGACCTCCACATAGATGCCCAGAGCCAGGATGGCGCACCCCGCCAGCAGGGAGATCAGCTCCATGGCATAGCCCTGAGGCTGGAAGTCCAGGGCCGTCAGCAAAGACATGCTCACGTCGATGAAGCCGCTGAACACCACGTTCACCAAGATCTGCAGGATCTGGATCTTCTGGAATTCCCGCCGCAGGAGCACGATCTGGGCCAGGATGAACCCGGTGTTCATCACGAAGGTGAATTCCCCCAGAGTCGGCGTGAAGCGCAGGCTCAGTACGCAGGGCAGACTGGAGATCGGCGAGGTCCCCAGCGCCGCCTTGGTGATGAAGCCGATGCCGAAGGAGTTGATCAGTACGCCCACCAGAAAACATAAATACCGCTTTACCATTCCGCTTTTATCCACTTCTCGTTCCTTTCCCGTACTTTCCTTTGGATCTCATGTCGAATTTCTTATAGTTTAACACGGTACTATGCTGATGTCCATACGACAAAATAGACGAAGGCGGCGCCCCGTTCGGAGCGCCGCCTTGCTGCGCGGGACTGCCTTGGCTCAAAGCCAGCTGTCCTCGATCTCATGCTTCTTGGCCCGGGTCATCAGCTCGGTGAGGACCTTCCTCGGGTCCTTGCCCTCGTACAGGACGGCATAGGCCGCCTCGGTGATGGGCATCTCCACCCCCATCTTTTCGGCCAGCGCCTTTCCGGTGGCGGTGGCATAGTAGCCCTCCACCACCGCGCCGATCTGCTTCACGGCCTCCTGCACTGGCACGCCCTGACCGATCAGGATGCCGCAGCGGCGGTTCCGGGAGTGCATAGAGGTACAGGTGACGATCAGGTCGCCCACGCCGGTGAGGCCGGCGAAGGTCTCTCTCCGGCCGCCCATGGCCACGCCCAGCCGGGCGATCTCGGTGAGGCCCCGGGTCATGAGGGCGGCCTTCGTGTTGTCGCCGAAGCCCATGCCGTCACAGCACCCGGCGCACAGGGCGATGATGTTCTTGAGGGCGGCGCCCAGCTCCACGCCCACGATGTCGGGGGATGTGTACACCCGGAACCGCTCGTTCATGAACAGGTCCTGGACCATCTCCGCGGCCTTCTGGTCCTTGGAGGCGGATACGACTGCCGTGGGGATCCGCCGTCCCACCTCCTCCGCGTGGGAGGGGCCGCACAGGGCCACCACCGGGTAGTCCGGACCCAACTCCGCGCCGATCGCGTCGGTGAGAGTGAGGGAGGTGTCCTTCTCGATGCCCTTGGACACTGAGACCACCACCGTGCCGGGGTCCAGGACTGCCTTCAGGCTCCGGGCGGTGGAGCGCACCGCGAAGGACGGTGTGGCAAGGACGACCACCTTGCAGCCCTTGACGCAGCTGAGATCGCTGGTCAGGGCCAATGTTTCAGGCAGAGGGACGCCCTTGAGCATGGGGTTCTCCCCTGTCTCCCGCAGGACTTTAGACTCCTCCTCCTGATAGGACCAGAGGGTCACGTCATGTCCGTTCTCCAGCAGGTCCAGGGCCAGAGCCGTGCCCCAGCCGCCGCTGCCCATGACTGCTGTCTTCATCGTCATAGCCTCCTCTATCCATTATCCGTCGGTCAGACCCGTCCGCACAGGCGTCAGGCCTCCGTTTTCTTTTTATGCAGGGTGAATTTGGACTCCGTCCCGTGGAGCAGACGGCCGATGTTGCCCCGGTGCTTCCACAGGATCAGTCCCCCGATCGCCACCGCCAGCACCGTCAGCACCGGATCCCGGTAGACGGCGAAGGTGACGAAGGGGAAGGATGCCCCCGCCCAGCAGGACCCCAGAGACACATATCGGGTCACCACCACCAGGATCAGGAAGCCGCCCCAGACCACCAGCGCCACCCGCCAGTCGATCATGATCGCGATCGTGCCGCCGGAGAGGATGCCTTTCCCGCCCCGGAAGCCGAACATGCAGGGGAACATATGCCCCAGAAGGCACCACAGGCCCGCCCAGTACTTGGCCAGCGCACTCAGCCCCGGCCAGCCCACCAGCCAGACCGCGAAAAGCGCAAAGGAGATCGCCAGGATCGCCTTTACCACATCGGAGAGAATGACCACCAGCGTCAGCTTTCCGCCGAAGACCCGGTGGAAGTTGGTCAATCCCGCGTTGCCGCTGCCGTGATCGCGGATATCATTGCGCAGGATATACTTGGAGACAATGATCGCGCCGTTGGAGCAGCCCAGAAAATAGGCGACCGCCCCGGTGATCAGCGCCAGCACAGCCAGCAGAAGGGGACTTGGCACGGCGCACATCACCGCCCAGTCCGGCCCGCCGTTCACGAAGGCGCGGAAGGAATCCAGCGCTCCCCCGCCCACCACGGCAAAGATCGCAACCTGCGGCAAATATTCCGGACTCACCCTTATCCCTCCTTATCGCTCTTCTGCCGGATGGTGAGCTTCACCGGTGTACCCTCCAGGCCAAAGGTGGCGCGGATCTGATTTTCCAGATACCGCTGATAGGAGAAGTGGAAGAGCTTGGCGTCGTTGCAGAAGCAGACGAAATGGGGCGGGCGCACGCCCACCTGAGTCATATAGAACACCTTCAGCCGACGACCCTTGTCGCTGGGGGGCTGGACCCGGGCGGTAGCGTCGGCCAGGAGGGTGTTGAGCATGCCGGTGGTGATGCGCATGGCGGCCTGGTCGTTCACATAGTTGATCAGCTCGAACAGGCGGCCCACCCGCTGGCCGGTGAGGGCGGAGATGAACAGGATGGGGGCGTAGCTCATATAGGCCAGGTCCCGGCGGACCTCCTCCCGCATCCGGTCCATGGTCTTATCGTCCTTCTCCACGGCGTCCCACTTGTTGACCACGATGATGCAGGCCTTGCCCGCCTCGTGGGCCAGACCGGCCACCTTGGTGTCCTGTTCCGTGACGCCCTCGTTGGCGTCGATCAGGATCAGGCACACGTCGCTCCGCTCGATGGCCATGGTGGCCCGGAGGACAGAGAACTTCTCGATGGGGTCGTCCACCTTGGACTTCTTCCGCATGCCGGCGGTGTCGATCAGCAGGTACTTGCCCTTCTCGTTCTCGAAATAGCTGTCCACCGCGTCCCGGGTGGTGCCGGCCATATCGGAGACGATGACCCGCTCCTCCCCCAGGATCCGGTTGACCAGAGAGGACTTGCCCACGTTGGGCTTGCCGATGATGGCCACCTTGACCACATCGTCCTCCGCCTCCTCCTCTTCCTCCGGGGGGAAGTAGTCGAAGCAGGCGTCCAGCAGATCGCCGGTGCCATGGCCGTGGACGGCGGAGACCGGGATAGGATCGCCCAGACCCAGGTTGTAGAACTCATAGATATCCGGATTCGTGCGGCCCACCTGATCCATCTTGTTCACGGCCAGCACCACAGGCTTGCCGGACTTCAGGAGCATCTTGGCCACCTCATGGTCCGAGGCGGTGAGGCCGGTCTTGATGTCGCACACGAAAACGATGACCGTGGCGTTCTGGATCGCGATCTCAGCCTGAGCCCGCATGAAGGTCAGGATCTGGCTGTCGGTGCCCGGCTCGATGCCGCCGGTATCCACGATATCGAAGGTACGGTCCCGCCACTCGCACTCGGCGTAGAGCCGGTCCCGGGTGACGCCGGGGGTATCCTCCACGATCGACAGCCGCTTGCCGCAGAGCTTATTGAACAGCATGGACTTGCCCACATTGGGGCGGCCCACGATGGCAACTAACGGTTTCATCTCGACTCACTCTCCCTCTCTCTCCGCCCGTCCGCGAGGCGGGTTATAACGGTAGTATTCCTCGGCAGGAGCGGGCTCTTCCCGCTCCTCGCCGTCGTATTCCTCATAGGCGTCGTCCCACGCCTCGTCCTCATCGTCCTCGTCATCCTCATCGCCGCAGGGGACCCATTCCACGGTACCGCCGTCATCCCAGTCCACGTCGAAGAGCGCGTCCAGCAGAGCGCCGCCGTCCTGCTCCACAGGCACCAGCGTCACGCCCAGGGCATCCTCCACCTGCTCGATGGTCACGTCGTCCAGGAATACGTTCTCCTCGTGGCGGAGCATGTTCACTGGGATCAGCAGACGCTCCCCCAGCTCCCGCTCCCTGAGCTGATCGATCAGGTCCCGGCCAGTGATCAGGCCGGCCACGGTGATCGTCTCGCCGAAGAAATGATTGGCGATCGTCACCACCTCGCCCTTCAGCGCGGGGCATTTGGCCTTGGCCTCCTCCACCAGCTTGGCGATGGTGGGGGCGGCGGCCACGCCGGTGGCGATCGTGAAGGAGGTGGGCTCCTCGTCTCCCTCCACACTGAGGAGGGCGCTGTGGAACTCCGACTCCAGCAGACGGAGCATCCCCACGCCGTTCTCCAGCTGACCAAAGCCCTCGAAGGTCTCCTCCTCCGGCTGGGGGCGGTCGGCCTCCAGATAGAACTCATCGGAGCACCAGACCAGCCGGGTCCCCCGCTCCCGCAGGGAACGGGCGGCGAAGGCCTCCACCTGGTCGATCACGGCGGCGGCTCCCTCCGGCGTATAGCTCTCCAGATGGCACAGGCCCTCCCGGAACTTGGTCAGGCCCACAGGCACCACGGCCACGCTGTTCACGCCGGGCCAGAGCTCCGCCAAGTCCTCCATGGTCCGCTGGAGGACCGGCCCGTCGTTGAGCCCGGGGCAGGCCACCACCTGACAGTTCATCGTGATGCCCGCCGCGGCGAAGCGGCGCATGATGTCCAGGCACTCCCCCGCCCGCCGGTTCTTCAGGAGCATCCGGCGGACCTCCGGGTCCGTGGCCTGCACCGACACGTTGATAGGACTGACACGCAGGTCCATGATCCGCTGGATCTCCCGCTCCGACAGGTTCGTCAGGGTGATGTAGTTGCCCATCAGGAAGGAGAGCCGTGCGTCGTCATCCTTGAAGTACAAGGTCTCCCGCATCCCGGGCGGCATCTGGTCCACGAAGCAGAACACGCAGTTGTTGGCGCAGGAGCGGGCCTTGTCCATAAGGTAGGTCTCGAAGTTCAGGCCCAGATCCTCTCCCTCAGCCTTCTCCAGCACCACGGTGCGGACCGAGCCGTCTCCGTCCCGGAGGCCCAGCTCCAGCCTGGCGTCGTAGGTATAGAATTTATAGTCCAGTACGTCCACGATCGTGTGGCCGTTGACCTGGATCACAGTCTCTCCCGGCCGGAGGCCCGCCCGCTGGGCTGGACTCCCGGGATCGACGGTCCGGATCTTCGTCAGGCTCATAGCTTCCCCCTTGCTCCGGCCGGTCCCAGACCGGTCAGTCATCTTTTATTTTAATCCATGACAGGAAAAGCCGCAAGCCCCGATCCATGCTTTCGGGCAAAAAGAAAGAGGGGATAGCTCCCCTCTCCTCTTTTCGGGCTATTTACTTCGCCTCGGCCACTGCCTCGTGCTTGCCGAACTCATGGCCGTTGTAGCTCAGGCAGGACTTGCACATCCGATGCGGGAGCCGGAACGCACCGCACTTGGGGCAGGTGGTGATACCGGGGGTCTCCAGCTTCCAGACGGAGCTGCGGCGCTTATTGCGGCGCTGCTTGGACACTTTACTCTTAGGGACTGCCATTTATGACACCTCCTTAGGTCAATGCCCTGGCAGGGCACATTCTTCAGTCATCAGACTCTTTATCCAACAGCTGTGCTAACACAGCCAAACGTGGATCTACATCAGCCTTGCATCTGCAAGGTCCTTCGTTCAGGTCGGCGCCGCACTTGGGGCACAGCCCCTTGCAGTCCTCTGAACAGACATGCTTCGGCTCCATGGCCAGGATGACGTCAGTGGTGAACACCTCGTCCAGATCCAGCTGTCCGTCCTCCAGAAGCAGGATATCGTCATCCTCTTCCTGTTCCAACGTCTCCGCCAGCAGGTGCTCCACCGGGAGCTCCATCTCCTGACGGAAGGGTTTGAGACACCGGTCGCAGACCAGCTCCAGCGTCGTATCCACCACCGCCTTGAGCTCCAGCGCGCCGGCCCGGTTGCGGACCATGCCGTGGATGTGTACCGGATGGGCGAATGGACAGGCTTCGAACAAGTCCACTTGGGACAGGTCCAGCGTATGCTCGAAGGGCAACTCGGCCCCCGGCCGATGGATGATGGTTCGAAGATCCAGACGCATGATACACCTCTCGCAATGTCACAGCAGATATTATAGCGTGTCAAGGCCCGATCGTCAAATATTTTTTTCGGCCGGGCCCCTATTTTTTCGATCTTTGGTCAGTATCGATACGCCGCGTCCACTCTTCGTCCCGTGACAGCACACATATGTCACAATGACGGGCGTGGAACGTCCCCCAGATCACTCCCAGGGCTCCATGGACTGATCCAGCACCGCCCGGCGGTGGAACATGGTCAGGTCGGGCGCCGCCTGTGGACACTCCTGACGGATGGCGGCCAGGATCAGTTCCGGATTGAGGCCGGGGTCTTTGGCCCGGACCACCAGATCCAGCGTCACGGTGTCCCGGCGCTCCTCCACGGTGGACTTGGCGATCAGTGGGATCAGGTCTACCTCAGTGAAGCCGCTCTTGGCCTTCTTGGACCGCTTCTGCATGATCAGGCTCTCCCGGGCCAGCAGCTCCTGGATGGCCGTGTCCGCGCCGAAGGGGGCGCCGCCCTCATATTCCAGCGTGACGATATAGTTCACATAGGCGATCTGCTTCACCGGACGCTCGGCCACATAGCAACGCTCCACCCGGATCCCGGCGGGCAGGACGGCGTTCATCCGCTCCGGGACCGCGTCCAGATCCGGATCCTCCCCCAGGATCTGGCACTCCAGCACCTCGCAGGTGCTGGAATAGCCCACTGACAGGGGCAGAGGGATGGAGACGAAGGCATGGGGGTTGAAGCCCTCGGTATGCTTGATGGGGATACCCGCCCGGAGGAATGCCCGCTGGAAGGTCCGCATCAGATCCAGATGGGAGATGAATCGGGCCGTATCCAGCTTGGAAAAGGCCAGCCTGTGGGTCGTCATAGGCGCTCCGCTCCTTTGTTCCTAAGTTCCGAAATTTCCATGCGCGCCCGGATCAGCACTCCGCATCGCACTCACCGCAGTAGAGCTTGTCGGCGCCGCATCCAGTACACTGCTTCCGGCAGTCCGGCGTGATGACGCCCTTGTAGGCCTGCTCCCGCTCCCGCCACAGGAACTTGGTGCTCACGCCCACAGAGGTGGGGGTCCAGGGCAGGATCTCGTCCTTGTCCCGGGTCCGGTTGGCGTAGAAGGCCGGATCGATGCCGCAGTCGGCGAAGGCCTCCATCCAGCGGTCGTAGTCGAAGTACTCATCCCAAGTGTCGAATTTGGCGCCCTTGCGCCATACCGTCTCCAGCAGATCTGCCAGACGGCGGTCGCCCCGGGCCAGGACGGCCTCCAGCACGCTGGTCTCCGGGTCGTGCCAGTGGTAGGAGATGGAGCGGCCCTTCATATGCTCCCGCAGGAGCTTCACCCGGCGCTCGTACTCCTCCCGGCTGATCTGGGGCTCCCACTGGAAGGCCGTGTGGGGCTTGGGGACGAAGAAGGCCGTGGACACGGTGATCTTCACGCCCCGGCTCCGGTTGGGCGTGACCTCCCGCCAGGTCTGGTAGACCTTCTCGGCCAGGTCGGCGATGCCCAGCACGTCCTCATCGGTCTCCGTGGGCAGGCCCAGCATGAAGTAGAGCTTCACTGTGGACCAGCCTCCGGCGAAGGCCGTGCGGCAGAAATTGAGGATATCCTCCTCGGTCACGTTCTTGTTGATCACGTCCCGCAGGCGCTGGGTGCCCGCCTCGGGGGCGAAGGTCAGGCCGCTCCGGCGGCCGTGCTGGAGCCGCTCCATCAGGGCCCAGGAGAAGTTGTCCGCCCGCAGGGAGGGCAGAGAGATGTTCACCCCGTGGGGGTCGCACCACTCCTGGAGCCCATCGCACAGCTCCAGCAGGCGGCGGTAGTCGCTGGTGGACAGAGAGGACAGGGTCATCTCCTGATAGCCGGAAGCCTTGCAGGACTCGATGCCCTGCCGGATCAGCAGTTCCGGGTCCTTGGGCCGCACCGGGCGGTAGGCATAGCCCGCCTGGCAGAAGCGGCAGCCCCGGATACAGCCCCGGAACACCTCCAGCATCACCCGGTCATGGACGATCTCCGTAGAGGGCACGATGGTCTTGACCGGGAAATAGGACTTGTTCAGGTCCTGCACGATCCGCTTGGTCACCACCGGAGGTACGCCCTCTGCCGGCTCGATGGCGGCGATAGTGCCATCCTCTTTATAAGACACATCATAGAGGGAGGGCACATACAGGCCGGGGATCTTGGCGGCGGCGCGGAGGAGTTCTTCCTTCGTCCAGCACTCCTCCCGGGCCTTCCGGTAGAGCTGGATCAGCTCCACAGTCACGTCCTCGCCCTCGCCCAGAGAAAAGATATCGATGAACGGGGCCAGCGGTTCGGAGTTGAAGGCGCAGGTGCCGCCAGCGATGATCAGAGGGGCGAACTCGTCCCGGTCGGCGCTCCGCAGGGGCAGACCAGCCAGATCCAGCATGTTGAGCACATTGGTGTAGGCCATCTCATAGCCCAGAGAGAAGCCGATGATGTCGAAGTCAGCGATGGGATCGCCGCTCTCCAGTCCATAGAGAGACAGCCCCTCCCGGCGCATCTCGTCCTCCATATCGCCCCAGGGAGCGAAGACCCGTTCGCACCAGACGCCATCCATCTCGTTCATCACGCCGTACAGGATCCGGATGCCCAGATTGGACATCCCGATCTCATAGGTGTCCGGGAAGCAGAGGGCCACGCGGGTGTCCACCTTGTCCAGGTCCTTGACCACCGCGTTGTATTCTCCGCCGGTATACCGCGCCGGCTTCTGGACGCGGGGCAGGATATGCTCCAAAGTACGATTCATAGCCGAACTACCGTCGCTTTCTGTCTCAAGGTCATGGCCCCGGATACCGTCTGCGAAGGTCCATTCGGTATCAGAAAAGGCTGATTATTTATTTTAACCTCTCTTATCCCCTATTGCAACCCTGTTTCCCCTAAAAACGGCACAAAAACCGTCCACATCCGCCGTCCCCCACAGGCGTTCCGCCCAATGGGGGCCTGTGCCCACTCCAGGCCGCCATTGTGTTTTCCCCAAAAAGAGGTTATACTGGCATCGTCATCCCCATCCGCCCCGTCCATGAACGGGATCTTTTAAGGAGGATATGGTTTGAGTCAGTCATCCAACAAGGTGAAGCACCATCTGCCCCGGAGCCGGGCCGGACGGGTGCTGTTCGCCCTGGCCGTCACCGCGATCGTGGGGGCCGTCTACTTCTATGTGTCCCTCCCCGCCCTGAACCCCCAGTCCGGAGACTTCTACGGCTTCGTGGGGCTCCTGTGCATCGTCTACACCCTGGTCTCCCTCCTCACCTCCGGCTTCGGGCTGGAGCCGGAGCAGACCTCTGCCAAGGGCTATCTCCGGGAATACGCCCGCTTCGTGAAGCGACAGTGCCTGCCGGTGGGGGCGCTGTTCCTCCTGCTGGTCGTCGTGGCCGCTGTGGGCGAGGTCCTCTCCCTGCCCATCCTGCGGGCCTCCGCTTATCGGGACCTGCTGACCGTGCAGGACGGCGACTTCTCCGCCGACATCGCCGAGATCTCCTTCAACGAGATCCCCACCCTGGACCGGCAGTCCGCCGAATACCTGGGCGACCGGCAGATGGGCACCCTCAGCGACATGGTCAGCCAGTTCGAGTACTCCAACGACTCCACCCAGATCAACTATCAGGGCCGGCCCGTCCGGGTGGCCCCCATCGCCTACGCCGATCTGGTCAAGTGGTTCACCAACCGGTCTCAGGGCCTGCCCGCCTATGTGCTGGTGGACATGGTGACCCAGGAGGCCCAGGTGGTCCGTCTGCCCGAGGGCATGAAGTACTCCTTCTCCGAGCCCTTGAACCGGAACATCATGCGCCACCTGCGGTTCCACTATCCCGCCATGATGTTCGACACCCCTCAGTTCGAGATCGACGAGGAGGGCACGCCCTACTGGATCGCACCCCGGATGGTCAAGACCATCGGTCTCTTCGGCGGCGTGGACATCAAGGGCGCCGTGCTGGTCAACGCTGTCACCGGAGCGTGCCAGTACTACGAGGATGTGCCCTCCTGGGTGGACAATCTGTACACGCCCCAGCTCATCATGGAGCAGTATGACTATCACGGCACTCTGATCCGCGGCTTCCTCAACTCGGTGTTCGGCCAGCGGGACGTGACCGTCACCACCGAGGGGTACAACTACATCGCCCTCAATGACGACGTGTATATGTACACCGGGATCACCTCCATCAACTCGGATCAGTCCAATCTGGGCTTCCTCCTCTCGAACCAGCGGACCAAGGAGACCAAGTTCTACTCGGCGCCCGGCGCCACGGAGGGCGCGGCCCAGCTCTCCGCCCAGGGCGTGGTCCAGGACCTGGGCTACACCGCCACCTTCCCCCTGCTCCTGAACATCTCCGGAGAGCCCACCTATTTCATCCCCCTGAAGGATGCCACCGATCTGGTGAAGAGCTACGCCATGGTCAATGTGGCCCAGTATCAGGTGGTGGCCACCGGCTCCACCGTGTCCGACTGTGAGCAGAAGTATATCCAGCTCCTGGTCCAGAAGGGCATCACCACCGAGGAGGACCTGCCCCAGACCGAGGTCCACGGCGTCATCGCCGAGATCCGCTCCGCCGTGCTGGATGGAAACACCTACTACTTCCTCCGGCTGGAGGGCGGCGAGACCTTCTATACCCTCTCCGCCGCGCAGGACCAGGTGACGGTCATCCTCAACGTGGGCGATACCGTCACCATCCACCATGAGGTGGCGGACGGGACCTCCGATATCCTCCGGGGCACCGCCGTCACCCTGGACCGCCGGGGCGACGGTACGGCCGTCCCCGCTGTCTCTGGCGCGCCGGAGGTAGACCCAGAGCCCAGCGAAGCCCCGGCCGGGACGGCGGATGAGACCGGGACCGACCTCCCCGCCGCCTGATCCTATCTCCGCGTCCAGAACGATGCCCCGCCCGCCAGCTCCATGCTGCCAGGCGGGGCGTTTCCATGTCCTCCCGCATAGGATGGGCCATCGAACGTCTGGAGGTGCGTCATGTCTGCTCCCATCTCCCTTTGCATGATCGTCCGGAACGAGGAGGCCGTACTGGCCCGCTGTCTGGAGAGCGCCGCCGGGCTCTATGACGAGCTGGTGCTGGTGGATACCGGCTCCACCGACGGCACGCCGGAGCTGGCCGCCCGCGCCGCGGACCGAGTTTTTTCCTTCCCCTGGCGGGACGATTTCTCCGCCGCCCGGAACTTCGCCTTCGATCAGGCCCGCTGTCCCTTCTGCCTGTGGCTGGACGCCGATGACGTGATCCTCCCACCGGACCGGGAGGCCCTTCTGGCCGTGAAGGAGCAGGCGCTCCCCGCCGCCGATGTGGTCATGGCCCGCTATCAGACTCTGGGGCCGGACGGTGCCCCGGTCCTCTCCTACTACCGGGAGCGGATCCTGCGGAACGTGCCCTGGCTCCGCTGGACCGGGGCGGTCCATGAAGCCGTCCCGCCCCGTGGGACGATTGTCTATACCGAGGCCGCCGTCACCCACCGGAAGGAGGGGCCCGGCGACCCGGACCGGAACCTGCGGATCCTGGAGGGTCTCCGGACCTCCGGCCGTGTGTTCTCCCCCCGGGAGCAGTATTATTATGGCAGGGAGCTCCGGGACCACCACCGCTTCTCTGAGGCCGTCCCCGTGCTGGAAGGCTTTCTGGAACGCGGTCAGGGCTGGGTCGAGGACCAGATCGGCGCCTGCCAAGTCCTCTCCGACTGCTATGCCGCTCTTGGCCGGCGCCGGCAGGCGGTCCGGGCCCTGCTGGAGGCGCTGGCCTACGACGGCCCCCGGGCGGAGGTCTGCTGCGGGCTGGGCGCCCTCGCCTTCCAGCAGGAGGACTGGCGGTCCGCTCTCCGCTGGTATGAGCTGGCCCTCCGCTGCGGGCAGAGAGCCTCCGCGGGCGGCTTCCTCCGGCCGGACTGCCACGGCTATCTCCCCGCCTTCCAGATCGCTCTGTGCTGGTGGCATCTGGGGGACCCAGTCAAAGCGGCCCAGTGGAACGAGCAGGCCGCGTCCTTCCGCCCCGGCGACCCCTCCTGCCGGCAGAACGCCGCCTTCTTCGCCGATCTGGCCGAAAACGGCCCTCCCGGAGCTTGACGCTCCGGGAGGGCCGTTCGTTCATCATCTGCCGCCTCAATATCCGTTCACGATCGCGTCCAGCACCTTAGAGGCCACTGCGCCGGCGGTGTCGGAGCCATTGCTGCCCTCCTCCACCAGCACCACGAAGGCATAGGGCGCGTCCGCGTTCCGCAGGAAGCCGGCGAACCAGGTATTGGGGGCTTTTCCGCCGCCTACCTCGCCGGTGCCCGACTTGGCGCAGAGGTCCATATTGGGGAAGCGTCCGCTCCCGTAAGTCTGGGACACGTTGTTGGCCATCATGTCGGCCAGCGTCCGGGCCGTGTCCTCCTCCACCAGAGTCTTGGTCTGGTGTTTTCGATAGAAGGAGCCGGGGATGCCCAGCGGCGTCTCCGTCTTGAGGATCAGCTGAGGCACCGCCGCCTTTCCGCCGTTGGCGATGGCCCCCATCCACACCATCATGGAGCAGGGGTCCACCAGATCGTTGTACTGGCCCACGCCGGCCCAGCCCAGCTGGTTCTCCGTGGAGCCGGTGTCGAAGCTGCCCTTGGCGGTGGGGATGCCGCTGACCTTGTAGGAGCCGGTGAGCCCCGCCTTGTCCACATACTCGTTCAGGGTGTCCGCCCCCAGCTCTGCCGCCAGCTGGCCGAACACGCCGTTGCAGGAGTTGGCGAGGGCCCCATAGATGTCCATGTCCCCGTGGGCACGGGGGCATGCGATGGGCTCGCCGCCCACATCAGTAGAGCCGGTGCAGGTGAACCGCCGCTGGAACAGGTCCGGGATATGCTCGATCGCGGCGGCGAGAGTCACAGTCTTGAAGATGGAGCCGGGGATGAAGGTGCCGGACAGGAACCGGTTCAGATACACGCCGTCATACCGGTCGTCTCCCTCCTGGATGTTCGGCGGGTCCGCCGGATCGAAGGTGGGGGCGGACACCATGCAGAGGATCTGCCCGTTGGTGTAGTCATAGACGCCCACCGTGCCTTTCTTGCCCCCCAGAGCCTCATAGGCGATGTAGTTGTACCGGGCATCCAGAGTCAGGTACAGGTCGTTCCCCTCCCCCAGCGGGCTGTACGCCCCGGTGAGCAAGTTATAGCCGGACAGCTTGTCTGCGAAAGCGGTCAGTGCCCCGGTGCCGATGTTGCCGGACCGGTCTCCTACCGCGTGGAGGGTGGCCTTGCGGACGGTGGCGTTGTCGTAATAATGGCGGCTCCCATCCTCTCCAGGCCAAGAGAGCACGTCCCCGTCCCGGTCCAGCACCCGGCCCACCGCCAGCTGTCCCTGGCTGTTGTAGAGGTGCCGGTTGGCGGCGAAGCCTGCCCAGCGGCCGCCGTCCAACGCGAAGCGCACACAGAAGAGGGCCAGTCCCGCCAGCAGGATCAGCGCCAGCAGGAGGCACATCACCGCCCGTTTCTCGATCTTTTTCATGGACGGTCCCCCTTTCGATAGGTGGCATCCGGTCCCTGGCCGAAGTCGAAGCCCTCCAGCCCCTCGGTATCCTCCCGCTCCGGGGACCGGCGGGCCAGACGTTCCTCCTCCCTCCGGCCCCGGCGGCGGGAGGGCAGGCGGATGGCGAAGCTGGCGTTCTGCCGGGTGTCTGTGGCCTTCAAAAAGGCCAGAAGTCCCCAGGAGGACAGCATGGATGAGCCGCCGTTGGACACGAAGGGGAAGGTCACGCCGGTCAGGGGCAGGATGTCCACCGCGCCCAGCACGTTCAGGGTGGCCTGGAACACCATCATGGACCCGGCGGCGCAGGCGGCGATCACATAGAAGCTGGACCGCCCCGCCCGGGAGGCCCGCACCGCGAAGACTGTCAAGCAGAGGATCCCGCACACCGCCAGCACGGCGATGATCAGGCCCCACTCCTCACACAGCATGCCGAACACCAGATCCGTGTCGGCGGCGGGCACCCGGTGGAGCCAGCCCCGGCCCGGTCCCACGCCCACCAGGCCGCCGGAGGCGGCGGCGGACATGGTGCGGGTCTGCTGGAAGCCGCCGTCAGAGGCGTACTGCCAGGCGTGGCCCCAAGTGGCGAAGCGCCGCAGGATATAGGGCTTCACCGACAGGATCACGAACACGCCGAACACCGCCGCGCCGCAGATCAGGGCCAGGGTGGCCCAGTCCCCGGAGCGGAGGTAGGCGATCACCAAAAAGGTGATGAAGAAGATGGCGGCGGTGCCGAAGTCGCTCATCAGGGCCAGACAGCCCATGCACACGCCGGTCAGCAGGATGAACAGCCCCAGGTTCCGCTTCCGGAAGAGCCGCTCCAGCGTGGCCGCTCCGGCGAAGATATAGCAGATCTTGCCCACCTCAGAGGGCTGGAAGGAGATGCCGGCAATGTTGATCCAGTTGGCCGCGCCGTACTTCACCTGTCCAGCCACCAGAGAGAGGCCCAGCAGTCCGATCGCGCCCACGGCCATGAGCCAGCGGATCTTCTTCACCCGCTCCAGGTCCCGGAGGAACACCCCCAGCACCAGGAACAGGACCAGGCCCAGCACCATGGCGGCCAGCTGCTTGAACAGGGCCTGGGGCGCCGACGAGGCCGTCACCGACAGGGACAGGGTACACAGGAAGAAGGCGATCAGCTCCATCTCGAAGCCGATCCGCCGCAGGGCCCGCAGCGTCAGGAAATACACCCACATGAGGGCCGTCAGGCAGAAGAACGCCGCCGGGAGGGCCGCCGTGGCCTCCTCCCCCGCGGACACCACCAGCTGGAGGGCGGTCAGCACCTGGAACACCGTCAGCAGGACCAGCGCCCCCCAGGGGGACACCGGCCGCTCCAGGCTCCGGCGGCGGTGACGCCGTTCCTCCTGCTCCTCCAGCGACACGGGCAGAAGCACCGTCTCCACGCCGCTCAGGCCGATCACGTCGCCGAAGGACACCGGGGCCGCGCCGTCCACCGGCTTCCCGTTCACCGTCACGCCTCCCTTGGACTCCAGGTCATAGACGGTCCAGCTCTCATCCTCTGCCCGGATCAGGGCGGCGTGCTGGCGGGACACCACCGGGTAGTTCAGCACCACGTCGGAGGCCCCGCTCCGGCCCAGGATGTTCTCCCAATGGGTCAGGGGCTCCTGAGCCCCGTTGGGGAGGGTGAGATAGGCCCACACCTCCGGCACATGGGGCACCCGCAGGAGCGAGCGGATCGCCCCCGCCAGGATCCCCAGCGCCAGCACCGGGAACACGAAGCGGACCACGGCGGTATACCAGGCCGCCGCCATAGGCCACTGCCCCGGCAGATCCAGGAACCCCTGGAGCAGGGCCTGGAGTCGCGTCAAGATCAAAACAGCTCCACCTCCATCCGATGGACGATGACTCATCCAAGGATATCTGCCGTCTATCATACCACATCTCCGCCCCCTGCGCAAATGGCCGGAGGCCCCGCCGCCCATAGGCTGAACGGACCAGTCTTGCCGATCTGCCCAGATCGGCTTCAAGGTTTTCACATCAAGGCTAAAAAACCTGTTGACATTTCGGCGAAAAGTATTATACTGTTAAGTATGAAATAAGTCCCGATAGTTCAAGCAGTTTTTATAGATGAAGTCTATATAGTCGGATGACGCGGCCGAGAGAGCGTGTATAGCATACACCGCCGAAGGGGAAACACGAGAAAAGCTCTCAGGCAAAAGGATCGGCCGCTGACGAGGCTCTGGAAAGCAGGGATCTCTCCCTGCACCGACGAGGCAACCCCATCCCGGATGGGGGAAACTTTCAGGTCATGACAGAGGCGTATGGTGCCGCAGTGGCTCCATACGCCTTTTTCATGCATATCTTCGACCCCTGGTATGTTTTTCAAAATCTCAAGTATGACTTTTTATAGGAGGTCTTGAACCATGGAGAAGAAAACCCCTCTTTATGACTGTCACGTCGCCGCCGGCGGCAAGATCGTGCCCTTTGCCGGCTGGCTCCTGCCGGTCCAGTACAGCGGCGTGGTCGCCGAGCACATGGCGGTCCGTACGGCCTGCGGTCTGTTCGACGTGTCCCACATGGGCGAGCTGATCCTGCGCGGCAAGGACGCCCTGAAGAACCTCAACGAGTTGCTGACCAACGACTACACCGACCTGAAGGACGGCTATGCCCGCTACAGCCTGATGTGCTATGATGACGGCGGCGTGGTGGACGATCTGATCGTCTACAAGTGCTCCGATGAGGCCTATCTCATCGTGGTCAACGCGGCCAACTGCGAGAAGGACGCCAAGTGGATCGGCGAGCATCTCACCGGCGACTGCACCATGGAGAACATCTCCGATCAGGTGGCGCAGGTGGCCCTGCAGGGCCCCAAGGCCGAGGCCATCCTCTCCAAGCTCTCCAAGACCATCCCCTCCGGCAACTACACCTTCATCGCCAACGGCGATGTGGACGGCATCAAGGCCATCGTGTCCCGCACCGGCTACACCGGTGAGGACGGCTTCGAGATCTATTGCGCTTCCGCTGACGCGCCCGCTCTGTGGAACAAGCTGCTGGAGGCCGGCAAGGACGAGGGCCTGATCCCCTGCGGTCTGGGCGCCCGCGACACCCTGCGCCTGGAGGCCGGCATGCCTCTGTACGGCCATGAACTGTCCGCTGAGATCAACCCCTACGAGGCCGTCTTGGGCATCTTCGTCAAGATGGACAAGCCCAGCTTCATCGGCAAGGCCGCTCTGGAGAAGGCCCGTCCCGTCTCCCGCCGCAAGGTCGGCCTGAAGGTCACTGGCCGCGGTATCATCCGCGAGCACTGCGACGTGTACGACGGCGACAAGAAGATCGGCTTCGTCACCTCCGGCACTCACTGCCCCTACATCGGCGCCGCCGTGGGCGTGGCCATCGTCCCCGTGGAGTATAAGGAGCCCGGCACCAAGGTCCTGGTGGACGTCCGCGGCCGCAAGGTCGAGTGCGAGGTCACCAAGTCCTGCTTCTACAAGCGTGCTCAGTGATCCCTTTCGGACCACAGCATCGATATAGTCTTACCCAAAACGATAAAAATATTCGATATAAAGGAGATCATCATCATGAACATCCCTTCCGATCTGAAGTACGCTAAGTCTCACGAGTGGGTCCGCCAGGAGGGCGACTCCTATGTCATCGGCGTCACCGACTTCGCTCAGAACGAGCTGGGCGACATCGTGTTCGTCAACCTGCCCCAGGAGGGCGACTCCGTCTCCGTGGGCGATGCCTTCTCCGACGTCGAGTCCGTCAAGGCCGTGTCCGATGTCCTCTCCCCCGTGTCCGGCGTCGTCGAGGCCGTGAACGAGGAGCTGCTGGACGATCCCGCCAAGGTCAACAGCGATCCTTACGGCGCCTGGTTCATCAAGGTCAAGGACGTGTCCGAGACCGAGGAGCTGCTGGATGCCGCCGCTTACGAGGCTCACTGCGCCGCCGAGAAGGAGTGATCTGATGTCCAGTTATCTGTGCTCTACTCCGGAAGAGCGACAGGCGATGGTGGAGAGCCTGGGCTTGAAGTCCATGGACGATCTCTACGCGGACGTTCCCGCTGAGGTCATGATCCATGGTCCCCTGGACCTCCCCGCGCCCAAGTCCGAACTGGAGATCAGCCGGACCATGGAGTCCCTGGCGAAGCATAACACCCGCTTCCGCACCATCCTGCGGGGCGCCGGCGCCGAGCGCCATTATATTCCCTCCGCCGTGACCCAGATCTGCCGCAACGAGATCTTCGTCACCGCCTACACCCCCTATCAGGCCGAGGTCAGCCAGGGCATCCTCCAGTCCATCTTCGAGTATCAGACCATGATCTGCGAGCTGACTGGCATGGACGTGTCCAACGCCTCTGTCTATGACGGCGGCACCGCCGCCGCCGAGGCCACTGCCATGTGCAGGGACCGCAAGCGCTCCAAGGTGCTGGTCTCCGAGACCGTGCATCCCGACGCTCTGTCCGTCATCAAGACCTACTCCTTCGGTTCCAACACCGAGGTCATCGTGGTGCCCTCCAAGGACGGCGTCACCGATAAGGAGGCCCTGAAGTCCCTCCTGGCCGACGATTCCGCCTGCTTCTATGTCCAGCAGCCCAACTTCTACGGCCAACTGGAGGACTGCGACGAGCTGGGCGAGATCGTCCATGCCGCCGGTGCCAAGTACATCATCGGCTCCAACCCCGCCACTCTGGGCGTGCTGAAGAGCCAGCGCGAGTACGGCGCGGACATCGCCGTTGGCGAGGCCCAGCCTCTGGGCATGCCTCTGGCCTGGGGCGGTCCCTATCTGGGCTACATGGCCTGCACCACCGCGATGATGCGCAAGCTGCCCGGCCGCATCGTGGGCGAGACCACCGATGACAAGGGCGAGCGCGCCTTCGTCCTGACCATGCAGGCCCGTGAGCAGCACATCCGCCGCGAGAAGGCCAGCTCCAACATCTGCTCCAACCAGGCGCTGTGCGCCCTGACCGCCTCCGTCTATCTGGCGGAGATGGGCCCTGTGGGTCTGGCTGAGGTGGGCGACCAGTGCTATGCCAAGGCCCACTATCTGGCTTCCGAGCTGTGCAAGATCGACGGCATCGAGCTCGTCCATCCCGGCGAGTTCTTCCATGAGTTCGTCACCACGCTCCCTGAGGCCGACCGTGTCCTCTGCTTCCTGGAGCAGAAGGGCATTCTGGGCGGACTGCCCGTCAAGGAGGGCGTGCTGTGGTGCGTCACGGAGTACTGCACCAAGGCCGACCTGGACGAGGCTGTGGCCGTCATCAAGGAGGCGTACGGAAAATGAAAACGATCTTTGAGCTGAGTAAGCCCGGCCGCGGCAACAAGGTCCTGACCCCCTACAAGACCACTGTGGGTCTGGACCCCACTAAGGAAGTGCCCAAGGCTGACATCCCCGCCTCCTTCAAGCGTGCTTCCGCCCCCCGGCTCCCCGAGGTCAGCGAGAACGACCTCTCCCGTCACTACAACGCTCTGGCCCGCCGCTCCTTCGGTGTGTGCGACGGCTTCTATCCTCTGGGCTCCTGCACCATGAAGTACAACCCCAAGGTCAACGAGTCCATCGCCGCCCTGTCCGGCTTCACCGATATCCATCCCCTCCAGCCCAAGCACACCGTCTCCGGCTGTGAGACTGTGTACTCTCTGGCCCGGAAGTATCTGTGCGGCATCACCGGCATGGACGACATGACCTTCCAGCCCGCCGCCGGCGCCCATGGCGAGTTCACCGGCGTCCTGCTGATCAAGGCTTACCACGAGTCCCGCGGCGACCACGCTCGGAAGAAGATCATCGTCCCCGACTCCGCTCACGGCACCAACCCCGCCACCGCCGCCATGTGCGGTTTCGAGGTCTGCTCCATCACCTCCACTGCCGACGGCATGGTGGATCTGGACGCCCTCCGCGCGGTCGTTGGCCCTGACACCGCGGGCCTGATGCTGACCAACCCCAACACGGTCGGCAAGTTCGATAAGAACATCCTGGAGATCACGAAGATCGTCCACGACGCGGGCGGCCTGTGCTACTATGACGGCGCCAACCTGAATGCCGTCATGGGCGTGGCCCGTCCCGGTGACATGGGCTTCGATGTGTGCCACCTGAACCTGCACAAGACTTTCTCCACGCCGCACGGCGGCGGCGGCCCCGGCTCCGGCGCCGTTGGCTGCAAGGAGATCTTGAAGCCTTTCCTGCCCGCCTCCACGCTGGGTGAGGAGCCTTCCGCTCAGTCCATCGGCCAGGTGAAGATGTTCTACGGCAATTTCCTGGTGGTCCTACGCGCCGTTGCCTACCTGATGACTCTGGGCAACTCCGGCGTCCGTGAGGCCGCTCAGACCGCCGTCCTGAACGCCAACTACATGAAGAAGAAGATGGAAGAGGCCGGCTATATCGCCGCCTATCCCGGCATCTGCATGCATGAGTTCGTTCTGGATCTGGCGGAGCTCAAGAAGGAGACCGGCGTGTCCGCGCTGGACGTGGCCAAGAGCATGCTCGACCACGGCATCCATCCGCCTACGATGTACTTCCCCCTCATCGTCCACGAGGCGCTCATGTTCGAGCCCACCGAGACCGAGTCCCGCGAGACGCTGGACGAGGCCTGCGCCGTCATGGCTGAGATCCTCAAGACTGCCAAGGAGGACCCCGCCGCCTGCCACGCCGCGCCTCATCACACGGTCATCGGCCGTCCCGATGAGACCAAGGCTGCCCGTCATCCCGTGGTCCGCTACGAGTTCGGCGCCTAAGCTCGTCTCATCCTGAGACCGCGTCTATCCGACCGCAAAGCGGCGTCCGCTCCGGCGGACGCCGCTTTTTCTACGAACTTCGATTTTTCAGGAGGTCTATCATCATGGAATACGATCTGCTCGTCATCGGCGCCGGCCCCGGCGGCTTCGCCGCCGCGGTCAAGGCCGCCCAGCTCGGCAAGAAAGTGGCTATCTTCGAGTCCCGTGAGCCCGGCGGCACCTGCCTGAACCGCGGCTGTATCCCCACCAAGGCCCTCATGCACTCCTCCCAGCTCTATCAGGAGCTGAAGGAGGGCGTCCCCGGCGTGTCTCTGGGCAGCGTGGAGCCTGACTGGGCCGGTCTGGCCGCCCGCAAGACCCAGGTGGTAGAGACCCTGCGGGACGGTTATGCCTTCCTGTTCAAGGGCAATAAGATCGATCTGGTCGCTGAGAAGGCCGTCATCACCGGCCCCAACACCGTCAAGGCCGGCGGCCAGACCTATGAGGCCGCCAACATCCTGGTGGCCGCCGGTTCCATCCCCTCCCGTCCCCCGATCCCCGGTCTGGACCTGCCCGGTGTGGTGACCAGCGATGAGCTGCTGGACGACATCACCCCCCGCGACACCATGGTCATCATCGGCGGCGGCGTCATCGGCGTGGAGCTGGCCACTGTGTGGGCCGCCATGGGCACCCATATCATCATCGTGGAGGCTCTGGAGCGCATCCTGGCCAATCTGGACCGGGAGATCTCTCAGGCCGTCACTATGCAGCTGAAGAAGCAGGGCGTAGAGATCTACACCTCCGCCAAGGTCTCCAGCCTGACCAAAGACGGCGATCAGATCACCGTCCACTTCACCTATAAAGACGAGGAGAAGGCCGCTGTGGCCCCCACTGTCCTGGCCGCTATGGGCCGCCGCGCCAATACCGCCGGCCTGTTCGACGGCGTGGAGGTGGAGCTTGACCGCGGCATGATCGTGGTCGATGAGAAATATCAGAGCTCCATCCCCTCCATCCTGGCCATCGGCGATGTGATCGGCGGCATCCAACTGGCCCACAAGGCCGAGGCCGAGGGCACCCGCGCCGTGGAGATGCTCTACGGCCACGACGCTGAGCGGGCCTGCGCTCCCATCCCCTCCTGTGTGTACACCAGCCCCGAGATCGCGCAGACCGGCTTGACCGCCGACGAGTGCAAGGCTCAGGGCATCCCCACTCTGGTGGGCAAGTACGTCATGGGCGGCAACGGCCGTACCGTCATCGAGGGCGGCGGACGCACCTTCATGAAGGTGGTGTTCCATGCCGACACCCATGTCCTGCTGGGCGCCCAGCTCCTCTGCCACCGGGCCACCGACATCATCAGCGAGCTGAACACCGCTGTGACGCTGGGCCTGACGGCCGAGCAGCTCCTCTCCCCGGTCCGTCCTCATCCTACCTTCGTGGAAGGCCTGACCGAGGCCGTCGAGGCCGCGTTCGGCCGGAGCCTCCACTCCGCTCCCGCCCGCAAGCGCTAAAAACGCCCCCCAAAAAAAGCGAACGAGTCCCGCATGGCTCACTGCCGTGCGGGACTCTTGTTTCATCCAGATGTCTCAGAAGGTCTCCACCACATCGTAGGCAGAGCCGTTCCAGATGGCGGGCTTAGTGGTACAGCTATGGAGCTGGGCCAGGAAGTCGGTCAAGTCATCCACCCGCTCTGGGAGCCATGTGACATACTTGGCCACGTTCTCCGGCACATGGGCGTCGCTGGCGCCGATGGCCTGGAGCCCCAGCTCCCGGCAGTACCGCAGAGCGGTCCGGTTGGCCTCCAGATCCGTACTCCCGTTGAGGACCTCCACACCGTGGAGCCCCTTCACCTTCCGCAGGTGTTCCTCCAGCCCCCTCTTGTTGTTCCGGAACGGATGGCAGGACACGCAGAAGCCCCCCGCGGCGTTCACCTGGTCGATGAACGGCTGGGCGTCGATCCGGTGGTCCGGGAAGTTCTCGATGCCCCATGCGGTGATGTCCCCCTGGAGGGAGAAGAACTCCACTCCCACGAAGATGGGGAAGCCCACCTTCCGGCTGTACTCCGCCGCATAGTCCCGCAGGCCCATGCTGTCGTGGTCTGTGATGCACACCGCGTCCAGCCCTCTGGCCCGGGCGATCGTGACGATCTCCTCCAGGCTGAGGAAGCTGTCGGAGGAACAGGTCTTTTCGTGCAGATGCATATCTACCAGCATATCGAAGCGCCTCCTGATATCGTTTCAGCGATGACTTTTTCGGACTGTGCTATCCTCTTCTCATTCCGCTCCGCCGTCCCGGATGACCTTCAGGAGCCGGCCATCCGGCTCCCAGATCAGATCCTTCACGCCCAGGAAGCGGGCCACGAAGGCATCGGCGGGATGATGATAGATCTCCATGGGCCGGTCGTATTGGATCAGCCGTCCCTCCCTCATGATGGCCATGTGGTCGGACAGGATCATGGCCTCCTCCTGATCGTGGGTGACGAACACCATAGTCATGTCCAGATCCCGCTGGAGCGTTTTCAGCTCCCGGCGCATCTTCACCCGCAGGGCCGCGTCCAGATTGGAGAACGGCTCATCCAGCAGGCAGAGCTTGGGCTCCACGATCAGGGCCCGGGCCAGGGCCACCCGCTGCTGCTCTCCGCCGCTGATCTCATGGATCCGGGCGGCGGCGTAGTCCTTCAGGCCCACCATCTCCAGATAGCGCAGCCCCTTCTTCCGGGCCTCTGCCCTGGGACAGCCCTGGAACTTCAGCCCATAGGTCACGTTCTGGAGCACCGTCATGTGGGGAAAAAGGCCGTAGGACTGGAACACAGTGGTCACAGGCCGCCGCTCCGGCGGCAGGTCGGTGATGTCCTCCCCGTCCAGCAGGATCTGCCCTCCGTCCGGCCGGAGGAACCCGCCGATCATGTTCAGAGTGGTGGTCTTGCCGCACCCGGAGGAGCCCAGGATGCACAGCAGTTCGCCCCGTTCCAGACCGAAGGAGAGGTCCTTGACCACCTCCCGGTCCTCGAAACGCTTGTTCAGATGGGATAGCTCAAGATACACGGCGTGCCGCCCCCTTCCAACTGATCAGGAACACCAGGCCCTCCACCGCCAGGACGATCACCGTGATGGCGCTGGCGATCAGCGAGGCCAGGGCATAGTCCCCAGTATATACCGCGTCGAACAGCTTGAACACCGCCAGCTGTCTGCCCGGGTCGATCAGGAAGATGATGGACCCGGCGGTGGTCATGCTGCTGGAGAAATTGTACACGAAGCAGCTCAGGAACGCCGGCCGAAGGCCCGGCAGGATCACGTCTCGCACCACGGCCATCTGGCCGCCGCCCAAGTCCCGGGCCGCCTTCTCCAGATAGACCGGCACCTGCGTCAGGGAGGCCGAGCAGATCTTGGTGGAGGTGGGGAGCTGCTTGAACATCATGTTGGCCATCACGATCAGCGCCGTCCCCGTCAGCTTCAGGGGGGCATGGTTGAAAGCCAGGATATAGCCGATGCCGAAGCAGGTGCCCGGCAGCATATAGGGTAGGGTCACCAGGCAGTCGAACAGGCTCCGCCCGGGCACCCGCCGCCGCTCCATGTAATAGGCGAAGAGCATGGCGAACAGGGTGCCGCCCAGAGAGACGATCAGAGAGTAGATGACGCTCCGGACCATGGTGGAGCCACTGATCGTCCACAGCTGATGCCAGTACTTCAGTGTGAAGGAATAGACGCCCTTGGTGCTCTTCAGGAAGCCGGAGAGGAAGATGCATCCGTACTGGAGCGTCATCATCACGAAGAAGAGCAGGCTCATGGCCACGGCCAGCCAGCCCAGAGGGCCGCACCGGAACAGCGGCAGGGACAGGCTCTCCTGCTTCCCTCTGGCCCCCTCGGTGAGCCGGTCGGACCGACGCATGAGCGCCCGGTACAGGAAGAAGAAGGCGATGGACGGCACCAGCAGGAACATGTTCATGGCCGAGGACTTCTCCAGATCAGAGTAGCCCACCACCTGGAGATAGATCTCCGCCGCCAGCGTGGTGGAACGGCCGCCGATGATCACCGGCGTGCCGAAATCCGCCAAGGACCGGACGAAGGACAGCAGGAGGCACACCAGGATGCCTGGCCGCATCAGGGGGAGCACTACGTCCCGGAGGATGGCTCCCGGACGGGCGCCCAGGTCCCGCGCCGCCCGGAGGCTCCCGCCGTCCAGCTTGCTGAGGATGCCGATCAGGAACAGGGCGTTCATGGGCACGAAGGAGAGCGCCTGCATCCAGATGACGCCCCAGCTGTTATAGGGGTCCCAGCTCAGGCCCAGTAGGCGGTAGGTGATCCACCCGCGCCGTCCGTATAGCTGGATATAGGCCAGCGAGGAGACGAAGGGCGGCGACACCATACACACCAGCAGGACCGCCATGCACAGTCCCTTCATCCATCCCCGCCGGGTGGACAGAAACACCGCCGCCGACACGGAGAACAGGGTGCAGAGCAGAGCGGACACTATGCCGATGAACAAGCTGTTGCGCAGGGCGCTCTGGTATTTGGTCCACACCTGGACATAGGAGGACAGAGTGAAGCCGTCCCCGCCGGAGAGGTGCAGACTGCGCAGCAGGATGCAGGTCATGGGCCACAGGACGAAGAGGCATACGCTCCCAAGCAGGAAGAGGAGCACCAGCTTGTCCACGCCTTCACCGATGCGAAAAAGGGCCTCCTTGGAGGAGACCCTTTTCCCTCTGCTTTGGAAAGCAGGCTTATTCATCGGCCACATTGGCCTTGTCGCCCATCAGGGTCTCGAACTTGGCCAGGATGTCCTCGCGCTGAGCGCCGAACTGGGACAGGTCCTCCTTCATCAGGATGGAGGGGTCATAGCTCAGCTCCACGCCCTCCAGGCTGGGCTTGATCAGCTTGGAGCCGTCCTTCTGCTCCAGCTCGGCCAGCGTACGGAGGTGGTCGTCATTGCTGAACAGCCACTCCACGAAGTACTTGGCGGCGTCCACGTTGTCCGCGTTCTTGAACACGGCCACTCCCTCGGGGACCCAGGGGATGCCGTCGGTGGGGTACACGATGGAGACGTCGTTCTCCTCGGTGAGGGCCTCGATGCTCCGGTCGATGTAGGTGATGCCGATGGCAAACTCATCGGAAGTCACCTTGTTCTTGGGGTCGGAACCACGCTTGCCATAGTAGGCGATATTGTCGTTCAGAGCGGTGAAGTAGTTCCAGCCCTCCTCGTCGCCCAGGCTCTGGAGCAGGGCGTTGACCACGGCGTAGTTGGTGCCGGACACGGCGGGGTTGGACATGACGATCTCACCGGCGTACTGGCTGTCGGTCAGGTCCGCCCAGCTGGTGGGATCGGTGAGGCCCAGATCCTTCATCAGGCCGTTGTTCAGCAGGAAGCCCACGATGGTGATGCCCTTGGAGTACCAGTAGCCGTCAGCGTCCCGATAGGTGGGATCCAGGTCCTCGGCCGCGTCGAACTGCACCTGCTCCAGCAGGCCGTCGTCCTTGGCGCTCATGAAGGCATCGATGCCGCCGCCGAACCACAGGTCCGCGGAGGGAGTGCCGCCCTCGGCGCGGAGCTTGGAGAGCACCTCGCCGGAGGACATGGAGATGTACTCCACGTCCACGCCGGTGTCGGCGGTGAACTGCTCGAACAGGGGGCCGTAGATGTCGCCGGTGGCGACGACCTTCATGGTGCCGGAGAGCTCAGGAGCGGCCGCCTGAGAGGCGGTGGGCTCGACGGCGGTGCTGGCGGAGGGGGCGGGGGTGGAGCTGGAGCCGCCGCCGCAGGCGGTCAGGCTGGCGCCCATGGCCAGAGCGAGAGACAGGGCCAGGATATTTCGCTTCATTCGTGTCTGTCCTTCCTTATTTCATGATAGTTTTGGCCCGCAGGGATCGGTCTTCCGCCCTCGGGCCGACCCATTATATCATAGTCCCGCCCCATCTCCAACGGCCCCGGTACTTTATTCAAAGATATGATATTGCAGGAAAAATGCCATGTCATTTTCGATATAATGACGTTATCCCGTCATATGATCGTCCGTCTGGCGCAGACACTTTTCTCAAAAAGCGCTTGACTTGGACCATGGTCCAAGTCGTATAATACGAACATACCCAAAGGTCATGGCACTGGGATCCAGCCCCGCGTCTGTTTGCCCTGACCATGAACATCGAAAGGAACGATCGTAATGGACGTCATCTCTGCCATTTCCACCCGCCGCAGTGTCCGGAGCTACACGGACCAGCCCGTCTCCCCCGAGACCATGGACCAGCTCCTCCGTCTGGGCACCATGGCTGCCACCGGAAACAACACGCAGCCCTGGGGCTTCGTGGTCATCCAGGACAAGGACGAGATCGAGCGGCTGAACCAGGTCATCAAGGCCGACCTGCTGGCCCATCTGGAGGACTATCCCCACCTCCAGCAGTATCAGAAGGGGCTGGAGGACCCTAATTTCAGCGTGCTCAACCACGCCTCTTCCCTCGTGATCGTCTACGGCGACACCGCTGCCCACTATCATGTCTATGACTGCACTCTGGCCGCCTCCAACATCATGATGGCCGCCCGGAGCATGGGCATCGAGAGCTGCTGGATCGGCTTCGCGGAGTACTACTTCGCCTCCGACGCCTTCAAGAAGGAGTACGGCGTGCCCGACTCCTATGAGCTGGTGTCCACCCTGACCCTGGGCTATCCCACCAAGCCCGTGACGGCAGCCCCTGACCGCCGTCCCCCGGTGATCTTCCACCGGAGCTGAGGTCTTCCCTGCATACAGAAAGGTCCCGGAGCGTTCCGATCGCTCCGGGACCTTTTTCCATGCGGTCCAGTCGTCCATATCGAAGGGGGCGGACGACGATCATCCAGCCCATGGACCAGCTGATCAACAGTCGTCCATATCGAAGGGGGGCGGGCCCTGCTCGATGGCGTCCCGCTCGAACTCCAGCTCTTCCGGGACCGGCTCGTCGGCCAGGGGAGGCGCGCCGGCGGGCATGTTCTGCCGGTATTTCATCTCTTGCCACTGGGCCTTGGAGATCAGCACCTGCCGGGGCTTGGAGCCCTCGAAGGGACCGACCACGCCCTTCTCCTCCATCTGGTCCACCAGACGGGCGGCCCGGGAGTAGCCCAGCTTCAGCCGCCGCTGGAGCATGGAGACGGAGGCCATGCCGGACTCCACCACCACCTCGATGGCGTTGGGCAGGAGCTCGTCGTACTCCTCACTGTCGCTGTCGTCCGGCATATCGGCGCCGCCGCTGTTCTTGCCGCTCTTGTCCTTGGCGGCCGCGTTCTGTTCGATCTGGTGGAGGACCTCCTCGTCGTAGTCGGCGGTGCCGCTGCGCTTGACGAACTCCACCACCCGGGCCACCTCCTCGTCCGAGATGAAGCAGCCCTGGATCCGCTGGGGCTTGCCGGAGCCCAGTGGGAAGTAGAGCATATCGCCCCGGCCCACCAGCTTCTCCGCGCCGGTGTTGTCCAGGATGATGCGGGAGTCCAGAGAGGACTGCACCGCGAAGGCGATCCGGCTGGGGATGTTGGCCTTCATCAGGCCGGTGATCACGTCGGCGGAGGGCCGCTGGGTGGCGATGATCAGGTGCATCCCGGCGGCGCGGCCCATCTGGGCCACCCGGCAGATGGACTCTTCCACCTCTTTCGCCGCCACCAGCATCAGGTCGGCCAGCTCGTCGATGACCACCACCACCGAGGGCATCTTCTTCATGCCCTCGGTCCGCTCAGCCAGGGCGTTGTAGGACTTCAGGTCCCGCGTGCCCACCTCGGAGAAGGCCTTGTAGCGCTTCATCATCTCCACCACGGCCCACTGGAGAGCTCCGGCCGCCTTCTTGGGGTCGGTGACCACGGGGATCAGCAGATGGGGGATGCCGTTGTAGATGCCCAGCTCCACCATCTTGGGGTCCACCATGATCAGCCGGACCTCCTCCGGAGTGGCCTTGTACAGCAGGGAGACGATCAGGGAGTTGGTACACACGGACTTGCCGGAACCGGTGGTGCCGGCGATCAGCAGGTGGGGCAGCTTACCGATGTTGCAGACCACACAGCGGTTGCTGATGTCCTTGCCCACGGCGAAGGAGACCTTGGAGGGACTCTCCCGGAACTCTCTGGAGTCGATCACGTCCCGGATGCCCACCGGGGCCACCAGCTTGTTGGGCACCTCGATGCCCACCATGGACTTCTTGTCCGGGATGGCGGCGATCCGGACACCGGTGGCGCCCAGTGCCAGCGCGATATCGTCGGTCAGGTTGGTGAGCTTGTTCATGCGCACGCCCTGGGCCAGTTCCAGCTCATACCGGGTGACGGAGGGCCCCCGGACCGCGTCCACGATGGTGGCGTCGATGCCGAAGGACTGGATCGTGGAGGCCAGCTCCATCTGGTTGGACCGCAGTTCCCCGGCCACGTCTCCGGCGGATATGCCGCTGCTCTGATCCAGCAGGTCGATGGGAGGGTACTGGTACTGCTCCCCTTCGTTCCCGGCGGCCATGCCCTGCTCGATGGCCTGACTCATCTCGGCCGCGGCCCGGGCCTGCTCCTCCGCCCTAGCGGCCTTGGACTGGGGCTGGCCCACAGCGGGCTCCCGCTGGATCTCCGGCACCGGCGGCATGGGGGGCATGGAGGGACGGACCGGCTCCGGCTCCTCCGGCGGGAAGGGCTCCGGTCCCGCCAGATCCTCCGGCTCGGGGGCTGGATGGGGCTCCTCCCGGACGGACGGTTCCGGCGCGGCACGGAACAGGCCGAAGGGAGGCTTGGGCTCCTCCGTGGCCGGAGCGGCGTGCTCCTCCTCCGGCTCCACGACGGGCTCGGACGGACGGACGGGCGGCTCCTGGACCGCCTTCTCCGGCTCTGGGACGGTGACCGGCTCCGGCTTGCTCATGCCGGGCACCGTGTGCTCCGAGGGCTCGGCACGGCCCTCGCCGGTGAGGATCTGGTCCGGAGTGGGCACCGAGGGCTTCTTGTTGAAGAATTTGCCCTTCCGCTGGAAGATGGGATCGTTGGGCGGCTCCTTCCCCACCAGCGGGCCGTCATCCACAGGGATGTCGATGTCCGAGGTCCGGCCGCGCTCCCGACGGGCATGGGCCTGCTCTCTGCTCCGGCGGGGCGGGAGCTCCTCCTCTTCATATTCCGGACGGTCCCGGAGATAGTCCGCGATGTCGGCGGGGGTCACATGGAGGGCCCCCATCCCAAGCGCGGCCCCGCCGATCACGAACACCACGCAGGCCCCCGCTTTGCTGAACACGGTCTGGAGGGCCATGGCGATCAGGCCGCTGAGCGCGCCGCCGCACTGGACGGCCTCGCCCTGGGCCCACAGGTCCTTCAGAAGGGAGGCGTTCCAGGCGAAGGGGCCCTTGGCCAAAAACAGGTGCAGGAGCGCGCCGAACAGCACGGGCAGGAGCAGGACACACCACACCCGCAGACGGACCGGGCGCCCCCGATGGAAGGCCAGGATCCCGCTGGCCCCCAGCAGGGCCGGAGGCAGGAGATAATAGCCGTAGCCGATCAGGCCCTTGGCCAGCTTCCCGAAAAAGTCGATGAACAGGGCCTGGACATGGAAATAGCCCAGGGCCGCGAACACGGCCAGCAGCAGGCAGACGAGGGCCCCCACCTCCCGCCGGAAGGGCCGGGGGGCCGGGGCGGACGGCTTCTTCCGGCTCCCTCCTCCCCCGGAGCGGGTCCGGCTGGTCCCGGAGGACGCGGTCCGCTTCCCGCTGGAGGAGGCGGACCGTTTCCCGCCGGAGGTCTTTTTCGGTGCAGTGGCCATGGAGTCCATTCCTTTCTAGATCGTTTTAGGTCGTGTGCCGGTCACTTGCTGAACAGGGGCACGATGATCCCGGCGATGAGGGAGCCGAGGCCCACCACCCAGCAGTAATAGGCGAACATGCCGAATTTGCCCTTGTCGGAGAGCAGGGACACCAGCCGGATGGACAGATAGCCCACTACGGCGGCCACCGCCACGCCGATCAGATAGACGGGCAGTACCTTGGGGTCGATGCCCTGAGCCACGGCGTCGCCGATCTCCAGCACGTTGGCGCCCAGCACGGCGGGCAGGCTCATGAGGAAGGAGAAGCGCACCGCGAACTTCCGGTCGAAGCCCCGGAACAGGCCGGCGGAGATCGTGATGCCGGACCGGGAGATGCCCGGGATCGTGCCCACGGCCTGAGCCGCGCCCACGACCAGGGCGTCCACCACGGTGGCGGTCTTGGCATTCTTATGTCCCTTGGCCATCCGGTCGGAGAAGTACAGCAGACAGCCGGTGATCAGCAGGGCGACCGATACGGTCATGTTGGTGGAGAGGGTCGCCTCCATCCACTTCTTCACCGGCACGACCACGAACAGGGGCAGGGTCGCCACGATGATGAGGACGATCATCCGGCGGGCGGGCGTGGGCCGTCCGGCCTCCTTCCCGTCCCGATGGATCAGGGCGGCGATCCACTGGAAGAACTCCCGGATCATCTCCCATATGTCCTTGCGGTAGTAGATGCACACCGACACCAGGGTGCCCAGGTGCAGCAGGACGTTGAAGAGCATGGAATCCGTGTCCTTGAACGCGAAAAAGGTCTGGAAGAGCACCAGATGCCCGGAGCTGGAGATCGGCAGGAACTCCGCCACGCCCTGGATGATGCCCAAGAGGATGCTGTACAGGATGTTCAATCTTCTTCCCTCCATATGTATCGAGTGATATGGGATCTGAACGGCATGCCCCTCTGTATGGGCATACGAGGATAGTATATCACATCTTCCGGTCGTGTACCATATTTTTTCTCTTGACCGCCCCGGCGCCGGTCTTGAAGCCCCTGCTCCGATCATGGTATACTGGAGGGACCATCCGACTGCCGGCATCCGGGATCTGCCCATCCGGCCGTCCCGCTGTCTGCGGAGAACGTTCTTGGGAGTGACATGTCCATCATGAAAACCGGTCTCATCACCTTCCACTTCGCCCACCACTATGGGGCACAGCTTCAGGCCTACGCCACCATGCGGGCCATCCAGGGGCTGGGGCACGAGTGCGAGATCATTGACTTCCGTCTGCCCCACACCACCCGGACCAATGAGCTGTTCAAAAAGTCCCGCTCGGTCCGGGCCATGGCCTCCGACGCCCACACCGCCCTGCACTATCCCGCCTTCAAGGCCCGCTATGACCGGTTCAACGCCTTCGTGGCGGAGCAGATGGTCCTGAGTCCCAGGCAGTACACCTCCTTCCGGCAGCTGAAGGAGGATCCCCCCGCCTATGACGTCTATGTGGCGGGCAGCGATCAGATCTGGAACCCCAATATCTTCGCCGACAAGCAGTTCGAGCCCGCCTTCCTGCTGGACTTCGTGAGGCAGGGCCGGAAGATCGCCTACGCCCCCAGCCTTGGTACCCCTGTGCTCCCGCCGCCCTATGACGCGCAGTTCAAGGGCTATCTGGCCTCCTTCGACGCCCTGTCCGCCCGGGAGAAGCGGGGGCAGGTGCTGATCCGGGAGGTCGCCGGCCGGGACGCCCGGGTGGTGCTGGACCCCACCCTCCTGCTGACCGCCGAACAGTGGGGCGAGCTGGCTCTCCCCCCTAAGGAGCAGGGCCCCTATATCCTCTGCTACTTCGTCTCCGACCCAGGCGAGGTGGCTCCCTACGCACAGGCCCTGTCTGAGCGCACCGGCTGGCCCATCGTCCAGCTGGCCGGCGCGCGCCGGAAGATCCCCGGCGCGAAGGAACTGGTGTTCGACGCCGGTCCCCGGGAGTTCCTGGGCCTGTTCCAACACGCCGCCTGCGTATGTACCAACTCCTTCCACGGCTCGGTGTTCTCCCTCCAGTTCGACCGTCCCTTCTTCACCTCCATGTCCCCCAAGGAGCGGGCCGACCCCACCTGGTCCCGGATCTACAGCCTCCTCTCCCGGCTGGGCTGTGCCGACCGGATCGTGGGGCTGGACTCCACCGCCCCGGTGGACGCCCCCATGGACTACGCCGCCATCCACGCGAGGCTGGCCGAGGCACGGTCCGACTCTCTGGCCTATCTCAAGGCCGCCGTGGAAGGCTCTGCTCTCCCCCCGGAGCGGCCGGAGGAGGTCCCGGAGGCGGGCAGGAAGCGTCCGGTCCTCTGCGCCTCCTCCCTCTGCACTGGCTGTACCGCCTGCGCCTCCATCTGTCCCACCGGGGCCATCTCCATGGTCCCCGACCATGAGGGCTTCCTGCGACCCGCCGTGTCCGACGCCTGCGTCCTCTGCCATAAGTGTGAGCAGACCTGCCCCATCCTCCACCCCCGCCCGGCAGGTCCGGCGCCGGAGCGGGTCCACGCCGTCTGGAACGCCGATGAGGACGAACGGCTCCGCTCCTCCTCCGGAGGCTTCTTCTCCCTGCTGGCCCACTGGACACTGGAGCAGGGCGGCGCGGTGTTCGGCACCGTGCTGGACGAGACCATGACCGCCCGCCACGTCTGCGCCCGCACAGAGGCGGAGCTGGCCCCCATGCGGGGCTCCAAGTATGTCCAGAGCGACCTGGGCAGCTCCTTCCGGCAGGCCAGAGACCTGCTGGAGCAGGGCGTGCCGGTCCTCTTCTCCGGCGTGCCCTGCCAGATCGACGGTCTGCGGCGGTATCTGGGGAAGGACTATGACGGACTGGTCACCTGCGATCTGGTGTGCCATGGCGTGCCCTCCCCGGCGGTGTTCCGGGCGTATCTGGACCGTCTGGAGGAGACCCACGGCGGCGCCCAGGTCACCGGCGTCCGCTTCAAGGACAAATCCCACGGCTGGTCCCACCCCTATTTCACTGCCTCCTTCGCCGACGGCTCAGTCTATACGGAGGACTTCAACCACACCGGCTACGGCCGGGGCTTCGGGATGCAGCTCTTCCTGCGGCCCTCCTGTCCCCAATGCCGGTATACGAACACCAGCCGCCCCGCTGACTTCACACTGGCGGACTACTGGGGCCTGGACCCCAAGCTCTCTCTCCCGGTCGATCGGGACAAGGGCATCTCTATGGTCCTGGTGGACTCTCCCAAGGGCGAGGCACTGTTCCAGAAGCTCGCTCCCCGCTTCGGTCAGGTAGAGCGCCCTCTGGCCGAGGCTGTGGCCGGGAACCCCCGTCTGGCTTCCCCCCTGAAGGCCAATGCCAAGCGGAACGCCTTCTTCGCCTCTTTCCGGGCCCGGCCCTTCGCCGAGACCGAGAAGGACTTCCTCTCTCTGCCGCCCCTCCCCTACCGGATGGCGGCCAAGGCGCTCACGCCCCGGATGAAGCAGATGATCCGCAAAGTCCTGAAATGATCCGTTCAAATGTTTCCCACAAAAAATTCACAGATCGTTCGGTTTTTCATCCCGTTTCTGTGATAGGATAGAGGGCACAGAGATCCATTACATCCGATATTTTAGGAGGTCATCCATTTGCGCTCGATCGACACTTGGCTGGACCGCTTCTGCATGAAGCACCCCCGGCTCGGCATCCCTGACCTGATGACCATCATCGTGGCGGGGAACGTCCTGGTCTACCTGCTGGATATGTTCAGCAGAGGCCTGTCTCTCTCCTCCCTGCTGGCTTTCGTGCCCGCCTATGTCCTGCGGGGACAGGTCTGGCGGCTGGTCACCTTCGTGTTCGTCCCCTCTAACAACGGCATCTTCCTCCTGCTGGAGCTGTACTTCTACTGGTTCATCGGCTCCTCGCTGGAACGGGAGTGGGGCACCACGAAATTCACCGTGTTCTACGGCCTTGGCCTGATCCTGAACGTGGTGGTAGGCATGGTCCTGGGGCTCCTGTCCGGCGGCCTCACGCTCGTGACTATGCAGTATGTGAATTTGTCTCTCTTCTTCGCCTTCGCCACTCTGTATCCGGATCTGCAGGTCCTGCTGTTCTACATCATCCCCATCAAGGTGAAGTGGCTGGCCTGGTTCGACGCGGCCCTCTTCGCCTGGGGCGTGCTGAGCAGTCTCCTGTCCTTGGACCTGGTGGGCGCCCTCCTGCCGCTGGTCGCGATCCTGAACTACTTTCTCTTTTTCTGGTCGGACATCACCGACCTGCTGAAGCGGAACCGCCGTCAGGTCCAGTATCAGCGCTCCGCCCAGACCGTCAACTTCCGCAAGGCCGCCCGGGAGGCCCAGCAGAAGAAGGGTCATATCCACAAGTGCGCCGTCTGCGGCAAGACCGACACCGACTATCCCGACATGGAGTTCCGCTACTGCTCCAAGTGCAACGGCTACTACTGCTATTGTCAGGACCATATCAATGACCACGTCCACATCCAGTGAGCTTCGCTCCTCAGAAACGCGGCCCGCCCCTGTCTCTTCCAACAGGGGCGGGCCGTTCTTTCATGGCAGGACCACCGGACCGCGTCTCAGCTCCTCCCCGCAGGGGGGCAGGTCGGGCAGACACAGGCCAAAGCGGTCGGTACAGCGCTCCTCCAGCGCGAACAGGGCCTGTGCCTCCGGGGACAAGTCCCGGATATGGGCGGGCTTGGTGAGGATGGGCAGGGAGGCCCGGCGCTTCATCTCCCCCAGCAGGGCCCGGCCCCGGCCGTTGAAGGCCAGCGGACGCAGATAGAGGGGGACTTCCGGCCGGTCCGCCGCCCGGAGCCCCAAAAAGGCCCAGACCAGCAGACGCCGGAGGCGCGCATGGGCATAGCGCCGGGTCTTGGCCAGCATCAGGAACTCCTCCGGCGAGCGGGCCGTCCGTCCACACCGGACCAGCCGTTCCGGCAGCCCCTCCGCCGCTCCGCTGTCCGGCAGGGCCGCCCAGTCCGCCACGCTCATGGTCCGCACCCGGTCCATCAGCACCGGGGCACAGCGTCCCCAGTCGCTGACCGGTCCGGTCCATGGCTCGGTGAGATAGGGGGCCGCCCGGTCCGGCTCCCCCGCCCGGAGGCAGTCCCGCAGGTGGGACGCCGAGGCGAAGCCCGCCGCAGGGCCTTCGCCATGGGCCGCGCCTCTCCGCGGGACCGTCCGGACGGTCCATCCCGCCGGGACGGCCCGCAGGTACTCGATCCCCAGACTGTCATTGGGCCGGGACAGAGGCTCCGCCCCCGCAGGGCCCAGGAGCTCCTCCAGCGCCGCCTGCCGGGCTGCCGGGAAGGACTGTCCCGTCCGGACCTGCCGCTGGAGGGCCTCCCGGAAGGCCCTCCCCTCCAATGCGTCCGCCGCCCGGCGGAGGGGCTCCAGCTCCCCGGTCTCACTGCCGAAGGAGAGGCTGTCCACCACTCCGGAGCCAGCCAGGATGCTAATGGCTCCCCGGGCGAAGGGCTCCGCTGAGGCACAGGCCCACACGGTGGGGAGCTCCAGCACCAGATCCGCTCCGCCCCGGACGGCCCGGGCCGCCCGGCTCCATTTGTCCGTGGAGGCCGGCCCGCCCCGCTGGACCCAGTTCCCGCTCATGACGCAGACCACCGGTCCGTCTCCGTCCAAAGACTGGCGAGTCTGGTGGATATGCCACGCATGGCCGGTGTGGAACGGATCATATTCAGCAACGATCCCAATGACGGACATGGCCCGCCCTCCTCTCGAAAAAAATCCTGCACAGAACGGTCCTCCGCTCTTGTCCTTTCCCGAAAAATAGGCTAAAATAGGGTACGATGTACTTATTCTACAATACCTTCCTGTCCGGCCGCAAGGGCGGACCACACTAAAATGAACAAAGGAGAGTCATGTGTCATGAAGGTTCTTGTCATCAACGCGGGGAGCTCCTCCCTGAAGTATCAGCTGCTGGATCCCAGCACCGAGGAGGTCCTGGCTCAGGGTCTGTGTGAGCGCATCGGCATCGACGGCCGCCTGACCCATAAGATCCCGGCCACCGGCGCCAAGCACGTCTTCGAGATCCCCATGCCCACCCATGCCGAGGCCATCCAGGCCGTCCTGGACGCCCTGACCAGCCCCGACCACGGCGTCATCAAGAGCATGAGCGAGATCGAGGCCGTGGGCCACCGCGTGGTGCATGGCGGCGAGAAGTTCGCCTCCTCCGTCAAGATCGACGACGCTGTGATGGCCGCTCTGGAGGAGTGCATCCCCCTGGCCCCCCTGCACAACCCCGCCAACATCACCGGCATCAAGGCCTGCGAGAAGGTCATGCCCGGCGTGCCCATGGTCGCCGTGTTCGACACCGCCTTCCATCAGACCATGCCCGCCAAGAGCTATATCTACGCTCTGCCCTACGAGTACTATGAGAACGACAAGGTCCGCCGCTACGGCTTCCACGGCACCTCTCACAAGTATGTGGCCGGCCGCGCCGCCGCCATGCTGGGCAAGCCCATCGAGGAGCTCAAGCTGATCTCCTGCCATCTGGGCAACGGCTCCTCCATCACCGCCATCGACGGCGGCAAGTCCGTGGACACCACCATGGGCTTCACTCCTCTGGCCGGCGTGCCCATGGGCACCCGCTCCGGCGATCTGGACGCTGGCATCCTGGAGTACCTGATGAACAAGTACAAGATGGACATCAACGAGATGCTGACCATCCTGAACAAGAAGTCCGGCGTGCAGGGCATCTCCGGCGTGTCCTCCGACTTCCGCGATCTGGAAGAGGCCGCTGAGAAGGGCAACGAGCGCGCCAAGCTGGCTCTGGAGGCCTTCCAGTACAGCGTGCGCAAGTATGTGGGCGCGTATGCCGCCGCTATGGGCGGCGTGGACGCCATCATCTTCACCGCCGGCGTGGGCGAGAACGATATGGGCACCCGTATGGCCATCGCCTCCGGTCTGGAGTTCATGGGCGTGAAGATGGACGTCGAGGCCAACCAGGTCCGCGGCAAGGAGACCGTGATCTCCGCCGCCGATTCCAAGGTGAAGGTCCTGCTGATCCCCACCAACGAGGAGCTCATGATCGCCCGTGACACCGCCGAGATCGTCGGCAAGTAAGCGAGCGCTCCCGACCGTATGAACGGATCAAAATGCCCCCGCCAGACGGCGGGGGCATTTTCCGGTCTACGGACCGATCCCAGGCTCTTTCGTCTCTCCTATCTCATCAGGATCCTCTGCCCTTGTCGATCGTCCGTCAACTCCCCTCTTGCGGCTTTCGGCCGGACCGATTACAATAGACTCGAACACGATACGACTCCGAATGACCATCGAAGGAGGAACTTCCATCATGTCTACTCCCCATATCGAAGCAGAGAACGGCGCTTACGCCAAGACCGTCCTCATGCCCGGCGACCCGCTCCGGGCCAAATTCATCGCCAAGACCTTCCTCACCGATGCCGTGCAGGTCAACGGCGTCCGGGGGATGCTGGGCTTCACCGGCAAATACAAGGGCGTCCCCGT
Organism: Pseudoflavonifractor sp. MSJ-37; assembly: GCF_018917965.1. GTDB lineage: Bacteria > Bacillota > Clostridia > Oscillospirales > Oscillospiraceae > Pseudoflavonifractor_A. Next base: position 368,500 of record NZ_JAHLPP010000001.1, on the reverse strand, counting down.
CTCCGTCCAGGGCAGCGGCATGGGCTGCCCCTCCATGGGCATCTACTCCTATGAGCTCTTCCAGTTCTACGGGGTGGAGAACATCCTGCGGATCGGCACCACCGGTTCCATCCGGGCCGACCTGCATCTGGGCGATCTGGTCATGGCCGCCGGCGCCTGTACCTCCTCCAACTACGCCGCCCAGTACCATCTGCCCGGCACCTTCGCCCCCATCGCCTCCTTCCCCCTGCTCAAGACCGCCGAGGCCATCGCCTCTGCCCGGGAGGGCCTCCACTGCGTGGTGGGCAACGTCCTCTCCGCCGACGTGTTCTATGACGATGTGTCCCCGGTGGATGACTGGAAGAAGATGGGCGTCCTGGCCATCGAGATGGAGTCCAACGCCCTCTACTGCAATGCCGCCCGGCTGGGGAAGAATGCTCTTGGGATGTTCACCGTCTCCGACGAGCTCCTCACCGGCGTCCATGCCACTCCGGAACAGCGGCAGACCTCCTTCACCGCCATGATGGAGGTGGCGCTGGACACCGCCGCCGCCCTCTAAGGAGCGCATCATGCTTCAGATCGACAACATCTCCCTGCCGGTGGGCAGTGATGAGGAGCAGCTCCGCCGCCGGGCCGCCAAGCTCCTGGGGGTCCCCTATCGGGACATCGGCGTCCTCCGGCTGGTCCGCCAGTCCATCGACGCCCGGAAGAAGAACGACGTGCATCTGGTCTGCACAGTCCAGGTCTCTGTGGAGAAGGAGGACAAAGTCCTCTCCCGGTGCTCCGGCGGCCGGATCCGCAAGGTGGAGCGGAAGCCCTACCGCTTCCCCGCCGTCCTGCGGTCCTCGGACCGAAAGCCGGTGGTGGTGGGCATGGGCCCCGCCGGGCTCTTCGCCGCTCTCTATCTGGCCCGGGCCGGGATCCCCTGCGTGGTCCTGGAGCGGGGCCGCCCTGTGGAGGAACGGGCCCAGGATGTGGAACAGTTCTGGCAGACCGGTCAGCTCTCCCAGAGCTCCAATGTGCAGTTCGGCGAGGGCGGCGCCGGAACCTTCTCCGACGGCAAGCTGACCACCGGCACCCACGATCCCCGGATCGGCACCGTGCTGGACACGCTGGTGGGGGCCGGCGCGCCCGCCGACGTGGCCTGGAGCCACAAGCCCCACATCGGCACCGACGTCCTCCGGGAGGTGGTCCGGGACCTCCGGCTGGAACTGATCCGGCTGGGCTGTGACGTGCGCTTCGAGAGCCAGCTCACCGGCATCCGGCAGACCGACGGCCAGATCGCGGGCGTCACGGTCATGACCGAGACTGGCCCTTATGACCTGCCCTGCGACACCGTCATCCTGGCCCCCGGCCATTCCGCCCGGGACACCTTCACCCTCCTTCAGGATCTTGGTCTGCCCATGGAGCGGAAGAGCTTCGCCATCGGCGTGCGCATCGAGCACCGGCAGGCGGATATCAGCGCCGCCCAGTTCGGAGACTACTGGAAGGACCTGCCTCCGGCGGACTACAAGCTCTCCTGCCACCTGCCCTCGGGCCGGTCGGCCTACACCTTCTGTGTCTGTCCCGGCGGACAGGTGGTAGCTGCCGCCTCCGACTACGGGCAGGTGGTCACCAACGGCATGAGCTGTCGGGCCCGGGACGGGGAGAACATCAACGGCGGTTTCCTCGTAGGGGTCAGCCCTGAGGACTTCCCTGGCAGCGATCCTCTGGCCGGCGTCCGCTTCCAGGAGGCTTGGGAACACGCCGCCTGGGCGGTAGGCACCGGCGGTCTGGAGCCGGGCCAGCCCGGTCCCGCCGCCTTCCACGCCCCCGCCCAGACCGTAGGGGACTTCCTGGCCGGGCGGCCCTCTCAAGGCCCCGGTAGAGTGGCGCCCACCTACCGCCCCGGCGTCACCTGGACCGACCTGCGCCGCTGTCTCCCCGGCTATGTGGCCGATACCCTGCGGGACGCCCTCCCCCTTTTCGACCGGAAGGTGAAGGGCTTCGCCGCCCCCGACGCGGTCCTCACCGGCGTAGAGACCCGCTCCTCCTCCCCGGTGCGGATCCTCCGCGGGGAGGACTTCCAGTCCACCGGCCTGCGGGGTCTCTATCCCTGCGGCGAGGGCGCCGGATATGCCGGCGGCATCGTCTCCGCCGCCGTAGACGGTGTGCGGATCGCCGAGGCCGTGGCGATGGCACAGCAGAAAGGATGACCGTCATGTCTCAGATCCACCAGCCCAATGCCTGTCTCCTCTGCGGTGCGCCGCTGGTCTATCTCCGGGAGGAGCGTCCCCTGACCTGCGCGCTCTGCGGCCGGACCTTCTCCGGCAGCGCCCACTGTGAGAACGGCCATTTCGTCTGCGACGACTGCCACGGGAAAGAGAGCCGCGCCGCGATCGTTTCCGCCTGTCTGGATGAGCCTTCCGCCGACCCGATCCGGATCGCCCAGCGGCTCATGGACCTGCCGCCGATCCATATGCACGGCCCGGAACACCACACGCTGGTGGGGGCCGCGCTCCTGACCGCCTATCACAATGCGGGCGGCACAGTGGATCTGGCCCCTGCTCTGGCTGAGCTGGAACGTCGGAGCCAAAAGGTCCCCGGCGGGATCTGCGGCTTTTGGGGGTGCTGCGGCGCGGCGGTCAGCGCCGGGATCTTCGCCAGTATCGCCACCGGGACCACGCCTCTGTCCGCAGACAGCTTCGGGCTGTGTGACCAGCTCACCGGGTCCTGTCTCCAGGCCATCGGCCGGATCGGCGGCCCCCGGTGCTGTAAACGGGACTCTTTCTTAGCCATCTCCACCGCGGTCCCCTTCGTATCTGCCCATCTGGGTGTGGACATGGAACTGCCGGATCTGATCCGCTGTCATTGGTCCCGCGAGAACGGCGAATGTATCGGACGCCGCTGTCCCTTCCACCCCTAGACCAGATCCTCCCCTCAAGCCCCGGAGCCTAACGGCTCCGGGGCTTTTTTACGCCTGTCCAGCCTTCTCTCCTCCAACTTCTCTGATATGATATACTAAAAATCATTCATTCATCTTTTTCATTCTTCACACTATAAATTTCGATGAAAATATGGTAAAACTGAACCAGCGTACCCGAAGTTTGTCGAAAGTGAGGAATCCGTCATGCCGCGCATCAAAATCGAAGCCAACATCTCCTACGATCAGGCCCGGAACAAGTATTATGTCTATATGGACTACGGGTCGGACGACGTGGGCCGCCGAGTCCGGGGCTACAAGACCTTCCCCACCCTCAACGCCGCCCGCCGCGCTCTGCGTGAGTTTCAAGTGAAGAAGGAGACCCAGCAGAACATCGTCCCACAGGCCCTGACTCTGTACGATTGGCTGGTCTACTGGGTCAACGACGTGATCGCTCCCAATCGCGCGGAGACCACCCTCTACGCCTATCGGAAGATCATCGAGAACCACATCGACGGGGCCATCGGGGACATCCCGGTCCAGAAGCTCTCCCCTCTGGACATCCAGAGCTACTACACCATGCTGGTCCGGGACAAGCACCTCTCTCCCAATACGGTGCGGCGGCACCATGACCTGCTCTCCGCCGCCCTCCACACGGCGGTGCGCCAGGATGTGATCCTCCGCTGTCCCACCGACCGGGTAGAGCCGCCCCGGACCATCCGGCCGGAGATCGGATACTACACCCCGAGCGAGCTGAAGGAGCTCTATATCCTGGTGGAGGGCACCTGGCTGGAGCTGATCGTGAAGCTGGCCGGGTTCCTGGGCCTCCGCCGGGAGGAGATCTGCGGTCTGCGCTGGGACAGCGTGGACTTCCGCCTCCGCAAGATCCATATCTGTCAGGCCCGCACCGCCGCCGGGGCCCTGATCGTGGAGAAGGAGACCAAGACCCGCGCCTCCACCCGGGCCCTGTACATGACAGACGAGCTCTATCGGCTCCTGAAGCGGGAGCGGGCCCGTCAGGCGGAGGCCAAGCTGGCCCTTGGCCCAGCCTGGCCGGACTCCGGTCTGGTGGCGGTGGACCGCCGTGGAACCCCGTACTCGCCCAACGCGGTCTCGCTGGCCTTCACCCGGTTCGTCCGCCGCCATGGACTGCCCAAGCTCACTCTCCACGGCCTGCGGCATACCTTTGCCACCGTGGCCTCTGCTCAGGGCGCCCCGCTCTTCGACATCGGCCGTGCTCTGGGGCACTCCACCCCCTCCACCACCGGACGCATCTACACCCACCTGCTGGACAAGACCCATCAGGATACTCTGGGCCGGGTCGCAGCGGCGCTGAAATAAAACGGTCCGCCCCTCTGTGAGCAAAAAAATAGAACGGCGGACAGCCGGGAAGCGTTCTTCCCAAGCTGTCCGCCGTTTTTCGTTCGATATTCTGTATTAGAACAGGTCCTTCTTCTTCAGGATGACCGCCGTTCCGCCGATGATCAGGGCCGCCACGATCAGCGGGAACCACCAGAACTGGTCCAGCGGCAGGCCCGCCACGTTCATGCCGTAGAAGCCGAACACGATGTTGGGGATCGTCAGCAGGATGGTGATGGAGGTCAGCACCTTCATGATCACATTCAGGTTATTGGAGATGACCGACGCGAAGGCGTCCATCATGCCGGAGATGATGGAGGAGTAGATGTTGGCCATCTCGATGGCCTGCCGCACCTCGATCAGCACGTCCTCCAGCAGATCGTGGTCCTCCTCGTAGAGGGTGATGATGCGGCCGCGGAGGATCTTCTCCAGCGTGACCTCGTTGGCCTTCAATGACGTATTGAAGTAGACCAGCGACTTCTCCAGATCCAAGAGCTGGATCAGCTCCTTGTTCCGCTGGGACTTGTAGAGCTGACGCTCCATGTAGTTGTAGATCTTGTCGATCTGCTTCAGGTACTGCAGGAAGCGCTTGGCCACCCGCAGGAGCATATAGAGGATGAAGCTGGTGCGCTTCTGGGTCTCCGCGTTGCGGACCAGTCCGTCCTGGAAATCCCGGATGATGGAGGATTCCTTCAGGCAGACAGTGATGATGTGCTTCTCGGTGACGATGATGCCCAGAGGCAGGGTGGAGTACACCACCGCATCGTCCTTCTCCACAGAGGGCACGTCGATGATCAGGAGGGTCTGCCCCTCCTCGGTATCGATGCGGGAGGTCTCCTCCTCATCCAGCGCCGCCCGGAGGAAGGAAGGCTCCACGGCCAGCGTGGCAGCCACGGTGTTGAGTTCGTCCTCGCTGGGGTAGGTCAGGTTGACCCAGCATCCGTCCTGGATCGCGTCCAGCTTCGTCATTTTTCCGTCGATGGTCTTGTAGATAGAAAGCAAAAAGATCCCGCCTTTCCCGGCTGGGCCTCATCCCTCTCTAAACAGAGAAAAAGCCCGCCTGTCTGTCTCGTTTTTCGTCTCTATACCCTTTCCGGGCACACAGACACCGCGGCAGTACAGACGGACGGATGGTCCTCACCCGTTCAGGCTCTGTGCGCCGCTGCTGATGTATGATCCCGTTTTCGACTCCAAGGGTCGCTGCTCACGGCGCATATCACTCCTTCGCTGGCCAAGCTGATCTGTGGGTCTCTCCCCACGAAGGGGCCGCGAAAGCGGCCGCCTTGCCTGCGGGATGGTCTGGCAGACCACCCCGTTTACTTGTTCATTATACACCCCGCCCCCGTGGAAGGCAAGGACAACGCCGCTCTTTGGCCCGTAAAATTTCCTTTTCAAAGGGAAAAGGCCCCGGTGCGGAGCGAACGCTCCGCGCCGGGGCCTCATAGGCTCAGTGCTTGCGGTCGAAGATCTTGAAGATATCGTCCCAGCCGTCATCGGTCATGCCGGTGCTCTCCCCAGCGGGAGCGCTGGGGGCAGAGGCGGCGGGAGCGGCGGCCTCTGTCTTGGGGGCAAAGGGCGTAGAGGCCGGAGCCGCAGGGGCATCCTTCTTCTCGCCGGCGGCGGTGAAGGGCTTGTTGGACAGAGCGCCGGGGTAGTTCTCCTCGAAGCCGGTGGCGATCACGGTGATCCGGATCTCGTCGTCCATGTTTTCATCGAAGGTGGTACCGAAGATGATGTTGGCGTCGGGATGGACGGCCTCGCTCACCAGGCTGGCGGCGGCGTCCACCTCGTCCATGCTCATGTCCAGCGGGCCGGTGAAGTTGACCAGCACGCCCTTGGCACCGTCGATGGAGGTCTCCAGCAGGGGGCTGGAGATGGCCTGCTTGGCCGCCTCCTCGGCCTTGTTCTTGCCGGCGGCCCGGCCCACGCCCATGTGGGCCATGCCCGCGTCCTTCATGACGGCGGACACGTCGGCGAAGTCCAGATTGATGAGGCCGGTCTTTTTGATCAAATCGGAGATGGACTGTACGGCCTGCTTCAGCACGTCGTCCGCGATCTGGAAGGCGTTGAGGAAGGTGATCTTCTGATCGGTGGCGTACTTCAGACGCTCATTGGGGATGATGACCAGGCTGTCCACCTTATCCCGCAGATCCTCGATGCCCTTCTCCGCCTGCATCATGCGGCGCTTGCCCTCGAAGTTGAAGGGCTTGGTCACCACGCCCACGGTCAGGATGCCCATCTCCTTGGCGATGTCGGCCACGATAGGGGCCGCGCCAGTGCCGGTGCCGCCGCCCATGCCGGCGGTGATGAACACCATGTCGGTGTTCTCCAGGGTCTTGGAGATCTGGGCGCGGCTCTCCTCGGCGGCCTTGCGGCCCTTCTCCGGATCGGCGCCCGCGCCGCGGCCGCCGGTGAGCTTCTCGCCCAGTTGGATCTTATAGGTCGCCCTGGACACGTCCAGGAACGGTTTATCCGTATTGGCTGCGATAAAATCGACACCCTCCATGCCGTCCGCGATCATCCGGTTGACCACGTTGTTTCCGCCGCCGCCCACGCCGACTACTTTGATCGTGACGACGCTGTCAGGCCCGGTATCCAGTCCAAACGCCATAACTGCTCCTCCTAGTATGTCGATTCGGCACTCCTGTTCGGGAACACTGTGCTTTCCTTCCTTCGTGCCGTAAGAAAATACTTCAATATCATATCTTATTGTATTTTATCGCTCTTTCGGCGGTCAGTCAATAGCTCACGCCGGATCTCCGCAAAATTTTGGAACATCCGGGTGCCGAACACCACCACTGCCGCCATATAGAGGGGGATGCCCAGCTTCTGTCCCAGCCAGGAGAGGAACACGGCGATCAGCGTGTTCCCGATGGTCCCGGAGAGGAAGATGCTGAGCTTGAAGGTCCCCTTGATCCGGGCGTTGCACCCGCCGAAGGCCGAATCCAGCGCGCCCAGCAGGCCCGCCGCCACATAGATGGACCATCCCGCCGGGAAGGTCCATGGACACAGCCAGCCCAGCAGGAGCCCCAGGACCAGGCCAAAAAATTCCAGTCTCAGCATCAGCCCACGCCCCCTTCCTCGCCGCTCTCCGAGGCCGGGGAGAGATACTCACTGGCGATCGTGCCATTGTAGCGGGGAATCAGAAGCTTGTCGCTCATCTGCACGGTGACGCCGATCTTCCACTGGCTGAGCACGTCCACCACGCCGCCCCGCATGGTCAGGGCGTTATAGAGGGTGGTGGGGTCGCCGATGGCGTAGATCACGAAGGGGGCGGCGAAGCGCTTCCCGTTGACCAGCACCACGGACCCGGCGCAGCGGACCTCGCTGGTGGCCAGGATGCGTTCTCCGTTGAAGGACAGAGCCTCCGCCCCGCCGTCCCGGAGCTCATTGATGACGGACAGGAGGTCGCTGTCGTGGATGAGATAGTCGGCCTCGTCCCCGCTGGTGTTCTCCGCCTTGGAGTCGCTGAGGATCACCATGACGCCCGGGCCTTCCACATCGGTGAGGCCCGCCGCCTGAGAGAGCTGCTCGATCTCGGCCTTGATGGCGCTCCCGCTCTCGCCGGAGGCCGCCGCGGACCGATACTCCTCCAGTTCCTTCTGGGTATCCGCCAGCTGATCCTTCAGCCCATCCCGCTCGGCGGACAGGTCGTTATAGAGCTCCTGGAGCGTCTCCAGTCGGCTGGCGCTGGTGGCGTCCACTGCCGTGTTCAGCTTCACGCTCTTGAGCTGGACTGCCAACAGGAAGCCCAGCAGGGTGAACACGGCCACCACAGCCAGCTCCCCCGGCTCACGCATCTTTGGGATATGCATCTCACTGTTCTCCTTCTTCCTCGGTCACTGCTCCGGACTTGGGGTCGGAGAGGGCGTGGGGGACACGCCGTCCCCTTCGGTCCCCGCTCCGGTCTCCGCCGTCCCATCCCCCTCCGGGGCGGGAGCCGCAGACGCGGCGGAGGAGTCCGGCATCCATCGGTCGGCCATGAGCCAGGCCTCGTTGCCCTCAGACGGCAGATGGAGGGTCCCGGCCACGGTGCCGTTCCGGGCCTCCAGCTCCTCCAGGGCCCGCTGGAGCCGCCAGGTCTGGGCCTGGAAGTCATCGAAGAGGGGCATCTCCACCGTCAGGATCCCATTATAGCCGAAGCGCACCTCGTTCTCCGCCGTCAGGTCGATGAAATCGGTGAGCTTGTCCACCATGCCCCGCTCCGTCAGGGCGGAGAGGAGCTTCTCCAGGCCGTCCAGTTTCTTCTGCTCCCCTTCCTCCACGGCCAGGCCGCTGCCCACTGCGGGCGACAGGGGCGTCAGGCCGGTGAGGACCGCGCGGCCCTGGGCCAGAGTGCTGTCCCCCTGCTCCAGGATCTTGCACCCGGTGTCCAGCATCCACCACTTCCCGCCGCTCTGGATGACCGCCGCCGGCGTGCTGGGGGTCACAGTGATGACCAGCGTGTCCGGCAGCTTCCGGCTGATGGCGATCGTGTCGATGTAAGGGAGCTTGGAGCGGATCTGCCGGACCATATCGAATTTGTTGAGGCGGAACAGGTTCTCCCCCTGTTCCACCCCTGCCGCGGCCACGATCTGCTCGTCGGTATAGCGGGTCTCCCCGCTGACCACGATCTGATCCACCCGGAAAAAGACGATACAGCCGGTGAGGATGGCCGCCGCGATCAGCAGGACGGACAACAGCTTATAGAGGATGCTGAAGCGTCCCCGTCTGCGCCGTGTCCTTCTCTTTCTCGCCGCCATACCATTCCCCTCCGTTTTTTCTAAGCTCGTGTCCCGGTCCGTTCCACTGCGGCCCCCAGGTCCCGCAGGGCCTGCTCCAGCCGCCAGTAGCCCCGGTCCAGGTGGCGCAGTCCGCCGATCCGGCTCTCGCCTCTGGCCCCCAGAGCGGCCACCACGAGGGCCGCCCCGCCCCGCAGATCGGAGGCCTCCACCGCCGCGCCGTGGAGCCCCGGCACGCCGCATACCACTGCTACGCGGCCTTCCACCCGGATGTCCGCCCCCATGCGGACCAGCTCGTCTACGTGCCGGTACCGGCTCTCGAAGATGTTCTCCACGAAGAGCGTCGTCCCTGTGCCCTTGGCCAGTGCCGCCATCAGAGGCGGCTGGGCGTCGGTGGGGAAGCCGGGATAGGGGGCGGTATGGATCGGCCGGCTCCCGCTGAGGGGCGCCAGAGCCGTCAGGCGCACCCGGTCCTCCTCACTGCGGACGGCGCATCCCGCCTCGGCCAGCACAGAAGTGACGGGCGAGAGATGCCGAGGATCCACTCCGGTGACGGTCATGTCTCCCCCGGCGGCGGCCGCCGCCGCCAGATAAGTACAGGCCACGATCCGGTCCCCCATGACGGTGTGCTCCCCGCCGTGGAGGGGCCGTCCGCCCTCGATGACCACCACGGAGCTCCCCGCCCCCCGGACGCTGGCCCCCATGGAGCGCAGGAAGGTCTGGAGATCCACGATCTCCGGCTCCCGGGCGGCGTTGCACAGGACCGTGGTCCCGGCGGCCGCCACCGCCGCCAGCATGGCGTTCTCCGTGGCCCCCACGCTGGGGCGGCCCAGTACGATCTCCCGGCCAACGAGGCGGCCGGAGCACCGCAGATGTCCGCCCGCGTCCTGAATCGTGCCGCCCAATGCCTGGATGGCCTTCCGATGCAGGTCGATGGGCCGCGGCCCCAGCTCGCACCCTCCGGGATAGGACAGCTCCGCCTCCCCCATGCGGCCCAGGATCGCCCCCAGGAAGATCACGGAGGAGCGCATCTCCCGCATGAGAGCGTCGGGCACGTCGCACCGGACCGGGGACGAGGCGTCTACCGTGACCGCATCCCCCTCCTGCCGTACGGAACAGCCCAGATGTCGCAGGATCGCCAGCGAGGCCTCCACATCGGACAGAGGCGGGCAGTTGCGGATCACGCTGGTCCCGGGGGCCAGCAGAGCCGCCGCCAGGATCGGCAGGGCGCTGTTCTTCGCCCCGTGGACCCGGACGCTCCCGTTCAGGGGCCGCCCGCCCCGGACGTACAACACATCGCTCATGACATTCCCCTCCACTCAATGGTCTCGTCGGACCATCCTATGGTGAAGGGGCGCATCGGGTGCAGACGGACTTATTTCTTCGCCAGCCCGATCAGAGTCTTGTAGATCTTCTCGCTGGCGTCGGGCACGGCCATATGCCGCAGGGCCTCGCCCATGGCGTCCCGCTTCTCCTTGTTGGACAGCAGGTCCGCCGTGATCTCATAGAGCTTCTGGCCGGAGGACTCCTTCTCCGGCAGGAGCACCGCGCCGCCGGCCTCGGCCAACACCCGGGCGTTCTTGGTCTGATGGTCCGCCACCACATTGGGGGAGGGCACCAGCACGGAGGGCTTGGCGATCGCGGTCAGCTCGGAGATCGTGGACGCGCCGGCCCGGCAGAGCACCAGGTCCGCCGCGGCCATGACCACGGGCATATCATAGATGTACTCCCGCACGTCGATGCCGGGATGGGCGGCCAGGTCCACGCCCCGCTCCTTCAGGAGGCGGCCCATGTTCTGGAACTCCCGGCCCGCGCCGTGGATGTGGTGGAAGGGCTCGCCCGCCTTGCACTCCAGAGCGATGAAGTCGGCCATCTGCTTGTTCATGGCCTCGGCGCCCAGGCTGCCCCACACGGAGACCACCACCGGTCGGTCATCGGCGATGCCCAGCTTCTCCCGGGCCTCCCTGCGGGTGTACTGGAAGAAGTCGCCCCGGACGGGAGTACCGGTGATGACCACCTTGGAGGGATCCTCATAGTGGTCCCGGCTCTCTTCGAAGCCCACCATGACCACATCCACCACCTTGGACAGGGCCTTGGTGGTCAGACCGGGGACGGCATTGGACTCATGGACAGCGGTCGGGATGCCCTTGGCCGCCGCCGCGTTGACGATGGGATAGGAGGCATAGCCGCCGGTGCCCACCACCAGATCCGGCTGGAACTCCTTCAGGATCCGGTCGGCCTGCTTCCGGGAGCGGCCCATATTGAACACGGTCTTGATGTTGTGGCCGATGGCCGCAGGGGTGAAGGACCGCCGGAAATTGGTGATCGTGACGGTCTTGATGTCATAGCCCTCCTTGGGCACCAGCCGGGTCTCCATGCCGCCGTCGGCGCCCACGAAGAGCACCTTGCAGTCCGGGTCCCGGAGCTGGAACAGCCGGGCCAGCGCCACGGCCGGATTGATATGTCCTGCGGTCCCGCCGCAGGTGAACAGTACGTTCATACGATGACCTCCTACCGGAGAGCCCTTCCCCTCCGCGTGTTTTTCTTATGCAGACCGTTCCGTCCCCTCCGCGCCGCGGCGCTATCCCGACTTCGCCGCCGGGATCTGCCTCGACACGCTGAGCACCATGCCCATCTCCGCCAACTGGATCAGCAGGGCGGTGCCGCCATAGCTGAAGAAGGGCAGGGAGATGCCCGTGGGGGGCAGCAGGTTGGTGACCACGCCGATGTTCAGGAACACCTGTCCCGCCATCTGGGTCATGATGCCCACCACCAGCAGGGCGCCAAACCGGTCCCGGGCATGGATCGCGATCCAGAAGCCCCGCAGGATCAGCAGGGCGAACAGGAACAGGATCACGCAGGCCCCCACCAGGCCCAGTTCCTCGCAGACGATGGCGAAGATATAGTCGTTCTCAGGCTCCGGCAGGAAGTCGAACTTCTGCCGGCTCTTGCCCAGTCCCACCCCCAGCAGGCCGCCGGAGCCGATGGACAGCAGGGACTGGATCGTCTGGAAGCCGTCCCCTCTCGGGTCCGCCCAGGGATCCAGCCAGATCTTGATGCGGTCGCTCTGATAGCCGGCCATCATCAGCAGGAGCAGGACAGCCACGCCGCCCAGGCCCACGCCGAACCACTGGAGCCGGATGCCGGCGGCGAAGAGCACCGCCGCGCCGCCCAGCAGGATCAGCAGGGTGCCGGACAGATGGGGCTCCATCAGCATCAGCACCGCGATGGAGCCCAGGATCATGCCATAGGGGATCAGCTCCGTGAAGCCGATCCGCCGCAGGAAGGCGATCGGGCCGCTCAGGTTGGAGCGGGGATCCAGCTTTTTTGGCTTCTCGGTGTTCCGCTTGCACAGGCGGGCCGAGAAGTACAGGATGACGCCGATCTTGGCGATCTCCGAGGGCTGGAAGTTGATGGGTCCCAGCTTGAGCCAGCGCTGGGCGCCCACTGTGGCCTTGCCGAAGCCCAGAGGGGTGAACACCAGCAGGAGGAGCACATAGGACGCCGCCAGCACGCCCACCGACATCCACCGGAAGGACTGGTAGTCGATCTTGGTGACGATATACAGGGCCAGGACGCCTCCTACGGCGAAGCCCGCCTGCTTCACGAAGTAATAGGTGGGGTCGTTGTGGGCCGTCTTGGCGTCATAGAGCGCCGTGGCGTAAGAGGCGGAGAACACCATGACCACGCCGATCACCGTCAGCATGAGGACCAGCATGAGGAAGGGCATATCCACCGGCCCGTGGGCCAGCTGTTCCTCGACGGTCCGGTCGCGCTTTGCTTTCCGAGCCATGGGCCCGCCTCCTTCCGGTCAAAGACTTACTGGATGTGCCGCGTCACGCGGGATAGCGTCCCAGGATCCCGAGCCAGGCCAGGACACAGAACAGCACGGTCACACTGGTGAACACCACCACCAGCTTCACCTCGCTCCAGCCGCCCATCTCGAAATGGTGGTGGAGAGGCGCCATGCGGAAGATCCGCTTGCCGTGGGTCGCCTTGAAATAGGCCACCTGGATGATGTCGGACAGGGTCTCCGCGATGTAGATGATGCCCACCAGGATCAGGATCAGGGGCATATCCAGGGCGAAGGCCAGGCCGCACACCATGCCGCCCATGAACAGGGATCCGGTGTCGCCCATGAACACCTTGGCCGGGTGGAAGTTGTAGATCAGGAAGCCCAGCAGGCCGCCCACTAGAGCCGCCGCCAGCACGCCGATATCGTCTCTCCCCCACCGGGATGCCGCCAGAGCGAAGAACAGGGCCACGGGCACCGTCACGCTGCTGGACAGTCCGTCGATGCCGTCGGTGATGTTCACCGCGTTCACGGTGCCCACCATGACGAAGGCGGCAAAGACCATATAGACCACCCAGGGGATCTGGAAGGTCACATTGGCGAAGGGGATGTACAGGTCGGGGGTCAGGTACCCCTCATTGCGCAGGAGGATGGTGAACACGATGGCCGCCGCCAGCTGGAGCAGGAACTTGGGGCCGGCGGTGAGGCCGGTGTTCTCATGCTTCTTCACCTTCATATAGTCGTCCAAAAAGCCGATCGCGCCGAACACCAGGGCGAACACATAGGTATACAGCCCGCCCAGACGGCCGGCGGCCAGATCCTTCCAGCCGACTGCCGCCAGCACCACCGCGACCGCGATGATGAACATCAGACCGCCCATGGTGGGGGTGCCCTGCTTGGTCATGTGCCAGGTGGGGCCGATCTCCTTGATAGACTGACCGGCCTTCAGGGCCCGCAGGACGGGGATGAGCAGCTTTCCCGCCACGGCCGACACCAGGAACCCCAGGATGACGCTCAGTATGATCCTCATATCCATTTCTTTTGAACCTCCGTACCTCTTTCAGACAGTTTGCACGATATCACAGAGAGGTATTGTATCACACTCGCCCCGGTATTTCCACCGATGGTGCCGGTGAATTTGTTACGAAATATCCCCCGGTCCCTGGGACTTCTCATCCAGTTTCCACATGGCGGGCACGGTCTGGCGGGACCAGGCGGCCACCTCCTCCCGCTCGTCCAAATGGATCTTCTGTCCGGCGGTCTCCTGCTCGGTCTCATGGCCCTTCCCGGCCAGGACCACCGTATCCCCTGTCCGGGCCAGAGAGAGGGCCAGCCGGATGGCCTTCCGCCGGTCCGGCTCGGTCTGGCAGACGGCTGACCCGTCCATCCCGGCGCGGATATCGGCGAGGATGGCCTCCGGGTCCTCGCTCCGGGGATTGTCCGAGGTCAGGACCACGATGTCCGCCAGCGCCGAGGCCACCGCCCCCATGACGGGGCGCTTGGACCGGTCCCGGTCCCCGCCGCACCCGAAGAGGCAGATCACCCGCCCGGGCGTGGCGTCCCGCACCGTGATGAGGAGCTTCTCCAGGGCGTCCGGCGTGTGGGCGTAGTCGATCAGGACCGTGAAGTCCATCGGGACCGGGACCGGCTCGATCCGGCCCTTCACGCCCCTGGTCTCCCGGAGGGCCTGGGCCATCTCCTCCAGCCCGAGCCCCAGCAGGCGGCCGCAGGTCAACACCGCCAGAGCGTTGTAGATCGTGAAGCCCCCGGGGATCGGCAGGGACACCCGACACAGGCCGCCCCGCTCCACCGCCACGAACTCCACCCGGTCCGGGAAGAGCCGCACGTTCTTGGCGGTCAGGTCGGCCTCGTCCCGCCGCTCCGAGTAGGTGTACACGGGGCAGGGAGCGGTGCGGGCGTAGTACCGCCCCGCCTCGTCATCCAGGTCGATGACGGCCCGGTCACACTGGCGGAACAGGAGCCCCTTGGCGGCCCGGTAGGCCTCCATCGTGCCGTGGAAGTCCAGATGGTCCTGGGTCAGATTGGTGAAGGCCCCCACAGCGAACCGGATCCCCGCCGTCCGTTTCAGCGTCAGGGCATGGGAGGAGACCTCCATCACCACATAGCGGCACCCCGCGTCCGCCATCTGCCGCAGGAGCCGCTGGAGCTCCCAGCTCTCCGGGGTGGTGCGGACCGCGGGGAGGACCGTGTCTCCGATCAGGTCCTGATTGGTCCCGATTAGGCCGGCCTTCTCCCCCGTCACCCGCTCCAGCACCTCCTTCAGCAGGCAGGTGGTGGTGGTCTTGCCATTGGTGCCGGTGACGCCGATCACGGTCAGCTCCTCCGCCGGATGGCCGAACCAGTTGGCGGACACCGCCGCCAGCGCCGCCCGGGCGTCCGGCACCCGGATCCAGGGCCCCTCCCCCTCCGGAGGGCGCTCACACAGGACCAGGGCGGCGCCTTTGTCCAGCGCCTCCCGGATGTAACGGTGCCCGTCGGTCCGCCAGCCGGGGAGGGCCACGAAGAGCTCCCCCGGCCGGACGGTCCGGCTGTCATATGATATACCACAAATTTCCATATCAGGGTCGAACGGCGCCCCCGAAGGGGCGACGCCGGCCAAAAGCTGGCGCGATCTCATACTGTCACCCCTTCGGGTCGTTGATGACATCCGCTCTCATCTGTGCTGGGAAGCTGGGAAACGCTCTTCTCTCTGCCGGGGCGCTTACAGGCCGGTGCCCGCGCCGCCGCTGCTGGTGCTCTGGATGAAGTGGACCTCCACCACCGTACCGCGCTCCACCTCGGTGCCGGAGGCGATGCCCTGGCTCTCAGCCTTCACGTCACTGCCGATGGTGAGTCCGGTGGATTTCAGATAGAGGCCCGCGCTGGTCATGGCCTCCTGAGCCTGGGTCCGGCTCAGGCCCACCACATTGGGGACGGCCACCTTGTCGGTGGGCTTCTCGGCGCCCATGTACAGGATGACCTTGCTCCCTCCGGGGATGGAGACGCCGGCAGCGGGGATCTGGGCGGTGACGGTGTCGCCTTCGCCCTCGGTCCGCACGTCCAGACCGTTCTCCTTCAGCCGGGCCGCGGCGTCGGTCAGGCTCATGCCCACCAGAGAGGGCACCGGCATATCCATGACGGCCTTCTCCTCATCCGTGTACTGCTTGGCGACGCCCATGTAGTCCAGGATGTCGGTGAGCAGCTTGCCGGCCTGGGGGGCCGCCATGTTGCCGCCGCTGATGTACCAGCCTCCGGCGGTCACGTTGGCGCCGGGGGCCACAGGCTTGGGATTGTCGTAGGCCAGCAGGACGATCACCTGAGGGTCGTTGGCCGGGGCAAAGCCCAGGAACGAGACGATGGTGTGGTCCTTGGCGTCGGTCTCCGAGGAGCCGGTCTTTCCGCCGATGCGGTAGCCCGCCACATAGGCGGCCTTGCCGGTGCCCGGCGGCTTGACGACGCCCTCCAGGATCGAGCGGCAGCGCTCGCTGGTCTGTTCGCTGATCACCTGACGGATCTCGGTGGGCTCGGTGCTCTCGATCACATTGCCGTCGGCATCGGTGATGCTGTCCATGACGTAGGGCTTCATCAGATGTCCGCCGTTGACGACGGAGGAGGCCGCCGTCAGGAGCTGGATCGGCGTGACCTTGAAGCGCTGGCCGAAGGAGGCGGTGGCCAGATTGGTCAGGCCGTTGGCGCTGGTGAAGCGGTCCCTGGGCCAGATGATGTTATAGTTGGGGGCGGCGGGCTCGCCCATCATGTCGATGCCGGTCTGGGACAGGAAGCCGAAGTCCTCCAGATAGTCGTAGAACTTCTCGGCCCCCAGCTTCTGACCGATGGCGATGAAGGCCGGGTTGCAGGAGTTGGCCACGGCCTGAGCCAGGGTCTGGGCCCCGTGTCCGGTGCGCTTGGAGCACCGGATGGACCAGTCCGCTACCTTTGCCACGCCGCTGCAGTAGAAGGAGCTGTTCTCATTGACCACGCCCTCCTCCAGCGCGGCGGCCAGCACCATGGATTTGAAGGTGGAGCCGGGCTCATAGGGCTCGTTGATGGCCTTGTTGCTCCACTGGTCATAGAGGAGCTCCGTGCTCTGCTGAGACTTCTCCTCATCGGTGGCGTTGCTGTTCTGGATCTGCTCCAGCTTGGCCTTGAGGATGGGGTCGGTGATGGTGCGGGGGGTGTTCAGATCGTAGGTGGGCGAGTTGGCCCACGCCAGGATCGCGCCGGTCTTTGGGTCCATGGCGATGGCGAAGCCGCCGTTCTGCACGTCGAACTTCTCGATGCCCTCGGCCAGGATGCGCTCGCAGTAGTACTGGATGGTGGCGTCGATGGTCAGGTGCAGATCGTTGCCGTCCACCGCGTCCTCATAGTCCTCATACCGGTAGAGCATCTGAGTGCCCTTGCCGGTCTTTGCCGTGACCACGCGGCCCACCTTGCCGCCCAGCTCGTCATCATAGATGGCCTCCATGCCGTAGGCGCCGTGGCTGGCGCTGTTGTCCTCATACTGGACCCAGCCGATCACCTGGGCGGCCAGGCTGTTGTTGGGGTAGTACCGCTTGGAGCTGGGCTGGACATAGATGCCGGAGGAGAGGCCGTTGCCGGAGGCGTACTCCCGGACCTGGTCGGCGGTCTCCCGTTCCACCTGGGTCTTGATGATCTCATACTTGGACTCGGTCTTGGCCAGCCGCTTCAGGATATCCGCCTCGTCCAGATCCAGGATCGCCGCCAGATGCTGGGCGATGGACTCGCTGGTGGGCTTGTCGTAGGAGGGCATCTTCTTGGCCCGCTTCTCCGGGTCGGACTCCTCGCCGGCCTTGGCCACCTTGTCGTCGTACTCCTTCTGCCGCTGGAGGATCTCGTTGGGGGAGAGCTGGATGTAATAGGCCTCGGCGCTCATGGCCAGCGGGGTCCCCTTGCTGTCATAGATGGTGCCGCGGTCGGCGGTGACGGCCTGGTCCCAGGTCTGCTGATCCAAAGCCCGGGCCTGGAGCTCGTCATGCTGACGGATCTGGAGGTCATAGAGCTTGTAGATCAGGGGGACGAAGCTCACCACGCCGCACATAGCCATGAGGAACAGCGTCCTGCGGAGCACGGTGCGGTTCGTGTTCCGGTCCGGCTTCTGCCGCTTCTTGTCGTTTTTCATGGGTCTCTCCTTGCGTGGGCGATGATATCACAGGAGGGCGTAAGAACTTCCTTCTTACGCCCTCGCTGGGAGGCCGCCAGTCGTCGTTCTCGTCTCGGCCCGCGCCGCGGGCCTCAGATACACTCGGAAGGCAGCCCTGTTTTCTCTTTTGAGGTCTGCAATGCACTGTATGAGGGCTCAGCGGAAATATTCCACGATCTCCCCCACCAAGTCCTGGACGCTCTTCACCAGCCCGGCGAGGCCCTTCACCGGCGCCTCGCCGGTGGGGAACTCGATGGAATCAGGCTCAGACAGGTCCACATAGCAGATCTGGCTGTCCTGCGGATGGCTCATGCTGCCGTCCGCAGTCATCTTCTGTTCGATGTCGCTCAGGTCGTAGGCCAGCGCGTACTCTGCCCGCAGCTGGGCCTCGTCGCTCTGGAGCGTGGTCATCTCGCTCTTGAGCGACACCACGTCGTTGGAGATCTGAGCCAGCTGGATGTAGCTCATGAGCAGGAGCACCGCGAACACCGCCACGGCGGCGAAGCCCGCCACGGCGAAGGGCGCGACCTTCCCCGCCTCCCGGACCTTGACGCGGGGACGGGCGACGGCCCGCTCCCTGGGGCGGACCCTGGGCTGGGCGACCGGCTCACGCTCCAGCCGCCGGACGGCAGAGCCGTCATAGCTGCTGCCCGGCACGTTCTGATAGACATGTCTCGCACTGCGCTTGGCCATAGAAGCCATGGGGACCAGCTCCTTTATCATTCGTGAGACTATCCCCGCCTCTCAGCGGGATGGAAAGATCAAAGCTTCTCCGCCACGCGCAGCTTGGCACTGCGGGCGCGTGGGTTCTCTTCCAGCTCCTGCGCGCCGGAGACGATGGGCTTGCGGTCCACCAGCCGGATCACCGGCTTCCTGCCGCACACACAGACCGGGAAATCCGGCGGACAGATACAGCCGCGGGCGAACTCCGCCAGCCCGTTCTTCACGATCCGGTCCTCCAGCGAGTGGAAGGAGATCACCGCCAGCCGTCCGCCGGCGTTGAGCCGGGGCACCGCTGCCCGGAGCATCCGGTCCACGGAGGTCAGCTCATCGTTCACGGCGATGCGGATCGCCTGGAAGCACCGCTTGGCCGGGTGCTGTTTCTCTCTCAATGCCTTGCCGGGCATGGCGGAACGGATCACGTCCACCAGCTCCAGCGTGGTCTCGATCGGACGCTCGGCCCGGCGGCGCTCGATGGCCGCGGCGATCAGTCCGGCGTAGCGCTCCTCTCCATACTGGGAGAAGATCCGGCGCAGTTCCTCCCGGGGCCACTCGTTGACCACGGTGCGGGCCGTGAGGACGTCGCTCCGATCCATGCGCATATCCAGCGGGGCGTCCGCCATATAGGAGAACCCCCGGGAGGCGTCGTCCAGCTGTGGGGAGGACACGCCCAGATCGAAGAGCATCCCGTCCACGGCGGGGATGCCCAGCCCGTCCAGGATGGCGTCGATCTCACAGAAATTGCTGTGGACGAGGGAGACCTTGTCCATCCACGGGGCGAGGCGCTCCTGGGCGGCGTCCAGCGCCGCCTGATCCCGGTCCACACAGATGAGGCGGCCGGTGGTGAGCCGGTCCGCGATCGCTCGGGAGTGGCCCGCCCGTCCCAAGGTCCCGTCCAGATAGATGCCCTCCGGCTGGATGGCCAGGCTCTGGATGCACTCCTCCAGCAGGACGGGGCGATGGGTGAACTCTGCCATACCGGATGTGCTCCTCTCGTTTCCGATCATATCAGGTCAGAGCCCCAGCAGGAGCATGGTGTCGGCCACCTGCTCCGGCGTGAGCTCGCGTTTCTTTTTGGCGTTCCAAGTCTCGGCGTCCCAGATCTTGGCCTTGTCGTTGTTGCCGACCACCACCACGTCTCGGGTGAGGCCCGCATAATCCCGCAGATCCTGCGGGATCAGGATGCGCCACTGGCTGTCCGGCTCGCATTTGGCGGCGTTGCCGAAGATGACGTCCATGGCGGCGGCCTGAGCGCTGGGCAGCTCCGCCACCCGTTCCTGGAGTTTCTGCCAGGCGGCCTGAGGGTACATCACCAGATACTTGCATATCCCAGCGCTGTCCCGGTTGGCCCCTACGGCGATATGGAAGCTGGAGCCCAGCTCCTCCCGGAGCTTGGAGGGCAGGAACATACGGCCCTTGGCGTCGATGCTGTGCTCGTAGGTGCCAGTCACGGACCGTTCCCTCCCTCCGGCAGGATGGAGATCTGCTCCATTTTCCTCCATTCTGCTCCACTCTGCTTTTTAGTATAATTGCTCCGCGTGGGAATTGCAAGTATTTCTTTCCCCTTTTTCTCAAAAGAAATGGATATTTCCCGAGTAAAACTGCGGTTTTCAGTACAAAAACATACGTTCGATTGAAATAATACCGCCGCTCTGGACCACCGTGCAGGTCTCTTTTTGCGGCAGGATATGTCATCCAGCGGCGTTTTCCCACCGTTTTCCACTCTTTTTTGCACTGGAACGTCAAAAAAGCGGTCCGCCCGGATCGTTACACCGGGCGGACCGCCGAAGGGCCCTCACTTGTTGTTCATCCCCGCCGCCGCACTGCGGAACCGGGTACGGGACTTCTTGATCTCGTCATAGGCCTCTGCCACCGCCTCTTCCGTGCGGCGCAGGGCGTCCTCACAGTAGGCGTTGGCCGCCTGCCGCAGCTCCCGGCTGCGCTCCTCGGCCTGACGCATGATCTCGCTGCCCCGCTGTTTGGCCTGGGCCGCAAGCTCATCCTCCGCCAGGATCTGCTTGGCCTTGTCCTCCGCCTGACGCTTGATGAGGTCGGCCTCCCGCTTGGCCGAGGCGATATAGTCGTTCCGGCTGGCGATCAGCTTCCGCGCCTCGCTCAGTTCCATGGGGAATTGTCCCCTGATCTCGTCGATCAGATCCAGGGCCTTGTCCCGCTCGACGATGCACTTGTCTCCGCTGAGCGGCATATTCTTGGCCTCGTCGATCAGCTGATAGAGCAGATCCATCAATTCTTCCACGCCGCTGGCCATGTCAGCCCCTCCTTTCTTTCATCCGTTCTTTCATCCGCTGGTCGATGTCATCGATGATCTCCCGGGGGACGAAATCCGAAAGATCCGCTCCATAGCGGGCCATCTCCTTGACCACGCTGGAGCTGACGTAGGTGTATTTCGTGCTGGACGGCATCAGCATGGTGTCCAGCCTAGGGTTCAGCTTCCGGTTGAGCAGTGCCATCTGCATCTCGTTCTCATAGTCGGACACCGCCCGCAGGCCCTTCACCAGCGTGCAGGCCCGCTTCTCCCGGGCGTATTCCGCCAGGAGGGTCGTGGACCAGTCCACCTCTACGTTCGGCAGCTTATAGACCACCTTTCGGATCAGCTCCGCCCGCTCCTCCGGGGTGAACAGCCCGGTGTGGAGCTTATCGGAATTCACCATCACGCAGACGATCAGGCGGTCGAAGCACACTGACGCGCGCTTGATGATGTTCAGGTGACCCAGAGTGATGGGGTCGAAGCTTCCAGGGTAGATCGCAGTTTTCACAGGGGACCTCTTTCCTCTCCCGGCACAGGCATCCGGAGGCGTGGTTCACAGCCCCCGCCGATACAGAGTGATCTTGATCTTGCCATAGCGGTAGTCCCGCCCTTTCTCATAAGGGGCTTCCACATCCGGCAGGACATGATCCGCGGCACTTTCGCAGACCATTATACCATGTTCCGAAAGGATGTCAATCTTGCAGACCAGCTCCATGGCCTTTTCCAGCAGGCCGGAGGCATAGGGGGGATCCAGGAAGATCACATCATACTTTCCTCTGCACCCGGCCAGGAAGGACAGTGAGTCCCCCTGGACCACCCGGCCCCGGTCCTCCAGACGGGTCTCCTTCAGATTGGCCCGGATGACAGCCGCCGCGTCCTTCCGCAGGTCCACGAAGTCGCAGGAGGCCGCGCCCCGGGACAGGGCCTCGATGCCCAGCTGTCCCGTGCCGCCGAAGAGGTCCAGCACCCGGCGGCCCTCGAGGTCGAACTGGATGATGTTGAAGAGCCCCTCCTTCACCCGGTCCGTGGTCGGCCGGGTCTCCATGCCCTCCAGTTCCTTCAAACGCTTGCCCCTGGCGGAGCCGGTGATCACTCGCATCTGTCATCCTTCCTTTCCTGCTCTGGCCGCCGGAGGGCCTGATGGACCGCCTGTGCCACATTTTTGGGCACCACGGCCTCCAGTTCCTCCAGTCCGGCCTCCCGGATACGCTTCACGCTCTTGAAATGGCTCAGGAGCTGGTCCCGGCGCTTTTCGCCCACGCCGGGGATCTGGTCCAGCACTGAGCCTCTGACCCGCTTCGTCCGCTGGAGCCGGTTGAACTCGATGGCGAAGCGGTGTGTCTCCTCCTGGATCTGGCCCACCAGGGCGAACACCGCGGGCTCGCTCTGGATGCCGATCTCCGCCCCCTGGGGGTCCACCAGGGCCCGGGTCCGGTGGCGGTCGTCCTTGACCATGCCGAACACAGGGACGGACAGCCCCAGCTCCCGCATCACCTTCACTGCCACCCGGGCGTGGGTGGTGCCGCCGTCGATCAGGAGCAGCTCGGGCATGGCTCCGAATTTCTCGTCCCCGTCCAGATACCGGCGGAACCGCCGCTCCAGCACCTGTTCCATGGCGGCGTAGTCATCCGGATGCTCCATCTCCCGGAGCTTGAAGTGCCGGTAGTCCCGCTTCAGGGGCCGACCGTTGACGAACACGGTCATGGAGGCCACGATATCGTCGTCTCCGGTGTTGGAGATGTCGTAGGCTTCGATCCGGCCCGGCGGCTCCGGCAGGCCCAGCATCCGGCCCAGCAGTTCCACCCGCCTGCTCTGGCGCTCCTCCCGGGTGGTGGCCCGAATGACCTCCTCCACGGCGTTCTTGTCCGCCAGCCGGATCAGATCCATCTTGGCCCCCCGCTGGGGGTTCACCAGCTCCACCCGGCGGCCCGCCTGTTCCGAGAGCATCCGGGCCAGAGGGACCTCGTCCTCCAGCTCGCAGGGCAGGAGGATCTGCCGGGGCAGGTCGGCCCGGCAGCCGTAGGTCTGCCGCAGGAGGGCGGAGATCACATCGCTCCGGTCCTCCTCCATAGGGGTGTCCATCAGGTCCCAGTCCTTGGCGGCCAGCTCGCCCCCCACATAGTGCAGGACCACGAAGCAGCTCTTGGCCTCGCCCCGGTGGAAGCCCACCACGTCGGTGTCGGCCAGGCTCCCGGCCACCACCTTCTGCCGCTTGCCCAACAGCTCGATGGCCCGGTACCGGTCCCGGAGCTCGGCGGCCCGCTCGAATCGGAGTTCCTCTGCCGCCTGCTCCATCTCCGCCTTGAGCTCGTCGCCCACCTCCTGGAACTTGCCCTCCAGGAGCCGGACCGCCTGCTCGATGGCCTCCCCATACCGGGACTGGTCCATCTCCCGGCGGCAGTAGCCGTCGCACTGGCCCATGTGATAGTTGAGGCAGGGCCGCTCCTTCCCGATGTCCCGGGGGAATTTCCGGCTGCACGAGGGGAGCCGGAGCGCTGTGCGCAGGGCGTCGATGATAGCCTGCGTGCTCCCACGGCTGCCGTAGGGCCCGAAGTACCGGGCCCCGTCCTCTGCCGCCCTGTTGGCCAGGGAGAATCTCGGGTAGGCCTCCTTCACTGTCAGCCGGATATAGGGGTAGCCCTTGTCGTCCTTCAGTAGGATGTTGTAGTGGGGCTGATGCCGCTTGATGAGGGAGTTCTCCAGGATGAGGGCTTCGAACTCCGAGTCGGCCACGATCACATCGAAGTGGTCGATCTGGCTGACCATGGCCCGCGTTTTCTCCGTGTGGGAGGCCAGGTCAGCGAAATACTGGCTGACCCGGTTCTTGAGCGCCTTGGCCTTGCCCACATAGATCACCGTGTTTTTGGCGTCCTGCATGATGTACACACCGGGCTTCAGCGGCAGGCTGTGGGCTTTCTCTTTCAGTTCATCGAAGGTCATCGGATCTCACATCCCCCGGAAAACGGTGGAAAAAAAGCGCCGCTGACTGCGGCGCTTTTCCTCTTGCGCATAGTTGTTACTCAGAGAAGTTGGAGCCGATCAGCTCGATGAGGGCCTCGACGGCCTCCTTCTCATCCGGACCGTCCGCGATCAGATCGATGGAGGTGCCCTTCACGATGCCCAGCGACAGGACGCCCAGCAGGCTCTTGGCGTTGACGCGGCGCTCTTCCTTCTCCACCCAGATGGAGCTCTTGAACTCATTGGCCTTCTGGATGAAGAACGTGGCCGGACGGGCGTGCAGGCCGACCTGGTTGTTCACCACTGCCTCTTTCATATACATAAGCGTTTCCTCCCCATATGCACTCGCATACTATGCATATAGCATAGCAAATTTGGACCGGACCGTCAATGACATTTTGAACAAATTCCAGCGAACGCAGTCGTCATCCTTCCCTCGGTGCACATCTGTTCCCGATGGAGAGGCGCGGTCACTTCAGCTCCACCACAGTGACGCCGTCCTCGCCCTCGCCGTAGCGGCCGGGGCGGAAGGACTTGACGTAGCGGCTCCGCTTCAGGTGCTCCCGCACCGCCTTGCGCACGGCGCCGGTGCCCTTGCCGTGGATCACGATCACCTCGTTGAGGCGGCCCATGACGGCATTGTCCAAAAAGATGTCCAGGGCGCCGATGGCCTCGTCGGTCATCATGCCCCGCAGGTCCACCTCCGGGGAGGCGCCCAGGCTCCGGAGCTTGTGTTCCGCCCGATGGACGACCTTCTGCGCCGCCTTCTTGGTCTGGCTCTCCGCACCCTCCACGACCCGCACCTCGCTCTGCTTGGCGCTGATCTTCAGGATGCCGGCCTGGAGCTGGAGGGAGCCGTCCCGGTTGACGCTGATGACGGTGGCCTGGGTGCCCATCTTCACCAGCTCCACCGTGTCGCCGGCCTGGGCGGGGCGGGTGGGCGGCGGCGTGGGGGCCTCGGGCCGGGCGCCCAGCTTGTCCTCCGCCTGGTTGAGCCGGTGCTTGAGGCCGGCGCGCTGGTCGTTGACCTTCTGCCAGTCCTCTTCCCTGCGCTGTTTTTTGCGCATATCGCTCAGTTCCTTGAACACCTGATCGGCGGTGTCCCGGGCCTCGTCCAGGATGCGGCGCGCCTCGGCCTGAGCCTTCTCCACCGCCTTGGCCCGTTCCTTCTCCAGCTGTTCCCGATAGGTACGGGCGGCCTTGGCGGAGTCCTCCATCTCCCGGCGGAGCCGGGCGGCCTTCTCCTTCTCGGCCTCCATCTGGTGGCGCTGTTCGTCCAGCTGGGTCAGCACGTCCTCGAAGCGGACGTTCTCCGCGTCCAGGCGGTCCGCAGCCTTCTGGATCACATATTTGGGCAGGCCCAGCCGCTCCGAGATGGCGAAGGCGTTGGACTTGCCGGGGATGCCCACCAGCAGACGGTACGTGGGGGCCAGCGAGTCCACGTCGAACTCGCAGGAGGCGTTCTCCACCCCCTTGGTCGTCATGGCGTAGACCTTCAGCTCCGCGTAATGGGTGGTGGCGGCCACCAGCGCCCCTGCGGCGCGGGTGCTCTCGATCACGGCGGCGGCCAGGGCCGCGCCCTCTACCGGATCGGTACCGGCGCCCAGCTCGTCGAAGAGGATCAGGGACCGGTCGTCCACCTCCTTCAAGATGCCCACGATCGTCACCATGTGGGAGGAGAAGGTGGACAAGCTCTGGGCGATGGACTGATCGTCACCGATGTCGGCCAGCACCCGGGAGAACACCTGCACATGGCTGTCCCCATCCACAGGGATGTGGAGGCCGCACTGGGCCATCAGGGCCAGCAGGCCCAGGGTCTTGAGGGTGACGGTCTTGCCGCCGGTGTTGGGGCCGGTGATGACCAGGGTATCGAAGCTCCCCCCCAGGCTCAGGTCGTTGGGCACGGCCTTGCGGGGGTCCAGCAGGGGATGCCGGGCCCGGCGGAGGGACACGCCCCGCTCCACGAGCTTGGGGGCGGAGGCCTTCATCCGGTAGGACAGCTTGGCCTTGGCGAAGATCACGTCCAGGAGGATCAGCAGGTCGTAGTCCTGCGCGATGTCCTCCCGGCTGGCGGCGCAGTCGGCGGAGAGCTCCGCCAGGATGCGCTCGATCTCCTTCTCCTCTTTGGACTGGAGCTCCCGGAGCTCGTTGTTGGCCTTCACCACGCCCATGGGCTCGATGAAGAAGGTGGAGCCGGAAGAGGACACGTCGTGGACCAGGCCGGGGATGTCGTTCTTGTGCTCCGACTTGACCGGGACCACATAGCGGTCGTTCCGTTGGGTGATGATCGCGTCCTGGAGGTACTTGGCCTGATTGGAGGACAGGATCCGCTGGAGGATGTCCCGCACCTTGCTGGACGTGGCCCGGATGTGACGGCGGATGGAGGCCAGCTCCGGGCTGGCCGAGTCGGCGATCTCGTCCTCGCCCACGATGGAGCCTCCGATCTTCTCCTCCAGGAACCGGTTGGCGGTCAGAGAGGCGAAGAGGTGGTCGATGCAGGTCTTTTTCTCGCCTCCCGCCCGGCCGTCGGCGTACTCTTTGGCGTTCCGGGCGGCACGGAGGACCGCCGCGATGTCCAGCAGTTCCCGGGTGTTCAGGGCTCCGCCCATATGGGCCCGCTGGAGCGAGGCCCCCACCGGCTTCACCCCCGTGAAGGAGGGCGTCCCGCTGAGGGTCATCATGTCCGCCGCCGCGGTGGTCTCGGCCAGCAGACGCTCCACATCGTCCCGGTCGGTCTGGGGGCGCAGGGCGGCGCACCGCTCCTTGCCCTCTTCCGTGACGGCCTGTTCCGCCAGCCGCGCCAGCACGGCGGGCAGCTCCAGGGTCTGGATGGATCGTTCAAACAATTCTGTCATATATGGCATCTGCCCCAGCCGTTCCCGGCTGGGGCGCTCCCTTCTGTTCAGAGGGTATGGACCCGGGATGGGTCATACCGGTCCTGGCGAGGCTTGTCCCGCTCCGGCTGGCCCAGAGGTACGATGGCGAAGGCCTCCAGCCCCTCCGGCAGATCCAGGATCTCCCGCATCTTCGCCATGCGGTCCGGCACCGGGGCGATGCCCAGCCAGGTCCCGCCCAGCCCCATCTGCACCGCCTCCAGCAGGATGTTCTCCGTGGCGGCGCTCAGATCCAGGTGGAGGTACTCGGGATGCCGGGCCTCCTTCCGATAGCAGGGCACCAGCGCCAGCGTGGCGTTCTTCACGCACATGGAATACTCGTGGCACCGGGACAGCTCCATCAGCTTCTCCGGATCGCGCACCACATAGAACTCCCAGGGCTGCTGGTTGGTGGCGGACGGCGCGGCCATGGCGGCCCGCAGGAGCCGCTCCACCTGCTCGTCGGTGACGGGGGCATCCGTGAACTTGCGTACGCTCACGCGCTGGAAGATGGGGTCTTTCATCGGGTCTTTCCCTCCTGTTATGTCTCCCCCGCCGGGGCTGCCGGCGGGACCGCTCCGCCGTCCTCATGGACACGGAGCGTTTTATAGAATTCCAAGGTCCGGAAGCTCCGGTCCAATTGGGTCATCAGGAAGCGCTCGCAGGCACGGGCGAACCCCTTCTGTCCTCCCTCGTCCAGCGCGAAGGAGAAGAGACGCTTGGGGTCGCCGTACACCACACGGCGCATGGCGGTCAGCACGGCCGGACTCACCGGTACGGACGGGCCCTCGCCGCCGGAGCGGCACTTGGCGCAGGTCAGCATCCCCTCCGCGAGCTGGAGGCGGGCGTCCTCCGGCTCCACCGCGCCGCAGACGGCGCAGGCGTCCAGCAGGGGCTCGTAGCCGATCAGGCTCAGCAGCTTCAGCTCGAACACGGCCTTCACCAGCGGCAGGGGCCGGTCCAGCTTGTCCAGGGCGTAGAGGGAATTCAGGAGCAGGGACAGCACCGCCGGATCTGCCTGCCCCTCGCCCGAGACGGCCTCCGTCACCTCGGCGAAATAGGAGCCAAGGGCCACCTTCTCCACGTCGCTCCGGACCCCCCAGAACAGCTCCAGAGGCTCCGCGTCGTTCAGCGTATAGCGGTCCCGGTATTCGAACAGGGTCATGTCGGACCAGGCCAGGAGCTGGACGGAGGCGGCCAGGCGGCTGCCCTTCCGGCGGCACCCCTTGGCCCGCACGGTCAGCTTTCCCCCGTCCCTCGTCAGGACGGTGAGGATCTTGTCGGACTCCTTATAATCGACGCCCCGGAGGACGATGCCCTGAGTGGTCAGCAGCATGGACGGATCACTCGTCCTTGAAGCCGAAGTCGTGGATCAGGTTCATGTTGTCCCGCCAGTTCTCCTTCACCTTCACCCAGGTACGGAGGTAGACTTTCGCGCCCATGAAGCGCTCGATGTCCTGACGAGCCTGCGTGGAGATCTTCTTGAGCATGGCGCCGCCCTTGCCGATGATGATGCCCTTGTGGCTCTCCTTCTCGCAGTAGATGGTGGCGTCGATCTCGATCACGCCGTCCCGCTCCCGCTCGGCGAAGCGGACCAGCTCCACCGCGGTGCCGTGGGGGATCTCCTTGTCCAGGCAGAGGAGCAGCTTCTCCCGGATGATCTCGGCGCAGACCTGCCGTTCGGGCTGGTCGGTGACCATGCCCTCCGGGAACAGGCGGGGCCCCTCCGGCAGGAACTGGCTCAGCACGTCCAGCACCTCCTCCACGCCCTCTCCGGTCCTGGCGGAGATCGGCAGGATGGCGTTGAAGTCGTGGACCTGGGCATAGGCCTGCATGACCGCCAGGAGCTCCTCCTTCTCCACGGTGTCGATCTTGTTGATGATCAGCACCGAGGGGACGCCCAGGCTCTTGATGCGGCCGATCAGCTCCTCCTCCGGCCCGCCCACATGGGGGATGGGCTCCACGATGAGGCACACCGCGTCCACATCGGCCACGCTGTCCTTGACCACCTTGACCATGTAGTCGCCCAGCTTAGTGCGGGCCTTGTGGAGGCCGGGGGTGTCCATGAACACGAACTGGCAGTCCTTCCGGTCCACCACGGCGCAGATGCGGTTGCGGGTGGTCTGTGGCTTGTTGGTCACGATGGCGATCTTCTCGCCGACGAGCGCGTTGGTCAGGGTGGACTTGCCCACATTGGGCCGGCCCACGATACTGATCATTCCGGAACGTTTGATCTCCATAAGGTCATCCTCAACTTTCTTTCGACTGTTTTGATATACAGTATGGTACACGGTCTGAGCAGTTCTCCGTGTCTACGCATGAGTATAACACAACTTTTTCAGGCTGAAAACCCTTTTTTCTTTAAAAGATATGTCTATCTTTTAACAACCAAAGAGTTTATATTTTCCAGTTCCGGAACATGTCGCCTCATGCCCGCCTCCTTTCTGTCCGGCGCTGTGCCCCGGTGTGCCTCTGTCCGCGCAGACTGTCGTTCCAGTATAGCACGTTTTCGCCCCTTCGAGAACACTTTCTCCCCGTATCAGGCCGGATCGTCCGCGCGTTCCAGGAGCGCGTCCACCGTGGTCTGGAAATAGGCCGCGAACGCGGCCAGCTCGATGTCGGTCACGAACCGCTGACCGGACTCGATCCTCTGCACCGCGTTCTTGTCGATGTCCAACCCCAGGAGCTGGACCTGGTCCGCCAGCGCCCGCTGGGACAGGCCCCGTTCCTTCCGCCGGGCCGCGATCTGCGGCCCGCTGATGTTGTTCCTTCCATCCTTTGTCTTGTTGATGAACATGATGTCTCTCCCTATCCTTCCAGGTCCATCGACCGAAACGATCCCGCTCTCACGACGAACGTGAGAGCGGGATCGTTCTTTTTTCTCGGTCAGTTTTCCGTTTCCCGCCGGATCCCCAGCGCCCCGAGGATGGCCTCCTCCCGGGCGCGCATCTGGCGCTTCATGGGCCCCTCGTCCATATGGTCATAGCCCAGCAGGTGCAGGACCGAGTGGACCGCCAGATAGCACAGCTCCCGGCGCTCGCTGTGGCCGAACTCCGCCGCCTGCGTTCGGATATGGTCTACAGAGAGGACCATGTCCCCCAGCGGCAGCAACTCCGTGCCCGGGTCCAGCAGGTCCCCGTCCTCCACCGTGGGCGGTTCCCCCGGCGTGAACTCGAACATGGGGAAGGACAGCACATCGGTGGCCCGGTCCACCTCCCGCTGTTCCAGATTGATCTGGTGGATGCCCGGGTCATCGGTGAAAAGCACATCCACCTCGCAGGGCAGGCCCACGCCCTCCGCCTCCAGGGCGGCGGGGATCACCTGCCGCAGGGCGTCGGCGTACTCCTCCACGCCCTCCACCTCGGTCTCGATGATGATCTGATGCTCCATGGTCCCGCTCCTCTCTCAGTGCTTGTCCGCGCGCCGGGCCCGGCGCTCCTCGTCCCGCTCATAGGCCTTGATGATCCGCTGGACGATCACATGGCGGACCACATCGGCCTCACCCAGCTTACAGATGGCGATGTCCTCCACGTCCTTGAGCACCCGCATGGCCTCCTTCAGGCCGGAGACCTTGTCGGTGGGCAGGTCGATCTGGGTGATGTCGCCGGTGATCACGATCTTGGAGCCGAAGCCCAGACGGGTCAGGAACATCTTCATCTGCTCCCGGGAGGTGTTCTGGGCCTCGTCCAGGATGATGAAGGAGTCGTCCAGGGTCCGGCCGCGCATATAGGCCAGCGGGGCCACCTCGATGTTCCCCCGCTCCACATACTTCTGGTAGTTCTCCGGCCCCAGCATATCGAAGAGGGCGTCGTACAGGGGCCGCAGGTACGGGTCCACCTTGGACTGGAGGTCGCCGGGCAGGAAGCCCAGCCGTTCGCCGGCCTCTACCGCGGGCCGGGTCAGGATGATCCGGTTGACCTGCTTGTCCCGGAAGGCGGCCACGGCGGCGGCCACCGCCAGATAGGTCTTGCCGGTGCCGGCGGGGCCGATGCCCAGCGTGATGGTGTTTTTCTTGACCGCCTCCACATAGCGCTTCTGGCCCAGGGTCTTGGGCTTTATGGGCTTGCCCTTTGCGGTGACGCAGAGCACGTCCCGGGCCAGGTCCCCGATCTTGTCCTCGCTGCCCGCCCGCACCAGGTTGATGATGTAGCGGACGTTCTGCTCGTTGATGGCCTCTCCCTTGGCCGAGAGGGTCAGCAGGCCCTGGAGCGCCTTCGTGGCGTGCAGGACCGCCTCCCCCTCGCCGGAGATCTTGATCTGGGAGTCCCGGTTCAGGATGGTGACGCCCAGTTCCTGTTCGATCAGCTTCACGTTCTCGTCGAAGGAGCCGAAAATGTCGATGGCGTCCTCCATGCGTTCGATATTGATGGTCTGTTCTGTCATGAGTTCGTTCTGTCTCCTTCTTCCGGAGCCTCGAACGGGACGAACCGTCCGATCTCCTCCCTGCACTCCGCCTGGATGCCGACGGTGAGCACATCGTCAGTCACCGCAGAGGTATACGCGGTCTGGACGATGGAGCCCTCCTCCCCCAGTTGGGCCCGGAGGGCCGCCTCCAGCCGCTCCTCCAGCATCGCGAGGGCGGCGGACGGATCGATCCGGGCGGGCACCGTCCGATAGCTCCGGATCCGGATCCGGCTCAGGGTCACCGGCAGGCTCCACTCCCCCACCGGCGGCAGGCTCCATGTGTCTCCTATTTTATCATACCGTGGATAGGGAATCCAACTCTTTTCCAAAAGATCCATCCGCCGGCCCAGCACAGTCAAAGACCAGCGGGTGGTCTCCGCCCCGTCGTAAGATTTGACGGCGGCGGTGAGCGGGATCTCCGCCGTCAGCTCCCGCCAGGTGGATGCCCATACCCTCCCCCGGGCCCGGACCTGCCGCCAGCCCACGTCATGCTCGCTGTACTGGGGGCCCTCCAGCAGGACGTTCCCCCGGATCAGCACATCCCCTGCTGCCACCGGCTCCCCGACTGTCCGGTCGGTCTCCCCGGCCAGCACCTCCAGCCGTTCGATCACACCGGGGACCTCTGCCACGATGTCCCCATAGGGGGCCTCTTCCACCATCTCCGGCGGCTCGGCCCGCTCCCGGACCAGCACCTCCGCCCGGGCCCCATGGAGGTTGATGGACATCCAGCTCAGGCCCTCCAGCTCCATCAGAGCCCGCTGTTCCACCGCGTCCACGTCCAGAGGCGGCCCGAACGCCCCCGGACGCACCCCCAGGCGGCTCAGGACTGTGAGGATCTCGGCTGTGGACACCGTGTCGTTCCCCTCCACATCCACCACCAGCACGAAGGCCGTCATGAGCATCACCGCCAGCATCGACAGAGCCAGTCCCGCCAGCAGGGCATACCGCCGCCGGAACCGGCCCAGGAACACCGGCAGGCCGCTCTCCCCCAGCGTGGTGAGCGAACAGCCCGCCCGCTCGGCAGGGCCATCCAGCCGCCGCCTGGCCCGCCGGGGGACCGTGAGACGCACGGTCCCGCCGCCCCGCCATTCCACGCCCCAGAAGGGCACCCTCTGCCGGCCGCAGAGGTTCAGGAACCGCTCCGGGAAGGGTCCGGCGGCCTCTACCTCCACCGCGCCCCTGAACCAGCCCACTATCCGTCTCATCCGCCGCCCTCCTCTCGGTCACTCCAGCTCCAGCCCCCGGATGCGCCCGGTGATCAGCAGCTCCCCGGCGTTCATGGCCCGCAGCTCCAGCTCCTCGCCCCGCACCCGCAGGACCAGCCGTCCGCCGGAGATATGGATCTCCTCCGTTCCGTAGGCCAGGATGCCCCGGTGGTTCTCCATGCGCAGCTCCCGGTCTCCGATGAGCTCGATCCGGGGCAGGCCTGCCACCAGATCCCCCGGCAGGTCGAACACCTCCGCCGTCCGCTCCAGGATGCTCTCCCGCTTCCGCCGCTCTCCCATTGGGTGCCCCCCTCTCTCCCAGACCCTATGCGGCGGCGGCCGGAGGCTTGCCTGTCCCAGTCCATAAAACTCATCGTTCTACCGGTTTCCCCTTGAAACGGCGTATCGTTCGTTCTATAATGCGGTCAGAAACGATCCGATCCCGATCTCTCACACCAAAGGAGAACGCATCTATGTATTGTACCCGCAAGATCACCGACTCGGTCTACTGGGTGGGCGGCTCTGACCGCCGTCTGGCCCTGTTCGAGAACCTGTTCCCCATCCCCCGCGGGGTGGCCTATAACGCCTATCTGATCCTGGACGAAAAGACCGCCCTCATGGACACGGTAGACGCCTCCATCGGCGCGCAGTTCCTACAGAACGTGGCCCATGTGCTGGGCGGCCGTCCGCTGGACTATCTAATCATCGACCATATGGAGCCCGACCACTGCGCCAACATCGAGGCGCTGGTCCTCCGCTTCCCCCAGATGAAGCTGGTGGGCAACGCCAAGACCTTCACCTTCCTGAGCCAGTTCTACGGCCTGGATCTGGCGGACCGCGCCGTGGTCGTGAAGGAGGGGGACAGTCTCCCGCTGGGGTCCCACACGCTGACCTTTCACTTTGCCCCCATGGTCCACTGGCCCGAGGTCATGGTGACCTATGAGGCCTCCGAGAAGCTCCTCTTCTCCGCCGACGCCTTCGGCTCCTTCGGCGCGCTGGACGGCAATATCTTCAACGACGAGGTGGACTTTCCCAGCCAGTGGCTGGACGACGCCCGCCGCTACTACACCAACATCGTGGGCAAGTACGGCCCTCAGGTCCAGGCGGCCCTGAAGAAGCTGAGCGCTCTGGACATCCGGACCATCTGCCCCCTCCACGGTCCCATCTGGCGCACCGACCTTCCCTGGCTGTTGGAGAAGTACGACCGCTGGAGCCGCTATGAGCCCGAGGAGACCTCTGTGGCCATCCTGTACGGCTCCATGTACGGCGACACGGAGAACGCCGCCAACGTGCTGGCCTGCGCGCTGGCCGATGCCGGCGTGAAGGGCATCACGGTCCGGGATGTGTCCGTCACCCATGTGTCCCAGCTGATCGCCGACGCGTTCCGGTGCAGTCATCTGGTGCTGGCCGTCCCCACCTACAACAACGGGATCTATCCCGCCATGCTGGACTTCCTCCACGACATGAAGGCCCTGGGCCTCCGGGACCGGACCGTGGGCCTGATAGAGAACGGCACCTGGGGCCCCACCGCAGCCAAGCAGCTCCGGGCCCAGCTGGATGAGATGAAGGGCATGACCGTGCTGGAGCCCGTCGTCACCATCAAGTCCGCTCTGAACGAGGGCGCTCTGGAGCAGCTCCACCAGCTCAAGGATGCCATCTTGGCCTCCATGCACGGCTGATCCTCCCCCGATACGCAGCGAGCCCTCCCGCCAAGGACAGCGGGAGGGCTCATTTTTCATTTCGTCAGCAGGTCCAGATCACAAAACAGTTCATGGAGCCGCCAGGCATCGAAGAGCAGATGGTCCGTGATAGTGACGCCCCCTGGGACCGGGCCTCTATCATGTGGAGGAGCCGCTCCAGCCCCTCGATCATCGTGCTGAAGATACAAAAAGAGACATGCTCTCGCATGTCTCTTTTTGTGGTGCACGAGGCGGGACTTGAACCCGCACGTGCGTAATGCACACTAGAACCTGAATCTAGCGAGTCTGCCAATTCCACCACTCGTGCATTTCATTCAGCGCCGCGCACCGCTCAGCGCAAGATATATATTATCACCGCCAGCATCATCTGTCAACCTCTTTTTTCGATTTTCCCCATTCTTTTTTACGGTGTCCACCTCACCCAGCTTTTTTGCATTTTTCTCTTGACATCCCTGTACGTCCGCATATAATAACAAATGAACAATTGCTCATATGTTCGATCTTTCAGAAAGGAGGACCGCCTATGGCAGCCGACCATGACCGCGGCCGTGCTGAAGTTTGCGAATGTTCCACCGTCCACGAGGATATCGTGAGCAAGGTGAACGAGACCATGCCAGACGAGGACATCCTCTATGACCTGGCCGAGCTCTTCAAGATCTTCGGCGACTCCACCCGCATCAAGATCCTCTACGTGCTCTTCGAATCAGAGATGTGCGTGTGCGACATCGCCGATCTGCTTGGCATGACCCAATCCGCCATCTCGCACCAGCTCCGGGCTCTCAAGCAGAGCAAGCTGGTCAAGTACCGCCGTGAGGGCAAGACTGTGTTCTACTCCCTCTCCGACGGGCATGTACGTACCATTCTGGACCAGGGCATGGAACACGTGGCCGAATGATGGTCTGTCTCCCTGTCCCACACGATCACGACGATATGTTATGGAGGAGCGTCTCACTATGAAAAAGCATTTCAAGCTCATCGACCTGGACTGTGCCAACTGCGCCGCAAAGATGGAGGAGGCCATCAAGCGCATCGACGGCGTGAACGACGCCCGTGTCAGCTTCCTCTCCCAGAAACTCACCCTGGACGCCGATGACGCCCGATTCGACGCCATCCTCCAGGAGGCGGTCAAGATCTGCAAGCGGGTAGAGCCCGACTGTAAGATCGACATCTGATCCGCGTTCCTTCCCCCGGCCCGCAAAGACGGGAACATCTTTCCCGACAGGAGGTCTGTCTCATGACGAAAAAGCAAAAAAAGACGCTTTACCGCATCCTGACGGCGGCCGCTCTGCTGATCCTGGCCGCCCTGATGCCAGCCCAGGGGCCGGTCCGTCTGCTCCTTTTCCTGGTCCCCTACGCCGTCATCGGCTGGGACGTGCTGTGGAAGGCGGTGCGCAACATCGCCCATGGTCAGGTGTTCGATGAGAACTTCCTCATGGCTCTGGCCACGATCGGTGCGCTGGCCACCGGTGAGTACCCTGAATCCGTGTTCGTCATGCTCTTCTATCAGGTGGGCGAACTCTTCCAGTCCTGCGCCGTGGGCAAGTCCCGGCAGTCCATCGCCTCTCTCATGGACATCCGGCCGGACTACGCCAACCTCGAGAAGGACGGTGGATCGGATGAGGTGGACCCGGAGGATGTGGCCGTCGGCGATGTGATCGTGGTCAAACCCGGCGAGCGAGTCCCTCTGGACGGCGTGATCCTGGAGGGGTCCTCCACCCTGAACACCGCCGCCCTCACCGGCGAGTCTCTGCCCCGGGAGGTCTCTCCCGGCACCGACGTGATCAGCGGCTGTGTGAACCTGACCGGTCTGCTTCGGGTCCAAGTCACCAAGGCATTCGAGGAGTCCACTGTCTCCCGGATCCTGGAGCTGGTGGAGAACGCCTCCAGCCGTAAGGCCAAGGCGGAGGCCTTCGTCACCAAGTTCGCCCGGTACTACACTCCCGTGGTGGTGATCGCCGCCGCGGCCCTGGCGCTGATCCCGCCCCTCTTCCTCCATGGCGCGTGGGCCGACTGGGTGGGCCGCGCCTGCTCCTTCCTGGTCATCTCCTGCCCCTGCGCCCTGGTGATCTCGGTGCCCCTGGCCTTCTTCGGCGGCATCGGCGGCGCGTCCAAGGCCGGCGTGCTGGTGAAGGGCGGCAATTATATGGAGGTCCTGGCCCGAACTGAGATCGTGGTCTTCGACAAGACCGGCACTCTCACCCGAGGCGTGTTCAACGTCACCGCCATCCATCCGGACCAGTACAGTGAGGCCGATCTGCTGGAGCTGGCGGCGCTGGCCGAGTGCT
The DNA here is from genome assembly GCF_018917965.1 of Pseudoflavonifractor sp. MSJ-37. Taxonomy (GTDB): domain Bacteria; phylum Bacillota; class Clostridia; order Oscillospirales; family Oscillospiraceae; genus Pseudoflavonifractor_A. Next base: position 332,171 of record NZ_JAHLPP010000001.1, on the reverse strand, counting down.
GGTCCGACCACCCGATCTCCCGCTCGATCAAGGACGCCTACGGCAAGGACATCGACGCCAGTCGTGTCACCGATGTGGAGGAGCTCTCCGGCCGAGGCGTCCGGGCCAGGGTGGACGGCCGCCTCGTCTGCGCCGGCAACGGCAAGCTCATGGACGAGATCGGCGTGTCCTGGCATCCCTGCCATAAGGTCGGCACCACCGTCCATGTGGCGGTGGACGGCATCTACGCCGGCCATCTGGTGATCTCCGACGAGATCAAGCCCGATGCCGCTCCGGCCATCGCCGCCCTGAAGTCCATCGGCGTCCGCCGCGCCGTCATGCTCACCGGCGATGCGCAGGCCGTGGCTGAGGATGTGGCCGCCCAGTTGGGTCTGGACGAGGTCCACGCCCAGCTTCTCCCCTCTGATAAGGTGGACCAGGTGGAGCGGCTCCTGAAGGAGCGTTCCTCCAAGGGTGCGTTGGCCTTCGTGGGCGACGGCATCAACGACGCCCCCGTCCTCTCCCGGGCCGACATCGGCATCGCCATGGGAGCGCTGGGCTCCGACGCCGCCATCGAGGCCGCCGATGTGGTCCTCATGGACGACAAGCCCTCTAAGATCGCCGCGGCGGTGCGCATCGCCCGCAAGACTCTCTCCATCGTCCGGCAGAACATCATATTCGCTCTGGCAGTGAAGTTCCTGGTGCTGATCCTGGGCGCGCTGGGCCATGCCAATATGTGGGAGGCCGTGTTCGCCGACGTGGGCGTCGCGGTGCTCGCCATCCTCAACTCCATGCGTGCCCTCCACTCTGATAAGGACGCGTGATCCCCCGCAGAGCGGCATCCGTCATTCGACCGGATGCCGCTTTTTTTCGCTTCCCCGCAAGAGACGGTGGCGCTTGCCCGTCCGATATGGTAGAATCAAGGAGTACATTCGACTGACACAGAAGGTGACTGATTTGCAGCAGACCGTTATCCTCTATCTGGTCCGCCACGGGCAGACCATGCTCAATCTCCTGGACCGCTCTCAGGGCTGGGCCGACTCTCCCCTGACTCCCGCCGGAGAAGAGGCCGCCGCCCGGCTGGGCGAGGGCCTCCGCCGGGAGGGCGTCCGGTTCACCGCCGCCTGGTCCAGCGACAGCGGCCGGGCCCGGGAGACCGCCCGCATCCTGCTGGCGCACATGGGTCAGGGCGGCCTGCCCTGTACCGCCGACAAGCGTTTTCGGGAATGGTGCCTCGGGGACCTGGAGGGACGGCCTAATCTGGAGTTCCTCACCTCCCTCCGGGGCTATGACGGCCAGCCGATCCCTCTGGAAAATCTGAACCACCGGCTCCCGGAGGCGGTGGACTGCGTCCACAAGGACCACGACTCCACCGGCATGAGCCAGTCCTTCTCCGAGCTCTCCGCCCGGCTCCTGGACGGGCTCCGCACCGCCGCGGAGGCCGTGGCCGTCCAGGGCGGCGGAGCTGGACTCATCGTCTCCCACGCCCTGTCCATCAAGACGCTGGTCCATCTGCTGGTCCCGGAGCGGATGGACCAGGCGGGCTATCTCCGCAACGCCAGCGTCTGCCGCTTCGCCTATGAGGATGGGGGCTTCCGGGCGCTGGAGCTGAACGACGTCCACTATCTGGAGGATGGCCAGCCATGACGGCTCTGGTCACCGGCGGGAGCGGCAGCGGGAAATCCGCCTGGGCGGAGGACCTGCTCCGCGCCCTCTGTCCCGGCCCCAAATACTATCTGGCCGCCATGCCCGCTCAGGGGCCGGAGGCTCAGGCCAGGATCGCCCGCCACCGGCGGATGCGCTCCGGGAAGGGCTTCCGGACACTGGAGTGCGCCGACGGCCTGACCGGCCTCTCCATCCCGGAGGGGGCCTCGGTCCTGCTGGAGGACCTGTCCAATCTGGCGGCAGATCTGATGTTCGCCGCCGATCCCCCTGCTGACTGCGCCCATGCACTCTGGGACCAGCTCTCCGGTCTGCTGGACCGCTGTACCAACGTGGTGGTGGTCAGCAACGAGATCTTCTCCGACGGCATCGGGTACGGCCCTGAGATGGAGGCCTATCTGGCCCTGCTGGGGGGGCTGAACGTCCGTCTGGCCCGGCGGGCCGATCTGGCGGTGGAGGTGGTCTGCGGCCTGCCGCTGGTCCTGAAAGGAGATGTCCCATGTTCCATGCCCTCGTGATCGCGTTCTCCACCTATTCCCGCCTGCCCATGCCCCAGGTGGAGTGGAGCCGGGAGAATATGCGCTATGCCATCTGCTTCTTCCCGCTGATCGGCGGGGCGGTGGGACTGATCAGTCTGGCCTGGGGCTGGCTGTGCGGCCTGCTGGAGCTCTCCCCTCTCCTGCGGGGCGCGGGACTGACCGTCCTCCCTCTGCTCATCACCGGTGGGATCCATATGGACGGCTTCTGCGACACAGTGGACGCGCTCTCCTCTCACCAGAGCCGGGAGCGGAAGCTGGAGATCCTGAAGGACCCTCACGCTGGCGCTTTCGCGATCGTGTCCTGCGGGGCATGGCTGGTCCTCTATCTGGGGGCGGCCAGTCAGCTCTCCTCTCTGCGGAGCCTTGGAGTGACGGGGCTGGGCTTCGTCCTCTCCCGGGCCCTGAGCGGTCTGGCCCTGGCCAACTGGAAGGGGGCCCGCCCCTCCGGGATGCTCCAGGCCTTCGCCGACGCCTCCCATCGGGCGGTGGTCACGGGGACCATGGTCCTCTTCGCTCTGCTGGCGGCGGCGGGGATGCTGTGGCTCTCCCCCGTGTCCGGAGGCGCGGCCCTGCTGGCGGCGGCCCTGTGCTGGGGCTGGTACCGCCATGTGTCCTATCGCCAGTTCGGCGGCATCACCGGGGACCTGGCCGGGTGGTCCCTCCAACTCTGTGAGCTGGCCATCGCCCTGGCGGCGGCCCTGACCTGGAGGTATGTATGAAGCTGTATATCGGCGGCGCCCATCAGGGCAAGGCCGCTTATGTGACCGCCCAGACCGGCCTTTCCCCCGTCCCATGTGGACCGGAGGAGGCCCTCTCCGCCCCAGCAGTAGACCGGTTCCATCGGATCTGCCGGACCGTATTGGAGCAGGGCGGCGACCTGACCGCGTATATCGACCGCTTTCTGGCCGGGAACCCCGGCGCGGTGGTGGTCAGCGACGAGATCGGTCTCGGCGTGGTCCCCCTGGACCCCTTCGAGCGCCGCTGGCGGGAGGAGACCGGACGGGCCCTCTGCCGTCTGGCGGCGGCCTCAGAACGGGTGGAGCGGATCTCCTGCGGACTTGGACTGAGGTTGAAGTGATATGAGAGAATTTTTGTTCCTCCGCCACGGCAAGACCGCTGGCAATCTGATCTCCAATTATGTGGGGGGCCGCACCGACGAGCCCCTTTGCGCCGAGGGCATCATGGACCTGCGGCGGAGCATCGACCAGCGGCCGGAGCTCTTCTGGGCAGACCGCCTCTTCGTCAGCCCCATGCTCCGCTGCCGGGAGACGGCGGCCCTCTGCTTCCCCGCCTTGGATCCGGTGCCGGTGGAGGACTTCCGGGAGTGTGATTTCGGCGCCTTCGAGGGCCGGAACTTCCACGACCTGGAACACGACCCTCGCTATCGGACCTGGGTAGAGGGCAGCTGCGCCGGACCGATCCCGGAAGGGGAGCATCCAGAGGCCTTCATGGCCCGGTGCCGGGCGGCCTTTGCCCCTCTGTTGACCGACGGGGCCTCCGGCCGCACCGCGCTGGTGGTCCACGGCGGCACGATCATGGCGGTCCTGTCCGGCTTCGCCGAACCGGAGCGGTCCTACTTCGAGTATCATGTCTCAAATGGCGGCGGCTACCTCTGTGTGGAAGAGCATGGCCGCCTGCGGGTCCTGGAGGAGTTTTGACTCCACACCGCCAACCGTTCTCCACGCTCCAGATGAATGAGGAGGGATCTTGATGAAGCGTTTCCGAATGGTCCTCAGCGCCGGTCTGGCGTCTGCCCTGGTCCTGGGCGCGGCTCTGGCGGCCCGGGCCGCCAGCTATGACACGTTCCCGGACAAAGACGAGATCGTCCACAAGGAGGCCGTCTCCATGGTCAGCGAGCTCGGCATCATCGCCGGCCTCTCCGACGGCCGCTATGCCCCCAAGCAGAAGATCGACCGGGCCTCCTTCGCCCGCCTGATCTGCGTCACCATGAACGGCAGCCGGATATCGGATCTGGATGACCTCAAGACCGATCTCACCGACACTCAGGGCCATTGGGCCGAGAAGTACATCGCCTACTGCGTCCGGCAGGGCATCATCACCGGCCGGGGCGACGGCACCTTCGCCCCGGCCGCCAACGTGACTGGCTCCGAGGCCGCCAAGATGCTCCTGGTGGCACTGGGCTATGACCCCCAGTACGAGGGCATCGGCGGCACCGGCTGGCGGGCCGCCGCCGACAAGCTGGCCAGCCGGGTCGGCCTCTACGACGGTCTCCAGGGACTGGACACCTCCGCCCCCCTGACCCGAGACGATGCCGCCCAGATGATCTGCAATGCCCTGAACGCCCATATGGCAGTCTATGAGTAAACGGTGCCGCACTGATCTGAAATGGACGGTCCCTTCGGCCTTCGATGGCCGCGGGGACCGTCCATCCTCGTTTTGAAACGAACTCGTTCTACCGCCCCGTATGCATCCGCCACAGCCGCTGGAACTGCTCCAGATGACAGGTCTCGTCCTCGATGACCCGGCGCAGGACCGCCCGGACGTACTCATCTCCGATCCAGCGGGCCTGGCTCTCATATTTCTGGATGGCGGCCTGCTCGCTCCGGATGGCGTTCTGTAATAGCGGGCCGATCATCCGGTCATACTGGAGATATTCCGGCGTCCACCAGAGCCGCCGCCCCCGCTGGATGCTCCACAGCCGGGGCTCCTCTCCCAGCAGGAGGGCCAGACGGCTGAACACCTCCAGATGGCGCATCTCCGTTTGGGCCGTCTCGTGGAAGAGCTGTCCCAGCTCCTCCCGGCCGGACAGGACTAGCCCGTCGTAGAGATAGAGGCCCACAGCCGACATCTCCGAGCCCATCCCACCCACGTTGCTCAGGATCGCCCGGGCATACCGCAGATCCCGCCTTTGGACCCGGATCTCCGGCCAGGGCGACTCCGCCCGGACGCCGCCGCCGCACCGCACCATCTCCTCCATCCGACCGCCTCCCCGCGCCTGGCTGTTCTGCTCCACTCTACGCTGGACTTCGCTCCATCAGAACTCCAATTTTTGTAATATGATATTCATAATTAGTTCATGTGTCTCTGTTGACTATTTCACGGTGTATGTGCTATACTGGACCCAGACAGGGATGGTCCCTGTCCCAATGTCTCTGAAAAGGTCAGGTGACTTTCATGGCACAAGAACACATCCTGCCTGGGGACTCCTCCAAGCTCTACTATCGGCCTCAAAAGCCCGCCCGCCGGAAGTTGGCCACCGAGAAAGGCCGGGACCCCTACGACGGCCTCCGCCCCTGGTCCGCCATCACTCACGGCATCGGCGCGGTGCTGGGCGTCATCGGCACGGTGCTCCTGCTGGTCCGCTGTCACGCGCTGAGGGTGGACCTGTGGCATACGGTGTCCTTCCTGATCTACGGCCTGTCCATGATTGGACTCTACACCGCCAGCACGCTCTACCACTGCGTCGATACCTCCGTGAAGGGCCGGGTGGCCCTGCGGAAGTATGACCATGCCTCCATCTACCTGCTGATCGCCGGGTCCTACACCCCCATCTGCCTGATCGCGCTCCGCTCCTGCGGCGGCTGGGGCTGGGGGCTGTTCGGGGCGATCTGGGTCCTGGCCATCGCCGGGCTCTTCCTGGCGCTGTTCTGGATCGACGCCCCCCGCTGGGTCACGGCCGGCCTCTGCCTCTTCATGGGGTGGATGGCTCTGATCGCGCTGGTGCCTCTGGTGCGGATCCTCCCCGCCGCCGGGTTCTCCTGGCTCCTGCTGGGCGGCATTCTCTACTCGGTGGGCGGCGTGCTGTACGCCGTCAAATGGCCTCTGCGGGACGCCCCCCGCTTCGGCTGTCACGAGATCTTCCACGTGTTCATCCTGCTGGGCTCCATCTGCCACTTCTTCCTCATGTATCAGGTGGTCGCCCTCATGTGATATCCCCCAAAAACACCGCAAGCGGGCGGACCTTACAAAAAGGTCCGCCCGCTCGTTTCATTCATTTCTTATCGAGGCGTTCCCCGATCTCGGTCAAAGCCCGCTGGACGCGGGGCTCCGGCCAAGCCGCCTGAGCCGCCCGGATCTGTTCCTCCGCCCGCGGACGGTCTCCCTCCTGGAGCGCAGCCAGGATATCCGCCACCGCGATGGTCCCGCCGTAGGGCGCTCTGCCCCGGCCCTCCGCCAACAGGGCTCCGCTGTCCCGGTAGACCGCCATCGCCTCCTCCGGCCGCTCCGCCTCGAAATAGGCCAGACAGAGGTCCAGACGGCGGCACAACTCCACCGTCCGGCTCCGGGATACAGGCAGTCCCTCCAGGAGTTGGATCGCCCGGTCCAGCTCCTTGGCCTCCAGATATCCGGCGGCCAGATCCAGCTGGAGGACGCTCCGCAGCGCCCGTCCTCTGGCCGTCTCCAGCAGGGCCCGGACCCCGGTCAGATAGCCCTCCGTGTCCCCCTGATCCAGCAGAGGCACCAGCTTTTGGAGCCGCCGCTGATAGGATATCTGGTAGAGGACGTTGAACAGGACCGTCCCGACCAGCACCACCGCTGCCAGGACCAGATAGCCCCGCAGGAAGATCCCCTCCTCGATCTGGAACAGGCCCCGGATCAAAAGCAGGAGGAGCCCAAGAGCGATCCCGACGGCGATGATCTTCGCGACGCGCTTCATGTCCGTCCCTCCTTCCTCAGATCCGGTACTGTCCGTCGTCTACGCACTGAAAAGGCGTCTCACAGAAGGCCCGGACCGCCCGGATCATATGGCCGATGTCGGCGGTCCCGGCGGTCTCCACAGCGGAGTGCATGGCCAGCTGGGCCAGTCCGATGTCCAGCATGGGGCTGGACAGGCTGTGTCCCTGGAGGTTCCCCAGCGTGGAACCGCCTGGCATATCCGCCCGGTTGGCAAAGCGCTGGATCGGCACTCCCGCCCGGCGGCAGATCTCCCCGAAGAGGGCGGCGCTCACCGCGTCGGTGGTGTACTTCTGGCTGGCGTTGATCTTTACCACCACGCCTCCGTTGAGCTTGGGCCCGTTCTGGGGGTCCGACTTCTCCGGGTGGTCCGGGTGGACAGCGTGTCCGTTGTCCGCAGACAGGACCAGTCCGTTGGCGGCGCACCGCCGCAGGTCCTCCCGCCCCTGGCCCAAGGCGTGGAGGAGCCGCTCCAGCGTGTCCATCAGGAAGGTCCCCTCGGCACCCTGCCGGGAGGAGGATCCCACCTCCTCATTGTCCAGCATCCCCCAGAGGACCAGCGTCCCGTCAGGCGTCGATCCCGCCTGTAAGAAGCCCTCCAGCGTGGTCCCGGCGCACTCCAGATCGTCGATCCGGGGGCTCAGGAAGAACTCCCCCTCGGGACCGATCAGAGCGGCCTTCTGGCGGGTCACCAGCTCCAGATCCCAGGTCATCAGATCCTCCCGGGCCACGCCCAGCTCCGCCGCGATCAAGTCCTCCAAAGGCGGACATCCGATCTGCCCCCACAGGGGTTGGAGGTCGGTCTGAGGATCCCAGCGGCGGCCTTCATTGACGCCCCGGTCGAAGTGGATCGCCACACTGGGGATCACCAGCAGATCCCGGTCCAGATGGACCGTCCGGCTGGAGAGGCCCTCCTTCGTGCGGACTACCGCCCGGCCCGCCACGCCCAGAGGCCGGTCCAGCCAGGTGCCCATGAGCATCCCGCCATAGCCCTCAGTCTCCAGCTTCACGCAGCCGGACGGGGCCTGCTCTACCCCGCTGTTCTTGATGCGCCAGGTGGGGGCATCGCTGTGGGACAGGGCGATTCGCCAGCCCTCCACGGCCCCCTCCGGCACCCGGAAGGCGGCCACAGCCGAGCCGTTCCGAGTCACATAGTACCGGCCTCCCGGAGCTATCCGCCAGCGGTCCGTCTCCTCCAGACGGACATATCCGGCCGCCTCCAGACGGCGGACGGACTCCGCCGCCGCGTGCCACGGGCTGACGCCCGCGTCCAAAAAGTCGAAGATCGACTGGGTCTGCTGATCCATCACACTCATCCCTTCCGGCGGGGCGGGCCCGCCTCTGTTTCCTTCCTCCCCATTGTACACGCATCCACCATCTCTGGCAACTCCCGGAAAAATTCCTGCTTGACAGCTGAAAAAAGCGGGTGTATACTCTGCCCCGTTAGATCTGATCGATCTTCAGGGCAGGGTGTGAGTCCCTACCGGCGGTTATAGCCCGCGAGCCGAAAGGCATGATCCGGTGTGATCCCGGAGCCGACAGTATAGTCTGGATGGAAGAAGATCATGTGTATCGGGATATCCCTCCCTTCGCATGAGCATGAGGCCCTGGAGCGTCTGGCGATGCCGGACGGTTCCAGGGCTTTTTTCGTCTCATGGCCGGGGGCGTGTTCCCGTCCATGACGCCGCCTTGGAGCATCTTGTTCCAGAGGCGGTATTTTTTGACTCTTTTTCAGGAGGGCGATCGTATGTTTACCGGCATCATCGAGGAGGTGGGCACCGTCACCGCCGTCCGGCGGGGGGCCCGCTCTGCCGTGCTGACCATCCGGGCCGAGATCGTTTTGGACGATCTGGCCATCGGGGACAGTGTGGCGGTGGACGGCGTCTGTCTGACGGTGACGAGCCTGACGGTGGACGGCTTCACGGCGGACGTGATGCACGAGACTCTGGACCGCTCCGCGCTGGCGGGGCTCAAGCCCGGCCGCCGGGTGGATCTGGAGCGGGCCATGCGGGCGGGCGGCCGCTTCGGCGGCCATATCGTCTCCGGCCATGTGGACGGTGTGGGCCGGATCGTCCACATCCAGCGGGATGACAACGCGGTGTGGTACACCATCGAGGCCGCCCCCTCCATCCTGCGCTATGTGGTCGAGAAAGGCTCCATCGCGGTGGACGGCATCAGCCTGACGGTGGCCAGGGTCTCCGACCGGAGCTTCTCCGTCTCGGCAATCCCCCACACCGTGTCGGCCACCACCCTCCGGGAACGGCGGATCGGCGACCGGGTGGACCTGGAGAACGACGTGATCGGCAAGTATGTGGAACGGCTCCTCACGCTTCCGGCGGCAGAGGAGCCTTCCGCAGGGAACAGCGGCATCGACCGGGACTTCCTGGCCCGGTACGGCTTTTAGGAGGAACGAACAATGGCACAGTTCAGCACGATCGAAACAGCACTAGAGGACCTGCGGCGCGGGAAGCTGATCCTGGTCACCGACGACCCGGACCGGGAGAACGAGGGAGACCTGATCTGCGCGGCCCGCCACGCCACCACTGAGAACGTGAACTTCATGGCCGTCCACGGCAAAGGGCTCATCTGTATGCCCATGTCGGAGGCGCTTTGCCGCCGGCTGGAGCTGCCCCAGATGGTGGCCCACAACACCGACAACCACGCCACCGCCTTCACCGTGTCCATCGACCATGTGAGCACCACCACCGGCATCTCCGCCGTGGAGCGCTCCGTCACCGCCCGGGCCTGTGTGGACCCGGCGGCCCGGCCGTCGGACTTCCGCCGTCCCGGTCATATGTTCCCCCTGATGGCCAAGCCCGGCGGAGTGCTGGAGCGCAATGGCCACACCGAAGCCACCGTGGACCTGTGCCGGCTGGCCGGGCTGGAGCCCTGCGGTCTGTGCTGTGAGGTCATGGCGGAGGACGGGACCATGATGCGCACCCCCCAGCTCATGGAGCTGGCCGGCCGCTGGGGGCTGACCTTCATCACCATCCGGGACCTTCAGGACTGGCGGCGCTCCCACGGCGATCTCTGATCCATCTGCTCTCAACGATCCACCATCCACTCTCGACTCGATCAAGGAGGACATCATCATGAAAACTCTGGAAGGCAAGCTGACCGCATCCGACATCCGCGTGGGCATCGTCGTGCCCCGCTTCAACGAGTTCATCACCTCTAAGCTCCTGGGCGGCGCCATGGACGGGCTCCTCCGCCACGGCGTCTCCGAGGATGCCATCACCACCGCCTGGGTCCCCGGCGCCTTCGAAATCCCGCTCATCGCCTCCAAGATGGCCCACAGCGGCAAGTATGACGCGGTAATCTGTCTGGGCGCGGTGATCCGGGGCAGCACCAGCCACTACGACTACGTGTGCAATGAGGTCTCCAAGGGCATCGCCTCCGTCTCGCTGGACAGCGGCATCCCCGTGCTCTTCGGCGTGCTCACCACCGAGAACATCGAGCAGGCCATCGAGCGGGCCGGCTCCAAGGCGGGCAACAAGGGCTATGACTGCGCGCTGGGCGCGCTGGAGATGGTCTCCCTCATCCGCTCCATGGAGGACTGAGGCCTCTTCCCAGCTGTGTCCCGTCCCTCCGGCATGCTCATACCATCCAATCTTCCATGAAAGGTGTCCTGTCACATGACTAAGATCCTATTCGTCTGTTACGGCAATATCTGCCGCTCCCCCATGGCGGAGTTCGTCATGAAGGACCTGGTAGACCGGGCTGGCCTGTCCCGGCAGTTCCAGATCGCATCCGCCGCCGTCAGCGACGAGGAGCATGGGAACCCGGTCTATCCTCCCGCCCGGGCCAAGCTGGCCGAGCACGGCATCGGCTGTGCCGGAAAGACCGCCCGTCAGCTCCGCCGGGGCGACTACGCCAAGTACGACTATCTGCTGGCGGCGGAGCGGAGCAACCTGCCCGGGATGCTCCAGATCCTGGGCGGCGACCCGGAGGGCAAGGTCCGGCGTCTGCTGGACTTCTCCACCGCTCCCCGGGACATCGCCGACCCCTGGTTCACCCGGGACTTCGACCGGACCTGGATCGATGTGCTGGAGGGCTGTCAGTCCCTGCTGGCCCACATCCAGTCCGCCGAGGCTTGACCTCTCTCCGATGGACAGCCAGCCGAAGCCTGTTATGGCACGGCTGGCTGTCCTATGCTTTGTGCCGCTGTTTGGAAGGTCCTCCACTATTTTCTCCCGACCGGCATACCATTATTGACATCAGGCCCGGAGCGTATATAATAAACCACAGAGTGTGATCTCGAGCAGATCCATTATGATCTGCGCTCCACAGGAAAGGCAGGTGCCGGCCGCCATGCTCACGATACAGAACGTTTCCCACGACCCATTCTACAACCAAGCGTTTGAGGAATTCGTTTTTCAGACCTTTACCGATGACGATGTGTTCCTCCTTTGGCAGAACTCCCCCGCTGTCATCGTGGGAAGCTATCAGAACATCTGTCATGAGGTCCAGATAGGGGCCTTGCGGCGGAAAGGCATCCCTGTCGTACGCCGGATCTCCGGCGGCGGAACGGTCTACCACGATCTGGGCAATGTGAATTATACCTATATCACGCAGACGAACGGTGCCGTGGACTATGACGCCGCACTTGGCCCGGTGATCGCCGCGCTGAACGCCATCGGTGTCCCTGCCCGGAAAGATCGCGTCTGCGATATCGCCATCGGCGACCAGAAGATCTCCGGCAGTGCCCAGCGGATGGTGGGTGGCCGGCTCCTGCATCACGGGACTCTGCTCTTCTCCTCCGATCTGACGGCTCTGGAACGCATCACCCATCAGAAGAACGACTGCGTCCAGAGCAAGGGCACCCAGTCCGCCATCTGCACCGTCACCAACATCCGGGACCACCTGACCGTCCCCATGACCATCGAAGCATTCCAAGCCAACCTGCTGGACCAGATGGTCCCTCCCGACCAGCCCCGGATGACGCTGACCCCGGAACAGGAGTCTGAGGTCTGCCGTCTGCGTGACGAAAAATACCGCAGCTGGGATTGGACCTGGGGAAAGACTCCGGCCTTCACCTATGATCGCTCCGGCATCTTCGCCGGTGTCCCGATCCATGTGACCTATCGCGCCAAACATGGCATCATTTCCGATGCGGTCCTCGACTGCGCGGTCCTCGACGGCTCTTTGGCCGCCCGTTCTCTGAACGGCGCGCGTCTCGATCCCGATGTGTTCGCCGCCATCTGCCGCCGTCTGGCCGGCGGAGCGGCAGACGAGCTGTTAGATCTGCTCCTGTGATCTCCATAGCCGGTCCCGCCAGCCATGGCGATCGAAACAACACTAACTGCATTTGCCGGCCTCCGGCAGGAAGGGAAGGAACGAAGATGGAGAAAAAGATCGAAATGCCCAAGCTGCGCCCCGAGATGGAAAGCGGCGTCCTGTGTGCCTGGCTGAAGGAAGAGGGCGACACCGTCTCTGCCGGCGAGCCGCTGTTCGAGATCGAGACGGATAAGGTCGTCAACCAGATCGAAGCCACGGCATCCGGTGTGCTGAAAAAACAGCTCGCCGAAGAGGGCGACACTGTAAAGGTAGACACTGCCGTGGCAGTCATGGAAACGGAGTGAGCCATGGAAAAGAAACCGGAATGGCTGAAGGTCCGCTATAACCAGGAGGCCGTCAATGAAGTGGCCGAACTGATGCGGGACCTGAAGCTGAATACCGTCTGCAAGGAGGCCAACTGTCCCAATCTGGGCGAGTGCTATCAGAAGCATACCTCTACCTTCATGATCCTGGGCAGCATCTGTACCAGGAACTGCCGGTTCTGCAACGTCACTACCGGCCGGCCTCTGCCCCCAGATCCAAACGAGCCCATGAACGTCGCGAAAGCCGCCCAAAAACTGGGTCTGCGGCACGTGGTCCTCACCTGTTCCACCCGGGACGATCTGCCAGACGGCGGCGCAGAGCAGTTTGCCAAATGCGTCCGCGCCATCCGGAAAGTCTGTCCCGGCACCACGGTAGAGACGCTGATCTCCGATATGAAGGGCGATCACGCCGCGCTGGACACGGTCATCGCCGCCCATCCAGAGGTATTGAACCACAATGTGGAAACGGTGAAGGAGCTCCAGGAGGCCGTAAGGCCCCAGGCCCGCTACGAGCGCTCTCTGTCCGTCCTGCGCTATTGCAAGGAACAGGACCCTTCTCTGCTGACCAAGACCGGCTTCATGGTCGGCCTGGGAGAGACCGAGGACCAGATCAGCCGTCTGATGGACGACATCCTGGAGACGGGCTGTGATATCCTCACCATCGGTCAGTATCTCCAGCCCTCTCCCCAGCATCATCCCCTGGCCCGGTATGCCACGCCGGAAGATTTCGTGCGCTGGAAGGAGCTGGCACTTTCCAAGGGTTTCCGCCATGTAGCCTCCGCTCCGCTCGCCCGCAGCTCCTACAAAGCATGGGAAGCTCTGGAGGATGTGCATGATCTATATTGAGACCGGCTCCACTGATGTTTATCATAACTTCGCGCTGGAATATTACTTCACAGTGGAAAAACGTCTTCCAGACACGGTGTTCCTTTTTTGGCGCACGACCCCTACACTGATGATAGGCAAATATCAAAATGTACTGGAGGAGATCGACAAGCCCTATGCCGATGCCCATGGCATCCATCTAGTCCGCCGCATGAGCGGCGGCGGCACGATCTATACCGATCTCGGAGGCTGGCAGTTCACTTTCATCCAGCACAAGGAGGCCGGCGAGATCGAATTCAGCCAGTACATCGCTCCCGTCATCGACGCACTGCGGGAGATGGGCGTCGATGCCTCATTCAACGGCCGCAACGATCTGACCATCGATGGGAAAAAATTCTCCGGCAATGCCCAATATCGTTTGGGGGACTGTATCGTACACCATGGTTCCCTGCTCTTCGACACCGACATCGAGCAGATGGCGGCCTCCACCACGGTAGACCGCTATAAGATCGTCTCCAAAAGCATCAAATCGGTCCGGGACCGGGTCACCAATATCTCTGAGCACCTCCCCACCCCCATGGATGACGAGGCGTTCAAAGATGCCATGGTCCGCCACATCATGGCCGGAAGCTCCGACGTCTACCAGGTGACGCCGGAGGATGAGGCCCGTATCCAAACGATCGCGCGGGAGCGGTTCCAGAGCTGGGACCAGATCTTTGGCAAAGATCCTAAGTTCACCATCGACCGGACGAGCCGCTTCGCGGGCGGCAAGATCCAATTCAAGCTGGATATCCAAAAAGGTGTGATCCGGGAAGCCGCTGTGTATGGAGATTTCTTTTCCACTGTGGACGCGGACACCATCTGCGCCGCGCTGATCGGATGTCCCTATGAGCGCAGTTCCGTGCTGACCTCTCTCCGCGCCAATGGCATCGATGGCGCGGTCTACCGTATCTCCGCGGAGGAGATGGCCGCCGCCGTCGTCGATTGAGATGTCCGATCCTAGCTCGGGCGAAATGGAAGTGTCCCCCGTCTGCTCGCACGAACAGACGGGGGACACTATTTTCTTCGGCGACGGAGCTCAATAGCCCTCCGCAGCGGCGGTCTCTGCCTCAGACCAGTCTGCCAGGACCTCCGGCGAGGCGGAGGGCGTCGGCTCTGCCGTCTGGACCGGCGGCTCCGTGGGCGGGAGCGTCTCCGCCGGCGCGTGGTCTCCGCCGCAGCCGCTCAACATCAGGGCACAGAGGACCAGCAGGCTCCCAAGCGTCCCGGGCCATCTCTCCTGTCTCCTCATTCGATCTCGATCCCTTTCCCGTCGTTCCACTTCCAGTCCCGGATCTCGGGCATATCCACGCCGTTGGTGATGATATACTGCTTGTGCTCCACCAGCTTGTCCTTCATGAGCTGGATCAGGAAGGAGCCCCGGTTGCCCAGCTGGGGCAGACGCTTCACCACGTCCTCCACCAGATGGAACCGGTCGATGTCGTTCTGCACCCGCATATCGAAGGGGGTGGTGATGGTCCCCTCTTCCTTATAGCCGCGGACATGGAGCCGCTTGTTGCGGCGGCGGTAGGTCAACTCGTGGATCAGAGTGGGGTAGCCGTGGAACGCGAAGATGATCGGCTTGTCCACAGTGAAGAGGGCGTCATAGTCCTCGTCCGTCAGCCCATGGGGGTGCTCCGTATGGGGCTGGAGCTTCATCAGATCCACCACGTTGATCACCCGGATCTTCAGCTCGGGCAGATACTTGTGGAGGATGGTCACGGCGGCCAGAGTCTCCAGCGTGGGGGTCTCGCCGCAGCAGGCCATGACCATGTCGGGCTCCTCCCCCTGATCATTGGAGGCCCACTGCCAGATACCGATGCCGTGGGTGCAGTGCTTGATGGCCTGATCCATAGTCAGCCACTGGGGCCGGGGATGCTTGGAGGTCACCAGCACGTTCACATAGTTCCGGCTCCGGATGCAGTGGTCGAAGCAGGAGAGCAGGCAGTTGCCGTCCGGGGGCAGGTAGAGCCGCACTACATCAGCCTTCTTGTTGGCCACATGGTCCAGGAAGCCCGGGTCCTGATGGGTAAACCCATTGTGGTCCTGCTGCCACACATTGGAAGAGAGGATATAGTTCAGAGAGGCGATGTCCTGCCGCCAGGGGAGCTGGGCACAGACCTTCAGCCACTTGGCGTGCTGGGCGAACATGGAGTCCACGATCCGGATGAAGGCCTCATAGCTGTTGAACACCCCATGCCGCCCGGTGAGGAGATAGCCCTCCAGCCAGCCCTGGCACATATGCTCTGAGAGCATCCCGTCCATGATGCGGCCGTCCGGAGCCAGATGGTCGTCCCGGTCGGTGCGGTCGGCGTTCCAGCACCGGTCGCTCTCCTGGAACACCGCGCCCAGCCGGTTGGACATGGTCTCATCCGGGCCGAACACCCGGAAATTCCGGGCGTCCTCGTTGCGCTTCAGGATGTCCCGGATGAACTTGCCCAGCTCGGTCATGTCCTCCCCCTCCACCGCGCCGGGGGCGGGGACGGGGACGGCATAGTCCCGGAAATCCGGGATCCGCAGGTCCCGCAGGAGCAGACCGCCATTGGCTCGGGGATTGGCGCCCATGCGCCGGTCCCCTTTGGGGGCCAGGGCCTGGAGCTCTGGGATGAGGGTGCCGTTCCGGTCGAAGAGCTCCTCCGGGCGGTAGCTCCGCAGCCAGTCCTCCAGGATCTTCAGGTGTTCAGGATGGTCCGCGCTGATGGACACAGGGACCTGGTGGGACCGGAAAGTCCCCTCCACCCGGAGGCCGTCCACCTCCTTTGGCCCGGTCCAGCCCTTGGGGGAGCGGAACACGATCATGGGCCAGCGGGGACGGGTGGTGTCGCCATTGGCTCGGGCGTTCTGCTGGATGCGCTGGATCTCCCGGACGGCCCAGTCCAGGGCCGCCGCCATCTGCTGATGCATCTTGGCCGGGTCGTCCCCCTCCACGAAGCGGGGGGTCCAGCCGCACCCCTTGAAGAAGTCCTCCACCTCCTCGTGGGTGATGCGGGAGAAGATGGTAGGGTTGGAGATCTTATAGCCGTTCAGGTGGAGGATCGGCAGGACCGCGCCGTCTGTCACCGGGTCCAGAAACTTGTTGGAGTGCCAGGCAGTAGCCAGAGGCCCGGTCTCGGCCTCGCCGTCGCCCACCACGCAGGCGGCGATCAGGCTGGGATCGTCCAGCACCGCGCCGAAGGCATGGGCCAGAGAGTAGCCCAGCTCGCCCCCCTCATTGATGGAGCCTGGGGTCTCCGGGGCAGCGTGGCTCGGGATACCGCCGGGGTAGGAGAACTGCCGGAAGAGCTTCTTCATGCCCTCCGCATCCCGGCTGATGTTAGGATACACCTCGCTGTACGTGCCCTCCAGATAGGTCTGGGCCACCATCGCGTTTCCTCCGTGGCCGGGGCCGGAGAGATAGATCATATCGAGGTCGTACTTCACGATGATCCGGTTCAGATGGGTATAGATGAAGTTCTGCCCCGGCACCGTGCCCCAGTGGCCCACGATGGTCTTTTTCAGATGCTCCGGCCGCAGGGGCTTGCGGAGCAGAGGATCGTCCAGCAGATAGATCTGCCCGGCGGCCAGATAGTTGGCCGCCCGCCAGTAGGCGTCGATCTTACGGAGCATCTCCGGGGTGAGCGGCCCCTTCTTCGACATCCGGGTCGAGGTTTTCGCGGCGGTCTTTGCCGCGCCTGCTGTCTTTCGCACCAAGATAACGACCTCCTTCTCTCATTTATCACGCTGTTATTATATGCTCCACAGCGGTAAAGTCAAGCAGGAGGCGCTATACTGCGCCGTAAAAGCTCTGTACTGACGGATAAGGATGCGGGAAGCCCCTTTCGTTCCGCCCATAGGAATAAAAAGGGCTTCTCAGATGAGCCTCACGCTCCGTAATTGGTCTCCAGCCGCAGATGTCCCACGCTCAGGGCCTCCCCGTTCCAATCCACGTCCGCCAGCAGGCGGGCGAACTGCCAGGGCTCCTCCACACCGGTGAGGCGGAGGCCCACGCCGAAGATAGCGGTGATCCGGCCGTCCTCCTCCCGGAAGTAGGTCTCCCCCTGGAGGGTCAGGGGACGCTCCGGGTCCGGATCCGGCTGCTCCTCCAGCCAGCAGGTGCTGTCCGAGCCGTCCACCGTCAGGTCCACCTGACCGGTGTGGGCGTCGAAGGTATAGCCGATCTGCTCCAGGAGGGCCCCCTCCCAGTCGGCAGCCCGGAGGGCGGCATCGGTCCAATGTCCCTCGGTCCGGTCATAGAGATGGAGCTCGAAGATGTGCTCCGCGGCGCTGTTGACGGTGAGGTAGTCCACCGCCAGCTCATCATCGCCGTCCCCGTCGTAGTCTCCCTGCCACAGGATGGGCAGGATCGGAGCCTCCTCCGGCAGGAAGGTCTGGTCGGACCACTGGGGCTCCCCCACCGCCGGGACCAGCAGGACGCCGCCGCCGTAGTGCCCGCTGAGGCCGTAGAGGTCCAGGCCCAGCTCCTCCGCGCTCCCCAGCCGGATGATCCGGGGGCCGGTGCCGGTCAGGAACGCCTCCGGGTCGGCGAGGGCGTCCTCCAGATCCGCCTCCGTGACATCCCTCCAGGAGAGGGCGGGTGTTCCCGCAGCAGACGGGGATGCCGCCGCTGAGGCCACGGGGCGGTCGGCCGGGGCGGGGATCCCGTCGGTCCCGGCCGACCCGGAGCAGGCGGAGACCGACAGGAGCATGGCTCCCGCCAAAAGGATCGTGATGGAACGTCTCATGATGATAGGACCTCGCAGTCAGATAGAGTCAGGACAGCCCGTCGATGGGCGCGATACCGGTGCGGTATACCCGGCGGTACAGGAGCGCGGCGGCAATGCAGGGCAGGCCCTCCGCGATCACGAAGGCATACCACACCGCCCCCGGTCCCGCCAGCCGTCCCAGCAGGAGGGCCGTGGGGAACAGCAGGAGCATCTGCCGGAAGAGACTGAGCCACAGGCTGTAGGAGGGCTTCCCCACCGCCTGGAACGCAGAACTCAGCAGGATGGACACGCAGGCGGGCAGGAAGGTCAGGGACAAGATCCGCAGGGCGGGGATCCCGGCGGCCAGGGTGGCCTCGTCCGCCCGGAAGAGGCTCAGGAGCGGACCGGGCACCAGCCAGAAAATCAGCATGCCCGCCAGCATGATCGTCCCGCCGATCTGCAGGGCGAAGCGGATGGCCCCGCTCACCCGCTCCGGGGACTTGGCTCCGTAATTGTAGCTCACCACCGGCGTCAAGCCGTTGTTCAGACCGAAAGTGGGCATGAAAATGAAGGACTGGGCCTTGAAATAGGCCCCCATGATGAACACGCCGGTCTCCGAGAACAGGCCGAGGATCTTGTTCATGCCCAGGCTCATGACGGTGAACAGAGACTGCATGGCGATCGCAGGCACACCGATCCGGTAGATGTCCGCCAACACGGCGGCTTGAGGCCGGAAGCCCTTCAGCGATACCTTGACCACGCCCTTCCGGGCCACCATGGTCAGGCCGATGAGCATCCCCACCAGTTGGCCCAGTCCGGTGGCCAGGGCTGCGCCCGCCACGCCCATGGCCGGGACGCCCAGCAGACCGAAGATCAGGATCGGATCCAGCACCAGATTGGTCACGGCCCCCAGCCCCTGGATGATCATGGGGCCTACCGCGTTGCCGCCGGCCTGGAGCACCCGCTCGGTGGCGAACTGCATACAGGACCCCAAGCTCAGGATCGTCACGATCCGCAGATAGGTGACACCGTATTCGATGACTCTGTCCTGGTCCGTGTAGAGCATCATGAAAGGCCGTGCGCCGAACCAGCCGGCCAGGGCGAACACCAGCCAATAGCATAGATAGACGGCATAGCCGTGGACCGCCACGGCCCGGGCCTCCTCCGTCCGCTTCTGTCCCAGGCGGCGGGACAGCATGGTGTTGACGCCCACGCCGGTGCCCGCCTGGATCGCGGTGATCAGGCTCTGCACCGGGAACACCAGGGACAGGGCCACGAAGGCGTCGTTGTTGAGCCAGGAGACGAACACGCTGTCCACCATATTGTACAATGCCTGCACCAGCATGGAGAGCATCATGGGCCAGGACATAGAGAGCACCAGCCGGCGGATCGGCATGACCCCCATCCTGTTCTCGGTCCGATCCATCGAACCACCGTCCTTTCTTCAAAAAGACAGCGGGCTTCCGCTGTCATAGGGAAACCCGCTGTCCAATTCGTTCAGACGTCATGTGCCGTGCGTGGGGACGACGGGGACAAGATCGAGCACGGCACACATTCAATTGTTCTGATCAGATTATAGAACAGTGCCGGGCGGATGTCAAGTACCGCTCTATACTCAAGAGTATCCAAACGCGCAGATCAAAGGAGGTCGAGTCGAATCAGAAAAAATCAAAAAAAGAGGTTGACATCTTAGAGATGAGGCGTTATAATAAGCAACGTTGATTTGCTGAACAGCAGACAGCAAGAAGGAGTACAGGTAGAAACAGAATATGGGGGTATAGCTCAGCTGGGAGAGCGCTTGAATGGCATTCAAGAGGTCAGCGGTTCGATCCCGCTTATCTCCACCAAACCGGAACATCGAAAGATGTTCCGGTTTTTCTATGTCCAGAGCGTTTTATGAGAAAGCAGAGGATGACCCAAGTCGATCTGGCCCAGCAGCTCAGCGTGCCCCCCAAGGCGGTCAGCCGCTGGGAGCGCGGGATCGGCTTCCCGGACATCGATACTCTGGCTCCGCTGGCGGAGGCTCTGGACGTCAGCCTCCAGAAGCTCATGCGCTCGGAGCGGAGCGGACCGCCCCGTCCCGGACCGCCGCCCCGCTCTCTCAGGAGGCGGCGGCCAAAATGATGTCCGACGCGGTAGCGATGGCACGGGAGGGTGTCCGCCGCAGGCGGCTATCTCCTGACCTGCGGCGGACGGGACTGGGACTGGCTCTCCGGCTCCTCCACTCAATCGGCGTGGACGGCTGGGATCTGGCCTACGGCCTGTACCAGCTCTTCCTCCTGATCACGGGACGTCTCTGTCGATGATCTGGATGGACACGCCGTTGACCTCCACGTTCTCGTCCGCCCGGATCAGGATGTACTTCACGCCGTCGATCACCCGGGTCTCCACCAGATCGCCCCGGTCCGGGTCCACCCGGATCATGACGCTGGGCATCTTGACCTCCAGCTTCTTCACATCCACCAGGTTCTGAGGCGGGAGCTTGGCCCCCTCGCCGAACTGGGCGTCATAGGCCTCGCTGAACAGGTCCACCTGAGACCGGGAGACACCGCAGGAGGCCAGCACGCCGCCGATGGCGTCCCGGTCCATGACCAGAGGCTCCGCCTCCTTGTCCTGCTTGTGCTCCTCCAGGAGCAGGCTGATCTGATCGTGGACGGCCTGGATGGTGTCCATGTCGCACTCGTCCTCCAGCGTGTCGGAGAGGATGGCCTGGAAGGTCTCCCTCTGCTGGTCGGCAGGCATGGGCAGAGGCTGGCCGAAGAGGGCCTGGGACAGCTCCTCCCGGCTGTCGCCGCTGCTCCGGGTGTAGTAGAGGGTCTCGTACAGGTCGGCGCTCCGGTCGTTGAAGGCCGGGAACAGGAAGCCCACCTCCGGATTGGAGACCACCCAGTCGATGGTCCGGCTCCGGAACACGTTCTCCTCGATCTTATAGCTCAGGGCGGGCTTGGTCAGCTTGATGGGGCACAGGGCGCACAGGATATAGGAGTACACCTGGTCGGAGGCATCCGCCTGGTCCATGCCGTCCTTGGAGCGATAGGGCACATCATAGCGGTCGTGGGCCAGCAGGATCAGGTAGCTCCCCTCCAGAGGCACTGTGTCGATCACCTTCCCGAAGAAGGCGGCGATCGCGTCCTCGTCCTTCAGGCCGGAATCCCGCAGGGACATGAGGAGACCGTGCTCCTCGCTGTGGACCACCTGCTGGGTGTCGAAGCTGATGCCCAGCAGGTTCCGGCCCAGACCGCCGGACAGGGCCCGCCGGAGGATGCCCAGCAGGGTGTCCTGCTCATCCTCGGACATCATAGCCAGGGACTGGTCGAACTGGGAGACGATCTCCTTGTTCTCATTCACATAACAGCCGCGGACGTGGGTGATGCTGGTCTTTTCCCGGCGGAACCGGCGGCGGATCTCGGAGACTTCTTTTTCGTTCATGGGTCTTTCCCTTCCTTGTCGTTCGATCGGGCCGGTGCGGCCCGGAGGATATCGGTTCGAGTGTACCCCTTATCATAGCCCATCCCAGCCCGGCGGGCAAGCAAAAAATATGGCTCAGCGATGCCATCGCACATCGCTGAGCCATATATCCTATTCCGATCAGGCGTAGAAGGCGTGGGCCCCGATGGTGGCCACACAGGTGCGGTTCCGGCTGGCCCAGCTGTTGGGCGACACGGACGGATTGATGAAGTAGAGGCTCTTTCCGGTGGTATTGACGCCCTCCAGACAGAGCTTGGCGGCGATGACGCTCTCCTCGCTGGGCGTCCGGTAGATGGAGCCGCTTCTGACCGGAGAGAACTGGCCGCTCTGGAAGATCACGCCCTTCACGGTGCTGGGGAAGCGGCTGTCCTTCACCCGGTTGAGGATCACGTTGCCCACGCCGATCTTTCCGGCCAGGGACTGGTTCCCGCTCTCCGCATAGATGATGCGGGAGAGCCAGTAGAGGTCGTCAGCGTTATAAAAGCGGTCGCCGGAGGCGATGGGACCGGTGCCGGACTGGAAGCACACGCTCTGGGTCGCCTCGTCCCAGCCGGACTTGGCGCCCAGGGCTTTGGCCAGCACCCAGGCGGGGACCATCATATTGCCGTTGTTCTGCCGCACGCCGCCGGCCACATACAGATAGCGGCCGTTGGCCACGATATACTTGGCGCCGGGCTTGACGCAGAGGGTCAGGCCGCTGGCGCGGGCCACGGACTGGCCGTTCTCCCAGGACGCGGTGGCGTTGGGATACATGGCCTTCACCACGGTCCAATAGGCGACATAGGTATTCTGATCGATGACTTCGATCGTGGCGTTGGCCGCGGCGGTCTTACCGTCCACGACTACGTTCGCGCTCCGCTCGGCGGCGGCCGCATGGACGCACAGCATCAGGCTCAGGGCCAGACACAGCGCCAGGCTGGACACACGCTTCAGGATCATAATGAGGATACCTCCCGTTACATTCCGATTACAAACTGTTACTTCTTTTTCACTAGATCGTAACCATATTGTAACCCTTTTTCATGCAGATCGCAAGCACTATTTTTGTCGAGTCCGTGAAAGCACTGCGGCGCAGTCGGTTCGAGAGGCTTCCATTTTCTCCGCAGGCCCTGTTTCGCCTGTTTTTGTTCCCATTTTCGGTAACGATCTGTTACCACTTTTCCACCCCTTCTCCCCCGCTCCGTATCCGGCCTCCGGACCGCCCCTCCCCGCCCCCGGACGGCAGGGCGAAACCATGGGCTCCGGCAGGCTTCGGAAAATTTTTTCGGATTTTTTGAAAAAAGTGCTTGACGTTTTGGATATGCGTGGTATAATAGACCTTGTTGCTGATGCAGTTGACCGCTCAGTAACAGGAAGAACGATGCAGCAGTATCGAAGTGGTCATAACGAGCACGACTGGAAATCGTGTAGCCGCTAACCCGGCTCGAGAGTTCGAATCTCTCCTGCTGCGCCAGAGAAAAGGGACGTACCGTATGGTGCGTCCCTTCTTTTTTGCCTTCGATCCTCTTTCCTCGGCCGCGTAAAACAGGATGCCCCCTGCCGGAAGTAAGTCCTTCCGGCAGGGGGCATTTCTCGTTCCGGGGATCCCGGTCAGTTCGGCGCGGCCACGATGATACGGATCCGGCCGCCGGCGGCATAGCCGAAGTCGTCGTACCAGCCGGTCAGGCGGTAGTCGTCATCGTTGATGTCGGCCAGCTTGGTCACATAATAGCCGTTGCTGGTGCTGTCATCCTTCAGGAGCACCTGCACATCCTCGTCCAGCAGATACTTCCGGTTGTCGGACATGGCATACAGGTCGCCAAGGCTGGTCAGGCTCACGGACTGGAGCTGCTTGATGTTGTTCACCGCGCCGTCCTTGTAGACCAGCATGGCGCCGCCGATGGACACGCTGTACGCCGTGGAGCCGCTGATGGTCTGGCTCTGGCCGTCCAGATAATAGGTATAGCTCCCGCTGACGCTCATGCCGCCGGTCTCGCTGGCGGCCCGGGTCAGGTAGATATAGTCCATGGTGTCGCCGGTGGCCCTGTTCAGGATCAGCCGGTCGATCTCGCCGCTCCCGTTCAGAGAGTAGTAGAGCACATCGCCGGAGGACAGATCGCTGCCCGCCAGACGAGACGGATAGATCCGGGCATAGCCGCCGGTGCTGTCCGTGTCCAGGATCTGCACGTCCGCGGCCAGACGATAGCCCGCGAAGGTGGAGCCGTCCGAACTGAACCGGCCCTCCAGCGTAGCCTTGGACTGGTCCTTGAGCCTGCTGGCGCTCCCATCAGTATCCACGGACACGATCCGGCCGGCGGACCAGGTGGAGCCGCTGTGGTAGAAGGTCCGCAGGACGCCGTCGGTGCAGGCCACCTGAGTGGCGGTCTGGATGCTGGCGCTGTCCGCGCTGGTGGTGTTGGAGCTGGAGGCCGACTTGGCGCTGGCCACCACCACGCCGTAGTAGGTGGTATCCTCGCTGTTCTGAGCGGCAGAGATGACGGAGACCACCTCTCCGTCCTTGCCCAGCAGGAGGGTCACAGTGTCGCCGGTGCGGAAGCTGCCCTGGCTGGAGAACTGGTAGACCACGGTGGAGGTCCCCAGATCATAGCGGTTCCCCGCTACGGTGACGGCCGTCGGGGCGGCGGTGTTGGGTGACACGTCGGTCAAGGTCCCGGTGATCCGGTCGCTGTACACCCACACGGTGCGCAGGCTCTCATTATAATAATAGACGTCGTACCGCTTCACGGCGGACAGGCTGGAAGCGGTGCCGTTCCGGTAGACCGTCACGCCGCTGGTGGAGAAGGGCAGGCTCACAGAGCCGGACTGGGCCACATAGGGTCCCTTCGTGTTCTTGTTCACCAGCGTGGGCCAGTCCAGCTCGTCGTTGGTGATGGTATAGCCCAGGGTCGTGCCGTACACCTGTCCCCCGCCGGTCTCCGCCAGGAGGGCATTGTAGAACAGGCCCACGCACTCCTGCCGGGTCAGCTTCTGGCCC
The DNA here is from genome assembly GCF_018917965.1 of Pseudoflavonifractor sp. MSJ-37. Taxonomy (GTDB): domain Bacteria; phylum Bacillota; class Clostridia; order Oscillospirales; family Oscillospiraceae; genus Pseudoflavonifractor_A. Next base: position 307,768 of record NZ_JAHLPP010000001.1, on the reverse strand, counting down.
TGCTTCACGTCCAGGTCGTCCAGCAGGCCGATGGCACTGGCCTTGGAGAGCTGGGCGCTGGGGAAGGACCCGGCCAGGGCGCCGGAGTCATAGCCCAGCATCCGCAGGAGGGCGGTGCAGGCCTCCTCCAGCGTGATCGTGTTCCCAGGGCGGAAGGTGCCGTCCACATAGCCGGACACCCAGCCCTGCTCCACAGCCAGACGGATATAGCCGCTGGCCCAGTGGCCGGTCTTCACGTCCTTGAACAGGGCGGAGCCGTTGCTGGCGCCCACGGTATCCTTATACGGAGAGGCGGCGGTCATCATGGTGACGAACTCCGCCCGGGTGACGGCGTTCCCCAGATTCAAGTTCCCGTTCCCGTCGCCGGACAGGATGCCCAGCACCCGGATGGTCTCCAATTTGGTGTCCGCGTCCGCCGCCAGGGCCGGGGCCGCCAGAGAGGCGGTCAGGCACAGGGCGGTGAACAGACACAGTGCGCGTTTCTTCATTGAGATCCTACTCCTTCTTGTCGTCGGTCAGTCATAGTGCAGGGCGTCGATGGGGTTCAGACGGGCGGCCTTCTTGGCGGGCAGGTACCCGAAGAGGATGCCGATGCCCACGGAGATCCCGAAGGCCAGGGCCACTGCGCTCATGGTGGGGGACACGTTCAGGCTGGCGTCCATCAGACTGCTGGCCACCTGAGAGGCCACAGTGGAAAGTCCCTTCCCCAGCAGGATGCCCAGCACGCCGCCCAGGGCGCTGGTGCAGGCCGCCTCGATGACGAACTGCTGCATGATATAGCGTTCTTTGGCGCCCAGCGATTTTCGGATGCCGATCTCCCGCGTCCGCTCCGTGACGGAGACCAGCATGATGTTCATGATGCCGATGCCGCCCACCACCAGAGAGATGGCGGCGATGCCTGCCAGGATGCCCACCAGGATGTTGATCATGCTGGTCATCGTCTCTACCATCTCCGACATGCTGGTCACATTATAATAATCGTCGCTGGCGAACACCTCGTAGAGGGCGCTCTCCAGTACGCTCACGCTCTGCTTGACCTGCTCCTCGTCCTTCACCGTGATGACGTAGGCGCTCACAGTGCCGGTGAGGCGGGCGGCGGTGCTGTACGGCAGATAGAGGCAGTCGTCACTGCCGCTCTCCTCCAGATCGTCGTCCTTCTGGGTCAGGACGCCCACCACGGTGAGGCTCTGTCCCCCCACCCGGAGGGTCTGGCCCACGGAATTGCCGCCGAAATAGGCCTGATCCAGATAGGCGCCGATCACGCAGACCTTGGCCCGGCCGGCGATGTCGCTGTACTGGAGCCTCCGCCCCTGGGCGATCTCCCGGCCGTAGATCGTGAAGTAGTCCTCACTGACGCCGGAGACACTGGTGGTGCTCACCGTGTCCGAGCCGATCTTCACCTGTCCAGGCATGGAGACCGTAGGGGAACACAGGTCCAGATAGCCGCTGTTCTCCGACACGATGTCGTACATATCGTCCACGCTGAGCTGGCGGGTAGCGCCCCGGGACTGGACGGTGACATTGAGGGTGTTGGTGCCCAGGTCGGAGAAGCTGTCGGTCACATAGCCCTTCAGGCCGTTGCCCAGGCCCTCGATCAGGATCACCGCCGCCACGCCGATGATGATGCCCAGCATGGTCAGGAAGGTCCGCGTCTTGCTGGAGACGATGTTCTTCACTGCCAGCTCCAGGGATTCGAAGATGCTCATACGGCGGCCTCCTCTCCCGTCCCGGCCGCTTTGGGCGTGACCACCGCCTCCGGGGCGTCGGCGGGACCGTCGTAGATCACGTGGCCGTCCTCCAGCCGGATGATCCGCTGGGCCTGGACGGCGATGGAATTGTCATGGGTGATGAGGACGATGGTGTGGCCCTGCCGATGCAGGTCCTGGAGGATGGCCAGCACCTCCCGTCCGGTGCGGGAATCCAGCGCGCCGGTGGGCTCGTCGGCCAGGATCAGGGAGGGCTCCCCCACCAGCGCCCGGGCGATGGACACCCGCTGCTGCTGGCCGCCGGAGAGCTCGCTGGGCTTATGCTTGTATTTCTCCCGGAGGCCCACCACATCCAGGGCGGCCAGAGCCCGCTGACGGCGTTCGGCCTTGGGGACCCCGGCGTACATCATGGGGACCTCCACGTTCTCCGCCAGATTCAGCTTGGGCAGCAGGTTGTACTGCTGGAAGATGAAGCCCAGGAGCTCGTTGCGGATCTCCGCCAGTTCATCTCTGTTCATGCCGCCTACGTCCCGGCCATCCAGCAGATAGGTGCCGGAGGTGGGCACGTCCAGACAACCGATGATGTTCATGCAGGTGGACTTGCCGGAGCCGGACTGGCCCACGATGGCCACGAACTCCCCTTCGAAGATCTGGAAGGAGATGCCGTCCGCCGCCTTCACCACGGTGTCACCCATCTGGTAGTACTTACAGACGTCCTTGAATTCGATCAGCGCTCTCATATCAGAAGCCACCTCCCGGTCCGCCGCCGCCGGGCGCACCGCCGCCTCCGCCGGGGGCGCCGCCCATATCACCGCCGGTCATGCCGCCGGGACCCATCATCATGAAGTCGCCGCCGGAAGACGAGCTGGTGGGGATGTAGGCCACCACGTCGCCCTCCTGGAGGCCGGAGACGATCTCGATGTAGTCACCGTCGCTGACGCCGGTGGTCACCTGCACCGAGACGTACTGCTGGCTGTCCGCGCTCTGGGCGTTCTTCCCGTCCTTGTCCGCATCGCCCTCGGGGGCTTCGCCGTCTGCTGGAGCGTCCCCGGCGTCCGGCGCGCCGCTGGCCGCCGGGAGGGCCGTGGCCGCGTCCACCGCGCTGGGAGAGTCCGCCGTCACCAGGACGGTGTTGCCCCGGTTCAGGGCCGCCGCCGGGATGGACAGCACGCCGGAGGCGCTCTCCAGCTCGATGGTGGCATCCACGTTCATGCCGGGCAGGAGCCCGTCGGTCTCGTCGATGCGGATGGTCACCGGATAGGTGGTGGCACTGCCGGAGGAGGTGCCCGCCACGCTGACCTTGGTGACGGTGCCGGTATAGGTCTTGTCCTCCACCGCGTCGGCGGTGATGGAGACCGTCTGGCCCACGGCGATGTCGGAGATGTCCAGCTCATCCACGCTGAGGGTCATGGTCAGATAGGACAGGTCGTAGATCGTACACAGAGCCTTGTTGGCCTCGGTCGTCTCGCCGGCGTTGTAGTTCTTGTCCACGATGGTGCCGGTGATGGGGGCGGTGATGGTGTAGTCCTCCAGCTGTTCCGCCTGCTTGCTGTAAGACAGCTCCGCATTGCGCACATTGTCGGAGGCGCTCTGGATCTGCTCGTCCAGATCGTCGCTGGTGAGCTGGAGGACGGTCTGGCCCACGGAGACCCGGGTACCCTCGGACACAGGGATGGAGGACACGGTGCCGGAGGTCTTGGCGGTGATGGTCTTTTCCGCCTCATACTGGAAGGTGCCGCCGGAGGTGCTGCCCACCCCGGCCACCTGAGCGGAGGCCGACTGGGTGGTGGAGAGGCCGCCGGGGTTGGTCACCTCGATCGTGACCTGGTGGACGATCATATTTCCGGTGAGGACCTCCGTGTTGGCATCGATGGCGCTGACGGTGCCGGTGAGGGTCTCGAAGGTGGAGTCCAGCGTCACGGTGGCGCTCTGGCCCACATAGAACTGCTCGGCGTCGTCTGCCGGGAAGGGCACCTTCAGCTTCATGGTGTCGGAGTCCCGGAGAGTGGCCACCTGCTGGCCGGCGTTCACATCGTCGCCCACCTCCACGTCCAGGGTCACGATCCGGCCGGCGGCGGGGGCCGTGACGGTCAGGTCGCTCTTGTCCTTCACCTTATTGTTATAATTCCGCTTGGCCTGATCCACGGAGAGCTGGGACTGCTCCAGCGAAGTGGCCGCGTCAGAGCTGTCGATGGTGTAGAGGACCGTGCCCTCCTGGACCTGGTCCCCCTCTTGGAAGTCGGCGGAGAGGATCGTGCCCTCCTTCAGCGTGGTGACAGAGTAGGAGTCCGCCGCCTCCAGGGTGCCGCTTCCGGTGATGGTGGCGGTGATGTCCCGGCGCTCCACCTCGGCGGTGGTATAGGCTCCCTCAGCGGCGGCCGCCGCCTGTCCGCCTTTGCTCCGGACGGTCTTGACCACACCCGCGGCCACCGCGGCCACGACCACCAGAGCCACGATCCGCTTGACGGGCAGCTTCCTCCGCCGTCTCTTGGGGACAGAGCCCTCGGAGGCAGGGGCTCCATCCGTCTGCTTTTTCAGGCTCAGCTTCGGTATCATATCCATTCAGCCATCCTTTCCATGCTGGATCTAAATTCAACAGGCTCTATCATATCAGACCGCTCTCAACTCGATGTGAAGGAAATCTAAAGGATCTATAAACACAGAGAAGATCTCGGGCGCTCCGGCGCTCGTTTTTCTCCTATCCGGCCAAAAAACAAGCCCCCGGCACCGCTCGGCGCCGGGGGACCAGCGTGTCGAACCAGTTCGACACGCTTCTCAGAAATGCTGGTTCGTTCTTCGATGGGATGCAGGCCGCCGCGCACACTCGCTTTGCTTGCACGCTAGCGGCCTGAGAAGAGTTTTTTCTGAGGCACATGTCCTCAGAAAAAACGCCTTACATCTCATTCTGTCACCTGCGGGTGACGGAACTCTGCGAGGCTCTTGCACTGCTCAACGGGAGAAATAACTTTTTTGACAGACCAAGTCCCTATCTCTCTTTGTTCAGCCGATAGCCCGCGCCCCAGACCGTCTCGATGATCTTGGGGTGGGCCGGGTCGTCCTCGATCTTCTCGCGGATGCGGCCGATGTGGACCGTGACCGTGGCGCTGTCCCCCACATAGTCATAGCCCCAGATGGCCTCGAAGAGCTGTTCCTTGGAGAACACGATGTTGGGCTCCTCCGCCAAAAATTTCAGCAGCTCGAACTCCCGGTTGGGCAGACGGAGCTCCTTGTCTCCCTTGTAGACCTTCCAGCTCCGGGGCAGGATCCGCAGGTCCCCCACCGTGATGGTGTCCCGGTCGGAGGCGTCCACCCGGCTCCCAGCCTTCACCAGCCGGTCATACCGGCTCAGGTGGGCCTTCACCCGGGCCACCAGCTCTGCCGGGTCGAAGGGCTTGGCGATGTAGTCGTCGGCCCCCAGGCCCAGGCCCCGGATCTTGTCCACCGAGTCGGTGCGGGCAGTGACCATCAGGATCGGCACATCCACCTTGTCCCGGATCTGGCGGCAGACCTCATAGCCGTTCCGCCCCGGCAGCATCAGGTCCAGCAGGATCAGGTCATAGCCGCCGCCCAATGCCTCCGAGGCCGCCGCCGTTCCATCGGGCACCAGTTTGGTCTGGAACCCCTCGATCTCCAGATAGTCCCGCTCCAGCATGGCGATCTCCTCATCGTCCTCCGCGATCAGGATCTTCCGCATGATGGTCCTCTCCTCCTTTCAGACCGGTGGGCAGAGCCAGCTCGAACACCAGTCCGCCGCTGTTCTCCGCCCGGATGGTCCCTCCATGGGTCTCCACGATGTGCTTCACGATGTACAGGCCAAGGCCGCTGCCCTCGCCGCTCTTCCCGCTCCGGGCGGGGTCCTCCCGCCAGAACTGCTCGAACAGATGGGGCAGATCCTCCTCTGCCACGCCCCGTCCGTTGTCGGCGAAGCGGAGACGCTCCGTCTCCCCCTCCCGCCAGACCGTCAGGACCAGCCGCAGAGGGTGGGCCCCGGCGTAGCGCACCGCGTTCTCTGTCAGGTTGGATAGCACCCGGCCCATCTGCTCCGTGTCGATCCGCACCGGGTGGGGGCCTGGACGGACTTCCAGCTCCATGGAGCCCCCCTTCTGCTCCAGCTCCCCTGCCGTGTCCCGGACGAAGCGCTCCACGAAGCGGCCCAGGTCCTCCTCCACCGGGAACCAGGGCAGTGCTCCGGTCTCCAGCTTGGAGAAGTAGAACAGCCGCTGGAGGAGCACGTCCATCCGGCAGGCGTTCCGGTAGGCGATGTCCAGATACTGGGTCCGCTTTTCCGGCGTATTGGCCACCCCGTCCCGCAGGCCCTTGATGTAGCCCTTCACCGAAGTGAGGGGGGTGCGCAGGTCGTGGGAGATCCCCGCCACCAGGTCGGTGCGGGCCCGCTCGTGGGCGGCGTTCTTCTCCCGCTCCCGCAGAAGATGCTCCTGCATCTGCTCGAAGGCGGCGCAGACCGCGGTGAACTCGTCCTTCCCCTCATAGCCCACCGGCTGGGACAGGTCGCCCCCCTCGATCCGCCGTGCCGCCGCGGTCAGGGCCTCCACCGGGCGCATCATCCGCCGGACCTGGATCTTGGCGGAGACCATGCTCAGGGACACGATCACCAGGATCGCCGCCCCGCCGATCACCAGCACCGTCAGGAGCATGGTCTCGTTCTGGGGCCGCTGGCGGCCGAAGAACTCCGGGGCGTCGGGGTGGGACATGGCAATCAGTGTATAGGCCCCGTTCCGGACCCCGACCGTCATGATGCCCTCGCTCCAGATGGAGAGAGCCCGGTCCCCGGCCCAGTCCACCGCCCCCATGGTGCGGCGGAGGATCTCCTGCTGGAAGGGGTCCAGACTGGAGTAGAGCTCCTGTCCATCCCCCTGGACGCAGAAGTTGTATCCCAGCTCCCTCAGCTCCCGGCTGAGGGCCCCCAGGGTCTCGGAATCCGGGTCCCACCCGTCCAGCAGGCTCTGGACCTGGGCGGCATTGCTGTCCGGGTCGGTGAAGGACCGCTGGAGATAGTAGTCATCGATCCGCCGGATCGCCAACACGCTGATCAGGAGCAGGGCGGTCAGGGCCGCCGTCACCACGATCGTATGATATAGGAAGATCCGCCGCTCCATACCGCCCGCTCCTCTCAGTCCGTCTCTCTGTCATCTTACCAGATCTGCCGCTCCCCCGCCACGGGGAGATGCTAAACTTTTTCGAAACTTTTCCCGGGAAAGGCCAAAAACGCGTCCCTCCGCGCACAGCCGTGCTTTGCGGAGGGACGCGTCTCAGTTCCTGTCCCGTTTACTGGAGGGCGGCCTTCAGGGCGTCCACCCGGTCGGTACGCTCCCAGGTCAGATCCAGGTCGGAGCGGCCCATGTGGCCGTAGGCGGCCACCTTGCGGTAGCCGGGGCGGCGCAGGTCCAGATCCCGGATGATGGCAGTGGGACGCAGGTCGAAGACCTTCTCCACCGCGGCCTCCAGGGCCTGGTCGGAGACGGTTCCGGTGCCGAAGGTGTCCACCCGGACGGAGACGGGCTCCGCCACGCCGATGGCATAGGCCAGCTGGATCTGACAGCGGGTGGCCAGACCGGCGGCCACCACGTTCTTGGCCACCCAGCGGGCGGCATAGGCGGCGGAGCGGTCCACCTTGGTGGGATCCTTGCCGGAGAAGGCGCCGCCGCCGTGGGGGGCGCTGCCGCCGTAGGTGTCCACGATGATCTTGCGGCCGGTCAGGCCGGAGTCGCCCTGAGGGCCGCCGATCACGAAGCGGCCGGTGGGGTTCACGTAGATCTTGGTGTCGTCGTCCATGAGGCCGGCGGGGATCGTGGGCTTGATGACCAGCTCGATCATGTCCCTGCGGATCTGCTCCAGACTGACCTCGGGGCCGTGCTGGGTGGAGACCACCACCGCGTCCACCCGGACGGGCTTGTCATCCTCGCCGTACTCGATGGTGACCTGGGTCTTGCCGTCGGGGCGCAGGTAGTCCACCAGGCCCTGCTTGCGCACGGCAGTGAGGCGCATGGCCATCTTATGGGCCAGAGAGATGGGCAGGGGCATGAGCTCCGGGGTCTCATCGCAGGCGTAGCCGAACATCATGCCCTGGTCGCCGGCGCCGTTGGTCAGGTCGTCGCCGGACTCGCCCTCCTTGCGCTCCAGAGACTCATCCACGCCCATGGCGATGTCGGCGGACTGCTCATCGATGGAGGTGATGACGGCGCAGGTGTCGCAGTCGAAGCCGTACTTGGCCCGGTCATAGCCGATCTCCCGGATCACATCCCGGGCGATCTTGGGGATGTCCACATAGCACTTGGTGGTGATCTCGCCCATCACATGGACGAGGCCGGTGGTGACAGTGGTCTCGCAGGCCACGCGGCCATTGGGATCCTGCTCCAGGATGGCGTCCAGCACGGCGTCGGAGATCTGGTCGCAGATCTTATCGGGATGTCCCTCGGTCACAGACTCGGAGGTGAAAAGCTTCTTGGCCATTTGGTACTTCCTTTCTATTTTGCACATTGCCTCATCGGATGGGGACAAAAAAACGCCCCGCCGTCCGGCGGAGCGCATAAAGACCTGTGAGCTTTCCTCATCTTTCGATCGTCACCGCCGGATTTGGCACCTTTCCACACCCGCTTGGGATGCTGGCAGGTTGCCGGGCTTCATAGGGCCGTTCCCTCCACCGCTCTTGATAAGGCTTATTCGATTGGTGTGTCTATTTTAGACCGATCGGGGCAGGCTGTCAAGAGGCAGATTGCCGGCCGGGACGAACGGCCTCCATCCTCCCATGAAAAACGCCCGGACGGCGCGTGTTTTCGCTTCGTCCGGGCATTCCCTGTGTTTCGTTTACCGGCGGCCCAGCTCGTCCACCTTCAGGATAGCGGCGTAGACCTCGTCGGGCGTGATATCGGCCCGGACGTTCTTGGTGGACTGGGTGGGGACGCAGGCGGCCTCGGCCACTTTGCGGATCTCCTCGTCCTTCACCTCGGTGATGCCCAGGTCCGCCAGCTTGGTGGGCAGGCCCACGGTCCGGCAGAAGCGGGACACCTCGTCGAACTCCTCCTGAGGCGCGCCCTCCAGGATCAACTGGCACAGCAGGCCGTAGGCCACCTTCTCGCCGTGGTACATGCCGTGGGCGGCAGGGACGTAGGCGAAGCCGTCGTTGATGGCGTGGGCGGCGGCCAGACCGCCGCTCTCGAAGCCGATGCCGGACAGGTAGATGTTGGCCTCCACCACGTTCTCCAGCGCCGGATCGCTCTCGCCCTTCTTCAGGGCCTCCAGAGCGGCGGCTCCATTCTGGATCAGCAGGTCGTAGCAGAGCTTGCTCATCATGTAAGCGGTGTTGGAGCACACGCCCCGGGCCATGCTCTTGGCGCCGCTGCGCTTGCAGGCGCGGGTCTCGAACCAGGTGGCCAGAGCGTCGCCCATGCCGGCCACCAGCAGACGGGCGGGGGCCTTGGCGATCACGGAGGTGTCCACCAGCACCAGGTCGGGGTTGCGCTTGGTCAGGAGCGCCTTGATGACCACGCCCTCCTCGTTGTAGATGACGGCCACGCCGGAACAGGGGGCGTCGTTGGAGGCCACGGTGGGGATGATGACCACAGGCTTGCCGCCCAGGTTCTCCGCGGCGGCCTTGGCGGTGTCGATGACCTTTCCGCCGCCGATGCCCACCATCACGTCACAGCCGTTCTCCTGGAACAGGTCCATGACGCGGCTGATCTCCGCCTTGGAGCACTCGCCGTGGAAGTCGCAGAACACATAGTCCTTCTCCACGCTCTTCAGAGACTCCTCGATGGTCTCTCCCACACGCTTCCTCGTGTTGGCGGTGCAGAGGAGGAAGAACTTGCTCCCCATCTTCTTCACGTTCAGGCCCAGCTTGGACAGCTCGCCCGCGCCCTGGGTGTACTTGCCGGGGGCCTTGATGCCGATGGACATAGAATAACACTCCCTTATCCGGTCTCGGGCCGGTCCGGCCCGCGTTTCGATGTTTCGACTGGCATTCTAGCATCCAAACGCTTGAACTGTCAAGGACAGATATCAGCCGGGAGGGATGCTCCGGGGAGGCAGAGCCGGCCCTCCAATGCGGAGAGCAGGAGGGGACGCGGCCCCGATCCAAGTTGACATCCAGAGAAAGGCAACATATACTGTCCTCATAGAAATGCCTTCCGGCATTTCGAGCGGCACACCGTTGCGGAGCGGCTCACTTTCTAGTGGACTCCGATTAGAATAGCGGCGTGCCGCTTCCCTTTTTGCGCGTATGGAGGAAATGTTTGGAACCTTCCGCAATATTTTACGTCTATAAGAATAGGAGTATACAGCAAGGAGGGCACAATATGAAGAAGAGGCTCGTTATCATAGTCTGTATCCTGGCCGCTGGTATGTTCATTTTTAGAACTCAAAGGCCTTACAAAGATCTGGCCCCCTCCGATATCACTTCTGCGACCGTCCATTTGAGCCCGCCGGATAAGACCATCCAGATCACAGAAACTGAAATCGAAGGACTCGTTCCATATCTCAAAGAGATCACGATCTATCATAAAGATGATTCGTATTACGAATATAATGGTCAAGCGGTCACCTTCACGCTCAGCATGACAGATGGTTCTAAGGAAACGATCGTCGCATATGCTCCATTCGTCGTGATCGATGGGACCGGATACAAGGCAAAATACGCACCGTGTGAAGGACTGAACAACTACGCCAACAAGCTGCTGCACGCACAGAGATGAGTTTGTAAGCGACGCCTTCGGTGGATGACCCGCCGGGCGGCGTTCCGATCGCGTTCCCATCTGTGATCTTTGCGGTCACATACGCATCCCACCCCATCATAGACGCTTTCCCGCAACGTATGTATGATGCCCGCAAGCCCTTGCGAGAGTAAGAGAAAACCCCGGAACCATTGCGGTTCCGGGGTTTCCGTTTTGGTGACCCGTCGGGGATTCGAACCCCGGACCCACTGCTTAAAAGGCAGTTGCTCTGCCGACTGAGCTAACGAGTCGAACGAAGAAAAAGAACGATGGAGCATCGCCTCACCGATATCATGCGATGGCAGGGATGGCTGGGCTCGAACCAGCGAATGCGGGAGTCAAAGTCCCGTGCCTTACCACTTGGCTACACCCCCATGCGGTCGTCTGCCCAAAGCAAAAGGGCTGGAGCGGACGCTCCAGCCCTTCCGCCACGGGTCGTATATGGGGTGGGTAATGGGACTCGAACCCACGACCCTCGGAACCACAATCCGATGCTCTAACCAACTGAGCTATACCCACCATATGAACGACTGCCGGGACATCGCCATGCGACATGGCACTGGCACGCCTGAAGGGACTCGAACCCCTGACCCACTGCTTAGAAGGCAGTTGCTCTATCCACCTGAGCTACAGGCGCACATGGAGCGGGTGATGGGAATCGAACCCACGCGACCAGCTTGGAAGGCTGGGATTCTACCATTGAACTACACCCGCATGGGATACAGACGTCTTAGCGATGTCAGCTTGTTTATGATACCACGGCTTCCCGCGATCGTCAAGGGCCTTTTCCGGTTTTTTTGAAAAAAGTCGGAAAAGACTGGAAACGCCCGCCCACGCTCCGGGGGAGCCATGGGCGGGCGCGGACGGACCGGCGCGGATCAGTCCTCCGCTTTGGCCATCGGGGCGATCACCTGGCAGTAGATCTTCCGCAGGAAGAAGATACAGAGGACGAAGGCCACCACCTCGGCGATGGGGAAGGACCACCAGACCAACTCCAGCTCCCCCGCCAGAGACAGCAGGAAGGCCGCCGGCAGGAGCACCACCATCTGGCGGATGATGGAGACCATCATGCTCAGGAAGCCATGCCCCAAAGCCTGGAGCGTGGAGGACACGATGATGTTGAAGCCGGCGAACAGGAAGCTCAGGCAGATGATCTTCAGAGCGGGCACGCCGATCGCCAGCATGCTCTCCGACGCCTTGAACAGCAGCAGGAGCTGGGGGCTGAAGAACTGGATCGCCGCCATGCCGATCAGCATGATGACCACCGCCGTGACCACACAGATTTGCACCGCCTTCACCAGGCGCTCCTTCTTCCGGGCGCCGTAGTTATAGGCTACGATGGGCACCATGCCGTTGTTCAGGCCGAAGATGGGCATGAACACGAAGCTCTGGAACTTCAGATAGATGCCCAGCACCGCCGTGGCGGTGGAGGTGAAGGCGCCCACGATCTGGTTCAGGCCGAAGGTCATCACCGAGCTCAGCGCGTTCATGACGATGGAGGGCACGCCCACCGCATAGATCCGGGCGATGATGTGCCCGTCCGGCCGGAAGCCCTTCCAGGACATCTCCACATCGTGGTTGTACTTGTGGTTCAGGATCACGGACAGCACGCCTGCCACGACCTGGCCGATCACAGTGGCCAGCGCGGCACCGGCGATGTCCAGCTTGGGGAAGGGCCCCAGGCCGAAGATCAGTACCGGATCCAGGACGATGTTGATCACCGCGCCGGCCCCCTGGGTGATCATGGTGTAGAACGTCCGGCCGGTGGCCTGGAGGAGCCGCTCCATCATGATCTCGATGAAGATGCCGCCGCAGCCGATACAGCAGATCTGCAGATAGGTGGTGCCGTAGGCCACGATGCTGGCGTCGTCGGTCTGGACCCGGAAAAAGGCTCCGGCCCCCAGGGTGCCGACCACCATGAAGGCCAGCAGGCTCACCACCGCCAGGAACACGCCGTTCTCCGCGGTCTTGTTGGCAGTATCGAAGTTGCGCTCGCCCAGGCTCCGGGAGAGCAGAGCGTTGACGCCCACGCCAGTGCCCACCGCCATGGCGATCATCAGGTTCTGGATCGGGAAGGCCAGAGAGACGGCGGTGAGAGACCCCTCGTCGATCTGGGCCACGAAGATGCTGTCCACCACGTTGTACAGAGCCTGGATCAGCATGGACAGGACCATGGGCAGAGACATGGTGAAGATCAGCTTTCCCACCGGCATGACGCCCATCTTGTTTTCAGACATATCAGACTGTTTCCTCCTTTTTCTCATTTCCCCACCGCATCATAACAGCCGCGGCACGACGGCCGCGGCTGTTGCAAGTGTTTTCCCTTTCAAACGGTGTTTATTGTACCTGTTTTTCCCGCTTTCGTCAACCGTCCTCCCCCTTTTTCGTCAGATAATACAGAGCGCTCCTCTGACATCCAGCTCCGCTCTGTGGAAAGGCGGCAAGACATCTCCTCTCCTCCCTCCCCTCACCGGGCGCGGCGGTCCGGAATAGGATAGTCTGCGGGGACGCCGTCCCCGCCATCCTCGATGACTGTGGAGGGATCTGCTCATGGATACCGAACGACCCTTGACCGCCCTGCGGGAGGGTGAGTCCGGCCGGGTGGCCCGGCTCACCGGCTCGCCCGGACTGTGCCGGCGGCTCGCCGAGCTGGGGCTCATCCCCGGCACCCCCGTCTCCCTCTTCCTGCGGAGCCCCGCCGGGGACCCATCCGCCTATCTCTTCCGGGGCGCGGTGGTGGCCCTCCGGCGGGCCGACGCGGCGGGGATCTGGCTGGACGCCGCCCCCGGAGAGGTCTCCGGATGACCGGCCCGACGATCGCGCTGGCCGGGAACCCCAACGTGGGGAAATCCACCCTCTTCAACGCCCTCACCGGCCTGCGCCAGCACACGGGGAACTGGCCGGGCAAGACGGTCTCCGCCGCCCAGGGGCGGTACGACTATGAGGGCCGGACATACCGGCTCATGGACCTGCCCGGGACCTATTCGCTGGCGGCCCGCTCCGCCGAGGAGAAGGCCGCCCGGGACTTCCTCCGCTCCGGAGAGGCGGACGCCGCCATCGTGGTCTGCGACGCCACCTGTCTGGAGCGGAGCCTGGTGCTGGCCCTCCAGATCCTGGAGCTCCAGCCCCGGACGGTCCTCTGCGTGAACCTGCTGGACGAAGCCGCCCGGAAAGGGGTCTCCGTGGACTTGCGCGCCCTCTCCGCCCGGCTCGGGATCCCGGTAGTGGGGACCGCCGCCAGCCGGGGGGATGGACTGGAGGACCTGAAGGCCGCTGTGGCGCGGGTGCTGGACGGACCCGTCCCCGCGGTCCGCCCCGTCTCCTATCTCCCCCCCATCGAGGCGGCTCTGGCTCCGTTGACAGAGCGCCTCACCGGACGGACCGGACTCCTCCCGCCCCGCTGGGCGGCGCTCCGTCTGTTGGAGGGGGACGCCTCCGCCATCGACCCGGCGGCCGAGCCAGCGGACCTCTCCTCCGTGCTGGAAGAGGCCCGGGCCGTGCTTGCCCAGCAGGGCCTGGAGGGCGACGCCCTCTCCCAGCGGCTCGCCGCCTGCCCCGTCTGGGCGGCCGAAGACCTGGCCTACGCCGCGCTCCACCGGGAGCCCGCGTCCCCGCCCCTCCGGGACCGGCGGGTGGACCGGATCCTCACCGGGCGGCTCACCGGGCTCCCGGTGATGCTCCTCCTACTGGTGCTGGTGTTCTGGCTCACGATCGCCGGGGCCAACGTGCCCTCTCAGCTCCTGTCCCGGTGGCTCTTCGGGATCCAGGACAGGCTGAGCGCCCTCCTTCTGGGACTAGGCGCTCCGGGATGGCTCCACGGCATCCTGGTGCTGGGGGCCTGGCGGACGCTGGCGTGGGTGGTCAGCGTCATGCTCCCGCCGATGGCGGTGTTCTTTCCTCTCTTCGGTCTGCTGGAGGACCTGGGATATCTCCCCCGGGCCGCCTTCGTGCTGGACCACTCCTTCCAGCGGGCCCACGCCTGCGGGAAACAGGCCCTGACCATGTGCATGGGGCTTGGGTGCAACGCCGTGGGCGTCACCGGATGCCGCATCATCGACTCTCCCCGGGAGCGGCTCATCGCCCTGCTGACCAACTGTCTCCTGCCCTGCAACGGGCGCTTCCCCGCCCTCATCGCCCTGATCAGCCTCTTCTTCGCCGGGGCTGGGCCGGGGCGGAGCCTGCGGGCGGCGGGGCTCCTGACCGGCCTCATCCTGCTGGGGGTAGTCCTCACCTTCGGGATGTCCCGGCTCCTGTCCGCCACGCTCCTCCGGGGGACGCCCTCGGCCTTCACGCTGGAGCTCCCGCCCTACCGGCGGCCCAGGCTGGTCCAGACGCTGGTGCGCTCGGTGCTGGACCGGACTCTCTTCGTACTGGGGAGGGCAGCTGCGGTGGCGGCGCCCGCTGGAGCCCTCCTGTGGCTCTGCGCCAACGTGTCCACCGGCGGTCTATCCCTGCTGGACCGGTGCGCCGCCCTGCTGGATCCCTTCGCCTGGTGGCTGGGACTGGACGGGGCGATCCTGACCGCCTTCCTGCTGGGCTCCCCCGCCAACGAGATCGTGCTCCCGGTGCTCCTCATGTGCTATCTCTCCGCCGGAAGTCTGGTGGAGACCGGAGAACTGACTGCGCTGGGTGATGTCCTCCGGGCCCATGGCTGGACGGAGCTGACGGCGGCCTGTACGCTCCTCTTCACTCTGGTCCACTGGCCATGCGCCACCACCTGCCTCACCATCCACCGAGAGACCGGAAGCGCCAAGTGGACCCTGCTGGCCATCCTCCTCCCCACCGCTCTGGGGATGCTCCTGTGCGCCCTCACCGCCGCCATCGCCCGGGGGCTGGGGCTGGCCTAAAACAAAAACGCCCCAAGACACATAGTCTTGGGGCGTCGATCCCGATATGGGAACTTAGGCCAGCTTGCTCTTGGCCAGCTCGGTGAGCTGGGTGAAGGCAGCCTTGTCGTGGATAGCCAGCTCGGAGAGCATCTTGCGGTTGATCTCCACGCCAGCCTTCTTCAGGCCGTTCATAAAGGTGGAGTAGTTCATGCCGTTCTGCTTGCAGCCGGCGGAGATGCGGGCGATCCACAGCTGACGGAAATCGCGCTTCTTCAGACGGCGGCCGGTGTAAGCGTACACCAGGGACTTCATGACCTGCTCCTTGGCCATCTTGAAGTGCTTGGACTTGGCGCCAAAGTAGCCCTTG
The DNA here is from genome assembly GCF_018917965.1 of Pseudoflavonifractor sp. MSJ-37. Lineage (GTDB taxonomy): Bacteria > Bacillota > Clostridia > Oscillospirales > Oscillospiraceae > Pseudoflavonifractor_A. The sequence continues at coordinate 292,140 of NZ_JAHLPP010000001.1, read as the reverse complement.
GCGAGCTTGAGGGTCTTATTTCTTCTCTTGCGCGTCATCATCGCGCCCTTGACTCTAGCCATTGTCGGTTAGCCTCCTATATAATGAGTAAAGATGATAGCTTATTTGTAGGGGATCAGGCGCTTGATGGCGGGCTCGTTGGTCTTGTCCGCATAGGCACCGGCGCGGAGGCCGCGCTTCAGCTTGGTGGTCTTGCCGTGACCGTTGAGCAGGTGACGCTTGTAGGCATGGGCGCGCTTGACCTTGCCGGACTTGGTCAGGCTGAATCTCTTCTTCGCGCCGCTGTGGGTTTTCAGCTTAGGCATGATGTTGATCTCCTTTACTTTAACGATTATGGGGACACGAGCAAGGCGGACGCCTTACTTCTTGGTTTCCTTCGCGACCTTGGGGGAGAGGAAGATGGACATATGGCGGCCGTCCAGCTTGGGCTCCTTATCCAACGACGCCACCTCGCCGCACTCCTCCGCGAACTTGACGAGCAGGTTCCGGCCGATGTCGGTATGCGCCATCTCACGGCCGCGGAAACGGACAGTGACCTTGACCCGGTTGCCCTCGCCCAGGAACTTCTGTGCGTTGCGCAGCTTGACGTTGAAGTCGTTCACGTCGATGCTGGGAGACATACGGACTTCCTTGATCTCCACGACGCGCTGGTTCTTCTTGGCTTCCTTCTCCCGCTTGGTCTGCTCGAACTTGAACTTGCCGTAGTCCATGAGCTTGCAGACGGGGGGCACAGCGTTGGGAGAGATCTTGACCAGATCCAGATCGGCTTCGACAGCCTTCTCCAGCGCCTCACGGGCGGACATGATGCCCAGCTGTTCGCCGGTGGCGGAGACCAGGCGGACTTCCTTGTCGCGGATCTCCTCGTTGATCTGATGACCCTTGTTGCTGATACGGCAGCACCTCCTACTCATAGTAAATAGACGACAAAAAAGCGGCTACCAGTTCGGTACCCGCCGCTCACATGGGAACGCCGCCGGTCCAGCCGGCGTGCTTCTCTGCGATATCGACCTCTTCGCTGTCCGCTGGAGGTGAGGACGGGAACCGTTCTGCTTTATTGTGCTTAGCCAGTATACCACGGCCCCGCCCGCCTGTCAAGCATCGTTTTTTCCACAAAAATGCCGAAAGCGACCGCGTGAGGGACGGCATGGGCCGTCCCTCATGTCTAGCGGCCGCTGGACCGGTCATTCCTCCAGCCGCGCCAGATCCTTCAAGTAGTCGGTCTCACAGCAGAAGGACTTCTCCGCCTTCTTGGCATACTTGGTGACCGCCAAGGCGGACTTCTCGATGGGCTGCATGGAGCCGGCGCCGGCCACACAGCCGCCGGGACAGGCCATTCCCTCCAGCAGATAACCGTCATACTTGCCGGTCTTGGCCATGAGCATCATCTTGCGGCAGTCCTCCAGGCCCTGGGCGCTGGCCACCTTGATCTCGCCCACCTCGGGATACATCTCCTGCACGCAATGGACCACCGCCTGGGCCACGCCGCCGCTGACGGCGAAGTTCCGGCCGTCGGCACTGGACTCGGACAGGAACTCCTCAGCGGGGATGTTCTCGATGTCGATGCTCTTAGCGTTGAACAGGCCCATCATCTCCTCGAAGGTGAGGACGAAATCGATGTCGCTCCGGACGCTCTTGCGCATGGCCTCCAGCTTCTTGGCGGCGCAGGGCCCGATGAAGGCCACTTTGGCATCGGGATGATCCATCTTGATCAGGCGGCCGGTGAGGACCATGGGGGTCAGGGCCATGGAGACGCACTTGGCCTGCTCCGGGAACTGCTTCTTGGCCATGGAGGACCAGGCAGGGCAACAGGATGTGGCCATGAAGGGCAGGTTCTCCGGCACGTTCTTCACGAAGTCGGTGGCCTCCTCACTGGCGCACAGGTCGGCGCCCACCGCCACCTCGATCACGTCGGTGAAGCCCAGCTCCTTCATAGCGGCCCGGAGCTTCTCCGGGGTGACCTTGGGGCCGAACTGGTCCACGAAGGCGGGGGCCACGGCGGCGTACACAGGCACATCGCTCTTGATGGCGGCGATCAGCTGGAAGATCTGGCTCTTGTCGGCGATGGCCCCGAAGGGACAGTTCACCAGGCACATGCCGCAGGAGACACACTTGTCATAGTCGATGTCGGCCCGGCCCAGCTCGTCGGAGCCGATGGCCTTCACGCCGCAGGCAGCGGCACAGGGACGCTCCTGCTTCACGATGGCATTGTAGGGACAGGCGCTGACGCACCGGCCGCACTTGATGCACTTGTCCTGATCCACCACGGACCGGCCATTTTCGATATGGATCGCGTCCTTGGGGCAGACCAGCGTGCAGGGATGGGACAGGCAGCCCTGGCAGGCCTCGGTGGAGATGACCCGCTTCTCCGGGCAGGCGTGGCACGCGAACTTGATGATGTTGATCAGGGGCGGCTCGTAGTACTTCTCCGGCCGGGTGCTCTCCTCGATGCCGGCGGAGATGGGGGCAGAGGCCGCCGCCGAGCGCACGGGCAGGCCCATGGCCAGCCGCAGGCGCTCGCCCACGATGGCCCGCTCCAGGAAGATGCTCTCCCGGTACTGGGCCTGCTCACCAGGCAGGATCTTATAGGGCAGGGCCTCGATCGTTTTAGCATAGTCGCCGCCCTCATAGGCCATACGGGCGATCTCTGTAAAGATATTGCGTCGGATCTCAGTGACGGAGGTATACATCCCGCGCATATTCGTTCCACACCTTTCGCTTTTCTCGTTCAAGGGGTAGTATATCCGAAATACGAAGCGTTGGCAATGCAGACCGATCAGTTTCCTTGTTTTTGATACATCTGCACATAAAAACCATCCGATATCAAGCAGACCGGTCAGTCTTAAGAAGAATGTGATGTCAAGCCTTCCAGCTAGACAAAACCAGACGGTTCATGTTGGGCGGACAAAACAAGCGGGAGCGGGACCGCCTGGATGCCGTCCCGCTCCCGCTCGATATCCCATTCGTCATATTATTATAGGATGCCGCTCTCAGTCCTCCCAGAGCGTGACTTCCCCGTTCCGCTCGGTGCGGCGGAGGTCGATCAGGCGCTGGTTGGAGGAGCCCCGGAAGCGCAGGGAGATATCCTTCTTGTCCGCCATGAACTCCCCGTCCACCAGCACGTCCACCAGAGAGAGCATCTCGTCCGTGACCTCGCACCGGCACCGGGAGGGCGTCTTCCCGGTGAGCTCCTCCCAGGTGTAACCCGAATAGGCCCACACGGTCTTGCCCGGGCGCTCCGCCCGCACCCGGCGGAGGAAGGGCACCAGCGCCCGCTGGTTGTCCGGCTCGAAGGGCTCGCCCCCCAGCAGGGTCAGGCCGGAGATGAAGGAGTGGTCCAGCTCGGTCAGGAGATGCTCCTCCACCTCGGCGGTGAAGGGCTGGCCGAAGCCGAAGTCCCAGGTCTCCGGCTGGAAGCAGTCCCGGCAGTGGTGGGTGCAGCCCGAGACGAAGAGGGTCACGCGCACGCCGATGCCGTCGGCGATGTCCCGGGTCTTGATGGTTCCGTAATTCATACGATCAGACTCCTCGCAAAGACCGGGGCGGGCGTCTGCCCGTCCCGGTCGAACGTTCGATGATGCGTTTCTCGGTCTCTTTACAGATGGAGCACCCGCTCGCGGATCTCCTGAGTGCGGCCCTGGTTCCAGAACTGCGTGCCGATATAGCCGCAGGTCCGGCGGGCCACGTTCATCTTGTCCTGATCCCGGTTGTGGCAGTTGGGGCACTCCCAGACCAGCTTTCCGTCGTCCTCCACGATCTGGATCTCGCCGTCATAGCCGCAGACCTGGCAGTAGTCGCTCTTGGTGTTCAGTTCGGCGTACATGATGTTGTCGTAGATGAACCGCATGAGCTGGAGCACCGCCTCCAGATTGTCCTGCATATTGGGGACCTCCACATAGCTGATCGCGCCGCCGGGAGAGAGGGCCTGGAACTGGGCCTCGAAGGACAGCTTGGTGAAGGCGTCGATCGGCTCGCTCACGTGGACGTGGTAGCTGTTGGTGATATACGCCTTGTCCGTCACGCCGGGGATGACGCCGAAGCGCTTCTGGAGGCACTTGGCGAACCGGTAGGTGGTGGACTCCATGGGGGTGCCGTACAGGGAGAAGTCGATGTGCTCCTTCTCCTTCCAGGCGGCGGCGGCCTGGTTCATGTGCTCCATGACCTTCAGAGCGAAGGGGGTGGCCTCCGGGTCGGTATGGGACTTTCCGGTCATATATTTCACGCACTCGTACAGGCCCGCGTAGCCCAGAGACAGGGTGGAATAGCCGTTATAGAGGAGCTTGTCGATCGGCTCGCCCTTCTTCAGCCGGGCGATCGCGCCGTACTGCCACAGGATGGGGGCCGCGTCGGACAGGGTGCCCTTCAGTCTGTTGTGGCGGCACATGAGGCCCTCATAGCAGAGCTGGAGCCGCTCGTCGAAGATCTTCCAGAACCGGTCCATATCCTTGTGGGAGGACAGGGCCACGTCCACCAGATTGATCGTCACCACGCCCTGATTGAAGCGGCCGTAGTACTTTGGCTTCCCGGTCTCCGGGTCCACATAGGGGGTCAGGAAGGAGCGGCAGCCCATACAGGCATAGCAGTGGCCCTCTCCGTTCTTGTCGATCTTGTTCTGGAGCATGATCTTCTCGGAGATGTAGTCGGGCACCATCCGCTTGGCGGTACACCGGGCGGCCAGCTTGGTCAGATAGTAGTAGGGGCTGTCCGGGGACACATTGTCCTCCTCCAGCACATAGATCAGCTTGGGGAAGGCGGGGGTGACCCACACGCCCACCTCGTTCTTCACGCCCTGATAGCGCTGGTTCAAGGTCTCTTCGATGATGAGGGCCAGATCCTTCTTCTCCTGTTCACTCTTGGCCTCGCCCAGATACATGAACACGGTGATGAAGGGGGCCTGTCCATTGGTGGTCATGAGGGTGACCACCTGATACTGGATGGTCTGCACGCCCCGCCGGATCTCGTCCCGCAGGCGCTTCTCCACGATCTTCCGGACCACGTCGGGGGCCGTAGAGCCGCCGCACACGGCCAGCTCCGCCAAGACCTCCGCCTGGATGCGCTGGCGGGAGACGTCCACGAAGGGGGCCAGATGGGCCAGAGAGATGGACTGGCCGCCATACTGGTTGGAGGCCACCTGGGCGATGATCTGGGTGGCGATGTTGCAGGCGGTGGAGAAGCTGTGGGGCTTCTCGATCATGGTCCCGGTGATGACGGTGCCGTTCTGGAGCATATCCTCCAGGTCCACCAGATCGCAGTTGTGCATGTGCTGGGCATAGTAGTCCATGTCGTGGAAGTGGATGATGCCGGCCTCGTGGGCCTCCACGATCTCACGGGGCAGGAGGTGCCGCTTGGTGATATCCTTAGAGACCTCGCCGGCCATGTAGTCCCGCTGGACCGAATTGACGGTGGGGTTCTTGTTGGAGTTCTCCTGCTTGGCCTCCTCATTGTTGCACTCGATCAGCGAGAGGATCTGGTCATCGGTGGTGTTGGCCGACCGGCGGAGGCTGTGGTCATAGCGGTAGCGGATATAGTGCTTCGCGGTCTCATAGGCGCCGTCCCGCATGATCTCGGTCTCCACCATCTCCTGCACCTCCTCCACGGAGGGGGTCCGGCCCATCTTCTGGCAGGCGTCCTCGATCTGACGGGAGATGGCCTCGATCTGCTCGTCCGTCAGCTCGTGGGAGCTGGTAGCCGCCAGATTGGCCCGGGTGATGGCCGAGACGATCTTGTCCCGCTCGAACGGGGCCTCCGCGCCGCTTCGCTTCATGATCTTCATATCGCTATCGCTCCTCTTCCGTATCGCTCCGCCGGATATCCCGCATCCTGCGGAGGGCCAATGGAAAACGGCGGTCTCTCTACTACATATAGTGGTAATATAGCACAATATGTAGTAGAGAGAAAGCCGTTCCTCCGCTGGTCCTTGTACATTATATAGTTGCCCCTCTGAAAAAGCAATCCATATTTAGCATCAGGAGCGTCCCCCCCTTGTCGTTTTGCATGAAAGGCCGGGAACCCTGTCTGCCGGTAGGAGTTCCGGGCCCGGACCGGCAAAAAGGTGCCACGGCGCCATGGGCAAAACCGGCGGCGGCTTCCGGGAAAAACAGCAAAACGACGGGATCGTGTCAGGGGGCTTGACACTTTATTTAGATGCGATCCAGGACATTCTCACAAGATGTGGTATACATAATGTATAATGGAGCAAACAGGAGATGAGCAGCGAAAACTGGAGAGTGTAGCCGAAAAGCGTTGACGATGAGGGCGGTAGGGTGCTACTATTACCGCGGAAGGTTTTCATTCGCGCCCGGCGGGGCCGGGCGATCGCAACAGAAAGGGAGTATCCGAATATGTATCGCAGTGAAAAGATCCTGCGCGGCATCGACAACCAGTACTACCGCGCTACCTACAAGTCCATGGGCTTCAGCACCGAGGACCTGAAGCGCCCCATCATCGGCATCGCCAATGCCTGGAGCGAGTGCGTGCCCGGTCACTTCAACCTGCGTCAGGTGGCCCAGCGGGTGAAGGACGGCATCTACCGGGCCGGTGGCACCCCCGTGGAATTCGGCGTCATCGGCGGCTGTGACGGCATGGCCCAGGGCCATGACGGCATGCACTACATCCTGCCCTCCCGGGAGCTGATCGCCAACTCCGTGGAGTCCATGGCTCAGATCAACCTGTTCGACGCGCTGGTCCTGCTGGGCTCCTGCGACAAGATCGTGCCCGGCCTGCTCATGGCCGCTGCCCGGCTGGACATCCCCTGTATCCTGCTCCCCGGCGGCCCCATGGAGGGCGGCATCGTCTTCGACGGTCGCCAGTCCGACCAGACCTCCAGCGCTGAGGCCTACGGCATGCTGTCCGCCAAGAAGATCACCGAGGAAGAGTACAAGGTCCTGGAGGACTGCTCCTGCCCCACCTGCGGCTCCTGCTCCTATCTGGGCACCGCCAACACCATGTGCTCCCTGTCCGAGGCTCTGGGCATGACCCTGCCCGACGGCGGCATCACCCCCGCCTCCTCCGCCGCCCGCCTGGCTCTCGCCGAGCAGACCGGCATCAAGATCATGGAGCTGCTGGACAAGGGCGTCACCGCCCGCAAGGTCATCACCAACGAGAGCGTCCGCAACGCCATCAAGGTCTGCCTGGCCATGAGCGGCTCCACCAACGCCGTCATGCACCTGACCGCCATCGCCCACGAGGCCGAGCTGGACATCAACGTGCTGGAGGAGTTCGGCACCCTGTCCAAGACCACGCCTCAGGTGGCCAAGATCAACCCCGCCTCCAAGTACAATATGGTGGACTTCTACCGGGCCGGCGGCGTGGTCCGCCTGATGGGCGAGATGTCCTCCATCCTGGACACCGACCAGATGACCGTCAGCGGCCAGACCGTGGCGGAGAACATCGCCGGGCACCACTATCTGTATCCCGAGGACCGCCGGGTCATCCGCACGCTGAACGATCCCTTCGGCTATACCGGCGGCGTGGCCGTGCTGCGTGGCAACCTGGCCCCCGACACCGGCATCACCAAGCCCGGCGCCTTCGACAAGAGCCTGCATCACTTCGTGGGCGAGGCCATCTGCTTCGACTCCGAGGAGGAGGCCGAGGAGGCCATCATCGCCGGCAAGGTGCGGGACGGCCACGTGGTGGTCATCCGCTACGAAGGCCCCAAGGGCGGCCCCGGCATGCGCGAGATGTTCAAGGCCATGAAGTACCTGTACGGCCGCGGTCTGGCCCTGACCACCGCCCTAATCACCGACGGCCGGTTCTCCGGCACCAACAACGGCTGCTTCGTGGGCCACATCTCCCCCGAGGCCGCTGAGGGCGGCCCCATCGCCATCGTCAAGGACGGCGACAAGGTCGAGATCGACGTGGACAACGGCGCCCTGAACCTGCTGGTCAGCGACGAGGAGATCGCCGAGCGCCTGAAGCACTGGGTCCGCCCCCAGCCCAAGTTCGAGAAGGGCTACCTGGGCCTGTACTGCAAGCTGGCCTCCTCCGGCGCCCAAGGCGCGGTCATGGATTACAGCAAGCTGAAGTAAGCGCCCTTCCCCCGCTATACCGTAAAGACCTCCCCGCTCTCTGATGGGCAGGGGAGGTCTTTCGTCTTTCTTCATCCATTCGTAAGGAACTGTTTCTGGACGATCCATAAAAAGCTGGTACACTATTGTCCCGGACGGCATCTGTCGTCCTCATTCGACCGAAACAAGGAGGGGTGGCCTATGGCATGGGACCGGATACGGGAGCGGAGGCCGGTGGAGCGGCTGGAGCCGGACCCGGCCCGGGGGCTCACCGCCCAGCAGGCGGAGGAGCGCCGGGCCGCCGGGTGGGACAACACCGACCCGGCCGGGGATCTCTCCAAGTCCGTAGGACAGATCGTGCGGGACGACCTGTTCACTTTCTTCAACTTGCTCTTCCTGGCCATGGCCGCCTGTCTCTTTCTGGTCGGGGCCTTCCGGGATATGCTCTTTCTGGGGATCGTGGCCTGCAACACAGCGGTGAGCATCGTACAGGAGCTCCGGGTCAAGCGGACACTGGACCGGATCGCGCTCCTCTCTGCTCCCACCGCCGCCGTCATCCGGGATGGCCGGACCTCCCTCGTCCCCACCGGGGCTCTGGTGCTGGATGACATCGTGGCCCTCTCCGCCGGGGACCAGATCTGCGCCGACGCCGTGGTCACGACCGGTTCCATCGAGGTCAACGAGGCTCTCCTCACCGGCGAGGCCGACCTGATCCTCAAGCGCCCCGGCGACCGGCTCCTGTCCGGCAGCTTCGTGGCGGCGGGGCGCTGTACCGCCCGGCTGGACCGGGTGGGACCGGACTCCTGGGCCGCCGGCATCGGCCGGGCCGCCAAGGGCCGCCGCCGAAGCCGCTCGCAGATGATCCGCTCGCTGGACCGGCTCCTCCGGATCATCGGCGTGGCGGTCCTGCCGCTGGGCACCGTGCTCTTCTACCGGCAGTATGTCCTCCTCCACGCGGGGCTACGGTACACGGTCAGCTCCACCGTGGCTGCCATGGTGGGCATGATCCCGGAGGGGCTCTACCTGCTGGTCAGCGTGGCTCTGGCGGTCGGGGCCGCCAAGCTGGCCCGGCGGCAGGTGCTGGCCCATGAGCTCTCCTGCATCGAGGCGCTGGCCCGGGTGGACACCCTCTGTCTGGACAAGACCGGCACCCTCACGGAGGGCTGTATGGAGGTGCTGGAGCTCCGGCCTCTTGGGCTGGACCGGGAGACGCTGGAGGGACTGGTCTCCGCCTTCGTCCACACGGCCTCCAGCGCCAACGCCACCGCGCAGGCCCTCAAGGCCCGCTTCCCGGCGGAGGCCCCCCTGTGGCGGCCGGAACGGGAGGTGTTCTTCTCCTCCGAGCGGAAATGGAGCGCGCTGGTGTTCTCCGACGGCATGGCCTATCTGCTGGGCGCCCCGGAGCGCCTGCTGGGTCCGGACTGGCGCTCCGCCGCCCCTGATCTGGAGGAGGCCGTCAACGACGGTCAGCGGGTCCTCCTGCTGGCCCGGGGCCGGGACGTGCTGGATGGAGACCGGCTCACCGGCCGGCCAGAGCCGCTGGGCTTCCTGTTCCTCTCCGACCAGCTCCGCCGGGATGCTCCCCAGACTCTGGCCTATTTCCGAGAGCAGGGGGTGGACGTGAAGATCATCTCCGGGGACAACGCCGCCGCCGTGGCCCAGACCGCCCGCCGGGCGGGCATCGCGGGGGCAGAACGATGGCTGGACCTGTCCACGCTCCCGGAGGGGACCGACCTGGCCCCGCTGGCAGAGGCGTACACGGTCTTTGGCCGGGTGACGCCCCAGCAGAAGCAGGCCCTCCTCCACGCCCTCCAGTCCAGAGGCCACAAGGTGGCCATGATGGGGGATGGCGTCAACGATGTGCTGGCTCTGAAGGACGCGGACTGCTCCATCGCCATGGCCGCTGGGAGCGACGCCGCCCAGCAGGTGTCCCATCTGGTCCTGCTGGAGTCGGACTTCTCGGTGCTCCCGCAGGTGGTGCGGGAGGGCCGCCGGGTGGTGAACAACATCGAGCGCTCCGCCTCCCTGTTTTTAGTGAAGAACCTGTTCTCCTTCCTGACCGCGGTGGTGATGCTCTTCCTGCCCCTCCTCTACCCGCTGGTCCCCGCTCAGGTGAGTCTGGTCAGCGGCCTGCTGATCGGAGCGCCCTCCTTCCTGCTGACCTTCGAGCCCACCTATGTCCGCATCCGGGGGCATTTCCTGCGGAACGTGCTGTGGAAGGCCCTCCCCGGCGGGCTCACCGACCTGGCCGCCATCTTCGGGACCGTGTGGCTGGGGGGCCGGATGGGACTGCCGCAGGCGCAGATCTCCACCGTCTGCGCCCTCCTGCTGGCTTTCAACGGCCTGCTGGTACTGGTATGGATCTGCCGGCCCATGACCCCTTACCGGGCGGCGGTGCTGGCCGGAGTGGCCACGGCCCTGTGCGCCGCGGTGCGCTTCCTCTCCCCCTGGTTCCAGCTGGTGACGCTCACCGCCTCGGGCTGGCGGCTTTTCCTCCGTCTGGTCCCGCTGGGGCTGGTCCTGTTCAGCGGGCTGGCCTGGGCCGCCGGGAGAGCCGGGGCTTCTCATCCCGATCGCTGAGACACCAAAACGAGCTGAAGAAGCGTTCCATCACGCTTCCACAGCTCGTTTTTTATCCTATTTCGCGGCAGAGTCCGCCGGCTCCGAATGTCTCCGGGTATAGAGGAACATGGCCACTGCCGCGCCGCAGATGACGACATAGCCCGCCCAGCTCCACAGGTCCGGGACCTGCCGGAAGAAGAGGAAGCCCAGCAGAGCGGAGAAGAGCACCTGAGCGTAGTCGTACACCGACAGCTCCCGGGCCGGGGCGAAGGAATAGGCCGCTGTGATGGAGAACTGTCCGCCGGCCGCCGCCGCACCGGCCAGCAGGAGCCATAGGAGCTGGCCCCCGGTCATGGGATGGTAGTCCAGTAGGAGCCACGGGGCCGCCGCCACGCAGGAGAAGGCGGAGAAGAAGAACACGATGAAGGGCCCGGGGACCTTCCGCTTGCTGAGCATCCGCACCATCGTATAGGCCAGACCGGCACAGGCGCCCCCGGTGAGTCCGACCAGCGAGGGGAACAGATCCGTCACCAGCCCTGTGGGCCGCACAATCATCACGCATCCGCAGAAGGCCGCGATGACCGCCCCCGCCTGGAAGAGGGAGACCTTTTCTCTCAGCAGGAAAAAGCTGAACAGGATCGCGAAAAAGGGGGACATCTTGTTCAGCATGGAGGCGTCCGCCAGGACCAGATGGTCCACCGCGTAGAAATTGCACCAGATGCCCAGCGTCCCGAAGAAGGAACGGAAGAACAGCTCCCACCAGGCAGTCCGGTCCGGGTGGATGGCGGGCCGGGCTTTCCACAGGAGGGCCAGGGCCACCAGAGCCGCCACCAGATTGCGGAAGAAGCTCTTTTGGATGGAGGGCACATCTCCGGACATCCGCACGCACAGACCCATCAGCGCGAAGAAGAAGGCCGCCGACAGGATGCAGAGGATGCCCTTATATCTCGTCTGCACAGGAACAACTCCTTTTCTCTCGTTCTTGTATAGGAGCATAGCACACCCGGCGGCGGGTGGCAAGCCCTCCCGCAGACCGCACACAGCGGACTGGTCCATGTCCAATTTTTCAACACATGCTCCATCCCATCCGTAAAATGGCCGATATCTCAGCTTTTGTCACAAAAAGTTCACAGAATCAGACGCGCAAATGCAGAAATGCCTTTGACAAACCAGGGATGGATGAGTACAATATGGGGTGTTATTTGTGTTTTGAGACAAGTCAGGAGGACCATACATGGATCACAAAGCATATTATCAGTCCAAATCAGGAACACTCCAGGGTGCGCTGGACCTCATCCGGTCCGGTGACACGATCGCCACGCCGATCTACGGCAACGAGCCCACCCAGTTTCTGAAGCGCCTGCACACCATCGCCCCCCGGGTGGAGGATGTCTATCTGTGGACCATGCTGATGATGGGGGACTATCCGGTCATGACCGATGACTCCCTGATGGGGAGCATCGACATCATCACCTTCTTCTACAACAACAACTGCCGGACGGGCCATGCCAGCAAGCGCTACTCCATGGTGCCCCTGAACCTCCACTCCGTGGGCCGGACCATGGTGGAGACCCGGCGGCCCAACGTGTTCGTAGCGGCGGTGTCTCCGATGGACGAGCACGGCATGGTCTATATGTCCTTCGACCTCCAGGGCACCACCGAGTGTATGGCCGCGGCGGACACGGTCATCTTTGAGATCAACCCCAATATCCCCCGCATCTTCGGCCAGACCGCCATCCCCATCGAGCGGGCGGACTACATCTATGAGGCGGCCACTCCCCTGCCCTACGCTCCCGCCGCCCCCTCCTCCGAGGTGGAGAAGCGGATCGCGGAGCAGGTGGTCTCCCTGATCCACGACGGCGACTGCATCCAGTTGGGCATCGGCGGGATGCCCAACGCCGTGGGCGAGGCCCTCATGGACAAGCAGGATCTGGGCATCCACACGGAGATGCTGACCTCCTCCATGGGCAAGCTCCTGCAGGCAGGCGTGGTCACCAACGCCCGGAAGAACTTCAATCCCGGCAAGACCATCGGCGCGTTTGCCTGGGGCGATCAGGCCCTGTACGACTATATGGCGGAGAACACCTCCGTGGAGCTCCGCCGGGCGGCCTGGGTCAACGATCCCTTCAACATCGCCCAGAACGACAACATGGTATCGGTGAACACGGCCATCCAGATCGACCTGACCGGTCAGGTCTGCTCCGAGAGCATCGGCCCCCGGCAGTTCTCCGGCACCGGCGGCGCCACCGACTTCGCCTATGGCGCCTTCCACTCCAAGGGCGGCCGGGGCATCCTGGCGGTGGCCTCCACCGCCAAGCACGGTACGGTCTCCAAGATCCAGCCCATCCTGACGCCGGGCTCTGTGGTGTCCATCTCCCGGAACATCGTGGACTATGTGGTCACGGAGTACGGCATCGCCAAGCTGAAGGACCGGACCATCCGCCAGCGGGTGGACGCCCTGATCCAGATCGCCCACCCCGACTTCCGTGCCGACCTGCGGAAGCAGGCCGACGAGCTCATGCTGTGGTGAGCGGAACGCTGACCGCCGCGCGCGGATAGTGGAAGTCCCCCGACGATCCCTGTCCCACAGATGAAAAGACCCCGCCGGACGCCCTTTCGGGCATCCGGCGGGGTCCTTTTTCGGTCACATCTTACATCTTAGCGCTTACATCTTGCTCTTGATGTACTCGATGCGCTTCTGGCACTCGTCGATGAGGGCGACCTCGTCGATCTTGGTGGACTTCTTGTTGCGGACCACGATCTCACCGTTGACCATGACGGTATCCACGTCGTTGCCGGTGGCGTTGTTCACTAGGGCGGACTCGGGATGATGGACAGGGGCGATGTGGGGCTTCTTCCAGTCGACCAGGATGATGTCGGCCTTCTGACCGGCAGCGATCTGGCCCATCTGGCCGCCCATGCTCATGGCGACGGCGCCGTTGCGGGTGGCCATGGTCAGCACGTCCCGGTTGGAGATGATGTGGGCGTTCAGGTTGTGGTTCTTGTGCATGAGGGCGGTGTACTTCAGGGTGCCCAGCATATCCTGGGAGTTGTTGCTGCCGGGGCCGTCGGTGCCCAGAGCCACGGGCAGGCCCATCTTCAGCATCTCAGGCACGCGGGCCACGCCGTCGGCCAGGTAGGCGTTGGCCACGGGGCAGTGGACAGGCTGGCAGCGGCGCTTCTCCAGGATCTCCATCTCGTGATCGTCCAGCCAGATGGCGTGGGCCAGCTGGGTGTCCTCGTCCAGGATGCCCAGAGAGTCGAAGAACTCCAGGTTGCGCATGCCGTCGTACATCGCGGCGGTCTTGGTGACCACGTCCTGATCTTCCGCGGTGTGGACCTGGAACTTCACGCCCAGATCCTTGGACAGCTGCTTGGTCTTCTGGAACAGGTCGGGAGAGACGCCCCAGGGGTTCAGGGGCCCGATGCTCAGGGACAGGCGGCCGTTCTCCTTGCCGGCCCACTCGCTGTGCAGGCGCTTGATGTCGTTCAGGATGCGGTCCTGATCCTCCTCGCGGAACTTCTCGTAATACACGATGTTCGCGAAGCAGCGGCACATATTGCCGCGGATGCCGGAATCCCGCATGGCCTCGAAGATATGGTCGCCGTTGTTCAGAGAGGTGTAGATATAGTGCTGGTCGATGCAGCTGGTGGCGCCGGTCTTCAGGTTCTCCAGGCAGCCGATCAGGCCGGCATAGTAGAAGTCCTCCTCGGTCATCAGCTCGGAGAAGGGCCACACCTGAGTGGACAGCCAGGGATACAGCTCCAGATCGTCGGCCAGGCCGCGCATGAAGGTCTGGAACAGATGGGTATGGGCGCTGACCATGCCGGGCATCAAGATCTTATCAGCGGCGTCGATGACGGAGTCAGCCTCGATGCTGAGCTGAGCCATCCGCATGGGGTCGGATCCAACTTCCGTAATCTTGTCGTCGGTGATGAGGACGAATCCATTGCGGATCATCCCGAAATCGTCGTTCATGGTCACGATCCAGGGGTTGCGGAACAGAGTCTTCATACGGATCATTTCCTTTCCTGTCTTCTTGATCTATTTGATCTTTGGTCTACTTTGCGGAACATTTATCCGATATGCATAGACGCAGGGATCACTTGCTCATAGCGTGGCCCAGGAGGATCCGCTCCAGATTGGCCGGGAGCTCCCGGATACGCTTTCCACAGGCATCGGCGATGGCGTTCACCACGGCCGGTGCCACGTTGCAGGTGGCGGGCTCGCCGAGGCCCTTGGCCCCCAGAGGGCCGATCTCACTGGGAATCTCCAGGGCGATGGCGTGGATCTGGTCGGGCACATCCAGCGCGGTGGGCAGGATGTAGTTCTCCAGGTTCAGGTTGCGGATGCGGCCTTCCTTCATATCCACTTCCTCGGTCAGGGCGTAGCCGATGCCCATGGCCACGCCGCCGCGGATCTGGCCCTCGACCTCGTCCGGGTCCATGGCATGGCCCACATCGTGGACGGCGAAGTAGTCATCCACCGACACGGAGCCGGTCTTCAGGTCCACCGTCACCTCAGCGGCGGCGGCGCCGTAGACCCAGGACCAGTAGGCGTCGCCCACTCCGGTGCTCCGGTCATAGTCGAACGGAGGCGCGGCGAAGTAGCCCAGGGAATTCAGATGGTCGGAATTATTGAACGCATCGCCGATGACCGTCAGCAGGGGCACCGTGTTGGCGGGGTCCTTGGCATCGGTGATGGACTCGTCCTCGAAGATGAGGTCTCGGGTGTTCAGGCGCTTCTCGGCATAGTCGGTCAGCTTCTCCCGGACACTGAGGCAGGCCTTCCAGACGGCTCCGCCGGAAAAGACGGTGCCGCGGGTGGCCACGGTGGGGCCGGCATCGGTGAGATAGCCGGTATCCACAGGGGTCAGGTGGATCTTCTCCCGGTCCACGCCCAGGGTCTCGTGGACCACGCTGACCAGCATATTGGCGCCGCCCTGGCCCACCTCGGCGATGGAAGAGGCCACCATGACACTGCCGTCCGGCTGGAGGGCGATCATGCCGCTGGCGGTGTCGATGCCCTGGCCGGCGGCGCCGAAGGACTCGCCCCGGTGCAGGAACGCGATGCCCAGGCCCTTCTTGGTGCCGGTGTGGCAGGCGTTGTACTCGGCGATGCGCTTCCGGCGTTCCTCCACCTTGGCGGCCCCGTCCAGGGCCTCCCAGCACTTGTCCAGCGTCACGTTGGTCATGTGCTGGCCAGTGGTGGAGGTACAGCCCTCATAGAGCATATTGCGCTTGCGTAGCTCCACGGGGTCCATGCCCAGTTCCTTGGCGATCTCGTCCATGAGGGACTCGGAGCAGAAATCCACCTGGGGGGAGCCGAAGCCCCGGAGGGCGTCGGAGTACACATTGTTGGTGTATACGCTGGTGGAGATGGTGTCGATATTGGGCACGATATAGGGGCCGGCGGCCTCGATGGCCATCCGGGTAGTGACTGGGAAGGTCTTGCTCTTGTAGGCGCCGCCGTCCAGCACGAGCCGGACCTGCATGGCCTGGAGCTTGCCGTCATCATTGAAGCCGACCTTGTAGTGGGCGTGGATGGGATGGCGCTTGGTGCCCTCCATGATGGACTCCTCGCGGGTCAGATAGACCTTGCAGGGGCAGCCCAGCAGATGGCTCACCAGAGCCGCCCGGCTGGAGGCCATGGCGATGTCGTAGTTCTTGCCGCCGAAGGAGGCGCCGATCACCGCCAGGACCACCCGGACCTGCGTGTAGGGCACGCCCAGCGTCTCAGCCACAGTCTTGCGGATCACGAAGGGGCTGTTCACGGGGCACCGGACGATCATCTGGTTAGTGATCTGGTCGGTGTAGGCCACCGCCGCCTCGGTCTCGATACAGACATGCTGGACCCGGGAAGTCACATAGTCCCGCTCGATCACATGGTCGCACTTGGGGAAGGTGCCCTCGGCGTCGCCCCGGAAGGTCCTCCACTTGCAGATGGTGTTGCCGCTGTCGTGGACCAGCGGGGCATTCTCATCCAGCGCGTGCATGGGGTCGAAGTTGGCGGGCAGGGGCTCGTACTCCACCTTGACCAGAGCGACGGCCTCCTCGGCCTGCTCCTTGGTCTCGGCGGCCACCAGAGCCACCGCATCACCGATGTAGCGCACCCGGTCGCCGCAGATGACAGGCCGGTCGCAAGGCTGGTTGGGGATGCCTGGGATGTCCTTGGCGGTGATGATCCGGATCACGCCGGGCACCTTCTCCGCCTCAGAGCTGTCGATAGAAAGGATCTTGCCGCTGGCGATGGTAGAACGCACGACCTTGCAGAACACCATGCCGGGCATCTTGATATCGTTGGCGTAGATGGCCTTGCCGGTCACTTTGGCAAAGACATCTTTGCGATGATTAGCCATGTTCCTGAGCCCTCCTTATTCACCCGTCCAGTCCCGATAGGGGGAGCCGTCGATCTCCTTCCCAAGCGCATCGCACACGGCGTTCATCACCGCAGGATTGGCTGGCACGACCGCGGCCTCGCCGATGCTCTTGGCGCCATAGGGTCCGTTGGGCTCCAGCTCTTCGATGAAGTCCACCTGGATGCTGGGCATCTGGTCGGCGGTGAACATCTTATACTTCCGGAAGTTGTTGTAGATGTTCCGGCCGTTCTCGTCGAACTTCAGGCCCTCGCACAGAGCATAGCCCAGCCCCATCTGGATGCCGCCCTGGAGCTGGCCCTCGATGCCCATCCGGTTGATGACCTTGCCCACGTCGTGGACGGCCACATAATCGGTGGCGATGACCTTGCCGGTGGTCTTCTCCACCTTGACCCGGGCAAAGTGGGCGCCATAGGCGCTGGGGCCGTTGGGCATGGGATAGGTCTCCTGACAGATGATCTCGTGGTGGGACTTGTCCTGGGAGTAGACGATCACATCGCTGAGGGAGGTGGTCTCTCCGGTGCTCTTCACCCGGATGCCTTCTTCGCAGATCTCCAGGTCCTCCTCCGGCTTGGACAGCATGAGAGAGGCCTGGTGGATCAAATCGGCCGCCACGGACTCGGCGCACTTTTTGGCCGCGCTGGCCACCACGAAGATGCCGTGGCTGGAATAGTCGCCCAGCTGCCAGGGGCAGGCATCGGTGTCGGCCTCCATCGTGGTGATTGAGGCCAGAGGGAGCTTCAGGGTATTGGAGATGACCTGTGTCTGGGCGGTGACGGAGCCATTGCCCATATCATGGGTGCCGGTGAAGTAGGTCAGGGTGCCGTCCTCGTTCATCTTGATCATGACGGCGGCTTGGTCCCGGTGGGCGCCGAAGCAGCCGCAGCCGTGCGCGCCCACGGCCATGCCCACGCCGATGGCGTACTTGCCGCCCTCGTCGTCCAGAGGCTTCCAGTTCTCCATGAGCTCCACGCCCCGGCGGACACAGTCCTTAGGACGGGGGTTGCCCAGCTTGAAGCCCATGGGATCGGAGTCCTCGGGATCCACCAGGTTCTTCATCTGGAGGTCGACCACAGACATGCCCAGAGCCTTGGCGATCTTCTGGAACTGGCGCTGCTGGCCGAAGAAGGCCTGAGGAGAGCCGTAGCCGCGCATGGCGCCGGCGATGGGCGTGTTGGTGTACACGGGGATGCCGGTGAAGCGCATATTGGGGATCTTGTAGACCTTGAACACCTTATGGCTCAGGGCGCCCAGCACGTTCAGGGCGCTGGTGGCATAAGCGCCCGTATTGGTGATGATGCGCACGTCCTGGGCCACGATGGTACCGTCGTTCTTCACGCCGGTCTTCAGATACACCACAGAGGCATGGCGGGTCCGGGTGGAGTCGATGCAGGCCTGACGGGAGAGGGCCAGCTTCACCGGACGGCCAGCCTTCATGGACAGCAGGGCCGCCACAGGCTCGATGGTCATCTCCAGCTTACCGCCGAAGGCGCCGCCGATGGCGGGCGTGACCACCCGGATCTTGCTCATGGGCATCTTGAAGATCCGGCTGAGGATGATGCGGTAGCCGAAGGTGTTCTGGCAGGACGTATAGACGGTGAGCTTGCCGGTGAAGTCATAGTCGGCCAGCGTCACATGGGGCTCGATGGCACAGTGATGGATGGGCTGAGTGGTATAACGGTCCTCGAAGATCTGGTCGGCTTCCGCGAAACCCTTTTCCAGATCGCCGGCGTTATGGACCATGGTGGTGATGGCGTTCTTATCGCCGTGGATGGGATAAGCGCCCTCCTTCATGGCCTCCTCAGGGTCCAGATAGACGGGCAGAGGCTCGTACTCCACCTTGATGAGTCCGGCCGCCTTCTTGGCGATCGCGGGGGTATCGGCGGCCACGGCCGCCACACGGTCGCCCACGAAGCGGACGGTGTCGTCGAAGATCCGCTCCGTGTCGGGGATCTGATGCTCATAGAAGCGGACCGCGCTGTTGTAGAGGGTGTCGGGGGCGTTCTTGTAGCAGACCACCGCGCGCACACCGGGCAGAGCCTCGGCCGCGCTGGTGTCGATCGAGCGGATCTTGGCGTGGGCCACCTTGCTGAACACGATCTCTCCATACAGCATCCCATGGAGCTTCATGTCCCCCACGTACATCTTTCGGCCGGTCACTTTCAGAGCTGCGTCCCGGATAGGGGTACTTTCTCCGATCTGGCTATATGCCTTCATACGTTTCATCTCCTAATGAAAAAAAATCGGTGATCGAGACGGCTTCTGGCTCTGCCCACGGCATTCCTCGACTTCAACTACATCATACTACGGTCCACATAGCCTGGAGTCCGGTGCCGATGCCGCCGATGCCTGTCTACATCGCTCGGTGGTCCCAACACTCAGGTATGCCCGACGTACAGCAGCCGTTCGTTCGACTGTTATCAAAGAACACAACAAAAGGAGGCAGGCGCGCTCCATCCGCGTGTTCGATGGAGCGCGCCTGCCTCCCTGTCCTTCTCGTGCCTGAACGAAACTGCGGTCCCTCCTCCATCACAAGGGAGTGGTTCACACGCACGTTTGATACACCCGCCGTCGCTGAATGGAGGGCCCCCGGGCGGCCAGGGCGGCAGACGCGAAATGCATACGCCCGGGGGACATCTCCACGACAGTCGAGTCACTTTGTCAGTAACGATATAGGGATGCTTGTATCACAGTAAGTATGGTACCGCCGGAGATCAGCGCTCCAGCAGCTTGGGATCCTGAGCCTTCACCATGGCGTCGAAGTTCTTGGAAGCCGCGGCGCGCTTGGCGTTCTCGGCGGACTGGTCCTCCACGAAGCTAGTCAGAGCGTGGGTGGGGCACACATCGGCGCACAGGCCGCAGGAACGGCACAGGCTGCGGTCCAGAGTCATCTCCGGCAGCTGAGTCTTGTCCTCCGGCACGATGACCTTGCGGGCCTTGTAGCAGCAGACCGTCTCACACAGGTGGCACTTGGAGCACTTCTTGGCGTCGAAGTGGAAGCCCATGTCGGTGATGTTCTCGGTGGAAGGGAAGTTGGGCAGAGCCACGCCCATGGCCTCCTGGATGGAGTTGAAGCCCAGCTCCTTCAGGCGGTCGGACAGCTTGTAGCACATCTTCTCCACATAGTCCAGGCCCTTCAGGATGCCCACGGAGCAGATGCCCACGGCGTTGCAGCCGGTCATCAGGTACTCGATGGCGTCATCGGCCTTCATCACGCCGCCGGTGCCGTACAGGTTCTTATAGCCAGGCACGTTGCGGGTGATCTGGCTGTTGATGCGCAGAGAGATGGGCTTGATGGGGGCGCCGGTCATCCAGCCGTAGCCGTCGTTGCTCATCATCACGGGGGCGCGCTTCTCCACGTCGATCATCAGGGTGGGGCCGATGGAGTCGATGGCGCACAGGCCGTCGGCGCCGTGCTCATAGCACTTCTTGGCGGTGCCGGCGGGATCGGGCCAGTTGCCGGACAGCTTGCAGATGACAGGGATGTTCACGTGCTCCTTGGCGTAGTCCAGCATGGGCAGCAGGGTGTCCTCGGTGTAGGAGACCAGCTCGATGATGTGAGCGCCGGCCTTCTCCACGTCCTCCACGATGGCCTTGGCCTCGATGGGGGTGTGGCCCACGGAGCCGATGACGATGGCGCCGGCCTTGACCGCCTCGGGGATCTCCTTCTCGTACCACTGGAAGCGGTCGGAATCCGCCCACTTCTCGCAGTTCAGGATCGCCTCGTTGCTGATCTTGGCCATGTGATGGGCGGGGTTGATGGCGGCACCCAGACGGATGGTCTTGGTGACCACAGCGCCGACACCAGCCTGATGGGCACGGATCATGCCCTCAGAACCATAGGTGAGAGGGCCGGATCCCACGATGAACGGGCTCTGGAGATCGTAACCGCAGAATTTGACGCCGATAGAAGCGCCCTTGACCTTTTCCTTGTCGAACATCTCTAATCGCTCCTCTTATTCTCCAAAAATATAGGGTCGATCCTCCTCCGTCAGTCGGCGAGGATACTATCGACAGGCCCAGGGTGCATCAGCGCTTCTGATACTCCTTCGCCGCGTCTTCAAACGCTTCCACCAGCTGCTGATAGCCCGTGCAGCGGCACAGGTTGCCGGCGATGGCCATCTTGATCTCGTCGCGGGTGGGGTCGGGCTTCTTGTCCAGGAGCGCCTTGGCGCTCATCAGGAAGCCGGGGGTGCAGAACCCGCACTGCAAAGCGTGGTGGTCCAGCACGGCCTGCTGGATGGGATCCAGCTCGCCGTTCTTGGACAGGCCCTCCACCGTGGTGATGTGCTTGCCCTGCATGGAGGCGGCCAGCACGATGCAGGAATCCACGGTCTCGCCGTCCACGATGACGGTGCAGGCGCCGCACTCGCCGACGCCGCAGCCTTCCTTGGTGCCGGTCAGACCGGCCACGTCACGGATGACGTCCAGCAGACGGGCATTCTCGTCGATCTCCAGAGAGACCGGCTCCTCATTGAGGAAACACTCCAAAGTGATCTTCTTCATATCCAGTCCTCCTCCCTCAGTCCTCGGGCAGACCCGCGGCCCGGCAGAGGGCGCGCTGGATGAGGGCCTCGATGACAGGCTTCTTGTACTCGGTCGACCAGCGGATGCCGGTGCGGGCGATCATCTCCTCGGAGACGGCCAGGCCGGCCTTCTCGAAGAGCTCCGCGGAGGGCTTCTGGCCCTTCACCAGTTCCTCGGCCTTCTCCACCCGGTCGGGGGTGGCGAACACGCAGCCGGGAGCGATGCGGGCGTCGGCGATCACGCCGTCCTCCAGCTTCAGGGCCACGGCGCAGTTCATGCGGGAGATCGCCAGAGCCTTGCGGCGGCCCAGCTTGATGAAGGCGGTATGCCAGCCGTCCAGCCGGTCGATGGTGATCCGGGTGGCCATCTCATTGGGGGCAAACTTCAGCTTGCCGGCCTTCTCCATGGCTTCCTTCACCAGCACCTCGCGAGTGCCGTCCACGCTGACCACGGTCAGGCGGGCGTTCAGGGCCACGAAGGGGGACAGGGTGTCCGCCGCGGGAGAGGCGTTGCAGATGTTGCCGCCCACGGTGCCCTTGTTCCGCACCTGGGTGGAGCCCACGGTAGAGGAGGCGATGGACAGGAAGGGCACATGCTCCCGCAGGACGGGAGACTCGTTCACCTCGGTGTGAGAGGTCATACAGCCGATGCTGATGCAGTCGTCCTTGACCTCGATGCCGCGCAGCTCCGGCAGATACTGCACGTCCATCAGATACTCCACGTCCTTTAGCTTGGAGGTGTGCTCCCGGAGCTGGACCATCAGGTCCGTGCCGCCGGCGTAGGGCTTGACCTTCTCGCCGTATTCGTTCAGATAGCCCAGAGCCTCTTCCAGGGTCTGGGGCTTCAGATAACTCAGTCTTTGCATTCGTGACTCCCCTTATCTCAGCTTCTTGCCCAGCAGGACTCGCTCCAGGTTGGCGGGATTCTCCCGGATGCGGCGGCCAGTGGCGTTGTAGATGGCATTGATGATGGCCGCGCCCACCGCTTCGGTGGCGGGCTCGCCGATGCTCTTGGCCCCGAAAGTACCTGCGGGGTCATCACACTCGAAGATATTCACGTCCATCTCGGGCATATCCGCGGCAGTGGGGATGATATAGTTCTCGAAGTTCTGATTGCGGACCTTGCCCTTGCTGACCTCCACCTCTTCGGTGACGGCGTAGCCCTGACCCATGACGATGCCGCCATAGATCTGGCCCAGCACCAGGGCGGGGTTGATCGCGGTGCCCACGTCGTGGGAGGCGGTGACCTTCACCACATCCACATAGCCGGTATCCATGTCCACCTCGACCTCGGCCACACAGCAGCCATAGGCGAAGGTGGGGAACGCGGTGCCCTGACCGGTGTGGTGATCCTGATCGCAGGCCGGGGGCATGAACCACTCATAGGCGGCCATCTGGCGGCCGGTCCACAGACTGGCATTGCACACGTCCTTGAAGGGGACCTTCACATCGGGCTTGGAGGTCGTGTGGAAGAAGCCGTCCTCCAGCACGATCTGGGACACGTCATGCACGTCCTCCTGATCCTTGAAGAAGCCAAGGGCCAGCGCGTTGCCGCGCATGATCTCGTTCAGGCGATAGCCCACCTTGCGGGTGGACTGAGAGCCCATGACAGTACCGCGGGAGGCGACGGTCATGCCGGAGTCGGCGATGGCCTGAGTGTCGGTGCCGTAGAAGCGGATCAGCTCATAGGGGATGCCGATGGCCTCGGCGGCGATCTGGGAGAAGGCGGTCTTCAGACCCTGGCCGTTCTCCGCCAGACCGGTGTTGATCAGGACGGTGCCGTCCTCATTGGCGATGGCCATGGCGCCGGAGGCGTCGGGAGACTCGGCGCCCAGACCACAGCCGCGGTGGGCGATGGACATACCGATGCCCTTGCGCTTATGCTTGTTGGTCTGGTGCTTATACTCCTCGTGCTTGCGCTGATAGTCCGTCTTTTTGGCGGTATACTCCATGATCTCGGGCAGGATCACGTGGTGCATGACCTGGCCGGTGGCGTTCGTGGTGTCTTCCTTCAGGCAGTTGATACGGCGGAACTCCAGGGGATCCATACCCAGTTCCTCGGCGATCTCCTCGATCAGCTGCTCCTGGCCCCAGATCAGCTGGGGAGAGCTGTAGCCGCGCATGGCGCCGCCGTGGATGTTGTTGGTGAAGACGCCGAAGGTGTCGGTCTTCACGTTGGGGATGGTATACGCGCCGCAGCTGTGGATGCTGGCGCGGGAGTTCATGAACTGGGTCTGGTTGTTGTAGGCGCCGCAGTTGTCGATCTGGCTGCCCTCCCAGGCCACGATATGGCCGTCCTTCTTGACGCCCACCTTATAGTGGAGCAGGAAGGGATGCCGCTTAGCGCTCTCCAGGAAGGACTCCTCCCGGGAGAAGGTCATCTTGACGGGCCGTCCCACCAGCTTGCACAGGTAAGCACAGCGGGCCGCCAGCATGCCCAGACCCTCTTCCTTGCCGCCGAAGGTGCCGCCCACGTTCTCCTGGAACACACGGACCTCGTTCATGCCGACGCCCAGGACGTCCGCGATGTAGCGGCGGGTGAAGAACGGGTTCTGCGCGGAAGCATGGACGGTCATGACACCGTCGGTGGGGTTCTGGATGCAGACCACAGCCTCCGGCTCGATATAGGAGTGCTCGATATACTGGGTCTCGTACTCCCGCTCGATGATGAGGTCGGCCTCCTCGAAGCCTTTTTCCACATCGCCCTTGCGGATGGGGAAATAGGAGTCCTTGAACTTGTTGCCGGGGTAGTTCTCGTGGACCACCGGAGCGCCGGGCTCCATAGCCTCCCGGATCGTATACACGCCGGGTAGGTCCTCGTACTCCACCTCGATGGCCCGGAGGGCCTCTTCCACGATGAGCTTGGTCTCGGCGCAGACGAGCGCCACCACATCGCCGGCGTACTTGACCTCATCCGTCAGGTACATATAGGCGGCGGGGCCGGCACAGCTCTTGGGTTTGGGCATATCAGCTGCGGTCACGACCGCCAGCACGCCGGGCATGGCCTTGGCCTTGCTGGTGTCGATCTTGGTGACCTTGGCGTGGGAATGACCGCTGCGCAGGCAGCCGCCATAGACCATGTCCACGAATTTCAGGTCCGCGGCGTAATGGGCCCGGCCGCTCACCTTATCGACTCCGTCGATCCGGGGCACGGATCGATTGATGACCTTGTAGTTCTTATTCAGTTCGCCTAACAGGGGCATGAAATCACCTTCCTCGCATGGGATCCCATCTGGAACAGGGCTTTTCGCTTTTCCCTCCTGTCTAAGGGACGGAAAAGGCCTGGATTCACTTGAACTTCCAGAACTCTGCGGTGGCCGCGCGCATCTCTTCGCGGGCCTTCTCAACGTCCAGCGTCGTGATGACGCCGTCCTTCTTGAGCTGCCGGCCGCCGACGAAGACGTTCTTCACATCGGCGGGGTTCCGATACAGGATCAGTTGGTCGTAGATATTCTTTTCGTTGATGGGCGTGGGCGTATCGAGCATTTTGACGGTGATGACGTCGGCCAGCATCCCCGGGGCGATCCGCCCCGCGTTCGGCATGCCGAGCGCATCGGCCCCCATATCCGTGGCCATCCGGTAGACCTGCCGGGCACCCATCACCTGTGGGTCCTGCCGGAATGCCTTATGGATCAGGAAAGCGCCGCGCATGACTTCAAAGAAGTTGTTGATATAACCGTCGGTACCGATGCCCACCTTGACGCCGGCGTCCAGCAGGTCGGGCACAGGGGCGATGCCGCCGCCCACCTCGCAGTTGGAGAGAGGCATCGTGACCACGGACGCACCGGTCCGGGCCAGGATGTCGATCTCCTCCTGATCTGCCTGGACCACCTGAGAAGCCAGGACGTCGCTGTCCAGCACGCCCAGCTCGTCATAGACGCGCACAGGCTTATCGTCATAGTGCTCCTTCACCCAGTTGGGCTCGAAGACGCTCTCGGACAGGTGCATATGGAACTTGCAGCCCAGCTCCTTCGCCATGGCACGGGCCTTCTTCACATACTCCTTGTCGCAGGTGAAGAGGGTGTGGATGCTCATGGCACCCTTCACGAAGGGGTCATCCTGATGGGCGCGGACCATGTCCGCGTTCTCCTTCAGGCCCAGCTCCGCGTTCTCGGGGCTCATGCGCTGGCAGGCTTCGAAGGTGAGGATGGCACGCAGGCCGGCCTCCTTGAGGACCTTGCCTTCCCGCTCCAGAGCGCCAGGGATGGCATTGGGGGCCTCCAGGATGTCGAAGCTGGTGGTGACGCCGCTGTCGATCATCTCCACGCTGGACCACCGGGCGGTGACTTCCGCGAACTCGGGGGTGATGCGGTTCTCGATATAGGGCCACCAGTAGTCGTCCAGGAAGCTGGAGAACTCGGTGACGACCGCGTCGGTGCTGATACCGCGGCAGAACACATTATACATATGGTTGTGTCCGTTGATGAAGCCGGGCAGGATTACCTGGTCCCTGACCTCGATCACTTCGTCGCCGTCCTGAGCGGTGAGGCTCCCGTTGGGGCCCACCTCCGCGATGAGACCGTCCTGGAGCTTGACGCCCCAGTCCATCTTGAGCCCCTCCTGCAGGAGCACGGCTCCGCCGTGGATGATAGTCGCTGCTGCCATGTTGTCCATCCTCCCTGTTGCTTGCGTACCTCTCAGTTCAAACCGAACAGTTTTCACAGAACATTCGTAAAAAAAGCGGCACATATGTGCGATGTGCCGCTTTTTTTGTCAAGCGCGAGGCGCCTTGTTTGTTGTTCCTGGTTTCGCAGGAGCCCCGCCCCGCCGCCGGAGCGGCGGGGCGGGGACAAAAAGGTCCCGCGTCAGAGCGCTTGCTTAGCGGCGGCTCTGGATGTTGCCCATGGTCAGAGCCATCAGGGCCTTGATGGTGTGCATGCGGTTCTCGGCCTCATCATAGATGACGGACTGAGCGGAGTCAGCGACCTCGTCGGTGACCTCGATGCCGCGGTCAGCGGGCATGCAGTGCATGTAGATGGCGGTGTTCTTGGCCAGAGCCATGCGGCGGGAGTCGACGCACCAGCCGGGGTTGGCGTTGATCATCTCGACACCGGCCTTCTCGTCGTCGCCCACGGCCATGATGGGGCCCCAGCCCTTGGCGTAGACCACGTCGGCGCCCTCGCAGGCAGCGTCCATGTCGTTGCAGACCTCGAACTTGGAGCCGTAGAACTCAGCGTTCTTGCGGGCAGTCTCCATGGCCTCGGGCATCAGCTCGAACTCCTTGGAGGGGACAGCCAGGGTCACGTCCATGCCGAAGCGGGGCATCAGGGTGACCAGGGACTGAGCCATGGACAGAGGACGCATGTAGTTGCCGGCGGAGGTCCAGGAGATGACGAACTTGCGGCCCTTCAGCTCATTGTGGAACTTCTCCTTGATGGTGAACAGGTCAGCGATGGACTGAGTGGGGTGCCACAGATCGCACTGCATGTTGTAGATGGGGATCTTGGAATACTTGGCCAGCTTCTGCATGTACTCGTGGCCGCCCACCAGGGTGTTGCGCATGCCCAGGCCGTGGCCCATGCGGGACAGGACCTCGATGGTGTCCTGAGGAGTCTCGCCGTGGTCGATCTGAGTCGCCTTGGGGGTCAGGTAGTTGCCGTGGCCGCCCAGCTGGGTGATGCCGCACTCGAAAGCGTTGCGGGTACGGGTGGACTCCTCGAAGAACAGCATGAACAGGGTCTTGTTCTTCAGCAGCTCATCGTACTTATGGGTGTCCAGCAGGTTGTCCATCTTCAGGGCGGACGCCACGTCCATCAGAGTATTGAGCTCCTCGTTCGTCCAATCCTGCTCGCAGAGGAAATGCTTGCCCTTGAGACCAGTCTTCATTGTTGTGAACCTCCTAAAAATTTTTTCCAAAAGTCTCTATAACTCTTGAGAACTTTATGGTATAATCATAACAGCATCTCTCGAAAAAATCAAGGAGGAATTCACATGATCACGAAAAAAGAAGCGCTGGCCCAGATCAAGGAGTATGTCAAGGCCCAGGAAGACGAGGTCGTCCAGTTCCTGAAGGACTTCATCGCCATCGAGAGCGTTACCTATAATGAGGGCAACGCCATCCAGTTCCTGGCCGGCAAGATGAAGGAGTTCGGCTTCGACGAGGTCCGCGTGGATCCCGTGGGCAACGTGGTGGGCCGCGTCGGCTCCGGCAAGACCGTCCTCATGTATGACTCCCACATCGACACCGTCGAGCTGGGCGACCCCGCCGACTGGGGCATGGATCCCCTGAAGGCCCAGATGGAGGAGGGCAAGGTCCTCCGCGGCCGCGGCGCCGTGGACGACAAGGGCTGCCTGACCGGCATCACTTTCGCCGGCAAGGCCCTGAAGGCTCTGGGCCTGGACAAGGACTTCACCCTGTGGGTGTCCGGCTCCATCTCCGAGGAGGACGTCGAGGGCTCCTGCGTGAAGGCCATGCTGGAAGAGAACCCCGACATCAAGCCCGATTTCGTGCTGGTGGCCGAGTCCTCCAACAACCGCGTCATCCGCGGCCACAAGGGCCGTGCCCTGATCAAGATCGACGTTCCCGGCAAGTGCGCCCACGCCTCCACCGCCTGGCGCGGCGACAACGCCCTGGTGAAGGCTCTGCCCATCATGGAGAAGGTGGACAAGTTCCAGGACTTCGTGGAGGATCCCTTCCTGGGCAAGGGTTCTATCGAGGTCACCATGGTGGAGTGCAAGGCTCCCTCTCTGAACACCATCCCCGGCGAGGCCATCATCACCTGTGACCGCCGCATCTCCTGCGGCGAGTCCATCGAGGACCTGCTGAAGGAGACCGCTCAGTTCTACGAGGGCATCGAGGGCGTCACCGCCTCCATCGACACCGAGAAGGTCAAGACCTACACCGGTTACGACATCACCTGCGTGGACTACTTCCCCTCCTGGGTCATGCCCGAGGATCATCCTCTGATCAAGGCCGGCGTGGAGGCCTTCACCGAGCTGTTCGACAAGGCCCCCGTCGTGGACAAGTGGGAGTTCTGCACCAACGCCACCCATATGTGCGGCCGTCTGGGCATCCCCGCCATCGGCTACGGTCCCGGCGATGACTCCCTGTGCCACTCCACTCAGGACAAGGTGCCCGTGGACGAGCTGATGGACGCCATCTGCTTCTACGCCTCCCTGCCCATCATGGTCCCCAAGAAGGACTAAGTCCGACCGCGCTCTCCTGTGTACATGAGACAGCCCCGGGCGTGCCGCCGAGCGGTGCGCCCGGGGCGCTCTTTTTGCCTGCGGAGCGGCGCTGTCCACTATCCACAGTCGGATCCCCGTGATATAATGGATCCATCCCCTACCTTATATATTACAGTATCATGGTAGGATATCGTTTTTGGAGGAAGGCCCCATGCTCACCTTGACTCTGGACCCCAAGGCCCGGCAGCCGTTATATGAACAGATCTACCGAAAGATCCGGCAGGAGATCGCCGCCGGAGTCCTGCCGCCCGGGACCCGTCTGCCCTCCAAGCGGTCTCTGGCCGCCCATCTGGAGGTCAGCGTGGTCACGGTAGAGGGGGCCTATTCCCAGCTCCTGGCCGAGGGCTACCTCCGGTCAGAGCCCAAGCGGGGGTTCTTCGTGTGGATGCCTGAGCCGGATGAGATCCCTCACGCACCCGTACCCGCCGCCGGACCAGCCATCTCCCCCGCCTCTGTGGAACGGCCGGAGACGCCCGTGCTCTATGACTTCGCCACCAACGCGGTGGACACCGTCCACTTCCCCTTCGCCACCTGGGCCAAGCTCATGCGGGAGGTGCTCAGTCAGGAGGACAGCGCCCTGCTGGCCTCTTCTCCGCCCCAGGGCGTCCTGGAACTCCGGGAGGCCATCGTCCGGTATCTCTATTCCTTCCGGGGCATCCGGGCCAAGCCGGAGCAGATCGTGGTGGGCGCCGGATCGGAGTATCTGACCGCCCTGCTCCTCCAGCTTCTGGGCCACGATGGCGGCTGGGCCGTGGAGGACCCCGGCTACCGGAAGGCCCCTCTGCTCTTCTCCCACGCGGGGGCGCTGGTGTGCCCCATCCCGCTGGACGAGCACGGCCTGCGGGTGGATGCCCTCCGCTGGTCCGGAGCCCGGGTGGCTCACATCACCCCCTCCCACCACTTCCCGCTGGGCACAGTCATGCCGGTCTCTCGGCGGCAGGCTCTGCTGAACTGGGCCATGGAGAAGCCGGGGCGCTATCTCATCGAGGATGATTACGACAGCGAGTTCCGCTTCGACGGCCGGCCCATCCCCGCTCTCCAGAGCCTGGACACCGGGGAGCGGGTGATCTATCTGAACACCTTCGCCAAGAGCCTGGCCCCCTCTCTGCGCATCGGCTTCATGGTCCTGCCCCCCCATCTCCTGGAGCGGTACCAGAAGGAATTCCTGTTCTACGCCTCCACTGTGCCCTCCTTCGAGCAGTACACGCTGGCCCGGTTCCTGGAGCTGGACCACTTCGAGCGCCATGTCCGGCGGATGCGCACCATCTACCGCCAGCGCCGGGACGCCCTTCTGGCCGCGGCAGAGGCAGCGGGCCTGACGGCCTGGGGGACCTTTTCCGGCACGGGATCCGGCCTGCATCTGCTGTTCCAGGCCTCGGCAGGTCCCTCGGAGCGGGCGCTGGTAGAGGCGGCGGCCCGGACCGGCGTCGGAGTCTCCCCCCTGTCGGACTATGCTCTGACGCCGCCGGAGCCGGATGCGCCCCCCACCCTGGTGATGGGCTACGGCCCTTTGGATGCTGGGGAGATGGCCCCCGCCATGGGCCGTCTGGCCAAGGCCTGGTCGCCCCTCTTCCGCAATGGCTGACCGGGCACCGCTCCGCTCCCGCCGCATAGGATGGCATGGCGGGACCTCCCGCCGACTCATCCAGGAGGGGATCTCGATGTGCAGCTGTTCCAACAACTGTGGCCGCAGAAACTGCTGCTGTCTGTGCCGGTGGTATCGGTGCGGACAGTGCCGTTGTCCCGGCTTCGCCCGGGCGTGCGGACGTTCCTTCGAGGGGGACGATGACCGCCGGATCATCTATGTGGTGGAGACCGACCGCCGCTCTTCCGGGAGCTCCCGGGGAGACGGTCCGTCCCTCCCCAGCTTCCTCCGGGGCGATGGGCCCTGGGATCCGGAGTGGGAGGGCCGGCGTTCGGACCGGTCCGGCTCCTGCTGGCGCTGACGCGCTCCGCCGTCCCCTCCGGGGGCGGCGTACTTAGCGGTCCCCTGTCCCGTGATCGGGACGTCCCTTCCCGGAATAGGATGCTCTGGGGGATGCTGACATCCCTACGCTGACGCGAGGAGGACATCCTATGATCGCACCGTGGCTGGCTCTGCTGCTGAACAGTCTGTTCCTGACCCTGCGGCTCTCCGGCGGGGAGGGCGGGTCCTTCCCCCGGCCCCTGAAGGCGGAGGAGGAACGGGCCTGTCTGGAGGCCATGTGGGCCGGAGACCGCTCCGCCCGGGACCGCCTCATCGAACACAATCTCCGGCTGGTGGCCCACATCGTCAAAAAGTACTACACCCCCAACGGCGACACCGATGACCTGATCTCCATCGGGACCATCGGGCTCATCAAGGGCATCCGCACCTTCAAGCCCGATAAGAACGTCCGCCTGGCCACCTATGCCAGCCGGTGCATCGAGAACGAGCTCCTGATGCATTTTCGCGCCCAGCGGAAGCTCCAGGGGGAGGTCTCCCTGTCGGAGACGCTGGACGGCAGTGAGGAGGGGGACTCCCTGTCCATCCTAGACACGATCCGGGTGGAGGATGATATGCTGGAGACCCTCCATACCCGGGATTCCTGCGCACGGGTCCGCCGGTGTGTGGAGGAGGTCCTGGACGAACGGGAGACCATGGTCATCCGTCTGCGCTACGGCCTGGATGGCCGGGAGCCCCTGACCCAGCGGGAGATCGCCGCCCGGTGCGGCATCAGCCGGTCCTATGTCTCCCGCATCGAGAAGAAGGCCCTCCAAAAGCTGGAGGCCGCCATGGAGGGTCAGCGATAGACCGAAATGACGTGAGCTCCCCGGACCCGGATGGGTCTCGGGGAGCTCACTCAGACGGTCAAAAAAGTCATTTCTCACGTTGAGCGATACAAGAGCCTCGCAGAGTTCCGTCACCCGCAGGGGACGGAAGCAGATGTAAGGCGTTTTTTCTGAGGACATGTGCCTCAGAAAAAACTCTTCTCAGGCCGCTAGTGTGCGAGCATAGCGAGTGCGCGCGGCGGCCTGCATCCCCATCGAAGAAATACTGGTCCGTTCTTCGCAAAGAACGGACCAGCATTTCTGAGAAGCGTGTCGAACTGGTTCGACACGCTTCGTGAGCTCCCCGGACCCGGATGGGTCTCGGGGAGCTCACTGTCATAGAGGAGGAAAGGGGATCGTTTCGTCTTATTGCTGTTCCGCCAGCCAGCGGAGGGCGAAGGTGACGAAGGCCGAGGTGCCGTTGGTCATGATGCCCTCATCGAACACCACCTTGGGATGGTGCTGCTGGTACTTGGCGCCATCCAGCGTACTGCCCGCCACCAACGTGATCTGGATGCCGGGGACGTACTTGATGACATTGCCGAAGTCCTCACTGGCCATGCCCACTTCTTTTTTCTCGAACACCATGTCCTCGCCCAGCATCTCCCGGAAGTATCGGAGAGCGTCGGAGCGGAGGCCGGGGTCGTTGACCATGGGGGAACAGCCGCCCATCACCGTGAAGGCGGCCTTGGCCCGGTACATCTCCCCCACCGATGTGACGATCTCCTCGATGCGCTTGAGACAGCGCTGGCGCAGATCCTCGTCGAAGGTCCGCAGGGTGCCCTCGATGACCGCGCTGGAGGGGATGATGTTGGGGGCCTTCCCGCTGTGGAAGCTGCCCTGCGTGAGCACGATGGGCTCGTCCCGGGTCAGCTCCCGGGCGTTGATCTGCTGGAGGGCCACCAAGATGTGGGCGCCGATGGAGATCGGATCCACGCACTTGGCGGGATAGGCCCCGTGGCCACCCACGCCCTCCACCTCGATACGGTAGGTATCGCAGGAGGCCAGGATGGGCCCGGCAGGCATCAGGGACAGGGCCCCCACTGGATAGGGGGACATGGAGTTCACATGGAGGGTCACGGCGGCGTCCACCTTCGGGTCCTCCAGAAGGCCGGACTCCAGCATCTTGGCCGCGCCCCGGAAGTTCTCCTCCGCGGGCTGGAACACCGCCTTGACGGTGCCCTGGATCTCGTCCTCATGCTCCTTCAGGATGCGGCAGACCGCCAGCATCATGGCCGTGTGCAGGTCGTGGCCGCAGGTGTGGGCCGCGTCGCACTGGGAGGCGAAGGGCAGTCCGGACTCCTCCCGCATGGGCAGGGCGTCCATGTCCGCCCGGACGATGAGGCACTTGCCCGGATGCTTCCCGCCCAGCAGGACTACCAGTCCGCTGTCGCAGAGCTCCCGGTACGCGATGCCCATCTCCTCCAGACGGGACTCCACATAGCCCACGGTCCCCGGCAGATGCTCGCCCACCTCGGGGTGGCTGTGGAGCCAGCGGCGGTCCCGGACCATCTGCTCCTGGAGGGCGGCGGCCTCCTGTCTGACCCAGCTCGTGTCGATCGTCATCCCTTGTTCGCCTCCTTCTTGTCCTCGATCTTCCCCTGGGCCACGAACACGATGTAGCCCGCCAGCACGGTGGCCGCGATGGAGATGGAGGTCGCGTACTTGGGCGGCACGATGCCGCTCTTCATCAGGAAGAACACGATGATGCTGGGGATGACCCAGCGCAGGACGCCCACGAAGCCCCGCTTCTGGAAGTGGATCGCCAGCAGGGATCCGATCAGAGTGGGGATGACGTAGTTGAAGGCGCTCAGCACCACCGGGGGCAGCATGGGGATGATGACGGTGCCCACGGCCACCACGATCAGCAGGATGACGATGTTCACGAACACGGAGATGCCCACGCCGATGGTGGTGATGACCTGGCCCTTGGGGCTGTTGACCTCCACGTTGTATTTGGACTGGAGGTTCTGGGCCACGGGCACCCGCAGGTTCTTCACGTTGCCGGAGAAATAGCCCATGTACAGGGAGGCGGAGCCCAGCACGGGGTACCAGGTGAAGGGCTCGGAGATCCACATGCCCACCCGCATGGCGGCGATGGTGGTGGCCACGGTGATGTAGGCGGACAGAGGCGCCTGATAGCCCTTGACGAAGTGCAGGTACAGCACCGGCAGGAAGGAGAGGAGGAAGGCAATGGCCATGGTGATCCGGCCGATCACATGGACCTTGTCGGTATAGCTGGTGTTGAATTCCTGTTCCACAGCGGTGTCCACATGGACGGACTCGTTCTTCTCGTTCATGACATGACCTCCTTTACCCGGCAGTGATGATGTTGACGACGGCGCCCACGATCATGCCCAGCACCATGGCGATGGCCATGCTCCAGTCGGCGATCTTGGGGACCTTCCTGGCGATCTTGGCCACGGCGAAGGACACCAGCAGACTGGCCACGATGGACACGGTGTTCGCCACGCTCTTGCGGCCGGTGTCGATGGCCCAGTAGCCGATGAAGCCCAGGCTGGCGGCGGTGCCCAGCACCGGCATGAAGGAGCGCTTTTTGTGGGCGGACTTGATGGCCATCTTGTCCATGGCCTTGCAGGAGATGATCGTATGGATGAACCAGGGCGCGCTGGCCAGCGTACATCCGAAGATGGCCACAGTGAAGGCGGCGGCAGTCAGGTCATGGTCCTCGAAGGACATGCCCAGGGCCTGCGCGGCGATCTGGGCGTTCATCAACTCGTAATCGGCGGCGCCGATGACGCCGCAGCGCATGAACGTGACGACGGAGCCCAGCAGTGGGATGAGGGACACCACCACCAGCATCACGGAGAAGGCCGGGCCGATCGTGATGACGGCGGAGCTCCGCATGGCGCTCGCGATCTCCTGTTTGGAGAAGAGCTGGTATTTGTGGTTGAAGCGAAGGGCGTGCCGCATGAACAGGATGGCCTGTACACACACGAAGAGGATGAGGAGCGCGCAGAAGGGGATGATCTCACGGTTTATGGTTTGGATGATATCAGTCTCAGACATGGTTCTCCTCCTTTTTCCGAACTCTGCTTTTCTCTGGTGCCCACGGGAGCAGGTCTGCGGGAATGTGCACCTTTCCACAGATCGTGTGGGTGTTTGCAGACTTAGGATAGCACGATCGTGCAAAGAAGAAAATCCCCCGGCCATCGGGCTTTTCGGTATGGGGTAACGAAAAAGCATGACAAGTGCGGCCTGTCCGCGCCGGGAGACGGTGGAGGCGGCGCACGTTCCATATACGGCATTTCCGTTCCGCTTATAAGAAAAAGGGGTATTTCCAGGGCAAAACGCCCCGAAAAATACCCCCTGATCCGTCTGGAGAGAGCGCTGGGATGCAGAGACCGGGCATCCGCGTGTTTGCGGATGCCCGGTCGCAGACGGTCAAAAAAGTCATTCCTCACGTTGAGCGATGCAAGAGCCTCGCAGAGTTCCGTCACCCGCAGGTGACGGGATCAGATGTAAGGCGTTTTTTCTGAGGGCATGTGCCTCAGAAAAAACTCTTCTCGGGCCGCTAGTGTGCGAGCGCAGCGAGTGCGCGCGGCGGCCTGCATCCCATCTCAGAAATGCTGGTTCGACACGCTGACCGATGGTCACATGTTCTTGAGCTGGCTCTCCAGCTTGTCGATCAGCGCGGTGAGCTTGGCGGCCCGCTCCCGCTCGGCCTCCACCACATTGGCGGGGGCCTTGGAGACGAAGCCGGGGTTGCTCAGCTTGCCCTGCAGGCCGGTGAGGAGCTTCTTGTTCTTGTCCAGCTCCTTCTGCACGCGGGCCTTCTCCTTCTCCAGATCCACCAGCTCGCCCAGAGGGATGGAGATCTGGGCGGCGTGGGTCACGATGGTCACCTGGCCCTCCTGCTCGGCCTGGCCCTCGATGAAGGGCACCACCTCCACGTCGCTGGCGGAGGCCAGACGCTTCAGGAAGGGGATCCCGGCGGTGAACACGTCCCGCTCCAGCGTGGCCACGGTCAGATGGGCCTTCTTGGAGGGCGGCACGTTCATCTCGGCCCGGCGGGTGCGGATGCCCCGGATGGCGTCCATGATCAGCTCCATGGCCTTCTCCTCCTCGGGGAAGTCCAGAGACACATGGTGCTCCGGCCACTTCTGGAGCATCAGGAAGTCGCCCTCATGGGGCAGAGCCTGCCAGATTTCCTCGGTGATATAGGGCATGAAGGGATGGAGGAGCTTCAGGGTCTCGGTCAGGACGTAGCACAGGACCTTCTGGGCGTTGGTCTTGGCCTCCTGGTCCTCGCCCTGGAGGCGGGCCTTGGTCAGCTCGATATACCAGTCGCAGTAGGAGTCCCAGATGAAGTCGTAGACCTTCTGCGCGGCCACGCCCAGCTCGAACTTCTCCATGTTCTCGGTGACCTCGGGGATCACGCGGTTGAGCTTGGACAGGATCCACTTGTCCTCCAGCTCCAGGTGCTCAGGCAGCTCGCACTTGTCGATGGTCAGGTTCATCATCAGGAAGCGGCTGGCATTCCAGATCTTGTTGGCGAAGTTGCGCATGGCCTCGCACCGTTCGGTGTAGAAGCGCATATCGTTTCCGGGGGAGTTGCCCGTGACCAGATTGAAGCGCAGGGCGTCGGCGCCGTACTTGTCCGCCATCTCCAGCGGGTCGATGCCGTTGCCCAGAGACTTGGACATCTTGCGGCCCTTGTCGTCCCGGACCAGGCCGTGGATGAACACGGTGTGGAAGGGCGGCTTGCCGGTGTGCTCGCAGGCGGAGAAGATCATCCGGGCCACCCAGAAGAAGATGATGTCGTAGCCGGTGACCAGCACGTCGGTGGGATAGAAGTATTTGAAGTCCTCGGTCTGCTCGGGCCAGCCCAGCGTGGAGAAGGGCCACAGGGCGGAGGAGAACCAGGTGTCCAGCACGTCCTCCTCCTGCTTGATGTGGTGGGAGCGGCAGTGCTCACACTCGGTGGGATCCTCCTCGGACACGGTGATATGGCCGCAGTCCTGGCAGGTCCAGGCGGGGATCTGATGGCCCCACCACAACTGACGGGAGATGCACCAGTCGTGGACGTTCTCCATCCAGTTGGTGTAGGTCTTGGAGAAGCGGTCGGGGACGAACTGGACCTCGCCTTCGTTGACCACCCGCAAGGCCTCCTTGGCCAGCGGCTCCATCTTCACGAACCACTGGGCGGAGATGATGGGCTCCACATCGGTGCCGCAGCGGTAGCAGGTGCCCACGTTATGGGCGTGGTCCTCGGTCTTTTCCAGCAGGCCCATCTGGTCCAGGTCGGCGATGACGGCCTTCCGGGCCTCATAGCGGTCCATGCCCTCATACTTGCCGCCGTTGGCGTTGACCTTGCCGTTGTCGTCCAGCACCCGGATGGTCTCCAGGTTATGGCGCAGGCCTACCTCGAAGTCGTTGGGGTCGTGGGCGGGCGTCATCTTCACGCAGCCGGTGCCGAACTCCATGTCCACATACTCGTCGGCCACGATGGGGATCTCCCGATCCATGAGGGGCAGGATGCAGGTCTTGCCCACCAGGTCCTTGTAGCGCTCGTCATTGGGGTTCACGGCCACGCCGGTGTCGCCCATCATGGTCTCGGGACGGGTGGTGGCCACGATCACATAGCGGCCCTTCTCGCCCTTGATGGGGTACTTCAGGTGCCACAGGTGGCCGGGCTTGTCCTTATACTCCACCTCCGCGTCAGACAGAGCGGTGACGCAGTGGGGGCACCAGTTGATGATCCGGCTGCCCTTGTAGATGAGGCCCTTCTTGTACAGGGAGACGAACACATGGCGCACGGCCTTGGACAGGCCCTCATCCATGGTGAAGCGGGCCCGGGACCAGTCGCAGGAGGCGCCCAGCTTCTTCTGCTGCTCCACGATGCGGTTGCCGTACTTCTTCTTCCACTCCCAGACCCGCTCCAGGAACTTGTCCCGACCCAGGTCGTAGCGGGTGAGGCCCTCGTTCTTGCGGAGCTCCTCCTCCACCTTGATCTGGGTGGCGATGCCGGCGTGGTCGGTGCCGGGGACCCAGAGTGCGGCATAGCCCTCCATCCGCTTGAAGCGGATCAGGATGTCCTGGAGCGTGGAGTCCATGGCATGGCCCATGTGGAGCTGGCCGGTGACGTTGGGCGGGGGCATGACGATGGTGAAGGGCTTCTTGTCCGGATCACGGCGGCCCTTGAAGCAGCCGTTCTCCTCCCACATCTTATAGATGCGGTCCTCCACCTCCTGAGGCTCATAGATCTTGTTCAATTCTTTCGGCATATCGGTCCCTCCTGATGAGATATCTGGTCCATCCAGATGAAAAACGCCCTGAGCCGCATGGGCTCAGGGCGAACTTTAGCAGTCCGTGGTACCACCTGAGTTCGGTCCCGTCGAAAAAACGGGGCCGCGCTCCTGCCCGTAACGGGGGCTTCCGGCGACGCCTACTCCATTCCGCGCCGCGGCTCCGGGACGACCTTCTCCGCTCTCCTCGGGAGCCTCGCACCGGACCGGCTCCTCTCTGCACCAGAAAGACGGGTACTCCTCCCCATCGTCGCTGTTCAACTTTATCAGTATAGGGGAGCGGGAGAGAAATGTCAAGAGGATATGGACGCGAGGAGTGCCCGGCCGCGCACAGTGAAAGAAGATCGAGGCGAGGACATGAGACCGAGATCTTTGGCTGATGAGAACGATACTGTTCTTTTTGCAGATGGATCGCCCCCACAGCATAGCGAGCGCCCGGGATCGGACCGGGACTGTCTCAAACAAGGCGTGCTGCCATTACACTACTGCTCGCCGCGCCGATCATGCCATATTTTCTTGTTTTCTTGACTCGTTCAGCCAAAATCATTCCCGTGTGTGTGGGATCACCCCCGCGTGTGCGGGGAATAGAAGGGCATCACCGAGGGCACCAGCGCAGATACCGGATCACCCCCGCGTGTGCGGGGAATAGCGGTTGTATGATGATATGCATAGTCCCTGCCCGGGATCACCCCCGCGTGTGCGGGGAATAGCCCCGCATTGCAGTGCGGGATTGTTGTATGACGGGATCACCCCCGCGTGTGCGGGGAATAGTGTAGCAAGTGGAAAAGCTGCGGCCTTCAGGCGGGATCACCCCCGCGTGTGCGGGGAATAGGGCTCTGGGCGATCTGTATACCCTCCATAAGCCGGATCACCCCCGCGTGTGCGGGGAATAGCACAGACTGAGAGATGACGGTACGGGGGCACAGGGATCACCCCCGCGTGTGCGGGGAATAGGCTCTCATCCATGTACTTGCGGATCAGGGCGTAGGATCACCCCCGCGTGTGCGGGGAATAGATCCGGCGGTTTTCATTTTGTGGTCCTCCTGTGGGATCACCCCCGCGTGTGCGGGGAATAGGGCGTAGCACTCGCGGTAAAGGTCCACGCCGTAGGATTACCCCCGCGTGTGCGGGGAATAGCATCATGGAGCGGGCGATAGGGGATAGCGGTCGGGATCACCCCCGCGTGTGCGGGGAATAGTGCCGTCCTTCCGGTCGGAGGACAGGAGCATCAGGATCACCCCCGCGTGTGCGGGGAATAGTAGTGCGCGTCCACCCGATAGCTGTCATCGTAGGGATCACCCCCGCGTGTGCGGGGAATAGTAAGGTCCAAATCCTCCTGCTCGAAAAGAAGAGGGATCACCCCCGCGTGTGCGGGGAATAGCGTCCAACTCCACCCAGACCACCAGCCAGACCGGGATCACCCCCGCGTGTGCGGGGAATAGGTGCTCCTCCTATCACGACCGTTTATGTCATCGGGATCACCCCCGCGTGTGCGGGGAATAGGTGGAGGACGACCCGGAGCTACGGCGGGCCCTGGGATCACCCCCGCGTGTGCGGGGAATAGTCAGGATACACCAGCCGATGCAGGCGATCTCCGGGATCACCCCCGCGTGTGCGGGGAATAGTGCGTTTGATGCAGGGGAAGTCCCCAGACCAGCGGATCACCCCCGCGTGTGCGGGGAATAGAAAACTCCGTGGAAGGTATTGCCAATATAGGAGGGATCACCCCCGCGTGTGCGGGGAATAGGGCCCCCTGTGCATCTATTTCGGCGTCCCTGAGGGATCACCCCCGCGTGTGCGGGGAATAGTCAGCAGCGGCGCAGGAGCCGCCCCAGTCCTCAGGATCACCCCCGCGTGTGCGGGGAATAGCCGGTGTAGTCCAGCGTCGCTTGCTTCTGGTAGGGATCACCCCCGCGTGTGCGGGGAATAGCTTCCGTTCGTCAAGGGCCGTGTCGATGGCCCGGGATCACCCCCGCGTGTGCGGGGAATAGGTGATGACACGGGCGGCGGCGGCGGCGCTGGTGGGATCACCCCCGCGTGTGCGGGGAATAGGCATTCCACGATGTCATCATAAGGCCGCTTCGAGGATCACCCCCGCGTGTGCGGGGAATAGTCACGATGGTCCACTCCACGGGGGCCACCTCTCGGATCACCCCCGCGTGTGCGGGGAATAGAACGGCTTGAAGGGGGAGTGTATATGAAACCGAGGATCACCCCCGCGTGTGCGGGGAATAGGACCTCTTCCCGGGTGAAGGCTCCCTTCTCGAAGGATCACCCCCGCGTGTGCGGGGAATAGCTCTTCGCATACAGCTTTCACTTTAGCGGCATAGGATCACCCCCGCGTGTGCGGGGAATAGCGCTTGTACCGCACCAGCCCGCCGGGGCTGATGGGATCACCCCCGCGTGTGCGGGGAATAGAGCTCCGCCGCCCGGTCAGCACAATGGGCGTACGGATCACCCCCGCGTGTGCGGGGAATAGGTTCGTCCGACTCTAGACGCAGGCGCACGCAAAGGATCACCCCCGCGTGTGCGGGGAATAGCGGTTACGGGTGCGGGTACAATAGTTCCTGCTGGGATCACCCCCGCGTGTGCGGGGAATAGTTTTACCCGCCCACGCATTACATCCGAATAGAAGGATCACCCCCGCGTGTGCGGGGAATAGCGTACCACTTTTCCACAGGCTTCTCCTCTCCGGGGATCACCCCCGCGTGTGCGGGGAATAGAAGTTTCGTCCTCCTAAATATTTTGACCGATTGGGATCACCCCCGCGTGTGCGGGGAATAGGGAAAGGACGGACTCATCGCCTCGAGCGAATCGGGATCACCCCCGCGTGTGCGGGGAATAGGCTAAAAAAAGCCTTGAAAATCAAGGGCTTTCGATCCCTCGGCAGTCAGTTTTCATTCAGTTTCTCATAGACCCGGAAGGTCGTGATGCAATCCTCCAGAGCTCGGTGCCTGCCTTTTGTCTCGATTCCGAAATAAGCCGCCAGCGTCTCCAGCCGGTAGTCTGGTATGTCCCGTACCTCTCTTCTTGCCAGCCGCAGGGTGTCACAATAGGAGACCCTCGGCATAGAGATCCCAGTCTGCACACTCGCCTTTCTCAGAAAAGCGAGGTCGAACGAGAGGTTATGACCTACCACAGTGCTTTCGCCTATGAACTTCCAAAACCGTTCCAATCCTTCCGACAGTTCTCTCCCTTCCTTGAAAACCATCTCTTGTCCGATCCCGGTCAGGGCTGTGATCTCATCCGGGATCGGACGCACAGGGCGGGCCAGTGCGGAGAACGACTCCGCGATTTTGTGGCTGATCACACGGACCGCTCCCAACTCCAGGATCTCGTCCTGTTCCGCGTCCAGGCCCGTGGTCTCGATGTCTATGACCACATAGCCCTCCCTCGCTTCTTTTCTGGCACGGGCTGCCTGCTTCCCCTGGACCATCTGACTGACCGCGGCTTTGCTGGGAGGCCGTCTCTGCCCATCCTCCGGCGGTCTGGTCGTGATAGGACGCCGCATGAGCGTCAGGCCTTCGAAGTCCACCGGCTGCCAGATCGTATTGTGGACCCGAAACTCCATCCGCTGCTCATTTTGGGCTGGATACACCATGGTGGCCCGGCCTCTCGGCAACTCGCCGCAGATCCGTTTCCACAGCTCTTCCCGAACTCTCTGGCTCATCCGGCCCACATAGACCCCGGTATCGATCTCCATCAGCCATTTGGACAGGTCTCCCCGGAGCCGGGGCGGGCAGTCCGTCACCGTCACAACGATCATCGCTCCTCCTCCATGCCGTAGGAGCGTCCGCTCTCTACCATGCCTTTCTTATCGTCCCAGAGATAGATCGCATCCCCGCCGTCCGTCTCTTCTCCTTCACAGGCGAACAGCGTCCTTATATCTTGTACGATCCGTTCCATGAGATGACAGCGCACCATGGCGTCCCGGGTCCGCCGCCGCATGGCAGAGCCGATCTGTTCCTTATCCACCGTGGCCGCCAGCTCGAAGGCCAGCGGTATGGTGATATCCGCTTTATACAGGTCCGCGATGTCATAGACGAAGGAGCGCTCATGTCCAGTATGGACGAATCCCAGTCCTGGAGAACATCCCAGCGCCTGGATCACCGCATGGGCCGCCCCATAGAGACAGGCGTGGCCGGCGGACAACGCCTGGTTCACCGGATCTCCGCCTGCGAAGTCATCCGGATCGTAGGCCCGTCCGTTCCAAGGCACCTTCCACTCCTTCGACGCACGGCGGTACACCGCGCGGATCCTGGCCCCCTCCCTGCCCCGGAGCTGCTGGAGGGTGAGCTGGGACACATCTTCTCCCGGGAAGCGCATACGGTACATCTGACGGACCACGCCCAGCCGCAGGCGGGTATTGCTGACGAGCTGGGCCTGCCGGATCAGCAGATCCGATTTGTGGGTCAGCGGACGGCCTCCGGCATAGTATCGAACGCCGTGCTCTCCCACCCACAAGGCACTGACACCGGCATCCCCGATCAGTTCCATGGCACGATGGGTCACCTTCGTCCCTGGACCCAGAAGCAGTACGCTGATCGCGGCGGCGGGCACGAACACTGTCCCCTGGTCGTCGGTCACGGTGATGGCGCTGTCCTGCCGGTTCAGGACACAGCGTTCCAGATAGAGGAACGTCATCCGGTCCCCGATCTGGGGAAGGGCCTGCAACTCCGGCCGGATCATGCCCGGTATCTCAGCCATCAGCCTCTCCCCTGTGTACGATCGTCATGAGGCCGGCACCGTATGCCTTCCCCCGGCCGATCCCACCGCAGAGCATCTCCCGGAAGCGGTCCGGGTCGCGGACCTCCAGGGTCCCATCGTAGGTCACGGCCAGGAAGGTCACCTGATGGCCCGTGGTCCCCTTCCGGAAGCGGTACCACTTCACTTTCGTGACGGTGAAGTCGTCCCGCTCCAGCGAGAAACCATGTTTCTCACTCTGTTCCAACAGCCACTGGATCTGATGCTCTGTGGTGCTGTGCGCACAGACCCGCCCCCGTTTGCCCGGTCCCGCCGGGACACTGTAAGTTGGGCTGGCACACAGGCGGAACTGCCATCGGCTGCCTGCCCGGACCCGGTCCAGGAGCGGCCCATACTCCCTGGTCTGCCAAGTCTCCCCCGGCGGCGCGAACTGGTCCGCCGCCTCAGTGAGATCCGGGACCTCTTCACTGAGGAGGAGGAGATAGTCCTGACCGTTCCGATGGTCGATCCGCCACAAGTTCCGCTTTCTGGGCCCCTGGAACGCGTTCTCGACCGCCCCGTGGAATTTGTTTGGGGAAGACAGTGCCGTCAGCGTCCGGCGGCTGCCCCCATCCAGATGCAGTTGTGTCAGGTACATATCCAGTCCTCCAATTCCGCCATGGGATTATGCTCCGCGTCAGAGCCCAGATACCGCTCGGTCACCCGGCGGTAGGCGTACTCCCGGCGGGCCGGATCGAAGGACAGCGGTACATCACGGATGAGACCGCCCCCCTCCCCCGGCTCCGCGTCCAGGACCAGCCGAGTCGCTCCCGGCGGTGCGGTGGTCCTCAGGGCCTCTTCCAGAGGCTTTTCGACGATCTCCAGGAAGACGCGTCCTACCGGCGGGCAGGAGCGCCGCCCCAGATACAGCGGGAACGCCGGGGCCCGCAGGGCCTGTCCGATCCGCTCCAGCAGTCCTCTGTCCCCGCTCTCCAATCCCGCCACGAACACGGCATCCGCCAGATAATAGCGCTCCGTCACGTAGGGGCTCCCTTTGGCCGGACGCGCCGTGTGGAAGTCCCGCATCATGGAGCCCTCTCGGTCCACCCGGACGCCGAAGCGGAGCTCTGCCAGCGGACGCAGCGCCTCTTTGTCCCGCCGCCGGATGCCCAGCGCCGCGGCGGCCAGACCGAGCACGCCGCTCTTGCTGGGCTCCCGGCCCGTGCGCCGGATGTCGAATCTCGAGTCCGTCCCCCAGGACTGCATCGGTCCTGCCAGACGCAAGAGCAGCGTGCTCATCCCTGTGCCTCATGGCTGTTCAGCCAGGCCTCCAGCGCATCCAGCAACTCATCCACCGAATGGGGCTCTCCCAGTCCCTCCATGCCCTTGCCCACGGTCAGGGCCAGCACCGGTGCGGAGGCAAAATCCGCATAGGTCTCCTTCGCGTACTCCACGAGGGCGTGGATGGAGTTCCCCACATGGCCCTCGTTCCCGGCCCGGACCGGCTTCTCGAAGGCCCCGGCCAGATTGATGGGCTGATCTCTACGGACCGTCACATAGACGGCGTCCGGCCGGGTCCAGTTGGCAAAGGTGTTTTGTTTCCCGGTGGGCATACTGCGGATGAACGCCTCCAGGAAGGCTTTTACCGCCTCCGGCGTTTTCCCGCCCAGCATCCCTTCCAGCTCGCCCACGTTCACGGTGGCATAGCGGTACAGAGTGGAGGAGTTGAATTCCACCGTGCCCAGATGCCCCGCACCCGCATTGTCCTCCGGGAAGCAGTCGTCCACCGCCGTGAAGTAATCATACTCGTTCTCCACCGCATGGGTGGAGATCGCATGGGCCACCTGTGCTGCCGCATCATAGTTCAGGC
This sequence comes from Pseudoflavonifractor sp. MSJ-37, assembly GCF_018917965.1. Taxonomy (GTDB): domain Bacteria; phylum Bacillota; class Clostridia; order Oscillospirales; family Oscillospiraceae; genus Pseudoflavonifractor_A. The sequence continues at coordinate 247,872 of NZ_JAHLPP010000001.1, read as the reverse complement.
AGGGATCGTCCGCCACCATCCGTCCGAACAGCGCCAGATCCACACCGGGCATGCTCTTCAGCGCGGCCTGACACTCCGCTTTGTCGAATTTTCCATCTCCTTCCCGGAGCGCGATCGCTGCCAAGGCATGGACCTGACTGGGGCTGATGAAGAACAGCGCGCCGGTCTTGAGCTTCTCCTTGTCCTCCTTGATCTTGATGCCGGCCGCCTCCAGGACCTTCCGGCCCAGACTCTGCGCCTGCTTCTCAGAACAGTCCGGAGAGAGTGCGATGATCTCCGCCGCGATGAGGTCTACCACCATCTTGGTCCGCTGGCTCACATCCCCCTCTGAGAGCATCTCCCGGAACTTCAGCCGCATGGCCCGCTTCCACGCCTGACTGGACACCCGGGCCCGGGTCACGCCGCCATAGACGGCGGTCTTGGGGCTTCCGGTGTCGTCCCGGTTCACGCAGCTGGGGGGCACAGTCTGGAGCACGTGGATATCTACGTAGAGTCGTTCATCGTTACGCATGGTCGTCATCCTTTCCATCTTCGTCCCGGACCACGGTCCGGTAAAAATCCTGTCCCCAGCGCAGGCGGACCCGGTCGGCCCCCTCCGGCGTCTGGAACTCATACAGATCGCCCGCCAGTTCCACATAGTCCAGCGGGATCCCTTCCCTGCGCAGGAGCTGGACCAGCCCCCGCAGGTGGTGCATACACTCCGGCATGTCCCGTGCCGTAGCAAAAGCATTGAACCGGCGCTGGACCGCCTTGAGCCGGTCCTCATCGCCGCCCGCCAGTCTGCGGACGGCCAGGCCCAGCCGCTGGCCCTCCGCGTGGACGCTCTCTCCCGTGCCCTGCTGATGCAGGGCATAGATGGTCAGCGCGCCGGACACCGCCCATTCCGCCCAGGTCGGCTCCCCGGTCCGGCTCATGAGTTCCTCCGGGAAGTCCCGGAACAGCAGGCCCCAGAGCTCCGGAAGCGCTCCGGGACGCTTTCCGATCCCCCGGCGCAGGTTCGCCAGATCCGCCCGGAGCAGATGGACATTGGTCTCCCTCTGCCACTGTCCCAGCCGTTTCCGCACATAGGACCGCACCATCGCCTTGTGGTCATCCATCGGCTTCTCCCTCCTTTTTCGTTTCGATACCAAAACATTTCCGAATACTCCAAGAAAAACGGTCAAACGCACTGGACGAGGAGAGGCAGATCTCCCGGTCTGTTTTCCTGTCCTTCACCCAGCGGCCGGTGAAGGCCGCCGCTCCGGCGCTGCGGACCATCCTCCGGCCCTGTTCCATCGCCAGCCGATAGGCTGTCCGCCGCCATTCCATATCTTTTTCCGCCCGGAGCTCCTCCTCATTGCCCTGCTTCGGATTGATGGACCGGAGCCAGCCCCGGAACGGGAGGTCCACCGCGCCATAATACTCCTGTTTGGCCTGATGGACTCTGGCCGTCTGTGTGGGGCTGTCCGGCAGACCGCCCCCGGCCCGGAAGAGCTCCTCCGCCAGTTTCCCAAGGAGCCACGCCGCCTTATCGACCCGCTCGATTGTCTGACGGATTCGTTCGTTCCATAGACCTCCCACTTCATCTAGAAGTTCCGCATGAAAATCCAAGTGATCTGCAACGACTTCTACTATGGAACTTCCCTTGGCATCATACACAGCACCTACCGACGAGATGTGGACGATCTTCTTCCCCATGGCCTTTGCTTTTTTCAGTTCCTGTACCCATCTTACGATCCCCGGTCTATGTCCCTCTTTCTTCTCATCAATGATCGTCTCAAAATCTCTCCACATCTGTCTCTCAGGATTTGCTTTGGCAGGTCTAAAAAATTTTTTTGTCCTGCTCCGCTCTTCTTTTCTCCATCGCGTCATCTGTTCGTTGAATGCGTCCACATCTCCATCTTTCCCGAAAAAATCGCCTCCAGTGACCCGATAAGCTACTACTCTGTCAGACTCTCTGTACAAAAGTATCCTCCTGGACTGCAATGTCAACAGCCCCGCCTGGTCCTTAGGCATTTCGACTTGCCGCTTTTTCGCTTCTTTCAATGGGGGTTTCTCCCAAGCCGGCACACTTTCTTCCCATATGGTGTCCTCTCCTATGGTGTCCTCTCCACTTGTAAAGACAAGGTTCAGCATGAGGGTCTCAAACAAATCATCTCCGGTCGCATAGAGGTCGATGTGCTGGCCCAGCCACCCTGGGCCCGTTCCGGTCTCTACTTTGGTCGAAACATCATCGAAGCCCATGATCGTGACCAGCCACCGGGCCGCCTCCGCATAGGTGAGGCGTTCTTTTTCCCTCCCGGCCCGTATTGGGAAGAGCCGGAGCTTATTGCTGCTCTCCGACAGCTCTCCATTCAGCTTGGCGGCCGTGTAGCCCGTCCCCTTCCCGGCCCCCGGGACCTGATAGAAGGGATGCTCCGGATGGAACAGCCAGAAGCGGTCCTTCCACGCTTCTAAGTAGTCACGGATGGGCGGTTCCGGCAGATGCCCCGCCTCCCACAGCTCCCGCCAGCGCTCGATGGCCTGATCCTCCTCCTCGATGGGGTCGTCCTCCCCCTCCGAATCCACCCGGTAGAACACCGTATGGAGGACCGCCAGCAGCAAGCGCAGGACCGCCACGTCCTGCGTCGGCAGTTCTCCGGCCAGACGCCGATACTTGTGGCTCTCCAGAAGCACCTGTGTCAGGGACCGCTCCTGGACCGTACAGTCCTCCGTCATGACCCGGATCCACGGTTCCTCAAGCAAATTGAATTCGATCAGCTCCATGCTCTCCCTCCACTTCTCTCAGTCCGACCAACGGATCGTAACACAATTTTTCCCCGGTCAGCTCGACCGTCCCATCCGCCTCCAGGACCAGGAACAGTTCTCCGGTCAGCATCGGTGCCTGCGTCCAGAGCGGCAGACACCAGGTCCGGCGTTCCAGTTCGCGGATGACCTCCTCCGCGCGATACTGCTTGCCGAAATAGGCCGGCAGACGCAGGCGCTGGGCCGCGATGGCCTTCGCTTCCTCCCTGCTGGGCTGGCTGTCCGCCCGGTATCGGGTCCCTTTTTCCGCGCCGGACAGCAACTCCAGATCCCCATCCTCTGTCCGACGCACCACCAGCACCTCGATGGCGCTGTCTCCGTCCCGGACGGCCGCACGGGCCTGTGGATCCGTGAGACCCGGCGCGTCATCCATCAGGCCCACGATGCCGTCGGGGTCGATGCCCCGTACGGGCCGGGGCAGGAGGCAGCCCTTCGCCCTTTGCTGTTTCTTCCCCTGCTCCAGCCGGTATGTCTCTTCTGCCGCTCCATACTCCGGACTGTCCTCCGGGGACCAGGTCTCATCATAGGTCTTTTGTACCAGCGGAGAGATGTCCTCCGGCAGACGGATCGTCTCCGGCAGGAGGGCTCGGGTCCGCAGGAGGAGATAGTCTCCATAGACGGCACTGCTCCCGCGCTCCAGTGTGTCCTGCGCTCCCATCACCAGACATCGGGCCTCTTCCAGCCCCTGCGGCCGCAGTCTGGGATGCCGGTGCAGACGGCCGATCCGCTGGAGCAGGAGCTCCATAGGACACAGGTCGGTGATCAGCAGGTCGAAGTCCAGGTCCAGAGACTGCTCCAGCACCTGAGTGCCGATGACCAGCACGCCCTTCCGCTTCTCCTGCGTGGACCGCTTTCCGACCCGGTCCAGGATCTCTTCCTCGTGTTCCAGCCGGTCCTGCGCCAGAAATCGGGAGTGGTCCAGCAGGACCACAGCCTCTGGATATCGCTCCGCCATGATGTCCCGCAGAGCCTGCGCCCGCTTCACCGTGTTGACGATCATACCGACGCAGCCCTGCTCCAGCGCCCGTCCAGCCGCTTCGGCTGCCACGTCCTCTTCCACCCGCCGGACCGCCACGCTTCGGCGCTCTCCTCCGTCCGGGATCGGATCCATATGGACGGTCCCATCCACCATCCAGCTCAACAGCGGATAGGCCTGGCTGGTCTCCGCTTCTTCCGTCTGCCGCTTCTTGGCTTTGCGCTGTCCCGAATAGGCCCGGAGCAGTCCCGCCCGGCGTTTTCCCGGGAGCGTGGCCGACAACAGGATCACCGGAATCTTATAAGCGCCCAGCCAGTCCAGCACCCGGTCCAGATAGATGTTCATGTATGCGTCATAGGCGTGGCACTCGTCGATGATGACCACCTTCCCGGTCAGGCCCAGGTGCCTCAGCATCACATGGCGCTGTTTCAGTCCCGCCATCAGGAGCTGGTCCACCGTGCCGACCACCAGATCCGCCAGTAATCCAGTCTTGCGTCCTTGGAAGAAGGAGTGGACGGTCAGGGACTCCTCATCCGCCTCTCCCTGTCCGACCTGTGCCCGCCCCTCCTCCAGCGCCTCGAACTCTGCATTGAGTCCCGCCTGACCGTGGACCAGTTCTACGGCGATCCGGACCGCGTCCGGCTGATGCTTCGCCCACTGGATCATCCGGTGGAACATGGCGTTGGAAGTAGCCTGTGAAGGCAGGAAAAAGGCCGCTCCGCCCAAGTGGAAGCGCTGCATCAGGATCTCCGCGGCGGCCAGCGCCGCTTCCGTCTTGCCCTGTCCCATAGGCGCCTCCAGGATCATCACGCCGGGTGCCTCCATCTCCGCCGCTGCTCTCTCCATCTCCTTTTGGACCGCATTGGCGGCGAAACCGAACCGTCCCTCGAAATAGTCCTCGGACTTCCAGTCCTCCGACACGCTCCACGGCTTTGGCAGACGCAGTTTCCCAAGCGCCCGTTCCGCCCGCTCCGACGGTGCCTCCCCGGGCAGTCCCTCCATAGGGATCAGTGGGAAATAGGCCGTATTGCTGGCGATCCAGTCCGCCATGATGACGAGACCGGTCAGGGCCATCTGTGCCGTGATTGAACACTCCGACAGAGCCCCGGGAGACTCCAGTCCCTGTTGTTCCATCGCCCATCGAATCAGGTCCTTCTGGACCGCGTCCCACGGACCAGAGCGGTCTTTGCTGCTCTCCCACCCGAAGGACCGTGGCGAGACCCTCCAGAGCGGCTGGTCTTCCACATCTGTCCAGCTCTCCGGAGTCCCATGATGCGCCCCCACCACAGCGGCCAGACTGCTCCCGAAGCCCTCCAGCCGGAGGAGTTCTGCCCCAGCCGCGCCGTGAGGGAGCCTGATATCCACTCTCAGCTGTTGGAACTCCGTCTCCAGCCCAAGATCCAGGAGGCGTTCCCGCAGCTCCGGTCTCCGCTCCGTGATCCTCCACTGGAACAGTTTGGTGCTCTTTCCGATGTCATGGAACATCGCCGCCGCAGTTGCCAATGCCATGAAGTCCTCCCGGCTCAGACCGAGGCTCTCATGATACCGCTCCGGCAGCCATTCCTCCACCAGATACCGCATGACGGACGCTATGTCCTGAAGATGGATCGTCAGGGGGAGCCATAGCCGCTCGTCCACCGCATCTGTCTTGGCCACGAGGGCGGCGCGCCTCTCCGCCGCTGTTCCCTGCATCGCTTGGGGCATTCGGTCCAGCATATCGTTCTCACCTCGTATATTTCATTATACACTATTTCGCCTAGAAATCAAGTGGAGGCACACAAATATTCCATCCGTCATCTCTCCCGTTCCGTCTTTTCGCCGAACATTCCCAGTTCATTCCTTTTTCCGCATCATAACACGATGACAGTCCCATTCTACGGACTTTGCGCGCAAAAAGCTGGAGGAACGCCCTCCAGAAGCGTCCCTCCAGCTTTTTCATCCTTCTACCCTTCTATTATTATCTATCCTCTTCATCCCTTCCGCGCCTGCGCCCGCTTGGTCTGGATGACCGCCCGGAAGGCGGCGGGGTCGCGGTTCAGGACCAGCTCCTCGGGGAAGTCTAGCTCCTTCAGCAGGGCCTCGGCGTACTGATGGCGGCCCACATAGGAGAAGAAGTGGGCGTCACTGCCGATGACCACCGGAACGCCCTCCTTCTTGCAGATCTTCAGCATCTCCGCGCAGTGGACCGGGGCGTTCTGCCGGAAGCCGCCGGGGGTCAGGGAGCTATTGTTCACCTCCAGCAGGACCCCGTGGTCGGCGGCGGCCCGGACCAGCGTGGGGTAGTCCAGCGGATAGCGACCGTCGTCCGGGTGGCCGATGATGTTGATATAGGGGTCCTCCATGGCGCGGACGAGCCCGTTGGTATAGGCCTCCGCCGTATCCCCGGTGGGGATACACTTGGTGTGCAGGCTGACGATCGCCATGTCCGTCCGGGCCAGGAGCCGATGGTCCAGATCCACATGGCCCTCGCTGTCCAGCAGGTCCAGCTCCACGCCGGCCATGACCTGGACGCCGAAGATCTCCCGGTCGATCACGCCCAGGTTGGCGAAGTAGTCGGGGCAGGTGGTGCCCTCCATGGCGGGCGCGTGGTCCGTGATGCAGATGAGCTCCAGGCCCTGGTCGGCGGCGGCCCGGACCATCTCCAGCAGAGTACAATAGGCGTGGCCGCTGGCCACGGTGTGGGTATGGCTGTCCAAGAGATGCTTCATGCTGTGTCTCCTCATTTTCGATGTCTTTTTTCTCTAAAAGCATACCCGGATCGGGCGGAAAATGCAAGCGGGCGGGGACCATTCCGGTCCCCGCCCGTAAAGTTTGGCGGAACAGACAAACGGGGGGAGCAGCCCCCCTCCGCCCCCATGTACGGCTGGAGCACGTTCCCTCTCCGTGGAAGCGCTCACCCCCGAAGGGAGGGTAGCACAGGCGGCGGACGGCCCTGTCGATCCCGCTCAGTCGCGGATCGTCCGGCAGAACGTGTTTAGTCCTTCGCGGTGACAGCCCTGTTGATGGCGGACAGGATGCCGCGGAGGGGGGCCAGGTTGATGTTGTGGCTCATGCCCACGCCGAACCAGTCCTTCCCGTTCTCATCCTGGAGGTGGATGTAGGCCACGGCCTGCGAGTCGGAGCCCTGCTTGATCGCGTGCTCCTTGTAGTCCACGAAGGTGAAGTGGTCCATCTTCTGGCCGTGGATCGCGTTGAAGAAGGCGTCGATGGGGCCGTTGCCAGAGCCCTGGACCTGGAACACGGTCTCCTTGTGCCGGAGGGTGCCGGAGAAGGTCACGTGGGAATGGCCCTCCTCGTCGGTGAACTCGGCGAAGGCGTGGCGGACCAGCTCATAGGGCTTGGCGGCGTCGATGTAGTTCTCCTTGAAGAGCTCGTAGATCCGCTGGGGCTGGAGCTCGGTGCCCACCCGGTCGGTCTCCACCTGCACGATGTGGCCGAACTCCGGGTGCATGGCCTTGGGCAGGTCGAAGCCGAAGGAGTGCTGCATGACGAAGGCCGCGCCGCCCTTGCCGGACTGGGAGTTGATGCGGATGATGGGCTCGTACTGCCGGCCCACATCGGCGGGGTCGATGGGCAGGTAGGGGATCTCCCACTTGCCGGAGCCGCTCTCCTGCATATACTGGCTGCCCTTGTTGATGGCGTCCTGATGAGAGCCGGAGAAGGCGGTGAACACCAGCTCGCCGGCATAGGGCTGCCGCTCGCCCACCTTCATCTTGGTGCAGCGCTCGTACATCTCCCGGATCCGGTTGATGTGGGAGAAATCCAGGCCGGAGTCCACGCCCTGGGTGTGCATGTTCAGGGCCAGGGTCACGATGTCCACGTTGCCGGTGCGCTCGCCGTTGCCGAAGAGGGTGGCCTCCACCCGCTCTGCGCCAGCCAGCAGGCCCATCTCGGCGGTGGCCACGCCCTCGCCCCGGTCATTGTGGGGGTGCAGGGAGATGATGGCGCAGTCCCGGCTGGGCAGCTTGGAGATGAAGTACTCCAGCTCGTCGGCGAAGTAGTTGGGCATGCAGTTCTCCACGGTGGTGGGCAGGTTCAGGATGACCCTCTTCTCCGGGGTGGCGTGGAGGTCCTCCAGCACGGCCTGACAGATCTCCACGGCGTAATCCATCTCGGTGCCCATGAAGGACTCGGGGGAGTACTCATACCGCAGGTCCATGCCCTCGGCGATGACGGGCTGGGACAGCTCGTAGATCAGCTTGGCGGCGTCGGTGGCGATCTTGGTGATGCCGTCCATGTCCATGTGGAACACCACCTTCCGCTGGAGGGTGGAGGTGGAGTTGTAGAAGTGGAGAATCACGTGCTTGGCGCCCCGGATGGCCTCGAAGGTCTTCTGGATCAGATGGGGCCGGGCCTGGACCAGCACCTGGATGGTCACATCGTCTGGGATGTGGCCGCCCTCGATCAGCTCCCGGCAGATCTCATACTCCGTCTCCGAGGCGGAGGGGAAGCCGATCTCGATCTCCTTGATACCGATGTCCACCAGCGTGTGGAAGTACTCCAGCTTCTCCTGCAGGTTCATGGGGTCCACCAGGGCCTGGTTGCCGTCCCGCAGGTCCACGGAGCACCACACGGGGGGATGGCTGATCTGCTTGTCGGGCCAGGAGCGGTGCTCCATCTTCAGGGGGACGAAGGGGATATACTTCTCGAAACCTTTGCTCATCGTGCTGTACCTCCAAAATATGAGAACGTAGAAAGTTTGGGCCAGAGGGAAAAACAAAAGCCCCTGACCATAATCGGTCAGGGGCGTAGCAGTCATGTACGCGGTACCACCCTGGTTCCGTCCGCCGTCTCCGGCAGACGCTCACGGCCTCCAGCAAGGCCACAGCCGGTAACGAGGCCAGTCGGCACGCCCTACTTCCGATTCAGGCGGACAACTCCGGGACCAGTATCCACAGGGGGCCCTCATACCGGCTCGCACCCGCCGCCGGCTCTCTGGATGAGACGTTCCCTGTCTTCTTCCCATCATCGCTTTTCTCCTATTATACAAAGCAGGCGGGCGATCGTCAAGGAGAATCGTCGTAGGCAGAGCGTGGAGCGGTCGGGCGTCAATGCTCCGCCCAGTCGAGGCTCCGGCCCACGGCCTTGTGCCAGCCGCGGAGCAGGGTCTCCCGGCGGTCCGGCGCCATGTCCGGCGTGAAGAGGGCGTCCCGGCGCCAGGAGGCCCGGAGCTCATCCAGGTCCTTCCAGACGCCCACAGCCAGGCCCGCCAGCAGGGCGGCTCCCAGGGCGGTGGTCTCCCGGACGACCGGGCGCTGGACCGGGCGGTCCAGGATGTCCGCCTGGAACTGGAGCAGGAAGGCATCCCGGCTGGCCCCGCCGTCCGCCTTCAGGTCGGTGAGCTGGAGGCCCGTGTCCTTCTCCATGGCGGCGGCCAGATCGGCCACCTGATAGGCGATGGACTCCTGTGCCGCCCGGATGATGTGCTCCCGCTTCGTGCCCCGGGTCAGGCCCACCAGACAGCCACGGGCGTACATGTCCCAGTAGGGCGCGCCCAGCCCGGTGAAGGCGGGCACCAGATAGACCCCGCCGGTGTCGGGCACGGACCGGGCATACTTCTCCGCCTCCCGGCTCTCGTCCAGGAAGCGCATCTCGTCCCGGAGCCACTGGATCACCGCGCCGCCCACGAACACGGAGCCCTCCAGCGCGTACTGGACCTTCCCCCCGAGGCTGGAGGCGATGGTGGTGATGAGGCCGTTCCGGCTGGCGCAGGGCACCGAGCCCGTGTTCATCAGCAGGAAGCACCCGGTGCCGTAGGTGTTCTTGGCCTCGCCTGGGGAGAAGCACGCCTGTCCGAACAGGGCAGCCTGCTGGTCGCCGGCGATCCCGGCGATGGGCACCCGCGCCCCCTGGAGGTCCGTATATCCGTAGATCTCGCTGGAGTCCCGGACCTCCGGCAGGAGGGCGGCCGGGATGTCCAACGCCTCCAGCAGGACCGGGTCCCAGCGGAGCCGGTGGATGTCGTAGAGCATGGTGCGGGAGGCGTTGGTCCGGTCGGTGGCGTGGACCTTTCCGCCGGTCAGGTTCCACAGGAGCCAGCTGTCCACCGTGCCGAAGAGGAGGCGGCCCTCCTCCGCCATGGCCTGGGCCCCTTCCACATGGTCCAGGATCCAGCGGATCTTGGTGGCGGAGAAATAGGCGTCGGGCACCAGGCCGGTGACCGCCCGGATGTGGTCTCCATAGCCCCGGGCCAGCAGGTCATCCACCAGCGGGGCCGTGCGGCGGCACTGCCACACGATGGCGTTGTGGATGGGCCGGCCGGTCTCCCTGTCCCAGAGGATCGTGGTCTCCCGCTGGTCGGTGATGCCGATGGCGGCGATGTCCGCCCCGGTGAGGCCGCATTGGGCCAGTACCTCCATCATGACGCCGTACTGAGAGGACCAAATCTCCATGGCGTCGTGCTCCACCCATCCCTCCCGGGGATAGTGCTGCGTGAATTCCTTCTGGGCCATGCCCACGATCCGCTGTGTGCGGTCGAAGACCACGGCCCGGGAGCTGGTGGTGCCCTGGTCCAGTGCCAGCAGGTAGTCTCCCATCATGATGCCTCCTTCTAAGGGTCCCTCGAAAAAGTCGTTCCGGCGGGAACTTTTCACCCCGCCACTACGTCAAAGTCGTTTGCCGATGCATCCGCGCCGCCGGTCAGGGAGATGATGCACTTGTTGGGGAGGCAGACGATCTGCTCCCCCGCCCGGCCGATCCAGCCCGTGTGGACGCAGTCCTGACTGGGACAGTCGCTGTGGGCCACTCGGACCCCGTTGGAGCGGAGCTCCAGCGTCATGGGATAGGGGGCGTCCAGCTCCACGGTCTCGGTCCGGCCGCCCAGCTCCGACAGGTCATAGGCGCCGAGCAGGGCCCCGTCCATCCGGACCTCGGCGGTGAGCCGGTCCGCCGGGACCGGCCGCAGGAGCCAGAGCAGCACCAGCGCCGCCGCCAGGATCAGCAGGGCCACGCCCCCGTCCCAGAGGGTGGGCCGCCGCCGGTCAGCGGCGGACGATCTCACAGTTCCAGCCATGGCCGTCCTCCTTGTCCGTATCGTCCGCAAAGGCACAGCGGTCCTCCAGCCCCTCGGTGAGGAGGATCCGGCCGTCCTCCAGGCAGAGCACGCAGTCGAACGAGCCGTCCCGCCGCCACAGGTCCAGCGCCTCGTCGGGGCCCATCAGGAACAGGGCGGTGGACAGGGCGTCGGTGCGGGCGCTGTCCCCGCCCACCACAGTGACGGAGCAGATGCCGGTCTGGCCCGGCCAGCCGGTGCGGGGGTCCAGGATGTGGTGATAGGTCACGCCGTCCTCCGTGAAGCACTGCTCATAGGCCCCGGAGGTGGACAGCGTCTCGTCGGACAGGGAGAGGACCAGCAGGGACCGGTCCGGGTCCTTCGGGTCCTTGACGGCCACCCGCCAGCGATCGCCGGCGGCATTGGTCCCCCGCAGGGCGATGGTGCTGCTGCCCAGGTCCAGCAGGGCGTCGGTCACGTCATACCCATCCAGCAGGGCGTCCAGCCGGGCGGCGGTATAGCCCTTGGCGATGCCGCCCAGATCCACCTCCATGCCGGCCCGATCCAGCCAGGCGGTCCCGGCGGAGGCGTCCACATGGAGGGCGGAGGCGTCCACCAGCGGCAGGAGGCCGTCCAGCTCGGACCGGCTGGGCAGGCGGTACTGGGCCGCGTCGCCGGTCCCGAAGCCCCAGGCGTCGATCACTGGGGCCACGGTCACGTCGAAGGCCCCGTCCGTGTCCGTCCCGGCGTCCAGGGCGGCGGAGAGGACCTCCACCGTCTCCGGGGCCAGGGCCACCGGGGAACCGTCCCCGGCGTGGGCGTTGAGGCGGGCGATGTCGCTGTCCGGGTCGTTCCGGTCGAAGAGGGCATCCAGACGGCCGATCTCGTCCACGGCAGCCTCCAGCGCGGCCTCCTTGTCCGGGCCATAGAGCTGGAGGGACATGATCGTGTTCATGGCGAAGACCTGCCGGGCGGCGGGCTCCTCCCCGGCGGAGGCGCTCGTGGGCGCGGAACAGGCCGAGAGCAGGAGGCCCGTCAGCAGGACCACGGGCAGGAGAAGAGAGAGGTGACGGTTCCACATAGTCGAAGCTCCCAAGATCGTTTTTTCAGGTCCGGCGCAGGGCCGGTATCCGGTCCTCATTGTACCATATCAGGACGGGCCCGGTAAATATCCAAGGCGACATAAAAGCGGGTTTTTCCTGTTGCAAAATCAGGGAGCATCTGCTAAAATATACGAATGCGAGACTAACGTTGCATGACACAGGAGATGAATGCATGGATAAGAGAGAAAGAGCGGACCAGGCCAAACAGCAGGAGGAAGCGGCGATGAACCGCGTCCTCATCTGGATCGGCGGCTCTGTTGTTCTAGAGGCTCTGCTTTTGCTCCTCAACCGGTATTATGCCGATTATAAAGTGAAGGATATCCAGATCGCGGTGGCGCTTCGGAGCGTGTTCGATGTGCTGGCGGTGGCGCTCCCGGTGTGCTTCCTGGCCGGGTTGGTCTGGTGGGTGGTCTCCTGGAAGAAGGGCCCCCATAAGCTCCTGCCCCAGGTGGTGACCACTGTGCTGGGCGTGCTGGCCGTCTGTGCCGTGGCGGTCAAGCTCTACGCGGGCACGGGCATCAAGGTCCTCTACGTGGCGGTGCCCTGTCTGGCGGCGCTGGCGCTGGTGTACTACCTCTATCAGCGGGAATTCTTCGCCATGGCCGTCATGAGCGCGGCGGGCTTCCTGGGCCTGTTCCTGCTGGACCGCCGGGTGGCGCACCCCACGGCGGTGTACGGCTATCTGGCCGCTGAGGTGGTCCTTCTGGTGGCCGTAGCGCTGATCGCCCACGCTCTCCAGAACGGGGACGGCGTGCTGACCTGGAAGGGCCGGAAGTTGGAGGTCCTCCCGGAGGAGGCCAACTACACCATGATCTATGCCACCGGTCTGGTGGCGGCGCTGGTCCAGGTCATCGGCCTGGTGATGGGCGCCACCATGATGCTCTACGGCGTGCTGGCCGTGTGGCTCCTGGCGATGGCGGTGTACTACACCGTGAAGCTCATGTGATACGGAACGACCGAAGGGCCGTCCCCCGCTGGGGGACGGTCCTTTTTGCGTGCCGAACCAGTTCGACACGCTTCTCAGAAATGCTGGCCCATTCTTTGCAAAGAACGGACCAGCATTTCTTCGAGGGGGATGCAGGCCGCCGCGCGCACTCGCTTTGCTCGCACACCAGCGGCCTGAGAAGAGTTTTTTCTGAGGCACATGTCCTCAGAAAAAACACCTTACCTCTCATTCCGTCGCCTGCGGGCGACGGAACTCTGCGAGGCTCCGGTCTCACTCAACGGGAGACCGGACTTTTTCGACCGTCTGCGGCCGTCCCCCGCTGGGGGACGGTCCTTTTTCGTCGGGACCCTTCGGATACCGTCCGAAAATTTCGCCAGATCGCTTCCCCGGATCCTATCCAAAACAGACATTCTTCCCCAACTTCCGACTTTGGGATTTACGAACGGTGTCTCTCCGTTATATAATAGCCTCAAAGTGTGCTTCCCTATGATCGAGATCAAGGAGGAAATGGTGTGGATCTGATAGACATCATCACGATGCTCGGCGCAGTCGCCACGTTCCTGTTCGGTATGTCCACGATGACCGAGGGTCTGGAGAAGCTCTCCAGCGGCCGTCTGGAGACCATCCTGGAGCGGCTGACCAGCAACGTGTTCAAGAGCGTCCTGCTGGGCGCGCTGGTCACCGGCCTGATCCAGAGCTCCGCCGCCACCACCGTCATGTGCGTGGGCTTCGTCAACGCCGGCATCATGAAGCTACGTCAGACCGTGGGCATCATCATGGGCGCCAACATCGGCACCACGGTGACGGCACAGCTCCTGCGGCTGGGCGACATCTCCTCGGACAACCCCCTGATGCTCCTGCTCAAGCCCGCCGCCCTGGGCCCCATCCTGGCGGTGATCGGCATCCTGTTCTATATGTTCATCCGGGGCGGGCACAAAAAGACCATCGGCCAAATCGTGCTGGGCCTGGGCCTCCTGTTCATCGGGATGCACACCCTGGAGATCGCCGTGGCGCCCCTCCAGGAGATGCCCGAGTTCCAGGAGCTCTTCGTGTCCTTCTCCAACCCCCTCCTGGGCGTGGTAGTGGGCGCGCTGGTGACGGCCCTGCTCCAGAGCTCCTCCGCCTCCATGGGCATCCTCCAGGCCATGACCTCCACCGGCGTGGTCACGTTCAACGTGGCGATCCCTCTCATCATGGGCCAGAACATCGGCACCTGCGTCACGGCTCTGTTGTCTGCCATCGGCGCCAGCAAGAACGCCAAACGCACCGCCTGCATCCACCTGCTCTTCAACGTGGTGGGCACGCTGGTGTTCCTGATCGCGCTGTATGTGGGCAACGCCCTCTTCCACTTCCCCTTCTGGACCAGCCTCATGGACCGTGGCAGCATCGCCAACCTGCATCTGGCCTTCAACTTGGGCTGTACGATCCTCCTGCTCCCCTTCCGGGACGTGCTGGTGTTCCTGGTGGAGCACATCATCCCCGGCGACTCCGAGCAGCATGACGTGTCCGTGCTGGACGAGCGCTTCCTGGCCACCCCCGCTCTGGCGCTGGAGAAGTCCCATGACACGGTGGTCCAGATGGGCCGCTTCGCCCAGGAGAACTACCGTCTGGCGGTGGAGCTGCTGGAGGACAAGTTCGACCCCAAGAAGCTGGAACGGCTGAAGGAGACCGAGGCCGCCCTGGACAAGCTGGAGAGCCTGCTGGACAGCTATCTGGTCCGCCTCAGCGACCGGGCATCCCTCTCTCCGGAGGACAGCGCCAAGGTCTCCGAGCTCCTGCACACCCTGTCCGACTTCGAGCGGATCGGTGACTACGCCGTGAACATCTCCGACTGCGCCGTGGCCCTGCATGAGCGGGGGCTCCACTTCTCCGGCGCCGCCAGGAAAGAGGTGGAGGCCATGACCGGCGCCGTGGGCGAGACCATCGACAAGGCGCTGGACTGCTATACCCAGCGCTCTCAGGCTCTGGCCATGGAGGTGGAGCCGGTGGAGGAGGTGGTGGACCTGATGCGGGACGAACTGCGCATCCGCCACATCGAGCGTCTCAAGACCGGCGAGTGTACCATCGAGCAGGGCACCCAGTTCCTGGAGCTGCTCATCAATCTGGAGCGCATCTCCGACCACTGCTCCAACATCGCCCTGTATATCGTCCGGGAGACCGCGCCCCCGGACTCTCTGATCCGCACCGATTCCCACGCCTATATGCACGCCCTGCACCACGGCGAGGACAAGGAGTTCGACCTCCGGTTCCAGGCTGCCCGCCAGAAGTACTACGCCCCCATCGAGCAGTGGAAGGCCCACGAGGGCTGACGCGAGGCGCCCTCTCCTGATACGAAGATAGCATACAAAAGACCGGCCGGACGCATGGGATGCGTCCGGCCGGTCCGTTCGTTCCAGCGGTCAGCTCAGCTTGACCTCTTTCGCCTCCTCCGGGAAGAAGGCGTTGTCCAGATCGTATTTGTTGTGGGCGGTGGAGTCCCGCAGGACCCGGCCCTCCAGAGAGTAGCAACGGATGAAGCGGCGGCCGTCCACTGTGCTCCAGTGCTCCACGTCCCAGGTCAGATAGCCGTCCTCATCGGTCTTTTTCTCCGGCAGGTACAGGTCCACCTGACGGTTGGCCAGCATCTGGTCGATCAGGCCCTGCCGGTCCAGCTCCAGCTCGTTCTTATGGATGGTGTCATACACTTTCATGGCTCATCGATCCTCCTATCTATTCTATGCCTCAGCGTCCCAGATCCCAGTTCTGGAGGGTGCGCAGATGGTAGTACTTGGGGTTGAAGTAGTGGGTATTGTGGACCACCGGGAGATCTGTGATATCGTAGAACACCTGATCGCTGCTGTCGATCGGCGTCCCCTTCGGCGATTGGAACACATCCACCAGCTGATCCGGCAGGCCGATGGGGATATACTCGTTCAGGGCGTGTGCCACGTCCCGGCCCATATAGTCCCGGATCATCTCGTGGATATGGGCGAACGACATGACCTCCACATCCCAGCGGACAAAGAGCTTCTCCGGCATCCGACCGATGGTGTACACCGCCGGGTTCCCGTCCGCCAGATAGACCAGTCGGTTGACCAGGACCTTGTCCCCGTCCTCCAGCTTGAGCATCTCCCGCTCCTGTTCATTGGCCACCTGCCACTCCTGAGAGAGGAGCTTGATCGTGGCCTGATAGCCCTTCTTCTTCAGATACTCCGTGTAGTAGTAGCTCCGGTTCTCATAGTCCAACGTACTGGGATGGACATAGTTGCCCGACCCGTGCCGTTTGGTGATATAGCCCTCCAGAGCCAGCATCATCAGCGACTCCCGCAGGGTGACGAGGCTGATGCCCAGCCGGTTGGCCAGAGCGGCTTCGGAGGGGAGCTTGTTCCGGTCGAAGGTCTCGGTCCGGAAGATCTCCAGGATCTTGTTCTTGATCGCCATGTAGGCACTGTAGTTCGTTCTAGACATGGTGGGCCTTCCTCTCTGCTTCTGCGTTCCGGGATGTGGCATCCGCCTCATATCCCCTATATCTCTATAATTGTATGGATATAAAACGGATACCTATTTATCTTACCGCATCTTTTCCAAGATATCAATATCCTACAAAAAATTTTTCCGATCCAGTATCTAAACTGTCCATTTCGACTGTACTGTTTTGGCCCCTCACTGCTCCGGGAAGGACATCTCCTCCAGATAGAGGTCGGAGAATCCCCGGTGGACCGCCAGCTCCAGATAGTCCGTACCGTCAGCCAGAGCTTCACAGCGGGCCAGCTCCCCGCCGTTCCGGGCGGCCAGACAGGCCCCCGCTCCGGCGGCGTTGCCGATCATGTGGAGCTTCCCCGCCAGCTCCCGGGGCAGGAGGCCGATCCGCAGGGCGCTCTCCGGGTCCATGAAGTTGCCGAAGGCCCCGGCGATCAGCACGGTCCCGATGTCCTCCAGCGCCGCGCCGAAGTCCTCCGCCATGAGCCGGATGCCGGCGGCCACCGCCGCCTTGGCCAGCTGGAGCTCCCGGATGTCCATCTGGGTCAGCACCACGGGGCTCCCGTCCACGCTATCCTCCGCCGGGGCGAGCACCACGGCGGGCATCCCGTCGATCTCGGTGAGGCGGTCCGCCAGCGCCGCGTCCTCCAGCTCCTCCGGCTCCAGCAGGGCCCCGGACTCGTCCATGAGCCCGGACTCCAGCAGAGCGGCGGCGGCGTCCAGCAGGCCGGAGCCGCAGATGCCCCGGGCCCTGCCCTCCCCCACCACATGGACGGACAGGCGGCCCTCCGCCAGACGCACATGGTCGATGGCACCGGCGGTCCCCCGCATCCCGCAGCGGAGCTTCGCCCCCTCGAAGGCCGGCCCCGCGGCGGTGGAGCAGGCGATCCGCCGGTGCCGGTCCCCCAGCACCATCTCGCCATTGGTGCCGATGTCCAGCAGGAGGGTCAGCTCCTCCCGCCGGTCGAATTCGGCCGCCAGCAGACAGGCCGCGGTGTCGGCCCCTACGAAGCCCGCCAAATCCGGGAGCATGGCCAGCTTCCCCGCCGGATGGACGGGCAGGCCGGTCTCCTCCGCCGGCAGGAGCATCCCCGCCCGGGCCACGGGCACATAGGGCGCGGCCCCCAGTGCGGCCGGCGGGATGCCCAGAGCCAGATGGTGCATACAGGTGTTCCCCGCCAGCACCGTCAGCACCACGTCCCCCAGCGCCCGGCCCGTCCGGGCGGCCATGTCCTCCGCCACCTGGAGCATCCCCTGCCGGACGGCGGCCCGGAGGGGCTCCACGCCCTCCCGGGCGGCGGCGTCGATCCGGGCGATCACATCGGCCCCATAGGCGGCCTGAGGATTTTGGGCGCTCCCCACGGCCAAGGTCTCCCCGGTGATCCCGTCCAGCAGGAAGCCCGCCAGCGTCGTGGTGCCCAGATCGAAGGCCAGCAGGAGAGGCTTCGGCTCCTCCGCCGTCAGGGCCAGCACCTCCCGGCCCGCATGGAGGGCCCAGATCCGCTCTGTCCCCTCGGGCAGGGCTCCCAGATCCCGGAGGACCGGCAGGCCCGGCGTCTCCGGGGGCCCGCCCAGCGCCTCCGTCAGAGCAGGGACCAGCCCCTCCCAGAGCGTCCGGCAGCCCCGCTCCGGGCCGAGGACGGCCGTCCAGCGGACCAGCGGGTCGGCCGCCACGGTCCGGCCGCCGCCGGCAGTGAGGATGTCCATCCCCCCGGCCGCGTCGGGCAGGCGGACCTCCATGCCCCCCTCCGCCCCGGTCTGGCAGGCCAGGACGCTCTCCCACGTCCCGCCGGGCCGGCGGAGCTCTACCCGGCATTTGCCGCAGGTGCCCCGGCCTCCGCAGGGGCTGTCCAGCCACAGGCCCATCCGGCGGGCCGCCTCCATGACGCTCTCCCCCGGGACGGCCTCCGCCGTCTCTCCGGACGGCAGGAAACGGATGTACGATCTCTGCTCCATAGGCTCCCTCTCCTCCTCTGTCTGGGCGGCGATCAGGGCCAGCTTGGCCCGGCGGCTCAGCTTCTTCAGGGCCGCCTCCCGCTTCAAGGCGGCAGACCGGCTCTCACAGCGCTCCCGATACACCGGCTCCACCGGGCGCCGTCCCCGGGTGTATTTGGCCCCCCGGCCGCTGTTGTGGACGGCGGCCCGGCGGTCCACATCGTCGGTCATCCCGGTGTACAGGGTCCCGTCGGCACAGCGCAGGAGGTAGACCCACCACGCCCGGTCCCCGCTCACCACTCCGGCCTCGTCTCCGGCAGGAGGGGGAGCTCTCCGAAAATCCGGGCGACGGTCTCCTCGTACTCCGCCGTATCTCTGGCCTTCCGGAGCCGCTTGGCGGCCTTCTCATGGTCCCCGAAGCGGCAGAGCAGATAGGCCCAGAGCTCCTTCATCCGGGACATGGCGCTCCGGCGGCTTCCGAAGGCGGCGCTGTACCCGTCGTACAGGTCGTCCACGAAGGACCGGAGCTCCGCCCGCTCCAGGGGCGGGCCCCCCTTCCGCGCCCGGATCAGCGCCGGGTCGGCGGCCAGTCCCCGCCCCAGCATCACCGCCCCGATCTGGGGCCAGTCCCGCTCCAGCGCGGCGATGTCCGCCGGCGTATCCAGATCTCCGTTGTAGCACAGGGGCCGCTTCCACTCCTCCAGCACCCGGGGCAGGACCTCCCGCCGGACGGGATGCCGGTACTGGTCGGCCCGCACCCGGGGGTGGAGGATCAGCTCCGCCAGGGGATAGCAGCCATACAGCGCCAGAAGCGGCCAGAACTCCTCCGGATCCTCCAGACCCAGCCGGGTCTTGATGGACACGGGTCCGGTCACCTTGGCGAACACCTCGTCCAGGAAGGCCTCCAGCCCCTCCCGGTCCCGCAGGAAGCCGGAGCCCTTCCCCTTGGCCGTCACCGTGCCGGAGGGACAGCCCAGGTTCAGCTCCACCTGGGGATAGCCCAGGTCGAACAGGGCCTCCGCGGCCCACAGGAAGTCCTCCGCCCGCCTGGTCAGGAGCTGAGGCACCACCGGGATGCCGGTGTTGGCCTCCCGCCCGATCTCCCGCCGCTCTCTGTGGGTGAACACATGGTCCTTGGTAGGCGAGAGGAAGGGGGCGTGGTACTGGTCCACCCCGGGGAAATGGCGGTGGTGGACCTGCCGGAACACCACGCCGGTCACGCCCTCCATGGGGGCACAGTCATATCGCATCGTCGTTCCTCTCCCGTCCCAGCCCGGGGCGCTCTTTCGGGGGCTCCGGGCCGTTTGTCTATACTATATCATATCTTTTCAAAACTGTATCGTCCGTTTTTTCAGGACTGTTCGCCCTCGTTGGCCTCCTGCGCCATGACTGCCTCCGCCGGGGCCTGCTCCGGGAAGGAGGCCCGCAGGACGGCCTGGGGCCAGTTGAGGCTCACCTGGACGTGGCGGCCCTTCTCCGTCGCCGCGGACTCCATCCGGGCCATCAGTTCCCCCAGCACCTCCCGAGTCAGATAGCCGCCCCGCCAGTGGAAGGTCAGGTCCTTCTTCTTCCGGATGGCCTGTGTGGCCCGTTTGGCCACATCCTCCGGTCTCGTGAAGGAGAGCTTCTTCTCCCGGTACCAGGTATGGTCCCCGTCGATGCAGGAGGGCACGGGCCACACCACGGGCTGGTGGTCCCGGAACACCTGCCGGTCGTCCAGACCGAAGTAGTCGTATCGGGGCTCGCCCCCGGCGGTGAGGGTGTCATCGAAGGTGGCGTCCAGATGGTGCCAGCCCTTCCCCCGGCGGACCAGGTTCCATGCGTGGCGGTATCGGATCCCCTTGTCTGGGGCGTTCTCGGAGATGGCGATCACGCTCTCCAGCCCCAGCGTGTCGCAGAGGAGCTTCACCGATTTGGCGATGCCCTCGCACACCCCCACGCCCTGGCCCAGCGGCCCGATGATCTCATGGGAGTAGGGCTTCTTCAGCTTGTCATAGCGCACGTTCCGGCAGATGAAGTCGTGGACGTACTGCTCCTTCTCCCAGTCACTGAGGGCAAGGGCGGAGCGGACCAGCTTGGTCCGGCGGGCCTCCATGGCCTGCCGGTGCGCCTTCACCTTGTCCTTGTCGAAGAGGTATTCGGGCAGACACTCCATGCTGGAGGCCAGCGGATGGACCCGGCAGGAGAAGCCGGTGACCCAGAAGATTTCCGGGCAGTCCAGCCGCAGGCGGAAGAGGACGCTGCTCAGCTCCCGCATCTCCATCCGGGGCACCGGGAAGGAGGGCCGCAGGGCGGTGACGCCCTCCTTCATGGCATGGTAGACGCTCTGTTCCTCCCGGCTCATCTGGCTGTAGTAGTAAGGCGGCATGGGCATCGTTCCTTTCGTTTCGTTCTGTCGCCCCGCCACGGGCGCAACGATCCCGCCGATATGTGAAAAGGGCCGCCGCATCTGAAACGCGGCGGCCCTCATCAGCCGTTCGTTGGAAAAAGAGAGGACTTACTCCTCGTCGTGGTCATGGCCGCAGCCACAGCCGCAGTCATCGTCGCCGCACTCATCGGACAGGTCCAGCGCGAACTTCTGCTTGCAGCTGGGGCACTGGATGGTGCCGGCCTCCAGCACGTCCTCGTCGATGACCAGCTGCTCGCCGCAGTTGGGACACTCGACCTCGAAGAAGTCGTCGTCCTCATCCTCGCAGCCACAGCCGCACTCGTCCTCGTCATCCTCGTCGAACACGACCTTCTCCACGTCAGAGAGGTCGTCGGAGATGGCGTCGATCTCCTCGCCCAGAGCCACGTTGTTCTCCTCCAGGTCCTCGATGGACATGCCGATCTCCTCCAGGATGCCGATCATCACAGAAATCAGCTTGCCCTCCTTGGACTTCTCGACGTCGATGTCCAAGCCCTCGGCCAGACCCTTCAGGTACGCGACCTTCTCAGAAATAGTCATATGGATCCATCTCCTTCTTACGGTGGCCGCCGAAGCGGCCTTGTTGGTTACAGCACAGTCTGTGCAGACTCAGCCTTTGCGGCGCTCCAGGTACTCGCCGGTGCGGGCGTTTCCCCCCATCGGACAAGTCCGATGGGGTCCCCCTCTTTATGACTTGCGCGACAGGAATGGATCCTGTCTGCGCCAAGGTCCCGCCCCGCGGGACGCTTGACGTGCCTCCGGCACGCCCCACTTTGTGGGGCCCCATCGACGCCCGCTCGTCACAGCTCCGGCCGCTCCTGTACTCCGCTCTTATCAGCCCTTGCAGCGCTCCAGATACTCGCCGGTGCGGGTGTCGATCTTGATCTTGTCGCCGGGGTCGATGAACAGGGGCACCTTGATCTCGGCGCCGGTCTCGACGGTGGCGGGCTTGGTGGCGTTGGTGGCGGTGTTGCCGCGGAAGCCGGGGTCGGTCTCGGTGATCTCCAGCTCCACGAAGGTGGGGGGCTCCACGCCCACGACCTTCTCCTTGTAGAACATCAGCTTGCAGATGGTCTCTTCCTTCACGAAGGCGAAGCCGGCGGGCAGCTCAGCCTTGGCCACGGGGATCATGTCGAAGGTCTCCTGGTCCATGAAGTAGTACAGGTCGCCGTCATTGTAGCTGTACTGGGCGTCCTTGCGCTCGATGTAGGCGCTCTCGAACTTGGCGGTGGGGTTGAAAGAGGTCTCGGTGACACCGCCGCTCAGGACGTTCTTCATCTTGGTGCGCACGAAGGCGGCACCCTTACCGGGCTTCACGTGCTGGAACTCGACGACCTGCATGACCTGACCATCCATCTCAAAGGTCATGCCGTTGCGGAACTCACCGGCTGTGATCGTAGGCATTGTACTCATCCTCCAAAAATAAAGGTTCTCAAAATTCAGCGAGTTTATTTTACCCTATTCGGCCCTCATTTGCAAGGGGTTTTACAGAATGATCAGCTCTTTCGGGGACTTTGTGAGGATCTGACAGCCCTCTTCGGTGTAGACCGCCACGTCCTCGATGCGCACGCCGAACCTCCCGGGCAGATAGATGCCGGGCTCGGCGGACACCACCGCGCCCACGGGCATGAGGCGCTCCTCCCGGGCGTTGGCGTTGGGGGCCTCATGGATCTCGATGCCCAGGCTGTGGCCGAAGCCGTGGCCGAAATAGGGGCCGTAGCCCGCGTCCTCGATGACCTTCCGGGCGGCGGCGTCCACGACCTTCCCGGGCACCCCGGCTCTGGCGGCGGTGAGGCCGGCCAGCTGGGCCTCCAGCACGGTGTGGTAGACCCGCTCCATCTCGGCGGAGGGCTTGCCCAGGGCCACGGTGCGGGTCATGTCGGAGCAGTAGCCGCCCCACTTGCAGCCGAAGTCCATGGTGATGAACTCGCCCTCCCGCACCGGCTTACCGCTGGGGATGCCGTGGGGCAGGCTGCCGTTGGGGCCGGACACCACGATGGGGTCGAAGGACATCTTCTCCGCCCCCAGGCGGAGCATCTCATATACCAGCCGGGCGGCGATCTCCTGCTCGGTCATGCCGGGCCGGATGAACTGGCAGATCGCGGTGAAGGCCTGGTCCGTGATGGCCTGGGCCTTCTCCATCCGGTCCAGCTCGCCGGCGTCCTTGGCGGCCCGCAGGCCGTCGATCAGCCCCTGGGCGGGCACCAGCTCACAGGGCAGGGCGGCCTCATAGGCCCGGAAGGCCGCCACGCTCATATAGCCCTCCTCGAAGCCCAGCCGCTCCACGCCCATCTCCTTCACGGCCTGGACCGTCAGGTCCATGTGGGTGCGCGCCCGGTCGGTCATGGCGATCTTGGCGCCGGCCACCCGCTGTCCCGCGGCCTCGATATAGCGGGAGTCGGTGGAATAGCGCTTCTCGTCCTTCCCCACCACCAGCACGCCCTCGCCGTGGAAGCCGATGGCGTAGAACTCTCCGGGCTCGCTGGTCACCAGCATGGCGTCCAGGCCGTTCGCCTCCAGCTGAGCCGCGATCTTCGTCAGATGATCCATGGTATCTCTCTCCTATCTCGTCTTATGTTCTGTCGTCCGATGCGAGGAACGACGTGTAGGTCTGCTTCATGGTCAGGGCGTCCTCCGCCTGGGTCCCGGCGGACTCGCAGATGATGGTGGGGCTCCAGCCCCGGCGGGCCACCGCCGCCATCAGGGGGACCGGGTCCGGGCCGAACGCCTCCTGCCCGAAGGTCAGGTGCATCTTCTCGCCCCCGTTGGGGGTGAACTGGATCTTGGAGAAGTGGCTGTGGAAGCGGCTGGCCCGCGCCTCGCCCAGAGCGGCGGCCAGCTTGTCCAGCATCCGCTCGGTGGCCTCCGCGCCCTCGTCCGCCCCCAGGCTCCGGGCGTACAGGTGCCCGAAGTCCACCGTGGGCAGGAGCCGCTCGTCCACCTGACAGAGCTCCAGCACCTCGTCCAGATCGCCCAGCTGGCCGATCTTGCCCATGGTCTCCGGGCAGAGGACGATGTGTCCGAACCCGGCGGCGTCGCAGGCGGTGGTCACCTGCTCCAGCGACCGGAGGGCGATGTCCAGCGCCGCCCGGCGGGACCGCTTCAGCAGGGCCCCGGAGTGGATGACCACCCGTCCGGCCCCCATCCAGTCCGCCGCCTGACAGGCCGCGGTGATATAGCCGATCGTCTTGCGCAGGCGCTCCGGGTCCGGATCCGCCAGGTTGATGAAGTACGGGGCGTGGAGGGAGAGGACGATGCCCGCCGCCCGGGCCCGCTCCCCCAGCTTCCGGGCGGTCTCTTCTTTGATGCGGACCCCTCTCCCGCACTGGTATTCATAGGCGTCCAGACCGAAGGACCGGATCCAGGCCGGGGCGTCCAGCGAGGACTTGTGGTCCTTCGTGAAGGAGTCGGCGTTCCCCGCAGGTCCGAACAAGGCGCTCATGGGCGTCCCTCCTCTCCGGGATGGCCGCTCAGAGCCCGGAAGGGCCACTCCACGGCGTAGCGCAGGTAGCGGCCGGGGTTGCCCGCCAGCCGGATGGGCTCCACCAGCAGGGTGCGCACCCCCGCCCGGTTCCCGCCCAAGATATCGGTGAAGATCTGGTCCCCCACGACGGCGGTCTCCGCCGGGGCGGCCCCCATCCGCTCCATGGCGCGGAAGAAGCCACCGGTCTTCGGCTTGCCCGCGTGGCCCAGGAAGGGGATACCCAGCACGCCGGCACACCGGCCGGGCCTGGCGGGCTTCCGGCTGTTGGAGAGGAGAAAGAGGTCCACGCCCGCCGCCGCCAGGCTCCCGGCCCAGGCCCGGACGGCCTCGTCCGGCTCTTCCCCATAGGGGGCCAGCGTGTTGTCCAGGTCCGCCAGCAGGAGGCGGATCCCCTCCCCCGCCAGCCACTGGGGGGAGATGTCCAGGACCGAACGGAACGTCCGGTCCGCCAAAAGTGGGAAGGGCATGGTGGATCTCCTTTCCACGGGACTGTCTGCCGCAGGCCCCGCATAGAGTATGATGAAGTTCCGAACAGAAGGGAGGAGCGCGTCATGGACGCCGATCTGGAGCTGACCCTGATCGCCGCCCCAGAGCAGGTCCAGGCCGCCCGGCGGCGGGGCCTCCCGGTGGCCTGTCTGGCCTATCGGGTGGGGGGCGGCGGCCATCTTTTCCGGTCCCGCCAGCCGGCGGTCCCTCCGGGGGGGCTGCTGGCGCTGGACGACCTGGGGGCCGACGGCCGGGCAGATCCCGCCGTGTTCTGCCGGGAGGTGCTGGACGAGTGCCTGGCCCGGCGGGCCTCCGGCGTGTACTGCGCCTTCCGGGACCGGACGCCGCCCCCGCTCCGGCAGGGGGCCGCCCGTCTGGCAGAGGCCCTGGCCCGCCGGGGCCTGCCCCTCTATGTGCCCGAGGCGCTGGGGGACGTGGGCCCTCACGTCCGGCCGCTGATCTCCTCCGCCCTGTCCGGCGGGTCGCTGGAACAGCGGCTCCGGGAGGCGGCAGACCGCTTCGGCCCGGACCGGACCGTCCTGCGGGCGGAGCGGACCGCCGTGGACTTCCGGCTCCCCTCCCCCACGGGGCAGGGCGCTGCCCTGAGCCGGGAGGCCCTGGAGGCCCTCCTGCGGGAGCAGGTCCCGGCGGTGTTCTTCTCGCCGGAGCTGTGCGCCCGGTATTTCACCTACCGGACCGGGCCGGAGGGGGTCCACTTCGTCCTCTTCGATGACGCTGGCTCCCTGCGGCAGAAGCTCCGCGCCGCCGCCCGCCTGGGCCTCCGCCGGGCCTTTCTGGACTACGCCGAAACGGCGGACCTGCTGGACGAGGTCATCCCTCCAGCCGGGCCATGAGGGCCTGGAGCTTCCGCTCCAGCGCCGTGTCCTCCTGATCCCGCAGGTCCTCGCTGTCCAGCGCCTGACGGCACAGCTCCCGGGCGGCCTCGGGGTCGGCGGCCACCGCCTTGCCCTCCAGATAGCACAGGGCCAGCTGGTACATCCCCTCGGCATCCCGCCGCTCCACCGCCTTCCGGTAGTAGGAGAGGGCCTTGCCCATGTCCAGACGGACCTGCTCGCCCTGCTCATAGAACCGGCCCAGCGCGCACAGGGCGCTGCCCTCGCCCAGTCTGGCGGCCTTCCGGTAAAAGCTCAGGGCCTTGGACAGGTCCTGCTCCACACCCTGGCCCAGCTCGTAGCACTCGCCCAGATTGTACAGGGCGGTGTCGTCCTTCCGCTTGGCGGCCCGCTGGTAGAGGGCCACAGCCCGCTCCGGGTCCCGGTCCACGCCCCGGCCCTTCCGGTAGAGCTCGCCCAGATTGTTCATGCCGCGGAGGCTCCCGGCCTCCGCGGCCTTCGCATACCACCGGGCGGCGGCGGCATAGTCCCGGTCCACGCCGATGCCCTTCTCCAGACACCAAGCGTAGGCGCACATGCCGTTCAGGTCTCCGGCCTCGCCGGCCTTCCGGTACCACTCCACGGCCCGCTCCGGGTCCTTGGGCACGCCGTCGCCCCGTTCGCAGAGGTCCCCAAGGGCGCACATGGCCCCGGGATGGCCCGCCTCCGCGGCCTTTCGGAACCACCGCTCCGCCTGCCGGACGCTCTTCCGGACCCCCTCGCCGGTCTGACAGCAGCATCCGAAGTCGTACATCCCACGGGGATGGCCCAGCTCCGCCGCCTTCCGGTAGAGGGCCGCGGCCTGCCGGGCGCTCCGGCGGCATCCCCGGCCCACCAGATGGAGCCAGCCCAGGGCGCACATGCCTTCCGGGTCCCCCAGCTCCGCGGCCATGCCGTACCAGCGGGAGGCCTCCCGGTCGTCCTGCTCCACGCCCTCGCCCCGCTCGAAACGGAGCCCCAGAGAGCACATGGCGGCGGTATTGCCCCGCTGGGCGGACTGCCGGAGCCAGTCGGCGGCCTTCTTCGGGTCCCGGCGCACTCCCTCGCCCCGGGCGTAGAGGAGCGCCAGATCGTACATGGCGGCGTGGTCCCCCAGGTCGGCGGCCCAGCGGTACCACTTCACGGCCTCATGGAGGTCCTTGTCCCGGCCCCATCCCTGTTCGGAGGCCAGACCCAGGTAGAAGCCCGCGTGGGCGTTCCCGGCCATGGCGGCCCGGTGGAACCACCGGACAGCCTCCGCCTGGTCCTGTCCCATGCCCCTGCCGTTCCAAGCGCAGAGGCCCAGCCAGTAGGCTGCCTCCTCATAGCCGTTGTCCAGCGCCTGCCGGAACCAGTCCAGGGCCTTGGCCCCGTCCTCGGCCACGCCGCCCTCGCCGCAGTACCAGTCGATGCCCACATAGCACTGGGCCCGGCCGTAGCCCTGCTGGGCGGCCTGTAAGTAGAGGGCCAGAGCCCCGGCACTGTCAGGGGCATCCACCCCCTGTCCCCGCTCCAGACAGACGCCCAGATTGGTCAGGGCCCGGGGATGGCCCTGTTCGGCGGCGGCTTTGTACCAGCGGACGGCCTCCTTCGGATCGGTCTCCACGCCGGAGCCGTACTCGTAGCACCAGCCCAGGTCGCACATGGCGGGCACGTCGCCGGCCTCCGCCGCCAGCCGGTAGGCCTCGGCCCCCTTCTTCTCGTCCTTGGGGACGCCGGTGCCGGTGGTACAGCACACGCCCAGCTCCCGCATGGCCCGGGGATAGCCCAGAGCGGCCGAGGCCTGATACCAGCGGACGGCCTCCTTCGGGTCGGGGTCCATGCCGATGCCCATCTGATAGCAGAAGCCCAGACAGCACATGCCGGGGGCATAGCCCTGCTCCGCGGCGGCCCGGTAGAGGGACACGGCGGCCCCCTCGTCCTGCTCCACGCCCTCGCCCCGCTCCAGGCAGAGGCCCAGGTCGGTCTGGGCCCGGGGATAGCCCTGCTCCGCGGCGGCCCGGTACCAGCGGACCGCCTCCTTTTGGTCCTTCTCTACGCCCTGGCCGTACTCATAGCACCAGCCCAGACAGCTCTGGGCCCGGACCTCGCCCTGCTCGGCAGCCCGGCGGTACCAGACGGCGGCCTCGGCCATGTCCTTGGGGCGGCCCTGACCGCTCTCACAGCACCAGGCATAGTTGCACATGCCCCGGGCATCTCCGGCCTCGCCGGCCTTCCGGTACCACTCGGCGGCGGCGGACGGGTCCCGCTCGGTCCCGTGGCCGTACTCACAGCACACGCCCAGACAGCACATCCCGTCGCCCCAGCCCTGGTCGGCGGCGGCCTTGTACCAGCGGACGGCGGTCTTGAGGTCTTTGTCCACGCCGTCGCCGAACTCATAGCGGCGGCCCAGCTCGGTCTGTCCCGCCGGGTCCCCCTGATAGGCGGCGCACTGGAGCCACCAGACCGCTTTCTTCAGGTCCTTCTCCACGCCGTCCCCCTCGTGGTAACAGCGGGACAGCAGGATCTGGGCCCGGGGGAAGGTCCGCTCGGCGGCGGTCCGGTACCATTCCACGGCCCGCTCCGGA
Source organism: Pseudoflavonifractor sp. MSJ-37 (assembly GCF_018917965.1). Classification (GTDB taxonomy): domain Bacteria; phylum Bacillota; class Clostridia; order Oscillospirales; family Oscillospiraceae; genus Pseudoflavonifractor_A. The sequence goes on along the minus strand of NZ_JAHLPP010000001.1, from coordinate 219,862 downwards.
TCCCGGCCCACGCCCACGCCATTCTGGAGGCACCAGCCGAAATTGCACATGGCGGGCACATAGTCCAGCTCGGCGGCCTCCTCATAGAGCCAGGCCGCCATCCGGGGGTCGGCCGCGGCGCCGATGCCGTTCTCCAGGCACCAGCCCAGATCGCTGATGCCGCAGGGCTCTCCCTTGCCGGCGGCCTGGCGGAAGCAGGCATAGGCCCGGGCCTCGTCGCGCACGGGCCCCTCGATCCACCAGGTGCCCAGCACGGTCCACTGCTGACCGGTGAGGGCGTCCTCCCGGATGGCCTCCATGGTCTTGCCGCACTGGGGACAGCACTCCGGCCGCTCCGCCTGCTCGACCACACAGGTACAGTCCGGATCGGTACAATGATAGATCATGGCTGCTTCCTCCTTACAGGCGTCCTCCCGCGGGCCGCCTCTTCTGCATTTCGTACATGGGTCAGTGTATCATGTTCTCCTCCCGATCGCAAGGGACGGAGGAGCCCCGCTGTCCGCGCTCGGCTCTGCTGTAAACTGAAAGCCCCGCACCACGAAGGTGCGGGGCTTTACCTATCGATCAATAAAACTTCTTGCGGTTCTTTCGGGCGGCCTCAGACTTCTTACGCCGCTTGACGCTCGGGCTCTCGTAGTGCTCACGCTTGCGCACTTCGGCCAGGACGCCCGACTTGGCACAGCTGCGCTTGAAGCGCTTCAGAGCGTTCTCCAGAGACTCGCCGTCCTTCACACGGACTTCCGACATTGATTTCCCCTCCCTCCGAAGCGGCGGTCACGCCGCCAAAGGGCCACATACTGATAGTTATGGCTTTAACATTGATTTATTATACGGGCTCGGCCCCGGTTTGTCAAGCAGAACTTTTGCGATCCTGCCGAGTTTTCCACAAAACGCCTCCCGCCGGTGGGATCTCTCCGGCCTCAGCGCTCCTGGAAGAACTCGATCTCCTCCCCGGCGGGGCCGGTGCAGAAGGCGATCCGGATGGGGTACGCCTCCCCCAGAGACTTGTCCGTGGGCTCCATAACCACGGGGCATCCGGCGGACACAGCCAGAGCCAGGGCCCCGTCCACATCCTCCGTGCGCAGGGCGATGTGGGGGAAGATCCCCTTCTCCTCCCCCGCCTGTCCAGTGGCCATGATCTCCAGGACGCAGTTGCCCAGATCCACCATCGCGCCGGAGCGGTCCCCCGTCCCCCAGGTGCGGAGGAGGGAGAATCCCAGCGTCCCGGTATAGAAGCGGACGGTACGGTCGAAGGCCTCCCGGCCCTTCGCCTTCAGACAAACATGGTGCAGTCCCTGAAACGACATGGCAGGCGCCTCCTTTTCCCGCGGCATCTTATTTCTTAAAGATCAGGTTGACCAGCTTGTTCTTGACCAGGATGGTCTTGAACAGGGTCAGGCCCTCGGCGGCCTTGGCCACCTTGTCCAGCTTCATGGCCTCGGCCACCACAGCGGCCTCGTCGCTGTCCATGGGGACCACGATGGTGCCCTTCAGCTTGCCGGAGACCTGGACGGCCATGGTGACCTCGCTGGCCACAGTCTTGCTCTCGTCATAGGCGGGCCAGGGCTGCTGGCAGGCCATGCCGCCCTTGGCGGCGGCAAAGCCCAGCTGCTCCCACAGCTCCTCCACCATGTGGGGGGCGAAGGGGGACAGCATCAGCAGGAGGGCGCCCATGTCGCCCTTGGAACAGCCGTTGGCGTAGAAGTCGTTGACCAGGGCCATGAGGGCGGCGATGGCGGTGTTGAACTTCATGGCCTCGATGTCGGCGGAGACCTTCTTGATGGCCTTGTGGATGGCGCTCTCATTGGCGGCGCTGTACTCCAGGCCGTCGGCGCACTGCTCGGCCAGGTTCCACACCCGGTCCAGGAAGCGCTTGCAGCCCTTCACGGCGTTGTCGGACCAGGCGGCGGCCTTCTCAAAGTCGCCGATGAACATGATGTACAGGCGCATGGTGTCGGCGCCGTACTGGGCCACCACGTCGTTGGGGTTGACCACGTTGCCGCGGCTCTTGGACATCTTCTCGCCGCCCTCGCCCAGGATCATACCATGGGAGGTGCGCTTCTGATAGGGCTCCTTGGTGGGTACCACGCCGATGTCGTACAGGAACTTGTGCCAGAAGCGGGAGTAGAGCAGATGCAGGGTGGTGTGCTCCATGCCGCCGTTGTACCAGTCCACGGGGGACCAGTACTTCAGGGCCTCGGGAGAGGCCAGGGCCTTGTCGTTGTGGGGATCCATGTAGCGCAGGAAGTACCAGCTGGAGCCGGCCCACTGGGGCATGGTGTCGGTCTCGCGCTTGGCGGGGCCTCCGCAGCAGGGGCAGGTGGTGGACACCCAGTCGGTCATCTTGCTCAGGGGGCTCTCGCCGTCGTCGGTGGGCTCATAGCTCTCCACGTCGGGCAGGACCAGGGGGAGCTGGTCCTCGGGCAGGGGCTGCCAGCCGCACTTCTCGCACCAGACCATGGGGATGGGCTCGCCCCAGTAGCGCTGGCGGGAGAACACCCAGTCCCGGAGCTTGTAGTTGACCTTGGCCTGGCCGATGCCCTTGTCCTCCAGCCACTTGGTGATGACGGGGATCGCGTCCTTCACGGTCATGCCGTTCAGGAACTCGGAGTTCACCAGGATGCCGGTGTCGTCCTTGGCGGTGAAGGCGGCCTTCTGCACGTCCTCGCCGCCGGAGACCACCTCGATGATCTCACAGCCGAACTTCTTGGCGAACTCCCAGTCGCGCTCGTCGTGGGCGGGCACGGCCATGATCGCGCCGGTGCCGTAGGTGGACAGCACGTAGTCGGAGATGAAGATGGGGATCTCCTTGTCGTTCACGGGGTCGATGCCCATGACGCCGTCCAGGCGCACGCCGGTCTTCTCCTTGTTGAGCTCGGTGCGCTCCAGGTCGGACTTGGAGGCGGCGGCCTTCTGATAGGCGCCGATCTCCTCCACGTTCTTCAGCACGCCGCTGTCCATCCACTTCCGGACCAGCTCATGCTCCGGGGAAAGGACCATGTAGGTGGCGCCGAAGAGGGTGTCGGGGCGGGTGGTGTAGACCACGATGTCGTCGCCGGTGGTAGCCTTGAAGGTGACCTCCGCGCCGGTGGAGCGGCCGATCCAGTTCTTCTGCTGGGTCTTGACCCGCTCGATGAAGTCCAGGTCGTCCAAATCGTCGATCAGGCGCTGGGCGTACTCGGTGATCTTGAGCATCCACTGGCTCTTCTCCTTGCGGATGACGGGGGAGCCGCAGCGCTCGCACACGCCCTCCACGACCTCCTCATTGGCCAGCACGCACTTGCAGGAGGTACACCAGTTCACGGGCATGGTGGTCTTGTAGGCCAGGCCGTGCTTGTAGAGCTGGAGGAAGATCCACTGGGTCCACTTGTAGTAGCTGGGGTCGGTGGTGTTGATGACCCGGTCCCAGTCGAAGGAGTAGCCCAGCATATGGAGCTGCTTGGAGAAGTTCTGGATGTTGTCGTGGGTCACCTTGGCGGGGTGGATGTGGTTCTTGATGGCGTAGTTCTCGGTGGGCAGGCCGAAGGCGTCATAGCCCATGGGGAACAGGACATTATAGCCGTCCATGCGGCGCTTGCGGGCCACCACGTCCATGGCGGTGTAGGGCCGGGCGTGGCCCACGTGCAGGCCCTGTCCGGAGGGATAGGGGAACTCCACCAGTGCGTAGAACTTGGGCTTGTCGCTGTGGTCCTCACAGTGGAAGGTCTTTTCCTCCATCCACTTCTTCTGCCACTTGGGCTCGATGGCTGCGAAATCGTACTTCAACGCTATCACGCTTTCCTGAAAAATATCGTTCCCGGTCCCGGAGCGCTCCGGCGGACCGGTCTTTTTAAGAGATCCGTTCTATTATACCGAAAACCGATGCGGAGCGCAAGAGCGGCGCACGGAAACTCGGGACGGCTGGCGGGCCTGCCGTCACCGCGCCTCCCGCTCCGCGGTCCTACGCCGCACGTCCTTCCTGAGCAGGGCGTACAGCACCGAGGCGGTGGGCACGCTGAGCAGGATGCCGGGCAGGCCGAAGAGCCCGCCGCCCACCGTCACCGCCGCCAGCACCCAGATGCCGGGCAGGCCGATGGAGGTCCCCACCACCCGGGGGTAGATCACGTTGCCCTCGATCTGCTGGAGGATGCCCAGGAACACCAGGAAGATCAGGGCCTTCAGCGGGGAGACCATCAGCAGGAGGAAGGCCCCCAGCGCCGCCCCGATATAGGCCCCCGCCACGGGGACCAGGGCCGACGCCCCCACGATCACGCCGATCAGCGGGGCATAGTCCGCCTGGATGAACAGGGTCCCCGCCGCGCACAGGGCCCCCAGGATGCAGGCCTCGATCAGCTGGCCGCTGACGTAGTTGGTGAAGGTGGCCGCCGTCAGCCGCACCACCCCCAGGATGGGCTCCGCCCACTTCCGGGGCACATAGGCCAGCAGGACCCGGCGGCACTGGGGCAAGAGGGTGTCCCGGCCGCCCAGCATATAGATGGAGAAGATCAGAGACAGCAGGCCCGTCACCGCCACCGAGATCAGGGCGCTGGTGAAGTTCACCACCCCCATCAGGGTACTGCTCAGGCCCTGGAACAGCCCATCGACCGCGTCCCGCAGATAGCGGGTCAGCTCCGACACGCTGGGGAGGCCCGCGTACAGGGCGTCCGTGTCCAGGTGCAGACAGCTCATCAGGCTCTGGGCCATGTCCCGGAGGGCGTAGAGATAGCCCCCCAGCTGGCTGACGAAGAGCTGGACGCTCTCCCCTACTTTCGGCAGGACGAAGGACACCAGCACGGCCAGCGCCGCCAACAGGGCCAGATAGGAGGTAGCCACCGCCAGCGGCCGGCTGGCCCGTCCCGCCGGGCCGCCCCCCAGTATCCTCTGGTAGAGTTTGTAGAAGCACCGGCAGGGCCGGTCCAGCACGAAGGCCACGGCGAAGCCGATGTACACCGGCCGGAGCAGGCCCATCAGCCGGGCGAACAGCCCCCGCAGTTCCTCGAACCGCAGGAGGGCCAGCACCAGCAGGACCGTGTAGGTCACGATCAGCAGGATGCTCCGAACGAGCTTCTTGTCCACGATATCCTCCCCTTCCATCCATGGGTCGTCTTTTCAATATAGCATCCCCCGCCGGGGGCGTCAAGTTCGCTTGACTTTTTCCCCCTGCTGGACTATGATCGTAGGAGAAAACCATCCTGCCCCGTTCCCCTTTCGTCTCTGAGCGGCGGGCAGGCAGAAAGGACCTTCCATGTATACGGACAAAGTCATGGACTATTTCCACAACCCCCGCAACGTGGGCACCATCGAGGACGCCGACGCGGTGGGCGTGGCCGGCAACCCCAAGTGCGGCGACATCATGCAGGTGACGCTCCGGGTGGAGGACGACGTCATCCAGGACGCCAAGTTCAAGACCTTCGGCTGTGCCTCCGCCATCGCCACCAGCTCCATGGCCACGGAGATGATCCGAGGCCGCACCATCGAGCAGGCCTTCGCCCTCACCAACCAGCAGGTGGCCGACGCCCTGGGCGGACTTCCCCTGCACAAGATGCACTGCTCCGTCCTGGCCGAGCAGGCGATCAAGGCCGCTATCGGCGACTACTACGTCCGCCAGGGCATCCTGACCGCCGACGACATCAAGGTCTACGACGACCCCCACGCCGGCGAAGACCAGCCCGAAGAGGACTGATCCGTCCCGTACCCCCCATATAAGACGAACGCGCTCTGTCCCGATGGATGGGACAGAGCGCGTTTGTTTTTTGGGGAGAGATGGCAGATGGGGCCGTCCTCAGCCGTTGGGCAGGACGATATCGCTGATGTCCACCTCAGTGGCGTCAGACCAGAGACGCTCCAGGCCGTAGAACTTCCGGGTCTCGTCCATGAACACATGGACCACCACGGCGGAGAAGTCCAGCAGGATCCAGCCGCCCTCCCGGTGGCCCTCCACATGGTGGGGAGCTTCGCCCAGATCCTTGAGCATCTTCTCACAGGTGTCCGCCAGCGCCTTCACCTGCGTGGTGGAGGTGGCGGTGCAGATCACGAAATAGTCGGCCAGGGTGGTGAGATGGCCGGTCTCCAGGACCTTGATGTCCTGGCCCTTCTTGCTGTCCAAAGCCTTGGCCGCGGCCAGGGCGAGTTCCTTCGGCGTCATTGAGACTCCTCCTTGTTCATTCTTCATCGGCGCGGCCGTCAGGCGGCGGCCTCCGGGGGCATGGCCACCTCTTCCCCGCCGCCGGAGGAGGGCTCCTCATGGGCGGGGGGCTGGGTGGCGGCCGGCGTGTGGGTGGGTTCCGGGGTCGAGACCGGCTCCTCGGGCACGGTGCTGGCGGCAGGCTCCTGAGAGGCCGCCGGCTCATCGTTCCCATGAGAGCCGTTCTCCTCCGGCGCGGTGCTGTGGCTGGGGGCGGTGCTGACCGCCGGCTCATCGCTGGGACTGGGACGGCTGCTGGTCTGAGGCTGGCTGCTGTCGTCCCTGCCGCTGGAGCTGCTGCCGGAGCCGCCGGAGGAACTGCCGCTCCCCACGGAGCTGTTGGCCTTGGAGTCCTCCACATGGCCGGTGGTGGAGGTGAGGCGCCCGTTGGCGTCCACGCCCATGATGTCCAGTTCGCTGGGGTCCAGGTCCTCCTTATAGGGGTTGAAGCTCTCGTTCACCAGGTCCACCAGCTCGTCCTCGATGGGGGTCACATAGGACTGATAGTTGTGATAGCTCCGGCTCCACACCATTTGGCCCTCGTTGGGCATGGTGCAGAAGTCCACGTTCTCCATGTCCAGCCCGCCGAAGATGGCCTCCTGAGCGAACCAGGCCAGGTTGTTGATGGTCAGGTCGGTGGTCACGTTGTCGGTGAACACCCTGGCCAGTTCGTTGATCTTGCTCACGTTCTGGATCTGGAGGCATTGCTTGACCACGGCCTTCAGGAAGGCCTGCTGGGTCTTGATGCGGCCCAGGTCGCCGTCGGCGTAGCCGTAGCGCATATCGTTGTCATGGCGGTAGCGGACCACGCCCATGGCGGCCTCGCCGTCCAGCTTCTGATAGCCCTTCTTGATGTGGATGGACAGGTCCTGCGTCGGGTCCTCATAGTTCATGTTCCGGGGCACGTCGAAGTAGACGCCGCCCAGGGCGTCCACCAGCTCGCCCACGGCCTTCCACTCCACCACCACCTGGAAGTCGGGCACGAAGCCCACCAGCTGGCTGATCTCCTTGTACAGGGCCTTGATGCCGTCGTCGCCTCCGCCGTTGAAGTTATAGACGGAGTTGATCTTCTTGATGTCCCAGGACACGTTGACCATCGTGTCCCGGGGGATGCTCATGACGTTGAGCTTCTGGTTCGGCACATCATAGGCCGCCAGCAGGATGGTGTCGGTGTTGCCGCCGCCGCCGGTGTCCCGGCCGATCACCAGGAAGGTGAAGAAGTCCTTCTTCCGGTCCGCCGAGGTCCGTCCCGGCCGGTCGGTGAGGAGCTGTCCGCCGCTCTCCATGGGCAGATCGGGCAAGTCGGGCTCGCCGGGGATGGAGGGCTTCTGGACGAACACGTTCCAGAAGAGGACCAGCCCGATCAGCACCGCCGCCAGAGCGATGGCGATGCCGATCAGCACGCGCAGGGCCTTCTCCCGGCCGCTGAGCGTCCGCCAGGGGCGGCGGGGCCGCTTCGTCTGCTTCCGGGATCGGGAGGTCCGGACGGTGTCCGGCTTCTGCTGGAGCCGGGCGCCGCCCCTCCGGTGTTCTCTCTTATCAGGTTCCATTCTGTTTTAGTCTCGCTTTCTGTCTCGCAGCTGATCGTAAGCCTCCTGGGTACGGTAGTGGATGGGCTGTCCCCGCTCCTCCATATCCTGGATGCTCATCTCACACCCCAGGAGCACCGCCTCGTCCAGGTCGGTGTAGGCCAGCTCCCGCAGGCGCTCCACCCCCTCGAAGTCCCGGCCAGGCTCCATATAGTCGGCCATGTACAGGATCTTGTCCAGCAGGGTCATGTCCCCCTTGCCGGTGGTATGCCAGTAGATGGCCTCACACACGTCCTCCGGCATGCCGAACACATACCGTGCGATCGCCGCGCCGGTCTTGGCATGGAGCAGCTTCACCGCGCGGCGCTCCAAGTCGTCCAAAACGATACCATATTTCTCACAGGTCCGCAACTGTTTTTCCAAGTCCCAGTATTTGGTGCAGTCGTGGAGGATGCCGGCCTTCCGGGCCTTCTCCGGGTCGGCGCCCCAGTGGAGGGCCAGCTTGACGCCCTCCTCCTCCACGCCCTTCACATGGCGGATACGCTTGGCCTTCATCATGGAATAGGAGCAGGCCCGCAGGTCTGCGTCATCCAGATGCTCCAGATCCGCGTGGGTGCCGTAGAGCCCGTGCATCAGGATGTAGCCGTATACGGAGGGGCAGAGCCATTCCTGGCCCTTCCCCATGGCCAGCAGGCCCCGCAGTTCGGTGGAGGAGATCTCCACCAGGTCGGGGATCTGGATGACCCGCACCTTGGCCCCGAACTTCTCCCGGAGCCGGGCCGCATGGCGCTCCAGCGCCTCCATGCGGTCGTCCCGGGCCCGGGCGAAGGCCACGATGCCGCAGTTGGAGAGGATCGTCTCCGGCTCATGCCAGTCCTGGAGGGACAGGAACATATCGGTCCCCACCAGGAACCACAACTCATCCTCCGGCCAGCGGGCCCGGAGCGCCTGCACCGTGTCGGAGGAGAAGCTCTTGCCGGTCCGCTCCAGCTCCAGCCCGTCGGCCTCCACCCGGTCCGGCCGCAGCATCGCGTCCGCCAGGATGGCCGTCATGGCCAGACGCTCCTCCGCCGAAGGGGCGTCCTCCGGCAGGGCCTTGTGGGGCGGGACCGCCGCCGGCACGAAGAGGAGCTTGTCCAGCTCCAGCGCGTCCAGCGCCGCCCGGGCCGCCGCCATATGTCCCAGATGAGGGGGATCGAAGGTCCCGCCATAAATACCGATCTTCATGGAACCGCACCCTTTCCGCTCGGCATCAGCCGCGCTTTTTGTCCTTGACCAGAACGATGGGATCCTTGAGGTCCTTGCGGTGGCTCTTGCGGTAGAGGACGAATTTGCTCCCGATGACCTGGACCACCTCGGCCCGGGCCTTCACGGCCAGCTCCTCCGCCGCCTCGCGGGGGCTGAGCATGGAGTTCTCCAGCACCCGCCCCTTGATGAGCTCCCGGGCCTCCAGAGCGCTGTTCACGTCGGCCACCAGGTCGTCCCCGATGCCGTTCTTGCCCACCTGCACGATGGTGTCGATGTGGTTGGCCAGGCCCCGAAGCTGGGCCCTCTGCTTGCTCGTCAGTTCCAATGTACTTGTCTCCTTTGATAGTCTCAACATTTGATCGGTCCGACATCCGGCCGGCCGAAGCGCGGCCGATGGTCACGCCTCCTCCAGCTTCCGGCGGAACAGGGCCAGTGCCCTGCCCCGGTGGGAGATGGCGTTCTTCTCCTCCGCCGACAGCTCGGCGAAGGTCTTTTTCTGCTCCGGCACGAAGAAGATGGGGTCGTAGCCGAAGCCGTCCTCCCCCTTGGGGGCATAGGCCAGAGTGCCGGGACACTCGCCCCGGGCCTCCACCCTCCGCCCGTCGGGGAAACAGCAACAGATCGCCGAGACGAACCGGCACCGCCGGTCCAGCTGGCCCCGCATGTTCTCCAGCAGGAGCTGATAGCGGCCCACGTCATCCAGCCCCGGACCGCCGTATCGGGCGGAGTAGATCCCCGGCGCGCCGTTCAGGGCGTCCACACACAGGCCGGAGTCGTCGGCCACCGCGGGCAGGCCGCTGGCCTCCATGACCGCATGAGCCTTCAGGAAGGCGTTCTCCTCGAAGGTGGTCCCGGTCTCCTCTACGTCCACGTCCACGCCGGCGTCGGCCTCGGAGAGGACCTCCACGCCCAGCTCGGACAGGATCTCCTGGAGCTCCCGGAGCTTCTTCTGGTTCCTGCTCGCCAGCACCAGCTTCATCACGCCTGCGCCTCCTCTCCCAGCGCCGCCCGCTGGATGGCCTGGAGCCGTTCGATGCCCTTGGCGCACAGATCCACCAGGGCCCGCTGCTCCTCGATGGTGAAGGGACGGCCCTCGCCGGTGCCCTGGAGCTCGATCAGGCGGCCCTGGTCATCCATGACGCAGTTCAGGTCCACCTGCGCGGAGGAGTCCTCCTCATAGCACAGGTCCAGCAGGGTCTCCTCCCCCACGATGCCGGCGGACACGGCCGCCGTCTGGCCCACGATGGGGTCCTTCTCCAGCTTCCCCTCGGCCATCAGCTTCCGGCAGGCCAGCGCCAGCGCCACGAAGCCGCCGGTGACGGAGGCGGTGCGGGTGCCCCCGTCCCCCTGGAGCACGTCGCAGTCCACAGTGATGGACCGCTCGCCCAGGGCCTCCATGTCCACGCAGGCCCGGAGGGAGCGGCCGATCAGCCGCTGGATCTCCGCCGAGCGGGGGGAGAGCTTCAGCTTGGAGATGTCCCGCCGGGACCGCTCCCGGTTGGCACGGGGGAGCATGGAGTACTCCGCCGTGACCCAGCCGTGACCCTCCGCCACATGGGGCGGGGTCCGGTCCTCCACGCTGGCGGTACAGAGCACATGGGTGTTCCCACAGCGGATGAGGCAGGACCCCTCCGCGAATTTGTTGACGCCGGGGAGGATCTCCACCGGACGCAGTTCCTCCGGCCCGCGGCCGTCGATGCGACTGCCCATATCAATGACCTCCTGTCTCGTTTCAGATGAACGCCTTCACGAACTCGGCGGGCTGGAAGGGCATCAGATCGTCGATGCCCTCGCCCACGCCGATGTACTTCACGGGCACGCCCAGTTCCCGGGCGATGGCCACCACGATGCCGCCCTTGGCGGAGCCGTCCAGCTTGGTGAGGACGATGCCGGTGATGCCGGCGGCCTCCCGGAACTGCTTGGCCTGGATGAGGCCGTTCTGGCCAGTGGTGGCGTCCAGCACCAGCAGGGTCTCCCGGTCGGCGCCGGGGAGCTCCCGATCCAGGATGCGGCTGATCTTGTTGAGCTCGTTCATCAGGTTCTGCTTGTTGTGGAGCCGGCCTGCGGTGTCCACCAGGACCACGTCGGTGCCCCGGGCCTTGGCGGCGGACAGGGCGTCAAACACCACGGCGGCGGGGTCGGCCCCCTCGTGCTGGCGGACGATGTCCACCCCGCACCGCTCGGACCAGATCTCCAGCTGGTCGGCGGCGGCGGCCCGGAAGGTATCGGCGGCGGCCATGAGGACCCGTTTGCCCTCTCCCTTCAGATGGGCGGACAGCTTGCCGATGGTGGTGGTCTTGCCCACGCCGTTCACCCCGATGAACAGGGCCACGGAGGGCTTCGTGTCCAGCTTCAGGCTCAGGTCGCCCACATCCAGGAACTCGGTGAGGATGCCCCGCAGGCACTCCCGGCCCCCTTCCGCATCCCGGATCTTCTCGCTCTTGGCGCGGCGGCGGAGCTCCTCCACCGCCTCCATGGCGGTCTCCACGCCCATGTCGGAGAGGATCAGCGCCTCCTCCAGTTCGTCGTAGAAATCGTCGTCCAGCTCCCCGGCGAAGAGCTGGTCGAAGGAGTGTCCGATGTTCTCCTTCGTGCGGGTCAGGCCCGCCTTGATCTTATCGAAAAAGCCCATGTCATCTCGGTCCTTTCTGTCTTGATGGGTCTGGCGTCATTTCAGCTCCTCATGGCACTTGGGGCAGATCTTGGGCAGGCGCATGAGCCAGTCCGTCACCCGGATGCGGTCCCCGCAGTGGGGACAGCGGCACCATTTGAAGTGGATCACATAGCCCACGGCCACCAGGGCCAGGGCCCCGATCACCACCGCCCAGAACAGGGTCTGGGACCGGTGGGCAAACCCGCCTCCCAGCATGAGGCCGAATACGCCCAGCGCCGTCAGCGCGTTGGACCAGTTCCACGCTTTCTTGTAGTCCATGCTTTGGATCGCTCCTTCCTGGATAGACGGCCGAAGCCGTGTCAAAGTTCCCGGTCAATCGGCCTTGAGCCCCAACTCCCGCTCGGCCCGGTTCAGGTCGATGGTGAGGACGCGGCTGACGCCCCGCTCCTGCATGGTGACGCCGTAGAGCACGTCGGCCTCCTCCATGGTGCCCCGGCGGTGGGTGATGACGATGAACTGGGTCTTGTCCGCCATCCGGCGCAGGTAGTGGGCATAGCGGCTCACGTTGGCGTCGTCCAGAGCGGCCTCGATCTCGTCCATGACGCAGAAGGGGGTGGGCCGCACCTTCAGGATGGCGAAGTAGAGGGCGATGGCCACGAAGGCCTTCTCCCCGCCGGAGAGCAGGGTCAGGATCTTCAGGGCCTTGCCCGGGGGCTGGACCCGGATCTCGATGCCGCAGTTGAGGATGTCGTCCTCATCCTCCAGCTCCAGCGAGGCGTGTCCCCCGCCGAAGAGCTCCTTGAAGGTGGACTGGAACACCTCGTTGAGCTTGGCGAACTCCTCGCCGAAGATGCGCTTCATCTCGTCGGTGATGGCGGCGATGATGCCGCCCAGTTCCTTCTTGGCCTTCTCCACGTCGTCCCGCTGGTCGGTCAGATAGGTGTAGCGCTCGTTCACCCGCTGGAACTCCTCGATGGCGTCCAGATTGATGTTGCCCAGTCCGGAGATGGTCCGCTTGAGTTCCGCCACCCGGCGCTGTGCCTGAGAGACGCTCTCCAGCGCCACCCGCTGGCGGAGGGCCGCCTGATGGGTCAGCTCGTAGGTCTCCCACAGCTTGTCCAGCAGGTTCTTCTCCTCCATGGCCTGGGTCTGCTTCTTCTGCTCCAGCGCCGCCGCGGAGCGCTCCAGCTCCAGCAGGACGGCGTTCTGCTCCCGGCTGTCCTTGTCGGCCTGGTTGCGCTGGGCCTCCAGGTCCAGCTTCTCCCGGTTCAGGCGGGCGATGTCCTCCTCGCGGTCCTTGGCCTCGGCGCGGATGGCACAGAGCCGATCCTCCTTCTCCCGGATCTCCCGCTCCAGCCCGGCGTTCTTCTCGTCGAACTCCGCCAGCAGGGCGGTCTGCTGGAGCCGGTCCCCGGCCAGATCCTGCCGCAGGGCCTCCAGCTCCTCCAGGCTGTCCGCCGTGGTCTCCTTCTCGGCAGACAGGGCGGCCAGACGGGCCTTCCCCTCGTGGAGGGCAGTCTGGAGGAGCTCCATCTTCTCCCGGAAGGACTGCTGGCCCGCCTCCTTGCCCTGGGCCTCGGCCCGCAGGGCGGCGGCGGAGCCCTCCAGGGCCTCGATGCGCGCCCGGGCCTTCCCGGTGTCGTTCTCGGTCTGCTCCTGCCGCTGGGAGAGCTGGGAGAGCTCTTCCCTCTGCTCGTCCCGGCGGGTCCGGAGCTCCCTCAGCCGCTCCTCCTGCCGGGCGCGGCGCTCCTCCAGCTGGAGGATGGCGTCCTCGTGCTGGCGGACCTGGCCCTGAGCGGTCTCCAGCTCATAGCGGGCCTTGGCCGCCTCCCGGGCCGCCTCGGCGGCGGCATGGGAGGCCTCCTCCAGCTTTTGGGACAGGCCGGCGGCCTGCCGGTCCAGACGCTCCAGCTCGTTGGCCCGGCTGAGGATGCCGGCGGACCGGCTCGCCGAGCCGCCCGTCATGGAGCCGCCGGGGTTGAGCACCTGTCCGTCCAGCGTGACGATCTTGAAGCGGTGGCCGTACTTCCGGGCCATGGCGATGGCGGCGTCCATGTCCTCCGCCACCACGGTCCGGCCCAGCAGGTTGGAGAAGATGCGGCCGTACTCCGCCTCGAAGGACACCAGCGCGTCGCCCATGCCCACGAAGCCGGGCTCCTGCGCCACGGCCTTGTCCCGGAAGTCTGAGGGCCGCACCGCGTCCATGGGCAGGAAGGTGGCCCGTCCGCCGTCCCGGCGCTTGAGCCACTGGATGGCGGCCTTGCCATCCTCCTGCCGCTCCACCACCAGGTGCTGCATGGCCCCGCCCAGAGCGGTCTCGATGGCCACGGCCCAGGGATCCGGCACCCGGATCAGGCTGGCCACCGGGCCCCGGATGCCCCGGAGCCGGTCCCGGCCGGCCTCGCCCATGACCAGCTTCACCGCCTTTTGGAAGCCCTCATAGGACTTTTCCAGCTCCCGGAGCATCCGGATCCGGGCGGTGAGGCTCCGGTCCTCCACCTCCAGGTCCCGGCGGAGTTGTTCCGCCTTGTCGGCCTTGTCGCTCCGGGTCCTGACCCGCAGGCCATAGCCCTGGATGATGTTGCGCAGGGCGTCCCGGCCCTCCCGGGCCTTGTCCAGCTCGGCCTGGGCCCCGGCGGCCTCGGTCTCCAGCGCCCGGATGGACTCCTCCTCCTCGGCGATGGAGCGGCGGATGGCCTCGTCCCGGTCCAGCAGCTCCTGGGCCGCCGCCGCCAGCGCGGACAGCAGGGCCTTGGCCTCCGCGGCGGAGGCGGTGTCCAGCTCGGCCTTCCGGCGGAGCTCCTGGAGCTGGCCGTCCAGCTCTCCCGCCTGACCGGACAGGCGGACGGCCTCCTGCTCCTGCTCCGTCAGGGCCGTCCGGATGTCCGCCGTCTCGGCGGCGATGGCCGCCAGCCGGTCCTTCCGGCTCCGGATCTGCTCGTCCAGAGAGCCCTCCCGGCCCTCCTGCTGTTCCAGCTCCCGCCGGATGCGCCCGGCGTTGTCGGTGTTATGCCGGATGCTGCTGCGGAGGACGGCCACGGCGCTCTCCAGTCCGTTGGCGTCGGCCTGCCGCTGCATCATGGTGAAGCGGATGCCCTCGGCCTCCACATCCTTCTCCCGCATCCTAGCTCCCAGGGCCTCGGCCTTGGCGTACAGGTCCTCCTGCGCCCTGGCGGCTTCCTCCTTCCGGCGGACGGCCCGCTCGTGCTCAGACGTGGTGCGCAGGGCCTCGGTGCGGAGCCGGTCCAGCTGTTCCAGCCAGAGGGAGATCTCCAGCCCCCGCATCTCGTCCCGGCAGAGGAGGAACTTTTTGGCCTTCTCCGCCTGCTGGCGGAGGGGCTCCACCTGCAATTCCAGCTCGTCGATCTTGTCCCGGATGCGGACCAGGTTCTCCTCGGTGCGCTCCAGCCGGCGCTCGGCCTCCTCCTTCCGGTGGCGGAAGCGGGAGATGCCGGCGGCCTCTTCAAAGACCTCCCGACGGTCGGCGCTCTTGACGGACAGGATCTCGTCGATCCGGCCCTGCCCGATGATGGAGTAGCCCTCCCGGCCCAGGCCGGTGTCCATGAAGAGCTCGTTCACGTCCTTGAGCCGGACGGTGTGCCGGTTGATGTAGTATTCGCTCTCTCCGGAGCGGTAGTAGCGGCGGGTGACCCGGACTTCGTCCTCCGGCTGGCCCAGCTGATGGTCGGGGTCCTCCAGCACCAGACTCACCTCGGCGAAGCCCAGCTGGCGGCGCTTCTCGGTGCCGCCGAAGATCACGTCCTCCATCTTCCCGCCCCGGAGGGCCCGGCTGGACTGCTCGCCCATGACCCAGCGCACCGCGTCCGAGAGGTTGGACTTCCCTGAGCCGTTCGGTCCCACGATGGCGGTGATATCCTCCCCGAAGGTGAGCACGGTCTTGTCGGGAAAGGATTTGAAGCCCTGGATCTCAAGCGCTTTCAGGAACATCCTGTCACCTCGCGTCTCGTTCTGTCTCTCTGTCCCGGCGGGACAAAGGGGTGATATATCATTATATCAACTCTCTCCGCCCCTTGCAAACCCTTTCGGTGAAGTTCCAGCCCGTCCGGACAAAAAGATACGGGGCCGCCCCTCTGTGGGACGGTCCCGTATCTCGTTCCGTCACTTGCCGGCGGTCAGGTGCTGGATCGCGGCCCTGGCGGCGTTCTGCTCCGCCTCTTTCTTGCTGTGGCCCTCGCCCTGGCCCACGGTGGTCCCGTTCAGATCCACCTCCACCAGGAACACCTTGGCGTGGTCCGGTCCGCTGGAACCGGTGAGCCGGTACTGGAGCACCTGTCCGCTCTCCCGCTGGACCAGCTCCTGGAGCGCGGTCTTGTAGTCCCGGCTGTGGGCCTTCTCCGCCTCTTTGTCCAGGATGAAGGTCTGGATGATCTTCCGGGCGGAGCCGATGCCTCCGTCCAGATAGACCGCCGCCAGCACAGCCTCCACCGCGTCGGCCTGGATGGAGGGGCGCTTCCGGCCGCCGCCGGCGTTCTCGCCCTTGCCCAGCTTCAGGTATTCGCCCAGGCCCCAGGTCCGAGCCACCTCCACCAGGCTCTCCTCGCACACCAGGGCCGCCCGGGTGCGGGTCAGGTCGCCCTCGGGCAGGTCGGGATGGGTGCGGTACAGGAAATCGGCCGTCACCATGCCCAGCACGGAGTCCCCCAGGAACTCCAGCCGCTCGTTGCTCTGACAGCCCCGGGACCGGTTCTCGTTGGCGTAGGAGCTGTGGGTCAGCGCGTTCTCCAGCAGAGAACGGTCCCGAAACGTATAGCCCAGGATCTCTTCCAGGTGCTGCATGATGATGTTCCTCCTTTGATCGTCTCAAACAGGAAGCCCCGCCGAAGCGGGGCTTCAGACTGTCAAAAAAGTCATTTCTTCCGTCGAACGATGTATGAGCCTCGCAGAGTTCCGTCACCCGCAGGTGACGGGATCAGATGTAAGGCGTTTTTTCTGAGGACATGTGCCTCAGAAAAAACGCTTCTCAGGCTGCAACCATGCGAGCACAGCGAGTGCGCGCGGCGGCCTGCATCCTATCGAAGAAATGCTTGTATTTCTGAGAAGCGTGTCGAACTGGTTCGACACGCTGAGGAAGCCCCGCCGAAGCGGGGCTTTCCAGACAGTTCGTGTTCGGTCTCAGTCCAGCTTGGTCTGCAGGAAGCGGACGAAGTCGCCCACGGTGGTCATGCCGGACAGGTTCTCATCCGCCAGGTCCTCCAGGCCGAAGGACTCCTCCACCGCCATGGTCAGGTCCACCACGTCCACGGAGTCGGCGCCCAGCTCCTCGAAGGAGGTGTCCATGGTGATGTTCTCCGGGTCCACGCCCAGCTGCTCAGACAGCAGCGCAACGATCTTCTCAAAAATCATTTCTATCTTCTCCTATCATCTATGGCCCGGGATCCGGGCCGGGTGATCGCACTAAAATAATAGGCAAGAAGATGCGCTCTGTCAATAGGGCGCGGCATATTTTCCCGTCTCTGCGGAAAATCGTGTCCTTACACGATCAGGCCTCTTCTTTTTTGGTCATGACTGGCAGGCGCATATGCTCCACGTTCTCGGTGATGTCCTCGATGATGCCGGAGGAGGCGAAGCGGGCCGCCTGCCGCACGGCGTTCTTGATGGCGTAGGCATCCGAGGAGCCGTGGGCCTTGATCACCGGCTTGGAGATGCCGATGAAGGGAGTGCCGCCCACCTCGCCGGCGTCCAGGATCTTCTTGAAGTCCTTCAGGCCGCCGGAGACCAGCACCGCCGCCAGCTTGGTGAGGGCGTTCTTCTTGAACATCTCCTTGAGCCGCTTGGCCAGGAAGCCGCCGGTGCCCTCCATGGTCTTGAGGAAGATATTGCCGGAGTAGCCGTCGGACACGATCACGTCCACCGTGCCGTAGACGGCCTCCTTGCCCTCCACATTGCCCACGAAATGGATGCGGCCCTCGTCCCCGGCCTTCTGGAGGAGCTCATAGGTCTTGCGCTGGAGGTCGGTGCCCTTGGAGGGCTCCGCACCGATGTTCAGCAGGCCCACCCGGGGCTCCGGGCGGCCCAGCACGTGCTCGGCATAGTAGGAGCCCATGAAGGCGAACTGGAGCAGATACTCGGGGGTACACTCGGCGGTGGCGCCGCAGTCGATCAGCACGGCCCCGCCGTTCCCGGTGGGCACCACGGGGGCCATGGCGGCCCGGCGGATGCCCCGGATCCGCTTCACGACCAGGGTGGCGCCGGCCAGCAGGGCGCCGGTGCTCCCGGCGGAGACGAAGGCGTCGCCCTTCCCCGCCTTGAGCATCTCCAGGCCCACGGTCAGGGAGGAGTCCTTCTTCTCCCGGAAGGCGGTGGCCGGATCGTCGCAGATCTCCACCACCTCGGAGGCGTGGACGATCTCCACCCCGGCAGGGGGCTCCTTGAGCCCCTCATCGGCCAGGACCTTCATGATCTCCTCGCCCCGGCCCACCAGGACGACCTCGACGCCTTGCTCCTTCACGGCGGCCAGAGCGCCCTTCACGTTCGAGGCCGGCGCATTGTCGCCGCCCATGGCGTCCACGATGATCTTCATAAGCAGTTCCTTCTTTCCTTTCCCAGCGGCGGGCCGATCAGACCTCCAGCTCCGCCAGGCGCTCCAGAGAGCGGCGGCTGAGCTCCGCGTTCTTGTTCCGCTTGCCCTTGACCTTATAGCCCAGAGGCGGGATGATGCCGAAATTCACGTTCATGGGCTGGAAGTCAGTGACGGTCTCGTTGCTCACATAGAGGGCCAGAGCCCCCACGGCGGTCTCCTGGGGGAAGTCCACCGGAGCCTTCCCCTGGAGCCGGCGGGCCAGCTCCACCGCCGCCAAGAAACCGGAGGCAGTGGACTCCACATAGCCCTCCACGCCGGTGATCTGTCCGGCGAAGCACACCCGGGGGTCGTGCTTCGCCCGGTAGTACCGGTCCAGCATCCGGGGGGAGTCCAGATAGGTGTTCCGATGCATGACGCCGTAGCGCACGAACTCCGCCTCCCGCAGGGCCGGGATCATGGAGAACACCCGCTTCTGCTCCGGCCACTTCAGGTGGGTCTGGAAGCCCACGATGTTGTAGATGGACCCTTCGGCGTTGTCCTTGCGGAGCTGGACCACCGCATAGGGCTCCTTCCCGGTCTTGGGATCCTTGAGGCCCCGGGGCTTGAGGGGACCATAGCAGAGGGTCTGCCTGCCCCGCCGGGCCATGACCTCCACAGGCATGCAGCCCTCGAACACGTGCTTGTCCTCGAAGCCGTGGACCTCCGCCTCCTGGGCGGCGCAGAGCTCGGTCCAGAAGGCGTCGTACTCCTCCTCGGTCATGGGACAGTTGATGTAGTCCGGGGTGCCCCGGTCATAGCGGGAGGCGAACCAGGCCGACTCCATGTCCACGCTCTCGAAGGTGACCAGAGGGGCCGCCGCGTCATAGAAGTTCAGGTAGCGGCTCTCCGGGAAGAACGCCCGGATGCCCCGGCTCAGGGCCTCGGAGGTCAGAGGACCGGAGGCCACGATCACGTTCCCCTCCGCAGGGATCTCCGTGACCTCGCCGGGCTCTACCGTGATGAGCGGATGGCCCTGGATCTTCTCCGTGACGGCGCGAGAGAAGGCGTGGCGGTCCACCGCCAGGGCTCCGCCGGCCTCCACCCGGTGCTCATCGGCACACTGGAGGATCAGGGAGCTCATCCGGCGGAGCTCCTCCTTCAGGAGCCCCACCGCGTTCTCCAGCTGGTCGGAGCGCAGGGAGTTGGAGCACACCAGCTCTCCGAAGTCATCGGAGTGGTGGGCGGGGGTCTTTTGGGCGGGCTTCATCTCCCGCAGGATCACGGGGATGCCCCGCTGGGCCAGCTGCCATGCGGCCTCACAGCCCGCGAGGCCGGCGCCGATCACGATCACAGGTTCCATGGATGCTCCTTCATCCGGCGGGAGCGCTTACTCCGCGTCGGTCTTTTTCGTCGTCTTTTTCGCCGCCGTCTTTTTGGCGGCCGTGGTCTTTTTCGTGGCAGAAGCCGTCTTTTTGGCCGCTGCCGGCTTCTTGGCCGGAGTCTTTTTCGCGGTGGAGTCCGCTTTTTTGGCCGGAGCCTTCTTGGCCGTGGAGGCCGTCTTTTTGGCGGCAGCCTTCTTCGCGGGCTTCTTCTCCTCCTCAGGGGGCACGCCCTGAGCGGGGTCGGCGTTCTCAGCGGTCTTTTTCTTATAGCCCCGCTGGTCCTCGGGCAGGAAGTTGGGACACTCCGGGTTGATGCAGAAGGGCTTCTTGAAGCCCCGGCCGGACTTCTTGAACAGGGTGTGGCCGCACTCAGGGCAGTTGTCCTTCACGGGCACGTCCCAGGTCATGAAGTCGCACCGCTTGCTCTCGTCCTTGTTGGAGTTGTTCTCACAGCCGTAGTAGGCATAGCCCCGCTTGGAGGTCTTTTTCAGGATCTTTCCGCCGCACTTGGGGCACCGGCCGGGCATCTCGATCACGATGGGCTGGGTGTGGGGGCAGTCCGGCCAGCCGGGGCAGGCCAGGAACCGGCCGAAGCGGCCCGACTTGAACACCAGGTTCCGGCCGCACAGGGGGCAGATCACATCGGACACCTCGTCGGGGACCTTGATGCGCTCCGTGTCCTGAGAGGCGGCCTCCAGCTCCTTCTCGAAGCCGCCGTAGAAGCCGCCCAGGACCTGCTTCCAGTCCTCCTTGCCCTCTTCCACCTCGTCCAGCTGCTCCTCCATCCGGGCGGTGAAGGCGGTGTCCACGATGTCGGGGAACTTCTCCTTCATCAGGTCGTTGACCACCTCGCCCAGAGGGGTGGTACGGAGGTTCTTGCCCTCCTTGACCACATACTCCCGGTCCAGGATGGTGGAGATGGTGGGGGCATAGGTGGAGGGACGACCGATCCCCTTCTCCTCCAGCGCCTTGATGAGGGTGGCCTCAGTATAGCGGCTGGGGGGCTGGGTGAAGTGCTGGCCCGGCTCGTTCCGGAGGAGGGTCAGGGGCTCGCCCTCCTTCAGGTCGGGCAGGGGCGACTGGCGCAGGACCTCGTCGTCCTCATCCTTCCCCTCCACATACACGGCGGTGTAGCCGGAGAATTTCAGGGCAGAGTGGTTGGCCCGGAAGCGCCAGCCGGCGCTCTCCACGTCGATGGACACGCTGTCATACATGGCGGGGGCCATCTGACAGGCCAGGAACCGGCTCCAGATCAGCTTGTAGAGCCGGTACTGCTCACTGGTCAGGTCCTTCCGCACCTGCTCCGGGGTCAGGCGCACGTCAGAGGGCCGGATGGCCTCGTGGGCGTCCTGAGCGCCGGACTTGGTCTTGAACACCCGGGGCTTTCCGGGATAGTAGTCCTGCCCGTAGCGGCCCAGGATCATATCCTTGGCCGCCGCCGTGGCCTCGTCAGAGAGGCGCAGGGAATCGGTACGCATATAGGTGATGAGGCCCACGGTGCCCTCGCCCTCGATATCCACGCCCTCATAGAGCTGCTGGGCGATGGACATGGTACGCCGGGGCGTCATGTTCAGCTTGCGGCTGGCCTCCTGCTGGAGGGTGGAGGTGGTGAAGGGGGGCGCGGGATTGCGCTGCTTGTCCTGCCGCTTCACGCCCAGCACGGTGAAGGGGGCCCCCTGGATGTCGGCCACCACAGCCTGGACCTCCGCCTCGCTGTGGAGCTCCACCTTTTTCTCCTTCCCGTAGAAGGACGCCTTGAAGGCCCCCGTGTTGGGGGCGATCCGCTCCAGATCCACGTCCAGGGACCAGTACTCCTCGGGGACGAAGGCCCGGATCTCGGCCTCCCGCTCGGCCACCAGACGGGTGGCCACGGACTGGACCCGGCCGGCGCTCAGGCCCCGGCGGATCTTCTTCCACAGGAGCGGGGAGATCTGATAACCCACCAGACGGTCCAGCACCCGGCGGGCCTGCTGGGCATCCACCAGGTTCTGGTCGATGGCCCGGGGGGCCGCGATGGACTCGTTGACCACCTTCTTGGTGATCTCATTGAACGTCACCCGGTAGGTCTTGTCGTCCGGGATGCCCAAAAGCTCCTTCAGATGCCAGGAGATGGCCTCGCCCTCCCGGTCCGGGTCGGTGGCGAGGAACACTTTCGCGCTCTTCTTCGCCGCGCTCTGGAGGTCCTCGATGACCTCCTCCTTGCCCTTGATCGGCTGATAATCCAAGGCGAAGCCGTGTTCCACGTCCACGCCCAGCTTGCTTTTCGGAAGATCGCGCACATGTCCCATGGACGCCTTCACCTGATAGCCGGGACCCAGATATTTCCCGATGGTCTTGGCCTTGGCGGGGGACTCCACGATCACGAGATCAGTTTTCGCCACGTTCCTACCTCCAAATATGCGGGACCCGAGGTCCCGTTCCTGCCCGTCTCACGCGGGCGCGCCTGTATCCAGGCGGCAGAGCGGATCTGATCGTCGGCAGGCCGCCGCGGGGCCGGTCTGCCGATGTTCAGGTACGCTCTTCTATGATGTCACTCCTCCGGGGCTTCCTCCCGGAAGATCAGGGGTGCCAAGAACCGGTTGCCCGGCTCCTCCTTCAGGAAGCCGCGCATGGTCAGCATGGTCAGGGCCGTCAGCACCTGACTGGCGGTCAGGCCGGTCTCCTCCACCAGATCGTCCGGACGGAGAGTCCGCTCACCCAAGGTCAGGAGGATCTGCTTCTCGTCCTCCGTAAACCCCTCGTTCTGGTCTTTGAACGTACTATAAGCCCTTCCCTCCGGCTTGTCAACCGCCTTTTCCGGCTCCGGCGGCCGCTGGGGACGGACCGGGAGCGGTCGGGAGGCGGCGGTCCCCCGTCTGGGCGGAGCCGCCTGCGGAGGTTCGTCCGTCAGGAGCGTCCCCTCCCGGTCCGGATCGGTCAGCCGTCCGGGATAGAGGCCCTCATACTCCACCAGGATGTCCTCCGCCGACTGGATCAGCTTGGCCTCGCCCCGCTGGATGAGCAGGTTGGTGCCGGCGCAGGACCGCTTGCCTGCAGGGCCGGGGAAGGCGAACACGTCCCGGTTCTGATCCAATGCCGTGCGGGCGGTGATGAGGGTCCCGCTCCGTTCGCCGGCCTGCACCGCCGCCACGCCCAGGCTCAGGCCGCTGATCAGCCGGTTGCGCACTGGGAAGTGCCAGCCCTCGGGCTCGGTCCCCGGGGGATACTCGCTGATGAGGGCCCCCACCTGGGGGACGATCCGAAACAGATCCTCGCTGGTGACCGGATACACCCGGTCGATGCCGCCGCCCAGGACGGAGCAGACGGTGCCGCCGGCCTCGATGGCGCTGCGCAGAGCCGTGGAGTCCAGCCCCTGGGC
The DNA here is from genome assembly GCF_018917965.1 of Pseudoflavonifractor sp. MSJ-37. GTDB lineage: Bacteria > Bacillota > Clostridia > Oscillospirales > Oscillospiraceae > Pseudoflavonifractor_A. Next base: position 197,048 of record NZ_JAHLPP010000001.1, on the reverse strand, counting down.
GATGCCGGACACCAGCACCGCGCCCCGGAGGGCCAGGTCCCGGCCCAACTCCTCGGCGATGCGCTTGCCGTAGGGCGTGGCGTTCCGGGAGCCCACCACTCCGATCGTCACCAGCTCGTCGAAGGGGATCGCCCGCCCCTTCACGTAGAGGAGGGCCGGCGGCGTGTCGATCTGCCGCAGGCGCTCCGGGTACTCCGCGTCCTGGATCGTGAGGATGCGGATGCCAAGACGGGCGCAGTCCTCCAGGATCCGCTCCGGCCAGTCCAGTTCCTTGGCGGCCAGCTCCTCCCGGAGCGGGGCGGACAGGCCGGCCAGCTCATACTCCGCCGGGTCAGCGAAATAGACCTTTTCCGGACCGCCAAAGCGGTCCGCCAGACGGGCGGCCTCTCCGGGCTTCAGCGAGGGCCGGGTGGTCAGCCACAGCCAGTAGGTCAGCGTGGACATCCGATCATCACTCCTCTATATCTATATCGCTCTGTCTGCATCTGGGGCTCACAAGCCCCGGGCCATCTCCCAGAGGACCACCGCGGCGGCCGCCGCCGCGTTCAGGGACTCGCACCGCTCCCGCATGGGGATGCGGATGGTCTGGGCGCACCGCTCCAGCACCGGAGCCGACACGCCCCGTCCCTCACTGCCGATCACCACGGCGGCGGGGCGCAGGCCGATGTGCCGCACATCCGCCGTGTCTGTCCGGAGAGCCGTGGCATACAGGGGGATGCCGCTCTCCTCCAACCTCCGGCACAGGCCCTCCAAGTCCGTCTCCCAGACGGGCATGCGGAAACAGGCCCCCATGGTGGAGCGCACCACCTTGGGCGAGAAGGGGTCCGCACACCCGTTCAGCAGGAACAGCCCCTCGGCCCCCAAAGCGTCCGCAGTCCGCCAGATGGTGCCCACATTGCCCGGATCCTGGACCCCGTCCAGCACCAGATAGCTCCCGGCGGGCAGAGGCTCCGGCGGCGTCCGGTCCTTCCGGCGGCACACCGCCAGCCGGTGCTGAGGCGTCTCCACGGTGGATAGGCTCTTCATCAGCGCCTCCGGCACCCGGACCAGCCGGACGCCCTGAGGGACGCCCTCCGGCGGCTCGGTCTCCCCGGCACAGAGCAGGACCTCCACCCCGCCGTCCCAGCGTAGGGCCTCCTCCACCAGCTTGTCCCCCTCACAGAGGAACTGTCCCTGGCTCCGGCGGTACTTCCGCTCGGCGCCCAGCTTTCGGATGTGGACGCACAGCGGGTTCTGGCGGCTCGTGATCGTCTCCATAGGTCCCTCCTCCCGCGGCCCTCCGGCCGCTCCGGCGCTCCATCGGTCAGGATGGGCCCGATACGGCTATCCATTATAGCGAACCGTCCCGTGTTTTGCAAGCGGTCGCCGGAAATCGGCGGGGCGGGACCGATCTGGACGAACGAACGCCCCACCCTGCGTTTCCACAGAGCGGGGCGTCCGATATCCGGTCTCTTAGTACAGCTTCGCACCAGCGGGGATATGGGGATCCACCATCAGCAGATGGAGGCGCTCCTCACCCTCCTCGCTGTGGACGGCGGAGATCAGCATACCGCAGGAGTCGATGCCCATCATCTTTCTGGGGGGCAGGTTCACGATGGCGATGGCCGTCTTGCCCACCAGCTCTTCCGGCTCATAATATTCATGGATGCCGCTCAAAATCACGCGATCCGTGCGCTCGCCGTCGTCCAGAGTGAACTTCAGCAGCTTCTTGGACTTCTTCACCGCTTCACAGGCCAGGATCTTCACCGCCCGGAAGTCGGACTTGGAGAAGGTCTCGAAGTCCACGAAGTCCTGGAACAGGGGCTCGATCTGCACCTTGGAGAAGTCGATCGTCTCCTCAGGAGCGGACACAGCGGCGGCCGGAGCCTTGGCGTCCTTCTTGGGGGCGTCCAGCGGCCTCATCGTCGGGAACAGGAGCACGTCACGGATAGAGTCCGCGCCGGTCAGGAGCATGACCGCGCGGTCGATGCCCATGCCCATACCGCCGGTGGGGGGCATGCCGTACTCCAGAGCGGTGAGGAAGTCCTCATCCAGCATCTCGGTCTCGTCATCGCCCCGCTCCCGCTGCTCCACCTGCTTCTCGAAGCGATAGCGCTGGTCGATGGGGTCGTTGAGCTCGGAATAGGCGTTGGCCAGCTCACTGTGGCAGATGAACAGCTCGAAGCGCTCGGTGAGCCGGGGGTCGGCGGGAGAGCGCTTGGTCAGGGGACTGACCTCCACCGGGTACATGGTGATGAAGGTGGGCTGGATCAGCTTCTCCTCCACCTTCTGGTCGAAGCAGGCGTACAGGGCGTTGCCCCAGGTCTTCTCCGCCGCGTCGGCCAGCTCCACGCCGGCGCCCTTGGCGGCAGCCACGGCCTCGGCGTCATCGGTGATCGCGCCGAAGTCGATGCCCACATACTCCTTGACGGCGTCCACCATGGTCAGGCGGCGCCAGCCGGGAGTCAGGTCGATCCGCTCGCCCTGCCACTCCACCTCATAGGAGCCGTGGATGGCCTGGGCCGCGCCGGAGAGGATGCCCTCGGCGATGTCCATCATGGTGTGGAAGTCGGCATAGGCCTGATAGAGCTCCACGGTGGTGAACTCAGGGTTGTGCTTGGGGTCCATGCCCTCGTTGCGGAAGATGCGGCCGATCTCATACACCCGGTCCATGCCGCCCACGATCAGCCGCTTCAGGGGCAGCTCAGTGGCGATGCGCATATACATATCGATGTCCAGGGTGTTGTGATGGGTGACGAAGGGCCGGGCGGCGGCGCCGCCAGCGATGGTGTTCAGGACGGGGGTCTCCACCTCGATGTAGCCCATGTCGTCCAGATAGCTGCGCATGAACTTGATGAACTGGGCCCGGATGACGAAGTTGCGCTTCACCTCGGGGTTGACCATCAGGTCCACATAGCGCTGGCGGTAGCGGAGCTCCTTGTCCTGCAGGCCGTGGAACTTCTCCGGCAAAGGCAGGAGGGACTTGCTCAGCAGGATGATGTCGTGGGCCCGAACGCTCATCTCGCCCCGCTGGGTGCGGAACACCTCGCCCACGACGCCCACGATGTCGCCGATGTCGAACTTCTTGAACTTCTTATAGACTGCCTCATCCATCTCGTCCTGACGGGCGTAGAGCTGGATCCGACCGTCCCGGTCCTGGAGGTCGCAGAAGCTGACCTTGCCCATGCCGCGCTTGGACATGAGACGGCCTGCCACCTTCACAGGCTTGCCCTCCATGGCGTCGAAATGATCTTTGATCTGCTGAGAGGTCGCGTCCCAGTCGAAGCGGGTCTGCTGGAAGGGGTCCTCCCCCGCGTCCTGGAGCTCCTTCAGCTTGTCCCGACGGATCTGGAGGAGGCTGGACAGAGAGGGCTCCTCCTGCTGGGGCTTCTTCTTTTCTTCACTCATCGTGGTGCTTCCGCCTTTCTCTCGTTACGCCTTCTCTACGCTGAGGATCTTGTAGTACAGGGTGCCGGCAGGGGCCTCCACCTCCACCTCGTCGCCCACGGTCTTGCCCAGCAGGGCGCGACCGAAGGGGGAGTCCTCAGAGATCAGACCGTTCATGGGGTCGGCCTCCTGAGAGCCCACGACCTCATACTCCACTTCCTCGTCGAACTCCTTGTCCAGGACCTTGATGCGGCTGCCCAGACGGACCATGGAGGTGTCGTCGCTGTGCTCCTCCTCGATGACGGTGCAGTTGGCCAGGATGTTCTCCACCTCGGCGATCCGGGAGTAGAGCTTGCCCTGCTCGTTCTTGGCCTCGTCATATTCGCTGTTCTCGGACAGGTCGCCGAAGGAGCGGGCCTCCTTGATTTGATCGGCCACTTCCTTCTCGCGGACCGTCTTGAGATAATTGAGCTCCTCTTTCAGCTGCTCGAAGCGCTCAGGGCTCAGCTTGAACTCTTTTGCCATTGCTGTGCACACCTTTCCTTTTTTGCCGGAAACATGAGAAATGAGCCTGAACGGCTCATGATATTCCAGACTATCGTATCATGTCCCTACATTATATGTACTTTTTCCTGTGCTGTCAAGCTGTATCCTCAGCTCCTCCGGCGCCAGGCGCCCCTCCTCCCAGAGCAGGGCCGTCAAGGGGAGCGGAGCCAGCTTCTCCGGCGGATCGAAGGGTGGCTGGAGGGACAGCCCGCCCAGTGCCGGGACCGGTCCGCAGAGGACCAGATCCCGCTCCTCCGGCGGGTCCGGCGGCGGGGCATACCAGAGCCGCAGGCAGGCCCGCCGGTCCTCCTCCAGCACGGGCAGTCCATACCGGTCCTCCAACCAGACCGCCAGCTCCCGGCCCCGCTCTCCCGCTCGGAGGATCAGCCCCCGTACCTCCGGACAGAGCGTCTGGGCCGCCTCGAAGAGCCGCGCGTCCACCCCATCCCCGCAGAGGGCGACCACCGCCTCTCCGGGCGGGATATGCCGGGCCGCCAGCCAGGCCCGGGCCAGCTCCGCACCCATGGCCTGACACAGCGGACCGGGGTCCACCCGCCGGAGCCCCGCTTCCTCCAACACCGGCCAGCCGGAGAACGCTTCCGCCGTCAATACCCGGCGGCACCCCGCCTCCCGCAGGAGATGTCCGGCCCGGCGGATCCGCCGCTCCAGCCGCTTCGGGGATGGTCTGGCCGGCACCGGCACGGAGGCCCGATACAGCCGGAGGCCCCGGATCTGGACCTCCTCCAGTCGGGGCCTCCAGCCTCCGGACGGCTCCAACACGACTATCCCCACCATGTCCCTCACCTCGGGACAGGATATGCGGGACAGGTCTGTCCCATGCGTCCGGCGATGTTTTTCGCACCTATCTGTATATCGAGCTTTATTTTATACGATACGATATCAGCTTTGCAACAGCTCCAGTGCCGCCTGGAGCTGGGCATCCTCCTCTTTGGGCAGGACCCCGGCCTTCTGCTTGGCGGCGTCCTCGTCCGTGAGGGCCACCTCCCGGTCCAGCGTCAGGCCGGTGCCGATCAGGCTGACGCCCTCTCCGGTGAAGTACTCCGCCGTGGACAGGCCGACCGCGCCCCCATTGGTCAGGGGGAACAGGATCTGAGAATAGCCCTTCCCGGTGGTGGGCACGCCGACGACCGCGGCCCCCACCTTCTCCTGGAGCTCCGCCGCGAAGATCTCGGCGGCGGAGTAGGTATCGGCGTTCACCAGCACCGCCATGGGCAGATCCACACCGTCCGCGTCAGACTCATAGGTCTTGACCCGTCCCACATTGCTCCTAGTCTGGAAGATGGTCCCCTCGGGCAGGAGATCGTCCAGCATGGGGATCAGCTCATCCAGATAGCCGCCGCCGTTGTTCCGCATATCGAACACCAGCGCCCTGGCCCCCTGGCTCTGGAGGTCCTCCACCGCCGCCTTCACGGCCTCCTCGCTCCCCCGGAAGAAATTGCTCAGGGCCACATAGCCCACTCGACCGTCCAGCATCTCATAGGACACCGGATCCGTGTGGATGCTCTTCCGCTCCACCGTCACCTCCCGGAGGGCGCCGTCTGTGCCCTTGACCGTGAGGCGCACGGTGGTGCCCTCCGCCCCGGCGATCCGGTCGGTGGCATCATAGCGGGCGTCTCCCGCCAGAGACACGCCGTCCGCCTCGGTGATGATCTCGTCCGCCTGGAGGCCCGCCGCCTCCGCCGGCCCGCCCGGGGTGACGGACCGGATCCGCAGGCCCTCCCCGCTGGTATAGTCCACCGTGACGCCGATGCCCACATAGGCGTTCTCCCGGCGGGTCTGCTCCGCCTGATAGCGCTCCGGATCCAGATAGTAAGACCAGCGGTCCCCCACTCCGTCGATCAGCCCGGAGAGGGCGCTGTCCGCCACGGCGGCGGAGTCGTCGTCCCCCACATACTGGGTCCGGACCAGGAAGAGGCCCTCCAGCACCGCCGTGCCGTCCTTCCCGAACACGAGCCACACGGCGGCGGCCAGCAGGGCCAGCGTCGCCAGCACGGCGCACACTGCCGTCAGTACCAAGGCCCGCGCCCGGAAGCGCCGCCCGTCCTTCGTTTTGTCCATATCGGTCCCTCCCTGGAGATGCGCAGAGGGGAGCACGTTCCCGCGCTCCCCTCTCAGTCTCGTTCCGAATGTATGTGTCTCTTACGAATTATATGCCCGGACGAACGAATTGTACAGTCCGGGGAAGCATTTCTCCGGGTTCGTCCGGGTGTAGTTCACCCGGACCTCCAGATGCAGGTGGTTGCCGGTGGAGGAGCCTGTGGAGCCCACATAGCCGATCACGGCGCCCTTCTTCACGATCTGGCCCTCGGACACCGCCCGGCTACTCATGTGGGCATACAGGGTGGAGTTGCCATTGCCGTGGTCGATGACCACATAGTTGCCATAGGAGCTGTGCCGGGCCGAGGTGACCACCTGCCCGCCCTTGGCCGCGTAGACCGGCGTACCGGCGGGCGCGGGGATGTCGATGCCGGTATGGCTGTGGGCCTTGTGGGTGATCGGGTGGATCCGGTAGCCGAAGGCGGAGGTCAGACGATAGTAGCCGGGCAGAGGCCACATATAGTCGCCGCCGGTGTCCAGCACGATGTTCTGCTTCTTCCGCTCCTCCTCCAGCTTCTTCTGCTTGGCGATGATATCCGCCTGGATCTGGGCCGCGGCCTTGCTCTCCGCGTCCAGCTGGCGGTTGACCTCTGCCGTGTCGGCGTTGATCTTGTCTAGGAGGGCCTGGGCCTCGGACAGCTTGGCCTGCTGTTCTTTCTTCTTGGCCTCCTGCTCCTCCTTCTTGGCCTGCTGTTCCGCCCGGGAGGTCTCCAGGTCGGCCTTGATGGCCTCGATCTGCTTCCGGGTGGCCACCAGCTGGTCCATGACCGCCTGGTCGTAGTCCATGATCTCATCCACCATGGTGATCCGGTCCAGCAGGTCGGTGAAGCTCTCCGCCTGGAAGATGATGGACCAGTAGGAGACGGTACCGTCCTCCTCCATGGCCCGGACCCGCTGGCAGAAGAGGTCGTACTGGGCCTCTTCCTTGGCCACGGCCTCCACCCGCTCGGCCTCCTTCTGCTGGATCTGGCCGTCATAGTAGGTGATCTGGCCCTGGATGCTGTCGATCTCACTGCTGATGGCCTCCAGCTGCTGCTGGATGAGGGTCCGCTTCTGGATGGCGTCGGCCTGGTCATCCTTCAGGCCGCTGAGCTGGTCCTTCAGCTGGGCCTGACGGTCCTTGGAGGCCTGCTGGGCCTTCTTGAGCTTGTCGATATCCGCCTGCGTCACGGCGCTGGCGGTGCCGCTGGCGATCATGGATACCATGGGCAGGATCATGAGCAGGGCCATGACCACGGCCAGCACGGCGGTGAGGATCCGGCGGCCGTCCCAGCGCTCCCCCTTGGGCGGCTGCTTCCGCAGCTTCTTCTGTGTCTTGTTTCCCATTCAGACGCTCCTTGCCTTAGACCTGGAGGAACTTGCGGATGGCCATGAGGCTGCCACCCACGCCGATCACGAAGCCGGTGCCCAGGAACACGCCCAGCACCTGCGTGGCCATCTGCTCGAAGGGCAGCATGGTGATCAGCTGCATGGTGTCCGAGGTGTTGATGGCCCGGCCGATCAGCACGTAGACGCCCCACTGGATGAAGTAGGCCGCCAGAGAGCCCGTCAGACCCAGGATCATGCCCTCGAACACGAAGGGCCAGCGGACGAAGCCGTTGGTGGCGCCGCACATCTTCATGATGGCGATCTCCTCCCGGCGGTTGAAGGTGGCCAGCTTGATCGTGTTGGTGATGATGAACAGGGACACCAGCAGGAGGATGCCCACCAGGATCAGGGCCACGGCGCTGGCGATGTTGCGCACCACGGTGAAGCCCTCCGCCACCTCGAAGGCGGCGCTGGTCTTGACCACGCCGTCCACCGCCTCCACCTGGGCCACGGTCTGCTTGAGCTGGTCCAAGTTCTCCACATGGATCCGGTAGCGGTCCCGCAGGACGGTGTCCGGCAGGCTGTCGAAGAGCTCCGTCTCCTCCTGCTTGGCGGCGAACTCCTCCATGGCCTCCGCCCGGCTCATGAATTGGACCGTGGACACGTTGGGGATGGCCTCGATCTGGCTTTGGAGGGCCCTGGCCTGTTCGTCGCTCCAGCTCTCGTCGATGTAGGCCAAAAATTCGTTCTGCTTCTCGAAGTCCCCCAGCATCTCGTCCAGGTTCACGGCCACCAGGGAGAAGGAGCCCATGATCAGCAGACAGCACACGATCATGCACACCGCCGCGAAGGACATGAGCCCGTGGGTGAAGATGCTCCGGAAGCCCTCCAAGAAGAAATATCCCAAATTATTAAAACGTCTCATTATCGTAATACCCGCCTACGCCGTCACTGATGATCCGGCCGTTCTCGATGGCGACCACCCGCTTGGCGAAGCGGTCCACCAGCTCCTTCTCATGGGTGACCACCAGCACGGTGGTGCCCAGCTCGTTGATCTTCTCCAGGAGCATCATGATCTCCATGGACCGCTGGGGGTCCAGATTGCCCGTGGGCTCGTCGGCGATGATGACGCTGGGGTTGTTCACCAGCGCCCGGGCGATGGCCACGCGCTGCTGTTCGCCGCCGGAGAGCTCGTCCGGCCGGCGCTCGGCCTTGGTGGACAGCCCCACCAGCTCCAGCACATAGGCGATCCGGGTGCGGATCTCCTTGGGAGAGGCCCCCACCGCCCGCATGGCGAACACCAGGTTCTCATAGATGCTCTTCTTCTCGATGAGCCGGAAGTCCTGGAAGATGACGCCCATGGTCCGGCGCATATAGGGCACCTGCCGGGGACGGATGGTGTTCAGGTTGTAGCCGTTGACCATCAGCCGCCCCTCGGTGGGGGCCGCCTCGGCGGTGATGAGCTTGATGATCGTGGACTTGCCGGAACCGGAGGGCCCCACCAAAAAGACGAACTCGCCGTCGTCGATCCGCATGGAGATGCCCTTCAGGGCCTTGGTCCCGTTGTCGTATGACTTATAGATGTCGATGAAACGGATCATAACTACCTCTTTTTCGCGCGTCTTGATGTGGCCCGCGAGCATCCGGGCCCAGCGTATCGAGCGGTGCCGGTCCACACACATGGGACGTCCCCGGAACGGAAACATGCAGAATACAGTTTCCGCGTCCTGTATCCTGCATGTCCATCGTCCATATTCAGGGAGATATCTGTCAATTGTCGATGCCGCGGGAGACCAGGTACTTCTTGACCATCAGGGCCACCTTGAAGGTGATGGCGTCGTCGAACTCCCGCAGATCCAGACCGGTGAGCTTCTTGATCTTCTCCAGACGGTACACCAGCGTGTTCCGGTGGACGAAGAGCTTCCGGGCGGTCTCGGACACGTTCAGGTTGTTCTCGAAGAACTTGTTGATGGTGAACAGGGTCTCCTGATCCAGCGCGTCGATGGGATTCTTCTTGAAGACCTCCTGGAGGAACATCTCGCACAGGGTGGTGGGCAGCTGATAGATCAGGCGCCCGATGCCCAGGTTCTCATAGTTGATGATGGACTTTTCGGTATCGAACACCTTGCCCACGTCGATGGCCACCTGAGCCTCCTTATAGGCCCGGGCCAAGTCCCGGATGTGGCTGACGATGGTGCCGATGCCGATGACCACCTTGATGTTCAGCTCCTCCGTGATGGCCTCCTCGATCTGCTTGGCGATCTTGTAGAGCTCCTTGCTCTCGGTCCCGTCGGGGAGCTGCTTGATGAGGGCCACGTCGGTCTCGCTGATGGAGAGGACGAAGTCGGTCTGCTTATCGGGGAAGAGGGCCTGCACCACGTCGATGGCGGCCACGTCGCTGCTCTCCACCTGACGGATCAGGAACACGGCGCGGGGGAGCTCAGACACGAAGTGGAGCTCCTTGGCCCGGACATAGATGTCCCCCAGCAGGATGTTGTCAGAGATGATGTTCTTGATGAAGGTGGCCTTGTCATGCTTCTCCTCATAGTAGGTCTTGGCGCCGTTCAGGGCCACCACGGCCATGGAGCAGAGCATCCGGGCCTCGGCGTCGTCGCCGCGGACGAACACCGCGTAATCGAACTGAGAGCCCCAGCCGCTGAGGGTCTTGAAGGTCCGGCCCTCGAAGGTGACGATGTTGCCCTCGCCGCTGTTGACGGCCTCGACCACGCCGGACCAGCGCTCACCGATGCAGGTGAGCTCATTGCAGGCGACCACCGTGCCCTCAGAATCGATCACGCCGATGGGCCGGTCGGTGCTGTCCTTCATCTGGAGAACCACACTTTGAAAAATCCTGCTAGACATGTACAAATGCCCCCCTAAACTCTGTTTGCGTTGGGAACCCTTCTCAAATCCACACGCACGCTTGTCTGATCATTCGATACGGTCTCTATTATAACGACTTTTTTTTCTCTTTTCAATAGGTCAGAGAAAGTTTTTTGTGGAAAATGCCGAAACGTCCGGTCTTCATCCGGGGCGGCGCAGGCTCCGGCAGGCCTCCAGCGCCGCCCGCTCCTCCCCGGTCAGTGGCCTCCAGGCCCCCTTCTCCAGTGTGGGATCCAGGGTCAGCGGGCCCATGGTCAGCCGCTTCAGATAGACCACCGGCTTGCCCCGGGCGGCCAGCATCCGCTTGATCTGGTGGTATTTCCCCTCCCGGAGGGTGACGATGCCCTCGTCCGGGGCCTCCAGCCGCTCCAGTCCCGCCGGGAGACACTCCAGTCCGTCCCCCAGAGTCATGCCGGAGGCGAAGGCGGCGCAGTCCGCCTCGTCCAGCGCCCCGTCCACCCGGACGAAGTAGGTCTTGTCCACGTGCTTCTTCGGGGAGAGCAGGTCATGGGCCAGGGCCCCGTCGTTGGTGAGCAGGAGCAGGCCCTCCGTGTCCCGGTCCAGCCGTCCCGCCGGGAAGAGGCCCACCCGCCGCAGATGGGGAGGCAGGAGCTCCAGCACCGTCTTTTGTCTGGGGTCCTCCGTGGCGGACACCAGACCGGCGGGCTTGTGGAGCATCAGATAGACGAAGCGCGCTCCGGAGATCGTCTCCCCGTCCACCCGGAGGTCCAGCCCCTCCCGGTCATACTTCTCCTCCGGCGAACGGGCCGCGGCCCCGTTGACCCGCACCCGTCCGGCCTTCACCAGCTCCTTGACCTCCCGCCGGGACCAGCGTCCCGTTCCGGTGAGGATCTTGTCCAGCCGTTCCATATCTCGGTCCTCCTCGTTCCTCTGTCTGGCATAGTACGCCCCTCCCCCGCATAAGCTCCGGCAGAAAGGGGCGCTGTATGTGTTCATCTGGACGGCCCGGCTCCGCCGGGCACCTCTCCTGGCCCTCCTGACCGCGGCGGCGGTCTGCGGCGGGGCCTTCTTCGCCGCCGCGCGGCGCTCTCCCGCGGACCCGGCCGCTGCCGCGCTGGACGCCGGCGGCATCCACACGAACGAGGACCGGATCGCCTACCTGGCCTCCTACGGCTGGCAGGTCTCCCCGGAGCCCGTGGCCGTGGAGGAGCTCCGCGTCCCGGAGGCGTTCGACGAGACCTATGCCCAGTATGTGGAGCTCCAGGCGGAGCAGGGCTTCGATCTGGCCGCCCTCCGCGGGAAGAAGATCCGGCGGTACACCTATGCCGTCACCAACTACCCCACCGGGGAGACAGACGTCCAGGCCGACCTGCTCCTCTACCGGGACACCGTGGTGGGCGGCGACATCCTGGCCACCGATCTGGGGGGATTCCTCCATGGCCTGGCCATGCCGGGACCGTCCTCATAGCACGACTGCCGCCCGGGGAAGCCCCGCGCGGCAGTGTTCCATTCACCGGACGGCCAGTGTCTTCCCGCTCTGGCGGAGGAAGCGGATGTACACCCCTCCGGCGCCGATCATGATCATATCGGCCAGAGTCACGGCGAACTGATAACGGCCCGCCGCCATGGGCACGAAGCTGAGCACCTGAGCCGCCATGCCGGCCAGAGCACTGATGGCACAAAGGGCATAGACCTGGACGCTCTGTCCACACAGGCCCTCGGCCCCCCGCTCCCGCAGGAGGCCGCACACGCCCTCACAGGTCCGGGCCACGGTCAGGAAGCCCAGCACCTGGGTGGTACAGCCCAGCGCCGCGATGAACAGGGGCAGCAGGGCCAGGTCGATCGTCACGGACAGCACCGACGCGGCGATCGACCCGCCGAACACCACCAGCACATCGGCCGCGGCCAGCCGGAAGGCGCTCCGGAAGGCGCCGCCCAGCCCCCGCAGAGTGGAGGCGCCGGTCAGGCCCACACACATGCGGGCCACGCCCAGGGCTCCGGTGAGCATCATGCTGACAGAGGGCAGGAGCCCGGCGGCGGCCGCCGCGATCTGGAGGGTCTGAGCCGTGATCAGGAGCTGGAGCCCGGCTATGATCCGCCGCTGACGGTCATCCATCCTGCTTCCCGCCTCCGATCATGTGGACGTTCAGGTGGGGATAGGTCATCTCGATGCCCCTCTGGTCGAAGGCGTCCCGGACCTGCTCCAGCAGGTCGAAGCGCAGATCCCAGTAGTCCGCGGTCCTGCACCAGACCCGCACGGTGTACTCGACCGCGCTGTCCTGGAAGTCGCTGAGCCGGACGAAGGGGGCGGGGTCCCGGAGGGCCTTGGGATGGGCGGCGATCACGTCCTGGATCGCGCCCACCACCTCTTCCGTGGAGTCGTCATAGGAGGCGCTGAAGGTCAGGTCCACCCGGCGGCGCTCCTCCATGTTGTAGTTGATGATCTTGGCGGCGGCGATCTCGCTGTTGGGCACGAAGATCACCTTGTTGTCCAGCGTCTCCAGCCTCGTGTGGGACATACTGATCTCCCGGACAGTGCCGGAGACACTGTTGGTCTCGATGTAGTCCCCCACCTTGAAGGGCTTGGAGACCAGCACCTGGATGCCGCCCGCCAGATTGGACAGGCTCCCCTGCACCGCCAGGGAGACGGCCAAGCCGGCTACGCTCAGGACGGCCACCAGTGAGGTCACGTCGATGCCCAGGGCGCTGGCCACGATCAGCACGAAGAGGAACCAGAGGACGATGTTGATGCTGGTCCGCAGGAAGCTGTGGAGGCTCTTCTCGACGGTGCCCCGCTGGAGGAGCTTCTCTACACAGCGCTGGACCACCTTGATGATCAGGATACAGCAGAGGATCAGCACGGCGATGGAGATCAGCCGGGCCGGGGTCAGGCCGGTCAGGTCCTTGAGCACATCGCTCAGGCCGGTGGACTGAGCCACCTCCTGGAAGGCATCGCTGACGGTCGAGCCGGTACTGTCGGCCACGTCGCTGATGATCTCATCCACCGCCTTGGCGGTGGGGCTCGGGCTGGGAATGGAAGCCGCAGGCATTGGCGTCTCCTCCTCTCAAAAAAGTCGGTCTCCATAGTGTACCATGAAGCGCCGAAAAGCGCAAGCATCCGACCGTTTGCGTCCGCAGGGACGGGATGCTATAATAAGACATCATCTCACAGAAAGCGTGATCGGACCTATGGAACACATCATCATCCGCGGCTATACGGAGCAGGACCTGCCCGCCATGACCACGATCTGGGATCAGGTGGTGGAGGACGGCATCGCCTTCCCCCAGGAGGACCTGCTGGACCTGACCACTGCCGCACCCTTCTTCGCCGCCCAGACCTGGTGCGGCGTGGCCGAGGACACGGAGCGGCATCAGATCCTGGGCCTTTATATCCTCCATCCCAACAACGTGGGACGGTGCGGCCACATCGCCAACACCAGCTACGCCGTCTCCCGGGAGAGCCGGGGCCTCCACATCGGCGAGAAGCTGGTCCTGGACTCTCTGGTCCAGGCCAGGGCGCACGGCTTCCGGGTGCTCCAGTTCAACGCGGTGGTGGCCAGCAACATCCACGCCCGGCACCTGTACGAGCGGATCGGCTTCCGCCAGCTGGGCGTCATCCCCGGCGGCTTCCGGATGAAGGACGGCCATTATGAGGACATCTGTCCCTACTATATCGAACTCTGATTTTACCCGGAAATGCCCGGACCGCGAGATACGGTCCGGGCATTTTCTAGTATCCGGGTGCGAAAAGGCCCCCTGCCTTGCGGCAGGGGGCCTCGATAACTCCAAGCAGGCTTGAAATTACTCGTCGATCTCGATGACGACGCCGGAACCAACGGTACGGCCGCCCTCGCGGATAGCGAAGCGCAGGCCCTTCTCGATGGCGATGGGGGTGATCAGCTCGACCTTCATGTCGACGTTATCGCCGGGCATGCACATCTCGGTGCCCTCGGGCAGGGTGATGACGCCGGTCACGTCGGTGGTACGGAAGTAGAACTGAGGACGATAGTTGTTGAAGAAGGGGGTGTGACGGCCGCCCTCGTCCTTGGACAGGACGTAGACCTGACCAACGAACTTGGTGTGGGGATGGATGGAGCCGGGCTTGCACAGGACCTGGCCACGCTCCACGTCGGCCTTGGAGATGCCGCGCAGCAGGGTGCCGATGTTGTCGCCAGCCTCAGCGTAGTCCAGCAGCTTGCGGAACATCTCGATGCCGGTGACGGTGGTCTTCTTCTTCTCGTCGGACAGGCCAACGATCTCGACTTCCTCACCCATCTTCACGACGCCGCGCTCCACACGACCGGTGGCGACGGTGCCGCGGCCGGTGATGGTGAACACGTCCTCGACGGGCATCAGGAAGGGCAGGTCATCGTTACGGGCAGGAGTGGGGATATAGTCGTCGACGGCATCCATCAGCTCCTTGATGCAGGCGAAGTCGGGATCGTCCACGCCGCCCTCGCAGGTCAGAGCGTTCAGAGCGGAGCCCTTGATCACGGGGATCTCGTCGCCGGGGAACTCATAGGTGCTCAGCATCTCACGGACTTCCATCTCGACCAGCTCCAGCAGCTCCTCGTCGTCGACCTGATCGCACTTGTTCAGGAAGACAACGATGGCGGGCACGCCGACCTGACGGGCCAGCAGGATGTGCTCGCGGGTCTGAGCCATGGGGCCGTCGGTGGCGGCGATGACCAGGATAGCGCCGTCCATCTGAGCAGCGCCGGTGATCATGTTCTTGATATAGTCGGCGTGGCCCGGGCAGTCGACGTGAGCGTAGTGACGCTTGTCGGTCTCGTACTCGACGTGGGCGGTGTTGATGGTGATGCCGCGCTCGCGCTCCTCAGGAGCCTTATCGATGGCGGAGTAGTCCTCATACTGGGCCTGGCCCTTCAGAGCCAGGTACTTGGTGATAGCGGCGGTCAGGGTAGTCTTGCCGTGGTCAACGTGGCCGATGGTGCCGATGTTGACATGGGGCTTAGTGCGCTCAAACTTCTGCTTAGCCATGTTTGGTTATCCTCCTTAAATTCGATTCGTAGGGGTGAAAAAGGTGTCATGATGATGCTATTTTATCCCACGCAGAGACAAAATGCAACCTCATTTTTCAGTTCTCGCTTAGTCGGCGTCCTTGCGGCCACGCTCAGCGATGATCTTCTCGGCGATGCTCTTGGGGATCTCCACATAGCTGTGGGGCTCCATGGAGTACTGGCCGCGGCCCTGAGTGCTGGACCGCAGGTCGGTGGCGTAGCCAAACATGTTGGCCAGAGGCACCAGAGCGTCGATCTGAGTGGCGCCGGGACGGCTCTCCTGGCCCTGGATCATGCCGCGGCGGCCGTTCAGGTCGCCGATGACGTTGCCCAGGTACTCATCAGGAACGATGACGGAGACCTTCATGACGGGCTCCAGCAGGACGGGGTTGGCCTTGCGCATGGCCTCCTTGAAGGCCATGGAGCCGGCGATCTTGAACGCCATCTCGGAGGAGTCGACCTCGTGGTAGGAGCCGAAGGTCAGATGGACCTTCACGTCCACGACGGGGTAGCCGGCCAGGATACCGGCCTGCATGGCGCCCTGGATACCGGCGTCGACCGCGGGGATATACTCCTTGGGGATGACGCCGCCGGTGATCTCGTTGAGGAACTCATAACCCTTGCCGGGCTCGTTGGGCTCCAGCGTGATGCGGACGTGGCCGTACTGGCCCTTACCGCCGGACTGACGGGCATACTTGGTGTCCTGCTCGACGGTCTTCTTGACGGTCTCCTTGTAGGCGACCTGAGGTGCGCCCACGTTGGCCTCGACCTTGTACTCGCGGAGCAGACGGTCCACGATGATCTCCAGATGGAGCTCGCCCATGCCGGCGATGATGGTCTGACCGGTCTCCTCGTCGGTGTAGGTCTTGAAGGTGGGGTCCTCCTCGGCCAGCTTCATCAGCGCGATGCCCATCTTCTCCTGACCAGCCTTGGTCTTGGGCTCGATGGCGACGCGGATGACGGGCTCGGGGAACTCCATGGACTCCAGGATGATGGGAGCCTTCTCATCACACAGGGTATCACCGGTGGTGGTGTTCTTCAGGCCGATGACGGCGCAGATATCGCCGGCGTAGCAGCACTCGATGTCCTCGCGATGGTTCGCGTGCATCTGGAGGATACGGCCGATGCGCTCCTTCTGATGCTTGGTGGAGTTGAGCACGCTGGTGCCGGTGTTCAGGATGCCGGAGTAGACGCGCACGAAGGACAGACGGCCCACGAACGGGTCCGTGGCGATCTTGAAGGCCAGGCCGGAGAAGGGGGCGTTGTCGTCGGCATGACGCTCGTCCTCCTCGCCGGTATCGGGGTCCACACCGTCGATGGCGGGGATGTCCACGGGAGAGGGCATATAATCCACGATGGCGTCCAGCAACTTCTGCACGCCCTTGTTCTTGTAAGAGGTGCCGCAGGTGACGGGGACCATGTGGTTGTCGATGGTGGCCTGACGGATGGTCTTGCGGATCAGATCCTGGGGGATGGGCTGCTCTTCGAGGGCCAGCTCCATGATCTCATCGTTCAGATCGGCGCAGGCGTCGATCAGCTTGGTCCGGTACTCCTGGGCCAGCTCCATCATGTCGGCGGGGATCTCCTCCACGCGCATATCCTTGCCCAGATCGTCATAGTAGATGTCAGCGTCCATCTCCACCAGGTCGATGATGCCCTTGAAGCTCTCCTCGCTGCCGATGGGGAGCTGGATGGGGACGGCGTTGCACTTCAGACGGTCGTGGATCATGTGCAGCACGTTGTAGAAGTCGGCACCCATGATGTCCATCTTGTTGACGTAGATCATGCGGGGGACCTTGTAGTTATCGGCCTGGCGCCACACGGTCTCGGACTGGGGCTCGACGCCGCCCTTGGCGCAGAGGACGGTCACGGAACCGTCCAGCACGCGCAGAGAGCGCTCCACCTCGACGGTGAAGTCCACGTGGCCCGGGGTGTCGATGATGTTCAGACGGGTCTGGGGGAACTGGTTCTTGGTACCCTTCCAATAGCAGGTGGTGGCGGCGGAAGTGATGGTGATGCCGCGCTCCTGCTCCTGAGCCATCCAGTCCATGGTGGCGGTACCATCATGGGTCTCACCGATCTTGTAGTTGACGCCGGTGTAGTACAGGATACGCTCGGTGGTAGTGGTCTTGCCGGCATCGATGTGAGCCATGATGCCGATGTTGCGGGTGTTCTCCAGAGCGACTTTTCTAGGCATAGTCTCTCCTCCCCCTTACCAACGGTAGTGGGCGAAGGCCTTATTGGACTCGGCCATCTTATGGGTGTCCTCGCGCTTCTTGACCGCGGAGCCGGTGTTGTTGGCGGCGTCCATGATCTCGCCGGCGAGACGCTCCTTCATGGTCTTCTCGCTGCGGGCGCGGGAGTAGTTGGTCAGCCAGCGCAGACCCAGGGTCTGACGGCGCTCAGGCCGGACCTCGATAGGCACCTGGTAGGTGGCGCCGCCGACGCGGCGGGCCTTGACCTCCAGGGACGGCATGATGTTCTCCAGAGCGGTGGTGAAGACCTCCAGGGGATCCTTCTCGGTCTTCTCCTTGATGATATCGAACGCGCTGTAGACCACCTTCTGGGCCACGCCCTTCTTGCCGTCCAGCATGATGCTGTTGACCAGCTTAGTCACCAGGACGGAGTTATAAAGCGGATCGGGCAGAACCTCCCGCTTGGGTACGTTACCTCTTCTGGGCACTTTGCTTCCCTCCTTCATAGTATGATTTCATAGGTACTCGAACCGCAGATCTGCGGCCCGTGTTCAAGACAAGTGCCTGCTTGTCCAGTGCCTCTCCGAGGTCTACCCTATATGGTAAACGCTCGGCAAGGCGGTTTGCCTTGCGCTCAGCGCACAATGCAGTTCAGTGTGCGGCTATGCCGCGTGAGTTTGGGGGACGAAGTTACTTCTTCGCGCCGCCCTTGCCAGCCTTGGGCCGCTTCGCACCGTACTTGGAACGGCTCTGCATCCGGCCGTTGACGCCCTGGGTATCCAGAGTGCCGCGGATGATGTGGTAACGAACGCCGGGCAGGTCCTTGACACGGCCGCCGCGGATCATGACCACAGAGTGCTCCTGCAGGTTGTGACCGACACCGGGGATATAAGCGGTGACCTCGTAACCGTTGGTCAGACGCACACGGGCGATCTTACGCAGAGCGGAGTTAGGCTTCTTGGGGGTCGCCGTACGCACCGCGGTGCAGACACCTCGCTTCTGGGGAGAGGGCAGGTCGGTCTCACGGTTCTTCAGGGTGTTCAGGCTGTACTGCATGGCGGGAGAGTTGGACTTGTAGGTCGCAGCCTTGCGTCCCTTGCGCACGAGCTGATTAAAAGTAGGCATGAGTAGTTTCCTCCTTTCTGATCGATCATATTCTATCATTTTAACCGGATGGTCCGAAGATCACCCCGTTAAAATCAAACCAGGAGCGCGGCCACAGCGGAGCCCACCGCGATGCCGCAGGCGTTCCCCAGCTCTTTCATATGGGGCACCCGGACCACGGGGATACCGCGCTCAGCGCACATGGCCTCCACCGGCTCGACCACGCGGGGATCAGCGTCCTCCGCCAGGAAGACCCGTGCGGCCTTCCCGTCTCCGAGGGCACGCTTGGTCTGCTTCACGCCCACGACCTTGGAACCAGTCTTCAGCTCTGTCAGCATCGCGTCCCCCTCCTTCTGGTCGAACGTTCGGGAAAGAGTCGTTTTTGGGACTCTTTCCATAGATGGCAGGCATACCTGCGCAATTTGGGATTATACCATAGTACTTCCGGTCCGTCAAGAAAAAAACTGCTCTTTTTTCACCGGCTTTTCCCCATTTTTCGCACAAAGACGTGAAAAGCGGCCCCCAGGATCGCTCCTGGGGGCCGCTTGGGACTTTATCCAGCGCCGGATCAGGCGTCCGCTCCGGTATCGTCCAGAGAGATGGAGAGGATCTCGTCCTCCATGGGAGGCTCATGCTCCTCCACCTCCGGCTGAGCGCCCACCGTGTCCTCCATGGGAGCGGAGGCGCCCTCGGCGGCGGGCTCCTCGTCGGCGATCTTATCGTACTTGCGATAAGCGGCCAGGCCGGAGCCGGCGGGGATCAGCTTGCCGATGATGACGTTCTCCTTCAGGCCCAGCAGGTGGTCCACCTTGCCCTTGATGGCGGCCTCGGTCAGGACCTTGGTGGTCTCCTGGAAGGAGGCGGCGGACAGGAAGGACTCGGTGGCCAGAGAGGCCTTGGTGATGCCCATCAGCAGGCGGGTGGCGGTGGGGAGGCGGAGCTCCAGACCGTCGTTGGTCTCACCGGCATCGATGCGGGCCTGGACGGCGGCCTTGGCGTCCTCGAACTCGATGAGCTCCACGGTGGAGCCGGAGAGCAGCGTGGAATCGCCGGCGTCCTCCACACGGACCTTCCGCATCATCTGGCGGCAGATGACCTCGATGTGCTTGTCGTTGATATCCACGCCCTGCTGACGGTAGGGCTTCTGGACCTCGCGGATCAGATAGTCATACACCGCATGGACGCCGCGGATCCGGATGACGTCCTGGGGATACAGGGCACCGTCGGTGAGGGCGAAGCCCTTCTCCACGGTCTCGCCGTCCTTGACGCGGATGCCCGCGCTGTACGGCAGGGGGTAGGTGACGGTCTCGCCGTCGGGGGCCGTGATGGTGAGGTTGCACATGGCGTTCCGCTTGGTCTCCTCGATGGTGACCCGGCCGCCGATCTCGGCCAGCTGAGCCATCTTCTTGGGACGGCGGGACTCGAACAGCTCCTCGACGCGGGGAAGACCCTGAGTGATATCGCCGCCGGCGACGCCGCCGGTGTGGAACGTACGCATGGTCAGCTGGGTGCCGGGCTCACCGATGGACTGGGCCGCGATGATGCCCACGGCCTCGCCCTCGCCCACGGGCTCGCCGATGGCCAGGTTGATGCCATAGCACTTGGAACACACGCCGCTCCGGGCGCGGCAGGTCAGGACGCTGCGGAGCTTGACCTCGAAGATGCCGTGCTCCTCCAGGACCTTGGCGTCGTCGGGGATCATCATGCGGTCCTTGGAGAACAGCACCTCGCCGGTCTTGGGATTGCAGATGTCATCCACGGGATAGCGGCCCTTCAGGCGCTCGCCGAAGGTCTCGATGACCTGACCGTTCTCGCTGATCTCGGAGACCATGATACCGTCGTCGGTACCGCAGTCGTGCTCACGGATGATGACCTCCTGGGAGACATCCACCAGACGGCGAGTCAGGTAACCGGAGTCGGCGGTACGCAGGGCCGTATCGGCCATGCCCTTTCGGGCGCCTCGGGCGGAGATGAAGTACTCCAGCACGGACAGGCCCTCACGGAAGTTGGACTTGATGGGGATCTCGATGGTGCGGCCGGAGGTATCGGCCATCAGGCCGCGCATGCCGGCCAGCTGACGGATCTGGGCGGAGGAACCACGGGCGCCGGAGTCCGCCATCATCCAGATGGGGTTGTAGCGGTCCAGGCCGTCCATCAGTGCCTTGGATACGTCGGCAGTGGTCTGCTCCCAGGCCTTGACGACCAGGCGGTAGCGCTCGTCGTTGGTCAGGAAGCCGCGCTTGTACTGGCGCTCGATCTTCACGACTTCCTTCTCGGTGTCGGCGATCATGCCGTACTTCTTCTGAGGGATGGTCATGTCGTAGATGGAGACGGTCAGAGAGCCGCGGGTGGAGAACTTGTAGCCCTTGGCCTTGATCACGTCCAGCACGCCGGCGGACACGGTGAAGCCGTGCTTGATGATGCAACGGTCGATGATCTTGCCCAGCTGCTTCTTGCCGGTGATGGAGTTGATCTCAGGCTCGAACATCTGCTCGGGATCGGTGCGGTCCATGAAGCCCAGATCCTGAGGGATGCCCTCGTTGAAGATCAGGCGGCCCACGGTGGTGCGCACCATCTTATGGTGCTCCACGCCGTCCACCACCGCGGTGCGGCGGACCATGATGGGCATATGCAGCTCCAGCTCGCCCTCGTCGTAGGCCAGGCGGGCCTCGTCGTCACTGCCGTAGCAGGGCAGGCACTCCCGGGGCAGCTCGCCGGCGGGGGTGTTGGCGGCCACATCGGCCACGGTAGGGATGTCGTCCAGAGAACCGGGATGCTTCACCCACACCATATCGGCGGGGGCCAGCTTGCCCTCGTCCAAGGCGGCCTTGACGGCCGCGCCGTCCTCATAGACCTCCTCGGGCGCGTGGGGGGCATAGCGCTCGAAGGTCAGGTAGTAGGAGCCCAGCACCATATCCTGAGTCGGCACCGTGACGGGGCCGCCGTCCTGGGGCCGCAGCAGGTTGTTGGCGGAGAGCATCAGCACCCGGGCCTCGGTCTGGGCCTCGGCGGACAGGGGGACGTGGACAGCCATCTGGTCGCCGTCGAAGTCGGCGTTGAAGGCGGTACAAACCAGAGGGTGCAGCTTGATGGCACGGCCCTCCACCAGCACCGGCTCGAAGGCCTGGATGCCAAGGCGGTGCAGGGTAGGTGCACGGTTCAGCATGACGGGGTGCTCTTTGATCACGAACTCCAGCGCGTCCCAGACCTCCGCCTTGCCCTTGTCCACCATCTTCTTGGCGGACTTGATGTTGTTGGCGACGCCGTCCTCCACAAGCTTCTTCATGACGAAGGGCCGGAAGAGCTCGATGGCCATCTCCTTGGGCAGGCCGCACTGGTAGATCTTCATCTCAGGGCCGACCACGATGACGGAACGGCCGGAGTAGTCCACGCGCTTGCCCAGCAGGTTCTGGCGGAAGCGGCCCTGCTTGCCCTTGAGCATATCGGACAGGGACTTGAGGGCGCGGTTGTTGGCGCCGGTGACGGCACGGCCGCGGCGGCCGTTGTCGATCAGGGCGTCCACCGCCTCCTGGAGCATCCGCTTCTCGTTGCGGACGATGATATCAGGGGCATTCAGCTGGATCAGCCGCTTCAGGCGGTTGTTCCGGTTGATGACCCGGCGGTACAGGTCGTTCAGATCAGAGGTGGCGAAGCGGCCGCCGTCCAGCTGCACCATGGGGCGCAGCTCGGGAGGGATGACGGGCAGTACGTCGATGATCATCCACTCAGGCTTGTTGCCGGAGATGCGGAAGGCGTCCACGACCTCCAGCCGCTTGACGATGCGCATCTTCTTCTGGCCGGAGGCGTCCTTCAGCTCGGCGCGGAGCTGCTCGGAGAGCTGCTCCAGGTCGATGTCCTGCAGGAGCTTCTTGATGGCCTCGGCGCCCATGCCGGCGTCGAAATCATCCTCATACTTCTCCCGCATGTCCCGGTATTCCTTCTCGGACAGGATCTGGTTCTTGGCCAGAGGGGCGAAGCCGGGGTCGGTGACGATATAGCTGGCGAAGTAGAGGACCTTCTCCAGGATGCGGGGGGAGATGTCCAGCAGCAGACCCATCCGGGAGGGGATGCCCTTGAAATACCAGATGTGGGACACGGGGGCGGCCAGCTCGATGTGGCCCATGCGCTCCCGGCGGACCTTGGCACGGGTGACCTCGACGCCGCAGCGGTCGCAGATCTTGCCCTTGTAGCGGATCTTCTTGTACTTGCCGCAGTGGCACTCCCAGTCCTTGGTGGGCCCGAAGATGCGCTCACAGAACAGGCCGTCCCGCTCCGGCTTCAGGGTACGGTAGTTGATGGTCTCCGGCTTCTTGACCTCGCCGTAGGACCACTCTCGGATCTTCTCCGGGGAGGCGATGCCGATTTGGATGGCGTCGAATTCAGCGTAACTCATAGATTAGATCGTTCCTCCCTCTATCTCAGATGTCCTGGTCGTCCAGGAACGTATCCTCATCCGACTGGCTCTCGGTGCCTGCGGCAGCCAGATCGTCATCGTCGTCGTTCTCCTTGAAGGTGAAGCCGCCGGCGGCCGCGAACTCAGACTCGGTGTTCTCGTCACGATAGCCGTAGAAGTCGTCATCGTCACGGATGCGGTCGGGCTGATAGGTGTCCTCGTCGTCCTCCTTGAGCTCGATCTCGCTGCCGTTCTCGTCCAGGACCTTCATATCCAGACACAGGGACTGGAGCTCCTTCACCAGGACCTTGAAGGACTCGGGCACGCCGGGCTTGGGCACGTTGTGGCCCTTCACGATGGCCTCATAGGTGCGGACACGGCCGGTCACATCGTCGGACTTGACGGTCAGGATCTCCTGCAGGGTATAGGCCGCGCCGTAAGCCTCCAGGGCCCACACCTCCATCTCGCCGAAGCGCTGGCCGCCGAACTGGGCCTTGCCGCCCAGAGGCTGCTGGGTGACCAGGGAGTAGGGGCCGGTGGAGCGGGCGTGGATCTTATCATCCACCAGATGGTGCAGCTTGAGGAAGTAGACGTAGCCCACGGTGACCCGGTTGTCGAACCGGTCGCCGGTACGGCCGTCGTACAGCCAGCTCTTTCCGTCGGGGGACAGGCCGGCCAGAGTCAGGGTCTCAGCGATGTCCTTCTCGTCGGCGCCGTTGAAGATGGGGGTGGCCACCTTCCAGCCCAGCGTCTTGGCGGCGTAGCCAAGATGGACCTCCAGCACCTGACCGATGTTCATACGGGAAGGCACGCCCAGGGGGTTCAGGACGATGTCCAGCGGAGTGCCGTCAGGCAGGAAGGGCATATCCTCCTGGGGCAGGATGCGGGACACGACGCCCTTGTTGCCGTGGCGGCCGGCCATCTTGTCGCCCACAGAGATCTTGCGCTTCTGGGCGATGTAGACGCGGACCACCTCGTTGACGCCGGGGGACAGCTCGTCGCCGGCCTCGCGGGTGAAGACCTTCACGTCCACGATGATACCGCGCTCGCCGTGGGGCACCTTCAGAGAGGTGTCGCGGACCTCACGGGCCTTCTCACCGAAGATGGCCCGGAGTAGACGCTCCTCGGCGGTCAGATCGGTCTCGCCCTTGGGCGTGACCTTGCCCACCAGGATGTCGCCGGAGCGGACCTCGGCACCCACGCGGATGATGCCGCGCTCGTCCAGGTCCTTCAGGGCGTCCTCGCCCACGTTGGGGATGTCCCGGGTGATCTCCTCGGGCCCCAGCTTGGTGTCGCGGGACTCAGTCTCGTACTCCTCGATGTGGATGGAGGTGAACACGTCCTCCTTGACCATGCGCTCGTTCAGCAGGACGGCGTCCTCGTAGTTGTAGCCTTCCCAGGTCATGAAGCCCATGAGGATGTTCTTGCCCAGACCGATCTCACCGTTGCAGGTGGAGGGGCCGTCCACGATGACCTCGCCCTTGCTGACCTTCTGGCCGGCGGAGACGATGGGGCGCTGGTTGATGCAGGTGCCGTGGTTGGAGCGGAGGAACTTGATCAGCTTGTACTCCTTCAGGCCCAGGGTCTCGTACCGAACAGAGACGTACTGAGCGGAGACCTTGACCACCTCGCCGTCCTCCTCGGCCAGGATGGCGACCTCAGAGTCGATGCAGTTCTTGTACTCCTGACCGGTGGCCACGATGGGGGCCTGAGTGGTCAGCAGAGGCACGGCCTGACGCTGCATGTTGGCGCCCATCAGGGCGCGGTTGGCGTCATCGTTCTGCAGGAAGGGGATCATAGCGGTCGCCACGGAGAACATCATCTGGGGAGACACGTCCACATAGTCCACCTGATTGGCGGCCACGGAGACGATCTCGTTGCGGTGACGGCAGGTGATGCGCTCGTTGGTGAAGCGGTTCTCCTCGTCCATGGGCTCGGTGGCCTGGGCGATGGTGAACTCATCCTCCACGTCGGCGGTCATATAGTGGATCTCGTCGGTGATCCTGCCGGTCTCCTTGTCCACCTTGCGGTAGGGGGCCTCGATGAAGCCGAAGCGGTTGACCCGGGCGAAGGCGGACAGGTAGGAGATCAGGCCGATGTTGGGACCTTCGGGGGTCTCGACGGGGCACAGGCGGCCATAGTGGGAGTAGTGGATGTCTCGGACATCGAAGGAGGCGCGGTCACGGCTCAGACCGCCGGGGCCCAGAGCGGACAGGCGGCGCTTGTGGGTCAGCTCGGCCAGAGGGTTGGTCTGGTCCATGAACTGGCTCAGAGGGGAGGAGCCGAAGAACTCCTTGATGGCGGCGGTGACGGGCCGGATGTTGATCAGGGACTGAGGCGTCACGATGTCCAGATCCTGGATCGTCATGCGCTCACGGATGACGCGCTCCATGCGGGAGAAGCCGATCCGGAACTGGTTCTGGAGCAGCTCGCCCACGCAGCGCAGGCGGCGGTTGCCCAGGTGGTCGATGTCATCGGGGGCGCCGATGCCGAAGGCCAGGGCGTTCAGGTAGTTGATGGACGCCATGATGTCGTCCACGATGATGTGCTTGGGGATCAGGTCGTCCAGACGCTCCCGGACGGCGTCCTTCAGATCCTCGCCGGAGAACTCGTCCAGCAGCTCCATCAGCACGGTGTAGCGCACCCGCTCGTTGACGCCGCACTCCTCGGGGTCGAAGTCCACGAATTTGGACATATCCACCATGTGGTTGCCGAAGACGCGCACCTGCACGCCGTCCACATCCACCACGGCCTCGTTGACGCCCTTGTCCTCCAGCTCATGGGCGCGCTCGCGGGTCAGGACCTCGCCGGGCTCCGCCAGCAGCTCGCCGGTGGCGGGATCCACCACGGGCATGGCCAGCTTCTGGCCGCTCAGGCGGGCGCCCATCGCCATCTTCTTGTTGAACTTGTAGCGGCCCACGGCGGACACGTCGTAGCGGCGGGGGTCGAAGAAGAGGGCGTTCAGCAGGCTCTCGGCGGAGTCCACCGTGGGGGGCTCGCCGGGACGGAGCTTGCGGTAGATCTCCAGCAGGGCCTCCTCATAGGTCTTGCAGGTGTCCTTCTCCAGCGTGGCCAGGATGCGGGGATCCTCGCCGAACATCTCGATGATCTCCGCGTCGGTCTTGGGGCCGATGGCGCGGATCAGGCAGGTGATGGGGAGCTTGCGGTTCTTGTCGATCCGCACGTTGAACACGTCGGACAGGTCGGTCTCATACTCCAGCCAGGCGCCCCGGTAGGGGATGACGGTGGTGGCGTAGGTGACGTTGCCGGCCTTGTCCTCGGTGCGGGTGTAGTACATACCGGGAGAGCGGACGATCTGGGAAACGATGACGCGCTCGGCGCCGTTGATCACGAAGGTGCCCCCCTGGGTCATGATGGGGAAGTCGCCCATGAAGATCTCCTGCTCCTTGATCTCCTCGGTCTCCTTGTTGCGCAGGCGCACACGGACCTTGATGGGCGCGGCGTACGTGGCGTCGCGGGCCTTGCACTCCTCCACGTTGTACTTGGGCGGCTCATCCATGGAGTAATCGATGAAGGACAGCTCCAGGTTGCCGGCGTAGTCGGTGATGCAGGAGACATCCTTGAAGACGTCCCGCAGTCCCTTATCCAGGAACCACTGATAGGACTCCTTCTGGATCGCCAGCAGATCCGGCATCTCCAGTATCTCCTTGTGGCGGGCAAAGCTCTTTCGGAGGGTCTTGCCATAGTAGACGTCTTTGATCCTGTCTGTGACCATTCTGAATGACCATTCCTTTCCCTATAGCCTCTGGCGGTCGTTCGGACAGCCGTCCAAACTTTTCGTACCTGTCAGGGCCGCCTCGCGGCGGTCCGGTCCTCTTTTGCGGCGCGGATGTCCACATATCCGGTCTCGATCCTGTCATCTTCCACAAGAGCCCCGCCCCGTTCCGTGAATGACACGCCCGGCGCTGTTGGCAAATCGTTTCGTTCCGCTCTTGCGGAAGCGGACAGGACCTGCTATGATATGGATAGCGTGGGATCGTATCGAGATCAGGTACCCAATCGTAATAGCGTCCTATTATACCATGATCGTTCCCATTTAGTCAAATGTCAGTTTCGTAGGAAAAGCCTGGAGTTCCCGGGCTTTTTTTGTTATCCGTCCATCGAAAGCGAGGCATCCGCCATGTTCCGCCATCCCTCTCCTGCCCGCCCCTCCTCTGCCCTGCTCGCCGGCGGAGGCGGCGCGGCGCTCCTGCTCCTGGCGCTGGTCCGGTGCGGCCGCCTGGCGCTGGGCGGTCCCGCCGCCGGGGTCGCCGTGGGGCTCTGCCTGCTCCTGCTGGCGGCCGCCGCCCTCCGGATCCTCCGCCGGACCGTCCATTCGCCCAGGGCGCTCCTGTACGCCCTCCTGCCGGTGGGCCTGGCCCTGTTCCTCCGTGCCCTGTGCCTGGACCATGTGACCTATGACTATCAGGACTTCCTGTCCCAGTGGGCGGCCTTCTTCCGGGCCAACGGCGGGTTCCGCGCCATCGCCCAGCCGGTGGGAGACTATAACGTCCCCTATCTCTACTTCATGGCCGCGGTCTCCTATCTCCCCTTCCCGGACCTCTATGCCATCAAGCTCTTCTCCATCCTCTTCGACCTCGTGCTGGCCTGGGGCGGGCTCCGTCTGGTCCGGGCCATCCAGGGACCGGGCGCCGGGACCGGACCGCTGGCCGTCTTCCTGCTCCTGCTCCTCCTGCCCACAGTGGTGCTGAACGGCTCCTACTGGGGGCAGTGCGACGCCCTTTATGGAGCGCTCGTCCTCCACGCCATGGCCTCCGCCCTGTCCGGGCGGCCCAAGGGCTCCATCGCCCTGCTGGCCATCGCCTTCTCCTTCAAGCTCCAGACCGTGTTCCTGATCCCCTTCTGGGGCGTACTGTGGCTGGCCCGGCGGGTGAAACTCTCTCAGCTCGTGACCGTGTTCCCCCTGACCTATCTGGCCACGATCCTTCCGGCGCTCCTGTTGGGCAAGCCGCTCCGGGACATCCTGGGCGTCTATCTGACCCAGGCCGGAGAGTATCAGACCGCGCTCACGTTCAACGCCCCCAGCGTGTTCTCCCTCCTCCCCTACGGCGCCCAGCCCTGGAGCGGACTGTCTGCCGTCGGCATCGCCCTGGCCTTCCTCCTGTGTCTGGGCATGATGGGCTGGACGTTTTTCCACCGGGATGGCCTCTCCTGTGGAGATCTCCTGGCCCCGGCGGCGGTGCTGGCCCTCGGGATCCCCTTCCTGCTCCCCTATATGCATGAGCGCTACTTCTTCCTGGCCGACGTGGTGACGCTGGTCTGGGCCGTCCTGGACCGGCGTCAGATCCCCATCGCCGTCCTCTGTCAGGCCGCCTCCCTCAGTTCCTACTGCGTCTATCTCCGCCTGAGATATACCCTCCCCGTCCAGCTTTTCGGCCGGTACTGGACCATGGGGCTGGAGGCCCTTTGTATGCTGACCGCTCTGATCCTGGCGCTCTGGACCCTGCGTGCCTCCCCCGCCCGTCGGGGCGAGGAATGACGAAACGGCGCGGACATCGCTTTTGGATGTCCGCGCCGTTTTCGCGTCTCGTCCGATTTTCGGATCAGCAGAGGGGCCGGGTCCGTGCGCAGTCCGCACGCACCGCGTAGACCTGCTCCGGCTCCGAGAGCCGTTCCATCTCCCGGGCCAGCTCCACCGGCGTCTCACGACAGGCTGTCGGGGCCTCCGGCATCCCGGCCGGACTGGTCCACTTGGGATCCATGGCGTCCCGGAGGCCGTCCCCGATGAACTGGAGGCAGAACACTGTCACCACGATGCACAGGCTGGGCGGCACCCACACCCATGGCCGGGTGGAGAACACCACCGGGTCGGTGGCATACTGGATCATGTTGCCCCAGGAGGCCTGCGGCGTCCGGATGCCCACGCCCAAAAAGCTCAGGCTGGACTCGGACAGGATCGCCCGGCCCACCCGCAGGGCCAGAGAGGCCCACACCGGGGCCACCGCGTTGGGCAGCACGTTCCGCCGCAGGATAGTGGCTGTGCTCCCGCCCAGAGCCTGGACCGCCGTGATATACTCCTTCTCCCGGATGGAGAGGGTGTTGCCGTAGACCAGCCGGGCGATGGAGGTCCAGCCCATGAATCCGATCACCAGGATGATGTTCCACACGGAGGCCCCTACCACCGACACGAGGCAGAGCACCAGCACGATGCTGGGGAAGCTCTGGACCACATCGGCACAGCGCATGATGATGAACTCCCACGGTCCCCGGCAGTAGCCTGCCAGCAGGCCCAGCGGGATGCCCACGGCCACGCTGATCCCTGCCGCGGCGAACCCCACCAGCAGGGAGATCCGTCCGCCGCAGATCAGCCGGGCCAGCAGATCCCGGCCCACGTCGTCGGTGCCCAGCCAGTGGGCCGCTGACGGGACCGCCCAGAAGCCCGCCGCCCGGTCCGTCACATCGGGCTCCAGCCCCAACAGGATAGGCAGGAGCAGGACACAGACCGCTTCGACTGTCAGGACGATCAGGCCCGCCATGGCCCGCCTGTCCCGGCGGAAGCGGCTCCACACGCCGCGCATACCGCCCCGCCTCATACGCCGTACCTCCCATGGCGGACCCGGGGGTCCACCAGTCCGTACACCAGATCCAGCAGGACGTTGGTGCAGAGCACCGTCAGGGCGATCACCGTGGTGACGCCCATGACCACGCTGAAGTCCCGGCTGTTGATCGCCGCGAACATGAGGCTGCCCATGCCAGGCCAGCCGAACACCCGTTCCACCACCACCGATCCGCCGATGATATGGGGGATGTGGCTGAGCACGGTGGTCACGATGGGGATCATGGCGCCCCGGAGCATATGTCGGGTCATGACCACCCGCGCCCGGAGCCCCTTGGCCCAGGCCGTGCGGATATAGTCCTCCCCAAGCGTCTCCAGACAGGCGGACCGGGTCTGCTTGACCAGCTCGCCCATGCTGCTGATGCACACCACCGAAGCGGGCAGGACCAGATGCCGGAGCAGGTCCCCCAGGCTTCCGCTGGTGCCCGCCGTATACATCCGGGCCGAGGGCAGGAGCCCCAGCTTCAGGGAAAAGATGTACACTCCGGTCAGGCACAGCAGGAATCCGGGGATGCCGAAGCTCACCATGGCGCACCCGGAGGCCAGCTTGTCCCAGACAGACCGGGGCTTCCAGGCTGCCGCCGCTCCCAGGGGGATGGCCAGCAGGATGGCCGTCACCACCCCGGTCCCGGTGAGGATCAGGGAGGGGACCACCCGCTGGGCGATGGTCCTCGCCACCGGCAGTCCGGTCTGGTAGGAGTCCCCCAGGTCCCCCCGGAAGAGCCCCTTGAGCCAGAGCATATAGCGGACCAGAAAGGGCTGGTCTAGGCCCAGCCGGGCCTCCAGGGCCGCCCGGTCGGCACTGCTGAACGCGCCGCCGTCGCCCATGAGGTCGGCGATGGTGCCCGGTCCCAGATCCAGGAACAGGAACACCAGCAGAGTGATGCCGAAAAAAACAGGGATCGCGGTCAATAGCCGCTTGCGGAGATACTGTGTCATGATAGGTCCCTCCTGCACTTCCGGCTCTCCTCTCCCAGAGAGCATGGATCCTGACTGATCCTACGGAGGTATTCATTCTAAACGGTGCAAATACCGAACGTCAGAGTTTTCACACGCTTCCGCGCTTCGTTTTCCCAACGGGGCCATCCTCTGGCTGTCCCGCCCTCTGCGGGGCGGAACAGCCGGAGGCGCTCAGATCATCACTGCTTGGACCACTCCCAGACATTCTCATTGGAGAAGCTGGCGGAGGTGTAGTCGATCCCGCTCACTGTGGGGGACTGGACGTGGAGGCCGGTGCCGAACCACAGGGGGATGAAGGGCCGCTCCTGAGCCATCAGCTCCTCCAGCGCCGCCACGGCCTCGGTCCGGGCCGCGGGATCGGTCTCGGCCTTCACGGCCTCCATCCGCTCCGTATAGGGGGCCAGATCCTGGACATGGAAGATGTTGTTGTCCTCCGTGAACCGGCTCTCCACGAACCACAGGGGCAGAGCGGAGGGCGTATGACTGGCGATGCCCATGTCATAGGTGCCGTCCGTCATGCCGGCGAACATGGCGGCGGAGTCCACCGTCTCGATCCGGATGGAGATGCCGGCCTCGGCCAGCTCCTGCTGGATCAGGGCCGCCAGGCCCGCCCGGTTGGAGGAACAGGCCAAGCTGTACTCCCGGCCGTCATAGCCCGCCTCGGTCAGCAGGGCCTTGGCCCCCTCAAGATCGTAGGACACGTTGTAGTCCCCGGCGTAGCTGGCGCAGGTGGGCAAGACAGAGGTGCCGGTCACAGCGCCGCGGTCCCCGCTGGTCTGCTGGCTGAGGAGCTCCTTGTCCAGCGCCAGCTCGATGGCCCGGCGGATCTTGGTGTCGGGGATGGACTCGTTGTTGAGCATCAGCTCATAGAAGGTGTTGGGCACCGTGCCCTCTTCCACGGTCAGGCCCGCGTCTGCGGCGGCGGATGCGGTATCGGCGGACACGCTGCCCCCGATGGCGTAGTAGTCCAGGTCTCCGGCGATCACAGCGGTCAGGAGGCTGGATTTTTCCATGACGGTCATGACGAGCTGGTCGAAGCCGGGGGCTCCCAGCTGATAGTCGTCGTTGGCCGACAGCGTCAGTGTGCTCCCGGACACCTCAGAGACGAACTTGCAGGGACCGGAGCCGACCGGCGCGGTCCAGAGGTCCATGTCCATGATGTCGGCGGGGTCGGTGCCCTCCATCAGATGGGTGGGCAGGACATAGAACTCCCGGTTCTTGTCCAGCAGGAAGTCCTCCGGGGTGGTGACGGCCTTGAAGGTGAGCTTCAGCGTGTGGTCATCCAGGACCTCGGCGCCCAGAGCCTCGCCCTCCACGGCGGCGCCGGTCTCATCGGTCCCCGCCAGCACCGCGAAGGCGGAGCGGCCCAGCGTGGGGCAGGCGGGGTCCGTCATCAGGGCGATGGTATCCACCCAGTTCTGGGCGGTGACGGGAGTGCCGTCGTGGAACGCGGCCTTCTCGTTCAGATGGAACACGGCGGCCATGCCGTCATCGGCGCTCTCCCAGGAATCCGCGGCCCGGGGCGTGACCGTGCCGTCGGCATGGACATAGCCCAGCCGGTCGTAGATCTTGTCGTACACCATGCGGGCGTAGTTGCTGCCGGAGGGGCTGTTATAGGGCATCAGGGAGTCCCAGGGGCTGGAGATGCCGTAGTTGATCACCACGGGATCCGCGTCGTCCTTCCCCGCCGAGCCGGTCTGGACCGGAGTCGCCGAGCTCTCGCCGCAGGCGGTGAGACTTCCCGCCAGCAACAGGGCCAGCGTCGATGTGAGCAGCTTCTTCATATCCGTCGTTCCCTTCTCTTTCTCTTCTCTCTCGACCCGCTCCCCCGGAGCGGGTCCTGTGTTTATTCCA
This sequence comes from Pseudoflavonifractor sp. MSJ-37, assembly GCF_018917965.1. Classification (GTDB taxonomy): domain Bacteria; phylum Bacillota; class Clostridia; order Oscillospirales; family Oscillospiraceae; genus Pseudoflavonifractor_A. Next base: position 164,762 of record NZ_JAHLPP010000001.1, on the reverse strand, counting down.
CCGTGACCGATTTGGCCAGGTTGCGGGGCTTGTCGATGTCACAGCCATGCATCAGCGCCACATAGTAGGCGAAGAGCTGCATGGGCACCACGTCCAGCGAAGGCAGGAGCATGGGATGGACCTCCGGCACCGTGATGGTCTGGTCGGCCACCTTCTCCATCTCCCCCCGGAGCGGCTCTGTCGTCAGGCCCAGGACTTTGGCGCCGCGGCTCTTGACCTCCACCACGTTGCTCATGGTCTTTTCGAAGAGGGGCCGGTAGGAGGCCAGTGCGATCACCAGCGTGCCCTGCTCGATCAGGGAGATCGTGCCGTGCTTGAGCTCACCGGCGGCGTAGGCCTCCGAGTGGAGGTAGGAGATCTCCTTCAGCTTCAGGGAGCCCTCCATACCCACGGCGTAGTCCAGGTTCCGGCCGATGAAGAACACGGAGGAGTGGTTGAAGTAGATGGACGCCAGATACTGGATCTGCTCCCGCTGCTCCAGGACCTCCTCCAGCTTCTCGGGCAGGCTCTGGAGCTGGGCCAGGATCGTGTCGTGCTCTTCGGCGCTGATGGTGCCCAGCTTCCGGGCGAAGCTCAGGCAGATCAGGTCCACCACAGCCAGCTGCGTGGAGTAGGCCTTGGTGGTGGCCACGGCGATCTCCGGTCCGGCCCAGGTGTAGAGCACATCGTCGGACTCCCGGGCGATGGTGGATCCCATCACGTTGACGATGGACAGGATCCGGGCCCCCAGGCGCTTGGCCTCCCGCAGGGCGGCCAGCGTGTCGATGGTCTCGCCGGACTGGCTGATGACCAGGGCCAGGGTCCGGTCGGTGACGATGGGCTCACTGTACCGGAACTCAGAGGCCAGCGCCACCTCCACCGGCTTGCGCAGGTACTTCTCCAGTACATACTTGGCCGCCATGCCCACATGGTAGGAGGAGCCGCAGGCGATGATGTAGATCTTGTCCATGGCCCACAGATACTCCTCGGAGTAGTCCAGTCCGTCCAGCACTACCTGGCCATCCCGGATGCGGGGAGAGATGGTGGCATGGATGGCCTTGGGCTGTTCCATGATCTCCTTGAGCATGAAGTGCTCATAGCCGCCCTTCTCCGCGGCGGAGATCTCCCAGTCCACATGGTGGTGCTCCTTTTCCACAGGGCGCAGATAGGAGTCATAGATCCAGCACTGGTCGGCGGTGATCTCCGCGATCTCGCCGTCGTCCAGATAGCACACGTCCCGGGTGTACTTGATCACCGCCGTCACATCGGAGGCGATCATGTGGAAGCCCTTGCCGAAGCCCAGGATCAGGGGGCTGTCCTTCCGGGCGGCGATGAGCCGGTCGGGGCAGTCGGCACAGAGGACGCCCAGACCATAGGAGCCCCGGATCTGATGGAGCACTTTGGTCACGGTGTCCAGGATGTTTCCGTCATAATAGTATTCCAGGAGCTGAGCCACCACCTCCGTATCCGTCTCAGAGGTGAAATGGACGCCCTGGGACTGGAGGAACTCCTTGATCTCCACATAGTTCTCGATGATGCCGTTGTGGACCACGGCGATCCGGCCGTTCTCGCTCATATGGGGGTGGGCGTTCACATCGGAGGGCACGCCATGGGTGGCCCAGCGGGTGTGTCCCAGGCCGATCGTGCCCTTCAGGCCGCCCCGCTCCGCGATATGGTCCGCCAAGACCTGGATCCGGCCCTTGGTCTTGACCATCTGGAGCCCGTCCTTCGGGTCGAAGACCGCGATGCCCGCCGAGTCATAGCCACGATATTCCAAACGCCGCAGGCCATCCAACAGGATGGGTGCAGCCTCTTCTCTGCCAACGAATCCAACGATTCCGCACATAGTTCATCACCTATTTCGCTGCACTTTCATACTTTAAAGTTCAAAATGCAGTCCTAAACTATACCCGTATTATACCACAAGTTTTTCCGCAGTAAAGGCCTATCTCGCCAGGGTACCCCGTCATAATAACCTATTTGGCGCAATTTTTCAATCATTTCTTTCGATCTCGCGCGATCTCTGCACTTTTTTCCGCAGACCAGAGCAGAAAAATTTTTCTCCCGGCATTTCCGCGCAAAGGCGGCCCCGCGCCTCCGCGCGGGGCCGCCTTTGGTCCCTCTCCCTTTCTCGATATCCGTCGGCTGCCCTCCTCAGAGGAGGACCGTGTCCCCCTCGTCCCACAGCAGCGCTGTGGGCGGGAGCTTCCCGCCCCAGCGGTCCAAGACCCGGACCACCAGGCGGCGCATATGGAGCTTGTCGTCCTGCTGGAAGGGGATGTGGTCCACCACCAGACGGCCGGGGCGGATGGACTCCCCTACCACGATCCGGCCCGCCGGGTTCGTGACGAAGAGCGGGTCCACTACCAGCACGTCGATGTGCCGCCCCGCCAGCACCGTGGCGAAGTAGTCCCCATCGAAGTCGGAATCTCCCAGGAAGAGGACGGTCCGCCCTTCCAGCTCGAAGAGCCAGCAGATGTGCATCACGTCCTCATTGCCCGTCCCCGCATGGACCGACCGGAAGGCTGTGGCCCGCAGTCCGGGCGCCAGCGGGAAGCAGACCGTCTGGAACTCCTCCAGCCGCAGCTCCTGAGTGGGGATCGCCCGCTCGGTCAAAACGTGCCGGAGGGCGGCGATATCCTCCCCATCCATGCCCGGCCCGCCGTTGCCCGCCGGCAGGAAGATCCGGTCCGGCCGCTGATGTTCCAGGAAGCGCACCGTCTCCCGTCCGGAGAAGTGGTCGATATGGAGGTGTGTGTAGAAGAGCCAGCGGATGCCGTCCCATGGGGGCGTCCCATCCTCCAGGGCATCCAGTACCGGCCGGGAGACCGGGCTGAAATCATGGGCCCGGCTGTCGTGGAGCCCATCCAGCAGGAGCTTCTCCCCCCGCCATCCCAGCAGGACCCCGGCATTGGCTGTCAGACGGAGCTCCGCCGGATCCTCCGGCCAGACGGTCCACCCCCGCGCCTCCGGCCGCGGGACCGGCGCGTCTAAAGGAAGGTCCCGCTTGGAGTGGATGGGATGGTCCATCAGCGGAACTCCCGCACCCGGAACCGGCGGTCCGTCGTATGTCCGGCCCGGACGAAGACCGCGTCATCTCCCATGAGTTCCCCCATCTTCTGCTTCTGGCCGCCCAGCCACACCTGGTCCAAGCTGTGGTAGGCTTCTTCGCTCTCCCAGAAATACAGAGAGGTCACCTCTCCCTCATGGTCCGCACTGACCCAGGTTTCTCCGCCCAGGAAGCCCGTCCGGTGGGCGAGGGGCTCCGAGAACAGCTCGGCCTCCAGATCCAGATAGCGCGCTACCTGTCCCGGTGCGATCCGAAATACCAGCTCCTCGATGAATTGGGGCTTCCCGTCATACTTTTTCAGTTCCATGACTACGCTCCTTTCGATGCATCTTTTCCGATCATACGTTCGATCGCTAAAACGTCCCTCCGCACCGTCTGTGCAGAGGGACGTTTTGTCCTCCGCATCGGGGGACTTTACTTCTTCTTTTTCGCAGGGGCACTATGGATGCCGCGGCCCAAGGTCAGGGTCAGGGCCTCCTCGAACGCCTCGGACAGAGTGGGATGGCCGTGCATAGTGTCTGCCGTCTCCTCCACGGTGAATTCGCCCCGCATGGCGATGGCCGCCTCGGTGAGCAGGTCGCTGGCGTTGGGACCCACGATGTGGACGCCCAGGATCCGCTGCTTGTCCTTAGACACGACCACCTTGATCATACCCTCAGCGTCGCCCATGGTCAAGGCCTTTCCGTTGCCGGAGAACTGGAATTTTCCGACCTCATAGTCCAGGCCCTTCTCCTTGGCCTGCTCCTCAGAGAGACCGATGCTGGCCACCTCAGGGAACGTGAACACAGCGCTGGGGATCAGATCATAGTCCACGCTCACATCATGACCGGCCATACGCTCCACGCAGACCTTTCCCTCTTCCGAAGCCACATGGGCCAGCATGACACCGCCGATCACATCGCCGATCGCGTAGATGCCGGGGACGTTGGTCTGATAATCAGCATCCACCTTCACGCCCTTCCGGTCATAGTGGATGCCCAGAGCATCCAAGCCCAGTCCGGCGATATCCAGCTCACGTCCGGTGGAGATCAGGACCTCGTCACAAGGCAGAGCCGTCTTGGCGCCATCCTTGTCCACAGTGACCGTGAGTCCAGAGCCGGACTTGCCGATCTCCTCCACCTTGGTGCCCACCATGAAGCGGATGCCCTTCTGCTCCAGCAGCTTCTGGAGGCGGTCTGTGATCTCCTTGTCCATGTTGGGAATGATCTTCGGCATGAACTCCACGATCGTGACCTCAGCGCCGAAGGCCGCATAAATGCCCGCGAACTCGATGCCGATCACACCACCGCCGACGATGACGATCTTGCCGGGGACATGATCCATCTCCAGAGCTTCCTTGCTGGTCAGCACACCGGGATGGTCGATGCCCTTGATCGGAGGCTTGGATGCCTTGGAGCCGGAGGCGATCAGGATCTTCTTCGTCTCCAGGACCTTACCTCCGGCCTGGACCTTTCCAGGGGCCATGATCTTCGCCTCGCCCTTGACCAGATCCACCTTATTGGCCTTCAGCAGGAACTCCACACCGCTGGACAGCGTCTTGACGATCTTGCCTTTTCGGGCCTGGACCTTCCCCATGTCGATGTCATAGCCCTTGAGCGCGATGCCAAACTCCTCTGCCCGCTTGAGCTCGTCCACCACTTCCGCATTCTTATAGAGGGCCTTCGTCGGGATACAGCCATAGTTGAGGCAAGTGCCGCCGCAGTGGTCCTTTTCCACGATAGCCGTCTTCATCCCGAGCTGCGCGGCACGGATGGCGGCCACATAGCCTCCAGGGCCAGCTCCGATCACGACCAGATCATAACTCATATCTTCTTCCTCCTTCTGCCCTCCGGTCAATATTTATAGCCGGAGAGATCCGTGGTATTTTTCACGCCATAGCGGATCTTCTGCCGTGTGAACAGGAAATTGCTCTTATGGACGCCCAAGGAGATCAGGTCCGCATGGGGATGGTCCTTGCTCCCGTAAGCAATGAACGAACCCGGGGTAGTCGTGCCGCCCACGAACACCATAGAGTAATCGATAAAGTACTCATCCAGCATCTGCTCCTTGAGCATATAGGCACAATAAGAGGGAGACTCCACACAGAGCTTCTCCAGACCCAGCTTCTTGAGGATATACATCATCAGATGGCCATCCGGAGACTTGCCGGTGCCGGTGACGATCACAGGTACGATGTCGAAGTCCTGATGGATGGGGGCCAGCTCTGCCGCATCCACGTCCTCCCTGGAATCGAAGGGTCCATAAAACACATGCTTCAGCGGAGAATGGTCCTTGATGTACTCCAGGCCATCCGGTCCGGTCGCGATGATCATCTTCAGCTCCTCGGCAGGATCCACCGCAAAGGTGTAGTGGTCGAAGGGGATGTCGGTGGCATCGAAAGAGACGACCACACTGACCGGCTGATACTTTTTGCCCAGATGCTCCCGCCGCTGACGGGTCAGGTCCTCATCATAAACATGGCAGGTGATGCCGGGCTCCTTCGCCAGAGTATTCGCGCCCACGATGATACCGTCGGCATAGGATCTCAGGACGTTCAGCACCCAGAAGTCGCCCAGGGAGCCATTGGGATCCAGATAGTTGTTTTTCGCCACCAGAGGCCCCGCAGGATCATCCTGGTAGGCCATCTTGCCATCAGAGGACAGCACGATGGAGGAGAAGGTATACGGGCGGTCCGCCGGAGCCTTGGGGAAATAGATATCGGTATAATAATCGTGGACATCCGGCATGACATCGGTCTCAGCAGAAGCCGCCTTCAGCTCCTCCATATGCTTTTCATCCCGGAACACCATGTGGATCTTCAGGTCATCCTTCGGGGTCTGGAAAAAGTTGAGTTTGTTCATATCCTTGTCCTCCATCTCCACTCAAATATGTATGAAGGGCATCTTTTTGCCCCACTGGCTATTGCCCAAACCGGACTTTTCGACCAGGCGGGTGCCGAGGCGCTGAGCCTCACGGATCACCTTCTCCTCATCCACCGTGGTCATATGGCCGTCCTCCAGAACGACTCTGCCCTCGATGATGACCGTTTTGATATTGTCAGGGCTACAGGAATAGGTCAAGGCGCTCACCGGGTCATGGACAGGTGCGGACCAGGGACTCAGCGGGTCGAAGAGGACCAGGTCGGCCTTTTTGCCAGCCTCGATCGAACCGAGCTCGCTCTCACGGCCCAGAGTCTTGGCGCCGCCCATAGTGGCCAGCTCCAGCACCGTGGACGCAGGCATCAAAGAGGGATCCCGGTGATAGACCTTCTGCATCAGACTGGCCGCCTTGATGACCTCCAGATAATTTTGGGTATCATTGCTGGCCGAGCCATCGCAGGCCAGGCTGACGGTGATGCCCTTCTCCAGCATCTCCGGGATACGGGCCACGCCGGAAGCCAGGACCATATTGGAGTTGGGGTTGTGAGAGACCTTCACATCGTACTTCTTGAAGGTCTCCAGATCCTCATCCCGCATATAGACGCAGTGGACCGCAATAAAGTCGGGACCCAGCACGCCCAGCTTCTCCAGATGTGGGATCGTGTCCTCACCGTACTTTTCACGGCTGAACGCGTCATCATCCGGAGTCTCGACCAGATGCATGGTGATGGGCATATGGAGTTCATCTGCCGTGCGGCGCATCTCACGGAAGCCTTCATCTGTATGATCCCAAATGATGCCAGGCGCCATGCAGACACTGATACGGTCATGGGCACGATACTTCTTCTCCAGGCGGCGCACCTCATCGAAGAAGTCCCGCTCGGTCTCCACATGAGGGCAGGCGATCTCCGGCGGGAACGAGCTCACATCCGTGAAGGCTCGGCCCAGGACGCCCCGGATGCCGATCTCCTCGAACGCCTTCGTCACACAGTCATCCAGTCCAGGGATGGGGTGGGCATACATATAGTCCAGAATAGTGGTAGTGCCGCTTTTGATGCCCTCCATGCAGCCCAGCAGAGCCGCATAGTAGACAGTCTCCTCGTCGAACTCATGCAGAGCCACCCGCACCGAGCTGTTGAGCCAGTCGATAAGGAACTTATCGCGTCCCAGGCCCTTGAGCATGGTCTGGAACAGGTGCGAGTGGGTACTGATGAAGCCCGGGAACACATATTTCCCATAAGCATCGATCGTCTTAGCCGCCTGATAGCGCTCCAGAAGGTCGGCGCCGCCCACTTCCAGGATCTTGCCGCCATCGATCGCGACACAGGCATCCGTGAGGACGCTGTGCGCGGGGTCCATCGTGATGAGATACGCGTTTTTGATGATGAGGTCGATCTGCTTCATTGCCACGGTCCTTTCCGAATCGTATCTAGTTTGTACGTTCTACGCGGAGGATAGGATCTCGCGCCGGATAGAGGGACGGGCGGCCGACCGCCTATCGGTCAGCCGCCCTTAGCCTTAGTCTTTATTTACAGCCACTTGAAATCCTGGAGACCGTTGATGACCTCCTGGAGGAAGCGGGCCGCGGGCGCTCCGTTGATGACACGGTGGTCGTGGGTCAGGCTCAGGTTCATGACGGAGCCGGGATAGAAACCGCCGTCCTTCACCATCATCTTCTCCAGGATGGCGCCCACGCCCAGGATGGAACCCTCGGGGGCGTTGATGATGGGAGTAAAGTAGGTGATGCCGAACATACCCAGATTGGTGATCGTGATAGAGGCATTGCCCAACTCGTCGCTGTTGAGCTTGCCCGCCTTGGCGCGCTCAGTCAGGTCAGCCAGCTCCAGGCAGATCGTACGCAGGTCCTTCAGATTGGCATCCCGGATCACAGGGACGATCAGGCCGTCGGGGATGTCCACCGCGCAACCGATGCTGATGCGGGCGGTGGTCTTGATGTGATTGGCGTCGGCCACGGTCATGCGCATGGCGGGATGATCCTCCAGCGCCTGAGCCACGGACTTGATGAGCATGGCGGTGTAGCTGAGCTTCACGCCGGCGTTCTTGTACTTGCCCTTGATGGACTTGTAGACCTTCACCAGCTCAGTCACATCGGCCTCGGTGGCGATGGTGATCTGGGCAGAACCCTGGAGAGAGTTCATCATGCCCTTACACACCGCCATCTGCATGGGCGTCATCTTGGTGATGACGTCACCCTCCGCGCAGGGCGCGGTGTTGTAGACCTGAGCGGAAGCGGGAGCCGCAGCAACAGCGGGCGCGGGAGCCGCAGGCGCCGCAGGGGCGGCAGGCACGGGGGCAGCAGCGGGAGCCGCAGGCGCAGCGACCTCGGAGATGGGCTTGCCGTACTTCTTCAGGTCGTCGATCGTGATCATACCCAGCAGGCCGGTCCCCTTGATGTGGGCATAGGCCAGTCCCTTCTCCTCTGCGATCTTCTTGGCGCGGGGCGTGATCTTCACATCCGCGGGGGCCGCGGCGGCAGGAGCCGCAGGGACGGCCGCAGGCGCGGACTCAGCCGCCTCAGCCGCAGGTGCGGCAACAGGCGCCGCGCCACCCACCGGCTCATCCATGCTGTCGGCGATGATGCAGATCGTCTCGCCGCAGGGGATCTCATCGTCCACCTGGGCCACGATCTGACGGATCACACCGTCACAGGGGGCCTCACCGGTATTGGTGATCTTATCCGTGCTGATCTCGACGAGGGCGTCGCCCTTCTTGACGGCGTCGCCCTCCTTGACCAGCCACTCGCTGATGATGCCGGTCTCCATGGAGAGGCCGAACTTGGGCATACCATAATTCGTGATCATCGTACTGTCCTCCCCGCCTTAATATTCCATGACCTGCCGGATGGCCCGGACCACGTCCTCCTGCTGAGGCATGACATGATCCTCCAGGCCAGGAGAGAAGGGCATGGGAGAGTCCAGACCAGTGACGCGCTTGATGGGGCTACGCAGATACTCGAACACGTCCTCATTGATCATAGCGGAGATCTCAGCCGCCCAGCCGCCGCACTTCACGCCCTCCTGAGCGATGACCAGACGGCCAGTTTTGGCGACAGACTTCTGGATGGTCTCCTTATCATAGGGGAACACCGTGCGCAGATCGATGATCTCACAGCTCACGCCTTCCTTGTCCAGCTCCTCAGCCGCCTTGTGGGCCTTGGCCAGCATGGTCTGGGTGGCGATGACGGTCACATCAGAGCCCTCACGCTCGATCTCGGCCTCATAGAGGGGGAGCTCATACATCTCCTCAGGCACCTCTCCCTTCACGTTGTAGAGGGCCTTATGCTCCAGGAAGAGGACCGGGTTATCGCTCTTGATAGCGGAGATCAGCAGACCCTTCGCCTCATAGGGAGTGGTGGGGCAGACGATGACCAGGCCAGGGGTGTTCATGAACCAGGACTCCACACAAGCAGAGTGATGGTAAGCGCACCGGATGCCGCCGCCCTGAGGGGCACGGACGGTGATGCCGCAGTGGGCCTTGCCCTGATACATATAGTTCAACTTGGCCGCGTTGTTGGTGATCTGATCGAAGCCGACGCCCAGGAAGTCGGCGAACATGATCTCGGGCACAGGCTTCAGGCCGCAGACAGCGGCGCCGCAGGAGAGGCCCAGGATCGCGGACTCGGACAGAGCCGTATCCTTGATGCGCTCAGGCCACTTGGCCCAGATGCCCTTCGTGATGCCGAAATCGCCGCCCATCTTGGCCACGTCTTCGCCCAGGATGAAGACACGCTCATCCTGCTCCATGATCTGATGCAGGGCCTCATTGATGGCCATGCCATAGGAAAGCTTCTTGCCTCTGCTCATCTCGTCTCCACCTCTCTGTCCGCATAAGTGTAGGTCGTAGCCGTCTCGATGCCGGGATAGGGGCTCTCCAGAGAGAACTTCAGCATATCCTGGACATGGGCTTCCTCTTCGTCCTCGATCTTCTTGAGTTCATCCTCAGAGATGCCGCGCTCCAGCATCGTGTTGCGGCAGAGCTTCACGGGATCGCGGTCCTTCCACGCCTGGACCTCTTCCTCAGGACGATAGGCGGCGGGGTCGCCGGCGAAGTGGCCCTGCCAGCGGTAAGTATCGAACTCCAGCAGAGTGGGGCCCTCGCCCTTGCGGGCACGCTCCACGGCCGCCTCGACTGCCTCGACGACCGCCTCGATATCGTTGCCGTCCACATAGAAGCTGGGGACCTCATAGCCCTCGCCCCAGGTCTTCAGCCGCTTCTGCGGATGAGACTCCGTATACTTGGTGGAGATCGCGTACTGGTTGTTCACCAGGCAATAGATGATGGGCAGTTTCCAGGTGGCCGCCATGTTCATGCTCTCATGGCAGGTGCCCTCGCCCAGAGTACCGTCGCCCATGAACACGGCAGTGACGGCATCCGTATGCTTATAGACCGCATTGAACGCGGTGCCCAGACAGGTGACGACAGTGGAGCCCTGGATCCCGTTGAAGCCCATGTTGCCACAGTCCAGATCGTTGACATGCATGGAACCGCCGCGGCCGTGATTGATGCCAGTGGCCTTGCCGAAGATCTCAGCCATGACCAGCTTGGGATCGGTGCCGCACAGACAGATCGCGCCGTGACCACGATGGTCAGGGAACTTGTAGTCCGTCTTCTTCAGGCAGTCGATCACGCCCGCCTGACAGGCCTCCTGGCCGATGGACAGATGGACGAAGCCGGGGACCGTACCATTCGCGGCGTAGACTTCGATGACCTCCTCGAAGCGTCGGATCATGACCATGTCACGATACAGCTTCAGCAGTCTTTCATTGGAAAGTGCCATCTCATTTCCTCCTATATATTGTAGTTTGTAATATGTACCACTATTAAAAACGGCTAAAAAATTTTAGCTCCGCCGTTTTACCGAAGGAAGCTGCGCTCCAGCGCGTCATAGTTGATCTCACCGGCGCAGAAGGCGCGGCCGCTGTTCACATTGTGGATCTGGATCTTGCCCACCGAGTGGACATCGTGATCCACATAGAAGAAGTCACAGCCGGCATCCTTGAATACATCCTCGAACAACTCACCATAGTTGGGCGAAGAGGTCTTGCCCGCCAACTGATGGATGGTCTTGGCGATCTCCTTATCCTCTGCATCCACCCAGACCTCGATCTCACTGCCATAAATCAGGGCGTCATTGATCCGGCCCATCGCCTTGAGCTCATCTTTCACGATCGGAGCGATCGGAGCGCTGCCCCGGATCATGACGATCTGCGCGGGGTCGAAATGCTTCTCGAACATCTTGTGGCACGTCTGCTCCAGCATACGGGCAGAGACCTGGATACTGGCCACCACACACGTACTGGGCGAGATCAGGATATACACATCCTTCGGTTCCAGCTTACAGGCCCTGGCCACTTCCAGCGCGACCTCCTCCGAAGGGAGCTTCACGTCCTGGAGGCAGAGGACCGCTTTGTCATAGTGGTCGGCATAGTCTGTCATCTCAAAATACCAGTCCGATGGGACCTTCGCGATACCGCGGGCCGGGCCGGTACCGATGGTGGCGAACTCGCCCTCTCCAAGCTTCCAGCCGGCGATCTGAGATCCCAGACAGGCCACGAGGGGCTGATCGATGAACATATTGATGCTGGCGAAGCTGTACTGATCGTTGAGCTTGAAGGTCCCCAAAGTGACCTCGCCAAGGTCACCGATGCAGGCTCTGGTGAAAAGGAGTCCGGCAGACCAGCTCCCCTTGCAGTCCAAGCCCATATCGACGACCGTAGTGCCGCAGTCCATCTTGATGACCTTGCAGCCCAGAGCATCCGCATTCTCCAGGATCTCGTCCACGACCTTCATGGCTCGCTTGTTGGTGCTTACCATACATTCATCCTCCTATACGATCAGGCTTTTTTACCGAATACATCGATGGCGGCGCCCATGATGGGAGACGCCTCGTCCGATACCAGGAAGCTGACGACCTTGGCGACCTCGTCCACCTGGAGCATCTCGTCCAGCTTGATGGTGACCGCCGGGTCGCTGTCGATACGTTCACGGGTGTGCTCGGTGTTCGTCATGCCGAGATAGATCGCGTTGACATTGATGCCGTAGTCCTTGACCTCCTCCGAGAGGATCTGAGTCAGGGACACGATGCCGCCCTTCGACGCCGCATAGGCTCCGAACCCTGGGAAGAAGAGCTTCGCACCGGAGGAGCTCATATTCAAGATCTTTCCATACCGCCGCTCGATCATCCCGGGCAGGACTGCTTTGATGCAATAGAAGGTCCCGTTCAGATTCGAGTCGATATGCTTGTCCCACTCCTCCATCGACGTGTCCAATACAGAGAGAGAACGATGATAGGCGGCATTATTGATCAGGATGTCCACCCCGCCGACCTCTGCCTGGATACGGTCGAAACAGGTCTTGACCTGCTCCCGGTCGCCCACATCGCACCCCATCGCAAGGGCCCAGCCACCAGCGGTCTGGATCTCAGCGGCGACCTTTTCGACCTTGGCGGCCGTACGTCCCAGCAGGATCACCTTGGCACCACGGCCAGCCAAGTCTTTTGCAAATCCAGCGCCCAGTCCCTGGCCAGCGCCAGTGATGACTGCGACCTTTCCTTCGAATCCCATGCTGTCATCTCCGTTCCTTGTCATGATATATAAGCGTCTCGGAAGGAGGGCGGGACTCCCGTCCCCCTTCCGAGACGCCTCATCATCTTCGATCATGAGGCATCTCGACTCTTGTCGCCGCTGTTTACTTCTGGAGCCCCGCAAGGACCACGTCCTTCCGCAGAGGCAGATCATGGTAATCTCCCTCCACCGCATTGGATACCGAGTTCACGATGGCCGCCGGGGCAGGGACTACGGAGCACTCGCCGATGCTCTTGCCTCCATAGGGGCCGGTCTCTTCCGGCTTGCCCACCAGCGCCACCTCGATCGGCGGCATCTCGTCGGCGGTGAACATATGGCAGGTCCGCAGGGTGCTGTTCTTGACCCGGCCCTTGTCGTCCCGGACGATCCCCTCGCTGAGCGCGTAACCAAGTCCCATCTGGATGGCGCCCTCGATCTGTCCTTCCACACTCATCGGGTTCAGAGGAGTGCCAACATCGTGGACCGCCACATAATCCAGGACCTTGACCTCACCAGTCTCGGTGTCCACCTGCGTCTTGACGAAGTGAGCGCCGTAGGAGACCGCCATCGCACGGCTTGCGAAAGTCTCCGCCACGATCAGGTCCCGCTGGCTCTTGTGGTGGGCGTGATGGGCCAGCTCCGCCATAGTGGCGGACCGGTCCGGATAGTTCAGGCTCCAAGCCTTCCCGTCGTGGAACACGATCCGGTCCGGGTCCTCCGGCAGGAGATCTGCCGCCTCCTCGATGAGCATATCCTTCAGCGCGTTGGCGGCCTTCACCGCCGCCGCGCCGCTCACATAAGTACCACGGCTGGAATAGTTGCCCAGATCCCACAGGGTCGTATCTGTATCGGCCTGGACATACTCGATGTCCTCCAGAGACACTCCCAGGATCTCCGAGACGAACTGTCCCTGGAGGGAGACAGAACCGTTGCCCATGTCACAGCAGCCGCTGGACAGGACCACTGTGCCGTCCTCGTTCATACGGAGGATGATGCCCGTGGTATCGGGATGGACGCCGAAGACACCGTTGCCATGGGCGGCGACCGCCATGCCCACACCGACGCGGTACCGGCCGCCCTCCGCCTTGGATGCGGCCTGCTCTTCCAGTCCCTTTTTCCAGTCGAAGAGCTCCATGCCCTTCTCCACACAGGCCTTGACATAGACATCGCCCAGCGGGGTCCCGTCACGAAGGTCCACGCCCCGCTCTCCCTTCAGGTTCTTCAGGAGCAACTCCGTGATGTCCATATCCAGATCCCTGGCGATCTTATTGAACTGCCGCTGCTGGGCGAAGAACACCTGCGGGGAGCCAAAGCCGCGCATGGCCGCGCCGCAAGTGCAGTTGGTATAGACCTCCGTCGCCTTGAAGCGGATATTCGGGGTATCCATGATGCGGAATACCTTGCCGCCCATCGCCCATGCCACGCTGGAGCTTCCTCCGGCGAATGCGCCGGCATTGATGACCACGTTGAAATCCTGAGCCACCACGGTGCCGTCCTTCTTCAGGCCGGTCTTGAGATAGACGATCATCTGGTGCCGGCTGTGGGAAGAAGGGATATCTTCCCGCCGGGTATAGACCAGACGCACCGGCTGACCGGTCTTGATGGACAGCAGGGCCGCCACATGGTCTACAATCATATCGATCTTGCCGCCGAAGCCGCCGCCGATAGCGGAAGCCACTACCCGCACCCGGCTCATCTTCAAACCGAAGAGGCGGGACAGGTTCACCCGGACCGCGAACGCATCCTGAGAGGGAGACCAGACCGTCAGCTTGCCGTTGGCATCGTAATAGGCCAGAGACGCATGGGTCTCGATCGCGCCGTGGTGGACGGCCGGAAGGGAATACCGGTCCTCATAGACCAGATCCGCTTCTTTCATGCCAGCGTCCACATCGCCCTGACCCAAATTGACGACCTCAGCGATGTTTCCGCCCTCGTGGATCGGATAGGCATCCTCCTTCATGGCCTCCTCCGGGTCCGTGTAGAAGGGGAGCTCCTCATATTCCACTTTGATCAGTCTGAGGGCCTTTTCCGCGATCTGGATCGTGTCGGCGGCCACAGCGGCCACCTTGTCGCCCACGTAGCGGATATGCTGGTCGAAAATACGCTCGTTCTTCGTCTCGTCGATGTTCTCGCCGCAGCAGTTGAAGGGAGTGTCAGGGGAATTCTTATAAGTGACCACTGCCCGTACGCCCGGCAGAGCCTCCGCCTCGCTGGTATCGATGGAGCGGATCATCGCATGGGCCACCGGGCTGAACAGCACCTTGGCATGCAGCATCCGCGGCAGCTTCATATCGGCGGTATATTTGAGCTGACCGGTGACCTTCATCCGGGCATCACGCACTGGGATACGGTTTCCGATCATTCCATTCGTCGGAGTCTCACAGCTCATGTTATTTATGTCCTTTCCTGTGATATACCATTTCTTCGGGACCTGCGTCACTGATCCCACCGCTTCTTGTTATACGGTACGCATCCGTTCAGCGGCCAGCTGGATGGCCTCCACGATCTTCACATAACCCGTACAGCGGCACAGGTTGTTGGAGATAGCCTTGCGGATATCTTCCTCCGTCGGATCGGGGTTTTTGTCCAGAAGCGCCTTGGCAGACATGACCATGCCGGGCGTACAGTAGCCGCACTGGACAGCGCCGGCGTCGATGAACGCCTGCTGGATGGGATGGAGCTCAGGCCCCTTGGACAGGCCCTCGATGGTCCAGATATCCTTGCCCACCGCCTTGGGGGCCAGGACCAGACAGGAATTGACGGCCTCACCGTCAATGATGACCTTGCAGGCGCCACAGTCGCCCGTGTTGCAGCCGCACTTAGCGCCGGTCAGATCCAGCACTTCACGCAGGACATAGAGCAACGTCCAATTCTTCTCACATTGTACCGTCCTAATTTCTCCGTTGATCTTCAGCTCGATGGATTCCATGGCTTCTGATCCTCCTTTTATCCAATTTGATAGAGTACCGGGCTTTCCTGTCCTTTATTATATCGGATCTTGCTTGGAATGTCACGCAGTCCTTATATTTCTTTGCGATTTTCTATCCAAAAAAACTGCCAAACTTCCGGTATCATTTTTGGAGATAAAGGCGAGGATCGTTTTTCGTTCGCTCAACGCTTGGCCTTTTCGGCCGCGACCTTTGCTTCCGCTTCCGCCTCCAGCCGGGCATTCTCTTCTGCCTGCTTCGCCTCGTATTCCTTGTCCGCCTGCGTGCGGGGAAGGATCATATTCAGGATCAGAGCGGTCAAAGCAGTACCAGGGATACCAGTGATGAGGGTGATGACATTAGAAGGAAGGAAACTCAGGCTGCCGGAGGCCCAGTTTCCGCCGATGCCCACCACGATGGCCATCGCCAGAACGGTGATGTCCCGCTTGCTCATCCGGCTCATGCCGATGACGCGGATGCCGGAGGCCGCGATGGTGCCAAAGGAGACGAAGAGCACGCCGCCCAGGACAGGATAGGGAGTCAGCGCTAAGATCTGGGCAAACTTCGGGAAGAACGCCAGGATGCCGATGATGATGCCGCCCGCCAGAGTGACGAACCGGCTGCCCACACCCGTCATACAAATGATGCCCACATTGGGAGAGCCGGAGATCACAGGCAGGCCATTGAAGAGGGCCGCGAAAATACTGCCAAAGCCGTCGCCACGGACCGCCCGCATGAGCTCCTGCTTCGTGGGCAGACGGTCTTCCACGCCGCTCACCACGCCGGTCGTATCGCCGATGTTCTCCATGACAGTCGCGATATGGACCACACACAGAGTGATGATAGCGCTAAATTTGAAGCCAAAACCGAAATTGACCGGACGGGGGAGGGCCAGCCAAGAGGCCGTCCCAACTTCCGTGAAGTCCACCAAGCCCAGGAACACGCACAGGATATAGCCGACTATGATCGCGATCAGGATCGAGCAGGACTGGATGAAGCCCTTAGTGAAGGAATCGAGGATCAGAGTCAGCATCAGAGTGAAGAGTGCGATGCCGACATACAGCCAGATCTGAGGCTCATTGGCCGGATCAGCGGAAAGGTTCACCATGTAGCTGAACGCGCTGCCCATCAGGCACATGCCGACCGCCAGCACCGCTCCGCCGGTAACGACAGGGGAAAAGAAGCGATGGAGATATTTTACTGCCAGAGGCCCGAGGAGCGTCAGCGCGATGGCCGCTACGAAGGAGGAACCGAACACTTCACCGATCGACATGTTCTTCGAAAGGGCCACCATAGGTGCGATCAGCGTATAGCTGCCACCGGTGACGATGGGAAGCCGGGCGCCGATAGGTCCGATGCCCAAGGACTGTACGATCGTAGCGAACGCGCAGATGAGCATCGCACACTGGACGACCAGCGCAGTCTCCTGACTGTTCATTCCCATGCCGGTCGCCAGCATCAGGCCGCCTGAGAGCGTTCCGGCAAAGGCCGAGAGCACATGCTGGAACGCAAGGGGGATGGTCTTCACTAGGGTCGGTCTGTCGTTGATCCCATACTTGATGTTTTCCATCGTTCGCTTCCTCTCTTCTCTTTACGTTTCTGTCCTGGGCTTCCAGCCCATTCGGGAATGCTTCCGCAAGCCCGTTGGTCGTTCCATTCCATATTCTTTCTTCTTTAGCAAACGCCGCATGGCTGGTCGTCGCCGATTCGCGCTTAGTAGTACTATCGAGATTATAAGCCGGATCATCCGATTTGTCAATTTTATTTTATCCAAGCTCTTATTTTTGTGCATATCATCTCTCGATACTCCTAACCTTTTCCTTTCATTGACCTTTCCGCAGGTATGTCTTAGCCATTTTTCGCACTTGCGCTTTCTTTCATCACATTAGTGATACTAATTTCCCTATAACACTCTTGTCTGCCGCTGCATCAAGATCATCGGGCTTGTCATCGTAGGCGTTATCATGCTTTATCGCGGGCCCATCCCCCTCAACTTTTCTTCCGCATCATCAGTATCACAGAGCTCTGTCCTACATTTTTCACATTTGTTCCATCCGCCTCTTGCAATAGGACGAAAAGTCAGTTATAATCGTATCATCCCGCACAGATGCTTGGTTGGACGTGATACTAAGTGGATGATGATTTGAATATTCTGCGCGTAGACAACAAGCAGCTCTCCTACAAAACGAAGCGGGCGCTGCTGGAGTTGATCTGCTCCTCTACCCACGATGGCACGCCCTTCAAGCTCCCCAACGAGGATGATCTCTCTCACCGTCTCGGTGTGAGTCGAAACGTCCTGCGGGATGCCTTGGCCTCTCTGGAGGAGATGGGTGTCGTTACCCGGCGCCGCGGCAAAGGGACGATCGCGAACCCGCAGATCGCCAACGCTACGTTCCGTCTCGATACTGCTCCGGAGCTTTTCGAAGCGATGCAGGAGGCCGGGTATCAGCCGGAGATCGAATCGCTGAATCTTGGCTTTGTGTTTCGGAACGATCCCGCATTCGGTCCAGACTCCACCTCCTATCTGAACACAGAAAAGTTGGCTTGGCTGGATGGGGAGGTCGTGGTCTATTGTGCCGACCACATCGACAGCCGGTTCGCCAGCGGCGCTACTGATTCTATCCTGGCTCTGAAGAAAATGGGACACTATCAGTTTTTGGAGCAGTATTGCCATACCTCGATGGCTTACACACTGTCTCACATCGACGCGATCATCCCTCCTGAGGAAGTCCGCTCTCTGATGCAGTTGGAGGAAGGCGTCCCTGTCCTTTTCATGGATGACCACGTTTATAACTTCGACCATGAGATCGTGGCGCATTCTATGATCTACTTCCGTAGCGGTGTGCTCGATTTGAAATTCCTTCGCAAGAATTGGTAATACATATCACATATCTTCGATACATCCATATATTTGGATCTGCTTTCTAACACCCTAACAGACAATGAGGTCTTATGTGGTCCTCTTTGCTCTGTCAGGGTGTTTTTTTGCATTCTTCGATCTAGTGATACCGCAATTTTCATCGGTATCTATATTGCTTTTTGTGCATCGTTCTAGAAGCAAATTTCCAGATTTGAGTCTTTATCTCCGCCGAATCTCATCAGATGCTTCACAGTTCTCTTTTTTGCGCAGGGGAATATCTACGCCTTCATTCGTTATAATCGCCAAAACCGACTTGACTTTTTCCACTTTTCTTTATACAATTACAGCAAGTCGTATGTAGTACAAAATGTCTGTCGAGTAGAGCCATTCGCTCTGCGTCCTCCGCTTTTGTCGAAGCAGCTTCCCATCATCACAGAAGCTGAGGAAATGGTCGCATCCCCACCCCCGACGTCAAATAACATCCGAAAGGAGCCAGATCATGAATGTTGTAGAAATGCATGGCATCTACAAATACTTCGGGAGTTTTTGTGCGAACAAAAATATCGAATTCACTCTGAAGCAAGGCGAGGTCCATGCGCTGCTCGGAGAGAACGGAGCCGGAAAATCTACGCTCATGAACATCCTCTATGGACTGTACGGCCACGATGAGGGCCATATCCTCATCAACGGCGAAGAGGTCCATATGTCCAGTCCCAGCGTTGCCATCCAGCACGGCATCGGCATGGTACATCAGCACTTCATGCTGATCCCCCAGCTCACGGTCACGCAGAACATCTTCCTTGGTATGGACAAGGAGACTGGCATCGTCCTCCACCTCAAGGAGCTGGAGAAGCGGGTCAAGGAACTCAACGACCGTTTTGGCTTCAATGTGGAGCCTCAGTCTCTGATCTGGCAGATCCCCGTCGGTGTCCAGCAGAAGGTCGAGATCCTCAAGGTCCTGATGCGCAACGCGAAGATCCTCATCCTGGATGAGCCCACCGCCGTCCTGACCCCCCATGAGGTCGAGGAGCTTTTCACCTCCATCCGGATGCTGGCGGACAGCGGCTACTCTATCATCCTCATCACCCACAAGATGAGCGAGGTCATGACTTATACGGATCGCGTCACCGTCATGCGGCTCGGCGAGGTCATCGGTACGGTGGACGTGAAGGATACCACCGAGCAGGAGCTGGCTCATATGATGGTCGGCCGCGACGTCCATCTGGAGCGTCAGCTCCAGCCTCAGGAGCCCGGCAAGCCGCTTCTGGAGCTTTCCGACCTCCACGTCAACAACGACAAGGGGCTCCCCGCTGTGGATGGCATCTCCTTCTCGGTCCACGCCGGTGAGATCGTCGGCATCGCCGGCGTCGATGGCAATGGTCAGCTGGAGCTCGGTGAGGCCATCGTCGGCGGCCGCAAGATCGAAAGCGGCGATGTCCGCCTGGAGGGCGGATCCGTCTCCAAGTCCAGCATCCGCCGTCATCTCGATATGGGCTTGGCCCACATCCCCGATGACCGTCTGACCAAGGGCCTGGTCCTCCAGTTCCCCATCAAGCAAAACCTCATCATGGGCAGTCAGCGCAAGGAACCGTTCGCCCACGGTCTGATGTCCGACAACAAGGCCATCTCCAAGCACGGCGAGAAGCTGGTCCACGATTTCGATATCCGGCCCCATGACCCCGAATATCTGGCGGGCGGTCTCTCCGGAGGCAACCAGCAGAAGGTCATCCTGGCCCGCGAGGTCTCCCGCGATCCCAAGGTCATGCTGGCGATCCAGCCCACTCGCGGTCTGGATATCGGCGCTATCGAGTTCGTCCGTTCCAAACTGGTCGAGGAGCGGAGCAAAGGCAAGGCCGTCCTTTTGATCTCTACCGATCTGGATGAGATCCGTTCCCTGTCTGACCGTATCCTGGTCATGCACGGCGGGCAGGTGATGGGCGAAGTCGGTCCCGATGTCGCTGTGGACGATCTCGGCCTCATGATGGCCGGCAAGCGTCTGGATGACATGAAGGCTGAGGCCGCCGGAACTGTGGAAGGAGGCGCGGAAGGATGAAAGAAAAAATGACAGGGTACCTCCAGTCGATCTGGAAGCCCCTTCTGGCGGTGTTCTTCTCGATCGCTTGCAGCTGGCTGCTGCTCACCGTTTTCGGTTATCCCGCCAATGATGCGTTCGTCTCTCTCTGGGAGGCCTCGTTCAAAAATCTGCGCGTGTTCGGCAATACGTTGAACAAGGCCTGTCCCCTGCTGTTCACCGGCATCGCCGTCGCCATCGGCAACCGTGGCAGCGTCTTCAACATCGGTGCGGAAGGTCAGTTCATCATGGGTTGCGCCGCCGCTACCTGGGTCGGCATCACGTTCACCGGTATGCCCGGTCCCCTGCTGATGGTCGTCATGGTCCTGGCCGGCGCTCTGGCCGGTGCGGCGTGGGGCTTCGTCCCCGGCCTCCTGAAGACCAAGTTCAGCATCTCCGAGATCATCACTACGATCATGTTCAACTACATCGCGCTCCAGCTGGTGGGCTATCTGGTCCGCAATCCTATGCGCGATCTGAACCAGGCTGAGCCCCAGTCCTATACCATCGCCGAGCAGGGCTTCATGCCTTATCTCATCGAAAAGACGAAGCTGCATCCCGGCTTTGTGGTCGGCTGTATCGCCGCGGTCCTGATCTACATCCTGCTCTTCAAGACCTATTTCGGCTATGAGGTCCGTGCGGTCGGCTACAACTCCACCGCCGCCAAATACGGCGGCATCAACGTGAGCCGCACCATGATCTCCACGATGCTGATCTCCGGCGCTCTGGCCGGTATCGGCGGCGCGTTCGAGGTCGCCGGCTCCGCCCACTATCTGTACGAGAAGATCTCCAACGGCTACGGCTACACCGCCATCGCCGTGGCTATCCTGGCGAACAACAATCCCATCGGCGTCATCCTCAGTTCTCTGCTCTTCGGCTTCCTGGCCTCCGGCTCTACCGCGATGCAGCGCAATATCGGCGTCTCCTCCTCCTTTGCTGACATCGTGCAGGGCATCATCATCATCTTCGTCGCGGTCGCCGCTGTGAGCCGTGTCAAGAAGAAGCGCACCGCCGACAAAAAACCTGTTCTGAAGGAGGCGAAGCAGTAATGGATCAGCTCTCTTCTTTCCTTGCCGCTACCATCCGAATGGCCATCCCGCTTCTGATCGCCGCACTGGGCCTGCTGGTCTCTGAGCGGTCCGGTCTGATGAACATCGGCGTCGAAGGCACGATGCTCTCCGGAGCGTTCGCCGCCTTCTCCGTGGCCTACTATACCAACAACTACTGGCTGGGCATGCTGGCCGGTATGCTGGCCGGCTGCTTCATGACGCTCGTCTTTGCCGTGGCCGCCATCAAGTTCCGTGCCCCTCAGGTCGTCATCGGCTGTGCCATCAATATGCTCGGTTCCGGCTTCACAGCCGTCTTGTTCCGCAAGATGTTCTTCGATGCCCAGACCGGCGGCACACAGGTGAAGTCCTTCCCCTCCCTGCAGATCCCCGGTCTCTCCAGCGTCCCACTGCTGGGCGAGACGTTCTTCAGCCATAACATCATCGTTTACATCGGCATTCTGATGGTGCCTGCCATTTGGTTCCTCATGAACCGAACTTCCATCGGCACCCGCATCATCGCCGTCGGCGAGCATCCCAAGGCGGCCGACTCTCTCGGCATCAACGTGTTCGTCACCCGTTATGCCGCCGCCCTCTTCAGCGGCCTCCTGATGGGCATGGCCGGCGCCTATCTGGCGATCGCGCAGTCCAACACTTTCCAGGTGGACATGACCGGCGGCAAGGGCTACATCGCCATGGCCGTCGTGGTCCTCGGCAAGTGGAGAGCCCTTGGTGTCCTGGCCGGTGCTCTGATCTTCGGCGGCGCCAATGCCCTGCAGATGACCCTCCAGAACGCCGGTCTCAACATCCCCAACAACCTGATCCTGATGGTCCCCTACATCGTCACGGTCCTGGCCGTCCTGGCCGCCTGCAAGCAAAAGGCGATCGACGCCAGCGCCAAGGGCGTACCTTACGAGAAAGCCTGATCTCTCCCTACCGTATATCGGCGGCCCCGCAAGGGGCCGCACCGATAGATCCATCCCCTGCACTTTCGGAGGTATGTACAATGAAACGAACGGTCTCTCTGCTCCTGACTGGCGCTATGGCGCTGAGCCTGACTTCCTGCGGCGGCGGAAGCGCTTCTTCCGCTCCGAACGAGACGGGGACTCCCCCCAGTTCCGCAGCTCCGGCCGCCTCTCAGGATCTGTCCGCAGATCCTTCTGAGGTCCAGATCGGTATCCTGATCCCCGGCTCTCCTACCGATGGCGGTTTTTGTCAGCAGGGCGCTGAGGCCGGCGAAAAGCTGAAAGAATTGGGCTATCAAGTCTCCGTAGTCGAAGCCGCTACCGCAGAAGAGATCAGATCCGAGGCGGAGAACATGGCCGCTGAGGGGTATCAGATCGTCTTTGGTCACGGCGCGCAGAGCGTCACCCCCATCGCGGAAGTCAGCCCTGATTATCCGGACACCTGGTTCGTCACCTTGGGCGGCGAGGTCGTCACAGACAATCAGTTCCCCGTGTGCGTCTGTGCCGAGGAGAGCTGTTATGTCCTGGGCGTAGTCGCTGGCATGATGAGCAAGACCGGTACCATCAGCTATACTCTGGGCGGAGATTATCCCTCCTATGTGAAGTACACCAATGCGTTGAAGCTTGGCGCCCAGTCTGTGGATCCTGATATCAAGGCCCTGGGGGCTGTCCTCAGCTCTACCAGCGCCAGTGAGTGTTATGAGACCACGCTGAACCAGATCGAGCAGGGTGCCGACTTCGTGTTCGGCAACTGCAACGAAGGTCAGCTCGGCGCCATCAAGGCCGCACAGGAGAGCGACGGTGTCTACATCCTCGGCTGTCTGGGCGATTTCAGCAACACCGCGCCGGACAAGGTCGTGGCCAACATGGTATGTGACTACTCCGTCGGCTATGTCCAGGCGGTCGAGGCGATCCTCAGCGGCAACGCTCCTCACGATATCATGATGCAGACCATCGCCACCGGGTGTGTCGGCTTCGTCTGGAACGACGCCTTGAAAGATTCCCTTCCTGATGGAGTGGTCGATGCCGCGGAACAGGCCCTGGAGGACATCCGCACCGGTAAGATCGACGTTCCCAACGAGTATGAGCTCGACCCCAATGCCCCCATTTGATCTCAGTGCCCAAATCTACCAAAGGCGCACTGTGCCCGATCAAAACATCACATTTTTAGGAGGAAAAGAACATGATGAACACGAAGAAACTCGTCCCCTTGTTCCTGTCTGGCGCTCTCCTCGTCGGTGCGGCTGGCTGTAGTGGAAGCAGCAGCGGGAACGGCGGTGCTTCCGCTCCTTCCGGCAGTGACGCTCCTGTTGAGGCTCCTGCTTCTTCTGATGTCAAGATCGGCATCCTGATCCCCGGCTCCCCCACCGATGGCGGCTTCTCTCAGCAGGGCGCCGAGGCTGGCAAGAACCTGGAAAAGAACTATGGCTATAGTGTCTCTACCGTCGAGGCCGCTACCGCTGACGTCATCAAGTCCGAGGCCGAGACCATGGCCGCAGAGGGCTACAAGATCGTCTTCGGCCACGGCGGTCAGTGCTCCAGCCCCTTTGCTGAGATCTGCGAGGACTATCCCGACACCTGGTTCGTCACCTTCGGCGGCACCGAGATCCGTGACAACCTCTTCCCCGTGTGCATGTGCGCTGAGGAAGGTACTTACGTCCTGGGCGTGGCGGCCGGCATGATGACCCAGACCGACAACATCGCCTACACGCTGGGCGGCGATTATCCCGCCTACACCAAGACGACCATGGGCTTCGCTCTGGGCGCCAAGAGCGTCAATCCCGGCCTGAAGATCCAGGAAGCGGTCCTGTCCTCTCCTGACTCTACCGAGTGCTATGAGACCACCATGAGCCAGATCAAGAGCGGCGCGGACATGATCCTCTCCAACTCCAACGAAGGCCAGGCTGGCGCTATGAAGGCCGTCACCGAGAGCGACAACGTCTACACCTTCGGCTGCCTGGGCGACTTCTTCGACATGGCTCCCGGCAAGGTCCTGGGCAACATCCTCGGCGACTACAATGTGGGCTATGACAATGCCACCAAGGCCATCATGGACGGCACCGTCAAGGCTGAGGTCATGTACCTGACCATCGGCAACGGCTGTGTCTCCGTGGAGTGGAACCCCGACATCACTCTTCCCGATGATGTGAAGGCCGCTGTCGATCAGACCTATGATGACATCAAGTCCGGCAAGATCGATGTCCCCAACGAGTATGAGCAGGATCAGGCCAAGGAGCTGCTGGCTTCCTACAACTGATCGACCTTGATATCTTCGCATCATCTCCTCAATGGATAGACGGGGAGGGCCGGCGCAATGGCGTCGGCCCTCCCTGTTCCTCATCCCCGATCTTTTCAGAAAGGAGCGCCTCCTATGAGACCACGCATCGTCCTCCTTGGCGGCGGCATCATGAGCGCCGCCGCCGCGCTGGAATTCCGTCGTGCCGGATATCCCGTGACCGTCCTGGAGCGAAACGAGCTGGCATCCGGCGCCTCCGGAGCAAACTTGGGCCAGCTCTCCCTCTTCGACCGGACAGAGCCATGGCATCACGCGCTGGCCTGCGAGACCTTTTCGGAGTACGCCCAACTGGGGGATGCCATCGGGTATCAGCGCTCCGGCGGAGTCGTCGTGCTCCAGGACGAAGCGCAGTACCAAGGTGCTGTCCCGGTCTGCCAAACTCTGCGTTCCCTGGGGGAGCCGGCAGAGCTGCTCAGTGGGAAAGAAACGCGTCGGGTGGAGCCGCTTTTGGAGGACTCTGTGATCCGCGGTGTCCTCTACTGTCCGAATGAAGGCAAGCTGGATCCGCTCCGCACCACGCTCTATTATTTTCGACAGGCGCAGAAGTGTGGAGCCGATATCCGGCTCCACACCGAGGTGACTGGCTTTCAGACTGCCGGAGGACGCATCTCCGCCGTGCAGACCACCAGCGGTCCCATATCAGGTGATATCTTCATCAATGCCGCCGGAGCCTGGAGCGGCCCTCTGGCACAGCAGCTGGGCATCTCTCTCCCCATCGGCTTCCATCGCGCCACCGCTTTCGTCTCTCAGCCTGTTCCCCCCTGTATCCGCGGCCCGATCGTCGGCGGGGAGCTCTTTCTGGCCCATCGGGATATGTCCCTCCATCGTCACATCGGACTGGGCGGTGTACAGACTGCCAACGGCAGTATCATCATCGCCCAGGCTACCGAGACCTCCGATATCGAAAGCCGTGATGTGACTCTTCCCGGTCTCTGTCTCACTGCCCGGACCTTCCTGGACCATTTCCCCACCTTGGCTGACCTGCAGATCGTCCGGGCATGGGCGTCTGTCACCCCATACACCACAGACGGTCTCCCGATCTTCGGCTTTTCCCGGGACTGGCCTGATCTGTTCCACTTCACTGGCTTCAAGGGTGCTTTCTCCATCGCGCCCGCCGCCGCCCGGAAACTGGTCCAGGCCATCCGCGATGGAGCAGATCTGGAGGGTGGATCATTCTCTCCTGACCGCCCGATCCATATGTAGGAGGTGTTCTGTATGGAGCGTATCGAACAACATCCCATCCTGTCTATCGAGACCGCGGAGACCATCCATATCACGGTGGACGGCCGCGTCCTGGAGGCCAGAGCGGGGGATACCATCGCCGCCGCCCTGCTCGCCAATGGGATCCGCACCTTCCGCCACACCGCAAAACTCCACGAGCCCCGCGGGCTCTTCTGCGGCATCGGCCAGTGTACCGACTGTATCATGGAGGTGGATGGACGGCCCAATGTCCGTACCTGCGTCACCCGCGTCCGTGACGGGATGATCATCCGTACTCAGCAGGGGAATGGAGGCTTGCGTCATGAAGCACTATGACCTGATCGTAGTCGGCGCCGGACCCGCTGGATCAGGAGCCGCCATCGAAGCTGGCCGCCGCGGCGCCTCCGTCCTCCTGATCGACGAAAACGACCGTCCTGGCGGGCAGCTATCCAAGCAGATCCATAAATTTTTCGGTTCTCAGGAACACCACGCCGGGACCAGAGGCTTCATCATCGGCCAAGCTCTCCTGCGTGAAGCCCAAGAGGCTAAGGTAGAGATCCGGCTCGGCTGGCGTGTCTGGGGCATCTTCCCGGACGGAAGCGTCACTGCCGCCAACGACACCGAGAGCGTGCGGTTCCATGGCGCACTCATCGTTCTGGCCACCGGCGCCTCTGAGAATGCACTGTCCTTCCCCGGCTGTACGCTTCCCGGCGTCATGACCGCAGGGGCCGCCCAGACCTTCGCGAATGTCCACCATGTCCTCCCCGGACACGACTTCGTCATGGTCGGATCCGGCAACGTAGGGCTGATCGTCACCTACCAGCTCCTCCAGGCCGGCGCCAACGTGAAGGCGATCCTGGAGGCTGCCCCCAAGCTCTCTGGATATGCCGTCCACGCCGGCAAAGTACGCCGGGCCGGCGTACCGATCATGCTTCAGCACACAGTCGTCCGCGCGTTCGGCCATGATGCGCTGGAAGCTGTGGAAGTGGCACAGGTAGACGATCACTTCCAGCCGGTCTCCGGCACTGGCTCAGTCATCCCCTGTGATACGCTCTGTCTGGCGGTCGGTCTCACACCGCGGATCGAATTGGCACGAGCCGCCGGATGTGCTATGGTCTGGTCCGGGCCGCTCGGCGGCATGATCCCCCGCCACGACCGGCATATGGAGAGCGGTCAGGACAGGATCCTGGTGGCTGGAGACCTGGCTGGGATCGAAGAGGCCAGCACTGCTTTGGATGAAGGCCGTCTGGCTGGCATCCGGGCCGCGTTCCGGCTCGGTCTGATCAGCTCTGCAGAATACGAGGAGCTCCGTACCCAAGCTCAGGAACGATTGGACCGGCTCCGCCAAGGTCCTTTTGGAGAAAAGCGCCGTCTGGCAAAGGAGGAGGTATGGAGGGCATGAGCGAGGAACATGATATCGTTTGCCGCTGTGAAGAAGTCACCCGTGAGGAGATCATGGAGGCGATCCGACTGGGCGATGACTCTCTTGATGCCATCAAAAAGCGGACCCGTGCCGGGATGGGCTTCTGTCAAGGACGCACCTGCCGCCGACTCATCGTCCAGATCTTGAGCGCCTATCACCATATGCCGCCGGACCATTTTCTCCCCGGCAGCATCCGTATGCCGATCGCGCCGATCGCGCTCCGGCTCCTTGCTTCGACTGTGGATGGCGATACGGACGATCCCAGTAAGACCTGATAAAGGAGACGCCTCGCGCCTTTTCATCTGCCATCTCCCTCTTCCCCCATGTATCCACATGATATACGTCTGCATCGGTCATCGTCCCACCACATCCTGTGGAAAACTCCGTGGAAATGTGGGATCTCCGGCCCCTGTGCGCAAAAAGTATCCCCCGGCCCGCATGGGCCGGGGGATATGCTGTCTACGGACGTCCGTCCGATCACTGATCCACCACTTCGCCGGTGAGGACCGTCTTGCTGTCCACGACCAGCTCGCCGTTCTTGACGTCCACCGTGAGAGTGTCGCCGGGGACCACCTGGTCGCCGATGATCTTCCGGCTGATGAGGGTCTCCACCGTGTGCTGGAGATAGCGGCGCAGAGGACGCGCGCCATAGATGGGATCATAGGCCTGATCGACCACGAAGTCCTTGGCCGCATCCGTGAGCACACACTTGAGCTGCTTCTCCGACAGACGCTCGTTGAGCTCCGCCACCATCAGGTCGATGATGTGGGTCACGTTGTCCTTGGTCAGCGGCTTGTAGAACACGATCTCATCCAGACGGTTCAGGAACTCCGGACGGAAGGAGTGCTTCAGCAGATCGTTGACCTGATCCCTGGCGCTCTGCTGGATCTCGCCGTCGGCGCCGATGCCGTCCAGCAGGAACTGAGAGCCCAGATTGGACGTCAGGATGATGATGGTGTTCTTGAAGTCCACCGTCCGGCCCTGACTGTCGGTGATCCGGCCGTCGTCCAGGACCTGGAGCAGAATGTTGAACACATCGGGATGGGCCTTCTCCACCTCATCGAAGAGGATCACAGAGTAGGGCTTGCGGCGGACGGCCTCGGTGAGCTGACCGCCCTCCTCATAGCCCACATATCCCGGAGGCGCGCCGATCAGGCGGGACACGGAGAACTTCTCCATGTACTCACTCATGTCGATGCGGATCAGGTTCTTCTCACTGTCGAACAGGGCCTCGGCCAGCGTCTTGGCCAGCTCGGTCTTGCCCACGCCCGTGGGGCCCAAGAACAGGAAGGAGCCGATGGGCCGGTCCGGATCGGCGATGCCGGCGCGGCTGCGCAGGATGGACTCAGACACCAGCCGGACGGCCTCGTCCTGACCCACCACACGGCGGTGCAGGATATCCTCCAGGTGGAGGAGCTTCTCCCGCTCGCCCTCCATCAGCTTGGCCACGGGGATGCCGGTCCATCGCTCGATGATCCGGGCGATCTCCTCGTCCGTCACCTTGTCCCGCAGGAGGGAGGACTCTCTGCCCTGCTGGGCGATGGACTCCTCCGCCTCCAGCTGGCGGCGCAGCTCGGGGATGCGGCCGTACTGGAGCTCGGCGGCCTTGTTCAGGTCATACTGACGCTGGGCCTTCTCCAGCTCGGCATTGGCGGCCTCCAGATCGGCACGGAGCTGCTGGACCTTGCCGATCGCGTTCTTCTCGTTCTCCCACTGGGCCTTCTTGGCGTTGAACTCGTCCCGCATCTCGGCCAGTTCCTTCTGGATCTCAGCCAGATGCTCTTTGGAGATGGCGTCGTCTTCCTTTTTGAGGGCGGCCTCCTCGATCTCGTGCTGGATGATCTTCCGCTGGATCACGTCCAGCTCCGTGGGCATGGAGTCGATCTCGGTGCGGATCATGGCGCAGGCCTCATCCACCAGATCGATGGCCTTGTCCGGCAGGAACCGGTCCGTGATGTACCGGTCGGACAGCGTGGCGGCGGCGATGATGGCGCTGTCGGTAATCTTCACGCCGTGGAACACCTCATAGCGTTCCTTCAGGCCGCGCAGGATGGCGATGGTGTCCTCCACAGAGGGCTCGTTCACCATGACGGTCTGGAACCGGCGCTCCAGGGCGGCGTCCTTCTCGATATACTGGCGGTACTCGTTCAGGGTGGTGGCGCCGATGCAGTGGAGCTCGCCCCGGGCCAGCATGGGCTTGAGCAGATTGCCGGCGTCCATGGCGCCCTCGGTCTTGCCCGCGCCCACGATGGTGTGGAGCTCATCGATGAAGAGGATGATCTTGCCCTCGCTCTTCTTCACCTCGTTGAGGACGGCTTTCAGCCGCTCCTCGAACTCGCCGCGGTACTTGGCGCCGGCGATCAGAGAGCCCATGTCCAGAGCGAAGATAGTCTTGTCCTTCAGGGGATTGGGCACATCGCCCTTCACGATCCGCTGGGCCAGTCCCTCGGCGATGGCGGTCTTGCCCACGCCGGGCTCACCGATCAGGACGGGGTTGTTCTTGGACTTCCGGCTCAGGATCCGGATCACGTTCCGGATCTCGTCGTCCCGGCCGATCACCGGATCCAGCTTGTTCTGGCGGGCCCGCTCCACCAGGTCGGTGCCGTACTTCTTCAGCGCGTCATAGGTCTCCTCCGGGTTGTCCGAGGTGACTCTCTGGTTTCCGCGGACCGCGGTGAGGGCCTTCAGCACCCCCTCCTTGTTCACGTTGTAGACCCGGAACAGGTCCTTCAGGGCAGAGTTGGGATGCTCCACCAGCGCCAGGAGCAGATGCTCCACGGAGACATACTCGTCCTTCATGGAGGCGGCGATGGACTCGGCGGCGTTCAGGGCCTGATCCACGTCCTGAGCCACATAGACCTTGCCCTGCTCCCGGCCGGCTCCGGAGACCCGGGGGAGCTTCTCCACCTCCGCCTTGACGGCGGCGGTGAAGGAGGGGACGGTCAGCCCCATGTTCCCCAGCAGCTGGGGGATCAGTCCGTTCTCGGCCAGCAGGAGGGCCAGCAGGATATGGGGCTGTTCGATCTGCTGGTTGCCGTATTCCGTGGCGATGGACTGTGCGCTCTGGATGGCCTCCAGAGACTTCTGTGTATATTTCTGAGCGTTCATAAGTGCGCTTCACATCCTTTCAAAGAAAGAGGTGCCTGTCAAAGACTGGTCCGGAAGGATCAGTCGATGGCGATGTGTTTGGCCTCGGGCACCACCGGACGGGCCTTCGGCAGAGTGAGCTCCAGGATGCCGTCCTTGTAGGCGGCAGAGATCCCGTTCTCGTCGATGCCGCTCACGTCGAAGCTCCGGGAGAACACGCCGTACTGGCGCTCCCGGCGGATGTAGCGGCCCTTGCGGCTCCGTTCCTCCTCCGACTCGTCATGCTGAGCAGCGATGGTGAGGATGCCGTCCTTCAACTCCAGATGGATATCCTCCTTCCGGAAGCCGGGCAGCTCACATTCTAACAGGAAGTGGTCTCCCGCGTCCCGGATGTCGGTGCGGAAGGCGGCTGGGCCGTTCTCCGGCTCCCGGCGGTCTCTCCGCTGGCTGTTGTCAGGGGTATCGAAAAAGCGGTCATTGGTCCATTCAAAGGGAAGCATACCAAACATAGAGCAAGTCTCCTTTTCTATCATCCGGAGCGGTCCCGGCGATCAGCACTCCAGCACCCGTATTGCCAAACGCGGTCCTAGACGCCGCTCCGCTCCGTCTCCGGCAGGTCGATCCCTCTCCGGAATGCCCTGTCGGCCTCGTTCACTGCCTCTTAGTATAGGGGCAGATCGTGAACGTTCCTACCTTAAATTATGTCCGAATTGTAAACATTAGCACTTAGCTTTCCGAAGTGCTAATATCTGATCTGCTCATCTTCCCCCTTTACCTCCCCGCGGAAACAGACTATAATACGGGGGCGTATCCGGCCTCCCCCGACGGCCTTTGGAAAGGAAGGATGACATGAAGCGTACCAATGATCTGGGCCGGGACCCGGTCCTGAGCCTGGTGCTCCGGCTGGCGATCCCCACCATGCTGGCCCAGCTGGTCAGCGTGCTCTACAGCATCGTGGACCGGATCTACATCGGCAACATCCCGGAGGTGGGCGGCATCGCACTGGCCGGCGTGGGCGTCTGCGGACCGATCGTGACCCTCCTCAGCTCCTTCGCCAGTCTGGTGGGACTGGGCGGCAGTCCGATCATGGCCATGCGCATGGGCGAGGGCCGGAAGGACACGGCCCAAAAGGTCCTCAACAACTGCTTCCTCATGCTCCTGGCGCTCTCTCTGGCCCTGACGCTCGGCTTCCTGCTGGCCAAAGACAAGCTGCTCATGTGGTTCGGCGCCAGCGATGTGACCTTCCCCTACGCGGACACCTATATGACGATCTACACCGCCGGGACCTTCTTCGCCCTCATGGCCAATGGCATGAACAACTTTCTGATCTGTCAGGGCTTCTCCGGGCTGGGCATGGCCACGGTCATGCTGGGCGCGGTGCTCAACATCGTACTGGACCCGGTGTTCATCTTCCTCTGCGGCATGGGCGTGGCCGGCGCGGCGATCGCCACGGTGCTCTCTCAGATGGCCTCCTGTGTCTTCGTCCTCTGTATGCTGCTGGGGAAGCGGGTGCCGGTCCGGCTGGGCTGGGGCGGCTTCGACCGTCGGATCATGGTCCGGGTGCTGGGCTTCGGCCTCTCCCCCTTCCTGATCATCGCCACGGACAGCGTGCTCCTCATCATCCTGAACACCGTGCTCCAGCGCTACGGCGGCCCCGGTCTGGGGGACACGCTGGTCACCTGCGCCACCATCGTCCAGAGCTATCTCCTCCTGATCACCATGCCCATGGGCGGCATGACTCTGGGCACCCAGCCGGTGGTGAGCTTCAACTACGGCGCCGGCCAGCCCCAGCGCATCCGGGAGGCCATGAAGGCCATCGTGGGCCTGTGTGTCCTCTTCTGCGTGCTGATGATGGTGGTGACCCACACTCTCTCGCCGCTCTTCGTGCGGCTCTTCACCGCAGATCCCGACATCGCCGCCCGTTCGGTGCGGTACATCAAGATGTTCACCTGCATGATCGTCCCGCTGGCGGTGCAGTACCCGCTGGTGGACGAGACCACGGCTCTGGGCCACGTGAAGCGGGCCCTGTTCTGCTCCCTCTACCGGAAGAGCATCTATCTGGCGGCCCTCCTGCTCCTGCCCTGGCTCTTCGGGCCGGAGGCCACCTTCTTCTCCGAGCCCCTGGCCGACCTGCTGGCCGCCATCATGACCACGATCCTCTTCCTCCATACCTTCCCCAAGGTCCTGAAGGAGTGTGGACATGGAGCCGCGCGCTCCGTGTGAGGATCGGATGACGAACGCTGGCCCTGTCCCGATGTCTCGGGACAGGGCCAGCGTTTCGTTCGGTCTGGGAGCTCGGTCACTCCCGCATGACGCCCGCTCTCTGGAGCGGCTTGCGGATCAGCTCCCACAGGGGGACGGAGACAGCCACGGCGATGACCGCGTTGATGGCCGAGGTGACACATTTGGTGGTCAGGAAGATCACCATCGGGGACCCGGCGGCCAGGCTGAACACGAATTTGCCCATGAGCCAGCTCTTCAGGAAGTAGAGCGCCACATAGGCCAGGGAGCCCAGCGCCGCGCCCGCCAGGTTCCACCACAGAGACAGGCTCTTCCGGCCGTGCCAGTGGGAGAGCAGTCCCGTCAGCAGACCGATGACAGACTTGGTCAGGAAGGTGATCCACGCCTCCGGGGCGTAGACCGGGTTCGTCAGATCGTAGAGCGCGGAACCGATACCGGCGGCCAGACCGCCGAGCGGTCCCAGCAGGAGACCGGAGAGCACACACATGATGTTGCCCAGATGGATCGCGGCGTTGTCCACCGGGATGGGCACCATGATGCGGAACCCGGAAAAGATCAGCACCAGCGCGGACATGAGGCCCACCAGCACCACCCGCTGGGTGGTGAGACGGGCGTGAGCAGTCGAAGACATGATCGTCCCTCCAGACGTCGAAAAAATGTGGTCCCATTATACCCCCATCTCCCCACCGGCGCAAGACAGGCTTTTCCCTCCCGCTCCCATCCACTTCATCACAGCATCGAGACAGATATTGACGTTTCCCCTCCGGACGGGTAGAATGGTGACATCTATCCTCCGCTATCACACTACATCCATGAGAGAGAACGGTGATCCCGCTATGAAAACGCCCTTCGTCACCCTGGGACAGCTCCAGGAGATCGTCCGCCGCTGGCCTACGCCCTTCCACCTCTATGATGAGCGCGGCATCCGGGAGAACGCCCGCCGGCTCAGGGCCGCCTTCGCCTGGAACCCCGGCTTCCGGGAATACTTTGCCGTGAAGGCCACCCCCACCCCCGGCATCCTCAAGCTGCTGAAGGAGGAGGGCTGCGGCGTGGACTGCTCCTCCCTCACCGAGCTGATGATGGCCGACCGGTGCGGCTTCCACGGAGAGGACATCTTCTTCTCCTCCAATGACACGCCCCCGGAGGAGTTCGCCCTGGCCGAGCGGCTGGGTGCCATCATCAACCTGGACGACATCACCCACATCGACTGCCTGCTGGACACCCTGGGCCATGTGCCGGAGACGATCTGCTGCCGCTACAACCCCGGCGGCGTGTTCTCCATCGGGGCCTCCAAGGAGGGGTTCCAGGTCATGGACACCCCTGGCGAGTCCAAGTACGGCTTCACCCGGGACCAGCTCTTCGCGGGCTTCCGGCGTCTGAAGGAGCTGGGGGCCAAGCGCTTCGGCCTCCATGCCTTCCTGGCCTCCAATACCCTGTCCAACGAGTACTATCCCACTCTGGCCGGGATCCTCTTCCGGCTGGCCGTGGAGCTTCGGGACGAGACCGGCTGTGCCGTCTCCTTCATCGACCTCTCCGGCGGCGTGGGCGTCCCCTACCGTCCGGACCAGCCCGCCAACGACATCATGGCGATCGGCGCAGGCGTGCGCCGGGCCTATGAGCAGATCCTGGTCCCCGCCGGCATGGGCGACGTGTCCCTCTGCACTGAGCTGGGCCGCTTCATGCTGGCCCCCTACGGCTGTCTCGTGACGAGAGCCATCCATGAGAAGCACACCTATAAAGAGTATATCGGCGTAGACGCCTGCGCCGCCGATCTGATGCGCCCCGCCATGTATGGGGCCTATCACCACATCACCGTCATGGGGCGGGAGGACCAG
The DNA here is from genome assembly GCF_018917965.1 of Pseudoflavonifractor sp. MSJ-37. Classification (GTDB taxonomy): domain Bacteria; phylum Bacillota; class Clostridia; order Oscillospirales; family Oscillospiraceae; genus Pseudoflavonifractor_A. The sequence goes on along the minus strand of NZ_JAHLPP010000001.1, from coordinate 130,320 downwards.
CCCTGCGACCACACCTACGATGTGGTGGGCGCCCTGTGCGAGAACAACGACAAATTCGCCGTGGACCGCCCCCTCCCTCCGATCCAGATGGGGGACCTGCTGGTGATCCACGATACCGGCGCCCACGGCCGAGCCATGGGCTATAATTATAATGGGCGGCTCCGCTCCGGGGAGCTCCTGCTGCGGGAGGACGGCTCCGTGGAGATGATCCGCCGGGCCGAGACCCCTGAGGACTACTTCGCCACACTCGTGTGGTGACTCGCTTGTCACCTCCGCTCCCCTGTGGTATGATAAGAGGGACAAAATACGAAAAGGGAGAGGGTATCTCATGACTTACAAAGAGGAATTCATCACCTTCATGGTGCGCTCCGGCGTGCTGACCTTTGGCGACTTCACCACCAAGTCCGGCCGCAAGACCCCCTACTTCATCAACACCGGCAACTACAAGACCGGCGCTCAGGCCTCCAAGCTGGGCGACTACTACGCCGCCTGCATCCAGGAGCACCTGCCGGACGGCGTGACCTGCCTGTTCGGGCCCGCCTACAAGGGCATCCCTCTGGCTGTGGCCGCCGCCTCCTCCCTGTACCGGAACTATGACCGGGATCTGCCCTACTGCTTCAACCGCAAGGAGGTCAAGGACCACGGTGAGGGCGGCTCCATGGTGGGCTACAAGCCCCAGGACGGCGACCATGTGGTCATCGTGGAGGACGTGGTCACCGCCGGCACCGCCGTGCGGGAGAGCATCGAGCTCTTCAAGCATGTGGCCGATGTGCATATGAAGGCCCTGGTGGTCTCCGTAGACCGGATGGAGCGGGGCACCAAGGACTGCTCTACTCTGGACGAACTGCGGCAGGACTACGGCATCCAGGTCTGCCCCATCGTCACCGTACGGGAGATCATCTCCTTCCTCCACGGCCGCGAGATCGACGGCAAGGTCTATATCGACGACGCCATGAAGGCCCGGATGGAGGCCTATCTGGCGGAGTACGGCCCCCGCGCCTGAGATGGGCATCCATGACGGCCACCGTCAGCGGCTGAAGGCGGAGTTCCTCTCCCGGCCGGAGGCGTTCCCCGACCACCGGATCCTGGAGATCCTGCTCTTCTACGCCAATCCCCGAGGCGATACCAACCCCATCGCCCACGCCCTCATGGACCGCTTCGGCTCCCTGGCCGGGGTGCTGGACGCCTCTCCCGAGGAACTCATGAAGGTCAAGGGCATGGGAGAACACGCCGTCGTCCTCTTGAAATGCGTGAAGGAGGCTGGCGGCCGTTACCTCACCGCCCGGGCCAGCATGGATGACATCGTCCGGGACACGCGGGCCGCCTGCGCCATCCTGCGTCCCTATTTTTTCGGGGCCCGGAACGAGCGGGTCTGCGTCCTCTGCATGGACGGCAAGCAGAAGCTCCTGGGCGTGCGTCAAGTGTGCGAGGGGAACGTGAACGCGGTGGAAGTCGCCAGCCGCCTCATCGCCGAGGCTGCCCTGTCCCTGAACGCCACCGGGCTGATCCTGGCCCACAACCACGTCAGCGGGCTGGCCTTCCCCTCTGCGGAGGACAAGGTCACCACCCGCCAGCTCCGGGAGCTCATGCTCCGGCTGGGCGTGGAGCTGACCGACCACATCATCTTCACCGATGACGACGCCGTCTCCCTGCGGGACAGCGGCTTCTTTTCCACCATTTGAGCTTGTATTAGAACGTCCGTTCTGATACAATGGAACCGCGGCAGACGCGGGACAGCGTGGCCGCGCTGTCCCGCGTCTCTTTTTCTCAATATGCCCCATGAGGAGGTCTGTCCCATGCCGGAATTCAAGGTCGTATCGGAATATCAGCCCGCCGGAGACCAGCCCGAGGCCATCGAGGCCCTGGCCCGCGGCGTGGAGATGGGCCTCCAGGAACAGACCCTGCTGGGCGTCACCGGCTCCGGCAAGACCTTCACCATGGCCAAGACCATCGAGCGTATCCAGCGGCCCACGCTGGTGTTGGCCCACAACAAGACGCTGGCCGCCCAGCTCTGCGCCGAGTTCCGGGAGTTCTTCCCCAACAACGCGGTGGAGTACTTCGTCAGCTACTACGACTACTACCAGCCCGAGGCCTACATCCCCCACACCGACACCTATATCGAGAAGGACTCCGCCACCAATGACGAGATCGACCGGCTCCGGCTCTCCGCCACCTGCGCCCTGCTGGAGCGGCGGGACGTGATCGTGGTGGCCTCCGTGTCCTGTATCTACGGTCTGGGCGAACCGGAGGATTTCGCCAAGATGATGGTCTCCCTCCGGGTGGGGAACACACTGGAGCGGGACGAGCTTCTCAAGCGTCTGGTGGAGATCCGCTACGAGCGCAACGACATCGCCTTCGAGCGCAATATGTTCCGGGTCCGGGGGGACACGGTGGAGATCTGGCCCGCCTATTGGAAGGATACCGCCATCCGGGTGGAGTTCTTCGGAGACGAGATCGACCGGATCAGTGAGATCAACGTGGTGACCGGCGCCCCGATCCGCACCCTCAAGCAGATCCCCATCTGGCCCGCCACCCACTATGTGACCCCCAAAGACAAGATGGACGCCGCCATCGGCGAGATCCAGAAGGAACTGGAGGAACGGCTCCAGTTCTTCAACGACAACGATCAGCTGGTGGAGGCCCAGCGTCTGAAGCAGCGGGTGCTCTATGACATCGAGATGATGCAGGAGCTGGGCTACTGCTCCGGCATCGAAAACTACTCCCGGGTCATCGAGGGCCGGCCGATGGGCTCTCCCCCCCATACCCTGCTGGATTACTTCCCCAAGGACTTCGTCCTCTTCATCGACGAGAGCCATGTGACCCTCCCCCAGGTCCGGGCCATGTACAACGGCGACCACGCCCGCAAGACCACGCTGGTGGACTACGGCTTCCGTCTCCCCTGCGCCTATGATAACCGTCCGTTGAGATTCGAGGAATTTGAACAGAGAGTAAATCAGGTGATCTACGTCTCCGCCACGCCCGGCGAGTATGAGCGCACCCGCTCGGGCCAGATCGTGGAACAGGTCATCCGGCCCACCGGCCTGCTGGATCCCCGGATCGAGGTCCGCCCGGTGGAGGGCCAGATCGACGACCTGATCGGCGAGATCAGCCAGCGCACCGAGAAGAAGGAGCGGGTGCTGATCACCACCCTCACCAAGAAGATGGCGGAGGACCTGACCGCCTATCTGACCAACGTGGGGATCAAGGTCCGCTATATGCACCACGACATCGACACCATCGAGCGAATGGAGATCATCCGGGACCTGCGCCTGGGCACCTTCGACGTGCTGGTGGGCATCAACCTCCTCCGGGAGGGCCTGGACCTGCCGGAGGTGAGCCTGGTCGCGATCCTGGACGCGGACAAGGAGGGCTTCCTCCGGTCCGAGACCTCCCTCATCCAGACCATCGGCCGGGCCGCCCGGAACGCGGACGGCATCGTCCTCATGTACGCGGACAAGATCACCCCCTCCATGGCGAAGGCCATCGAGGAGACCGAGCGCCGCCGGGCCAAACAGGACGCCTTCAATCAGGCCCACGGCATCGTCCCCAAGACCGTCGTCAAGTCAGTGCGGGAGCTGGTCCGCCTCTCCGAGGAGGAGAAGTCCGACCGGGAGGCCAAGCACGCCGGCAAGATGACCCGCGCCGAGCGGGAGGCCGCCATCCAAAAGCTGGAGAAGGAGATGAAGGACGCCTCCAAGCGTCTGGAATTCGAATACGCCGCCGTCCTCCGCGACCGCATCATCGAGCTCCGCGGGGAGAAATGATCCCCGGCCCGCCTATCCCATCGTTCCCATATCGAGCTGAGAAAGGGGCATCCTTATGACTACGATCAAACGACGGATCCGTCTCATCTATTCCACCGCGATCTGCTCCGGCGCCCTCCTGCTGGCGCTCGGCATCCTGTGCGCGGCGGTGCTGGCCGGCGAGGACGGCTCGGCCGCCGCGCAGGGCTGGCTCTGGGCCGGCGAGGTGGACGCGGCGGCCGGGGCCGCCCTGTTGGCCGTCGGCATCGCGCTCCGGCTCTGGGCCAACGCCCGCCGGAACCGCCGCCGCGCCCGCCGGACCAGAGGCCGGGACGCATGACCGCTCCGGAGACACTGGACCGGCTCCTCCGGTCCTTCCCCGGCGCGGAGCACGACTATAAGGCAGAATGGGGCTGGGTCCGGTATCAGGTCCGGGGCAGACTCTTCGCCGCCGTCTGCTCTCCCGGTCCGGAACACAGGGCCGTGGGCGGACATACGCTGGTGAACTTGAAATGCGATCCCCGGCTGGCTGAGGGCTTCCGGGAGCAGTATCCCCATATCCTCCCCGGCTTCTACTGCGATAAGCGGCACTGGATCGCCGTCCTGCTGGACGGCGATGTCCCGGAGGAGGTCTTGGCAGACCTGTGCGCCCTGTCCTACCGGCTGGTGGTGGAAAAACTGCCCAAATACGTCCAGCGGGAGCTGGCCGCTGTATCAGAAAAGGAGTAAGCAAGACCTATGCTCGACCATATCTTCGTCAAAGGCGCCCGGGAGAACAATCTGAAGAACATCGATGTGGACATCCCCCGGGACAAGCTGGTGGTCCTCACGGGCCTGTCCGGCTCCGGCAAGTCCTCTCTGGCCTTCGACACCATCTATGCCGAGGGCCAGCGCCGGTATGTGGAGTCCCTGAGCTCCTATGCCCGGATGTTCCTGGGCCAGATGGAAAAGCCCGATGTGGACTACATCGACGGCCTCTCCCCCGCCATCTCCATCGACCAAAAGACCACCTCCAAGAACCCCCGCTCCACCGTGGGCACCGTCACGGAGATCTACGACTATCTCCGCCTCCTCTGGGCCCGGGTGGGCACCCCCCACTGCCCCAAGTGCGGCAAAGAGATCCGCCAGCAGACCATCGACCAGATCATCGACCAGGTCATGGCCCTGCCCGAGGGCACCCGGATCCAGGTCATGGCCCCGGTGGTCCGCGGCAAGAAGGGCACCCATCAGAAGCTGCTGGAGGACGCCCGGAGGTCCGGCTATGTCCGCTGCCGGGTGGACGGCTCTCTCTACGACCTGACCGAGGAGATCGAGCTGGACAAGAACAAGAAGCACTCCATCGAGATCGTGGTGGACCGTCTGGTCATCAAGGCGGACATCAGCCGCCGCCTCACCGACTCCGTAGAGGCCGCCTCCAGTCTGGCCGGCGGCCTGGTGGTGATCGATCTGGTGAAGGAGGACCGTGACATCCTCTTCTCCCAGAACTACGCCTGCGAGGACTGCGGCATCTCCATCGAGGAGCTTTCTCCCCGGATGTTCTCCTTCAACAATCCCTACGGCGCCTGCCCCACCTGCACCGGTCTGGGCTCTCAGCTCAAGGCCGACCCGGACCTGATCATCCCCGATCAAGACCTCTCCATCCTGGACGGGGCCATCACCGCCACCGGCTGGAACAACATCAAGGGGGACGGCATCTCCCGGATGTACTTCGATGCGCTGGCCAAGCAGTACAAGTTCAAGCTCACCACCCCGGTGAAGGACCTGCCTCCCGAGGTGCTGGACGTGATCCTCTACGGCACCAGGGGCGAGAAGCTCAAGCTGACCTACGAGCGGGAAAACGGCAGGGGCACCCTCATGCAGGCCTTCGAGGGCGTGTGCAATAACCTGGAGCGCCGCTATCGGGAGACCCAGTCCGACTCCTCCCGCCGGGAGCTGGAGGAGTGCATGAGCGACCGTCCCTGTCCCGACTGCGGCGGCCGCCGGCTCCGAAAGGAGGCTCTGGCCGTCACCGTGGGCGGCATCGACATCGACGCCTTCTGCCGGAAGTCCGTCACCGATGCTCTGGCCTTCCTGGACCAGCTCACCCTGACGGAACAGCAGATGCGGATCGCCGACCGGATCTTGAAGGAGATCCGGTCCCGGCTGGGCTTCCTGAAGAGCGTGGGCCTCCAGTATCTCACCCTGTCCCGCTCCGCCGCCACCCTCTCCGGCGGCGAGAGCCAGCGGATCCGTCTGGCCACGCAGATCGGTTCGTCCCTCATGGGGGTGCTCTACATCCTGGACGAGCCCTCCATCGGCCTCCATCAGCGGGACAACGATATGCTCCTGGACACCATGAAGCGCCTCCGGGACCTGGGCAACACCCTCCTGGTGGTGGAGCATGACGAGGACACCATGCGGGCCGCCGACTACATCGTGGACATCGGCCCCGGCGCGGGCATCCACGGCGGTCAGGTAGTGGCCGCCGGCACGGCGGAGGAGATCATGGCCACCCCCGGCTCCATCACCGGCGACTACCTGTCCGGCCGGAAGAAGATCCCCGTCCCGGAGCGTCGGCGTCCGGGGAACGGCCACGTCCTTACCATCCGGGGGGCGGCGGAGAACAACCTGCGGGACGTGGACGTGTCCATCCCGCTGGGCACGTTCACCTGCGTCACCGGCGTGTCCGGCTCCGGCAAGTCCAGTCTGGTCAACGAGATCCTCTACAAGCGGCTGGCCGCCGACCTGAACCGGGCCAAGACCCGGGCCGGGAAGCACCGGGGCATCGAGGGCGAGGAGTTCCTGGACAAGGTGATCGCCATCGACCAGTCCCCCATCGGCCGGACGCCCCGCTCCAATCCCGCCACCTACACCGGGCTCTTCAACGACATCCGGGAGCTCTTTGCCTCCACGCAGGACGCCAAGGCCCGGGGCTATGGCCCCGGCCGGTTCTCCTTCAACGTCCGTGGCGGCCGGTGTGAGGCCTGCTCCGGCGACGGTCTGCTCAAGATCGAGATGCACTTCCTGCCGGACATCTATGTCCCCTGTGAGGTCTGCAAGGGCAAGCGCTACAACCGGGAGACTCTCGAGGTCCGCTACAAGGGCAAAAACATCCACGAGGTGCTGGAGATGACGGTGGAGGAGTCTCTCGGCTTTTTCGAGAACCTGCCCAAGCTCTATAACAAGGTCCAGACGCTCTACGAGGTGGGCCTCGGCTATGTGAAGCTGGGCCAGCCCTCCACCACTCTCTCCGGCGGCGAGGCCCAGCGGGTGAAGCTGGCCACGGAGCTGGCCAAGCGCTCCACCGGCTCCACGATCTATATCCTAGACGAGCCCACCACCGGCCTCCACACCGCCGACGTCCACAAGCTGGTGGAGGTCCTCCAGAAGCTGGTGGAGGTGGGCAACACCGTGGTGGTCATCGAGCATAACCTGGACGTGATCAAGACCGCCGACCACATCATCGATCTGGGCCCCGAGGGCGGCGACGGCGGCGGGAGCATCGTCGTGGCCGGCACCCCCGAGGAAGTGGCCGCCTGTCCGGCCTCCTATACCGGGACCTATCTCAAGCGGATGCTGTGAACATAAGGAAGGCCCCCGGATGCGGTTGCATCCGGGGGCCTCGTCTATCGATCTGTCATGTCCCGCGGTCAGGCGCGGGGCGAGATCACTCCAGCTCCTCCACAAATGCGCTGCCCAGATCCACGGTCTTGGCGCCAGCGGGCAGAGTGGTGACAGGGGCGGTCGTGGTGGTGCCCAGATCGGCCTTCAGGTCGATGTCCATGGTCATGCCCGCCATGGCGAACTTCATGGTCATGGTCATCTTGCTGCTGTCCACGGACATCTTCAGCGCAGTGTCCACCTTCTCGCCGTCGGTCTCGCCCTTCATGGTCATGTCCAGCGCCATGCCGGTCACGTCGCTGCCGGTGGTCTTGAGCGTGGTGGTGTAGCTGACCGCCAGACCGTCCTGCGTGCCGCTGACGGTAGAGACATAGTCGCTGCCCTTCTTGGTGAAGGCGGAGTCGCTGAGCATACCGGTGTACAGGGCGGCCATGTCGGACAGCTCCTCATAGGCGCTGTCCTTGTCGCTCAGGGTGATGGCGGACAGCACGCCGGTGAGGGACTCCTTCATATCGGTGCCGGTACTGCTGGAGACGACCTCCATGAGTCCGCTCATATCCACGCCGGAGGAGGCCATCACGGACTCCAGGTCCACCTCGAACCAGATGTCGTCCTCCTCGCCCATCAGGCTGGCCAGAGCGGGGCAGGACAGGTAGAACTTGCCGGTCTCCATGTTCATGCGGAGCTCCATGTCCACGTTCTTCAGGGTCTCCTTCATGGCGTTCAGGAGCGCGGCGGTATCGGCATCCAAATCCGCATCCGTCCCGGCGGCATCCAGGATGCCGGAGAGGTCCAGGCTCAGCTTGATCTGGCCGGCGGTCTGAGAGGAGACAGCGTCGAAGGTGGCGCCGAAGCTCACCTTCACGTCCGCGTCAGCGCCGGAGGCGGCCTTATCCACCGTCATGTCGCCGGTCAGGGTGCCTTTCACCGTCTGGTTCTTGTCGCCCACCTTCTTGACGGAATAGGCGGCATAGTTGTCCATCAGCGTGAACTCCGCGCCATCCAGCAGCTTGTCGGTGTCCACGATGATGACGGTCTTGTCGTCCTGATCCCAGCCCACGTTGCAGCCGAAGGCCTCCGCCGTGAAGCGGACGGGCACATAGGTACGGTTGTTCTTGGCGTAGGCGGCCACATCCATCTTCATGGTGCGGGTCTTGCCGTTCTCGGTGATGGCGGCCTCCTTGGCGCCCAGGACCATCTCCAGCTTGGTGCCGCCCCGGGTGGCGGTGATCAGCTTCTGCGCGGCATCATAGTCCACGGTGGCGCCCATGGCCTCCAGCACGGCCCGCATGGGGAGGAAGGTGCGGTTGGCGCTGACCTCAGGGGCGGCGTCGGTGAAGGGGACGTTCTTGCCGTCCAGCTGGACCGCGATGCCGGCGCTGGGACCGGCGGCGAGAGCAGGGGCGGACAAAGAGGCGGTCAGGGCCAGCGCGGTCCCGAGAGCAGGGATAGCAGATCTGTTGAATTTCATCATCAGTTCCTCCTTGATGTGATCGTGACCGGCTGTGGCCTCAGGCTCAGGATACAAGGCCGTCAGCCGTTCCGATGTTGTTTTTATCATACACCTGTGCTCCCAGTTCCGTAAAGCGATTTAGACATTCTTAATGAAAACTTTTGTTTCGTCCCGCCCTTAAAGCCTGTCTTTCGGAAAACTTTATCACGGCGGCGGTGAAAGTATGGTACAATAGAGGCGATCATACGATCCGCGGAGCATCCGCGGGACAGGAGGCCCTATCTTGGATCTGGATATCTTACAATGGCTCACCGGAGCCCGGGGCGGCGAATTCGTGTTCACCATGCTGGTGTCCATGCTGCCGGTGATCGAGCTCCGGGGGGGCATCCCCTTCGGCGTGGCCCTTGGGCTGGGACACTGGTCCGCCTTCTTCGCCAGTGTGCTGGGGAACCTGCTCCCCCTTCCCTTCATCGTGGTCTACATCCGGCGGATCTTCCAGTGGATGCGCCGCCATATGCCCCGCCTCAACGTCACAGTGGACAAGTTGGAGCGGAAGGCCCACCTCAAGGGCCGGAAGATGAGCCGGTATCAGTATCTCGGCCTGCTGATCTTCGTGGCCCTCCCTCTCCCCGGCACTGGAGGATGGACCGGCGCTCTGGCCGCCGCCTTTTTGGAGATGCCCCTGCGGAAGGCCCTCCCCGCCCTCACCGGCGGCGTGGTCACCGCCGGTTTTCTGGTGACCTTCCTCACCTATGTGGTGAAGAGCGCCCTCATCTGAGCCGTTCCCCTCCCCTCCCCCGGCGCATAGGATGGTCCGGAGGTGAACGTGATGGGAACGGTATCTCAGGCAGTCTTGGCGCTTCTGGCCGCGGCGGGCCTGCTGGCGGCGGCATGGCTCTGCTTCGGGCGGCTCCTTCTGCCCACGCGGACAGGGGCGGACGGCGGCATCTGGACGGTGCTCCCCGCCCACGGCGAGGGAGCACGGCTGGAGCAGGATCTCCGGGCCCTGTGCTGGCTGAGGGACAGCGGCGTCCTCCGCACAGGCATCGTCATCGCCGACACTGGACTCAGCCCTGCCGGACGCAGACGGGCTCTGGCCCTCATGGGCCGCTGGGGCGGGATCGTCCTCTGCCCGGTGTCCAGGCTGGGATCATACCTGGCCGGAGCCGCCAAGATCGACAACGAATAGTATATTTCATGCACGATAATACGATATATCGTCAGTTTCCCCCTGTTTCGACTGACGGACGAAAGGTGAGCCCATTGGAACAGACAGAAGCATTGAACCAGATCGACGGCACGGTGGAGACCGTCGTCTATCAAAATGAGGAAAACGGCTACACCGTCCTGCGGGTGGACGCCGGGGAGCAGGGTGGCATCACCGTGGTGGGCTGTATGCCCGCCATCGCTCCCGGCGAGAGCATCTCGGTCCAGGGGAAATGGATGCGCCACGCCTCCTATGGCGAGCAGTTCAAAGCCGAGATCATCCAGCGCCGGATGCCCGCCGGGACCAAGGCCATCTATGAATACCTGGCCTCCGGCGCGGTCCGGGGCATCGGCGCCGCCACGGCCCGCCGGATGGTGGACCTCTTCGGCGAGGACGCCCTCAACGTACTGGAGGAGACGCCGGAGCGCCTCACCGAGATCAAGGGCATCACCCGGAAGCGGGCCCTCTCCATGGGTGAGGCCTTCCGTCTCCAGATGGGGATGCGGCGGATGCTGGATTTCCTGGGGGCCCACGGGGTGGCCCTCCAGCTGGCCATGCCCCTCTACCGCCGGTACGGGGACCGGGCGCTGGAGGTGGTCCAGAACGACCCCTATCTGCTGGTGGATGAGGAACTGGGCGTGGACTTCGGCGTGGCCGATCAGCTGGCCCTGGACATCGGCGTGGACACAGAGGACCCCCAGCGGATCGAGGCGGCCCTCCTCTTCGAGCTGTCCCACAACCTGATGAACGGCCACACCTTCCTCCCCCGGCGGAAGCTCCTCCAGGCCACCGCCCAGCTCATCGATCTGGCCCCGGAGACGCTGGAGGACGGGCTGGAGGCCCTGCTGGAGCGGGGCGACGTGGTCCAGGAGGCCGTGGCCGGCGAGACCGCCTGCTATCTCTCCGACCTCCAGGAGGCGGAGGAGTACGTCTCCGCCCGGATGACCGAGATGTCCTGGCAGGAGCTCCGCCCGCCGGAGGACCTGGACCAGATCATCGACCGGATCCAGCGGGAGCAGGGCATCACCTACGCGCCCCAACAGCGGGAGGCCGTGGCCCTGGCGGCGGAGCGGCAGGTCATGCTCCTCACCGGCGGACCGGGCACGGGCAAGACCACCTCCCTCCGGGGTGTGCTGGCCCTCTTCGACGCGCTGGGACTGGAGACCGCCCTAGCCGCCCCCACCGGCCGGGCCGCCAAGCGGCTGGGGGACCTGTGCGGCATGGAGGCCGCCACGATCCACCGTCTGTTGGAGACCCAGTTCGACCCGGGCACCGGCCGCCTGGTCTTTGCCCACGACGAGAGCGACCCCCTCAAGGCCGACGCCGTGATCGTGGACGAGACCTCCATGGTGGACATCAGCCTCATGCGGGCCCTCCTCTCCGCCCTGCGGAGCGACTGCCGCCTGATCCTGGTGGGCGACCCGGACCAGCTCCCCTCGGTGGGGCCAGGCAACCTGTTCTCCGACCTGATTCGGAGTGGGGCCATCCCCATGGTCCGTCTCACCGAGATCTTTCGGCAGGCTGCCCAGAGCGCCATCGTCATGAACGCCCACAGTGTGGACGAGGGCCGTCTCCCCGACCTGCGGAACAAGAGCTCCGACTTCTTCTTCCTCCGGCGGAAGGATCCGGCCCGGCTGGCCGACACCATCGTGGAGCTGATCGCCAAACGTCTGCCCAACAATATGGGCATCCCGCCGGAGCAGATCCAGGTCCTCTCCCCCACCCGCAAGACCGTGGCGGGCACTGCCTCTCTGAATCGTGCGGTCCAGGAGGCTCTGAACCCGCCCGCCGCCGGAAAGGGCGAGCGCCGTTTCGGGGAATACATCTTCCGGGAAGGCGACCGGGTCATGCAGATCCGCAACAACTACGATCTGATGTGGAAGGACCGGGAGTCCCTCACCTCCGGCATGGGGGTGTTCAACGGGGACATCGGCCACATCCAGTCGGTGGACGAGCGTAATGAGATCGTCACCGTGGACTTCGAGGGCCGCATCGTCCAGTACAGTTCCGATATGCTCAGCGAACTGGAGCCCGCCTATGCCATCACCGTCCACAAGGCCCAGGGCAGCGAGTACCGGGCCGTGATCCTGGCGGTGAGCAAAGGGGCCCCCATGCTCCTGACCCGCGGGGTGCTCTACACCGCGATCACCCGGGCCCGGGAACTGCTGATCCTGGTGGGCGACGAGGAGGCCGTGGCCCAGATGACCGCCAACGACCGCCAGCAGCGCCGCTACTCCGGCCTCCGCTGGCGTCTGGCACAGAACGCCGGGGGATGAGTGGGCCGCGGTCCCTCTGCTCTCTCCTCAAATAAGTTGCCGTAACATTGCACTAACTTAGGACTCATATCCAGTCTAGCGAGATATGCTCTATCCATCAAGACGATGGAAACGGAGCGTATCATGCCATGGAAGACAAGACCCACCTGAGCATCCGCATGGACCGGGAACTGCACGACAAATTCCAGTCAGTGGCCTCTTACGAGGGCCGCTCCATGAGCGGCCAGATCCTCTACCTGATCGCCCGCTGTGTGCGGGACTTCGAGAAGGAGCACGGCCCCATCTCTCCCGAGGACCTGGAGTGAGCCGGGGGCTGGAGGTCCTGCTGGACCTGCTCTTCCCGCCCCGGTGTGTGTTCTGCTCCTCCCTGCTGGAGGATGGGGAACAGGGCATCTGTGCCCACTGCCGCCGTGCCCTGCCCTATCTCCGGGGCGAGGCCGCCCGGCAGAGCTGTGAGGGCATCTCGCTGGCGGTCTCCCCCCTGCGATATGAGGGCGAGGTCCGGGAGTCCATCCGCCGATACAAATTCCACGGCCGGAGGTGGTACGCCGAGACCTATGGGCTCCTGACGGCGGAGTGGATCCGAGCCCATCTGGAGGGCCGCTGGGACCTGCTGACCTGGGTGCCCCTCTCCCCCAAACGAAAGCGCCAGCGGGGCTATGATCAGGCGTGGCTCCTGGCCTCTGCCGCCGGGCGTCATCTGGAGCAGACGCCCGTGGAGGTCCTGTGCAAGGCGAAGCACAACCCCGCCCAGTCCGGACTCACCGAAGCGGCGGACCGGCGGAAGAACGTCAGCGGCGTCTACCGCTGTGCCGCCCCGGAGCTGGTCCGGGACCGCCGGATCCTGCTCATGGACGATGTGATCACCACCGGCTCCACCCTGTCCGAGTGCGCCCGGGTCCTCCGGGAGGCCGGGGCCGCTGACGTGGTCTGCGCCACATTGGCCCGCGCCCGGTGAAATGGTGCGGCAGATGGCAGTAAATTCATGAAAAGTTATGAAATATCCTGTTGAAATATAGGACCGATCTCTTTATAATGTGGGGAGAGATTTCGAGCGCACCGGTCCCCGGTGCGCCTGTGACGGTTTTGTCCACCCACGATAGGACTGGAAACACTGTGGATAGGTGAGTCAGACGATGAGTTTTTGGGCAAAATTGAAAGAAAAGTTGAAAAGACTTCGAGGTGTAGGTATGTTCAGCAAAGATATCGGCATCGACTTGGGCACCGCGTCCATCTTGGTGTATGTGGCCGGGAAAGGCGTCGTCCTGCGGGAGCCCTCTGTGGTGGCCCTCCACAAGGACACCGGCAAGCTCCTGAAGGTGGGCACTGAGGCTCAGCAGATGCTGGGCAAGACCCCCGGCAATATCGTGGCGCTCCGTCCCCTGCGGGAGGGCGTCATCTCCGACTATGACATGACCGAGCGGATGCTCAAGGAGTTCATCCGCAAGGTGACTTCCTTCCGGCTCTTCAAGCCCCGCATCGTGATCTGTGTCCCCTCCGGCATCACGGAGGTGGAAGAGCGCGCCGTGATCGACGCCGGCATCCAGGCCGGCGCCCGGAAGGTGTATCTGATCGAAGAGCCCGTGGCCGCCGCCATCGGCGCCGGGATCGACATCACCCGTCCCGACGGTCACATGATCGTGGACATCGGCGGCGGCACCGCCGACATCGCTGTCATCTCCCTGAGCGGCATCGTGGAGTCCACCTCCATCAAGATCGCCGGCGACCAGTTCGACGAGGCTATCGTGAAATACATCCGCCGCAAGCATAACGTGCTGATCGGCGAGCGCACCGCTGAGGAGCTGAAGATGCAGATCGGCTGTGTGTTCCCCCGCCCCGAAGAGCAGTCTGTGGAGATCAAGGGCCGCTGTCTGATGACCGGCCTGCCCCGGGTGTTCTCCGTCACCTCCAGCGAGATGATCGAGGCGTTCGAAGAGCCCGCCACCCGCATCCTGGAGGCGATCCACGGCGTCCTGGAGCGCACCCCGCCGGAGCTGGTGGCTGACATCGCCACCAACGGCATCGTCATGACCGGCGGCGGCAGCCTGCTGTGGGGCTTCGACAAGCTGATCGAATCCCACACTGGCATCGAGACCCATGTGGCAGATGACGCCATCTCCTGTGTGGCCTACGGCACCGGCAAGAGTCTGGAGACCATCGGCGATATGCAGGACGGTACCATCAACCTCTCCCGCCGGAAGCAGATGAACTGATCCATCCCATGGGCGCCGTGTCTCCATACGGCGTCCATATCTGTTTTTTAGACCGATCGTTGAGACATAAGGAGGAATCGTGACATGAAGGATTTCGAGTATTACACCCCCACCCGAGTCCACTTCGGCAAGGGCGCGGTGGATCAGATCGGCGCGCTGCTCCGGGAGCAGGGCGCCCACAAGGTCCTCATCCACTACGGCGGACAGAGCGCCCGCCGCTCCGGTCTGCTGGACCGGGTGGAGGCCTCGGTGGAGCAGGCCGGCCTCGCGTTCGTCTCTCTGGGCGGCGTGGTCCCCAACCCCCGCCTGTCCAAGGTCCGGGAGGGCATCGATCTCGCCCGGAAGGAAGGCGTAGACTTCATCCTGGCCGTGGGCGGCGGCAGTGTCATCGACTCCTCCAAGGCCATCGGCTACGGTATCCCCTATGACGGCGACGTGTGGGACTTCTATGCCGGCAAGGCCAAGCCTCAGGTGGTCTGCCCTGTGGGCGCGGTCCTGACTCTGGCCGCCGCCGGCAGTGAGATGAGCAACTCCTCCGTCATCTCCGACGAGGAGCACGGTCTCAAGTGGGGCCTGAACAACGACATCTGCCGGTGCCGCTTCGCGGTGATGGACCCGGAGCTCACCTATACCCTGCCCCCCTTCCAGACCGCCTGCGGCGTGGCGGACATCCTGATGCACACCATGGAGCGCTACTTCACCCGGGAGCCCGGCACGGCCCTCACCGATGAGTTGGCCGAGGGCCTCATGCGCACGGTGATCGCCAGCGGTCGGAAGGCTCTCCAGGTCCCCGATGACTACGACGCCCGGGCCCAGATCATGTGGGCGGGCAGTCTGTCCCACAACGGCCTCACCGGGTGCGGCACGGTGGGCGACTGGTCCACCCATCGGCTGGAGCACGAGCTGAGCGCCCTGTTCGACGTAGCCCATGGCGCCGGCCTCACCGCCCTGTGGGGCAGTTGGGCCCGGTACGTCTATCAGGAAGAGCCCGCCCGCTTCGCCCAGTTCGCCGTGAACGTGCTGGGCTGTCCCAACGACTTCCGTGATCCCGCCAAGACCGCTCTGCTGGGCATCGAGGCCATGGAGCGCTTCTACCGGGAGATTGGTATGCCCACCTCTATCCGTGAGCTGATCGGCCGGAGCCTCTCCGCCGAGGATCTGGACACACTGGCCGACAAGTGTCAGGCCCGGAATCCCGATCTCGGCAACTTCAAGAAGCTCGACCGCGACGATATGCGGGCCATCTATCAGATGGCGGAGGGCTGAGCCCTCCGGCGGTCGGAACAGAAGGAGGAGCGGGGCGGACGATGCCTCGCTCCTTTTGACCCCTATATTCCAAAGGCCAAGGAGGGCTATCCATTTGAAAAAACTGAAAGAAAGATGCGCCTTCACGCTGGTGGAGCTGATCGTGGTGCTGGTGATCCTGGCGATCCTGGCCGCTCTGCTGATCCCCGCCCTGACCGGGTACATCGACAAGGCAAAGAAAAAGCAGGTCATCGCTGAGACGAGGATGCTGCATGAGGCGATACAGACGGAGATGGTCGAATGGTACGGGACCGATACATGGCCGAAGCTTATCGGAGCATCGAGCTTGCAAGCTGTTGCCCAAAAAAACAGCTCTGATCATGTTTTGTCCGATCGATATGATACGATCGTCAAACTGTCCGAGGTACCAAGTCTCCAAGACGGGAGCGGATCGTTCATCGCCTATGTCGGAGATGACGGCAAGGTTTGGAGCATCCTGTATCGTGATGGGAAAGGGCATTTCGGACTTTATTTCGGTGAAACTCAGGAATATCTCGCTTTTGATGAGTCCGAAGTACCTAACTATGCTTATTATCTGCAAATCGATGGTATCAGATATACGAATCATTTGCAGCCTTATACCGATCCCGATGGTAATACGCAGTATGACCTCAATATGCTGCTCCAAAAAGATTTGATCCTTGCAACGATAAAAGGATGAAAAGATCCCCGGCGTAGCCTTTGCTCCGCCGGGGATCTTTTCACTTATTCATATTTTCCGATCTGCCGCTTCCGGTCAGTTGACCTTGATGGAGTCAGGCACCGTAGCGATGGCGGCATCCACGTCGATCTCCTTGTTGGCCAGCTGCTGGTACACGGACTCGACCTGCGCCTTGGCCTCGTCGGTCATATTGGCATCCCAAACCTTCTCATTGGTGGTGTAGAACACGCATCCGGTGTCACAGCCCATGGGGTAGAACTGACCATTGAAGGATCCGTCCACCACATAGCCGACCACGGCATCCATGGCCTTGCCGATGGCGTTACAGGCGCTCATCAGGACGGTGTCGGGAGCCAGCTCAGAAGCATCGGCGATGGCGGGGATGGCCAGAACGCCATTTTCCTTACAAGCCTCCAGGGCACCCAGTCCGGCGGCATCCGCATCGTAGAAGATGACGTCGGCGCCCTTGTCGATCATAGCCTGCGCGACTTCCTTACACTTGGCGGCGTCAAAGTCATCACCGGTCATGTTCGTCAGGACCTTGATGTCGGGATTCGTGGCGATCGCGCCAGCAGAGAAAGCGTTTACGGCGCCCACGATCGAGACCAGAGAAGAGCCTCCGATCGCACCCACGGTGCCGGTCTTGGACGCCAGCGCCGCACCAACGCCGCCCACATAGCCCATCTCAGTGGGCAGGGTGTTCAGAGAAGCCACATTGGGCTCCGCATAGCGGTCGGTGCTGGTGACGACGAAAGCCACATCGGGGAACTCGGCGCCCACGATCTCGGCGGCATCGAAGAACTCACTGCCGTGGCCGAAGATCACATTATAACCGGCGGAGGCCAAGCTGCGGAACGCTTCCTCGTAGCTGGCCACAGTCACGTTCTCCATGTACTTAGTCTCACAGCCATAGTCCTCTTCGATGGCCTGCAGCCCCATATAAGCGGAGGTAGACCATCCCTGGTCGTTGATGCTGCCGGGCAGGACCAGACCGACCTTCAAGTCTTCTTTGGCGATCTGGATGCCGCTGCTGGCCGCAGGAGCGCCGCTGTTGGCGGGGGCATCGCTGGCGGAAGGGGTGCCGCCGTTGGAGCCGGAGCTGCCGCAGCCGGCCAGCATGCTCACAGACATGCTAGTTGCAAGAGCAAGAGCCAAAAACTTTTTCATATGGATCCTCCTTTATTTCCCTCGTATCTTTTAACGTCGGACGGGAGCGACGGGGGGCCTCCCTCATTATTGGGAGAACGCCCAAAACGTGCCGTTTGATTTGACACGCTGTTCCTGAAGTAAAGTGACGTTTGGTGGATCAGGCACCGACGCCGGACGCCTCTTTCTCCTTCACGATGTCCTCATAGCGGATGCCCGCCATCATCATGCTGATCTCGTGGATGGGGGTATCCGGGGGGACGATGCCCATGATCTGGCCCTCATACATGACGGCCACCCGGTCGGACAGAGTCTGGATCTCCTCCAGTTCGGTGGAGACCAGGAGGACAGCCGCACCGCGGTCCCGCTCGTCCACGATGCTCTGCTGGACGAAGCTGGTAGCGCCAATGTCCAGGCCGCGGTCCGGGTGCATGGCGATCAGGAGCTTGGGGTTCCGTTCGATCTCACGGCCCAAGACCACTTTCTGCTGGTTGCCGCCGGACAGGTTCTGGATCAGTTCGTTCCTGGACGGAGTCTTGACCTTGTACTTTTTGATGATCCCATCGGTGTACTGGTTGATCTTGTTCCACTGGAGGAACATCCCCTTCAGGAAATCTTTCTTTCGGGTGTTCATCAGCAGGACGTTCTCACTCAGGTTCATCGGCATGATCACGCCGCGGGCCAGGCGGTCGGCAGGAATGTGGGAGACCCCGGACTCCAACACCGCCTTGGGGGCTGCATTGGTCATATCCTGTCCATTGATGCTGACCTTTCCACTTTCGACTTTCATGAGTCCGGTGATGCAGTCCACCAGTTCGGACTGGCCATTTCCGTCCACGCCGGCGATACCCAGGATCTCACCGCTCCTGATGGTCAGGTCGATCCCTTTCAAGCCGCCATGTTCAGTGCCCTTAGCCACCACATTTTCCATCTGAAGGATCGTCTGCTGAGCCGCTGGGTCGATGTCCGCCTTCTCATACACCATGCTGACCGGCTTGCCCACCATGAGGGTAGCCAGATCCTGCTTGTTCGTATCAGCGATATCCACAGTGGCCGCTACCTCACCGAGACGGAGGACCGTACAGCGGTCACAGATGCTCATGACCTCTTGGAGTTTATGGGTGATGAAAATGATCGTCTTTCCCTCACTGGTCAGGAGCTTGAACATATTGAAGAGTTCTTCTACCTCCTGAGGCGTGAGGACTGCGGTCGGTTCATCGAAGATGAAGAGTTTGGCGCCGCGATAGAGGGCCTTCAAGATCTCAAGACGCTGCTGTTGGCCCACAGTGAGCTGAGAGACCTTGGCATTGGGATCCAGCTCCATGTTGTACTGGGCCGCCAGCTCCGTCAGTTTCTTGGCCGCTGTAGTCAGATCCAGCATCGGACTCTTGTCCTCGTCCATGCCGAGGACTACGTTTTCGATAGCGGTCAGGGCGGGGATCAGCATGAAGTGCTGATGCACCATGCCGACGCCCAGCTTGATGGCCTTCTCCGGAGAGGTGATGTTGACCTTCTGTCCCTCCAGATAGACCTCGCCAGAGGTGGGGGAATAGAGTCCATACAGGATGTTCATCAGCGTGGACTTGCCCGCTCCGTTCTCACCCAAGAGGGCGTGTACCTCACCCTGTCTCACGGTCAGATCTACATTGTAATTCGCCCGAACGCCGGAGAAGTACTTGCAGATCTTTTTCATTTCAAGCGCATTAGCCATGATATCAAACCTACCAGTCTCTAATTAGATGGGTTCGGACCTCAGTCCTTGTCATAGGGGACGGTCTCAGCCGCAGGGCTGACAGACTTGCCGACCACACCGACCAGCGCGAAGATGGTCAGCAGATAGGGGATGGCCTGCAACAGTTCGTCGGGGAAGTTGGTCTGCATGGCAGCCATCTTGGCCTGGAGGGCCTGACCGCCGCCGAACACAAGGCCAGCCACCAGCGTGCCCAGAGGAGAATACTTGCCAAAAACGACTGCGGACAGGGCAATGTAGCCACGGCCGGCCACCATGTTCTCCGCGAACATGGACAACTGCGCGATAGAGAGATAAGCGCCGGCGATGCCGCAGAGCATCGTGCTGAAGATGACTGCGCCATAACGGACCCGGTATACGTTGATGCCCAGAGTATCGCAAGCCCGCGGATTCTCGCCTACAGCCCGTATCTTCAAGCCCAGCTTCGTCCGGAACAGGATGATATGCAGGATGATCAGCAGGATGACCGCCAGATAGGCCAAGATATTATACTTGAAGAACAGAGTCCCCAAGACTGGGATGTCACTGAGTACAGGGATATGCAAGGTGCTGAAGGATCTGGCCTGAGGCATATTAGAATTCACACCGAATACCACGCGGTTGAGCGTGGTGGAGAGGCCCAAGCCAAAGATGTTCAGCGCGGCGCCCACCACAGTCTGATCCGCCTGGAGCGTGATGACTAGGAAAGCGAAGAGCACACCCACCAGTCCGCCGCTGAGCATAGCGGCCAAGATGCCGATCCAGGGACTCCCGGAGAATACGGCGCCGGTATATCCGGCGAAAGCACCGATGAGCATGATGCCCTCAGCTCCGATGTTCAGGATGCCGGCCCGTTCACCATAGACCAGACCCATGGCCGCGATGAGCATCGGCATCATCATTCGGATATCAGTATTGATGAAATCGATAATAGCTTCCATATCACTTATCTTCCTTCGCTCTGAGTTTGACCTGATGCTTCTTTCTCAGCTTGATGAAATAGTTGCTGCCGATGACGAACATGATGACCAAGGCCTGGAGGATATAGATCAAAGCGGAGGGGACGTTGGCGTCGATCTGCATCTGATTCGAGCCGGAACGGAGCGCGCCGAACAGGGTCGATGCCAGAACGATCCCGATGGGAGAGTTTCGGCCCAGCAGAGCGGCGGCGATGCCATCCCAGCCATAGCCGGGAGAAAAGTTTACACACGGAGCTGGATGCCCAAGATCTCCACAAGGCCAGCCAGACCGGCCAGACCGCCAGCCATGAACATGGCTCCCAGAGAGCGGCGGTCCGTATTGAAGCCAGCGTAACGGGCGGCCTCAGGGTTCAGACCTACGACTCGTGTCTCAAAGCCCTGACGCGTACGCCACAGGAATACATAGTAGAGCACCACACACAGCAGCGCGATCACGATGCCGAGATGGATACGGGTACCAGAGACCAGACGGGGCATCTGTGCCGTAGACAGGATCTTAGCGGACTGAGGCAGATCGCCTGGCTCTTTGATCACGTTGCCTACCATGTAGTTGACGAAGTAATTGGCCAGATAGTTGAGCATGATCGTCGTGATCATCTCGCTGGCGCCGAACTTGATCTTCAACGCACCCGCCAGCATCCCCCACAGGCCGCCGCCCACAAAGCCGGCGATCACCGCCAGAGGGATGTGGATCACAGCGGGGAGTGGAAAGTACAGGCCGACTATGGCACTGCATAGGCCGCCGATATAGATCTGTCCTTCCGCGCCCAAGTTGACCATGCCGCACCGTTTGGCCAGTGCATAGCTCAGGGCCGTGAAGATCAGCGGGGTGGTTTTTACGATGGTCTCGCCGATGGCGTTTTTGGACCCGAACGCGCCCTGGAGCAGGGCGGGGTATGCCGTAGTGACATCCAGACCCATGACGACGATCAGGATAGCACCGACCAACAGAGCGAACACGATGGCCAGGATCGGCATCAGCATGTTGCCCAAATTGGCTTTTCGGAAAGAAATATCTGCATCCATAAATGACTCCTCAACAAACTGCGAATGTATTTCCCGTGTTTTCCGAGCGCCATATCGGAGGTATTGCCGGCGCGAGTTTTCTCATCCGCATCTCTAGCGGACCGAGGGCGCCATGATACTCCACGAGAGAAGATATCATGATGGGGGAAAGGGCAAATCAGCCAGCTCTCGGCTCTCTGCCGCTCCGATCAACTATCCGGAATGCCGCCCGACCGATCTGGCTCAGTATCTGCGATTTCATCTCACGCCTCCTCTTCTCTGCTTCTCTTTGATTGACTACTCAATCAGTCAGTCAACTATGTACTTTATTCTACCGGACCGTTCTTGTAAAGTAAATACATATTTTGACCATGTATCTCATCATATGTCTGTGTAATATACACTATCCACATTTTGTGATCATGGTAGATCAATGGCTTGAAACTGATCGACTGATCGGTTATAATGTTCTCATAACGAATCGCCGGAGGTCATCCCTATGCGTGACAAAGAGTCGAAACAACGGATACTCGACGCAGCTCTCTCTGTCGTCGCCAAGCGCTCCATCAACGGCACTCGGATGCAGCTGATCGCCCAAGAGGCCGATATGTCCCAGGCCAATCTCCACTACCATTTCGCCACAAAAGAGCGTCTGCTCACGGCTCTCACGCATGAGGTCCAGGGTGCCTATGCCCGCTGGCGTTTGGATGCGGTGTCGGCCTGCGGCGACGATCTGGAGGCCCAGCTCCGTGCTTTTTTTCAAAACAAGAAACAGCAGATCCTGGAAAAACCAGATTACGACCGGGTGGAGTTCGACTTTTGGGTCACGAGCCAATCGGATGAGGCGATCCGCACGGTCTTTCGTCAGAACTTTCAGGAGTGGCATGCGCATATGGCCAGCGTGTTCCGGAAATGCCGACCGTCCCTGACCGAAGCGCAGGCCAGTCTGCTCGCCCGGTCCATGATGTCCATGATGAAGGGGGCCGCCATGCAGTTCCTGCTGGAGCCCAACTTTGATCTGGAGCAGTATTTCGATCTGTGCTTCCATCAGATCATGTACACCATCCGCTCCTATACCAGTGAGGAGCCAGTGAAAGAAGACTGACCATCTCCGTTCTAGCCATCTTTATACGATATGCGAAAAGGCAAGGGTATACAGAGTGGTCCTGATGGACTTCTCCGGCACCTTTGCCTTTTGTTTGGAATACTTTACCATATCTTTATCCAGATGGTCAATGGACATCCTCTCCAACTTTTTTACCATTTATATACAGTTTTCCGACTGCTTATATCAACTGATGTCTTGGACCGTTCATTCTGTCAAGTGGTCCTCCGCATCGATATGTTCTTAGGCCGAGTACGGATCTTGTTCCATCGTCTCTCAAAAACATATGGCGCATGCCCTTATACCATATATATCACAGGGGAATCCATCCCTGCTTTGCTCAGATTTTGTCCACCTGATGCAAACATTTCATCATCTCTTTATATCACTTCCGGCCGTTTTTCACCTTTCCTATCACTTCATTCGTTTCATCAATAAATGCAAGCCGTATTTATCGTTTGTCCTATCTTGTACTTTTCAGTCCTCCTATGTAAAATATACGTTACGATCAAGCATCAAAAAAAGATAGAAAAGAGGAATACCCCCATGAAAAAGCTCACCGCTTCTCTGATGTCCGCGGCCATGCTCCTGAGCCTGGCCTCCTGCGGCAGCAGCTCCGCTCCTTCCAGCACGCCCGCCGCCAGCGCCGCGGCTCCCGAGTCTACCCCCGCCGCACAGGAGGAAGGCTTCAAGTCCGACATCCTGTTCTGCGGCTCCACCTCCCTGTATCCCATCATGTCCTCCCTGGCCTCCTCCTTCACTGAGGAGTATGTGACCTGGGACAAGGTGGACCCCTCCTTCCCCGAGGAGAACATCTCTATCTACGTGGCCCCCGGCGGCTCCGGCGTGGGCGTCAGCGCCGCGGTGGACCACACCGCCGACTTCGGCATGCTGGCCCGTGACATCAAGGATTCCGAGAAGGAGGCCCTGGGCGCCAACTACTCCGAGTATGTCGTGGCCCGTGACGCCCTGACCGTCTCCGTCAACGCCCAAAACCCCATCTGTGACATCATGGATGACATGGACACCGACACCATCCGCGGTATCTTCGACGGCACCATCGCCACCTGGGACCAGGTGGACAGCTCCCTGCCCGCCGAGGCCATCAACGTGTACATCCGTGACCTGTCCGGCGGCGCCTATGAGGTGTTCCAGAAGGCCATCATGGGCGACAGCGAGGTCACTGCCTCCGCTACTCAGTCCGCCTCTATGACCGAGCTGGCCACCAACATCGCCAACGACCCCTGGGGCATCGGCTATGCCGGCTTCGGCGCCTACAACAAGGCCAATGCGGACAGTCAGGTCCTCTTCGCCATGAAGGTGGACGGCGTGGAGCCCACCGCCGAGAACATCATCAGCGGCGACTACACCGTCCAGCGTCCCGTCATGTTCGTCACCGGCGACGCGATCACCGAGCCCGAGCAGAAGTTCATCGACTATGTGTTCTCTCAGACCGGCTATGACGTGGTGGAGGCCAACGGCTACATCCCCGCCTTCACCCCCGCTGCCTGATCAGACTGCTGACACAGCAAAAAATGCCGCCGCCGGGCGGCATTTTTTGCTTGTATCCCATTCTGAAAGGAGGGCGCTCCATGCGCAAATGGATCGACCGGATCTGGTCCGCCGCCGTGGTCCTGCTGACCGCTCTGGCCGTGCTGGCTCTGGCCTTCGTCATCTACTTCATCGTCCGGGAGGCCCTGCCCACCTTCCGGGAGGTCCCGTTGAGGGACTTCCTGTTCGGCAGCCGCTGGATGCCGATCGACTACACCGGCTCCACGTCCTTCGGGATCTTCCACTTCATCCTGGGCACGCTCTATGTCTCCGCTCTGGCCATGCTGCTGGCGCTGGCCGTGAGTCTGGGGGCCTCCCTCTTCCTGTCCTGCGCCGTGGGGGCCCGGACCCGGCAGATCCTCTATCCCTTCATCGACCTGCTGGCGGGCATCCCCTCGGTGGTGTACGGCTTCGTGGGCCTGATGGTGCTGGTGAAGCTCTTCCTGAAGGCCGGCGTCCACACTGGCTCCTGCGTCCTGGCGGCGGCGATCGTGCTGGCCGTCATGCTCCTGCCCTATCTGGTCTCCTCTTGCAGTGAGACCATGCTCAAGGTCAAGTGCCGCTATGAGGGGGCGGCGGACGCGCTGGGCATCGACCGGTGGCACTTCGCCGCCACGGTGGTCCTCCCAGCCTCCTTCCGCAGTATCCTCCTCTCCATGATCCTGGCGATCGGCCGGGCCATGGGGGAGACCATGGCCGTCATGATGGTCATGGGCAACGCCAACCTCTTCCCCACTCTGCTGGGCAAGGGCGAGACCATCGCCTCGGTCATCGCCCTGGAGATGGGCACTGCCGTGGCTGGGAGCACCCACTACCATGCACTCTATGCCGCCGGACTGGTGCTGATGCTGATGCTCTTCCTGATCAACAGCGCGATCGGACTCCTGCGGCGCCGGTTCCTGAGAGAGGAGGTCTGATCCATGCGCATCCGTTCCATACTGGCCCGGCTCTGGGCCTGGGCCGGCATCCTGCTGACGATCGGCATGGTCCTGTTCCTCTTCGGCTTCGTGTTCTGGAAGGGCGCCGGGAGCATCAGCCTGGAGTTCGTCACCACCGCTCCGAAAGGTGCGGTACTGGGCATGGAGGGCGGCATCTGGCCCGCCATCGCGGGCAGCTTCTGCTTCACGCTCACCGCTGTGCTCCTAGGGGGCATCCCCGCTGTGGCGGCCGCCTTGTACATGGTGTTCTACTGCCGTCATAAAAAGCTCCAGTCCCTGATCCGAGCCGTCATCCAGTGCATCGCCGGGATCCCCTCCATCGTGCTGGGCCTCTTCTCCTACAGCTTTTTCGTCCGGGATCTGGGTCTGGGCCGGTGCATCCTCTCCGGAGGCATCGCTCTGGCGGTGATGATCCTGCCCTTCATCGAGGTCCGGGCCGAAAAGGCCTTCCGGGAGCTCCCGCCCCAGACGATCCAGTCCTCCTACGCGCTGGGATGCGCCCGGTCCTATACCATCTGGCACGTGGTGCTCCCCGCCTGCCGGGGAGAGCTGGTCTCCGGCGTGATCCTGGGGGCCTGTTACGCCATGGGGGCCACAGCGCCCCTGATCTTCACGGGAGCGGTGGCCTATGCCTCCGCCCCCACCAGCCTGCTCCAGCCCGCCATGGCCCTGCCCCTCCACCTGTATCTGCTGGTGGCCCAGGGGGCCACCTCGCTGGGGACGGCTTACGGCACCGCCTTCGTCATGATGGCGCTGATCCTGGTCAGCAATCTGCTGGCCACCCTTTTCACCGGAAGGAGCGAACGACATGGATCCCATCCTCACCCTGCGCGGCGTCAGCGCCGCCTATGACGGAACGCCCGCCCTGACGGGCATCGACCTGGATATCCCGGAGCGGCAGATCACCGCCATCATCGGCCCCTCCGGGTGCGGCAAGAGCACCCTCCTGCGCTGTATGGACGGGCTCCTTTTGGAGGAGCCGGACACCAGCGTCTCCGGTGACATCCGGCTGGACGGCACGGACATCCGTTCCCTCCGGCGGGAGGACCTGCGCCGGAGGGTCGGACTGGTGTTCCAGACCCCCACGCCCTTCCCCTTCTCCATCTACCGCAACCTGACCTACGCTCCCCAGTACTACGGCATCCGGGACAAGAAGGCACTGGATGCTCTGGTCCGGGAGACGCTGGAGACGGTGGGCCTCTACGACGAGGTGAAGGACGACCTGCAGAAGAGCGCCCGGAAGCTCTCCGGCGGCCAACAGCAGCGGCTGTGCATCGCCCGGGCCCTGACGGCCCGGCCGGAGGTCCTCCTGCTGGATGAGCCCTGTTCCGCGCTGGACGTGAAGAGCATCCAGGTCATCGAGTCCCTCCTGCTCCGGCTCCGGGAGCAGTACACCATCGTGATCGTCACCCACAATCTGGCTCAGGCCCGCCGGATCGCCGACCAGGTCGTGTTCCTCAACGACGGCCGCCTGGTAGAGACCGGCGACGGTCCCAGCTTCTTCGCCGCCCCTCAGCAGGAGGAGGCCCGCGCCTTCCTCTCCGGTGAGTTCGGCTGAACCGCCGCCGGAGCCCCCATCCCATCCTGATGAAGGAGGTCTGGTCATGCTCCAGATCGACATCCCCGGCCGTCCCAGCCTGGAGATCCGCCATGTAGTGCTGGACTACAACGGCACCATCGCCCGGGACGGCGCCCTCCTCCCCGGCGCGGCGGAGGCCATCCGCCGCCTGACTCCCCTGATCCCGGTCTATGTCCTCACCGCCGATACCTACGGCACCGTAGAGGCCCAGTGCGCCGGGCTCGGCGTGACGGTGCGCACCTTCCCCAAGGCGGGCGCAGCCGCCTGCAAGGAGGAGATCGTCCGTGGCCTGGGCGGCGGCGTGTGCGCCGTGGGCAACGGCTTCAACGACATCCCCATGTTCGACGCGGCGGACCTCCGTCTGGCCGTGATGGAGCGGGAGGGCATCTGTGCCGCCCTGATCGGTCACGCGGACGTGCTGGTCACTGCCCCAGAGGACGCGCTGGAGCTCCTCCTGAGCCCCGACCGCCTGCGGGCCACCCTGAGGACCTGAGGCGCAAGACGAGACGACCGCCGCCGGATACAAGGCCTGTATCCGGCGGCGGTCGTTCCATTTCGTCCGTCAATGCCGGCGGTCCAGCCGGCCGGCGATCTGATGATGGATGTCTCTCAAGGCGGGATAGAACTGCGTATACTCCCGGAAGTGGGCGTCATACTCGTCCTTGTTCCGGCTGTCCGGCGTATAGAGCCGGCCGACTTGGACCATGGCGGCGATGGCCTCGGCATAGGAGCCGAAATATCCGCCGCCCACCGCGCCCACGATGGCCGCGCCCAGCGCCGCGGCCTCGGAGACCTGCATGGCGTACACGGGCACCTGACAGACGTCCGCCTTGATCTGGAGGAACTTGGGCGTCCGGGCCCCGCCGCCGATGGCGCGGATCTCATCGACCGCGCACCCGGCGTCCCGCAGTGCCTCCACATTGGCCCGCAGTTCATAGGCCAGGCTGTCCAGCAGGCCCCGGGTGATGTCCGCCTTGGTGTGACAGGAGCGCAGATGCAGGAACGCTCCTGCCGCCGCCGCGTCCTGTATCGGCGTCTCCGCACCGTTCAGATGGGGCAGGACATAGATATCGGAGATGGTATCGGCGCTGTGATCGATGATGTAGGTATAGGGATCGACGCCCTCCCGCGCGGCACAGGCGCACTCCCACTGGCAGAATGCCTCCTTGTACCATTTCAGGAGGAGCCCGCCGCTCTGGTTGATGGACATGACCAGATGTCCGTCGGCGGCGATGTAGGGAGAGCAGGGGTAGTGATAGCGCAGGAGCTTCTCCCGGGAGGGGACCTCCGGGGCCAGCGCATCCAGCACCTCTACGGTGCCGGTAGCGTTCATCACCTGCCCTACCCGGGAGATGCCGCACCCGATCGTGCCGCAGGTCTGGTCGTGGGCGCCCACCACCACGTTCAGCTCCGCCGGAAGGCCCAGCTCCCGGGCCAGAGCGGGGCGCACCGTGCCCGCCGCCGTGCCGCTGGGCACGATCTCCGGCAGGCGCTCCCGCCGGATGCCAGCATAGTCCAGCACCAGCGGGTCCCAGTCGAAGTCGTGGACGTTCATCATCATGCCCCGTCCGGCCAGAGACCGGTCGATCATCGTCCGGCCCGTCAGCTTCCAGGTGATGAAGTCCCCGATGCACAGGTATTTCCAGACCCGGGCACACAGCTCCGGCTCGTGCTCCTGGAGCCACATGATCTTGTTCACCGCATAGATGGAGGAGAAGGGCAGGCCGGTGCGGCACTGGAAGGTCTCCTCGTCCCCGTGCTCCTGCCACCAGCGGAGCTGGGGCAGGGTCCGGCTGTCCACCGTGGTGATGAAATGGTAGAGGGCCGTCCCGTCCGCGGCCAGCGGCACCACGGCCTGTGCCGGAGAGGATACCGCCACCGTGAGGAGCTGACCATCGGTCTCGGCCGCCAGCGTCTGAAGGACCGCGCAGCAGGCGCTCCAGATCTGTTCCGCGTCCAGCTCGCACCAGCCGTCCCGGGGCGTCAGCAGGGGATAGCTCTGATAGGCATAGCTGATGGTCTTGCCAGCGGCATCGAACGCCATGGCTTTGACGCCGCTGGTACCAACATCAAGTCCGGCAAAGTACCCCATGGCTCATCAGCCGTTGAGGACCGTCATGGCGTCCTCCACCGTACCGTCATCGTTCACGATGCAGTTGAGGGCCATGACCATGCGGGTGGGATCTTTGTACTCCCAGACGCCGCGGCCGTAGGTGACGCCGGCGGCGCCGGCATCCATCAGGTCCCGGGTCTGCTGGAGGAACGCCTTAGGATCGGCGAAGTTGTCGCCGCCGGCGGCCACCACCCGGGTGGGACAGGCCTCGACCACCTTGGCGAAGGTCTCCGCACTGCCGGAGTAGGAGGTCTTGATCACGTCCACGCCCAGCTCGGCGCCCAGGCGGACACAGTAGCGCAGGTTCTCATAGGAGGTGCGCTTATCGGTGGGGATGAACTCACCCTTGGGGTAGATGTGGGCCACCACGGGCATGCCCCAGCGCTCAGCCTCCTTGGTCAGCTTGCCCAGCGCGTAGACCTGCTGCGGCTGGAACTCGCCGCCCAGGATCAGGCCCATGGACACGGCGTCGGCGCCCAGGCGCACCGCCTCTTCCACATCGGCGGTCTGGGTGTCCATGGTGGGCTGATAGGGGGAGAAGGAGGAGGCCTTCAGGATGAGGGAGGTCTTTCCGGCGAAGGGGGCGAAGCAGTTCTGCGCGATGCCCTTATGCATGGTGAGCGAGTCCGGCTTGCCGGCCACGATCTTGGCGATCACATCGTCGATCGGCATCAGGTTCTCGAAGATGCCGCGGGAGATGCTGTGGTCCACGGTGATGGCCAGCAGATGACCGGACTTATCGTTCAGCAGACGGCTCAGTCGGATGTCTTTTCCCAAATAACTCATTTCAAACACTCCTTATCTGTGTCGGGCCGTTCGGCCCCATCGTTCATACCTTCGTGGCGTCCAGAGAGCGCCGCGTCTTCTGCAGGTTCTCATAGCATTCCGCGTCGTGCTCCCGGAAGATCATGGTCAGCAGGGTGTCCAGGATCGTCAGCTGGGCGATGCGGGAGGCGAAGGATTCGCCCCGGTAGAGGGTCTCACGGGCCGAAGTGAACAGGCACACGTCGCCGTACTCTAAAATGGGGGAACGGCTGTGGTTGGTGATGACGACCGTGCGCGCCCCGTTCTGTTTGGCGATGGCCAGAGATTCGATCGTGGACAGGGTAGCGCCGGAATGGGAGATGGCGACCGCCGTGTCCCCCTCTCCCATCATAGCCGCCGCCATGCGCTGCATATTGGCGTCTGTGTAGGCATAGGCCGGGATCCCGATGCGCAGGAACTTGTTCACCGCGTCCTCCGCCACGTTCTCTGAACCACCCAGAGCGAAAAAGACCACCCTCCGGGCGCTGGCGATCAGCTCCGCGGCGGCCTCCGCCTTCTGGGGGTCCAGGACCGCCAGAGTCTCGTTCAGCGTGTTCGCGTAGGAACGGAACACCTTCCGCGCGATGCTGTCCGCCGTATCGTCGGGGCTCATCTCCTCATAGAACTGGAGGGCCGGAGCGATCGTGTCCTGTGCCACGAAGATCTTCAGTGCCTGGAAGCCTTTGAAACCCAGTTTCTTGGAGAAGCGCACCAGAGAGGCCTCACTGACGCCGCACTGCTCCGCTACCTCCCCGATGGACATATGGATGATCTCGCCGCTGTTGGCCTTGATATAGTCCCGGATCGTCTGCTCCTTCGCCGTCAGCGGCACCGCGTGGCACCGCATCAGAAAGGAAGCGCCCGTCTGCTCCGGCATCGCGCCTGTCTG
This sequence comes from Pseudoflavonifractor sp. MSJ-37, assembly GCF_018917965.1. GTDB lineage: Bacteria > Bacillota > Clostridia > Oscillospirales > Oscillospiraceae > Pseudoflavonifractor_A. The sequence goes on along the minus strand of NZ_JAHLPP010000001.1, from coordinate 100,023 downwards.
TTCCATCTCAACACCTCGGTCTCTATCATACCGCAGATCAAAGTTTATTTCAAGCATTTTAGAAAATTATTTTCATGGTTCTCCATATCATCACCATTATGCGAAACTTTTTTCCGCAATCAGCTCAGGACTGTTCCGCACAGCGGTAGAGGCGCAGGACGTCCAGCAGGGTGCGCCGATAGTCCTCCTCACAGCGGCCGCAGAGCTTGGGATAGCCCACCGCAGTTCGGTCCGTGGGGAAGATCGCGGTGACGCCCAGATCATAAGCGGCATCACTACTGTCGTCCGCGGAGCCTACGATGGCCACCAGCGGGATGCCTTTCGGTCTGGTCCGCCGGGCCACGCCGGAGATCACCTTGCCCTGGACGCTCTGGGCGTCGATGCGGCCCTCCCCGGTGATGACCAGATCCGTGCCCTCCAGCTGGCGGTCGAAGCCCAGCATATCCAGCACCGCGTCGATGCCGGAGCGCAGTTCGGCCCTCAGGAAGGCCACCGCGCCCGCGCCCAGACCGCCGGAGGCCCCGGCCCCCGCCTGATCCGCCACCGAACGGCCCAGGTCCTCCCGGATCCGCCGGTCCAGCGCCCGCAGGCCCGCGTCCAGACGGCGGACCATGGCCGGATCCGCCCCCTTCTGGGGGCCGAACACATAGGCGGCCCCGTTCTCGCCGAAGAGCGGGTTCTCCACGTCGCACATGACGGTGATCCGGACTCCCTCCAGCCGCTGTTCCACGGCGGCGGTGTCGATGTGGGCGATCTGGTCCAGATCGCCGCCGACGGGCACGAAGGCCCGTCCGGCGGCATCCCGGAACTCCGCGCCCAGCGCCGCGGCACAGCCGCATCCGCCGTCGTTGGTGGCGCTTCCGCCGATGCCCAGCAGGATATGGCGGCATCCGTGTTCCACCGCGTGGCGAATCATCTCTCCCACGCCATAAGTGGTGGTGCGCTCCGGATCGCCCCGGTCCCCTGCCAGGGGCAGGCCGGCGGCCGCCGCCATCTCGATGACGGCGTGGTCCCCCCAGCGGGCATAGACGGCCTCCACCGGCGCGCCGAAAGGCCCAGTGACCGTCACGGTCACGGGATCAGACTCTTCCACTGCCTCCAGGAAGCAGGCCACGGTGCCCTCGCCGCCGTCCGCCACCGGGAAGGTCCGCACCCGGCACTCCGGGAAGATCCGGGGGATCGTCTCCTTCGCGATGCGGCAGATGTCGATGCTGGACAGAGTCCCCTTGAACGAGTCAGAGATGACGATGCACTGTTCCATCTCAGCTCACCACATTGGTCGGCGCGCCCGCCACATAGGACCGCAGGTTCTCCACGGCGATGTCCATCAGGCGCTGGCGGCTCTCCTTGGGGGCCCAGCTGATATGGGGCGTGATGATGCAGTTCTTCGCCGTCAGCAGGGGGTCGTCCCCCCGGATCGGCTCGGCTGCCACCACGTCCACACCGGCGGCGTAGACCTTCCCGCTGTTGAGGGCGTCGGCCAGGTCCTGCTCCACCACCAGCGGGCCTCGGCTGTTGTTCAGCAGGATGACTCCGTCCTTCATCTTCGCGATGGTGTCCTTATTGATGATGCCTCTGGTCTCCGGGAACAGCGGGCAGTGGAGAGCGATCACGTCGGACCGGGACAGGAGCTCGTCCAGCTCCACATAGTCGGCGATGACCCGCCCGCTCTCTGTGGCATGGCTGTCATAGGCGATGACCTCCATGCCAAGCGCCTTGGCGATCCGGCCGGTGGCCTGTCCGATGCGGCCGAAGCCGATGATGCCCATGGTCTTGCCCGCCAGCTCGATCAGCGGGTAGTCCCAGAAGCACCAGTCCGCGCAGTGTTCCCACCGTCCCTCATGGACCGCCCGGTCGTGATGGCCCACATGGTGGCAGATCTCCAGCAGCATGGCGATGGCGAACTGTCCCACGGCGTCGGTGCCATAGGTCGGCACGTTGGACACTACGATGCTCCGTTCCCTGGCGGCGGCCACATCCACCACGTTGTAGCCGGTGGCCAGCACACTGATCAGCTTCAGATCCGGACACTGCCGGATCACGCTGCCGGAGAGGGGCGTCTTGTTGGTGTAGACCACCTCGGCGTCGCCGATGCGGGCCAGGATCTCCTCCTCATCCGTCAGGGACGTGCGGTCATAGACCGTCAGGTCGCCGAACTGGGCGATGCCCTCCCAGCTCAGGTCGCCCGGGTTCTCCGTATATCCGTCCAGGATCACGATCTTCATGATGCTCTGCCTCCTTCGATGTTCGGTCATCCGACCGTTCTTTTTTATTTTACACCGTCCCGCCTTGTGATCTTTCCAAAAATAAGCTATACTTTTGTAAAAAGAGACGATCCGGGCAGGGAGGGACACCATGTTCATATCAGCCCACAGCGCACAGATGATCGTAGATGAGATGCGCGCCACCATCCATCACCATATCAACCTGATCGACCGGGACGGCACCATCCTCGCCAGTACGGACCCCGCCCGGACCGGTCAGATCCATGAGGGAGCGCTCCGGCTCCTGCGCACCGGCGGGGACGTGCTGATCCTGCACAAGGAGGACGCGCCGGTCGGGACCCGAGAGGGCATCAATCTGCCGATCAGTCTGGCCGGAGAGACCGTGGGCGTGATCGGCGTCACCGGTCCGCCGGAGGAGATCCGCACCTCCGCCGACATCATCAAAAAGATGGCCGAGATCATGCTGATCGACCGCCAGCGGCAGGAAAAGGACGAGCTGATCGACCGGGCCCGAGACCTGTTCGTGGAGCACTGGCTCTTCTCAGAAGACGTCCGGCAGGAGGAGCTGGAGATCCGCGGCGGCCTGCTGGGCTTCGACCTGTCCGTCCCGCGGACCGTGGTCCTCCTCCAGACCACCGCCGTCCAGGGACAGGCCCACCGGGTAGAGGACCTCCAGGAGATGCAGCGGCCCCAGATCCTGCGGCTGATCCAACAGCGGATGCGGGGCCGTCCGCAGGACTTTTGTGCCGCCGTCCATGACCAGCTGCTCCTGCTCTTCTGGGAACGTCCCCAGGCGGAGCTTCGTGACGACCTCCGGCAGATCTGCACAGACATCCAGTCCTTCTACCCCGTGCAGGTGCAGGCCGGGATCAGCTCGGTCTCCCGGGATGCCATGGATATCCGACGCTGTTATCGGGAGGCCCGGACCGCGCTCACAGCGGCCATCCGGAGCGGTCAGGCTCTGGTCCCGTACGACGGACTGTCTCTGGACCTCATCCTCCAGAGCATCCCCCGGGAGCTGATACGGGACGTACGCCAGGCCGTGTTCGCCGGCTTCTCCGAAGCAGAGGAACCGGCGGCCCGGCAGATGCTCCAGACCTATTTCAAGTACGACGGCGATCTGCGGCGCTGTGCGGAGGAGACGTTCGTCCACCGCAACACCTTCCAATATCGGCTGGACCGCTTCGCCCAGCGCACCGGCCGCGATCCCCGCCGGTTCCGGGACCTGTTCCTGCTCTATCTGGCGGTGTGGGGGTCTGATGGAGCGTCCCCCCACTGAGGTCGATCGAAAATGCCGCGACTTTCGCCGCGGCATTTTCCTGTTTCCTCGTCTCTTCCTGCCCCTCAGCTGATCCGGCGGACCATGAGAGAGGCGTTGGAGAACGTGGCATCGGTGTTGTTGGCCACCAGCTCCAGCGTCGTGGCACCGGTGACCGTGATCAGTGCGGAATTGGAGAGCGGCACCGTCTGCTCTGCCGTTTCCGCCGTGGCAGTGGACAGCGAGCCGGGCACCTGCGTCCCGTTGCTGTTGAGCTGGAGGCTGGCCACCACCGGCGGAGTCGTCCCGTTGGCGGCCGCCGCGTCCGACGTGTAGAGGACCTCATAGGTGCCCGCGTCGTTCAGCGTGACTGCTCCGGTGCCTGCCGCATGGCTGACAGACGTGCCCAGCAGGACCTGGTCCGTGGGGAACACCAATGCCGCCCCCGCCGCCGCGGGCGTCTGCCCGTCCGGTGCCACCGTATAAAGGGCACTGACCGCCGGAGCTTCCCCGGCAGGACCAGTGGGACCGGTGGGACCGATGGGGCCCTGCGCACCCGCCGCTCCGGCAGGACCTTCGGGACCGGTGGGACCGACTGGGCCCTGTGCGCCCGCCGCTCCGGCGGGGCCTTCGGGGCCGGTGGGACCGACTGGGCCCTGCGCACCCGCCGCTCCGGCGGGGCCTTCGGGGCCGGTGGGGCCGACGGGGCCCTGCGCGCCCGCCGCTCCGGTAGGACCTTCGGGGCCGGTGGGACCGACAGGGCCCTGCGCGCCTGCCGCTCCGGCGGGGCCTTCGGGGCCGGTGGGACCGACAGGGCCCTGCGCGCCCGCCGCTCCGGCGGGGCCTTCGGGGCCGGTGGGGCCGACGGGGCCCTGCGCGCCTGCCGCTCCGGCAGGGCCTTCGGGGCCGGTGGGACCGATGGGGCCCTGTACGCCCGCGGGACCGGCCGGTCCCTGAGGGCCGACGGCTCCCGGAATCCCCGGGGAGCCCATGGGTCCCTGAGGTCCGATCGGACCAGCGGGGCCCATCGGTCCGGCAGGACCCGTCGGACCGGGGATTGGGACGATGCTCACCGTACAGGGCTCCTGGGGCCGGGGGCAGCAGGCGGGACCGGGCGGACAGGGCGGACAGGGCGGGAAGGGCCGCCGTCCGGGGTCGGGACCTCCCAGCGGGAAGTCCCGGTTCTGGTAGATATTCATCAGGCATGACCTCCGGGCTATCCTATGCCCTCACCGCGTGCCCGGTGTCTGCGGCGGCTGGAGGCTTCCTTAAAATTCCGTGAAATCATCGGCCGGATACTTGCGCCGCCGAAGCAAAGAGTATACAATGAGGGCAGATCAAGGGATAAAGGAGGTCATCTGACATGGCATTTTTCGATGATCTGAAGGCCAAGGCCACGGAACTGACCCAGGCCGGTATGGCAAAGTCCAAGCAGTTGGCGGAGATTGCTCGCCTGAGCCTGGACAATGGAGCGCAGGAGGACGCCATCCGCAAGGCCTATATCGAGATTGGCAAGCTCTACTATGCGGAGCGCGGCATGGCCCCGGAGACGGCCTACAGCGCCCTGTGCGAGAAGATCACCGCCGCTAAGATCGATATCGAGGAGAACAAGGCCCGCATCGCCGCTCTGAAGGAAGAGGGCCATATCTCCGACACAGAGGTCCCTCCTGTGGTGGAGACGGAGGTCCCTCCGGAAGAGCCTGTGTCCCCTGCTTCTCCCGAGCAGGGACAGTCGCCCGAAGGCTGTGAGGAGCAGGGGCCCGAGGAATAAGGCCGGCCTGATCCAAATGGTCCGGCTAGAAAACAGACCGCTTTCCGATGGAGTTCGGAAAGCGGTCTGTATTTTTTGCGATATTCGTCTGTCACGAGGGGGCGATCACATGATGTGGCGGCCGTAGACATACACACCGTTATAGTAGCCGGTGCTCAGGTTGTCGATCTTGACCGAATATGTATTGGTGGAGGCGTGGATGAACTGGCCGCCGCCGATATAGATGCCCACATGAGAGACCGGCTTGGTGGTGTTGGCCCGGAAGAACACCAGATCGCCGGGCTGGAGCTGGCTCTTGGAGACAGCGGCGCCGTTGGCCAACTGGTCAGTGGCGGTGCGGTTCAGAGTCACGCCGAAATGCGCATACACATACTTGGTGAAGCCGGAGCAGTCGAAGCTACGGGGGCCGTTGCCGCCGTAGACATAGGGAGTGCCCAGGAACTGCTTGGCGTAGGCCACGATCTGGGATCCCATGGAGGAGGTGGAGGCAGCGGTGGTCTCCGCGCCGCGGGAGGTGGTCTCCTTGGTGGTGGTCATGTAGTCGCTGCTCACATAGCCGGTGGTGCCGTTGTGGTCGATCTTATACCAGCCGCTGTCCACACCGGTGATCTTCACCACAGTGCCGTCGCTCAGGGCGGTGACCTTGGAGGCAGCGGCGGAGGGCGCGGTCCGCACGTTCAGGCTGGAACCGCCGGTGGTGACCTTACCGTAGCCGATGGAGGCATCCGCCTTCTCGGAGATCGTCAGGTACTCGCCGGACATATACCCCTGCACAGAGCCGTAATCGACCTTATACCAGTTGTTTCCGGCATCCTCCAGCACGACCACGGCATCGCCCTTGGCGGCGGTGGCCAGGATGGCGGCACTGGTGTCAGCGGAAGCGCGGAGCCGGAGGGCGTCGGCCTGGACAGTGCCGACGCTGACGCTCGCAGCGGCAGCACTCACCAGGCAGGCACAGGAAACGGCAGCGGTGATGGCAACGGTACGCAGGAATTTCACAGGCTTTATCATTGGCATGTTCCTCCATTTCAGTCCGATATCGCAAGTGGATGTCACGTCGTTTCGTTCTGCTGTCGGAGAGGGGCCCTGAGGCCCCGTCTCAGTCTGTCATCGTTCGTCGCTCACTTATTGGAGAGGGCACGCTCCAGCCACACGGAAGCCACGTCCATGGCGGCGTACAGACTATCCTTCTCGCTCTTCTTGACCACGCGGTCCCGGCTCTTCAGGTCGGGATCGGTCAACTGGAGCTGCACGATGACCTTGCTGGCCACGTCCAGATCTTTGACCTTCTTGGTGGCCATGACCTGCATCATGATGATATATTTGTCGGCCATGCTGCCGTAGTAGATCAGATTGTCCTTCCGACGAAGGGGGCGGCCCTTATAGACCAGCGGGAATTTCTCGTTCGCCATTCCATACCTCCTGATTTCACTGAAAAAGTTGTAACCAAATTGTAACACATTGTTTCCGTCTTGTCAAACATCGATTTTATGTCGATCTGGCTCCCAAGATGTTTCAGATATCCGCGTTTTTGGGCCCATCGCGGCATTTTTCTCGTGCCTGATCTTCGATCTTTCCCCGTGCGCCCATTCCAGCCGGTGGATCTTGTACAGTCTCTTTTCTCCAGCGGAAGAGGCAAAAAATAAAAGCACCGCAACGCGATGCTTTTACTTGGCGCAGAAGGAGGGATTTGAACCCTCGCTGCGGTTTCCCACACTACTCCCTTAGCAGGGGAGCCCCTTCGGCCACTTGGGTACTTCTGCAAACGATATCCGCTTCTATGAAAAAAGTGGCGGAGAGAGTGGGATTCGAACCCACGGCTCTTGCGAGTCACCGGTTTTCAAGACCGGCTCCTTAAACCACTCGGACATCTCTCCACGTCCGACGACTCATAGTGCGAGTGTTATGATATCATAGCTTCTTCCCTTTGTCAAGCTAAAAAATGTACGGGCGGCTCTCTCGGAGGAGCCGCCCTTCGGTCCTGGGTCAGAAGCCCATGCTGTCGGTCAGGTCCTCGGCCAGACCGCCCACCGTGCGCATGGCCTTCTTCGCCGTGCGCTCGATCTGCTTCTTCTTGGGCACCACCACCGCGCTGACCGCCGCGCCCGCCAGGACGCCCAGTCCCATGCCCTTGAGGAACGGATGCTGAGTCATGTGGATGCACCTCCTTCCGGTACATCTCCATTCTTCCCCGATCCGGCCAAAAATCCGTTGCTAATTTCTGATATCCACGCTATAATAAAAGGCGCTGAAGCGCACCGGGCGCGTCCCCCGATCCGGGACGGGTCCATGCAGTCATGTACAAAATGATATGGAGCGCCCCCGCGGGGCGTCTCAGTGTTAGGGGCGGGGGATGGACCTGGTCCCCTTTTTTATGCGATCTCCAAGCTCCAGCCCCACGCCGGAGCGATGACATGGAAGGAGCGATGATGTGAAACTTCTGATCAAACAGGGCCGTCTGGTGGACCCGGTGAGCGGCATCGGCGGCATCATGGACGTCCTGATCGAGGACGGCAAGATCGCCGTCTTGGGCAGCGACCTCATGTATCCGGACGCCCAGGTGCTGGACGCCTCAGGGCTGACGGTGTGTGCCGGACTGGTGGATATGCACGTGCATTTCCGGGATCCCGGACTGGAATATAAGGAGACGATCGGGACCGGCGCGGCGGCGGCGGCCCACGGAGGCTTCACCTCGGTGGCCTGTATGCCCAATACCAAGCCGGCGGTCGACTGCCCCGAACAGGTCGAATATGTGTATCGGAAGGCCGCTGACGCCTGCGGCGTCCATGTGTGGCCCATCGGCGCGGTGAGCGTGGGCGAGCGCGGTCAGGAGTTGACCGACTTCGAAGCGCTCAAGAAGGCGGGCGTTGTGGCCCTGTCCGACGACGGGATGCCCGTCCAGAACGCCAATCTCATGCGGGACGCCCTGATCCTGGCCCACCGGCAGGACCTGACCGTCCTCTCCCACTGCGAGGACGCCGAGATGGTGAAGAACTACGCCGTCAACGAGGGACGGATCTCCCGCCAGCTCCGGCTCCCCGGCCGGCCGGCCATCGCCGAGGAGATCATGGTGGCCCGGGACGCCATGCTGGCCGAGGAGACCGGCGGCGCCGTCCACATCTGCCACATCAGCACCGCCAAAGCCGTGGCCCTGGTGCGGCGCTATAAGAAGAAGGGCGTCCACATCACCTGTGAGACCTGCCCCCAATACTTCTCCCTCACTGAGGACGAGATCCTCACTCAGGGCTCCATGGCCCGGGTGAACCCTCCTCTGCGGACCCAGGCCGATGTGGACGCCATCATCGAGGGCCTCAAGGACGGCACGATCGACGCCATCGTCACCGACCATGCTCCCCACTCCGCCGAAGAGAAGGCCCGGCCGCTGGAGGAGGCCCCCAGCGGGATGGTGGGTCTGGAGACCTCTCTGGGCGTGACCCTGACCTACCTCTACCACGGCAGGCACATGGCTCTCTCTGACATCCTGCGGAAGATGACCCTGAACCCGGCCTGCATCCTGCGGATCAATAAGGGACGGCTGGCCATCGGCGGCGACGCGGACATCGTGATCTTCGATCCCGACGAGGAGTGGACCGTGGATCCCGCCAAATTCGCCTCCAAGGGGCGCAACACTCCCTTCGCCGGGAGGAAGCTCAAGGGCAAAGTGAAATATACCATCGCCAACGGCGCGATCATCTACCGGGACGGGGACTGATCCTCCTCGTCCGATCCTACTGACGACTGAGAAAAAGGAGCGGCTCATCATGTCTTTCGACGTACTCCAGAAAAAGATCCTTTCCATGAAGAACCCCACCGTGGCGGGGCTGGACCCCAAGCCCGAGTATGTGCCCGAGCACATCCGCAAGGCGGCCTACGCCGCCCATGGCGAGACGCTGGCCGGGGCCGCAGAGGCCATCTGGCAGTTCAACAAGGGCCTCATCGACGCCCTGTGCGACATCGTCCCCGCCGTCAAGCCCCAGAGCGCCTACTATGAGCGTCTGGGCTGGCGCGGCATGGAGCTGATGGAAAAGACCATCCGCTACGCCCACGAGAAGGGCCTCTATGTGATCGCCGACATCAAACGCGGCGACATCGGCTCCACCGCCTCCGCTTACAGCGATGCCTGGCTGGGCGCCACCCAGGTGGGGGAGCAGTCCCATGAGATCTTCGGGGCCGACTGCGTGACTCTGAACGGTTACATGGGTTCTGACAGCGTGTTCCCCTTCCTGGACACCTGCAAGGCGCGGGACAAGTCCTGCTTCGTGCTGGTCAAGACCTCCAACCCCGGCTCCGGCGAGCTTCAGAACGTCCCCGCCGGCGAGGGCAGCACGGTCTATGGCCTGATGGCCGACCTCATCGAGCGGTGGGGCGCGGACGATGTGGGCGCTCAGGGCTACAGCCGGGTGGGCGCGGTCACCGGCGCCACTTATCCCAAGGAGCTGGAGGAGCTCCGGGCCCGGATGCCCCACACCTTCCTGCTGGTGCCCGGCTATGGCGCCCAGGGCGGCACCGCCGAGGACGTCCAGCATGCCTTCCACGAGGGCGGCCGGGGCGCCATCGTCAATTCCTCCCGCGGCATCATCTGCGCCTGGAAAAAGACCGGCAGGGACGGCCAGGACTACCAGGAAGCCGCCCGGAACGCCGCCATCGCCATGCGGGACGATATCGCCCGCTTCGTCCACTTCGACTGATGCTCCGGCGGATGTCCGCCCGGAGATGCGCCTGAGACTGAGACAACACCTGTTTGGAGGAATGGATCTATGCCTATGCAGCAGCTCTGCCCCGTGGTGGCGGCAGAACGTCTGAACCCCTATGCCTGCGCCCTGACCCTGGAGGCCGGGCCCATGGCGGAACAGGCCCGATGCGGCCAGTTCGTCCATATCAAGTGCGGCCACAGCCGCCTCCTGCGCCGCCCCATCTCCATCTGTGATGTGGACGGCACCCGCCTGAAGATCGTGTTCGAGGTCCGGGGCGAGGGCACCGAGTGGCTCTCCCACCGCCGCCCCGGTGCCACATTGGATGTGCTGGGCCCTCTGGGCCACGGCTTCGACGCCAGCTCCGCCAAGATCCTGGTGGTGGGCGGCGGCATCGGCGTGCCCCCCATGCTCTACACCGCCAAAAAGGCCGCCGGAGAGGTCCACGCGGTGCTGGGCTTCCGCTCTGCCGACCGGGCCATGCTGCTGGACACGTTCACGGCCGTCTGCAAGAGCGTCTCCGTGGCCAGCGATGACGGCTCGCTGGGCTATCACGGCTTCGTAGACGCCGTGGCCCGGGAGAAGCTGGCGGAGGGCGGCTTCACATCCGTGCTGTGCTGCGGCCCCAAGCCCATGCTCCGCTCCGTGGCCCGGGTGGCCGAGGCGGCCGGCGTGCCCTGTCAGGTCTCCATGGAGGAGCGGATGGGGTGCGGCGTGGGCGCCTGTCTTGTGTGTACCTGCGACATGAAGGACGGCACCCGGAAGCACGCCTGCAAGGATGGCCCGGTGTTCGACTCCAAGGAGGTGGATTGGGATGCGTGATCTGGATATGTCGGTCTGTCTGGCCGGGATGACCATGAAGAACCCGGTGGTGGTGGCCTCCGGCACCTTCGGCTTCGGTCGGGAGTACAGTGAGTTCTACGACCTGTCCGAGCTGGGAGGCATCTGTGCCAAAGGCCTGACCCTCCACGGCCGGGAGGGCAATCCCGGTCCCCGGATCGCTGAGACCCCCATGGGCATCCTGAACTCCGTGGGCCTCCAGAACCCGGGCGTGGATGCCTTCATCGCCCACGAGCTGCCCTTCCTGCGGCAGTATGACACGAAGGTCATCGCCAATATCTCCGGCAATTCCCCGGAGGAGTACGGCGTCATGTGCGAGAAGCTGGCCGGGGCCGGGGTGGACATGATCGAAGTGAACATCTCCTGCCCCAACGTGAAGGCCGGCGGTCTGGCCTACGGCACCCGGCCCGAGCTGGCCGCCGAGGTCACCGAGGTGGCCAAGGTGCACTCCGGTCCCGTCCCCGTGATGGTGAAGCTCTCCCCCAACGTCACCGATATCACAGAGATCGCCCGGGCGGTGGAGTCCGCCGGGGCCGACGCCCTCTCTCTGATCAATACCCTCCGCGGCATGCGGATCGACATCGACAGCCGCCGTCCCATCCTGAAGATGAACACCGGCGGCCTGTCCGGCCCTGCCGTGCTCCCCGTGGCGGTGCGCATGGTGTGGGAGGTCTCCAACGCCGTGAAGATCCCCGTGCTGGGCATGGGCGGTGTCTCCAAGGGCGAGGACGCGGCCCAGATGATGCTGGCCGGCGCCGCCGCCGTGGCGGTGGGCACTGCCTGCTTCGCCGACCCCTTCGCGCCCCTGAAGGTCCGGGATGGTCTGGAGGCCATCGCCCTGCGGCAGGGCCTCTCCGCCGTATCCCAGCTCACCGGCGGCGTGAAGCCCTGGTAAGACTCGTCCCCGCCGGAAAGGAGCGCGCTCATGACCGAATTCTTCGTCTCTCTGGACCTGGATGCCTGTAAACAGGCCGTCCACGACGCCGTCACCGACAGTCTCACTGGGACGCTCATCGACCGCTATGACCTCTCTCATCCACAGGGTGGAGCGTGCATGGTGCTGGTCTATGAAAAGCACTACTATCGGGCCGGAAACCGGCTGACCCTCACGGTGACGTTGGACGACTTCGCCGGTCCGGGGCGCACCCGGGTCCACTGCGTGGGCGGAGGCGGCGGCGAGGGCTTTTTCCGCTTCGACTGGGGCGCGGCCGACCGCTTCGAGGATGTGATCCGCGACGCCCTCGCTGGATACCGGACCGAATGAGAACACAGAGAAGGGATCGAAACGACGCCATGGAACAGACCACCACGCTCTACGTCGTCCGCCACGCCGAGGCGGAGGGCAACCTCTACCGCCGGATCCACGGCTGGTATGACGCGCTGATCACCGAGAACGGCTATCGGCAGATCGCCGCGCTGGAGGAACGCTTCCGCCCGATCCACATCGATGCGGTCTACTCCAGCGACCTGTTCCGGACCAAGACCACCGCCCGGGCGGTCTATCCCTCCCACGGGCTCACGCTCACCGCCCGGCCCGACCTGCGGGAGGTGTCCATGGGCGAGTGGGAGGACCGGACCTGGGGCGAGGTGGCCCGCTTCCAGCCCGCCCAGTATCTGCGGTACAGCACCTGCGACCCCCACTGGAAGAACAGGGGTGGCGAGTCCCGGCAGGAGGCCCGTGTCCGGATCATGGCCGCCATGGGCGACATCGCCGCCCATCATCCCGGCCAGACCGTGGCCGTGTTCTGCCACGGGGACATCATCCGCTGTCTCCACGCCGAGGTCCTGGGCATCCCGGTGGAGCAGATGACCGAGCTGACCCCCTGCGACAACACCGGCGTCAGCTGCTTCCGGGTGACAGAGGGCCGCTTCGAGCCGGTGTTCCGCAACGATGCCTCCCACCTGCCGCCGGAGCTGTCCACCATGGGCCGCCAGCGCTGGTGGAAAGAGGTCCGCAACACCATGGCTGACGCCAACTGCTGGTTCCGTCCCCTGACCGCAGAGGATGAGGGCTTCTACCGCGCCCTCCACCGGGGCACCTGGACCGACCTCTACGGGGCCGATCCGTCCTATGACGACGCCGCCTTTTTCCAGGACGCTCTGCGGCAAGTCCGGGAGGACCGCCAGGCCGTCAGCGTGGCCATGCTGGGCGACGCGCCTGTGGGCATGGTCCATCTGGACCTGGAACGGGACCGGGCACAGAAAGCGGGCCACATCCGCTTCTTCGCTCTGGCTCCGGAGTACCGGGGCAGAGGGCTGGCCCCCCAGCTTCTGGGACAGGCCGTGTCGGTCTGCCGCCCTATGGGCCGGGACCGGCTCCGGCTCCTCTGCTCCCCGGAGAACGGGGCCGCCCTGCGGTTCTATGGCCGCCACGGCTTCTATCCCATCGGCACCGTCCCCGGCCGCTGGGGCCCGCTCCATCAGCTGGAGAAATACATCGGCTATCACCCGGAGCACGAGCCGCCCCACGATCCTCTGTGAAGAGGGGGGATGCTCCCGCTCTTTTCCGGACGCCTCTCTGGTTCCAGATGAGGCGTCCGCTCTGTCATCATTCTGTGTCATGAACATACGCGCCTTTGGGCGCATGGAGGTCTTATGGAAGGATTTTTGCCCGTATCCAAGCAGGATATGGAAGAGCGCGGCTGGTGGTGGTATGATTTCCTGATCATCACTGGCGACGCCTATGTGGACCACCCTACCTTCGGTCCCGCGATCATCTCCCGGGTGCTGGAGGCGGAGGGCTTCCGGGTGGCCATCCTGGCCCAGCCGGACTGGCGGGACCCCGCCGCTTTCACCGCTCTGGGCCGGCCCCGTCTGGGCGTGATGCTCTCCGCGGGCAACATCGACTCTATGGTGGCCCACTACACTGCCGCCCGGAGGCGCCGGCACGACGACGCCTACTCCCCCGGCAACAAGGCCGGTCTCCGTCCGGACCGGGCCACCATCGTCTACTCCAACCGCATCCGGGAGGTGTTCGGGGACATCCCCCTGATCATCGGCGGTCTGGAGGCCTCCCTCCGGCGGTTCGCCCACTATGACTACTGGGAGGACAAGGTCCGCCGCTCCATCCTGCTGGACAGCCAGGCCGACCTGCTCACCTACGGCATGGGCGAGCGGGCCACCCGGGAGATCGCCGCCCGGCTGGCCTCCGGCACCCCCGTGAAGGAGATCCGGGACGTGCGGGGCACCTGCTTCCTGGCAGACGACGCTGGGGCCTGCGCCTACCCCAAGGTGGAGGTGGCCTCCTTCGAAGAGGTCGCCCGGGACAAGCGGGCCTATGCCTTGGCCAACAAGGTAGAGTATGACGAGCACGACGCTTTCCGGGGGCGGGCGATCCTCCAGCCCCACGGGAACAAGCTGCTGGTAGTCAACCCTCCGGCCTTCCCCCTCAGCACTCCGGAGCTGGACGCGGTGGCAGAGCTGCCCTATATGCGGGAGCCCCACCCCATGTATGACTCCATGGGCGGCGTGCCCGCAATCGAAGAGGTCCGCTTCTCCGTAGCCCACAACCGGGGGTGCTTCGGCGCCTGCAACTTCTGCTCTCTGGCCTTCCATCAGGGCCGGACGATCAGCTGCCGCAGTCATGAGAGCGTGATCCGGGAGGTCAAGATGCTCACCCAGCATCCCGGCTTCAAGGGCTATATCCACGACGTGGGCGGCCCCACCGCCAACTTCCGCCATCCCTCCTGTCAGAAGCAGCTCAAGCAGGGCATGTGCAAAGGCCGGGCCTGTCTGGCACCCACGCCCTGTCCCAACATGGATGCGGACCACAGCGACTATCTGAAGCTCCTGCGGGAGCTCCGGGCCATCCCCGGCATCAAGAAGATCTTCATCCGTTCCGGCATCCGGTTCGACTATATGCTCCAGGACAAGAGCGGCGAGTTCTTCGCCGACCTGGTGAAATACCACATCTCCGGCCAGCTCAAGGTGGCCCCGGAGCACTGCGTCAACAGCGTGCTGGACTATATGGGCAAGCCCCACATCGAGGTCTATGAGCGCTTTAAGGAAAAGTATGACCGGCTGAACCAGAAGTACGGCAAGGAGCAGTATCTGGTCCCCTACCTCATGTCCTCCCACCCGGGCTGTACCCTCCAGGACGCGGTGAAGCTGGCAGAGTGGCTCAACCGGACTGGCCGCCAGCCGGAGCAGGTGCAGGACTTCTATCCCACCCCCGGCACTCTGTCCACCTGTATGTACTACACCGGCATCGACCCCCGGACCATGGAGCCGGTCTATGTCCCCACCGATCCCCACGACAAGGCCATGCAGCGGGCCCTCATGCAGTGGAAGCGGCCGGACAAGCGGCCTCTGGTATTGGAGGCCCTCCGCAAGGCGGGCCGGGAAGACCTGATCGGCTATGGGAAGGAATGTCTCCTCCGGCCCAGCCGCCCCGCCGACGGCGGCTGGTGGGGCAGGCGGGACGACAAGGACAGCGGACGGCGCTCCGGCGACGGCCGAAAGGGCGGTCCCAGCGGTTCCAAGGGCGGTCCCGGGGGCCGCGGCGCGGAGCGGGACAGCCAGGACCGGAAGAACGGCTCCGGCCGCAGCAGCAAGCCCAAGCTCAAGCAGGCCGGCCTCCGGGTGGAGCACAACGAGTCCCCCAAGCACCGCAAGGCCGGATGGGCCAAGCCCAAGGCCAAGAAGAACGCCAAGCCCAAGACCGGCCGGAAGTGATCCGCGGCCGGCCGGGCGACAGAACGAGGCCCCGAAAAGCAGGTCTGCTTTTCGGGGCCTTTCTCATCCCGCCCCCTGCGTCCGGCTCTTCGACGCTGGAGCGTTGTATCCTTCCGCAAATCTCGTATCCGTCTATACATTTCGTGCAGTTCGTTTATCGGCCTGCCTTCTTTTTTCTCCGCTTGCTCTATCTCCCCCTTGAAAATTTCTTTTATATATCCCCGCAGGATATCCTCTTTGCTCTCAAAATTCCGATAAAAGGGAGCCCTGCCAATACTAGCGATCTCACACAGTTCACAAAACGATATATCCGCAACAGACTTCTCCCGAGGTGGCTTCAGCAACGCGTCAGTAATAGGTTCTACGACGTAGGCGTTTCTCACTTCGTTTCTGAATGATAATACATTTTATGTGGTTTGTCTCATTTTTCCGTCTTTTTCTTCACCAACTAACAATAAAGCGACGAGCCCTAGCACCCTTTATTCTATCTACGATATTATAACACCATTCTGCTCTGTACAAGGTCATAAAGACTGCTTTGTATAACTTACCTACAGTGAAATCGCCTTGGCGTGACCCTAGTATCTATCTCTTCTTGCCATTTTTCGCATTGCGATCAAAGCTACAAGCATGATCAAGGGGAATATGCATCCTATCAACAAACCCGCCTGAAGATCATCTCCTGCTTGTTGCGAAAAATATCCCACCATGCTCGGCCCCAAAGCACCGCCCATATCTCCGGCTACAGCCAACAGTGCAAACAAGGCTGTACCTCCTTTTGGAATCCTCGGAGCGGCAATACTGATGCTTCCGGGCCACATAATACCAACTGAGAAGCCACATATGATACATCCGATCAAACCCAAAACCGGCATTGTAGATAGACCAGCCAAAAGGTAGCTCAATACACAAAGAACTCCCGATACCAGCATGAACTTTGTCAAATCTATCTTCTCACCAAATTTGCCGTACAGCACACGAGCGATCCCCATCGTGATCGCAAACAAACACGGACCCGCCAAATCGCCAACGGATTTGGTTAGTCCTAATGCGGATTCGGCAAAAGCCGACGCCCACTGAGCCATGGACATTTCAGAAGCTCCAGCGCAAATCATTAGGATAATTGCAACTTTGAAAATAGGTGTCTTCAGTAATTGACGAAACGACATTCCCTGGCCACCCTCTACCAGACGCTCAATAGGGCAGGTGGCAAAATTATAAATGTTGTACAAAGGAATCATTGACCACAAATAGGCTAAAATTCTCCAGCTGTCAATACCAAAAATAGCAAAGAAAAGTGTAGAAAGTAAAATCACGCTCACACTGCCCCAGCAGTAAAAAGAATGAAGCAGACTCATCACTTTTTCCTTATGTTCAAAGGGACAGGCTTCCACAATAGGGCTACACAACACCTCAACAAGACCACTTCCTACGGCATAAAAAAACACCCCGATCAGGATCCCGATATACGGAGACATTAGATCGGGCAAAACTGCAAGTTCGATCAGCCCCAGACCTGCAAACAGCTGAGAAGTCACGATGGATTTTCGGTATCCGATAGAATCTACATATTTTGCACAAATTAAATCTACGCCCAATTGCGTTACATAGAACACTGCGGGAATCAAGGCGATCTGTCCCAGTGAGATGTTGAAATCTGAATGAAACACCCAAAAAAGCAATGGCGCAAAATTAGCTGCAATTGCCTGCGTGATAAATCCGAGATAACAGGCTCTTAATGTTTTTTTATAGTTCTTCATCGTACAAAGCTCTCCTTTCGCAGTTGCATTGAAGGATATCATATTTTTATTTAGGTATCAATTGATTTTATCACATTTTTATTGTACAATATCACAATGCAAAGGAGAAGGAGGTGGCATCATTGACAGACACCAATGGATCAAAAATCATTACAGATGAAACTCTTATGGAAAAACGAACCCACGGGCGATCAGCATTTCCGTTTCAATATTATCTGGAGGATATCTGGGACTTCGACTTCCACACGATCGGTTGGCATTGGCATCAGGAAATTGAATTTATATATGTGCAAAGCGGCGAAGTGCAATGTTGTATCGGAAAAGATAATTTCTCGTTACCGGCAGGCAGCGGTTTATTTATCAATACGAAAATGATCCATCAATTAGCAGCGAAACGACCCACATTGGTTCCCAATATTGTTTTTTCCCCTTTACTGCTGGCTTCAGAGGAGAGTCTTATATATCAGCAATATATTAAGCCGGTGCTTACTTCAGATGTTGGCTTTTTAGTTTTTGAGCCGTATACTCAATGGCATAAGGAGATCCTTTCTTTACTAAATCAAGTATTTGAGGCACAGGAGCAGGCAAATTTCAAGGAGTTGACGATCATACGATCGTTGACATCCATTTGGGAGCTGCTGTACGGAAATATGGGATCCATGTTTCTGCAAAGACAAACCGTTAAAAGAAACAGTGATATGTCTCGCCTTCAAATGATGATGAGTTTTATTCACAGTCATTATGCCGACCAGATCCAGCTTGACGGCATCGCAGATTTTGCCCATGTTAGTAAGAACACTTGTATGCAAATATTCAAGAACGGTATCCGCCGATCTCCCATTTCTTATCTGATACAATACAGGCTGGAAAAAGCCGCAAAACTGTTGGAAACCACGGAAATGAAGGTTACAGCTATATCAGAACAATGCGGCTTTCACAGTGCGCCTTATTTTTGCCGTAAATTTAAAGCGGTTTACGGAATTTCTCCTATTGAGTACAGAAAAAACAACTTCTAAATTTACATATCAGTAGTAAGCAAAAAGAGGTAGATACTCTAACGGTATCTTCCCCTTTCATTCTGTTTTCTCTCCTTTGTATTGTTTTCTAAGCAGAGTATAACAGCCTAAAAGAGGGACGGTAAAAAACAGCCCACAGATTTTAGCAAGGCGAAGCGCCCGCAAACCCGCATGGCGTCTGGTTTTTTCGGCATTTTTGTGGGCTGTGGGCAGAAAATACCCTTAAGCGGAGCGGACAGCCCACAAACAGCTCACGGATTTTCCCAAGCCAGCATATAGACGCAAAAATGCGGCTCACACTTTACTGTGAACCGCATTTCTGTTACTGCGTATCTTTTGTGCTGAAAACCGCTGGGATCACTGGCTTTTCGCCATTACCGAGACTGGCTCCAGCGCGGATATACAGACTTTTTTACTTGTTGAAGTAGCGCTTCAGCAGGCCCTCGAAAGCCTTGCCGTGACGGGCCTCGTCACGGGCCATCTCATGGACGGTATCGTGGATCGCGTCCAGATTCAGGGCCTTGGCGCGCTTGGCCAGGTCGAACTTGCCGGCGGTGGCACCGTTCTCAGCCTCGACCCGCATCTGCAGGTTCTTCTCCGTAGAGTCGGTCACGACCTCGCCCAGCAACTCGGCGAACTTCGCGGCGTGCTCAGCCTCCTCATAGGCGGCCTTCTCCCAGTACAGGCTAATCTCGGGATAGCCCTCACGATGGGCCACACGGGCCATGGCCAGATACATACCGACCTCAGAGCACTCGCCCTCGAAGTTGGCGTGCAGGTCCGCCATGATGTCCTCAGGCGCACCCTTGGCCACGCCCACCATATGCTCGGCGGCCCAGGTGCGGTCGGCGCCCTGCTCGATGAACTTCTCCTTCGGGGCCTTGCAGATGGGGCAGATGTCGGGCGCAGATTCGCCCTCGTAGACATGACCGCAGACCGAACAGACCCAACGCTTCGCTTTCGGGACAGAAGACAGAGTTTTTCCCGGAGCGGACTCTCCGCCGGCCAGGACAAAGTCCTCTTTTCCATGGCTACACAGAGGACAGATGAAGTCATCCGGTACGGTATCACCTTCATAGACATAGCCGCAGACTGAACAGACCCACTGCTTCCTGACCGACTTCTGAGGCTTGGGCTTGATGTCGCTCTGGTAGTAGCTGTAGGTACAGGAGGGCGTCTCTGACATGCGGACCCCATCTACCACCTCGGCGATGAACAGGATATGGCTTCCCAGATCCATCTCCTCCACCACTTTGGCGGACAGGTACATATTGGCCTGCTTTGTCAGATAGTAAAGTCCATTCCGGCTCCGGGCCACGTCTGCGGCGTCCGCGAATTTATCAACGTCCCGCCCCGACTGCATCCCGAAATGCCGGATGAGGCCGAACTCCACGTCGATGGACAGAGCGGACAGGTTGAACAGGCCGGTACGCCGGACCATATCACAGGTCTCATTCGTCCGGATGACCGAGATAGAAATGCGTGTAGGCTCGCTGGCCACTTGGAGCGCAGTGTTGATGATACAGCCGTTGTCCCGCTCGTTTTCCCGTGCAGTGAGCAGGAACATCCCATATGTCATATGGTGAAGCGCCTTTTTATCCATGCTGACTCCTCCCCTGTTTATGACGATGCCGGACGAGCTTTCCCGTCCGGCATCGCCTCTGTGTCACCAGCCGCCCCTAAGGCCCGCCGATCTTATTTCGGAAAAGTTTACTTGTTGAAGTAACGCTTCAGCAGGCCCTCGAAAGCCTTGCCGTGGCGGGCCTCGTCACGGGCCATCTCATGGACGGTATCGTGGATCGCGTCCAGATTCAGGGCCTTGGCGCGCTTGGCCAGGTCGAACTTGCCGGCGGTGGCGCCGTTCTCGGCCTCGACCCGCATCTGCAGGTTCTTCTCCGTAGAGTCGGTCACGACCTCGCCCAGCAGCTCGGCGAACTTCGCGGCGTGCTCAGCCTCCTCATAGGCGGCCTTCTCCCAGTACAGGCCGATCTCGGGATAGCCCTCACGATGGGCCACACGGGCCATGGCCAGATACATACCGACCTCAGAGCACTCGCCCTCGAAGTTGGCGCGCAGGTCCGCCATGATGTCCTCAGGCGCGCCCTTGGCCACGCCCACCACATGCTCGGCGGCCCAGGTGCGGTCGGCGCCCTGCTCGATGAACTTCTCCTTCGGGGCCTTGCAGATGGGGCAGATGTCGGGCGCAGACTCGCCCTCGTAGACATAACCACAGACAGAACAAACGAACTTCTTCATAATGACTTTCCTCCTAAATATCCTAATATCGTATCCTTGACTATGTTCTCCAAACATTTGTAAACTCAATCAGTAATGATTCTTATTTACAGGTCATACTTTACCACGTTTTTGCTCGTTCGTCAAGAGGATGTCCACATTTTCTCCAAAATTTTTTCTCATGCCCCTATGATCGGGCGATCCGCTCTGGATGTCTAAGGACAAGCGGGTACATCAACGACGCTCCTGACTTAAAGACACGGAATAATAAGAGCAGATGCCAAGCATCGCCTGGCATCTGCATCCTAGAAGACTAATGTATGCTCGTATACTGCAAACCTTGGATATGCAGCCGCTATGCTCTTGCAGAGGCCCCGCCGGTGGCTTGCCTATGACGTGCTGCTCGGGTATGACCCTGTTCTAATAGGCACTTTTACGGCGGGTCACGCATGGTCAAAGAAGCCGGTATCACCTCCAGCTCCTCCCTATCCCACACGGTCCTTCCAAACAGCCATCCCCGCACAGCGGCGCAGATCAGCCTGTCACAGCCAAAGCTCCCCCTCACTTCTTCTCATGCCCATCGCCCCGTCTCTGGAGCTGGAGGCGGTCGGCGATCATAGCGATGAACTCGCTGTTGGTGGGTTTGCCCTTGGTATTGCTGACAGTATAGCCAAAGTATTTTTGCAGGGTCTCCAGGTCGCCCCGGTCCCAGGCTACCTCGATGGCATGGCGGATGGCCCGCTCCACCCGGCTGGGCGTGGTGCCGAAGCGCTTGGCCACATCCGGGTACAGCACCTTCGTCACCGCGTTGATGACTTCGATGTCCCCCACGGCGATGACGATCGCCTCCCGCAGATACTGGTAGCCTTTGATGTGGGCGGGGACGCCGATCTCGTGGATGATGCCGGTGACGACGGTCTCCAGATCCTCCACGGACTCGCCCTTCCCCAGTCCGGCCAGGCATGGCACCGCCAGCTCCCGGATCCGCTCCAGCACCGTCGTCATGCGGCAGGGCTTCATCAAATAGTAATCCGCTCCCTCCTGCGCCGCCAGGTCCGCGGTGTTCCCCCGGACGAAGGCGGACAGGATCAGGATCTTGGGACGGCGCTCCATGGTCTTGAGCTGGCGGAGGACGCCCAGTCCGTCCTCCGTCTTGAGGACCAGATCCATGACGAGTACGTCGGGCGCCAGATCCCGGACCATCTGTACAGCCTCCTGTCCATCGGCCGTGGCACCTACGGACTCCAGGTCCGTCTCCCCTTCGATGGCGTCGCATAGTAGCTTCCGAAACTCTACGCTGGCGTCAGCGATCAAAATGCGTTTCTTTTTATCCATGTCGACTCCTCTCACACGGCCTGTCGCCGTGACGCTTGATGCCTGGCCAGGGCGATCCTTACGATCGATCTTAATGTACCATGATCAGACAGCGAACGCAAGAGATTTTTACCATTTTTTGCCTGTCTTTCTTTCGACACTGTTCGATCATATTCGATCCATTTCGCAAGATCTCCTGTTTTTTACAGATACGAAGCCGGATCCTGTCGCTCACGCCGGAGGCCTTGTGCCGCAGAAGGTCCTCAAAAAGTCTCCCCGGAGACGCTCCCCCACGCGTCTCCGGGGACGGATGGCTCA
This sequence comes from Pseudoflavonifractor sp. MSJ-37, assembly GCF_018917965.1. Taxonomy (GTDB): domain Bacteria; phylum Bacillota; class Clostridia; order Oscillospirales; family Oscillospiraceae; genus Pseudoflavonifractor_A. The sequence goes on along the minus strand of NZ_JAHLPP010000001.1, from coordinate 77,921 downwards.
CTCCGCCGCCGCGGTCATGTGTTCCGCCAGGATGCCATAGCCCTGGACAGGATCGTTCACCAGTACATGGGTGACTGCTCCCGCCAGGCGGCCGTCCTGGAGGATCGGACTACCGGACATCCCCTGGACGATCCCGCCGGTGCGCTCCAGCAGGCGGGGATCCGTCACCCGGATCGTCATGTCCCGGCCCTCCCCTTCCGGATAGATCCGGACGATCTCGATCTCATATTCCTCGACCCGGTCTCCGGTCACATTGGAGAGGATCGTCGCCTTTCCGGTCCTGACCTGCGCCCGGGATGCCACTGGCACCGGCTCCTGCCCATCCAGCAGGCCGGAGCCGTCCGTGGTGCCGAACAGCCCACTGGACGTGTTGGCATAGAGTTCCCCCAAGTCCCGCTCCACCTGGAACGTCCCGTGGAGCTCACCCGGTGTCCCGGCCGCCCCGCGGCGCACATCGCTGACCTCCGCGTACATGATCGAGCCGGACTGGAGCGGCATGAGCTGGGCCGTGTCCACATCGCTGACCCCATGTCCCAGAGCGCCGAACACTCCAGAGGCCGGGTCGTAGAACGTGATGGTCCCGATCCCCGCCATCGAGTCCCGGATCCAGGCCCCCAGCTTATAACTGCCGTCAGCGGCGCACTTCACCGCCTGGGCCGTCATCTGGACCTCCTTCCCGTCCCGCCGGACCCGCAGGCTCATCCTCTCCCCGCTCAGATCCTGGAGGATCGAACGGACCTCTTCGATCGTATCCACCTCCGCGCTGTTGATGTGCGTGATGATGTCGCCCTCCTTCAGACCGCAGGCCTTGGCCGGATCTGCGCTCCCGCCGCCGGTCTCCACACCGGACAAGCCCACCACCAGCACGCCGTCCGAGAAGAGCTTGATCCCCACGGCCCGGCCCACCGGGATCACCGTGCGCCCCACCGTGTGTCCTCCTGCCGCCAGCGCGGGGCCTGCCGCCAGCGCGAACAGCAGGACCAGCGCGCCGGCCGCCGTCAGGAGCCGGACGGCCCACGCCGGATGGCCCTGCTTCTCTTCCTGCGTCCCCTGCATCTGTCATCCCCCTTTCCGTCAAAAAAACATCGAAACATGTCCCGCGCGGGATCGCCGCGCACTATCCAATATGGCCGGAATGCCGCCGCGCACTCCCGCGCCGGTCTGGCAATGGGTGACACCTTTGGGATGGGAGGGATGCCCTTCATGCAACAGGGCTCACTTTCCCCTGTTTAGGGAGGTCGTTTTTGTCATTTTGTCAAAAAGAAGTTTTTTGCGCTCCGCCCCTTCCTATTTCGTCCATTCTCTGCTATGATGATACATAATATCCATGCATCCTGCATTTTTATGAGGGGGATCCGATCATTATGAGCACACTGAACGAGATATCCGAGGCGCTCCAGAAGGGACGCGCCAAGCTGGTCAAAGAGCTTGTCCCCAAGGCTCTGGAGGAGGGGATCGCCCCTCGCGCCATCCTGGAGGACGGCCTTCTGGCCGGCATGAACGTGGTCGGTGAAAAATTCAAGTCCGGCGCCATGTTCGTCCCGCAGGTCCTGATGGCCGCCAAGTGCATGAACGCCGGCACGGAGATCCTCAAGCCCCACCTCACCAGCGAGAACTCCGAGCCTCTGGGCCGGGCCTGTCTGGGCACCGTGAAGGGCGACCTCCACGACATCGGCAAGAACCTGGTCCGCATGATGTTCGAGGGCCAGGGCATCGAGGTGGTGGATCTTGGCGTGGACGTGGCGCCTGAGACCTTCGTCCAGACCGCCATCGAGAAGGACTGCTCCATCATCGCCTGCTCCGCTCTGCTCACCACCTCCATGCCCTCCATGGGCGCGGTGGTAGAAGCCGCAAAGGCCGCCGGCATCCGTGACAAGGTGAAGATCATGGTGGGCGGCGCGCCCGTCACGGAGCGCTTCTGCAACGACATCGGCGCCGATGCCTATACTCCGGACGCCGCCACCGCTGCCACTGTGGCCGCCGGTTTTTTGAGCGCGTCCTGACTGCCGCGCTCCAATATCCGCGCTCCAAGGGTCTCCCGCACCGGCTGGTGTGGGAGATTCTTTCCATTTTTTCATATTTTTCCACCTGTTTTCCGACCGGTCGTCCCTTTTTCAGCGCTTCCCGATCCAGTATTATTTTTTGTGATCCATCCATAAGAAATGCGGTCTGTCCTTTTGTCCGATCACCTGCTACAATGGCAAAAAAACGAAAAGGAGATCGTTGTTATGCAGCAAAAGAGTGCTCCGCAGAGGAAATTCTGGGCACAGTTCGATGCGTTGGAGATGGGGACCGGCTGGGACGACACCGACATCGTGAAGCCCCAGATCATGATCGAGAGCGTCTATGGCGACTCCCACCCCGGCTCCGCCCATCTGAACCAGTTGGTAGAACAAGCTGTCTATGGTGTGTATGAGAAGGGCGGCAAGCCTGCGAAGTACTACGCCACCGACATCTGCGACGGCTGTACGGAGGGACACGACGGCATGAACTTCGTCCTGGCCTCCCGCGAGGGCATCGCCAACATGGTCGAACTCCACGGCTCTGCCGTCCCCTGGGACGGCATGATCCTGTCCTCCAGCTGTGACAAGTCCATCCCCGCCCATCTGAAGGCCATCGCCCGGATGGACATCCCCGCCATCTTCATGCCCGGCGGCTCCATGCGGCCCGGTCCCAATATGACCACCTCTATCGTTGCCGGTGACATCTCCCTGCGTGAAAAGCGTGACGGCGCCATCACCGAGCAGGAGATCCGGGACTATAAGCTGACCGGCTGTCCCTCTGTGGGCGCCTGCGCCTTCCTGGGCACCGCCTCTACCATGCAGTGTCTGGCAGAGGCTCTTGGCATGACCCTGCCCGGCGCCGCTCTGGTGCCCGCCACCATGCGTGACATCCTCCAGTATGCCCGCTACGCTGGCCGAAAGATCATGGAGCTGGCCGAAAACGGGATCACGCCCAGTCAGATCCTGACCGAGTCCGCTTTCCGGAACGCGATCATCATCCACTCTGCAATGGGCGGCTCCACCAATGCCACCCTCCATCTGCCCTCCATCGCCCGAGAAGCCGGCATCGAGCTTCCTATCGAGCTCTTCGATGAGATCAATCACAAAGTACCGCATATCGGCAATGTCTATCCTTCCGGAACTCAGTTGACCGAGGCCTTCTGGTTCGCCGGCGGCATCCCCATGGTCCAGTGGCGCCTGCGGGACATGCTGGATCTGGACGTGATGACCGTCACCGGCAAGACCCTTGGCGAGAACCTGGAGGACCTGCACAAGGACAACTGGTTCGAGCGCAACCTGGGCTACCTGCACAACTACGGCCTGGAGCGCGATCAGGTCATCTTCCCCGTAGAAAAGGCCCATGAGAAGGGTTCTATCGCGATCCTGAAAGGAAATCTCGCGCCCGAGGGCTCCGTTCTGAAATACGCCGCCTGCGCAGAGGACCAGCGCGAGGTCATCAACGCCAAGGCCCGTGTGTTCAACTGCGAGGAGGACGCCTACGATGCCGTCGCCAAAAAACGGATCGAGCCCGGCGAGGTCATCATCATCCGCTACGAGGGTCCCCGTGGCTGCGGCATGCCTGAGATGGTCGCCACCACTGAGGCCATCTGCTGTGACGAGCGGATCAACGGCTCTGTGGCCCTGATCACCGACGGCCGGTTCTCCGGCGCCACCCGCGGCGCGGCCATCGGCCACGTCTCCCCTGAGGCGGCCGCCGGCGGCCCCATCGCCTTCATCGAAGAGGGCGACCTGATCTCTTACAGCGTCAAGGACCGCACCATCAACGTGACCGGCATCCACGGCGTGCCCTGCTCCATCGAAGAGGCCGCCAAGGTCCTTGGGGAGCGTTCCAAGAAAGGCATCATCCCCCGTGAGCCCCGCAAAGGCTTTTACAAGATGTATACCACCCACGCCCGGAGCGCTATGCAGGGCGGCGGACTGGAATAAGGGAGAGAGGCTCCTCCATGGATGATATCTTATCAACAAAGCGGCAGCAGGGTCTCCCCGCCTATGGGACCTTTACACAGTTGAAGAGCACTGCCGCCATCGAGAACATCGCCTGTGTCCCCTTCGATTTCGTAATCATCGACTCCGAACATCAGGAGATCGGCACGGACCTGATGACCTCCGCTGTCGCCGCCGCCGAGGGGGCCGGACTGGCGCCCTTCGTGCGGATCGGCGAGATCTCCCGCCGGTCTGTGCTCCATCCGCTGGATGCCGGGGCGGCCGGACTGATCATACCCGCCGTCAAAACAGTAGATGAGGTGCAGACACTGATCCGATACGCGAAATTCGCACCGCTGGGGGACCGGGGCTACCTGCCTACACGGGACTGCCGATGGGGCACCGCCGCCGACTTTTCCCCCACCGCCTATATGGCAGAGGCGAACCGCAAGACCCTGCTGTTCCCTCAATGTGAAACGGCAGAGTGTCTGGCACAGATCGAGACGATCGCCGCCCTGGAGGGCGTGGATGGGATCTTCGTCGGGCCGATGGATCTCTCCATCTCCCTGGGCTGTCCCCTCCAGCTGGACGCCCCCGTCGTCCGGCAGGCCATCGCGCGTATCCTCGCCGCCTGCAAAGTCAGCGGGAAGCTCTCTATGATCTTTGCCGGAGACGCTCAGACCGCCCGGTCCTTCCTCGATATGGGATTCGACTCTGTGGCCGCAGGCGCTGACATTTTCCTTCTGATCCAAGCCTATCAGCAGCTTTACCAACAGCTAAACGCATAAAAAGGACGCCCCGGACCCTGTGGATGACATCACGGGTCCGGGGCGTTCCCCATGTTCCGCTCCGGTCTCAGCACTGTCCCGTCCTTTTCGCGGCTTCTTCACAGATGAGGCGCTCCAGGCAGGCATGGGCCGGTGTCCGCTGGAGATCCCGGCGGGCGATCAGCAGTTCCCGGCGCACCATCGGCGGGTCCAAATCGAAGATCCGTACGTCTCCTCCCTCTCCGGCTGCCGACGCGGGCACCAGTGCGGCCCCTACTCCGATCGAGACCATCCGGCGCATATAGTCTTTCCGGTCCAGCTCACAGACCACCTGCGGACGAAACAAGATCGTCTGGAAGAGGCGTTCCTCCATCTTCCGAATGGTGGATCCCCGGTCGGAAAAGAGGAACCCCGTGTTCCGAAGGGCCCGGCCGATCTCCCTCCACGCGATCGACGCATCCTCCGGATGCGCCGCACAATACGGATGGTCCGGCGGCAGGATCAGTACCGCCCGTTCCTGATACAGACTGGTATATCCCTGTCCCGGCGGATCGTCATCATCGGTCAGGGCGCTGATGGCCAGATCGACCCTTCCCTCCCGCATCATCGGACGCATCTCATCATAGGTCTGCTCCACCAGATCCAGCGTGATCCCAGGGAAACGTTCCTTCAGCCTCGGCAGGATATGGATCATCAGTTCCGACCCCCAGGCTGACACAGCCAGGTGCAGTGTCTCACATCCCCTCAGCGCGGCTAGTTCCTCCTCTGTGGCCGCCTGCGCGCGGTAGACCGCCTCCGCGCCCCGCAGATAGACCTCCCCTGCCTCTGTTGGGATCCATCGCCCCTTCCTCCGATGGAAAAGCGTCACCCCCAGATCGTTCTCGATCTTCAGCAGGTACTGGCTCAGGGCCGACTGTGTGACATAAAGTTTTTCTGCCGCCCGGGTCAGGCTCCCCTCGTCCGCGATCGTCAGGATATACTCCGGGTTCTTGATCTCCATCTCTCATGCCTCCATCCCGCTCCGCGCGCGTTTTCTCCGCCATCATTATAGCATAGCGCCTCCCGCCCGTGCAGACGGCCTGTCGGTCCCCGCAAAAAATATCCTCCGTCCTGAGAACTTTTTCCTCGTTTGGGCGTCTAAAAGAGAAAGAGGCCGTCGGCAAGTCGAGATTTAAGATTTCGTTAAGGATCTGTCATCCTTTTGCAAATACTTCCTGCCGTCCGCCATGCTACAATGTAGACATAGACCTGTACGGGACCGATCCCGCCGATAGGAGGAACACGAACATGACGGAACAGAACGCCCCCGCGCTCGTGCCGGAGGAGAACAGCGCTCCCCAGATGACGCCGTCCCCGGAGGCTCCCAAGCCCGCCGGTCCGGCCAAAAAGCCCATCAAGAAGCGGAAGAAGGGCCGTTGGAAGAGTCTCCTCGCCCTGGTCCTCATCCTGGCCGTCCTGGGCGGAGGCGGCTGGGCCCTTTGGAAGTTCGTCCTGAGCCCCGCGCCGGTGGACCAGGGGGACATCTACTCCCAGCCCGCCTACATCGGCTCGATCCAGAGCACCGTCCAGGGCAGCGGCAACGCCAAGGCCAAGGAGGCCGCCACCATCACCCTCACCGAGGGCGGCGAGGTGCGGGAGGTCTTCGTCTCCGCCGGTGAGACCGTCACCGCCGGACAGCCCCTCTACACCATCTACAGCGAGGCCGCTGAGAAGGCCGTCACCACCGCCCGGGACAAAGTGGACAGCCTGAACAAGGACCTGCGGAAGCTCCAGGAGCAGGTGGCCGACCTGGTGGTCAAGGCCCCCTTCTCCGGCAAGCTCACCAACGTGAAGGAGTTCACCTCTGACGAGGACGTGTCCAGCGGCACGGAGATCTGCACCCTGGTCAACGACACCAAGCTGAAGCTCTCCCTCTATTTCAGCTACGCCTATGACGGCAAGATCTCCGTGGGGCAGACCGTCAACGTCAGCATCCCCGCCGTCATGAAGGACTTCACCGGCAAGGTGGAGAAGATCAACAAGGTCAGCTACATCTCCCCAGAGGGTGCCGTCCACTTCGAGGTGGTGGTGGTCTTCGACAACCCCGGCACTCTCACCGCCGGGATGGACGCCTCCGCCTCTGTGTCTCTGGCCGACGGCTCCACGGCCTATCCCTATGCCTCCGCCAAGACGGAGTACTATGAGACCCGTACCATCACCACCAAGGCCAGCGGCCCCCTCGTGTCCTCCAGTCTGCTGAACTACGCCAACGTCACCGCCGGCACCCCCCTGGTGACGCTGGGGTCTGACAGCCTGAACGACGACATCCAGGCCAAGCAGGAGGAGATCGCCGACGCCCAGTCCGCGCTGACCGACGCCCAGAAGGCTCTGGCCAACTTCAACGCCGTCTCCCCCATCGACGGCACCGTCACCTCCTGCAACTTGGTGGAGGGCCAGGAGGTCAAGAGCGGCGACACCGTGATCATGATCTCCAACACCTCTACCATGCTGGTCACAATCGACGTGGACGACCGGAACATCTCCTTCATCAAGCCCGGCGACATGGTGGACCTGACCGACTACAACGACAACCTGTTCATGGGCACTGTCACCTCCATCGACATGAGCAAGGCCGAGAGCAACAATGGCATGACCAACTACCCGGTGATCCTGACGGTGGACAATATGGACGGCTCGCTGATCGAGGGCTCCTACCTCCAGTACTCCTTCGTCACCAGTCAGTCCGACGACTGCGTGCTCATCCCCGGCAGCGCCGTGAAGAGCGTCATGGATACCGACGGCAATGCTCAGACCGTGGTGTTCGTCCACGCTGACGAGCGTCCGGAGAACGCCATCGACCTGGATCTGCCCGAGGTCCAGGAGGGCGAGCGCCGCACCTACCCCACCGAGGCCGAGGGCTACTGGCCCGTTCCGGTGGAGATCGGCATCTCCGACACCAACAACGTGGAGATCAAGTCCGGCGTGGAGGACGGTCAGGAGGTCTTCGTCAACTATACGGTCACCGACTCCAGCTACAACTGACGAGGTGGCGCTATGCTGATCGACATCAAAGATATCTATAAGATCTATAATGAGGGGAAGGAGAGCGAAGTCCGGGCCCTGGATGGCGTATCGCTCCAGATCGACAAGGGGGAATTCGTGGCCATCGTGGGCCAGTCCGGCTCCGGAAAGTCCACCCTCATGAACGTGCTGGGTTGTCTGGACGTGCCCACCTATGGAGAGTACTTCCTGGACGGCACCGATATCACCTCGCTCAACGACCGCCAGCTGGCCCGGATCCGCAACCGGGAGATTGGGTTCATCTTCCAGGGCTACAATCTGATCCAGGAGCTGGACGCGTTGGAGAACGTGTGCCTGCCCCTGATCTACCGGGGCGTCCCCGCCCACGAGCGGGAGGAGCTGGCTCTGGAGGCTCTGGCCCGGGTCGGTATGGATGAGCGGGCCCACCACCGTCCCAGCGAGATGTCCGGCGGCCAGCAGCAGCGGGTGGCCATCGCCCGGGCCATCGCGGCCCGGCCGCCGGTCATCATGGCCGACGAGCCCACTGGCGCTCTGGACTCCAGGACTGGCAAGCACGTGCTGGAGATCCTGCGGGAGCTCTACCGGGAGGGCACCACCGTGCTCCTCATCACCCATGACGACGGCATCGCCGCCACGGCCCGGCGGGTGGTGCGCCTCTCCGACGGCGTGATCGTCTCCGACGCGGCACAGGAGGTGGACTGGGAATGAACCTGCTGCAAGCCTTCAAGATGGCCTTCAAGTCCATCGCCTGCAAGAAGATGCGCTCCTTCCTCACTATGCTCGGCATCATCATCGGCGTGGCGTCGGTGGTGATCATGGTCTCGGTGGTCCAGGGGCAGAACGCCAAAAATCTCGAGTATTTCGAGAAGATGGGCAGCAATAAGATCAACGTCTCCGCCTATGTCTGGAACGGGCAGGACGTGTCCACCCTGCTCTATGACTATTGTCTGAGCATGCCCGAACTGGTGGACGGCGTGACTCCCAACATCCAGGTGGGGCAGGACATGACCATCAAGTACGGCGCCCAGACGCTCTCCACCAACAACTGGGACAACTGGGAGGACATGATCCAGGTGGTCCTGGGCTCCGACCAGTATGGCGTGTGCAACAACTACGAGCTGGGCGGCGGCCGTGACCTGTCCTATCTGGACATCCAGGACACCAACAACGTCTGTATCCTGGGCGGCAAGATCAAAGAGACGCTCTTCAACTTCATCGACCCGGTGGGGCGGGAGATCACCGTCAACGGCCGTCCCTTCCAGGTGGTGGGCTGGTATCAGCGCAAGGATCTGGACGGCTGGCCGGAGCTGGACAACATCGTCCTCCTGCCCTACACCTTCAACCGGACGCTGAACAGCAACAGCACCATCGACTCCTATGTGGTCAAGGCCAAGAGCGCTACCGCCACTGTGGAGGCCATGACCCGGCTGGACGCCTATCTGAAGGGCTTCATCAACGACAACAACGGCTACTCCAACGTGAGCAGCGACAACTCCAGCGCCAACGACATCCAACAACAGAACACCATGCAGGCCATGGTCCTGGGCGGCATCGCCGCCATCTCCCTGCTGGTCGGCGGCATCGGCATCATGAACATCATGCTGGTCACCGTCACTGAGCGCACCCGGGAGATCGGCATCCGCAAGGCCATCGGCGCCGAACGGCGGAGCATCATCGCCCAGTTCCTGATCGAAGCGGCGGTCATCTGCGGCATCGGCGGTCTGCTGGGCATCGGCATGGGGTACGTCGGTACCCTGATCGCCGGAAAATTCCTGCTGGGCGAGTCCATGCTCCTGCCCAGCACCCCCATCGCCGTGGGCGCTTTCCTGTTCTCGGTGGTGCTGGGCGTCCTGTTCGGCATGTATCCCGCCATCAAGGCCAGCGGTCTCCAGCCGGTGGAAGCCCTCCGGGCGGAGTGACCCAAGAAAAAGGAGAGAAATGAATGAAACGGGAACGTATCCTGGCCGGGGCCCTGTCCACGGCCATCCTGGCGGGCCTGCTGGTCCTGCCCTCCGCGGCGGCGGGGAGCTCCGCCTTCACCGACATCCGCGACTCGGATACCGCCGAGGCCGCTGAGCTCCTCCGTCTGCTGGGCGTGGTGGACGGCACCGGCGGCATGTCCTACCGCCCCAACGGCACTCTGACCCGGGCCGAGTTCTGCAAGATGGCGGTCGACGTCATGGACAAGGGCGGTCTGGAGCCCGCCCAGCGGGGCCGCACGATCTTCCTGGACGTGGGCGCCCGGCACTGGGCACGGGGCTATGTGAACCTGGCCTCCTCTCTGACCACTACCGGAGAGCTGGCGGGGACCTCCTCCGGTGCTTCGGATCAGAACGGCGGCGACAAGGCCGCCGACCGGCTGATCATGGGCGTGGGCAACGGCTGCTTCGAGCCCGACCGCCCCATCACCTACGGCGAGGCCGTGGCCATCCTGACCCGGATCCTGGGCTGGACCACCGGCGACGTGGCCGCCGGCGCCGAGTGGTACGACGGCTATCTGGCCGTGGCCGCCCAGAGCGGCCTCACGGACGGCCTCTCCCTCGGTGGGAAGGCCACCCTCACCCGTGGACAGGCGGCGGAGCTCTTCCGCAACCTGCTTTTCACCGACCGGAAGGGCGGGGACAAGACCTATCTGGAGAGTGACCTGGGCGGTACCCTCACCGACGACACCGTGCTGATCAGTCTGGACAGCAACAAGAAGTCCGGCACCCACACCGTCACCGTGGCCAGCGGCACCGACACCCGCACCCCCAAGACCAGCCGCGGCGGCCTGTCCACCTCCCTGCTGGGCGTCCGGGGCCAGATGGTCCAGGACAAGGACGGCAAGTTCCTGACCCTGCGCCCCAACGAGGAGGACACGATCCGCCGGGTGACGGTCTCCGGCACGGTGGACGCCAACTACATCACCGCCTCCGGGGAGAAGATCACGGTGGACCCCGACACGGTAGTATGGAAAGACGGCGAGGCCACCACCTTCGAAAAGGTCTGGTCCTATCTCTACAGCGGCGCGCCGGTGACGTTGTGCTACGGTCCTTCCGGCGATCTGGACTATGTGTACCTCTCCTCCGCCTCAGAGGCCAGTGACGACGTGCTGGTGGCCCGGACCAAGCCCAACGGCACCTCGGATCCCTTCGCGGCGCTGGCCAAGGGCCGCACCGACTACCAGATCTACAAGAACGGCGTGCCTGCCTCGGTCTCCGACCTGCGGCAGTACGACGTGGCTACCTACGACAGCGGGGCCAACATCATCCGGGTCTCTGACCTGCGGCTCACCGCGATCTACGAAAATGCCTCTCCCAATCCCACGGCGCCCTCCAAGATCACCGTGCTGGGCCAGGAGTTCACCGTCCTGCCCGGCGCGATCGACGATCTGACCTCCTTCCGACCCGGCGACCGGATCACGCTCCTCTTCACCAGCGATGGCCGGGTGGCCGGGGCCCTGTCCCCCGACGTGGCCAGGTCCACTACTGTAGGCGTGGTGGAGGCGTGCTCTGCCGGGAGCGCGAAGATCAAGCCTCTCCTGGACTTCTACAACGCCAAGGGCGAGAAGGTCACCTTCTCCGGTGACCCGGGCCTGAGCGAGAGCTCCGCCGCCAAGATGGTGGGCCAGCTGGTGACGATCTCCTCCGGCAAGGAGGGCCGCATCAGCCTGAGCCGCCTGACCGTCAATGGCGGGAGCAGCGTCTCCGGCTCCATGGACGTGGCCGGCCGGACCATCGGCGGCACGCCGCTGTCCGAGAACGTGCGGATGTTCGAGCGGGTGGGCAATGGCGAGCCCAAGGAGATCGACTTCGACCAACTCACCCGGACCACCGTGCCCGCCTCCAAGATCCTCTACGCCCGGAAGGACTATGCCGGCAAGTATGATATCCTGGTCTTCGATGACGTGACCGGCGACCAGTACGACTACGGCTACGCCTTCTATGTGAGCGCCGCCAAGGACGACGGGGACTCCATGTCCTACAGCAACGCCACCATCGCCGTGAAGAACGGCCGCACCGTGAAGGACGGCTCCGGCGTGCCCGGCACGGCGGACCGGCTGGTCACCGGCTCCTCCTTCCGCAACGGACAGGTGATCGGCATCGCCGCCTCCATCGAGACGCTGGACGGGGCCCATAAGCTGGCCGGATCCGTCACCGACCTGCGGTCGGCGTCCGGCGTGAAGCGCTCGGCCTACGACCCCGATGACCACACCCTCCGGGTGGGCGACCAGACCTTCCCGATCTCGCAGGAGGTGTGGTGCTACAACAAGACCACCGGCCACTGGTTCACCGGCGAGACCGGCTATGACCGCTTCGAGCAGGTCCGGGCCTACTCCGACAGCCTGACGGTCTGGTTCGACCAGTCCCCCGAGCAGGGCGGCAAGATCCGCCTGGTAGTGGTGGAGTGAGCCATATCCTCCCAAAAACGCATAGACAGCCGAAATGGCCGGACGCTCTCCGCGTCCGGCCATTTCCCAGTCTGTCAAAACAGTTCTGCGATGATATCCACGCACTTATCGATCCCCAACACGCCGCTGTCCAGCGTCAGGTGATAGTTCTGGGCGTAGCCCCACTTCATGTTCATGTTGGTGTAGAAGCGATGATAGGCGGCCCGGCGCTTGTCCTTGTCCCGCAGGCGCTCCTCCGGGGACTGCTCCCGTTCGCCATACACCTTGACGATGCGTTCCGCACGGAACTTCATATCCTAACACATCATCATATCCGCTGTAATGTCTCCCCTCGGTCCTGTGGGGAGACATTTTTTCGGCATTTTGCCAATATAGTCCTCTGTTCGAGGTTCCATGACCCGCGAACCTGTGGTATGATGGAGATACGATACCAGTCTGTGCGGGGGCCTGTCCCCCGGAAAGGAATGGATGATATGAAATACGAACTCAAAGGCGGCGCGTTCCCTGTGGTGGTCTGTCAGCTGACCGATGGAGAGCAGATGGTCACGGAAAAGGGCTCCATGGTCTGGATGTCCCCCAACATGGAGATGGGGACCTCCGGCGGCGGCCTGGGAAAGATGTTCTCCAAGGCCTTCTCCGGTGAGAGCATGTTCCAGAACATCTACACCGCCAGGGGCGACGGCATGATCGCGTTCGGCTCCAGCTTTCCCGGCCGGATCCTCCCTCTGGAGATCCAGCCCGGCCGGGAGATCATCCTCCAAAAGACTGCCTTCCTGGCCTCCGAGACCGGCGTGAAGCTGTCCATCCACTTCAATAAGAAGGCCGGCGCCGGCTTCTTTGGCGGCGAGGGCTTCATCATGCAGAAGCTCTCCGGCTCCGGCATCGCCTTCGCCGAGGTGGACGGCGAGCTGGTGGAGTACGACCTGGCCGCCGGCCAGCAGATGGTGATCGACACCGGCAACGTGCTGGGCTTCGAGGAGTCCGTCTCCATCGACATCCAGCAGGTCAAGGGCCTGAAGAACAAGCTCCTGGGCGGTGAGGGCTTCTTCAACACCGTCCTCACCGGCCCCGGCAAGATCTGGCTCCAGACCATGCCGATCTCCAGCGTGGCCTCCTCGATCCAGCCCTTCCTCCCCACTGGCAACAGCTGATCGGCCGCCGCAGAAAGGAGCCTTGGATGAAAACGATCCGTGTCCCCGCGGAGACCGGTCAGCTCTCCAGCATCAACGACAGCATCGGCGCCGTACTGGCGCAGTATGGCTGTTCCTCTAAGACCCAGATGGAGATCGAGCTGGCCGTGGAGGAGATCTTCGTGAACATCGCCAGCTACGCCTATCCTCCCGGCACCGGCGAAGCCGAGATCCAGGTGGAGGCGGGCGGCGATCCCCCCTCGGTCACGATCCGCTTCCTGGACAGCGGGAAGCCCTTCGACCCTCTGGCCCGTCCGGAGGTGGATGTGACCGCCTCTGCCGAGTCCCGGCGGATCGGCGGTCTGGGCATCCATCTGGTCAAAAGGCTCATGGACCAGACGACCTACGCCCATGAGGATGGGAAGAACATCCTCACCATCCGCAAGACACTATCCTGAACAGAACGCAGGTCCGATCGATGTGATCTGTCGAATGCGCGCTGGACGGCACCCGGCAGTCTCTGGCCCTCGCGCTCAAAGAAGCCGAGTATTTTGGCGACCTCTTGGACCTCGGAAAAAAGCAGACCCTCCATCTTCGTCCGCCGACACCAGCGCCTTCTACCAGGGCGTGTCCGGCAGTGCGGAGACCGCCAGGGCCTCCAGCGGGAAGAGAAGGCCCAGCAGTGGGACGAGCTGGAGCGCTCCGTCCTCAGCTGCCTGTCCGACGATATCCAGGTGGGCCTCCGCTCCAGCGAGTTCTCCATCGCCATCATGAAAAAGGCCGAGTGAGGCCGGAAAGGGATCATACTATGACCATCGGCAAAACGCTGGAGGGCTCCCCCCTTCCCCCGCGTCTGACAGGCCGTCCGGACACCATCACCGCCACTCAGCCGGAGGAGGTCCTGAAAGGCTCTCTGTCCGGCGTGACGGAGCTAGTGCTGGATCGGACCGATCTGGAGCGCCTGTCCTCCACCGGCCTGCGGGCGATCCTCTTCGGACAAAAGCAGATGAACGAGCTGGGACACATGATGGTCCGCCGCCCCAACGAGACCATCCTGGAGGTCTTTGACGTGACCGGCTCCTCCGATCTGCTGGACATCGGGGCATGAGCGGGGGCAGCGGCGGCCGCCCCATGAGCCGCGCGAAAGAGCGCTATTTCGTGGACCGGTCCTTCCAGCGCTTCTTCCTCCCTGCCTTCCTGTCCAGCCTCGGTCTGGCTCTGGGCGGCATGGTAGACTGTCTGGTGGTGGGCTCCAAGATGGGGGCGGCAGGGCTCTCTGCGATCTCGCTGGGCATCCCGGTCTACCTGTTCTACAACGTGCTCAGCTACGGCTTCTCGATCGGTGGTTCCATCCACTATGCCTCTGCGCTGGCCGACGGCCGGGTGGAGGACGGCGTACGGCTCTTCAACAACGTGCTCCGCTTCCTGCTGGCGGTCTATCTGGTGACGGCGGCTCTGGGGCTCCTGTTCCTGCCCCAGCTTCTGGCCCTGCTGGGCGCCGATCCCGCCTTCCCGGAGGTATACGCCATCGCGGAGCGCTATGTGCGGGCCCAGCTGATCTGTGTCCCGGTGCTGTACTGTCAGGGACCTTTCTATTACTTCGTCCACTGTGACGACGCCCCCAAACGGGCCGCCGCCGCGTTGGTGACCTCCAACGCCGTGGACATCCTCCTCAACTATGTCTTTGTGATCCGGATGGACATGGGCGCGGAGGGCTCGGTCTGGTCTACGCTGATCGGCGCCTTCTTCTGTCTGGGGTCCTGCGGAGAACATATCCTCCGCCGCCGGGGGGCCCTGCGCTTCGCCCGCGCCCCCTTCCTCCGCCGGGACCTGACCGAGAGCTTCCGGACCGGAGCCTCCTCCGCCGTCCAGTATATCTATCAGTTCATCACGGTGCTGGCGGCCAACCAGCTCCTGATGTCCATGAGCGGCGCGGTGGGCGTGGCGGTCTTCGACGTGGTGTACAATTTCTCGCTCCTCACCGCCGCCGTGGCGGACGGCATCGGCATGACCCTCCAGCCCATGGTCAGCACCTACCGGGCCGAGCGGGACGCCAACGCGGTCCGGCGGACCATGGGGCTGGCCTTCCGGTACAGCTCTCTCCTGGCCCTGCTGGCGACAGCGGGGATCGTCCTGGGCGCGGGGCCCCTGTGCGCCCTGTTCGGCCTGTCCGGTGAGAGCGGGCAGCTGGGCGTCCTGGCCCTGCGGATCTATGCCCTGAGCATCCTCCCCGCCTGCTGGGACCAGTGCATGATCTACTACGACCAGTCGGCGGGTCGGGAGCGGAGCGCCTTCCTGGCGGAGTCCCTGCGGATGCTCCTGTGCTGGCTCCCCCTGGCCCTTCTGCTGACCCGGGCGGGCATCCAGGCCTTCTGGCTGGTGTTCCCGCTGTCGGAGCTTGGCTGTCTGCTCTATGTGCTCCTGGGCCTCCGGGCCCGGCTCCGGGAGGACTGGACCCAGACCAGCGAGCGGGTCTATACCGCCTTCACCGATCCGGACAGCGACCTGGGCCAGCAGGTGGCGGAGTTCCAGGAGATCTGCGACGGCTGGGGCTGTTCCCCTCAGCAGTCCTACTATGGGACGCTGGTGCTGGAGGAGCTCTGCGCCGCGATCCTGGATGACGCCCGCCGGGAGCGCCGCCCCGACGTGCTGATCAAATCCACCGTGATCCTGGGGCCCGAGGGCCTGACCCTCCATCTGCGGGACAATTCCTATGAATTCGATCCCTTCGCCATCCAGGAGGACGAGGCGGGCGAGGTCAACGTCCTGGGCATCTCCATCGTCAAGAAGAAGGCCCGGAGCTTCCTGTACCGCCGCAGTCTCGGCTTCAATACCCTGGTGGTGAAACTTTGAAGAGGTGATCCCATTGAAGGAAATATCCAATGTCTGCCGCTCCCTTGGGGCCAAGGCCGCTCTGGCCATCGTGCTGATCGCGCTGATCCTTGGCGGCACGGCGGTGGCGTTCAGCTACCATACCTATAAGGCCAGCCTGGAGGAACAGCTGATCCACACTGCCACCAACGTGGGCCAGACCATGGCCGCTCAGGTGGACCCGGACTCTATCGACCACTATCTGGAGACCGGAGAGCGGGACGCCGCCTATGAAGAGACCCTCTCCCAGCTCCGGACCATCCAGAAGAACAACGATATCGTCTATGCGGTGGTCACCAAGCCCACAGAGGAGGGCTTCTATTACATCTACGACACCGATGAGAGTGAGGACGCCATCCAGCTGGGTCATCTGGGCCCCTATTACGAGGGCGCCTTCCTGGACCACAAAGCCGACTTTCTGGCCGGCGGCGAGATCCCGCCCATCATCAGCAACGAGGAGTTCGGCTGGCTCCTGTCCGCGCTGGTCCCGATCAAGGACGCGGACGGCCATATGCGGGGCTATGTGGACGTGGATATGTCCATGAACGAGATCATCCAGATGCAGCGTGCCTTCCTGCTCCGGTCGATCGTCCTGCTGGCCGCCGTCTCCATGGTGCTGGTGGTCCTGTCCATCCTGGCGGCCCGGCAGGTGCTGGTCAAGCCGATCGACCGTCTGGCCGAGGCCACCGGCTCCTTCGTCCGCCGCCAGCAGGACGGCCTCCCCGCCGAGGACGCCATCATGGACCTCCCCGGCATGGAGACCGGAGACGAGGTGGAGCGGCTCTACCGGTCCATCCGCCAGATGGAGCAGGATATCTGCGCCTACATCGACGACATCACGGCCATCACGGCAGAGAAGGAGCGTATCGGCGCCGAGCTCTCCGTGGCCACGGAAATCCAGAGCAGTATGCTCCCCTGCATCTTCCCGCCCTACCCCGACCGTCCGGAGTTCAGCATCTACGCCACCATGACCCCCGCCAAGGAGGTGGGCGGCGACTTCTACGACTTCTTCCTGGTGGATGACGACCATCTGGCCACGATCATCGCCGACGTGTCCGGCAAGGGCGTGCCGGCGGCTCTGTTCATGGTCATCGCCAAGGTCCTGCTGAAGAACAGCGCCCAGACCGGCAGATCCCCCAAGGAGGTGCTGGAGGAGGTCAACAGCCAGCTCTGCGCCAACAACCCGGTGGATATGTTCGTCACCGTGTGGATCGGCATCCTGGAGCTCTCCACCGGCAAGCTGATCTGCGCCAACGCCGGCCATGAGTACCCCGCCATCCGCCGGGCGGGCGGCGGCTATGAGCTCCTCAAGGACAAGCACGGCTTCGTGCTGGCCGGCATGGACGGCAGCCGCTACCGGGAGTATGAGCTGGACCTGGCCCCCGGCGATGAGATCTTCGTCTATACCGACGGTGTGGCCGAGGCCACGGACACCCACGAGGAGCTCTTCGGCACCGACCGGATGATCCAAGCCCTCAACAGCCACCCGGACGCCGCTCCCGAGGAACTGCTCCCTCTGATGAAGGCCGACATCGACGCCTTCGTGGGCAAAGCGCCCCAGTTCGACGACATCACCATGCTGGACCTGCGCTATCACGGGCCCAAAGCGCCCGTCGATGACCAGTGATATCCAAGCTATATGCCAGTGAGCCCGCCTCCGATCAGGAGGCGGGCTCACTTCTGTTCGACGGGGATATGTTCAGGTCAGGCCAAGCGGAACCGGATCCCCCGTCCGGCCGCTTTGGCCCGGTCGTAGACGGTCCGGGCACAGCTCACATCGTGGGCCCCCATGCCCATGTGGGTGGAGACGATGATCTCGTCCTCCCGCTCCCGGCCTGGGATCCTGTCGGTGAGGAGCTCGGTCATATCCCCGAACACATCGTCCCAGCCCAGACTGTGGCCGGGGTTCAAGCGGGGGCTCTTCAGGATATAGGCGTCCGGGTCCTTATAGCCTAGGTACCACTTGTCCGCCCGCTTGCCGACCGCGGGGTCCAGATCCCGGAACCCCTCGATGCCGATCACTGTGGCACCGGGCCGGAGCATCTCCCAGGTCACCAGCGGCTCCCGCGCGCCGGAGGCCATCAGGATCAGACGGCTCCCCTCCACGGCCTCGGCGGGACTGCCGCACAGGACCACCTCGGCCCGGTCCCGGTGCTCCGCCCGGACCCGCTCCATGGGCTCCCGGCTTCGGCTGAACAGCCGGACCTGCTTCAGGCTGGGGAAGCCGGTCAAAAAGCCCCGGATGCCCGCCTGAGCCTGGGCCCCGCATCCGATCACCGTCAGCACCTCCGGCCCGGGCAGGCACAGTCTTTGGGCCTGGACCACCCCGTGGCCTCCGGCGGTGCGCATGGTGGTGATCGCGGTCGCGCCCACGATCGCGATCGGCGAGCCGCTGTCCGTGTCGCTGAGGACCACCAGATTCCCATGGCTGAACGGATAGCCCGGCAGAGGCGCGGAATAGGTGTCGATCCACTTCACCCCCGCCGTCCCGCGGTGGTGGAGGATGGCCGGCATGGAGTGGAAATTGTTCTTCTCAGCGGGGTCGGCATACATGAGGGCCATCTGCCCCACGGTGATGTCCCCGGTGCCGATGTGATAAAAGGTGTCCTCCGCCGCCGCGATCGCGTCCGCCGGCGTCAGCAAGGCCCGTACGTCGTCTTCGCTCAGGAGCAGGAGCTCCTCCCGGATCTCTGTCATGGATGTTCCTCCTTTGCCGTCTCGATCCAAAAAGGCCCCCGCCCAGGCGGGGGCCTTTTTGCAGGTCTTGGACGTTATTTCCGGCGCAGGCCCAGAGAGTCGATCAGGGCACTGCACGCCTTATCGCTGCCGCTGGCCTGATACTCCTCCTCGGTGACACAGGTGAGGGCTCCGAAGGAGCAGGCCCGGACGCAGGCGGGCTGGAGCCCGTTCTTCACACGGGTGTTGCAGCCGTCGCACTTGACCATCTTGCCATCGCTCTTCCGGTAACGGGGCGCGCCGAAGGGGCAGGCCATGGCACAGCTCCTGCACCCGATGCAGTTGGTGTTGTCATAGATGGTGAAGCCGGTCTCCGGGTCCTTGCGGATGCATCCCACGGGACAGGCCTCGATGCAGGGCGCGTCGGCGCAGTGCATACAGGCCACGGAGAGATAGGCGAAATAGACGTCTCCGTCCTTCTGCTCGATCTCGTTGTGGAAGGTCTTGCGGAAGCAGGTCTCATCGCTCAGGTCGATGTCGTTCTGATCCATACAGCCGATCATGCAGGCCGAGCAGGCACAGCATTTGTTGGGATCGAATTCGAAGATATGTTTCATCACTGGACCTCCTGACATTTACGGACCGCACAGCGCATCCCCTTGAAGCCGGGGTAGCCGGAGTAGGGATCCAGATGATCCATGCCGATGAGCTCGTTCACATTGGCCTTGGTATAGCCGTGGAGCATCAGCACCACGCCGGGCTGGGTCTTGTGGGTCAGCGTGGCCTTGGCGTGGATCTCGCCATAAGGACTGGACAGCGCCACCAGATTTCCCTCCTGGATGCCCAGACGGGCGGCATCCTCCACATTGAGCTCACACAGAGGCTCGGGGCACAGGCTCCGGAGCCAGGGCGTCTCATGGGTGCGGGAATGGAGGGCGTGGGCCAGACGGGCACCGGTACACAGGTAGAAGGGATAGGCCGCCTTGGTCTCCGGGTCGTTCTGGTCGGCCAGGGAGTCGTAGTAGCTCGGCAGAGGGTCCAGGCCATACTTGGGGTCGATCTTGGCGATGGCCGTGGAGTAGAACTCGAACTTGCCGGTGGCGGTCTTGAAGCCGTTCTTCAGACAGCCGCCGGGCTGGGCGGGCCACTTGGCAGTGGGGACCTTCATGGGCAGGCTGTCGTTCTTCTTCAGGTCCGCCACAGTGAGGCCGCAGCCCTCGATGATGTGATCCATGCAGGCCTCATATCCGGCCTTCAGGTACGCGTCGTCCAGATCCATGACCCGGGCCAGATCGCAGAGGATGTCCACATCGGAGCGGGACTCATAGAGGGGCTGGATCGCAGGCTGGGTGTAGACCAGATAGCCGCCCTGATAAGCCTTCAGCTCGCTCCGCTCCAGGGAGGAGCAGGCTGGCAGGACGATGTCGGCGTACTTGGCCGTATAGGTCATGAACATATCCACTTCCACGAAGAAGTCCAGCTTCTCCTTCATGGCTCTGAGCAGACGGTCCGTCTGAGGATACATCTTGGCGTTCATGCCCATGCCGAAGATGGCCCGGACGGGATAGGGATCGTCGGTCTCCAGCTGACGCAGGAGGTCCATGCCCTGGAACTCGTCGAACTGTTGGTCCCACAGGGGGAAGCGGCGGGCGCCGATCCGCTCCTGACCGCCGGGATAGCGCTCGGACCGGAACTCATGCTCCTTGGTCTTGAAGCCGGCGGGCTTATGGATGTAGCTGGGGGGATTGGGCACGTTACCGCCCGCCCGGTCGAAGTTGCCGGTCAGAGCGGAGAGACACAGGATGGCCCGGTGGCTGTTGAAGCCGTTGATATGGTGGACCAGAGCCGAGGCGGAATAGTTGCAGCAGGCGGGACCGTTGGTGGCATAGAGCTTGGTGGCCGCATAGATATCGTCCGGGTCCAGACCGGTGATCTGGCTCACCTTGTCCAAAGGATACTGGTCCACCAGAGCCTTGTACTGCTCGAAGCCATAGGTGTACTTCTCCACATAGTCCATGTCGGCCCAGCCGTTGTCGATGATCAGCTTCGCCATGCCGAGGGCCAGCGCGCCGTCCGTACCGGGGCGGATCTGGAGATAGATGTCCGCCAGGTTCTTGGCGGCGGGCGTGTAGCGGATGTCGATGATGATGACCTTGCCGCCCCGCTCCTTCAGCTTCTGGACGCCGCCCACGGACAGGTGGCCGGAGTAATAGCCCTCATAGTTCCACCCCAGGAAGGTGTTGGCGTGCCCCATGTCAGGACCCGCGCCGCAGCCGGCGGTGACCTTGTCCGCGATGACCTTGGAGGCGCTGCAACAACAGTCATCGGTGCTGAAGTTCACGCTGCCGAACACATGGGCGAAGCGGTGGAAGATCGGCCGGTACCACTTGCAGTAGCCGCTGGTGAAGGTCACCGCATGGGGAGAATACCGCTCCTTCACCTTGTTCAGCTCCTCCGCGATGATCCGATAGGCCTCGTCCCAGCTGATGGGCTCGAACTTGCCCTCGCCCCGCTCGCCTACCCGGCGCAGCGGGGTCCGGATCCGGTCCTCCCGGTAGATATAATTGCGCAGGCTGGAACCCTTGGTGCAGAGCTTGCCATGGTTATAAGGGTGCTCCGGCGTGCCCTCCACGCGGACGATCTTCCCGTCCTTCACATAGCAGTCCACGCCACAGTGGTGGCCGGGGCTACAGATGGCGCAGAGGGAATGACGGATCTCGATCCCAGTATCCTCCCCAGGGATCTTGGCCTTCAATTTCTTTTCCAGTTCAGTCAACGGAGATCCCTCCCAAAAATTCGATGAAGCTGTCGGGGAAACCATTCCTCTGCAGCTGACAGACAGCGGGCACGTCCAGCCCGGCCTTCGGTTCCTTGATCGATTTGATGAAGATATTGCGCACGATGCCGTTGCTGTCCGCGGAGCCGATCATGTTGATGCACTTGATGGCCTCGGGGCTTCGGACTGCCCGGATGTAATAGCGCTCATCCTCATATCCATAGACCTGGTCGGTCTCTTTGCAGGCGCTCACGTCGCCGATGCTGATGAAGTCATAGTCCAGATAATGGGCCAGATTGGCCAGGATATTGGCGTCGAACTCCATGGGCACGCCGGCCAGGTTCGCTCCGGCCACATCGCCCTGCCGGCCCGCGTTGGCCCAGACGCCGATGTTCCGGGGCGCGCCGCTCTGGATGTCGATGGCCTCACAGCAGTCGCCGGCGGCATAGATGCCCTCGTAGTTGGTGCGCATATGAGCATCCACCAGTACGCCTCTGTTCATGGCGATGCCGCTGTCCCGCAGGAAGCCCACGTTCATCCGCACGCCGATGCACACGGCCACGGTGTCCGCCTCGAAGCGGCGGCCGTTCTGCATGACCGCGCACAGCCCGCCGCCGGGCAGGGCTTCGATATGGTCCAGCATCTGCTCACAGGCCACCTGGACGCCCTTCGCCTCCAGATCCTTCTGGGCCCGGCGGGCCGTCTCCTCGAAGGCGGCCACGAAGAACATCCATTTGGCGCCGTCCACCAGCGTACAGGGGACCTGGTGCTCCACCATGTCCTCCACCACCTTGATGCCCACCCAGGAGGCTCCGATGACCAGAGCGCTCTTGATGGTACCGGACTCCAGACGTTCTTTCAGCTCCACCGCGTCCTGGGCCGTGCGCATCTTGAACACGCCGGGCAGATCCAGGCCGGGGATCGGCGGCATGACGGCAGAGGCGCCGGTGGCGATGACGATCCCGTCGAAGGCCTCCTCCGTCCCGTCGCCGAGACGGATGGCCTTCTGCTCCGGGTCCAGGCCCGCGGCCGGGCAGTTCGGATGCCAGCAGAGGTCCAGACGGCTCTGGATCTCCTCCCGGGAGCCAAAGGGGAACAGGGCTCCATAGGGGATGGCTCCCTTTACGAAATAGGTGGTCAGCATGGGGTTATAGGGCCCCAGATCGTTATCCGAGTAGATATGGATCTGGGCCTCTTTGTCCCGTTCCCGGATGGCCTTGGCCGCATGATAGGCGGCACAGCCGGATCCGATGATCGCGAATCGTTTCATAGATCCCTCCAACACTTCCTTTTTCCAGCAGGATGACAGGGATATGCCCGACACAGGAGGATGCCGGAGGCCAGTCCGCTGCTGAAATGGACCGGCCCCCAGCAAGTTCCAGCATCAGGCGTTCCTACTCGCTCCTATGGGCGATGAGGTCAGCAGAGCAGGTCGGACAGGCTGGCGATGTCCGCCACGTCCTCGATATGGCACAGAGTCTCCAGAGCCTTCTCCAGACGCTCGCCCTGGAGCACCGGGGCAGCCTGGATGCGGAAGCGGTCGGCGAACTGCTCCCGGCTCATCATGTTGTCGGGGTGTCCGGGATGGCAGTCCATCTTCTCCTCGAAGATCCGGCCGTCCTTGAGCTTCACGGTGACGCTCCGCATGGGGAAGCCCCGCTCCTCCCGGAACTGCTTGAAGCCGGTCATGGGAGAGCCCTCGGGAGATGGGCCGGGCTTGACCCGCTTGGCCAGGGCGATGAGCTTGGGGTCCTTCATCCGCTCCGGCGTGTACCACTGGGCGCCGGGATGGGGATCGTACAAATAAGCGGCGATCACATAGGGGGTGGAGAACTGGGCGTGGGTGACGGAGGTGAAGCCGTCATCCGGGACATCCATCCGGTTGCGGAACGGAGGATCCACCACGATCTCCTCCACGTCCTCAGGGCCGAAGCCCTCCCGCTCCACCAAATCGTGGATGATCTCCACAGGGGTCTGGACCCACATATTGGCGGGCCAGTGCTTCATCAGGGTCCGCATGATCAGATAGCGGCTGCCCAGATCCCGGTCCAGCCAGGTCAGGTCGGCCTCTCCGGACTGCACCTTGGTCTCGCCGGAGCCGTTCTTGCCGTCGTCGCCGCAGATGACGCCGGTATAGCACCGGGGGCAGTCCAGCGCATCCCGATTGTTGTGGATGCCCTTTTCCACCGCCTTGGCGATGGCGAAGCCGTCCCGGGCCCGGTAGCCGTGTTCATAGTGATAGAAGTCAGACATGGTGGTGGCGTGATAGGCCACGGGGAGCGTGGAGCACTCACAGCCCATGCCGATGGCCTGATCGACCTTCCGGGCGTCGAAGCCGTAGAGCTTGGCGGCGGGGATGATGCAGCCGAAGATCTGCCAGCTGGTCAGGCCCCAGCCCTTCTTCTTCCAGCGCTCGTCCGAGGGCTGGACCGCCATGGCGATCCGCTGATAGACCTCATAGCCGGCCACGATGGCGCAGATCAGGTCCTTGCCGCTCTTATGCTTCTCCTCGGCGGCGATCCAGGCGCAGGGGATGATGCCGGCGGAGGGATGGCCCGTCCAGGAGCAGTCCTCCCAGTCCAGCGCGTCGGAGGCGGTGCCCATGGCCAGAGCCGCGTTGATGGCGGACAGCTTCTGGCCGCTGCCCCACATGGTGACTCCGCCGCCGTCGCCGCCGTTGGCCTCCCGGGCCATCTTCACAGCCTTGTCATAGATGGGGGTGCCCTTGGCCGCCAGCGTCACGCCGATCGTCTGGAGCATGATCATCTTGGCCCGCTCCACCACCTCAGGGGGGATGTCCTCATACTTCAGTCCGACGGTATACTCACTCAGCTTCTGGGTGTAGTTGGTGGGCGTCAGGAAATCATTGTCTTTATACAAGCGATTGTACCGCATACTGTACCTCCTGCTTCACGAAGTGATGATCGGTCCGGATCAATGGAAGAACGTGGGGAGCACGGAGGCGTCCTCATATTCATCCAGATGGCAGATGCAGTCCAGAGCGCCCTCCACCTTCTTCGGGGAGAGGATGTGCTTGACCTCCAGGCGGAAGCGGTCCTTGAACTCATCCCGGGTGAGCATATAGTTGGGATGGCCGGGATGGGTGAAGGCGCTCTCCACATACTCCGTGCCGTCGTTCATGCGGACGATCATGAACTTCTCGGGGTGCTTGCCCTCGATCAGGTCCTTGATGAACTTCATGCCCTCCTGCTTGACGAAGCCGTCGGCCTTGACCTTGTTCATGAGGGCCACGATCTTGGGGTCCTTCAGGGTCTCCGGCTGATACCACTCCGCGCCGGGATCGGGATGGTACATGGCGCAGGCCGTGCAGTAGGGGATGGAGAACTGGGCCTGGGTCAGGGACTCATAGCCGGTCTGGGAATACCAATGGCGGAAGGCCACGGAGGGCCGGATGATGATCTCGGCCACCTGGTCCGGATCGAACCGGTTTTTCTTCACCACGCGGGAGGCCAGCTCGGCGTAGGTCTGCACGAACACATTGGCAGGCCAGTGCTTGACCAGGAGCATCTCCATCATGAGCCACTTGCTGCCCAGCTCATAGGTCAGCCACTCGGGCTCCTGATAGCCGCAGTGGAGCAGATAGGCGGTGGGATCGTCGAAGGCGTCCTCCATGTTCTCGATGCCGTTGAGGGCGGTCTTGATCATGGTGATCGTGCTCTCGGCCCGGAAGCCGTAGAGATAGTTCAGGGAGTCGGACATGGTGATCTCATGGACGTTGGCGGGGATGATGGCGCAGGCCGTGCCGATGCCGAAGGCCTGATCCATCTTCTCTTCCGACAGATCCAGCAGCTTCATCAGGACGGTCAGGTTGCCGAAGATGTTGTAGCTGACGATGTTGCTCCGGCCCGCCAGAGCCACCCGCTGGTAGACCTCATAGCCGGCCACCACGGCGGTGAGCAGGTCCTTGCCGCTCTTCTTCAGCACCTCACTGGCGATGACCGCAGTGGGGATGACGCCGGCGGAGGGATGGCCCGTCACGGAGCAGTCCTCCCAGTCCAGAGTGTCGCCCATGGCGCCGGCGGTGAAGGCCGCGGCCTCCCAGCTGACCTTGGCGCCGTCGGCCCACAGAGTGGCCTCGCCCTCGCCGCCGGGGGACATCTCCTTGGAGATCGCGATCGCGTCCTTGACCTGCTTCAGGTCCGCACTGCACAGGCTGACGCCCACGGTCTGCATGATCATCATCTTGGCCCGCTCGATCACGGCGGGAGGGATATCCTCATACCGAAGGGTCTTGATGAAGTGACAGAGCTGCTTCGTCCAGTCAGTCGTCAACGGTCCGTGTGAATTGAAGCCCATATGGATCCTCCTTACTACTTCAGACTGTCAAAAAAGTCATTTCTCCCATTGAGCGATGCAAGAGCCTCGCAGAGTTCCGTCACCTGCTGGGGACGGGATCAAATGTAAGACGTTTTTTCTGAGGACATGTGCCTCAGAAAAAACTCTTCTCAGGCCGCAACCATGCGAGCAAAGCGAGTGCGTGCGGCGGCCTGCATCCCCTCTCGAAGAAATGCTTGCATTTCTTAGAAGCGTGTCGAACTGGTTCGACACGCTGACTCATGTTCTGTCCTCCGGGACGTCAAATGGTGAACAGCCTGCCCAGGCCGGGCAGCTTGTCATTGACCCGGCTGTGGCGCAGACAGGCCCACAGGCTGGCCTGATGGCTGGTGATGACGGGCATCCCCAGATCCTCCTCCAGGACCTGCACCAGCTCCATGGTGGCCAGGCCCATACAGCTCAGGAAAAAGACCTCGGCCCCTTCCGTCCGGAGCTTCTTGGCCTCCCGGTACAGGAAATACTTGCTGGGATGGCTGAACTCTCCCACCCTGTTGAAGCCCACGCCGGTGATGGACGTGACCTCCAGTCCGTTGTCCTCCAGGAATTTCTTCTCCGCCTGGTTGGTGTCCTCCGGATAGGGGGTCATGACCACCGTCTTTTTCAGGCCCAGAGCGTGGAACGCCTCCAGCACGGCGGTGCTGGTGGTGAGGCCCTGCTGGCCGCTGGCCCGCTCGATCCGCTCGATGCACTCCTTGTCGAAGCCGAAGCCCTTGATGCAGCTCCCGGAGGTGCATCCGAACAGGATCACGTCGTGGTGCTTCTTGCGGTACATCTTGGCGGCGTCCTCCAGCTGGTCGGAGAGGTAGATCAGCCCCTCCGGCGTAGGGCCGGGGAAGGAGAGCCGGGTGCTGTCGAAGGAGACGCCCTCCGGCGCGTATTTGTTGAAGGCATATTCCACCTGATCGTCCAGAGGGGCGATGACGCCGATCCGGGCCCGCAGGCTGTACATTCCATCGCGATACATACGATCCATCCTTTCTCCGCTCACAGAGTGAACAGCTTGCCCAGGTCCTGCCGCTTGGCGCCCACGCGGCAGTGGCGCAGGGCGCTCCACAGCGTGGCCTGATGGCTGGTGACCACGGGGATGCCCATGGCCCGCTCCAGCTCGTCCAGGATCTCCAGCGTGGTCAGGCCCATGCAGCTCAGGAAGAAGGTGTCGGCCCCCTTCAGGTCCATCTTCATGGCGTTCCGGTAGAGGAAGTACTCGTCGCAGGCCTCCATCTTCCGGCCGTCACAGCGGACATAGCTCACATCCATGCCCACGATGTTGGTGACCTCGAAGCCGTTGTCCTCCAGGAACTTCCGCTCGGCCTCGTTGGTGGCCTCGGGATAGGGAGTGAGGACGGCCACCCTTTTGCTGTCCAGCGCCCGGAGGGCCTCCAGCACGGCGGTGCTGGTGGTGAGGCCCGGGTGGCCGCTGGCCCGCTCGATCTGGCGGATGCACTCCTGGTCCCAGCCGAAGCCCTTGATGCAGCTACCGGACGTACACCCGAAGACCACCAGGTCCGCGTCGTAGTCCTTATACATGGCCGCTGTCTCCTCCAGCCGGTCGGTGAGGATGGTGAGACCCTCCGGCGTGGGGCCGGGGAAATTGATCTTGGTCGAGGCAAAGGAGACGCCCTCGGGGGCGTAGATGTGGAACGCATGCTCGGCGTTCTCGCTCATGGGAGTGATGAGGCCGATCTTCGCTCTCCAGCCATACATATCGCGTTCATCCTTTCTGGTCGATGCTCTGAATGACAGACCGCTTTTCCAGCTCTCTTGCACAACAGCAGGACGTCCGGTCCTCTCGATAGTTCCATTCAACCGCATCCGCTCTGTTTTGGCAATCTGCACTTTTTGCTACCCGCTACCAGATATCCCAATAGCCAGATCGACGGTTTCCTCTTCCCTTCGGCCTCGAATGATGGTATGATCGGCTTGCACAGCAGATGGGTCCGGACCCCTTCCATGCTTCCAATTCAGAAAAGAGAACAGAGACAGGAAAGGAATGGATCGTATGTCGAATCGATCTTCAACTGCGAAACAAGGCTATTCCCCGATGATGTATGTCCACATCATCATCACATTGGTCCTCATGTTCGGCTTCGGCTGTCTGCCTCCCTTCGCTACCCTGACGCCGGTCGGCATGAAGCTCCTTGGCATCTTCCTGGGCGTCATCTACGGCTACTCCACCTGTGAGGTCATCTGGCCCTCCCTCTTCGCCATCATCGCCTTCGGCCTGAGCGGCTATCCGGAGAGCATGAACGCCGGCATCGCCTCCATGATGGGCGGCTCCACCGTGTTCCAGGTCATCACCCAGTATTTCACTGCCGGCGCCATCATCATCTACGGCTTCGGCAAGTGGTTCGTCCGCTGGTCTCTCTCCAAGAAGATGTTCCAGGGCAAGCCCCTCTTCTACACCTGGTGTTTCATGTTCATCTTCATGTGGTCCGCCATCGTAATCAGCCAGATCTCCATGGGCCTGCTGCTCTACGCCATCTGGGGCGACATCGCCGACTCCTGCGGCTATGAGAAGAAGAGCACCTTCCGCTACTACGGCTTCGGCGGCATCCTGATCTCCCTGATGATGGGCGGCGGCATGATCCCCTACAAGAGCTGGATGCTGGGCCTGGCCAACACCTGGGCCGAGGTCACCGGCGGCAGCATCAATCTGGGCCTCATGTTCCTGATCACTGGCATCATCGGCACCATCGTGATCACCGCCTATGTCATCCTGGGCGCCAAGGTCTTCCATGTGGACTTCAGCAAGATGGAGGCCTTCGACGTAGAAAAGCTGGGGGAGGAGAGCAAGCATCTGCGCCCCCGCGCCAAGCGCATCATCACCGTCTACCTCATCACCATGGTCCTGGCCATCTTCGCCGGCACCTTCGTGAAGAATCCCTTCGCCGTCTACCTGAACAACACCCTGACTCTGGGCGGCCTGTACTGCCTCTGCTCCGCCGTGCTGATGGTCATCCCCAGCGGTGAGGGCGACGGCAAGCCCGCGCTGGTCTTCAACGACATCAAGCACTCGGACGCGGCGGTCAGCTGGCCCGTCATCCTCATGTGCGCCGTGACCATCCCTTTGGCCACCGCCATGACCAAGGAGCCCACCGGCATCCTGCCCTGGCTCACCGGCATCTTCCAGCCCGTGTTCGAGGGCCGCAGTCCCTTCTTCATCCTGATCTTCACCATCATCGTCATGATGATACTCACCAACGTGGGCTCCAACATCGCCTTCGGCGGCGCTATGATCCCCGTCATCAGCCCCTTCGTCATCGCCTCCGGCATGGATCCGGTGCTGGCCGGCGCGGCCCTGATCTGGATCGCCAACATGGGCCTGATCCTGCCCGGTGCCTCCGCTCCTGCCTCTATCTTCCACGGCCGCAGTGAGATCCCCGACGCGGGCCTGCGCACCAAAGTGGTGTGCTTCATCGCCCTGCTGCTCCTGGTCACCACCATCGTGATCTTCGGTCTGGCCAGCCTCTTCATCCACTGATCTCGTTCCGACCTTCCCAGGACCGGGATCCCCCCTCCGCAGGCGCGGAGGGGGCCGGACCGGCCTTGGAACGCGCTCGGGACCATCTGTTCTTCCACTGTTCCACTTCGAGTCTGAGTATTGATAAGGAGATGCATCTTCTATGATCGAGCGTATCACTGTGATCGGCGCCGGCTCTACCGGCCACGCTGTGGCCGGCGTCATGTCCATGCGGGGCTTCCGCGTCACCTTCCACGATGACGAGCGCTTCCAGAAAGAACTGGACGCCGTGAAGGAACTGGGCTTCATCCAGCTCCGGGGCAAGATCCGCGGCATCGGCTCCCCCGCCGTGGTCACCACCGATCCCGCCGAGGCCGTGAAGGGCGCGCAGGCCATCTTCGTCCACGTCCCCGCTGACCGGCATGAGGAGATCGCCCGCCGCATCGCCCCCTATCTGGAGGACGGCCAGCACATCCTCATCATCCCCGGCAACCTGGGCGCTTTCGTGTTCCGCAAGGTCTTCGACGAGCTGGGCGTCACCGCCAAGGTCACTCTGACCGAGAAGGAGGGCAACTTCTGCCCCTGCCGCCTGACCGCTCCCGCCGAGGTCACTGTGGGCATGCCGCTGAACCTGAAGGGCAAAGTGGCCTCCCTGCCCGCCTCCGACACCGCCCGGGTGCTGAAGGACCTGGAGGGCGTGGTGGAGTACACCGCCAACCAGAACGTGTTCGAGGGCGTCATCAATGCCGGCAACGTGATCAATCACATCGCCAGCACCGTCCTCTCCGCCGCCGAGATCGAGCACAAGGGCGATAAGTACTCCCTGTTCAAGTACGCCTTCACTCCCTCTGTGGTCCACTGTATCCGCAAGATCGCCGACGAGCGCAAGGCCGTCATCGAGGCCATGGGCATGCAGGTCCACGGTGTCCCCACCGGCATGATCGACAAGGTGCTCACGCTGAAGGATCACCCCGAGATCAGCGTGTTCTATGAGTACATGGACGGTCCCTATGCCCTGGACCACCGCTATCTCCACGAGGACTGCGGCTGCGGCGGCGCCTTCGCCCTGTCCGTGGCCAAGCGTCTTAGGCTGGAGATGCCTACGCTGGAGGCCTTCCTGGGCGTGGCCTCCGCCATCAACGACCGGGACTATATCGGCACCGGCCGTACGCTGGAGAACCTGGGCTTCCCCGCCGGTATGAGCCTGGAGGAGATCTATCAGAAGATTTGAACTTCTTCTCTCCTTCTCCCCTCGATCGTCTCCACGAAAATGATTGCGAGAAAAGTCGATAAGCTTTATAATGAAGAGCATGGAGTTTTCGCTCCATGCTCTTCATTTATCATTATCGGAGGAGTGAGGATATGAAACTGGAACGGTTCCGTTATCTGCTGGAGGTGGAGCGCCTCCGCTCCATCTCCGCGGCGGCGCGGTCCCTCCATGTCCGGCAGACCACCCTCAGCGCCACCGTCAAGAGCGCCGAGGAGGAACTGGGCTACCCCATCTTCCAGCGTTCCCCCGGCGGCGTAGCTCCCACGCCTCTGGGCAGCCGGTTCCTTGCTTTGGCTAAGGAGATCGACCAGCGGTATGAAGAGCTGGTCAGCCTGAAACAGCGCACCGCCGAGGGCGCTCCGATCATCCGTCTCCTGCTGGCCCCCTCTCTGGCGGTGTGCCTGCCGATCCCCCTGACCCGGCGCTTCCAGATGTTCGACCTGCGGGGGAGCCTGTTTTTCCAAGAGTGCTTCAGCCGTCAGGTCGCGGCCTCCCTTGCGGACAACGCCTCGAATCTTGGACTGGCCTATCTCACCGAACCGTACATCACCCGTTTCCTGACCGATCCCGCCAAGCGTGGGTCCCGGCTCCGCCGTCTGCTGTCCGACCAGCTCTGTCTGATCATGCCCGCCGGCCACCCGCTGTCTCAACAGGATATCGTGGACATAGACCAACTGGCCGATCAGCGGCTGGCCAGCGCCAAGTCTCTTTCCAATGACGCTGTCCTGGGAAATGTACAGGAGAAGTTCTCCAAAATGACCGC
The DNA here is from genome assembly GCF_018917965.1 of Pseudoflavonifractor sp. MSJ-37. GTDB lineage: Bacteria > Bacillota > Clostridia > Oscillospirales > Oscillospiraceae > Pseudoflavonifractor_A. The sequence continues at coordinate 46,494 of NZ_JAHLPP010000001.1, read as the reverse complement.
CTTCTCCGACATCGATATCATGAAAGAGGCGGTACTGGAGCAGGATATGGTAGCCTTTCTCCCCCGCTTCACCATTTTGGCCGAAGGCAATGAAGCTGATATGAGCCGGTTCGCCATCCGGCCGGTACGGGGGACCGCACGGCCCAATCAGCTCACCCTCTGCCTGCTCCAGCGGGAGGACCGGGCGCTTGGCTATCAGGAGCGGGTGCTGGTCTCCTGCATCCTGGACTATTTCCAGCAGGTCCGGACGGACCATCCCGAGTTCTGCTGTCCGGATCTGGATGCTTTGGAGGCGACGGTATCATGAGGATCGAACATCTGGAATATCTCATCGAGGTGGACAAGCTGGGCTCTATCTCCGCCGCCGCCCAGGAACTCTATCTGAGCCAGGCCACCCTGAGCAACATCATCAAGGGCCTGGAGGAGGAGCTGGGCTTCCCGGTGTTCGAGCGGCTCCACAATGGCGTCCACACCACCGCCGAGGGCGAAGAGGCTCTGGCCATCATCTGGGAGATCCTAGCCCTCTGTCGGGAGGCCAAGCAGCTGGGCGTCCATACCTCCTCTTCTCAACCGGTCCCGGTGCTCCTCTCCCCGACCACCAACGCAGCCCTGAGCCTCCCGCTCAACCGCAGCTTCCTGGAGCAGGCCCCCGACGGGAACATCGAGTTCCGGGTCATGGAGGGCTCTGAGGTAGGGAACCAGATCATCACCGGTGAGAGCAGCATCGGTATCACCTACTTCACTCGGAACACCGTCGAGGACTACCGGAACATCGCCTCCAAATACCAGGTAGAAGTGGAGTTCCTGTGCCGAGACACCCTCTGTCTGCTGGTCCGGAAGGACCACCCGCTGGCCGCGTTGGACGAGGTATCCACCGGGGACCTGGACGGTCTGGACTTCGCCATCTTGGGCCATTTCAGCCGTCAGGAGGACTCCATCGCTTATGCCCCCAGTCTGGGGCTGGACAACCGCTATACTACCTTTCCCTCCGTGACCCAGATCCAGCGGGCGGTGGCACAGCAGAACATGGTCTCTATCCTCAGCGCCTATACCATCCAGCACAGCCCGATCCTCCCTCAGGACCACTTCAAGGCCATCCGGCTGGTCAACACCCGCATGGAGAATTCCATGTCCATGTATCTCCTCCACCGGAGCGAAGAGAACCTCCGTCCGTTGGAAAAGGTCCTCATCCAGTGCGTCCACTCCCTCTTCGAGCCGGGGGCGGACTGAGCCCGCCATGCCTGAGATGTCGAAAGCGTCCCTTCGATCTCTTTTTTCCAAAGATCGAAGGGACGCTTTTCTGATAGGCTCTAGCCCAGCTTTCTTCGTTTCTCCCACCGACGCTTCTTCTGGCGCACAGGCAGGATCGCCGTGAAGCGGGTACCGTCCTCTGCGGAGCTGGTGACGGTCAGGCGGCCTCCGTGATCCTCCACGATGGTCCGGGCGATCGCCAGACCCAGGCCAAAGCCCCCCTTGTCCCGGCTCCGGGCGCTGTCCGACCGGTAGAACCGCTCGAAGAGGTGAGGCAGATGCTCCGGCGGGATCGGGTCGCCGGTGTTGTGGACGGTCAGGCGGAGCTTGTCCTGCTGGCGGCGGAGGGTCAGATCCACCCGGCCGGACTCCCCAGCGTACTTCACCGCGTTGTCCAGCAGGATCATCACCAGCCGCCGGAGCTGGCCCTCGTCCCCCTGGATCGTCAGGTCCGGGGGGATATCCCCCTCCAAGGCCACCCCGGACTCAAAGGCTACCGATTCGAAAGGCAGGAGGCACCCCATGGTCAGGTCGCTCATGGACAGCTCCGCGCAGACCTTGGCGCCCCGGGCGGCGTCGTTTTTGGCCAGGAAGAGCAGGTCCTCCACCAGCCCCTTCATCCGCCCAGCTTCCTCCTGGATGAAGGTCAGCCATTTCTCCTGCCGGGCCACCGTGTCCTCCGGGTGGGCCAGCACGATGCCCGCGTTGGCCAGGATCACGGTGAGAGGGGTCTTGAGCTCGTGGGAGGCATCGGCCACAAACTGCCTCTGCTGTTCCCAGGCCCGTTCTACCGGCCGCAGGGCCACTGTGGACAGCAGGAGGCTCACCAGATAGAAGCATACCAGCGCCGCCGCCCCCACCAGCAGGGACGAGAGGACCAGGTCCTTCATGCTGGCCGCCTCCCAGCTCCGGTCGGCGAAGGCGATGCGGAGGGTCCCATCCTCATCGGTCTCGGTCAGATAGCGCAGACGCACCGGTCTGGAGATGGTCCCATCGGTCTGTCCGGCGTCCATGACCTGCTCCACCGCCTGCTCCAGCGCCTCCTCGGAGATCTGGAGGTTGCCCCCCAGTGAGTAGGACGCGATGCCCCCCTCCTCATCCAGCTCCACACAGAAGGCGGGCACCATGGTCACCTGCTGGTCGGCCCGGTGCTGTCCGCGGCCGGTGCTGTCCGGCTCGAAGTCGATGTGATACTTGGGGGACTCCTCCGTCCAGCGCAGGGCCAGCCGGAGGGCGTCCAGGCTCTGCCCCCGCAGGCGCTGGGAGGTGGAGCCCAGCAGTCCGCCGAACACCATCAGCAGGACCATGCTCACCAGAAGCATATTGGTCAGGATGAATTTCCGTCTCAGCTTTTTCAGCATGGCCGCCGCCTCAGCCCAGAGGGATCTCCAAATGATAGCCCACCTTGCGCACCGTGCCGATGGACACCCGGGAGCTCAGGAAGTTCAGCTTTTTCCGCAGGAAAGAGATATAGACCTCCACATTGTTGTCCTCCGCCTCGGACTCGATGCCCCAGACCTTGGAGATGATGTCCTCCTTGGGCACCACCGCCTTTGGGGCGGACATGAGGAGCTTGAGCACGTCGAACTCCTTGAAGCCCAGCCGCACCGACTTCCCCGCGCAGGAGAGACACCGGGTGGACAAGTTCAGCACCAGGTCGGACACGGTCAGGCACTGGGACAGGACCTCTCCCTGCCGCCGGGTCAGGGCCCGCACCCGGGCCAGCAGCTCGCCGGCGTCGAAGGGCTTGGTCATATAGTCGTCCGCGCCGCAGTCCAGACCGGCGATCTTGTCGTTCACGTCATCCCGGGCGGTGAGCATCAGGATAGGGGTGGACACATGGGCCGCTCTCAGCCGTCGGGCCACCTCGAACCCGTCCAGCCGGGGGAGCATCACGTCCAGCAGGACCAGATCGTACTGCCCGGAGAGGGCATAGTCCAGCCCATCCGCCCCGTCGTCCACCAGGTCAGTCTGATAGTGCTGTTCCTCCATGATCTGGCCCAGCGTCTCGGCCAAATGTCGTTCGTCCTCCACGATGAGGATCCGCATGGTGCATCACTCCTTATCTCTTCCAGTCTTTTTCCTATGGTACCATCGAAAGCTGGAAATAGTCTGAAAAAAGCATAGCACGCTCCCAAAAAGTTTGGTTGCGAAACTGTGAACATCCCCTGAACGAATGATAAACGACGCACGGCGCCCCGCCAAGTCCGAATGGACCGGCGGGGCGCCGTGCGTCTCTACTGTTTTTTACGTTTCATGGCTCGTGCTGCTGAGCCTGGAACATCAATCGAAGATCGTCTGATCCTCCACAGGGGTCTGGAACGCCTTCAGAGCCTTCTCCACCAGCTTGTAGCGGAGCTCGAACTCCTCCTCATGGGTGAGGGCGGGGTTGCCCAGGGGATGGGGGATAGCGATCGTGGGGATGATACGGTTCGCGCCCACCGTCATGGAGATGGGGGTGACGGTACACATATGCACCACAGTCACACCAGCGCGCTCGATCTCTTTGACCATCGTTGCACCGCAACGCGTACAGGTGCCTCACGTAGAGGTCAGGATGGCGGCCTTGATGCCGGCATCCCGGAGCTCTTTGCCGATGGCGGCGCCGTACTTTTTCGCACTGGCGACGGCAGTGCCGTTGCCCACGGTGGTGAAGAAGTAGGGATAGATGCCACCGATCTTGCCTTCCTTCTCCATCTTGCGGAGCACATCCAGAGGCAGGACACGGTCCGGATCCTCATTGGCATAGACCGGATCGTAGCCGCCGTGGGCGGTCTCGTGGTCGGCGGAGGTCAGGTCCTCGAAGGAGCTGATATCATACCGACCGAACTTGGAGGCAGAAGAGGACTCGATATGGTCGGGGTTGCCCTTGGGCACGATGCCGCCGGAGGTGACCAGCGCGATCGTGGTGTGGGCCAGGTCGGCGATCGCCGGACCGGGAGCCACACGGTCGAAGGAGGGCATGGGGAACTCGGTGGTGTAGGGCTTGCCGGCCAGCTTGGCCAGTAGCATCTTCACGGCGCGGGTGGAGCCACGCTCCGCCTCGAAGAAGTTGACGCGCAGACCGTTGGGCAGATAGCCCTCCTCAGCGGAGGCGCCGATCTTCTCGCCCTTGGCCAGCTTCAGGGCCAGTGCGGCCAGCTTGGGGGCCGCCTGACGCATACCGGCGGCGCTGTTCTTGGTGGCGATGATATAGACCTTGTTCTTGAACATATCCGCGCCGGGGTTCTCCTCATACATACCGGTGACCACGGGCAGGCCCAGCTCGTCCTTGACGGCGGCGGCCACGGTGCCGCAGGCCACGCCGTAGCGGCCGGCGTTGAAGGCGGGGCCGCAGATGACCACGTCGGGCTTGGCGGCGGCGATCATGTCCAGGACCGTCTTTTTGGCGGTCTCCAGATTCTCGTTGAAGTAGGAGTCACCGCAGATCACGGTGCCCACGATCTCAGCCTCGCCCTTGAACGCGGCAGTCAGGGCCAGACCGGGGCCCACGGGGCCCTCCCGGTACTCGGGCGCGTAGTCAGCCTTCTCCTCGCCGCCGATCTGGGCGAAGAACTGGTTGATATAGTGTACGACTCTGATACTCATAGCAGACCACTTCCCTCCTTATCTGGCGCTGAGCTTGTTGAAGCCCATCTCGTTGGTCGCGCCGGTGATGACCTGCAGCTCGGCCGTGATGGAGCCGTCGGACTCCAGAGCGCCGTCGAAGCCGCCGGCGATGATGTTGGCCGCCTCGGGGTGGCCGATCACCTTGTCCATCTTGGGCAGGTGGATGACCATGTTGGCGTTGCCGCCGGTGACCACCGCGTCGGCGGAGGGATCGGCATCGGCCAGGGACTGGGAGGCGCCGTCGCGGCCGGCATACTCATCGGTGATGATGACGGTCTTGATGCCGGCGGCCTCCAGCTTCTTGCAGTTCATGATCAGGTCGGTATCGGGGTTGCCGAAGCCCTCCTGGCTGACCAGCGCGCCGTCCAGCTCCAGGAAGGAGGCCAGCTTGGTGGACCAGTCGGAGGAGCGCTCCTTATCGGCCAGATACACGTTCTCGTTGGTGATGATGACGCCCACGAAGTTCAGGGTCTTGCCGTGCTGCTCCAGCAGATCGTGGATGACGGGGTTGTTCAGGTGATGATAAGTGGTGTTCTTATCACAGGCAGACACGCAGTTACCGCTGAGGATCGCGCCGTCCATGACCTCGGTAGGATTCAGGATGGTGGGCATGGACTTCTTCATATCCACACCGTACACATAGGTGTCGTGGAGCAGGCCCTGGCTCTGGAGCATCAGGACATAGCCCACGCGGGGCAGGTCGGGATACTTCTCCTTGCCGCTCATGACGCCGCTGGTCTCATAGACCTTGGTCTCGTCCGGCTGCACGTCTTTGCCCAGCGCGCCCAGATAGGCGGCGGCCTTCAGGCCGGCCATGCGGATGGCGTGCTCGTGCTGGTGCTGCTTGATGCCCTCCTTGGGCTCGCAGGTCATGACCAAGTTGTTGAGCTTGGAGAAGGGGGTATACTCGGCACCAGGGCCGGACATATCGATGATGCCCTCCTGGAAACCCACCACCTTGCCGGTGGTGACCACAGCACAGCCCTTCAGCACATGGGTCTTGCCGCTGCCCACCGTCGTGACCTTGGAGATCATGCCGGGGAACACGCCGCCGGGGCCCTCGACCTTCACACGGGGCTCGATGACGTCCTTGACGGGGATGATGCGAACGGATTCACCGGGATGGACCACCTCGAACTCCACCGAGGCCAGGTCCTCATCCTCCAGCAGCAGAGCCTTCAGCTCCTCCACGTTGACGTAGAGGACGCCGTTCTCCACCTTGGAGCAGTCGCCGAGCTTGATGTCGCTGATATGGATCTCGCCCAATTCCAGCCGCATAAGTCTCACTCTCCTTTTTAAGATATTCGATCGTTCTAGGATCCGAACCGCGGGGCCAGCGCCCCGTCGATCAGCCGAAAGTCGATCTCCGCAAAGTCCTCCCGCATCTCTGCGGGGGCATCCTCGCCCCGGTGGAAGCGGGGCGGGAACTGCCGGCAGACGTCCAGCGCCCGCTCGACCAGCTCCAGAGACTCCAGGTCCAGAGGCCCGGTCTCCTCCGTCATGGCCACGGAGCGGAAGGGGGTCTCATTGGGCTTCACGCTGCCCGCCAGCGGGTGGGTCAGCAGCTTATGGCCCTGATGGACCAGGTCCCTTACCTGGGTGAGCACGTCCGTGTGTCCGCCGTCCACGAACTGGACCGTACACAGAGGACCGTACTTCTCCCGGACCTTTCCGTTGTTCGTCACCAGAAGCAAGATGCTCTCTCCTTTGCAAAAAACAGGGGGCAGAAGCATATGGGATATCCCACAGCCCCCGCTCCCTGTTCATGACCTGAGAGTTTCTCCCGCCCGCACGGGCCGGATTGCACCTTCGGTGACGCGGCGGTGCCGCGTTCTTTTCAGAGTCCTGTCCGACTGCGGTCCTACGACCTGAGAAATTAGCATCCCGCTCGGCAAAGGCGGTCCGCTTATACCTTCGGTGCCCCTCGCCCTCGCAGTCCGAGGGGGCTCTCCCGCAGTCCTCATCCAGCTATATTCGATTTCTCTATGTCTGCATTGTAACACATAGAGCTTTCAAATACAACCGGTCCGCTGTGCAGAACTTATTAAAAAAGCGCGATTATATAATTATTTTTTGTAATTTTACCCAAAAGTCCAGTCTTAAAACTTACCAGTATGCACTACGATATCGTCCTTCGGCACCTTTTCCCAGTCGAATACCGCCCTCAGCTCCGCCAGAGAGATCGGTCCGTCCCCCGGGGTCTGTCCGGCCAGATGGGCCAGTTTGCCCAGGAGCTCCTCCGGCCGGTACCGGCCCCGGAGGGCGCCCATGTCCAGGTCCCCGTCCCGCTTGGAGAGCCGCCGCCCATCCTCCGCGCAGAGGAGCGGCACATGCCAAAACCGGGGCGCGGGCAGGTCCAGCAGGTGATAGAGGTAGAGCTGCCGCGGGGTGGAGTCCAGCAGATCCATGCCCCGCACCACCTGATCGATGGCCATGGCTCCGTCGTCCGCCGTCACCGCCAGCTGGTAGGCGTACACCCCGTCGGACCGGCGGATGATGAAATCCCCGCAGTCCCGGGCGAGGTCCTCCGTATACCGTCCCATATGTCCATCTTCAAAGGACATATCCCCTTCCGGCACCCGGACCCGCCAGGCCGGGCGGCGGGTCTTGGCCCGCTCGGTCCGTTCCGCTTCGCTCAAGTCCCGGCACCGGCCGCCGTAGATAGCCTGTCCGTCCGCACGGTGGGGAGCGGAGGCCGCCAGCCGCTCCGCCCGGGTACAGAAGCAGGGGTAGACCAGCCCCTGCTCCTCCAGTCGGCGGAAGCACTCCGCATACCACTCGGACCTCTGGCTCTGGAGATAAGGACCGTGGGGGCCGCCCCGGCGGAAGCCCTCGTCCCAGTCCAGCCCCAGCCACTCCAGATCGTCTGCCAGCGTCTCTGCCCGTTCCCTCGTACAGCGCTCCGGATCCAGGTCCTCGATCCGCAGGACCATGGCGCCCCCCGCCGCCCGCACCGACAGCCAGGCCAGCAGGGCCGTGAACAGGTTCCCCAAATGCATCCGCCCGCTGGGACTGGGGGCGAACCGCCCCCTCAGCTTCTTCTCTCCCATCGATATCGGCCTCCTTCGCGTTTCGCTCTCATCTTTCTATGATCCGGGGAGCGCCCGGATATCCGCCGCCCATCTTAACACAGGGATCCCGGTCTTTCAATTCCATAAACGGGGTCCATGCGGCCAGATCAGACTGCGATCGTTTTTTTCGGTACCCCATAGCGATCTCTTGTCCTTGCAAACAGCTGGACTAAGTAGTATAATGACTTCAACATCATCGAAAAGCGATACCAGCTCCGAGCAAAGCTCCCTAAAGGTTGCCGCCCATGGGACCGCGCCGCTGGGCCGGATGGGAAACCGTCCCGCCTTCCCTGTTGAAAAGGAGCGTTCCCCGCGAGGCCGCAAGGCCCTGCCGGCCCAATACGCCCGGGAGCGCTGTCTGTCCAACAGACAGTGCTCCTGTTTTTTTGTCCGTGCCCAAATAGAAGGAGGATCCGCCCACATGAAGCTCATCGAGACCAAGAACGCCGTCGGCCATGTGCTCTGCCATGACCTGACCCAGATCATCCCAGGCGTCACCAAGGACGCCCGTTTCCGCAAGGGACACATCGTCGCCGAGGAGGATATCCCCGTCCTGCTCTCCATGGGCAAGGACCACCTCTATGTCTGGGAAAAGACCGAGGGGATGCTCCATGAGGACGAGGCCGCCGTCCGTCTCCGGGACATCTCCATCAATGAGAACATGACCGCCACCGAGCCCAAGGAGGGCAAGGTGGAACTGAAGGCCGCCATCCACGGCCTGTTCCGGGTGGACGTGGACCGCCTCTTCGCCATCAACTCGCTGGAGGAGATCATGATCGCCACCCGCCACACCAACAGCGTGGTCCACCCCGGCGACAAGCTGGCCGGGATGCGGGTGATCCCCCTGATCGTATCCGAGGACAAGGTGGAGGCCGCTGAGGAGGCCGCCGGGGACGAGCCGCTGATGGAACTCCTGCCCTTCCGGCGCAGGACCGCCGCCGTGATCACCACCGGCACCGAGGTGTTCCTGGGCCGCATCGAGGACAAGTTCACCCCCGTGCTGATCGACAAGCTGGGCAAGCTGGGCGTAGAGGTGGTCTCCCACACGAAGGCCCCCGATGACCGTGAGAAGATCGTGGCCGCCATCCAGGCCGCCCATTCCTCCGGCGTAGACCTGATCCTCTGCACCGGCGGCATGAGCGTGGATCCCGACGACCAGACCCCCGGCGCCATCAAGGCCGCCGGCGTTACCGTCACCTCCTACGGCGCCCCCGTGCTCCCCGGCGCCATGTTCCTGCTGGGCTATTTCGGGGACGGCACCCCGGTGATGGGCCTCCCCGGCTGCGTCATGTACGCCAAGGCCACTATCTTCGACCTGATCCTGCCCCGGGTGCTGTGCGATGTGCCCGTCACCAAGGCGGACCTGGCCCGGCTGGGCCACGGCGGCCTGTGCCTGGGCTGCGGCGAGTGCCGCTACCCCATCTGCCCCTTCGGCAAGGAGGAATGACCATGCGTACCCGGATCTCACTGGAGGAGGCCGTCGCCCTCCTGGCCGGCAGCGTCTCCCCGCTGGGCGTGGAGATGGTCTCCCGGTCCGACGCGCTGGGCCGGACCCTGGCCCAGGATGTGACCGCACCGCTGGACCAGCCGCCCTTCGACCGCTCTCCGCTGGATGGCTACGCCCTCCGCTCCGCCGATCTGGCCGGGGCGTCCAAAGCGCATCCCGTCACGCTGAAGGTGACGGAGGTGGTCTATGCCGGCGGTGTCCCCTCCCAGCCTGTGCGGCCCGGAGAAGCCATCCGGATCATGACCGGCGCCATGCTCCCCGAGGGCTGTGACTGCGTGCTCCAGCACGAGCGCACCAACAACGGCTTCGACACGGTGGAGATCTATCAGGCCCTGCGTCCCCACGACAACTACTGCGACCGCGGCGAGGACTACCGCGCCGGCACCCAACTCCTGGCCGCCGGGACCGTAGTGGATGCCGCCGCCGTCGGCGTCCTGGCCAGTGCCGGGATCGGTCAGGTGAGCGTCCGCCGCCGCCCGAAGGTCCATGTCCTCTCCACCGGCGATGAGGTGGTGTCCCCGGAGGTCCATCCCCTCCCCGCCGGGAAGATCTACGGCTCGAATCAGGAGCTCCTGGCCGCCCGCCTCCGGGAGCTGGGCCTCACGGACGTGTCCGCCGCCCTGATCGCCGACGAGCCTCAGACCGTGGCCGGCGAGATGGCCCGGATCCTGTCCGGGAACTGCGACCTGCTGATCACCACCGGCGGCGTCTCCGCCGGAGACAAGGACATCTTCCATCAGGTCCTGCCCCTCATGGCGGCCGACCGGATCTTCTGGAAGGTAGAGCTGAAGCCCGGCACTCCCGTCATGTTCTCCCTGTGGCACGGCAAGCCGATCCTCTCCCTGTCCGGCAACCCCTTCGCCGCCGCCGCTACCTTCGAGCTTCTGGCCCGCCCCCTGCTGGGGGCCCTCACCGGTGAGGCCCGCTTCGAGATGCCCCGCCGGATCGTCAAAGTCTCCGGCGGCTTCCCCAAGGCCAGCCATGTTCGCCGCTTCCTGCGAGGCGCCCTCCGGGACGGCCAGGTCCTCCTCACGGGGAAGGACTCCTCCGGGATGCTGGCCTCTCTGGTGGGATGTGACTGTCTGGTGGACATCCCCGCCGGGTCCGGCCCTCTGGAGGACGGCGACACCGTCTCCGTCCTGCTCCTCTGATATCCCCCATCCTGATTTTCATTTGGAGGTCCTCTCATGGATAAGGAACCCAAATTCAACCATTTCGACGCTGAAGGCAACGCGGTCATGGTGGACGTGTCCGCCAAGTCGCCCACTCGCCGTCTGGCGGTGGCACAGGGCAAGATCCACGTTTCCCGTCCGGTGCTGGACGCCATCACCGGCCACACCGCCGCCAAGGGCGACGTGCTGGGCGTGGCCCGGGTGGCCGGGATCATGGCCACCAAGCGCACCTCGGACCTGATCCCCCTGTGCCATCCTCTGGCCCTCTCCCACTGTACGGTGGACTTCACCATCCTCCATGAGGAGTGCGCCGTGCTGGCGGAGTGTACCGCCAAGCTGGACGCCAAGACCGGCGTGGAGATGGAGGCCCTCACCGGCGTCTCCGTGGCGCTCCTGACGATCTACGATATGTGCAAGGCGATCGACAAGCGCATGGAGATCTCCGACATCCATCTGGTCTATAAGGAAGGCGGCAAGTCCGGCACCTTCACCAACACCGGCCGCCAGCTCCCCGCTGTGGTGGCGGTCAGCGGCGTGAAGGATTCCGGCAAGACCACCCTCATCACCGGGATGCTCCCCCATCTGGCCGCGGCCGGACTGAAGGTGGCCACCGTCAAGCACGACGGCCACTCCTTCCAGGCCGACCCGGAGGGCACCGATACCGGGAAGCACATGGCCGCCGGCGCCTGGGGCACCGCCATCTTCGACTCCGAAAAATATAAGGTGGTCCGCCGGGACCCGGTGGATGAGCGGGAGCTGATCGCCCGCTTCCCCGATGCGGACCTGGTCCTGCTGGAGGGCTTCAAGGGCTCCCAGTGGCCCAAGCTGGAGCTGGTCCGGGCCGGGAACTCCGACGCTCCCGTGTGCGACCCGGCCACTCTGCTGGCGCTGGTCACCGACCGGGACCTGACGATCCCCGGCGTGCCCTCCATCCCCTTCGACGGTGCTGCCGCCGCCCAGGTAATCCTGGACTACCTGAAAAAAGAGGGACGGCTATGATCGACTCGTTCGGCAGGAGCATCGACTACCTGCGCATCTCTGTGACCGACCGGTGCAATCTGCGCTGTGTCTACTGTATGCCCCCGGAGGGGGTGGAGTGGATGGCCCACGATGAGATGCTCTCCTATGAGGAGACCATCCGGCTGTGCCGCCTCTTCGCTCAGACCGGGGTGAAGAAGGTCCGCCTCACCGGCGGCGAGCCGCTGGCCCGGAAGGGCCTGCCCGCGCTGGTGTCGGGGATCCACGCCATCCCCGGCATCGAGAGCATCGCCCTGACCACCAACGGCCTGCTCCTGCGGGAGCAGCTCCCCGCTCTGCTGGAGGGCGGCCTGTCCGCCGTCAACGTGAGCCTGGATACTCTGGACCGGGATCAGTACGCCGCTATCACCCGGCGGGACGGTCTGGACGAGACTCTGGCCGGCCTGCGGGCCGCGTTGGCCGTCCCCGGTCTGCGGGTCAAGCTCAACTGCGTCCCCATGGGGGACAATGATGTCCAGCTGGTCCCTCTGGCCGAGCTGGCCCGGGACGCGGACCTGTCCGTCCGCTTCATCGAGCTGATGCCGATCGGTCTGGGCGGCCAGCTCCCCCGCCGCACCGAGGCGGAGGTCCGGGCCATCCTGGAGCGGTCCTTTGGCCCCATGGTCCCCTGCGGCGACGTGATCGGCGCGGGACCGGGGCACTACTTCACGGTCCCTGGCTTCCGCGGCCGGATCGGCTTCATCAGCGCCATGACCCACCAGTTCTGCGACGGGTGCAACCGGGTGCGGCTCACCGCCACTGGGTTCCTCAAGACCTGCCTCCAGTATGAGACCGGCCGGGATCTGCGGGCCCTCCTGCGGAGCGGCGCAGAAGACGGGACCGTGCTGGCCGCCATCGAGGACGCCATCCGCCGCAAGCCCGCTCAGCACCATTTCAACGAGTCCGCCGGACAGAGCGCCGACGAGACCCACAACATGAATCAGATCGGGGGCTGACCCCCGTTTCGCCAATATTTCGGAGAGGTGTACACCATGAGTAAAGTCATCGCAGTTTGTACCAGCGAGAAAAAGGGCATCCAGAAGCAGGCCGTCCCCTCCATCCATCTGGTGGAAGATTGGGGCATCGAGGGCGACGCCCATGCCGGGAAGTGGCACCGCCAGGTCTCCCTCCTGTCCCATCAGAAGATCGAGGACTTCCGGGCCCGGGGCGCGGAAGTGGTGGACGGCGCCTTCGGTGAGAACATCATCGTGGACGGCATCGACTTCGCCACCCTGCCCATCGGCACCAAGTTCTACTGCAACGATGTGGTGCTCCAGCTCACCCAGATCGGCAAGGAGTGCCATCAGGGCTGTGCCATCTTCCAGAAGATGGGCGAGTGCATCATGCCCAAGCAGGGCGTGTTCACACGGGTCCTCCACGGCGGCGACATCAAGGCCGGGGACGAGTTCCGCATGGAGCTTCCCTTCCGTGTGGCCGTGATCACCGTCAGCGATTCCGGCGCGGCCGGCAAGCGGGCCGACCTGAGCGGCCCCACCATCCGTGAGATCGTGGAGAAGGCGGGCTACCCCGTCTCCCATACCGCCCTGCTCCCTGATGAGCGGGACCAGATCGCCGCGGAGCTGGCCAGGATCGCTGATGAGGATGTGGCCGATCTGGTCCTCACCACCGGTGGCACCGGCTTCTCCCCCCGGGACTGGACCCCGGAGGCCACCAAGGACGTGACCGAACGGGACGTGCCCGGCATCCCCGAGGCCATGCGGGCCCTGTCCATGCAAATCACCCCCCGGGCCATGCTGTCCCGGGCCGCGGCTGGCATCCGCAAGGGCACTCTCATCGTCAACCTCCCCGGCAGCCCCAAGGCCGTCCGGGAATGTCTGGAATACATCCTGCCCGCCCTCTCCCATGGGCTGGCGATCTTGAAGGGCACCGCCAACAACTGTGCCCGCTAAGGCTTTGCCTTCGATCGTCCGGCGCTTCGCCGGCTTTTTGTAAGGATACCCCATCGGAAAGGAGGAACAGCCGTCCCCCGGTCTCCAGGCCGCCGAACGGGACGGGACACCGATCGGCCTGACACTCAACTTCGAGTCCCTCCGCCTAAGGCGAACGCTATGGCGGCGGACCAATGGGTGCGTCCGGAAACAGACGTGCCTACCATTTTGTAAAGGAGTTCGATCCCAATGAAGAAAGTCCTGTCTCTTACCATGGCTCTGGCCATGACCGCCTCTCTGGCCGCCTGCGGCGGCAATTCCGCCAACGCTCCCGCTGAGAGCACCAAGCCCGCCGAGAGCACCGCTCCCGCCGCATCTGAGGCCCCCGCCGGGGATCCCGTGGAACTGACCGTCTTTGCCGCCGCCTCTATGGAGGCCTCCCTCACCAAGATCGCCGATCTCTACAAGGACGTGGCTCCCAACGTGACCCTGACCTATAACTTCGACTCCTCCGGCACGCTCAAGACCCAGATCCAGGAGGGCGCCGCCTGCGACCTGTTCATCTCCGCCGGCCAGAAGCAGATGAACGCCCTGGACGCCGCCGATACCACCGGCACCAACGAGGATGGGCAGGATCTGGTCTACTCCGACACCCGGATCGACCTAGTCCAGAACAAGGTGGTCCTGGCCGTGCCTGACGATAATACCAAGGACATCCAGTCCTTCTCCGATCTGGCTACCGACAAGCTGAACCTGGTCTGCCTGGGCAACGATGACGTGCCCGTGGGCTCCTACTCCCTGGACATCCTGAAGAGCTTGGACATCGACATCACCGAGCTGGAGAACGCCGGCAAGGTCACCTACGCCTCCAACGTGTCCGAGGTCGCCACTCAGGTCAAGGAGGGCGCTGTGGACTGCGGCATCATCTACGCCACCGACGCCAACACCTATGAGCTGACCGTGGTGGACGAGGCCACTGGCGATATGTGCAAGAAGGTCATCTATCCCGCCGCCGTCATGAAGAGCGGCGCGGAGGCCAGCAAGGAGGCCGCTGAGGACTTCCTGACCTACCTGCACACCGACGCTGACGCCATCGCCGTCCTGGAGGACGTGGGCTTCACCGTGCTTCAGTGACCGCGATCCGGTCCACATCCTGACCGACGGATCCGGGCGGGCATTCTGCCCGTCCGGATCTCTTTTCATCTCCCCATTTACCTGATCTTAGACAGAAAGGGGGCCGTCTCTTGGACTGGTACCCACTTTATAATTCTCTGCGCATCGCCGCCGTGTCCACCGTCCTGATCTTCTTCCTGGGGCTCTTCGCCGCCTACTATGTGGCCAAGCTCCCCCGGCTGGTGAAGGGCATCCTGGACGTGATCCTCACTCTCCCGCTGGTCCTCCCCCCCACCGTGGTGGGCTACTTCCTCCTTCGGCTCATGGGGCCCAAGCGGGTGCTTGGCATCTGGTTCCTGGACACCTTCGGCATCAAGCTGACCATGGTGTGGTATTCCGCCATCTTCGCCTCGGCGGTGGTGGCCTTCCCCCTCATGTACCGCACCGCCCGAGGGGCCTTCGAGTCCTTCGACCCCGACCTGGCCTATGCCGCCCAGACGCTGGGCCGCTCCAACACCTGGATCTTCTGGCGAGTCCGCCTGCCCTACTGTAGGCAGGGCATCATCGCCGGCACCGTGCTGGCCTTCGCCCGGGCTCTGGGCGAGTATGGCGCCACCTCCATGATCGCGGGCTATACCCCCGGCAGGACCGCCACGATCTCCACCACGGTCTACCAGCTCTGGCGCACCGGCGACGATGTCTCCGCCTACCGCTGGGTCATGGTGAACATCGTGATCTCCGCCGTGGTGCTCCTGACCGTGAACATGCTGGAACGGAAGGACCGCCGCCCCAAGAAGCGGGCCGTCCCCGCCCCTGAGGAGGTGCTCTGATGTCTCTTCTGGTGGATATCGAGAAGGACTTCGGTCCCTTCCATCTGAAGGTCGCCTTCGAGACCTCCGGCGGCACGCTGGGCCTGCTGGGCGCCTCCGGCTGCGGCAAGTCCATGACCCTCAAATGCATCGCCGGCATCGTGACTCCCGACCGGGGCCGCATCGTGCTGGACGGCCGCACTCTCTTCGACCGTGAGCAGAAGATCGACCTGCCGCCCCAAAAGCGCCGGGTGGGCTATCTTTTCCAGAACTACGCCCTCTTCCCCAACATGACGGTGGAGCAGAACATCCTCACCGGCATGGACCGCTCTCTCTCCAAGGCGGAGCGGCAGAAGCGGCTCTCTGAGATCCTGGACCGGCTCTTCCTGACCGGACTGGGCCGCCGCCGTCCCTCCCAGCTCTCCGGCGGCCAGCAACAGCGGGTGGCCCTGGCCCGGATCCTGGCCAGCGAGCCCGACGTCCTGCTGATGGACGAACCCCTCTCCGCCCTGGACAGCTACCTCAAGTGGCAGGTAGAGCTGGAGCTCATGGACGTGCTGGACCAGTTCCACGGCCCCACCCTCTTCGTCACCCACAGCCGGGACGAGGTCTACCACTTCTGCTCCAACGTGTGCGTGCTGGAGGGCGGCCGCTCCCAGCCTATGGAGCCGGTGGACGTCCTGTTCCGGGCCCCCGCCACCCTGTCCGCCTGCCTCCTGTCCGGATGCAAGAACATCTCCCGGGCCAGGCCCGCCGGGCCCGCCTCGGTGGAGGCTCTGGACTGGGGCGTCACGCTGGACTGCGGCACAGCTCTGCCGGAGCGGCTCTCCCACATCGGCGTCCGGGCCCACTTCCTCCGTCCCAGCCGGACGGCGGAGGGCCCCAACGCCATCCCCTGCAAGGTCCTGCGGGTGATCGACAACGTGTTCTCCATGGTGATCATGGTGGCTACCCCCGGCGGAGATCAGAGCTTCTCCCGGCTCCGTCTGGAGCTGGCCAAGGACACCTGGGCCGCCCTGGGCGATCCCCAGACCCTCTACCTGTCCGTAGCGCCCAAGGATGTCCTGCTCCTGCAGGATCCGAAATGAGCGTCTCCTCTACGTAGATGATATCGTGAAAAAACGCCCCGGCGGATCGTCGATGATCCACCGGGGCGTTCGTCATTTCCATGCTCTCAGGCTGTCAAGAGCACCGTACTGCTCTCACCGTCCCAGTCCACCGTCAAGCCAAAGCCCTCGCTCAAGAAGCGCAGCACTCACGCCCTCGATGGTATGCCAAGTCCCGTTCTCCGGCGCCAGCGTCGTCCAATGGGCTCCGTCCGCCGAGGCATACAGATCTCCGCTGCTCCCATCGCATACAAAAAAGTCCTTTCCGCTGGAGGGAAGGATGCTTATCCGGTCAGAGCCGATGCTCCAGGGCGTGTTCGTCACCTCTGTCCAAGTCCGGCCGTCCGCGGACCACTCGAAGCGGGCCCGGACTCCAGCCCCGTCGGGCGCGTCCACATAGATCCGTCGAAGGAGGCCGTTTGGCCCCACGGCATAGGCGGCGTCTTCCAGCGGTCCCCGATCAGCCGCCGCGGCCGGGACCGCAAGGCACAACGCTGTCCCCAGCGCCAGAAACGCTCTGAGCGTGTGTTTCATCATGACCTCCTTCTTGTCCTCAGCGGCCCTTCCGAAAGGCGAAGAAGCGCTGGCCGAAGTAGTTCAGCACCGTGTAGAGCCCCATGCCCACCAGCTTGGTGAGACGGCCCCACCAGACCGGCGGCAGGAAGCCGGGTCGGGGCAGCGCCCCCATGAGGGGCTGGGCGATGCCATAGGCCAGTCCATAGCACACCGCCACGTTGACGGCGAACTTCACCGCCGAGCGGCCCGCCGTCTCCTCGCTGTGGAAGGTGAAATGCCGGTTCAGGAAGAAGCTCAGCACCGCCCCCGCCCCATAGGCGATGGCCGTAGAGGGCCAGTAGCCCAGCCCCTCCAGCGCAAACATGAGCACCATGGAGAGGAGGGTGTTCCCTACCCCCACCAGCAGGAACTTCCACACCGACGCATCCAGCAGCTTACCGCTCTTCATGGTCATCCAGCACCTCCCGGATCAGGAAACGTGGCCGCGCTTTGGTCTCCAGATAGATCTTGCCGATATACTCGCCGATGACCCCCAGGGACAGGAGGATCAGGCCGCCGATGGCCCACACGGAGCAGATCATGCTGGCCCATCCCAGCACCGTGGCTCCGTTGGCCCACCGGACGATGGAGTAGATCAGGAAGACGATGCTCACCAGGAACACGAAAAAGCCCAGGGCCGTGATATAGCGGATCGGTTTGGTGGACAGGCTGGTGATGCCCTCCATGGCGAAGGAGAGCATCTTCTTCAGGGGATACTTGCTCTCGCCCGCGAAGCGCTCTCCCCGCTCGTACTCCACAGTGCCGGTGGTGTAGCCGATCATGGGCACGATGCCCCGCAGGAAGAGATTGACCTCCTTGAACTGGGCCAGTCCCTCCAGGGCCCGCCTGGACATGAGCCGGTAGTCGGCGTGGTCGAACACCGTCTCCGCCCCCAAAAAGTTCATGACCCGGTAGAAGCCCTCGGCGGTGAAGCGCTTGAAGAAGGTGTCCTTCTCCCGGCTGGAGCGGACGCCGTACACGATGTCACAGCCGGCCTCGTACCGCTCCACCATGGCATCCACCGCGTCGATGTCATCCTGGAGGTCGGCATCCATGGAGATCACCATGTCCGCCCGGTCCTTTGCGGTCATGAGCCCCGCCAGCAGGGCGTTCTGATGGCCCCGGTTCCGGGTCAGGTCCACGCCGGAGAAGATGGGATCCGCCTCGTGGAGGCTCTGGATGATCGTCCAGGTCTTATCCTTCGAGCCGTCGTTGACGAAGAGGACCCGGCTCTCCGGACCGATCCTCCCCGCACCGATCAGGGCGGTCAGCTTCTCCTTCAGCCGCCGAGAGGTCTCCGGCAGGACCTCCTCCTCATTGTAACAGGGCACCACGATATATAGGATATCCGCCATGATAACACACCTCGTCTTTGGTCGGTAGTCGAGTCCTATTCTATACCGATCCGGCTGAAAAGGCAATAAGCGGCGGGGCCCCAGGTCGGGACCCCGCCGCTTCATATCTCTTATACGATCTCAGTCATCGGACAATAGGATGCGGTCATCATCCAGCTCCTTACCGGCGCCGGCCTTGAAGCGCTGGAGCAGGTCCTCTACCGTGAGGCCCTTCCGTTCCTCGCCCTTCACGTCCAGCACGATGCGGCCGGAATCCATCATGAGGGTCCGGCTGCCCAGCTCCAGCGCGTTCTTCATGTTGTGGGTGATCATCAGGCAGGTGATCTTCCCCTCTGCCACGATCTCCTTCGTCAGGGCCAGCACCTTCTCCGCCGTGCCCGGATCCAGGGCGGCGGTGTGCTCGTCCAGCAGGAGGAGCTTCGGGGGCACCATGGTGGCCATGAGCAGAGTCAGGGCCTGCCGCTGGCCGCCGGAGAGGAGTCCCACCGGCTGGCTCATCCGGTCCTCCAGCCCCATGTCCAGCCGTGAGAGCTGGTCCCGGAAAAAGTCCTTGTCCTTCCGGCTCACCCGGCTGAGGAAGGCGCTCTGGTGCTTGGCGGTGCGAAGATAGGCCAGCGCCAGGTTCTCCCCGATCGTCATATGGGGTGCCGTGCCCCGCATGGGATCCTGGAACAGACGGCCGATCTGGCGGCTCCGGCGGTGGGAGGGCAGATAGGTCAGGTCCGTCCCATCCAGCACCACGTCGCCCTCGTCCGGATAGAAGTCCCCGGCGATGCAGTTGAACATGGTGGACTTGCCCGCGCCGTTGGATCCGACGATGGTGGCGAAGTCCCCGTCCTCCAGCACCAGGCTCAGATCCCGGAGGGCCTTCTTCTCATTGACGGTGCCAGGGTTGAAGGTCTTGTGGATATGCTTGAGCTCCAGCATCTCATCTTCCCCCTTTCCGGGCCGCCGCGCGGCGCTTCTGCATCTGGAAGGCCGCCCACTTGCGGACGGTGGGGGCAGCGATCGCCACGCCCACGATCACGGCGGACACCAGCTTCATATAGTCCGCCGGCACGTTGGCCCGGAGGGCGGCGGCATAGATGAAGCGGTAGATCACACTGCCCGCCAGCACGCCGACCGCCCGGCGGAGCATGGAGCCCTTTCCGATCAGCGTCTCGCCGATCACCAGGGCGGCCAGGGCCAGCACCACCATGCCGGTGCCGCTGTTCACGTCAGCATAGGTGTTGTACTGGGCCACCATAGCGCCGGACAGGCCGGTCATGGCGTTGGCCACGCAGAGACCCACCGTGATGGTGAAGGTCGGGTCGATGGAGGAGGCCCGGACCATGTCGGCGTTGTCGCCGGTGGCTCGGATGGACAAGCCCAGCCGGGTCCCCAGGAAGAGGACCAGCAGAGCCGCCACCAGCACCACCGCCAGAGCCGTCACCGCCAGCTTGTACCAGCTCCCGGCGAAGCCGGAGGCCCTGGCCATGGTATAGATGGTCTCCATCTGGAACAGGGACAGATTGCTGGTGCCCATGACCATCAGGTTGATGCTGTACAGGCCGATGTTGGTCACGATGCCGGCCAGGATGGAGGGCACCCCCAGACGGGTCTGGAGGAAGGCGGTGATGAAGCCTGCCGCGGCCGCGGCCAGCATGGCCGCCGGCAGGGCCAGGACGGGGTGCCCCGCCACACAGCACACGGCGGACACAGCGCCGCCCAGCACGAACGCGCCGTCGGTGGTCATATCCGCGATGTCCAGGATGGAGAAGCTCAGGAAAAGTGCCAGGGCGATGGGGGCGTACAGGAAGCCTGCCTCCAGCGCGGTCTGGATGATGATCAGCATAGGTCCTACTCCTTCCAAATACGCTCACGGCCCCCGCCGGGATCCGGCGGGGGCTCAGCCGCGTTTTCGTCGATCGTTTTTAGTCCTGAGAGGTCGTGACCTCCACCAGCTCGGAGGCCATGTCCTTGAACACGCTGTAATCGATGCCCAGCGCGGAGGCCGTGTCGGTATTGACGGTGATGATGTCTCCGGCCACGCTCAGGAACTCGGGGAACTCGCCGGTCTGGAGCACATCCACGGCCATATCGGCGGTCTTGGCTCCCAAATCGCCATAGTTCACGCCGCAGGTGGCGAAGGCGCCGTTGCGGACGAAGGAATCCGCGCCCGCGTAGTGGGGGATGCCGGCCTCGATCAGGGTGGGGGCGATGGCCAACTCCGCGTTCATGACCACGTTGTCGGTGGGCGTGAACACGGCGTCCACCTGGTCCCGCATGGAGTTCACCGCGGAGACCACCTCGTCGGCGGTGTTGCCGGTCTTTTCGAGATAGGCCACGCCCTTGCTGTCCAGATAGGCCTTGGCCGTCTCGATAGCGGGGGCGCTGTTCACCTCAGAGGTCGAGTACAGCAGGCCCACGGTCTTGATGTCAGGGTCCTGGGCCAGCACCATGTCCAGCAGGAACTCCGTGTCCAGAGCGTCGCTGGTACCGGTCACATAGTCGATGCCGGTCAGGCCGGCCTCCTCGGGATAGCTGACGGTGGCATAGATCACCGGGGTCTTGGTCTCCTGCGCGGCGGCGGCCATCTGCTGGGCGGCGGTGGTGCCGATCGGGATGATGGCATCGTAGCCGTCGGCGATGATCTGGGCGCCGATCTGGGCCAGAGTCGAGGGGTCGTTGTTGCCGTTGAAGTCGGTATAAGAGATCTCCACGCCCAGCTCCTTGGCCTTGGCGTCCAGCTCGCCGTCGATGGCGTCCCGGATCTCGTTCATGGACGCGTGGTCCAGCTGGCGCACCACGGCGATCTTATAGCCGTCGCCGCCCTCCGGGGCGGCGCTCCCGGCGGGAGCCGCGGAGGCGGAGGGGTTTCCGCCGCAGGCGGTGAGGCTCAGGGCCATGGCGGCCGCGGCGGTGAAGCTCAGGGTACGGGTAGAAAACAGCTTGTTCATGATCGGTTCCTCCATAAAAGAAAAAATAAGATCGGTCTGGGTGGGCGATGGAGGGGCCGCTGCCAACGGCCAGAGTTTAGAAGCCCGCGCTCCCGGTCAAGGGGTACAAAAAAACGCTCCTGTCCCCTTCCTGGGACAAAAGCGTCATGCTTCTGCGATACCACCCAAATTGACGTCAAAGACGTCCGCTCGCTTCGCGTACCATCATACGCGCCCGATGGGTAACGGGTGGGGTCCCGTCGGCATCTACTTGGTCTCCCGTTCAAGCCGCCCTCTGAAGGCCATTCACTCGACCGTCTCTGGCTCCGATCCCACCATCCGGAGCTCTCTTTGCATCGACCGCGTCGGCTACTTCTCTTCATCACTGGTTTAAAGTGTTCGGTTGTTGTGATGTAGTATACGCCCCTCTCTCCCGTTTGTCAACCCCTTTTTCGCGGATGTTTCCACAGGCTGTCCGCCCTCATCATCCTGCTCATTTTGTTCCTGATCCGGCCAAAAAGCCATTGACAGCGCGGCATAAATCGGGTATGTTCATCCTTGAAAATGGTTTTCGTAAAGAGGCTCTCCCGGTCATGTCTCACATCCTGGTCTTTGGCGCCGTCAACTTGGACCATATCGATACCATCCCCCACATCGTCCGCCCCGGCGAATCCCCTGCGGGAGGCGGAGACCATGGGCCTGCGCACCGCTCTGGATCCCTCCCCCTTCACGTCCGGTCTGCTGGACTGGCCGGCGGGATGCCGGTCCCGGCGGCCATTGCGCTGGCCTCGCGGGCGGCTGCTCTGTGCGTCTCACGCTCGGGCGCCGTCTCCTCTATCCCCGCCCGGGCCGAACTCACGGCCGACTGACTCCCCCACCCATTTCAGAAGGGACCGATATCTCATGGGATTCCTGCGTCATCTCCTGTCCCGCTATCAGGACATCTGCATCCAATGCCACAACGATCCGGACGCCGACACGCTGGCCTCTGCCCTCGGCCTGTATCAGTATCTCACGGCCCATGGCGCCAAGGTCCAGATCGTATACGGCGGGCCGGTGAAGCTGAACAAATTCAACCTCGACCTGATGGTCCGCCAGTGCCAGATCCCCATCCGGCACGTGGAGGTCCTGCCCCCCGCCCATCTCCTGCTGGTGGTGGACGGTCAGTACGGCGAGGGGAACGTGGCCCGCTTCGACGCCCCCGCCGTGGCGGTGATCGACCACCACTTCCAGCGGATCCCCGACGGCGATCTGGTGCTGGTCCGGAGCGACTACCAGAGCTGTGCCACCATCGTCTGGGAGCTGTTGAAGGAAGAAGGCTGGCCGGTGGAGCGGGACGAGCGCCTCTGCGTGGCTCTGCTGTACGGTCTGTACACCGACACGGCCTCCTACGCGGACCTGTACTGCAAGCCCGATCTGGCCATGTACACCTCCCTCACCGGGAATTATCCCCTTCTGGAGCGGCTGAAAAAGTCCTGCCTCACGGTGGAGGAACTGATGATCACCAGCGACGCCCTGCAAAACCACTACTTCGACACGGAACGATGCTACGCCATCATCCCCGCGGTCCACTGTGAGCAGGTGGTGCTGGGCATCCTCGGAGATCTGGTGATCCAGGTGGACCAGATCCGGGCCACGATCGCCTATACGGAGAGCGACATCAGCTATCAGATCTCCATCCGTACCTGTGACGAGTCCATCCAGGCGGAGCGTCTGGCGGCGGCGGTCTGCGCCGGTGTCGGCTCCGGCGGAGGCCGGTCCGGGAAAGCCGGCGGACGGCTCTTCAAGGAGGCGCTCCGCCGCCAATATGGCGAGGGCTTCGACATCTTCGCCGTCATCAAGGCGCGTATGGATCAGGCGGTCCCGCCGGAGGCGCGGTGAGATCTTAGATCAGAACAGGACATCGCCCGCCGGCCCCATACGGACCGGCGGGCGATGATATTTTTGAAAATATAAAATGTGCTCCACGCAGATCGCGTCTCCCGCAGGTGGGCCCTCACAGATACAGCCACGTCTTCGCCTCAGTACGCTCCACGCAGATCGCGTCCGTCGTAGACGCAGGACTCCACCCAGCCGGCCTCACTTCGCCTCAGTACGCTCCACGCAGATCGCGTCTCTGGACATGATGCGCCAGGTGGAGGAGTGGGATCTTCGCCTCAGTACGCTCCACGCAGATCGCGTCAGCAAAAATGCACAAAGGGCAGCGTCTCATTTTGTGGAATGTACTGTGAGTCGGTAGATAGCTTTTCAGGCAGTCAAAAATACTGCCTGCGCTGACTATGTTCCCGAACTCTTCTGCTGCCAAGGCGGCCTATGCCGCCATTACCGACAGCCCCGGACGGACGATCGACCGGTCATTTTCGGTGCGGATCACACCGGTTTTATCTGTTCACTTCTGGTTCGCCTGATCCCCATACTGGCGATGGTCTTTGGCATCGCGGCCAATCGCTGGATCGTCTGGTCATGATATCGAATGAATCGAGGATAATCTTGTCGAAGGGCATCTTTATCATATGCTGCTGTTTCAGGAATGCAATGCTCCAGCAGGAACGCGGAGTAGAGGTCTCGCTGGATCTGTCTCCCGTCCGGCATATCATTCCAACGCTGGGACAGTTCTTTTTTCGTATAGGTATCGGATAGATGGTCATACTGGCTTGCTCTGAGCGAGGTCGGCACCTCCACCACACCCGGAAGGCCAAGGGAGATACATTTTTGCCGTAATATCCCGATCAGCGATGCCGGCGCTTTATTCCCGATCGACCTTCCAAACCGTTTCTTGCGCTTGATCCTTCCAGTCTTTTCCGATACTTCGGTCTTTTTTGCCCGGTGGGCCAGAGAACTCCACTCCATAGCTTCTACATAGAAGCAGTCCCCCAATGTGAGCAGATGGTTCGCCAATGCAATATGCTGGCGCTTCCTCGTCTCTGCCTGACTGTGCTGGAGATATGCCAATTCCCGCTGGATCCTTCGGTATCGCTTTGATCTGTTGTGCGTCAACTTTACGCCTCTTTTTATCGTACCATCTGTGTCATAATTATCCGGGTTCGCAGCCCTTCGACTCCGCTCGAGCCTCCGCTGCATCCGTCGTTTCTCCCGCTCGATATTTGTGACCTGATCCGCCAGCTCGATCAGATCAGCGCCTCCGGCGGCAGAATAGGCAAGGGTCTGAGGACCTATATCGAGCCCCACTGGCCCGTGGCCGACCGGATGGAGCGCTTCTCCCGTGGTCTGGTCCCGCTTTACCGCCGGGATCCCCTCCAGCGAGAGCTGTGCATACCAGCGGTCCTTCGATCTGCCTGGCTTGCGCAGGAGCCGAACATATTTTACCCGATGACTCAGCATCTCTGCCTCATAGTCATTCTTCGGGTCCAGCTTCAGCGGGAGCTTCAATCCCTTCCACTCGATATACGTGCCGTGGAACCTGATCTCTACCCCGCCGCTCTTTCCAGTTACAGAATAGCCTCTCAGAGACCGGAGCTCTCCGAATCGCTTATAATGTACCTTTTTCCCATCTTTTTTGAACAGTTTTTTCTCAAATGCCGCCCAGACCTGAGGCGCGATCCCATGCATGGCGACATTGGAACCGATATTTTCATTGAAATGCTTATAATAATACTTGATGTCCGATTTGAACGCATAGTCTGTAAAGCCCGCATCCTTCAACAGCTTCGCTTGCTCTTTGTATAGGCGAGTGCGCGCTTTCTTTTCCTGATCGTTCTTCGGATCCGCTGCACGGATCTGTGCTTGAAGTTCCCGATATCTCGCAGACCGTTCCACCTGACGCAGTTTCTTCCATTCCGCATGGACCAATGTGTTGTAGATCTGCCGCGCGATCTCAAACCGTTTGGCAAGGCGGTCCTCCTGCCATTTTTCCAGCTTCAGCGGCAATGTCAAGCAGCATGTCGGTGTCGTGCTCCGTTTCGCCATAAGGACCACCTCCTTTTTATCTATCATACTCGAATTTTTCTCCGAACGCAACCAGCTCTGTTCTTTTTTGCGATACGGTTCTCAAAATGTCCCATGCTCCTCTCATGCATGATCTTCCTTCCGATCCCACATAATGGACCTATATCAGAGGCATGACCATGGAACGAGAGGAGACCACAGTTATGAAAGCAACTGGGATAGTCCGCCGGATCGACGATCTCGGGCGCATCGTCATCCCCAAGGAGATCCGTCGGACCATGCGTATCCGGGAGGGAGACCCGCTGGAGATCTACACGAACAGCGACGGCGGGGTCATCTTCAAGAAGTATTCTCTCATGGGCGGGCTGGGCGACCTGGCCGCCCAGATCTGCGAGACTCTCAGCAAGACCACCGGACGGATCTCCGTGATCACCGACCGGGACACCTGTCTGGCCGTGGCCGGAGGGGCCCGGCGGGAGCTCTCCGACAAGCGGATCTCCACCGAGGTGGAGCAGATCATGGAGGGCCGGGGCGTCTACCGCTATCAGGCAGGCCAGCCCTCGCTCCCCGTCATCGAGGGGGACGGTCGCTTCGTCGTCGCCTGTGCCGCCCCGATCCTCTCCGAGGGGGACGTGCTGGGCTGCGTCCTCTTCGCCAGCGGTGACGGTCCGACCGACACCAGCGACACCGACGATAAGCTGGTCCGCACCATCGCGGGCTTCCTGGGCCGGCACATGGAGAGCTGAACCGCAGGGGGGACAGGCCCATGCCTGTCCCCTGCCTCCGGACTTTACGGGAACTTGACGTTCCCCCTTTACAGATCTCCTTGCGTTGCGGCCCCTCTTTTGCTATACTGGTGTGGAAAGCAAAGGGGGTTTTTTTCATGCGTCTGTTCGTCGCCGTGACCCTGCCTCCCATCTGGAAGGATCGGATGGACATGGCTACCTATTATCTGCGCACCCATACGGAACACTGTATCCCCACGCCCCGGGGGACCTATCACCTCACCCTCTCCTTCATCGGTGAGACCGACCGTCTCCGGGACGTGATCGATGCCATGGACCGGGTCGATGCCGCGCCCTTCACGCTGACCAGCTCCAAGATCGGCCAGTTCCATGTGAAGGAGGGCGACCTCTGGTGGATGGGCATGGAGCCTACGCCCGCCCTGCTGGACATCCAGTCCCGGCTGGATGCCTCACTCCAGGAGGCCGGCTTCGATATCGGCGGCAAGCCCTATGTGCCCCACGCCAGTCTGGCCCGGCAGGTGGTCCCCACGCCCGACCTGGACGTGGAGGAGCTCCAGCGCCTGCTCCCGCCCATGAGCTTCCAGGTGAACTATCTGACCCTGTTCCGCTCGGACTGGGACCGGGGGAATCTGTTCTATACCCCGCTCCACCGCCATATGCTCCAGATCTCCACCGAGAAGTGAATGCCCGCCGGGGGACCCGTCGAACGGTCCTCCGGCTTTTTTTCAAAATTTTTTCTCCGGACCTGCAACTTCTCCCGCCTCCCATCTGTATCATAAGCAGACAGCGAGGAACGCTGGCACATCCCAAACAAACATACGCGTTCGATACAGAAAGGAAGCACCCGCTATGAAAAAGTCTATGACCGCCATCGCCCTCTCCCTCACCATGATGGGCGCCGCCGCCCTCCCCGCCTTCGCCGCTTCTCCCGCCCGGTCGGCCGATACCGCCGCTGAGCCCCTGCTCATTGCCCAGCAGATGGAGAAGGGCTCCGCCCGGTACCGCCTCCTGGCGGACGGGAAGGACCTGGGCGTCATCACCGCTCAGACCATCCCCGGCACCGACGGCGGGCAGACCGTCATGCTCCCCCTGCGGGCCATCGCCGAGAAGCTGGGCTTCACGGTGGAGTGGAAGGACGGCGCCGCCGTGCTGGACAGCGGTTCCATGCACACCTCCATCGTCCCCGGCGAGGACTCCTTCCAGGTGACCACCAGCATCGCGGGCATGGTGGGCATGAGCGCTCCCTTCTCGCTGGAGAGCGCCCCCTATGTGGACCACTCTGTCACCTATGTGCCCCTGTCCCTCTTCGTGCCTCTGCTGGGCAACGATCCCGCCGCTGTGGTCCTGAAGGGCGATACCCTCTCCATCACCACCGGAGCCGGGACGGACCCCGGCGACAACGCCCAGATCCCCGATCCCTTCCAGGACTATACGACGCTGGCGGAGGCCGTGAAGGCCGCCGGGATCGACCTGAGCCTCCGCTCCCTGCCCGCCGGCTATCCTGACGTGTCTTACAGCACCATCCCCGGCGATCTGATCCAGGTGGTCTGCCTCAACGGCGAGGACCAGATCTGCATCCGCAAGGGCGCGGACGAGCAGGACATCAGCGGCGACTACAACGACTATGCCCAGTCCAGGACTGTGGATGTGGGCGGCCGCTCGGTGACGCTGAAGGGGAACGACGGCACGGTCTCTCTGGCCGCCTGGGTCCAGGACGGTCATTTCTGCTCCGTCATGGCCCGTCCCGGCGTCACGGAAGCCCAGATGACCGCGCTCGTGTCCGCGGTCCGGTGATGGACGCTCCCGCACTGTGACCATCCACTGACCTAAAGTCAAAGTCGAGGTGTGTTCCATTGGAAGTCTGTCTCTACGATCCCTCCGTCCTCTTCCCGCCGGTCCGGCGGCAGGGCGGTCCCTTGGCCCGCCTGCTGGCGGCCATCCGCGGCTTCTTTTCCGCAGAGCCCCCGGCGGAGGCCTCTGCCGCCGTCCCGGACCATGCCGCCCTGTCCAGGCAGGCGGAGCGGATGCTCACCGACTATGGCGACAGCATCCTCCGTCTGGCCTACTCCTATCTCCACAACAAGAGCGACGCGGAGGATATCCTCCAGGACACTCTGATCCAATTCCTCCGGACGGCCCCGGCGCTGGAGAACGCCCGCCATGAGAAGGCCTGGCTCCTGACCGTGGCGGCCAATCTCAGCAAGAACAAGATCCAGGCGCAGAAGCTCCGCCAGACCGATGAGCTCAGCGAGGCGCTGGCGGCGGAGCCCCGGGAGGATCTGTCCTATGTATGGGAGGCCGTGAAGGCTCTGCCGCTGGCCTGCCGGGAGGCGGTCCACCTGTTCTATCAGGAGGGCTATACTACGGCGGAGATCGGCCGGATCCTGGGGCGGAACGAGTCCACGGTCCGGTCGGACCTGCGGCGGGGCCGGATCCGGCTCCGTGAGATCTTACAGGAGGGCTATGGCTTCGATGGATGAGTATAAGGAGATCATGGAACATATCAAGGTCGATGACGCGATGCGGGCCCGGGTCCTCCAGCGCCTCCGGGAGGCCGAGGCGGAGCTGGATGCTCCGGCGGCTCCCGGCAAAATGCTCCTCCGCTTCCCCCGCTGGAAGCAGTGGGCGGCGGCCGCCGCCTGCTTCGCGGTCCTGCTGGCCGGGGCCGCCACGCTGGGACTGCCGCCCCTCCAGCCCCAGCCCTCGCCCAGCGAGCCCATCGCCCTGTATCCCGGCAGTCCGGTGGAGTGCGCCTCCCTGACGGAGCTGTCCGAGCGGTCCGGCGTGCCCCTGACCGAGCTGTCCGGCCTCCCCTTCTCCGTGGAGGAGGAGACCTACCTGCTCATCGGGGACGACCTGGCAGAGCTCCAGTATCAGGGCGAGGGCCAGATGGCCCTCTTCCGCAGGTCCCCCGGCGATGGGGACATCTCCGGGGACTACAATATCTATGCCGTCTCTCAGACGGTGGACATCGGCGGGACCTCCGTGCTCCTGAAGGGAAACGAGGCGGGCTGGAGCCTGGCCCTCTGGACCAAAGACGGCTATGCCTGTTCCCTGTCCCTCAGCGTCCCGGCGGATCAGGCCGTCTGGACCGCCCTGATCCAGTCCGCCCAGTGACCGGGCTCAGGAGCAGAACCGGTGCTTCCCGATCGTCTTGATCAGGGGGCGGCTCCAGATCCAGGCGCTGGTGGCGGTGGCGGGATTGAAGTAGTAGATCGCGCCGCCGCTGGGATCCGCCCCGTTGATGGCGTCCCGGGCGGCCCGGACCGAGGAATCGGCCACCGGCTCGTCGAACTGGCCGTCCACCATACAGGTGAATGCTCCGGGCTGGTATACCACCCCCGCGATCGTATTGGGGAAGGACGGATGCTCCACCCGGTTGAGGATCACCGCCCCCACCGCCACCTGACCGCTGTATGGCTCGCCCCGGGCCTCGGCGGAGATCACCCGCGCCAGGAGTTCCACCTCCGTGCTTTGGAAGCCGGAGGCGGAGCTTCCGTCGTCCTCCTCTTCCCCGCCCATCATGCCAAGCGCGTCCAGCGTGGCGGGACCGGCCACGCCGTCGGCGGTGAGGCCGTTGCGCTGTTGGAAATACCGTACCGCCCGGGCCGTTCCGCTCCCGTACACCCCGTCCACCGCGCCGTCGTAGTAGCCCCAGTTCTTCAGCTTGGTCTGGATGGTCCGCACCGGGGCCCCGCTGGAGCCCTGCCGATAGGCGGCGGCCTGGGCCGCGATCTGGAGCAGGCCGATGAGCAGGATATTCACCAGGAATATCAGACACAGTCCCCGGACGACCGTTTTCCTCTCCTTGCGCATGGGATCGAACCTCCTTGCCCGGCGGGTCCGGGCCTGAATGCTCCTAGTGTACGGCGGACGGGCCGGGACTATGCGGGGCCGTCTCCAGCAGATCCTGCCCGTCCTGTATGATCCTTCCACATCCGGTCCATACTGTTGGGGACAGCATCCAAACAGGAAGGAAGTGGCGATATGGTGAAAGGGGTATCCAAGCGGGCGATCGTAGTACGAACACCGGACCCCCGGCTGTTCGAAGAGGCGATCTTCATCGTTCGGGAGGAGGCGTTCAGCGCGCAGGGCGTCTCGGCGGAACAGGTGCTCCAGGAGGCCCGGAGCGCCGCCCGCGGCTACATGGAGCGCAACGTCCCCCTCCGCCGGCTCCGGCGGATCCCGATGCCGGTGAGCCTGGCCTTGGGGGCGCTGATCGCCACCCTCTGCTGGGCGGCGGCGCTCTGGGCCGTGTGACCGTCCGCGGCAAGCGATCCCATTTCGTATTATTTCATCTTTTTATCACTGATCGGAGTCGTGGCATTCGCCAATGTCCGACTCGAAGCTGCCCCAAAAACAGAGCATCCCCAGCCGTCACCGGCTGGGGATGCTCTGTTTCTACTCCACTAAAGTCGAAAATTGGGAAGGTTTTCGGGAGCATATATAAAGGGAAGGGAAAGCGTTGTCAAAGTCCCTCTTACCAGAGGTTGCCGTTCTCGTCGAAGCCCCAGGGCTCAGGCTCGCCCATCAGCTCCAGGTTGGGGTTGGCCTTCACCTCGTCGATCAGGGCCTCAGAGACCCAGATGTCCCGGATCTCCATGGTGTTCTTGATGCGGACGATCTTGGCGTGATCCTTGTCGATGCCGTTGCAGACACGGACGGCCAGCTGGATGGCCCGCTCGTCGCTGTGGCCGAAGATGGGCATCTTGACCATGTTCACCAGAGTGGAGGTCATGGCGTTGGGGTAGGTCACGTCAGGGACGGCCTTGTCGATCAGGCGCTTGGTGGTCACATCGGCCACGCCGATGCCGTTGAAGTTGCCGTGGCTCTCATCGGTCAGGTCCAGCACCACACAGCGCTGGGCGTCGATGGGGCCGGGGACCTCGTTGCGCTGGCGGCCGGGGCTGCCGAAGGTGCCGGAGACGTTGGGATCCATGCCGTCGCCGGAGATGTTCTTGCCCAGCTTGTCCACCACCAGCACGTCGGCCTTCTCGATCCACAGGCGGCCCATCTTGCTGTTGGCCTCCTTCAGGAGCTCAGGCTCCTGCTCCCAAATCTCCTTGGCGTCCAGAGCCGCGATCTTATAGGTCTGGTCGTAGGCGTTCTCGATGATGCCCACGCCGGCCACGATGTTGGTATGGTCGAAGATCACACGGGCGAACTGCGGCATGACGCGGCCCATGTTCTGGAAGCCGGACTCATGGACGGACTCGGCGCCGTGCTGCTTGCCCATGCCGATGACGGACATCTTCAGCAGGCCGCTCTCGTAGGGGCCGCGGAAGGAGGTGTGCGCCTTGATGCGGCCGCACAGGATCACGCCGTCGGCCTCATGGGCGTACTTGTCGATGAACACAGGGCTGCCCTCCACGGTGGTGCCCAGCTGCACGGTCTCCATGGTGGCACGGAGCGGGCATCCCATGGTCTCTTCGGTGACGCCATAGCTCTCCAGGACCTCCAGCTGGCCCTCGGGGGTGGCGCCGCCGTGGCTGCCCATGGCGGGGAACACGAAGGGCTCCGCGCCGCACTCCTTCACGAAGTCCACGATGGCGCGGACGATGATGGCGATGTTGGCGATGCCGCGGCTGCCGCAGGTGACGGCGATGCTCATGCCGGGCTTGATGTTCTTGCGGACGTTCTCCCGCTCCAGCTGAGCGTGGACCACGCCGGGCAGATCCTTGGGGTCGATATGGGTGGTGTCGAACTTCTGGTGGACCTTGACCATCTTGGGGAGGGTCACAGTCTGACAGAGCTGCATGGGCACACTGTTCTTGTCGCTCTCAAAAGCCATGGAAACAACTTCCTTTCTGATAAAGAGAAAATGGAAAAGTTTAACTCAAGCAAGCCGGATAAGACGCTCCGCACGCCCGCCCGAGGGCTGACGTGCGGAGCAGAGTCAAAGAGAGACGTTATCAGGCCATGGGAAGGATGGTCGCGCCGATCAGGGCGGCGATCAGAGTGAGGAAGGACACGACGAAGATAGGCCAGGTGTAGGTCTTCAGACCGCCGGTGACGGTGAAGCCGGACAGGTTGGTGCAGACCCAGAAGCCGGAGTCGTTCACGTGGCCGATGGAGATGCCGCCCGCCAGGCAGGCCATGGCGACCCACACGGGATGGACCGCGATGTTGGGCACGATGGTGGACATGATGGTCATGGAGGTGATGCCGGCCACGGTGCCGGAGCCCTGGGCCACACGGAAGATGAAGCCGATGAAGTAGGCAAACAGGATCACGCTGATGACGGAGCCGGTGCCGATGTTCAGGGTGCTGATCAGAGCATCGCCGATGTTGGTGGTGCTGATGATGGTGCCGAAGGAACCGCCGGCGCCGGTGATGGCCAGAGCCACGCCGGCATTGCCCAGGGCGTTGTTGGCGGAAGCCTCAGCGGCCTTGAAGCCGATGAACTTCCACGCGATGACATAGGCCACCAGGACGGCCATGAGCAGGGTGAAGATCTTGTTGCTCAGCAGGGACACCACCAGAGAGTCGGAGGGAGTGCCGGAAGCCTGCAGGGCGGAGCTGATCAGGATCAGCACCACGGGCAGCAGCAGGGGGATCATGGACAGGCCGAAGGAGGGCTGGGGCAGATCCTTGCGGTTGGCCTCATGCTCGGACAGGTTCTTGAGCACGTCCACCTCATGGTTGACGTCCATCTTGTCGTTGAAGAAGCCCTTGTCCAGGACCTTGGTGGTGATCAGCATGGCGGGGATCAGCACGATGGCGCCCACCACCAGGCCGACGACCATCTGAGTGCCCAGAGAGTAGCCCAGCAGGTCAGGAGCGGCCAGAGGGTTGGGCGTGGGGGGGATGTAGGTCTGAGCGATGACGTCGCCGATGATCAGGGCGGTGGCCACATAGCTCATGGGACGGTTGATCTCCTTGGCGACCGCGATGCCGATGGGGATCAGGATGATGAAGGTGATGTCGAAGAACACGGGGATGGCCAGCAGGAAGCCGGCGCCCGCCAGGGCCCACATGACGTACTTAGAGGGCACGGCGTGGACCAGGGTGGTGGCGATCTTCTGGGCCATGCCGGTGTCGCTCATCAGCTGGCCCAGCAGGACGCCCAGACCGATGGGAAGACCGATGCTGGTCATCATGCTGCCGAAGCCGGAAGCGATGGTGGACAGAGTGTCGATGACACCCAGGCCGCAGGAGATGCCCATGTAGGCGCTGGCGATGACCAGGCTCACCATGGGGTTCAGTTTCGGGATCAGGATCAGGCCGATGATCAGGGCGATGGAGATCGCCAAGTTCACCACGAGCATAGTACTGCTCATACTACATTCTCCTCTCGGAATTAGGATGTGGAACATGGACGGAGTTCTCTCTCCCCCGCCGATGTTCCATTTTAAGACTGCTTCAGCCGACGGCGGTCCAGCCTTCCCACTGCCCATCCGTTCTGTTCCACAGTCCCGACCGCAGGCGACCTCCCCCGTCCAAACGATCGGGACGACGGCGGACCTGCGATCCGGTGCTACTCATTCTATCAGGACGCTCGATCGTATGCAATGACTTGCGTCGGGTCCTTTTGTCTTATTTTGAAACGCATTCCAAAAATATTCTCTGTTTTTTGTCGATTTCGTGCGTCGCGTTTCCATTTCGATACGGTCATCCGCGTCGCTCCCGCTCCGCGTTCGCAGTTCCGTTCAATTCTGATCCATTTTTTGCCGCAAATCTGAGGGCCTTCTATCCGCTCCTTCTGTATCTATTTTCCGTTTCCTCCACGCCTCGTCTGTGCGATCTGTCTCCATGGTCCCGCCTCCGCGTTCTTTTGGTGACGTTCCATGTTTTCTTCTGGAACGGCTGCCGATCCCTTGCGTTTTGCAACACACTATGATAGAATATGTTTCAAATAGAAATGGTAAAGGTAGTGATGCTATGGCAGAGGATAAGATCCGTATCCTCGGCATCGTCCCCTATGACGGGATGAAGACTCTGATGCTCAATGTGGCCGCGGAGTATCCCCAGATCGAGATGGACGTGGCGATCGGCAACATGGAGCAGGCCGCCGAGATCGCCCGCCAGCGCTTCCACTCCGGCTATGACCTGATCCTCTCCCGGGGCGGCACGGCCCGCCTCCTGCGACAGTACGATCTGCCGGTGGTCGAGGTGGACATCTCCCTCTACGACATCCTCCGGGCCCTGCGGCTCTCCAACGGGCTGGAGGGCAAGGTGGCCATGGTGGTCTACGCCGACATCGGCACCGATGCCCAGACCCTCTGCGACCTGCTGGGCTTCAACATCGACATCGTGCAGGCCCACTCCATCGACGAGCTGGAGCCCCTCCTCCGCCAGCTCCAGAAGCAGGAGTACACCACGGTCCTGTCCGACACGGTGGCCAACCTGACCGCCAAGCGGATCGGGCTCAACTCCATCCTCATCACCTCCGGCCCGGAGAGCATCGAGCGCGCCCTCAAGAGCGCCCTGGCCCTGTGTTGCAGCCATCAGTATCTCCGGCGGGAGAACCGCTTCCTGCGGCAGGTGCTGGACGGCCAGGAGGGCATCGCTGTCCTGGACCCCGCCGACCGGGAGTTCATCTTCTCCACTCTGGAGGCCCCGCCTCCGGCCCTGCTGGACGAACTGAAGGAACTGGCCGCCGGGGATGAGAGCGACCCGGAGGAGCGCCAGTACTCCCGCCACATCCGTGGCACGCTCTATCTGATCCGCCGCCGCCGGCTCCGTCTGGAGGACCAGGAGCGGGTGGTGTTCTATGTGAAGATGCGCCGCTTCCCGATCGCTCCCGCCCAGCTCGGCCTCCGGTCCATCAGCCGCCAGGAGGCCGTGGAGGCCACCGCCGACGACGCGTTCAACTACACCTCGCTGAACGATGACCTGCAAAAGCACATCATCCGCCTCACCGCCAGCACCCAGCCCCTGGTCATCGGCGGAGAGTACGGCACGGAGCGGGACCAGCTGGTCAGCCGCCTCTATGCCCAGGGCCGTCTGCGGGGCAGCGCCCTGGGCAGCATCAACTGCGCTCTGGTCAACGACAAGGGCTGGAAGTTCCTGCTGGAGCACCACGACTCCCCCCTGATGGATCCCGGAAACGTGCTCTACTTCTCCAGCGTGGACACCCTCTCCTCCGACCGGCTCCAGCAGCTGGTCGCCCTGCTGGAGGAGATCGACGGCAGCCGGAGCCGCCGCCTGATCTTCTCCTGCGGCTATACCGAGGACCACCAGCTCTCTGCCAACGGCCGCTGGCTCCTGGACCGGCTCAACGGCCTCTCCCTCATCATGCCGCCCCTGCGGGAGATGAAGGACACGATCCCCACCCTGCTCCGGCTCACCCTGAGCCATCTGAGCACCGACGCCACCCATCCGGTGCTGGGCGCCAGCGAGGGGGCCATCCGTCTCCTCCAGGAGTACCGCTGGCCCCACAACTATTACCAGTTCCGCCGCATCGTGAAGGAGCTCACTGTGGTGGCCACCGGCCAGACCATCACCGAGGACGATGTGCGCCAGGTCCTCAAGGGAGAGCGCTACGAGTGCATCTCCAGCCAGCCCGGCGCCAAGGTCATGGCCCCGCTGGACCTGAGCCAGCCGCTCCACGACATCGACCGGGAGATCATCCGCCGGGTCGTCGAAGAGATGGGCGGCAACCAGACCGCCGCCGCCAAGCGTCTGGGCATCAGCCGCACTACGCTCTGGAGATTTCTCAGGGAGAAATAACGATACGTATTCAAAAACAGCGTCAAAAACGCCCTCACGGTCTGTGGCTGGACCGTGAGGGCGTTTCCATCTATCGGGCTCTTTTCTCCAAAGCAGGGTGACGATGTCGTTCAGCGGCGGGTCTTGAGGCGGGCCATGGCCCGGGCCAGAGCGGCCTTGGAGTGGTAGTACTCCTGGATGCTCTCCTTCTGGCGGAGGCGTTCCTCGGCCCGCTGCCTGGCGGCCTCGGCCCGCTTGCGGTCGATCTCCTCCGGGTGCTCGGCAAAGCCCACCAGCAGGATCACATAGTCGGGCTTGACCTCGGCGAAGCCGGAGCCCACGGCGGCGGGCTCCCACTTGCCGTCCACCTTGTAGCGCAGCTCGCCCGGCTCGATGGCGGTGACGGCCGGCTCATGGTCGGCGTAGATCCCCATCTCGCCGTCCACGGCGGGGATCACCAGCGCCTCCGCGGGGCCGATGTAGAACTGCCGCTCCGGGGTGATGATCTCCAGAGTGAAGGTGCGGGTATCCGCCATCTCACACCGCCCCCATCTTGCGGGCTTTCTCCACGACCTCGTCCACGTTGCCCACATTGCTGAAGGCGGCCTCGGGATACCTGTCCAGCTCACCGCCCAGGATGGTCTCGAAGGACCGGAGGGTGTCGTCCAGCTTCACATAGCGGCCCTCCAGGCCGGTGAACTGCTCGGCCACGGAGAAGGGCTGGGAGAAGAACTGCTGGATCCGGCGGGCACGCTCCACGATGCGCTTGTCCCCCTCGGACAGCTCCTCCATGCCCAGAATCGCGATGATGTCCTGGAGCTCCCGGTAGCGCTGGAGCAGCTCCTGCACGCCCCGGGCGATCTTGTAGTGCCGTTCGCCCACCACGTCGGGCTCCAGGATCCGGGAGGTGGACTCCAGAGGATCCACAGCGGGATAGATGCCCTGCTCCACGATCTTGCGGGACAGGACCGTCGTGGCGTCCAGATGGGCGAAGGTGGTGGCGGGGGCGGGGTCGGTCAGGTCGTCGGCGGGGACATAGACGGCCTGGACGGAGGTGATGGCGCCGTTCTTGGTGGAGGTGATGCGCTCCTGAAGGGCGCCCATCTCATTCGCCAGGGTGGGCTGATAACCCACGGCAGAGGGCATCCGGCCCATGAGGGCGGAGACCTCGCTGCCGGCCTGGACATAGCGGAAGATGTTGTCGATGAAGAGCAGGACGTTCTGCTTCTCTTTATCGCGGAAGTACTCGGCCATGGTCAGGCCCGTGAGGGCCACACGCATACGGGCTCCCGGCGGCTCGTTCATCTGGCCGAAGACCAGGGCGGTCTTGTCGATGACGCCGGACTCGCCCATCTCCCGCCACAGGTCGTTGCCCTCACGGGTGCGCTCGCCCACGCCGGTGAAGATGGAGTAGCCGCCGTGCTCGGTGGCGATGTTGTGGATCAGCTCCTGGATCAGCACGGTCTTGCCCACACCGGCGCCGCCGAACAGTCCGATCTTGCCGCCCTTGGCATAAGGGGCCAGCAGGTCGATGACCTTGATGCCGGTCTCGAAGAGGTCCACCACGGGGCGCTGGTCCTCGAAGGCCGGGGGCTGGCGGTGGATCGACCATTTCTCTTTGGTCTCCACCTGGCCCTTGCCGTCGATGGCGTCGCCCAGGACGTTGAACATCCGGCCCAGAGTCTCCTCCCCCACGGGGACGGAGATGGGCGCTCCGGTGGCCGTGACGCTCATGCCGCGGCCCAGGCCCTCGCTGGTGGAGAGCATGATGCACCGCACGGTGTCGCCGCCCACGTGCTGGGCGACCTCCATGACCTGGCGCTTGCCGTCCAGCTCCACCTCCAGGGCCTCTTTGATCTCCGGCAGACCTCCGGAGAAGCTCACGTCTACGACAGGTCCCATGACCTGTACGATCGTGCCTTTGTTCTCACTCATATCGTTATCCCCTTTCGGGCGTTCCTGACATAGGTTCATTGGGCTGCCTGCGCGCCGCCCACCACCTCGGTGATCTCCTGCGTGATGGCGGACTGGCGGGCCCGGTCATAGGACAGGTCCAGCTCCTGGAGCATGGCCCTGGCGTTGTCGGTGGAGGACTTCATGGCGGTCATCCGAGCATTCTGCTCCGAACAGTAGGATTCCACCATGGCGCTGAAGAGCAGGCCCTTCAAATAGCCGGGGACCAGCCGGTCCATGACTGCCTCCGTGGAGGGGATGTAGACCACGTCCCGGTGGTAGCAGTCCCGGTCCCGCTCGTAGACCGGAAACTCGTCCGGGTCCAGCGGCAGGAGCTTGTGGACGGTGGGCTCCAGCTTGAAGGAGCTGACCATGTTGGTGAAGATCACATAGATCTCGTCCAGATCGCCCTCCAGATAGAGCTGTATCATGGTCTCCGACATATCCCGGGCCCGCGGCACCGTGGGGTCCTGAGCGGTGTAGAGGAACTCGCCGTCGATGGGGATGCCCCGTTCGGTGAAATAGCTCCGGCCCACCTGACCCACCACGAAGAGGGAGGTATTGGGGTATCGGGCCATCCGCTCCTCGGCCAGCTTCAGGATGTTGTGGTTATAGGCTCCGGCCAGGCCCTTGTCGCCGGTGATGACCAGGAAGCCCATCCTCCGGTCCTCCGGCCGGATGTCCGGCCGTTTGTCGAAGAAGCGGTGCTGGATCTCCGGGGAGTGGTGCAGGATATCGGAGATCGTGGCCTCGATCTTCTTGAAATAAGGCTCCACCTCATTGAGCTGTCTGCGGGCTTTGCGCAGGTTGGAGGAGGAGATCAGATACATGGCGTTGGTGATCTTCAGGGTCTGCTCCACGCTCTTGATGTGGGTGCGGATCTCTTTTATGCTTGCCATGTGGCGCTCACCCGCTTCTTAGCGTCCTCCAGCACGGAGCGGATGGTCTCCACGGCGGGAGCGCTCAGGTTGCCGGTGGACTGGATCTCATCCATCACATCGTGGTGCTCGTCCTCCATCTCCTTGGCGAAGGCCAGAGCGAAGTCCCGGGCCTTGTCCAGAGGCACATCGTCCAGCAGACCGTTGGTGGCCGCATAGAGGATGACGGCCTGACGGCTCACGGGCATGGGGTGGTACAGGGGCTGCTTGAGCAGCTCCAGCAGCCGCCGTCCGTGGTCCAGAGAATGCTGGGTGGCGGCATCCAGATCGGAGGCGAACTGGGTGAACACCTCCAGCTCCCGGAAGCGGGCCAGGTCGATGCGCAGGGTGCCAGCCGTCTTTTTGATAGCGCGGGTCTGGGCCGCGCCGCCCACACGGGAAACGGACAGGCCCACGTTGACGGCGGGCCGCTGGCCGGAGAAGAACAGGTCGCTCTCCAGATAGATCTGGCCGTCGGTGATGGAGATCACGTTGGTGGGGATGTAGGCCGATACGTCACCGGCCTGGGTCTCGATGATGGGCAGAGCGGTCATAGAGCCGCCGCCGTATTCCTTCGTCAGGCGGCAGGCCCGCTCCAGCAGACGGGAGTGCAGATAGAACACGTCGCCGGGATAGGCCTCACGGCCGGGAGACCGCTTCAGCAGCAGGGACAGGGTCCGGTAGGCTACCGCGTGCTTGGACAGGTCGTCATAGACGATCAGCACGTCCCTGCCCTGGCTCATGAAGTACTCGCCCATGGCCGCGCCGGCATAGGGCGCGATGTACTGCAAGGGGGCGGAGTCGCTGGCGGTGGCGGAGACGATGATGGAGTAGTCCATGGCGCCGTGCTTCTTGAGGGTGTCCTGCACCCGGGCCACAGTAGAGGCCTTCTGGCCGATAGCCACATAGATGCAGACCACATCCTGCCCCTTCTGGTTCAAGATGGTGTCCACCGCGATGGCGGTCTTGCCGGTCTGCCGGTCGCCGATGATCAGCTCACGCTGGCCCCGGCCGATGGGCACCATGGCGTCGATGGCCAGGATGCCGGTCTGGAGGGGCACGTTCACCGGCTCACGGGTGACTACGCCGCTGGCCTCATGCTCGATGGGGCGGGTCTCGCGGGTCTCGATGGGGCCCAGGCCGTCGATGGGCCTGCCCAGCACGTCCACCACGCGGCCCAGCAGGCCGTCGCCCACGGGCACATCGGCGGGATGGCCGGTGCGCTTGACCACGGTGCCCTCCCGGACGCCCGCGTCGCTGCCCAGCAGGACCACGCCCACGCTGTCCCGGGACAGGTCCATGACCATGCCCTTCACTCCGGTGTCCAGCTCTACCAGCTCACCGTAGACGGCCTTCTCCAGGCCGTAGACGGTGGCGATGCCGTCGCCGATCTCCAAGACGGTGCCGGTCTCGTCCCGGCGGACCTTGGTATCGTACCCCGCGATCTCCTCCCGCAGGATGGAGACGATCTCCTCGGGTCTTGTCTTCGTCATGCCATTCGCCTCTCTTCCAACTGCCGGCTCAGACCGGCGAGCGCGCCGCGGACGCTCTTGTCATAAGTCATGCCCTCGATCTCCAGCGTGAAGCCGCCCACCAGAGCGGGGTCCACCCGGATCTCGAAGAGGATGTCGGACTTCTGATGGAGCTTGCACAGCGCTTCCCTGAGCTTGTCCAGCTCGGCCTGCTCCGGTTCATGGGCGCAGATCATGACACAGCGGGCCTTGCCGTGGGCGGCCAGGTCCTGGTCCTCGAAGGCGGTGATGATCTCCGGCAGGAGCTCCATCCGCCCTTTCTCCGCCAGCAGGCCGTAGAACCGCTGGAGGATGATGTGGCCGTCCAGCAGAGGCAGGCGGAGCAGGACCCGCTTCTTCTCCCCCGGCTGGACGGCGGGAGAACACAGAGCCTCCCAGAGCTCCGCGTCCTCCATCATGGCCCTGGCGGTCTCCTGGAGCGTGCCCTCATCAGGGCCTACGCTGTACAGGGCCTTCGCGTAACGGGCGGCCAGTTCGCTCATGCGCCCTCACCTACTTCCGTCAGGAAGGAATCCACCAGTGCCTTGTCATCGGCGGCATCCATGGACTTCTGGGCCACCTTGGCGGCGGCCAGCAGGGCCAGAGAGGCCACCTCGTTCTTGGCGCCCCGGAGCATGACCTGCCGCTCCTCGTCGATCTGAGCCCGCGCCTCCGCATGGACCCGGCGGACATCGTCCTCGGCCTCGGCCAGCTTGGCCTCATAGGCGCGCTGGCCCCGGTCCTGAGCCTCCGCCACGATCTTGGCTGCATCCTGATGGGCCCGGGTCAGCTTTCCTTCGTATTCCTCTTTCAGCTCCTGTGCCCGGCGGTCGTTCTCCTGGGCGGAGTCCATCTGCTCCTTGATGAGCGAGGCCCGCTTCTCCAGGATCTCGTTCACCCGGCCGAAGAGGAACTTGCGCAGGAACAGGTAGAGCACCACCAGATCGATGATGGTGAAAATGATCGTGGATCCCTGGAATTCCAGCATCGGGGACGCCCCCTTAACCCATGAAGATGATCAGCAGCGCGGTGATGAAGCCGA
Source organism: Pseudoflavonifractor sp. MSJ-37 (assembly GCF_018917965.1). Lineage (GTDB taxonomy): Bacteria > Bacillota > Clostridia > Oscillospirales > Oscillospiraceae > Pseudoflavonifractor_A. The sequence goes on along the minus strand of NZ_JAHLPP010000001.1, from coordinate 5,396 downwards.
AGATGGCGGTACCTTCTGCCAGAGCACAGCCCAGCAGGAGCGCACTGTTGATCTTGCCGGCCGCCTCAGGCTGACGGGCGATGGCCTCGCTGGCCTTGGCGGTGGCGAGGCCGATGCCGATGCCGGCGCCGACGCCGGTGAAGACAGCCAGAGCTGCTGCGATGATCCCGATAGACATGATAGATTCCTCCTATTTTTTCGTCTGTTTCAATCTTCTTCCTTGATGCCCTCACCGGTGAACAGAGTGGTGAGGAACACGAACACGGTCGTCTGGATCAGCCCGTCGAACAGGTCGAAATACAGGCTGAACACCGCCGGTAGGATCACCGGCGCCACGTATTTGAGCATCTCCATGATGATGAAGGCGCCCAGGATGTTGCCGAAGAGCCGCATGCACAGGGCCAGCGGCCGCACTGCCACCTCCATCAGGTTGATGGGGATCAGCAGAGGCATGGGTTCGGCGAACCTCTTCATGCCGCCCAGCAGGCCGTTGTACCGGAACTGGGCCCCGTAGATGAGCAGCATGCTCATCAGTGCTAGAGCCGCCGTCACGCTGATGTCCTTGGTCGGCGGCGTCAGGCCGAAGATGCCGATCATATTGGACAAGGCGATGTACAGCGCCACCGTCCCCAGCCAGGGGGCGAAGGGCTTCCAGTGACTGCCCAGGTTGTCCTTCATGAAGCCGTTCAGGAACTCCACCGCGCTCTCCAGCGCCGCCTGGACCTTACCGGGGTCCCGGACTCTCAGGTCCCTCGTCAGGAACAGGGTCAGCAGCATCAGCGCCGCCATGATGATCCAGGTCACCACCACCGAGTCCGCCACCGGGATGCCCCCGAACAGTGGGATCGTGAAGGCCACCCTGTTGCCCAACTCACCGACCAGCGTTTCCTTGAATGCGTCCAAATACATCACCTCTCTTGTGCGGGCCCTATCTTACTCCAGATCTTCCTCCAGCGTAACCCTTTGGAAAGTAAAAAAAGTATCGAAAGCGCGTGCCGCATGAAAAGGCCGGCGGCGTCCCGAAACGGGGACGCCGCCGGCGTTCTGCTGTCCTTCCTTCGCTTCTGTCAGGCCAGGACCTTCCCCTCCGGGAAGGCGGTCCGGAACACCTTCCGGACCAGCGGCCCCGCGATCAGAAGCTGGAAGGGCAGGGCCATGATGAAGTTCCGTGGGATATTGCCCAGCCACATCAGGGGCACGTTCCCCCAGGCGCCGGTGTGGAACGCGCCCTCGCAGGCCCCGTACAGGGACATGATGAGCACCATGGGCACCACCATACAGCAGGACACGCAGATCACCTTTTTCAGCACGCCGTCCTCCGGTCTCACCAGGAAGCGGAAGGCGAAGCCCTTCGCCAGACCGGACACCAGGAACCAGTCACAGCACATGGCGAATACATAGGCGACAGGGAAGCCCAGCCAGCCGGCACGGATCGTCTCCAGGCTCAGGCCGCCGTGCTGGATGGCCACGTTATACATACTCATCCACAGCACCATGGTGAAGCACATGAGTACGGTGTAGATGAGGCTCTCTCGTTTGTTCTGGGGCATTGGGGGTCCTCCTCGATGTTTTGGTATTTCGAGCCGGCGGATCCGGCTCTGCACAAGGGATCATGATACCAGATATGCGCTCCGCTCGTAATTGTGGATCTCTCCAAGATCTGCCTCCTGTCTGGTCCATATTTCGCTCCGCTTTGACAGGGCAGGGAAAACGTCTTATACTGATATCGTTCCTTCTTTCCGATCCGTCCCGCTGTTTTCAAAGGAGGCCGTCCTATGTCCCTATCCCGTCCCTCCATCCGGGCCCAGCTCATGCGGCTGAGCCTGATCATCGTGCTGTCCTCTCTGGTGATCGCGCTCACCGGCACGTTGTATCTGACTCTGCGCAGCGAGCGCCATGCCATGGACAACAGCCTTCTGAACTCCGCTTCGATCCTCTCCCAGGTCCCGCTGGTCCGGGAGACTCTGGAGGAGGGCGCTCCAGCAGAAGATCTGACGGATTTCCTGGACCAGACCACCTCCCATGTGTCTGACATCGACCTCATCCTGATCTGCGGCAAGGACGACACGATCTATTATGCCCCCGATGCCAAAGACATCGGTACCGCCTATACCGGGACTGCTCAGGCGGATATCCTGGCCGGAGCCGGCCCCTATACCTCCAATGAGACCGGCCCCATGGGCTCCGACCACTCGGCCTATGCCCCTGTCCACGGCACGGATGGGGAACTCATCGGCTATGTGCTGGTCGGCATCTATACCCGAAGCATGACGGCCCTCACGCTCTCCACCGTGATCCGCTTCGTTGGCATGGGCCTCATCGCGGCGGTGCTGGCCTCTCTGCTGGCCCTGCGGCTCTCCAAGAGCATCAAAGAGTCCCTCATGGGCTATGAGCCTGAGGTCCTCACCCGTCGATTCCTCCAGCGGGAGGACATCCTGGAGGCGTTGGAAGAAGGCGTCATGGCCATCGACAAGGAGAAGAACATCATCTTTCTCAATGCCTCTGCGGCCCAGATGCTCTCTTTGGACCAAAAGACTGCCGTAGGTCAGCCGCTCCACACGGTCTATCCCCGTTCCACCCTGGACCGGATCCTCCGCACCGGCCGGGCCGAGTACAATGTGAGCATGAGTTCACTGAAGGACGTGCGGGTCCTTGCGGACCGGCTCCCTCTGTACGAGAACGGCAAACTGGCCGGGGCTGTGGGCATCTTCCGCAACCGCACGGAGGTCACTCAGCTGGCCGACGACCTGACCGGTGTGCGCCACATGGTAGAGGCTATGCGTGCTTATACCCACGAATTCATGAACAAGCTCCATGTGATCCTGGGCCTGCTCCAAATCGGCGAGCCCGAGAAGGCCCAAGAGTACATCATGGACATCTCCCGCACCCAGCAGCAGGCCGTACGCCGCATCATGGTCCAGATCCGAGAACCCTCTGTGGCGGCTCTCCTGGTAGGCAAGACCAGCCGGGCCAACGAGCTGGGCATCCGCCTGACGCTGGACCGGGAGAGCGCCCTGCGGGAGGACAGCCCCTGGCTCTCCCCAGACGCCTATGTGACCCTGCTGGGCAACCTGATTGAGAACGCCATCGAGAGCCTTGACCGCTCCGCCCGGGAGAACAAGGAGATCGCCGTCAGCATCCGGGAGAGCGATGATGCCCTCCTCCTCTGTGTAGAGGACACTGGCCCAGGCATCCCGGTGGACCTGCGCGGCAAGCTCTTCCAGCGTGGGATCTCCAGCAAGGGCTCGGGCCGTGGCACCGGTCTCGCTCTGGTGCGGGAAATCGTGGATGCCTACCGGGGCGAGATCCGGGTGGAGTCCGAGTCCGGGGTCGGCACCTCGTTCTTCCTCACCTTCCACCGAGAGGATGACGCCAAAACCGAAAAGGAGTGGATCCCCTTTGTATCAAGTCGTGATCGTAGAGGATGACCCCATGGTCTCCCTTTTGAACAAGACCTTCACCGAACGGGACGCCCGGTTCCAGGTGGCCCAGTCCTTCCGAGACGGCCGCGCCGCGCTGGAGTGGATCTCGGTCCATCCGGCAGACCTGCTGATCCTGGACGTCTATATGCCCGGTATCACCGGTGCGGAGCTTCTCCACGAGCTGCGCGCCCGGGACGTCCATACTGACGCCATCATGGTCACTGCCGCCAATGATGTGGAGACGGTAGACGCCATGCTCCATCTTGGCGTGGTGGACTATCTCTTCAAGCCCTTCACTCAGCAGCGCTTCCAACAGGCACTGGACCGCTTCTGCCGCCATCGTGAGACCATGGCAGGCCGTGCCGTAAGTCAGGAGGCTTTGGACAAGCTCCTCTCCCGGAGCCATCCCGCTCAAGAGCGGAGCGCCCCACCCAAAGGCTTCCAGCAGAGCACCTTGGATCTCCTCCGGGACTGTCTCCGGAACGCCCCCGCCGCCGGTCTGTCCAGCGAAGCCCTCTCACAAGCCACCGCCCTCTCTGTGGTGACCGTCCGTCGCTATATGAATTATTTGGTGGAGCAGGGCGAGGCCATCTCTGCCGTGAATTATGACACCGGCGGCCGCCCCTGCCGGCTCTACCATCTGCCCGGTCTCTCCTAAACGCTTCTGTTTTCCACTCTCCCGGCATATCCTGTGGAAAACAGGCCGTATATCGGGAGGTGGATGCTCTCATGGAGCCACGAAAGCAGAGCGATATCAGCCGCCTGGCCATCTGCGTGACCGCCGCCCTGGCCCTTTATGCCGGGGCCGAACCCCTCTGCACCACCCTCAAACTCCCCTATGAGCGATATCGCCCCTGGCTGGAGCAGAACAAGCTTCAGGCCATCGCCGTCGGGGCGGCCATCCTCTACGCCCTGTCTCTGATCCTGTTCCCATCCGAGACAGGACTAGCCAGCGGCCCTATTCCCGATGAGACCCCAGCATCTGCTCCAGAAGGCTTCCAGCCAGTGGCCGGAGCAGAGTGATATCTTCACCAAAAAACGCCCCGCAGCCCTTTTTCAAAGACTGCGGGGCGTTCTCTCATCGTTCAAAGCTCGACTGGGATCGGATCTGCCATCGTGATACGGTCCGGAGCCACATGACAGGTCCGGGCAAAGATGTCCACCCCAGCCTCTCGCGCCCGTCGGAGAGCCTCGCCAAAAGCGGGTTGGGTCCGGTCATTAGGACGAAACGCACAGGCCCGTTCCATCTGGACCACGAGACAGAGCGCCGCCTCATAGCCCTCGGCGTGGCATGCGATGAGTTCTTCCACGTGCTTGAGGCCGCGCTCCGTAGGCGCGTCCGGGAAAAGGACGAGGCCATCCGCCTCCAGCGTGACGCCTTTCACCTCTACAAAGCCCTTCGCTCCGCCAGCAGCTTCCCAATAAAAGTCGAACCGTGACCGGCCAAACCGGCTCTCCGGCCGCAGACACGTCAAATCTGTCCTCCAGCGTCCGGACTCCGCCCACTCCTGGAACACCCGATTGGGCGCCTGAGCGTCCATATTGATGAGAAGGCCTTCCTTCTCCACCGCTATCAGGTCGAACTTCGTCTTGCGCTCCGGTTTGTCTGACCGCTCCAAGTAGACCGGGCAACCCGGCACAAGCAGTTCCCGGCAGCGTCCGGTGTTCTTCACATGGACGGTCTCCACGGCCCCATCCAACTCCACATGGGCGATGAATCGGTTAGGGCGGTCTTGAAAGATGCCTCTCCGGATATGCTGATACCGCATCTGCTCCACCATCCTTTTGATTTGGACAGAAAAAAACGGACAGTCGAAACTGTCCGTCCTTTGTGTCGGCATTACCTATCTTCCCAGCCCGTCTCCAGGCAAGTATTTTCGGCGCAGGTGAGCTTAACTTCTGTGTTCGGGATGGGTACAGGTGGACCCTCACCGCAATCAACACCGACTGTCTCTATTCTACTCTTTTCTCGCT